>OZ257153.1:0-190000 GCA_965279335.1 Gammaproteobacteria bacterium
CACCCATGACGCAACAGCGTGATATTTTAGTGACGTATGCATTGCCGTATGCCAATGGCTCATTGCATTTAGGCCACATGGTAGGTTTGATTCAAACCGATATTTGGGTTCGCTTTCAAAAAATGCGAGGGGCAACCTGTTATTACGTTTGCGGCGCAGACAGTCATGGCACACCTATCATGATCCAAGCAGATAAACTTGGCATACAACCAGAAGTTATGGTTGAAAATATTCGCACTGAACATGCTCGCGATATCAAAAATTTTCTTGTGGGCTTAGATAACTATCACACAACACACTCACCAGAAAATAAAGAATTAGCTGAAATGATTTTTCAGCGTCACGTAAAAAAAGGCAACATAGAAAAACGCACCATTAAACAAGCTTTCGATCCTATTAAAAATATGTTTCTACCTGATCGATATGTCAAAGGTGAATGCCCACGCTGTGGCGCGAAAGATCAATATGGTGATAGTTGTGAATCATGCAGCGCAACCTATTCACCTATCGAATTAAAAAATCCAGTGTCAACACTCTCTGGCGCAACCCCCATTGAAAAAGAATCCGAACATTATTTCTTTAAATTACAAAACTATGAAAAAACATTGCAAGACTGGACGCGCGCTGGTCATTTGCAAGAACAAGTCGCGAATAAATTAGATGAATGGTTTAAAGACGGATTAAAAGAATGGGATATCTCGCGTGATGCACCCTACTTTGGATTTAATATTCCAGGCGAAGAAAATAAATATTTCTATGTTTGGCTAGATGCGCCGATTGGATATATTGCAAGCTTTAAAAACTTTTGCGCAACGCGCAAAGATATTGATTTTGCATCTTACTGGGAAGGTAATAACAAAGAACTGTATCACTTCATTGGCAAAGATATTATTTATTTCCATGCACTATTTTGGCCAGCCATTCTTGCTGGCGCTGATATGCGCACACCTAACGCGATATTTTCACATGGCTTCTTAACCATTGATGGACAGAAGATGTCAAAGTCGCGCGGCACATTTATCAAAGCTGACACTTATATTAAACATTTAAATCCAGAATATTTACGTTATTATCTTGCTACGAAGTTAAGTGATCGCATTGAAGACTTAGATATTAATTTTGAAGATTTCACATTGCGAATTAATTCAGACTTAGTTGGAAAGTACGTCAATATCGCAAGCCGCTGCGCCAGCTTCATTCAAAAATATTTTTCTTCAACCTTGAACGAGGCATTAGCAGAGCCTGAGCTTTATAAAGAATTCGCTCTTGCAGGCGATGCTATTGCTGAGAAATTTGAACGCCGTGAATTCAGCCATGCAATGCGTTTAATCATGGCTCTCACCGATAAAGCAAATCAATACATTGATGAAAAGAAACCATGGTCAAACATCAAAGATGAAAGTAAAAAAGAAGAAGTACACGCAGTCTGCACGATGGGAATTAATTTATTCCGTGTACTGAGTATTTATTTAAAACCTGTCTTACCTGAAACCGCACAACGTGTAGAAGAGTTTTTAAATATTGCGGCACTCACCTGGGCAGATAAAGACAAACCTTTACTGAATCACACCATTCATGCGTTCACACCATTAGCACAACGTATCGATAAAAAACAAATTGAGGAATTGAAAATGTCAACACAACAAGATATGGAAACTAAACCCGTGGCGAACTCTAATGTTGAGCCTATTAAAGAAAAAATCTCCATCGATGACTTTGCAAAAATTGATTTACGCATTGCGAAAATTATTGCTGCAGAGCACGTTGATGGTGCGGAAAAATTATTACGTTTAGAATTAGATTTAGGTGACGAAAAACGCCAAGTATTCGCTGGTATCAAAAGTGCATATCAACCAGAACAACTTCTTGGAAAATTAACTGTAATGGTTGCGAATCTTGAGCCTCGCAAAATGCGTTTTGGCATGTCTGAAGGAATGGTATTAGCTGCTGGCCCAGGTGGAAAAGATTTATGGTTATTAAATCCTGATTCCGGCGCCGAAGCAGGTATGCGAGTAAAATAACGTGACTGCAAAAGACATTAGCGAAAAAATAGATGCTATTCTTCCACAAACTCAATGTGGATTATGCAATTTTCCAGGTTGCAAACCCTACGCTGATGCTCTTGCTAATCATGAAGCTGAAATTGACCAATGCCCACCGGGTGGTGTTAAAGGCTTAACTACGATTGCAGAAATTTTAAATCGCGATCCAACACCCTACATTGCCGCGATGGAAAAGAAAGCAAAACCTACATTAGTTGCATTAATACGTGAAGCAGAATGCATAGGCTGCACTAAATGCATTGTCGCTTGTCCAATCGATGCAATCTTAGGTGGCGCAAAACAAATGCACACTGTACTAATAGATGAATGCACCGGCTGCGAATTATGTATAGCACCTTGCCCAGTCGATTGCATTGACATGGTCTCAGCCCCAGAACCTACTCAATCAAAAGCACCACAATATCGTGCACGTTATTATGCGCACAACCAACGCTTAGCAAATCAAAAACAGCTTGCAGCACAACCCACTTCTCATACCCAACTGACTAATAACACAGATAAAAAATCTTATGTTCAATCTGCATTGGAACGGGTGAAGCAGAAAAAGAAGATATAAATCTCCACAGCACCTATCCCGGCCTGCTTGTCATCCCGAGCGATAGCGAGGGACCTCCATGGAGATCTCTCGCTATCGCTCGGGATGACAAGCAGAGCCGGGATGATAGCAAGCAAGGTTGGAACCCTTATCTTGTATTCCAAAAATGATAGTACTAAACTATAGTTGTAAGCAATTCCCTTCCCTGCAATACGTTTAATCTACGCCACAAGGCATCTGTACTGTTACAACTAAAATTCATGGATATGAATTTTATTTTTTATTGATGGACTGTTGATAACACGAGGGCATCCAAATGTTGACAAACAGTAGCGCATACATCACCAAAGTTTTACAACAAGAAAGAAACACTATTGAATTACAAGAAATAAAAAAATTGGCGCCGCAGCTCACATCACATGAAATTGGAATTAAACTTTCCATGCTTTTTCATAATGAATCTGTGAAAGCACATAACCTCTTAGACAAATATGCAATAAAAACTCCGCGACTACATAGGCTTATGCTTTCAAAACAAACTGCAATTAATGAGTTTATTGGGGAAGCGCTTAATGATGTCACGCCAGAAACTATGGATGTATGCGAGAAACGCATAAAAGCGATGACTGATGAGCTGGAAGAGCATCATGATTATTTATCTAAAAAATAGCACTCTTTTACGCTATTGTCATCGCGAGCACAGGGAGGGATCTCCTCAATGAGATAGAAACCACTCGTCGCTTCGTTTGATTTCACAGTACCTTTATGGAGGTCCCTCGTCGCTTCGCTTCTCGGGATGACAACAACAATTAATGCCCGCCAGGTCGTGGATCAGTACGTTTATTATTGTCAAAGAAATCTGATTTCACTGGTGTAGGAGTAGCTGACTCTATAGACACAACATTTGACTTCACCACTTTTGGTTTGCTTGGTTGCTCAACCGATTGGTGTATCAATGCATGCGCAATTTCTTCATGATGATCATGCAATAATTTTTTCTCTATGCCTAACTCACTCGAGTGAATACTTTCTTCGGGTAATTTAACTGTTTTATCAGACTTAACACTCGCTTTTGATTTTTTTATAATCGCATCATGTACACGCACAATAGCAAGACCTGTTAAAACTGTTGCCGCTATCAAACCTACCACCAATGCACCAATCCCCGTTGCGCATACTGCCGCTAACGCCAAGCTCACACCGATAATGGTTACAGCACTCAAGCCAGCTTGTGTACCTGCAGTAAAACGTGCTTGTTGTAAATTAGTGACTACATTACTTAAACGGCTACGTTCTAAACGTAATCGTATCACACGTGAGTCTTCACGAATGATAGCGGTAAGCTTATCATTTAAACCAGGCACATTACCCATTAACTTGTTACGCTTGAGCACATTATCATTGAGTCGATTTTTAATTGCCATGATTTCTGTTTGATTTTTATTGCCATGCATTTCACTATACAAATGACTTCTATCTTGATTGATCGTATCTTGGAGCTTTTTAATTTCCGTCAAATTTGGATCGTTTGAATGATTCAAATGATTTGAAATAATAATTTCTTTCGCACGAAATAACTCATTTTCCATCACATTCAGTTCATTCTGTGCTTTTTCAAATTTTAATTTTGACTGCTGATAAACATAAGCATCGCGATACAATGCAACAGCATATATACCGACAGCGATTGCTGCCAACACAATGGGTGCTGCAAAAACTGCAGCGGCCGTTGCTAATGCACCAACACCGGCTAACAATAGTGAACCAACAATTCCTGCGCCGATTGAAGCTAAACCACCAACGACTCCCGCCATGATTTTAGTTTTTCGCTGTCCCTCATGTGGGTTTTTATATGCTGAGTAGGCTTCTTTCAAGCAATTTAAACCATATATAAATTCACTAATTAGCGGAATAGCACGGATACCTTGCGCGGCTTTACTACCTTCTTTTACAGCCTCTTTAGCTCCACCTTCTTCACCCATATGACTTGATTCTTTCACAAAGTCAGCCCATTCACTGGTGATATCAGCCAACTCAGTTGCAGATTCACTAAACTCAGTTAACGTTTCAGTTACTTCAAGCGCTTGCTCTAATGCACTTTCATGCTCATGATGATTATCATGCTTCGCAGCATGTAATTCTTTTTCTAACAATGCAATGGTTTTTAATAAATCACCTAAGTGATGATCATGCTTAATCACTTCTACAATAGCATCTGAAATTTCCTGTTGCTTATCTTGATTATTGTTTTTAACAGCATCACGATAAGCCGCGTCTGTTTTAATATACTCTGGATAATATCTTGCGAGTTCCATTCTTGCGAACAACCGTGTTTGCATTCGATTATTGTTAATTAACAAATCCACCCCGGAAAATAATGCTTTTTGAGCGGCAAACACTTTCATTTCAGCATAACGCTTACTAGATTGTGCTTCGAGATCTGCTTTCATTTTTGTAATGCTATCACGCTCACTTGGCTTTTGATCTACCGTATAAAATAGATCACCAATCTGCGTACTTAATTTTAAAACGTCGTTTTCTGCTTGTTTGCATTGTTTTTCAATATCAGCTTTATATGCATTCCAGGATACAATTGAATCTAAGTGCGTAATAACCGTAGTTAATGCATCCCCACGAGTGATACCAAATTTCTGTAATTCACTTGTTAATACATCTGAATTCAACAAAAATTTAGCTAAGTCTAAATTACTCAAGTCAACACTCGAGTTTGGTTGATTCTCTACAGGCATGTTTTTTCTCCACGTTTTCTACGATTTTAGCACAAAATGATTCACCATGTTTTTTCAGCAAAAAGATATAATTAACATTTTGAATTTACACGAGAATTATTTCATGGCAGTATTACGCACGAACCCTTACTTTTGATGTATACTTTTGTAATAAGCGCGAGGAGTTGTGGTCATGCCAATGACAGAGCAGCTAAAGCAGTCTCTTTCTGACCCCTATGGCGATGTTCAGGTGATTGCCGATTTGCTGAAAAAAGATGGCTTGAACTGTCGTGACAGTTTAAGCATGGATACACCTCTTATTTTGGCAACACGCCATGGTAATGAAGCTGCAATTGCATACATGCTCTCCACGCTGGAATATTCGCCAGACAAAACTGAAATCATCAATGCCGTTAATAATAATCACCAATCAGCTCTCATTGTTGCGCTGCAAGAAGCAAATGATAAACGCGCAGCACTATCGTTACTAAAAAATGGCGCCGAACCCGATGCCATGCAATCATCGCATTTAAGTTATGAAAATCAACGTTGGCTACAACCGTTTTTTGATTACACACAACACGACGATGATGAGACTCGTGCTGCATCTGCTTTCCAAATTGCAAATTACTACACTGAATTACTAAATGACGATATAGAAGCAACCAAGTGGCTTGAGTTTTCTGCTCACCATGGCAATAAATTTGCAATGCTACAAATTGCAAAGCAGTACTACTCATCTGGCGATACACATAATGCAATGTCATGGTACAAACGCTGCATTCATTTACTCACCGACAGTGAACAAGACATACAAGATGAAATGATTGCCAATTTGCAATCCATTGCCCAACAAGATCAAGTCGATATTGAGTCAGCAAGTACTGCTACTACCACACTAGGATGCATGTATGCACAAAAGGGTGATATCACAACTGCATTACTTTACTTTAATCATGCAGAGCAAATGACATATAACTCGCCCCAAGCTCATCACATGAATGAATTGTTTTTCCGTGCATGTTGCGCTTGGTTCGGCCCTGATCCAGAGAAAAATATTAGTTCACTAGATTATCTTGATTGTGCAAAACGGATTTCATGGCTACTTGACGCCCACACAGAAGAAGCTGATCTATTGTTACACGCGCTTGCAACAACCAACTACTCGCGTATTTTTCAATTGATAGCATGTCAACTAGGTAAAGACCATGGTAAATTCAATGCAGCACAAACAGCTGTGTTATCAAAACCGGAAAATCAAACTCTCATGCAAGCATTATCTTTTTTATATGGCTGGAATGGACAACCTAAAAATATAATGCGCGCAGCTGGCCTTCTCAAAAAACTTGATACAAACTCTTTTGATCAAGATACCACATACATTGTAAACACGCTGATTGCATTTGTTTACTTACAACAACAAGCCGAAAGAGAGCTTTATGTATGTGAAGCATTAAATCTATTAAACTGTGCGCATGAAATTTTAGAAGATTCAGACTCACCTCATCGCAGAGGAATATTATTAACACTTGCAGATGAGGAGCTTTATGCATAGCCAAACAGTTGCTAACGCATACACTCAAGTATTAATGGCTTGCTATCATCGAGAAGCTAGACTGGATCATATTGATGAAATCACATTACTAGCGAATAAGCTCATTGGATTATTACCACAAAATCCAAGCCATATTCATGAGCTAGCTCCTATTCTTATCGATCTATATACAGACTCTAAATCTGATCCATTGCGTGAAAGTATTATTGAATTCCTTAATATTTTAAAAGAAGCATTAGAACATGATGACTCTATTGTCGTCGTTATTGATTCCGCGCTCGCTAAATGTGGCGAAGTATTACTAGCTAGCAGCGATGTTTCATTAGAAGATATTTCAAAAGCAAAAGAATATTTCAAGGATTATGCGTCACATACTGATGACGTTGATTCCTCTGCTTACCAAGATAGGCACATCGATTTACTTATTCAAGGCGCTGGAATTAAATATAAGCAAGGACAGCATCAAGCAGCCTTTGATGATTATGCTGAAGCGTATCAATTATCTCAAAGCCCACATGCATTATCACAAATGGCGATGATTGAAGCTGAGCGCGCCAACAGCCAAAAAGCACTAGAATACTATCAGCTACTTCAAACCCACATTGATGAGCTCACTTTTGAATTGAAGCATCAAGCATTAACTGAATTACATCATATGTATGATGAATTTATTCCTAGTGACAGTCGCCGACATATGATCGGTGAAATTGCAGCTATCATCTTAACAAATGTTATTGCCGGTAGCTCTGATGAAATCAACTCGATAAAGTTACTTGATGATTTTGATAAATTTACAGAAATGTCTAACCATGATTCTTTTTATACTGAACGATTACGTGAAATACGTGACGACATTGCACCACATGAAGAAAAACGCCTCGCAGAAGAAAAATCTCAAGATGACTATGTGCGCGCCATCCAAAAAGTGTTGCAAAATACATCTCTTTCATCTGATCACCGCTTAAATGTAATACTAGGATTAGAATATGAAAACAAAGACATTGTTTCTCAATGGATAGACAGCACGCTTACTTTTGATGAGCAAAATAATGTGCGCTTACGCAATGAAGCAGGAATAATTAAATTAATTCAACGTTACAATAATCTTGAAGCACAATTTTATCTTGCTCGATCACATGAACTGGACAATCAAGATTTGGCTATTAGCTTTTTTACTCGCATAGTGATGACTGCTGATAAAGATCCCAAAACTGTTGAATTTAAAAAACATGCGCGCCATTTTATTGAAAACCCCACATCCACTTCTCGTGGCTTAAAAGATTTCTTTAAGCCAAAACGCAACAACTATGCTGACGCAATGCAAAGGGTTATTTTGCGTGGCAGCGCATCGGAAAGTCCTGATGCATCTATCCGCGCAACATTAAATGAGCTTGGAAAATATATTGATCTTGAAACATATATTCGCGAAACGAATAAAGTACTTGCGAAAAGGTCTTAAATTGCCATACACATCACCCTATCGCTTAAGAATTCCCTAATCTTTTTCGTCTATTATTTGACCGCAATAAAAATAATAATATTCGGAGTCACCTCTATGCAATCTTTCAAGGTTCTCAGGTAAATAGCAGCCTTACTAATCAGCAAATAGCTCAAATAGCAGCTATGTCAGCAGAAAGAATGGAGATGATCCGTGCATATTTTTCATCTCGCCCTAGCGCTGCTGCAACTGTAGCTAAGACAACTGCTACCTCATCTAGCACGCCAAGTAGCACCCCAACAATATTAGCAGCTGCGACAACCTCTACCTCCACTACTACATCAAGCTCAGCTACTTCTACAAACACAACTCAAAATCACTCTAGCTCTTGTGGTTCTGTTTCTGCTGCAGAAAATGCAGCAAGAGCAGCAGCTGCCGCTGCTTTAGCTACTCAAAGCACATTTGCACCAACAAAGGGTAAGGATGAGAAGAACTCAGTTAAAGCAGATAAATCCAGTAGTTCAAGCGCTGCAGCCGCTGCCGTTGACTCAACTTCCGGAACAACACCAACAGTCTCATAAATAGATGAGCGCGCGCTCACGCGCGCGGCTTTGATTTGGTGGGCACGCTACGCTTTGCCCACCTCTAAAAGTATGCTCACATGACAATGGTACGTAGCATGCATATGTCGTGCCAGAAATTTTCTGTCCGATGCCCGTCTAAAGAAGTAACCATTTTCACAGAAAATTATGTGGCATCCAGGCTTTTGTGATACTTCTTACGAAGTGTTGAGGAGCGGCTACTAGATGCCAGCTAAAAACATGCTGGCATGACAATCTAAAAACACGCTCACATGACAATGGTACGTAGCATGCATATGTCGTGCCAGAAATTTTCTGTCCGATGCGCGCCTAAAGAAGTAACCATTTTCACAGAAAATTATGTGGCATCCAGGCTTTTGTGATACGTCTTACGAAGTGTTGAGGAGCGGCTACTAGATGCCAGCTAAAAACATGCTGGCATGACAATCTAAAAACACGCTCACATGACAATGGTACGTAGCATGCATATGTCGTGCCAGAAATTTTCTGTCCGATGCCCGTCTAAAGAAGTAACCATTTTCACAGAAAATTATGTGGCATCCAGGCTTTTGTGATACTTCTTACGAAGTGTTGAGGAGCGGCTACTAGATGCCAGCTAAAAACATGCTGGCATGACAATCTAAAAACACGCTCACGTGACAATGGTACGCTGTGCCTTGCCCACTCTACATCTTACGTCGCGTTTAAATATAAACCGGGGTGGCATAGTCATGTTATCTACTGCGTCCACACAGGTTTATCCCATGGCCCAGTAATTTTGTAATTGTATGTCGTTAAAGTAGAAACAGCTTTCCCAACAATTACTTTATCAACTAACCATGTTGCAACTCCAGCTAGTGGATTTAATCCGGTAGCAAAAGTAGCGACCATTGGCAAATTTGATGTAACGTGTGGCGACAAACTCATCTTTAAATCTAGATCATGTTTTACGATACCAATTCTGCCAGCAATACTCACTCGCGCAACCGGACCATCTAAATGAGTATCTTCTGTAAATGCATCACCATTTCTAAACTTAAACTCACCTTGCATGTAATCAAAACTATATCCTTTTTCAGACAAGTCACTAAAATCCAAGCTGAGTCGTCGCGGCAATGTTTGTAAACTTAATATATTTAACAATCTACCTAAACCCATTTTCGCACTATCTGCATCACTCAAATTAATAATTCGTCCCTCACCTAATGACAGCGATAACTTGCCATATAATGATGATGTATTTGGATTATAAGGTGCGTCATTCCATGATAAATCAAAATCAAACTGTCCATTAGCGCCAATAAAACTATTACTGCCATGACCAAGTGATTTCAATAAATCGCTTATTTTATGCGAAACCATTTTGCCGACTATTTTTGTAACGCCTTTTGCTCCCTGTGCAATCCATTCACCTTGAGCTGTTAAGAGCATTAATGGCGATTCAATTTTTAACGTTTTGATGATTAACCCGGAGCGCCCAGGTTCTGCATTCAACGTCACACTACCTAAATTCTTATCACCGACTCGGACATCATCTGCATAAATTGATATAGCAGGAATTTTTTTAGGGTCAATGCTCTGCTTGTTTTCATTGGCATCTGATGCCAAATATAGCTTTCGGAATCTTGCTTGGATTGCTTCACGTGCACCATCTGCAGGAAATACAACTTCTCCAACGACTTCATTACTATTCAAATTTATTTGCCAATCATCATCTGATTTTTTGAGACTCGCACGCAACTGATTTAGCTTCTGACCAAAGATGTCAAAACGATTCACTTTCAATTCGATACCACGGACCATTGGGAAATTGCCTGTAGATCGTGATGAAAATTGCTTTTGCACAGACTCCCAATTCAATTCATTGAATGTGCCAGACAATAATATACCTTGTTCAGTTTGCCAATTCGCTTGCCCACCCCAACTGACTTCTCCACTATATAACTTCAAACCATGCTCTGCTTTATCAAAAGTTAATGCCGCAGCCAGCATATTATTATAATTAATTTTAGTGCGTAATTTTTCATTTGGCGCGATAAACAATGACACCTGCAAAGGTTTAATTTCATCTTGTTTTTTCCCAAATGGCTCAGGTAAATTTAACTCTACACCTTTGAGATTCGTTTGAAATGCTACTTCAGTTGGCTGAGAATTCTGACGATGTGAATATAAATGTAAATCAGCTTGCAGATCTGTTTTCCCTTTTGCGAGCTCGCTAAGTGGGACATTCAGCATTGATTGCATATTTGCTAAATCAATGGTGGTATGCACGATTGCTTGAACATAAGGCGCCGTATTTTGTGACTTTGGTGTTGTTAAATTTAATGTTAAGGGTTCACCGAAAAATTTACCTTGAACATTAACAGCAACAATTTCTTCATCCGTAAAATGCACTTTTCCAACTAAATTTTCTAGATTTAAATGCCAATCCGGTAACGCCAACATAGCATTATCAAAGCTGATATCGCCCGCTACCTGTGTTTTATCAGGTGTTTTTAATGGAACCGTTAGTGCCAATGTAATTTTAGATTGGCCCGTGAAATGCATGTTACCCAAATCATTCCCAATCGTTTTTTGCAACGGACTATTGTGCACAAACGCCAATGCTTCTGCTAAATCAGGGTTAACCTCACCCGTCACACTTAATATTTGCGGTTTTTCTTTTCCAAAATATGGAATGTCTGCATGCACATGCTGCAATGGAATCGTTGCGATTTTCCCTGATACTAAATCAATTTGCATAGATCGTCCGGCATAGACCAACTTACCATTTAATTCATGCATCAATGGCCAACCTGGTGCGTAATGAAACTCGACCTGTGTAGGCTCACCACTAATAATGAATTTGCCTTTCCCATTATCGAATGGGAAATCAGCTAGGCGCCCTTGCAACTCTGCTCGTCCCGCCCTCACTTGCCCACCAACAAATGCCTGCTGCAGCCATTGATCTAATTCTTTATCGAATACCGCTAATGGTAGGTAAGATGAAATCTTACTCGCGTCATAGACTTTAAAATCACCTTGCAAATCGATATATGGCGAATCATTTTGTGGAATGGATAAATTGATTTTTGTACTTGCGAAAATATCTTTATTCATCACTTCGAAATCATTCGATGAAAACACCCATGTTTTTGTGGGTGTTTGATAAAATTCGACATCGCCTTGTACTTTATCAAACTGTAATTCATTTTTAAAAACTGAGCTTAATTGCAATCCTGCCTGATTACTCGCGAAACTCACTGCTCCCTTGCTTCCATCCCAGGTGACGCCACAACTTAGATTATTTATTCCAGGCAATGTTTGCCATGGCTTAATGCTGACATTCTCTAATGACAACCCCAATGAAATTGAATCAATGCCTAACTTATCCACTGGTAGTGACTTTAGATTTTTGAATGTGACATTTTTAATATGGCCTTGTGGTTTCATAGCAATAAATGACTGTAGCTCGCTTGGTATCACTAAACCACTCACATTAATAAACTCTTGAATATCTGTTAAATCCGCATATCCAAGCTGCATTGATTCTGGAATAGTATTCCCATCTTTATCTTGGCTTAACGTCAATACAAAATGCGACTGCGGCCACAAATGCGATGACATATCGAATGATAAATTATTTCCTTCGATGATTCGCTTATCACCTTCATGATGAAACGCTATCTCTCCACTCGCACGTTGCAACGAAAATGTCTTCTTTGTTTTACTCGATGTTAAATCTAAATCATAAAATTGCATTTGAGCTTGCAATTTATTCCATCTGTTTTGACTCCAATCTCCAGAAATTTTTACACTTCCAACTCCCTGTGACACACTCAACCCATTCCATTGGTATTGTGGTATCCACTCAGCTAAATCAACCCCTTCAACATCTGCTGAAAAATCAGCGTTAGCATGCTGAATATCTGTGACACTGCCTTGCCAATGTAAATTAAATTTAATTTTTGTTTCTAATGCTTGTTTCAATATAATCTGGCTAAATACTGCATGGTCTTGATCTGAATTTCTCAGCACCGCTCTATCGATCAAAAAAACCGAATGGTTGTTCGTAGCAGAAACAAAATCTACTGTAATCGTTCGCAGTACAAGTGCCGGCATAGAAAAAACCCATGCCATCATTTCATTTGAACTCATCGCTGTTGTTGCTTTATCGTCTTTAAGCGAAAACCCAACAATACTCAAATCACCCGCTGTGTTTTGTTGGATTGCTAACTTAACTCCAGATATAACTACTTTACCCAACGCTAATTTTCTAGACCATAACATTTCAAAAAAGTTAAGGTCGACACGCACCTTATCAATATCGAGTTTACTACGCTGTGATTTTTCATCTAATATTTTAACTTGTTCAAAGGTAAGCTCAGGTTGATAAACATCCCAAGAGATATAAACATTGTGAATTTTTACTGGTAAATGTAAGACATTACTCGCGATGCCTTCAAAGTCTGGTAAATGCTGATTGAAATACGGCGTCAGCATTCGTCCTAAACTAACAATTAGCGCAGCTAGCAATATCAATATTGCTGCCAAATAACTTAGTTTTTTCAAAATCCTTTTTATGATTTTTGTCACACACTAATCCCTGTCTGATAGTGGCAATATATTATAATGCTCGCGTGTAAATGCTGATTCTTCCGATATTCTAACTGATTTTCCTAGTTGTATTTCCAATTCAGCAAGCATGATTGATTCTTCTTCCAAGAGATATTTTACAACGTCTTTGGAGGCTAACACTAAAAAACCCGTCCATGGATAATTTTCTGCAACTCGTTTTAATTCGCGAACAATTTCAAATCCCATCGTCTCTATAGATTTAATGGAACCACGCCGTTGACACAATGGGCATGTCATACACAAGATATGCTCCAAGCTTTCACGCGCACGTTTGCGAGTCATTTGCACCAGACCCAAACTCGATAACTCGCTAATTAAGGTTTTTGCAGTGTCTTTTGCTAGCGCCGCAGTCAGCGACTGCAAAATATGTTCTTTATGCAATGCGTCCATCATATCAATAAAATCAATGATAATAATCCCGCCTAAATTTCGCAATCGCACTTGCCGCGCAATGACTTCAACCGCTTCTAAATTCGTTTTAAAGAGAGTTTGCTCGTGATTTCCTGTTCCTAAATATGCACCGGTATTCACATCGATGGTTGTCATTGCTTCTGTTTGATCAAAAATCAAATGACCGCCTGATTTAAGATACACTTTTCGATAGAGTGCTTTTTGTAATTCATCTTCCACCGAATAAATTGAAAATATCGGCTGATTACTTGCATAAAACTCAATACGCGACACTAAATTAGGTACATATTTTCCTGCAAAATCACGCATCTCTTCTGTCACTTTTTCATTATCTACACGAATACGTTGGATATTGTATCCAGCCATATCACGCAGCACACGCAACACCATGGGGATTTCTACATAGATTACATCGCCTAATTTTGCATTTTTACCGCGTTCATCTATTTCAATCCAAAGCTGTCTAAGATACTCAACATCCACATCAACTTCTGTTTGTAAAACACCTTCTGCAACGGTACGAAATATATATCCACCGGCTTGATTCGCAGTAACTAAACTAATTAAGCGTTCTCGTTCGACTTCATCAGTAATTTTTTGTGATACTGAAATTTGAGACACTCCAGGTGTAAAAACTAAGTAACGTGAAGGAATTGTAAACTGGGTTGTTAAACGTGCTCCTTTTGAACCTAACGGATCTTTATAAACTTGAACAAGTAATTCTTGTCCTTGGCGTAGTAATTGACGAATGTCTTGTGGGTTTTCAGTATTATAACTACTGAGATCAGCAACATGTAAAAATGCAGATCGCTCTAAACCAATATCAACAAATGCGGCTTGTATGCCTGGCAAAATGCGATTAATTTTGCCTTTGTAAATGTTACCTATTGATCCTTGTTTGAAAGTACGCTCGATATGAATTTCTTGCAGCATGCCATTTTCTAACATGGCAACGCGTACTTCACGTGCATTGATATTTACTAGAATTTCTTCTGCCAAGGAGTTATACCACCCTAAACCGTCTTCTACAGTCTTGCATAATGACAAACACCCATGGCCACAATACCATACTGGTCAATGGAGACGCCCAATATAAATAACTGCGGGGTAAATCACCCAAAAATCCTTGAATGCAAAATAAAATGAATTGATAACACAATCCAAATAAACAGATGAATAATCCCTGCTGTATTAATGGAAACATGCGAAACCGACTATGAATGCGCACAACAAGATAACCTACTAGTGTCAATGCTAGTGCATGCTCACCTAACAATGTACCGTTAAACACATCTAAACATAGCCCTACAAACCAAGCGATACCAATGTTCACGTGATACGGTAAAACGGTTAACCAATAAACTAATACCATCAACACCCAGAGTGGGCGCAACCATACAGCCCATTCTGGCATAGGTAATAACATTAAGATAAAAGCGACAATAAAAGTCGCGCTAACAACAAACCAACTGGAAGTGTGATTCATACGCTCTGTTCCTATCCGAAACAATTATAGGCCCTATGCTTTTTTCGCTGCTTTAGGCGTCACTAAGTTCGCTAAAGAACTTTTTTCTGGCCACATTAACAATACTTGTCTACTGCGATCTAAATGCGCGCTAGGCTCAACTAAAATAGTTGAAAATTGAAAACCAGGATCTTTTGTCACTGTTAACACTTTTCCGACGGGATAACCTTCTGGGTAATGCTCACCTAACCCGGAAGTCAGCAATGTATCCCCTGGTTTAATATCCATCGTTTGCTGCACATTCAATAATCGCAATTTACCTGTATAGTTATCACCAACAGCAATTGCGCGCACACCGTTTCGTGTATTTTGTACGGCGACGCCACTGTGCGTATCATTAATCAGTAAAATACGGCTCATCAATGGGCTAACTTGAATGACTTGCCCCATCACCCCATTTGCATCTAATACAGGTTGCCCAACATAGACGCCTTCACGGCTACCTTTGTTAATCGACACTTGATTCATAAATGGCTCAGAATCTACTGCCATGATTTGCGCAACTAATACTTTACCCTGCACAGTTGCAGAGGTACTCATCAGTGCCTTTAATTGATTGTTTTCAGATTCGATGGATAACAAACGCTGCACTTGCGACTTTAACATTAACTGTTCAGCTTTTAAGTCCAAGTTTTCTTTGACTAACTCATCATGGGTACTCGCAAGATTACTCAACTTATCAAACAATTGTATGGGGTAACTCACTGCATACTGAATAGGAGCTAATGGCATAGACAAAGCAAGACGTATCTGTGCAGTGCCAGTCACGCGCTTATCTAAGATCATCAATGTTATAGCAAGCACAACCAAAACAATCATACGTAAACTTGGTTGTGTCCCGCGAGTGAAGAGAAGTTTAATAACCCAACTCCTTTAATTTTTTCACCTCTCCCACTTGTGGGAGAGGTCGACACGTGCTTTTTACGTGGCGGGTGAGGGCTTCCCCTCATCCCCAACCCTTCCCCCACTCGTAAAAAACACTCTGGGAGAAGGGAGCTCTAGCCGACTTATTCCTTAGACAAGAAATCCATCCCAACAGTATCAACCATTTCCAATGCTTTACCACCACCGCGAGCAACGCAAGTTAATGGTTCATCAGCAATAATCACTGGCAATCCTGTTTCTTCCATAAATAAGCGATCGATATTACGCAATAATGCGCCGCCGCCTGTTAACACCATACCGCGTTCAGCGATATCAGAAGCTAATTCAGGTGGAGCTTGTTCAAGTGCAGCACGCACCGCACCTAAAATACCAGAGAGAGGCTCTTGCAATGCTTCAAGAATTTCATTGCTATTGAGTGTAAAGCTACGTGGAATCCCTTCAGCAAGATTACGACCACGCACTTCCATTTCACGAATTTCATTTGCTGGATACGCTGAACCAATTTCTGTTTTGATACGTTCAGCGGTTGATTCACCAATCAAAATACCATAGTTACGACGCACATAACTGACGATAGCTTCATCGAAGCGATCACCACCAATACGTACAGACGCTGCGTAAACAATACCACTTAAAGAAATAATCGCTACTTCAGTTGTACCACCACCGATATCCACTACCATAGAACCACGAGCTTCATCGACTGGCATACCCGCACCCATCGCAGCTGCCATTGGTTCTTCCAATAAGTAAACTTCTCTCGCACCAGCGCTAATTGCAGATTCACGAATTGCGCGGCGTTCAACTTGTGTAGAGCCACATGGCACACAAACTAATACACGTGGGCTAGGACGTAAAAATCGATTTTCATGAACTTTATGAATGAAGTGCTGCAACATTTTTTCGGTTACATAGAAGTCTGCAATAACGCCATCTTTCATTGGACGGATTGCATTGATGTTGCCAGGGGTACGACCTAGCATTAATTTTGCTTCGCTACCTACCGCTGCTACATGTTTTTGACCATTTGTTGCACCAGGATTTTGTCGAATTGCCACAACAGAAGGCTCATTCAACACGATGCCTTTGCCGCGCACATAAATCAATGTGTTAGCAGTTCCTAAATCGATCGATAAATCATTTGAGAATATACCACGTAATTTTTTCAACATAGCAGTCATCACTTCCTTTAAATAAAATCATTGATGCAAGGATTCTAATCGATAAAAAATCAACTGGCCACAAGATGATTGAACAATTTTAAAGAATATAAACCTTCTGTAAAAAAAATGTTCTCGCATATTGCAAATTGTCATGCCAGCGTTGCTCTGATGCCAGCTAAAAACATACTGGCAGGCATCCAGTGTCGCTCCCATTCACTTCGTAAGCAAGCACATCAAAACATGGATACCACATGATTTTCTGTGAAAATGATTACTTCTTTTGTTGTTTCTTGGTCAGAAAATTTCTGGCATGACAAGATGAAATCCTAGGCTCAATGAATAATAGGCAGTATAATCCTTCCCTCTAAAAAAATTGGCCTTAATATTCGGAGCTAGCAACGCATGTCACTGACCAAAGATGACGTAAAAAAAATCGCGCATTTGGCACGTCTTAATATGCCAGAAAATGACTTAGCTCACTTCACTCCACAACTTGCGGGAATTTTAGATTTTGTGGAACAAATGAGCAAAACTGACACGAACAATGTTGCGCCATTAGCGCATCCACTCGACTTATCACAGCGAGTGCGTCCAGACGTTGTAACAGAAACTGACCAGCGCGCAGCAAATCAAAAAATTGCTCCCAAAGTTGAAGCTGGGTTGTACCTTGTTCCACAAGTCATTGATGCTGAATAATATTAGGATTTACTAAAATGAAAACGATTGCTGAATTATCCAAAGATTTAGCTACCAAAAAAATATCGAGCGTAGAATTAACAAAATCCTATCTAGAACGGATTAAAAAATTCGACAAAGAATTAAATAGCTATATCACTGTTACCGAAGAACCCGCTTTACAGGCTGCAAAAGAAGCAGACCAATTAATTGCCGCTGGCAAAGCAACAGCATTAACAGGCATACCTATCGCCCAAAAAGACATTTTTTGCACTAAAGATGTTTTAACCACTTGCGGCTCAAAGATTCTTTACAATTTCGTATCACCTTACGATGCCACCGTTGTAAAACACTTCAAACAAGCTGGCACAGTCATGTTAGGTAAAACCAACATGGATGAATTCGCAATGGGTTCATCTAACGAAACCAGTTATTTTGGTGCCGTCAAAAATCCATGGGATCGCACGACTGTCCCGGGCGGATCATCAGGCGGTTCAGCCGCAGCGGTTGCTGCTGACTTATGCGCTGGTTCAACAGGTACTGACACAGGTGGCTCCATTCGCCAACCTGCTTCACTCTGTGGGATTACCGGCTTAAAACCAACCTACGGGCGCGTATCGCGTTTTGGTATGATTGCATTCGCATCTAGCTTGGATCAAGCAGGACCATTTGCACGCACTGCAGAAGATGCGGCTATGTTGTTAAATGTCATGGCGGGTTTTGATGAAAATGATTCTACTAGCGTTGATCGCGCTGCGCCTGATTATACAAAAAATTTAAATGATTCGATCAAAGGTTTACGCATTGGTATTCCAAAAGAATTTTTTGGTGAAGGTTTAGATTCCGAAGTTGCAAAACATATTCAAGCAGCATTAAAAGAATATGAAAAACTTGGCGCTACATTACATGAAATTAGCTTACCGCATAGTGCACTTTCAATTCCTGCATACTACGTTGTTGCTCCTGCAGAATGCTCCTCAAACTTAGCAAGATTTGATGGCGTGCGCTTTGGATATCGCTGTGAGAATCCAGTTGATTTAGAAGATCTTTACAAACGTTCACGCAGTGAAGGATTCGGTAGTGAAGTCAAACGCCGTATCATGATTGGTACTTACGTATTATCTGCTGGCTACTATGATGCCTACTACATTAAAGCACAAAGAATTCGTCGTTTGATTTGCGATGATTTTACATCTGCGTTTAATAACGTGGATGTCATCATGGGACCCACCGCACCGACACCTGCATTTAAAATTGGTGAAAAATCAGATGACCCACTCAGCATGTATTTATCTGATATTTACACTATTGCAGTTAATCTTGCTGGATTACCTGGCATGTCAATTCCTGCTGGTTTCGTAAATGGATTACCCATTGGTTTACAATTAATTGGTAATTATTTTGAAGAAGCAAAAATTTTAAATGCCGCACATGCTTATCAAAAAGCAACAGACTGGCATACACGTACACCAGGGGGTTACTAATATGGAATGGGAAACAGTCATTGGTTTAGAAGTTCACGCGCAACTGGCAACGAACAGTAAAATTTTTTCTGGTGCTTCCGTTGCATTCGGTGCAGACCCTAATACACAAGCTTGCATTGTTGACCTTGGATTTCCAGGCGTTTTACCAGTATTAAACGCTGAAGTGGTACGCATGGCGATTAAATTAGGTTTAGGCGTCAATGCAGAAATTTCACGCAAATCTGTATTCGCACGCAAAAATTATTTTTACCCTGATTTACCAAAAGGCTATCAAATCAGTCAATTTGATTTACCTGTGGTAGGTAAAGGTGGTTACATCGATATTTCTTTAGAAGATGGCAGCACCAAACGCATCAACATCACGCGCGCACATCTTGAAGAAGATGCTGGCAAATCATTGCATGAAGATTTTGAAAATCAATCAGGCATCGACTTGAATCGCGCAGGCACAGCGTTACTGGAAATTGTTTCTGAACCAGATATGCGTTCTGCAAAAGAAGCGATTGCTTACTTAAAATCATTACATTCACTCGTACGTTACTTAGGTATTTGCGATGGCAATATGCAAGAAGGTTCATTCCGTTGCGACGCAAACGTTTCCGTGCGCCGTAAAGGTGATAAACTAGGAACACGCGCTGAATTAAAAAACATTAATTCATTCCGCTTCATTGAACGCGCAATCAATTATGAAGTTGAACGTCAAATTGAACTCATTGAAAATGGCGGCACTGTCAAACAAGAAACACGCTTGTATGATCCCAATAAAAATGAAACCCGCCCAATGCGTAGTAAAGAAGAAGCTAACGATTATCGTTATTTCCCAGATCCTGATTTATTACCATTAGTGATTACTGATGCGCAAATCGAAGCAGTACGTGCTGAATTACCTGAGTTGCCAGAACAAAAACGTTTACGTTTTGCTGAACAATACGGTTTAAGTACCTATGATGCGACTGTCTTAGTTAGCAGCAGAGCAATGTCTGAATACTTTGAAACAGTAGTCAAAGCATCTGGAAATCAAGCTAAATTAGCTGCTAACTGGGTGATGGGTGAATTATCTGCTGCGTTAAACAAAGCAGATGCAGACATTACTGATAGCCCTGTTTCGGCAGAACAACTTGGTAAATTGGTTTTACGTATTGCTGATAACACTATTTCTGGAAAAATTGCAAAAACGATTTTTGAAGAATTATGGAGTGGTGAACAAGACGTTGATCAAGTCATCGAAAAGAAAGGCTTGAAGCAAGTCACTGACAGCAAAGCGATTGAAACATTAATCGATAAAATCATTGCTGCTAATCCACAACAAGTTGCAGATTACCGCGCAGGCAAAGACAAATTATTTGGCTTCTTCGTCGGCCAAGCAATGAAAGAGTCTGGTGGCAAATTAAATCCGCAACAGTTGAATGATTTGTTGAAGGAGAAGTTGGCGTAGACTTTATACCCTCATCCCCAACCCTTCTCCCATTCGCAAAGAACGTTCTAGGAGAAGGGAGTAATCACCTCTCCCGCGTGCGGGAGAGGTCGACATGTGCTTTTTACATGTCGGGTGAGGGAGCGTCCACCTACAGGACCCCAGTCATTCTAAACCCGCACCCGCATCAACAACACATACCCAATAATCGCAAACACCACAGTAGGTAGTATTGCCGCAAAAAATGGCGAAATATCATAGACCACACTGACTTGTCCGAGCATGGCATTCAGCAAATAAAAGATAAAACCTACCATCACACCAAATACAATTCGCCATCCCATGGTTTTCACGCGTGGTGCTGCAAATACAAAAGGTACTGCTAATAAAATCATAACTAGTGTCATCAATGGCTGAATCACACGTTTCCAAAATTCAAATTGGAAACTAGATGCTTGCGTTTTATTTTCCACTAAATGCTTTGAATATTTTAATAATCGCGGTAATGACATTTCTTCAGGTGCAACAATCCCGACGTTAAGCAAGTTAGGATTCAGTGACAAACTCCATACGCCATTTGCAGATTGCTGACTCACCGCTTTATCACCGACAAACGTTGTTTTTACCACATTATGTAACTGCCATTCACCACGCGCTACATAATCGACATTTTTTGCATAATACGTCGCTAACAATTGATGCTGTGCATTAAACTCATATCTTGTCACACCAGACAAATGTTCCAAGCCATTCACTTTTTCAATATGTAAAAAATTATTACCTTCATGCACCCATACACCCGATGCAGTTGCCACTGCTTGACCACCACTTTGCGCACTATCCTTGCGTTTATTCGCAATATAATTTGCGTGCGGCGCCAGGTATTCGCCAACCACTGTAGCAAAGACAATTAAAAAAAATGCTGCACACAATACCGCAGTAAGAATACGAACGATTGAAACACCTGACGTACGCATGACAATCAACTCTCGATTGGAAGCTAACACCCCCAACCCCATCACACCACCAACTAAAACCAACATAGGGAAAAATTGATATAATGTGTACGGCATTAATAACACTGTATGCAACAATGCTTGCGTGAAGCCGTAATCGCCAATGCCAATATCTTTCAATTCACCCAGTAAGTTAATAAAAAATCCTAATCCACTAACGACCAAGATAACTAACATGGTTGAAATCAATACTGATTTAGCGATATATCTTTGTAAAATAGAAATCATTTACGCCCTCGCAAGAACGTTAACGAGCGCGCTTGAAAAAATACGACGCCTACTAATAATAGCAATAGACAGCCATGCACCCACCACATACCTAATGCATTAGAAATCAACTTAGACTCCATCCAATTCCGTGCGACAAACAGTAAATTCATATAAATGACGTAAATCAAAATCGCGGGAAATAATGATGCATAGCGACTTTGGCGTGGCTTCACATGACTTAACGGTACCGCTAGCAGTGATAATAAAAATACTGAAATAGGAATAGAAATGCGCCATTGCAATTCTGCTGCTTCATTAGGCTGCGAATATCGATCCCATAAAGTTTGAGTTGGAATGGCTTCTTGGCCAAAACGCATGGAGTTCATTGTTGTTGCCGGGACTTCAACTGAGTATTTTTGAAATTGAATCAGTTTATAATCATTTTGTCCTGGGATCCCTTCATAACGGTACCCATCTTCAGCTACTAAAAAGTGTTGCTTCGTTTGTTTGTTATTTTCTATGTATCCTTTTGCCGCTGATACCACCGACCATTCAGCAGGAGCGTCGACCGTTGCTGCTGGTTTGACTTGATCTGCAAAAAATAAATTGTCGGCAGCTTTTTGTGCACGCGATACACTTTCGACATAGACCACGCGCCTACCATCACTCGACACTTGAAAACGCCCTGGCATAATGGTCGCTAAAATATTTTCTGTGGACATGCTTTCCAGCAAGACTTGCTGCTTTTTCAATGCAATGATTGGGTTGACCCACAGAGTTAAAACTAGCGTCATGCCTGTAATCAGCACAGTGAATAGACCCGTAATCATCATTAACCGCTTTTGACTCAACCCACAAGCCAACATAACTGTTAATTCTTGTTCCGCGTAAAGACGGCCATAAGCGAGAATAACACCAAGAAAAAGCCCCAGCGGTAGCAATAATCCCAAGAGATACGGGATTTCAAAGCCTAATAACTGTAATAAGACATTAGCCGCTAATTTACCCGAAGCTGCATAGCCCAAATAGCGAACTAGCTGATTACTCAGCAAAATCAGCAACAAAATAAAGGTCACTGCCAGCAGCGCCCCAAAAACTTCTCTAATTAAATAGCGAGATAGAATCACAATTGTTCACACTTTAAGTTATTCATTATAGAATCATCACCGACATCAGCATCAACTGTCATCCCGAACGAAGTGAGGGACCTCCCAGGGAGATCCCTCACTTCGTTCGGGATGACAGCATTATATAGAATACTAGCTACAGGAGCTAACATGAAATTTGATATTAAAACCGGTGAGTTAACAAAACAAAAAGGGTGCTATGTAGTAGGCATCTACGATAAAGGTGAGCTATCTACCAGTGCTTCAAAATTAGACAAACTCAGCCATGGCCATATCAAACAAGTTATCAAAGATAGCCAATTTGAAGGCAAATCTTGCCAAACATTAATAGTGTATCACGTACCACATCTTACAGGGCAAGCCGTACTATTAGTTGGCTTAGGATCTAAAAAAGCCATGAATGCAAGCGATTATCGCAAGCTACTTTCCACCAGCACCAAAGCTGTGCTTGAATCAAAATCGGCAGAAGCGATATTCTTTTTCGATGAAATCAATGTTGAAAAACATCATTCTGGTTGGAAAACCAAACAAGCCGTTGAAGTCATCACTGACAGCACTTATCGTTTTGCTCAATTTAAAAGTGAAAAACAACCTGAACATAAATTAAAGCATGTCACTTTGCATATCGAAAGCAAGACAGATATGACTGCAAGTGAGAAGGGCTTGAAGCAAGCACTTGCAATTACCAGCGGTGTTGAGTACACAAAAAACCTAGCGAATATGCCAAGCAATATTTGCAATCCAGCTTATTTAGCGAATGAAGCAAAAAAACTAGCAAAGGCATACAAAAATATAACAGTTAAAGTTTTAGAACGCAAAGACATGCAAAAATTGGGTATGGGTGCATTCTTAGCAGTAGCACAAGGCAGCGTACAAGCTCCCAAATTAATTTGCATCGAATATAAAGGTAGCAGTAAAAAAACAAAGACTGTCGCTCTAGTTGGTAAAGGCATCACCTTTGACACTGGCGGTGTTTCATTAAAACCGGCTGATGCAATGGTTGGCATGAAATACGATATGTGTGGCGCAGCAACAGTACTCGGCACCATGAAAGCAGTTGCTGAAGCAAAACTACCTATTCATGTTGTTGGATTATTAGCAGCAGCAGAAAATATGCCGAGTGGCACAGCATGCAAACCAGAAGATATTGTAACCACCATGTCTGGCCAAACCGTTGAAATCATGAATACCGATGCAGAAGGTCGTTTAGTATTATGCGATACACTCACTTACTGCGAACGTTACAAGCCAGATGTTGTGATTGATATTGCAACCTTAACTGGTGCAGTTGTGATTGCATTAGGCCATCACGCGACGGGCATGCTTTCTAATCACGAACCATTAGCACAAGACTTATTAGCAGCTGGGATTGAAAGTCATGATAGAGCATGGCAGATGCCATTGTGGGAAGAGTATCAAGAACAATTGAAGAGCCCATTTGCAGATATGTCAAACGTTGGTGGACGTTCTGCTGGTACCATTACGGCAGCCTGCTTTTTAGCACGCTTTACCAAAAAATATCATTGGGCACATTTAGATGTTGCGGGTACCGCTGCCATGATGGGTGGAAACGATCGTTATGCAACTGGACGACCTGTTCCGATGTTGATGCAGTATTTGATTAATCAAGCGAAGTAAAAACTGACATCCCCTTAGTGGCTCCGTTATGTTCTGCGGCCAGTTGTCATCCCGAGCGTAGCGAGGGATCTCCCTCTAGAAGGAGATCCTTCGCTTCGCTCAGGATGACAACAACACATTAACAAGAGGGTAGGATATAATTTATAAAAGTGAGCAACCATGCCAACCATCAATTTTTATATTCTTTCCGACCCAAACCCACGGGCGCATTTCCAACTCGCTTGCCGTTTGGTTGAAAAAGCCTATAAAAATAAGCATCGAATTTATATTCACACTGAAAATCAAACTCATGCCCATATGATGGATGAATTATTGTGGACCTATCGTGACGATAGCTTCCTGCCACATAATCTTTATGGCGAAGGTCCAGAACCAGCACCACCGATTCAAATTGGATATCAAGTCAAACCAGAAAAACAGCGTGATATTTTGATTAACTTAAGCAACAACATTCCGGAATTTTTTACACAATTTGCCCGCGTATTAGAAGTAATACCTAGCGCAGCAGAGGCGCAAGAAAAAGCACGTGAAAACTATAAATTATATCGTGCACAAGGCAATCAAATCACAACACACAAATTAGAAACTATTGAATAGAGTATCATCATGGAAAAAGTATACGACCCACAAGCAATCGAACAATCTCATTATCAAACATGGGAAAAAAATCATTATTTCGCACCACAAGGTAATGGCGAACCTTACTGCATCATGTTGCCGCCGCCGAATGTAACCGGCAGCTTACATATGGGACATGGCTTTGGCTTTAGCTTGATGGATATCATGGTTCGTTATCAGCGCATGCAAGGCAAGCAAACCTTATGGCAACCTGGCACTGACCACGCTGGCATTGCAACGCAAATGGTAGTGGAAAAACAATTATTACTTGATGGCAAAACACGTCATGATTTAGGCAGAGAAGAATTCGTCAAAAAAATCTGGGCATGGAAAGAAGAATCTGGCGGCAACATCACTCGCCAACTACGTCGCTTAGGTGCTTCACTTGATTGGTCACGTGAACGTTTCACGATGGATGAATCACTTTCACATGCTGTACGTGAAGTTTTCATTCGCTTATATGAAGAAGGTTTAATTTATCGCGGCACACGTTTAGTTAACTGGGATCCCAAATTATTAACGGCGATTTCCGATTTAGAAGTGATTAGCAATGAAGAAGAAGGCAAACTCTGGCATATTCGCTATCCTCTCGTCGATGCAAAAGGCCATATTGTTGTTGCAACGACACGCCCTGAAACATTATTAGGTGATACTGCAGTTGCTGTTCATCCAGAAGATGAGCGTTATAAACATTTAATTGGTAAACACGTTCACTTACCATTAACCGAGCGCACTATTCCTATTATTGCCGATGAATATGTTGATAAAGAATTTGGTAGTGGTTGCGTCAAAATCACACCTGCACATGATTTCAATGACTATGCAATTGGACAACGACATCAATTACCGCAAATTAATATTTTAACACCAGATGCGCACATCAATCAAAATGCACCCAAAGCCTATCAAGGTTTAGAACGCTTTAAAGCACGCGCCCAAATTGTGAATGACCTAGAAGTACTAGGCTTAATCGAAAAAATTGATAAGCATATGTTAAAAGTACCACGCGGTGAAAAATCCGATGTCGTCATTGAACCTTACTTAACCCAACAATGGTTCATGAAAATGCAACCATTAGCAGAACCCGCTATTAAAGCAGTTGAAACTGGCGAAATTAAATTTGTTCCTGAAAACTGGAGCAAAACGTATTTTCAATGGTTAAACAATATTGAAGATTGGTGTATCAGTCGTCAATTATGGTGGGGACATCGCATTCCTGTTTGGTATGATGAAAACGAAAAAACTTATGTCGGCCAAGATGAAGCTGACGTTCGCAAAAAATATAATTTAGCTAGCGATTTTAAATTAACACAAGACAATGACGTATTAGATACCTGGTTCTCATCTGCATTATGGCCATTTACTACTTTAGGTTGGCCAGAGAAAACGCCTGAATTAGAAACATTTTACCCTACCACTGTGTTAGCAACTGGTTTTGATATTATTTTCTTTTGGGTGGCCCGCATGATTATGATGGGCTTGAAATTTACCGGCAAAGTACCATTCAAAGAAATTTTTATTACGGGTTTAATTCGCGATCAAGACGGCCAAAAGATGTCAAAATCAAAAGGCAATGTCATTGACCCCCTCGATTTAATTGATGGTATTTCCATCGATGATTTAATTCAAAAACGCACGTATGGTTTAATGCAACCAGCAATGGCGAAGAAAATTGAAAATACAACACGTAAACAATTTCCTGAAGGTTTCAACGCACATGGCACCGATGCATTGCGCTTTACATTTTGTGCATTAGCAACTTATGGTCGCGAAATTCGTTTTGATTTAGGTCGTTTAGAAGGTTATCGCAATTTCTGTAATAAACTATGGAATGCGACACGTTATGTATTAATGAATACAGAATCTGCGCCTACTCCGTTGCAAAAAGGCGAGCTTGCATTACCTGACCAATGGATATTGTCACGTTTACAAAGCACCATCCAATCTATCCATCAAGCAATGAAAGAATATCGTTTTGATTTATATGCACAAGCTATCTATGAATTCACGTGGAATGAATTCTGTGATTGGTATTTAGAATTATCTAAACCCATTTTAACCGGTGAACAAAGCACTGAAGCACAACGTGCTGGTACACGTCACACATTAGTCAGTGTTTTAGAAACCCTATTGCGTTTGACTCACCCTATCATGCCATTTATCACTGAAGAAATTTGGCAACGTATAGCACCTATGCTTGGTAACCATGATAAAACTCTCATGTTACAATCATTCCCACAATATAATGCGGCATTAAAAAATGAAGCCATCGATACTGAATTAGAATGGGTAAAAAGCATTATTGTTGCTATCCGTACTATTCGTAGTGAAATGAATATTGCGCCCGGCAAACCGTTGAATGTTTTACTCAGCAAAGGCAATGCAAAAGATAAAACTAGTTTTGAACATAACAAATCATTAATTATGTCACTCGCACGTCTTGAATCCGTGACATGGTTAACTGAGAACGATGAACGCCCACAATCTGCAACTGCATTAATTGGTGGATTAGAAGTATTAATTCCCATGGCAGGTTTAATCAACAAAGAAGAAGAAACCGGTCGTTTAAATCGTGAAATTGCAAAATTAGAAAAAGATGCAGAACGCGCAGAAAGTAAATTGCAAAATCCAAGTTTTGTGGATCGCGCACCTGCGGATGTCGTTGAAAAAGAACGTGCTAAATTAGATGAGTTAAAATCAACGATTGGGAAGCTACAATCGCAATTGGAGCATATTGCGGCGTTATAATTTAAAATGACTGGCTGTGAATTTCCCCCTTCTCCCAGAGTGTTTTTTACGATGGGAGAAGGGTTGGGGCCCCTAGCCCCTCTCCCAAAGAAAAACACTTTGGGAGAGGGGAATAGTTCAATTTCAAAAATGGTAAGAAACACCTGATAGCTAACATTACAAAGGAATGTAATCATGGCAGATACATATATTGAAAATCGCTACAACCAATTACAAGGTTCTCAAGGATTCAAGAAAAAAGTACTCCCCGGACTCCATGCTTTTTTCACCGTCCTCTTCTCCCCTATTACTGCTTTGTTTATGGGGGGAATTGCAGCTATTTTGACGATCCCATTTATCATTGCACTTTGGGCCAAGCCAACATGGTTAGCACAAAAAATGAAGCGGCCGGAAACTGATTTTGACACTACAGAAAAACGAGCAGTCTTCACTTTCATCGCGCTTTTATCTGCTGTGATATTACCCTGCGTAACGCTTTACCAAACGATTACACATGAAGTTCCAAAAAAGTTTAAACAACAATCTATCGATGGCTTAACACGCGCAGAGAAAAGAGGCCTCTTTGTTAATGTGATGGCATTAGCTGCCCTTCTTTTAGTTATATTTCCACCAGCAGGTTTTGCTATTGTCATTGCAGGATGTGCCAAAGCAGCAACCGCTACTCATCTATCAAGCGTAGGTGCTAATGGTGGCTCCATGTTTATCATGTTTGCTCAGCTTGGTAGTTTATTAATTGGCTTAATCGCCGGCAAAGTATCTGATTGCATAGATAAGAAAAACTGCTGCCAACCTCGCCTATCTGCAGAAGGCGCAGCACCAAGCTCACCCGCATCTCCTTCACCATCAAACAAACGTAGTAGCCCAGCGCAACTTAATGCGACATTTAATCCAGCTGGAGCTGTTGATCCAACTCCGGCTACAGCTACAGTCGTTGCAGCAACACCACCACCAAGACGGTTTTCATTAGGTGCCGTACCAAATCCGACCGCGAAAAATGAGCAGGATGGAAGAATTCCTCCAGCACTAACACGAAGGCTCAGTGGAACAGTTACTCAATAATGAATGGTGGGCACGCTACTCTCCCTTCTCCCGGAGTGATTTTTACGAGGGTTGGGGATGAGGGTTTCAAATAATATTGAGCCCCTCACCCGCCACATAAAAAGCACGTGTCGACCTCTCCCACAAGGGCGTTGTTGCATAAATCGATTTTCTCCCTTCTCCCGGAGTGATTTTTACGAGGGGAGAAGGGTTGGGGATGAGGGTTTTGAGCAAGGTATGTGCCTCCTAAAGATATTTGTGCCACTTCAAACACCCTCACCCCTAGCCCCTCTCCCAAAGAAAAGCATTTTGGGAGAGGGGAATAGTGCAGATTTTGATTTATGCAACAACGCCACCTATAAAGCGAAATGACATTGTACATTTCCTTTATGAAATTAAATTATTTGTGCTTATTTAATACATTACTTAGCTATAGTAAACAAAAAATTCGTGCTGATTGCAAGCCCATCTAATACAGCAACTAGCTTTTCCACATACTCTACTTGTAAGATGTTATTTCCGGCACGATAAAGCAAAAGGATTTGCCTCATGACCAAACCATTTGTCGACTTACAAAGTTTACGCGACAAGATTCACAGTTGCGACCTACCATCATTATTCTCACGCTATCCACAAATTAAATTATTATCACTTGATTGTTTTGATACCTTGCTATGGCGCAAAACCGCAACGCCAGTCGATTTATTTTTTGCGCTGCAACACAAACCGGCATTCAAGCAATTAGGTATCAATACTGCATTCAGACAAGCTGCTGAATCACGTGCCAGACAAATGAAAGCATTAACACAAAATACAAATGAAGTGACGTTAAATGAAATTTATTTAGAACACGACCACACATTAACTCCTGAAGAACTTGCAACCCTCGCTGAAAATGAATTACAAACTGAAATAGAATACTGCCATGCCTTTCCACCAATCGTGGATTTAATTCAAACGGCGCACGCCAACAATATTAAAGTAGTGATTGTCAGTGACACTTATTTTAATGAAAATCAATTACGTCAATTACTAGCAACTGCTTTACCTGCTAACGTGTTACACATGATCAGCGCGATATTTTGTTCATGTGAATATAAAAGGTCGAAATTAAATGGTTTATTTTATGATGTATTAGCACAAAATAAAATTGAACCACAACAAATCCTCCATCTAGGTGACAATTACAGTGCCGATTATATTGCACCACGTGCACTCAGCATCAATGCATTACATTTTATCGCACAAGATGAACAAACAATTGAAATCTCACGACTACAAGCTCTGGTTAATAGTGTTTTTGATGCTAAGACACGCACTGAAAAACCTTTGTTAAATCCATTGAGTGGCATACATGCATTAAATGCATTTCAAAATCCCACGCCAGAAAAAACGATTGGCTTTACCTCACTTGGACCAATCATGTTTGCATTTGCTAAATTCATTCTTGATGAACAGCAACGGCTGAAGGAAAAATACACCAACGTCAAAACATTATTTTTAATGCGCGATGCACACTTACCGTTATTAGCGTGCAATACATTGATGGGGGTTGAAACTGGAAAAAGGATTCATATTAGCCGATTTAGCGCGCAGGCAGCTGCATTTCGTTCGATTAAAGATATCCAACACTATTTAATCTCACTTGGTAAATCTGACCGCTACCATGATATAGCCAAACAACTATTACTATCTGAAATAATAGTTACGCCAATTATTAATAAAGCTACGAAGACTAAAGATCCTGAACTTGAATTTGCACGCTTAGTCACGAGCAAAGAAATTTCACGCATTATTTTGAAAAAATCTTCACAATATCGTGAACGATTGATTAACTATTTGAAAAAAGAAATTGGTTTAACTAAAGGGGACACACTCTTATTAATCGATCTTGGCTACTCCGCTACCGTACAAAAACACTTAACCCATGCATTTTCTGATTCTGATATCCGCATCGAAGGACGATATTTAATTTCATTGAATACACAGCATAATATGAAATGTAAACGTGGCTTGCTGGATATTTCTTTCTACGATGAAAAAACATTATTCTCATTGGTTGGATATATTGCTATTCTTGAACAACTTTGCACATCCAATGAAAATAGTGTTATTGATTATGACGAAGAAGGGAATGCCCTTTATTCTGATGTTGGCGTGCAAAAATCTCAGCACAATCAATTACAATTAATTCATGATGAATGCTTACGCTTCATTCGTACCGCTAACTATTTTAATACCCAGATCATGAACCCTTTGACCTGGCAAGAACTACGCTCTACTGTACTTGCTGAAATTGGCCGCATTTCATTCTTACCCACTAAAGCTGAATTAACTTACTTACAACAGTTCCAATTTGATTTAAATCTTGGAACAAAAGATATTTACCGCTTATTTGATCCAGAAAATGGTTTAGCCGGCCTGCGTAAACGCGGTTTATTTTTCATGGAAAAAAATAGCAAAAAAATGCGGACTAATTATCCTGCCGAATTACGCGCGGCTAGTTTTGAATTGGCGATGACATCCATGGTGCAAAATCGCTTTAATTTAGATATAAAATTGCAAGACATGTTACCTCGCCAAGAAAAAATAGCATGCGTGTTAATGCATGGCAATGCAATCGATGAAATTCCATTAGAAGCCACTGCGACACATGATGGCTATTTTTCAATATGGGCACCTGCGGGTACTGGCGTGAAATTTTTATTTGGTAAGCATTATGCGTGGTTAGAAATTGAGAGCGCTGAATTAATTGCGATTGAAGATTTTATTCATCAGCGAGAGCTTGGAAAAGCTGAAGATATTAGCACTACATTACATTTTTCGAATGTATTATCGCAAGCAAAGAATTTATTGCATTGCACATCTCCGCAGAGTTTTATTGGATTTCAAACTCAACAACGCGATACAACTCAACATATCGTGAGAATTGTGTTTAGACCGATTGTGCGCACAAAGCAAGAGGAAGTGGTGCTGTAGTTGTCATCCCGAACGAAGTGAGGGACCTCCCAGAGAGATCCCTCACTTCGCTCGGGATGACAAGTATGTTTTTCATTTTTTTGCAGGAGCTGCTTTTTGATCTGCAACTACAACTTCATCTGTCGGCATAAACTGTTGCGCACCTCGACGGCAGCCATAAATCAAACGCATAAAATCGCCCTGTACTCGATCCGAGAATCCTTTTTTAACAAGCGGAAGTGGATCTTTAACAACAATTTTTTCATCTTCCTTACTATCAAAGAATCCCGCTTGAGGTTTTAGAATAAGATGCTGCCGCTGTCGTAAGATATTTTTATAAAGCTCAGAAAACTCAGCATGTGCCTTACGATCTCTAAAATTATCAGGATATAACTCATCAGAATCTATACTTCGTGGCTCGTGTGGTGACACTGCAACAACCATGTCTAAAACAGCTTTATCCTGTGTTACTTTCACACCTTCACTTTTTGCTGCCCATTTAAAAGCCGCTACCATTGCATTATGTAAACTTTCACGATTATAGCGGATTTCATCTTTATCACCTAAACCATCATTAAATACGGCATCATCGACGAGATACCATAAGAATGCAGCACCACCAGAAGCATAAGCTGTCCCATACCACATAAATGCAAGCGCTGCAGTCGTTGCATATCCATATAACGATTTATTCGTTCTACGCTTCTCTTCGTCAAAAGTATCTTTATAAGCCTTGGTCAACCTAGTTAATAATCCAGCATGACTACTCGCTGTATATGAGCCTTTTGCAATGGCGTCTGTTATTTCAGTCACTAGTGCTCTGATCTCAGCACGCTTATTATCTTGAACACTTTTTGTTTCTGACATTGTAGATCTTGCAGCACTAGCCGCTGCATATCCTGCATTTTTTAATGCTGATTCAATCATAGCTCCACTTGCACTCATAATATTTCCTTATTCATTTTATTTGTGGTTGACAACTTATTGAGTTATCTATTAAGTCTACGACAACATAATAGAAAACCCCCACTAAAATCAAGTAAAGACATTCTTGCTTAAATCCAATACAATGAATCACTTTCCCGTCGTGAGATTTAACCATGCTTACAAAAATAGCACGCTATTTTAATTTTACTCATTTACACACTAACTGGCGCCAAGAAACCATTGCTGGCGTCACTACATTTTTAACCATGGTATATATCGTCATTGTTAATCCGGCTATCCTGTCGCAATCAGGTATCGACGTGAGCACGGTATTTGTTGCAACGTGTATTGTCGGTGCGTTAGGTAGTATTCTCTGTGGTGTTTTAAGCAATTATCCCATCGCACTAGCACCAAGCATGACGCTCAATGCTTATTTTACTTTTAGTGTCGTGAAAAGCAGTCAACTTGGATTAGGACAAGCATTAGCGTGCGTGTTTATCGCAGGTTTTATTTTCTTTTTACTCACATTATTGCGTATTCGTGATTGGCTATTACAAGCGATCCCACCCGCATTAAGTCATGCCATTGGCGCAGGAATAGGTTTATTCATTGGTTTTATTGGTTTAAAACAACTAGGCATTGTCGTATCCAATCCAGATACGCTAGTTGCGTTGGGAAATATCTCTTCATTACCTGTTATGTTAGGTATTCTAGGTTTTTGTTTAATGATGGTACTGGATAGTTACAAAATTCCAGGCGCTATTTTATTTTCGATTTTAATTATTACAGTGATTGGCATGCTTTTAGGGTTAAATCATGTCGATGGCTCACTGATACAGTTACCTCACATCACACCTACTTGGAACATCATTGATTTTCATGGCTTAACATCTGGCCATGGTTTGATGATTATTTTCACTTTTCTACTTGTCGCATTATTTGATAGCACAGGTACCTTTATTAGCTTGTTATACCAAGCAGGCATGGCGAATAATCCGCGTGTCATGAAAAAAATTAGCTTGGCATTTTATTCTGAAAGTAGCGTGACGATGCTGGGTAGTTTATTGGGAACATCAAACACGGGACCTTATGTTGAAAATGCATCGGGTATTGCTGCTGGTGGGCGCACTGGATTTACTGCCGTAGTTGTCGGCATTTTATTTCTTTGTATGCTATGGTTAGCTCCACTGGCAACAGCGATTCCTGTATTTGCTTATGCGCCCGCCTTGATTTTTGTGGCACATAAAATGTGTACGCATCTTTCTCGTATTGATTGGAATAATCCAGCAGAAGGTTATCCTGCGATCATTATTATTTTATTAATTCCACTCACTTTCTCGATTGCTAATGGGATTGCGTGTGGCTTTATTGTGTATGTACTCGTGCAACTTGCGAATAAAAAATTCCGTGAGCTGCATTGGTCAACGTGGTTGTTGTGTACAGTGTTTTTGATTTATTTGGTGTTGGTGAATAGATAATTTCACCCTCATCCCCGCCCTTCTCCCATACGCAAAGAACGCTTTGGGATAAGGGAGAAAAAGCATTCTCACCTCTCCCACTTGTGGGAGAGGTCGTCGAGCTGCATTGGTCAACGTGGTTGTTGTGTACAGTGTTTTTGATTTATTTGGTATTGGTGAATAGATAATTTCACCCTCATCCCCGCCCTTCTCCCATACGCAAAGAACGCTTTGGGAGAAGGGAGAAAAAGCATTCTCACCTTTCCCACAAGTGGGAGAGGTCATCGAGCTGCATTGGTCAACGTGGTTGTTGTGTGCAGTGTTTTTGATTTATTTGGTGTTGGTGAATAGATAATTTTACCCTCATCCCCGCCCTTTTCCCATGCGCAAAGAACGCTTTGGGAGAAGGGAGAAAAAGCATTCTCACCTTTCCCACAAGTGGGAGAGGTCATCGAGCTGCATTGGTCAACGTGGTTGTTGTGTGCAGTGTTTTTGATTTATTTGGTGTTGGTGAATAGATAATTTTACCCTCATCCCCGCCCTTTTCCCATGCGCAAAGAACGCTTTGGGAGAAGGGAGAAAAAGCATTCTCACCTTTCCCACAAGTGGGAGAGGTCATCGAGCTGCATTGGTCAACGTGGTTGTTGTGTACAGTGTTTTTGATTTATTTGGTGTTGGTGAATAGATAATTTCACCCTCATCCCCGCCCTTCTCCCATACGCAAAGAACGCTTTGGGATAAGGGAGAAAAAGCATTCTCACCTCTCCCACTTGTGGGAGAGGTCGTCACGTGTTTTTTACGTGACGGGTGAGGGGCTCACGAGAATCAACACCTACCTTCGCCAATCGCAACCACGTTTCCATAATCGTATCGGGATTCAACGAAATACTTTCGATACCTTCATTCATTAACCATTCCGCAAAATCAGGATAATCAGAAGGACCTTGGCCACAAATGCCAATATATTTGCCTTGTTTTTTACATTCGCTAATTGCCATGTGCAGCAATGCTTTCACTGCAGCATCGCGTTCATCAAACAATGATGACACTAAATTCGAATCGCGATCTAATCCTAGTGTTAATTGGGTTAAATCATTTGAACCAATCGAATAACCATCCACATATTGTAAATAATCTGCGGCTAGTAGAGCATTGGATGGAATTTCACACATCATAAACACTTTTAAGTCATGCTCTCCACGCTTTAATCCAAAATGTTGCATCGTATCAATCACATTACGCAGTTCGTTGACCGTGCGTACAAATGGCACCATCACTTGTGCATTGGTTAAACCCATTTTTTCACGCACCAGCTTAAATGCCTTACATTCTAATTCAAAACATCCACGAAAATTCTTATCCACATAACGCGATGCGCCGCGATAACCTATCATTGGATTTTCTTCATGTGGTTCATACAATTCACCACCTAACAAATTTGCATATTCGTTTGATTTAAAATCTGAAAATCGAAAAATAACTTGCTTAGGATGAAATGCTGCGGCAATCATTGCGATGCCTTCAGCTAATTTTTCAATATAAAATTCTACAGGATTTTTATATGCGGCCGTTTTTAATTTAATTTTTTGTTTTAACTTTGCAGGTAATTTTGCAAAATTTAATAATGCATTGGGATGAACACCTATCATATCACTGATGATAAATTCTAATCTGGCTAAACCCACACCGCCATTTGGCAAAAATTGTGTAGCAAACGCACGCTCAGGATTGCCTAAATTAATGCATAAATTAAGGGGAATTTTTGGCATTTCATCAACAGCAATCTTTGTGACTTCATATTCGAGCAAATCGCTATACACATAACCGGTTTGCCCTTCTGCACACGAAACAGTAACCGGCATATTGCTTTTAATTAATTTCGTCGCATTACCGCAACCCACGACAGCTGGAATTCCTAGCTCACGCGCAATAATCGCTGCGTGGCATGTTCTACCACCACGATTAGTTACAATGGCAGATGCACGCTTCATAATCGGTTCCCAATCGGGATCAGTCATATCAGTTACTAAGACTTCGCCAGCTTTGACTGAATGCATATCTTTTGGATCTGCGATAACACGTGCGGTGCCTTTTCCAATACGTTGCCCAATACTTTGACCTTCAACAATGACTTTGCCTTTTTGAATCAAGGCATAACGCTCAATCATTTGTGCTTGTGTTGCTTGGCTTTTTACTGTTTCTGGACGCGCTTGCAGTATATAAATTTTTCCTGTTAAACCATCTTTCGCCCATTCGATATCCATGCGTTTGCCATAATGTTTTTCTATGATTAACGCTTGTTTTGCTAATTCATTTATTTCTGCATCGGTTAAACAAAATTGAATTTGATCTTTCGCAGGTACCGCAACTGTTTTAATTGATTTGCGCGGATTTTTGATATCATCATAGACCATCTTTACTGCTTTACTACCCAAACGACGCTGCAAAATAGCATGTTTATTCGTTTCTAATAATGGTTTCGATACATAATATTCATCAGGATTTACTTGCCCTTGCACGATGGCTTCGCCTAAACCATAGGCAGCCGTAATCAATACGACGCGGTCAAATCCAGATTCGGTATCTAACGTAAATATCACGCCACTAGCGCCTTTATCACTGCGTATCATGGGTTGAATACCAACAGAAATGAGCACTTTGTCATGCTCAAAACGATGATGTTCACGATATGAAATCGCGCGACCAGTATAGAGTGATGCAAAAACCATTTTGATGGCTTGCAATACGTTTTTAATGCCTTTGATATTTAAATACGTCTCTTGCTGCCCTGCGAATGATGCCGTCGCCAAGTCTTCTGCCGTTGCAGATGAGCGCACTGCTACTGCTACATTTTTCAATGTTGCATAAGATTGCGTAATTTGTTGTTTGAACTCATCGGAAAACGTTGCGTGCATAATGCTATTGCGAATTTCTTTAGAACACTTCTCTAGCTGCGAGGTATTATTAACATTAAGCTTTGCTATGAGTTTTGCGATTTTTTTATCGAGATTATTTTCACTGAGAAACGTCTTGTAGGCTAACGTCGTTGTTGCAAATCCACCTGGAACACCAATACCCATAGCAGATAAATGTTGAATCATTTCACCCAGAGATGCATTTTTTCCACCCACGATTTCAACATCATTTGAATTTACTTGGGCCAGATCTATGACATAGCGCATCAATTTTGATTCCTTTCAAAATTTGAGATGCACATGAGGATAACATACTTTGTCTGTAAACGTATATAATGGCTGTATACCTCAAACTAGGTGAATAAGATGAAAATTCTATTGATGACGGCTCTGATCTTTCTAGTCAATGTGGCATACGCAAGCAGTCATATCAAAGTCTCTGGCCTGGTATATCAAGAAGCTTTTTATGAAGAACCTAACTACGGTGACACACCCAATACAGACCACATTGCAAATGCTTGCATGCTGAAATTAGATAATCCTATCCCGCCTAAAAATAATAAACTACTCCAATTAATTTTCTCAACAGAAAGCAAACTCCACTGCTCACAATGGATTGGCCATCAAGTAACTGTAGAAGGTAATTTAAGTGATAGCATCACCGGTCACCAACATGGTGATGGCATTTTGGATGTTTTAATAGTAAAAATAACCCGCTAAATGAGCAACGAAGCACAGAATATCAAGGATTTACGCCCGGATAGTAGAATTAGCTATAGATCCTAGGGTGTTTCTACCCGTATTGTTGAACCCCCGTTATAGTTTAGAATGCCACTACGTTGTTCTTTTTTAAAATAATTAAGCTAGTAACTATGTTAACCACAAATAATAAAAAAATAATTTTGCCAGAAGAATATTCTTGCAATCAAGTTATCGCGAACCAGCTGCATAGCCTGCCTGGTATGCTTGATGTATTTGAAACAAATATTGCTGAAGCGCGCAATCAAACTATTCATCGCTTCGCTACTATTTATTTCACGATTAAACCCAATAAAAAATCTCAAGTAACAACAAAAAATTCTTGGCCTATCGAATCACAAGAATATTTTGTTTATTCACGCAAGTCACTGAATCGTGAAATCACTGGGATGTGCACCTCTGGATTATCTAACCCATGTCAAAATGCATTTATTTTCCGAATGGGAATTGGCATTGAAATTTTTCTTGAAACCTATGCAGAGCATGCACCACCACTTCTTTCACGCCGTGATTTACTCCAGAATAATTGGATGTTTAAAATAATCCATGAGCTTGCACATAAGTGTTTTGCACTAAAGTTAAAAGTGCGTCAATTACTCGATACGTTACAATATATTTCAATTGAAATTCCAGATATGCCTTTACCGACAGAGTTCCTTGATCCAGAGACAGGGCGATGCTGTATTTTACTGGGGCATTTGGGCGATCCTGATCTACCAGCTTATTTCGATGCAACTGTTCAAGATCAACATGAGCTCGTATCTCGGCAAATATTATTCGTGTCTGCAAAATTACTTACTTATGAAGAATGTGTGCGAATTAGAAAGAATGGTAAAAAAGCACGGATGGAATTAGCTCAGCAATTTATTGCAGATAAATCGTATGGTATTTCTTCTTCATGCACCAAGTGATCTTTAGCTGTTGTAACTAGGGGGTCGTAGATCATCATTCACATGATCTTTCTGGTGAGTAAGTACACCGCCAGTAACGCTGCCTGGCATACTGCCGACGACACTTGCAACACTTGAGATCGCACGGAGAGAAGATGTTGAATCTTTTCTAGATCGTGGAATACTTACGGGCTTAGTCATAGCATGCTGACTACCCAGATCTGCTCCTACTGGTGATACCTGCTTATCCTCACCCACTGGCTGCAGACCTGACATAATCTCTGGAGTACCAGCTCCATGTGGTCCAGGTCGTGGGCTTTGGACAACACCCACTGCCGGACGTGGACTTCTAGCACCTGGCTCATCGACTGCTTTATTTTCAGTGTTATTAGGATACTTTCTTCGTACTACATCTCTAGCGGCTGTCTGCACGGCAATTGAACCCGCTGAAACGGCTGATACTACCAAACTTTGTAAAAATACCCCCGCTTTCAATATAAAAGGAATAGCGGGTTGCGCCCCAGGAATAAACGTACAAGCAACAGCTGCGCCCGCAACAAGACAATCAAGCACTAAGCTGATGAAACCTCTGCGAAACGCCTGCAGCCCTCTGGCCGCTTGCTTAGTATCTCCAGAAAAAATTCCAAGAACGAAATTCAATGTACCATCTATTACAGTACGCACATGCGATAGGGTATTTGCAATAAAGATCAATGGTTGCGCTATTAGTGCATTACATGCACCAGTCACAACTGCCAGCGCTCCCCAACCAAACTTAGCCCAACCCGTTGATTTTTTAAAATTTTCGCGACAGCCAACATAGAGATCGGTGATACCAACAGCGATACTCTTAACGAGTAATTCAAAAACTAAGGGGATAGTGTTAATAGCAGAAATAATTTTTTCAGTGACACCGGGCTTTGAGAAGTAGACTTTTAAAAACCATCGTAAACGTTCATGCCACTTAGCTCCTTCACTCGCTTCATCCATGTCTCGTATATATTTGGATGAGAGCATCTGATCATCAGTGAAAAGAGTCTGGGTGAGAATATTATAGCGCTCAACACCCATTAATGTTGTTGTGCCTAAAGTGATTTTATCCCAATAATGATATGGCATATATCCTCACACGCGTAACATAATTATTATTATCTATGACTTACATTCTATCAAATACATATTAATGCTATATTATCTGCATACTTATTAGATAGGGGAATTATGCACCTAGTTAAGCCGCTAATCGACGAACATATACCTGAAGCCATCAATCTTCGGCAGCAGTTACATCAAATACCTGAGTTGAAATATGAAGAATTCAAAACCAGCGCTTTAATTGCAGATATCCTCAAATCGTATGGCATCACAGCTCAAACTGGCATAGCTAAGACAGGCATCGTCGCAACCATTGACTCAGGAAAGCCCGGGAAAACCGTTGCCCTACGCGCTGATATCGATGCATTACCTATTCAAGAAAAAACAGAATTACCCTATCAATCACAGCATCCCAATACCATGCATGCTTGTGGTCATGATGGACATACTGCAACTTTACTACTTGTTGCTCGCGTATTAGAAAAAATAAAGCATTCCTTCACAGGCAAAATAAAATTAATTTTTCAACCAGCAGAAGAAGGTGGCAAAGGCTCACTTGCGATGATTAACGAAGGTGTCCTTGATAATGTCGATGCTATTTTTGGATATCACAACTGGCCTAGCCTTGCGATTGGAAAAATGGGAACACGCACTGGCGCGATCTTAGCAGGCTCAGGACGTTTCGAAATTTTATTACACGGCAAAGTTGCACATACCTCTATGCCTGAACATGCTGTTAATCCAATTCTAGTTGGCGCACAAATTATTTCTGCACTAGAAAAACAGTATTTAAACTTGAAATCACAATCCGCTATCATCAATGCCATTCGTTTTGAAAGTGGAGAAATGAAAGGTGGCATGACAGATTCAGCAAAGATTGTCGTGATTTACTATACTGAAAGCCATACCGTGCTTGCACGCGTGAAAGCAGAGATAGAACGTCTTGCTGAGGAGATTACAAAAAAATATTCTGCTACATTCGAATTAAAACTTTTGGAGTTTCACACACCGACCATTAACACAAAAAATGAAGCTGACCTAGTGTTGAGTGCTGCAAAAAATATCCTACCTGCTGACCATGTCATTGAATTTGAAAAATGTATGACTGCAGCGGAAGATTTTTCTGAATATTTAAGCAGAATTCCAGGTTGTTTTTTCTTAGTTGGCGCAGGAGAAAATACACCCAATGTGCATACCGCGCAGTTTGATTTTCCTGATGAAATTATTCCGATTGCAGCAAGTGTGATGATTGAAACTGCTCTGAGGTATTTGCAACTTTCTGCAACATAATGTTTTCTGCGTGGCGGGTGAGGAAAGCCCTCATCTGTACAACCGGGATGATAGCTTACATCCCCAGCCCTTCTCCCAATCGTAAAAAACACTCTGGGAGAAGGGAGCATTACCCATGCACCTCACACTCACCCACTACACTGAATCCCATTTTTTCATACATGGGCTTTCCCATTTCTGATGCATATAAAATTGCGGTATTCACCGATTTTTTTAATTCATGCAGAGGATACAGTGTAATCGCACGCCCTAATCCTTGATTTCGAAATTCTGGTAATGTACCAACCCAATGAATATCGACAACATCATCTCGCTGGATAAATATCGCGGTTGCTGCGGCTTGATGATTAAGATAACCAATATAAAAATGCATTTTATGAAATTGCTCTGTTGCAACAAAATAGGCAACGACTTTGCGAAGCTCTTCTGCCGGAACACCATAAATCTTCGCAACTAAATCACTCCAAAGAGTCGTGATTAGATCTTTCGATGTTATCAGTTCCATTTTAATTTCAGGATTTATTTTATTATTTTGAAGATATTGCAAATCAAGCGCCATTAATGGAAACGTTATGCGATGTTGATATTGCAATGTTTTCACATCTTCAATGCCGCCAATATTTTTTCTGTCTATCCAAAGCGTGAAGGGTCTGTCACCATAAAATTCTTTTAACTGTTGCGCATCAGCTGCAGTAATACCCTGGGGAACAAATACGCGATTGGTAAAAGCAAGAGTGCTCTCATTTTTACACGCTGAAAAATTTTTTGATGTCATTTCTTTTTGTAAATCTAACTGTAAAAATGATAAATAACGAAAATATTTCACATCGATTTGCATAGCGATTTTCACCTCCAAGAACTACGACCTGCATTTTGTCATAGTCAGAAGAAAAAACCTATTTCAATAAATACCATAAAATAGAGGATACAAAGTTTTTGTAGGGTGGGCAAAGATTGCTTTTTAATCGCGCCCACCAAAAGCATGAATGGTAAGAACGCTACGCTCTGAGTTATCCCCACGAATTTTTACTCCCTTCTCCCAGAGTGTTTTTTACGATGGGAGAAGGGCAGGGGATGAGGGCCTATACCCTCACCCCTTACCCCTCTCCCAAAATAAAAGCATTTTGGGAGAGGGGAATAATACTACTAAAAATTCGTGGGGATATCTCAGCGCTACGCTTGACCCACCCTACGAAAATTTCCTACCCATACACCAATCGCAACAACGGCTCAATTCGAATCTTGAATCGCTCCATCGCTGTATATTCAGGAACATGCCCTTTAGGGTAGGAACATTTTCCTCTTATTACCTCACAATCTGGTATCAAAGGTGGAATGTTATCACTAAGTATTTGCTCTCCAGTTGGTGTTGTCTTGCAAGAGGCTTGATGCGGTTGAAAGTGTGCATACCTAGAATAGTAATAAGGCTTTGTTCTATTAACATCATAAAGCAAACAGGGTTTCTGCGATTCTTTAAAATCTTCTGGTAATACTGCATTCGCTGGATCGTGAAAGAAAATATACATCATTTTAAAAAGTGTATCGTAACTAAAATCGGTATGCTTGTAATATGCCATTGCACCCGCTACACCAAATAAGTTTGCCGTACCGAATTGATCTGCAAAATAACCGCTTGCGCCAGTTGCAGCATAAAGATTTTGCGCATAGTCAATGCAGTTATAATCAAACAGTTGAAATGTAATCTCTCGCTTATCTAATTTTTTATGCATGCTACGGATACGAGACATCACTTTTTTTGCTTTTTTATCCGAGAGATGAACTTTAACATAAGTTAACTTTTCATGATCAGCATTAAAATACTCATCTCTAACCGAGTTAGTGCCTTTATTTACTTCATTCATGCGATGTCGACCCTCAGGTTGAATAGCATGTCTATCCGCATAAAATTTACCGTCATCACAATAATTGCAAACAAATTCTGAAAAAAAATGTTGCGATGCATGATAAATAGTTAATGTGTTAGTAGGATTAATTTTAACTGGCATAGGACAGATATCTGTTGATGACAGTGGATTGCGATTACCGATACGCCGAGAGTTCATCACTGCGCGACTGACTGGCTCTACTGATGATTCTGCTGATGTCACTGCTGCTAGCAGTAAAAGACATCCCAAAGCCGCTCCTGCTGCACTCTGATAATTAGGAACAGACCTAGGACTATAGGATATTTCGCCAACTAAAGATCGCGCGGCTTGCGCTTGCTTTGCTTGCTTCAAGAGGTGTTTCTGCTGTTTTCTTGCAAAAAAATGATTTGGCATAGTTGTTCAATTATATTCCAAAATCATTACTATTCACAATATAGGCTTTTATCCCCTAGTGATGCGACTCATAGAGCCCAACGCACAAATCAATATAATCACGACCAAGTACAATGCGGGAGTCGCATAGATATTTGCTCCATGCTGAATAAAGTTCGTAATCACAATTGGCGCAAGCCCACCAAACAATGTAAATCCAATGTTATAACTGAGTGCAACACCTGTTAAGCGAATTTTAGCTGGATACAGCAATGTAATATAAAGAGGTATTAACATTGCTGCCATACCTTCTAAAGCACCTAATATAGTAGTAGCTAAAAGTACGTAAGCAGGAAACTGTATTAGCCAATAGCAAATCGGAACCAATATTAGCCCTAACAATATTAATGAATGCAAGATAGTACGAATATGAATTTTTTGCGCGACAATTCCTGTAATAAATATCACGACTGTATTAATAATCATTGCAATAAGCATGGTATTACTGACAACTTTTGCATCCATTTTTAATATGCTATGTAAATAGGTTGGCATAAAGACAAGTGCAACCACAACTGTACCTGACAGAATGGCAGTTAATGCAATACCGACTAATAATTCTTTAAAATGATTTTTAAATAGATAAACAAGAGGAAATTTTGGTTTATCATGGATTCGCAAAAATGATGCGGATTCTTGCAATGACTTACGAATGCGATAACTCACTAAACAAAGTAAGCCACCTAAAATAAATGGCACACGCCAACCAAATTCGCTTAACTGCTCTACAGAAAGTATGTGATTTAACAAATGGTTGATGAGCGTTCCCAGCAATAAACCTGAATTGACACCCATCATCAAAATACCAAATGCATAACCGCGATGTTGATGTATGGTTTCACTCACATAAACATATGTACTAGGTAATTCACCACCTAATGCTAATCCTTGTGTTAATCGCAGTATTAATAATAGCAATGGTGCCATCACGCCAATACTAGCAAACGTCGGCAAGAACCCAATACCTAATGATGAAATACCCATTAATGTGACGGTGATGATTAAAACTTTTTTTCTACCGTATTCATCACCTACATGACTAAAGATAATTCCACCTAATGGTCGTGCTAGATAGCCTAAAACAAAAACGCCATAACTTTCGAGAATGGAAAGATAGTGATTGGTGCTCGGGAAAAATTGATTGGCAAAATAAATTGAAAAGATGCCATAAATGACGAAGTCATAAAATTCAAGCATGCCACCAAGAGAGGCTAAGCTAATAATTTTCTTTTCTTCGCGGTTAAGTTTTAAGTTCATTTAGCCCTCTTTTAGTATTATTTTCTTTTGCACCCTCATCCGGCCTTCGGCCACCTTCTCCCGCTCGCGGGAGAAGGGACTATTATCAATTTTCATCTCTCACCTCTACCGCTTGCGGGAGAAGGGACTATTATCAATTTTCACCTCTCACCTCTACCGCTTGCGGGAGAAGGGACTATTATCAATTTTCATCTCTCACCTCTACCGCTTGCGGGAGAAGGGACTATTATCAATTTTCATCTCTCACCTCTACCGCTTGCGGGAGAAGTGACTAGCATCTACTTTCACCTCTCACCTCTACCGCTTGCGGGAGAAGTGACTAGCATCTACTTTCACCTCTCACCTCTACCGCTTGCGGGAGAAGTGACTAGCATCTACTTTCACCTCTCACCTCTACCGCTTGCGGGAGAAGTGACTAGCATCTACTTTCACCTCTCACCTCTACCGCTTGCGGGAGAAGGGACTACTATCTATTTTCATCTCTCACATCTACTGCTTGCGGGAGAAGGGATTACTATCTATTTTCATCTCTCACCCCTACCGCTTGCGGGAGAAGTGACTAGCATCTACTTTCACCTCTCACCTCTACCGCTTGCGGGAGAAGGGACTACTATCTATTTTCATCTCTCACATCTACTGCTTGCGGGAGAAGGGACTATTATCAATTTTCATCTCTCACCTCTACCGCTTGCGGGAGAAGTGACTAGCATCTACTTTCACCTCTCACCTCTACCGCTTGCGGGAGAGGTCGACGCGCGCTCTTTGCGTGGCGGGTGAGGGTATCCACACTCTCACACAATCGCTGCCGCCAACTTTATCGCACTCTCTGGATTTCCGCCATCTTCAACACGCCATGCAGCCATTAAAAGCAGGCGCACAAACATCCAATCCTTGATGCGCTGCGAGCTTAACTGTGCTTTTTGAGCAAGTACATTAATTCTTGCGCCAACTAAATATTTTACATCACTACTGCTAGCAAGCTCATCAATATACATAAAATCAAATGCGGCGATTTCAAACTCAAGCTCACCTATAACACCTTTAGGATCTATAGCCAACCACTGATCTCCATGCTGTAAAATATTATCATGGTGTAAATCACCATGTAAAAAAACCTCTCTTGACAAAGAAGATAATAATTTATTTTTTAGTGTGCGAGCATGATGAATTAACTGTGATGAACATACATTTTCTGAAAGATGATCAAGCGCAACTAACCAATCTCTGATATGACGAAAATTATTTTTAGCCAATTGGGTACTATGCAACTTTTTCATCGTTGCAATATAACAGTCCATCACATATTCCACTTGTGCAGGATACAATGACTTGAGCGTGACGCCTGGAACAGCTTGCTGCAATAGTAACGCATGATAAACAGTGTGATAGGAAATAACTTGAATTGCGCCATTTCCCGCAAAGCACTCTAAGGCTTGAACTTCATTAGCTAGATTTTTTTCATCACAACTCATTTTCAATACGACTGATTGATTTGATTTGGTGATCGCTGTAGCAACATAGTTAAAAGTCATATTCTCAACAGGCGTGATTTCTTTCAATGACCAATCATCCGCAAGCTTTGCAATGAGCGCCGGCAAATCAGCCAACCATTTTCGACCTTTTGCACCGAAAGCACTGGCAATGTTATTCTCAAAGATATTCATTGAAGTTGCTCTTTAATTTAATTGCACTGCATAAATCAATTACTCCCTTCTCCCAGAGTGTTTTTTACGATGGGAGAAAGGTTGAGGATGAGGGTGCTTAAAAGAACCCTCACCCGCCACGCAAAAAACACGTGTCGACCTCTCCCACAAGGGCGTTGTTGCATAAATCGATTTTCTCCCTTCTCCCGGAGTGATTTTTACGAGGGGAGAAGGGTTGGGGATGAGGGTTTTGAGCAAGGTATGTGCCTCCTAAAGATATTTGTGCCACTTCAAACACCCTCACCCCTAGCCCCTCTCCCAAAGAAAAGCATTTTGGGAGAGGGGAATAGTGCAGATTTTGATTTATGCAACAACGCCTCCCACAAGTAGGAGAGGTGAAAACACCTTGCATTCACTATTTGGGAGCGGGTAAAACTGCTGCACTAGCTTTCGCATCCGCCACGAGAACATTATTTTGAAAATCAATATTTAACTCTGAATGCAACTTTTTAACAGGAACCAATTTTAAATTTGGAACATTGGCTGCAAGCAAAACTAACCTAGCTTTTTCAATTACATCATCTCTCGGTGGCTTACCCATTGTTTTAGGGTCATACACAAAACCGCCTGCATATAATGCGTTTGCTATTTTGAATTCAATAAAAGCAACGTCTTTACCGATTTTAATCCACAGGGGATGATCCAAACCTTTTGATATGTATCCACCACCAACCACTTGATCATATTTACGTGCAACTTCTGCAGCAAAATAACGATTCGTATCATTTATCAATTCAACGAATGATTTAGGTGCCGGCTGCTTTTGATTCTTTGTATCATATAAATATAAATACGTATCAGCTTCACTGCTCGCCAAAAATTCTGCTGATGTCATATGACTAAAGTCATGCTTCACTTTAATAGGAATCATTTCCGCACCCACCTTGATGCTGGACATCACATCATGATGTCCATCCAATAAAAAAATTCCATCTTTTGTTTTTAGTACATCTAATGGTTTCTTTTTCGAGAATACGCTTTTTCCATCATGATGCTTAAATGCATATTTTTGTGTTTTTTCATCTAGCACAGCTTTTCCAGATGCTATTAGTTTTTTAAATTTTTTATCGGTATTATCACTAGAATATCGAATTTGCCCCGGAGTAATTTGTGTATGTGAAACATAAATAACATCCTGCTTTTTATCATCCATTTTTTTAACATCCGCTACTGTTGCTGCAAATAACCGTTGCATATTTCCATCCCTTATTAATTAAAGTGTTAACTGTGCAATTCCATTTCCAAAAGACCAATTTTCTTTATCATTATTGACGATAGTTACAAATACATCTTCTTTTCTAACTCCAGGAGTTGCTGCAAGAACCTTAACGAGCTCTTGATAAAAATCCTTTTTCATTTCGATCGAACGCGAAATGGATGTAATATAAATTACAACCACATCATCAGAGCGATCAACATCCCAGATTGTTTTATCAAAATAAAAATGTTCTTTTTTAACTTCAGTAATCGTTTGAAATCTATCGTTGTGAGGAATATGCCAAGTCGTACAGAGTGCTTCATGTACACCATCAGCAATGGCTTTGATATATTGCGGAGATTTCCCTTCTACCAGTGAAATTTGAATCAGCGGCATTATTTACATCCTTATAAATAGATAAGTTTCAGTATAACCTTTTGATTTACTTAGGGTAATTTTACCCTATATTTTTTATACAACCACCTGTATAATTCTCGGACTAACAACATACAAACGAGAGTTTAAAATGAAAAAAATTACATTAACCAGCATTATTGCTGCAACATGTTTATTATCAAGTTGTGCATCTATTGTAAATGGCAATCAAGAAAGTGTCTCTGTTAAAACCGGCGAAGTTCATGGTGCAACCTGCTCCTTAGAAAATAATAAAGGTAAATGGTATATCAACCAAACACCAGGTTCTGTCACGGTTAGCAGAAGTTATCAAGATTTAAAGGTTGCATGTCAAAAAAGCGGTTATGGCATCAGTCAAAAAAATATTGCTTCACATACCAAAGGAATGGCGTTCGGGAATGTTCTTTTTGGTGGTGTCATCGGCGCTGGCGTTGATATGGCTGATGGTGCAGCTTATGACTATCCAACGGATATCAGTATTCCTTTGTCACGTGCCCATGCATAAATAAAGATTACAGCCACAAAGTATAATATTTCAACATAACCATAACTCGAGGAGAAATTAAATATGTTTAGATTTAAAACTAATCAAGAAGCAGCTGCCCATTACAAAGCGGAGTTACACAAACAGGCAAAGGCAAATCAACAGCAAACTCTATTTGCGCAGCGACTCGCTCAAAATCCTGAGTTACGTCATAAATCAGAGAATCCAGGCGCTGTCACGGCCGGCAATAGCTACACAGTAAAGCCGGTGAAGTCTAAATAATACAGCGTATCTGTATCGTAGGGTGGATTATGGCAATAAAAACCTAATCCACCCTACCAACTATTATTTCGGCCGAGGAACACTTCGCTGAATGTCCACTAACATTTCGTCAACAGCTTCCTCATGAGCTGGATGCTGCTTCTTGTACTCTTCCAAAATCTGAATAGCCCGAGGAATATCCTTTGGAATAGATGAATATGGAAGTCCCTGATGCTCAGATGTCGCTTGAGACAATGCACCAGCAAGCTCAAGACTGTAAACATGTAATCCTTGCTTGATTAAGCCCTCCAGAAACGCGAGAAATTCGACAGGATTGGTATCAAACAAATGGATTGCATGTCTATATGTTTGATATCGGTTAAAGTCATTTTTCTCATGTACGATGGCTAACTGTAAATGGTGCATACCTGGCGCAAGCAACTTAGCTTTTTTATATATGTCCGCAAGTATGCTATTGATTTGTGGCGTATTGATTACCTTTAATCGCTGGATAAAATCATCATGTAACTTTAAATCATTTGCAGTGACTTCTGTATTAACACAGAGAGGATGACAGCCTTCTAATCTACAAACGATGCGGTCAACAACAAATGGGTTAGATTGATGAAGCAACTTCAGCCATTTTGTATGAGCAGGAATTTTAGCGTCTTCCTGCATCTCTAGCTGAGCATCTAAATTGGAAAAAATCTTATTAGCAACTTTTTCTTCCCATTTTGTCCACATATCTTTAAATGGGATTTTTTTAACATAACCTGCTTGCTCAGTAAGCTTAAGATCACAGTTGGCTTTTTCTTCCATAACAACTAGCGCTTTCTTAAATGCATCATCGCGTGGATAGTATTGTGAAAACGCCCATTGATCAAACACAGTATGATCCGGCTTGTTTAGCAAACATGAAATCATTTTGCAGCAAAAAGAAATTGTTTCCTTATCGATCTCTTTAACTTCAGAAAAGCGCTGATTAGGAACTAACCCATCAAATTCATTACCTGCAAATAATAAGCTATCGTCCAAACTAAATTTAATTTGATCAAGATGAGTATATTCGCGTAAAAAAGCTAAAATACAAAAATATAAAGCCACTCCTCTAGCTGCAAGATGATCTGATGCTTGAAATAAATTAAAATGCGCTAATAAATCAAATGCAGGGGATGGTGTTTTTAATAACTTAGAATACGGATTTGAAAAGTTACTAGGATTAAAATTAGCACCCACTAATTGCGCTGGAATGTACTCTAGATACCCTGCTACACCCATTTGATCATTACGGATCGAGCAATGCGCCCAAAGAGTTAAACGATCAGAAACTGGGATGTCTCCCACCCCAATATTCTGCTGAACTAATTGTTGACTGACTTCATGCATCATTGCCATAGTATCTACTTCTGATATACCCGAGTCAGAAAGATACACAGTAAATTGTTTACTTAAAAAATTCTGCTTCGCATCAGCAACTTTAAAAATAACTTTATATTTAATAAGAATATGAGCTATTGCATTAAATGCTTTTATTAAATCTTTGCTATCGACAGAAATATGAAGCTTCCAACCCCTATGATCTTTTGCTTTAGCGGCTAATGGGTGCCTAAATTGAAATGCACAATCGTCCCTAGTCTTTGCCCAAAAATCAGCAAACCCGAAACACTGAATATTGTCGTAACATGACATTTCATTTCTATATACTTCTACAACTCTCTTACGCCACCGATCTGCTCGATCATATTTTTCAAGAAGCCCATCACCTACTTTTACTATCCATTTGGCTGCAAATAATGCTGTTACTGCTTTAACATCTTTTTCAGATTTTTCCATCTTGTTATCCATCACAACAGGAACTACCTTGCTTAATCCACCAACTGACCTATCAAACACCACATCATGAAATTGATTTGAGCGATCAACATCAGCTTCTTTAAAATCACAGCTAGTGATTGATTGATGGTGAAACCGACAATTTCTTAAAATACAATTTTTAAAATCGTAGCCAGCCAATGCGGAGCCTAATAATGAAAAATCTACGCCATCTATGAGTAGCTTTCCATTATGGATTTCTTCTGAAAATAGTTTTTCTAAAATGTTTGGCCAAGTTTTTGCTGCAAGAATTCTTTCGCGTAGTTTTACGATAGTAATGGGCACAATATCCTCTGTTATATAAACTTATTTTGCGCGAAGTCTAACACAGTAAAGTTATAGAATAAAACCTACCTATCTAATGAATTTATTTTTGGATTTATCAATGCGTTGGCAATTACAACCTGAAAATAGCTTTGACTGTAAAAATAAATAATGGAATACTTGCGCTCAACAACCGGAACAAAAACAATGAATAAAACCTTCGAAATTAAATTAGCAACCATTAATGATATACCACTTGTTCTCGCCTTTATTAAAGAACTAGCGGAATATGAAAAACTCTTACATGAAGTAGTGGCAACTGAAGACACTCTCAGAGAAGCTTTATTTGGAACCAAAGCACATGCCGAAGTAATTATTGGCTATCTTGATGGTACACCCATTAGCTTTGCGATTTATTTCCATAACTTTTCTAGCTTTGTCGGGCGCCCAGGTATTTATCTTGAAGATTTATTTGTAAAACCCATCGTACGCGGCAAAGGCATTGGACAAAAAATGCTAGCGTATCTCGCACATTTAGCAAAGAGTCGAAACTGCAGCCGTTTAGAATGGTCAGTGCTTGATTGGAATGATACTGCCATTGGCTTCTACAAACACTTAGGTGCAAAAGCTATGGATGATTGGTCTGTTTATCGTGTAACGAATCAAGCACTCGATGATTTAGCTGCTGAATGGAAATGCTAACATGATTATCTCGTATGAAGACTTTGAAAAAGTTGATTTACGATCTGGCACCATCATTAAAGCTGAAATATTTGCACGCGCAAAAAAACCAGCTTACAAAGTATGGGTGGATTTTGGTGATAAAATTGGAGTGAAACAAACTTCCGCACAAATCACCGTGCATTACACACCAGAATCTTTAATTGGCAAACAAGTTATGGGATGTATTAACTTAGGCGAAAAAAATATTGCAGGATTTACATCTGAATTTTTATTAGTTGGATTTCCTGATCATGCTAACGCAATCTGTTTAATCACCGTTGATCCAAAAGTTCCGAATGGGAAGAAGATGTTTTGAGTTAACTGACCATTCAAATCAAGATCTTATATCGAATAATAGCCACCTAACGGGTACTATTTTTGTAATTTCTCAATTATAACACCCGATAGGTGGCTATAAACGTAGAAATGACTTGATGACAACCGATCGGGTGCTATAATAAACATATGAATAAGCGCACCCTCAATGAATTACTCCAAGAAGCTGGCCCCATAGCTATACTAGTTCGCAGTCAGCGAAAAAAATTAGGATATACACAATCAGAGTTAGCCAAAAGAATTGGTGTAGGGTTACGTTTTTTAAAAGAGCTAGAACAAGGCAAAAAAAGCGTACGTCTTGATAAAGTAACCCAAGTTTTAACTTATTTTGGCTACGAGTTAACTCCAGTTTTAAAAAAGAAAGAACTATTATCTTTTGAAGAGACTCATCAATGACACGCACAGCAAAAATCTTTGTTAATGATTTATTAGCAGGAATACTGACTGAATCCTCAGCAGGTGAATACTTATTTCAATATGATCTAACTTATGTTGCAAACGAAATGAATAAACCCGTGAGCCTCACTCTTCCAAAGCGAAAAGAAGCTTATACAGCCAATGTTTTATTCCCGTTTTTTGACGGCTTGATTCCAGAAGGGTGGCTAATGGATATTGGCGTGAAAAATTGGAAACTCAACATAAAAGATCGCATGGGGTTATTATTACACTTATGCACTGATTGCATCGGTAACGTGAGCATTATCAATGAAAAATAATCAGTGCTATATTTGCTATGAATCAACAAATGAAACTTCACACTTTCATCCACTTTGCTTAAAAAAATTATTTGGCTCAGAACAACTACCTCAAATCGATTTTGACAACGAAAAAATTGAAGCCATGGCTCTTGAGCTTACTAAACAAAAAAAAGGAATACCTGGTGTTCAGAAAAAATTATCGCTTTCATTAACAAAAACAGAAGATCCCACTATACTAAAAAGACTAACTATTGTGGGATATCTTAATGGCGACTATATTTTAAAGCCTTCCACAACTGAATATCCTTTTATGCCAGAAATCGAAGATTTAACGATGCACCTAGCTACTATTACTAAATTAAACGTCGCATCACACGCTTTGATACCATTGCAAGATAAAACCCTAGCTTACATAACAAAACGCTTCGACCGCAAAGGAAAGAAAAAAATTGCTACTGAAGATTTATGCCAGTTGTCATACAAATTAACCGAAGATAAATATAAAAGCTCTTATGAAAAAGTTGCTAAAGTTATTTATCGATACACAACGGCGTCAGGAGAAGAAGTATTAAAGTTTTTTGAATTAATTTTATTTAGTTTTATTGTTGGCAATGCAGATATGCATTTAAAAAACTTTAGCTTAATCACCGAAGATGCTTCTAACATCAGATTAGCACCTTGTTACGATCTATTAGCAACTCAATTATTAATAGATGAGCCTGAAGAGGTAGCACTGTCATTAAATGGAAAAAAACAAAATTTAAGGAAAAAAGATTTTATTGAATTCGGAAAAAATCTTAATATTTCTGAGAAAGTGATTCAGCATACAATTGAAACAATGACTAGCTATCTTCCTAAGTGGGAATATAAAATTCAACAAAGTTTTCTCACTGATGAATTAAAAAAGCAATTTACCGCATTAATTAAAAAGCGTGTCGGTCTTTTTTTACTTAAATCCTAAGAACCAAACCACCACCTTATAATTTTGCAGCAGGTGTTGAAACAGACTGGGCTACCTGCCCGATTGGCCCGCAATTTCCAATGATCACTCTGCACGGTACAAAAAAACCATCTGCTTTTTTCGCGCCTTTTTCCACTTGTTTAGCATCAACAGGAGCCTGCGCTTTCACCCATAGTGTAAAATGCGGATTGTATTTATCATTACGACCAGTAATACATGCACTCACATCATTAGTTACACTCACACAGCTTTCTTGAAGCTTTAATAAAGCTGCATCTTTTTCTACAGCAAACCATTTTACTTTTGCATGACAGATAGCAACTGTATTTGTTAATAAATTATCTCGGATGAATGCCTGCGCCTGCACTTCTTCCACACCATTCACTTTTACCATTACAGCTTGTTTCATAATAGGTTCAAAGCGTTTCATAAATGCAGTCAATTGATCAGCATCTAACGCAACATTGACATGCATCAATGTACAATGCAGTAATGATAGATGCGAATTAACCCCCATGACTTCATCAGATAATTCATATAATGATTTCTCTGTTTGATTTAATTTTTTAGATAAATCAATCGCCTCTTTACTGAATGCAGCACCTTGCGCTTGCTTCAGATCTGGAACCAAACATATATTCAGTATTCGTCGTGTACTTTGCATAGAGCGCCCTAAATGAGATCGCCACATTCTACCAGACTTTATGAGCAAGACCTTTTTATATTAAATAAAAAATCCTTGATGCATGTATCGTTGGTAACCAACTTAATTAATGTTATATTGTTAAGCTAAAGCATTTAACCTTTACAAGGAAAGAAAGAGAAAATGCCATCACTATTTCGTCCTATTAAATTACGACTACCTAACGATGACCAAGAACGACATGCTACTTGGCTAGAAATTTTTTTTGATTTAATTTTTGCGCTTATTTTAGTGCAGCTTTCTGAAAGAATATTACATGACCTAACATATAAAGGAATTTTACTATCGATTCTGTTATTTATTCCTGTGGTCTGGACATGGGCAAGCTACACGGTGTTTGCGGCTCGCTTCGATAATAATGATAGCATCCATTGGCTGCTAACTTTTGTGATCATGTTTGCCGGTATCATTATGTCTATTCAAATCCCAAAAGCTTTAGAAAGTGGCACATTTGGGTATGCGATTGGTTTTATCATTGGTCAAGCATCTATAATGTTGCTATACCTCAAAGCTCGTGCACAACACACTAAAGCCATTACGTCATTTTATTTAATTGGCTTTGGCTCTGCACTCATGTGCTGGGTAATATCATTATTTTTTTCAACTTCATTAGAATATATTTTTTGGACTATTGGGATGTGTATTTATCTCATTATCCCCTGGATCGGTAGAAAAACAATTCTAGAACAAGCACCTCTTGACCCCATCTATATACCAGAGCGCTTTGGTGCTTTTACTATTATTATTTTAGGACAACTCATCGCATCAGTCGTATTTGGACTTGAATATGCGCAATGGAATTACTCTTCAATCATTGCGGGCATCCTTGCTTTTATACTCGTCATCATCATTTTCTGTCAATATTATCTCTTTACTAAAATTGCAAATTACAAATGCACCCTGCGCTCAGGCCAACCCTATATCTACGCACATATCCCTCTGATTATTTCTCTGGTTATTTTAGGGGTTTGTACTGAAGATTTTATTAAACATTTTAGTTTATTGCATGACAGAATGAATTTAATATTTTGTTTTGCTGCTCTCTTATATCTTTGTTCGTTTTCCTTATTGCAACATCTTGCAATGTCTACCATACGAATTCATCACAAATATTTAGCATTGATGCTAATCGCCGCTATTTTTATTTGCTTCTTACCCTTTTCGCATGCTGTATTTATGCTTGGCGGCATTGTATTGATTTTTGGTGGCTTGCTAATAGCGCAATTATATATTTCAGAAAGACAGCAGAGATAAAAACAAACACCATGCTGCAACAATAAATTCGACTCCTAACATTCAATTTTTCGTAAATTCAATGGAGATACAGTATATTTCCCGAGGGTAAATTCACCCACTATTAAAATTGACCACTATTGTTATTATTTTCCACTTTAATATTCATACATCAACGAGGAAATTATGGGAAATTGCGCTAGTGTTCAACCGGAAAAGAAAGAAGAAAAAAAACCACAACCAAATGTAAATTCATTTTTTTCAAGATCAAAACGAAGCACAGCAAACACCAATCCTGTAAAACCATCAACAGATTATGAGACCAATCGCAGACGAGCTACGGGGACTCATGGAGTACATGGTGATGTAGGCCTAATGGCTTCAATCTACGCTAATCAGGCAAGGAGAGCAGAAGCAAATAAACGGGAACAAAATTCGACTCGTGGTAATAGGATGTACTAGAGTGACATCTACAAAGAGTGGCAAAATACCAGCCACTCTTTTGACTCTCACTGATGACTTAAGTTTTGTTAGTTAATTGCCAGTGCGGAGTACTCGATAATTAGAATATGTTTTTTTATTACGCCTCCTTACTGATAGAACTCATCTCTCTATTCAAAGTAAAACTCAGTACGGTTCGAATAACCACAATTATAGCCAAAATACCCACAGAATAATAATCAGGTGCCGAGATTGTTCCAATCAAATCCGCTGCTACAATAAATTCCAAGCCAAGCAATAAAATTCGCCCCAGATTCAAACGAATGAAATTGATTTTAGAAGCCCCACCTTTCACGTGCTTTGGAAAAAGATTAAAACAAAATTGTATCAATGCATACAACACACCACCAAGAATAATTAAAACGCCTATTAATGAAATACTGTGCTGAATAAAGAAAAAAATAGCGTGAAAATCGATTCCATTCATAAAAAACTCCTATTGATAGTTCAAACCAATATAAATTAAATCAAAGCAGGGGGCAAATTCCGACAACCCCGTATTCTTTACGGGTGCACAGCATCTGTTTAAAATTATATCATTTTCTTTTTTGCACATATTACTATAAAACCGAGGATATATTTCATGGCACACCCACGCACACTTACTACCGCTGAGGTGCCAGCTGCTGATGCAAAAGCTGGAACAAATCCACAGGACGAGGCAGCTAAGATTATAGAAAAAATGAAGCACGATTTAACCACATATATCAATCATCCTAACGTAAAGGGCCATCCTAAAAAAATAGCAGCAGCCAATGCTTGGTTACAGGCTCTAACTAATGGTATCGCCTTTGGTCTTAAACGCGTACTAGGTGACATCGAATTTGAGCTTAGAATCCCAGAAAAACAAAGCGCTATTAAAGCACCTAGATTATTGTTTGGAGAAAGCAAGACTGGTATCGCATTAATAGCAAGCTTAAGCGATGATATCAAAAAAGTAAGAGCGCTACTCTATCCACCAGCATTACCAAAAAATAAAGCTAACAAGCGAGTACAATGGGTAACCTATCAACCAGCCAAAGCATTAGTACCTATCGAACGTTTTGCCTTAGATGATCAGAACCGTATTCATGCTGTTGTTGCATCACCTACAGATGAACAGCGATTTACAGCTACGTATGCTTTAGATGAAAAAAGCATGCAAGTAAACGGAATTAACGCTGATGCAAAAGCTGTAGCTCAATCAAATGGCTCTCTAGTTTGGAAGCATATACTCCCTGATGGAAGAATTATATTAATCACAAAACAATATTCCATTCAATTAGTGGGACACGACAATAAAATTGAAACACAAGGATTATGGAATCCTGATGCACATCACGTAGCAAATATCCTATCTATAAATCAAAACGAATATTTAATTCATACGCTTGAGGCTGGACCCCGTCATTCAATTGATAAACTATTTTTGCTTCCTAAAAACCAATTAGCTGCATGGATCAAACAAGGCTTCAAACGCAATCCACATGAAATCTCTCTCCATAAACTTAATATCCCTGAATTTAGAACATACTTGCATGATGATATAGTAATACCTCAGGATGATATTATCGTCATGAAGTATAGTGATGCATTGCAAATCTGTAAAATTAAACGCGACCAGAGCCCTACTGAATTAGAATTAATTTTCACACACACCAATGCAAATCATTTATATAACTATCATCGCATTACACTCATCAGGCCAGGATATTTTGCCGTAATTATGCATCATCCTGGATTTCATATAAGTACTGATAATTACGTATCACAACATGATTTAATTGAAGAGTGGAACATAAATGCGATTCTAAATAATATTAATAGCGGCAAACCCACACATCCATATCGATCCAGCAAACAATTTATCGTGAACAAAGACTCACTTAAGTTTCTTGAGGATGGTAGATCTGCTGTATCTATTTCAGGAGAAAGAGAAAGAGACAGCGGCTGTTTTGTACATGTTCACGATCTTGAACATGATGCAAAACTATTTGATGAACACCAATGCACTGTTAATATTGATTATGAATCAGGATACAGGGTAACTGATTCAAGACGACAAACAAACGGTCAATATACGATGGCACTTTCAAAAAATTCAACATTACAGTCGATCATCAAATTTTCATTCCCAGCTGTAGAAGAACATTGCCGTGTAATTCCAAGATTAATCTCAGCATGTCATCCTGAAGCTTTTCCACCAGGGGTTGTTGCTATAATCACGCGAGGATTTTTAGGTATGTTTCATCATAAAGATGCAGATAAGCCAGCAGCTTCTCCACAAGAAGCTGGCTTGCCCGAACCAGGAATCTAGTGTCTCTTAGTACCTTGTAAAAAAACAAAAAGTTGAAGCCTTATAGGGGGCATATATCCATATGGTTAAAATATGATCTGGCTGTTATACTTATAGCATACCCAACTTAGTAGGCCGCTTGAATATGCAATCTATGGCACTTCTTTTGTTACTCATCGTAATTTATTTCTGTCGATTTAGCCTGATCAACGCTCGCAAACAATTATCATTGGAACAGAAAGGGCAGCTACTCGATGTGGTGTCATCTAACCGTAGCTATTTAAATTTTTTCGGGATTATTGTTTTCGGAATTCTCTTAGCATTAGTTATTGAGTCAATCAACGTTTTATTGTTTTATCCTTTAGTTTTCATCGGCAGACAAATATATTATTTCCAACAAATAAAAAAATTAAATTTCCCAGAAAATTTTCTGAATGATTATCTTCTCTATAGCACACTTCTTTATACTTCACTTATCGCATTTTTATTGGTGATAACACACCACGTCGCGCATTAGTGGTTTAATGATGCCACCAAATTTTATTAGTTAATTGATTGAGAAGTAGCGCGCTTTAATATATCTAAATATAAATCACCTTAATATTCAATAGGTTTCCACTAGCAATAAAAAACCCCACTCATCTCACCATAAGCTATAATTAGAGATACCCTCTACTCAAAAGGTGACTCATGATCAAACGATTATGGATTATCCTTTTTGCCGTCTTATCCATTAGCTTGGCACAGCTCTTTCAAACTCAAATTTTTGCGGATGAGCAATCTAGAATATCATCTGCACGAAAAGTTTATTTACAAACTAGTGACTCTATTTATACTATATACGGCATAGAACCAAGTGATAAAGATAAAGGTGTTGCCCTTGGTAGCGCTGTAGCTATTGATAAAAATATTTTAGCTACTAATTGCCATGTCGCGCTAGCTGGAAGTATGCTTGTAGTTTATATCAATGATAAACCTATACGTGGTCAGCTCTATTATTATGATCAACACGATGACCTCTGCTTAGTAAAAGTTCCTGGTACAACATTTAATCCTATAAAAATTCGCGCTTCTATTACAGTCAATATTGGTGAGGAAGTTTATGCTATTGGAAATCCTAAAGGATATGAAAAAACAATATCTAAAGGGATTATCTCAAATAAATATAAATTTAAAAATGGCGCAATACTGCAAACAGACGCAGCAATTTCACCTGGATCAAGCGGTGGCGGCCTATTTGATGAAAATGGAAATTTAATTGGTATTACTTTTCTAAAGGAAGAAGGTAAAGGATCGGAAGGCTTGGGATTCGCAATTCCCACAGAGCTTATATTAACAGCTTTAGAGCAAGAAAATCCTATTTCGGAAAAGCAAACTACAACATCATACCAATCAACTTCACAACAAAATCAAGTTTCTTCAGCTCCACTAATACAAACGGAAACAGAGTCACTACCTAATATAAAAACTAATCAAACAGATAGCATTTCTAGAGTTGGTTATTTTGGCAAAAGCGAAATTGGATTACTTAAGTTAAACGAAAAATGCTTTATAGCAATACCTGGACGATATCAGAATCAACCAAAAAGTCTTGCTATATGGTTTCCCACTATTCCTGATGCATTATTTATTTTCTCTAGAATTACAAATGCCGATGATGCAATAAGATTTATGCGAGAAGACCAAGATAAAGTTGACCTTATGCCGTCGAAAAGCTTTATTTTCTTAGATAACAAACTCTATAATCTACAAATTTTCACTAAAAATAACACCAAATATCCCGCATATATTTTTACAGACACTAAAGACTTAACTAAAAGACTTGTTGATGGTGATGATTTTTTAGGTCAGTTTCATGGTTACAACGAAAACTCAACAATGACAACAATTACATTTAAATTAGATGGCTTTACTGAAGCATTAGGTGCTTATAATAAATTTTGTGCTCATTAAATATGAGATAACAATTACTATTGCAATGGAGGAATAAATGTCTCCAATCAAAGTATTTTTAATTATTTTCATAATGATTATTACATTTACAATCTCAAATACTCCATATGCAAAACGTGGATGTTGTTCGTGGCACGGCGGAGTTGCTTCATGTGATACAAATCTTGGAAGACAAATTTGCCGAGATGGAACATATTCACCATCGTGTACTTGCGAAAGAGAAGAACGAGCTATTCGTAATGAACCAGAAAAAAATATCAAAAATAAGTTATTTGAGACCACCCATGATTAAGATATTCGTAAGCGCCAATTAAACCACCCACTAAACAACACGCCCTAACTTCACTAAACTCAATTTTTCAAAATGAATGGAGAATACAATGCAAAATCGATCAGAAAAAATCACTCAACTTGATATGGATAGATGGCGTGAGATAATAAGCGCATGGGAAAAAAGTGGTGAAAATCAAAAAGCTTATTGCGACCGTTTAGAATTGAGTCTAAATACTTTTTCATACGCACGTAGTAAGTTATTACAACAGAATAAACCTAAATCTCAATTTATTCCCTTAACAATAAAAAACAACAGTGAAGAAAAGACACTCACTCAATCCGTTATCGTACTTGAAAATACGCAGGGCTATAAGTTGCATTTTTCTGCTTCTTTATCGCTAGAACAACTCACGAAATTACTCAGAGTATCGGGATGGAATAATGCTTAAATTTCGTGAAGAAATAAAAATATACGTGAGTATGCAACCTATTGATGCTAGAAAAAGCATTGATGGGTTATGTGCTCTAGTGACAAATCATTTTGATGATAATCCACAGTGTGGCAATGTATTTATCTTTTTTAACAAAGCAAAAGATAAGGTTAAAATTTTATGGTGGCACGCAAATGGTTTTGCACTTTATTACAAGAGACTAGAGAAGCACCGCTTTATTTTACCAAGAAATATTGTCGATACGCTTGAGATTACGCAGGCACAATTATATGGATTGCTTGCTGGTTTAGATTTTTCTTTGATGCGAAATTTTCCCGAAATTAATTATCATCAATATGCATAAAATGCTGGGAATTATAGCTACTTATCGTATAATTCCCAGCATGAAAATACACGAAGATTTTAGCAATACTACAAAAGAAGAATTAATTAACTTGCTCAAAGAAAAGAATATTCTTGTTACTCAGCAAGCGAAACAAATTCAATTTTTAGAAGAACAAGTTTTAGCGTATCAATTACGCCAGTTTGCTGCGAAATCAGAAAAAATGAATGCCAACCAAGCTTCATTATTTGATGAAGCTGCACCTCCAAAGTCGGAACTAAAAATTCTAGCCCAAGAAGAAGAAATTACAGTTGCATCTTACACGAGAAATAAAAAAGTAGGCCGCAAAGCACTTCCTGCAGAACTACTTCGCGTGCCTAGAATTTATGATTTACCCGAAGCAGAGAAAACTTGCTCCTGCGGTTGTCAGCTAACGCACATTAAAGATGAAAAAAGCGAGCAGTTAGAAATTATTCCCGCAAAAATTTATGTGATCGAACACATTCGGAAAAAATATGCCTGCAAGGCGTGCCAAATAACAATTAAATTAGCTAAGCAACCCTTGGCACCTATTCCACGCAGCATTGCAGCAAGTGGGCTTCTAAGTCACGTACTTGTATCGAAGTTTCAAGACCATCTTCCGCTACATAGACAAGAGACTATACTTAGACGTATTGGTGTTGACATACCGCGAGCCACTCTTAGTTTATGGGTGATAAAATGCGCCGAGCTTTTATTCCCATTACTAAAACTCTTGCACGACCGTATATTAACTTACGATATTGCTTATGCAGATGAAACCACCACTCAAGTTCTCAAAGAACCTAACAAAGGTGTGCAAAGCAAAAAGTACATGTGGCTTTTTGCCGGTGGCCCTCCAGAGGAATTTGTTTATTACTATCGTTATCATCACTCACGTTCGCATGAAGTAGCAGCTAATTTCTTCGAAGATTTTACAGGCTTTGTGCATTGCGATGGTTATGCTGCTTATGATTCGCTCGCAAACAAAAATCTGAATACCACACTCGTCGGCTGTCTTTATCATGCACGTCGAAAATTTGTTGAAGTAGCAAAACTCATGCCAAACAAAGAAGGCGTTGCAACGTATGTTATCAATTGCATTGCAAAGCTAGCGCATCTCGAAGAAGAAATTAAAAATTTAATTCTCTCTGAAAAACAAATTGCTAGACTTAACAAAGCAAAACCGTTGTTAGATGATTTGCAGCAATATTTAATAAATAATCAACCCAATATTCCTCCTAAAAGCTTGCTAGGACAAGCTGTCAGTTACACGTTAAATCAGTGGCCTAAAATTATAAACTACCTTAAAGATCCTCGACTTGAAATATCTAATAATCTCTCAGAGCGCGCAATCAAACCATTTGTCATCGGACGCAAGGGCTGGTTGTTTTCAAACAGCGTTGAAGGTGCGAATGCTGCCGCAACGATCTTCAGTATTATTGAAACTTGCAAATATCATAAAATCGAACCTTACGATTATTTGCGCTATGTGCTGAATGCGTTACCACAATGCCAAACTATCTATGATTATGAAAAACTACTTCCTTATACAATTGATAGATCGTTATTGGTAGCAAGTGTGAGCTAAAAAAAGATGGCTGAATAGAGGGTGGTTAAATTAGCGGATACAGATATTCATACAAGTGAAAGCTTTGCCCATCAGTTTCGAGAACCTCTGCGAATTCCTTATGAAACTTACAACTATCATTTTATTACACACCTAGGATTTACTACTCATGAATACACCAAAATTAAGCATTGAATCACAATTTCATCAACTTGATGAACAGTTATCAATCGCAAAATATTGTTTTAAGCTTTATCAAAACATGGCGCTAGATTCGTCGTCTCTCTCTAAAGAAGAATTTGAGAAATTCGCTAAGCTATTTGAAAAATTAGTTAAAGCCGAGCGCATTATTTTATCACAAACACTACTAATCCAAATTCATAAATTTTTTGATAAACATCACCGAGCTATCCAACTTAAAACCATCATTGAAAATTGCAAAAATAATACCGAATACTGTGAAATCAAACAACAATACGATGCTCTACTTGAAACACATGAAGAGGTTATTAAAATACTTAGAAATAAAGTTTATGCTCATACGGATATTGAGAATTTTTCAGAAGACTATTTTAAAACTATTAAAACCACTTATACAGACCTGAAAAATATAGTTGATACTCTTGAAAAAATAATGAGCACCATAAGTACTTCATTAAGAATTACAAGACTCCCATCTTTGGATGCTAGCATTGTTAATGATGAACATCTAAAGATGATTAGAATGGCTATAAGCCCTTAAAACATTCAATTCTTACAAATTACATTTCCTTCTTTTTTTATAAGAGGCAAATAGCAATATCAACAAGCTTTAAATTTATTTGAACAGTTCGTCTATATGTTTATCTATCCTTATCTTTGCTGAATTAATGATTTCTTTTTCTGCTTCTTCAAGCGTTTTAAAATTACAAACAAGTTCCAACATTACATTCTCGACATGAGAACCTTGATGAATAGTAACAGTTGCACGACCAGTATATTCACCATCCTCACCATAGACTGAATAGCTAAATACTATTTTTTTGTAGGTTAGTTTGCCGGACTTTCTTTCCCCTGACATAATTTCACCTCTTGAATTATTAACCTTTATACAAGCAGCTTTTTAAGCTGAATTAAGGCAGCGTCAGTTTCGGGTTTAGGAGTAAAATCTTCTCGTTCAGGTTGTAGATTTTCTTCTTTAATTATTTCAAAAATTATTGTCTCCGCATTACTAACCAACTCTTCATAAATCTCTGTTTTATTTTGTGAAGGTACTATTTCTTTTAAATCCAAATGCGCTATTCTTTGATTTCTTAAATCATAAAAACCATTCGATTTCATTATTTCAATACTTTCGGATAATAATTTTGTTGGCCTTCGATATTTATCCACTGAAGAGCAACATATTGTCTTTAATAATTTTTTTAGTGAGCAGTTTTTTGTTATGGGTTTATTGTCACCTTTGTGAAATATAATGCACAACTCTACTATCATCGATCTTAAAAAAGTCGTAGCTATATGCAATGCTAATGCCCGTGTTTTTGCACCCACTCTTTCATTAGTTGCATTTGCAATCTTATAAACTTCAAGAAGATACCTTACGCCAATAACGTTACGTTCTAATTGCTTGATTGCTGGGTAATTTGGATTAGTCATATTTATTCCTAATACAATTAACCTTGGGAAGGTATAAGCGATAGTTTGTAGGCTTTGCTTTAGATAGTATACGCCAAATTATTGATCAAATATAATTTGGCGTTCCTAAAAACAAGAAACCCGGCAGCACTGGCTAACCGGGTCCAAGAAGGCGAACCTTCTTGGGATGATCGATATAAATTATAACATAACTACAAAAAACTCAATATTCAGCTAAAAAATCTATGCTGAAACAAGTCTTATTTAACTAAAATTTGGGTAAACTACAGAAGGATTTTGCTATCGCCAATACAACTAACTATATTGGCGTCCCCAAGGGGATTCGAACCCCTGTTACCGCCGTGAAAGAGTCACTAGTTGCACCTTACTGGACTTCGATAAACACTTTAAGTTATTGTTTATATTAATAAAGTGAAAACTGATGTCTACCCTTGAATAGTCAAATCCACCCCGGTATATTACCGATAATTTACCGATCTTTTCAGGATGCACAAATGGCTAGACTAGTAAGGGACTCACGTCTCGAATCACGAGAGGCACGATCTCGCTTAAAACCGCGCAAAGAACCTTATTGGAAACTCATCAGCGAAGGCATTCACCTTGGCTACTATCGAGGTGACCGAGGCGGAATGTGGCACGCACGCGTGCGTACTGCTGATGGCGAAAGGTACGTTAAGTCTGCCATTGGTAAAGCGGATGATTTCGCTCATGCAGATGGAGACATGACATTGAGTTTTTCTCAAGCTCAAGAGCAAGCAAGAAAATTTGCTGACAAAGTGATTCGAGGAGAAAATGATAATAGACCTTACACTGTTTTCTTGGCAGCAGAAGATTATCTCGCTGATTTTAAAACTCACGGAAAAAAATCGTATTATGCAACTAAGACACAAATCAACGCACATATTCTGCCTGTATTTCGTGATGCACTGGTATCTTCTCTCACATTTAATAAATTAAATGCGTGGAAAAATAAACTGGCGACAACAGATAAACGAGCACGCACAGGACTTGGAGAAGATCAGCAATTTACTGCAAATGACAATGATGATCCAGATTATCAACGAAAACGTCGTGCTTCTACAAATCGTATTATTACTACACTTAAAGCCATTCTAAATCATGCGTTCAAATCAGATCGTATTAAATCAAATGAAGCATGGCAGAAGTTAAAACCATTTAAAAATGTTTCAGAACCAAAAATTCGGTTTCTTGATGAAAAAGACTCTATTCGACTCTTAAATGTTTGTGAACCAGATTTTCGATTACTAGTGAGAGGCGCTCTACTCACTGGTGCTCGCTATGGTGAATTAACAACATTAAAAGTCTCAGACTATACTGATAATCAGACCATATATATTCATCAAAGCAAAAGCGGAAAACCACGTCACATACCATTGAATGAAGAAGGCATAAAGTTTTTCGATCAAATAATTATTGGCAAAAAATCCCATGATTTTATTTTTACTCGTGCAAATGGTTCACAATGGAAAAAGAATTATCAAGTCAGGCCATTAATTGCTGCATGTGGCATAGCAGAAATTAAACCAGCTATTACTTTCCATGACTTAAGACATACCTATGCCAGCGCTCTTGCAATGCGTGGCGTTCCACTACAGGTTATTGCTGCGGTACTTGGTCACTCAGACACACGCATCACGCACAAACACTATGCACACTTGATGCCATCCTATATTGCCGATGTCATCAAACAAAATTTACCTAACTTTGGAAAAACAGAAACAACCAATGTGAAATCCATGAAACAGAAAACTGTGATTATCTAATGTAGATTTCATTTGACAATACTGGCCTCATTTAGATAGGATTCAGCCCTGAAAAGTTTCACAGGACATTTTCACAAAATAATTGTTGCTGCTTACGATATTGGACAAGCAATCAACACTCGTTTTTAGCTTAGATTAAGCATTTTTAGGACAGGACATATGGAAAAGCAATGCATATTTATGCTGCGCTTGGTGTCTTTATCCTAGCCATGTGCAGCATATTACTTATCATTTTATTTGAGGTAATATGTTATGGAAGGTGCTCCTAAGCTCTCTCTAGAAAAAAAATCTTTTAGTATCCAACACTTCTGTGCAACACATGGCATTTCACGTGCTACATTTTACAATCTTGTTAAAAAACAATTAGCACCCCGCCTGATGAAAGTTGGAAAACGTACATTGATCTCTGCTGAAGCAGCCGCAGAATGGCGTACACGCATGGAACAATCCACTGCGGGGGTAAAATAATGTTTACCTCCAAACACAACTATTGGCGAAATCAAAAAATATACCCCGATTATTTTTTTCAAATTAAACATCGTCCTTACGCAAATCCTATTTTCATTACAGTTGATTGGCGTTGCTTGAAATTCATCATGAATCATCGCGGTATATGCTTGTTCTGCAAGAACAATTACAACGTTTCTGCGTATGATTTCAGTTTCTGTTTTAACCGTGATGTATGGGTTTTATATTCAACACAGAATACCTATTCACTCTCTATGCAACTCGGACAAACAATTCAATTAGCTGCGGCATCAAAAGTCCTTGTTATCCACTTCAATAACCAATTATTGGTGGAGAATTAATATGACAATTGAAACATCTAGCTTTGAATTTCCTTCGCTCACACACTCCGATGCATGGGAACACCCTATCCTATTCGAAGAATTTGAAACACCTGAAATTCCAGCGCGATTACTACCTGGAATTTTTGGTGAATTTGCAACTGCATTAGCACAATCCACAGAAACACCCGATGCACTGAGTGTTATGACAGTACTTGGCGTCATATCAACCACCATTGCCAAACGCTTTGTCGTTTCGCCAAAAAAAAATTGGTACGAACCCTTAAACATTTACACATTAATTGCCCTACCCCCAGCAAACAATAAATCACTAGTATTAAGTTGCTGTACAAAACCACTAGTCGAATGGGAAAAAGGGCAGGCACTGAAACTAGAATGTGAAATTAAAAGTAAACGCTCTGAACGGAAAACACAGGAAAAAATTATTGAGGCATTACGTATTCAAGCAGCTAAAGCAAAAACACCTATTGAACAACAAAAACTAATTCAAGATATTGCTCTCAAAGAGTCAATGCTTGTTGATATACCTAATGTTCCAGTACTATTCGTCAATGATGTTACACCAGAATCACTGACCACATTAATGCAAGAACAAAATGGTCGTTTAGCCATATTTTCAGACGAAGGAGGAATATTAGAAACACTTGCTGGTCTTTACAATAATGGTTTAGCCAATATTGATATATTGCTCAAAGGTATAGACGGTGGTGATATACGAGTAAGACGAAAAGACCGCAGTATCACTATTAATCCATTTTTAACAATTGCCCTAACTGTTCAACCAATAATCATACAAAAAATGGGAGAAAAACGTGCGTATTTTGGCAATGGAACACTAGAACGATTTTTATATGTCTTACCAAAGAGTAAATTAGGATATCGAACCCACGACAAACCACCATTATCTACAGAAATTCAAAATGCTTATCACCAAAAAATAAAAGATCTATTAGATGCTTTCTATTTCACCGACAAAAGCACTAATCAACATGTACTAACACTCAGCCCATTCGCTCTCATGCTATGGCGTGAGTTTCAATCCAAAATTGAAATACAACTAAGACCTGATGGCATATTTTCAGTCTGCCAAGGGTGGGCAGGAAAAACGTTCGGAATTGTCTTGAGAATTGCAGGTTTATTACATGTTGCAAAACATGACTGCCAAAACTTAATTATTGACGAACACACCATGAAGAATGCCTTAGATCTTGTTAATTTACTTACAGTACACACCATCGCTGCATATAACCTAATGGGCATCGATCAAGTCACTGAAGATGCAAAAAGCATTCTGCAATGGATTAAAACACAAAATAAGAATATGTTTTCGCAATCGGACTTAGTTCTTGCCATGCGCAATAAAAAGCTAGGCAAGTCAGAACGCCTGCAGAAAGCCATTCATAAACTACACGAACGAAATATTATTAGTCAGCCTTTAAAAGTTCCAACCCGAAAACCCACAACAATATATTACGTGAATCCCGTGCTCATCGCAGGGGGTACGTGATGAATTGTAAAATTATGTTAGCGCAAGAAAAAGTGAAAAATGAGAAAGAAGTGACACCTTACAAGTTTCACTTTTTTCTCTTTTTCTGGGTACGGAACGGGTTAATGAAACATTCATATCACCGTACTGAGGTAGCTACTTCAATTCCGCAAATTAACAGCTCATAAATCAGTAATCACGGGGGTTCCAGCCGCAAGCCGTGCTCCTGACCACCCACAAACATCGTACCGATAAGAGTTAGTGGGTGGTCAGGAGCACGGCTTGCTATGACTTACAGTTGATAGGAAAAAATAATAAGGACAAAAAATAATTTAGTTGAAGAGTATGATATGCAATTAACTAAGAGAGATGTAAAAATTTTGAGATTCATTAATGACTTTGGGTTTTGTGAAATAGCACAAATTGAAAATAAATTTCATCTCAGGAAACCAAGAAATTATAAAGTGATGCAAAAATTGGTGAAAGCTGGATTGGTTATACATGAGCGGGCTTTTCATAATAAATTCGGAATTTTTTATTTAACTAACCGTGGCGCACAATTTACTGACCTCCCCCGCTTAAAATCAATTCCACTCGGTACTTATACCCATCAGATTACTATCATTGAAGTATACATCAGACTGATGCAGCAATATCCTGATGCTATCTGGATAAGTGAAAGATCTTTAAAACATGAAAAATTCATGGACGGAATTGGCAAGCAGGGGCATATTGCTGATGGTATGTTGATTCTTCCCGACCAGAAACAAATTGCGATTGAAGTTGAGTTGACTACAAAAGGTGAATACAGACTTGAGCAAATATTGAAGGGATATGCCGGGCAATTCTCCATTAGTGAAGTATGGTATTACTGCTCAAAGCAAGCTATCAATAAAGTAACGAAATTAGCAGCTAATCTTCAGTATATTAAGGTGTATAGTTTGCGACAATTTTTAGAAGAGAATTTATTAAAAATTAAGATGTTATAAAAGAAAACCCCAGATTCTACACCTAATGTTCTTAGGGGGAAGAGTTGCCCGGGGACTGTATTAAATTATAAGAGAAATCTTTATGAAATCAAGGGAGTTGATATGTAGCTAAAATAAAAAACACCTGACCAAATCCTTCAACGACACAAGAAGAGTATAATAACAATATAGCTATTTACTGAGGAAATTGATTTATGCGATTGATTTGCAAAATAGCAGCAACCATCTTTATTTTTGTGATGATATGTTTTTCACCCCTTATCTTGGGGCAGGAGAATCCAATGCCGCAATACAATAATTTTTCCTCAATTGAACAGTTAATTAATCAATCGCTATTACGTTTAGGTATTGACAAAGCTAAAATAGTTATCGCCCCAAAAAAAGAAGGAACCATCCAAGCAACAATATTCTATAAGGGGAAAGAAGAAATAGTTATCTTCAACAAGGAAGAGGTTGAGAATGCAAAAAAAGGAATTTTCTCCCCTGATACAAAAAGGAGAGTTTTCGAATCAATAACTACTTTAGCTCCCAGAATTGGCCCTCCATTCAAACCGAGTAACTAATCATGAATAAAAAAAACAGTGAGCATGATGATAAAAAATCAAAAGAATCTTTGTACCACTATGTTTATGAAAATTTTGCATTAGTTTACAGGGAACATACGAGAATCTTGTCTAGCACATGCAGACAATTGGCATTAGGTGAAGGTGGATTATGTTGGCTGCTTAAGTCATTCACTTATGGCCAATGTATTTCATATCAGATAAATATCGTGTTAATTCTGCTAGTTCTATTTTTTATATTTGACGCTGCTCAATATCTAATATCCAGCATTTTATACAAGAACAAAGCTGAAGAATATTACGACAAAATTAGAAAGGGTGAACTAAAAGAGGAAGCTGATCTAATCGAACCACCTAGTTTAAATAAGCCAGGAAGCGTTTGCTTTACGATAAAATTTTCAATATTAATATTTGCATCAATTTATTTAATATTTTTAATTTTAAAAATATAATTTCTCTAGTAAATTACAACTATCCTTTCACTCACAGAAATAATATCTATGATACTCTATGCATCGTACCTAAGTACACCTTCTTGAAATCGACAAAAATGGATCGAAAGCTTAAGTAAAAACATATAAAAACCTGATTGACTTAGAGTAAATACCCTGACCTTCTTACCTGATAAAAAAGTCCGCAATGGCTGAGAATGAATATCATCAAAATTTGCAATATAGTCATCATCTAAATTACCGCCTTTTGGAAAGAACATAATAGAAGTAATTTTCTGTTGCCTAATTGCTTCAATTTTCGAACTGATTTTCTCCTCAGATAAACCTGACGATTTAAGAAGATCGAGATATTTGTTCAATCTAACCAGAGGCACAAAAATAACATTTACGCTAAGGGTGCGATTATTGTGAATATCAATATCACAGCTATTGGAAAAAATAATTCCTTTTACTTGTTTTTTTTCACAAGTAAAAAAATCCAGCACTGTAAAGCCAGACCATCCATCACCTTGCAACAACTCTTCATCGTCCTTGTGTATATAATAATTTATTTTAGGAAAATTCTTTATTTGCTCAAGCAAATCTTCCTTTTGCTGAGGAGTCAAATAAGGTGGCAAGTGATTTTTTATATCTTCTGATAAGGTATGAGCCATTATATTTCTTATTCTTCGTACAAATTCCAGGAATTTTTAAAATATACATTTTTAAATTCGTCTCCCAATTCTTCTTGGGAAACAAGCATTTTCTGATAAAACGATCCTATTATTTCATCAAATGCAACATTATCTAACGATTCTGCCTTTAAAAGATCTGTAAAGCTATCATAGGAACTATTATCATCCATCGCAGAATAATATTTAGCAATACGCTGATCTAGAGTTTTGTCAGCTGGCACAGACAATACCAAACCACCAACAAGAACACCCGCTGTCCATAATGATAACAACGCAACCCTGCTATTCGTACTAGATTCCTGAGTATTCGAAATAACTTTATTTGTCATCATAGATTGGCTCCAATGAACTAATCGTCTGATCCTTAAGAAACTCAAAAAATAATTCTTTATTTGCTGTGTGGATAGCTTCTAAATTGTCAGGTAAAGATCCCCAAAAATCTGTAGAAGGATTATTTGCAATAGAATCTATGTTTAATAAAATACCTTTCTTTGTTTGCTTCCCAACTTCTTCCAGTACACTATTAGAAATTATCTGCACTGCATGTAAGAAATTTTTGCGTGGTAATTCTATTCGTATATTTACAGCCTCTTTTTCTATTTTCTCTCTACCAAGCCGCAAATCAAAATCAATGAGACTTAATTGTTCCGCAGTGGATTCAGCCTCAATTAGATCTACATATTTTAGTGAATATCTTTCAATTTTAGTTAAGAGACCACATTTTTCTAGGTACTCCGTTACTTCTAATATGTGTTTTTTAAATTCTATCCATCCTTGGTATGGTGTACTGCTTGTAACAGCACACATTCTATCTCCAATCAAAATAAAATTTTTATCTAGTTTAATCTGAAAAATGGGGGAATACTTAAAAGCTTGGCTATGCTCCCTTAACTGTTCTGGAATATCAGCAGCAGGTAATTTCTGCACAGGCATATTGCCAAATTTTGTCATCAAATGTCCCAACAAAAGATTAGACAATAAGGGTGCGCCTTGAAATCGAACCTCAAATACCGCTTCGATCAAAGGTTCTTTTTTTAACTTTTTAGGCAAGGGCTTAGTCATACATATTATTCCGAATGTGCTTTCACGATAAGCATTATACCTATCCAAATAAATTATAATATTTTTTTCGATGGCTGTAATTTTTAATTACGCGATGGGATATTACCGACAATTTACCGATCATTATCTAGGTTTGCACACGCCAATATCTAAGCTATTGATTATATTGGCGTCCCCAAGGGGATTCGAACCCCTGTTACCGCCGTGAAAGGGCGATGTCCTAGGCCTCTAGACGATGGGGACCTAGTATGAAATATTGGTGGAGCTAACCGGGATTGAACCGGTGACCTCTTGCATGCCATGCAAGCGCTCTCCCAGCTGAGCTATAGCCCCGCTGCCTCCAATAGAGACGCGATTCTAGGCATCAGGCCCTCATTTGTCAATCCAAAATTCGAAAAATTCTGGAAATATTAGTTTATTTATACCCTCATCCCCGGCCCTTCTCCCATTCGCAAAGAGCGCTCTGGGAGAAGGGAGAAGGGAGAAGGGAGAAGAATATGAACCAACCCCTTCTCTCCTCTGTAAAAAAACGCTCTGGGAGAAGAATATGGGCCAACCCTTCTCTCATCTGTAAAAAACGCTATGGGAAAGGGGAGAACACTTTAAAACCGACAATCAATCTTTGATTGTTCTCTAGAGCCTGGGCCCGGTAACAATATAGGATCGAATTCATCATCACTCTCTGCTTCCAAAACAGGCTCTCCTACGACTGCTTGCTGCTGTGGCAAATTAACGACAGGCACTGGCTCAGCTACCGGTGACACTGCTCGCACAGACATGGCATCTAACTCGCTTGTTTCAGGAATTAATAACGTCCCAAAGATAAACGATGAAGAAGTAGATTGAACCTTGACAGACTCACTTTTTGATTCAAGAAGTAGCTCTGCAGAATCCACCGTCAGCGTTTGTGATTGGCCACTATTAAGCATAAGCGACTCCCGTTAAAATAGTATTTAAACGTTGGACTACTTTTTCTTTACCTAATAAAAATAATGTTATATCTAATGGTGGCGAAACCGTATCGCCAGTCATGGCAACTCGAATCGGTTGCGCTACTTTTCCTAATTTTAATTCTAACTTTTCAGCCGTATCTAAAATCACTTGATGAATCGCTTCTTTATTCCAATCGGATAATGCAGCAACACCATCACGTATCATTGTTAACGCAGGCATCACATCGGGTGTGACTGCTTTTTTCACGGCATCTTGGTTATATTCAACATCAACATAAAAATAACGGCTTTTTTCTGCCATTTCTACCATGGTTTTTGCACGCTCGCATTGTGCTTTCACAATATCAACTAACGCAGGACCTTTGCTAACATCAATTTGCAAACGCTGCATATGCCATGCTAATTCTGTCGCGATATAAGCTGGATCAGAGGTTTTAATGTAGTGATGATTCAACCATAATAATTTTTCTGGATTGAAAGCAGCCGCGGATTTATTAATCGCTGGAATATCAAAGTATTCAATCATTTCTTCAATCGAAAAAATTTCTTGATCGCCATGTGACCACCCTAAACGTACCAAATAATTTAATAATGCATGCGGTAAAAATCCTTCTTCGCGATATTGCATCACACTGACTGCGCCATGACGTTTAGAAAGCTTCTTGCCGTCAGCACCTAAAATCATCGATAAATGTGCGTAGGATGGTGGCGTTGCGCCAAGTGATTTTAAAATATTAATTTGGCGCGGCGTATTATTAATATGATCATCACCACGAATGACGTGAGTGATTTTCATATCCATATCATCGACAACCACAGTGAAATTATAAGTAGGTGTACCATCACTGCGTGCAATGATTAAATCATCTAACTCAGCATTACTAAATGTTAGTGTTCCGCGAATTAAATCATGAAATACCACTTCACCTTCGATAGGATTACGGAAACGTACTACGTAATCACCTGTTTGTTTTTCAGTTTTATCGCGACACAAACCATCGTAACGCGGCTTTTCTTTATTTTCCATTTGCTGTGTACGCAATGCTTCTAAGCGTTCTCTCGAACAATAACAACGATAGGCTTTGCCATCAGCTAACATTTGCTGCATCACTTCAGCATAACGGTCAAAACGCTTGGCTTGATAAAAAGGACCCTCGTCATGCGATAACCCCAACCAATCCATACCATCTAAAATGGCTTGTACAGCCTCTGGAGTGGAGCGCTCTAAATCAGTGTCTTCGATACGCAAGATAAACGTTCCCTTCGTCTTGCGTGCATAAAGCCAGGAATACAGTGCTGTACGCGCACCACCCACATGCAAATATCCTGTTGGACTCGGAGCAAATCGCGTTATTACAGTCATTTTTTCACCTAATCAAATACTTATAAAATTGCTGCATTTTATCAAGCCTATGACTAGATAGGAAATTATAATCATATTAAAAAATTACCATTGAAAATCAGGTAGTTACCCCAGGTGGTGATTGAGCACTTTTAGAGCTAGAATTAATAGATATCCTATTGATATTTTGTGAGGCCTATTTTTTATGAAAATTGCTCCACTGCCACATGACGAAGATGAGCGACTTGCAGCGCTTGAAGAATATCAAATTCTAGATACTGCCGCTGAAAACATCTTTGATAACATCACGGATGTTGCTTCTCGAATTTGTGGTGTACCTATTTGCTTACTCAGCCTAATAGACAAAGATAGGCAATGGTTTAAATCCAATAAAGGATTACCCAACACGACAGAATCATCACGTGACAGCGCATTTTGCGCGCATGCTATTTTAGATTCAAAATTAATGGAAATACCTGATGCGACCAAAGATCAACGCTTTCACGATAATCCTTTTGTAACAGGCAACCCTAATGTTCGCTTCTATGCAGGCATGCCATTAATCAACCCCCAAGGATTTAAACTAGGAACACTCTGTGTTATCGATCAAGAACCTAAATCACTTACCAATGAACAAAAAGAAATATTAAAAAGCTTGGCCGAAGTAGTCATTCAATTTTTTGAAATTAAAAAAGCTATCTTAAATGACCTCAAACAACGTAGACAAGCTTCTCGAGCTTTAAGTGAAGCAAATCAACAATTAAAAATTAAACTGTTAGAACAAAAGCAGAGTCGCCATGATTTAATATTGTTGAGTGAAATGAGTAGTGTTTTACAAACCTGCATGACCGCAGATGAAGCATACACTGTGATTGGAAAATTTTGTCATCAAATTTTTCCAGACACCAAAGGCGCTTTATTTTTATTACACATCAATCGCGACCATATTGAACGCGCACTGACATGGGGTGATGATGTTGCACAACAAGACTTTTATACAACCGATGATTGCTGGGCATTGCGCCGCAGCCAAGCACATTATGTTGAAGATGCAAAACATGATTTAATTTGTAAACATATGGCTTGTTATCCCGAAACTCCAAGTTATATGTGTATTCCTCTCATTGCACAAGGTGAAACATTAGGCTTACTCAGCATCGAATTTTCTACTGCTGTCAACGATCAAGAACACAAAATACCAATCAGTGAAACACAACGCTTATTGGTACTTGCCATGGCTGAGCAAGCGGCATTAGCACTCGCCAATGTCAAATTACGTGAAACATTGCAGCATCAGTCTATGTGCGACCCACTGACTGGATTGTATAATCGCCGCCACCTTAATGAAACACTAAAGCATGAATTACCACAATGTAAAAACACCAATTCCAAAGCTGCTTTCCTGTTAATCGATATTGATCATTTCAAAAAATTTAATGATTCGTATGGTCACGATGCTGGCGATCTTGTCTTAATCCAAACAGCACAATTATTATCGAGTATTGCAACTAAAAATCATGGCGTGGCATATCGCTTAGGTGGTGAAGAATTTTTATTGGTTTTAAAAAATATTTCCACTAATGAAGCATCATTGTTAGCTGATGAACTACGTGAAGAAATGCAACAGCAGCAACTTCGTTATCATGGCATTTCATTAGACACTGTCACACTCTCCATTGGCGTCGCTGTTTTTCCATTGCATGGACAAAATCGCGAAGAAGTGATGGCGGCAGCAGATGCTGCATTGTATAGAGCGAAAGAATCAGGCAGAAATAAAGCGGTTGTTGCTACGCAATAAAGCAGCTTGCCATCCAGAGGAGCGAAGCAACGAAGGATCTCCTTCTAGCATGGAGATCCTTCGTTGCGCTCAGGATGACAGCGTTACCTGTATTAAGATTTCTTATCTGTTTTAGCCGGTGTTGCTACTGGAGTGGTAGCAGGTTTTGCTGCAGGCTTAACTGATGAGTCACTCGTGCCTGTACAGTCATTTGCAATGCCATCAATTTTCTTATACCAACCTTGATCGGTTACATCATCGCGGTTTTTGTTTACTTCCAATAATTTTGTTGATGCGCATGAACAAAATGCTGCAGCAGATTCTTTTGCAGAACCTGTCAATTCAGGCGATATCAATTTCCATTCATTTGCACATGCCACTTTGAAACCGGCATCTGTCAAATCATTTAATCCATTATTCGCTTCGATGGTATCCATGGTGTCGCGCAATAAGACATGCGACATACACATTTTTGCAGCTTTATCGATAGCTGCATCATTATTTAATGGCTGACCAGCAGCACAATCACAATATTTTTCACCGAAATTTTTGAATGCTACTTTATCCGTTACTTTTTCTGTACCTTCCATCCATGATTTTACGCATGCTGTTTTGAATACTTCATCTAATTTATTTTCTTCATCTGCGTGTGAAACTAATGGAGTTAAAGCAATGACTGCTGCAGCAATCAATGAACCAGCGCTGGTGTGACGCATAGAGATCTCCTCAATTAAATGATGGGAATCTTGCTGACTAAACGTATATTATACCTGAAAAATTATGACGAATGTGGTGCGCTATGTTTTATTCATAGTAGGAATGTTTGTACCAATTTAGGTTTAAAATGACTTTGAAGCCTTACCTCTCTAACAACCTAACCACCACCCATTGCTTGCCTTCTTGACGGCACTGGATCTGCTTGATCTTCCAGTAGAGGTTGTCGCAACTCAGCTAACTTGCCCTTAGGAAATAGAACAACATTCGATGCCGGGTGATCCTGCTCCTGCAACGCACTAGCTACTGACGGCGCCACTTGATGGCCCTGCACTCTGCTCACTGCCGGCGCATCAATAACGACTGGCGCCACCACTTGACCTCTTTCATCAAATTTAACTTCCATTGCATTAATCGCTGGCAATATGCGTTTAGTGCTTTGATTTGGCAATACAACAACAGCTGGTTTTTCATTCGCAGAAGGTTTCGCCGGACTTTGCATCACACTATTCTTCAATAAACTTTTGACTTGGGTATATTTCTCATAACCAGAAGAAACGTTACTTCGCACACCAGGAAAACACGCCGCAGCAATTCCCCCAACAATCAATACGGGTGAAAGCACAAGCGCAGTAAAAGCTAAAAACCCTGCGGAAACTTTAGGATGTCTTACATAAAATGGTGGATCGGTTGCAACATTATTCCCGCGTATTGTAGCTAATATTCCTAAACCTAATTTTAAATTAAAAAAGAATCCTGTTTGTTCCGCAGGTGTTAACTGTTGATATAATCCAAAAAGCTGGCTCTGACGTTGTTTATCATCGATAGCGAAAACAGCTTGATTTCCGACTTGAGCAAGCGGTACCACATTGGCCAGCGCATTATTAAGATTTTGTTCACCATAAATTTTCATAAACTGACTGAATAAGGCATGTTGCGGAAATTCAAATTGTAATTTACAACCCTGTTTTGGTTTTTTGGTATATAAACTATTTACAAAATTCACTGTCAACCATAACGATAATACTCTTGTTGCCATATAGTCTTGTGGATCAGCCGATAATGTACTCGGTATGAATAATTTAGCTGCGGTAATATGTGCTACTTCAGGAAATTTATTCGCGATAAATGCCATATTCCAAGTGATGTAAGCATCTATCCATTCTTTTGGCATACCATGTATTTTTGAAAATACATTATGGCCATCTGCAGATTTGTGATCATAAACAGCTTTCCAAAATTCATCATCGCTTCGCAAGTGTTCGACAGGACGACCTGATACGTATTCTGCTTCATAGGAACCATTACCTTGATGCTCTAACGCGCTAATCAGTGCAACACCTACTTGTGCATTTTCCCTGCCACCATTATCGAGATTTGTTTGCGCCAACACCGCTTCATAAATATTTGCACGTAACCCTCTATGCTCAGAGTCCACAGCACCATTCAATGCATTTCTAAGCACACTCGCATTCATCCCAGTCAATTTATATTTTTCTATAAATGCATCGACTTGTTCTTTTGTCGGATGGCCATCGTGTTCTCGCCAACATCTGAAACGCCATGCACCAGGATCAACAGAACATAATTTTACTGGCGCAAAAATATCTCCTGTATTTTCCAACACTCTCATGAAAGTTTCTTCCATGTTCCCAGGATTTTTTACACCACGTTTACCTAAAAGATGATCGACCACATCCGCAGAAAAACTTTTATCATTCACCATTAACGTTGTGAATACTTCTAAAATAACCATCAAATGAATTGAATATTTTATTTGTGCCTGCGCATCTTTTGATGGAGCACCAGTTAAATCTAACATTTTTGCTGCAGCGAGAATTGTATTGGCTAGCGGTGCATTTTTCGCAATAGCTGCGAATATATTATTTTTTATGGAATCAAGAGCAACAGGTTTATCTCTCAAATCTTGAAACATCTTCTTCAAACGAGGATTACTAGGAACGAAACCATCAAGATCTATATCCTTGAGCAAGTCACTCATAAAATTAGGATCCGTGTTTGTGACATTACCCAAGCCTAATCGCTTTAAGGCAGATCCAATATCTTGCCCTGTAGGTTCATTAGCGTTACGTGGTGGCGATATCATGCTAGCGCCTCACTTATCAGACATAGAGTTAGTGACAATTGCCTCCATGCTTTATTTAATTATAGTTCTCAAATCAAATAATTAAGGGATAGGAAAGAAAAAGAAGGGATAAAAATCAATTGACAGCAACGCTGTTTTTTTAGCGAAATCAATGCGATAGTCGGCAAAAAAATTATTCTGTGAAAGCAAACAGTTAGGGTTTTATAGTGAGACAGGCTTGGTGGATTACGGCAATAAATGCCTAATCCACCCCACCATTAGCCATTAAAGATAACTCAACCAGACATTATTTTTGTGGCGCTGTTTAACACCGGCATACCATTTACAAAGTGGATATAACATCAATATCACTAATGCCCAAACCAAGTAGACAATAGTTAAATCATACCCATGCACAACTAACCAACCTGGTGCATACGATAACGCGTGATTTCCAATTGAATCTAAACCTTGGTGAAAACGTATTTCTGTGATGATAACCATTAAACAATGAATCACAATTAAATGTATCACATAATAGAAAAACGGCACTTTACCAAACATGGATAAAATGGAAGTGAACCGATTATTCCAATGTTCAAATACAGCCAACAATAAAAATGCAGGCCCCAATGTCATTAAAAAATATGACAACGATGGCGGATATTTACAGCAGTTTAAAAACGACATCACCGTAAATAAAGCATCTTTTTGTGTACTCCATTTCACCGGATCACCATAGATATTACTGTAGCGTAACGCTAAATAGCCCAACACGCACAACACACCTAACGTAATAAAATATTTCGTACGTTGCTTTGAAGGTAACGTGAAAAGATCTCCAAAGACATAACCTAATGCAGGAATAGCAATCCATGGTAATGGCGAATATAAAAAAGTTAATTCCATCGTTGCTGGCCAATGAATGGTGACTGTTTTCACTTCATGAATCATGCTGATCCAGGCAATTGAAGTTCCATCCAGCAAGTTATGCCCAAACACAAGAACCATACCAAACGAGAATATCACCCATTTTGGCAAATACACTAATCCTGCTAACGCAATCATTGCCCAACCAATCACCCATATCACTTGGCAGTAGACAACTGCAGGTACCATACTTAATGTCCAACCAAAATGGACTAATGTAAACTCTACAAATATCATCCATATACCGCGAGTTAACAAGAATGTAGAAATTTGTTTAATGGGTTTTCCACGCGATGCGGCTATCGCCATACTCGTACCTATTAAAAATACGAATACCGGCGCACAAAAATCCGTTATCCAACGAGTAAAAAATAATGAGGCGGTAGTGTGAACTAAGTCATTAGGTTCAAATCCCGCATTCGAAAAAAAATCTCTTGTATGATCCAATGCCATGATAATCATCGCTAGACCACGCAAGACATCGATACCTTCTATTCTATTCTTAACACTAATTGGTTGTGTACCCATGCAATAAAACCTTGATTTTTTATGTAGAAATTCACATAGAGGGGATAAACACCCCTAATAGCCCCAAAATATAATCTGTATAATCTATAAGCATACAATAATAACTACACCCACAAACGAGATTATCCATGCAAACAGGAACGAACACACCTTCGTTAGCTCCCAAACAAGTATTAAACTTTGCAGATGAAGCGCAAAAAATTATTAAAGCTTACTATCTCAAACCATACCCTAGTGCAAGATATCTTGGAAAGGGTGGTATTGAAAGATATTATCATGGGGCATTACATGCTGTTTGCACAACTCTAGCTGATAGTATCTTCACTACATTTCTAAAAAAATACATCCCTGACCCTAAAGAACGCGCAAAGCTGATACGTGAAGCAAATGCTGGCCATGAAATCGATGATGAAACAGAAGAATTAATTAAATATGCAATGCTATGCCATGATGCCGCTAATATCAGCGAAACTAAAACCATGGGTGGCGAAAAAGATCATGCTGATATATTCCGCCTAGAAATGAAAAGCAGAGGATTCACTGCAGCAAAAATAGAACGCGTAGCTAATGCAATGACTAACAAGGATCGCGATGACAATGACATCGTGCGCATGCGAATTCATGATGGTGATTGCTGGGAAATATTGCGAATTGATAGCATGACACCGCAGAGATTTGATATCGATCAGTTAGCAATTGTGAAATTATTACGTAAAAATCTGCGAAGCCCACACCTTGATGCTGCCATCACTGAAGTAAGGGAAATGGTACACTATTACCATGCGTTAACTCGCCATCTTTACCAAGATCGCTTACATTCAGAATGCGAGCACGCACATAATTGCGTCACTGAAATTTCTACACGTATCTCTCGCTATCATGTATCTAACAAACTATCTGTCTTAGAGATGACTGCAAAGAGATTTTTAGATACAAAATTGTTATCTCAGATCACACATGATGATAGTAATTTTTTATATAACACTGAGCTTGATGAAAAGACATTTCACTGCATTAAAGAATCTATATTTCAAACAGATGAAAAATGCGTTGTAATCAACCCTGACACTAGTGGTATCCACTATATCCGTCAGCTTAGAAGTGCTAATTTTAATGCCGAATTAAATGTATTAAATAGTAATGCAGCTATTCTTAAAAACACCGCTGTTGATGCTAAAACATTCGCAGACTGTTATAGCGCCTCATCAAGAAACTCTGACCATAAAGAATTAGTAGGCTTTCGCTTTCGACCTATGCAGCTTGTAAGCAATGATTGGCGCATGCGTTATTTTGAAGAACAAAAGCAACGCACTTATGGCGTTGCTATCAACCCCAGCACGGTTAAGGTATTTTTTCGTTACAAAGATAATATCTTTAGTGACAAACTTAAAAATAGTACATTTAACTTTGAAAGACCACATAGAAAAAAAGCATTACTTGATTTAGTAGCACTACGTAAAAAATTAGAAGAACGTGAAGCACGTAGAAGAGGTGAAACATGGGATAATTTCGGTAAGCACTATGGAAACCCTACAACAGCTCACAATGAATCATTAGGAACATACGATTTAAATGATATCACGGGAATTCTAATTGCTGACAATGTTGACTCGGCTAAGGCTGCCATTGACTTATGGAAAGCCGTATGCAAAAACACAAATCGTGATGTACCATTTTATCGATACAGCAGCATTAGTGGCATGATGGTTGTTACAAAAGACGAAGCGCTATTTTGGGCTGGCATACGCATGAAAAATGCGCCACGTTTTTTACCTTACGATAGAAACCCTGTCGAACAATTTCAACAACGTGGAATTATTACTGATGAAGCTCAATTAAATGCATCGATCTATGGCAGTTTCTATGTAGATCTTATTACCGATTTAACGTGTTCTCTTGCAACACATAAGCCCTCTAAAGAACACCCTATCTCATATTCTTTTACCTATCTTAATTATCAAGGAAAAGCGTATGTTAAAGACGGCATCCCTGTAATTGAAATGGCCGGGAAATGCTACTACGATAAAAAAGGGTTTCTACCGAAGATTGCTTTGGACTATCAAAAGCAACAAGTTAACAATATACAAGATAAATTACAATTTCATGTGGACAAAAGCCTAGGTTTAGAAAATTTTAAATTTGCCTTAGATGAAAAACCAAAACCTTGTTTAATGATTCAATATAACAAGTCACTAGATCACTCGGCAGAAAAAGTTTTAAATTACATCGGCTATGACACTAAAATACATAAATGGGAAGTCTTGACGCACCCTAATGAGCCCGTTGTAATAATCCGCTTACCGGTCGTACAAGCTATCGATAACATCAATAAACGTATTGAATCATATCAAGCTATACTGGAGGTCTATTTTACTGCGGAAGCAAATAGACATATTCAGCAAGCAGAAAACACCCTGACAAATAGATACAGTGATCAAGTAATATTGTATAGAAAAGCTATTGAAACTTTAAAAAAGATCTCAAAAAAATCTACCGAACAACAACGCTTATTAGCTTATTGTCATTCAAAGCTTGCTTTAGAAGAAACATGTAGCTTTGAATTACTTCATCAAACTAGTGTCACAAGATATGGATTGCCAACAGAAGAATATCGCAGTGAAGCCAGACATCAACTTAGCTTGATCCCAAATCGTATTCAAAGAGATGGATATAAAGAAGCTAGCAGTTACTTTCAATGGGCAATTAGACATATCGTTGAAATTCCTTTAAATCAACGCACACAGGAAGATCGTGATTTTATTACTATGTGCGAGCAACGCTCGCAAACCTATTTAAAAATTAGTAAAGCATACGATGCAAGTAATAATCAAACAGATCTCAGCTTAGCTATGTTTGATAGCACAGCAGTGATGCCAAGAAAAGCGCCGCTAACTACATTGTTTACTGATACAACAGCTGATGCTAAAGTAGAAACAGGACCAACTTCCACAACACCTGCGCCATTAACGACGCCTGTTCTTACATCGAGTAGCAATACACTATTTGCTGCAAAAAATGATACTAAGGATTTTAAAACGTGCCAACCAAACCAGATATCACTTTCACATCGAAGTACCTAGCTATTGTCATGCCAGCATGTTTTTAGCTGGCATCCAACTTGAGAGGTAAATACTCTATGATCCTGGCGCTTTTGGCTTTATCGGCCCTACAGCTACTGATTGCCCTACATCGGCGGCTGGATTAGCATTCGCTACAAACCTTGCACCAAAAAAACTGATGCCATGCGGATTCGGTGGCTCTCTTTCTGGAGCATACTGAGTCTTGCAATAAAAACTGGGGGCTCGAGATAACGCCTGCATGAGGGGATCATTTTGATTTAGCTGCAACCTACCTTCTTTGCTCGCTTCTAGCAAAATACGTGTTACCATTTTCAAACCGAGCGAATCACGCGATCCTGAGTGATGAACTCCATTGATATATTTCTCACACCCTTCAACAGTTTGCGCCTGACCTTTACTATTTGCTGAAATATCCTTTCTATAACTTTCCGCTAGTTGTGACAAAAGTGCTGGACATCGCTTTTTGCTTCTTTGTACAACGTTACATATTTCTCTGCGCCAGGAACTGATGCAGCATTCATATTCTTAATAACTGCTAATACCCAATCGTCAAATGCCAAATTTTGAGGCTGAACTACTGCATTGGATTGGCGATTAGGATTGAAACCAGCAAGCCTCTCCATATTGTTTCTTTGCCCGCATTATCTTTTATTATTAATTGCTGTGGTATTTCTAAAGTTATATATCCGCGTGCATGCGTAAAATCACGATCAGGAGGCTCTCTCAAAGCAGCTATTTGTGCTTTGACATCATCACCTAATACGGAATTGACATCAGCAAATCCTTTAGCATCGAACTTAGGTAACGCAGAATATTCTGCGAGAATATAAACGGTTGTGACTGGTGATTGGCCAAGATTAGATGCAGAATTTGCCATACATTATCTCCACAGTTTATCACTTGTATCTTGATATTATATACCCAGATCCCAGTCTATTGATTAAATATTGCTATCCCATTGTAAATACAAACAATCATGCTATTGTTACACCCAGCATTCTTCATTCCATTGGAACAAAATCGTTATGAAAAAATTAATACCAAATCGACTTGGCGAAAAACTTCCTGTCTGGGTTTTAAAACTTCTTTTGAATCTCTGGCCACCATTCTTAGGCGCTGGAGTTAAACTCAAAAAAGCTTCTGCCGATTTTCGTCAGATTGAAATGTGGATGAAGTTACGTTGGTATAACAGAAACTATGTAGGCACTCATTTTGGTGGATCGCTGTATGCCATGACAGATCCATTTCCGATGTTAATCATTATTAAATTTCTCGGTAAAAAATATATTGTGTGGGATAAAGCAGGAAAAATTGAATATAAAAAACCGGGACGCGGTTTAGTAAAAGCATCATTTAATTATTCAGAAGAGCAACTGCAATTTATCAAACAACAAACTGATGCCAATGGAAAATATACTTTTGATCATACTGTGGATGTGATTGATGAAACAAATGAAGTGGTTGCTACTATTGTAAAAACGGTTTATGTGCGGTTGAAAAAGAATATGACTGGGGCCCTGTCATAGTGACGTTTTTTATAAGATTCTCACCTCTCCCACTTGTGGGAGAGGTCGACACGTGTTTTTTACGTGGCGGGTGAGGGGCTTTTCAAATACCCTCATCCCCAACCCTTCTCCCATCGTAAGAAACACTCTGGGAGAAGGGAGAAAATATTACTTCTGCGCAGCTAAAACAAAATCCACAGAAACATCATCTTTAATATCATCTGTTTTTGCATATTCACCTTGCCCAACGCCAAACGCCGTACGTTTTAATTGTGTGTGACCTTTTGCTAATGCTGTAGTTGCAGAATAGTCTTCTAGTGTAAATTGCAACGTCACAGGAATTGTTTTATCGCGAATCGTTAAACTACCTTGCGCTTCATACGTTTTATCACCGGTTTTTTTAAATTGATTTGCCTTGAAAATAGCTTTAGGAAACACTGCCACATTAAACCATTCCGCCGCTTTTAATGTATCACCAATTTCTGCATACGATGTTGTTACTGAACCCATATCAACTGCAATTTGCACGTGGCTTTCAGTTAACCGTTGTGGATCGAAAGCAACATCACTTGTGAATACACTAAATTTCCCCTCCGCAGGTGCGCCATTTTGCGTTGCAGTAAATGTAATTGAACTTTTTGCTGGGATCATTTTCCACTGAGGTGCTGCGGCATGAATCATAGTAGAGAAAAACAATAACGCACATACGCTTAATTTTTTCATGGTAACATTCTCTTCAAAACATTATCGCGATTAATAAAATGATGCTTTAATGCTGCTGCAAGATGTAAAACAATTGTAGCGATTAAACCATAGGCTAGATATTTATGTACTTCTTCTAAGAATTTCATTGTGGCATGATCTGCTGGAATCAATGTAGGAAGAAGAATTAATCCAAAAAATGATACTGGCAACCCTCCAGCTGATGATATCAACCAACCTGTGATAGGCATTGCAAACATAAATATATAAAACAAGTAATGTACTGCATACGCTGCTAATACTTGAATTTTTGGCATTCCGAGCGGCATCGGTGGCACGATATTGATAATGCGCCAACATACTCGGACAATCGCTAAGCTTAAAATTAAAATGCCGAATTCTTTATGCCATCCAAGCAATTTTAATTTTTGCAATCCATGAGGTAAATCACTCATGTACAATCCTACAGCTAGCATGCCAATGATGAGAATTGCGATGACCCAATGCAATAGCTTCGCAAGCCATCCGTAATTTTCGTATGTGTTTTTTAGTGACATGATTACACCTTTTACTGACTACCCTCATCCCCAACCCTTCTCCCACAAGTGGGAGAAGGGAGCAAAGCACTTTTCACCTCACCCACTCGTGGGAGAGGTCGTCACGTGTTTTTTACGTGACGGGTGAGGGAAAGACCTCACGCCGTCTTCTTCACACTGTCATTCAAGTTAGCTTCAGATTCAATATTAATTGTCACGTCATCACCTAAACCAGGTAAGTATTTTGAAATTCCAAAATCTGAACGCTTCAATTTAGCTGTTGCTGCAAAACCTGCTGTTTTCTTGTTAGCAATTGGACTCATGCCTAGCTTATTCAATTTCACATCCAATGTAACCGGCTTTGAAACGCCATGTACAGTTAACATTCCGTGAACTTTTGCTGACCCTTTACCTGTCATTGTCACTTTATCGCTGACAAAAGTTGCTGTTGGATACTTTGCAACATCTAGAAAGTCTTCACTCTTCAAATGCTCATCTAACTTGGCAACACCTGTACTCAAACCATCCATGTGTATCGTGACATCGACTTTACTGTTTTGTGGTTTCGTTTCATCAAGTATCAATGTTCCATCTACCATCCATTTTCCAGAAGGATTAGAAAAACCAAAATGATTAATATGCCACATGACATATGAATGACTTGAATCTAATGTATAGGTCTCTGGCGCGGCAAATGTAGGTGCAACTAGCGCAAGTGACGCTGCTGTACAAAGCAGCGCTTTAGCAAATAACTTTTTCATTCTTTACTCTCCATGAATTAAGATAATTTCTCTTCAAGAACACTAGCCGAACTTAAATGGAAATACAAGCAAACAACAGGTATATTTACACCACTTATTCACTGGAAATAAACCCATGGCAACTTCATTGATTTATAGCTCTGATTTTTTAAAACATGACACAGGATATTGCCCAGAAAACACCACTCGATACGAATTAATACTCGCTGCATTAGAAAGAGACGCGACACTTTGGAATACTCTTCTCAAAAAACAGCCTCGCAAAGCATTACCTGAAGATATTTTACGCTGTCATACCCCTGAATTATTAAACACCATTTCAGATAAATGCATGCAAGGTGGCGGTTATCTGGATGCTGACACTGCTGTGTGTGAAGCATCATACGATATTGGATTTTTGTCTGCAGGTGCGGCTCTTGTTGCTATCGATGATGTTTGCCAGGGTGTTGCAAGCAACGCATTTTCTCTTTCAAGACCACCAGGACATCACGCCACGCCCAATCAAGCCATGGGATTTTGTTTATTTAACAATGCAGCCATTGCAGCTCGCTATGCACAAACCCAATATCAATTAAAAAATATTTTAATCATCGACTGGGATGTACATCACGGCAATGGAACTCAAGATATTTTTTATGATGATCCTAGCGTCTTTTACGCATCATTACATGAATATCCTTTTTATCCCAACACAGGTGCTGCTCATGAAACAGGTATTGGCGCAGGCGCAGGCACCACACTCAATATTCCTCTACCTGCTGGAATTCCTGCAGCTGAATACCGTAAAGCATTCACGCATGCCTTGCACACGATTGAAAATAAATTTAAACCTGATCTTATTATTATTTCCGCTGGTTTTGATGCACGCAAAGGTGATCCACTTGCTGATTTTCTATTAACGAAGCAAGATTATTTTGCGATGACAAAAGAATTAATGGCTTTAGCAAATAAACATTGCGGTGGTAAATTAATTTCTGTACTTGAAGGTGGTTACGTCAGCGACTCACTCGGAGACACTGTGAAAGAACATATTGCTGCACTCCATGAGCATTAAACCATGTTAGAAATCACAGCAATTCCAGCATTAAAAGATAATTACATTTGGATGATACGTCATACAGATTCCACTCAAGTCTATGTTGTTGACCCAGGCCTCAGCATGCCTGTTATCAATATATTGCAAAAAGAAAATTTAACGTTAGCTGGTATTTTACTAACTCATCATCATCACGATCACTCAGGTGGCATCAGTGAATTACTGAGTTACGCGGGAAATATTCCTGTTTACGGCAGTTATCAAAGTAAGACACAAGTTGTTAACCATCCATTAAAAACAAACGATACATTTTTAATTGCCAATACATCATTTCGCGCGCTTGAAATTCCAGGTCACACGCTGGATCACACAGCATTTTACAGTGAAGGCATTTTATTTTCAGGAGATACTTTATTTAGCATGGGTTGTGGGCGCGTATTTGAAGGCACTTATCAACAAATGCATGATTCTTTAATGCGTCTCGCTGCATTACCTGATAATACAAAACTGTATTGCGGACATGAATATACTCTCGCTAATTTAGCGTTTGCACAACACGTTGAACCAGATAATCATGCACTTGCAGAAAAGAAATTAGCACTCACTCATGCGTGCACCTTACCTAGTTTATTAGGTGAAGAGAAATGCTTAAATCCATTTTTGCGTTGCCATACTGATGACATTGCGCATGCGATTTCACAAAAAGTGAATAAGCCATTAAATAATTCTGTGGAAGTGTTTCAATATTTAAGAGAGTGGAAGAATCAGTTTTGATTTTTTCACCCTCTTTTACAAAGAGCGTTGTTACATAAATCAATATTCTCCCTTCTCCCGGAGTGATTGTTACGAGGGGAGACGGGTTGGGGATGAGGGCTTTTACCCTCGCCCCTGACCCTCTCCCAAAGAAAAGCATTCTGAGAGAGGGGAACAGTGCCAATTTTGATTTATGCAACAACGCCTTATTTATATCGTACTACGCTTGCCCACAACCTGCACTGCCTGTTGGCCAGTTGTTACCTGCTGTGATGCACCCGCTGCTACCGCGGCGGCTGTCTTAAATTTTGCTGCTAGCAAAGCTGCAGCATTTGGATCTGGCTTTTTCACCACATCATCTTTTTTCTTATCATCGTTCTTTTTATCATGTACATCTGCTTTTTTAGGGCCACCCAGAGCAGATAACATAGCGGCTGGCGCTGATAGTCGTTTACTTGTATTCGATCCTGACATCCTGAATTTTGGAACTATCTTACAGTCTTTTGCTTCACTCGCTAACTTAAGCAACGCTTGATTGGGGCTAACGATTTCAGCAGCTTTTGCTTTAAAAGAAGTGGATACATCAGGAAGATTGCCCGTGTCATTTTCGAAAACATTACTGATTTTATGTAAATTATTCCCCAAATGTTTGACAACTAATTCTCTATGAAATTGGAGAGCAGGATCAATTTCAATCTTGTAAATTGCCTCTGCAAATGACTGACCTACTTCAGTTAACGAAGTATGATTCGTCGCTTTGAGCCTTAATAGTTTTTCAAAAATAGCTAAAATGGCAGTAAGAAACTTTTCTTTTAATAGATAATTTTCTTGCCCATCAGCATCAACTACTTGTTTAATTAAATCTCTTAAAGATAGACTTTTTCTAGCTGCTGACATCTGTGCACCCTCACTCAATATAATTATTGAAACTTATATAACACTAATTGAAGGCGTTTACTAGCGCTGGCAGGTTGTAAATATAGGGTGGATTAGGCGATTTTTGCCGTGATCCACACTACAAAGATTTTAATACCCCACTGCTCTTCCCGCAGATCTACGCTTATCATTTGCGCCATAAATCCATTTTGTATCAGGATCAACATAAATTGCTTCGACTGCACTCCATGTTGGATTAGGCGTAACGTGATACCCCATTGCTGTTAATTGTTCTGTTAACTTGGGTGAAAATGCATTTGGCTCGGCGTAAATAGTATCGGGCAACCATTGATGATGGAAACGTGGCGCATCGACTGCTGCTTGAATATTTAATTTAAAATCGATGACATTCAGTATCGTTAATAAGGTAGATGAAATAATTCTTGGACCGCCTGGACTTCCTACCACCATAAACACTTTATCTTTATAGGTAATAATCGTTGGTGTCATTGAACTTAATGGTCGCTTACCTGGTTGAATACTATTTTTATTTCCTTCAACTAAACCAAATTGATTTGTTGCACCTGGCTTCGCTGAGAAATCATCCATTTCATCATTCAAGAAAAACCCAGTATTTCCTGCAATAACTTTTGCACCAAAAAAACTATTCAGCGTGTAGGTCACAGCAACTGCATTACCTTTTCGATCTATCACAGAATAGTGTGTTGTATTCACACCTTCTTGCATCATAGGACCTTTACCCATTTCACTGGATGGCGTCGCTTTGACATCGATAATATGTTGACGCGCTTGATCCGCATGTTCAATCGAGAGCAAATTTTCCAGTGGATTCTCTACAAAATCTGGATCACCTAATTGATTATTTCTGTCATAAAATGCATAACGCATTGCTTCAGTGATGTAATGAATACTCTGCACTGAATTATGTCCCAATGTTTTTAACGGATAGTCTTCTAATACATTGAGTATTTCACACATGGCTACACCACCCGAACTTGGAGGCGGTGCAGAAATAATATTATATCCACGATAATTACACGTTAATGGAAACAATTGCTCTACGCGGTATTTTGTAAAATCATCTAAACTTAAAATGCCACCATTTTTTTGGCTCGCTTCGACAATCTCTGTTGCAATATTACCTTTATAAAAAGCATCAGGGCCTTTTTGCAGAATTTCTTTTAATGCTTTTGCTAAGTTTTTTTGTACTAAGCGATCACCTGATTTATATGGCTTACCATTCTTCAAAAAAATCGCAGCGACGTTAGGTTGCGCTTGAAAGTCTTTGGTCATCGGTTCTAATAATTTGATATCACCAGGAACAAGAATATAACCATGCTCTGCTAAAGCAATAGCAGGTGCCATAACTTGCTGCCGCGTCATCGTCCCAAATTTCTTTAGTGCTGTATCTAAACCTAATACCGTACCTGGAACACCAACAGCTGAATAACCTATTGTACTTTTTCCGGGAATCACATCACCATTCGCATCTAAGTACATATTTTCTTTTGCGGCCAATGGTGCTCGTTCACGAAAATTTAAAAATATATTTTTTCCATCAGCAAGATGGATAGTCATAAATCCACCGCCGCCAATATTGCCACAACATGGATTAACCACTGCAAGCGCATAGCCAACCGCAACAGCCGCATCCACTGCATTACCACCTGACATTAAAATGCTTGCACCCACTTGAGAGGCTAAATGCTGCTCACTCACCACCATCGCATGTTTTGCTTTGACTGGTTGCTGGAGGGATTGCGCGTGTGTGTTGGTTGCGAAAAAAAGAGACGCGGCTGTCATCCCGAGCACAGCGAGGGATCTCATTCTTATTGAGGAGATCCCTCGGCGCTTCGCTTCTCGGGATGACAATATCCATTCAAATTTCATATTAATTCGTTATCCTTTTTTAAACCCGGCGATGGTGAAGCACAGGAAAATCTTGGCGTAATTGATGCAGGTATTCTAAATTGATTTCATCCATCACAACACCTGTTTCTGTCGGTAATTGTCGTGTGATTTCACCCCAAGGATTAACAATCATTGTATGCCCAAAGGTTTTGCGGCTACTGGAGTGTGTTCCCACTTGTCCCGCAGCAACGACATAAGCTAAGTTTTCAATAGCACGAGCACGTAATAATATTTCCCAATGCGCTAATCCAGTTGTATAAGTAAATGCCGCTGCTAACACGATAATTTCAACACCTTGTTGATGCATGCAACGGAACATTTCAGGAAAACGTAAATCATAACAAACTGCTAAACCAATTTTGCCAAAGGGTGTCGCAATGACCACCACCTTATCGCCTGGCTCAGTGGTTTTTGATTCCATGTAGACTTCTTTTTTATTATTTAAGGTGACATCGAATAAATGAATTTTATTGTAGCAAGCTACACTTTTGCCATTTTCATCAAAAACTAAACAACTCGCATAGACTTTATTGTCATCTACCGTTGCAATGGGGATTGTGCCGCCCACCACCCACATATTGTACTTACTTGCTTGTTCCGCCAAAAAATCTTGGATCGGCCCACCGCCCAAGGTTTCGCGATATTTCACTTTATCTAATTGATCTAGCCCCATAATCGCAAACATTTCAGGCAATACAGCCATGCGTGCACCGCGCTCAGCTGCTTGTTGAATCAACTCTCCAGCTGCCTTTAAGTTCTCTTGCACATTATGAGAAGAAGTCATTTGTATAGCCGCAATTGGGTAAGACATAACCATTCCTTCACTTTTTTAGTATCATGTGTTAAAAATACCCGCTAATATAGTATGGATTTTACGATTAGAAAACAGACATTATAAATAAACGAGACTTTAAACTATGAGAGCACGCCCCAGAACCACCTGCCAAATATTTATAGATTTACTAATAAGCCCTGCAGCATGGGCTGTCAATACGCTAGCTGGACAACTAGCTGACGCGCCTGAACAAGCAGCACCTGCACAAGTAGCACATGACCCACGTGAACCAAGTCCAGATATAACTCGAGATGATGGTCCTCTTGCTGTAGCTGCGCCAATTGCCCCACAAGGAATGGCACGTTAATAGTTTCGTGGGCACGCTTCGCTCTGAGTTATCCCCACGAATTTTGGGTAGTATAATTCCCCTCTCCCAAAATGCTTTTTTTCTGGGAGAGGGGCAAGGGGTGAGGGTATAGGCCCTCATCCCCTGCCCTTCTCCCATCGTAAAAAACACTCTGGGAGAAGGGAGCAACAAATTCGTGGGGATAACTCAGCGCTTCGCTTTGCCACCCTACAATCCTCATTCCAACATCATAGATTCTTTGCTACTGTATGTGGCCTATGAAATGCATATCAAAACGCCTACTATTCATCATTCTGCTACTACCCATTAGCATTTGCATATGGGCAGACACTTTGCGCTTTGTAATCACTGGACTACCCGCCAACGCCCTTAAAAACGCTCAAGATAGGCTTGCGGTATTGCAACAAAATGACGGCAATCCCATTAACGAAAACAGTATTCAAACCATTTTCAATAATTCAGCAGCCAATATCCGTCAAGCCATCGAACCTTATGGATACTTCAAAGCAACGATTCAATCTAACCTCAAACAGCAGCGCACAGCTTGGATAGCTAGTTTTAATATTAGCCCAGGCCCACAATTGCTAATTAATCATGTGGACATACAAATCACGGGGCCTGGCGCCAATGACCCTGAGTTACAAAAATTATTAAACAATTTCACACTACGCGCTAACCGACCATTGCTGATTGAAGATTATAACAAAGCCATTCAATTACTTTTTCAAACTGCAAATAATCAAGGGTACTTAAAAGCATGGTTAGAAAAAAAAGAAATTCGCATTAATCTACAGCAATATCATTCTGAAATTATTTTACATATGAATACTGGACCACAATATTACTTTGGTGAATTTTCATTTAAACCCAACGCATTTGATCCCGCATTTCTGCAACGCTTTGTCACACTAAAAAACGGCAAGCCTTTTTCTAGTCAACAACTACTCGTTTTCCAACAGGATTTAGCTAACAGCCAATACTTCCAACAAGTTTCTGTTAGCCCCGACTTAGAAAAAGTGCATGATTATCTTGTACCCATCAATATTGATGCGTTACCAAGAACAGCAAAACAATATAATTTTGGTATTGGCTGGGGAACGTTTACTGGTCCACGTTTCACAGCAGGAGCAGATTGGCGGCGTGCCACTAACACCGGTCAACACTTCAATATGCAGTTAAAAGTTTCTCCTGTGCTTAGTGGACTTGCAGCAAAATATTTTATCCCCGGAAAAAATCCACTAACCGATCAGTACACCATTGGCGCGAACATCCAACAATTTATCCCACGCAATGGTCGCAGCTTTTCAGAAACACTATCTGGCGCCTACGTAAAAAGTGTTCGTGAATGGCAACACACGCTAAGTATTAACTATTTGCGTGAACGTTTCATGATTAATGATAATCCATGGCAAAGCAGTAATATATTGTATCCTGCGCTAACCATTTCGCGCATTAAATCCGATGATTTGATTAACACGCATGAAGGAAGTGCTGTCAATTGGAATATCCAAGGTGCCAGCGACAATATACTTTCTCAAACCAGTTTTTTACAAAGTGAAATAAAAGCAAAATATATCACCAGCCCTACGCAATACAGTCGTTTCATTTTGCGTGGTGACTTAGGCTACACCGTTGTTAGTAATATTCAACGTTTACCATTAACACTACAATTTTTTGCGGGCGGCCCTAGCAGTGTACGTGGCTATCGTTTTGACAGCATAGGCCCAGGTCGTTATCTCAAAGTGGGCAGCGTTGAATTGCAACATCGTATTTATGGAGACTGGGGTGCCGCTGTGTTTTATGACGCGGGTATTGCTGCAAATCATTTTAATACTCCTTCACAACATAGCCGAGGAATCGGTATTATTTACAATTCGTTGATCGGCCCCATTAAACTCTATGTGGCACGTGCCGATAGCACACCAGGAAAACCTTTACGTATCGACTTTAATATAGGACCTGACTTTTGATTAAGTTAATATTCTCACGATTAATACTCAGCATTATTTTATGCTTAGTATTAATTGGCTATATTTTCTTATTTACCACATCAGGGCTCACCCTCTCACTCACCTTGCTCGCCCTCGCTCTACCTGGAAAATTACATATTGAGCATGTGAATGGTGCATTACTTTCTAATTTTGATTTACAGCATATCAATTACCAAGATAGCGACTCACAAATCACGATTGAATCTCTACATGTTGCATGGAACCCCACTGATTTATTCCACGATCGATTGACTATCAATCGTTTCAATGTAGACAAAGCTAATATTGTTTTACTAAAAAATAACACCACCTCCTCAGCACCATTTGATACAAACAACTTACATTGGTTGAAATTTCTCAATCTACAACAAGCTACACTGAGCTCGATTACCGTAACGAAAAATAACAAAATCCTATGGTTAATAAATCACGAGCAAATTACACAACATGACAATGGATTTTCTATTTCAACCAATACGCCTGATGGTAATATTGATGGCCAATTCTCTTTTACTAATGAACCTCACTTTGCTTGGCAAGCTTCATTTGCACTTTCACATTGGAACCCACAAAAGCGCTTAGCAACCTTACCTGGTGATATCCAAGCAACTCTGCATGCCTATGGCACCGCACAAAATTTCACATTACAACTTGATAATATTACTGGTTCATTACAAAAGCATTCTATTCAAGGAAACCTCGCGCTAAGCTATCAAAACAATATTATTACTATCAATCCTTCTGAAATTAAAATTGCTGACAGTAAAATACAAATTGACGGCAGCTTGTCTGACCGCTGGAATTTGCGCTGGAAAATTCACATTCCAAATATCAGCACTGTATTTCCGAATAGCCATGGCTCATTAAACAATATGGGTGAAATCACAGGTTTAAAAGACTCTCCGCAACTTATTTCGAATATTACCCTAGACCAAGTAAGCTTCAATGACCAAAAAATTAAACATCTCACTGCTGATGCTGCATTTATTTTTTCACAACACAAACATTCAACTTTGACTATCAATGCTGTCGGAATTGATACCCTGAATTATCATATTCAAAAAATGCGCTTAGCAACCGACCATGTTTTCACACTTGATAAAAATGCACTGTATACCACAACAATCATTGCCATCGACAATCAACCTCTCGCACGTGCAATAATTGCATTTCCTGACTATACGAATAACAATAAAAAAATCCGTGGTGAACTCGAGTTTCACACTAACTCACTCGGACTACTCTCCGACTTCAGCGATGCTTTGAAAGATATACGCGGCAATGTAAAAGGCAATTTTTCATTTGAAGGTGAATTTCCACAATTAAAAATCTCAGGCAGCGCCGCATTAGTGAATGGCCAAGCCACGCTTCCAAACCTAGGCCTCACACTGACACACGCTAATCTACAAGCTAATGCGAGCAACACGCATAACTTAACTCTCAGCGGTAATTTTTCTTCAGCGCCAGGCACAGGACAGATTGATGGTACGTGTGATCCGATGAATCATTTTATTTCCACAATCAATGTGTCAGGAAATAATTTACGAATTTTCAATTTAGAACACTACAAAATTCTCGCCACACCCAATTTAAAAATAACGTATCAACCCACAGGTATACAAATTCAAGGAAATGTTTTTATTCCTGAAGCACAAATCACGCCAACTGATTTTAGTAATACGTTGGCGCTACCTGATGATGTAGTGTACGTTGGAAGACCTCATGTAGACAGCTCACATATCACAAACAATTTAATATTGAATATTACGCTTACTCTTGGTGATCACATCGCTCTTCAATATGATGAATTGAAAACGCACTTAGGTGGGAAATTACAAATTTTACAAAATCCAGGCACACCTGTAACTGCCACTGGAGAGTTGTATGCCATTAAAGGTACGTATCGTGCGTATGGTAAATTACTGGATATTCAACAAGGAAAATTGATTTATACCGGTAATACATTAATGAATCCTGGTTTGAATATTCGTGCGATGCGTGAGATCAAAACGATTGGGGTCAACAACGTTGCATCTAGCTTTTCTAATACGCAATTGAATAAACCGATTTACACTGGAAATGAAACAATCAACGTTGGTGTACAAGTACAGGGAACAGCGGAATCACCTGCGATCACTTTAGTTTCTAATCCTAGCATGTCACAAAGTGATATCTTGTCTTATCTTTTATTTGGTTATCCGCAATCACAAGCTTCAGGCGCTAATCAAATTGGTACTATTTTAAATGCAACCTCTGCAATGAATCTTGGCGTTAAAACACCGAACGTTTCAGGACTCACGGAAGGCTTACAAAACAAACTAGGATTAAATGAATTAAGTGTTGGTTCAACTGAAGTATTTGACCCAAACAAAGGAGCTGCTGTTGCTACAACATCTTTTATTGTTGGGAAAGAGCTCGCCCGCAATTTATATTTACACTATAGTGTAGGTCTCTTTAATCCTGTTTCAATTTTGAATTTGCGCTATCAATTTACTAAGCGCTGGGCAATTCAATCTGAAGCAAGCACAATCGATAGTGGCGCAGATATTCTTTATGGTTTTGAAAAAGATTAGGAGTTTTAAATGAAAAAGATTCTATTATTTTTATTATTTTCTTGTTTTATGACTACCGCATTTGCAACAGAAAATGCAGCGATCAAAGAAGAGACCACTCCACCCTCAGCTGAAGGCCCTATTACACCTGCACAAATTCCTTCGATAACATCAACTGCAGCTCCGACTCCGCCTCCTGCTCAAAAATAAATGACACTTTGGTATTTATTGTAGGGTGTCATGCCAGCGTGCTTTTAGCTGGCATCCGGAGGTCACTCCCGTGTGCTTCGTAAGCAAGCATATTAAAGCCTGGATACCATATAATTTTCTGTGTAAGCAAATATTTTTTCAATCTGGTATGTGGACAGAAATTTATGGTACGACGTTTCTGACATGATAAATATATAAAATAACGGGGTGGCACAGTGAAGATTTTTTCGCGCAGCGTGCGAGCACGAAAAAATTTCGCTGTGACAGGACCCCAGTCATTTTATAGCTGAGGTCGAGAGGGACTTACTCAATCATTTGCTTAATGACAAATCGCGGACGTTTGCGGACTTCTTGGTAAATACGACCGATGTATTCACCGACCACACCTAATCCCAGCAAGACGATACCCAGCAAGAAGAACATGATTGCAAATAACGTAAAGACCCCTTCCACTTCTGGGCCAACCATGAAACGTCGTACAATCAAGAACATTACGAATATAAAACTGAGAAATGAAATCAACATTCCTATCATCGTGAACACTTGCAATGGGAATAAAGAAAATCCTGTGACTAAATCAAAGTTATAACGAATTAATTTATAAAATGTATAATTTGATTCACCAGCAAAACGTGTTTCATGTGATACACCCACTTCTGTTGGATTACTTGCATAATTTAATGCAAGCGCAGGAATAAATGTTGTCGTTTCACCTGTTGATGCCATTAAGTCCACAATATTGCGGCGATAAGCACGCAACATACAGCCTTCATCTTTCATTTTTAATTTAGGCATCATCCATTCACGCAATTTGTTATGCGATCTAGACACAAACAATCTCCACCAAGTATCTTGTCTATCTTGACGGTGTGTATTCACAACATCATGACCGGCTTCCATCGCTTCAACTAATTTGTAAATATCTTCCGGTGGATTTTGTAAATCTGCATCCATGGTAATAATGATTTCACCACGCACCTTTTCGAATCCAGCCATGATTGCCATGTGCTGCCCGAAGTTACCGTTGAAATCGATCACTCTGATTTGATTAGGTCGACGTTGATGCAATTCTTTTAAAATGTCGATTGATTTATCTTTACTGCCATCATTCGTCAAAATAATTTCGTAGGTTTTGCCTAGCTTATCGAGCGCGCCAGTTAGACGTCTGTATAATTCCTCTAGGTTCTTCTCTTCATTGTAGACTGGGATCACTACACTAATATAAGGGTCTTGATTCTGCATGCAGGAGGTTCCTTAAAACCGATACGAAAAGGGAGAATTATATTATACTTACGCCCAATAATGTATCGACAATAACGCTTATGAATGTAAAAAAAATAACGGCTATATTTGAATGCTTTAAGCATGCCAATCCAAAACCAACGACTGAACTCGTCTATAGCAGCCCTTTTGAGCTACTTATCGCTGTTATTCTCTCTGCGCAGGCTACCGATAAATCAGTCAATAAAGCTACTGAAAAGCTCTATGCGGTCGCTAACACCCCAAAAAAAATTCTCAGCCTGGGAGAGGATGGGCTAAAAAAATACATAAGTTCGATTGGACTATATAATAGTAAGGCAAAAAATGTACTAGCCACTTGCCAAAAGCTTGCCACTGAGTTTGATTCTCAAGTTCCGAACGAGCGAGCCGAATTAGAAAGCCTGCCTGGTGTGGGACGCAAAACGGCAAATGTCGTACTGAACACTTATTTCGGCCAACCAACCATGGCCGTTGATACGCATATTTTTCGTGTCGCCAATCGCATTGGGCTAGGCAAAGGAAAGACGCCTCTAGAGGTAGAAAAGCAACTGCTTAAAAACATCCCTGAGGCTTTTCTACAAGATGCGCATCACTGGCTCATACTGCATGGCCGATATATTTGCGTTGCTCGTAAACCAAAGTGTAACGAATGTTTAATTAAACAATATTGTGAATTCCCCAACAAAACTGTGGAGTGATTATGTTTTCATCTGACCGTGACGAATATCGTAAAGTTTTTTTTGAAGCTTGGAAAAAATATAAATCTGAGCACGCATTAACCCCGTTAGAAATGCAACTGGTTGAGATTATGCTATCTCATCCTGAATATCACGCTGTTTTTGAAAACTCTGAAACCAATCAAGAAAAAGATTTTGACAGTGCGAATCCATTTTTACATATCAGCCTACACCTTGGAGTACGTGAACAAGTTTCCACGAATCGACCCTCTGGTATTCGTGATGTCTATCAACAGCTCTGTGAAAAATATCATGATGTACACATCGCAGAACATAAAATGATGGAGTTTCTTGGGAAAATTTTATGGGATGCACAACAAAATGGAGCTATGCCTGATGAAGCGGAGTATTTGGAGGGGTTGAAGCGGTTATAGTTATAACCCTCATCCCCGACCCTTCTCCCTTCGTAAAAAACACGCAGGGAGAAGGGAGAGGAGAGCACTCGCCACGTGTTTTACGTGGCGGGTGAGGGCTATGACAGAACTAAAAATATAAATCCATCTGTGCTGTTACAACGTTATCAGATCGACCCGTACCTTGTGGACCAGCAACTAATGATCCTCCAGACACAACATTTTTTGAATAATCGATGTCATGACGTACTTCTAAGCTTTCTAACGTATTGCGCCAGATTGATGTATTCACTGCAACTGAATAACGTTTTGCAGGTAATCCAAGAGCCAATGCATCTTTTGATAAATCGTATGCAGCACTGAGTGATGTTGGATGTGCAAAAGTATCAAATGAGTAAACTGCTTCACCATGAAATGCTTGTGGCTTAGCGTTACGTAAGTTAATACTTAAGTCATTCGAACTAAAGCTATTTGATGTTGTGATGTATTCACCAAGAATATCAACACTGTCACCAATACTAAACTTACCATGCAAGTCATAAGCAGGAACGCGACGTACTAAACGTTCGTTACCACATGCTGAACTGACACCATTGATGTTAGTACAGGTACCGGTTGCACCAAATCCGCCGAAAATACTAGCTGATTGGAAGTCTGTGTTTTGCATAGTTTGCGAATCAGCAATGTTTGCAATCACACCTGCACCGAGATCTTCACTAAACTTGTCTTGCTTCAAACGATAACCTAAGTTTAAACCACCGTTATTCACACGACCTGTTGCTGAACCATGCGCATCGCCTTTAAACATGTAGCCTGCAGCATAAAGTGCATTAGGTCCAGGTTGTAAATAACCGATGTTAACTGCTCGAGCTTGTACACGTCCGAGTATTTTTGTGAATGGGCTACTTACCATGGTAGAACTGAATACACCAAATGGAACATACATCTGGCCGATAGATCCATAGACTGGACTCTTCGATAAATCACCAATGATGATAAATGCTTTGTTGACAAATACACGTGAATTTTGTGTACGTGCATTATTGAAGTACGCGCCTTCATTTGTGCCATTATCGTTATCGTATGCAAATTCCATTAAACCAGAGGTCCATGTACTTGGGCCTAAGATATAAGCATCTAAATTCGCTGCACTTAAATCGATATTTGTTGTGCTTGAGCCAATACCTCTATCTTTATAGATACCTTGTCCTTCAACGAAACCGCTGAGCAACAAGTGAGAAGTACTTACTTCGCTATTCATACCAAGCGCTTCAAATCGCTTGTTAATGTTAGAGCGCATTTTTAATAACAATGCATCTTCATTAACGCTTGGGCTGTTAATAATTAGGTTTGAACCAGAATACTCTAATGGAGTACCTAAATAAGGACCTGATGAAACAAATGCTTGTCCAGGAACATAAAGATCGATCGGTAAATACGATGTCGTCTTCACGTTTTCAGAAACGGTGCTTGGACCAGGAATTTGTGGGTGATGAGCGATGGTCGCTACATTATTGCTGTTAGCGTTATCATTCGATACAGCATTGCTATATCCATGTCTACGCTTATGTTTTTTTACAGAATGAACAGAAGATGCTTTTTTTGTGCCTAATTCACTTTTCAAAGAAACTAGTTCTTGTTGTAATTCTGTAACTTGTTGCTCCAACGCTTGGGTGCGTGTCGAGATGTCAGTTGTACCTTCAGCAAAAGCTGGCACGCTGACTAACCCTAACATACATAATCCCACCGCCAATGGAGTGAGCTTTTGTTTCATTAAATCCTCTCCTTCTTTGTTTCTTGGTTTTTTTATTACCCCACACAATGAAATCCGGTAACGCTCCAAAGCGCCACATCCTGTGCGAAATACCTATCGTTTAGCGCCTAAACTGACGACTAACTTGAAGACTTTATAGTGGTGGAAATGTAACCTAACTGGTTAAAAAATAACAATTAGATTATTGCAAGGGAACTAACTTAGCAAAAAGTTTATGGTTGCTCAAGAAAAAAATACATTTGTTCTTGATATAGTTCGGGCTTTGCCCAAAACACACCAAGGAATAGTGGGCACGCTACGGTTGTATTATCCCCACGAATTTTTGACGTTGCTTCACAAATCGATATTCTCCCTTCTCCCGGAGTGATTTTTACGAGGGGAGAAGGGCTGGGGATGAGGGCTTACACCCTAACCCCTCTCCCAAAGAAATGCATTTTGAGAGAGGAGAATTACGAAAATAAAACGTTTTATTACAACACCGCAAATCCATGCTTTTTAACTGTATGATCCAATTCTTTCAAACAAACTAATAATTCTTCTAATTTGCCGAGTGGCCACATGTTTGGGCCATCAGAAGGTGCATTATCTGGATCAGGATGTGTTTCTAAAAATATGCCTGAAACACCTGTTGCAATCGCTGCACGTGCTAATGCAGGAACATACTGACGTTGACCGCCTGTTGTAGCTCCTAATCCACCAGGTAATTGCACAGAGTGTGTTGCATCAAATACCACAGGACAATTGGTATCACGCATCACTACTAAGGAACGCATATCAGATACTAAATTATTATAACCAAATGATACGCCACGCTCACAAACCATAATTTGGCGATTACCTACTGACAATGCTTTATCTGCTACGTTTTTCATATCCCATGGCGCAAGAAATTGTCCTTTCTTGATATTCACTGGAATATTTTGTCGTGCAACACGTTCAATAAAATTGGTTTGTCTGCATAAAAACGCTGGGGTTTGTAATACATCCACAACATCCGCTATTTCTTCAATCGGACTATCATCATGCACGTCAGTTAATACAGGCAATGATAATGATTTTTTTACATTACTCAAAATTCGCAAGCCTTCTTCTACACCTGGGCCACGAAAACTTTTACCAGAAGAACGATTTGCTTTATCGAATGATGATTTATAAATGAAATTAATACCTAAGCGTGTCGTTAATTCTTTTAATTCACCCGCGGTATCTAAAGCAAATTGTTCGCTTTCAATAACACATGGCCCTGCAATTAAAAAAAATGGTTTATCTAAGCCAATTTCAAAATCCAACAAACGCATATTATTTTTCCTTAAACTTTTTTGCTGCTGCGATAAAACCAGTAAATAATGGATGTCCATCGCGTGGTGTTGATGTAAATTCAGGATGGAATTGGCAACCGATAAACCATGGATGATCTGGCAACTCTACCATTTCAACCAAATTATCTTGTGATCGACCTGATACTTTCAAACCTGCTTTTTCAATCGCTGGTAATAAAAGATTGTTAACTTCATAACGGTGACGATGACGTTCAACAATTTCTTTTTTACCATATAATTTTTGCGTTAATGTTCCATCTGCTAAGTGACACAATTGTCCACCTAAGCGCATCGTCCCGCCTAATTCAGAAGACGCATCTCTTGTTTCTGTTTGACCGGATTGATTTGTCCATTCAGTCACTAATGCAACGACTGGATATGGTGTGTGCGCATCAAACTCTGTACTACTTGCATTGGGCATATTTGCTTTATTGCGTGCATATTCAATCAATGCAATTTGCATTCCCAAACAAATACCAAGATAAGGAATATTATTTTCACGCGCATATTTTGCCGCTAAAATTTTTCCTTCGACACCACGTTGTCCAAATCCACCTGGAACAATAATGCCATCCACATTCTTTAATCCATTGACGCCATCTTTTTCAATTTCTTCTGAATCCATATATTCAATATGCACTTTAACTCGGTTTTGAATACCCGCATGTAATAATGCTTCAGAAAGTGATTTATAAGATTCTGTGAGATCCACATATTTGCCGACCATACCAATTTTGATTTCTGCGGTAGGATTTTGATATGCATCAACCACTCGTTCCCACTCACTTAAATCCGCTGGTTTAGCTTGAATACCAAATGCTTCCACAACAATACTATCTAGACCACGCTTGTGCATTTCCATTGGAATCTTATAAACGAAATCCACATCTTCTAATGGAATAACTGCTCGTGTTTCAACGTTGGTAAATAAACCGATTTTCGAACGTGAACTTTCTGGTAACGGTCTATCGCAACGACACAACAACACATCAGGTTGAATTCCAATCGAACGTAATTCTTTAACAGAGTGTTGTGTGGGTTTGGTTTTTATCTCACCCGCTGTTTTAATATAAGGAATTAAGGTTAAGTGAATAAACAATGCATTTTGTCGACCTAACTCAACACGCATTTGTCGTATTGCTTCAAGAAATGGTAATGATTCAATGTCACCGACTGTACCACCAATTTCAACTAACGCGATATCGACATTAGCAGCGCCTGCCACAATGCAACGTTTAATTTCATCAGTAATATGTGGAATAACTTGTACTGTGCCACCTAAATAATCGCCGCGTCTTTCGTTGCGAATAACATTCGCATAGACTCGACCTGTGGTGAAGTTATTTTTCTTGGCCATCGTGACGCGTACAAAGCGTTCATAGTGTCCCAAATCAAGATCAGTCTCTGCACCATCTTCGGTGACAAAAACTTCGCCGTGTTGTAGGGGATTCATAGTGCCTGGATCGACGTTAATGTAGGGATCCAGCTTCATCAGTGTAACTTTGAGACCGCGTGCTTCTAAAATAGCTCCAAGAGATGCTGATGCAATACCCTTGCCTAAAGAAGACACAACACCGCCTGTTATAAATATATATCGGGTCATGGGAGATTCTTCGCGTGTTGAAATGTGGACTCTAGCAAAATAGGAATGGGGCTGCAAGAAGTGTCTATGGCTTGGTGGGCACGCTGCGCTTTGCCCACCCTACCTTCTTATATTTTTTCAATCAGTTAATCATAAAATTAATACTTTAGCTTGACGCCAATAGGGGGTAAAACACTCTACCCGCTTCCCTCTCAGTGACTGTAAACTGATCACGCATAAATATACTGCCATTTATTTGGAAATAAAAAAAACAATTCCAACATACAAAATGAGAGAACAATATGACAACCGTTCGTGATTTAAAAGCTGTAGCACATGAATTCAGCGCTGCTGAAGATTGTAAATATTCCGTAGAAGCCATGGCAGTCGCCGTTCAAAGCATCAACCAGAATCTAAACTACAGGCAACAAGTAACGAAACAACATTGACAAGACCACTTCCACCAAATGCATGGGTGGCATTCGCTCCTTTTCTAGCATTTGTCAGAGCAAATAATTCTAACAATTTAAAATACTCTGCTATTCCATTGGAAGGAATGATTACTGAATTGACGGGAGCAACATCATCAACCGTCGATTTAGCTAAAGCATCAAACACTACATTTTTTAAATCACACGTTGATGCAAAATCTACTGTAGCTATGCAGAGTTCAAAAGATACAAAACAGCAACCCATTGATAGATCAAGTTCATCATCCGCACCAACAATAAAGAAGAAAAGATCCAATTGTATTATCCAATAAATGTCTTTTTGAGAAACATTTCAATACCCCCACCCTCCCAAAGAAGATCATTTTGGGAGAAGGGGGACATTCGATTGTTGACTGCACCCCTTAATCGTTTTACGCTGTTAGGGGTAATAAAGGATTTCCCTACACGCTCATCAATTTAGGAGTTAGTCATGCTACTCAGAATTTTCGTTTTAGTCGTCATCATTGCGGCTTTAGTCGTTGGAGTCGGCGTTTTAGCAATGCCAAAAGAAGATATTGTACGTTTAATCGTCTATCGCGACTTCTTTGATGTTTCCTTACCTATTCTTGCTTTTGGTGCATTAATCAAATATCTCTGCACGTTCCATTGTGGCAAATGTTGTAAGAAAGATTAGAGCCTGATTCTCCCTTCTCCCAGAGCGTTTTTTGCGAATGGGAGAAGGGTCGGGGATGAGGGCTCACTGCCCTCACCCGCCACGCAAAGAGCGCGTGTCGACCTCTCCCACGCTTCGCGGGGAGAGGTGAATTTAATATCCATCAATTCGATAAACCATTCTTAATTCATCACCCACATAAATCAATGGCGTACGATCTCTTAACCAAGGTGGAACTCCCCACTCTTGAAATAATTTTTGCAACATGTGGCTATGCTCTCTGCCAGGTAAACGAATCGTTTCACCCCCACGACGAAAACGCACAATAACCAGAGGAACGTCAATCAAAACTCCTTGCTGCAGCATGTGATCGACTGTTAACACACGACCATCAGCTAAAGTGAGTGGTGAATCTAAATCCCAAATATGCTCGTCTGTTAAATTCATCTCACGCAAAGCATGCATCACATAAATATCATCACGATAACGACGCACTTCCACATCACCCCAGCGCACTAACGGTTGTTTATCAACTGCGGCATGCAAAACATCGTGAATAATATGCTGTAACTTCACAGTAGATGGCGTACGAAAATGATTATGCACAAACCAAAGACGCAACACTTGCCGCAAACGCGGTAAAGGTAGCCCCAATAATTTTTTTACTGATAATGTATTGGCACGTGAACCATAACAATAACTCAAATCAGTTTCAGACATTGTTTCAATTAAATGCTGTGATTCCGCACAATGCGATGCCACACGCGCTAATGTTTCAGTAATACTAACCCAGCGTGTTTTTAATAATGGTAATACTTCATGACGAATAAAATTCCGTGAATAACTACAATCATCGTTGGATTCGTCATCCACCCAATGCAAATGATGCTCCTCTGCATAATGATGCAATGTTTCGCGCGAACAATTTAATAAAGGCCTCACATGCAATCCTGCATGAAACTTTGCAACCACTGGCATAGCAGCTAACCCTTTAGGTCCAGCGCCGCGTGTTAATTGTAACAATAACGTTTCTGCTTGATCATCTTGATGATGCGCGGTTAAAAGAATATCGTTTTGCGTCATTAACTTCGCAAAAACTGCATAACGACTTTGACGTGCGACTTCTTCTCGGCTTTTCCCATCACGCGCGGTAGCATCTACTTGATACATGGAAAATGTTACGCCATATTCAGCGCATGTTTGTTCACAATGTCGCGCCCACGCATCCGCATGTGGGCTTAAACCGTGATGCACATGCACCGCTTTAATTTTAATCGGATAAAGAGAGCGTAGAGTGGCCAAGGCATGTAGCAAAACGGTAGAGTCCACTCCGCCACTATAGGCGAGACAATACGTTTTATCTAAACCTTGCTCTAAACAAACTTGAGTTAATGCATCAAACAGCAACACCATAGGACATCAAACGCTTATTGCGTAACTCTAATAATTTTGAAATGGAATAACCTTGAAGTTCAGCCAGTTTTTCTGCTAATGCATTTTTCAATGTAGCTGCTATGGCATCATAATCACGATGCGCACCGCCTAATGGTTCTGGCAACACTTGATCTACTAAACCTAATTCGTAAATCTTATCCGCTGACACTCCCATTGCTTCTGCTGCAAGTGACGCTTTTTCTGCGCTTTTCCATAAGATTGATGCGCAACCTTCTGGTGATATCACAGAATAAATAGAGTATTGCAACATCATCACGCGATCGCCCACACCCACTGCTAATGCACCACCTGAACCACCTTCACCAATCACGGTACAAACAACAGGAGTTTTCAAGCGCGATAATACAAACAAGTTACGCGCAATGGCTTCACTCTGATTTCTTTCTTCTGCACCAATACCGGGATAAGCACCTGGAGTATCGATGAATGTGAAAATAGGTAATTTAAAACGTTCCGCCATTTGCATTAAACGCAACGCCTTACGATAATCTTCTGGATTAGGCATGCCGAAATTACGTTCGATCTTTTCGTGTGTTTTGCGGCCTTTTTCATGACCGATAATCATCACTGGCTGGCCATTGAAACGTGCTATACCACTAACGAAGGATGGCCCTTTAGAGGTCATACGATCGCCATGTAGCTCATCAAATTCATCAAAAATTCGTTCGATATAATCAATCGTATGCGGACGCAATGGATGACGCGCCAATTGTGTCACTTGCCAAGGGGTGAGTCGTGAAAAAACTTCTTTGGTTAACTGCTTACTTTTGACTTCCAAACGGCCAACTTCATCACTGATATTGATATCTGTATCCGCACCAACCATGCGCAACTCTTTGATTTTAGCTTCTAACTCTGCGATAGGTTGTTCGAAATCAAGAAAATTCAAATTCATATTTGTTCACCATTCTTTCAGTCTCAAGACCGCATATGATAGCTCAGAGAGAATAAAGAGGCTAGCCTTTCTGACCCTCATCCCAGGGCCTACGCATGAAAAATTTTATTGACAATTCCCATAAGATGCTTGAAGGACATAGCATTTTTTCTCATGAGACTTTTAATTGATTGATCTGGTTTTTGTTTTGCTTTTTGTAAAACATTTAAAGCCCATTTACGTAAAATATCGATGTTTTCAGCCGCATTATCATTTCTAATGCAAGCGCCATCCTCATTAAATGTAACATCTAATCGCCAATGTAGCTGGTTCTCAATGCCCCAATGTAAGCGTGCTGCTTGATTAAGTTGTCTCGCATCTGCAGGCAAAGAGGAAATGTAGAAACGTTATTCTTGAATGGTTTTATCTTCTTTAGTCACCATCGTTGTGACCATTCCAATGCTCTTTAAGCCAGGCCATTCATGTTCCTTCTGTAACCATTCAATATCATCAAACGAATAAGCAATCCTTTGTTCTATACGACCATGGCCTTTATCGTTTTCTTCAGAAACAAGGCTTTTTTCCCGTGTTTTTTCATCATTAAAATAAGTGACTACATCATTGTGTAATGCTCCCTGATTACCTTTAAGTGAAATAACATAATCACCTTGTTGTTCTACAATTTGTTCACATATGTTTCGTTGTGCGCCCATCGCATCAATGGTCACTATTCGATTTTTTAAATCAAGAAGACTTATTAATTTCGGCAGCGCAGTAATTTCATTACTTTTGCCATCTACTTTTTCTTGCGTCAGCACTAATTGGTTTGCCTGGCACCATGCGCTAACAATATGCAGTGCCTTTTCGTTTCCGCTATTTCTAATCGTTTTGCCATCAAGATTAATATAGGTGCTTATTGCGGTTGCTAGTGCTTCAGTAAACAATTCAAATGAAGTATAAAATTCCTGCGGACTAACTGCATCCCAAAATCGTTGATATGTGTCATGACTTGGTGGACCATGAGGAAACTCAAAATATTTCTCAAGCTCTTCAAAATGTGCCTCTGTAAAATCAGCAAATCCACTAAAACTATCAATTCCTGCCAGACTTGCTAACAATGTTGTTCCGATAAGCATCACCAATGGATGCTTTTGATTGCGAACAGAGCGAGGGTCTTGGATATTTTTAAAATATTTTAAAGCATTTTCCATTATCGACATCCTGATTATCCTTGAGAATGCCGATAATAATATATTTTACTATTAATTTTTAAAGCAAAAATTTTTCATGCGTAGGCCCTGACCCTCATCCCCAGCCCTTCTCCCATTCGCAAAAAACGCTCTGGGAGAAGGGAGGAAAAATTAAAAACTCACCTCTCCACTTGTGGAGAGATCGACGCATGCTTTTTATGCGGCGGGTGAGCAACCATCATCCTCAGCCCGCCTCCCATTCGCAAAAAACGCTCTGGGAGAAGAGAGGAAAAATTAAAAACTCACCTCTCCACTTGTGGAGAGGTCGACGCATGTTTTTTATGCGGCGGGTGAGGAGCCCTCATCCCCAGCCCGCCTCCCATTCGCAAAAAACGCTCTGGGAGAAGGGAGGAAAAATTAAAAACTCACCTCTCCACTTGTGGAGAGATCGACGCATGCTTTTTATGCGGCGGGTGAGGAGCCCTCATCCCCAGCCCGTCTCCCATTCGCAAAAAACGCTCTGGGAGAAGGGAGAAAAACAGGAGCAGAAAGAAAGAGAAAAGTGTTAGAATCCGCGAACTACAACTCTGTCAGCAAGGAAGACCATGAGCCCTAAATTTGTACATCTTCGCGTTCACTCTGAGTATTCACTCAGCGATGGAATCGTACAAATTCAACCCTTGGCTGAGACAGCAGCTAACGACGGCATGCCTGCGATTGCAATCACTGATCAAAGCAACTTATTTGCCACCGTAAAATTTTATAAAGCCTGTCTCGATGCAGGGATTAAACCTATTATTGGTGTAGATGTTTGGATAGAGAATGAGTCACAACCACAACAACCTTATCGCGCTTCTTTGCTTTGTCAAAACAACGTCGGTTATAAAAATTTACTGATCTTAATTTCAAAAAGCTTTCTTGAAGGTCAAACCCTAGATAAAGCTTTCGTAAAATATGAATGGTTAGCACAATATGCCGAAGGATTAATTGCTATTTCGGGTGCGCAAGAAGGTGATATAGGACAAGCATTATTAAATAATCATTCTACAGAAAACCTATTGGCCTTTTGGCAACAACATTTTCCACAACGTTATTACATTGAATTACGTCGCACAGGTCAATCACAAGAAGAAAAATATATTCAAGCCGCATTAGAGATGGCTGAAAAAAATATGTTACCTGTTATCGCGACCAATGATATTCGCTTTCTGGAAGCCACTGATTTTGAAGCACACGAAGCACGTGTTTGCATTCATGAGGGTTTTGTTTTAGCAGATCCACGTAGACCAAAAAAATATACGGAACAACAATTTTTTCGTACACAACAAGAAATGTCAGATCTGTTTTCTGACATTCCTGAAGCATTACAAAATACGGTGGAAATTGCCAAACGTTGTAACGTAACACTGACACTTGGAAAAAACTATTTACCACACTTCCCCGTTCCTGAAGGATTTACCACCGATAGTTATTTAGCTCATGCTGCTCAAGAAGGCTTAGAAAAACGCTTACAAGTTATCTTAGACGTCAATCATGCTGATTTTGCGGAACAACGAAATCAATTCGACGCAAGATTAAAAATGGAAACCGATGTCATTATCACCATGGGTTTTGCGGGATACTTTTTAATTGTTGCTGACTTTACACGTTGGGCACGTGAAAATGATGTGCCGGTTGGCCCAGGACGAGGCTCTGGTCCCGGATCATTAGTCGCTTATTCTCTTGGTATCACAGATTTAAATCCGCTGGCATATGATTTACTGTTCGAACGTTTTTTAAATCCAGAGCGTGTTTCCATGCCTGACTTTGATATCGACTTTTGCATGGAAGGTCGCGATCGCGTTATCGAATATGTGATGAATGCACATGGCCATGAAAGCGTTTCACAGATTATCACTTACGGTACGATGGCTGCGCGTGCGGTTGTACGTGACGTAGGACGTGTTTTAGGATTGAGTTATGGGCAAGTTGATAAAATTGCAAAACTCATTCCATTTGAAATTGGTATGACATTAGATAGAGCACTAGAACAAGAAGTTTTATTGCAAGAACGCTATCAACAAGAAGAAGAAATTAAAACACTCATTGATTTAGCAAGAAAACTAGAAGGCACAACACGTAACGTTGGTAAACACGCAGGTGGTGTCGTCATTGCGCCAGGAAAACTTACTGATTTTGCACCACTGTATTGCGAACCCAATGAGTCTGATCACTTAGTTACACAATTTGATAAAGATGATGTGGAAGCAGTTGGTTTAGTGAAGTTCGACTTTTTAGGTTTACGCACACTTACCATTATTGACTGGGCAGTCAAAAATATTAATCGCTTACGCGAAAAGAAAAGTGAAGAAGTGTTAAATATTCACTTGATCCCTCTGGACGACACGCTGACATATGACTTATTAAAAGCGTGTAAAACTACGGCTGTTTTCCAATTAGAATCACGCGGCATGAAAGACTTGGTAAAACGCTTACAGCCCGATTGTTTTGAAGACATCATTGCGTTAGTCGCACTCTTTCGCCCAGGTCCTTTGCAATCAGGCATGGTGGATGATTTTATTAATCGTAAACATGGTCGCGCTCGCGTTGTTTATCCACATCCTAATCTTGAACCTATTTTACGTCCCACTTATGGTGTTATTGTTTATCAAGAGCAAGTTATGCAAATTGCGCAGGTACTTGCGGGCTACTCACTCGGAGCCGCAGATTTATTACGTCGCGCGATGGGTAAGAAAAAACCGGAAGAAATGGCCAAACAACGCGAAATTTTTTGCAAGGGCTCTATCGAACGTGGTGTTGCTGCTGATACAGCAGGACATATTTTCGATTTAATGGAAAAGTTTGCAGGGTATGGTTTTAACAAATCACACTCAGCAGCATACGCACTCATTGCCTATCAAACGGCGTGGTTAAAAGCGCACTATTCAGCTGCGTTCATGGCAGCCGTACTTTCATCGGATATGGATAATACCGATAAAGTCGTACATTTTGTTGAAGATTGTTACGCCTTAAAAATTAAAATTGCTGGACCCGACATCAATGCATCAGAATATATGTTCACCGTTATCGATGATCATCATTTAGCGTATGGCTTAGGCTCAATCAAAGGCGCCGGCCAAGCAGCGATTGAAGATATTATTCAAGCGCGCCATAAGAATGGTCCTTTTACCGATTTATTTGATTTTTGTCGTCGCGTCGATTTACGCAAAGCGAATCGTCGCGTATTGGAAGCCTTCATTAAAGCTGGTGCCTTCGATAAAATTGGCCCGCATCGTGCAAGCATCTTCAATAGCATTGATTTAGCTTTACAGCATGCAGAACAGTATTTGCGCGCAGAAAGCTTAGGACAACATGATTTATTCGGTAACAGTAGTACACAAGTAAAAGTTCCTGATATTGATTACGTTAGCACACCTAAATGGGCTGACCATGACAGATTATTTGGTGAAAAAGAAACGCTGGGCTTATATCTGACTGGCCACCCTATCCACCGCTATATCAATGAACTCAAAAACATCATCAGTGACCGCATCGTTGACTTGCGACCTGCCAATCAAACATCACTCGTCGCTGGAATTATTCTCAGTGTACGCGCAATTCAAACCAAACGTGGTGACCGCATGGCAGTAGTTTCCCTAGATGATGCAACGGCACAAATTGATGTATTATGTTTCTCAGATGTCTATCAACGTTATCGTGAGTTATTAGTTAAGGATGCTTTAGTGATTATTGAAGGTGAAATTAGCTTAGATGAATTTAGTGGTGGCAATCGTATGATTTGCCGCACACTGTCATCTATCGACCAAGCGCGAGATCGTTTTGCACGTACATTGCAAATTAAAGTACCCGCGTCAAAAGTCGACAGCATGGGTAGACTAGCAGAAATTTTGAAACCGTTTCGTGGTGGAAATTGCAGAGTAACGATCGACTATCTACGTGATGATGCGATGGCAAACTTAAAACTAGGTGACAATTGGAAAGTGAGACCGACTGATTCATTGTTACATATGTTACGTGATGTATTCTCAGAAAATGCTGTTGAAGTTTTATATTCTTAAAATTTCAAGAACAATGTAGGGTGGGCAAAGCACTGAGCTATCCCCACGAATTTTTGATGGTATTATTCCCCTCTCCCAAATGCTTTTCTTTGGGAGAGGGGAATAAGGATGAGGGTATAAACCCTCATCCCCAGCCCTTCTCCCCTCGTAAAAATCACTCCGGGAGAAGGGAGAATATCGATTTACAGAACAACACTATTAGAAGAAGGAGAGTATAATGCAAAGTACTCGTGAATCCTGCGAAAATTTACGCAACGTTATTTTATTACGCCTTGAAGCAAAAAAAAATGAACATTTAAAGCCGCACAATGTAGCAGATCAAAAACAATCAGACTCAAAAGTAGCCGTAAATCACAAAGCCTCAGATGAAAAAACTCAACCTCAAAAACTACCTGAAGTAACTACGTGGACATTTGATTTAAAAACGCTGTGTGACGAGTCAAACATAGATAATGAATTAAAAGACACTTCAATTGCTTTCAAAAATCTTGTTACCTTATTAATTCAAGAAACACTCAACATTTTAGGCACCATTGATGCAAAGGTTATTGAAGCAAAACTAAAACTAAATTTACTCCCTGGCACCATTGTTACGTTTCTCAAGAATTTGAATTTCATCTTGGCAATACTATGTAATAAAGAATATTTACCTGAAATTTTTATTGATAACTTTAATTTTGTTATGCCTAGCAATATGAATTTGTATAACGATGACCTATTAAAAAAATTGTACCTATTGGGTGACATTGTGCCTCTTCTTAGATTAGAAGATTTAAACGATGCAAACAGCCCTTATAAGTTTGCTGCGCTTGGCCATGCACAAAGTGACTTAGCACAATTCTTTTCTGCGATTATGAAAATCCTTTATCCAGACCCCGATGCTGGCGGCAAGTTTATAACAGCACTCACTGTACAAACACCGTTAAATGCATTAATCGAACAAAAGAAGATATTAGCAGAACACAAATCTGAACCCGCTAAACCAAAACCGTCTGTGGCAAAACCTGCTGCTACGTCTAGTGTGCTCGCGACAACATCCAGTTTTTTTTACAACTATTCGCTAGGGCTTATCCCAAATCCAATGACATGGTTTCATCCACCATCGAAATTGCAGAAGTGATTGTACAGTGAAAAATCTTATCCCCTTTGAAAAAGGCGTTGTTGCATAAATCGATTTTCTCCCTTCTACCGGAGTGATTTTTACGAGGGGAGAAGGGTTGGGGATGAGGGTTTTGAGCAAGGTATGTGCCTCCTAAAGATATTTGTGCCACTTCAAACACCCTCACCCCTAGCCCCTCTCCCAAAGAAAAGCATTTTGGGAGAGGGGAATAGTGCAGATTTTGATTTATGCAACAACGCTTTTGAAAAAGGGGACAGATGAGTGCAAGCGAGTCAGGGGATTTTTTAACAATCTCCCCGCCGCGTAAAAAACACGCGTCGACCCTCTTTTTCAAAGAGGGTAATCAAAATTAAAGCTTCATCTTCACTTGAGATGCATGCTGTTGCTCCAATCGACGCGCTAACATATAGTTGTGTACCGCCTGAGGAATTTCCGTCAAGTTATTCACAATTATTGTTGCGCCTTCTTTTTTAAATTTCTCGGTTGCTGCGACACGGCGTTCTAAAAATTCTTTACTACCATGCTCTACCTTTCTTGGATCAACAATCCCCAATGCAGTTCCATAGTCAGTAACAGCAATAATAATCATATGCGGAAAACGTGCGCGCACACTACGCAGATCTTCTAATGCATCTGTAATAAATACATAAAGATGTTGCAGCTCTTCAGGCACACCTGCTTTTTTCATCGCTAAGGCAACCATTTCTGCGCGTGAACCTTTACCAGCTTCTTTGTCATCCGCTGCAATGATTACTTTAGGTAATGGAATTTTACCAGTGAGGTTTTTAATAAGTAACTGAAGTGTCGAACGTGGAAAACCGGAAGAATAAGAAAATGACACGTTATTCTTTATTAAGTACTGCGTCCATTCTTGTGCTCCTGGAATAATATCGCTGTCTTTCTCTAATAATTCATCTTGTTTTTGCAAATAACATCCATACATTTCTTTTAATGTTGGAGATGGAGTTTTCGCATCTAACTGTTGCTTAATTTCAGCAATATTTCGAATAAATTCTACATGTAATTCTTTTTTCATCCCCATAGGTGCAAGAATTTTTTCAACCAGGCTCTCGATATCAACTACACCAAAGTAAACTAACATCGCTAGAAATGCTTGTGCAGGTTGACGACAATACTTTAAAAATGCTGTGCCTCCCATGTCGCTATTGACACCGAGAATTTCTTTGGGCCAAGGTATATTCAGAATAGAAGGTACTCGCCATGCATTCGCTGCACAATGAAATGCTGTATATGGAACACTGCTAAGACTGATTGGTTGGCTTGTGATTTTAAAATCTCCAGCCGCTTTTACTTCTGCTTTTTTTTTATCATTGGTATCTGCTTTGCCTGTAACTGTGGTGAATCTGGCAACAGAATTAGCAAAAGCTGCTCTACTAACTCCAGCAAACAAGGTGGTTACTTTTCGAGGTTTAGGTTGAAATGATCTTACATTAATTCCTAATCTTCTTAACATGACTTGCTCCTGATTTTGTATTTATATTTTTAGCCTCCTCACCCTATCCCTCTCCTCCATACAAAACATGGAGGTGAGGGGATTTTTGAGTAAGGGAAATATTTTAGAATCGCTTTTCATAATGATGACAATAAGGTGCTTTGCCTACTTTTGCATAATAGTCATGATGATGTTCTTCTGCAGGCCAGAATATTTGCACAGGAAATACTTTGGTAACAATACGTAACCCTTTCTTTTCCAATTCTTCGATTAGCTCAAGCACTGTAGTTTTTTGGGTATCATTATAATAAAACGCGACGCTTTCATATTGCTGTCCAACATCAGGACCTTGGCCATCTTCTTGTGTTGGATCATGAATTTCAAAAAAATATTTTGCGACATCACGATACGTTAATTTTTTTGTATCATACACAACGCGAATCACTTCGTAATGTCCCGTATCACCCGTACAAATTTCATTGTAAGTTGGATTTTGTGTTTGCCCGCCGGAATAACCAACTTCGACTTTTAAAACACCGGATAATTTTTTAAAGTAAAATTCAACACCCCAAAAACATCCCGCTGCAAAAATAGCTTCTTCGGTTTCCGTCACTTCAAGATCAGCGACAAAATCCAAGCTAGCTGAATTGACACAATGACGTGTATCTTTTTCTGTAAATTTCTCACCATGAAACACATGACCTAAATGTCCATGACAACGCGCGCACACAATTTCAGAACGCACACCATCAGCATCTAAATGCTGCGCGACAGCACCTTTGATTTCTTCGTCAAAACTCGGCCAACCACAACCAGAATGAAATTTACTTTGTGAGCGAAATAATGCTAACCCGCATTGTCTACATAAATAGGTTCCTGCAGAATTCGTTTTTTCATATTCTCCTGTTGCAGGATGTTCTGTTGCTTTGTCACAAACAATTTTTGCTACCATGGGTAATAAACTTTTGGTCTTCAATATCATATGTAAAACCTCGCTACTGGTGCATAAGATCGTCGATGTATTTCGCAAGGTCCAAATTGTTCTAACGCTGCGAAATGATGTTTTGTGGGATACCCTTTATGCTTTGCAAATCCATATTGTGGAAATTGTTGATCTAGTATTAGCATTTCTCGGTCACGCGTTACTTTTGCCAAAATCGATGCGGCACTAATCGCTGGTTCTAAACTATCTCCATCGATAATGGTTTTTGTTTCACAACCTAATAGTGGATCTTGATTACCATCAACTAATGCTAAGATGGGCTGCGGTTGTAAAGCATCAATTGCACGACGCATTGCTAGAAAGGTCGCTTGTAAAATATTAATTTCATCAATTTCATGAACGTCTGCGCGTCCAATTGCCCATGCTAAGGCACGCTGCTTAATGATATCAAATAATGCTGCGCGTTGTTTTTCTGTGAGTTTTTTTGAATCGGCTAAACCATCAATGGGTTGCTGTGGATCGAGTATCACTGCTGCAGCTATAACTGGCCCTGCTAATGGCCCACGACCCGCTTCGTCTATTCCTGCGATTAAAATGTTGCTGATTTCCATTATATCTATGTACCCTTTTTTTATTTATACCCTCATCCCCAACCCTTCTCCCATTCGTAAAAAACACTCTGGGAGAAGGGAGCCATGCGCTCTAGGCAACGGGTGAAGGTATATGAATCAACGCGAACGAATCAAGTCCATAATCGCTTTTGCAGCTTGCTCATTCGCATTACGTTTTAATTGTTGGTGAATCTCCAAAAATCTCTGCTCTAACATTCTTACTCGGTCTGGCAAATCTAAAAAATCTAATAATGCATCACTCATTGGTTCCGGCTTGACCGCATGTTGAATAAACTCTGGAACAAGTTTTTCATTAGCTAAGATATTTGGTAATCCAATTGATGATAGCTTCACTAATTGTGAAGCAATACGATATGTTAACGCTGCCATTTTGTAAGCGATCACCATCGGTTTTTTATAAAGCATCGTTTCTAATGTTGCCGTACCTGAAGCAACTAATACGCAATCTGCCGCAGCTAACACTTCATGCGAACGTCGCACATAAAATTCAATGGGTAATTCTGGTGAAATCCGATCGCAATATTCACGCATATCTTGATCGCGGTTATCGTTAATCGCTGAGGTAATAAATTTCAACTTTGGCCGTCTTTTCCAACATAAATCGGCTGTCTGAACAAATACTTCTGCTAAATGTTTTATTTCATTGCGTCGACTGCCAGGAAGAATCGCAACATATTGTGCTTCTTCATCTAACTTTAATGCTTTGCGAGCGGCTGCCTTATCGGGATAGAGTGGAATGGCATCCGCTAATGGATGACCAACATAATGCACGGGTACATTGTGCTTGTGATAAAATTCTTCTTCGAATGGAAATAACGCTAGCATTAAATCCACAGATTTTTTAATTTTGAAAATGCGTTTTTGTCGCCATGCCCAAACAGAGGGACTAACATAATGCACCACTGGAATACCTTCGCGTTTTAATTTGGCTTCTAGTCCTAAATTAAAATCAGGTGAATCAATTCCTACAAAAGCAGCTGGACGATTTTTTTTGAAGTAATGAAATAGTTCGCGACGAATTTTTAACAAATCAGAAAGATGTAGTAATGGCTCTATTAAACCCATCACGGATAAACGTTCCATCTCAAATAAACTTTGGCAGCCTTGCTCTATCATTTTAGCGCCGCCAATCCCTGTGAAATTGAGATCAGGTTGTAGATGTGTCAGTGAGCTAATTAAGCCTGCGCCTAATAAATCGCCGGATGCTTCACCTGCTAGTATTCCTATGTCCATTTGGTTAGCTCCTTTTATTTATACCCTCATCCCCGACCCTTCTCCCATCGCAAAAAACGCTCTGGGAGAAGGGAGAATTAAAGTCCTACCTCGCAATCCCGCGCTCTGACTCTCCGATAAAATCAATAAACATTTTTATCTCTGGGCAATCGCCTACCATGATTTGCAATTCTTCAAGTGCGCTTTGCACGGTTAAGCCTTTGCGATAAATAACTTTATACGCACGCTTCAACATTAATAGTTGCTCGTCTGTGAAACCATGACGCTTCATGCCAACAGTATTTAATCCAAATGGTTTTGCATAATAACCAGAAACTTTGACAAATGGCGGTACGTCTTTATCCATCATTGCACCCATCGATGCAAAACTGTATTTACCCATTTTGCAACGCTGTAATAAGCCTGAAAAACCGCTTAATATCGCAAAATCTTCTACAATCGCATGTCCCGCTAACGATGCATTATTTGCAAAAATGGTATTGTTCCCCACGATACAGTCATGTGCGATATGCACATAGGCCATAAATAAATTATCACTTCCGATTTTTGTAAAACCTTGATCTTGGATCGTACCACGATTAAACGTACAAGATTCGCGAATGATATTACGATCACCAATTTCTAAATAGGTATCTTCACCACGATATTTTTTATCTTGCGGCATTTCTCCAATAGATGAAAACTGAAAAATTCTATTTTCTTTTCCAATTCTAGTCGGGCCTTGAATGACAACATGTGGGCCAATCCAAGTACCTTCATCAATTTCTACTTTTGGTCCAATGATACTATAAGGACCAATTTCTACTCCGTCTGCAATACGTGCAGAGGGATCAATAATTGCTGTTGCATGTATCACTTTGTATTAACCTCTTCGTGCACTCAATAGCTCGGCAGCACAAGCCAGCTCATCACCTACATAAGCTGCGCCCTCTAATTTCCACATATCACGCTTCGCGCGTAACACTTTTACTTCTAAACGGAGCTGATCACCGGGCTCAACTACGCGTCTAAATCTTGCATTATCTATACCTGCAAACAAATATAACGTCCCATCACTAGGCGATGTATTCGTTGATTTATAGGCTAATACACCTGCTGCTTGAGCCAAGGCTTCTAAAATTAATACGCCAGGCATCACAGGACGATTTGGAAAATGACCAACGAAGTGTGCTTCATTCATGGTGACATTTTTTAATGCGATTAATGATTCGCCTTCTTTAATTTCTAATACACGGTCAATCAGAAGAAACGGTGGACGATGAGGAAGATATTTTAAAATTTCTTCAATACCCATTACGTAATTCATGTCGCTTTCCTCTCTGCAATTAATATTTCTAACGCACTTTCTAATTCTTTCACTTTTTGTATCAATTGATCTAAACGGTGCAATCGCGCGCTGTTTTTACGCCATTCTAGATTTGTCACCAACCCACCCACACCTGATGAGTAAATCCCTGCTTCTTTGATTGATTTCGTGACTGCCGTCATCCCTGTTACCACTGAGTTATCGGCAATTGAAATGTGCCCATTGACACCTGAACCACCACCAATCAAACAATCTTTACCAATCACCGCACTACCAGCAATGCCTACACATCCTGCAATTGCAGTGTTTTCACCAATTTGAACGTTGTGGCCTACTTGAATCAAGTTATCTAATTTCACGCCGTCTGCGATATGCGTATCGTCGATAGCACCACGATCAATCGAACAATTTGCGCCAATTTCTACATCATTACCAATGATAACTCGTCCTAACTGTGGCACTTTATGCCAGCGCCCTTTATTTTTTGCAATGCCAAAACCATCGCTGCCTATCACCGAGCCACTGGAAATTATCACACGTTTACCAATCGTAACACGGTGGTAAAGCGTAACATTCGCATGTAATTCACTTGCTTCATCAATCTCAGAAAATTCACCCACCACACAACCGGCACCAATCACAACATCAGCTGAAATTTTCACGCCACGTCGAATAACTGCATGCGGCCCAATACTTGCTGAAGGATGAATGTGGCAATCTTCTGCAACAACTGCTGTAGAATGCACACCTGACAACCATGTTGGTTTGTCGTCAAAATATCCCGCCATCATGGCGTAGATATAATAAGGATTGCGTGTAATGACAGCTGTTACAGGACAATGTTCCGCTTCTTCTGGTGACACAATCACTGCCGCTGCTTGGGTCGTAGCTAAATATTTTTTATAAAGTGGATTTGTTAAAAAGGTGACACAACCTGGCATAGCCTGATGAATGGTACAAATACCGCTGATTCGTGTATTTGCATCACCTTTGATAGTTACATCAAGACCATGTGTTAACTCAGTCAGGGTATATTCTTTCATTACTTTTCCACTATCTAATCAATCTGTTCTAGCGGTGGGCACGCTTCGCTTTGCCCACCCTACATAAATGCCGTGATACAAAAAAGCCGGCGAGAGTTATCTGCCGGCTTTTTTGCATTTTTAACCAACTTTATTTGTCAAATTGCTTAGCAACATCTTTAGTAATGTCAGAGCTATCTTTTGCATAGATAACTGCTTGTGAATCTAGTACTAAAGAATAGTCATTCTTCTTAGCAATTCCTGAAATAATTTCATTCAATTGACCTAACACTGTCTGCATTTGTTTGTTTTGCTCTTTATTTAAATCTTGTTGGAATGCAGTCACTTGTTTAACTAAATCAGCTTGTTCATCAGACAATTTCTTCTGGGTAGAATCTTTGTCTTTTTGACTCATTGTTGCTGAATCAGTTTTGAACTTATCCATTTCATCTTGCAAAGTTTTTTGTTGTCCTAGCAATTTTTGTTGACGAGCTTTAAATTGATCCTGCAATTTTTTGTTAATATCAGCAATTCTTGGTGATTGTTGCAACACTTGTTGCACATTGACCACAGCAAGTTTAGCTGCATCCGCTGCGTATACCTGCGTAGCACCAACAAGCAAAATTGAACTGACAAGGGCCAATACTCTTTTCATAACTTCAATACTCCAATTTAATTAATAATTAACTCCTGAAAACCAACCACAACAACCACAAACGCGTAGTATGTCATGTTTAACCAAAATTCGCACCTAGAGAAAACTGGAATGGCTCCCTTTTATCGCCGGTTTGTGCACGAATTGGCGCAGCCAAGCTAACGTCAATCATCACACCCAACGGGGTCAACCAATCCGCTTCCACACCGTAAGAGCTACGTAATGGTCCTGATGCTGTACCGCCGAACTGTCTATTATCGTAAGTATTATACACGTTACCAATATCAACAAACGCTGTTGTTCGCAACGTATCTTGTATTGGGTTAGGGAAGATAATACCCAAACTTGCGTCAGCAAGGAAGTTACCACCAGAAGGCAATCCCGTTGAATCTTGTGGACCCAATGAGTTACCTAAAAAGCCTTGTACAGAGTTGAAACCACCCGCATAGTAATTTTTGAAGAATGGATAATTTTGTGCGCCGCCATTCAATGATGAGCCGTAGGCAATATCACCTTTTGCAGTTGCAATAAAATTACCAAACAATGGCTGATACCATTTTGAATCATATGCTACGTTGTAATAGGTGAGTGATCGGGTTGCTAATGGTAAATAGAAATTAAGCCCTAGTGACTGTATGTATCCACGTGTTGGGAAAATCGCTTTATCACGACCATCTCTTGAATACCCTGCAATCAAATCTAATTGTTGGAAATGACGTCCATGATCATTCACAAAACTAGTGACTTGATTTGAAATATTCGACCCGTTCAAGTTAACTAATGTACTTTGATATCCATAACCCAAGTCAATTTCGTTCAACACTCCAGCTTCTTGACCCAATGGAATACCATATGTCACAGAACCATCATACTCATCTGAAGTATAGCCATTCGTAATATTGGCAGCACCAGGATTAAACTTTGACGCGGCTAAGCTAATAGTACGGCTAATGCCATCTTGAGTGTAATAGGGATCTGTAAAATTAATACCGTATGTCGTTTGGAAACGGCTACGTGACGCATTAATCCCTAATGTTTTACCGGTTCCTAAAAAGTTTTTCTGATTAAAGCCAGCGCCAAGGATCACTCTATCCAACTGTGAATATCCAACACTAAATGAAGCTTCAGCGGAGCTTTGCTCAGTAATCTTATAATTCACATCGACCATATCATCGTGATTAGGTACAGGTACGATACCCATATCCACTTCTTTAATGAATGGCTTCAATTTCAATTTATGCTTTGAATCATCTAAACGTTTCGTAGAAACGACAGCGTTTTCCATTTGCTCTATTTCACGACGCAACACTTCGTCATTGGTTTTAGAGTTTTCAGTGAAATAAATATGACGCACATAGGTACGCTTACCTGGTCGCATGTTGAAATCTAAAAATACTGTTTTATCTACGTCATTAATATTTGGATTCAAGTTTACTTCTGCATAGAGATAACCAACTTGACCTAAAACATCATTCATTGATTTTTCACAGTCGAGAATTTTTTGGCGAGAGAAGACATCCCCAGCTTTAAATGTGACTAACTTCTCTAATTTTTCACGTGGGACAATCGTCGTACCAGATACACTGAAACCTTTGACATGGTACGCAGCGCCTTCATCAACAACGATAGTCAAATAAACAGATTTGCGATCTGGCGTAATTCCAACCTGTGCTGATTGAATAGCAAAACGCACATAACCATGATCTAAATAATAATTACGTAACTTTTCGAGACTGCTTTCTAACTTCTCTTGTGCATAACGATCTGTTTGCGTGAAGAAAGTGAGTAACCCAGGTGTCGTTAAGTCTAATTGCTTTTCTAACACTTTTTGTTTGAAAGCATGATTGCCGATAATATTAATCTTATCAACTCTAGCAACTAAACCTTCAGAAATATCGATTTTCACCATCACGCGGTTACGTGATGCAGGCGTTACAGTGACTTCAACCCGTGCATTATAACGACCCAATTCGTAGTATTGATTCAACAACCCTTGCTTGATCTTATCTAACATAGCACGGTTGTAAACACGGCCTTCTGCGATATCAACACTCTTCATCACAGATGTTAATTTATCTGTTGGAACAACCGAGTTCCCTGTGATTTTTAACTGACCTATCGTTGGTCGTTCAACAACATCAACAACCAATGTATCGCCGCGACGATATAAATTGATATGTTCGAAAAAACCAGTTTGATATAACAATTTGATAATGGCCGCAGTTTTATCTGGGCGCAACGTTTGACCACGTTTTATAGGTAAATAATTCGTAACTGTCTCACTCGAAATACGTTGCAAACCGTCGACTTCAATATTCTTCACGACGAATGCAGCAGCGTGTACTTCTGCTGCTAGTAAATTCATTAATAAAGCTACCAGTAAAATTTTCTTTTTCATATGTTTTGTAACAGCCTTATTGAAAACAGTGCCCAATTATCCAGAGTTCGGCAATGTAAATCCAGTATTAATAATAAATTTTCCCAAGTAATAACGCACCTAATGCAAAAAATGGTGCTGCTGCAGTTAAGCTATCAATGCGATCCAAGATTCCACCGTGACCAGGAAATATACTGCCAGAATCTTTGACGCCAGCTTTACGCTTTAACATGCTTTCAAAAAGATCGCCTATGATGGAAAAAATCACAATGAGACAGGTTAAAATAATCGCGCCTAACCAAACACGGTGTGGAGTCTGTGTAAAATACAGTGCGCATAGCGAAATCGCTGTTGTAAAAACAATAGCACCTAGCGCGCCTTCCCATGTTTTTCCAGGACTCACGACGGGTGCTAACTTGTGCTTACCGCAGGCTCTACCCACAAAATAAGCTGCTGAATCGGCTCCCCAAATCAATATAAACAGAAAAAGCAATCTATACGGACCATCATGACCACTGCTATGAATAAAAATAATTGCGCGCCAACAAGGAACTAAAACAAATAAGCCCATTAAGCTACGCACGATAACGCCACTTCCCCAAACGCCACTGCCGTTTGGATAACGAATGACTAATATGAGCGCGCTGACCCACCAAATGCAGGTGATGGTTAAGATACCAGTTGTAGATAATGTTAATGATGCAAATAATAATAACCCAATGATCACAGGATAAATGATTTTTTTGATGGGTGACTTCACTTCCATCAATGTAGACCATTCCCACGCGGCAATCAAAACCATGACACCGGTTAGCAGTGCAAAATAAGGTGGAGAAAGCTTTAAAACGAGAAAAATAAATAAAGGTATTAAAATAGCAGCCGTGATAATCCGTTGCTTAAGCATTCGTTTCTACTCGTAATTGCTCGCTGGTTAAACCAAATCTTCTTTCACGACTCGAAAAATAAGTTAACGCTTTTTCTAATTCTTCTTTAGTAAAGTCAGGCCATAATGTATCGGTAAAATATAACTCTGCATACGCAATTTGCCACAACATAAAATTACTAATGCGTTGCTCGCCACTCGTACGAATAAATAAATCAGGATCCGGTAAGTCTGCCGTTGTAAGGTTCGCCTGAATTAATTCTGGCGTGATGCTTTCAATATCTTGCTTACCTGATGAAAGAATTTTTTTAACGACTTCACACAATTCCCACTTGCTACCGTAATTGGCAGCTATGACTAACTTCAACCCGGTATTGGCTGCAGTTAGCGCCTCAGCTTTTTCTATTTGTTCTTGTAATTCTTTTGCAAATCGAGTGCGTTCACCGATGATACGTAACTGCACATTTTGTTCATGTAGTTTTTTAGATTCTTTTTGCAATGCTGTAATGAACAAACCCATCAAGTAATCGACTTCTTGTTCAGGTCGACGCCAGTTCTCACTACTAAATGCAAATAAACTCAAAACTTCAATTTTTTTCTCAATGCAGGATTTCACAACTTGACGTACAGATTCAACACCTGCTTTATGTCCAGCAACTCGAGGTAAAAAACGTTTCTTAGCCCAACGACCATTGCCATCCATTACGATGGCAATATGTTTAGGTTTTAGATTATCAACAGATGCATTCACTCTTAGATCGCCATTAAATCCGTTTCTTTTGCTGCAAGTAATTGATCTATATCAGCGATATATTTGTCTGTTATCTTTTGCACGTTATCGGTTAAACGCTTTTCTTCGTCTTCCGCGATAAGTTTACTTTTGAGCTCTTCTTTCAATATATTATTTGCGTCACGTCTTGCATTACGAATGCTAACACGCGCGTCTTCTGCTGAACCGCGTAAAACTTTAATTAAATCTTTACGACGTTGCTCAGTCAATGCTGGCAATGGTACACGAATCACTTCACCTGATGTTGCAGGATTTAATCCTAAATCAGATGCCATGATTGCTTTTTCAATTTGTGGGATTAATTTCTTTTCCCATGGCGTAATTACGAGGGTACGAGCATCACCCACTGTAATATTGGATACTTGAGTTAATGGTGTTTCATTTCCATAATAATCTATGCGCAAATGTTCCAGTAAACTAGGATGCGCACGACCAGTACGTAATCGTGTTACTTCATTTTTAAATGCATCGATACTCTTATGCATGCGACCTTCAGCATCTTTAATTGCTTTATGCGACATGATTATGATTCTCCACTTTGAATTAAAGTCCCTACATCTTCACCCAACACAATACGCTGTAAACCACCTAGCTTATTCATGTTAAATACACGCAATGGAAGACTATTATCTCGACATAATAAAATTGCATTCATATCCATTACACCTAAGCGTTGTTCTAACACTTGATCGTAGGTTAATGTGACATAACGTTCTGCTTTTGGATTTTTGATAGGATCTGCAGCAAATACACCATCGACTTTGGTTGCTTTCACAACGATATCCGCTTTGATTTCGACACCGCGCAATGCTGCGGCAGAGTCTGTTGTCACTAATGGATTGCCTGTACCTGCAACAAACACAGTTACATATCCATTATGTAATGCTTCAATAGCACGACATCTATCGTATCTTTCTACCAACCCAGGAATTGAAATTGCTGACATTACCTTCGTAGGAATATTTTTGCTTTGCATGATATCGCGTAGTGCTAAACCATTAATGACTGTTGCCATCATTCCCATTTGATCTGCGGTGATACGATCAAACCCAGTGGTATATAAATCCGCACCGCGAATTAAATTTCCACCGCCAATCACTAACGCAACTTCCACTCCTAGCTTTATCACAGCCGCAATTTCAGTACTAATCCTAGCAACTTTTGTAGGATCAATCCCTAGCGAATGATCACCTTGTAACGCTTCACCACTTAATTTGAGCAAAACCCGTTTGTAAACGGGTTTTGCATGACTCATATCTGATGACGCATTTTCCATATGTATTAGCTTCCCTGAACTTGGGCCATCACTGCTTCCACAAAATCTTCCGATTCTTTTTCGATACCTTCACCGACTTCAAATCGAATAAATGACACAACTTTAGCTCTGTTTTTACCTAGCAAATTCGCAATCATTGTATCTGGGTCTTTTACGAATGGTTGACCCAACAAGCTAATTTCATCTAAGTATTTCTTGAGCTTGCCAGCAACCATTTTTTCGATGATTTCTTGTGGTTTACCACTACCAGCAGCTTGCGCCATGTAAATTTCTTTTTCTTTAGCAACTACATCGCTTGGCACTTCATCTTGCGAAACCACTATTGGTTTGCAAGCAGCAACATGCATCGCGATATCTTTTGCCAAATCTTTATTGTCACCGTCTAACTCAACTAACACACCAATTCTGCTACCGTGTAAGTATGTACCTACGTTGGTTGCTGATGCGCTTGTTCTTGCAAGACGTCTAACACTGATGTTTTCACCAATTTTCGCAACTAAATTTTTGCGTGCTTCTTCTACGCTTACACCATCAAATTCCTTTAATGATAAAGCTGCAAGTGCGTCAACATCTGTTGCTTTGCCGTTTAATGCTGCTTTTGCAACAGCATCAGCAAATGCTAAGAAGTTAACATCGCGTGCTACGAAGTCAGTTTCACTATTGATCTCAACCATCACAGCACTCTTACCATCATCTGCTGTATGGATAATGACAACACCTTCAGCAGCAACTCGACCCGCTTTTTTATCTGCTTTGGTACGACCTGATTTACGCAACTCTTCAATTGCTAATTGTATATCACCATTAGTAGCTTCTAATGCTTTTTTGCACTCCATCATGCCAGCGCCAGTACGCTCGCGTAATTCTTTCACTAGTGCAGCGGTAATCGCCATAATACAAACACTCCAAAATTATTTATTATGCTTCGCCTGCTTGTTCATTGCGAAGACGTGCAGCTTCATCAACTTCCACGAATTCATCATTTCCTGCAGCAACGATTTCAGGATTGCTTCCACGTGCATCAATAATGCAATCAGCAACGCATTTAGCATATAAATGAATAGAACGTAGTGAATCGTCGTTACCTGGAATTACATGGCTTACACCTTTTGGACTATTGTTTGTATCAACAATACCAATAACTGGAATACCTAAACGATTTGCTTCTGCAATCGCAATGTTTTCATGACCAACGTCGATAACGAAAATAGCATCAGGTAAGCCGCCCATGTTTTTAATACCACCAAGGCTGCGCTCTAATTTTGCTTTTTCGCGGGTTAGCATAAGAATTTCTTTTTTGTTTAAACGACCAAATGAACTCTTATCAAACATTCCTTCCAATTCTTTCAAACGACGAATTGACTGACGGATTGTTTTGTAATTGGTTAACATACCACCTAACCAACGATGGTTAACGTATGGCATGAAGCAACGTTGTGCTTCATCTTTAATAACTTCTTGCGCTGCTTGCTTGGTACCAACAAATAGAACTTTACCTTTCTTAGCTGCAATACTACCCATAAAGTTGAGTGCATCTTTTAACATAGGAACGGTTTTTTCTAAGTTGATAATATGGATCTTGTTACGAGCGCCATAAATATATGAACCCATTTTTGGGTTCCAATAACAGGTTTGGTGTCCGAAGTGAACGCCTGCTTTCAACATGTCACGCATGCTAGGTACTAACATAGTATTCCTCTTGTGTTTGGGTTAAGCCTCCACATATCCCACTGACAGACCCAGTTTTTAGGCCCGGGCACCCAGTCAGTCGTTGTGATACGTGTGCGGGTTAATAAAATTATCGTACATATGATGTCCACAGCCTTAAGACCGCGGTCAGCAATTATAAGATAAGTTAATAAAATTTCAATTGCTTATAGAAGCCCGCCTTTATACCATAGTTGTTATATCTCAACAAGATTTATGCAGCCATGAATATTACAATCAAAACACCAGAAGAAATTGCAAAAATGCGCGTCGCAGGACGCTTAGCAGCTGAAGTACTTGAGATGATCGAATCTCATGTCAAAGCGGGCATCTCCACAGATCAATTAAATGAGATCTGTCATGACTATATAGTGAATGTGCAAAAAGCGATCCCTGCACCACTAAATTATCATGGCTTTCCTAAGTCGATCTGTACCTCAGTGAATCATCAAGTTTGCCACGGCATTCCTGGACCTAAGGTATTGAAAGAAGGGGATATTATTAACATAGATATCACCGTGATCAAAGATGAATACCATGGCGATACCAGTAAAATGTTTGTGGTTGGAAAGCCAACGGTTCTAGCAGATCGCCTCATTCGGGTGACTCAGGAGTGTCTCTATAAAGGCATTGAACAAGTCAAACCTGGAGCGCAGCTAGGTGATATTGGCGCGGTCATTCAAGAGCACGCTGAGAAACAACGCTTCTCTGTAGTACGTGAATATTGTGGCCATGGAATAGGAAAAATTTTCCACGAACCACCTAATGTTTTGCATTACGGTCAGCCTGGCACAGGTGAAGCATTGCAAGTTGGTATGATTTTCACAATCGAACCTATGATTAATGCTGGTAAGCGAGCGGTCAAATTATTACCAGATAATTGGACTGTCGTCACCAAAGACCACAGTTTATCTGCACAATGGGAACATACCATTCTCGTGACTGAAACTGGATTTGAAGTGTTGACGAAGAGGAAGGAAGAGGGTTTTTAACTACCCTCATCCCCAGCCCTTTCTCCCATACGCAAAAAACGCTTTGGGAGAAGGGAGGGAAAAATATTAAATCACCTCTCCACCTGTGGAGAGGTCGGCGCATGCTTTTTATGCGACGGGTGAGGAGACTTACCCAAACGTAAACGTAAACACCTCTAAACCTGGTGCCGATGCAATAATTTGCAAGACCCCATTTCCAGACTCAGGCAATTGCACCACTTCATACAAACGATTGTCTTTTACTTCAAGCGCACTGTTTACAACATCTTTACCTTTTTCATGAATCACTTGTTCGCCATTTAATAATATTTTCACTTTAATTGGTTGATGTGACTCACTACCCATTACCATAAATACATTACGCGCTTTAAAATTCAATTTAATTGCCGCACCAGATGCCGCACTCACAATTTTTTCGGGAAACACTTTCCAACCACCCTGTAACGCCCAATTATTTTTTTCTAAAGCGGCTGGGAATTCATACAGTCGCACTTGATAATCAACTAGCCCAATTGCCCCTGAAAAATTTGCGGCACGCGCAGAACCAAGATACGTTTCGGGTGTTTGCCCCCACGATACGCGCTCTGCCGTAAACTCCGAATTAGCGCCTGCAATACCTAAAAGAAACCTAATATTATTTTCAGTTGTATCGTATTCACCTTCACCAAAATGTTCATAAACAACGTTACCATTTTTATCGATGAGATAATGTGCTGGCCAATATTTATTTTTAAAGTTTTGCCATGTGACAAAATGATTATCTAATGCAACAGGATATTCAATTCCAAATTTCTTTACCGCGTTTCTTACATTTGTTACATCTTTTTCAAAATCAAACTCTGGCGCATGCACACCAATAATCACTAGTCCTTTATCATGATATTTTTGGTACCAACTTTTTATGTACGGCAATGTACGTATGCAGTTAATACAACTATACGTCCAAAAATCAATGAGCACGACTTTGCCTTTTAATGCATCTAATTGCAATGGAGATGAATTAATCCATGTCTCAATGCCACCAACTACGGGTGCTTGATATGGAGTAGAAAGCTCATGTGTTAATTGTGTTGGAACTTTCTGATTTTCATTAGCTAATACAGGCGCAACACCTTCACCGACTAACATATAAATAACTGCCGTGATAATAACAATACCCAATATTTTTCGGCATAAGTATGCGTGAGTTTTAAGAAATGAAACTTTTTCCATTAGTTTTCTCCCAAATAATGCGATGAACAACATCGGGACTGCTGCACCTAAACCAAATGCGAGAACAATCAAAAAACTATCCCATAAAGTCGTTTGCAAAACAGTTTGCACTATCACCGCAGCCAAAATCGGACCCGCGCATGGCGTCCAAATGACACCAACTAATCCTCCCAGCACTAGCCCACTGCGGAAACCACCGGTTGTATCATTGACGCTTGCTAATGATGAACCAATGTTTGAAAGTCGTTGCGTTAACAACATAAATTTCGCACTGAGACTTTCTGACAACATCATCACACCAAATGCTAACAGTAAAACATATGAAATATATCTGACGATACTTAAATCAATTCCTGTATACACAACAAGTGAGCGTGAAAAAAAAGTAAAGAGAGAAAAACACAAAACAAATCCGACAATAATCCCATAGGGACGCTTACGACTACCATCTAGCGACCCCGACAAAATAATGGGCAGCACGGGTAAAATACATGGGGATATAATTAATGCGATGCCTTCTAAAAAGGCTAGTCCTATATTTAATGCTACGGTGAGCATGTTATCTCCTTATTATTCCTGTCATTCTGTCATTCCGAGCGTAGCGAGGGACCTCCATAGAGATCCCTCGCTACGCTCGGGATGACAACCCTGCTCAGAATGACAGCAAGGATGACAGCACACCTTAGATTTGCTTTAATATGCCACCTACTAGATGGAGATCACGCATGACAATCGAATTACCAAAACTGCCTTATGCACTTGACGCATTACAACCTATCATTTCTAAAGAAACATTAGAATACCACTATGGAAAGCATCATCAGGCATATGTTACTAACTTAAATAATTTAATCAAAGATAATGAATTTGCAAATGAATCATTAGAAAATATCATTATGAAATCCAGTGGCGGTATTTTTAACAATGCTGCGCAAATATGGAATCATACTTTTTATTGGAATTGCTTGACCCCTAATAGCAAAAATGAACCTACCGGCAAATTAGCAGATGCCATTGTGAAAGCATTTGGTTCTTTCGATGAGTTCAAAAAACGTTTCAGCCAAACAGCTATTACGACCTTTGGTTCAGGCTGGGGTTGGTTAGTGAAAAACGCACAAGGTGATTTAGAATTACAAAGCACAAGCAATGCAGATTTACCGATGAAACACGGCAAAACTGCACTACTCACATGCGATGTTTGGGAACATGCTTATTACATTGATTATCGCAATGCACGTCCTACCTACGTTGAAAAATTCTGGGAACTGGTAAACTGGGATTTTGTAGCGCAGAATTTTGGTTAGTATTACCCATCATTTCTCCTTTTGAAAAAGGGAGATACAGAGGGATTTATATAAATCCTCCCTAACCCTCCTTTTTCAAAGGAGGGAGTTTATATACGCATAATCCAACGCATTATTCATTTTTAAAAGAGAAAATTATGGCAATCGCTAGACCACACAAGCTAGTCCTAGGCTTTGCGCATTGGGGAGTTGAAGTAGTACCTATTGAAGAAATGGCAAATACTTTAAAGCTTGCGGTTGACAGCGGCATCGATGAAGTTGATTGCGCTCCCCACTATGGCGATGGCATACAAGAAAATATCCTAGGCGTTGCATTAAAGCTTTTACCTCAAGACAAGCTTGGTACGATTAAAGTTACTACCAAAGCAGGACGTATTATTACTCCCAACAAACAAGCGGATAACTCCAATGGTTTTACGAGCTCAACTGGTTTTGCACAGCGATTTGATTACAGTGGAAAAGGTATTAAAAAATCCGCTCGCCACAGCCAACTTAGATTAATGCTCTCTAGCTTTCATGGATTGTATTTGCATGATATGGATCCGCAAACACATGGCGAAGCAAAATTTGCTGGGCATTCACAAGTATTCTTCGATCAAAAAGATGGTGGTTATCAAGCTTTCCAATCCTTAAAGGAGCAAGGGAGAGCTCAGGTCATTGGTATAGGTTCAAATGATGCCGCAACAACGATTCAAATGATCAAAGATGGCAAATTCAAAATAGATCGAGTGATGATTGCAGGCTGTTATAACTTACTTGATCATTCTGCACTTGCTGAATTATTTCCATTATGTAAACAACGTGGCATTCAACTTTATATTGCTGCACCTTATGCAGGCGGCATACTCAGCGATCCGCAGAATTTACTTTACAAGTATCAACCTGCTTCAGCTGAGATTAGAGCTAAAAAAGAAAAAATGATAGCTATCTGCAGCAAATATCACATTCCACTTGCGCACGCAGCTATGCAATTTGCGCATATGCATCCACAAGTCGCACGCGTTGTGGTTGGCGCACGCACACGAAAAGAATTAACAGATTCATTAAATTTCGCAAAAACACCATTAGCATTGCAATTCTGGTTAGAATTAAGAGATAGCGGCTTAATCGCTGCTGAAAGTATTGCTCATCTCACTGCAGCAGCGAAATTAGATATGAAAGCAATGAGCGTAGCTCCAAATGCAGATGTAAAATTAGAAAAGCAATCTACCTTTACAAATCAGGCGATAGATATAGTTGATGCGCATCAACATTTTTGGAAATTCAAATTACATTCACATCCAACAAGACCCTTTTATAAATGGATGAAGAATGCACCCACTCCTTTAAAACAAGATTTTTTACCACAAGACTTATCGGCTATTAGACAAAAGCATGGCATTAAAAAAACTATTTTAGTACAAGCATCCGCGAATCAACTTGAAACTGTTATGTTACTTGAGTTTGCAAAGAAACATGAATTCATTGCAGGAGTTGTAGGATGGGTAAATATGGAAATGCCTACTGCGCTTAAAATTCTGAATGACTTTATGCAAAATCCAAAATTCGTTGGCATCCGCCCTATGCTACAAGATATTGAAGATCCACAATGGATGTTAAATCCAAAATTTAAACCTATTTACGAGTTACTCATTAAAAATAATTTAGTTTTCGAGGCATTAGTTAAACCTTACCATCTCGAACACCTTATTAAATTGCTAACTGCATTTCCGGCATTGAAAGTTGTGATTGATCATGCTGCAAAGCCAAGAATTGCAGATCATAAGTTTGATGCTTCACAATGGACACAGCAGATGTTTATACTTGCCAAAAATCCCAATGTTTCATGCAAATTATCAGGTTTACTATCAGAAGCACCTGCTAATTGCACTTACAAAGATATACAACCTTATCTTGATGTCTTGTACCAAACGTTTGGGCCAAAACGCTTGATCTGGGGCAGTGATTGGCCGGTTGTGAATACGGCTGGTGGATATGACAAATGGGTTGATATGACACAGCGATTTATTCTTGAAAAAAATATCACTCTTGAAGATCAACGTGCCATGTTAGGGGGAAATGCTATGAAGCTATATGCACCGCGAACATCTCAAGCTCTTGATGCGAAAGTGACACTACATAATGCCTTCTAAAATTGTGTCATCCTGAGGAACGTAGCGACGAAGGACCTCCCTGGTGTATCGTGAAAGTGAATGAAGTACTGGTGCGGGAGATCCCTCGCTACGCTCGGGATGACAATGCTACGCTCGGGATAGCAATGGCATACCAAGAATAACAGTATTTCAACCACCATCCGCCAAAGCACTTTTAATTGCGCCACCTGAAACTTTCCATTCTAATTTATTTTTTACTATCGTTGGTGTTTGCACGTAGTCATCTGTTGCTAATACACCACGCGTCGGAACGGGCGCTACAGTGATCACACCATTAACAACGACTAACGATGCAACAGGTGGTTTAGCTTTAGAAATATTGGCAGGAATCGTATAAGTACCACCATTACATCCTACTAATTTATTTGTCTTCTCAAAACATTCCAGAACTGCTTGCTTGTAAGGTGCTGTTACTTCTATCACATCTTTGAAATAGCTACGTGATAAAAAATTCATATAAGCAGGCCCTGCAATTAAACCCAACACACCAAGCACTACTATCGCAATGATAACTTCATAAAAAGTAAATCCTTTTGCTACACGTGACATGCAAATTCTCCTGTGATTGTTTAAGCAAACAATTCTTTATTGGATGCTAATTGGTGTGCGGTATGTTTTTCAATTTCATTTTTACCTACTAAGCGCTGTAGATATTGATCTAGTGTGCACATACCTTTTTCAGAACCTGTTTGGATAGCTGAATACATTTGCGCAATTTTATCTTCACGAATTAAATTACGAATGGCATTAGTGCCTAACATAATTTCAAATGCGGCAACACGTCCACCACTCACTCGACTAATTAACGACTGGCATATCACTGCTTGTAATGATTCCGATAACATATTGCGAATTACACCTTTTTCCGCTGCAGGAAATACGTCGACAATCCGGCTCACAGAACGCGGCGCAGAACTCGTATGCAATGTTGCCATCACTAAGTGACCTGTTTCTGCTGCTGTTAATGCCAGCCGTATGGTTTCTAAATCTCGCATTTCGCCAACCAGTATCACATCAGGATCTTCACGCAAGCTTGATCGCAATGCGGCATTAAAGTCATGTGTATCACGATGTACTTCTCGCTGATTAATGAGAGATTTTTTACTGTGATGTTTAAACTCAATAGGATCTTCAATTGTAAGAATATGACATGCCTGTGTTTGATTGATGTGATCAATCATGGCTGCCAGTGTTGTACTTTTTCCTGAACCTGTTGGACCGGTAACAAGAATTAATCCATTCGGTAAATCTAACAATTGTTTGAATATGGGTGGCATATTCAATTCGTCTAATGAGGGTACTCGCTCTGGAACAAGTCTAAATACAGCTGAAATACCTAATACTTGGCGAAAAACATTGACTCGGTAATTAGCAAGACCTTTGATGAAAATTGCAAAATCGATTTCCCAATTTTCTTCAAACTCTTTAATTTGCTCTTCTTTCATCACGCTATAAATCATTTTTTTAGCAGCATCATTCTCCAATCGCTCAATACCACCTATATCCACCAATTCACCATCAATACGAAACAATGGCGGCATACCGGCAGATAAATGCAAATCTGATGCTTTTTTAGTAACACATAACTGTAAGAGTTCTTTGATTTCCATCTCATACACCTCTTTGAAACGACAAGGGGTAGTGCACCCATACTATTGTGATGATAACTTATCATCGCCTATTCTCTTTACAACCTCAAGGTATGATTTTTGGAGAAAGGACTACCAAAAAGGGTCCGTTTATGTTTAATATTCACAGTCTATAAACTAACAAAAACGATACAGAGGGATTTATGGGCGCATCGAATAAGGAACTCAAAGCTGTCTTGCCACCTGGCAGCGACCCACTCAGAGCATTTCAACGCGCAGCTTTGCTCGCACCTGCAAAACCTGCGACTCTTATTGCGCGATTAAAAGCTAAATTTCAAGATGCTCAAGTCAGAGCAAAGCATGTTAACAGCGCGCTGCATTATTTAAGTCAGCCATTGAATGCAAATCGTGTATTCAATGGTTTTCCAGAATTGCTAGATGAGAAAGAACAACTTGAGCTTGTAAGTGACTATCAACAACTATTAGCTGGACTAAAGAAATCTGATATTGATGAAAGTAATCAATTCAAATTAATTGACAATAAGGCAACTCAAAACACTCTCAAAGCAGCGGAAGCATTTAAGAAAAAAATTATCGATATCGCTTTTCGAGAATTACTTAATGCACAGGGGACTGTTAAACAAGAGTTTGCAGAGCTACTAGCAGATAGCAAAGAAGAGAAAGCCATCGCAACAACACAAAAACTATTATTAAATTTATCTGTACTGAGCGGTTATGTTGGTGAAGTTATGTTGCATGTTACTAACGTAGCATTACAAACGATGCCAGAAAATGAGAGAGAAAAAGTTTTTACCCAACACTTAGCCCTCTCACCCATATTTAGCGCTGGATATACTGTTACCATTGATACCCAATTATCTGACAAAGGATTCCTACCACAGCGACAGCCCAAATATGATGATAATTGGGTGCTAAACGAATTGCGTGCACTCCCACAAAAATATCCTAAAACCACAACTGTAACTCTCGTCATCGCAGGCGCAGCAGCCATTGGCTTGTTCCTCTGGAAAGTATTAACAGAGAGAGAAGTAGCTTCTATTGAGTTAGATGCTAAAGATAAAGAAAAGGACCAAGGTAAAGGTCCTGATAAAAAAAGAAAATAACTCTATAAATTCCCTGACTCAGTCATTTTAGCTTGTTGCTAGGAAGCGGCACTGGATCCCGCGAATAAATCGGCATTGTTGCATAAATCGATTTTCTCCCTTCTCCCGGAGTGATTTTTACGAGGGGAGAAGGGTTGGGGATGAGGGTTTTGAGCAAGGTATGTGCCTCCTAAAGATATTTGTGCCACTTCAAACACCCTCACCCCTAGCCCCTCTCCCAAAGAAAAGCATTTTGGGAGAGGGGAATAGTACAGATTTTGATTTATGCAACAACGCCGAATAAATCGCGGGACGTTGAACGATATATAAAAAAATGGGGTGTACAGTGAAGCCTTTTTTCGCGCGCAGCCTGCGAGCACGAAAAACTTCACTGTGACAGGACCCCAGTCATTTATGCGTAATAACAATATGCTTTTCTAACATGGTAACGCGAGTGCGCATTTCATCTAGCTCTTCCATTAAATCGACGACTAATGCAGCTCCTGGAAGATTGAGCTCTAAATCAGATTGTAAATTGACAATCGTGCGAATGCGTCGTAACTCAACAGGATCGAAACGATAGGACTCTGGCTCGACATCATCTAATTCTAAAACACCATATTCAATTAACTCTTGAATAAATTCACGCGACACACCACATGCGAGACACAACTCTTCTAGTGTTAATTGTGGATCTGTTTCGATTGAAGTTTCACTGATAATAATATGCTTTATCATCGTCTACTCCTTACACCATATTCGCACGCGGATTAAATGCCATCTCTTTCGCCATCTTTTCATATAACTCACGTTGCACATCTGTTTTCGCACTCGGGGTAACAACTTGCAACATGACATACTGATCGCCCGACACTGGTTTACTGGGTAATCCTCTACCTTTCAAACGTAATTTTTGTCCTGCTTGTGAACCAGCCGCCACTTTCATTTCGACTGAGCCACCTAAAGTTGGCACCATCACTTTTGCACCTAGCGCAGCTTCCCATGGCGCAATAGGTAACGTGAGGTAAACATCTTTACCTTGCAAGGTAAAATAACGATGCGACTGTACTTCAATTTCTAAATACAAATCACCAGGCTGTCCACCCCCAACACCAGGCGCACCTTGTTGTGCTAAACGTAATTGCTGGCCTGATACAACACCAGCAGGAATTGTCATTTTCAAAACGCGTGTTTGGTTTTTTAATTGACCATGGGCATCAGCTTCTGGCATTTGAATTTGAATATTTTTCTCACCACCACGATACGCTTCTTCCAAACTTATAAGAATTTTTGCATGCTCATCACGACCACGCCTCTTGATTTGTTGATGTTGCGCATGTGAGCGCGCTTGTTGTGAGCTACCGAATATCGATGCAAAAAAATCACTGAAGTCTTCGTAATTTTCTTGTTGAAATGTACTCGGATCGACGTGTGAGTATTCATGCCAATTTGGTGGTGGACGAAAGTCTTGGCCATTTTTCCATTGGCTACCCAGTTGATCGTATGCAGAACGTTTTTTACTATCTTTTAAAGCTTCATACGCTTCTTGTACTTCTTTAAATTTTTCTTCTGCATTGGGTTCTTTGCTAACATCAGGATGATACTTACGTGCTAATTTACGATAAGCACGTTTAATATCTTCTTCTTTTGCGTCTCTTGTTACACCTAATGTTGCGTAATAATCTTTAAATTCCATCGCAGGATCCTTTTTCAACGTGACGTTGTTTCGTAAATCAGAAATCGCGTCATCCCCTCTCCCAAAATGCTTCTCTTTGGGAGAGGGGCCAGGGGTGAGGGTATCAAAACCCTCATCCCTGACCCTTCTCCCCTCGTAAAAAGCACTCCGGGAGAAGGGAGAAAATCAACCATATGCCTACATTGCCGCATGCGTCCCTTGGAAAACTTTGTTTATTTGTTCTGATGCCAACCGATGTTCGATTGTCCAACGAATTTCTTGCAACACTTTCTTCATGTCTGTATCAACAATGGATATCTCAATACTTTTTAAATAAGGATTATGTTCTAAAGCTTCTGTCATTTCTTTTATATAAAATGGCTGCTTCTCTTGCAACAATAGATCACGCATTGTTGCTGGATCAACCATATCAAAATGCTCATAGGTTCTCTGCGTACGATCTATAAATTCTAGGTCTTTTATTTGGAGAGAATACAACTTCCCATCCCGCAGAATGGCACAGAGATTCTCTACTACTTTATCAAGATCAAGTGGGAAATAATACTCATCTCCAGTTGTTTTCAAATAAGAAGCACAACGCACCCCCAATAAACTAAGATGGCGTAATGATCGATGACCTAACACAGCATGGCACAATGCAGTCATGCCATGTTCTTCAAATTCCATATTTTCGATAATGACTGTATGAATACCTTGATTGCTATGCAACGCTTGTGAAAATTGCTTTACTATTTCATCTGCTGAAAAACCACTATCTTCCACATTCAATACGGTTTCTCTGACATTGCCATGACATTGGTAACGGATACACATATTGCTCTCATCCCCAGTTTTGTCATCCCGAGCGATAGCGAGGGACCTCCATGGAGGTCCCTCGCTATCGCTCGGGATGACATATCTTAATTATACCCCTAGAAAGAGACGGACATAAAAAAAGAGGCAAGAATGCCTCTTTAGTAAACTGAATGTACAATGAAAATAAAGTTTATTCTGGTAAGCGAACTGTCAACACATCGCATTTAGCACCATGCAAAATAGCATTTGCAGTGGAGCCCAGTAACAATGACAAACCATGACGACCGTGACTACCGCAGATAATGAGATCCGCACCAATGCTTTCTGCTACAGAAAGAATTTTCGACTTTGTTGGGCCAACTTCAATCCACTGATCTTTTGCATCGACACCTAAGGTTTGTCCTAGTTTTGCAATCGATCCCTTCGCTTCATCAATCAACTGACCTTCAATATCTTCGATACCTAAATAAGCATAGCTATAGCCTGGCAATGGCTCAACTACGTGGACAATACTCAATGTTGCATTTGTATAACCACGAATAGTACGTACTTTATTGATGATAAAATCAGTTTCATCGGTAAGATCGGTTGCTAATAAAATATGTTTATACATAGCATCATCCTTAATTAATCAGGTTCTCAAAATTTAATTTTGCCATTCTCCATCGCAACAAGTATTGTCGTTCCTGGAAGGACCGCGCCAGCTAAAATTTCTTGTGCCAATGGATTCTCTAAATGCTGCTGAATTGCGCGCTTTAAAGGTCTTGCTCCATATACTGGATCATACCCCGTCGCTGCTAAATAATCCATCGCTTCATCACTGACACTGATCCCAATATCTTTTTCACTTAATCGCGAACGTAAACGATCAACTTGAATAGTAGTTATTTTTTTAATTTGCTCTAAATCTAATGGATGGAAAACAACAGTTTCATCAATACGATTCATAAATTCAGGACGGAAATGCTGGCCAACTAAATTGAGTACCGCTTTTTTCATTTCGAAATAATCGCCATGCTTTGAAATATCTTGAATTAACTCAGAACCTAAATTCGATGTCATCACGATAATCGTATTGCGAAAATCTACTGTACGTCCGTGGCTATCCGTTAAACGTCCATCATCCAATACTTGCAATAAAATATTGAAAACATCGTGATGTGCTTTTTCCATTTCATCCAACAAAATGACAGAGTAAGGTTTACGTCTTACTAGCTCAGTTAAATAACCACCTTCTTCATATCCAACATAGCCAGGAGGCGCACCGACTAAACGCGAAACAGAATGCTTTTCCATAAACTCTGACATATCTACACGAATCACTGCATCTTCTGTATCAAATAAAAATTGCGCTAGCGCTTTGCATAATTCTGTTTTCCCAACACCTGTTGGGCCTAAAAATAAAAATGATCCAATCGGTCGTTTGGGATCTGACAAACCAGCACGGGAACGTCGAATCGCATTACAAATTGCAGATACAGCTTGGCTTTGGCCAATGATGCGCTTATGTAATGCATCTTCCATATGGAGTAATTTTTCTTTTTCACCTTCCAACATTTTAGAAACAGGAATATGCGTCCATTTCGATACCACCTCTGCAATTTCTTCTTCTGTCACTTTGCTACGTACCAACTTTGTTTCTTGTGTTTCGCGAGCATTTTCTGCCGCTAACTTCTTTTCTAAATCTGGAATACGCGCATACTGCAGTTCCGCCATTCTTGTTAAATTGCCCGCACGTCTTGCCGTATCAAATTCCAATCTAGCTTTTTCTAATTCTGCTTTAATCGTTTGCGCACCCTGCAATGTTTCTTTTTCTGCTTTCCAAATAGTTTCTAGCTTTCCATATTCTTCTTCAAGCTTATGCAAATCTTTTTCTAATTTTTCCAGGCGCTTTTTAGATGCTTCATCTTTTTCTTTTTTTAATGCAACTTGTTCTATTTTCAATTGCACAATTTTACGATCCAATTTATCCATTTCTTCTGGCTTGGAATCAATTTCCATTCGAATATTACTGCCAGCTTCATCGATTAAGTCAATTGCCTTATCCGGTAACTGTCTATCAGAAATATAACGATACGAAAGTGTTGCTGCTGCGACAATAGCGGAATCCGTGATTTCAACACCATGATGCAACTCATAACGCTCTTTAATGCCGCGCAAAATAGCAATCGTATCTTCAACACTAGGCTCTTCGACTAAAACTGGTTGGAAGCGTCTTTCTAAAGCTGCATCTTTTTCAATGTATTTGCGATACTCATCTAATGTCGTTGCACCAACACAGTGTAGCTCTCCACGTGCTAATGCTGGCTTCAACATATTTCCCGCATCCATCGCACCTTCTGCTTTACCTGCACCGACTAACGTATGTAATTCATCAATAAATAAGATGATATTGCCTTCTTGTTTTGATAAATCGGTTAACACCGCTTTTAAACGCTCTTCAAATTCCCCACGAAATTTTGCACCCGCAATCAAAGCACCGAGATCGAGTGACAATAATCTTTTATCTTTTAATCCTTCTGGAACTTCACCATTAATAATTCGTTGCGCTAACCCTTCTACAATCGCTGTCTTACCAACACCTGGCTCACCAATTAATACAGGATTGTTTTTCGTTCGTCGCAATAATACTTGAATAGTACGACGAATCTCTGCGTCTCTACCAATGACTGGATCTAATTTTCCTTGTTCTGCACGTGCCGTTAAATCAACTGTATATTTCTCTAATGCTCGGCGCTGATCTTCTGCGTTAGGATCTTGAACACCTTGGCCACCACGTTCGTCAGCAATAGATTTTTCAAGCGATTCTTTGGTTGCGCCTGCTTTTTTTAATAGCTCGCTGAGCACCCCTGAATCTTCGATTGCAGCTAATAAAAATAACTCGCTGGAAATGTATTGGTCTTTGCGCTTTTGTGCAATTTTATCTGTGAGATTTAATACACGATTTAATTCATTTGATACATGGATATCGCCACCTGTTCCTTCGACTTTTGGTAACCGACTAATAGCCGCATCTAACTGTGCACGGAAGTTTGTAATATTCACATCGGCATTTGTCAAAATATGCCGAACCGTACCACCTTCCTGATTTAACATCGCCTTCATCACATGCACTGGCTCAATAAAACTTTGATCTGAACCTAATGCTAATGATTGGGCATCTGATAAAGCGGATTGAAACTTACTAGTCATCTTATCCATGCGCATCGGTATTTCCTCACCATTTTTATGTCAGTTGTTTATGGTGGGCACGCTTCGCTCTGAGTTATCCCCACGAATTTTGGGTAGTATAATTCCCCTCTCCCAAAATGCTTTTTTTCTGGGAGAGGGGAGCAAAAATTCGTGGGGATAACTCAGAGCGAAGCGTGCCCACCCATTTATTTCCTATAAAATATGGCCAAAGACAAAAAATTCAATGGGCATTTTATTTTTTCAATCCATAGCCGGTTTTAAAAATCCAACCGATAATAACTAAGCATGTAGCAGTAAATGTTAAAATCATCGTCACACTAGTTGCAAGACTCACATCACCATGCTCATAAAAACTCCAGCGAAATCCACTTATCAAATAAACAACTGGGTTCATTAAAGAAACATGATACCAGAAATTTGGCAACATATTGATTGAGTAAAAGCTCCCGCCAAGAAAGGTCAGCGGTGTGATAACAAGTAAGGGAATTATCTGCAATTTTTCAAATCCATCTGCCCAAATCCCAATGATAAAACCCAGCAAACTAAACGTAATACTCGTCATTATTAAAAAAAATGCCATCCATAATGGATGTGCGATATGTAGTGGCACGAAAAACCACGCGGTAAGCAGCACGATAAGACCTATCAGCACTGATTTAGTTGCTGCTGCCCCCACGTAACCTATTATTATTTCTATGAATGAAAGTGGCGCTGACAAAATTTCATAGATTGTGCCCGTGAAACGTGGAAAATAAATTCCAAATGATGCGTTAGATACACTCTCTCCCAGAATAGTCAGCATGATAAGACCAGGAACAATAAACGCGCCATATGGAATATCATTGATCGCTTGTATGCGTGAACCAATAGCAGAACCAAATACAATGAAATAGAGTACTGTTGAAAGCACGGGAGAGGCGATGCTCTGCCCTAATGTGCGAAATGTACGACTCATTTCAAAATTATAAATTGCATAAATGCCGCGAATATTCATTTCACCTCCACCAATTCAATGAAGATATCTTCCAAACTACTTTGATGGCTGTAGATATCTTTTGGCCTTATGCCATTGGTTTTCAGATTATCTAACACGTCTGAAATATCATTTTCAGTCTCTGCGTCATATGTCAGAATTAGCTTGTCACCATCATTATTCTTTTCAAGTATCAAAGGATAAGACCCAAGTCCTGTAGGTATTGCTACAAGAGGCTCACGCAATACAAATATCATTTTGCGTTTGCCCATCTTTTGCATCAGTGTGATTTTATCTTCCGTTAGAATCAGATTACCTTTATTGATAATACCAACACGATCAGCCATTTCTTGGGCTTCTTCAATATAGTGTGTAGTCAAAATAATAGTGATGCCTGTTTCACGTAAACTTCGCACTTGTTCCCACATGGATTTGCGTAGCTCTACATCCACGCCTGCTGTAGGCTCATCGAGAAATAGAATTTCTGGTTCGTGTGATAGCGCTTTAGCCATCATCACTCGCCTTTTCATTCCTCCTGATAAATGTCGAATTTGCTCATCTTTTTTATCCCAAAGTGAAAGCTCTTTCAGTATGCGTTCTACATACTGAGAATCAGGTGCCTTGCCAAATAAACCTCTGCTAAATGTCGTCGTATTCCAAACGGTTTCAAATGAATCTGTAGATAACTCTTGTGGCACCAAGCCAACGAGAGAGCGTGCTTTTCGATATTGTTGGATATTATCGTAGCCAGCAATGGTCACCGCGCCACTACTAGGTTTTACAATGCCACAAATGGCATGAATGAGTGTTGTCTTGCCTGCGCCATTTGGCCCTAATAAAGCAAAAATTTCCCCGCGACGAATATCTAGATTAATACCATCAAGTGCTTTAAATCCATTGCCATACGTTTTTTTAAGCGCCGTGATTTGAATAGCCGGATTGTTTTCCATAAAGGGCCTTGCTCCGTTGATAAGAATTGCGTTTTTTATTGTACTGAAGAACAGACATCTTGGAAGAAGAAGTTGATGTTTTCTAGGAATTTATCGAGAGATTACTGGGTAAAGCAAGAATTTGGTGGGTCGTCTGCGATTCGAACGCAGGACCAACAGGTTAAAAGCCTGCTGCTCTACCGACTGAGCTAACGACCCCTTGCAACTTGAGGTGCCAATAATACCTATTTAAAAAAAAAATTCAACAGCAAATTTATGCTGGACCCAGACCCTTTCCACCTTTTTTACTAAGATCTTCACAAGCTGCGGCGGCGGCTGCCTCATTATCGAATACTGGATAAGTCGTAATAACCTGATCACGTGTACTGAACTGAGATAAGCTAAGAGAAAGAGGTGCAGGATTTGCACTTTTTTCACCAACCGCTGCGACGGAAGCGGGCTTACTATCACTGCTTTGTGCTGACCCTGTCGCGAAAAATGGCAGCCATTTAGCGATGGGCGTTGGCTTGCGCCCCTTCCCTGACTCAAAATCTACTAACAATTCTTCCAGGGATGCTACGGTTAAATTACCATCCAAACACAGTTCATGGACTATGCTTCCTACATAAGCAAATTCATTTGCCAATTTAATTCTAATAACTCGATCGATTAATTGCTGATAGTCAGCGATATCTAACTTAACCCTCTCACATGATTGAAGAACACTCGCTACATCATATATCGCATATCCTGCCAAACTATTGTTATGATCAAAAATCTTTCTTAGTTTTTGCAATAAAGCCAACGCACCATCTGCGGTAAGTTTTTTTGCCTCAACTAATGCATGACAAATATTACCTATCTTTTGATATTGCTGATAAAAATTTGATTCGCCATATCTTCTTGGCATATTACTTAAGTAATGATCAACTATCTCTGAGACATCATTGATCTTATCCAGCACTGTTACTAATTTCTCTTCTTGCTCTCTTGTGACTGCATCACTTTTATCAGACATCAAGCCTTGCATAATTTCTATTAATACTGGCTCTGTTAAACAACCGCCTTGTTGTAGTTTGTAAAAAAGTGGCCATAGTGCTTTTCTATGCTCATATGCATTCAACCCAAAACTTTCGAGAAAGACCCTCTGCATATGTTTGTCAAAATATGCCCAAGATACTTTATTAGCTAAATTAAATAATATTTTTAGTCGCCCTAAAATGGCTTTTGCATTGCTTGGCAATAAAGCTACAGCCTTTGGAGCTTGTTTTATTATGGTTTTGTATTCTGCCGCAATAACTTCGTTAGTAGACATATCTCTTGGATACATAAAATAAGTCACACTAGTCGTTGGGTCTCGCTGAAGCAGTGCTTTCCATTCTTCTTCTGTTCTGCGAACAGGTAGAGAAGGCTTTTTAATATCACTCTGTATCGCATTGCCGTCCGCTTTTGCAGCTTTTGCAGCTTTTGCATCTTTTATATCGGCACCTGCCATCACTGCAACAACAGGTTGATCTTGCCTTGCAAGATCGGCGAGGGTCACTATTCCCTTTCCTTTTGTTGTTAAAGGTCTAGATAGAGTATGGCTATTACCTTTGGGATATAATTGATAACTTGGTCGTTGCGAAACAGTTTTAGATTTAGGATCTGCCACAACGGTTAATAGACCACTTACAGGCCCCAAATTTGCTCTTTGGCTCATAGCAAAAAACACTCCTCGGATTATTTTGATCGTATTATATACTAGCCATCGAGATATGTGTGTTTTTTTGACCTGCTATTACTCCAAAGCAGGTAGCGCGGCGCTGTCTCGTAATTATTTTTTTGTGCCATTTCGTGCTGTGGTGGGCACACTTTGTTTTGCCCACCCTACACTTAAAACAAAAACTGATTAATGCCCTGCTTTTTTAAGCTGCTTAAGCTGGTCCGCTGCTGATTGAGCTGACGCCGATCCTGGGTAGTTGTTGATAACCTTTTTGAATGCAGCCTTTGCTTCTGACCATTTTTGTTGTGTCGCATAAATCAAGCCAAGCTTGAACTGTGCATCTGCAACTTTTGGACTATCTGGGAAATTTTTAATGACAGCAGAAAACTCATTGGCTGACTGATCATTTTTACTCGTTAAACCATAAAGCTCACCTAACCAATAATGTGCATTTGCTGCAAATTGTCCGGTAGGATACTTCTGCAACATTTTTTGCAATGCCGCAATCGCATCATTGTATTTTTTCGCTTTAATTAAATCATACGCTGTTTGGTATGTTTGTTGCTCTTCCGCAACATTGGGCTGCCCATCATCACTCACAGCTTTCTTACTAGGTTTAGCAGGCTTTGTTTCTGCCTTGATCGCAGAGTCTGTCGCTTTCGCTTGTGCTTCTGCATCTAAATCTTCTGTCTTTGGTACATCTGCTGTTGGCGCATCATCTGCCGCTGGTTTTGCCGGCTTCTCTGCTGGTTTTTCAGCTGCTTTTTTACTTAAGCGCTTATCAACATCGGTATACATGGTTTTTACTTGGGTTTGCAATTGCTGCAACTGGTGAGACAAATCTTCAACTTGTCCACGTAACGATTGCACTTCAGTTTGCAATTGATCCACTTTCGTATTTGAACCAGAACCTTGGTTATTCATTTGTTGTTCGAGCCGACCCAACCGCTGATCAAAGCTCCCACCCGTAGCAGGACCTGGATCCGCTGCTAATGGTCTTTGTTGTGGCGCAGCCGATGGAATAGCAGCAGAACCAGAAGACCCTAAGTCTGGCTGACCATCGAATTGTGCTGGCAAACTATCCGCATCATAAACTGGTGCAGAATCATCTGCTGCATAAACAAAAGTGGTAATACATGAGAGTATTACCACAGTGAAAACACGCTTAATATTTTTTATCATCATAATGACAATTATCTCTTGGTGTAGACAATAACAGCACGACGATCCATTTGATAATCCGCATCGCTACGTCCTGGAGATGCTAAACGTTCTGCACCATAGCTAACTACGCGAATTTGATCTGCGCCAACGCCTCTTGCTTTTAATGCATCAGCAACTGCGTTCGCTCTGCGTTCACCGAGTGCTACGTTATATTCACGGCTACCACGTGGATCGGTATGGCCTTCAACTGTCACTCTTGCACTTGGGTGTGATACTAAATAATCCGCATTCGCATTGATCGCTGGTTTATCTTCGTCATGCACAACATCTTTATCATAATCGAAGTAATAAATACGCTTATGCAAACTATCTCGTGGGCCAACATCGCCACCGAAATTAGAACCATCATTCACTCCAGAAGCTTGCGCGCCTCCGTTCATGTCCATATCTGACACGCTTGCATCATCATGTTTACGAGCTGATGAACATGCACCTAGTGCTAAAATGCTGCAGCTGATAATTACAATTTGCGCTATTCTTTTTAATTGCATGATTACTCCTTTTCATTTCATTATGTTTGTTTCTTTCTACGACCAGAACCCCATTGTGCGAAAAAGTATACACTTAAACTAGCCCACTTCAAGATAAAAATGGAGACCATGCTGGATCTTGCACATCACCATTTCGCGCTGGCAATTTCAAACTAACTTGCCCATCTGTGGTCACCATTCCAAGTACATTTCGTCCAGAATCATAAGCTTCATAAACAATCATGCTACCGTTTGGCGCAATGCTGGGGGAGCCGTGATCTTCTCTGGAGTTAGTCAGCACTCTAAATGTACCGCTATCTAAATCCATAATTCCGATGTTATACATTCCTGATTCGCGGTTTAGCACAACGATATGATTTCCATCAGGTGTGTACGATGGTCGCGCATTATATGAGCCATCATAGGTAATCCGCGAAACTGCATGATTTGCCAAATTCAATTCATAAATTTGTGGATGATTAGCACTACGATTTGATGTAAAGATTACATTTCGACCGTTAGGTGAATACGATGGCTCTGTATTGATGTAAAAATCACGAGTTAACTGCGTCAATTGACGGCTACCTAAATCTAATTCATAAATATTTGGTGATCCGCCTTTTGAGAGGACAACGGCTAATTTTCTACCATCGCGTGACCACGCAGGCGCTCCATTGATTCCTGGAAATTCGCTGACCAATCTACGACCACCTGAATTGACATCTTGAATGTAGATTGACGCATGTCGATTTTCAAAGGAAACATAAGCAACTTGTTTGCCATTTGGAGACCACGCTGGTGACATAATAGGATCTGTTGAAGTGAGCAATGGACGTGGGCCATAACCATCTTGATCCGCTACTTCTAGAATGTATCTGCTGCTTTGGCCATTGTAGCCACGCTGCACGACTACATAAGCTAAACGTGTTGAGAAGATACCTCTGACCCCTGTAATTTTTTGATAAACCATATCGGCTATATGGTGCGCTAGTGCACGAGCATCTGCATTTGAAATAGTAAATTTCTCATTCAATAGTTGCGCAGTTTGCGGAGAAGATTTACCGCGAAAAGCATCTAACAATTGAAAACTGACTTGGTAACTATCACCGCCTAACGATTGTATTTTTCCTTGTACAATATCATCCGAATTATTCGATGAACTGCTGGAAACTTTGAACCTGCCACTGTTTTGTAAATCATTGGTGATAATGCTCGCAATGTCTTGCGTGGGTGACTGTCCTTGCGTGGTAAAGGGTAAAACAGTAATTGGAATGGCGCCAGAAACACCTCTCGTTAACTCTAAGCTCAACATAGCAAATGTCGTGCTAGATACGATTAACAAGCAAAGGATGGATAGGATTTTTATCAATCTCAGCATAGCTATTTCTCCAAAGAATCATTAACGAAGGTATATACCACAGATTGGGATGAAGCTACACAAAAAACCTCTCTAAAACCCACCAAATAGGGTAAACTTACAGATACTTTAAAACTGGCACGATGCATGAATATCCGTAAAATTCAGAGACCAACCGACTTGAACTCGGGGACTATCCTGATATCAACCGTTTTCACCATCCTCATTTTACTGTCTGCCACTTATATTCTTGCAATGATCTATCACCCCGTAATAAACATTCACGAATTGCGGTCGCTTTTTATTGAAGAGTTTGCATCTAAAGTTAACCCAAAACCTAAAGAAAAATTAATATTTACTACATTACTCTTTGCGCTACCTGTAATTTGTTTTTTTTCATTAAAATTATCACGCACTCTGATAGACCATATTTCATTAAGAACGTATCAGATTATCATCAGTATTTTCACATTCATCTTGTGTTTGAATATTCTATACATTATCCAGAAACTAGATATCGCTCTGTTACTAGGCTGGCCACTCTTACTCCAACCACTTGCGCTCATCGCGACATATGGAGCAGCATTCTTAATCTACTATTACAGCTACAAACGAAAACATTTTTTCTCGTCAAACACTGTAACCTTTGCAAGGCGCTTTATTACGCCACTCATTGCACTATTTGTGATTTTACTACCCTGCTTAGTATTTAGAGTTGCAAACATCAACTTAGTGAATGACCACGCTATTGCATGGGCTACTGATTTCGAAGCTGTTTTTTATAATGTTTCACAAATTGTTGCTGGCAAAACGCTGTTAATCGACTTACCTGCACAATATGGCCTGTACGGCGAAATACTGTATCCTTTTTTTAAAATGATCCCGCTATCTATTTTTAGTTTTACACTGATGATGGCTCTATTACAAATTACTGCGCTGCTATGTGTCTACCAATCGTTAATTAACTTAATTAAAAATCATCTGCTCGTATTGAGCTGCCTTATTTGTATATGCATGACTGAGTGTTGGTTCATGTACAATGGTTTAGGATATACGCCGTATTACCAATATTTTCCAATTCGTACTTTTTTCCCTATGGTTAGCTGTATTTTGTTTTTGTTTTTATTACAGCAAAAATCACCGTCTATTCGCAGTGTCGTACTCTTTTCTGCTTTCTGCGCCCTTGCCACACTATGGAATCTTGATTCTGGCATTCCGATTTTTGGCGCATTATTAGCATATATAACCTCGTTTACATTTTTCCCCTCGATATATGTAACTCGAAAAATGAGCCTAGTGCGCACTAGTGCCAGTATCTGCGCGTTTGTTTTTACTATCACCCTATTCTTGTTTTTTTTGTATGTTAAAGGTCATCAACAACCACTCAACTTGAATTGGCTTTTCAAGTATCAACAGATTTTTTATCAATCTGGTTACATGATGCTACCTTTACCTACCGCACTGAACGCATGGCAAATTGTTTACTATATTTATATCGTTGGCTTATCCATTGGAATATTTCACTGGATCAAGAATAGCCGCACAGTAACATCTGATATGTATTTTATTCTTAGCATGTTAGGTTTTGGTTTGTTTATGTATTTTGAAGGTAGATCACATACCTTCAATCTAGCCAATACTGCGTGGCCTGCCTTTATCATGATGTTTATGATCGCTGAAAAAATTGCTCGCTTATCAAAAAATGAATTAATAAACCCCGTATTCATCTTATTTAGTAACGTTATCGTTTTATACGGTATTTATATTGTTGGCGATTATTTTTTAAAAATGCCTGCTGTTATTTCTCAGGGTGCTTCTTATTGGAAAACCATGTTGGTTAATCAACCATCTCAAGTACAACGTAACTTGGATTTTATTAAAAAGCATTACAATAACTCGAGTGTTGTGATTATTTCACCTATTCAATCTATTTATTATGCTGCGATAAACCATCCTTCAGCTATCGCCGGTCCGGGCAGAGTCGAAACCATTTTAAAAGCTGATAATGATTACTTTGCATCTCAATTAGCTCAAGCAAAAACTGAAGTGGTATTTTTACAATTGGATGATGCCATTATTAATTCGAAAAAATATCTTCCCTATTTGCAAAACTATACTCTTATGTCTGTTAGTGCTGATGGGTTGGCTTATTTTGTTAAAAAGAAAATGTAAGGTGGGCACGCTGCACTTTGCCCACCCTACGACTATATTCTTGACGACAAATACCGTTTACATTGTTCTACGATTACTTTTACCATCATGTCGAATTCAATATTGACTTCGTTATCTATCTGCAATTGTGACAAAGTAGTTACAGCTAATGTATGCGGTATCAACATGACTGCAAATCCATTTTCAGTGACGTCGTTAATCGTTAGACTCACCCCATTGACTGCTATACTGCCTTTTTTAGTAATAAATGACATGTTGTCTGCTGAAATATTCGAAAAATAAATTTCTGTAAATTCTGCGTTGGTATTAATTGATTTCACTGTTGCTACGCAATCTACATGGCCTGATACCATATGCCCACCTAAACGTGCGCCCAGAGTTAATGCACGTTCAACGTTTACTTTCGCATTCTTTGCAAAATGTTTTGCTGTCGTCACGCTCAATGTTTCTGGGGAAATATCACACTGAAATACGCTATCTTTTATTTCATTAACTGTTAAACAAATTCCATTTACTGCAATACTTTCACCTAATACTAAATCTGTAAACTGTGTCGCAATCCATAACATAATACTTTCGTTAGATTGCGTTAACTCCACTACTGTACCCGTGTGATCTATAATCCCCGTAAACATTACCACCTCATCTCACAAAGATTATCGTTACCTATTTGTTTATATGTGATTTTTTTCGCCTCACGGAAATCCATTTGGCTTGTAAATGCATGTTGGCCATTCATCTGTGTGTGCAGCGCAATATAAATTAAACTCTTATTAAGTAGTTTTGCTTGATGGAATGCAGCAAAGCATGCTCCACCCGCTTCGATCCATAAATCATGAACCCCATCAGTCCCAATAGCGCTGACCACTTCTGCTAAATCTAATCTACTATCAACTGTACGCACAGCAATACACTTCACACCCGCTTTTTGTAATGCTTCTAACGATGAGGTGTTGGTTGACGCTGCATAAAATACAGTGATGGAGTGAGCTGTCGTCAATATTCTAGAATCCAACGGTAGGCGTAATTCTCTATCTAAAATATAGATAGGTTTAGCAATGGTTGTCTCTCCAATACGAGCATTCAATTGTGGATCATCAGCAAGAATTGTTTTGGCCGTTGTTAAAATGGCATCATGAAGCTTACGTTGCTGATGTGTAAATTGGTTTGTTTCATCACCCGTAATTTTAATCGGTTGGCCTGCTGCACCCGCAATTTTTCCATCTAATGTCATTGCTAGCTTTGCAGTAACCCATGGTTTTTTTGTATGGTGCCAGTAAGCATAGCTTTCGTAAAATGCATCTATTTCTGGAGTTTGATAAAGCTCACATTCCACACCTGCTTCGTGTAATATTTTTTCTCCCTTGCCTGCCACGATTGGATTTGGGTCTTTATAACCATAGATTACTTTTTTTATGCCAGCCTCAATGATTGCATTCGTGCATGGTGGAGTTCTACCAAAATGACAGCATGGCTCAAGAGTCACATAGATTGTCGCTGACGGTGGAATAGTACTTAACTGGCGTATGGCATCAACTTCTGCATGCGGCGTGCCTGGGCCACGATGCGTCCCTTGTGCAATGACTTGACCTGCTTGATTAACGATAACAGCGCCAACAGCTGGATTAGGCGAGCAAAACCCTCTATTGATAGACGCTTGTTGTAGTGCTTGTTGAAGATAATGCTGGTTATTCATTATTACTTTTAGATAGTTGCCTTGTAGTAAATGGTGGGCACGCTGCGCTCTGAGTTATCCCCACGAATTTTTACTCCCTTCTCCCAGAGTGTTTTTTACGATGGGAGAAGGGCAGGGGATGAGGGCCTATACCCTCACCCCTTACCCCTCTCCCAAAATAAAAGCATTTTGGGAGAGGGGAATAATACTACTAAAAATTCGTGGGGAAATCTCAGCGCTTCGCTTTGCCCACCCTACATTTGTATTCATTTACAAATAAAAAAGCCGGGAAAACCCGGCTTTTTTATTTTTGTTTCATATTAAGCAGCAGCTTCTGCTTTTTCACGACCTACTAACTCAACGAAAGCCATAGGAGCGTTATCACCTTTACGGTTACCGCATTTTAGTACACGTAGATATCCACCTGGACGTGTTTTAAAGTGTGGTCCGATATCGTTAAATAACTTTTGCACAGCATCACGATCACGTAAACGTGAGAACGCGAGTCTTCTGTGATGCAAGCTATCTACTTTACCTAAAGTAATCATAGGCTCAATGAACGTACGTAGTTCTTTTGCTTTTGGCACAGTTGTTTTGATCAACTCATGCTTTAACAATGAAACCATCATGTTCATAAACATCGCCTTACGATGGCTGCTTGTTCTACTAAAGTTTCTTCCGCTATTACGATGACGCATGGCTAATATTCCTATTCTTTATCTTTCAATGATGTTGGCGGCCAGTTATCCAAGCGCATACCCAATGATAAAGCATGGGTAGACAACACATTTTTAATTTCTGTTAATGACTTTTTACCTAGGTTAGGTGTTTTTAGTAAGTCATTCTCAGAACGCTGTACTAAATCACCGATAAAGTAAATACTTTCTGCTTTCAAGCAATTTGCTGAACGTACTGTTAATTCTAAATCATCAACTGGTCTTAAAAAGATTGGGTTAACCGATTGTTGGTCACCGCTATCTTTTGATATTGGAGATGATTTCAAATCAACGAATGGTGACAATTGCTGTTGCAAAATGGTAGCAGTACGTCGAATTGCTTCTTCTGGATCTAATGTACCGTTGGTTTCTATATCGATAACCAACTTATCCAAGTCTGTGCGTTGTTCTACACGTGCATTTTCAACTGCATATGCAACACGTAAAATTGGGCTAAAACTTGCATCTAAGTGTAAAGAACCAATTCCGCCTTTATCTTCTTCGCTTGCGCGCTTACTAGCAGAAGACATTTTGTAACCGCGTCCTAACATAACTTTTAAAGTCATGTTTAGAGAACCAGTTTCATTAATATGAGCAATAACCAATTCTGGATTCACGATTTCAACATCGTGCTCTTGCTCTATATCACCAGCTAATACTGGACCAGGTGTTTTCTTATTTAAACGAAGCGTTACTTCTTCACGGCCATGTAGCTTGATAGCAACATTTTTTAAGTTCAAGAGTATTTCAATCACATCTTCTTGAACGCCAGCGATAGAGGAATACTCATGCTGTACACCATCAATCTTTGCTTCAACGATTGCTGCGCCAGGCATAGAAGATAATAAAATTCGACGCAAGGTTGTTCCTAAAGTATGACCGAAGCCTCTTTCTAGAGGTTCCAATGTCACCTTTGCATGAAACGGACTTAACGTTTCGACACCAATCGCTTTCGGTGTTAAAAAATCATACGGATTATTTTGCATTAAACAACCTCATTGCTCTAATGATTACTTAGAGTAAAGTTCGACGATTAATTTTTCAGAGATGTCTTGTGACAAATCAGAACGCTCTGGAACCTGTTTTAGAACACCTGATAATGCATTCACATCCACTTCAATCCAACCGCAAGCCTGTCTTGATTGAGCTAAGTTGATAGCTCCTTGAATACGTAGCTGCGTTTTAGATTTTTCTTTAACTGATATCACGTCACCAGCTGCTAATGTATACGAAGGAATGTTAACAACGTTACCATTAACTAAGATTGACTTGTGATTAACCAATTGTCTTGCTTCAGAACGTGTTGAACCGAACCCCATTCTGTATAGAACGTTATCAAGTCTGCATTCTAATAACTTTAACAAGTTTTCACCAGTAGAACCTTTCAAACGAGCAGCTTTTTTGAAGTAGTTACTAAACTGACGTTCCATTATGCCGTAAATACGTTTTACTTTTTGCTTTTCACGCAACTGTACGCCGTATTCTGTTTCACGGCCTTTGCGCGCACCATGTTGTCCTGGTGCTTGGTCTAATTTACATTTAGTGTCTAACGAACGAACACCGCTTTTCAAAAAAAGATCTGTTTTTTCTCTTCTTGCTAACTTACATCTTGGACCACGATACCTAGCCATTACCTTCTCCTACTTTACACACGGCGCTTTTTAGGATCACGGCATCCGTTAAATGGAATACCAGTTGCATCCGTAATCGATAATATTTTTAAACCAGCAGTATGCAATGAACGTATAGCTGATTCTCTTCCAGGACCAGGGCCTTTCACGCGAACATGTACGTTCTTCATACCAAAATTTTCCACTGCTGCGAGTGCTGCCTTTGAAGCCGCCTCACCTGCTGCGTATGGAGTTGACTTTCTAGATCCACGATAACCACAACTAGCAGCACTTGACCAAGATACTGTATTACCTTGAATGTCAGTAATGTTGACAATTGTGTTATTAAACGAGGCTTGAATATGTACTATCCCGTCAACAACTTGTTTTTTGGCTTTTTTGCGCGTCTTTTTTGCCTGCGCCTTAGCCTGTGATTGTGTTTGAGCTTCTGTCATTGCTTACTAAGTTCCTGAAAAGTTACCATTAATAATTGCAATCCATCTAGTTTTTACCTTTACGCTTACCTTTACGAGTTCTAGCGTTAGTTTTAGTTCTTTGTCCACGAACGGGCAATCCACGACGATGGCGTAAACCTCTGTATGCGCCTAACTCGATTAATCGCTTAATATTCATTGACACTTCACGACGCAAGTCACCTTCAACTTTAAACTTTGCAACTTCACCGCGTAACGATTCTAACTCGATTTCAGTCAGATCTTTTGTTTTTTTGGACGGTACAACTTTTGCAGCGTCACAGATGTCTTTTGCTCGCTCGCGTCCAATGCCATAGATTGCTGTTAGCCCTATGACTATGTGTTTTTGTACTGGTATGTTCACGCCTGATATACGGGCAGCCATTAATCACTCCTACCTTCTATTTACTAGAATCCTCTGACTATAAAAGCGCGTCAGTTTAATATTGAAATCATAAAAAATCAATCACTAAGCCATACTTTATTTCAAAATAGAAGTATTAGCCTTGTTTTTGCTTATGTTTTTTATCCTTGCAAATCACTCGTACAACACGCTTTCTGCGTACGATTTTGCATGTGCGACACATTTTCTTTACTGATGCACCAACTTTCATTTTATATACTCCAACTTAGCATCTGCTATTATTTCTATAACAATCAACGTTGTAGCCCTAAATTACCAGTACGTAAGTTTGCCTTTTTAAGCAATGACTCATACTGGAATGACATTACATGTGCTCTTATCTGAGCCATGAAGTCCATTACCACTACAACTATAATTAGTAACGATGTACCACCAAAATAAAATGGAACATTCCATACTAAAATCAACAACTCTGGCAATAAACAAATTAATGTTACATATATTGCCCCAGCGAATGTCAGTCGTGTCATTACCATATCGACATAATTTGCTGTTTGATCACCAGGTCGTATGCCAGGTATAAATGCGCCTGACTTCTTTAAATTTTCTGCTGTTTCCTTTGGATTAAACACTAGCGCAGTGTAATAAAAACAAAAGAATATAATAGCAGCAGCGAATAATATCATATGTAACGGTTGGCCAGGTTGTAATGCAACACCCATAGCACCTAACCATTCCATGCCCTTACCATGCCCAAACCACTGAGCCAATGTCGCTGGAAAAAGAATGATGCTTGATGCAAAAATAGGTGGTATCACCCCTGACATATTGATCTTTAGTGGTAAATGACTGCTTTGTGCAGAATACAACTTTCCACCTTGCATACGTCTTGCATAATTAATCGCAATTCTTCTTTGTCCACGCTCTATAAAGACTACTAGAGCCACAACCCCTACAATCGCTAACAGAATAAGTAGTAAGCCTATAACTTGTAGCTGCCCTTCTCTTACTTGTTCTAATGTACGTCCAATAGCTGAAGGCAGTCCGGCTACAATACCAGAAAAGATAATGATTGATATCCCATTACCTATTCCACGTTCTGTTACTTGTTCGCCTAACCACATCAAAAACATGGTTCCAGTCACCAAAGTTAATGCTGTCGTGAAATAAAACGACATACCTGGCGCCAATGCAATACCATGTGAAGCTAGCATTTTTGATACACCGATCGCTTGGAATGTTGCCAAAAACAATGTTCCATAACGCGTGTACTTGTTAATTTTACGCTGCCCTGCTTCGCCTTCTTTCTTTATCTCTGCTAACTGTGGCATTAATACAGTTAACAGCTGAATAATAATCGATGCTGAAATGTATGGCATTATTCCTAATGCAAACACACTAAATCGCATAAGCGCACCACCAGAAAACATATTGAATAAACCAATAATATTTCCTTGCTGCGCATTAAATAACTCTTGTAAACGCTGCGGGTTGAGTCCAGGTACTGGAATATATGAGCCTACTCGAAAAACAAAGATCGCTAATAAAACGAATAGCAATCTTCTTTTTAAATCGACTAATCCACTGTTTGCCGTACTTGACGAACCCAACCTTCCTGCTGTCATTTACTTATGCCTCTACTTTTCCACCAGCTGCTTCAATTGCTTTTTTTGCGCCAGCAGTTGTAGGTATTCCTTTGATAGTAATTTTACGCTCGATTGTGCCTGCTAAAATAATTTTAGCGAATTTAGTATTTTTATTTACTAAACCACCTTTAACTAACATCGCAAAATCAAACTCTGTATCTGTAAAATTATTTAAGTCAGATAATCTAACTTCTTGTGTAACCAATGCTTTAGCAGAACGGAAACCTGATTTAGGAATTCGTCTTTGCAATGGCATTTGTCCACCTTCAAAGCCTAATTTATGGAAACCACCTGCACGTGCTCTTTGACCTTTATGACCACGTCCACATGTTTTACCTTTTCCAGATCCAATTCCACGACCTAGTCTTTTCGCTGGCGTTTTTGATCCCGGTGCTGGTTGTAGTGTATTCAAATACATTGTTACACTTCCTCTACTGATAACATATAGCTAACTTTATTGATCATGCCGCGATTAGCTGGTGTATCTAACACCTCAACTTCATGATGCATTCGTTTTAAACCTAGACCTTTGACACACAATTTATGATTAGGTTGCGTGCTGATTGGGCTACGTATTAATTTAACTTTCAATTTTTTCTTAGCTGGCATAATTAACCTCCAACAATGTCTTGAACTAATTTGCCACGCTTAGCTGCAATGTATTCTGGAGTAGCAATATTTTGCAGAGCATTTAATGTTGCACGTACTACGTTGATTGGATTCGCTGAACCAACAATCTTCGCTAATACGTTTTTAACACCAAGTACTTCAAATACAGCACGCATCGCGCCACCAGCAATAATTCCGGTACCATCTGAAGCTGGCTTCATAAATACGCGTGTAGAACCATGCTTACCAATAATTTGCGAATGCAGCGTTGTGCCTTTGAGGCTAACTTGACGCATATTCTTTCTTGCCGCACCCAGTGCTTTTTGAATTGCAACTGGTACTTCACGAGCTTTACCACGGCCGATTCCAATCTTTCCATTACCGTCACCAACTACTACGATAACTGCGAAACTGAAAATTCTACCGCCTTTAACTACTTTTGCATTACGTGATACAGCAACAAGTTTCTCTTGCAGGCCGTCACTATTTGTCGTTTGGTCAAAACTTGCCATAATACACCCTTAAAATTCTAGTCCACCTTCTCTAGCTGCATCTGCTAACGCTTTTACTCGACCATGGTAACAAAAACCAGATCGATCAAAAGCAACTTGCTTGACGCCTGCATCTAGAGCGCGTTTAGCAACAAGTTCACCAACTAATTTTGCAGCTTCGATGTTACCTGTTGATTTTACTTTTCCTTTAAGCTGTTTATCTAATGTGGATGCTGTTGCAAGCACATTTGAGCCATTAGGAGAAATGATTTGTGCATAAATGTGTTTTGGTGTTCTGTGTATACACAAGCGCACAGCTTCTAGTTCACGGATATGCATCCGTGTACGTACTGCTCTTCGTTGTCTTGAATTTTGCTTATTCATGTTCCAACCCTGTTATTTCTTCTTAGTTTCTTTACGAATAATGACTTCGTCAGAATATTTAATACCTTTGCCTTTATATGGCTCTGGGCCACGTACAGCACGAATGATTGCAGCTGTATGTCCAACTAAATGTTTATCAATACCCTTTATTAGAACTTCAGTAGGGATTGGTGTTTCAACAGTGATGCCTTCTGGTATTGGAACTTCAACCGGATGTGAAAAACCGATCGTTAATCCAAGTACTTTGCCTTTAGCCTGTGCTTTATAACCTACACCAACTAAAAGTAATTTCTTTTCAAAGCCTTTTGTTACACCTGAAATCATGTTCGCTAACTTCGCTCTTGTCGTACCAGCGATTGATTTCTTTAACTTTGATCCTGAACCTGTTCTTGTATATGTTTTTACTGTACTTGCTTTGATATGTACAAGGTTACCTTCCACATCAATTGCAAGACTGGTATCTAATGGCATAGTTAATTGACCTTTGGGGCCTTTAACTGCTAACTGCTGCCCTACAACCTTTACATCAACACCTGCCGGTATTGAAACTGGTTTGCGTGCTACTCTAGACATCGACATATTTATTCTCCCTTACTCAATAACACAAATGACTTCGCCACCAAGATTTTGCGCTCTGGCTGCTTTATCTGTCATAAGGCCTTTTGAGGTTGAAATAATAGCCGTACCTAAACCACCTAATACTGATGGTAATTGCGCGCTACGCTTATAAATGCGTAATCCAGGTTTGCTAACTTTTTTGATCTTTGAAATTACAGCTTGGCCCATATAGTACTTTAGAGTCACTACGATGGATGCTTTTTCCTTCTCATTTTCAACTGAATAATCTTCAATATAGCCTTCGTCTTTTAATACTGAAAGAATAGACTTCTTGAATGTTGAAGATGGCATTCTAACTTCTCGCTCACCAACTGCTTGCGCATTTCTGATGCGAGTCAACATATCTGCTATGGGATCTTGCATTGTCATATTATATACCTCTACCTATCCGCTATTACCAGCTAGCCTTATGCATGCCAGGAACTAAACCATTTAATACAGCTGAACGCATATGGATCCTGCATAAACCAGTCAATCTATTGTATGCTCGTGATCTACCACACATTCTGCAGCGATTACGCTTGCGTGAACGGCTAGAGTCACGTGGTAAAGCTTGTAGCTTGTATTCTGCAGCCATACGATCTTCATCAGTTGTATCAATGTTACATATGGTTGCTTTCAATTGCGTTCTCAATTCTGCATGCTTACTGCACAAAAGAGCTCGTCTTTTTTCACGTTCAATCATCGAAGTTTTAGCCATATTACTACCTTAGCCTGCGTCTTTTTCTTTAAATGGAAAACTAAATGCTTCTAATAACGCTTGCGCTTCTTTATTAGATTTTGCACTTGTTGTAATTGTGATATCTAAACCACGCAAAGCATCAATTTTATCGTAATCAATTTCAGGGAATACGATCTGCTCTTTGAAGCCTAAGCTATAGTTACCACGACCATCAAATGACCTAATACTTAAGCCACGGAAGTCACGTACGCGTGGTAATGCGATGGTTATCAATCTATCAAGAAATTCATACATTTTTTCGCCGCGCAAAGTAACTTTGCAACCAATCGGCCAGCCTTCACGAACTTTGAAGCCTGCAATTGATTTTTTAGCGATAGTAGTAACAGGTTTTTGCCCTGCAATTTTCTCTAAATCAGCGATAGCAGATGTAATGACTTTTTTGTCTTCCATCGCTTCACCTAAACCCATGTTTAGTGTGATTTTGCTGATTTGTGGTACTTGCATTGCTGACGTATACCCAAATTTCTTTTTTAAACTTCCTACAATTTCATTTCGATACTGCTCAAGCAATCTTGCCATATATTTCACCTATTATTGCGAATCAACCAACTCGTTTGTTGATTTGAAATACCGGACTTTACGTCCATCTTCTAAAGTCTTAATACCAACTTTACTACCCTTATTTGACGCAGCATCATATAACATCACGTTAGAGCTATGAATTGGTAGTGTTTTAATTACAATTCCGCCGCGCTCACCTGTATTAGGATTTGCTCTAATGTGTTTTTTCACTGTATTAATACCATCAACAAGTAATTTTTCACCTTGAAGAAGTACCGCTAATACAGTTCCTTTCTTACCTTTATCTTTACCCGCGATAACTGTTACTTCATCGCCTTTTTTGATCTTTCTCATATGTGTATTCTCTCTACTAAGCCTTTTTTATAAAACCTCAGGAGCTAATGAGATGATTTTCATGAAATTTTCACCCCTTAATTCACGGGTTATTGGCCCGAATATACGTGTTCCAATAGGTTGCATTTGTGCATTCAGCAGTACTACTGCATTTTCATCAAAGCGAATCAATGAACCATCTGCCCGTCTAACACCTTTGCAGGTTCTTACGATTACCGCATTAAGAACTTCCCCTTTTTTTACTTTGCCACGAGGAATTGCTTCTTTAACACTTACTTTAATAACATCACCGATATTGGCATATCGACGCTTAGATCCGCCAAGTACCTTTATACACATTACGCGACGCGCGCCACTATTGTCCGCAACATCTAGCATCGTCTGCGTTTGTATCATGTTCCACTCCAATATTTATGACGGTTTTAGGCCGCCAATACTAACATGTTTATATGAAAAATAAAGAAAAAAAGAAGAATATTGCCAAATATGCTTATTCTGTCCCGTCCTTATCCGCCTTCTCAATTACCTCTACTAAAACCCAATGCTTTGTCTTAGATAAAGGTCTACTTTGCTTAATAAGAACTATATCTCCGATCTTGCATACGTTGGTGTCGTCATGAGCATACATGCGTGAGCTTTTCTTTATGTACTTGCCATACAATGGATGCTTAACTTTACGATCAACATTAACAACAATAGTTTTATTCATCTTGTTGCTAACAACTTGACCTACTACGGTTCGACCTGCTGATGTGCTTTCTTCAATCATACTGAACCTTCTTTTTCACAAATTACTGTTTTGATGCGAGCAATAGTTCTTTTCACTCTTTTAAAGTGATGAGTTTGCTTTGATTGCCCAATACTACGCTGTGTGCGCATGTTAAATAATTCTTTAAATAGTGCTACTAACTCTTCATTTAACTCTTTAACTGTTTTCTTTCTTAAGTCGAGTGCGTTCATTACATTATCGTCCGAGTTTCAAATGTTGTTTTTATCGGTAATTTAGCCGCAGCTAAGCCAAGTGCTTCTCTTGCCAAATCTTCTGTAACGCCTTCGATTTCAAACATCATACGACCTGGCTGCACTAATGCTACCCAGTACTCAACGTTACCTTTACCGCTACCCATACGTACTTCTAAAGGCTTTTTAGAAACTGGTTTATCTGGAAAAATACGAATCCAAATCTTACCACCACGTTTGACGTGACGTGACATTGCACGACGCGCAGCTTCTATTTGACGCGCGGTAATTCTGCCTAGCTCAACTGCTTTTAAGCCGTATTCGCCAAAACTAACTTTATTTCCGCGTGTCGCAACACCACGATTACGACCTTTAAATTGCTTACGATACTTTGTTCGCTTCGGTTGCAGCATTATTATTTCTCCTGTTTACCTGAAGTCTTCTCAGTGGTAGCAGCTTCAGCTTGTTGTTCTCTGTCACCGATAACTTCACCTTTGAAAATCCAAACTTTAACGCCAATAACACCATAGGTTGTGTGCGCTTCTGCTGTACCATAATCAATATCAGCACGCAATGTATGCAATGGAACGCGACCTTCACGATACCATTCACTTCTTGCAATTTCTGCGCCACCTAATCGGCCGCTAACACAAATTTTAATGCCTTTAGCACCTTGTCTCATTGCTGTCGATACAACACGCTTCATAGCACGTCTGAACATAACACGCTTTTCTAACTGCTGTGCTACAGACTCAGCTACTAACTTAGAATCCAATTCAGGCTTTCTAACTTCTTCAATACTGATATGTACTGGCACTTTGAGAATCTTGTTAACTTGATCTCTCAATGTTTCGATTTCTTTGCCACTCTTACCAATAATGACGCCTGGACGAGCTGTATGTACGGTAATTTTTGCATTTCTTGCTGGTCTGTCGATTTGAATGCGACTAATGCCAGCTAGCGCTAACTTTTCGCTTAAAAATTCACGGACTTTAATATCAGCACATAAGGTATTAGCAAAATCTTTTGATGCTGCATACCACTTTGATGACCAGTCTTTAACAATACCCAGGCGTATGCCTGTGGGATGTACTTTTTGTCCCATTATTTGCTACTCCACTCATCAGATACTACAACTGTAATATGACACGTTGGCTTTAAGATTCTGCAGCCACGACCTTTTGCTCTAGCATGCATACGCTTATATGTAGATCCTTGATCTGCATATACCTTTGAAATCTTTAACTCGTCAATATCTGCGCCTTCGTTGTGTTCAGCATTAGCAATTGCAGACTCTAATACTTTCTTAAGCATAGCTGCTGCTTTTTTATTACTGAATTTCAGTACGTCAAGTGCTCTATCAACAGGCATGCCCCTCACTTGATCACACACTAGCCTGCACTTTTGAGCAGACAGTCTGGCATATTTTAATTTAGCCGCGACTTCCATTACTTACCCCCTGGTATCTCTATTCTATTTTTCATCGCCTTTGACTTTCTTATCGCCCGAGTGTGCCTTAAATGTACGTGTTGCAGCAAACTCACCTAGCTTATGTCCTACCATATTTTCTGTTACGAAAATTGGCACATGTAACCTACCATTATGTACAGCTATAGTTAGCCCAACCATTTCTGGAAGAATCACTGATCGTCTTGACCAGGTCTTAATAGGGCGCTTATTGCTTGATGATACGGCTTCATTTACCTTATCCATCAAGTGCTTATCTACAAATGGTCCTTTTTTAATTGAACGTGGCACTGTCTAACCCTCATCTAGTTGTCGATGAAAAACGCAATAGACTAACCTTTATTTCGTCTATGTACAATAAATTTTGTCGTGCGTTTGTTTTTACGCGTCTTGTAACCCTTAGTTGGTAGGCCCCATGGACTAACTGGATGACGGCCACCAGATGTTTTACCTTCACCACCACCGTGTGGGTGATCGATTGGGTTCATTGCAACACCTCTTACTGTAGGTCTGATACCTCTACGTCTTTTTGCCCCTGCTTTACCAAGTGATCGCAAGTTGTTTTCTGAATTACCAACTTCACCAATCACTGCACGGCAGTCGGAAGGCACTTTTCTCATCTCGCCAGAGCGTAGACGAACTGTTGCGTAAATACCTTCTTTTGCAATTAATTGAACTGATGTACCAGCACTACGTGCAAGTTGCGCACCTTTACCTGGCTTCAATTCTAAGCAGTGGATAACTGTACCAACTGGGATATTAACCAGTGGCAAGCAGTTTCCAACTTTAATAGCAGACTCAGAACCGGAAACAACTTCTGCATCCACTTTTAAATCTTTAGGCGCAATAATATATCTTCTTTCACCATCAACATAGAGAAGTAATGCGATATATGCGCTACGGTTTGGATCATATTCCAAACGTTCTACACGAGCTGGAATACCATCTTTGTTACGTTTGAAATCGATCAAACGATATAATTGTTTGTGTCCACCACCAATGTGTCTGGTTGTGATTCTTCCCAGGTTATTACGTCCGCCAGTTTTGTTTTTCTTAACAACTAATGGCGCATGTGGCTTACCTTTATGTAAGTCAGCATTATAGACTTTCAACGCAAACCGTTGTCCTGGAGAGGTTGGTCTGGATTTTGCTAATGACATATTGTCCTCTATTCTATTACTAGTGCTTCTTATTCGGTTTCTATTTATTGCAGTTATCGCTCAACGCATGCTACATAAAAACCTATCCAGACTTCTTTTTGCATTTATTATGCAGTAGCGAAGTCAATCTTTTGGTCTGCATGGAGTGTAACATATGCTTTTTTCCATGCTTTACTACGACCTTCAATTTGGCCAAATCTTTTTGGCTTTGTTTTTACATTTAAAACACGAACCATTCTTACTTTTGTTTTAAATAAAAATTCAATTGCTTCTTTGATCTGTGGCTTTGTTGCATCTTTGCTAACTTCAAAAACGTATTCGTTATTTGTGCTAGCAGCAATCGTTGCCTTCTCAGATAAATGAGGAGCTCTTATAATTTGTAAATATCTTTGATTCTTCATTTCAGTAATTCCTCAATCTTTTTGAGTGCATTAACTGTAACTACTACTTTTTCTGTACCAATCAATGCTACTGGATCAATCGCTGCAACATCGCGTACATCAACATATGGTAGGTTACGTGACGCCAAATAAAGATTTTCATTCACTTCTTCTGTTACGATCAATACATTCAAATCGACCTTTACATCAGCAAGTTTCTTGATTAAATCTTTTGTCTTTGGTGTTTCTAAGTCAAATGCTTCAACAACAATCATTCTGTCCAATCTAATTAATTCAGACACAATAGATCGCATTGCTCCGCGATACATTTTCTTATTAACTTTTTGTTCGTAGCTTCTTGGCTTAGCAGCGAAAACCACGCCACCTTTTCTCCAAATAGGGCTTCGAATGGTACCAGCACGTGCACGACCACCACCTTTTTGCTTGAATGGTTTTGCACCGCCACCACTAACTTCTGATCTTGTCTTTTGCGATTGTGTACCCGCACGTCCTGCAGCCATAAATGCTGTAACGATTTGGTGTACTAAAGCTTTATTGAAATCACATGCAAATACATCATCCATGAGTTCAATATTTTTCTTTTTTGAGCCGCCTGCGAGTTGAAGTTCCATTATTTTTCTCCTCTCTTCTTCTTAACTTTGACTGTTGGTTTGATAATAACATCACAGCCAGGAGCGCCTGGAACAGAGCCTCGAACTAATACTAAGTTACGTTCAGCATCAACGCGAATAACACGTTGTGACTGTACTGTACATGTATCTTGACCCATATGGCCCGACATCTTTTTGCCTTTAAATACTTTACCAGGAGACTGTCTTTGACCAATAGAACCCGGAGCACGGTGAGATAATGAGTTACCGTGTGTCGCATCGCCCATTGTAAAATTATGTCTCTTGATCGTACCTGCAAAACCTTTACCTTTCGATACACCAGTAACATCAACAATTTGGTCAACTGCAAAAATGTCAGCCTTTATTTCAGAGCCTACTGTGTAAGATTCCATATTCACTTCATCTGAAATACGGAACTCCCACAAGCCACGACCTGCTTCAACATTTGCTTTCGCAAAATGTCCAACTTCAGGTTTTAATAGACGTGATTTTTTACGTGTACCTGTTGTTACTTGTATCGCTTTGTAACCATCTGTTTCAGGTAATTTTACCTGTGTGATACGGTTCGGTAGAACCTCAATCACGGTTACTGGTATGGAAACACCATCTTCTGTGAAGACTCTGGTCATTCCGCATTTTTTTCCGACTAAACCTACAGTCATTGTTCTCGCCTCTTACCCAATGGCAATTAAAGCCAAATTGTTAATCTTCAGCATCTACACTAATTTGAACATCAACACCCGCTGATAGATCTAGCTTCATTAATGCATCAATCGTTTTATCAGTTGGTTGATTGATATCAACTACACGCTTGTGTGTACGCAATTCATATTGGTCACGTGCATCTTTATCAACATGTGGAGAAATCAACACGGTGTATCTTTCGATTTGTGTTGGCAATGGGATTGGGCCTCTCACTTGAGCCCCAGTCCGCTTTGCAGTTTCTACGATTTCGCGTGTTGAGCGATCAATCAATCTATGATCAAACGCCTTCAAGCGAATTCTTATTCTTTGACTTTTTCTTCCGACTGCCATAGTTAATTACTCAAGTACTTTAGTAACAACGCCAGCACCTACTGTGCGGCCACCTTCACGAATCGCAAATCGTAAACCATCTTCCATTGCGATTGGTGCTATCAATGTAATGACCATCTTGATGTTATCGCCTGGCATTACCATCTCAACTCCTTCTGGCAACTGCACTTCCCCTGTTACGTCAGTTGTTCTGAAGTAAAACTGTGGACGGTATCCTTTAAAGAATGGCGTATGTCTTCCACCTTCTTCTTTTGATAATACGTACACTTCTGATTCAAACTTGGTATGCGGAGTAATAGAACCTACGTGTGCTAATACTTGGCCACGTTCAACGTCTTCACGTTTCGTACCACGTAACAATACACCTACGTTATCTCCCGCGCGCCCTTCATCTAGCAACTTGCGGAACATTTCTACGCCGGTACAAATCGTCTTAACCGTTGGCTTCAAGCCAATGATTTCTAATTCTTCACCAACTTTTACTATTCCTCTTTCTACGCGGCCTGTTACTACTGTTCCACGACCTGAGATTGAGAATACATCTTCGATTGGTAATAAGAATGGCTTGTCGATTTGTCTTTCTGGCTGTGGAAAGTAGTCATCCATCGCTGCAATCAACTTGTTGATAGCTGGCACGCCAATTTCACTTTGATCGCCTTCCAACGCTTTCAACGCTGATCCAATTACGATCGGTGTGATATCGCCTGGGAAATCATAGCTGCTCAATAAATCTCTTACTTCCATTTCCACTAATTCTAATAATTCTTTGTCATCTACCATGTCAGCTTTGTTTAAGAACACAACTACGTATGGTACGCCTACCTGCCGCGCTAACAAGATATGTTCTCTTGTTTGTGGCATTGGGCCGTCAGCAGCTGAACATACTAAAATCGCTCCGTCCATTTGCGCAGCACCGGTAATCATGTTCTTCACATAATCCGCGTGACCTGGGCAATCTACGTGCGCATAGTGGCGCTTGTCTGATTGGTATTCTACGTGCGCTGTCGCAATCGTAATACCACGTGCTTTTTCTTCTGGCGCTTTATCAATTTGGTCATAAGCTAACGCTTCTCCACCAAATTTTGCTGCCATACATTTGGTTAACGCCGCTGTTAACGTCGTCTTTCCATGATCTACGTGACCAATCGTTCCTACGTTTAAATGTGGCTTTGATCGTTCAAATACTGCTTTTGCCATACTTTTCCCCTTAAAATTTAAATCTCAAATTCAATTATGCTGCGCTCTTACTCATCACTTGTTCAGTAATACTTGTTGGCGCTTCATTATATTTAGAAAATTCCATCGTATATGTTGCTCGCCCTTGTGACATAGAGCGTACGTCCGTTGCATATCCAAACATTTCACCTAATGGAACCTCTGCGCGAATAATCTTGCCAGATGGACCATCTTCCATCCCTTGTACAAGACCTCTACGACGATTTAGGTCGCCCATTACATCACCCATATATTCTTCAGGTGTGATAACTTCAACTTTCATGATTGGTTCTAAAAGAATAGCCTTAGCTTTTTTAGCACCTTCTTTGAAGCCCATAGAACCAGCAATTTTGAATGCCATTTCGTTTGAGTCAACATCATGATATGAACCATCAAACAATGTTACTTTCACGTCAACAACAGGGAATCCAGCGATAACACCGTTTTCCATCTGTTCTTGAATACCTTTATCAACTGCAGGTATGTATTCTCTAGGAATCGAACCACCAACAATTGAATTCACAAACTCATAACCAGCACCAGGTTCTCTTGGTTCCAAGCGAATCCATACGTGGCCATATTGACCGCGACCACCTGATTGCTTAACGTATTTACCTTCTTGCTCAACTGTATTACGGATTGTTTCGCGATATGCAACCTGTGGCTTACCTACGTTTGCCTCTACGCTGAACTCTCGTTTCATACGATCAACAATAATTTCTAAGTGTAACTCACCCATTCCAGCAATAATCGTTTGTCCAGATTCTTCATCTGTGTGAACTCGGAACGATGGATCTTCTTGTGCTAGTTTACCAAGTGCAATACCCATTTTTTCTTGGTCTGCTTTTGTCTTTGGTTCAACTGCTACAGAGATAACTGGTTCTGGGAAAACCATTCTTTCTAAAATAATGACTTTATCTGGGCAACAAAGTGTGTCACCTGTTGTCACTTTCTTTAAGCCGACAGCTGCAGCGATATCACCAGCGCAAACTTCTTTAATTTCCTGACGCTGATTTGCGTGCATCTGTAGAATACGGCCGATACGTTCTTCTTTATCTTTAATTGGGTTGTAAACAACGTCACCCGAGTTTAAGACACCAGAATATACGCGGAAATATGTCAATGTACCAACGTATGGGTCAGTAGCAATTTTAAATGCTAATGCTGAAAATGGTTCGTTATCAACTGGATGTCTTTCTGTTGGTGTGCCAGCAGCATCATCTAACTGCCCTTTCACCGCTGGAACATCTGCTGGTGATGGTAAGTATTCAACAACTGCGTCTAGCATTGCTTGCACGCCTTTGTTTTTAAATGCCGAACCGCATAGCATTGGTGTAATTTCGCCTTTTACTGTACGGATGCGCAAGCCTTGCTTAATTTCAACTTCGCTTAATTCGCCAGTTTCTAGGTATTTATTCATCAATTCTTCTGAAGCTTCAGCAGCTGCTTCAATCATAATTTCACGATATTTTTTGCAATCTTCTAACATGTTTGCAGCAATATCACGAGCATCGTACTTCATGCCTTGTGTTGCTTCATCCCAATAGATTGCTTTCATACGAACTAAATCTACAACGCCTTCAAAGTGTTCTTCAGCACCAATTGGTAATTGAATTGGTATTGGATTCGCGCCTAAACGACTACGTACTTGCTCAACAACGCGTAAAAAGTTCGCGCCAGCTCTATCCATCTTATTAACAAAGCCAAGACGTGGCACACCATAACGGTTCGCTTGTCTCCACACTGTTTCAGATTGTGGTTCAACACCACCAACTGCGCAGAATACAGCACATGCACCGTCAAGAACGCGCAATGAACGCTCAACTTCAATGGTGAAGTCTACGTGACCAGGTGTATCAATAATGTTAACACGATGTTGTGGGAACTGCTTATCCATACCATACCAGAAACAAGTTGTAGCAGCAGAAGTAATAGTAATACCTCTTTCTTGCTCTTGTTCCATCCAATCCATTACGGCAGCGCCTTCATGAACTTCACCGATTTTGTGCGATACGCCAGTGTAGAAAAGAACCCGCTCTGTAGTTGTTGTTTTACCAGCATCAATGTGGGCCATGATGCCGATATTTCGATAGCGTTCTATTGGTGTTACTCGTGCCACTGTTATTACCCCTAATTACCAACGATAGTGAGCGAAAGCTTGGTTCGCCTTAGCCATTCTGTGCATATCATCTCTTATTTTTACTGCTGTACCACGCCCTTCATAGGCATCAAGGATTTCTGCAGCAAGACGCAAGATCATAGTTTTTTCGCCACGATCGTTTGCAGCCTTAACAATCCATCTCATCGCTAAAGCAACGCCACGAGCAGGATCAACTTCAATTGGAACTTGATATGTTGCACCACCAACGCGTCTTGATTTAACTTCGACTGTTGGACGGATGTTATTCATTGCTTTGTCTAAAATCTCTAGACCTTCTTTATTCTGTACCAAACCCGCTTTTGCACCACTAGAGCCAGATCCGGTATCTGAATCGCCGTCTTCTTGCTTCTTGTGCTTATCAGCTTTTTTTGCACGCTTTGCCGCTTCATTCAAAGCACTGTACACGATACGCTCAGCAAGTGATTTTTTGCCTCGGCGCATAACCACGTTAATAAACTTCGCTAAGCTCTCACTGCCGTATAATGGATCTGGCAAGATTTCTCTTTTTATCGCTGCTTTTCTTCTTGGCATTGCTTAAATTCCCATCAATTCTTAAGTTAAATAAGACGTTACATTATGCTTTTGGTTTCTTCGCACCATATTTAGATCGACCTCTACGTCGACTTGCTACACCAGCAGTGTCTAAGCTACCGCGTACTGTATGGTAACGAACACCTGGTAAGTCTTTTACCCGGCCGCCTCTGATAAGTACGACTGAGTGTTCTTGTAAGTTATGGCCTTCACCGCCGATATATGTTGTTACTTCCGCACCATTGGTTAAGCGAACACGCGCTACTTTTCGTAAAGCTGAGTTTGGCTTTTTAGGTGTTGTTGTATAAACACGTGTGCAAACGCCGCGTTTTTGCGGGCATCCAGCTAACGCTGGGACAGTGGACTTAACTACTTTTGGTGCTCGTGGCTTACGCACAAGCTGATTTATCGTTGGCATTCCTAAAACTCCAGCCTAATAATCAAAAAATTATAAAATTAAAAAACATAGCGCTGTCTCTCCTAACTTACTAGGAGGAGGCGCGATTCTAAAAAGGAGCGCGCTTTATGTCAAGCGTAGTTATCTAAATATAGATAAGATTTTAAGTTTTTATGAAGAAAATCGGCTATTTACTGAAAATGAGGGTGTTTGCCCCTCAATCTAAGCTGCAATCAACTTTTCAACACTAAACAATCTCTCCTCGAAATTTCTAGTTACATCACAATCAGTAAAATACTGATTGTGAACTAGCATCTTCTCCTACTTGAACCTAAGTCCTTGTAGGAGAAGATGTTTTACTATCCTACATGCTGACCATCAGTCCGCTCAGCTCGTGTTGATTTTTTAACACGACGATCCGAGTGATATGCTAGCCCTGTACCTGCAGGGATTAACCGCCCAACTATAACATTTTCTTTCAAGCCGCGTAACTCATCGATTTTGCCGCTGACTGCTGCTTCTGTCAGTACGCGAGTCGTTTCTTGGAACGATGCAGCTGAAATAAATGATTCTGTAGCTAACGATGCTTTCGTGATACCTAGTAAAATAGGCTCATATCGCGCAGCTAACTTGTTGTTTTTCAATGCAATCTCGTTTTCAGCACGTAATTGACCGTATTCAACTTGCTCACCCTTCATAAAGCCTGTATCGCCTGAATGAACAATCAATACCTTACGCAACATTTGACGAATAATAGTTTCAATATGTTTATCGTTAATTTTTACACCTTGTAAACGGTAAACGTCTTGAACTTCATTCACAATAAAGTTAGTTAGTGCATTCGTACCTAATAAACGCAAGATGTCGTGTGGGTTGAGTGAACCTTCGGCAATAACCTCACCTTTCTCAACATGTTCACCTTCAAATGCGTTAACATGGCGCCATTTTGGAATCAATTCTTCATGAGTTTCTGAATTTGGTCCCGTAATAATCAAGCGTCGTTTACCTTTTGTTTCTTTACCGAAGCTAACAACTCCTGTGATCTCCGCCAAAATTGAAGGATCTTTAGGTCTTCTTGCTTCGAACAAGTCAGCAACTCGTGGTAGACCACCGGTGATATCTCGGGTCTTAGAGCTTTCTTGTGGAATACGCGCGATAACGTCACCAATCTTCACTTTAGCGCCATCTTCGAAGTTGATGATAGCATCTGACGGCAAGAAGTATTGCGCTGACAAGGTGGTGCCTGCAAGCAATAAGTCTTTACCATCTTCATCAACCAACTTGATCATTGGCTTCAATTCTTTACCACTCGAGCTACGTTGTTTTGGATCTGTTACCACAATGCTGCTCAATCCGGTCATTTCGTCTGTTTGACGGTTCATGGTGACACCTTCAACTAAGTCAGCGAACTTAATGTTACCTGCTACTTCAGTGATGACTGGATGACTATGTGGGTCCCAGTTTGCTACAATTTGTCCCGATTCAACTCTAGAGCCATCGCCAGTACTTAATTCTGCACCGTATGGAATCTTATAGCGTTCACGTTCACGTCCGTGGTCATCAACAACTGCCAATTCACCTGAACGCGATACAGCAACGAATTTTCCACTATGATGCTGAATTAACTTAATGTTATGTAATTTAATCTTACCAGCCAACTTAACCTGTACGTTGTTAGCAGATGTTGCTCGTGATGCCGCACCCCCGATATGGAATGTTCTCATGGTAAGCTGTGTTCCTGGCTCACCAATTGACTGTGCCGCGATAACCCCAATTGCTTCACCGATATTCACTCTATGTCCACGCGCTAAATCACGACCATAACAGAGTGAGCAAATACCATAACGTGATTCACAAGTAATAGGTGAACGCACCATCATTTGATCAACACTTGCTTCTTCTAATTGTGCAACGAGTGCTTCATCTAAGAGTGTTCCAGCAGGAGCTAAAATAGTCCCGGTTGCTGGCTCATGTACATCAGATGCAACAACACGACCTAATACACGCTCATGCAATGGCTCAACAACATCACCGCCTTCAATCAACGGGTTCATGCCAATGCCTTGTGTTGTGCCACAATCTAACTCGGTGATCACGAGATCTTGTGCTACGTCTACTAAGCGGCGTGTTAAGTAACCTGAGTTAGCTGTTTTTAATGCGGTATCTGCAAGACCTTTACGCGCACCGTGTGTAGAAATGAAGTACTGTAATACGTTCAAACCTTCACGGAAATTAGCTGTAATAGGTGTTTCGATAATCGAACCGTCTGGTTTCGCCATCAAACCCCGCATTCCCGCTAACTGTCTAATCTGAGCCGCCGAACCTCTCGCGCCTGAATCTGCCATCATGTAAATAGAGTTGAAAGATTCTTGTTTGACTTTCGCACCTGTTGCATCTTTCACATTTTCAGTTGAAAGCTCGGTCATCATCGCTTTCGCTACTTGATCATTTGTTCTTGACCAAATATCGACAACTTTATTGTAACGCTCACCTTGCGTTACTAAGCCTGATGCAAACTGTGCTTGAATCTTACCAACTTCTTCTTCCGCTTGCGCAATAATGCTCGCTTTATCTTTTGGAATAACAAGATCATTCACACCGATAGAAACACCTGAACGTGTTGCGTAGTGGAATCCTGTATACATCAATTGATCTGCAAATATAACAGTCGATTTCAATCCAACTTCACGATAACAAGCATTAATCATCGCTGAAATAGTTTTCTTGGTCATCGCTCTGTTTACAGTTTCAAATGGTAAGCCTTTTGGCAATATTTCTGACAAGATTGCTCGGCCTGCTGTTGTTTCAACTAAACGCTTCACTTCTTTGAAACCAGTTGAATGTGATGCATCAGTGATAAATTCTTTAATACGTACCTTGATTTTAGCTTGTAAATCAACAACACCATTTTCATATGCGCGATGAATTTCTTTCACGTCGGTAAACATCATACCTTCGCCGCGTGCATTGATTTTAGTTCTTGTTAAGTAATACAAACCTAATACTACGTCTTGTGATGGCACAATGATTGGCTCACCATTCGCAGGTGAAAGAACATTGTTTGTCGACATCATCAATGAGCGCGCTTCTAACTGTGCTTCTAATGACAATGGAACGTGTACTGCCATTTGGTCACCGTCGAAATCCGCGTTATATGCGGTACAAACGAGTGGATGTAATTGAATAGCTTTACCTTCAATTAATACAGGCTCAAATGCTTGAATACCTAAACGGTGCAGTGTTGGTGCACGGTTTAACAATACAGGATGTTCGCGAATTACTTGCTCTAAGATATCCCATACAGCTGGATCTTCTCTATCAACCATTTTCTTTGCCGCTTTAATGGTTGAAGCTAAACCTTGATACTGTAATTTGCTGAAGATAAATGGTTTGAATAATTCCAACGCCATTTTCTTTGGTAATCCGCATTGATGCAATCTCAATGTAGGACCAACCACGATGACAGAACGACCAGAATAATCTACACGTTTACCTAATAAGTTTTGACGGAAACGACCTTGCTTACCTTTAATCATGTCTGCTAATGATTTCAACGGACGTTTGTTTGAACCAGTGATAGCACGACCACGACGACCATTATCAAGTAGCGCATCAACAGATTCTTGTAACATGCGTTTTTCATTACGCACAATAATGTCTGGCGCATTTAAATCTAATAAACGCTTGAGACGATTGTTTCTGTTAATAACACGACGATATAAATCATTTAAGTCAGATGTAGCAAAACGACCGCCATCTAATGGTACTAACGGACGTAAATCAGGTGGTAATACTGGTAAAACAGTCAATACCATCCATTCTGGTTTGTTGCCAGAGGATTGGAATGCTTCCATCAACTTCAATCGCTTGGTGAATTTCTTTAATTTAGCTTCAGATGTTGTACCAATAATATCTTCACGAAGCTTATTAATTTCTGTCTCAACGTTTAATGCACGCAATAATTCTTGAATTGCATCTGCACCCATACGCGCATCGAATTCATCGCCATACTCTTCGATTGCATCATAGTATGCTTCTTCAGATAACAATTGTCCGCGCTCTAACTGTGTCATACCTGGATCGATAACGACATAAGCTTCGAAATATAATATGCGCTCAATATCACGCAGCGTCATATCAAGTAATAAACCAATACGTGATGGTAATGAGCGTAAGAACCAAATATGAGCAATAGGACTCGCTAATTCGATATGTCCCATGCGTTCACGTCTTACTTTTGATAGTGTTACTTCAACTCCGCACTTTTCACAAATCACGCCACGATGTTTCAAACGCTTATATTTTCCGCATAAGCATTCATAATCTTTCACTGGCCCAAATATTTTTGCGCAGAATAAACCGTCACGCTCTGGTTTGAACGTACGATAATTAATGGTTTCTGGTTTTTTAACTTCACCATACGACCAGGAGCGGATCATATCTGGAGACGCGAGTCCAATATGAATTGCATCAAACTCTTCTAACTGTGTTTGTTGCCTAACTAGATTGAGTAAATCTCTCAAGGTTATTCCCCCTCATCGATACTTTGACATTGTCCCTGCACGGCAGGGACCTGTAAAATTGGTAACATTCCCGCATCAGCGGGAATGACGCCTTTATTCAAGCTCCATATTGATACCTAAGGAACGAATTTCCTTAATCAATACGTTAAACGCTTCTGGCATGCTCGATTCCATATAATGATCACCATCAACGATGTTTTTATACATCTTGGTACGACCACCTACGTCATCCGATTTCACAGTGAGCATTTCTTGTAATGTGTATGCTGCACCATATGCTTCAAGTGCCCATACTTCCATTTCCCCGAAACGCTGACCACCAAACTGCGCTTTACCGCCTAATGGTTGTTGTGTGACTAAGCTGTATGAACCTGTAGAACGTGCATGCATCTTATCGTCGACCAAGTGGTTCAACTTCATCATGTACATGTAACCAACTGTGATTTGACGTTCAAATTCTCTGCCAGTACGGCCGTCAAATAATGTGGTTTGTCCGCTTTCAGGTAAATCAGCTAACGCCAACATGGTTTTGATTTCTTCTTCATTCGCACCGTCGAATACTGGTGTTGCCATCGGTACGCCACCACGCAAGTTATTTGCCAAGCTCGTAATTTCTTCATCTGACAAGCTCGAAATATTTTCTTTGCGCTTTGGATCTGAGTTATAAATGGAGTTTAAGAAAGTACGTATATTCTTAACTGATTGTTGTTCTTTAATCATTTTTCCAATTTTTAAACCCAATCCCTTAGCAGCCCAGCCTAAGTGTGTTTCCAGTACCTGCCCAACGTTCATACGCGAAGGTACGCCTAGTGGGTTTAAGACGATATCAACTGGTGTACCATCAGCCATATATGGCATGTCTTCTACGGGAACAATGGTTGAAATAACACCTTTGTTACCGTGACGTCCCGCCATTTTATCGCCTGGTTGTACACGCCGTTTCACTGCAAGATATACTTTTACAATCTTCAATACGCCTGGAGCCAGATCATCGCCTTGTGTGATTTTGCTACGCTTCGCATCAAGTGCTTTTTCAAACTCTAAACGTTCTTGTTTGTGTTGCTTCGCAGCTGCTTCTAGTTGGCTGTTGCTAGCTTCATCACGTAAGCGAATTTCAAACCATTTCTCACGTGGAACTTCTGTTAAATAAGCGCTGGTAATTTTCGTACCTTTCTTCAGCTTATTTGGACCGCCTTCTGCAGTACGATTCATTAGCAATTTTTCTACGCGTTGGAAAATATCATTTTCACGAATACGTAATTCATCGCTTAAATCTTGTTTTGCTTTTAATAATTCATGCTTTTCGATATCAAGTACACGTGTATCTTTCTCAACACCTTCACGTGTGAAAACCTGTACGTCGATAACTGTACCTTCCATACCGGTTGGTACACGCAATGAAGTATCTTTTACATCAGATGCTTTTTCACCGAAAATTGCGCGTAAAAGTTTTTCTTCTGGAGTTAATTGGGTTTCACCTTTTGGTGTCACTTTACCAACTAAAATATCGCCAGATTTTACTTCCGCACCGATATACACGATACCGCAATCATCTAACTTAGATAACGCACTTTCGCCGATGTTTGGAATATCAGAAGTGATTTCTTCGATACCTAACTTCGTGTCACGTGCAACGCAAGTTAATTCTTCGATATGAATACTAGTGAAACGATCTTCTTGTACTACGCGTTCTGAAATTAAAATCGAATCTTCGAAGTTATATCCATTCCAAGGCATGAATGCCACTAAGAGGTTTTGACCTAATGCAAGTTCGCCTAAATCTGTTGATTGGCCGTCTGCTAATACATCGCCACGTTCAATTTGATCGCCGATTTGCACTAATGGACGTTGGTTAATACAAGTGTCTTGGTTAGTACGGGTGTACTTCGTCAAGTTGTAAATATCAACACCTGTTTTGCCAGATTCTGCTTCATCATCATTCACACGAACAACGATACGTGAAGCATCAACGTAATCCACAATACCACCACGTCTTGCAACGATGGTTACACCAGAGTCTTTAGCAACAATACGTTCCATACCTGTTCCAACTAATGGCTTTTCAGTTTTCAACGTTGGTACAGCTTGGCGCTGCATGTTAGAACCCATCAACGCACGGTTTGCGTCGTCGTGTTCTAAGAATGGAATCAATGCTGCCGCGACAGAAACGATCTGTTTTGGTGACACATCCATAAATTGAACGCGATCAGGTGTGGTGAGTGTAAATTCGTTTTTATGACGAACTGGAACTAGTGCATCAATCAACTTGCCTTTTGGATCTTGTGTTGCGTTTGCCTGAGCGATGACATAGTCACCTTCTTCAATAGCAGACAAATAAATAACTTCATTCGTTACTTTGCTATTTTCAACTCTTCGATATGGACTTTCTAAGAAACCATATTCGTTGGTACGTGCATACACAGCAAGTGAGTTAATCAAACCAATGTTTGGACCTTCAGGGGTTTCAATTGGACAAACTCGACCGTAGTGTGTTGGATGCACGTCACGAACTTCAAAGCTTGCTCGTTCGCGTGTTAAACCACCGGGCCCTAATGCTGATACACGACGTTTGTGTGTAATTTCAGATAATGGATTGTTTTGATCCATAAACTGTGACAACTGGCTTGAACCGAAAAATTCTTTAATCGCTGCAGAAACTGGTTTTGCATTGATTAAATCTTGTGGCATCAAATTTTCAGATTCAGAAAGACTTAAACGTTCTTTCACTGCACGTTCAACACGTACGAGACCAACGCGGAATTGGTTTTCTGTCATTTCGCCAACACTACGTACACGTCTGTTACCTAAGTGATCGATATCGTCTACGTTGCCTTCACCATTACGGATACTAATCAATGTTTTTAATACATCAATGATATCTTGTTTGGTTAAAACGCCAGCCCCAGTAATTTCTTTGCGGCCTACGCGACGGTTAAACTTCATTCGACCCACATCAGATAAATCATATCGATCTGAGCTGAAGAATAAGTTTCTAAACAATACTTCTGCAGCATCTTTTGTTGGTGGCTCACCTGGACGCATCATACGATAGATTTCAACCAACGCTTCTAATGGAGTCGTTGTTGAATCAACACGTAATGTATCTGAAACATAAGAACCATGATCAATATCGTTGATATATAATGTTTCGAAGCTTTTTACTTTTGCTTTGATAAGTGCTTTAACGATATCAGCTGTTAGGACATCATTAGCATTCGCTAATACTTCGCCTGTTTCAGCATTGATAACTGATTTTGCTAATACTTTACCAATCACATAATCAGATGGAACTTCAAGATTTTTGATCTTAGCTGCTTCTAACTGTGAAATATGGCGCATGGTAATACGACGGCCTTTTTCTACAATTATTTTTCCTGCTTTCTTGATTTCAAATGGCGCAATTTCACCACGTAATCTTTCAGGAATTAAATCTAAGTTGAATTCATCGTTTTCAATGTGGAATACATTATTTTCAAAGAAAATCGCTAAAATTTCTTCTACTGTAAATTCTAATGCACGTAATAAAATGGTAACTGGGAGTTTTCTGCGTCTGTCGATACGAACATAAATACAGTCTTTAGGATCAAACTCGAAATCCAACCATGAACCACGGTACGGAATAACACGAGCTGAGAATAAGAGCTTGCCAGATGAATGTGTTTTACCTCTGTCATGCTCGAAAAACACACCTGGAGAACGATGTAACTGAGATACGATAACACGTTCTGTTCCGTTAATAACAAACGTACCGTGCTCAGTCATCAAAGGCAGTTCGCCCATGTAAACTTCTTGTTCTTTTACGTCTTTTACTACGCGGCTATCTGACGGTGCTTCTTTATCATAATGAATCAATCTTACTTTCACGCGTAGTGATGCGCCATAGGTTAAGCCGCGCATTTTACATTCTTTAACATCGAAAATAGATTCGCCTAAACGATAACCTACGTATTCGAGTATAGAGTTTTCTGAAAAACTCTTAATAGGAAAGACAGATGTAAAAGCTGCATGTAATCCGAAATTAGTGCGCTTTTCTGACTCTACATCTGCTTGCAAAAATTTATGGTATGAATCTAATTGGAGCTCTAGTAATGGTGGCGTTGGAACTGTGGTTTGATGCTTGCCAAAGTCTTTACGAATTCGCTTTTTTTCGGTGTATGAGTATATTGAACCCATGTGTCTGGTACCTCTGCGTAATCGTGATCGTCAATTATAAAGAAAGCGTGCAAATCAACTATACTCACTAATTTTTGAACAAAAAATATTCATAATTTAATGAAATAGAAACGGCCGGAGATAATATAACCACCGGCCGATATAAAGTCAGCTAAAAGTTAACTCACTGACATATAAAAGATTGTTACTTAACTTCAACAGTAGCTCCGGCAGCTTCAAGTTTCTTCTTGATGTCGGCAGCTTGGTCTTTTGTAACACCTTCTTTAACAGCAGTTGGTGCAGCTTCAACTAAATCTTTAGCTTCTTTCAAACCTAAGCCTGTGATTTCGCGAATAGCTTTGATCACTTCGATTTTCTTCTCACCAACGCTCTTCATGATAACGTTGAATTCAGTCTTTTCTTCAGCAGCAACTGCAGCAGCAGCTGGAGCAGCAACTGCAACAGCAGCAGCAGCGGACACACCGAATTTGTCTTCCATAGACTTGATTAATTCAACAACATCCATAACGCTCATATCTGAAATTGCTTGTAAAATATCTTCTTTGCTAACAGCCATGATTTTCATCACTCCAAACTAATAGTTAAAAATTAATTACGACTCTTGCTGCTTCTTGTCTCTGATTGCAGCGATTGTACGTACCAACTTGCCATGAGGTTCCGCAAGCGTGCGAACGAATTTTGTAATCGGCGCTTGCATGACTGACATAAGTTGTGCGATTGCTTCGTTTCGTGTTGGTAAATTTGCTAAGCGATTCAAGTCGCTACCTGGTAATAACATGCCTTCAACAGACAATGCTTTTACTTGGAGCTTATCGAATTTCTTCGCATAATCTCTTAATACACGAGCGGCTGCACCTGGATCTTCTTTCGAAAATGCAAGTACTAGCGGACCTACTAACGCAGGTTGCATGCACTCAAACTTTGTTCCCTCTACGGCGCGACGTGCTAGTGTGTTTCTCACTACACGCATATAAACGCCTGACTCGCGCGCTGTTTTACGTAGTTCTGTCAGTTGTCCAACTGTCAAACCACTATATTCAGCTGCTACGAGAGAGATGGCTGTCTTTGCAACTCCAGCTACCTCTGCAACAATGGCCTTTTTACCTTCTAATCTTAATGCCACTTAAAGCACCTCCATAATCAAATACTGCATGTGCAGTACTTATTGACGTACAGCAATACCATCTAGGTATCACCGTCTGCGTAGGCTATAGCGTCTTGCTCTCTATGATTAAGCTTTCGCGCCTACGGTCTTTGACGGGTATTGGCGTAAGATCGCCTTTCGTCAAGCACCCACAAAGTCTTTTTTATACATTGAGACTGGATACATCAATATGTAATCCTGGCCCCATTGTACTTGAAACGGTTATTTTCTTTATGTAAATACCTTTTGCTGAACTTGGTTTTGCTTTCTTTAAAGCAACCAATACTGCTTCGATATTTTCAGCTAAATCTTCTATCGCGAAATTAACTTTTCCAATAACGCAGTGAATCAACCCTGCTTTATCTGTACGGTAACGTACTTGGCCTGCTTTCGCATTTTTTACTGCGCCAACAACGTCCATTGTGACTGTACCGTCTTTTGGATTTGGCATTAGTCCACGTGGGCCTAATACTTGACCTAATTGACCAACAACACGCATTGCATCTGGTGTTGCAATCACAACGTCGAAATTCATCTCGCCTGCTTTTACTTTTTCTGCTAAGTCATCTAAACCAACGATGTCAGCGCCTGCTTTTGTCGCAGCATCTGCATTTGCAGCTGATGTGAATACAGCAACGCGAACTTTTTTGCCTGTACCTTTTGGTAAAATAACTGAACCACGGACTGCTTGATCTGATTTACGTGGGTCAACACCTAGGTTAACGCACAAATCGACGCTTTCTACGAACTTAGCAGCTGGAATTTCTTTCAATAAATTTAATGCTTCTTTCAATGCGTAAACTTTACCAAATGTAAGCTTCTCATTGATCGCGCGCATGCGTTTTGATATAGCTGGCATATTACACTACTCCTTCTACTTCAACGCCCATACTACGAGCACTACCTGCTATGCAACGCATAGCTGCTTCTAAACTTGCTGCATTTAAGTCTGACATTTTAGCTTTTGCAATCTCTTCAACTTGCTTACGTGTAAGCTTGCCAACTTTATTAGTATGTGGAGTACTGCTACCAGCTGTAATACCTGCTGCTTCTTTAATTAAATGAGAAGCTGGTGGTGTTTTGATGATGAAAGTAAAGCTACGATCTTCATACACTGTAATCACAACAGGTAATGGTTTGCCTGCGCGATCTGGAGTTTGTGTTTGCGCATTGAACGCTTTACAAAATTCCATAATGTTTACACCTTGCTGACCCAATGCTGGACCAACTGGTGGACTTGGATTTGCTGCGCCGCCTTTAACTTGCAGCTTTACAAACGCTTTTACTTTTTTAGCCATGATTTACTCCACTTTGGGTACTAGCGCCTTTCAGCTCCCCACTTATTAAACGAACAAAAAAATCAAGGCAAAGCATAGATGCTTTACCTAGAAAAAATTTATTGAGATTATCCTTTCTCTACTTGGTCAAACTGTAATTCTACTGGTGTCGAGCGACCGAAAATTAGAACTGCAACGCGCATTCTATTTTTCTCATAGTTAACTTCTTCGACAACTCCATTGAAGTCTGCAAAAGGTCCATCGATAACGCGCACCACTTCACCAATTTCAAACAATACTTTTGGCTTAGGTTTGTCGCTGCTATCTTGCACTCTCTGCAAAATCATATCTGCTTCTTTCGCAGTTATAGGAGCTGGCTTATCACTTGTGCCGCCAATAAAACCTAATACTTTAGGAATTGACTTCACTAAATGCCAAGTCTGGTCATCCATTTCCATTTCAACTAGTACGTAACCTGGAAAAAACTTACGTTCACTTTTACGCTTTTGTCCACCACGCAATTCGACGACTTCTTCTGTTGGAACAAGAATATCGCCGAACTTGTATTCAACTGCATCAAGGGCTATGCGTTCATGTAACGCTTGCTTCACAAAATTCTCATAACCTGAGTATGCGTGAACGACATACCAACGCTTTTTTGCTGTTACCTGCTGATCTGTCATGATTACCCTCTTTGCCCTGTAAGCCAGCCAATGAGCCACATTAAACCTGTGTCCATCAACCAAAGCAGCGCCGCTAAAACAACTACCGCTAATGCAATCACCAACGTAGTCTGGATAGTTTCTTGCCTTGTTGGCCAATATATTTTACGCAACTCAATGCGCGATTCACGTGTAAAATCAAGTACACGTTGCCCCATGTTTGTCTGTAGCGATATAACGCCTGCTACAATAAACAACACTAGCCACGCCAATAGGCGTAACGGCCAGGGTTGACTATTATAATAATAATTTGCAACTAATCCAGCGATAATTAAAAAAACTACAACTAACCACTTAAACCAGTCAGATTTGCTTTCACTCGTCACTTCTACTTTAGTCGTCATTTTTTACGCATTCTTCGCAATTTTGTTAATATATCCCCGCCACTTCCTGATAAAAGTGGCAGGCCAGGAGGGCCTCGAACCCCCAACCTGCGGTTTTGGAGACCGCCGCTCTGCCAATTGAGCTACTGGCCTATCACATGTTACTCAAGAACTTTTGAAACAACGCCAGCACCTACTGTGCGGCCACCTTCACGAATCGCAAATCGTAAACCATCTTCCATTGCGATTGGTGCTATCAATGTAATGACCATCTTGATGTTATCGCCTGGCATTACCATCTCAACTCCTTCTGGCAACTGCACTTCCCCTGTTACGTCAGTTGTTCTGAAGTAAAACTGTGGACGGTATCCTTTAAAGAATGGCGTATGTCTTCCACCTTCTTCTTTTGATAATACGTACACTTCTGATTCAAACTTGGTATGCGGAGTAATAGAACCTACGTGTGCTAATACTTGGCCACGTTCAACGTCTTCACGTTTCGTACCACGTAACAATACACCTACGTTATCTCCCGCGCGCCCTTCATCTAGCAACTTGCGGAACATTTCTACGCCGGTACAAATCGTCTTAACCGTTGGCTTCAAGCCAATGATTTCTAATTCTTCACCAACTTTTACTATTCCTCTTTCTACGCGGCCTGTTACTACTGTTCCACGACCTGAGATTGAGAATACATCTTCGATTGGTAATAAGAATGGCTTGTCGATTTGTCTTTCTGGCTGTGGAAAGTAGTCATCCATCGCTGCAATCAACTTGTTGATAGCTGGCACGCCAATTTCACTTTGATCGCCTTCCAACGCTTTCAACGCTGATCCAATTACGATCGGTGTGATATCGCCTGGGAAATCATAGCTGCTCAATAAATCTCTTACTTCCATTTCCACTAATTCTAATAATTCTTTGTCATCTACCATGTCAGCTTTGTTTAAGAACACAACTACGTATGGTACGCCTACCTGCCGCGCTAACAAGATATGTTCTCTTGTTTGTGGCATTGGGCCGTCAGCAGCTGAACATACTAAAATCGCTCCGTCCATTTGCGCAGCACCGGTAATCATGTTCTTCACATAATCCGCGTGACCTGGGCAATCTACGTGCGCATAGTGGCGCTTGTCTGATTGGTATTCTACGTGCGCTGTCGCAATCGTAATACCACGTGCTTTTTCTTCTGGCGCTTTATCAATTTGGTCATAAGCTAACGCTTCTCCACCAAATTTTGCTGCCATACATTTGGTTAACGCCGCTGTTAACGTCGTCTTTCCATGATCTACGTGACCAATCGTTCCTACGTTTAAATGTGGCTTTGATCGTTCAAATACCTGTTTACTCATTGGATAAAAACTCCTTTGTAACAAATACTGTAAAATTAGTGTGTGATAATACCTTTCATTTCACTTTATTCAAACCCTTCTAGCTGGAGCCCATAACCGGATTTGAACCGGTGACCTCTTCCTTACCAAGGAAGTGCTCTACCGACTGAGCTATATGGGCCTCATGGAGCGGGTGGCGGGAATCGAACCCGCGCTATCAGCTTGGAAGGCTGAAGTTCTACCATTGAACTACACCCGCAGTTCAGATAACACAACACGAAAGTAAGAAAATACAAATATCAATTTTGTGTTTTCCATCTTTCGTCTTCTATCTTCTGATTTGGAGGGGGTAGGATTCGAACCTACGAAGGCGTTAGCCGGCAGATTTACAGTCTGATCCCTTTGGCCGCTCGGGAACCCCTCCCCAAAAGTTGAGCCCGAATTCTGCTTCAGAAACACTGGTATGTCAACAACATGTAAGTTAAAAACTGGATTATTTTCGCGGGATTATTTTTTGTGTGCAATGGAGATATTTTTTATCTATGGAGCTGGCACTCGGACTCGAACCGAGGACCTGCTGATTACAAATCAGCTGCTCTACCAACTGAGCTATGCCAGCTTGAATTAAGAAATTCAGGTGGTGAATTCTATGAAATGTTTCTCGGGATAGCAAACAAAAATTACGTAAAATGCAAAGTTTTATCTTTGTAGCAATCAACAACCTTCTTTGAGTGGATCAAAGCCCATTTTTTCTAGCATTTTGGTTAATGAAATAAGGGGCAGTCCAATCAATGCAGTAAAATCTTTGCCGTTGAACTCTTCTATTAATGTGACGCTTAACCCATCAGCTTTACAACTTGCTGCACACTGCAGAGGCTGTTCTTTCTGTAGGTAGCTTTCTATTATTGCTGGAGACAGTGCACGAAAGAGAACATCATAGGTATCAATCGATGTTTCAGTTTGGTTAGATCTTGTATCAAGTAGACACATTCCAATATAAAAACGGATTCGCTTTCCACTTAAATACTGTAGTTGCACTCTTGCATTTTCAAGTGTTAGCGGCTTCCCTAAAATTTGATTTTCTACAACTCCGACCTGGTCCGCGCCTATGATGAGTGCATCTGTATATTGTTGCGCAACTTTTTTAGCTTTTTCAAATGCTAGCCGTGCAACTAAATCCTCTGCCTTTTCGTTTAACAGTGGAGTTTCATCAATGTCAGGTGATGCGGTTTCAAATGGAAGCTGCAAGCGAGTCAATAATTCTCGTCTAAACACTGATGTTGAGCCAAGCACGAGTTTTTTCATATTTACTTTCCAATCTCATTGCATGTGACGGTATTTTTTTTGATAAATCATATGATAAAAAAAACCCTCGTTAGTTACCCAACGAGGGTTTAAGAATAAAATCTGGCGATGACCTACTTTCGCATAAGAGACTTACACTATCATCGGCGCATAACGTTTTCACTTCTGAGTTCGGGATGGGATCAGGTGGTACCCGTCAGCTATGGTCGCCAGAAAGCTGACCATTAAAGTTAAAGAGAGCTTATCTTCTCTAACTCGCGATTACTTCAAATTTATAGGTTGTTTGCGTTAGTACTAACTACTAAAACAACTTGGGTGTTATATGATCAAGCCTCACGGTCAATTAGTACTGGTAAGCTTCATGCATTACTGCACTTCCACATCCAGCCTATCAACGTTGTAGACTTCAACAAACCTTCAGAGACCTTACGGTCTGAGAGATCTCATCTTAGGGCAGGTTTCCCGCTTAGATGCTTTCAGCGGTTATCCCTTCCGTGCTTAGCTACCCGGCTGTGCCATTGGCATGACAACCGGAACACCAGAGGCACGTTCACTCCGGTCCTCTCGTACTAGGAGCAACCCCCTTCAAATCTCTAACGCCCACGGCAGATAGGGACCGAACTGTCTCACGACGTTCTAAACCCAGCTCGCGTACCACTTTAAATGGCGAACAGCCATACCCTTGGGACCAGCTACAGCCCCAGGATGTGATGAGCCGACATCGAGGTGCCAAACACCGCCGTCGATATGAACTCTTGGGCGGTATCAGCCTGTTATCCCCGGCGTACCTTTTATCCGTTGAGCGATGGCCCTTCCACACAGAACCACCGGATCACTAGAACCTACTTTCGTACCTGATCGACCTGTCAGTCTCTCAGTCAAGCACACTTATCCTCTTATAGACATTGCGCGATTTCCGACCGCGCTGAGTGTACCTTCGTACTCCTCCGTTACTCTTTAGGAGGAGACCGCCCCAGTCAAACTACCCACCATGCACTGTCCCCATCCCAGATAATGGGACTAGGTTAGAACTTCGAATGTCTCAGGGTGGTATTTCAAGGTTGGCTCCACATACGCTAGCGCGTACGCTTCAAAGCCTCCCACCTATCCTACACAGAAACCTTCAAAGTCCAGTGCAAAGCTATAGTAAAGGTGCACGGGGTCTTTCCGTCTTGCCGCGGGTACACTGCATCTTCACAGCGATTTCAACTTCACTGAGCCTTGGGTGGAGACAGCGTGGCTGTCGTTACGCCATTCGTGCAGGTCGGAACTTACCCGACAAGGAATTTCGCTACCTTAGGACCGTTATAGTTACGGCCGCCGTTTACCGGGGCTTCGATCAAGAGCTTCGCTTTCGCTGACCCCATCAATTAACCTTCCGGCACCGGGCAGGCGTCACACCCTATACTTCCTCTTCCGAGTTCGCAGAGTGCTGTGTTTTTATTAAACAGTCGCAACCACCTGACTATTGCAACCTCTTTCGGCTCCATTTGTTCAACTTCACCTACCAGAGGCACACCTTCTCCCGAAGTTACGGTGCTATTTTGCCTAGTTCCTTCACCCAAGTTCTCTCAAACGCCTTAGTATTCTCTACTCATCCACCTGTGTCGGTTTCCGGTACGGTTCAATAATGTCTGAAGCTTAGAGACTTTTCCTGGAAGCTTGGCATCAGTTACTTCGCTCACTTTACGTGTGCTCGACGTCGCGTCTCGAAATATGAGGTTCCGGATTTGCCTAAAACCTCTTCCTACTCGCTTATACCGGGACTTCCAACACCCGGATAACTTAGCCTTCTCCGTCATCCCTTCGCAACATTATTAAGTACGGGAATATTAACCCGTTTCCCATCGACTACGCTTTTCAGCCTCGCCTTAGGGGCCGACTCACCCTGCGCCGATTAACGTGGCGCAGGAAACCTTGGATTTTCGGCGTGCGGGTTTTTCACCCGCATTATCGTTACTCATGTCAGCATTCGCACTTCTGATATCTCCAGCAAACTTCTCAGTTCACCTTCACAGACTTACAGAACGCTCCTCTACCACTCAAATATCTCCGTAGAAATATTCAAATCCGTAGCTTCGGTGGATAGTTTTAGCCCCGTTACATCTTCCGCGCAAGCCGACTCGACCAGTGAGCTATTACGCTTTCTTTAAAAGATGGCTGCTTCTAAGCCAACTTCCTGGCTGTCTCTGACTTCTCACATCGTTCACCACTTAACTATCACTTTGGGACCTTAGCTGTCGGTCTGGGCTGTATCCCTCTTCACGACGGACCTTATCACCCGCCGTGTGTCTCCCGTGTTGCACTTCTCAGTATTCGAAGTTTGCATCGGTTTGGTAAGCTCATTCGAACTCCCTAGCCGGCACAGTGCTCTACCCCCAAGAGTGACCACACGAGGCGCTACCTCAATAGCTTTCGAGGAGAACCAGCTATCTCCGAGCTTGATTAGCCTTTCACTCCTATCCACAACTCATCCCCTACTTTTTCAACAGGAGTGGGTTCGGACCTCCAGTCAGTGTTACCTAACCTTCATCCTGGTCATGGATAGATCGCCCGGTTTCGGGTCTACTCACATCGACTTAACGCCCTATTAAGACTCGGTTTCCCTTCGCCTCCCCTATACGGTTAAGCTCGCCAATGCAAGTAACTCGCTGACCCATTATACAAAAGGTACGCAGTCACATAGATTGCTCTATGCTCCT
>OZ257153.1:195000-290000 GCA_965279335.1 Gammaproteobacteria bacterium
CCATCGAAGGATTTAAATTTGTAAATGGCGTCCTTGATCAAGTCGCAAAAAAACTGCGTGCGCTTGAAATCAACGCGAGCAAGAAATGACATTGCATGAATTCGATATCATTCACAACATTTTCGCCACACAAGCAACTTCACGCAACGATGTCATTTTAGGCATCGGTGATGATGCCGCAATTACTACCGTACCCGCTAATCAACAATTAGTGATGACCATTGATACCTTAGTCGCAGGCGTGCATTTTTTTGAAAATACGCCTGCAGAAGATATCGCACACAAAGCACTCGCAGTAAACTTAAGTGACCTTGCGTCAATGGGCGCAACACCAGCATGGATTACACTTGCACTGACAATTCCCCAAGCCAATCAAGCATGGCTTAAAGATTTTGCACGCGGATTATTTGCGCTCGCCAATCAATATCACACACAATTAATTGGTGGAGACATGACACGCGGCCCACTTTCAATCACGATACAAGCACATGGCTTTGTCCCACAAGATTCTGCGATTCGCAGAGACCAAGCAAAAGCAGGAGACTTTATCTATGTGTCAAATACGCTGGGTGATGCAGGCTTAGCATTAAAATTATTTTCTGAAAAAAACATACCACCCTCTGCATTAAAAAAACTATTACGTCCTGAGCCACAAATTTTATTAGGCGAAAAACTACGCGGCATTGCAACTTCAGCGATTGACATCTCTGATGGACTAGCCGCTGATTTAAACCATATCTTAGAAAAAAGTCATGTAGGTGCTTCCATCAATATAGATTCACTACCGCTATCTGATGAAGTAACATCACGAGAAGATGCAATTGAATTAGCATTAACTGCCGGTGATGACTATGAACTTTGCTTTACAGTCCCGGAAGAAAAAACGCACTTACTTTCCTCTATCATGCAAATGCACAAAATAACATGTATAGGAAAAATTAATTCTTCAGGTAAACTTAATTTGCATAATCAACATGGAATTGAATATGTTCTCAAAACTCAAGGCTATCAACATTTTTAAAAAGAAATTACACCGTGAATACACGGTTCCCCCCATTCCACTCTCTGTTTGGAAAAACCCATTACATTTTATTGCATTTGGTTTTGGCGCTGGCTGCATTCCTGTTGCTCCAGGCACATTCGGCACACTCATTGCCATTCCTTTTTATTTATACCTCAGCACTTACTCACTCACTTCTTATATCATCATCACATTAGCCATTATCGCTTTATCTTCATGGTTATGTGAAAAAGTGTCTCGCGATTTAAAAGTTAATGACCATCAAGGCATGTGCATTGATGAAGTCGTTGGCTTTCTTGTTACCATGACCAATGCGCCTTATGGATGGAAATGGATATTGTTAGGCTTCATATTATTTCGAATATTTGATATATGGAAACCATGGCCCATCAGGCAAATCGATAAAAACATTCATAGCGGCTTTGGCATGATATTGGATGATGTTGCTGCTGGAATCTATAGCTTAATCATCATTCAAATTCTTGCTTGGTTAACTTAAAATGAGCTGGCTTACCGCAGCAATCGCTGCATTAATGAGCTTCGGTGCATGGGGATTATTTACCAAATTATCTGTGATGCACATCGATTCAAAGAGCGCCCTCGTTTATCAAACCATGGGCGTGATTATTGTTGGCTGCATCACATTATCAATGTTAAACTTTAAACCAGAAACTGACGTAAAGGGAATAGGTTATAGTGTATTAACTGGCGTTGCTTATGGAGTTGGCTGTTGGTTTTATTTCATTGCTGCAAGCAAAGGAAAAATTATCACAGTCGTTACGCTGACTGCGCTCTATCCTTTAGTTACCATTATATTGGCAGCTATAATACTCAGAGAAACGGTTAGCATAAAACAATGGACTGGAATCAGCCTCGCATTAATCGCCATATTACTCATGTCGACATAATATGAAAAAAACCACAAAAATGTTTTGGAATGCTGGAGCTCGATTATATAACGATGAGTGCACTTACTATGCCTCTGCGCTTTCATTTACAACATTGTTATCCATAGTTCCCGCATTATCTGTTGTTGTTTCTTTTCTTTCAGTTCTGCCTGTTTTTAATAACTTTACATTACTTGCACAAAAATATATTTTTGAAAATTTTCTTCCTACTTCAGGAAATGTAATTGAAACTTACTTACTCGCTTTTAGAGATCAAGCAACTCATTTACCTACCCTAGGATTATTATTTTTATTTGTTACCGTCATCGCCTTACTTATGACAGTAGAAAATATTTCAAATGCTATCTGGCATGCCCCTAAACGCAAAAGTATATTTTCTCAAGCGGGACTTTACCTTTTTATATTACTATGTATGCCTGTTTTGATTGGATGCAGCGTGTTTATCAGCACTTATATTATTTCTATCGCCTGGATTGCTGGAACGACTGATAGGTTGGGATTGAAATTACCATTACTGTCCAGCTTACCTCTTCTCATTAATACACTTATCTTTGCCACACTCTATATCGCCGTGCCCAATGCAAAAGTACGTTGGCGCCATGGTTTTTTTGGTGGTTTTCTTGCTGCCATATTGTTTGAAATTATCAAAAAAGGATTTGCATACTATCTAAAACATTTTCCGAGCTATTCATTAATTTATGGAACAATGGCTACAATCCCCATTTTTCTATTATGGATTTATTTATCGTGGCTCATTGTATTGTACGGTGCACTAGTGACACATGGATTATCTGCAAAAAAACATTAACTCTGGCTTTTAAACCAGATCATTGCTGCAGCAACAATAATTACAACAATAAACGACACAATCGAACCCAACATAGAAGAGGTCGAGCTCAACCCCGAGGTACCTTGTACACTTTGCATCTCTGGAAGAGCAACATCATAAAATGTATCTTTATCTGCAATAAAAACCTGTGGGGGCAATTGAGGTGATGCTGTTTTTACTTCACTCATCTTCTTTACTGCCGTACCAATCGCCAAAAACTCAATCATACCATTTCCAATTTGGTAGATATAAGTTTTAACACCTACTACATCATCAGCACCAATACTCTTTGCTTCACGATTAATAATATCTAAAGCATTTTCACGCGCATCATAAATAAGTGTAGTTAACTCAGTTAATTCTCCACGCACATAGGACTTCAATGCTGCTGAAATACCACCAATCATTCCTAATGAATAGACCGATGCACCTAACAATAATTTCATTGGCGCATATCCCATTGATGCCATATTCCACATCTCAACGTTCGTCATGTCACTTGTAATCACACCATCAAATATTAACGAATCATGATGTGACGCAGTACCAATCATCAACATTTCTTGAGCACCCATAAATGGAGATATAGAGGTTTTAATCCCAAGAACAGCATTAGCCTTATTTTCTTTTGCATGCTGAATAATACGTTGCAATGCAAGATGACGCGTATGATTAAACATATCTGAGTATTCACGAATCTCGCCACGCGCCAATGTTTTAAGACCACCAAGAATGCCGCGACCCACACCCATCGCGTACGCTACATTACCAAATGCAAAACAAATAGGCTTATATCCAGCATCTAATTGCGCATATAACTCTTGACCATCTGATGATGTTGTAAAGATAGGTTGCTTAGTTTGATTTTCTGTATGGACTAATGAGCCAATCGATAGAAATTCAATATTTCCACCATGCATTATCAATTCGCTCGTAACACCCGTAACTCCTGTTGCATTATGTTTCTGAGCTTCAGCCTGTAAGCGTTTGAATGCTGCTTCTCGACCTTCTTCGATTAGCTGGGTAATCGATTGTATTTCACCTCCAGTCAATGACTTTAAACCCGAACCAATTCCTCCAATAAATCCTAAAGAATACACGCTATTTCCAACTACAATATTTCCAGGGTCAAAACCTTTTTGTTTCAAACAATAAATTTCATTACCTGATAATCCTGTAGTAACAGCCATAACTTCACTCCACATAAATTAAACGATGGGTCTAAATATCACTCGTAATACATGCGTATTAGCGACAAGCTTTTTTGGCGCTACAAAATATAACATACTGTCTTTTGATACACACTCAAATAGCCCACCTGTTTTATCTTCCATTTTTTCAATGGCAAGAAACTCGCTAGCATCTTTTGCTTCTGCAGATTCATGCGTAGTATATAAATGTGTAAGTGGAATGAGCTCTGCGCTATCAATCTCAACCCACTTGTATTTCGCACCAAAACAAATTCCGAATTGTCCACCAGAAATCGCTGGCACAATCACAGAAAAATAACCGTTATACGTGGGTAATGCATCAAATGGTATCATAGTAAAACCATCACCATTTAGCATGGCTATATCTACCGTTTCTCGAATATGACTTAAATCACTTAATGCGACTTCAAAATCAAAGCTCTGTTGCGCCATCAATGTCATTACCAACTCTAGATTAGCCGCACGCCACTCAGCAGAGTAATTCATACGCATGGTTTTCAAGTTTTCTTTCAAACAATACAGCCATGATCGTTTACGTAAGCTTTGAATACCTTGCTGAACATTAAAAATAGGAATCACTTCATTCGTTCCCAAGTTCACATCATGCTGAAATGCTTGTAGAAATTGCAATTCGTTCTTGCTTGGCAAAAATAAAAAACGTGTCAAACTTAATATCGCCGCATCACGTAACTCTGTTGCAGATAAAGAGACATTAATTGCTGACAAATAATCTTCTACTTCCCGCGCAAAGCGCACACATTCTGCTTGCACATTTTTCAATGCATCCAGCTGTTGCTGCGCTATCTGATGATCTCCATATATGGGATCGCCATCTTCATTAAACTCAATAGTGCTGTGTTCACTTGATGTAGATAATTGTTCAATCAAGGCAATGTACGTCACTAACATCGTTAAAACATTATCTGAATAATGTCTCGCGTCAATTAATCCCTTTCTTGTTTCCAACCAGTTTTGTGAACGCAATGAAATCAAATATCTGCCTATGATTTCAACATCCATTTCATCTTTAAATACCGGCGCTAATTTGATTTGTGCTGTTCCTGTATAACCCAAATCAACAAACATTAAGGTATCACCCGCTTCCAATGCGACCTGCTTCTCTAAATAGAGCTTTAATCTTGCGCGATAAGCAGTTGATGCTTTAAATATAAAATCTTGATTTTCATTCTTATGAATTAATTTAGCAAATGCCTCAGCCGGCTGTGACGCTGCTTTTGTTTTAGCAATAATATGCTTGGTTGTTTCTGGCGACAAAAGTAATTGCTTACACATATCTTCATAGCGAAATGAACTAATATTTTCTGCAAGATATAAATCGATATCATTTACTGTACGAAATGAACTTGCAATAGCAGCAAAGCGACTAATGCGCACATTAGCCCCAATGGGTTGCCCAGTTAGCGTTTCACAAATCAACGCGGGCAAATAAGCATCACGCATTAAAAATAAGACTTTTACTTTTTTTCCCGCTAAGCGCAGCGCTTCAACTTCATCACAAACAAACCTTGCAAAACTATACATCACTGGCCCTAACGAAGCATAGCCCACTATATTTTCTGGCAAATCACTCGTATTCATCGCAAAAAGAGCGCGGTAAGGATTACATAAAGATCTTGATGTTCTGAACGTTGAATCAATATAACCTGTTGCCAAGCTCTGCATACGTATCAATTCAGAAATATTATTACTATGTTGCACAAAGTGTAACGAACTCATCCCCATTGCTTTGGCTGCATTAAAATCAGCAATTAAATTATCACCTAGATGTAAAATGTTATTTGCTGGTAAATACAATTTATTGATAACGCTCTCAAATAATCCTTCTGCTTTTCCACGACCATGATCACAAGAGCAAAATATTTTATCTATCATTGCCATCACATCTTGAGGCAATTTACTTTCTAGTAACGTTTTTAATTGCGTCTCTTGTAAGTATGTATCACTCACAATAATAATTTTTTTATTACATTGCTTAGCTAAGCGAATCAAATCAACCACTGGCTGAAATGCAAAACACGCTTCAATTTCTTGCGCCAATTCTGCTGCGACTAACTCATTAATTGCATCGAGGTTTAGATCAGAAAATATTGCACGATATATATCTTGTAACGTGGCTTGAGTACTTCCTTCCTGCACTCGCTTTAATTGACACGCTAACGTTTCACCACGCGTGCGCATCAACGCGCTAAATCCATATTTTGAAAATAATGGTGCTTGGCTCAGGTCGTGAAACACATCACGCGGAGCAACTGTTTTACGCCATAGCAATGTATCAAAACAATCGAGAGAAAGTACTTTGATTTTATCTACATATTGCTTAAATACTTCCGCCAACTCGGCAGCATATACGCGGGTTTTAGCTTGCATACCAGATGAAAGCGGTAGAGAGTTCGTATCCATACGTTGTCCTTTAGCATCCTTAAGATTATAAGGGTACGCTGACTAAAGGACCAACGCAATGGTCTGTTTTACACCACTTATTTATGATCCAATGACTTGCGGTGTTGTTTGCCATGCCCCATATATTCTTCGAGAAGCTCGCGAGCTGCTTTAATTGCCAAGTAATAACCCGATTGTTCAATTTCAGCTTTGGGCCTTGAATTCTGTAATTCAGATTTAGCAGACCAGCGCCTATCAAGCACGCTTTCCATAGCCTTAGCATCTTCATTATCACCACGCAGAATAGCATATTGATTATCTACTATTCGTTTTACATAATCTAAGTAAGGAGAGGCTGCTATTTTATCTCTCACGACAGTGGCACGATCATGATGTTTATAACCAAACATACGTAATTTATACCAGCCAATATACGCATTCAGCGCCGCAACCAGTTGTATCTTTAATTTTTCAAAGCCCTGGTGCTCTCCACCAGCGACAGTCATACTATCTTTTTTACTAGCAAAATATGGGTCTACGCCAGGACGATTAATTAGCATGCGTTCATTGTATGCAGCATGCAGCCAAGATGGGTAGCCATCAAACATCATTTCCATCGTCAAATTTTCTGGTATATCAAGAACCGTCATTCTCATATTTTGAATACAAAAATCTGCGCCTCTCCCTTTTTGAATACCATCTAATAGCTCAAATTGCAGCTTAGATCTCCCTTTAAGCGCAATGAGTTTAAAAAATATTGCTTGATGAGATGCCCACCCAAATATTTTTTTAATATTTTCGTGATCATCGCTAGGCTCTCCATCAGTAACAAATAATGCAAATACCGGTGGCTTTTTTGTAGGCTGCATATCACATTGTTCAGTATCATCACCAAAGCAATGCTTTCTCAGCTTCTGTACCGCTTTAGCATATTCAGTACCACGTTGTAATGCCATCCACATTAAGCGTTCATTAGGCTTTAATTTTTTACCTTCTTCAGTTTCCAAATATTCTTTGGCATCGGAAGCGATCCCATCTTTCTGATCTGTTGCGACCACCTTTTGAAACACCAAGTTTGCTGCTTCTTTAAAATTGGAGCTATCCACTTCAATAGGATCATATGCTCTTTTTCCAAAAGGGATAATTTTGATTCTTTGATCTGCTGCAATCAGCAATCCCATTGATAGTGCTTTATTAATTAAAAGCTGAATTTGATTTACACACTCTGAACCGCCTTTCGAATCTTTATCTTTATCATAAAAATGATTATCGACCTGCATAGAGGTTGATATATCAAGAATTAGGTAAAGATCTGCTTTGTGTCCAGTCATCCCTAGCGCAGCTAATGCAACTTGACCTGCGGCAATTTCGCTACTTAATTCTTTGGGAGGCTCAACTGCTTTTTTTTCAGCATCTTTTCTCTTATCATCTCCAGCAGCACTGAGCGGTTGCAATGCAGCTGGATTAAATGGAGGTGGTGGTGCAGAAGCTCTAATTCCTCCTGGCGCTGGTGGTGGCTGTCCTTCCTGACCTTCGCCTGTTTCTCCTACAAATCCTGTTTGAGCCATATTATTATCCTTAATTTTTGTTTAACCTTGTTACCCTCTTTGCCAAAGAGGATCGCCGCATGCTTTTTGTGCGGCGGGGAGATTCTCCAGTAAATCCCCTGACTCGCTTACGCTCGTCTGTCCCCTTTTTCAAAGGCGTTGTTGCATAAATCGATTTTCTCCCTTCTCCCGGAGTGATTTTTACGAGGGGAGAAGGGTTGGGGATGAGGGTTTTGAGCAAGGTATGTGCCTCCTAAAGATATTTGTGCCACTTCAAACACCCTCACCCCTAGCCCCTCTCCCAAAGAAAAGCATTTTGGGAGAGGGGAATAGTGCAGATTTTGATTTATGCAACAACGCTTTTTTCAAAGGGGACTAATTTTACATTACTTAAAAATCTCTACAAAAAAGTTTTCCATTGCAATCCATGAACGTTTATCAGCAACCGCATTATAAAGAATTCCAAAATCCGGATCATTAGCTAATGAGTGAGTGAAAGCATGCATTGCGCCGCCATAAACATGTACTTGCCAATCAGCTTTTGCTGCATTCATTTCATTTTCAAATTCTGCTACGTGTGCTAGTGGAACCATCTTGTCATCGTAACCATGTAGCACTAATATTTTAGAAACAATACGATTTCTTTTTAAACTTTCCGGGGCTTCTAATCCACCATGAAAACTAACCACACCTTTCACGTCTGCGCCTGTTCGCGCTAAATCCAACACGCATGTACCACCAAAGCAATAACCTATTCCAGCTATCTTTGTCGTATCAACTTGCTCTAGAGTAGCTGCTGCAGTTAACCCTGCAACGATACGCTGTTGTAAGGCTGCGCGATCTTCCATGAGTGGCATCATCAGCGCTTTCTTTTCATCAATATTTTTGCCGACCTTACCTTTACCATACATATCTAGTGCAAAACCCACATAGCCTAAGGCAGCTAATTTTTCCGCTTTCTCAGAATTGAAATCGGTACGGCCAGTCCAATCGTGTGAAATTAAAACCAGTGGTCGCTTACCTTCTATTGCATTATCGTAAGCGTAATATCCTTCTAGTAATACATCGTGGTCGAAGTATTCAAATGATTGCTTAACTATCATGTCATCTCCTTACGTTGAAACGGTTTTATGATTTCCAGATTAGGAAAATTCGCTATCACTTTTTCTTCATCTTTCGCTAAAAATAATAATTTTAAATTGGGGCCTGCATCTTGAGTGAAATAGAGTGCCAAGCCTTGTTCACGCAAATGCCAAATGTGTTGCATTGCAGAAACTGTTTCTGGTAATGCATAACTAATAGGTGGCCACGCTGACAACATCGTAGCATGCATAGTCATCGCATTTGATTCTGCAGTTTTACCTAACAAATCAAATTCTTTTTGTTGAATAGCTGACTTAACCAATGCTAAATCTTGATTTACCTTTGCAGGCCAACTTGAATATAACGCGCTATTGGTCACAGTACGTTGCATTGCCTCACGCGAACTGATTTTCTTCTGCTTGTTATCCATGATTAACAAACCAATACGCAAATCTGGCCATATCACATCAATGCTTTCACCATGACTATCCATACCATCGTCTCGCGTACCTGCATGCCACTCGACAAATCCCTGCCAAATTGAACGGCTTGCGCTACCACTGCCGATTCTCGCTAAGATAGATATTTGGTTAGGTGATAAATTCCAAACAAATAATTCATTCAATGCCAGTGTTAAAGCTGCAAATCCACAGGCTGAAGAAGCTAAGCCTGCAGCAATGGGAATATTTGCTTTAATATCGACTTTCATAAAATGTTTTTGTGATTCGCGAAATAAATTTAAAAACTCTAATAATTTTCTCGCAAATCCTGTGGTCAGCTCAACTTGCTTGTCATTCAATATAACAACATCATGATCATGCAAGCTTAGTTTTGTATCTGCGCCTTTATCAGCTAGTGATATCGACAAGCTGGGCGTCATGGGTAAATTAATTTCTTGATTACGTTTACCCCAATATTTGACTAATGCAATATTGGTTGGCGCAAAAGCAATTGCATGCTGTTGCTGTGGCGCTTGTAAATAACGCTCACCTAAAACTCTACGCACCACATCTATTTTATCCACAGCTCACTCCTTGTAATGTAATTGCAATATCTTCAATCCATTTTGCATTTGCCTGATTGAATACAGGTTTTGCATTTCCAAGTCCGATCACACAATCACCTAATCCAGAACCTGAAATTTTAGCTCCTGAAATTGCAACATCATTACGTAAGCATGCAATAATATCATCGATGATTGGCGTGTTGACTTGTAACTCTTGCATTAATGCTTGCTGCTGATCCCACACACTACCAAACTCTACCATATTATTTTTTTGTAAAGCGTGAATACTTGCTGCCACGCAAGCGTCGATTCCATTCACAGTTGTTTTAAAATCCATTTCACGGTTGTAAAAACGCTGTTTGACATATTGAATTGCATCGACCGTTTTTGTTTTACTTCCTGAATAGACCACCGTAATTGGAAAGGTAGCATTCATTTTTTTCGCCACGAAAGGTTCTGCGCGATACTCAACAACACCACCCAACACACAAGCTGCAACGTCTGCACCAGAACCTACTCCTTGTACAGCACGCACAATGTCTCGTGCTTCTTGTATTAGCTCTTCATCGCTCACAGATAAATTTAACCAAGCATGCATGACTTTCAGCAAGGAAACTGTCACAGCAGCCGATGATGCAAAACCCATTTGATCAGAAAATTCAGAACGAATGTTAATATCACATCCACACGGTAAACTGGGCTGGTATTTCTTTAAAATAGCTGTCACGAATTGAAATGGTTGCTGAATAGAAATTTGTGATAGATCACACTCAAGCTGACCCAGTTGTGAATGAATCATGATTTTCGTATCGTGACGTGTTTGCAATTCAACAGACATACGACGATTCACTGCTGCAACCAATGCGCGACCACCATGCAATACACCATACTCACCTAGCAACATCAAACTGCCAGGAGCTGAAGCATTAAACAACATGCACACCCCTGTTTTCGCCGGCGATTGGCATGATTTCAAAATGATACTGCGAACACAGCGAAGCCAATGAAGTTAAATCGTCTGTTACAATCATCATAATGCCTGCATTGTTCCCAGCGACGGAACCTGCACCACATATTTTTGCAGCGGCTCCCGTTTTTTCTAACAGCGTGACAAAATCATTAATCTTCTCTGGCACCACACCGATCTTCGTCAGTAATTTATGATTTTCTCTCACCGCAGTAATTAAGTTCGCTTGGTTATTCTGCTGTAGTGCAAGATCCATTGATTGCGTCACTGCAGCAAAATCATCGCCTATATTCGAGTTTTTAAAAACTTCCGCTGCCTGACTCACACATTCGCCAGTACTAGATTGTGGCGCACCGGTGTTAATTAAATAAAGTGGCGCAGAAGGCACAGCACGAGTTTGAATTTCACCATCTTGCATATACAAACAGCCACCATGTAATGACACCCGCAAATCTAATCCGCTAGAGCGCCCATGCTGCATATTCTCTGCTTCTAATCCCAAGCGGTAAAATACATCTGATGAAAGTTTCATTTCAAAATGATGCGCTAGTGCATGCACAACACTGAGAATGGTAGCAGCAGATGAACCCATGCCACATCCAATTGGAATATCTGAACGTACGTGAATTTTAATGCCATGTGTTAACTTCACATTGAGCATCTCAAAAAACAGCATCAGCGAAAATTGAGCCAACTCAAATGGTTTTTGCAAAACCCCACGAATTTTGAAATCGCCTTGCAAAAATTGTTGATACTTATCTTTGATGCGATTTTTTAAATGTCGCAACGCAGAAAGACTCATGCGATTACGATATGGCAAATCTGAAAAATCAAATGACACAAATGGTAAAAATTGCTGTGATGCAGTTACCGTCACATAGCGATTGACTGCCATAGCAAGTGCCGGCTTTCCATAGACAACCGCATGTTCGCCGGAAAGAATTAATTTACCTGGTGCATATACTTTCATGAAACTTTTTCGTAAATTCGTTTATGATCTTGAATTCCAGCTAAACGAAACATTCCCGTCTCATGGCGTGGATATCGATATTCTTCACCATCTTCTGGATGATCAAACTTAAAAAATGTTTCATATTCTGGATAAGTTAATTCAACACGCTTATCTACCAATGCTTGATGGTAAGATGTTGCTAACGCATCTTGGTAACCTGACTGAATCACACCACTAAAATATTCAGCAACACAACCAGAGCCATAACTATAAAATCCAAAACGCTTACCTTCTAAATTTTCTTGCGCATGATCTAACACAGACGCAAAACTAATATAGAGAGATGCCGTATAGCTGTTACCTAGCTGGCGACTGTACTTCAATGCATCACCTACATGTGCCTGCAAATCATCTGCTGACATTCTTTCTTGGCCACTCACTTTTGCCAAATGTTGATGTGCTTTTTCCACCAAACGTGACACCGGTGCGTGATAACAAAAATAATCATGCGCTGCAAAATTTCGCCCTGACAATTCTGAATATTGTCTCCATGATTTTTCTAACATATTCAAATAAATCTTACTTGAATACTTGCCATCAACAAAAGCAACATCTGAATAATTCGGTCTCCAGAAGTCCATCACGTTTTCTGTAATCACGCCGTACTCTGATTCCAGCGCTAATATACGTGGGTTCGCTGACATCACCATCGCAACAGCACCACACCCTTGCGATGATTCGCCAGGTGTTTGTAATCCATAACGTGCGATATCAGACGCAATTAATAGCACTCTTTTCGTTGGGTTTTGGCGTAAAAATGGTAATGCTAGCTGTAATGCCAATGTTGCGCTGTAACATGCTTGCTTCAATTCAACCACGCGGCAACGCTCTGGTAAATTCAATAAATCATGCACGTAAATGCCTGCTGCTTTAGACTGATCAACACCTGATTCAGTCGCAAACAAAAGCATTTCTATTGAACTAACATCTACATCACGCAAAGCTTGCATAGCCGCATTAGCAGCCATCGTAACAACATCTTCATCTGGAGGTGGCACAGCCATTCTATGCTGACCTAATCCAATATAATATTTATCTATTTCCATACCACGTGCTTGTGCCAAGCTCGCTAAATCAAGAAAATAATTTGATGAATAAAATGCAATTGTATCTATCCCTACTTTAATCACGCTGCTTACCCTCGCTTGTTTTTTGGCGTTCTAATTTTAAATGGCTCTTCATCAATTCACCTGGATTGGTTTGCGCAGCTAATAATGATAGCTCCCCACATAAAACCGTACATGCAGCGATAATCGCTAATCGCTTTGCATTTTCTCCAGGTTCTCGATTTTCAAGACAACCTAACATTCTTAAATTTTCACGCACAAAATCGAATTCTTTCCCATTTCCTACTGTTCCAACAATGATGTTGGGTATAGTCACAGTAAAATATAACCCGCCATTTTTCACTTCTGCATTCACGATACCTTGTGAACCTTCAATAATATTTGCAGCATCTTGCCCTGTCGCTAAATAAAACCCCAGTAACATATTTGCAAAATGCGCATTTGCAGTTCTTAAGCCACCAGAAATGATATTACCAATTAAATTTTTACGAATATTTAATTGCACCACTTTTTCTGGTGTTGTTTTCAAAAACCGTTTGCAAATTTCTGCAGATAACATTGTTTCCGCAACGACATATTTACCACGGCCTAAAATACCATTCACTGCCGACGCTTTTTTGTCAGAACAATAATTTCCTGAAATTGAAACATATTTCAATTGTGGGAAACGAATTAATATCCAATCTAATAAACGCTCTGCAGCCAATGTCGCCATGTTGTGACCTGCCGCATCTGCCGTATCAAACTCAAAACGTAAATACAGCAAATTACCAACCATTTGCGAGTTCATATCTAACAAGCGCGCAAAACGACTCGTCTCGGCAATAATCGCTTGCAACGCTTCTTGATGTTGCTGCAAATTAATTAAAGCTTCTTGCGCTTCAACGATATCATTTGCCTCTAACAAAATAGAACGCGTCATACGACTATCCAACACAACCGCACGAATACCTCCAGCCTGTGCTGTAGCACGGGCGCCACGATGCGTAGACGGCCATAAAGGCGCCTCAAATGTTGCTAGTGGGACCAAAATATCCCCCTGCACATCCGGCCCAATAATTTTTATTGGCCCTATTGCCCGCATGGGTATGGTCGCAATTTGTTCAGTTGTTTGCCAACGCATAGAGATTGATATCCAGTTATGCTATAAAATGCGCTCCATTCTATCGGAAAAGGCTTTATGACAGCAACTGAACACGTGATTCTTGTGGATGAAAATGATGTTCCCATGGGAATTGCAGAGAAATTAGCAGCTCATCGTGACAATTTATGCCACAGAGCGTTCTCAATTTTCATTTTTCGTCGCCAACCTACCCTGGAGTTACTCATTCAGCAACGTGCCGCGACCAAATATCATTCGTCCAATTTATGGACAAACACTTGCTGCTCGCACCCTAGACCCGGTGAAGACATCATTACCGCGGGCCTGCGGCGCCTACAAGAAGAGATGCGCATCACAGCAGAATTAACAGCAGTTGGGCGATTCCATTATATTGCTCACTTCGATAATGGCTTAACTGAAAATGAAGTTGATCATGTATTAATAGGCCAATATGAGCATGACAAAATTGACTTTAATCCTGAAGAAGCACAAGACTATCGCTGGATGACACCACATGATTTAGAAGCGGAGTTGAATCAACACCCACAACAATTTACGCCTTGGTTAAAACCCGCTTTGGAAATCATAAAACCATATTTGGAGTGATTAATGCTTCACAAGGATAGTGAGCAAAAAAAAGATCGCCAAGCAGATATAGCTAATACCATTTATGCGGAAGATTGTACGCCTATTGTTTTCCATTATTTTACCGGCGGCAAAACACTTCTAACTAGCTTTGGTCATGTTGCACTACAATTTGGACGATATTACTTATCACACGGTCAAGGTGAGGCAAGCTCTCACGCCGCGCCTAAGAGTTTATTATTATTCACATCAGATCAAATCAAAGAAGATCATGAAAAATATGGTGGCGCCCATATCAGATTTGAATTAAGACCACCGAAAAACGTTGATCTCGTTGCACTCATAAAAAAGTGGTTCGCTACATTCAATCCACAAAACTATAGCCTGACATCTTGTAATTGCTGTCATGCAATAGCATGGCTACTTATTCATTTAGGTTATATTGATAAAATGATTTCTGCACAGCTGGGTATATTGAGGCCTGCTGATGTCGGAAAAGCTTTATTTTCATCTGCTCATAAAGAATTATCAGCGCGTGAAAAAAGCATTAAAGATGCAAAAGCATGTGACACGACAGAAGCCCTCATTAAACGATTGCAATATGATATAGACGTCATGACGTTAGATATAGAAGAAAAACGCATGAATAGTACGCCAGTAGCAAAACTTGCGCCATTTCTGACAGCAATGCAATTAGAGCGCACACTCTGTTTTGGCGTCGGCACCGAACACTACTCTCATCCTAAAGAATACAAGATCGTGCAAGCGCAAAAAAAACCTCTTCCAGAAGACAAGGCGGTTGCTGAGTTGCGACAGAGAAACTTCTTCTTAGCGCAGTGCATCGCCCACCACCAAGAAATATCGATCTATAATGCATTACTTCATCTGCATCGTGCAGCGCCTTACTATAATTTATTAAAAATACTGATTGAACAAATACATCATAATGTTATTACTGCAAAGAATATTGCAGCGTTGATGGAGAAATACCAAGCCCTTCTTCTACTTTTCAAAAACCTTGAAAAGCTATATTCAATAGAAACGTCAATGATTCAATACCAACAACTTGCTCAAGATATGAGAAACTTGTTTAACCCAGGGAAAAAATCACACCTGGACTATGACAAACAAGAAAAAGTAGCAAACATAGAATCCATCACCGCTATTTTACAAGCCGTCGTTATTGATCTTGATATTGACGCAGCTACAAAAGCAACCCAAGCATTGATTGCCCGCTACGATTTAAAAATGCGCGACTTAAAAGCAGCAACTGCTGTTGATCAAAAAGCCGAAATACAACTCCAGATTTACCCAAGAATAAATATAATTCACAATCACGCAATTATGGATTTACTCCGATTTTTAATCGATGATTTCTATTTCTGGGAAAGCAATGCCATCAATTCGGAATTCTTCATTGCTTACTATCAACGTGAAAAAATGTTTTTCCAAGGACTTACGTCAGCGCATGAAGTGATAACAGAAACATTGGCAACCATCAGCCAATTAGTTACCATGCAACCTGATACCGTAGCAAAAAAATTACGCTGCGTAGAACTATTCGTAAATCACGCCATCAAGTATGGCGACACAAAAGTAGAAGATGTAAAAAAAATAGCGGCCTCTGATGAAGAGTTAAATACCATTTTTTCTGATATCCATTCATTACCATCAAACTTTTTTTCAAATTATTTAAAATCTGCGACAACACAGCTAATGAAGTTTGCTAGCGAAAAATTAATTACACCACAACACGCTATTCTAAAATTAAAAGCCATCGCTACAGAAACTGCAAAAACACTTTATAAAGAGCTCTCGCCGATTGCAACAAACGTTGAAAAAATTGTGGCTAGACTGGGAAGAGTTAATCAACCTTCGAAAAAACCCGTTGGCAGCGTCTTATTTATTAAAGCACCAATCGCCGCAGCCGCGACAGAAAAGATTGACGATGGCCAAGATGAGAAAGCTCTTGCGTTTGAAATGTAAAGATATCAATAAACTCTAGTTATTTTTTTAATAAAATTACATCAGTTCCGCGAATTTGCGTAATTTTTTCTAACGAAACGTTTGTTTCTTTTAACAACTCTTGTATATCCGCAAGTAAATCATACCCATGCTGTTGCAAAGGACGTAATAAAAAATAAGCTTCGCCACCAGGTGCAAGTGTATTGGCTATTGCTAAAATATAATTGGCAAACGAACTATCCAAATAAAAGCGACAACGATTTTTAAATGTAGAAGGTGAAAGTGGCCCATGGCCTTCACGAAAATAAGGCGGATTACTGAGAATCAAATCAAATCGATTTTCCCAATTTTTCCCAAGCAATACATCATAATTGATATTATGCCAACGTAATTGCAACTCCGGCCGATTGACAAGTGTTACATTTTTATAAAAATATTCCGTATAAATATCTTGTACTTCAACAAAATCAATTTGTGATATTTCACGTCTATACCATGAAAACTCAATCCCTATCACACCACAGCCCGCACAAAGATCCAGCACTCGTAACGTAGTTAAATCTTTGCGTGACTCTACATGTTTTGCAATAAACTCTGCAAAATGAATAGAGTCTAGACTAAAATGATATTCATCTGGCTGTTGATAACGATAGGTAAACATCTATAGCAAAACCTTAAAAAAATTTTTTCGCTTGAGGCATAAGGGTTGGATGCCAGCTAGAAGCACGCTGGCATGACAAATTTTCTATTTATAAACAGGGAATCTCGCACACAGCGCTAATACAGATTCGCGCACTTCACCAATAAATTTTTCATTGTGAATATCACTTAAAATATCACAAATCCAATGCGTTAATGTTTCACATTCTTTTTCTTTAAAACCACGCGTGGTCACTGCTGGTGTACCTAAACGTAAACCACTCGTTACAAACGGTGTTTGCGGATCATTAGGCACTGAATTTTTATTGGTTGTAATGTATGCACGACCTAACGCCGCCTCTGCATCTTTTCCAGTGATTTTTTTATTGATTAAATCAACTAAAAATAAATGATTATCCGTACCACCACTCACAATATCATAACCACGTTTGATCATAGTATTTGCCATGACTTTTGCATTTTTGACAACTTGTTGTTGATACGACTTGAAATCCGGTTGCAATGCTTCCAAAAACGCGACGGCTTTGGCTGCAATCACATGCATTAATGGTCCACCCTGACCGCCTGGAAACACAGCTGAATTTAATTTCTTTTCTAAGTCTGGATTTGATTTAGCAAGAATCAAACCACCGCGCGGTCCACGCAATGTCTTGTGAGTAGTTGATGTTGTGATATCAGCAATGTTGACAGGTGAAGGGTAACATCCAGTCGCAATCAAACCAGCTACGTGCGCAATATCAGCCATCAAATAAGCACCGATACTATCTGCGATTTCACGCAAACGCTGCCAATCGACAACGCGTGAGTATGCTGAAAATCCAGAGACAATTAATTTTGGTTTATGTTCATGCGCTAACTGCTCTACTTGTTTATAGTCAATTAATCCTGTTGCTAAATCTAAACCATATGAACAAAACTTATAAAGTTTACCTGAAAAATTGACTGGCGAACCATGCGTTAAATGCCCACCATGCGCCAAACTCATACCTAAAACAGTATCACCTGGATTAATCATGGCTGCATATGCCGCTGCATTCGCTTGTGAACCAGAATGGGGTTGCACATTTGCATAATCCGCGCCAAATAATTTTTTCACTCTTTCAATTGCTAAAGATTCTGCAATATCCACAAACTCGCAACCACCGTAATAGCGTTTATGCGGATACCCTTCTGCATATTTGTTAGTTAGCACGGAACCTTGTGCTTCCAACACTAATTGACTCACGTAGTTTTCTGAGGCAATTAACTCAATGTGTTCTTCTTGTCGCTGACCTTCATTTTGTATTGCTTTGAAAATTTCAGCATCAAATTCGTTTAGTTTCATTTTGTTTAGCATATTCATTGCCTCAGTTTGTTTTTACCCTCATCCCCGGCCCTTCTCCCATACGCAAAAAACGCTTTGGGATATGGGAGAACAGCATTTTTCACCTCTCCCACTTGTGTGAGAGGTCGTCACGTGCTTTTACGTGACGGGTGAGGGGGCATTATTAAAGACCCTCATCCCCAGCCCTTCTCCCATACGCAAAAAACCCTTTGGGAGAAGGGAGAAAAGTTACTTCAACACCGAACTATCTAATACCGCTTGCGCTTGTTTTTCGCGGAATTTTTTAATTGCGTCGCGAAGCTCTGGATATTTTACACTTAAAATTCCTGCTGCAAATAATCCAGCGTTAGTTGCTCCTGCTTTGCCAATGGCCATCGTAGCAACTGGAATGCCGCCTGGCATTTGCACAATTGAAAGCAGTGAATCCATACCATCTAATACAGAAACCATCGGCACACCAATAACGGGTAACAAGGTTTTGCCTGCAACAACACCTGGTAAATGTGCAGCGCCACCTGCTGCTGCAATAATGACTTCGATACCACGTTGCTCTGCTTCTTTTAAGTAAGCGAATAAAGCATCTGGCGTACGATGAGCTGATAATGCACGTGCTTCATTGCCAATTCCAAGCTCATCTAATACTAAACCAGCGTGCTCCATCACAGGCCAATCTGATTTTGAACCCATCACGATACTCACTTTAATATCTGCCATTATCGACTCCTCACTTAATGTTTAAAACAACGTTTACCGGTAAATACCATTGCAATATGATGCTCATCACATGCAGCAATAATCTCATTATCACGTACAGAACCACCAGGCTGAATGATAGCACGCACCCCAGTATTTGCTAAACGATCGATGCTATCACGAAATGGGAAAAAAGCATCTGAAGCTAACATCGTATCTTTTACATTTTCACCTGCTTTCTTCAATGCCAGCTCGACAGCATCCACACGAGAAACTTGTCCTGCGCCAACACCAACTGTCACATTATTTTTTGCCAATAAAATAGCATTGGATTTGATGTGCTTGACAACACTCCATGCAAATAACAATGACTCAATATCATTTGCTGATGGTTTTAATTTTGTGACGACTTGCAAATCATTCACACCTATCACTGCATGATCTCTATCTTGAATTAACAAACCACCTTCAATAAATTTGATTTCATTGACCATAGGTTGATAATTGAAGTTTAGCTGTAAGATGCGCAAATTTGGCTTACTAGCAAATATGGCTAACGCTTCTGCAGAATAAGATGGCGCAACAATCACTTCAAAAAATGTTTTTGCAATCTCTTGCGCTAGCTCTGTCGTACACTCACGATTGAGCGCTACGATCCCGCCAAATGCAGACACTGAATCTGCAGCCAATGCTTTTGCAAATGCACTTTCTATTGTGTCGGCAATTGCAGCGCCACATGGATTAGCATGTTTTACGATAACACATCCCGACTGCTTGAATTCTCGAACACACGCTACCGCTGCGTCTGCATCGGCAATATTATTGTATGATAATTCTTTTCCTTGATGCTGAGTTGCCTGCAAAATTCCATTTTTATCTGGAAAACGGTAAGCAGCAGCAGATTGTTGCGGATTTTCTCCATAGCGTAAATCAGCAAATTTTTCGAGCTTTAAAGTTAATGACTCTGTACTGTTAGCTTGATTTAAATAACCGTAAATACAAGCATCGTACTCAGATGTGTGTTGAAAAGCTTTCGTTGCCAAGCGTTTACGTGTTGCAAATAAAACGCCATGCTCCGAATTTAATTCCGTTAACAGAGTGACGTAATCTTCATGATCGACAACCACACTGACCCATCCCATATTTTTTGCCGCAGATCGTATCATCGTTGGACCACCGATATCGATATTTTCCACAGCTTCATCGAATGTCACATTTGGTTTTTGAATTGTTGCAGCAAATGGATATAAATTAACAACAACTAAATCTATCCACTCAATATGATGTTCCTGCGCTACTTGAGCATGAATATCGCGTAACCCTAAAATTCCGCCATGGATCATTGGATGCAACGTTTTAACACGACCGTCCATCATTTCTGGAAATTTTGTCACATCAGACACATCAGTAACCGCAATACCTTTTTGTCGTAGTAATTGACTAGTACCACCCGTTGACAATATTTCGATATTTAATTTTTCTAACCCACGTGCAAACTCAACAATTCCCGCTTTATCAGAAACTGATAACAATGCACGTCGAATTTTTATTTTATCTTCGTTCACTTTCAATCCTCAATTTTTGAATTACTTCAATGAGTGCTTGCCCTTCTAATTCTTGTACACGTGACTTTAAACTCTCAATGGTATCAGTGGAATAGACGTTACATTTTTTTTGCATAAGGATCGGGCCTGCATCAACTTCTTCGGTAACATAGTGAACGGTACACCCCGTTTCTTTTATTCCAGATTCCAATACAGCTGCATGCACACTCTGATCCATGCCACCAGCAAATGCCGGCAACAATGAGGGATGCACATTAATCAGTTTATTTCTCCAATGTGAAACAAAAGCATTTGATAACAAACGCATGTAACCAATCAACACAATTAAATCAATTTGATAGGACGTAAATATACTTGATAGCTTTTCATCATAATCATCACGCGATAAATTACCTGGATTTACATACTCAGTTATCAAATGATGATTCCTCGCGCGCTCCAAAATATAAGCTTCACTTTTGTTACTTGCGACCACACCAATTTCTACTGACAAGGTATTATCTTTAATTGCATTGATAATAGCTTCTAACACTGTGCCGCGTGTTGAGCCCAGGATGGCTATTTTGAATGATTTAGCGAGCGTATTCATATTTTTCATTTTTCCTGTCATTCTGAGAAGCGTAGCGACGAAGAATCTCCATGGAGATCCCTCACTATCGCTCGGGATGACAGCTGTCCCGCAACTCCTGCATATGCTTCACGCGACGCTGAATTAATTGCTGCGTACCAATATCTTCGCGGTGAAATAATTGCCCTTTGACTTGCTTAATTTCCATCTCAGCTTGTTTTTCAGCTTCATTTAAATCATTTGCAACACCCACCACAGCGACTGCACGAGAACCTGTTGCCAGTAAATCTGCATGGTTCATATCAACAGCGCCTAAATACAGACGCCCTGGATGCTTAATACTTGAAACATCAATCTTGGTATTTTTTAATGGATGATCCGGATAACCTTCAGGTACAGCATATTTGCATACCGTTGCTTGATGACGAAATTTAACTTTATCTTTTGTTAGCTTTCCAGTAACCATCATTTTACATACATCGACAAAATCAGATTCTAGAATTGATAACACATTCATTACTTCTGGATCACCAAAACGCGCGTTATATTCAATTAATTTGACGCCATAACGTGTCACCATGAAGCTACCATACAAGATACCAACGTATTTTTCGCCACATTCTGCCATCAATGCTTTAATAACCAATTCATTGATTCGTTGTGCTTCTACAAAATCTTGTTCTGTAATAAATGGCAGCAAATGGTTAGCATCTGAATAACTACCCATGCCACCTGTGTTTGGACCTTCATCATTCACAAATGCTCGTTTGTGATCTTGCACTAAGGGCATAGGAATTAAATTTTCCCCATCACAAAAACACATGAGAGAAAATTCTTGGCCTATAAATTTTTCTTCGATGACGAAATGTAATTGTTGCGCAGCTAATTCTTCGCAATATTGTAATGCTTCAGCGATCGACTTTAAATGATCACCAGCGACTTTGACACCTTTGCCACCCATTAAGCCATCAACTTTAATGACATATTTGCCTTCACCTAATTTTTGCAAGAAAGCATCTACACCTTGCATATCATGAAACACTCTATAAATAGGTGAACCCGGAATTTGGTATTTTGTTAATAACTCACGCGTGAATGCTTTACTCGTTTCAATGCGCGCTAGTTTTTGTGTAGGCCCTATTGTTGGAATAGAGCTTGCCCATAATGCGTCAGCAAGGCCATGTTGTAATGGTGCCTCTGGACCCACAATGGCAAAATCAATTTTACGCTTTTTTGCTTTACTAATAATGGCATCAACATCACAAATATTACCTACCCAGTGATGACTGGTTAACTCCAATAATCCCGGATTGTTGGTACTTGCAAAACAAAAAATGCTGGGTTTGTGTTTTGACTTTGCAAATGCACGTGCAATGGCATGCTCACGCGCCCCAGAACCTATAATAAGGATATTCACTTATCACTCCTTTCTTGTTGTCGCAGAGTTTCCAATGATTGAATTTTTTCTTCTGTAATATCGCCAGTGACATAACAACCATCCATACATGCCATACAAGGACGCTCTATATGATGATCACCGCGTCGTGTCACCGCTTCTACTAGGTCATCGATTTGCTGATACAATAACCGATCCACGCCAAGAAATTTTCTAATTTCTTCATTCGTCGATGTTGCTGCAATCAATTCTGAACGTGTTGGAATATCAATCCCATAGAAACAAGGATTTTTAATTGGAGGGCAAGCTGATACAAAATAAATTTCTTTCGCTTGGTACTCACGCACCATTTTCACGATTTCACGACTAGTTGTGCCGCGCACAATACTATCATCTAAAATTAATACTTTTTTATCTTTGATTTCTGTTTTTTGTGGCGTTAGCTTATAGCGCACACTACGACTACGTTGTTGGCCATCAGGCATAATAAACGTACGACCAATAAACGGATTTTTATATAACCCTTCTGAATAACGCACACCTAACTCATGCGCAAATGACAGTGCTGCAGTATTTGACGTAAACGGTGCTGGAATGACAACATCTGGCAATACATCTGGATATATTTCTTTCCAGCGTCGCGCGAGATTCTGCCCCATGCGTAATCGTGAACGATAGACACTCACTTCATTCAATGTTGCGTCGGGTCTTGCAAAATAAACGTATTCAAAAATACAAGGCGCAAATTGTTTTTTCACCACAACTTGTCTGAATAATTCTCCAGATTGGTTTACAAACACTACTTCACCAGGTTGCACATTCCCTTTAGGTTCAAAACCTAATGCATAAAACATCGTATTTTCTGATGCAAAAATATAATCTTTTGTGCCATCTGAATTGACGCGCTCTCCCATCACTAATGGACGGATACCATGTGGATCACGAAATGCGACCAATCCCTTTCCGATAATAACGCTGACAACCGAATAAGAACCACTTACTTTATTTTGTACGCTTCGAATCGCTGTACAAAGATTTGTGAAAAATTCTGCGCCATCTTCATCGGTATATTGCGCCTCATCCAAACCATCAGCAAATAAATGCAGCAATGCTTCTGAGTCAATCGATGAGTTTAAATGCCTATGTTTTTGTTGCGTGATTTCTTGCGCGAGCTCTTTGTGATTAACCAGATTTCCATTATGTGCCAGTGCAATTCCGCGTGGACTTCCTATCCACAATGGTTGCACGTCAGCAATATCATAACCACCCGCTGTCGGATAACGCGTATGCGCCACACCCATATTACCTTTTAACTGCACGACATCTTGCGCTGTGAAAATTTCACGAACCAAACCTAAGCCCGTTTTTAAATAAAAACGTTCACTGCAAGTTAAAATGCCTGCAGCATCTTGCCCTCGATGTTGCAAATGAATCAAACTATCATGCAGCTCCGCTGCAACAGGTGTGTGACTGAATATACCGACAATTCCACACATTAGGCTAGATACCCCGCTATATTGCGCATAATTCGTGTATTAATAGGCGCTACATTATCCATGAAATGAAATTTTGTTCCGGTAATCATTTCAAATAATTGAATATAACGTGCGGATAATTTCACAATCAGATCTTCAGGCGCTACAGGTAATACTTTGTCGTTATAAGGATCGCAATGTTCAACAAACCATAACCGCAAAAATTCTTTATCGATATTTTCTGGCTCTAGCTGTTGGGTAAAGCGCTCTTCATAACTATTCGCTAACCAATAACGACTTGAGTCAGGGGTGTGGATTTCATCAATTAATACGATGTTACCATCCGTGTCTTTGCCCATTTCATATTTAGTATCTACTAAAATTAACCCATGTTCATGCGCCGTTTTAACACCAAATTCAAATAATTTTAAAGCCGCTGCAGATGCCGCATCCCAATCTGCTTGTGTCATCCAACCTTCACTGACAATTTCACTCGGAGTGATAGGTCTATCGTGATGTTCTTCTTTGGTGGTTGGAGTGAGCATTGGCGCTGCTAAACGTTGGTTTTTTCGCAATCCTTCTGGTAAATCATTACCACAATAATTACGTACGCCTTTGTTATACTGCGTCCATAAAGATGTACTGGTTGTACCCGTAATATATCCACGCACAACAAATTCAATCGGAAATACTTTACATTTTTTTGCTAATGTTACATTAGGATCAGGAATAGCAATGACATGATTTGGAATGATATGTTCTGTTTTTTCAAACCACCATGCGCTTGTTAAATTCAATACCTGTCCCTTGTATGGAACAGAAGCCAACACGCGATCAAAAGCGCTTTGTCTATCTGTTGTCACCAGTAAAAGCTTATCGCCTAAGTCATAAGTATCACGTACTTTACCGCGGTACTTTTGGCTGACTGCAAAAGGCAACTCTGTTTCTGTTAAACAATAAGGTAATACGTGTTTAATATTTTCTGCGTAATCATTCATAGTGATAGTAGTCATGGGCATATGGGTTAAATAAAATGTTAGAATTAAGGGCCTGGTTAATATGCTGAATCTCACCTGATAACTGCCACAAGATGCCATGCTGTAAAGCTTGTATTCCTGTCACATCAAAATGATCTTCTAGCATTTGTTGCTTTTGCTTTCCTAGCATATCTTCCTTTGCACGAACCAAGACGGTAGTTTGATTCTGCACTGCTGTGTGTGTCACTAACTTTTCTTTACGATCATTAAATAACACACCACTATTTTTGATTTTCTCATACACTTCAGCTGATGCACATGCAATTTCCCAATGCATTCGGCGTGATACTTTGACTGGTATTCCGCGGCGCTGTAATGCATTTTCTACAGATAAGGCTTGATTGTCTGTAATAATTAATTCGATCAACAACTCGTGATTTTTCTTGGTATAATTTGTTAATCCAGCAAATCGTGCTTGGTAGTGTAATGGTGTTGTTTTTTGAAAATTCCTTTCTGCAATGTATTCACGCATTGATGTAAAAATAGCATCGCCATTTTCGGTACGCTCAGGATGTGGCATCATTGCCATCACATTACCTGCTTTATTTGATACTGCTGCAATATTGTTTACTGAACCATTAGGATTCGTAGGAAATTCATCAAACACGTTGCCTTCCACATCACAGTATTGAAATACATTCAAACCGTGTGCTTGCATCTCTACTAACAGCGCGGGTGGAATGACAAAACGTCCTTCGCCATGTGCAATAGGAATATGTAATTTATCGTTTGCGGTTAACCTACGCGTGAAAGCATTCAATTGATACTCTGCTGATAAACGCATATGTACCCATGTATTATAAAATCCAGTACCGAGTACCTTGCCTTCTTTGATGCGCTTGTTATCTGTTAACGCCATACCTAATTCATCTTTCTCTAAACCTGGCACTAAGCCAGTTTCTACGAGAATTTGCGCGCCATTACAAATACCTAAAATGGGTTTACCCAGTGCGCTTTGTGATTTCAAGATATCAATAATGGGATCTAATGCAGCAATAACACCTGAACGAGATCTGTCTTCATATGAAAATCCACCTACGATTATGTAGCCATCACAATTGATTAATTTTTCTTTTGGTTCATTCCATAAGAATTCGACGGGGGTCATGCCTGCGCGTTTTACTGCAAGTATCGTTTCACGTTCACAGTTAGAACCTGGAAATTGGACAATGGCTATTTGCATAGGTCATACTCTTTAAGTTATTTATTCTAAACCCTCATCCCCAACCCTTCTCCCCTCGTAAAGAACACTCCGGGAGAAGGGAGTAAACCATTTTTACATCACTACCTTTTGATTTCCACTCACCACTTTCCCAATTTCATACAATGGATATTCTGGGAAAATTTTTAATAATTCGCGTGCTTTATTGGCTGCTTCTTGATTCATAATCATGACTAAGCCAACACCCATGTTAAATGCGCGATAAGCTTCTGCATCATGTAATTTTCCTAAACTACACAATACGCCAAACAATGCTTGCTGAGGCCAACTATTTTTATCTAATTCAACATCGCAATTGTCTGGTAACACACGGGGAATATTTTCTAATACACCGCCACCCGTAATATGTGCCATACCCTTTATTGCTACGCCATGATTTAACATATGTAATACAGGACGTGTATAGTTGATATGTGGCTCCAACATGACTTCACCAACAGTACGTTGAAACTCATCAAGATAACTATCCACTTTATACTTTCCAATTTCGAACATTAATTTACGTGCTAATGAAAAACCATTGGTATGCAAGCCACTCGATGCAAATGCCATCACGACATCGCCAGGGGCGATATCAATACCGAGTATTGCTTTATCTTTTTCAACAACACCAGTGATAATACCCACTAAGTCATGCTCACCCTGCAAATAAGTGCCTGGCATTTCCGCGGTTTCACCCCCAACCAATGAAATCCCATTTTCACGACATGCTTTTGCCATGCCATCGATTATTTGTTCGATGATGGCAGGATTTAATTTATCATTTGCAATGTAATCTAATAAGGTTAATGGCTTTGCGCCTAAGACGATAATATCGTTAGTGGTTGCACTCACTAAATCCATACCGATGGTATCGAATTTTTGCATCATGCGTGCCACAATAATTTTTGTACCAACGCCATCAATGCTTTGCACCAACACGGGATGTTGATATTCTTGCATTATTGGCTTCAAATCATACATAGAACCAAAACTGCCAAGACCAGTTAATACATTTTTTGAAAAAGTACTTTCTACATTTTTCTTGATGCGACGTACAGCTTCATTACCCGCTTCAATATCTACACCTGCAGATTTATAATCAATTGCTGTCACAGTAACTTCTCCCGCAAACCATTTTCCCATGTTTGTTTTGCCAACCGGATTGGAGTATCAATTACGCCATTCATTTTAATTTTTGGTTCGCGAATAGTGTCGCCAATCACTGTCATGACAACTTGATATTTTGCAAAGATTTTCTTGCATGCATCTAAGTGCTCTTTCGCGATTTCTAAAATAAACCCGCCACTTTCAGAAAATAATTTTTTATCATTTCGAATATCACCTGGCACTCTAACTGAAGCACCAATATCATTTTTAAACGTCATTTCTGCTAATGCGACCGCAATTCCACCATCTGAAATATCATGCGCTGATAAAACCAAACCTTTTTGCACGCAATCAATCACTGCATGTAATTCGGCAGCAATATTTTCTAAATTAGGTTGTGGAATATTAGCGCCTAATTCATTGTGCAAATCATAATAGACGCTACCACCACAAGCATCTTGGCGTTCACCAATTAACACTAATGCTGATCCATTTTTTTGTACGTTTTTGGTAATGGCTTTGCGCACATCAGGCATATTACCTAAACAACTAATCATAGGACTTGCAGGAATAGCGCCTGTTTTCGATTCGTTATACAGCGACACATTCCCAGAAATAATCGGCAATGGTGCGTCGGCATATTCTTTCAAACCAATTGCTTTAGCTGCCGCTGCAATACCGCGAATAGACTCGACTAGTTCCCACATTTGTTCTGGCTTTTCTGGATTCCCAAAACATAAACAATCTGTTAGTGCTTGTGGAGATGCGCCGACTGCAGCAACATTACGTGCTGATTCAATTACGGCATTTATCGCACCCCAATAAGGGTCGATTTTATTGAACCGTGGATTTTGATCTAGTGATAATGCCACGCCAGTATAACGGATTTCTTCAGGATATTTTTCTTCATTAAACGGTTGCATCACACCAGCATCCGCTTCACCCGCTTCAATGGCAGTACGACCTTGCACTTGTTTATCATACATTTCATAAATAGGGGCACGAGACGCAATATTTTCATGTGCCAATAATTGCAATAATATTTGATTGTAATCGGTAGGCTCTGAAATCGTAGGCTCGACTAATTTTTTTGTTGGTGCGGTATAAGCTCTATCATACAAAATTCCTTTGGTGACATCACATGCTTTTGCATTCACCAACTCCGTTCCTTGGTAATTCACAATATACAAACCATCGGTACGAATTTTTCCAATCACGCTTGCTCGTGCGCCTGCTGAAATATCAGGTAATGCAAAAGTGTGATTATAATGCTGTAAAATCAAATCGACTAAATCAGGTGGCACTACCCACATAAAACGTTCTTGCGTTTCGGAACATAACACGACGGACGGATGCAGATTATCCATCGCAACATGGACTTTTTCTAAATCAATTTCAGCACCATAACCACCTGCTTCTGCTAATTCAACGGTTGCGCAAGCAACACCACCGGCGCCTAAATCTTTGAAACCGATTTTATCAATTAAGTTTTTTTCTTGGAGAATTTTAAATAATGCATTATTCGCTTTAAGCAAATGACGCTTTAAAAATGCATTCGGTTCTTGCACTGCACCTTTATTTTGATCTTTATGTTCTTCGACTAACTCTGTCGATGCAAAACTTGCGCCACCGAATCCACTATTATCTGTTGGTTTACCGACTAAAATGTAAACGTGATGTTCCGCATTTTTGGGGGCGTAAGAGTGAATGACATGGTCTTCATGTACTACGCCTAAGGTGACGACGGTGACCAAACAATTTTCATTGTAAGCAGCATCGTAATAAACATCGCCTGCAATATTAGGAACGCCGATTGGATTTCCATAACCTGCAATACCACTAACTACGCCATCTTGAATCCAACTGGTTTTTTGACGCTTGATATCGCCAAAACGTAAACCATCAGCAACGGCAATGACTTCTGCCCCCATACAACTAACATCTCGCACATTCCCACCAATCCCTGTGGCTGCACCTTCATATGGAACAATTTGGGATGGATGATTATGTGACTCATGACTCATAACAATACCGTAACGCTTGCCTGCTTTATCGCGCGCAACTTCAACAATCCCAGCATCTTCTTTTGCGCCCAAAATGACATTGGGGCCTTCTGTGGTCAACGTCTTCAAATGTTTGCGGCTACTCTTATATGAGCAATGTTCTGAACCCTGAATAGACCATAAAACTAATTCAGATAATGTCGGTGGCCTTTTCAAAATAGTATTTTGAATGGTGAGTACTTCATCTGGGGTTAAAACTAAGTTGTATTTTTTGAGAGTCGCAAGGATATCGTCACGGGAGAGCTGAGTAAAATCGAGGAATTCTGATTTAGCATACATTATATAGTATTCCTAACATGATCAGTTTAGATAGCGATTTTCGATCGCTAAAGTACCACAGAAAGGAGTTTTTTGCGAGTTGCTTGGGGAAGTATTTTTCGTTTAGAGGGAGCTTAAATAAAAAATGGGCAACATTTAGATTACGTTGCCCATTTGAGAAATTACTTACTTCTGGCTGGATCCTGGCTTATTTCCTTTGACCCCACTACTATTTGCTTGAGAGGCATCTGCTTTTACATCAGTTGCTTCTTTCATCTTCTTTTCTTCATCCATTTGAGTTTGTTGTTCTTTCGCCCTTTTTACAGCCTGAGCAAAAAATCTATCTGCGCTAAGCATTTCTTAATCCTCGTTTTTTGTTTAAATTAATTATCGCGCATAATATAACCAATCCAACCTTAAGAAACTCTTAAGGAATCAAGGGTAAAATTATGAGCAGTTTTTCTAGATTGGTATATTAACATGTCTGTAATTGTGATCAACTGGTCTCGAATAGGAGCTTCTGGCCCCTATCAGCACATTGCCCTGCTACTTAACGGCCTACCAGAACCTGTGTATATCAGTGTCTATATGCCCAAACAAGGCACTCGCTTTACCTCAGCTGTTCTCAAAGAAGACCTAATGAAAGGTAAAATCGCAGAATGGGTTTGCTTGCCTAGTTACGAAGATGGCAATAAAGCAGGCTTAAGTGAAAGCCTCATGGCCGCTTATTGGCAAGAAGTTTATAATTTAAAAAAAATAAGCTATATCAAAGTCAACTATGCTGCTCTGCAAGATCAACACATGCGCGATGCATTGGGTACAACCCCGTTGAAAGACCCTTCAACTCTCAATATCATTTCCAGCTATTTAGATGAAACTGGACTATTCGCTCGCACACAAAATATACGAGCACCCACCAAGAAACCCCGCCATCAAAACTATGCGCATGATACCGATGGAAGATTTGCTGCACTGACTGCTCTCTCAAATGAGTTCAAAATGTTTCAACCTCTTAGCCCCCTCGATTGCGTAGGGTTTGCATATAAGATTTTACAAAAAGGTGGCATAGAACACTTTACAGGAAAGATAAAACACTGCAAACCTACGGTATTTATTGATGTTATGGCAAGAGCGGTTCCACGTATACAAGCGCAAATCCTGAGATTTGGCGCTGAACCTATCACCACTCCATTCGTGCTTCCTAAATTAACTGCTACAGAAGAGCAGAAAAAAGAACAGGGCCGAATTGGTGATCGTGTACTTGCTAAAGCTTTGAGATTTTAAAGTTCTGCTACCTGTTTTTAGTCCTGATTTTCTCCCTTCTCCCAGAGTATTTTTTACGATGGGAGAAGGGCCGGGGATGAGGGCACCCTCACCCCAACCCCTCTCCCAAAAAAAAGCATTTGGGGAGAGGGGAATAAAGACTCAAAAAACTATAGACATCCGCCCCCATAAATCCCATAATCGCTCCCTTTCTGATTCTTCATTGAACATTTGATTAGGAGAGATTGGGGGGAAATGACCAATAACATTATTGAGCTCCGCGGAGTTTGTAAAACCATCCACGGGAATGACATTTTAACTGACTTATCTTTAGAAGTTAAAAATGGTGAATTCCTTACTTTATTAGGTCCATCTGGTTGCGGTAAAACCACTTTATTACGTTTAATTTCCGGCTTTGAAGAAGCGACAAAAGGTCAAATCTTTATAGACGGCAAAGATGTTAATGGCTTACCACCGCATTTACGTCATGTACACACTGTTTTCCAAAGCTATGCTTTATTTCCGCATATGACAGCCTTTGAAAATATTGCCTTTGGTTTACGCTGCCAAAAATTATCTAAAAAAGAAATCGACGCGCGCGTCAATGAAGCCCTAAAGATTGTTAAATTAGAAAAATATATTAATCGTAAACCCGATCAATTAAGTGGCGGCCAACAACAGCGCGTTGCGATTGCACGTGCAGTAGTCAATCGTCCGCTCGTATTATTACTTGATGAACCTTTGAGCTCATTAGATTACCGTTTGCGTAAAACGATGCAAATCGAGTTGAAACAATTACAACGTAAACTTGGCATTACTTTTATTTTCGTCACCCACGATCAAGAAGAAGCATTGTCGATGTCAGATCGCGTTGTAGTAATGAATGAAGGCTGTATTGAGCAAATCGGTACGCCACGCCAAGTGTATGAAGAACCACGAAATTTAACAGTCGCTAATTTTATTGGTGAAGCCAATATTTTTGATTGTGAGATTCTTGCTGTCGATGAAAAAACAGCAACCGTCGCTATTGATGGAAAAAAGAGAATGATTAAAAATTCTCGTCCTTTCCAAATTGGCCAAAAAGCACATTTACTAGTTCGCCCTGAAGATTTACGTGTTTGGGGACAATCTGAAGTAACAGACACTAGCGAAATGTTTCCAGGAACAGTAGAAGAAGTTATCTACAAAGGCACTACCGTAGATTTAATGGTACGTCTCGCCGATAACAAGCTGATTGCTTCAACCCAGTTCTTTGATGAAGACGATGAAAAGTTAGAATACGCCATGGGTGAAAAAGTTTGGACGACTTGGCTTTCCGGATGGGAGGTCATACTGCCTTATGAAGGGTGATAATTTATTTAGACGCTTTTCACTAGGAGTAGTTTGGATTTGGTTATGTTTTTTTTCACTCGTACCTTATGGTCTTGTGGTATTCGCAAGCTTACTAAGCCACGATGAAAATAATTTAATTCGACTGCCCTTCACGTTAGCGAGTTATTTTGATCTCAATAATATGGTGTATGTACGCATATTTGAAAAATCCTTTTATCTCGCTGGTTTATGCACGCTTATTTGTTTAATCCTAGGTTATCCATTTGCTTATGTGATTGCGCGGATGAAAAGTCGTTTTAAACCGTTATTGATTTTATTGATTATTATCCCATTTTGGACAAGTTCGTTAATTCGCACTTATTCAATGATTTCTATTTTGAAACCCAAAGGTTTAATCAACTCTCTATTAATGTGGTCAGGTGTCATTTCTAAACCTATCGCTATGTTATTTAACAATACTTCTGTTGTGATTGGTTTGGTTTATAACTTATTGCCCTTTATGATTTTCCCTCTCATCACCAATATTGAACGTTTAGATAATCGTTTAATCGATGCAGCGCGTGATTTGGGCGCAAATCGTTTTACAACATTCCGTAAAATTATTATTCCACTAACTATGCCTGGAATCATTGCTGGCAGCATTTTAGTATTTTTACCTGCGATGACAATTTTCTATATTCCTGATTTATTAGGTGGTGCGAAATCGATTTTATTAGGTAATTTAATTCAAAACCAATTCTTAATGGCTGGGAACTGGCCATTTGGTTCTGCGATTAGCATTGTATTAGCTATTTTACTCGCCCTCATGCTTGCCGTTTATTGGCGCAGTGCGCATGGCAACAAGGAGAGTGACTTACTATGAAAAAACTCACGACCCCCACGTATCTTACTTTGATCTATTTGTTTTTTTACATTCCAATTTTCGTATTGATTGTTTATTCATTCAATGATGCACAATATTCATTACTATGGCATGGATTCTCCTGGCGCTGGTACACTGATTTATTTGCTGACCAAGATTTAATTATTTCCGTATGGCACTCATTAACACTAGGTGTAACAACAGCAACTGCCGCCATGTGTATAGGTGGCTTAGCTGCAGTGAGCCTATATCGCTATCGATTCTTTGGCCGTCAGTTTTTATATGCCATTATTTTTATTTTGATCTTGTCTCCAGAAATCGTGATGGGAATTTCCATGTTGATCTTATTTAACATTACGAAAGTTCCTCTTGGATTTTGGACATTATTATTCGCGCACATCACATTTTGCTTACCCTTTGTGGTAGTCACCGTCTATAGCCGCATGGTCAGCTTTGATAAATATATTTTCGAAGCAGCCAAAGATCTTGGTGCAACCGATGGCGTGATTTTCATGCGTGTGATTTTGCCATTGCTTTGGCCTGCTTTGTTAGCCGGTTGGTTACTGAGCTTTACGCTGTCAATGGATGATGTGATTACCAGCTATTTTGTTGCGGGTCCTGATTTTGAAATTTTACCATTACAAATTTACTCAATGGTAAGACTGGGCGTGAAACCTGAAATCAATGCACTGTGTACTATTATGTTTGCAGTGACTTTATTGCTCGTTGTGCTTTCACAATGGTTGACGAGGAAAAAAGTATGAAGAATTTTTTTAAAAAACTCTGTGTTAGCGCACTCAGCTTGCTGATCGCTACACCTGTTTTTGCAGATGATAATATTTTAAATATCTACGCATGGTCCGGCGTTATTCCAGATTTCATTATTCAACGCTTTGAAAAAGAAACGGGCATTAAAGTTAATTTTTCAACGTATGATAGTAATGAAGCAATGTATGCAAAATTGCGCGCCGCGAAAAATGCTGGCTATGATTTGATTGAGCCTTCTACTTATTATATCGATCGCATGCGTAGACAGGGTATGTTAGAAAAGCTGGATAAATCAAAATTACCTAACTTTAAAAATTTAAACCCTGAGTTCTTGAATCAATCATATGATCCACAAAGTGATTACAGTATTCCATTTATTTGGGGCGTAACCGGAATCTTTGTCAACACAACTTATGTGAAAAAAGATAGCATCCATAAATGGATTGATCTTTGGGATAAGAAGTATGAAGATCAATTGATGTTTTTAAATGATTCTCGTGAAGTGTTTTCTGTTGCACTGCGTGTGCTTGGTTTTTCTGGAAATGACAGCAATCCTGATCATATCGAAAAAGCATATCTCAAATTAAAAGATCTGATGCCTAACGTTAAGCTATTCAATAGCGATGCCGTTATCTCGATCTTTATCGATGAAGATGCGTATGTGGGCATGGCATGGAATGGTGATTTATTTAAAGCGAAAAAAGAAAATCCTGCGCTTGATTTTATTTATCCTGAAGATGGCTTTGTCATTTGGGTTGATAACTTAGCAATGCCAAAAGATCCACCCCATAAAGAAAATGCACTAAAATTCTTAAACTTTATTTTGCGTGCTGATATAGATCGTGATGTTGCGCTCGATAACAATTATCCAACTGCTAATTTAGCCGCGCAAAAACTTTTACCCAAAGAAGTGCGTGAAAGCCCTATTGTTTATCCATCTGAAGAAATATTAAAACGCGGTGAATTCCAAAGTGACATTGGCGATAATGCACTAGCAATCTATGAAAAATATTGGGAAAAGTTGAAGATGGGGGGATAAAACCACCCCGTCATTTTTATATTTGTCCTACCAGAAACGTCGTACCATAAATTTTCTGTCCGCATATCGGATTGAAAAAGTATTTACTTACACAGAAAATTATATGGTATCCAGGTTTTTACACTCTTTCTTACGAAGGGCGTTGCTGAATAAATGGATTATCTCCCTTCTCCCGGAGTGATTTTTACGAGGGGAGAAGGGTTGGGAATGAGGGCTTACACCCTCACCCCTAGCCCCTCTCCCAAAGAAAAGCATTTTGGGAGAGGGGAACGGTGCAAATTTTAATTTATGCAACAACACCCTTACGAAGTATTGGAGAGCAACAGCTGGATCCCGCGCATTCGCGTGGGAAGTTGCGATGAAGTAACAGGAAGTAACTACGGATGCCAGCTTGAAGCATGCTGGCATGACAATTGCTACCCCAGTCATTTACTTACAAATAGTCTCAACCAACATCGCAGCTACTTCATACGGATTTGCATTTGCGCCTGGACGTCGATCCTCAAGATAACCGTAACCTTTGGTTGCAACAGGTCGTGGAATTCTCACTGATGCGCCACGATTCCCTACGCCCGCAGCAAATTTAGAAATGTGCGCTGTTTCATGTTTACCAGTTAAGCGTAATTCTAAATCATGACCATACACAGCAATATGTTCATTGTGACGACTTTCTAAGGCTTTAATCGCTGCATTGATAGCATCCATACCCGTTTTAGGGTCGCGCATTTCTTTCGTGGAGAAATTCGTATGTTTACCTGCTCCATTCCAATCACCTTTAATAGGTTTTGGATGTAATTTTGCGGTGATATCATGCTCTTCACCTAAACGATACAATAACCAACGCGCTAACCATAAGTGATCACACACAGTAACTGGATCCGCGCTTTCAGAGTCAACGCCACGATAGCCAATTTGGAATTCCCATTGACCTGGCATTACTTCAGCATTGGTTCCATATAACATGAGACCCGCATCTAAACAGGCTTGCGCATGTTCATCTACTAAATCACGGCCAAATACTTCATCTGCACCAACGCCACAATAAAACGGACCTTGTGGTGCTGGATACCCGCGCTCTGGCCAACCTAATGGCTGCAAGCCTCTAAATAAAGTATATTCTTGTTCAAAACCAACCCATGGATCGTATTTTTTACCTTGGGTTTCCATTAGCTTTACTAAACGAGCACGTTTGTTACTTTCATGTGGCGATTGACCATCTGGATTTAATACATCGCATAGCGCCAAATAATTTCCTTCACCCAAAATAGGATCATTTACCAAGCAAACCGCTTGTAAAATCAGATCAGAATCATGACCAACAGCTTGATAAGTAGAAGAACCGTCGAAGTTCCACTGTGGAATATCACTGATTTGGAGGACTTTGCTGGTATGAGGGACTATTTTCATTTTGGAACGTAATGTTTGGGTGGGAATTGATCCATCAATCCAAATATAAGTCACTTGTGCTAGGTTCATCGCTTACCTCATAAAAATGATTATCAATGCAGAAAATTATCGCGGATGTATTTTAGAAATACGTTGCGAATAATATCAACCCCGTTTGTTTCAATCAATCGTCGTCTATGTACTGGCTACTTTCATCATCACATATGGATTATACGGCTCTGTTTTGAAGCCATATTTTTGATAAAGACCATGCGCATCTTCTGTCATCAAGAACCAACGGAATATCCCATTCAAATACGGGTGCGCAAACACATATTTCATTAATGCTTTGCCGACACCTTTACCACGATGGTCATCGTCAATGAAAACATCCCACAATGATGCAAACTCGGTAAAATCAGTAATGACACGTGAAAATCCCACTTGCTTCCCTTGATATAGCACGGAAAAACACACGGAATTTTTTAAAACCATAGGCAACCGCTCTGGCGGTAACCCAGTTGAATATTTTGATGGCTGGCAAAGCAAATTATATAGGTATTGTATATCTACATTTTTTTTACATGCGGTGAGCGTATATTCACCAACTGTAATATCTGGATAACCCTGTCTATAAGTCATATTTTGTCCCGTCATAATTTGAACATATGGCTATGGTAAGATTGTTGGCGTCAGTATAGAATATCCAACTGCGTAAGTAACCTATCCTTTTTGGAGTTTATATAAATATGAAGAAAATCGTAACCTCAATCGTTGTAGCAGCGGTTAGCATCAGCTTAGTTGGTTGTGACAATATGAATAAGCAAGATATTGGCACAGTATCAGGCGGCGTAATCGGTGGGTTAGTCGGTAGCCAATTCGGTAAAGGTGGCGGTCAATTACTCGGCGTTGGTGTTGGTGCATTAGCAGGGGCTCTCATCGGTGGCGCTATCGGTAAAGATATGGATAACAATGATAAGATGAGAATGAACCAAGCTCTCGAATCAAATCAAGTGGGTCAACCAGCTTACTGGCAAAATCCAAGCACGGGCGCAAACTATACCGTTACCCCAACACAAAACGTGACTGTTGATGGCAATCAATACTGCCGTGAATATCGCACCAATGCAGTTATTGCTGGCAAGAAACAACAAATGTATGGCACTGCATGTCGTCAACCAGATGGCACATGGAAGATGGTAAGTAATTAATCATTGTAATGTTTTCACCTCTCCCACTTGTGGGAGAGGTCGCCACGTGCACTTTACGTGGCGGGTGAGGGCTCACACTGCAAAGCACCCTCGTCCCCGACCCTTCTCCCATTCGCAAAAAACGCTCTGGGAGAAGGGAGAAAACTTTTTATCTCCCCGCAAAATATATTAGGACACTCCCATGCAAAAAATTGGCTTTATTGGTTTAGGTATCATGGGCAAACCCATGGTATTAAATTTATTACGCGCTGGATATTCAGTCGCTGTTTATGCACGACGCGCAGAAGTATTAAAAGAGTTTGTCGCTGCTGGAGCAACAACTTACAACTCCCCAAAAGAATTAGCACCCCACGTGGACTTCATTATTACCAACGTCGGCGCAACCGCAGATGTCGAAGAAGTATTGTTAGGTGAGAACGGTATTGTGCATACTGCAAAACCGGGCACTATCGTCATTGATATGAGCACCATTTCTGCTTCAGGAACCAAACAAATGGCTGCTGCATTAGCAAAAAAACAAATTGAAATGTTAGATGCTCCAGTATCAGGTGGAGAAACTGGTGCTATCGCAGGCACGCTCACCATCATGGTTGGTGGCAAAGAATCTGCTGTTGCAAAAGCAAAACCTATTTTTGAAGTATTAGGCAAACAGATGACACACATTGGTGATAGTGGCGCTGGTCAAATTGCAAAATCATGCAATCAAATTATTATTGCAGAAACCATTATTGCCGTCAGTGAAGCATTACAATTAGCACAAGCAGCAGGTGTTGATGCAGAGAAAGTACGTGAAGCATTGCTCGGTGGCTTTGCTGGCAGTAAAGTGTTAGAAATTCACGGCAAGCGCATGCTAGATAAAAATTACAAACCTGGATTCAAAGCTGTTTTGCATCGTAAAGATATGCATTTAGCACTTGAACAAGCAAAACTCGCGCATCTTGAGTTACCTGCAGCAAAATATGCAACACAGCGTTTAGATGAAACTGTTTCTGCAGGACATAGTGAATTAGATTCATCAGCGATGCATTTGTTGAACGAGTAATGTTATCTCCCTTCTCCCGCTTGCGGGAGAAGGGTTGGGGATGAGGGTGCTTAAGATGGCCCTCACCCGCCACGTAAAAAACACGTGTCGACCTCTCCCACAAGTGGGAGAGGTGATATCGCTGGAAAATCTATAAGGAAATACAATGACCAAAACCAAAATCACTCACTCTTGCCAAACTTGCGGCGCTCAATATCCTAAATGGTCAGGTCAGTGTGGAAACTGTAATGCATGGAATAGCTTAGTCGAAGAAATTTCTGCGTCGCCAAAAAACGTGCGCTATCAAGGTTATGCACAAGGTGACCCTATCGTTACACACATGACAGATGTCATGCTGCATGATGACTCTCGCTTAAACACGGGTTTACAAGAATTAGATCGTACATTAGGTGGTGGGTTAGTTGCTGGTTCTGCTGTATTAATTGGTGGTGACCCAGGAATTGGTAAATCAACGTTACTACTCCAAACCATTGCGCATTTAAGCCTGCAAACAAAAGTACTCTATGTCACCGGTGAAGAATCATTGCAACAAGTGACATTACGTGCACGACGTCTAGGCTTACCAGAAGAAAACTTATTATTACTTGCCGATACCCAAGTTGAACGCATTCTGACTATCGCTCAAAAAGAAAAACCAGGTGTACTAGTTATCGATTCTATTCAGACTATGCATACTGAATTATTGCAATCCGCACCAGGTGCTGTTGGCCAAGTAAGAGAAAGTGCAGCGCAATTAGTAAAATATGCAAAACAAACTTTAACCTCTGTATTTCTTGTAGGTCATGTTACCAAAGAAGGGACACTTGCGGGTCCTCGCGTCTTAGAACACATGGTTGATACAGTTTTATATTTTGAAGGTGAACAAGATAGCCGTTATCGCGTGATACGTGCGGTCAAAAATCGCTTTGGCGCAGTCAATGAATTAGGAATATTTTCCATGACTGATAAAGGATTGCGTGAAGTGAACAACCCTTCCGCGATTTTTCTCTCTCGTTATGACAAACCCGTTTCAGGTAGCGTTATCATGGCAACACGCGAAGGCAGCCGTCCACTATTAGTGGAAGTACAAGCACTTGTTGATGAAAGCCATATGGGAAATCCTCGCCGTGTTTGTGTGGGTTTAGATACACAACGTTTGTCGATGTTATTAGCGGTACTGCATCGTCATGCAGGCATTGCAACGCATGATCAAGATGTTTTTGTGAATGTCGTAGGCGGAGTACGCATTACAGAAACGGGGGCTGACTTACCATTATTGATGGCGGTATTATCCAGTTTACGCAATCGTCCTATTCCACATGATTTAATTATTTTTGGTGAACTAGGATTAGCTGGAGAAATTCGTCCCGTTCAAGGTGGGCAAGAACGTTTACGCGAAGCTGCAAAACATGGATTCAAACAAGCGATTGTACCTGCAGCAAATGCACCTAAACATGCTATTGATGGAATGCAAGTATACTCGGCAAAAACATTACAAGAAGCAATCGATCAATATAAAAATATTCGCGAAAGTGTGGTGATAGATTAGCATTTTCATCTTGAGTGAAGTGAGGAACATCCCAGGAGATCCCTCGCCTCGCTCGGGATGACAACGAAACGACGAAGTCTCCCCCGAGAATCTTCGTCGTTTTTTATCTAGCTTAATTAGAGTCTTGCGGCATCACAGAAACAGTTTGTAATTCCATCGCATATTGCTTAAAGAATTCATAAGTCATGTAGTAGTTACCTTTGTCACCCGCTGAAGGACCCCATGAGTTACGTAAAATCAATAAACCTTTATGCTTAGCGCCTTCATTATCAGTTGCAACTGCATTGTCGTCATAACCAATAATTACCATTTCATGACCGCCAATGGTGCTTGGATCTGGATTGGTGTCATTCTTAATAGCGTTGCTATATGCCCAGGTATCATAGTTCGCATGATATTTTCCGCATGCGCCCACTTGGCAATGTGAAGTTGGTAACAAGGTTGCAAATGTCACTTTCACTTTATTTGCTGCAGCATCAGATGTTGATAACAGTGTTTTTACTTGAGTTAACATTTGTGTACTTTGACTTGCAACCGATGCATCAGCCCATTGTGAACGATCGACCATGCTCACATATTGTTTCCAATAATATTTTTGGCTAATGTCTTCACTTAATAGTTTATAGTCATCAAGTGACATGGCTGTGCCAGTATTATTTGCATCACTGCCTGGATAAGATGTTAAACCTGCGCATGATTTTGATTTCTCATTTGCTTTACTAACAACACCAAACGTCATTAGTTGATTTAAAACCATATTACCTGTTGCACCATCCCAACCTGTTTCCTGATAACTGCGTGGCTTGAGATAACCACCTAACTCTAAACTACATAATTGACTAACGTAATCACCTTTACCAATTAATGCATCAATTGCCGCCGTATTTGCGAATGTCACACAGGTACCATGCTGACCTTGATCTAACACTGGCGTGTTATTCATGCCGCGATTAACGCTAGCAGGTAATCCACTTGCAGATGCCATCATTAAATTACTTTGTGATGCACGTGGTGTAAAAAATTGTTTTTTCTCTGCAGATGATAGCTTGACACTCATCACATAAACATCTTTAGTTGCTACAGAAGCTGCAAGACCATGCACAGCAGGTGTAGGTACATCAATTCTCGCTTTGATCGGGCTGCCAAACTCCATAGCATTTACATTTACCGCCATTGCTAACGCTGATACTGAAAAACCGACTAACCATGATTTATGCATAAAGAATCCTTCTTTTATTAATTTTAAATGTTTACAAACTTCATTCACAAAAAACTGCATCCCCGATTGTTAACACGTTTTATTTTGCGTGGCAAGCATGTTTTTTTTAAAACAAAGAAACATTAATTGACAAGGTCTAATTATTTTAGATAGGATGAGGCTAGTTTTTTTGACGATACAATTTATGAAAACACTTCTTAACATAGCGGCATTCTCACTTAACCACCGTTGGTGGCATTAACTGTTTCTATCTTTTTATTCTTTACATCAAATACTTAAGATACTATTAACAAAGTGATCGCTATGAAAAAAATATTTCGCGCTATACAACATATTCATCAATTTATTCATCACCCATTAACGTTTATGGAAGCCATTCATGTGCAGCATGGGGACTTATTTTCATTTAAATTAGGAAAAAAGTCGGTTCACTTTGCATATCACCCTCAACATGCCGAAGAAATCCTAGGAACCAAGTCTGAACATTATCAAAAATCGAAATTAGTTTTTGATAAAATCAAACCGATCACAGGAAAAAAAGGATTAGTTCAACTCGCCCATCATGAATGGGAAATCATGCGTAAACACACAAATGAAATATTTCAACGTTATTATCTTGAAAATTTCATTCCCGTTATCAATACCTATGCTGACGTAATTGTTAAAAACATTAAAAGCAGCACAACACCTATTGATATACAAAAAATCATGATTGATTACACCATGAATATAGCTATTCGCATGCTATTTGGAATTGAGTGTGAAAAAACAATAAAATCGATTTCAGAAAACTTCATTGCATTGAATGACGTTTGCGGCAAAAAAATGCGATCCTTATTTCCAATTCCATTTTATATTCCCACCCCTAAAAACTTAAAAATCTTAACTTTACGCAAACGCCTGATACGTAACTTTAACACTCTAATCAAACAAGCGAATCACACTAAGAGCAACCAAAATCATTTGCTCGCCATTCTACAAAAAGCCTACCCCGACAAAAAATATCATTCACTTATTGTCGATCAACTCATGACATTCTTGTTTGCTGGATTTGAAACCACAGCAGCTTCTTTATCATTTTGTTTTTTTCTACTAGGAAAACACCCTGCAATACAACAAAGAATTGCTGATGAAGCAAAATCAATAAATATCCATGAACTAGACTCTCTTAAAAAAGCACATTATACGATGGCTTGCTATCGTGAAGCACTGAGGCTATACCCTCCCGCATGGATACTCGCACGTGAAGCAACAGAAAATACGTTACTCACCAATACTCAAATTAAAAAAGGGGATGTTGTGATCTTAGCTATACGTGAAATCCACAGACACCCTGATTTTTGGCGCGATGCAACTGAGTTTATGCCAGAACGATTTTTAGATAACACGACACGGCATAAGTTTTCATTTATTCCATTTGGATATGGAAAGCGCATTTGCAGCGGCATGCAACTCGCCATGTTAGAAGCAACCATTTTGCTATCTAAAATCTGCAGCGCATTTGAAATTCATAGCATTGAAGATCATTTATCCTTGGAAGCTATGATCACTTTACATCCGCAAAATGAGGTGCTTATTCATGCAACCCAACGAACTTGAGTATTACGCGCAATCGACCGTATTAAAAAATACAATCGCTATTTATTTCTCACTTGTAACACATCGGAATATAAAACTATTTACTCAGTTTTTACCGCAAGGATATTTATACGTCACACTCAGCTCTGTTCCCATAGAGCATCTTGCCAATGCCATGTTTGCAAAATTGCATTTAGGCATGTTAATTACTTTACTCGATGATTTAGCTGATAATCCAACGTACTACAATCCAGATTTACTTAAAGAGATTCACAGCATTCCAATTCAACTTTCCAACAATCCTATTGTGGTAAGTGACACCTATACTCTCGCACATCACTTGATTAACCAGATCATGCACCACTTACATCAACTCCCAGGCTTCTACACATTAAAAAATATTTTTGAATTTGATCTCAATCAATTTTATAACGCCAACTACTACTGTTCATTACTCACTGCCCAACCAAATTTACTCAACATGACTGAATTACGGCAATTACGCCCATACAACATGGGCATGGTGATTGCCGGTATGATTGACATCATGGCATCTCCTCACTTCGCACCAGACGATATTGGTAGAGCACGAGAACTTCTTTTACTAGGCCAGCGTTTTGGCAGTATCTGCAACAATATCGTCACCCTACAGCGCGAATTAGTTGAAAATGACATCACGAATGAAATGATTGCAGTTATCGCCACAAGCGCTAGAATGTGTTTGCGCGACATGACCCAAACAAATATGCCTATGTATATCGAGAAAATAGCACAAATTCAGCAAACTCTGGTTAACGAGTGCGACATGATTCTCAAACAAATGAATGAGTTAGCGACTTATTGTCATTCACTAGACTCTGCGCGATACAGCCATGGACTGCAGCTCCTCAAGCAACTGCATATAAGTTTACAAGGGGTGATTTAAATGAAAAACTCACACTTAGTTGTTCTAGGCTCGGGCCATGCTGGCATGCTGGCAGCATATACGCTAGCTCCTTTTTTCTCCAAAATAACCATCATCGAGCGCCATACTGATATCCTTAGCAGCACACCGAATGAAGCACGTATGGGACTTCCGCAAGCATCACACTTACATGTACTCTTGCAATCTGGCCAACGTTACCTTGAAGAATTTATGCCTAATATTTTGCAAGAACTTCAACAATACTCTTGCCAAGAAGTTGACTGGGCAAAAGATACAAAATGGTACGGCCCTTTTGGCTGCTATCCACAATATGATTCACCAACAAAAACATTAGGCTTTAGTCGTACTTGTTTAGACTATGTCATGCTACAACGTATTAAAGCACTTCCAAATGTAAGCATCATGGTTGGTGATGCCGTACGCTTAGTAATGGATAATAATTCCATTTCATCTATCGCTGTTTATCAACATGAATCAAAATCTGAAAACCTCGTCGCGGGTGATTTATTTATTGATGCACGTGGACGACGCTCAAATATTCTTGAGCTTTTACAGCAACACCACTTTAAAACACCCACACCATTAACTGTGCATAACTCGCTAGCCTACGCAAGTCGTCGCTATCAATTACACAGCAATGGCCATCAGAAATTTAAGCAATTTTATATTCAAGTTCGTCCTGGCTCTGCATCACGCGGCGTTGTTTTATCTCCCATTGAAAACAACCAATTGACTGTGACACTCATTGCATTGGACGATGAAAAACCATCACGCAACCCTGATGAGTTTAATGCATTCTTACAATCTTTAAATAATGCAGAGTTAAATCACTATCTCAGCTTTATGACACCCGCAGGTGACATTCATCTTTGTAGAAACCTGCATAACACACATTTTCAATTAGGCAGTATGAAACAATGGCCTAAAAAATTATTAGTGATCGGTGATGCGGCATGCTTATTAAATCCAGTTTATGGACAGGGAATGACAGTTATTTCTCAAGAAATTAAGCTATTATTAAACTATTTTGAAAATAAAAAATATTTAACTACGGGTTGGGAGCATCGTTTTCAAAAACATGTTGATAAACTGTTAAAGTTACCATGGTCTATGGCTACTGCAGAAGATCAACGCAGCCTTTCAGCGGAGCAACTGCCATTTTCTACGCGTTTATTGCATCGTTATTATGATGGCATATTAAAATTATCTATGAATTGCAAGCAAACACATATGCAGTTAATTCGTGTTTTGCATATGAGTGAATTTCCATCGGTGTTTTTTAAACCAAAAACTATTTTAAAAGTTTTACGTTATTTGAGATGACTATTGACTCTGCATTGCTTAATCTGTCATCCCGAGCGTAGCGAGGGAACTCCATGGAGATCCCTCGCTACGCTCGGGATGACAAACTACAACAGGGGGTTAACATGCGTCAATTTTTTAAAACTTTGTTTTTTATCTTTATTTTTTTTCAATTCCAAAATACATTTGCAACAACCATGATTAATGTTTCAGGCGTCGCACACTCGTTTATTACTAACTTACCCGTACCGTATGGTGATATCACTATTTTAGAAAATGGCACCACAGTAAAATCGGATATTACTGGTAAATTCGGTCCATTTCCTTGGCCCGCTAATTCGCCACTCACTTTAGTCTTTGATGCACCTGGTTCGCATACAACACAAACAGCAACCATGATCGTCACTAATGAAGGTGATGCAGCGAATCCAACATTTCATGTCGGCATTCAAGTGCCAGATGAACTGACCTATTATTCTTTTACTGGAATCATTGGTGCGCAGCTTGATCCAGAGAAATGTCATGTTGTTGCAACTATCACTGCTCACGGCAAAACCATGGATGACAGCCCACAAGGTGAAGCTGATGCTCTATCTATATTGACGCCGGACGCTGGCTATACGCCATTTTATTTTGGTGTGTTTCCAGATGGCCCCCTCAAAGACAAAACCGACCCATTCATTAAAGGTTTAACAAAAACTTCAGTTGATGGCGGTGTGGTTTATGCAAACTTAACGCCTAGCGCTGTGCCTTACATGATTACCGCAGCTAAACCGGGTGTGGCATTCTCCACTTCACAATTTATCTGTCGCAAAGGGATGTTCATCAACCTCAGCCCACCTGAAGGGCCAATGGTGTTGTAAAACGCACTACTCCTTGCAACCCTCTTTACAAAAGAGGGTCGACGCATGTTTTTTATGTGACGGGGAGATTTATCAAGAAATCCCCTGACTCGCTCACGCTCGTCCGTCCCCTTGTTCAAAGGCGTTGTTGCATAAATCGATTTTCTCCCTTCTCCCGGAGTGATTTTTACGAGGGGAGAAGGGTTGGGGATGAGGGTTTTGAGCAAGGTATGTGCCTCCTAAAGATATTTGTGCCACTTCAAACACCCTCACCCCTAGCCCCTCTCCCAAAGAAAAGCATTTTGGGAGAGGGGAATAGTGCAGATTTTGATTTATGCAACAACGCTTTGTTCAAAGGGGGCACAACCTCCAACCTATAACCAGGTACCTTGTAATGTAAGGTAGCTTGTATTATACTGCTCATATATTGAAGAGGTACACATGAACCCACAATTTAACAAAGGCATCCTAGAAATGTGTGTCTTAGCCCTGCTAAGCAAGCGCGATTTTTATGGATTTGAGCTGGTAGACACGATCTCTCAGTATACTGATATATCTGAGGGCACGATTTACCCTCTGCTACGCAGATTAACTCAAGAAAGTTACGTTGAAACATATTTGCAAGAATCCCCATCAGGGCCACCACGCAAATATTATCGAATGACAACACATGGACGTACATTTACCGAATCATTAATCGCAGATTGGCGTACTTTCTCTGCGAAAATTGATGAATTAATTTCAATCGAGGTTATCCATGAATAAACAAGAATTTTTATTGTCACTTGAAAGAGCTCTTGCAGATCTTTCCACTGATGAACGCAAAGATATTTTGCGCGATATAGAAGAACACTTTCATGAAGGCACATCACGTGGTCAAACAGATGATGACATCATCAAAAAACTTGGCACACCCAAATCCATTGCTGACACGATTATCGCTGAAACAAAAGTAAAACGTATCAGCCAAGCAAATACGATTCCATCAAAAATTAAAGCTGTATTTGGCGCATTGTTTGCGATTTTATTGCTAACGCCATTCAATTTCTTTTTTGTATTAATACCATTATTGTTTGTCAGCTTGTTTTTTGTTATTGGCTGGCCGTTGGTTGTTGTACTTGCTATTTCTCTTCCTATTATATGGATCATTACTGTTGGCCTTGCTATTCATGTTGGATTTCAATTTTTTGCGTTAGCTGCCATTTTATTTTTTGCCTTGGGTTGGTTGGGATTAGTTGTCGCTGTCATCGTAGGATTTTCCTATCTCACTTATTTCTATTTCAGAATAATTGCTAAATTATTCCAATGGAATATTCAATTTATCAAGAAACACATGTAGAGGTAACATTATGAACTTATTTACCAAAACCGCTTTAGTCACTGTTGTTGCATTTGTATTATCATATGCATGTTATATGTTGTCTGGAAATTTTCTGAATGACCTATGTCGTGACGGCTGCACACATCGCTTTATTCCAGCAGCAACGCAACATAATTTAGATGCCGCAACTTCATTTGATGGCGTAGAAACAGTAGAAATACATTCTGTTAATACAGATATACACATCAAACCTTCTACTGAAAAAAATGGAAAAATTAGCTACTCATCTTACGCAAGCAAACACTTAATCAATGTTCATAAAGATGGAAAAACACTCACAATTGATAACCTGAGTGAAACATCTATTCTTACATTAAGCATCCCTGCAAACGTTAAAACAATTAACACAACGGCTGTTTCAGGTGACATTGAATTGGAACATTTACTACTAACAAATTTAAATATCAATACAACATCAGGTGATATCACTTTAACTAAAGTTGATGCAGCACATGCAACCATACAAACCGTATCGGGAGATGTCGTGTGGAATGGCTCTAGCTCTGATTTAAACTTCACATCCACTTCTGGTGATTTCACCTTTGACTCTACGAAAAAAATCAAAGGCACTGTCACCGCTAGCTCTCTCTCAGGCGACGTTAATATTCCAAGCGATTTGACCAAGGGCAATGAGACCATCAAAGCAAAATCTGTCAGCGGCGAGATTAATATAGGAAACGCGAAATAACATCCTTCGACATACGGCTGTCAATGTGATTGATGGCCGCCCTTCCATACAACAGCCTTAAGAAAACCTTAATATTATACGGATAAGATTTGCGCTATTATTTGACAGAACGAGCCCGAAATGCCCGTAATCACCCCAAAAAATGATGACAAAAAACTAGTTCACTATACCGAGATATTGCGCGAAAACCTACGCAAACTGCGCCTACTGAATAATGACGGCTGCATAGCAATACCCCCTTTAACGCAGCCACATGCTGTTGTTCAAGGCCATATTAATGACTTCACCAATAAACCTCTTGTTCTATTTGCACATTTCGAAGCTACTACACTCAATCCTCAGTCACCTAACATGAAGCAACAATTTGATGAACTGCTGGATGCACTATTCCGCGCTTCTCATCATAAAATGAAAAACGATTTTACCCTCTCCTTACCAAATCACACACCAAAAGCACTGCTCCATGTGCCCCCTAATAAAAATGAAAGCAAAGTCCCACCCTCCCTAAATGCAATGCTTTTAGATCCACTTGAAATGTTACAGTTTGTAAATCACTTTGTTTGGGAGAAGTTAGGCGGCGCGTTGACCATTCTACAAGGTAATGAGATCGAGGCATTTGTTTTACGAGCTGAATTTCAAGCTAACAAAATATGGCAAGCACCAGTCATCCCACTTGAAACACATATCAAGCGTGGTAAAGGCGTCTGCCGTCATCGTGCATTACTCGCTGCTTATTTAATAGATTGCTTGATCCAATCAAATTTATTACCTCCAGGAAACGTATTTATAGATCAACAAATGTTGTCGCCATCTTCTGCTCATGCTTATGTAATCTATCGGCATGATAAAACCAAAAAATTATATTTAATTGATCCCATGTGGCACAAAGTTGTCGACATCACCAATGGGAAAAATATTATTGAAATGCGTTACCCAGCAGCGCTTAAAGAAAAAGTGATCGCCGGATTCTATAATAAACATGACGCGACACTATCATCACAACCATCGACGTACGCTAACCTTGTTACTGCATTGTGTGCTGATAGCAAAGTAATCTTTGATACCACTCCATCTGAAGAAAAACTTGCATGGTCATTTTCTACAAATAGAATATCAGAGTCTCTACATCTTTTTGATACACCAGAACAACCAGCATACCACAATGATGAAACAGACACAGCAGCTGCAAGCCCTGCAAGATCAGGGCGGCGCTTCGAAGCTTCTGATGCAAAATATGCGGATCAAGATAGCTTTGATAGTTTATTTCAGAGCAACATTTTATTTTATTTATTACAAGGCACTTCATTCGCCAACACAAATTCATCCTGCGATAACTTTCTTGAAGCAAACCTAAGGCTATGGGAATCGCAACTATTATTGGGCAGCCAATCTGATTACGTTGCTGCAGCTAACACTCCAGAATTTTATTCTAGATACATTGATACAAAACTCGTACGGCAGTTCAAACCAAAACACATAGACATTGGAAGTAATGAAATGAAACGCGTAGTAACCGATATGGCACACAGTCAACACGTAGTGCCCAACATAAAATAAAGCACCATACAACGAGGACAACACAATGGCATTCGCACATCAAGCCAATAAATTTGAGTTCAGAACCCAAATGGTTCGTGAGCAACTAGCAGATAAAAAAGCAGCCGTAAAAATTGAAGGTCAACACCGGTACATCCGCCTTGGCCCAGACAAGAAAAAACATTTAGTCATTGAAGGTACGGTAACTAATTTCACAGACGAACCAGTTGCGTATCTAGATGCATCTATGGTTGGCACAAAGAAATGTGAAGTCATCACACTTGATCCAAACTCTCCAGTTATTAAGCAACAGTATGCAGAGCTTGTTGCAGAATTAAAAATTCACGCCAAAGCCAAACCACTTACGCCGTTAATACTTTTTCAACACCTAAATAGTTTTATACAAAAAAAACTGGGTGGCGCAGGCACAAAACAAGCAGCAAACCAAGCAGATCAAGTTTTCCCTGAGTTTAAAGACCAACCACATCAATATGAAAGCATGCCAGTGATACCACTTGAAGAATTTCTTAAGCGCAAAATTGGATCTTGCAGACATAGAGCACTACTAGCAGCCTATTTATTAGATCGCCTACTAAAAGATAATGTCATCCCTGGAATAGCTAACGGAAAAATATTTTATCACCAACAAGGGTATGTAGATGGCAGCGCTCATAATTTCGTAATATACAGAGACGACGTTAATAATAAACTTTATCTCGTCGACCCCATGTGGAACAAAGCACTTGAGATCACCGGTGGAATAAATATCATTGAAAACAATTACGGTGAAGCATTTAAACAAAGAGTTGTTGCAGGATTCTATAATCCACCCATTGCAGCTCCATTAACTGCGGCTCATATTCTAAATATTCCTGTTGCTATACCTGATCCCAAGGGAAATAGATTAGCAGCACCATGCAACTCACCCAAAACTTTTCTTGCAGTTAGAGATCAAAAGCCTATCTCTGCACATCAGAATAGAGCCGTTATTAATATTAATGCTAAGCCAAGACCCGAACTACATCATAACCCTGATCAGATTTTGAAAATGCTCGCTAAATTGGATGACAAGGATATAGCATCTATATTAAAAAAATTAGATCCACTCCAGGCAAAAGCACTTTTGGAAAAGCTGATAGTGCAACGACAAGCGGCACTAGATACACCAATACAACCCACTATAAATATAATAGATATCGCTGAACCTAAACGTTACTTACCTGTGAATAGTCTTCACAAGACCTCAACTGTAAGGAGCACATATCCATTTTTTGTAAAAACAGAACTGCATGCTAATATCCCGAGTGAGCCGAGCAAAATACTACTGAATCGCATAATAGCGCCGAGGAAGTAAGAAAGTGGATGAATACGAGACTACACACCTACTTCAACATGCACACGCTGTGTGATGCGCGTGAGCAATTCGTAAGGTGATGTACCGCTATGCTCAGCGATAATTTCGACAGGCAATCCTGGACCCCAAAGCACCACTGGATCTCCTACTTTAGCGTCAGGTTGTGTACGCAAATCAACTGTTAGCATATCCATTGCAACACGACCCACTAATGGACATGGACGTCCATTGACTAACACTGGAATTCCACTCTTTGCACGCCATGGATAACCATCTCCATAACCCATTCCCACCACACCAATAAGCATATCTTCAGGACTTGTCCATGTTCCACCATAACCAACGCGCTCATCTTTTGCGATCTGATGGATTGCAATTAATTTCGAACTAAACGACATGACCGGTTGTAAATGATGCTCGACACCACGATGACCTGAAAAGGGTGATACGCCATATAACATAATCCCAGGACGCACCCAATCACCATGCGCAGATGGCCACGCAATAATACCTGCAGAATTAGCTAAACTTCTTGGACCGACTAAAGCCAACGTGGTTGAATCAAATATTTCTATTTGCTTCAGTGTTTGCGCACGCTCAGATGAATCCGATTCTGCAAAATGTGTCATTAAACCTATCGGTTTTTTTACTGCATCACACGCCATTAAACGTGCATAGATAGATGGAACTTCACTAGGATGAAAACCTAAACGATGCATGCCTGTATCTATCTTCAACCAGATAGAAAATGGCATACTCACTTTATTATTTTCTAACATTTCAATTTGTTCTACATGATGCACAACGAGTGTGAAATCATGTTGTTTCACTAAGTTTAATTCTGATGATTCAAATAATCCTTCCATCAATACAATCGGATTTTTGATTCCGGCATTACGTAATATCATTCCCTCTTCAATACAAGCAACACCAAATGCATCTGCTTCACTTGCTAAACCTTCAGCAATGCGTGTAATCCCATGTCCATAACCATTTGATTTTACCATTGCTAATACGCGCGCGTACGGCGCAAGTATTTTGACTTGCTGATAATTATGGCGTAACGCTGCAAGGCTAATAGTAATTTTTGCTGGTCTACTCATACCAACACCACTCACTAATAATGATTATGGGTAAAATTTTCGAAGCAGGTAAATTGTCCCAAGAATGTTAAACGTATTCTACCAATTGGACCATTACGCTGTTTCGCAATAATAATTTCTGCTGTGCCTTTATCGGGACTATTTTCATTATAAACTTCATCACGATATACAAACGCAATTAAATCCGCGTCTTGTTCAATCGCGCCAGATTCACGTAAGTCTGACATAACAGGTCGCTTATCTGCGCGCTGCTCTAAACTACGATTTAGCTGTGATAAAGCAATGACAGGTACTTTTAATTCTTTCGCTAACGATTTTAATGATCGTGATATTTCAGAAATTTCTGCTGTGCGGTTTTCACCGAAGCCAGGTACTTGCATCAATTGCAAATAATCCACAACGATTAAACCTAATTGCCCATATTCTTTTGCTAAACGACGTGAACGTGCACGCAATTCTGCCGGACTTAATGCTGGGGTATCATCAATGTAAAACGGCGCATCGGATAACATACTCACTGTTGAACTAATACGCGGCCAATCTTCATCTTCTAATTTCCCAGTACGAATGCGCAATTGATCAATACGACATAACGAAGACAACATACGCATCACTAACGATTCGCCGGGCATTTCCATACTGAAAACTAAGGTTGGTAAGCGACTTTTGATTGCAACATGTTCTGCGATATTCATCGCAAAAGTGGTTTTACCCATAGATGGTCGACCCGCAACAATCACTAAATCAGATGGTTGCAAACCAGAAGTCATTTCATCTAAATCGTTATAACCTGTTGGCACACCGGTAATGGGATTATCTAAATGGAATAAGGTATCGATCCTATCCATCGTTTTTGCTAAATATTCTTTAACATTGATAGGACCGCTACCACGTTTACCTTGTTCACTAATCGCAAAAACTCTACGCTCAGCTTCATCCAATAACTCAATGCTATTTCGGCCTTGTGGATTGAAAGCATTGCCAGCAATATCATTGGCTGCTGCGATTAACAAACGTAATACAGACCGTTCGCGTACAATGTCGGCATATGCACCAATATTTGCAACACTAGGCGTATTATTTGCTAATTCAAATAAATAAACTTCACCCCCAGCGTTTTCTAATTCATTTAATTCGCGTAGGGCTTCTGAAACAGTTAACACGTCTATTGGCTTGCTTTGCTCTGCCAATCGACTCATCGAACGATAAATCAAACGATGATCATAGCGATAAAAATCTTCTTCATGCACTTTATCTGCAATCACATCCCAAGCACGATTATCTAACATCAATCCACCGAGAACAGATTGCTCAGCCTCTACCGAGTGAGGCGGAACCTTAACGCTTTCTGGATCTGTATGTCTTGGTGACTTGTAACGATTTTGTGATGGAGCTTCCATGGCAGTCCGCTTCAAAAGTTATACGAATGTGAGCATTATATCCTTACTCATATTATGTGTCTCGGATTAATGTCGGCATTTACGTCGCGCGCCTGATAGGACGAAACTCTATGTTTGTCACTGCAATTTCGCTTTCTTTTGCTTCTGCTGGTTTTGCTTGAGCTAACCCTAGACACTCAGTTAATAGCTTCACGGCGGAGTTAACATTATCACGCGGTAAAATACACTTCATGGATACATTACGATCTAGCTTTCCAGTTTTTTCTTCTTGATCCCAATAGTTTTTCGTAAACTGAAGATAGTGCTTCACATCTTCTGTGAGGAAAATTTGCTTCCCCTCGAACCGAAAGCAAAGACTGGCAAGTTGATTTGGGTTGCTAGCTTTTTTTGTGATTAATTTTAAGTGATAAAACTCACCATTAACCTCTATAATAGATCGATTTGTCTTTGCGTCTTTAAATAATAAGGTTGTATATTTATCTATATCACAATGTTTTGCATCACCCTCTTGCACAACCACTTCAACTAATCGCTCAAAGGGCAAAACATCATCGACATCTGGTATTAATTTGAAAAACGCCAACAACCTAATCATTGTATCTCTCCATGACAAAAATGCGGTTAAAACAACACCCCCACCCACTACGTGCTTCCTCCCTTCTCCCAAAGCGTTTTTTGCGAATGGGAGAAGGGTTGGGGATGAGGGTTTATATTTTAAAAAAAAGCCCAGCATGACATCCATCATGCTGGGCTTTTCATTTTTTTGCAAAGATCGATTATGCTTCAGCAACGATGCTGATTTTCACAACTGCATCAACGTCGCTATGCAACTCAACTTCAATCTCATATTCGCCAGTGTTACGTAATAAACCCATTGGCAAATGAATTTGACTCTTGTGAATTTCAACGCCTGCTGCAGTAATCGCATCAGAAATATCGCGTGTACCGACAGAACCGAAAAGTTTGCCTTCGTCGCCCGCTTTCGCAGCAATCGTAACAACACTCAATGCAGCCAATGCAGTTTTTTGCTTTTCTGCAACTTGCAAATGTTCTTTTTCAGCTTTTTCTAGTTCCGCGCGACGCGCTTCAAACTTTTTAATATTTACTTCAGTCGCATAAACCGCTTTGCCATTTGGCACAAGATAATTACGGCCATAACCAGGCTTTACTTTCACTTTATCGCCTAAAGCACCAAGATTACGCACTTTTTCGAGTAAGATGACTTCCACTTTATTTACCTCACCATCGTTAAATTGAATTCTTTATTCCGCTCGTTTAAATCGAACACGGAAATTTACTATTGTGTCTACTAATGCAATCAATGACACAATCCCTATACTCGCTGGAAACACGGCTACAATCACTGCATACGCCAGCATTAACACTACCCAGCTCGATTTAATGGATGCTACGTAATAATGTAGCACGCTTAATCCCGCTGCAAAAAACGCCAAAAACAGCACTGGCAAACTATCTAAGGCACTCGCATTGCCTAAATACGACAACACTAATACCACGATAAACATGATGCCGATCACATAACTCAATCTCACATCATGCAACTCTTTGCTTAAACCACCTGGATTAAACACCGTTGCCTGCCACCATCGTCCAACTAACACTTGAACTACGGCATTAAACAATATCGATGCCACTAAAAATCCTGTTGCATATACTTTTAGCGCTTCCACCGTCTGCACGATAACTGCTCTGGCTTCAGGACTGACCTCAGTATTCTGGGCCTTTTCTATATTCTGCAACATTGTGGTTAGCGTTCCTTGCCACCATGCTTGTGTATCTGCTGTGATTAAGTGCATGCAAACAACTGCAACAACACCTAGTAAAGCCGCAACTTCTATCGTGAATCCCCAGTGTGGGTAACGTCGCAAAAACACTGCGAACATCCACGATAATCCATTACTGACTACAACTGCAATGATTGTAATGACACCGATATCTACAGCATCCGGTGTGTAATACATTGCATAACTCAGCAAATACGGCATTGTCGCTGCAACAGCGACTAATGCCCCTTCAAAAACGCCTTTCCGTAGTGTTACTAATGTCGCGATTACAATCCCAATGCTTCCTATCACAGGAACAAAAGCAATAATGAAAGCCACCAACATAGCCTGTAGGCGATTTTGCAGGATGTAGTCTGTAAAGCGACGTAACAACATCGTGTCTCTTAATTTTTTTAATGTTTATCACAATATGGTAATAATGCTAAGTAACGTGCCAATTTAATCGCTTTCGCTAATTGACGTTGGTAACGAGCCTTTGTACCAGTAATACGGCTTGGAACGATCTTGCCGCTTTCTGTGATGAACTTCTTTAAGAGGTAAACATCTTTGTAATCCACTTCATCAATTTTGTTACTTGTGAAATAACAAAACTTTTTACGACGATAATATGTAGACATAATTCTATATGCTCCCGCAATTATTAATTTTTAGCTCGGTCGGTTTCAGCTTCAACTTCGATATCTAATGGACTTGCGTCATCATGCAATGCTGGTGAAGAACGCTTGTTTCTAGAACGATGTTGGCCTTCAGATTCTGAACCTGATTCAGAGCGACCATCTTTTTCTTTCAATAATGGAGACGCATCTTTTGCCACTTGTTTCACACTCAAGACTAAATTACGAATAACAGCATCGTTGAAACGGAATGCATTGGTTAATTCATCCACTGTTTCATTGTCGCATTCGATATTCATTAACACGTAGTGTGCTTTAAGAATTTTATCGATTGGATAAGCCAATTGACGACGACCCCAATCTTCTAAACGATGGATCGTACCTTTACGCTGAGTCACCATATTGCTATAGCGCTCGATCATTGCTGGAACTTGTTCACTTTGATCAGGGTGAACCATAAACACGATTTCATAATGTTTCATTGAAAACTCCTCACGGTTATAACAGCCTCAGTCTCGCAGACCAAGGCAAGGAGAAAATCATTATTTTTCTTGCGGTTAGCTAAAAAAAGGATAAATGATCCTCAAGAGGCGAGGATTTTACGCAAGTTTTCGCACAGATGCAAATTTTTTACCTGTTTAAATATCGGCTCGACCTGAGGATGGATGGGTATGTCTTGAGTTACACAATGACTCGTCGGACCCCGTTCTCCTTCGCTTGAGTTGCGTAACTCAAGACATACCCATCCATCTTCAATACTGAGATGGCTAAAAATCTCATGTAATAAGTTCTTGACAATGACGGCATAAAGCTTCGAAAATAGCCGCCTTTCCAAGACGTATATGGCTATGTAGCTCAGCTGGTTAGAGCGCGGCACTCATAATGCTGAGGTCGGTGGTTCGAGTCCACCCATAGCCACCATCAATCGACGACTCATTCCCGCCTCAGGGAGCACCCAAGTATCTTTCGATGGAAGCCCTCCGTAATGCACTTATTTTTTGTAAAGCATCACCAACACCTTAAATAGGCTTTCCTTCAAATGAGCTATCATCTGTAAAAAATCAAACGCTAGTGAAATACATTTTATTTCTATTAATATTTAGCTATCCCCCGTAAAAAAACGGGGTGTGATATGCAATCAATTGTAGAGTTGTCTTCAGTGTTTTTTTGCAGAAACCGCTGCTGTTGCGGCAGAAGAAGATGATGATATTGTTGCAGCACTTGCTGCTGGTCTCACTAACGGCTGCTTGAAAACGCCACCTGTGACTATTCCACTTGTTGCAGCCTTTGCAGTAACAGCGGTAAGCTGGAGCTTGTTGGTACTGGTGGAGCTGCAACTTTGGCCCATGAGGCGAGAGGCTCTTCAGACACGCTATATGCTTCGCTTTTGATAAAACTTTCGACTATTTGCTCGCGCCTTATTTAAAAAAGGCTTTCCCAATATCCAAGTGAATGCTTTTAGTAACTTAGGTTACAATAATTTATATAGCACACTACTCATCGCCACCAACCCTGGAGATGTAACATCTTTAGCAGTTAAAGGAATACCTACCGCTCATCAAGCGCTGTTGATAGAGACTGCGAACAAACATTTGATGCTAGATTAGCTCATTTTACAAAAAACAATCCTCATATTGGCGCTGAAGAGCTGGCTCTACAAAGACAAATAATCGCTAAAAAAGTTATTCAAGATGTTACTAAATTTTATTTAGTATAGCTTGAGCGAACATCAAATCTGCGATTTACACTTGATTCAAATCCTAACTTTCAAATTAGTCGTCTTGGATTAGAGCGACTATTGTCATTGAAAGAACCGTGGCGTATTCATGCCATCGTACAACTTAATAATCTCCGCGCAAAATTATTGAAAGAATATACTGATGTTAAAGCAAACGTTCTTCCCGCGCTTATTACCGGCTCAGCTAAATTATTCAGTACTTATCAAAAGCTAACAACATTAAGAAATGAACTCTATTTGTGAAAATTAATTTATCTTTATTCAATTGAAATACAAACCCCATTTTGTATTTTGCTTAGGGGTTGGAGAGATGTTCGCTCTCTGTTATTCTGCGCACCCGATAAAAGCGTACAACCCGAGGATTAGTCTATGGCAGCTTCACGAGTAAATCCATCTATACCGTTACCACAGTTACCTAAGTATCCACTCCCCTGGGCAAACTGGCCCCATGTAGATCAACAATTACCATCTACACATGCGCCTTCACCTTCAAACGGAGCGGGAGCAGCGGTTGCTTCAGTTGCTAAGTATCCACTCCCCTCGGCAAACTGGCCCCATATGGATCAAAAATTACCAGCTACACATGCACCATCATCTTCAAACGGAACGGGAGCAGCGGTTGCTTCAGCTGCTAAATATCCACTCCCCGGGGCAAACTGGCCCCATGTAGATCAACAATTACCAGCTACACATGCGCCTTCATCTTCAAACGGAGAGGGAACAGCGGTTGCTTCAGATCAAAAGACAAATAATCGTTTTCATTTTGACGAATTGATTCGCTCTCTTCCCGAGAAGGAACGCGAAGTTGTTATTGCTGAGCTGTCTAGTGATAAAGTAGCGAGACGTCTTAAATCATTACGTCATGATCTTGCTTTGGATAAATTCGTTGGGGGCAACCTCTTGAAGTCAAGGCGATTATTTTTAGCGGCTTTGGAAGGCCTGAGGCTTGGTCAAATCACCTATGCGCAATTGGCATCCTTGCATATTACCGACTCGGCTATTCACACTTTTGCGGTGGGTCCACGCGCTTTCTTTTCTTGTCAATCTGTGGATAACAACGGTGACGCTGTGCGACATATTAAAGATACTCCTATTGAAAATCATGATGATGAGTACAGCGTGGAAAAATATAGGTATGATTCCCTCTGTTTGCCGAATGGTAAGATCGATCTTTCTAAGATACCACCTCGAATGCTAAAACCGTTAATGTGTCGTTATTTCAATTTTAACGACCAAGAGTGGCTTCATTTTCGTTCAGAAATGGCTAAAGCACCACTTTCCGAGCAATCATTCGGAGTGATAGTTGTTTTTGAAAATGTTCGTTACTCTTTACTAATGCATGATGTGCAAAGGATCTTAAAATGCATGCATACATTAGATCGCTTAATTTCCTCTAATCAAGGCCTTGATGAACAACAGATCGTTGTTGTGCCCAGCTTTACTATGTTTCAGGTGGCGATTAATGTGAAGGCATTAACTCTTGGTCGAAAGCCTGTTGAATTGGTACCTACATACGGCTATGTTGATCCAGATCATTACGCAAAATTAAAAGCTGCCGGTCAAATCGCTTTTACCTTATATATGCCTGAGAAAAAAAAGTCTAAACGTTACAGCGATTCCGGGGGGTTTAGAGCAACGGTTGATGGACACAAGAAAGAATCTGCATTCGCTGGCAAGATTCATGACTGGTATCATGCGGTGAGAGAGATGATAATGTACGCAAATGTAGCGAGCGCCAGAATGCGTCTTGTGGAGATCGCAAAAAAACACCCCAACAACTCGATTCGAGCTGGAGCTCGACCTGTTGATGATATTTTAGTTGATGGAGAGCTAATATACTCTTACCCTCGCTCACTAGATACTATATTTGATGAGCAGCACCGCCCTTCAGATGCGCAAAAATTCGGTGATCTATTTTACACGCCAATCATATTAGGCAAATTACATGATAACCTAAAGCACGCCTTTATAAGAGACATGGTAGATAATGAATCTCTTTGGAGAACGGAGTTTGAACTAGGCAAGGATGATTTACTCAGTGAAGACCAAAAAATATTTGACCAACTAAAGCTTCAAAAAGATCAAAATTCTCAAGCAGGTCATACTACGGCCTCTAGTAGTGCGCAGGCTGCAAGAAAGCAGGGGCTTTTTGCTAAGAAGAATAAACAGCCACCTGTGGTGGGGCAACATATAGTTCCATCCAACAAAAAAACTAGAATATAGCTTTGAATGACGACTGTATTTCACTTTCATTTAAAGTGATCGCAAAAAAAAATGCAAAGATCAAATAGCTGGCTTGTAAGAGACAGCTTATTTATTGCAAAGTTAAACAAGACTTACCTAGGAAGACAGACAAACTGGTTATTAGATTCAATGACTCGGATATTTCTATATCGACGCAAAGAACACTTATGCCCCGCCGCATCACTCACATTAGTATATGATTCCTTAGGATCAACAATAGATAATGTTACGCTCGCGGTATGTTTTGACTCAATAACCACAGACCCAGATACTGTTGCAATATTAGGGTCTCTTGATTCAAGATAAACATCCGCTTTAATTTCTTGATCCGTTTTATTTTCAACAGAAAAATTGTACGCAAAAACATTGCTTGTTACGAGCGAAACACAAAGTACAAATATATATTTGGCCTTATTTTTCATGTTTTTTCAAATCCTCAAAAAAATTCAGCGACACATTGCGCAGCTTGATGCTTCTAACTAATGACAGGAATTGCCTTGCCTGCGCTAAAATCACGTATGGTTTCTGCCATATGCTTTAATAAAGACTTTCTTGATTCGATGGATGCCCAGCCAACATGCGGTGTGATAATAAAATTATCTAGCGAAAATAATGGCTCATCTTTTTCTGGTGGCTCTTTCCAAAAACCATCCATAGCAGCACCAGCAATACGTCGATTTTTTAAAGCTTCAAACAAGCATGCTTTATCAACTAAACTAGCACGGCTGGTATTAATTAAAAAACTATTTGCCTTCATTCTATTAAAAACTTTTTCATCAATCATATTACGTGTACTGTCATTCAGCAAACAATGTAAACTGATAAAATCAGCTTGCCGATAAATTTCATCTGTATCAACAAAGCTATATCCAGTCTGTGGTTGTGGATAACGACTATTAATTAACACTTTCATTCCTAAACCTAGCGCTAACTTTGCAACAATTTTCCCGATATGTCCGAAACCAATGATGCCTATCGTTTTATTATGCACTTCTGTAATTGGATAAGTGAAATGCGACGCAAGCCATTCATGATGACGCACAGCTTTGTCGTATAACAAGATATTAGTTGATAGATTTAATAACAAAGAAATTGTCCATTGCGCCACAATATTTGCAGCATGCCCGGGAAAATTAGTGACAGCTATGCCGTGCGCATTTGCCGCTTTCACATCGATACGATCATAACCTGTACCAATTTTACAAATTAATCTGGTATCTTTTAATTCTGCGATAACCGCTGAATTTAGCGTGGATTTCAATAAGATAATAACATCCGCATTTTTCGCGCGCTCTGCAATCAAATACTCCGGAGTATCATCATATTTCGTTACCTGACCCAGAGCTTCAAACACTGAATAATCAAAATATTCATCCGCTTTTTGGAAATAGTTTAAATCTAAAAATACGATGTTCATGCTTTCTCATTTTTCATTTTTCATTTTTCATTTTTCATTTTTCATTTTTCATTTTTTAGATTTAGATAACAAATCTGTTTGAAATACTAATGTTATTTGATTTGCGCCTTGAATAGTTTTTTGTAATTCTTTTTGGCCTATCCATGGAGAATTAAGTGGGAATGTATATCCTGGATTTTGAGAGGTGCAATTATAAGTACACTGAACATAACCATTAACATAATCTACACTTTGGTTTGTGCAACTCGCTAATTGCGATTGCGCAGGCCCGGTGACCATTCCCGCATTAAAGACGAACATGATATTAGATATCCATCCACCTGCACCCGCTTGCGTGCCTCGCCCATAAATCATATCTTGCTCAGGGGCAGTTATATTTAAATCCTTTGGAGCAGGACAAGTTACTACAAGCGCCGTTTCTGCAGCGAAGATTATAGTGGGAAATATAAAAGCAGCAACCACGCATAACTTACTGATTGAAAATATAAGCTTTTTCATTTGAACCCCTCGATTGTTGTTATCAATATCTTTTTATTATATCTGATTATATGTTTTATCATAAATAATACTGCTATCTAAATGAGATCAAGTGAACTCCGCACCTCAATCAGACCAGGACAATCCTGGGTATTAGTTTTTAATATACATCCCTACAATAACGAAACTTTGAGTAAACATAAGAGCTGATTATAAGGATTGATTTTGCATTGCCATCCCGAGCACTCGGGATGACAAGCTTTCAAACTAGGAACTAAACGCAGAATTCTTTTCAAGATCCAACAATTGAGTTTTGATTGTCAACCCACCTGCATACCCACCAATACCGCCATTCGCTGCAATCACACGATGGCAAGGCACCATGATAGCCAATGGATTTTTTCCATTCGCTGAACCGACTGCGCGACATGCTTTTTTATTATTGATTGCTACTGCGATTTGTTGATAAGACCGGGTTTCGCCATAAGGAATATCAGATAATGCTTGCCATACGCGTTTTTGAAAATCAGTGCCTTGCACATCAAACGGTAATTCAAATTGTTTACGTTTCTCCGCAAAATATTCTTCTAGTTGCTTAACCGATTGATGCAAATACTTTGCTGCATCGCTATCATTTTCTCCATTAAGCATTGGTATATTTTGTTTTTCCCAAAAAATGCCACACAACCCTTTTTGGGAAGCGACAAGATAAAGATCGCCTATCTGAGATACTGTTTTTAACTGTAATTTATGCATCATTCATCTCCAAAGTTTGGATGCATTATAAACCCAAACGTGGAGCTTTCAACTTGCTGATTTTTTACCAGCTTTATGAGCTGATGGAGCAGCGGCTCCAAACTGCATCATCGTGTCTGCTCTATTAACCAATACGACTACCTGGCTAATGATGTCCGCAGCTTTGGGAGCACGTTGCCCAAAGAGGGTTGCAACACCTGCGACAAGAGTTTTTTCTGCCTCACCCTTACTCAAGAATTCTTCATTCTCAAGAAGTGTTTTTCTAACCATCTTAACTCTCTCATTTGGCGTCATTTGAGTATTGATATCTAAATAATATAACAGCGTATTTAGCGTGCGTATTTTACTTAAATCAACAGGAGCATTAGCAGGAAGATCTTTTCGAATCGTATTGATGAAGTTCGCACTTTCATTCATTAATCTACCCGCGACATCGCCATTATATCGCTTAAACAATGCATGATCCGCGGGCAGCTTTGCTATTGCTTGTCTCACTCGAATCTCAATTGCGTCTTTAAACTCCATCAGCATCGCCTTTACAACATCAAGTCCAAGTTTTTCGAATAATTCAGCTTCTTTTCTTTGTAACTCTAATCTGTCTGCTTTTGCCAATAAGTCTTCATACTCTCTGGAAGCTGCTGATATGTTCCGCTGCAAAGCAAACACCACCACATAGCAGCTCGCAGCATTTAATGCTGCCATTGCATTTATAGCTTCACTTTCATCCTTATACCAAATACCAGCGCTTGCGCCACTTATCGCCCACTGCTCTCTTTTAAGTATGTCTTTAGCATGATCTAGCTGCCGCTGGTACTCTGCATAATTACGTCGATTTTCTTTCCACTGGCTGTATACATCAGCGTGATCATTTTTAAATTTACCAAATGCTGCTGTCTGTTGGTCTAACCTTTGTTTCGCCGCATCTACCTGCGGACCAATTGCCTTGAGCTCGCTCTCAATTTTAAATCTTTCAGTCATATTTTCTTTGTGATCTGAACTTGCTGCAGCTGCAGCACTACGTCGATTTGCCATAAACAATACTCCTCGTCAGTATTTGATTTTATTAACATTGTATACCTACTATTATACATTGAATTTCCAGTATTTTATGAACTATAAATCAATGGGTTATGCACGCACTTCCAAATTGATGATTAGGGTAAACACTATATTTAGCTGATTCTATACTTGCTATACTAAAAGCTTCTAGCACTCTGGAGATGCGATCATGGTTGACGTCGTCACAACAGAATCATGGGGAAGCAGAATTAAAGGTGCATTTTTCGGTATTATCTTCGGACTCGCATTAATCATCGGCTCGTTCTGGCTCATCTTTTGGAACGAGGGTCATGGGCTACACACCGCTCAATCATTACAGCAAACTAGAGAAGTTGTCATCAATGTTCCTAATAGCCCCGTTGATAACAAAAATAATATGAAAGTTATCTATTTTGCAGGGTTGGCAACGACAACTGAAAATTTAGAAGATTCACTATTCAATATTTCTGAAAACGCGATTAAATTAAATCGCACGGTTGAAATGTATCAATGGAAAGAAAATAAAGAAACGAAAACAGAACAACAAACAGGTGGCTCTGAGAAAAAAACAACGAGCTATACTTACACTCGCGAGTGGTCTGATCAACTCATTGATAGCAACAAATTTCAAGATCAAAATGGTCACCAAAATCCTTCTGCAATGCCTGTTTCATCTGAAAATAAAACAGCAAGCAAAGTCACTGTTGGTGACTTTGCTTTATCTTCTGAATTAATCGATAAGATTACAACTAGCAACACCATCAGTCTTGCACAAGTTGATACAAGCGCTATTCAAGAAAAAATTAGCAAACCTGTCAAACACGATGGTGAAAGAATTTATATTGGCGAAGACCCCAGTGTTTCTCAAGTTGGTGATTGCCGCATTACGCTGAAAGCGGTGAAACCACAAAACGTTAGCATTATTGGACAACAAATTGAAAATACATTACAACCTTATAAAGCGCCTGCAGGACAAGAAGTACTCTTACTATCTTCTGGTACTGTTTCTGCGGAACAAATGATTCTCGATGCAGAAAATGAAAACGCCATTCTCACCTGGGTGCTACGCGGTGTATCGTTAGTGATGATGATTGTTGGCATTGCATTAGTACTGCAACCGCTGAGTGTTCTTGCTAGCGTACTTCCATTTTTAGGAACAATAGTAGAATTTGGGACTGGATTAATCGCTTTTGTACTGGGTATTGGACTATGGGCCATTGCAACAGCCATTGCGTGGTTTACTGTACGACCTGTTTGGTCTATTGGAATCATTGTGATTGCAGGAGCCATTTGTTATCTCATTGTGATGAAACGCAAACAAAAACAGATTACAGCAGAGACAAAAGTGTGACATCTTCGTAGGGTGGGCAAAGCGCAGCGTGCCCACCATTCACAGGTTTGGTGGGCACGCTGCGCTCTGAGTTATCCCCACGAATTTTTAGTAGTATTATTCCCCTCTCCCAAAATGCTTTTTTTTGGGAGAGGGGTAAGGGGTGAGGGTATAGGCCCTCATCCCCAACCCTTCTCCCATCGTAAAAAACACTCTGGGAGAAGGGAGAAAAAATTCGTGGGGATACCTCAGCACTCGCTTTGCCCACCCTACAAATAGAGGCTTATGAACTCTTCATATAAACCACTACTCGCTTGCTTAGGCGGGATTTTATTGGGATACGATACTGGCATGATAGGTAGTGCGTTATTATCTATTCAACCCGCCTTTCAATTAACCTCTCTTGTTGCTGGAATGGTTGTAAGTATTGTTATTGCCGGAATCATGGCTGGCATCAGCATCACTCATTTACTTACCAACCGTTTAGCTCGTTTACAATTTATTTCACTCGCCTGCGTTCTTCATTTGTTTGGATATGGACTGGCGAGTGTTGCAACCAACGCTTCATTATTAATACTGTGTCGCTTTATCGCGGGCACAGGCATTGGTATTTTATTAGTGATTATTCCAACTTATTTAACAGAAATGGCACCGTCTCATTTACGCGGTAGATTCATCGCTGCATTTCAACTTGCTATTACATTCGGCATTTTACTTGGTTACTCATTAAGTTATTTCACCCTTATTTATCTTTCATGGCGCTGGCTATTTGCTTGGGGATTAATTTGGTCTAGTTTATTATTTGTTTGCCGATTTCATTTACCTACACCCAATGATATAAAAACTGAAACCAAAGAAATATCATTGCCTGCTTTATTCAAAAGAAACTACGCGCGTTATTGGATAATCGGTATCGGCCTAGCTTTATTAAGTCAATTTACTGGCATCAATGCCATCATGTACTTTGCTCCGCAAATTTTTCAATCATTAAATACAGAGGCAGCGACAACATCAATTGCGGCTTCCATTGTTATTGCGGGAAGTAATTTTGTATTCACTATTGCCGCATTATTTATTTTAGATTCGATTGGGCGCTTACCCGTATTATATTTTAGTTTAATTGCTCAAGGAATTTCACTGGCTGCATTAGCATTCATTTCGCATTATCCATTCCTAAATAGCCCCATCGCATTTACAGCATTCATTGTACTTTATATATTTGGTTACGCAGTGGGACTTGGGCCTATCGGTTGGTTAATTATCACTGAAATTTATCCCACCCCCATTCGTAGCCAAGCGGTGGGTATTTCTATTTTTGTGAATAATATCGCTGCCTTTATCGTCGCCAGTTCGTTTTTATCTATCTTACATTTTTTAGGAAAAGCGAATACTTTTTGGATGTATAGTGCAATTTGCTTTCTTGGAATTGTTTTTACTTGGTATACTATTCCCGAAACAAAAAAGCAATCGCTCGAGGAAATTCAAAAGAACCTAGAAAAATAATAATGAGAAAATCTCCATGCCTACATTCAATAAATATAACGCACTAATTGGCTTCGTCGTTTCTCTCGCCATGTTTATGGAAGCGGTTGATTCTACAGTTATCAACACCGCCATCCCCGTCATGGCACACAGCTTATCCGTCAATCCCATTGATTTGAAAATTGCACTAATTAGTTACTTACTCAGCTTAGCCATATTCATTCCCATCAGTGGCTGGTTAGCTGACAAGTATGGTGTCAAAAGAGTATTTCTCAGCGCACTGATTGTTTTCACTCTCAGTTCAGTATGGTGTGGATGCGCACGCAGCCTTAGTGAACTAGTCATCGCACGCTGCGCTCAAGGTATTGGTGGATCACTCATGATGCCTGTAGGGCGACTCATTTTGCTCCGTACGTTTGAACGCCATCAAATGGTACACGTTATGGGACGCATTGTGATGATCGCAGCATTAGGCCTCATGTTGGGACCTGTTGTCGGTGGCTTTATTACGGAATATTTTTCATGGCGCTGGGTATTTTGGGTCAACATCCCAGTTGGTTTATTTACAATTATTGCTGCCGCCTTAGTGATTAAAAAAATTCCGCCTGTTGCGGTTCATCGTCTCGATACACTTGGATTTATTATTTTTGGGTTTAGTTTAGCGGCATTTACATTTGGTCTTGCTGCATTTAGTGAAACGGTTATCCCTGACAACCTTGCTTTTTTTATTATGTTTATTTCTGCCGTGTCATTTTTCCTCTATTTCATTCACTCACGCAAAATCGCCAATCCAATTGTGAACACACTGCTTTTTAAACAACGCACCTTTCGTATTTCTGTCATTGGAAACTTAATTTCTCGCCTGGGATTTGCCGGCGTTCCATTTTTATTACCCTTACTTTTTCAAATTGGATTACATTATCCACCCAAAATATCTGGGTTATTACTTGCGCCGACTGCACTAGGTGTATTACTTGTGAAACCCTTTACACTACCTTTGTTACGTCTTGTGGGATATAAGCCTCTACTGATATTAAACACTATCTGTGTCGCTATCTCTTTGTGGCTGTTATCAACAGTGACACAAGATACATCTTTCACGTATATCTGCGTATTGACCTTTTTTTATGGATTCCTTATTTCGCTCCAATACACTGGAATGAATTCGTTAGCTTATGCGGATATTTCACACGCTAACCTCAGCGCAGCAACTAGCATCATGAGTACACTACAACAATTATCACAAAGTTTTGGTGTAGCCACGGCTGCATTGCTTGTCAGACTTTATTCGGATCCTACGATTGAAAAGTTTTCGCTAACGATCGCACTCTTCCATCATGCATTGTTCGCGATGGGCGTTATCACTCTGATTTCAACTGTCATTTTCTTACAGTTAAAATCAGAGGATGGCAGCCAAATGATTCGGGTACCTCAAAAAGCCGTGTGATGAGGGATCGCTGACAATACGCTAAGTAAACTCTTGTTCGATGATTTGCTCATTCTCATGCGTCAAACGCAACATCAATGGCACGAAAATCATTAGCAATAATCCTGCGACTATCGATCCCCAACCCAATAAATTAAAAGTATGTGCAAAGCCTAGGTTAGTAACCAATGGATCAACTGATTGAGTTGCTGTTAATGCCATTTTTGAAAAATATTCTGCAATCGTTGCTGCGATACCGGTGATCATCAACCATGCGCCCATGAGCAACCCTTGCAAATGTGTCGGCACTAATTGACCGACCATTGCATAGCCAATCGGCGACAGAAATAGCTCGCCTAAACTTTGTAAAACATAACTCCAAAATATCCAATTAAAATGCGTATGTCCTTGCGCATCTGCAAGATGAATGCCGAGTGGTAAAATTGCCAATCCTGCGCCTATCAAAACCAATGCAATTGAGAATTGTATCGGAATCGTAACGCGCATGCCTTTCTCACGCAACTTATTAAATACAATACTCAGTGTGGGTCCACCTAAAATAATCACGATGGTATTGATGTTTTGTACCCACTGCGGCGCAATTGTAAATCCTAGAAAATGCTTATCCACATTACGCTCAATAAAAAGAACCAACGCCATAGGTGCGACTAAATACAATGTCCAAAATATTAATGCAGTGAAAGCTAAAATGAGATAAGCCCATAATTTTTTACGTGCCTTATGATCTTCTTGCTGCGTCGCAAGATACGCCAGTACTCCAATCATGAACACACCAACACATTTCACTAAATCATTACTAAAATCGGCATGTCCCAACAATATTCTCAACGCAAAAAACATAACAATAATAATACCAATACCTAGCATAATTGATCTTGAACGCTCTGCTGGTGATTTTTGCGTTAATAACGTTTTTCTATCAAATAACACTTTCCATTGCAGACAAGTAATTATCAATGAAATTAAGTTTCCTACCGCGCCTAAATAAAATAATGTGCTATAGGCAGAGTGTAATTGACAATAACCACTAATACTAAATCCTATAAATGCACCAACATTCATAGAGCTATAGCTCCACAAGAATGCGGTTTCGCGCTGCTTATCATTCGGCTCAAACAATTGCGTCAACATGCAATTTAAATTAGTTACACAAAAACATGCCCCGACGAGCATGGCCGAAAGACCCCACACAAACGTAGCATGCGTTGGAATGCTCAATAGTAGATTAGCGATTATTTGAAATGACATTGCGATCACGAACAATGTACGGTTACTCAACAAGCGCCCCGCTATGTATCCACCTAATAAACTCAAACCCATATTAAATGCTAAATACGAACCTGTGATGCTAGCGGCAATATCATCTGTTAAATGCAAGCGACTTGTCGCGTATAACATAATCGTTGAATACAACATGCTAAAAGGAATGATCGCAAATGCTTGAGCGAAAAAGAGAGTTTTTGTACCTTGAGGAAATCGAAGGTTTACACCAGCCATTATTCTGTGTCCCATTGTTCTAATTTTTGAGAATGGGATATTAACAGTTATTTATTGAACTAAAAAGAACCCCGCCGCAGAACGGTAGCTGAATTTACTATAAAACAGTCACTTACCGCTCTAACGGATGAATAGAAGCAACTTTATCCCTAAAGCTTATTTACATTCACTTTTGCATTCGCCATCTTTACAGCAACAACGTAAGGCAAAATTGTAAAAGTAGGCGACGAACAATCCGAAGATAAAGCCGCAAACAAAGCCATATCCAGCACCTACAAACCCACCTGCTACGCTTGCGCCGTATCCATTATAAAAACCAGCAACATGTCCAACCATCGCTGCGCCATATCCAAAGAAATAGGCAACCCACGCAGATAGCATTAAATACAACCCCTTAGCCGCACCTAACGCAAATCCCAAGCCACAAGGACTTAACTTCGCTTTCATAGTACCCCCCTCAATGCGATCATAGACCCATCTATAATTATACTCCTACTACAGGAAAATAGGGGGGCTTTGGTGATTTTGATTGGGCGGGCATGTTACCGCCCCCTCCCTTCTCCCAGATTGCTTTTTACGCGTGGGAGAAGGGGAATAGTGCAGATTTTGATTTATGCAACAACGCCTCCCACAAGTGGGAGAGGTGAATAATGAAGACAAACTACTGACTAACGATTCTTTTCCACGAAAATTTTACAATACGTTTCGCGAACAAAAAACATCATTCCTGTACCTAACAAAATACCGATAGGTAGCACACTTAATGCAATCGAAAAAGCATGATTAGAATACACGCGTGCACCGTCAACAAGACCACCCGTCCAATTCATATCAAGCAACTTTCCTACGACTGGTGGGAAAACAATACCACCAATCATCACTAACATATTTAACAAACCAATCGTGGTGCCGGAAATCTCTATGGGCGTCACTTCTCGTGCAATCGCAAATACCACAATTTGAATACTTGAAAAGAAACCAAAAAATAACGACACCATATACAAACTAGTTAACGGCAGATTGGGAGCGTACAACATGATACAGACAGAAATAAATGCGCCTGTTCCAGCAATATAAAACGGAACTTTACGACGACCAATTAAATCTGAAAACCACCCCCAAAAAGGCGCGCCGATTGCACAGCCTAAAAACACAAGTGAATTTGCTGCAACCGCGTGATCTTTTGTAATTTGATGCGCTTGCTCTAAATACGATGGCCCCCATAACTCAGCATACGCCGTCAAAAACAAATATAATAAACATCCTACAGCGCCTGCTAACCACACTTGACCATTGCCAAATACTTTTCCTAAACCAAGAAAAACCTCACGGAAGGTAGGTGTGTGATGCGAGTAATGGTTAGTATGATATGGATTCACATCACGCACCACACTCCACAAAATCGCGGTAATGACTACACCCACTGCAGCTGAACCATATACTGCCATCTGCCAACCCACTGTATCAACTAAACGATGCAAGATAATGCTACCAAACATCGCACCCAACATACCTAAACAAAAAATAATACCTGATATCAGTGCGAAACGCTCTGGTGGCAACCAAATCGTCGCTAATTTAGCTGCGCCAACAAATGCAAATGCAGAACCAAAACCAATTAAAAAACGTCCTGCCATTGCAATAGCAATATTATCGCTACATGCAAAAAGATAGGCACCGAATGCACACAGTGCACAGGCTACAGTTAATAAACGTCTCGGCCCAAATCTATCCATGAAAACACCCACAAAAATTTGCATGGCAACATATGAATAGTAATAAAATGATCCCGTCAAATTCCCATACTGCGCGCCGGTTAAATGGAAATAACGCATTAACTCTTGCACCATCACACTCGGCGATGTCCGTAATAAATATTCGTAACAATAAAATAACGCGCCCAGCGAACAGACTACCCACGAAAATACAACTGACTTTGTTGCGAGTTTTTGCATACCAACTCCTTGTCGTTCCATCATATGATCAAATGCCATGAATCTCTCCCGTTCGGTTTTAAACGCGTGCCACGCCAGACTCTTGCGCTGCACGCGCAACAGCTGAAGAGACGCGCTCTTTCAATCTTGGATCTATTAATTTGGGTAAAACGTACTGCGGACCGAACACAATATTGTTTTCTTTCGGATAAGCTGCAATCACTTCTGCTGGAACACTTTCACGCGTCAAATGTTTTATTGCATGCACTGCAGCAAGCTTCATCGCTTCATTCACACAGGTTGCACGCACATCTAATGCGCCACGGAAAATATAAGGGAAGCACAATGCATTATTGACTTGGTTCGCAAAATCACTACGCCCTGTTGCCATAATAATATCATTGCGCATTGCGAAAGCGACATCAGGCATGACCTCTGGCACTGGATTAGATAGTGCAAACACAATAGGATTTTTTGCCATGCTACGTAACATATCGGGAGTCACAATATCAGGACCTGAAACACCAATAAAAATATCTGCTTGATTCATTGCATCCGCCAAGGAACGTTTTGCGGTATGTATTGCAAATTCTTCTTTATAAATATTTAAATCTCTTCTTTCATTATGAATCACACCAGCACGATCAATCATATAAAGCTTTGCAGGATCTGCGCCCAAGTGTTTCAACAGTTGCATGATAGAAATACCCGCTGCGCCTGCACCAGCGCAAACGATATTTGCATCCGCTAATTTTTTACCTTGTATTTCCAATGCATTTAATAAACCTGCAGCAGTTACAATGGCTGTGCCATGTTGATCATCGTGGAAAACAGGAATAGACAATGCATCTTGTAATTTTTTTTCAATGACAAAACACTCTGGTGCTTTGATATCTTCTAGATTAATACCACCAAAGGTAGGTGCAATACGAATAACGGTATCAATGAAATCTTGTGGATCATCACAATCAACTTCAATATCAAATACATCGATGTCGGCAAAACATTTAAAAAGCACGCCCTTGCCTTCCATCACTGGCTTACCTGCAAGCGCACCCACATTCCCCAAGCCCAATACTGCTGTACCATTCGTGATAACAGCAACCAAATTACCTTTACTGGTATAACGATATGCGGCTTCAGGATCTTGTGCGATTTCTTTTACCGGTTCTGCAACACCTGGCGTGTAACAAAGTGATAAATCAAGCTGAGAAGCGGTGGGCTTAGTGGACACAATACCGATTTTGCCGGGACGTGGAAATTCATGGTAATCAAGTGCGGATTTTCGAATGTCGTTTGTCATATTTAACCTACTTTAAAAGAGGAAACGCACATCCCTGCATGCAAAAAAAAAGGCGCTGGTTATCACTGAGCGCCTTTTTATGTGTTACTGATATTACTGATTACTTAGCTTTATCTTGTTCTTGTTCAGCTGCTTTCTTCACAACAGTACCCTTACGAGCATATTTCTGTTGGAAACGATCTACACGGCCAGCTGTATCTACAATACGCTGTTTACCGGTGTAAAATGGATGGCACTTCGCACATACGTCTAAAAGCAGGTCGCGGCCAGCGGTAGAACCTGTGTGAAATGTATTGCCACAGCTGCAACTAACTTTAACTGCTTGATATTCTGGATGAATCCCCTGCTTAGCCATATAAAACCTCTCTCTAAATTTAATCTTGGACGCTAAAATAAGTGCGACATCATAGCCGAAGACTGGTATTGGAATCAAGCGTCTAATGATTTTAACGGTTTTTTAATACCATATTCATTAATATAGTAAAAATTGGTGTCTAAATTTCGCCAATCGATGAGATAAATTAAGCTATAATAATAGTTAGAAATCATAATCATATGAAACGAGGAAATCATGTCCAGATCAGGAACCGAGCCTGCATCAGGCAGCGCTGTAGTTGCATTGATGGATGACGAAGCCACAAACTTGTTGGCTCCTTATCTTGATTTTTCTGATTCTGCTCAGGTGCCAGCAACGTTACTTTTAACATCCCTTATCGCGCAAATGCAATCGCTTGCTGATATCTATGATCAAGGACCTAATGAAGACCAGAATGTAACCCTCGTAAAAAGATCATTAACTCATGGCCAATCACCCAATCAGTTTTCATCTGAGTACGGCATATCTGCAACCGAAATGGTTCTATTAGACCCCTATATGCCCATTCAAGCCATGGAAGTCATGCTTGCCTATGGAGGCGCCCCTTACAAAAGATTACCGGATGGCACTCTTTACTCTGTCCTTGATGTCGCCAAAACATTCCTTGGGACTTACGAGAGCCCCTTGCTGTTGTCTAAATATGAGCTCGTTGTTACTACATTTACTAAGCCATCTTTGGGACTTGGGCCACTAGCACTACAAAATACAAGGCCCGCAACAGGGCCTGATGAAAAATCCACTGGCAGCCCTACCACAGTCGGCCCAACTGCTGCTGCCCGTGCATCTGCTCCATCACCTGGCACAGCCGGTGTAAAAGTGACAGACATCACTTATTCTCAAGCTACAGCAGGCGTTTTAACAACAGTTACATTTGATCGTCATGCTCGATTGTATACAGTTTTAAAACCTCTTAAAGCAATGACTGCTGTTGAAAAAGACTGCTTAAAAGTACTTTTTTGCAAACACTTTATTGATCCAAATGACAAACCTACCGCAGCAGAAGGCTCAACTGAACCTAAAGACAAACCAAATCGATCAGCAGAGACATTTGACGGAGATTTCAATCCACATGGCGAACGCGCAGCCCATAAATTAGTGGAAATTATCAGCACGGATCCGAAAGGAGAGCACATTGTTGGTTTTAATTTATTTGAAATTGACCGACCAAACCCCGCTCAGAAACCCAAAGCGGGCGGCGATGATGCAAAACTCGACGACACCACTGATGAGCAGACAAGGCGATTAGTTGCTGCAATACAACAACTACCACCATTACCCAGAGAACCCAAGAACACTCAAACACCAAAGCAACCTCTTGTTCTCCACGTTGTCTATGTTGCATTGGAACCTGAATATCGCGGCACTGGCATTGTACCTTATTTATTTTTTAGACCCGCCATTGCACTACAAACATTAAATCCTACTGAAACAGTCGGTATATTTTATAATGCGATACACCCTAAATCTTATGAGTTTGTCACAAAAAACATTCACTTTCCTAAGTATCAATCTCCACGCACAAGACAAATTGCGCGAGACTGTATTGGTAGCTTTTATGGATCTCTCGATGGACTCATTTACAACCCAGCTCTTGAAGCTCATTACATAAAAGAAGATCCAACGTTAAGCGTGGCTATTTTTGATGAAAAAGCTGAAGCAAGTATCCAACGAACACTACCATCACGCATTTTCAACACGCTTATCTTAGCTTCACAACAACATGCTGGAGCCCCTGTTTATTGCGATTTGAACAGCCAATTCTATAATGAACTGGTACGTTGCTACGGAAAAAAAGGCATCACACAAGCAACACTTGAGGCATTCCCCGAAAAAGTTCAAGCACTCATACCACATGATGTTGATTATCGAAAATATAGCAACCCCCTGAGAGGCCTGCCTGATGCAATCAGCCACTTTTACAGAGGATCACTGATGGCTCCACCCCCAAAGACAGCTTCTGATGCTAAACCAGAAGAGGGGGCGGCACCTGACGAGGCTAATCGTGGAAAGTCTGTTAAAGTACGAGGGCAATGATAGGTGACCATTATGAATGATAAGAATACTATTCTACAAAACCCAACATTTGTTGCTGCAAGTGAACTCAAAGATATTTGTCGCCCATTAGAAAAGCTCAGCATTTCCTATTTCTCACATGTGCGCGTCACAAAATCAGGCGAGCTTTCCATCATTGGAAATAACCCTGAATTCATAGGACACTATCTTGAAAATGAATACTACAATGCCGATATTCACATGGCAAAGAAAGGGGCACTCGGATCTTTCGTGGTATGGGATGCGATCGAACGTCATGGAAAAAGTTTACAGATGCATTCCGAAGCAGCCACTTTCGGCGTACAACACACATTTACTATTGTAGAACAGGGACGCGATTACAATAACTACTATCATTTTGCAAATAATGATACTGATCAATCGATCAATCAAACCTATATTTCCAACCTTGATTTACTGAAACTTTTCATCCTCCATTTCAACGAAAGTGTTTCACAATCTTCTTTATTATCACACGCGCACGCATTAAGTTTTCACCTTGATGAAGAAGGAGAATACTCTTACTCTGCACAGCACAATTTACTATTACCTAAAGAGAAACGCGTTGAATTTATGAATGAATTACGATTAAATGAATTCTCTAACATTAGCAAAAGACTTTCATCTATCATTCAAACGACAACACGCAATTATTCTCACGAAGATTTACCGAAAGAACCCAGCACCACAAAATACCAACCCAAAGTGACTCTGAACCAACTTTCTAAACGTGAAGTTGAATGCTTGCATCTCACCATGCGTGGTAAATCAGCGAAGCAAGTTTCATCTGAGCTCGGTATTTCACACCGCACCGTACAAGAATATTTGACAAACGTGAAAGCGAAACTGGGTGTTGCGTCTAAGTCTGAGTTAATTGAACAGGCGATTATTTTGTTTAGTTAAGCTTTTTCACACAGGTTGTCATCCTAAGCAGCGCGTCATCCCGAGCGTAGCGAGGGATCTCCCTGGAGATCCCTCGCTACGCTCGGGATGACAGCTAGCGTGCTCTACCCACTAAACTCCGCCCACACAATAGTATGATCTGATGGTCTTTCATTTTTGCGTGGCTCTATATCAATTGAACACTGCACGCAACTTGACGCAAATGATTCATTCGCCAAGATATGATCAATACGCAATCCCATTTTACGCTTAAATGCATTCACACGATAATCCCACCAACTAAAACTTTTTTCTGGTTGTGTAAATAAACGAAAACAATCTTTAAATCCTAGCTGCAATATATCGCGAAAAATTTGGCGCTCTGCATCACTACACAACACTTTCCCTTCCCACAACATCGGTTCATGCACGTCTATATCTTCTGGCGCAATATTAAAGTCGCCCATGACTACGATTTTTTGATGTTGTTGTAATTCATGTTGCAAAAACTTTTTTAAATGTGACAACCATTCCAGTTTATATTTATATTTTTCTGAGCCAACAGATTCACCATTTGGAATATATAAATCAATCACACGCACACCAGAAATCGTTGCCGCTAATACTCGACGCTGAGGATCATTGAAATCAGGGAAATCAGTGACAACATCGCTTGCTACATCGCGACTCATGATAGCAACACCATTATAGGTTTTTTGGCCGCGAAATACAGCGTGGTAACCCAAGTTTTGAAATTCAGCGAGAGGAAAATCGTCATTAATCATTTTGATTTCTTGCAACCCAATGACATCAGGCTTTGCCGTTTGTAACCACTCTAACACTTGAGGTAAACGAACTTTCAGTGAGTTCACATTCCAGGTTGCAACTTTCAACATGATTATTCTCTACAAAATTAATTATGACAAAGAATAACGAATTACTGTTGAATGTCACTAAAAATATCCGGGCACAACCGTAATTGCAGCAACACCCCCTGCTGCGCTTTGAGCCTGCTTCGCCTTATCTGACACAGTTGCATTATCTGCCCGTACATGTGTGCTAGCAGCTGGTGGCTTGAAGTGAGATGGATTATAGAGTGCATCAAGAACCTGTAACACCTTAGTAACACCCTGTGATGGCCCTGCATTAGGTAGCGCTTCTTGTGGTTTACTAGCAGTAGACGCTGGTAGTGTTTGCTTTGACTCACCAGCTTGCGCTCCCTGTTGCAACTGCGTAGGCAAAATCGCTGGCGCACTTCTTACAATCGCTGGCTTTGGTTTTTGCACAAGCAGGGGCGCAGCTTCTCTTGCATAACGAAACATCATGGCTAATGCAACTTTAGGAGGAATTTCATCGTATGCATCTTTCTTTAAAATAGAGCGCTCATCTTTCCCAAGGAAAAAATACAACCATTGGATAGTTAATTCTGGGCAAAATTCTTTTACACGAGCTCTATCACTGATTTTTAGAGAGTCCCACAATCCTTTGGTCGCTGACTCGAATACTTCTTGCCAACGCGAATAACTAAATTGAGCCTTTGCAAAAGGTATCCTCATTTTATTTCGATCAGCGTCTTTGTAATAGCCGATCCATTCAACATAAGCTGGATTCGTTAAATCATTAATGAGCGTATCAGTCGTTCTCAACAACCCATAGCGCTCTAAATCCGCACCACGCTTTTCATCGTATTTGAATCCATCTAACATCTTGGCGATGTCGCGTTGAAAATCACCGAGCGTGTACCTCAGTGATGGCATTTGAATAGGTAAAGAAGCTGAAACGGCTTTGGGTCGTGGAGCCGGCTGCGGCGCTGCTGAGGCATTATCAACCATCACTTGGTGTTGTGGAGCCGCAGGTGTACTATGCGCTTGCGCTGCTTGATCTGTTCGCCCTGTCGTCATAGTATAATTTCTCACTAAAAATTACCCTGTTGATTGATTCTAGGCCTTCATAGCTTAATCAGACATTAACACTGACTTAAGAAAAGATTAGGGTTTCACTTTTGCAGTGCCCCACACCCCTGTTTCTCTTTTTTATTTGGCTAACTACATGAAAAATGTAAAATATATAGCCAAAATATTTCGCACAAACGGCCCAAATTAAGGTAAACTAGTCAACTTTTACAATTATCAGGAATCTGGACGTGTCAGAACAACTAAGAAACATTGCGATCATCGCCCATGTAGACCATGGAAAAACGACATTAGTCGATAAATTATTACAACAAACCTCGAGCCTTACTAAACGCACCATCGGCACTGAACGCGTCATGGATAGCAACGATCTAGAGCGTGAAAGAGGAATTACGATTCTTGCTAAAAATACCGCCCTCAATTGGGGAGACTATCGTATCAATATCGTTGACACCCCTGGCCATGCTGACTTTGGTGGCGAAGTTGAACGTATTCTTTCTATGGTTGACTCTGTGTTGTTACTCGTTGATGCTGTTGACGGCCCAATGCCACAAACACGTTTCGTTACCCAAAAAGCATTCGCACAAGGATTACATCCAATCGTTGTGATCAATAAAGTCGATCGTCCAGGCGCTCGTCCTGATTGGGTTGTTGATCAAGTCTTCGATTTATTCGATAAACTTGGCGCGACAGACGAACAATTAGATTTTCCTATTGTCTACGCTTCCGCATTACTGGGTTATGCAACATTGGATTTGAGTAACAGCAGCGATAATATGGAGCCTTTATTTGAAACCATTGTGAAACATGTCCCTGCACCGGATGTAAATCGAGATGGCCCATTCCAAATGCAAATTACATCGCTGGATTATTCAAGCTATGTTGGCATGATTGGAATTGGTAGAGTCTCACGTGGCCAAGCAAAAACAAATATGCCCGTGTCTATCATTGATACTGAGGGCAAAGTACGTCAAGGTAGAATTTTACAAGTACTCGAGTATTTAGGTTTAGAGCGCAGCGAAGTTGCCTCTGCCAATGCTGGCGATATTATTGCAATCACTGGTATCGAAAAATTAAATATCTCTGACACCGTTTGTGATCCTACTTGCGTTGAAGCATTAACACCTCTCACCGTTGACGAACCAACAGTTAGCATGACATTCCAAGTGAATACATCTCCATTCGCGGGTCGCGATGGAAAGTATGTAACAAGCAGAAACATTCGTGAGCGTTTAGAAACAGAATTACTGCATAACGTTGCATTACGTGTTGAAGACACTGGGGATCCAGATAAATTTAAAGTATCAGGACGTGGCGAATTACATCTTTCAATTTTAATTGAAAATATGCGCCGTGAAAATTATGAGCTTGCAGTTTCTCGTCCAGAAGTTATTACCAAAATGGTCGATGGCGAGCTACATGAACCTTACGAAACATTAGCCGTTGATATTGAAAGCGAACATCAAGGTTCTATTATGGAAACCTTAGGTAGCCGTCGTGGTGATTTGAAAAACATGGTTACTGATGGCAAAGGTCGCGTACGTTTAGATTATATTATTCCATCACGTGCATTGATTGGTTTACAAACTGACTTCTTAACTTTGACATCCGGCACTGGCTTAATGCATCACGTATTCAGTCATTACGGCGTAGCATCGAAAGGTGAATTTGCGCAACGTAAAAATGGTGTGATGATTTCCAATCAAGAAGGCGTTGCTGTTGCATTTTCATTGTGGAATTTACAAGAACGCGGCCGCATGATTATTGGACCACAAACTGAAGTCTATGAAGGCATGATCGTTGGTATTCACTCGCGCGATAACGATTTAGTCGTCAACGTTTGCAAAGGAAAACAATTAACAAACATTCGTGCTTCAGGTTCTGACGATATGATTATGTTAACACCGCATATTCAATTTTCATTAGAACAAGCATTAGAATTTATTGATGATGATGAATTAGTCGAAGTAACACCAAAGACAATTCGCGTCCGTAAAAAATTCTTGAAAGAACACGAAAGAAAAAGATCGTCTAAAGCGTAACAATAGCTTCAAAAAAGCGTTAGTAGTTGTGTAACCTATTAACGCTTTCATAAAAATAATAATGTTACACACACAAAACAGAGAGGAAAGATTTTATGGCACAGCGTCAACCATTATCAACACCCGCTCAGATTTTAGCAGACCTTAGCATGAGCTATAGGCAAATCGACGTAAAACGGAGAACAGACGAAACTGCTGCACAATTCGTCACTGTACCTTTGGGCAATGAGAAAGATGAAGCTGCCACACAACAACCTATCATATCTGATGCTAAAGCTGTAGCTCAACCACCTGAATCAGAGGATGCTGAATTTTATCGTGGGCTAGGTTTCAAACTTATTAGCGTGACTCCTATTGAAAAAGATAAAGCATCCGCAGATGCCGACAACAGTACAGCACTCACTCCAAACGATGGCGTACCAGTTGATGTAACCGATTGGCCAACAATAACAGTGAGACCTTATTAATCAAAACTAAAGGTTACTTGTTGTAGAATAACGCCATTACTTTTAAAAAAAGCATCTGTAGACGTGTAACCTATTGATGCATATCAAAATAATAATGTTACACCCATACAAAACAATTTTTTGAGGAGAAGACACATGGCTACATCACACGCTAGAATTTTAATTGCACTTCCAACAGATGAAACAATAGCAGATGATAAAGCAACAATGGTTGTTGATCATACAAAACTTTCAGCAGCGGCTTCGGCACAATTAAAGTACGTGCAAAAACTAGCAAAAACTGCAAGACAATACGCGCAAGAATCGGCGACTGAATCAGCAGAAAGCGCAAGCGCGGCTGATTACTCGGGCGCAATTGATGTCACGGACTCGTTTAAACCAAAACTTTCTTAAGGAAAGCATTGAGTGGTGTGTCTTCGCTCACACGAAGATACACTTCATTTATAGCACTTAAACATGTTTTTAGTAATTGAAAACAAGAGAACTTAGTATGTCCCAACGCAACCCAATGACCTTCGCAGAGATAGCTGCGCAGCTTGCACCCGCTACTCCTGTCTCGCAAAACGCACTTAGCATGAGCGAACAGAAGCTAATGACCGCAGCTGAGATACTTGCAGATCTTGATCTTGCAGACACTCGACCAGCCTCGCAGTCAGCACGGGCAGCAGCGCCTGTTGCAGCACATGTTAATGAGCAAAAACATGCAGCAGCTGTAGATCCCGCACATCAAGGCACGCGAGAAACAGATCCTGAACCAGCAAAAGTATCAGAGCCAGACTCTGACTCAGACCCAGATATAGAAGTTGTCGTAACATTAAAACCAACACTACCAATCGCATTACCAGTAGCCCTGGAAAAATATTTGCATATCAATCCTGAACGTAAGCATTTTGCAGGCCCTGCACGCCAAGTTATGTCAGATATCAAAGGTCCCGATCATCGTGGTATAGCAGCCTTACCTGGCATCGTTACACCGCCATCAGGAAATAAACTTGTTGAAGTAGACTTGAAATCAGAAGAAGAAAAGCGCGATCTGGATGAGTTAACTAGCTTGTTTCAAGGCACTGGTTTAACTATTGCAAGAGATGACTACTATGGCCACGGCTTCTTGACACCTGCACGTGAAAGACTTCCAGTACAACCAAATCATATTCTACCCAAACCAGCGCCCAAGCCAAAAAGAGCTGATGTGGGCCATACATTTGCGTCCCCCGATCCTTCAGGTGCAGTTGATGTGACAGATGATGAAGAGTTCGAACGCAGTGGCAGAGTGACTTATAGAAAAATGTAGTAATGGCGGCATTATTCCCCTCTCCCACTTTTTGGGAGAGGGGTGAGGGCACAAACCCTCATCCCCAACCCTTCTCCCCTCGTAAAAAACACTCCGGGAGAAGGGCGTAAATCGATCTATGCAACAGAAAAACCAGAGTAACTCCCTGATAATCAAACAAATCCTTAGGCAGAGCATTAATCTACTATAATAATAGTATTCACTATGCGGAGAGACTGTATGTCTGGCGCCGGAAGACGACCTCCAAGAGCCGCTGCACCATCAGCAAGCCCGACTCCCGTATCGAGCAGCGAAGAAGCATTTTTTAGTCGTCGAAAAACATCACCTGCACAAGTTCAACGACTCCTTGAACAAAACAAAATTGATGAAATTATCCAAATCCTTCTGCATACTCCAACTATAATCACGATTAGAAAATGGGTAAGCATTTATATTGATCTTAAAGCTACGGACAACTGGATCAATCTATTCCACACAATGGCAAAACAAGGCAGAGAAATTGCATCCCTAGAGAACATCGTACTTATTACAAGAGGTGTTTTATCTTCCTCTGCTCAACTAGAAACATCGCGGCGTGATAAGTTAGTTACACTGTTATTCGAGTTATCAAATCCCAATACATTAGCGAACTTTATTACTGAAGACCCCCATTGCATTCAACATATAGTGCCCACATTAAAGCAACAATCGCCTAAAGCACAAGAAACATATTATTTGCATTTTATCTTGGAATGCATGAAGCACTACCAACTTGATTCACTACAAGAATTACGCAAAGCCAACCCAAACTTATTTGATGCGATTGCAAAACAGTTACAACCCGAACAAATTAATATCATTTCAATATCACTGAAACTAAACAAAGCTCAATGCATTTTAGTACAACAACAATTTCAACAAACACAATTGAGTGATGACAAGCTATTAAACGCCTTAACTGACGACCCTGACCACGTAAATAAAATATTATTCTCTCTACCCCTATTTACGCGCGAACTACAATTTAGATATCTAAAAAGACTCATGCTCATCTGCGCAGAACACTGCTTAGCAGAAACACTCGCCGCTCTTGCGATAGGATGTAGAAAAGGTTTTTCAGACGTTCTTGACTCTATCGAAAAAGTGCAAAAAGATGCTATTCAAGCATTACTTTCACCCCCCAAAGCAACGCAACAAATATTACAACGATATATGCATGAGTTTACCCATGGCTTTGGCAATATCACGCATGAAGGAATATTATTATCCTGCGCACAAATAGCAACTCGCAAAAAATATAAATTTAATCCAAGTGTAATAAAGCCTGAAGAATTTGCTAATTTCTTAGAAGATGCGAAGAAATTACTTCGACCAACTAGAATTCATTTTATTCTTCGCGACTCTCACTGCACCACTGGAATAATTGAGATTACTCAAGATGGACATGCTAACCTATTGTATATTGATCCTAAAGGTGCGGCGAATGACCAAATGGATTTTTCAAAAGACCAACTAACAGCTTTCGCTACAGCCTTCCCTCAAAATACTATTTATTACTCTCGCGAAAAGCGACAAAACTCAGGTCGTGGATGCACCATGTATGCGCTAGATGATGTGAGACACTTATTTACAACAGATGCATATTTGCAAACTGATATATTTTCTCATTTAAAAAAACAAAATAAAACGCCAACTAAACTAAGAACAACCAACGTGAATATTACCGTGTGTGATCTTCCTCTCACCCTATTACGCACAAAACAATCCACTAGTTTATTCGCCGATATTACCGCACGATCTGCAGAAGAACAAAAGCAAGTTGTGAGCAAAAAAGGCTGGACTGCCAAACAACATGCTGATCACGATATTCGCGCGGTAGATAATCCAATGCATCCCAAAATGAATTTACGCTTGAGTGATAAGTTAAAAAAACTTGCCCAACAAAATTATGAATTTATTATTAAAACTCATCCTGCAGAAATTGAACGATTAATGCAACAATTTACCTTAAAGGGATTTCAAGCAAGAGCTGCTATGGCTCAACAAAGTGGACTTGAAGTAAAGCTGACTCCCAATGAAAACTATGAGTCATTACAATATGCCGATGCAACACTGACGCGCGAGCTAAAGCATGCTGGCACCTTTTACTCACCCAAAGCCTTACCAGAAAAAATCAGTGCTTTTGAAAAAGGTTGTTTCACTCCCAATGCTTCCAATGAAAAACGAAAACAACTGTGTGAATTGATGAATTTAATTAGTCTCTGCCATAGCGGAGCCTATGACGATCTCTCGCAACTGATTCTCGCGAGTAAATTCGATGTTAATACAACATTTTCTTATAAATCACCTTTTGAAACGTATCATAAAGCAACATGCTTGTTAACTATCGCAAAAGAACAACATGATGAGACTTCTAAAACATATCAAACTCTCGTAAAATTAGGGGCAACATTGGTAGCGCCACAAGCTCCGCCACGTCGCCAATAAGCCTACAGGCTTGGTGGGCACGCTGCGCTTTGGGTTATCCCCATGAATTATTTGCTCCCTTCTCCCAGAGTGTTTTTTACGATGGGAGAAGGGCAGGGGATGAGGGCCTATACCCTCACCCCCTGCCCCTCTCCCAAAAAAAAAGCATTTTGGGAGAGGGGAATAATGCTACTAAAAATTCGTGGGGATAGCTCAGCGCTGCGCTTTGCCCACCCTACGAGAACAAACACAGGATAATTATGCTAGCGTTAATCCAGCGCGTTACATTGGCTTCAGTGAAAGTAAACAATCAAACGATAGGTGAAATTGCTCAAGGCATTTTAGCGTTGATAGGCATAGAAAAAGAAGATACAGAAAAACAAGCGGATCGCTTGATTGAACGCATTATCACTTATCGTATTTTTGAAGATGAAAATGAACGGATGAATTTATCATTACAAGATATAAACGGCGGTTTATTGTTAGTACCACAATTTACACTCGCCGCAGAAACACATAAAGGAACACGACCTGGATTTTCTACTGCGATGGCGCCGGAACAAAGTAAAATACTTTTTTCGTATCTTGTTGATCATGCAAAATCGCAATTTACGAATGTTGCTACCGGTGAATTCGGTGCAGATATGCAAGTGTCGCTATGTAATGATGGGCCAGTGACATTTATGTTGCGGGGGTAGCATGCGCGCCACTCACCTCTCCCACTTTCGACACGCGCTCTTTGCGTGGCGGGTGAGGGCTCTTTTACACACCCTCATCCCCCGCCCTTCTCCCACTCGTAAAAAGCGCTCTGGGAGAAGGGAGAAAAAACGTATTTTAAACCTTCAGCAACAACACCGCCGGCACAACGTCCGGATGCGCTATACGCATGAATTCATACGCAACACCTGCAACACCTGTCATCAAACCCGGATGAATTGCCGTAGAAATTTTCCCACAGCTTACACCGTGTTTTTCAATTTTCTGCATCACTTGTGTAGCAATCATGTGAAACGTCTCTCGATGCTGTAAACCTGCAGAAAGAAACACTTCTAAATTACCCAAGTCACCATGACACAAGCACGAACCACCATGGAAACCTTCACGCAATGTTGTTGCTAACGCTGTATCCACCGCACCCGATGCACTGTCTAATCTTAACAGAGCGATTCCTGCTGCACCATGACACCATGCCGTCATAAAATCATTGGTTCGTAAATCCAACCAATTGCCACGCTCTGAATCAAAATAATTTTTTTCATATTCGCGAGCTTGTACTATCCATTTTTTAACTTCTGGATTTGCATAATGATATTGATATTGCTCTAACGCCCAGATAACCCCGCTTACACCATGTGAAAAACCGACTAAGGGATTTTGCGAAAATGCTAACGTTGGATTTTGTAAAATAGACTCAACACAATGAGTTAATTGATTTTTTACATCGATTTCAGGAAACACATCCTGCAACCGTAATAACACAACTAAACAACCCGTTGATCCTGACACAATATCCCACTCTTTTTCTTGCGGCAAACACTCAGTTAATCGATTTAAAATAAGTGCAATATCATTCTTGATTGAATCATCGCGCCATAATTTGTAAAAGACAATAAACGCATACAATATTCCACTCAAACCTGAAAATGCACCTATGCTTTTTATATTGATCTGCTGTCGCGCCAAAGTATCACGCACACTTTGCAAGCATTGCTGTGCAATGTCTTTATATCTTGCATCATTGAAAATTTTTGCTGCATATGCAAAGCTAAGCGCAATACCCGCAATGCCATCATACAAATAGATATCGGTAAACGATGCATTCCATAACGTCTCATTGATAGGTTTAATAGTAGGCCAAAACACTCTGCCACGATTTACAATCACGGTATCAGCCAGATAGTCCATTTGTTTGCGAGCATGGTCTAATGCAAACTGATTTATTTTTTCATGGAGCCATGCCGTCGCCGCTGAAGGCAGATCAATTCGCATTTTATTTTGAGCTTGGATCTGTACTGCAGCAAAACTATTTTGCATTAATCGTTTTTGTAGCAACAAATCTTTTGCATTAACATTGTTTATTAGATTATTTGTGACCCACTGCAATCCCGTTATAATCACTGGAATATCAAGTTCGTGATGATAACTATCATATAATTTATCGCCATCACTATACGCATAAAATATAGGGATATCATTCGAACTTAAATCAGCTAATTCGGCGTTAAAAACTTTATCGCCTAACTGTATATTTTGTTGATGAAGCCAACTAAAATGTTTTGCGCGCACATCTTCATTAATCAACAATGTTGGATGAAAACTTTCCGCCATTAATTTTGCGTAGGTCGCTGTATTACGAAATAAGACTCTGACTCTTACTTTACTGAATTGATTTAATTGCTTTTCAAATTCCTCTGTATTTTGCAATACCAGCTGATACACGCGTTCAAAACCAATAATGAAATCATTATAATAATCTGAAGATTTTGCAGCGATCGCTTGAAATACCGGTCGATGATAAAAATCAGCAAGTGGTTTACGCACGCGCTTTAACTGCATGGCATCAGTACCAGAGCTCTCCCACTCTACCACTTCCTGCTGTATCGCAATGGTTTCTATTCCTAGAATACTTACATCGTAAATTGTTTTTTGATCGTGCATTAATACTTTTTGTGGCAAAAATGCAGTTTCTGTCACTAAATGCCGTGAATGCTTTTGATTCGACTCAACATCAACATTAAAAAACGGCTGGAAGAAACATTCAAAGTCGATCACGACAGGATAAGCACCGTGCGCTATTATATTTTCATAATGTAAATCTGACCCATTTAATAAATAGGTGAGACACAACCATTGACCTAAGCGTTGATAATAATATTTGAACTCATTCTCTGAATGACATTCGTCATGTGGGATATATTCCATCCAACCATACTGGCTCTTACTCAATACGTTTGGCACTATCAAATCAGTTTCAATGAAATATTGATTACACCATGCGATTAATTTTTCAAACTGTTGATCGATATCAAGTGATCTGGGTTTGTAAACAATCTTCTTTACTGTCACTGATGAATTAAATTCAAGAATCAACACACTGTGACCTTGTTGGTGCTTATCGCCTGTAACGGTGATATGACATAATTTAAATGTATCATCTAAATATCGTTGATATAGCTCTTGTCTATCTGCAGCAAATCTCAATATCAATTCTTGAGTCACAACCATTAATTGATTGATTGCACTATCCAGCTGTTTTTCTAATTCAGGATATTTTTTAAATAATGCACGTGCATTTTCAGGCTTTACTATTTCATTAATAAAATATTGAAAGCACTCGCTTGGCGTGGCACCTTGCAGAAAACTTTTTTCACGTGCTGCATGTAATTCAAAAACACAAACACGACTCAGCATTGGGGTACAAATAGTTTTGAATTCAGATAATAGATACTCTGCAAAACATGAATATTTTATATAAGGTGTTAACTCTGCTGGGATGCTAGCATTAATTTGCGATTGACAATGAATCAGCACAGGCTGAAGCAAATTCAAAAATGCGTGTTCATCGGTAAAAGATAGTTTTGTTTGAAGAGGTGTGTGATCTAAAAATTCTGATACGTGTATGTGCTTCACAAATAAAAGCCCTTGCTAAAACAAGAGCTTTCATTCTACTACAATTAGTTGCCACATTAACAATGACTGTTTTACGCAATCATAGCTTGGTGGACACGCTACGCCCTGAGTTATCCCCACGAATTTTTACTCCCTTCTCCCAGAGTGTTTTTTACGATGGGAGAAGGGCAGGGGATGAGGGCCTATACCCTTACCCCTTACCCCTCTCCCAAAAAAAAAGCATTTTGGGAGAGGGGAATAATACTACTAAAAATTCGTGGGGATATCTCAGCGCTACGCCTTGCCCATCCTGCGAAAATAGTATTAATAACACTCGAAGGTTGAATAAAGTGCTGACAATCCTGTATCAACTGCATCTGATGCAGCGATTTGTGGCTCAACTGCTTGACCAACAACTGATAATAATTCTAAGTTTAATTCTTGTGCGATCATGATAACCTCATTTTGTTTGTGTTAAAGTGTGCTCCGAACGGATACATTAGTCATTTTTTAATCACAAGTCAAGCCTGGAAAGCCCCCTAACGCTGCAACCAGTTATCTTTTGAGAACTCATCATCGCTATTCATCACATGTAATGTATAGGCATGCCTCGATTTTGCAGAAACATTTTCTTTACTCATATGTGGTAAACGACTGTGTAATAAAATCAAACTTCCTTTTGGAACCTCTAATGGAACCATCGCCGATAAATCCCATGGAGAATCATCATATGTTTCCACATTGGTTATATATCCCTTTCTAAATAGGCGTGATTTTAATGGTGTGGCATGTCCACCTGGAATTGCCCACAAGCACCCATTTTCTAAGGTTGCATCTTCTAATGCGAACCACAGACCTAATACCGATTGTTTTTCAGAAAATAAATACGTTCCATCTTGATGGCAATTCACTTCGCCACCAATATGTGGCTGCTTACAAATATACATCGATTGCACGATAACCGGATCAATATAGTTTAATTCCGTTAATAACTTTGCGGTTTTATCTAAATGGCTAAAACAATAAAAAGTAGGGTCTAAATCATGCATAGCATGACCAAATTTATTAATGCTTTTTTCTTTTGGAAACTTCAACTCTCCAGCTTCATTGAATGCATTTTCTTCAAAAAAGAAGCGGATCTTATCCCCAGAATCAAGAAAGTACTCATGCCGCGCCTGGCGCTGGTCTCGGGCTGAAAACACGACTTTTATGTCGCCTGGGTTAAATTCTTCAATTAATTCTTTGCCACGCTTCATCAATAAGTTACAAATATCTGCTGAAACAAAGTCTTTGATGACTAAATATCCATTTTTTAAGAAAAAACCTTTTTGATCAGCACTTAAGACCCTGCTAAGCTGCGTGGGAATCATTGGCACTACTTCTGACTGCATGCTAACTCCTTGATTTGTATCAGTACCGTTAAAAGCGGCATACTAGCATGTTTTTACTGCCTTAATAAAACCTTAACGTGACCCTAAGCATGCATTAATATTGGCCTGGTAGTATTTTGAACATAAGATCTGCATTAACAAACGAGGGCACATATGAAGAAGTTAGCATTAACAGTAGCAGTTTTGATTTTATCGCAAACCACATTTGCGGATGACATTGCAAATCTACGCGTTAAAATTTCAGGCGCAACTGCTGATAACCGCTATTTCTTATGTGTTGGTAGCGCTGGATGTGTGAGCATTAAAGCCGGCGACGAAGGTAAAACCTATCCTATCAATCCTGGATCAATGAATTATCTGTATACGACGAATGTAGAAAACATGCGTTTGTATACTCAAGAATTACCACGTTCATGCCAAGTGGCTGTAAAAGAAAATCAAACAGTTACAGTAACTGGCCACATTGTTGCGAGCAATGATCAAAAGGTTCATATCGAAAACTTAAATTGTAAAGTTGCTTAATGTTAGCGGGCTCACGTTTGATAGTTGCCTGACACAAATATAAGAGAAAAAAATCATGGCACAATCAGGGGTTCCCATCGCAGCAGCTGTCGCACTGAGCTTAAGCAGTCAAGCAGCTCCTCCTGCGAGCGATACAAAACAAAATCAGTATATTAATGCATCTACCCAAGGAGCAGCATTAGCAATCCCCGCTGCTGCTGCACCCAATCCAGTATCTGTTACAATTCCGTTAGCACAAGAACTCCGTACATATATTACATCCGGTGATTTTTCTGCATTAATCGCAAAAATCATTACAAAGAAAATATCGGCTGCTCTGCTTATACACGAGCTATCGCATTTACTTCATCAAACAAAACATCCAAAGAATTGGTTACAACTTTTTGTTGAACTAACAAAGTTAGCTCCACAGCATTTTTCACACGAAAATATATCGTTCTTACTTGATCGCACATTATCGACGAATGAAAAGCGTCCTGAGCTTTGCATACAGCTCATTGCAACGGGATTAAAACATTACAAAGATAAAACTATTCCATTGTTAGCAATAAAAGTAAAACAAGCTTCTCATATCGTCGATGCGTTAGATTTTATTCCTGATGCTGGAGATTATTTTAGAACGTTAGTTTTCCTCGCTATTGAAAAATATAATGTCGTTTTATTGAAGGCACTACAAACATCGTATCCAAATGCCACTGATTTTGTATTTGCAGAGCTAACAACGGCGCAGAGTCAATTGGCGTTGCAATTACTTGCCATGAACCAAGAACAGAGTGACAACTTAAGCACAAGAATCCGAGAGTTTAACCATGGGTTCGGATGCATCTCAATGCAAGGAGCATTACTAACATGCTCACAAATTCAAGCACGGAAAAAATATGCATTTAATCCAATAATCATTAGTGGCGAAGAAGCGCTTGAGTTTTTCTTCGAACTCTCTACACGAAAATCTCCTTTGCGTGAACGTATTATTGTTACCAGTGTGCATTGGGTTTCTGCAGATATCCAAATTGACGAAGCCGGCAGCGTGAGCTTACTACTCATAGATGCGATGGGCGGCACTGAGGTCAATAATTTATTTTCTACTACCGCTCAAATTATGCAAGATTTCGCAACGTATTTTCCAAAAGGTGTAATCTATTTTCCACCGGTAAAACGACAGAATGCACCTGCCGCCTGCCAAACATTTGCATTAGATGATTTACAACATTTATATACCGCTGAAAAATATTTACCCGCGGAATATAAACACACAGGTCTTTTTGGATTTTTAAAACAATTTGATGCGGCAAAAAATCACTCTGCTGATCTAACACGCGGTATTACTTTCGTCAAATGTCAATTGCCACTATCTCTACAACGTACACAACATTCACGTAGTTTCTTTGCTGATATTACTGCTAGAGATGAAGCACAAAGAAATCTAGCTGTTAGCAAAAAAGGTTGGACGGCAGCACAACATGCTGCAGTGGACTTCGTAGAGGATAAGGCATCAGTGGGGAAACCAGTGAATGTTCGCCTCGCACGTAAATTAGATAAGTTTGCGAGTAACAACGCGCAATATCTTATGCAGACAGAATTAAAAACCGTGCAACTATCGATGCAGACATTTACATTTACGCATTTTAAAAGTAAATCTCGTGCTCATAATGATCGCAATCTTGTTGCTACAGCTGCTGCGAACCCTGCCGCAGCAGCAGTTCCTGCACACGCTTCAGTACCAGTTCCACTACAATTGATTCCAGTGAAATAGCTCTGCTAGATGCAGGTTAGACTTAATTTTTCTGCAACAATAAATCATCTTCCAAATCCATTTGATAAACTATTCGTATACCTTTGCACGTTTGTAAAAACTGTTGTCGTACTTCTTCATAGGTAATATGTTGGCGTGAATCGGAATAAATTTCATGTGATGGCCATTGCGCATAGGCAACCCATGTATTTTCTAACTCGAGGGCTTTATGTAGACGTGAACCCAGTGATCCAGATTCATTGCGAATACATAAGGTTAATTGGTTCCACAGACTCTTGAACTCTTCTTCCTGCTCTTCATCGACAATAAATTCATATACTACACAGTACATTATGATTCTCTTATTTGGATAAAAATTAAGGCTGCAGATTAATGCAGATTTTTATAGAAAACAATACGTAAGCCCTTGTAATTAATAAAGCGGCATTGACATTGAAGCATAAATATTGCACATACGGTTACTTTTTGGTATGCTTGGCCAAATAAAAATAATAATAAGAATAAAAATACTATGTCTAACTCCCATTATACAGGTGCTGTCCCAGTACCAGCTCCAGCCCCTCTGAATGCTCAATCAGCAAGCACAGCTCAGCCTCAAAAAAATTTACCGCCTGAAATTATCTTTATTGCGATTGACCTTGATGCAACAGCAGGTAGAGATACCAATCCAATTTATTTAGAAAAAACAGGGATAGAAAAGGTAGATTTATTAGCTGAAACCATTGAACAAACATGCGTTGATCTAAGGCTTAAAGAAGCAAAAGGTGATATTAAAAAAAATGCCATGTGGATCATTGCTTGGCGAGAATATGGGGTTTTTGAAATAGACTCTAAATGTGATAGGACAGAACGTTTTGCTACTGCAGCTACCAAAAAATACCTTAAAGATCAGATGAGCCGCTTAACTTCAAAATATTTAAAGCTCACTATTATAGCTGGCACAATTGCAACTACGAAAATTATTACCAACCCAGCACAAACTTATATTAATCAAATTCAAGCTAATTATGATGATGTTAAGACCGACACTAAATGCCAAGACTACAAAAATTTTACCGACATTATCAGTGCTAAACAAAATCAAATTACTGTTGTTCGTAATACTTGCTTCGTTTTTCAAAGTGGGACAATAGTGGCAACTCGATGCAAAATATCTCCTTATGACGAAACCAATGAGCATCATGATTGGATTTTTTATCCTGGGAAACCAAACAAGATGTTAATCAAGCTTAAACATCCTGATCCGAACATAAACACCCCGATTACTATTGGAATCGAAATTTGTTTTGAGCACTGCCTTGGTGTTTATAAGCAAATGCAATCTAAAGCAATACTGCACTGCATTCTTTCTGATTCAGTCAGCTGGAAGAAACACAATCAGCACGGGGATTTTGTAATACATGTGGATAGCGGTGTGGTACCACAATTAAGAGTTTCACCGAAAAATCAAAGCTACTTTACATTTAGGCGTGTCGATGTTGTTACAAAAATACCTGCTCCTATAGCAATTACTCGCTCAGCTATCACTCCTAGTAATTCAGTATTTTTCAGCAGAAAACCAGTAGAGTGCCTCATCCCGCTTTCAAAAAAATCTAACGCTTCAGATTCTATAGTGATATTACCTAAAAAAAATAAATCTACACGTATCAAAAAAGCTCCAAAATTAACTCATTTTAAGCATAGATTATTTGCATATCATAACAACCATTGTAATAAAAAATCATCGCTAAATAAGAAGATGAAATCTGTAAAACGTTTGGGAAGATAAAAATCTTGCCAATAAAAAACCCTCGTTAGTTACCCAACGAGGGTTTAAGAATAAAATCTGGCGATGACCTACTTTCGCATAAGAGACTTACACTATCATCGGCGCATAACGTTTTCACTTCTGAGTTCGGGATGGGATCAGGTGGTACCCGTCAGCTATGGTCGCCAGAAAGCTGACCATTAAAGTTAAAGAGAGCTTATCTTCTCTAACTCGCGATTACTTCAAATTTATAGGTTGTTTGCGTTAGTACTAACTACTAAAACAACTTGGGTGTTATATGATCAAGCCTCACGGTCAATTAGTACTGGTAAGCTTCATGCATTACTGCACTTCCACATCCAGCCTATCAACGTTGTAGACTTCAACAAACCTTCAGAGACCTTACGGTCTGAGAGATCTCATCTTAGGGCAGGTTTCCCGCTTAGATGCTTTCAGCGGTTATCCCTTCCGTGCTTAGCTACCCGGCTGTGCCATTGGCATGACAACCGGAACACCAGAGGCACGTTCACTCCGGTCCTCTCGTACTAGGAGCAACCCCCTTCAAATCTCTAACGCCCACGGCAGATAGGGACCGAACTGTCTCACGACGTTCTAAACCCAGCTCGCGTACCACTTTAAATGGCGAACAGCCATACCCTTGGGACCAGCTACAGCCCCAGGATGTGATGAGCCGACATCGAGGTGCCAAACACCGCCGTCGATATGAACTCTTGGGCGGTATCAGCCTGTTATCCCCGGCGTACCTTTTATCCGTTGAGCGATGGCCCTTCCACACAGAACCACCGGATCACTAGAACCTACTTTCGTACCTGATCGACCTGTCAGTCTCTCAGTCAAGCACACTTATCCTCTTATAGACATTGCGCGATTTCCGACCGCGCTGAGTGTACCTTCGTACTCCTCCGTTACTCTTTAGGAGGAGACCGCCCCAGTCAAACTACCCACCATGCACTGTCCCCATCCCAGATAATGGGACTAGGTTAGAACTTCGAATGTCTCAGGGTGGTATTTCAAGGTTGGCTCCACATACGCTAGCGCGTACGCTTCAAAGCCTCCCACCTATCCTACACAGAAACCTTCAAAGTCCAGTGCAAAGCTATAGTAAAGGTGCACGGGGTCTTTCCGTCTTGCCGCGGGTACACTGCATCTTCACAGCGATTTCAACTTCACTGAGCCTTGGGTGGAGACAGCGTGGCTGTCGTTACGCCATTCGTGCAGGTCGGAACTTACCCGACAAGGAATTTCGCTACCTTAGGACCGTTATAGTTACGGCCGCCGTTTACCGGGGCTTCGATCAAGAGCTTCGCTTTCGCTGACCCCATCAATTAACCTTCCGGCACCGGGCAGGCGTCACACCCTATACTTCCTCTTCCGAGTTCGCAGAGTGCTGTGTTTTTATTAAACAGTCGCAACCACCTGACTATTGCAACCTCTTTCGGCTCCATTTGTTCAACTTCACCTACCAGAGGCACACCTTCTCCCGAAGTTACGGTGCTATTTTGCCTAGTTCCTTCACCCAAGTTCTCTCAAACGCCTTAGTATTCTCTACTCATCCACCTGTGTCGGTTTCCGGTACGGTTCAATAATGTCTGAAG
>OZ257153.1:295000-2798453 GCA_965279335.1 Gammaproteobacteria bacterium
GTGAAGTCACCAATTAAAAACATCACTTCGTGACCTAAATCTTGTAATTGACGCATTTTGTTTAATAAAACAGTATGACCTAAATGTAAATCGGGCGCAGTTGGATCAAACCCAGCTTTAACACGTAATGGTTTGCCACTTTTCAAACGCTCCAGCAAGTCTTCTTTTAATAGAATTTCTTCTGTACCCCGCTGGATGATTTCTAATGACTCATCAACTGACACCATCTCTTTACTCCCCAAAGAAAAGCTGAAATTATGGCATATATGTTGGCAACAAACCAACAGAGCCACGGTCGTGGCTCTGTTGTAACTTAAAGGATTATAAATGAACGAAATCTATATCGGCCTAATGTCCGGCACTAGCGCCGATGGCGTCAATGCTGCACTAGTGGATTTGAGCGAAAATAAACCTGTATTAGTTGGCACCGTTTACCATCCATTTCCACCACCTATTCGTCACGCTATTCTCGCTTTATATGAGCCAGGCCCCGATGAAATTAATCGCTTAGGTGAGCTCGATGTTGTTTTGGGGAAAATTTTTGCAAACGCAGTTCTCGAACTATTACAAAAAACTAATATATCGAAAGAAAATGTTCGCGCAATTGGTAGCCACGGCCAAACCATACGCCATCACCCCCAAAAAACACATCCATTTACTTTACAAATTACAGACCCAAATGTGATTGCTGCAGAAACAGGAATTATAACAGTTGCTGACTTTCGTAGACGCGACGTTGCGCTGGGCGGGCAAGGTGCGCCATTGGTTCCCGCATTTCATCAAGCCATTTTTGCAGATGAAAAACAAAATAGAGTGATTGTGAACATTGGCGGCATTGCAAATATCAGCGTATTAGCAAACAACTCTCCTATTCTTGGTTATGACACAGGCCCTGGTAACGCATTACTCGATGCCTGGATAGAAAAACATTTACAACAGTCCTATGATAAAAATGGCGCGTGGGCATCACAAGGAATAATGCAAGCTGCTTTATTAAAAACACTGTTGCAAGATCCGTACTTCACAAAACCGTTCCCTAAAAGTACAGGCAGAGAATATTTTCATCTTGCCTGGTTAGAAAAACATATCACACAAACTTACTCACCTCTTGATGTACAACGCACAATAGTTGAGCTTACTGCAATTACTATTGCTGCCGCAATCAAACACCATTTTCAAACAGCTGAAGTATTTATCTGTGGTGGTGGCGTGCACAATACTTTTCTCATGGAGCGTTTAAAAGCATTACTACCAGAATATCTACTACAATCTACCCACGCATTTGGTGTAGACCCTGATTGGGTTGAAGCGATGGCATTTGCTTGGTTAGCGCAACAAACTTTGCAAAAAAAATCTGGCAATATCGCTAGTGTCACCGGCGCACGCAGCAATTGCATACTCGGTGGAATTTTTGAAGCATAAAACGATACCTCCCGTCTGTTGACAATTTGCTAAGCTACACCGAAAAGCGCTGCTCAAATCTCAAGTCTTTCCAGCCAGCATAGCAGGATTGTCAACAGAGCCTAAGGTTGTCTTAAGAAAAAATCCATACTATACAAAAGATTGGAAATATAAAAATACACAGGGAGTGCATCATGCTGTTCGCAAATCTCATTTCAACTGCTATCACATTACTCGAAAAAAACATCAAACCAGCTGCAACAGCACAAGATCAGAAAGCAACTGACCCTTCCGAACTCGAAAAAAACATCAAACCAGCTGCAACAGCACAAGATCAGAAAGCAACTGACCCTTCCGAATTTGCCGCTCATTTAAAAACACTGTTGGTAGCAGACAAAAAAGATGATGCGACTCTTGCGCAAGGCATATTAGCTTATAAAAAAGCTATCCCTAAAGAAGAGGATGTATTCTTTGTTATCTTACAAAAAACCGCAGAAGCCGCTAGTGATCCTAATAAAAAAATGTCTGCGCGCGGTGCAATTTTACAATTAATTTTTAATGATTCATCCACTAAAGATTTATTAGGTGAACTCCGTGCTACCGCTATCGACTATATTGCAACATTAAAAAAACCCACTCCTACTGCAGAAGCTAAAACAGCAGCTGCGCCAAAACCTGCTGTTAGCACGGCTGGTGATGATAAAAAGAAGTCTGCAATAGCAAATAAGTTTGGATCATTAATGGCAAAAATGAACGGGCAGCTGGGTGGTGGAGTTCCTGAACCCAAGCAACCAGTTCCTCCTGCTGCAACACACTCAAATAAACAGCCCACCAAAGCTGCCACAACAAGTTCAGATAAAAAATTCACAGCCCATGCCGCACCTAATCCGTTAGCTGCAGCAGCAGTAAACAAAACATTAAAGCCATCTTCAAGATTACCGCTTCCTCCTACACCTAAACCTTCTCAACAAGAAGACAAGGAAGTTGAGGAACTAAAACGCGAAGTTGCACAATTAAAAAAGCAACTAGCTGATAAAGAACTTGAAGCTAAAGAGGATTACGCTCACGCTACCGAGCACTATCAATATCAATGGCACAGAGCAGAAACTGCAGAAGAAAGCTTAAATCAATTACAAGAACACGTTGCAGAGCTGTCGTTTGAGTTACCTGCCGGAGGTGAGTTCATTTTACCTTCTGACCTCGTTGCACCTGCACCTGACGATCTAGAAAAATTAATTGATATTATTACTCAAGATCTCATTCTTAATTATCATTACGCATTTGCTCTTATCGTATTATTTCCAGAGCAAACACTTGAGGAAATTGAAAGGAATATCGCACAGTACAGCAAACAAAAAGCAAATAAAATAAATCTTACTGAAGAGAAAAATCATAAACCTCATGAAATGAGCATTGCATTGAAAGAAGGCGATTTCATTATGGGTATTTATCATCTCACTGGATGGCGACTTGGATCACATCTTGAAAGAGGCATACTACCAAGCTATGCGATGGGTGCCGCAGAGTTCAGAAGTTTTGTGGCTGCATCTAACCCCTATATCGCAGCGAAAGATTCAAAAACTGAAGTGGAATGCTCACAACCCACTTTACTCGAATTAAAAGCGGGCGAACCTGAATATTTACAAAAGAAAGTTGCTGCCGCATTTTATCTTAAAGTATTACACAACATGGAACTTTGTACTGCCAATTCGCCTAACGCTCGACTAATAACCAAATATAAAAATTTCTTACTACGAAATTTCTCCAAACTCCGCAATCTAGCTATGAAAAAATTTGAAGCACTACCACATACCTTAAATGATATGCATGCCGAGTTACAAAGGCTCTTGAATGAAAAAAATTATGCGGATAAATTAAAAATAGAACAGATAGCCGCAAAAAAATTGCATGCTAATTTAAACGATGCAAAAGATACGAGAGCTGCGTCCACACTATTACAACCACCACCACAATCGTTTGCAGCTACCATTTTTAGCCCCGTCAGAAATTTTATTACATTGTTTAATGTATTCAGTAATAGTTCACCAGCAGCTACTCAAACTCAAAAGCCACCGGCACTAACAGCTGCTGCACAAACAGCTCCTCCCGCACCATCACAGCGCCCGCTGTGACGAATTCGTTGAAGTAAAAACTGCTAAGGACTCTCTTAGATAAGTACTTCGTTTGTTTTCGCAGTATTTATCAGGAGATCCTTCGTCACTGCGCTCCTCAGGATGACAAGGCCAACTGCGACATTTTCGGGTGGGCAAAGCGCAGCGTGCCCACTATTCAGTTCATAGCTTCGGCGTTGTTGCATAAATCAAAATCTGCACTATTCCCCTCTCCCAAAATGCTTTTCTTTGGGAGAAGGGAGAAAATCGATTTATGCAACAACGCCGAACAAGTCGCGGGAGCGGGACGTTGAGTAATACAGATTAAGCTGGTGCCCCTGTTTTCCCACCAGGACAAAATGTAACTTCGTATGCAGTTTGTTGGTCTGGGACATTGCAAGTAAATGATGAAGACTTATCATCAAATTGATATGAATAAGCATTTGGACATGCTTGCTTCAACCATTTAATGCGATCAAGCACGTATGTCGACCATAATGGATTGAAACTTTGGCAATTCGCTAATTGTGGCGCGATGTAATCACTTGGATTATTCCAATCTTTACATCCACACGCATTAATTTTTCCAGCATCATATCCGCTATCTAAACTATCGTTTGATGTAATCTGACAACCATACAAATTGGATAACGTCGCAGTCAAACCACCAAATGTACCATACGTAGGTTGCGATACGGGCTTAATTGAATCTAGCGTTGTCCCCATGCTGTAATGTGCGTAGAGATTACAACTTCCCCACACACCTGTAGTAGCAGAATAATTAATCCAGTCAGTCACTGTCCAATACCCTTGGAAAGTACCACAACGACGTGTCACTGGCGTTCCTAAATATTGTGGATTACTTGATGGTTGTGGTGTCCATGCCATGCCACATACTTGCCCCCCTGAACATGAACCAGGAGTACAAGCATCATCAGCTCCAGCAGTAACATAATAATAATTTGCCGGATCATCTGTCTGTGTTCCCGCAGTGCAATCTGTGCCTGTAGAAGGAGGGGTAAACGTCCAAGGACAAATTGTTAATCCAGAAGCTGCCGGTTGAATAATAGCGCCTGCTGATTGACCACATGCATTATTGAAATTCAATGGTGTCACCATTGGTGCCAAAGAACGATACTCTCCAGGAATATTAAATCCATTGATAAGCGACATATCATATACACCATCGGTACCTGCCGTACTATTCATTGTTTGTTCATAAATAGTTGCAGGACTCGTGGGTGCAGAAGATACAGTACATGTGCCTGTTGAATTTCCTAGAGAAGTGCAATTTCCCGTATTACAAACTCCATAGGTTGGACTCGCTGGATTGGTATCACAACCCGTACGCCCTACAATTGAGCCACCATTATATTGACTGAATTGCAAAGTAATCACTTGAGGTGCTGCGCCAGTAATTTGCTGATTCAATTGATAACCAGCCCATGTGCGACTTGCACTTGGAGTCGGGTCAGGACTTTTATTCCCACCAGCGCCATTTTGAAAAGCGTACCAGACACCCTGACTGCATTGATTGACAAACATTACAGTATGTAACGAACTTTGATTTGTTATTCGATTTACATCGGTACTCGTTGTTGAATGCGCAACCAACGTACTATTGTTATATGGAATAGACGCTGTGACCGACATGTCACTTGAACCAGTTGCAATTGCATTTGGAATGACAGATAAATAAATCGAGCAATTACCACCTGCAGCTAACGTTGCGCCAGAACAAGTGTCCGTGCCTTTAGTTAACGTTGGCGGTGAAACTGGAATATCAGAAGTAAAATTGATATTACCTAATGTCTCTGTTGAGCTATTACAGTTATTCGTAAACGTATACTTCACCACATGATCGCTATAGATGAGAGTACTCACAGGTAAAGGTAATGCCACGAAACCACTAACATGATGGCAACCGCCTGAACTGGTATGTACATTCGTCTGTGTTGATAGCGGTACCGATTTTGAAGAACCATTACTGCTATACACATAGGTTGCGTTAAGCGTTGCGGATCCCGTTGCAACAGGTGAAAAAGTTCCTGTCACCACACATGAAGCATTTGCTGCTAATGCAGAAGTACAAGTATTGGTTGTCGCTGAAAACCCAGATAAATTCACCGCTGTTGCAGTCACTGAGCTTGGACCATTATTGTAGAAAGTAAAGGTGAACGGATAATTAGTACCAGTATAGGTTACTGCTGGTAATGGATTCGTTATAAAACCATTAATGCGATCGACTGTTTCCCCAGACACTGCAGTTGAAAGCAACTTTGGCAATGGAACACGATTATTATGATATGCCAAAATAACTTGTGCCGTGCTTTGCCCCACTTTCAGAGGTTGCAGTAATAGGTGTACCAAGCAACTACTACCTGCACTTCCTTTTGCTGCCAATGTCTTATTACAGCCATTGTCTAATGTAAAAGATCCACCCACATAATTAGTATCGATTGACAATGGCACTGCAAACGGCAAATTGTTTGTCATGGTATAAGTAACAGCATACGTGCTACCTATCGTTGTTGTAGCTGGAAATCCCGAGGGTGAAACCGACCAACCAATTGGATCAGTACCTGCATAAGCGTGCAAAGAAAATAAAATCCCTACGAAAGTAGCAAGGGTACGCGCTGATCGTTTCATCTTTAACTCCTGAGTGTATCTGGAATATTTGCAGTAATAGTGAAAAATACGGAATTCATTTTTACGCTATTGCCAAACGTTAAATGGGTAGCTGACCACGAGTCTGCGCCATTACTGGTTTGCAATGAACTTTGTCTTAAGTGTTCGAGCCCTAACGTAGCCCAAATATTTTTTGTGATTTTATAATCAAGACCTAATCCTAATGAAACGGCAGGATCAAAATTATGTCGTTGCGCATAGCCAGGATTAATGCGCGGTGTTACGTTAGCTAACGGCGTTTCTTCATAGCTATCTAAATGATTTGCGATAACACCAACACCTGCAGATATGTATGGAAGGAGTCTGTGAAATTCGAATAAATCAATTTTGCCATTTAACATAAACAAATCAGCAGAGTACCGCATTTTATAATCGTAATTCAAAAAATCAGGAAGGGAATATTGCATAATACTTCCTTTGATATTTGTATTCATGTAATGACGGTATTCCGCATAAAGGGAATAATATGGGGCAAATGCTCGCATAGCATGCCAACGGTAACCGAAATCGAGTTGTACTTGTTTCTGAGATGATGGTGCTTTGACAGAGTAATAATCTAAATTGTAGGGAGCAGGGGCTCCATTAGTAACATAGGTTGCATTATTATTTAGATTTAGCCATGACATGCCTGCACCAACGCCAACAAACCAAGCATTATCGTTTTGCTGTTCTGGTATATCTTTATAAATTGTTGCTTGAGCGATTACAGGAAAAAAGCTTAAGCCAATAAAGATCATCTTGCATATCGTACTATTTTTCATTGTATTCACAGTCCATGTGATAAATTATTTGGAAAGTTTAATTGCTGATGATTAATATCATAAACTGTCAACATTTACAATTACATACAGCCGGGGACCTATTCTAAACTATGTGTGTATTGTCATCCTGAAGCATGCCGTTTATGCTGAAGGATCTCCGTCTTCTTAGGAAATCCCTCGTTACTCCGCTTCTCAGGATGACAGTAGTGATATAATGATAGGATATACGACAAGGCTCTCTACTATGCCAAACAACCAAGGCCCCGGCCGGTTCAAGCTCCTTGCATTCACATTCAACTTGTGTCTTGCTATTTTAGTTATCTGGATAATTCATCACGCAACGAATGACATTCACTTCCCCACTGAAACGACTTTAGAAGAACAGCAAAAAGCGTACCTCACAACAAATGTGACAGATCAAAAAGAAAGATTAACAACACTCATGAAAGGCATGGCTGAACATGCAAACACACCAGGCAGTGAACAAAGTACCGTGCGAAACTTGCTGGATGGTTATCGCGAAGCATTTGAAAAAATGCTGGGTATTGAAAGTGATCCCAATGTATATACACCTAAAGATCATAAAGAAGAAAGAAACTCCAAAGCGATGCGAGTTAATACCGATGATATTTGATACTTTACTTACTTTTTTGGCACAGGAAGAGGAATCGCTGCTTTAACAGCTACTGCTTGTCGCAACTCATGGATACAACATACAACCAATTTTATAAATGACCCATCGCATTTTAACGATTTTTTCGCATAACCATCATAAAGCACACCTGCCATATAAGTTATTGCCAATGCATTACGATCTGGCTTATCTTTTATTGACCTAAGATACATTCCTATATCTTTCGCTTCATTTCGATGATGATGGTTTACAAGAAACCAGTCATCGTGATAGACCGCAAAGAGAGCCCCTATATTATCAAACAAGTCACCTTCTTTCTTAATGACAATATTAAAAGATGAAACTTTTTTCAAATTATCGCTTAGCAGTCGATTAAACTCTGCGAACTGCGTTGTCATCTTGCAACATTCACCACGTAAATCTTCCACTAAATTAGTTATAACACCAACTGCTAACCACCCTTGTATTTGCAAAAACAATTTGTGCTGCATTGTTTTGCATTGCTCAGCAAGTTTATTTACAAATGTAGGCTCAAACATCAACACCGCTTTTGAATCATCCCTATCAAACTTGTCTTTATTTAATTGCGCTGCATAATCATCAAGATATTTTAGCGTAAGAAATGCATCGACTGTCGCTGAAATAAATGCATTCTTCTCACTACGATTAATTTCATACAATGCTATCAGCACAAATGCTCTTTCAAGATCGAAGTTATTTCTCTTTGCGCAATTTAATAATAAATTTAAATTTCTCAACTCTGCTGCATGACGTACTGCACTCTTTTTTGCGTCTAAATTTGCTGCGGCCGCGATTTCTTTATTCACATCACGACCTTGAGCGCGCATCGACACATAAAAACGTAATAGCTCTATAACTTCATCATTATCTTTTACCACTCGAAAATGCAGCGCTTGAGTGTCCGACAAAGTAGTCACTGGAGTATTCATCAACTGAAACAAATGTTGCGCTATTATTGCTAGCTCTAGCTTAATTAAATAATTTAACGCTAATATGCGCTGATTAAGATTCGCCTTGCTGTAGATCAGTGTATCCATCCAATTCTTTTGCAATGCTTGCATGATAGTCGCAGATTGCGACTCTACAAAAGCAATAAGGCGATCCGTCTGATTTTGAGCTGCCTGAGGATACTTAGCTACCGCCCTTCCTATAATTCTTTGGCTGATTTCTTTTTCAAGACGATCAATCCAAACATCTTCAGCCTTATCGCGTAATTTCACGTATAAACGCTGTTGCTCGAGTAACTTAAGCTGGCGCAATTCTGAAACCAACATAGCTTGAATATCGTTACGAATATCTAGTGGTACAGATAATTCATCCGCTGCTTTTACATCATGTTTTTTGTCTGATAGCTTTGAATCTTCTTGTTTCGAAGAAGGTGGAAGAGGAGCTTTCGGCAAACTACGTTGCATAAGTACTACCACCCTTGCATTATTTAATTCAGATCCCGCAGAAAAGGAGGCGGAAGAAAATCTAATATGATGCATATCAGTGCAGATTATATAATTAAAGCATAGTCTTTGGAATACGGAATGGCTCCACTACGATAGAGGGCTGCTTCCCTTGCACCAATGTTTCGAGTATATGAATACTGCGAACAACATGTTTCATAAAATCCCCATCCTGATTTAACTTCCCATCAACACATTTACTATTAAGAATATCTTTTAAATAAATTATTGCCGCGCTATATCTATCTTTATCATTTTTACAATTTTTTATATCTCTAAGAGATGCGACAACATCTTTAGCCGCTGAACGATGATTACGCCACGTAAACCACCACTTAAGATGGTAATCTACGAAGAAATTAATGATAAAATCAAACCAGCTTGTTTGTTTGCTTTTATTGAAGAACATCATTGACAATGCAGATGTTTTATCTTTTATTGTACTTTTAAAATTTAACAATCGCTCAGATATAGGTTCATATTCTTTTTCTAACTCAGCAACAGATTTACCAGAAAATTGAAATCTTGCTTGCTGCACCCTTCCCTGATTTAATTGCTGATAAAATTGCTTACGACCTGAGACAAACCCATCAAGAAACCGCGGTTGTTGTAGTGTATAGGGAGCTATAGCTGCTCTTATATCACTTAATTTGTTTTCATCTTTAACAAACTGACTCCATAGAAAAAAAGAATGACAAGAGTCATCAATATTACGAGCACCTAAGTTTCTATCATGTAACTCAACTAATGCAACCTCTCTTTCGAGATCAAGAAGTTTATTCTTTCGGATAAACAATAAACGGTTTAATTTTTTTAAGTTATTCAGACGAGCTTGATCCAGCTGGTCCAGCTTCATATCCGGACGCTGGAGCGCACGGATTTCAGTAATGACATCTTGATTGCTTGAACGTAACTTTATATACAGACGTAATAATTCAATAATTTCATCTTTATTTTTTATATTCTCAATTTCACTCGGATGAACACCTCTAGTTAAATGCAGGTTAGCCGTAGCTTCTTGATACAACTTAGCTGCAATCTCATTCATCTCAACTTTAGTTAAATACTCCAACGCTATGATTCTACGCGGGGGACTATTCTTTTTTTCATCTTGCAAAATTGAATTCCAATGCTGTTTTAGCATTGCCTTTATCGCAAAGACTTTAATACCTTCTATAAATTCATTTGGTAACGGTGAATGTATTTGAACTGCCAGTGTTTTCCAACCTAATGCACTAGCAAGAAACCAATTTATTTGTTGCGCATTTTCGGATGTGAATTTAGCTAAAACTTTTTGTTGGATTTTTCCATAAAACTCTTCATCAACTTGCTTATATTCTTCTTCGACAACGATTTGATCGTTTAATTTCAAATATAATCGATATTGTTTGCTTAACTTAAATTGCTTAACACTTTCTAATTCAGCATCAAAAGCAATCTGGATTTCATTTCTCACCTGCCCAGCGAGAGCATCAGACAATGGTTGAGGCTCATCTTTGCTTTCAGCAATTGATAAACCAATTGGGACAGCAGAAGGAGGTGCCACTGATTGAGGAGGAGAAGCAGGTTTTGGTGAGCCACTTAGCATAACTATCCCCATCGTTTTATATGTATAATATTCACTCGATCATAGCTATTTTGATTTTATATGACAAGAAAATTAATTGGCCATATTGTAGACAGATTAAACATGACCAAACTCTTCGCCACGACCCAACCAGCGACTGATTAAATTATGCACTACATTTGCATGCTGTTGTTGCAACACTGTTGCAGCTTGCTGTACAGCTGGTAACAAATCATTGTCACGCAGCAAATCCGCGATGCGCATGGAAACTTCGCCCGTTTGGCGTGTCCCCATTACTTCGCCTGGACCACGAATTTCTAAATCACGTTGCGCAATCTTGAAACCATCCGTTGTTTCGCGCATGACAGCTAAACGTTCTTGCGCTAGCTTGGAAAGCGGCGTTTGGTACATCAGCAAACAATAACTCGCAACTGATCCTCGACCTACTCGGCCACGTAATTGATGTAATTGCGCGAGACCCAAGCGCTCCGCATTTTCAATAACCATTAAACTTGCATTGGCAACATCTACACCTACCTCAATGACAGTAGTAGCGACTAATAACTGTAAGTCCGCATTTTTAAATGCCTGCATAATTGCATCTTTTTCTGCAGATTTCATACGACCATGCACTAAACCGATTTTTAATTCGGGAAGTAACGTTTGCAACTCTTGATAAGTATCTTCTGCTGCTTTGCATTGCAAGGTTTCTGATTCTTCAATCAAGGTACATACCCAATAAGCTTGTTTCCCTACGCTACATGCCTCACTAATTCGTATTAATACATCTTCTCTACGCGTATTGGGAATCACAATAGTGGAAATCGGCGTACGACCTGGCGGTAATTCATCAATGACAGAACAATCCAAATCAGCGTACACACTCATGGTTAATGTACGTGGGATCGGTGTGGCAGTCATAATCAATTGATGTGGGTAGATGTTATTATTGCTTTTTCCTTTTTCGCGTAATTGCGCGCGCTGCTCTACACCAAAACGGTGTTGTTCATCGACAACGATTAATGCGAGTTTCGCGAAGGTAACGCCTTTTTGAAAAAGTGCATGCGTACCTAACACAAGATTCGCAGAACCATTTTCAATTGCGGCTAATGCTTCCCGTTTGGCAGCGACTTTTAATTGCCCTGACAACATCACCACTGAAATATTCAATGGCTGAAACCAATGTTGAAAATTCCGATAATGTTGCTCAGCTAACAATTCGGTTGGTGCAAGTATTGCTGCTTGATAACCATTTTCAATTGCTTGCAAAACAGCAAGAGCTGCCACAACCGTTTTTCCCGAACCTACATCGCCTTGTACTAAACGCAACATAGGATGTGGCTGACATAAATCACGCGCCACTTCGGTTGCGACTTTATGTTGTGCGCCTGTGAGTTGAAATGGTAGGTTTTTTAAAAATGGTGTAATCAATTGTTGTGTTGTTGGTAATGGAGCCGCTTGATGAATTTGAAAAGAATTTTTTAAATGTAGTAAACTCAAACGATGCGCTAACAATTCTTCAAACACCAATCTTTTTTGTGAAATATGTTTTCCTTCCATCAACAAATCAACCGGTGCATCCACAGGTGGTCGATGTACGTATAACAATGCATCTTTGAGATGAGGGAAATTAAATTGACTCAAAATCGGCGGCGGCAAAATATCTTGTAACAAACCGCCTAGCGATAATAAATCCAATGCTTGCTGGGTTAATTTGCGAAATGTTAATTGACTTAATCCATCAGTGGTTGGATAAATTGGTGTTAAGTTTTCTTCGACAGGAACAATTAAATTTTCAGTCATGATACGATATTCAGGATGTATCATTTCCAATCCTTGTGATCCCATACGCACTTCACCGTAGCAACGAACTTTTTCACCTTCTTTTAATGTTTGGCGTTGCATGGCATTGATATAAAAAAATCGTAACTGCAAACGACCTGATGCATCACGTAAGCGACACAACAATCGGGTACGACCTACTTTAGGCGTGCTGACTGATTCTACTTCGCCTTCAATGACTGCATGATCACCAGGCAGTAAATCACGAATAGGATACACGCGCGTGCGATCTTGGTAACGCAACGGTAAGTGAAATAATAAATCTTGGACGTGATGAATACCGAGACGGGCTAAACGTTCTGAAATACTCTTGCCAACACCGTTTAAGTGCCGGCAAGGTAGTGTACTGAGATCAAAGTGTTGCTTCGTTTTCAATGGGATATTCACTTAGATATTTTTGCAACCATCTTGCCAACACTGAAAGGTATTGGCAAGTATCTAAATGAATAGCTTTATTTACTTAGGAGCAGGTGTAGCTGCTGGGGTTGCTACTTTTGCTTTTTCAGCTGCTGCATTTGCATCCAACTCTTGGAACATTCTAGCTTTTGCAATGCCATGAACTGGCTTTGCACCTAAAACTGATAATGCCTTGCTTAAAGGTGATTTTGCATCGCTGATCAATTTAGCCAATGCATTCATTCTTGCATCGATAGCCGCTTTTTCTGGTTTTGTTAAATGAAAAGCTTTTTCTATGGCACACAGCTTTTTCAATGTTTCAACCAATTCATTCGCTTTTACACGAAGCGCCGCTTGTGTTTTTTGTTTTGCACCGAAGTCTGCCTTTACTTGAGCTGCTGATTTCTGAACCAAAGCATCCAACTCAGCCACTTGCTTCTTAGCTAATACATCTAATTGTGCATCTGCTACAACAACTGGAGCAGCCGCTTTTACATCAGCACGTACAACTGCAGCTACAGCAGGCGCAGCTTTTACATCCGCATTGATTTTCACATCAGCAACAGCCTCATCTCTAGGTAATTGAGTTGTTGCTTTGAAATTAACTAACTCTTTGTCGTCACTATTTACTGCTTTAGCCGGCTTAGCTTTAGGTCTTTCCAATGCAGCAGGATAGATATCAAAAGACACGCCACCTTTACTTGCTTCAAAATTAAAAGACTTATGCTGTTTAGTATCTTTCAAAATTCGCTCTATACCTGTTATCGCTGCTTCATGATTTCTAAATATTAATTCACGTGCAGCGACAATTGCATCTGCTGCTTTTGCTTCTGCTGCTAATTCTGCTTCTGACTTAACACCAAGCAACCCTCTGAAAAATGACATGTAATTTCCTCCTGAAACTTATAAATTAAATGGAAAAATTGACATGGAAGAGGACAATAAAAAAGAAATGGCCAAATCCTATGGCAAAAAATCCCTGTGTATAAATCTAAATACAAAAAAATTTAATCGGGCTGATAAAATTTTTTAGGTGTGTTGATTTGTTTCTTCGCTCTATCATTAAAATGACAACCGAAAAAACAAATATATCTAACGGTTGCTTAAGGAAATATTAAAATTTGTGGAATATCATTTTTGGCTTACAAGGCGAAACATTATGCGCAGAAAAAATTCTTATTTCTGCGCAAGTCGTTTGCATAGATTATTTAGGACTACCAATTACACGAAATCTAGTTAACTCAACAGCACCTACCTCATCTCTAGCTTCCAGCTCAAGTGATGCTTCATCTCTCAAATCCTGTGCTATGTACTGTTGCACGTCTGTAATGCATTTTGTCACATCACGATTAACTGTATTAAATACATCATGTAAATATTGAATATCGACTGCATATTTTTCAAATAATTTGCGATCAACAAATTCTTGAAAATCAGCCTTTAGTTTGTCAGGACTCAAGCCGAGTAACAATTGGGTCATAACATCTTTAGACATACGCCATTCAGTTAAAGTTATCTGCATATCAAGCAGTAAGGATTTATAACGCACAGTTAAGCTAGCGCTTAATTTGCAAATCTCATCGAATGCTGCTTTTCTAACAGATGAATTGTCAGTTGAAGCATACTGTTTCGCCAATTGATCTCGCAATGCATTTAATTGCACCTGACATGAGCTAATTAATGTTTGCATCGCATCTGCGTTATATTTTTGTGGTTTTGCACTTGCTGCACTCGCTGTAGCTTTATGTGCTTGCAAAAAACTGGCTGCATCAACTAAGGGAGCAGCGCTGCCTTTCTCATCCAATGCATTCCCAGCTTTGCGTAACTCTTCACGCATCTCATCCATGCACTTCACTTGTCGATTTAATTCCGCTACCAACCAAGTCATTGGATTAAAACTAGGTAGGGGAGACACTTCTGCTGTCGTAGCTGAGTTTTTTGCATCATTAGCACTTGCTGCTTTGCTTTGAGCCGCCACTGGATTAAACCGTTGCTCACAACGTACAATTTCTTGTTCGCTCTCTGCCAACAACAATTCTAAAAGCTGATCATCAGCTGTAATTTTCTTATAGAGCAGAACATCTGCTGTGTCAGCTGCTGCTTGAATTGAAACAACATCTTCTAGCGCACGCCACTCTAGCAACATCATCCTCACTTTATTAACTAGCAATAAACTTTGGAATGCAATATCTCGACTTAATGCATTCATTTGCAATAATTTAGTTTTATCGCCTGCTTTGTATTCTTTTTCTAGTGTAAGCAATGCGCTTTTTGCATCTTTCATTGCCACATTCGAGGCAAGAATTGCCGCACCAATACCATCATCTTTTACAAGTACTTTTGCATCTGCAGATAATGCTGCGGCTGCTTGTTGTTTAGGTGCGATATCTACTTTTGCAATTTTTTCATCTTTTCTCAACTGTGCTTCGCTACTTGCTAATTGCTGCAAGTGCGTCACAAATAATCTTTCTCTCGCATTCATACGACCAAGAAAATCAGTTAACGGATTTGCCATTTTGACAGGAGCAGCTGATGGCTGCGAACCACTAGAGCAAGCAACGTTTAACGCATTTAAAAAGTTGTACAACCAAGCACCAGCGCCGCCACCAGCTCCAGAATACATAGAAAACCCCTTATGATAAGTTTTTTTATACGTTACGCATTAATTATTAAGAGGGGCTTAAGAGCCCTCATCCCCAACCCTCCTCCCAACGCAAAAAACGCGTTGGGAGGAGGAAGAAAGGCATTCTCATCTGAGGGAGATTTATAATTGACAATAAAACCCCGACTCTTTAAAGTCATCGCTCACGCCGGGGTGGTGGAATTGGTAGACACGCAAGTTTCAGGTACTTGTGGGAGAAATCCTGTGGAGGTTCGAGTCCTCTTCTCGGCAAAAGATTAATTTTTTCTCCCACAAGTGGGAAGCGTTGTTGCATAAATCAAAATCTGCACTATTCCCCTCTCCCAAAATGCTTTTCTTTGGGAGAGGGGCTAGGGGTGAGGGTGCTTGAAGTGGCACAAATATCTTTAGGAGGCACATACCTTGCTCAAAACCCTCATCCCCAACCCTTCTCCCCTCGTAAAAAACACTCCGGGAGAAGGGAGAAAATCGATTTATGCAACAACGCCCAAGTGGGAGAGGTGAAAAATGAATTACGCCACTGACTCTTTCACGCCTGTTTCGAAAGGATGTTTCAATACGATAGTATCGTTACGATCAGCGCCAGTAGAAATAATATCAATTGGTACACCCGCTAATTCTTCAATACGTAACAAATATTTCTTTGCTTTCTCTGGCAAGGCTGCAAAAGATTTCGCGCCCAACGTAGATGTTTTCCAGCCTGGGAAATCTTCATACACAGGCTCACACGCCGCTAATTCATTCATATCCAATGGCATTTCTGTAATTTCTTTACCATGTAACCGATACTTTGTGCACACACGGATAGTATCTAATTCATCTAGTACATCTAGCTTGGTAACACATAACCCTGAAATACTATTTAATTGGATAGAACGACGTAAAATGACCAAATCTAACCATCCACAACGTCTTGGTCGCCCAGTGACTGAACCAAATTCATTACCGCGTTGTGCAATATGCTTACCGATATCATCATGCAATTCGGTTGGGAAAGGACCTGCGCCTACGCGTGTTGCGTAAGCTTTAGTAATGCCGATCACAGAATCTAAATACAATGGACCCACCCCCGTACCTGTACTCGCAGCACCAGCAACAGTATTGGAAGAAGTAACGTAAGGATAAGTACCATGATCCACATCTAAGAATGCGCCTTGTGCGCCTTCAAATAAAATATGTTTACCTTGCTTACGATATTGCGCTAACAACGCAGTGACATCGGCTTTCATTGGTTCTAACTGGGGAACTAATGCTAAGGTCGCATCACGTAATTGATTGAAATCTACTGGCTCATGCTGATGATAATTTACTAAAACAAAATTATGATAATCGAGCACTTCTTCTAAACGGGTAGTAAAACGTTTTTCATCAAATAAATCACCAAAACGTAATCCACGACGCGCCACTTTATCTTCATAAGCAGGGCCGATACCACGACCGGTGGTGCCAATCGCTGATTTGCCGCGTGCTTTTTCACGTGCTTGATCTAATGCAACATGGTAAGGCAATAATAAAGTACACGCTTCACTGATGCGTAAGCGTTGCGAAACAGGAACACCGCGGCGTTCTAATTCACCCATTTCTTGTAATAAAGCAGTTGGTGACAATACGACGCCATTGCCAATCATACATTGCACATGTGCATGCAAAATACCGGATGGAATAAGTCGTAAAATTGTTTTTTCACCATTAAGTACTAATGTATGGCCAGCATTGTGTCCGCCTTGAAAGCGTACAACCACAGATGCTTGATCCATTAATAAATCGACGACCTTTCCTTTACCTTCATCGCCCCACTGACTACCTAAAATTACTACGCATTTACCCATGATGTTTTCTCATTTACTGTGAGTTTAAATACAACCAACCTAGACCAATCAACATGCTAAGCAAACCCATAATACGCAATGAGCGATCGCTCTGCTGCGTCATTTGCTGCATTAATTTTTTCCATATATGCGGGACGAGAAACGGAAGAAGCCCTTCGATAACGAATACCAAACCTATCGCCAACCACAACTGCCGCATTATACCTTATCCTAACAACGTTGTTACATACATGAAGCTGTTATTTCTTTGTTGCTGTGGCGACAGCCGCAGCACTACCACCTTGCGCATTGTGAAAATAGCTGAAAAATTGCCCATCTGGCTTCAACACCAATACGTCGCTCTTCTTCGCGAAGCTTTTTTGGTATGCTTCTAAACTACGATAAAACGCATAAAAACGCGGATCCGTATTGTACGCTTTAGAATAAATTTCTGCTGCATCTCTATCACCTTGAGCACGAATACCCGCGCCTTGCATTGCTGCTTGCGCCTTGATGACAGTCACTTTTTGATCGGCTAATGCTCTGATTTCTTCTGATTTTTCCATCCCTTCAGCACGCTTTGCTTCTGCAAATTGCTTACGTTCTGTTTCCATACGTTTGAATACGGAATCCATCACATCTTTAGCTAAAGTGATTTGCTGAATTCTCACATCAATCACAGCAATCCCCTGATCTTTGCCGATATGGTTTGCTTGCTCTTTAATGGAGGCAACCATCTTTGCTCTGTCATATGAAATAGCTTGTGCACTAGTCACCTTTCCAAACTCTGCGCGCACGACATCATTCAAACGCTGCTCTAACAATGCTTCCGCCCAAGAAACACTACCGCCTGTGCTCGTATAAAAACGAGGTAAATCTGTAATACGCCATTTTGCAAAATATTCGACGACTAAATAAGTTTGTTCTTTTGTCACGACATTCAACGGTTGCGCTAACGATGTTGATAAATTTTGAATACGCGTATCAAACAAACGCACACTTTCAATTAAAGGAACGCGAAGATGTAACCCTGGTTTAAACACTTCAGCTTGCTTACCGTCGCTTACAATTTTCCCCAAGCGCAACACTAACGCTTGCTCACCTTCACGCACAGTAAACACACTAAAAAATAAAATGAAACCAAGTACGATTACAACCAACCCAACAAATGTTTTAATTGGCGTCATTTTTCACCTCACCATTATTGGTAGCATTTGCGGGAATAACTGTATCATTCTGCGTTGTCACTGCTGGGACAGATACAGAATTTGCCTCCAAACGTGTATGATTCTCTGGACGCATTAATTTATCCAGCGGCAAATACAATAAATTATTGCCTGCATTGACATCGACTAATATTTTTGACGTATTATTTAAAATATTTTCGAATGCATCCAAATACAACCGCTCACGCGTCACTTCAGGCGCATTTTGGTATGCTTGCAATAACGCTTGATAGCGCGAAACATTCGCTTGTGCACCTAGCACAACTTGCTGACGATACCCATTTGCATCCGCCAAAATTCGTGAAGCATAACCTTGCGCTAATGGCACCACTTTACTTGCATACGCTTGTGCTTGCTGAATGGTTGTCGCGCGATCTTGATCTGCACGATTCACGTCATTAAATGCGGCACGCACTTGATCTGGCGCTTGAGCTTTTCTTAATGTTACTGTAATCACTTCAAGCCCAGGACCATATAATGGTAAAATTTGCTTGATGCGATCAGCCACACCAGCACTTAACATTTCACGTCCAGTAGTCAACACATCATCTAATTTCATTTGTCCGACGATATCGGATAATGAAGCTGCAGCAACTTGTTGAATAGTGATGTCTGGATTCACCACGCCGAAGAGATAAGCGCGTGGATCAGTAATCCGATACTGTACAGTTAACTCAACATTAACTAAATTTTTTGAGAGATCGGCTGAATCTTGTTTTTTACCCAAATCAACAGGAATAATTTGCACCGGCAAATCACCTTGTTCAGATGACTTTGTGAGGAAATCACCTTCCATCGAGAAAGAGTATATTTTTTGTGCGTCGATCACATACTTCGTTTCAATGAACCTAGCGATCCAATGCAAGCCGGGCTGCAGTGTTTCACTAAACTGCCCAAACCGTAACACCACAGCCTCTTCTGCTGGGTTCACGATAAAAAATCCTGACACAAACCAAATGACCAATAGCACCAAAACAATCGCGCCAGCACCATAACCAAAACTTTTTTCCGCTGATGGCTGCCATGAGCTATTGTTATTGCCGCCATTAGAAAAAATACCCCGCAATTTTTTGATGAAATCGGCGAGCATTTTATCTAAATCAGGAGGGCTTTGGTTGTTGCGCTTACCACCCCATGGGTCTGGTTGATTACCGTTGTTATTACCGGGTTCATTCCACGGCATAGTATGCTCCATTAGAAACACTATTAAAGAAAGGATTCTAGAGGTCATTGGGGTGAGATGCAACATAGATCACCTCTCCACTTGTGGAGAGGTCGACACGTGCTCTTCACGTGTCGGGTGAGGAATCTTTGTTAAACACCCTCATCCCCACCCCTTCTCCCATTCGTAAAAAACACTATGGGAGAAGGGAGTATTAATGAGCAAAGCTTATAAAAAACCGCTCTAATTCTGCCATAAAACTCACCCGCTCTTTGGAACCATAAAATATCGGCTCACCTACTTGGACATCGACAACAAATGGCACCAGCAATGCCTCGCCTTTTGGCAATGACTTTCCAGCGCCATACAAAAAAATAGGAATAATGGGAACCTCTGGATGATCTGCCGCAATATGGGCGATGCCTGTTTTCAATTTTGATAAATGCTCAGGATCGCCGCGCGTACCTTCCGGGAAAAAAATTACTATTCCTTCTCGCACCAATAAATCATCAATCGCCGCGAACGGATGCCTATCCACTTTTGCGCGTTGAATTGGAATAATGCCGATGATTTTAGTCGCAAACCATGCAACCCATTTATTCGTTAAAAAATAATCTGCTGCCGCCACAGGACGCACTTTAGGTAATTGCGCAATTGGAAATAAACTCATTAAAACCAATGTATCTAAATGACTATTGTGATTTGCTACGAGAATGGCAGGGCCTTTTTTTGGTAGCCGCTCACGATGATGCGTGCTAACACCCAATAATAAAAAAATAATGGGTTTCACTATGCAACAGAAAAATACTTGTCGTAAAAAACAATTCATAAATTAATAATAAAAATAGTGAATGAAATGAAAATACAATGGCGCGGTAAACATCAAACTATCAATCCGATCTAGTATCCCTCCGTGTCCAGGCAGAATCTGTCCTGTGTCTTTGATACCTAAATCACGTTTCAATGCTGACACAATCACATCACCAATAAAACCAGCACACGCAATAATAATACCTAGCATTAACGCCATCGCATGACTTAATGGTGTTAAGTATGGCGCACAGATCGCGGCAATAATGGTCGTTGTGATTGCGCCACCAACAAATCCCTCTACAGTTTTATTTGGACTGACAGCTGGAATAATTTTATGTTTACCCAATTTTTTACCCCAGAAATACTGCGCAGCATCATTAAATTGATTTAGAAACAATAGAAACACAATTAAACCAGGAGCACCTGCGATTGGGTTATTGTTTGGCGTTAACATGTATAATGCGGCAATACAGCTCATACAATACACCATCATCATCACGCCCCAATGCATGGTTCCTGCAGCGCGAAGAAATCCACTGGTCTCCCCAATAGTTACCATACGTAGTGGTAAAAATAAAAAAACATAAACTGGGATGAACACCGTGAACATGCCGTACCAACCAATGGCAATCCAATAATATTGAATTGGAATAGCAATATAAGCCCAAAACAATACTCGTCTATCGACGGGCCTTGTAGGAATAATAGTGAAATATTCTTTTAATGCGAGATAACTAACAAAAGCCCAAAATACAATAGCTACTGATGGTTTTAAAATTAATGATGCGCCAAGCAATAAAACAATGACCCAAAATGTTTTCACACGACTAACTAGCTCTACCATGTTTTTTTCAGGCTTGGTGAATTTAACCCAATAAATCCAACCAGTGATAACAAATAAAAGTAAATAAATTGCAAAAATACTGTTTAAGACATTTTGTGTGGGCAACTGTATCCAGCTCATAAGGATATCGCTATAATAGTGGAAATTTCTTTAGGTAAAAAAATACTAACATAGGGCTCATGACATGGAAATAGGTCTATACAATTTAAAATATCCTTTTAGAAAACTCATACAATTTTTATTAAAATACGTAAAAGATAGAGACCCCAACCATATCAGCTTAGTATTACTTCCAATTGGATTCATCACTGCACTCATCTACTTAATCGCACCCCATGCAGCATTTTTATATTGGATTGGTATCATACTCATTTTTATTCGCATGATCGTTGGCACATTGGATGGCCTCGTCGCAGAAACCTATAACAAACAATCCCCCAATGGCTCTATCCTCAACCGCTTAACACCTGAAGCAGCAGACATGATGCTCATGCTGGCATTAATCTTCGCTTCTCCTGGATATCCATCCCTCGGCATATTTGCATTAATCGCCTGCTGGGCGATTAGTTATGCTGGCTTGATTGGTTTAACAGGCGGCAAACCTATTCGCAGCATTGGCCCTGCTGGACAAACAGATAGACTCGCAGCACTGATGGCATTATCTGCATTGCAATTTTTTAGTTTACACCAACAATGGCATTTCGATTTCATGAAACTATTTCTTTGGTGGGTTGTGGTCGGCGGCATCGCTACCGTAAGCTTGCGTTGCTACAAGACACTCGCTCTTGCTGAATGATATGAATATCGAATTGATTCGAAAAAATTATTCTATCACTACGCATGATATTTACCTCAATCATGCAGCCACAACACCTATTGCCATTTCTAGCGCAGAGCGCATGAAACAATTGTGCGAACAAATGCAACGTCCGCTTGGCGAACATTTTTATGCATGGCTAGGAATACTAGAAGATACACGTAGACGCACTGCTGAATTAATCAATGCTCATCCAGCAGAAATTGCTTTTTGTCAAAATACCTCAACCGGATTAAGTTTAATTGCTAATGCCATTGCATTTAATCCTGGTGATTGCATTATTGTCCCTCGCAATGAATTTCCTTCGAATATTTACATTTGGCAATCTCTACAAGCTAAAGGAGTACGATTCCAATTTTTCGATGTTGAACCTGGAATCCCTGTTGCTGAAACGTTAGCAAAAATCGATTTATCTCAAGTACGTTTGTTAAGTATCAGCGCCGTCAGTTATTACACTGGCCGTCAATATGATTTAGCATCACTCTCTCAATTTTGCAAAGAACGAAATATTTTATTTTGCATCGATGCTATTCAAGCTATAGGCGCGACACCATTCGATATTCAAAAAATTCAACCCGACTTTGTTGCGTGTGGTGCACAAAAATGGTTGCTTGGCAGCATTGGCGCTGGTTTCATTTATGCAAAAAAAGAATTATTAGAAAAACTGCATGTGTCTCTTGTTGGCTGGACATCAGTCAAATATGCAGAAGATTTTTCAATTAAGACACTCGATTTTTCGAATGAAATGACACGCTTTGAACCTGGGTTACCTGATATTTTACCCATCGCAGCATTAAATCAATCATTACGTGAACTGCATGATATTGGCTGGCAATCGATTTATGAAAAAATTAATTGGAATACGACCTATTTAACGCGAGGCTTGCTCTCACAAGGCATTTCATCATTCGCCGCAGACGATGACAAAGCGGGCATTGTTTCTTTTCAAATCCCCACAAAAATTGCGTCTGATGCTTTACTTGCAAAAATTGCAACAGAAAAAATTCATCTCACACATCGAGATAACTACATTCGTGTATCACCTCATTTTTATAATACACAACATGAGCTGGATACATTTTTAAATTTATTTGATGTTGTAAAACAACCGATATTTGAAAAGAAGCAAAAGCCGACTACTCCAGAGCAACATAAATCTATTCTTATCATTGGTGGCACCGGCGCGATTGGATCTGCATTTGCTCGCAAGCTGGTAAAAGATAAATTTCAATTAACGCTTGTAGGTAGAGATAGTGAAAAACTAACTTCCCTTAAAAATGAACTCTCTGTGAATACATTGCAAGTGGACTTAGACAATCCACACCAATTCCAATCATTTATGGATAGCTTAAAAAAATCCGATCATAAATATGATGCGCTGATTTACTGCGCTGGCATTGCTGAAACAGATGAATTTATTCATTTACCAATTGCTAAATTTAAGTCCATGTTGCAAGTAAACTGCATTGCTGCATTTGAATTAATGCAATTATTTTTAACGCATCTTGCAACCGCAAATCCTCTTGGTATTTTAACCATCGCATCGCCGAGTGGTCGCTGTGGATTTCCATTATTTTCAGGCTACGCTGCGAGCAATGCAGCACTTTGGAGCTTAGGCGAAGTATTAGCACGCGAAATACAAAATGATGTTGCGATTACAACCTACATTGCACCTCCCCTTCATTCACGCATGCAAAAACGCATTGGTAGAATTGCATTACGTTATTTCAAAATGAGTGGCGTGTTTCCTTATAAACAGGCGCATGAACTAGCTGATGATGCTTGGAATGCATTTATCAATAAGAAAAATGTTGTTGTGAGCACGTACAACCGCTTATCCCTGTGGATTAATGCTGTGTTTCCCAATGTCATTAATAAACGCATTAAGAAGATTTGGAAGAGGTAAGCTCCAGCACGAATCAACTTCATATGACATTGTTTCGCAAATTGATATCCTCCCTTCTCCCGGAGTGATTTTTACGAGGGGAGAGGGGAAGAATACCACCAAACATTCGTGGGAATAGCTCAGAGCAACGCTACTTTTATTCAGCTTATTTATCCGCCATCAATTGCCCACCCTTCGCCCAATCTTCACGAGCGACCTCACCGATCACCACATCCACGCTTTCTGGTGGGCAGCCTAGGGTTTCAACAGCAACACGTGTTACTTCGCGAACGAACGCACGCTTTTGATCTAACGTACGGCCTGGATGCATTTCTAATCGTAATATTGGCATGACAACCTCTTCATAAATTTGACTCAGGATTGAGTAACACCAGTATTACTTAGATGCTAAAGCGAATAAATATGTGATAGATTAAATGATTTAAAACCTATAGGTTCTTAATCATGGGTAAATTGGCGGGCATGGAAATGTTTGTAAAGGTAGTTGAATGCGGCAGCTTCACTGCTGCAGCGGAAATCAGCAATGTCTCTTCGACCATGGTAGCTAAGCATATCCGAATTATTGAAGAGCGTCTTGGCGCCCGTTTACTACATCGCACCACTCGGCGACAGCACCTGACTGAAGTAGGTCAACTTTATTATGAACGTTGCAAGCATGCACTCGCTGAAGTAGAGCTAGCGGAGGCAAGCGCATCCGAGCTTCAAGCTAGCCCTCGCGGACTCGTTAGATTGGTAGCACCCGTCAGCTTCGGCAATCAAAATCTTGTCCCGATATTGACTGAATACTTATCACACCATCCTGATGTCAATGTTGAATTGACCCTCGATAATCGCGTACCGGACCTGATCAATGATGGTTATGAACTAGGAATTCAAATCGGAGAAATTGATGCAACCGGACTGGTCGCCCGCCCACTCAAGCCCTACCGTCGAATACTTGCAGCAGCGCCGAGCTATATAGCCAAGCATGGACAACCAGATCATCCAGAGCAGTTAAAAATGCATAGTTGCTTGGGCTTATCCTATTGGCGCCACCAAAATCGCTGGCATTTGATCGGACCCGATGCTGCGATATATGAGGTAACAGTCAGAGGTCGATTCAGCGCAAACCAGGGAAGTGCTTTGCGCACCGCCGCCTTACTTGGAGCTGGCATTGTATTGCAACCTGAAATGCTGTTGGCCGACGATATCACAGCAGGTCGCCTGGTACATGTTTTGCCTGAGTGGTCATTTAAACCGATACCGATGTATTTAATCTATGCGCAGGATACTCGTCCCACTGCAAAGCTGCGAAGTATCATTGATTTTCTGGTTCAGCGTTTTGGGCTTGAGGGACGACAATGACCACCGTGAAACATACCACCCAACTTCCTGCGCCTCACTCTCCACTTCCTGCACTTCATTTTCAACTTCCCGCCCTCTCGCCTCCACTTCCCGCGGCTTGTCCGGCGTTGTTGCATAAATCGATTTTCTCCCTTCTCCCGGAGTGATTTTTACGAGGGTTGGGGATGAGGGTTCTGAGCAAAGGTATGTGCTTCATAAAGATATTTGTGCCACTTCAAACACCCTCACCCCTAGCCCCTAGCCCCTCTCCCAAAGAAAAGCATTTCGGGAGAGGGGAATAGTGCAGATTTTGATTTATGCAACAACGCCGGACAAGCCGCGGGAAGTGGAGGCGAGACAGGGAAAGTTGAAGTAGAACTATCAAGCTACAAACATTTGAACCCAACTACTTCGCAACATACACCCAGGCAGAGCAGCCCGAAGCTAATGTCACTTGTACACGCTGATATTCATCTACTTCATATTTATCTGCAGAGGCTAATTCATCGCTAGTAATTTCGAATACCATTCCTTCCACATGATCATTGATATCATTGCTCGGAACCAGTATCGGATGAACCGCATCTCCACTTGTTGCAACAACGTGGGGATCATTAATTGTTAATTGCGATAATTTATAACCTGTTAAAACATCCGCTGAACCCTGTAATTTGCGTCCAAACGTTTCAATCTGCACCGCTTCATAACGCAACGTACCATAAGAAAATAATTTTTCCATCACTCCTCCCACATTAAAATTTTAATTTAAATCCTTCATGTGAAGCGACAAAACCCAATTTTTTATAAAACGCCATGGCTCGATCACGACGCTTGTCTGTTGTTAACTCAACTAAGTAACAACCTTCTTCACGTGATTGATTAACCGCGTATGCAATAAATTTCTCACCCAAACCTTGGCTACGATATGCTTCATCAATTCTTACACCCTCAATCAATGCACGCTTGCTACCGCGATAAGTTAAATTGGGAATAATTGTTAATTGTAATGTACCTATGACTTCGCCATTTATTTCCATAACGAGCAAATAATTATTTGGATCATTATCAATTAAAGCAAACGCGGCATAGTAACAATCAGGAAGAGGATTCGTGAAAGTTTCACGTTGCTGCCCCAATGTATCTTTTGCCAACAACTCTACAACTCTTGGGATATCATTTTTAGTTGCATTTCTAATGGTCTCTATCACTGAAAACATTTAATGTCCTCGATGCTTTTGCTTACGTTTTTCTTGTTTTAACTGAAACTTTTTATCGCTCTCCGCTTCTTTCTCAGCTTTTGATACTGTCTTTCTTATTTTCTTTTTTTGCTCTAGATCCAACCGCAACACCTCTTGTGCATGCGATTCACTTTTCAACCCTGTTTTTGCTTTTTCCATTTCATAACGCACATCACGTTGCATACGCTTATAGTTTTTACGTTTTACAACCAAGATAAATTCTGTTGGCGCAGTAAATCTTAATTTGTCGAAATGATGCAGTACAAACTGATATAACTCCGCATCAGGTGGCTCTGAGCCAAAGATTTCACGTGCTACCGCATATTCAGCAGCCTCTTTTCTTTCAAAAATAGCTACCCACATTGAGTTTTCTAACATGACTGTTGCTTCGATGGTGGATTGTTTTATTGCTTTCATTATTTATACCCTCATCCCCTGCCCTTCTCCCATTCGCAAAAAACGCTTTGGGAGAAGGGAGTAAAATATCGGAGAAATCACAAATGCTCAACGGCCACTAACTTTTCCCAATCGACTCGTGGCATTCTTACAACTAAATGATAATTACCTTCATCATCAATGGCTTCAGATTGAATCACATTCATGCGATACAGTTGGGCGCGAAATTTTGCTTTTGCTGGAGACAATACAATTTTTTGTTGCACTGTATCTTTTCCTAATAGCGCAACAATTGCTTGTAACAACTCCTGTATTCCTAAGTTTTCTTGCGCCGAAACAAAAATACGTCTTATTCTATTTTCATCATCTAGTTCAACACTGACAGGTACACCCGGGCATAAGTCAATTTTGTTATACACAAAAGCGCTTGGTACCTCTTCTGCATGTATGCTTTTTAATACTTCATTCACTTGCACGATATTCGCTTGTTTATTTTCATCATGTGCATCCACAACATGTAATAATAAATCAGCTTCACATACTTCTTCTAATGTTGCATGAAATGCTTCGACTAAATCATGCGGTAAATGCCGAATAAATCCGACAGTATCCGCCAAAATGACAGCGCCTAATTCAGGCACTTCTATACGTCGCAGAGTAGGATCTAATGTTGCAAACAACCGATTCTCTACATAGACTTCTGCACCAGTTAAACGATTAAACAATGTCGACTTACCCGCGTTGGTATAACCAACTAATGCCACGGTTGGAACTGTCGCTTTACGACGCGCTTTACGGCCCTGCTCTCGCTGTTGTTTCACACGCGTTAAACGTTTAGTAATAAACTGAATACGATTGCGAATTAAGCGTCTATCTACTTCGAGCTGTGTTTCACCTGGACCGCGTAATCCAATACCTCCACGCTGTCTTTCCAAATGTGTCCACCCACGAATCAATCGTGTCGACATATGTTTCAATAGCGCTAACTCAACTTGTAGCTTACCTTCAAAACTACGTGCACGTTGTGCAAAAATATCGAGAATCAATCCAGTGCGATCCACGACACGACATTGAAATAAACGCTCGAGATTGCGCTCCTGACCTGGAGTGAGTGAGTGATTGAAAATAACGAGATCTGCTTGATGAGCTTGAACAACAGCTTGAATTTCTTCTGCTTTACCTAAGCCAACAAAATATTTTGATTCGGGCGCATGGCGTGTGCCAGTGACTACTTCTATAGAATTCGCCCCAGCAGAGCGAGCAAGTTCCTTAAACTCAGTTAAGTCTTCTTGCATACCGCCTGTGGGAAAATTTATATGAACTAGGACAGCGTTCTCGCCACCCTCTGGGCGATCGATCAACTATCCCTCCACACGTTCTTATTCTTTTTCTTTAGTACCATTTGTACTTCCACCATTTCCATTTGTAGCTGCATGGTGTGAATAGTCCATTGGTGAATTAACATTGCGAGATGGCACCACAGTAGAAATGGCATGCTTATAAACCATTTGGCTCACTGTATTTCTCAACAAAACAACGAATTGATCGAAGGATTCAATTAAACCCTGCAACTTAATACCATTCACTAAATAGATTGAAACCGGAATTTTTTCTTTTCTTAGTGTATTTAAAAAAGGATCTTGTAGTGACGGCCCTTTTGTCATCTTCTTATTCTCCATAATTCATAAATTAACAACAATGCGCAATGCCAATATAATCAAAGCGTTGAGCATACTCTATCAGATTTGATCTAGCAAGGGGTTCCTATAACGCTCTGATTCCGCCTAGAAATATTGATATCGATCAACGGGTAAGCTATTCTTGTGCTATCAAAATTTATTAGGCGCGCTCATTTTTCGTCTATAATTTCATCAAACACTACCGTTAACTTATCTCAAAAGCAGTATGGATAAAGAGAACCTATTAACAAGAGTCTGTACGTCATGTGGCGAAAAAAAGTCGCTATCGGCCTTTTTGCAACTTGGTGGAAACCAAGGTACCACGTATGGCGCCATTTGCTCTGACTGTCGCAGAACGGTAATTAAGCCCAAACAAGCACCAAAAGAATCTGGCGAAACATCTACCTCATCTGGCAATCGCATTGGTAATCAGCAAAAAGTCGCCATAGAATTAGAACGCAAACGTCAGCATCAAAGTTTACAAGAATTTTATCAGCAAGAAAAAAAGCAACAAGATCATGCTCTAAATAAGCTAGAGAAATCTTCTGAAGAAATTGAAAAGGTCGATCGCAAATCTCATAAGCTTTATATTGAAAACCAAAAACAACATGGCTTTCTGCGCAATACAAAAAATGTAGCGACTGTTGCCGTTCGCACGGCAGCAACGCCACGAACTGCTATTGAAATTTCTTCTGAAATAAAACAACGTGAAAGTGTTGCACAGACAGAGGACAAACAAAAGCGCGAAACTTCTATGCAGGATGAAATCAAACTTACCACTATTGATTTTTCAGTTCCCTTTCTTGATCCTGCTATTCTTGGAGTGCGACACAATAGCATTAGCCTTTTGCGATTTAAGCAATGGTTAGGAGAAAGCGCGCCTACCGCAAGAAATGCTATTTTAAAAAAATTAAACCAAATGTATACGCAAAATAATAAAGCGGAAAAAAGTCATAAAGCCCATCATGAACATAAACATGAACACAAGACAGATCCGTTAGAAGAATTTATTGAAAAGCATTTGAGCCCTTCATCAAAAAAGCGATAGTTTTCTCAAGTATGTCATACCAGCGTGCTCTTAGCTGGTATCCAGCAGCTGCTCCAACACACTTCGTAAGAAAGCACATCAAAGCCTGGATGCCACATAATTTTCTGTGCAAGTAAATATTTTTTCAATCTATTAAGTGGACAGAAAATTTATGGCATGACAACGATTAGCTACACTTCTTAAAATTTCAATCCAGCATATTCATATATTTTGCCAGTAACTTTTTTAACGGAGTCTGCAGGACTGCTTTCATTCTTTAAACGCTTGAAGAATGAGTAAACTGGATGAACAACATCTTTATTATCTTTTTTAACAAGACTATTTTTTCTTTCCCCACCTAGCTCAAACGCTACTCGTGATTTAATCAGCGAGAGACGGTAATGTTTGTCTTGTTCAAGCATTCTTTTCTGATCAAACCCATGAAAACCTGCGGGCAAGGCTAAAGGTTTGATTGAAGGCAAAACTAATGCGCATGAAAAAACGACAATAGCTGCCTTGGTTTCTCTAAGCCTTAGTTGAAATAATGATATTACTTTAGATAAAGATCTAAGATTGTAAGTGAAAGCATCTAGCGATCTAAAACTATATCTAAAATCCAATATCGGTGGCAACGCTATCCCAGCACGCTCTGCTGCTGCAACTACAAAAGCATAATTTATACCACTAGCATCCAGTTTATACCGAGGCGTAGTAAAAAGTTTATATCCGAAGTATGCCGGGATCACAAAAGTAAATGCAGCTAACGATGTGCTAGCAACTAAACCCACAGCAGAAACAGCTCCAGACAGCGAAAGCGCTCCGCTATATTTTAATGCTTTTTTTCGCGAATCTAAAAATTCCTTCAGCAAAAAAATTGCTTCTTGCAACTCTTGATGCAACTGCGATTGCCGCTGAATAGCTCTTGATAAGGATTGTTGATGTACTCGGCTTAATCCCATTCTTATCTCCTTTACATAATAGACGTCTAGCCAAAGAAAATGCGCTTTGGCGTTTTTGTAATTAAAAACAAATTAATTTTTTTTAACTAATGAACCATCTTCTTGCACTGTATATTCTATATCTTGATGGGTAAATGACATAACGCGGTCGTAATGCAATGAACCTTCTTTTATTTTAACAACTGGATTACCCAGAAGATCTTTATGTTCATTAGCACTCTTTAAAATGCAATTTTGTTTTACTGCAACCGTTAAATAACCATGCTGCGCTTTGTTGGTTTTACTTTTTAATAATGCTTCAATATTATGTTTCTCATCATAAATCGGACGATTAACACTATACTCATAAAATACTTTAGGATTAACTAAGGTTTGCCAGGTACGGACTTGTATCCCTTGCGTATTATAAAGATAAACATATACCAGTTTTTCATCTTCCGCTAATATATCGCGTTTAGACTGAAGGCTACCTTCTGCTGGCAACCCTTTTTCTAAGGTAGCTAATAATGTATTTAAGCGATCGCGCACAAAACGAAATTTCTCACCAATTCCATACTGCTCTCTAAGTTCTAAATCACGTTGTAATGCTTGCTTTACAATTTCAATTAATTTTAATTTTTCTTGTCTATCATTCTCTGCACTACTTGCCATGAAGATTCACCTAAAATTAAATGCTGTTTGCAGGCCGACTTTTATTTATTAAGCGGCATTTCTTTTACCAAACGATTCTGCTCCTGCAACATCACTGCTAAATCCGTTAAATACTGGACTGTCTTGATTGGTTTGACATGATCACCAACACAGGGAGGCGCTGCGTTTTGCAAGCCCATCCCAAGAGCATAAGCATGCTCTGAAATTTCATTTAAAACGTTTTCTGTTAACTGCACATCCGTTGGAGCCACTTAAACTACCTCTTGTATTGTACTCTTTATTTAATTATACACCCAAAAAATCATTTCACTCTCTAAATCCCAGCTGACGCCACGCTTCATAAACTATCACTGCTACTGCATTAGAAAGGTTTAAACTTCGTGACTGGGCCAACATAGGAATGCGAATAATATTTTCAGATGGGAAACTTTCCAACACTTCTTTTGGTAATCCTCTTGTTTCAGGACCAAAAAGAAACACATCGCCGGGTTGGTAAGTTATCTCAGAATAGTTTTTTTGCCCCTTTGTTGAGCAGGCAAAAACTCGTGCGCCATTCAATTCTTTGTAAAATGCGGAATAATTTTCATGATGCTGAACACGCGCCCATTCATGGTAATCCAAGCCCGCCCGCTTGACTTGTTTATCATCAGGCGAAAACCCTAATGGATGAATTAGATGCAACTGCATGCCTGTATTTGCACACAATCTAATAATATTGCCTGTATTTGGTGGAATTTCAGGCTCGTACAACCCAACATGAAACACTTATGAAACAGCTCCTGGATTATTATTCTTATCTAAATAGGGGTCACCCAACTCTTTATTACGCTGGATAAGGTAACTACGTCTCTGCATATAAGCATCGCGCATAAACACATACTTATCAAAAGCAGCCTGATCTAATACATTTTGGAATCGTAATATATCAGCTCGCTTAACTACCACACCAAAAGCAAACAATTCATAACGTGCTCTAACCGGTGTAATATACGGATAGATCGAAAACGCATAATAATCGACCGGGAATCCAATACCGTCACGTAATGTACTAGGCCCTAAAAATGGCAAGACTAGATAATTTGAATCTGTATAACCCCATCGAGCTAAGGTCAACCCAAAATCTTCTTTATTAGGTTCCAAGCCAATATTGGTTGCTACATCAAACAAGCCAAGCACACCGGCTGTTGAGTTAATTGTTAAACGCCATGCATCGCTAGTACCTTGATAGAAATTTCCTTGCAGCAAATCATTTGCAACCGTAGGAATAGTATCAATGTTCGAAAAAACATTACTGACACCTTTGGCTAACGGCTTAGGGGTCACCTTTATATAAAAGTTAGCAATAGGCTTCATCAACGCATTATCGACAAAGTCATTAAACCGAAACATAACACGGTTAAATTTCTCGTAGGGATCCTTAGGATTGGCGGTCACTGGAGAATCAGCAAATGCAGATTGAAAAAAAAGCGAGCTTGCCGCAATAACAACCGCCCAAATGGGAGAATTTTTGCGCTGCGATTTCATCATGACGAATTTACCTCAAAACTATTTCACTTTAGTTTATCGATTGTCAGAGCTAATGCCAATATAATTTATCTGCGGAAGTTTTTCGTAGGGTAGGCAAAAGCGCAGCGTGCCAACCAAAAGGTGGAATGCTAAAATTCGAAGAAAAAACGCAAACGGGCACGCTCACGATTAGGTGATCGGTCATGCCAATACGATGGGCATGCTGAGCTTTGATCTGCATAAGGTGAAATTTTTACATAAAGAACACCATATCGGCGAAAGGTAAGGTGCGTTATCATATCCCCAGAAAATTTAATGGAAGATCAAAGCTTATGACTAAGAAACCACGCCCTTTTGCGTTGATCATTCTTGATGGCTGGGGTTATCGCGAAGAAACCAATGCAAATGCGATTGCAGCTGCTCATAAACCATTCTGGGATCAGCTATGGAAAAATTATTCGCATACACTTATTTCAGGATCTGGTAAATGCGTCGGGCTACCTGACGATCAAATGGGCAACTCTGAAGTAGGCCACTTAAACATGGGCGCTGGTCGTGTTGTTCACCAAGATTTAACACGCATTGATTTCGACATTGAATCTGGAAAATTTTATCAAAATACGATCTTAGTAAATGCCATCACCGATGCAGTACAACATAACAAAGCCATTCACATCTTAGGCCTACTATCACCAGGCGGGGTACATAGCCATGAAAGACAGATTTATGCCTTGTTAAAACTCGCCGCATCACATCATGCAAAAAATGTTTTCATGCATGCCTTTTTAGATGGCCGAGATACACCACCACAAAGTGCCGCGGCTTCCATTCAAAACCTACAAAACACTTGCGATACATTGCAGTGTGGCAAAATTGCTTCGCTAATCGGTCGTTATTATGCAATGGATAGAGATAAACGCTGGGATCGCGTCCAACAAGCCTATGACTTATTAACCGCAGCAAAAGCAAAATTTAATGCGGAAACTGCACTCAAAGGATTAGAGCAAGCGTATGCTCGTGGCGAAACCGATGAATTTGTGCAAGCAACTTCTGTTGGTAAACCTACACCAATACAAAATGGCGATACCGTCATCTTCATGAATTTCCGTGCGGATCGTGCTCGCGAAATTTCACATGCATTAATCGATGATGATTTTCATGGATTCGAACGCGCCACTCATCCACAAATTAAAAATTTTGTAACACTTACTGAATATGATACCACCTTAGCTGCAACCCTTGCTTACCAACCGGAGCGTTTAAATAATATTCTCGGCGAATATCTCAGTCAGCGACAATTACGCCAGCTACGCATTGCTGAAACAGAAAAATATGCGCATGTCACTTTCTTCTTTAATGGTGGTATTGAACAAGCGTATCCTGGTGAGGATCGCATATTAATTCCTTCGCCTAAAGTATCTACTTATGATTTACAACCAGAAATGAGCGCACTTGAATTGACGGATAAATTGGTAGCTGAAATCAAAGCACAAAAATATGATGTCATCATTTGTAACTTTGCCAATCCGGATATGGTTGGCCACACAGGTAATTTTTCTGCCGCAGTTAAAGCGATAGAAACAATAGACACTTGCTTAGAAAAAATTATTACCGCATTACAAACAGTTGGAGGCGAAGCGCTCATTACTGCCGATCATGGCAATGCAGAAATGATGTTTGACAATACGACACAACAACCCCATACAGCACATACACATGAATTAGTTCCCCTTGTTTATGTGGGACGCAATGCAAAAGTCATAAAAAATAATGGCGTACTTGCTGATGTTGCGCCAACTATGCTGCATCTCTTGGATATACCACAACCTAAAGAAATGACAGGACAACCCATTTTTGCACTGAGCTAAACCATGAAGAATTTCGTAAGAATATTATTGACGACTTGCCTGTCCAGCATATTGTGCTGCGTGACCAATGCAAATCCTATTTCATATAAAAAAGTAGAATTAGATAATGTCTCTAACAAAATTCAAGAAATAAAATCTGCGCTATCACAAGATCAACAACAACAAACAGACTTACATGAACAATTGAAATCGATTGAATTAACTCTGGCAACATTAAGTGAACAAATCGGCACTATCAACCTAGCGTTGCAAAATGAACAACAAAAATTACTTAGCTTGCGTGAGGAACGCAAAAACAATTTAACCAAATTGAGTCATCAGCACGAAGCCTTAGCGATGCATATTCGATCCGCATATTGCTTAGGAAACATTAATGAAGTTAAAATCATTTTAAACCAACAAAACCCTAACACTCTGAGTCGATATCTTGGCTATTATCGTTATTTAACAGAACAACGTTTAGCGTTGATCACTGATATCAAAAAAACGCTGCTGATATTAACACAAAACATGGCTGCACTGACTCAACATCAAAATAGCTTGCGCACTTTATTAGAAGATAAAACACATCAGCATCAGTATCAATTAGATGCACAAAAACTACGACAAGCGTTAATAACAGAAATTGCGCGTGAATCACAATCAAAACAACAAGAGTTATCCGCATTACTAGCAAACCAACAAGCATTACAAACGGCTATTCAAGACTTACAAATTCAAGCGGGTGATCTCCTCAATACGCAATCATTTGTAGAATTACAAGGCAAACTCCATTGGCCAACAAAAGGTGTACTCGCCGCGCGCTTTGGAAGTGCACTTGAAGTAGGCGACCAACACTTAACCGGTGTGATTATTAAAGCTCCCATTGGCTCACCCGTAAAAGCGATTGCCGCAGGCAAAGTCATTTTTGCAAACTGGTTACGAGGTTTTGGATTATTAGTCATTATTAATCATGGCAATGGCTACATGAGTCTTTATGCACGGAATCAAGCACTGCAAGTAAAAGTAGGCAAAAACGTGCGCCCTGGAGAGATAATAGCCACAATTGGTAACACCGGGGGCTTCACTTCAGCAGGCCTCTACTTTGAAATACGCCAAAATGGTATACCGATAAACCCTAGCACATGGTGTCGCTATACCTAATCAAATCTCCCACACCGGTCTATTTAAAATGCGTTATACTTAAGTCATAAAAGAGAGAACTACACCCGTTACCCAACCGAGGGATCAATTATGAAATCACATTACATGGTTTTCTTTCGCTTTGTTTTTGCCTCTGTGTGTATTGGATTAGCCTCACCTGTTTTTGCGTTAAAAGAAACACCCAGTCCATTAACAGCTCCTAGCGATATGAAAGCACTTGAAGAAGCTGATATTAATCGCTTCACCAGCGCAATTTCCGAGATCAAAGATTTCTATGTACAAAACATTAGTGATAAAAAATTATTAGAAGATGCGATACGTGGCATGCTCAGTGGACTCGATCCACATTCGGAGTATCTTGATGAAGATTCATATAAAACATTATTAATGACAACCAATGGCGAATTTGGCGGCCTTGGTATTGAAGTCACCGGCGAATATGGCGTGTTAAAAGTTATTAGCCCTATTGATGACACACCTGCAGCAAAAGCAGGTATAAAATCCAATGACTATATTGTTGCAATCGATGGCAAACTTGTTAATGAAATGACATTGCAAGAAGCTGTTGACAACATGCGCGGCAAGAAAGGTTCACAAGTTGCATTAACTGTTATTCGTAAAGGTGAAAAAACACCTATCAACTACAAGTTAATGCGTGACACGATTCACATTGTCAGCGTAAAGAGCAAAATGTTAGATCATGACTTTGGATATGTGCGCATTACACAATTTCAAGAACCAACAACAGAGCTAATGATTTCTGCAATTGAAAAGTTAAAAAAAGATAATGGCGGCAGCTTAAAAGGCTTAGTGTTAGATTTACGTAATAATCCAGGCGGGCTATTAGAAACAGCAGTGCAAGTTGCAGACGTCTTTCTTGATAATCGTGTACTCAACAACAAATACAATAATGTGATTGTGTACACGGAAGGACGCATGCAAAAAGCACAATACAAAGCAAAAATAACACCTAAATCAACACGAGGTGATATTTTAAATGGCGCACCTATCGTTATCTTGGTGAATGAAGGCTCTGCTTCCGCATCAGAAATCGTTGCCGGTGCATTACAAGATTATCATCGCGCAGTGATTGTGGGTGTAACCAGCTTTGGCAAAGGTTCAGTACAAACTGTATTACCGCTTGATGATAAACATGCAATCAAACTCACTACCGCTTTGTACCACACTCCATCTGGACGTGTGATTCAAAACATTGGCATCATTCCAGATGTCATGATTGCAGATTTAAAAATTGACGGCAAAGTGAATACAGATGCTATTTTAGAACCTATCAAAGAATTTGAATTGAAAGGTCACTTACCAGGCAAAGAAGCTGAAAACAAAGCGCCAAAATTTAATAAAAATGACGCGATCGCTCTAGCCCGTGAAGACTTCCAACTTTACGAAGCACAAAAAATCTTAAAAACGATGACGATGCTGAATCAAAACATTATTGCAGCAGCTGCACCTACACCCGCAACACCTGCTAAAACCCCTGTTACTGCAGAAAGAAATTAATAAAAGAGAAGACCTCACCCGCCACGTAAAAAACACGTGGCGACCTCTCCACAAGTGGAGAGGTGATTTTTTATTTCCTCCCTTCTCCCATCGTGCTTTTTACGAATGGGAGAAGGGCTGGGGATGAGGGTTACAACACCATTATCGCTTCCACTTCAACACTCACTGCTTTTGGCAATGCGGCAACACCAATTGATGTTCTTGCTGGATACGGCTGTGAAAAATACTGCGGCATAATTTCATTTACATTTGCTAACGTTGCGATATCCGTTAAAAATACAGTTAGCTTTACGATATGATCCAATGAACCACCAATGCTTTCTGTCACCGCTTTTAAATTTTTGAATACTTGATGAATTTGCGCATTAACATCACCCGCTACAACAGTCATACTAGCTGGATCCAATGGAATCTGGCCTGAAAGATACACTGTGTTACCACTACGTATCGCTTGCGAATAACTACCAATCGCTGCAGGAGCTTTTTCAGTTTGAATCTTTTCTTTCATCTCTTTATTCCCTAAAAAATTAACTACCGGATTATCCCTCAATTGCGCTTATTTATCCATTTTGCTACAGTGCCTCTTTCAAATTTAATGAGACCCCTCTATGATCAAAAAAATTGCTACTATAAGTATTGTTCTTGCTAGCACAATTGCTTATGCCCAGCTAGGATTAGCAAAAGAACCGAAAAACCTTTATTTAGTCAAACAAACCCTCATCAAATATCACGATTCAGGCGAATACCAAAAAGATCAAAGCAAAGTCGTAGATCAAGCTATGTTATACCTAAAGAATCGCTTAGCGAATGAAAAGAAAACAAATTCAGATAAAAAACTCGCTATCGTTTTAGATATCGATGAAACTTCTTTATCAAATTATCCTGACATGCTTCGCCTTAACTTTGGCGGTACATTCGGTGAAATCGACAACGCAGAAAACCATGGCAACGATCCCGTCATCGAACCTACATTGAAATTATATAATTATGCAAAAGCAAACAATGTTGCCGTATTTTTTGTAACAGGCCGCACAGATAGCTCAAAAGACCCAACAATGAAAAATCTAGTTAATGCTGGATATCAAAAGTGGGATGGTTTGCAATTAAAACCAGAAAACTATCATGAAAAATCAGCATCGATTTATAAAATTGGCGAGCGCGAAAAAATCGAAAAACTAGGTTACGATATCGTGTTGAACATGGGTGACCAAGAAAGTGATTTAATGGGCGGACACGCAGATAAGACCTTTAAATTACCTAATCCGTATTACTTTATTCCATAATTAACGATACATGGTGGGCACACTGCGCTTTGCCCACCTTACACTATTGAAATTAAATATTCTTTAACATGCTGTAATAAATTTTTATCTTCACTATCAAACCATGTCACATCTGGCCAACTACGTAACCACGTTAATTGTCGTTTTGCTAATTGCCGTGTTGCAGCAATGCCTTTTTCTTGCATTTCTGCATAAGTACATTTGCCTTCTAAAAATTCCCACACTTGACGATACCCTACAGAACGAATCGCTGGCGTATCTAAATGCAAATCTCCGCGCGCAAATAATATTTTAACTTCTTCAATCAACCCCTCGGTTAACATCTTTGCAAAACGTAGCGCGATACGTTCATGCAAAATTTTTCTGTCGTGCGGAGCAATAGCTATACTCACAAACTCATGCGAAACATCTTGATTACCTTCTTGCCGCCAAGCCGTAATCGCTTTACCACTCACCATATATACTTCTAATGCACGCTGAATACGCTGACTATCATGCGGATGAATACGTGCTGCAGCAATAGGATCAATATTTTGCAACCGTTCATGTAATGCAGGCCAACCTAGTGCTTGACCTTCATGCAATAATTTTTCTCTCACTTCAGCATTCGCGGCTGGCATTTCAGCAATACCTTGCTGTAAAGCTCGGAAGTACATCATCGTACCACCAACGAGCAACGGTATTTTTCCTTTTGCAATCACATCATCAATTTCACGTAGCACATCTTGCTTAAATTGCGCAGCGGAATAAGCGTCTTTAGGGTCACAAAAATCGATTAAACGATGCGGTGCCTGTTGGAGTGTAACAGCATCTGGTTTTGCAGTACCTATATCCATACCACGATAAACCATCGCAGAATCAACGCTGATAATTTCAAATGGAAAATATTGCAATAAATCAATTGCTAATTGTGTTTTACCTGATGCGGTTGGGCCCATGAGACAGATAATGGGTGCGCTCATGTTAACGTCCACGCAAAAATAACTTATCCAATTCATCCATCGTTAATGTCATCCAGGTAGGTCTACCATGATTACACTGTCCTGCATGCTCTGTTTTCTCCATCGTGCGCAATAATGCATTCATTTCTGGAATCGTTAAACGTCGATGCGCACGCACCGCAGCATGACACGCCATCGTTCCTAAAATATGATTTATATATTCGTGTATACGCGAACTTTTTTCATTCACCACTAAATCTGAAGCAATATCACGCATTAATTGCACCAAGTTAGCATCGCGTAATAATTCTGGAACTTCACGAATCGCAAGAACTTCTTGGCTTAAACGTTCTACTTTAATTCCTACTTCTTGAAAAATCGCTTGCTGATCATCAACTGCATTTGCCTCACGCTCACTTAATACGACTGTGAGCGGAATTAATAATGGTTGTGAATTGATTTTTTGATTTTCCACATCTTGCTTCAATTTTTCATACATCACTCTCTCATGTGCTGCGTGCATGTCAATTAACACTAAACCATCTGCATTTTCTGCTAAAATATAAATATTTTGCAATTGCGCTAATGCAAAGCCCAATGGAGGTACCGCTGTATCTTCTGCAACATCTTGCATGGCGGCAACCTGCGCAGCAGGCGCATGTAGTTGCTGATAAGCAGTATGCACTTGCTCACGGACTTTCATTGGCAAATGGCTTTGATGCTGCACTTGTTGTATGAACTTAGGCACAGAAAAACTTTCTGCCGCGGAAATAACATTCTCTGTAACCAGCCCATCTTCATGCGTCATGGTAGTTGGTGCTGAAACATTATCTTGCCCTGGACGCACATGTGCTAATGCATCATGCACACCATGTACGATAAAATCGTGCACTAAACGACTTTCGCGGAAACGCACTTCATGTTTTGTTGGATGCACATTCACATCTACTTGATCAGGTGAAACTTCAAGAAACAATACATATGCTGGATATCGATTACCATACATCACATCATGATACGCTTGCCGCACAGCGTGATTAACCAATTTATCTTTGACCACACGCCCATTCACATAAAAATACTGTAAATCAGCTTGTGCGCGCGAAAAAGTAGGTAATGCTATCCAGCCAAATAATTTTGTTCCTTCGATGACTGTTTCAATTTTCAAAGCATGTTGCAAGAATTCTGCCCCACACAATGTTGCAACACGCTGCTCACATTCAACGTCAGACTGTGCATCACGATAATGGCGCACAACACGTTGATTATGTTTCAAAATAAATTGAATATCGAATCGACTGAGTGCAACACGTTTGATTAATTCATCGATATGATCGAATTCTGTTTTTTCAGTACGTAAAAACTTACGTCTTGCGGGTGTATTAAAAAATAAATCACGCACCTCTACAGTTGTACCTCGTGGATGAGCTACGGGCACACACTCTAATCCTTCTGCAACACCTTGTGAAACAATTTGTGCACCCGCCTCACCATCAACCGCTGATGACAGCGTTAATCGTGAAACTGAGCTAATACTCGCTAATGCCTCACCACGAAAGCCTAGGGTGAATATTTTTTCTAAATCATCTAATTGGTAAATTTTGCTGGTTGCATGTCGGCTTAATGCTAAAAGCAAATCATCCGCATGTATGCCTCTGCCATCATCACGCACGCGGATTAAACGCATGCCGCCTTGTTCAATGTCGATTTCAATTTTTTTCGCACCAGCATCAATACTGTTTTCAACTAACTCTTTGACAACTGAAGCAGGACGTTCAATAACCTCTCCTGCAGCAATTTGATTTGATAATAAAGAACTGAGCTTTTGAATCCTAGACATAACACTATCCTACTGATGGGTATTGAATGAGATATGAATGCACGCCATTAAATATCGCTTGCGCAAGTTTGTTTTGGTAAGCACGATCTCGCAACCGTACTTCTTCTTTTGCATTTGAAATAAAACCTAACTCGATTAACACTGATGGGATATCAGGTGATTTCAATACCACAAAAGGCGCTTGTTCCACTTTTTTGTAATGCAATTCAGATGATTTTTTTAACGACGCTAACAGACTCGTTCCAAGACGTAAACTATCGGTAATCGTTGCTGTTTGTGTTAAATCCACTAATACAGAACGCAATTCTGGGCTTTGATCTTGTAGCTCACCTAACTCGATACCAGCTAATTCTGAATTATTTTCACTATTCGCAACCCATCTGGCTGCTTCACTCGTTGCACCACGGCGTGACAATGCATAGATAGAAACACCACTAGCTGATTTATCGAAATAAGAATCTGCATGAATAGCAATATATAAGTCGCCTTTACCTTTTCGCGCTAACCGCAAACGATCACGCAATCCTACAAAATAATCTCCATCGCGTGTCAATTCTGCATGCATGTTTGGCTGCTGGTTAATCATGATGGCTAACTGCTTTGCAATCACATACACAATATCTTTTTCTTTTGCGCCATGCGGACCTAATGCACCAGGATCTTTGCCACCATGACCTGGATCAATCACGATGATGATAGGCTTACCATTGTTCTTGGGTATCCCTCTGACCAAAACACGTTTTGAGTGAGAATCATTTTTTGTTGTAGCAGCTTGGTCATTTGCATACGCATCACATGCGAATATGCTCATCCATAGCATAATGATAAATCGCAACAATTATTGGCTCTCCTTTAACTGTTTAACTATCGTTTCACCAGCTTGCGACTTTGCTTCTATCGTCACTTCTCTGCCAAACTCTTTTAGTAATAATACACAAATTATATCAGGAGCGGGTAGTAGTCCTGTTGCACATTCTGGCCATTCAATTAAACAGATACTGTTTTCTTGAAAATAATCACGCACCCCCATTAACTCCAATTCGTTTGGATCTTGAATCCGATAAAAATCGAAATGATTTACCACGCCTTGCGCTAATTGATAGGGTTCTACAATCGTATAAGTAGGACTTTTTACGTTACCGACAAAACCCAGCCCTTGCAGAAAACCCCTTGAAAATGTGGTTTTTCCCGCACCTAACTGCCCAGACAAATAAATAATAGCGGACTGCCCCGACAATTTAGCAACTTGTGTTGCCAATACCAGCGTGGCTGCTTCGTCTGCAAGAAAAGTTTTATATACGCTCATAATATCCGCATTCTGTAAAAATTAGCTCCAATATAAGGTGTGGTTTCAGGTTTCGCAAGTTTTCATTTGTAATCTATCTCCCTTCTCCCGGAGTGATTTTTACGAGGGGAGAAGGGTCGGGGATGAGGGTTCAACACCCTCACCCCTAACCCCTCTCCCAAAAAAAAAGCATTTGGGAGAGGGGAATAGTACAACTAGAATGACAGCTTCCCTCACTTTTTATATACTCCCTGCATTCAAACGATACCCGTAGGAAAACACATGACACTCGCTATTGGCTCACAAGCGCCAGAATTCAACCTTCATACTGACGAGGGGCAACAGCTATCCCTCCAAAATTTACGTGGGAAAAAAGTCATTTTGTACTTTTACCCAAAAGATAATACGCCTGGCTGTACTGTCGAAGCCTGCGATTTCCGCGATAACTTAGCTCAATTTGCTGATCAAAATACCGTTGTACTGGGTGTATCGAAAGACAATCCGACTAAGCATCAAAAATTCAAACAAAAATATAGCTTACCCTTCTCATTATTAGCTGACGAAAACGGTGATGTTTGCCAAGCTTATGGTGTGATAAATAAAAAAAGCCTTTTTGGAAAAACCTTTTTAGGTATTCAACGCTCCACTTTTCTCATTGATGAAAACGGTGTTATTCGCGCCATGTGGCGCAAAGTAAAAGTATCAGGTCATATTAAACAGGTGCTCGATGAACTCAACAAAAACTAAAACTGCAATCACACCCACACGTAGCGAAAACTATCCAGAGTGGTATCAACAAGTTGTTAAAGCTGCTGAGTTAGCAGAAGTATCTCCTGTGCGCGGCTGCATGATTATCAAGCCGTGGGGATACGCGTTATGGGAAAACATGCAACGCATTATTGATGATGAATTGAAAGCAACAGGTCACAAAAATGTTTATTTTCCATTATTAATTCCCGTCAGTTTTTTACAAAAAGAAGCCGAGCATGTTGAAGGATTTGCAAAAGAATGTGCGGTTGTCACCCATACTCGTTTAGTGACGAATGACGAAGGAAAATTAGTTCCTGGCAGCCCCCTAGAAGATCCTTATATTATTCGTCCAACATCAGAAACTATTATTGGTGAAGCCTTTTCACGTTGGATTCAATCCTATCGTGATCTACCCATGTTAGTGAATCAATGGGCGAACGTCATGCGTTGGGAAATGCGCACACGTATGTTTTTACGCACATCTGAATTTTTATGGCAAGAAGGCCACACTGCACACGCTACACCAGAAGATGCACTGAGTGAGACTCTAAAAATTCTCGACTTCTATGCACGTTTTGCAGAAGAATACATGGCAATGCCTGTTATCAAAGGTGAAAAAACAGCGAGTGAACGTTTTCCTGGTGCAGTGAATACGTATTGTATTGAAGCTATCATGCAAGATAAAAAAGCATTGCAAGCTGGCACATCACACTTCTTAGGACAAAATTTTGCGAAAGCGTGTGGCATCCAATTTTTAAGTGCGCAAGGTCAACAAGAATATGCGTGGACAACTTCTTGGGGGGTGACGACACGCTTGATTGGCGCCTTAACGATGACGCACAGTGATGACAATGGCCTGGTATTACCTCCACGCATTGCACCAACACATGTTGTCATCTTGCCTATTATTCACAAAGAAGAACAACGCCAAGAAATCACTGCTTATTGTGAGAAGCTTGCAGCTGATTTACGTGGCCAACATTATCACGAAAGAAAAGTTGCGGTAGAAATTGATTACCGTGAATTAACTGGCGGCGAAAAAGCATGGAGCTGGGTCAAAAAAGGTGTGCCTATTCGCATTGAAGTGGGCATGAAAGAATGCCAAAACAATTCTGTATTTTTCGGTCGTCGTGACAAAGAATACAAAGATCGTACTTCTATGGAGATGCCACAATTTGTTGCTGCTATTGCACAACAACTTGATGAGTTGCAAAATAATTTATTGCAACGTGCGCGTGATTTTTTACGTCAAAATACATTTGAAATTAATGACAAAAAAGAATTCTATGATTTCTTTGCTGGTGAAGGTGATGGCTTTGCTAGCGTGCATTGGAATGGTGATGCAGCAATTGAAGCTAAAATCAAAGAAGACCTGAATGTCACTATTCGTTGTATTCCATTAGTTGAAAGTCAAGAAGCAGGTATTTGTATTTTCTCTGGAGAAAAGAGCAAGCAAAGAGTTATTTTTGCGAGAGCTTATTAATAAGAAATCCCCTGACTCGCTTGCGCTCGTCTGCCCCCTTTTTCAAAGGTTTTGTTGCATAAATCAAAATCTGCACTATTCCCCTCTCCCAAAATGCTTTTCTTTGGGAGAGGGGCTAGGGGTGAGGGTGTTTGAAGTGGCACAAATATCTTTAGGAGGCACATACCTTGCTCAAAACCCTCATCCCCAACCCTTCTCCCCTCGTAAAAATCACTCCGGGAGAAGGGAGAAAATCGATTTATGCAACAACGCCTTTTTCAAAGGGGACTAACTGTTATTACCCTCTTTGTAAAAGAGGGTCGGCGCGTGCTTTTTGCGCGGCGGGGAGATTTTTTATTTAATCAATCTCAACGACAATGGATATCTGAAATCTTCGCCATTTGACACTTTAACTGATGCAATGATAATCATCACCACATTGAATACTATCACCAAAGGCACTAGTAAAAAGCCAATTAAAACAAACATTAAAAGAGATGCTGCCACCATCGCTAACGTCATGGTAATTTGAAAATTAATTGATTCTTTTCCCTGTGTATCAACAAGTGCTGACTCATTCTTTTTGAGGGACCAAATCACAAGAGGCGCGATGATATTGCCAAAGGGGATGATAACACCAAGTAAAGTAGATAAATGGCACATCATTGCTAACGTTTTATCATTTTTTGGATCACTTGCTTTAACCGAATTCTCTACATTATCAGTCATCGTCAACCTCCATAATTAAGATATCTATTCTTCCATATTTTGGCCAGAATGAGAACCTAGACAACCCTCGCTACCATGAAAGTTTTATGCTACGCTTTCGCCCACTTAAACCTCCACATTAATAACTGTAAGGGTTCGTTATGACAATAGCTCAAGATTTAAACAAAACCATTTCTATTTTAGCCGCAAAAGGTAAAGGTATTTTAGCTGCGGATGAAAGCACAGGAACCATCACCAAACGTTTTGAAGCTGTTGGCATCCAATCTACCGAAGATACTCGTCGTGCTTATCGTGAAATGTTGGTAACCACCCCAAGCATAAGCGACTACGTTGCTGGCGTTATCTTATTTGAAGAAACCTTAAATCAAACCACAAGCACCGGCACTGCTTTCGCTGAGTTACTACACAAGCACAATATCTTAGCAGGTATTAAAGTTGATAAAGGCTTAGCAATTTTCCCAAATACGCAAGAAGAGCAATTCACACAAGGTCTTGATGGCTTGGCCGAAAGATTAGTGCAATACAAAAACAAAGGCGCTTGCTTTGCAAAATGGCGCGCGGTTTACAATATTTCAGCTAGCACACCAAGTCGCTTAGCGATTCGCTCAAATGCAGAAGGCTTAGCTGCCTATGCTGCACTTTGCCAATCAGTCGGCATCGTACCTATCGTTGAACCTGAAATATTGATCGATGGCGATCACACTATTGAACGTTGTGCAGAAGTATCGGAAGAAGTGTTACACGCTGTATTCCACAAATTACATCAACATAAAGTATCACTTGAGCACATCATTTTGAAACCAAGTATGGTTATCAGCGGTAAAAAGTGTGCGACACAAGCAAATGCAGAACAAGTTGGCAAAATGACAGTTAGCATTTTAAAACGCACTGTTCCTGCAGCAGTTCCAACCATTAATTTCTTATCTGGCGGTCAATCTTGTGAATTAGCAACCGCTAATCTGCAAGCGATGAATGCATTAGGTAACTTACCTTGGAACTTAAGCTTTTCATACGCGCGTGCATTACAAGATTACCCAATGAAGATCTGGCGTGGCGACAGCAAGAATGTTTCTAAAGCACAACAAGCTTTCTTAACACGTGCAAAACTTAACAGCTTAGCTTCTATCGGCAAATATTCTGTTGAAATGGAAAAAGAAGCTATTACCGCTTAACACTAATCATCTCTCACCACGATATGACGTGGTGAGAGTCTTTGATTCATCTAGCAAGGAAATAATCCAATCATGACGATTACATTGATGAATACTGTTGAAGCAAAAGAACAATTCGCTGACTTAATCAATCGAGTTGTACATAGTAAAGAACGCATCATATTGACACGCCGCGGTAAAGAAATTGCTGCCATTATTCCTCTTGAAGATTTAAAAGCCATCCAACAAACACAAGATAAAAACGACTTACATGCTGCGATTGACGCGCTAAAAGAAGCTCGCACTACTGGTACGGTCTCACTCGATCAATTACAAGAAGAGCTAGGTGCTTAAACGTGACAAAACCATATCATGTGATTGTTGCGCCTGCTGCGGCGCGACAAATCAAGCAATTGCCACAAAAAAGTCGCAAGCTATTATTCAAAGTTGCGGAAAGCCTTGCAATTAATCCACGGCCACCTGGTGCAAAAAAACTTGAAGGGATGACTGGACTGTATTGCGAAGCGTTCAATCATTCAAAATTAATTTATAAAATAGAAGACCAAGAAGTTTTACTATTAGTGATCACTTAAAAATTTTTTCTTAGCTGCAAAAGAGGATTCTATGAATCAAGCCAACATAAAAAAACGAGCTTTAATTGGCGGCATAGCATTAGTTTGCGTTATATCATTTGCATATTGGATACATGGTTTATTTTTTGAATCCACTGATGACGCCTATGTGAATGCGAATGTCGTACATATCGCCCCACGTGTTACTGGCTTAGTAAAAAAGTTATCGATCATCAACAATCAATACGTAAAACAGGGTCAACCATTATTTGATTTAGACACCGCTACATTTGATGCCAGTGTAGAACAATCACGCGCACAACTCGCTGTGAATCAATCAAACTTAAAATTAGCAGAAGCCACAGCAGAGCGTACGAATGCTTTACTAAAACGTAATGTCGCCTCTGCACAAGAAAACGATAACAACCAAGCCTCATTACATGCTGCGTTAGCTAATGTTGCGCTGGCACAAGCTAACTTATCACAAGCAGAGTTAAATTTAAGTTACACCAGCGTGGTAGCGCCCACCAGTGGCTGGGTAAACAACGTTTCATTACGTGAAGGTGATGTCGTTTCTGCAAATAGTCCTTTATTCGTATTAGTCAGTGATAAAGAATTTTGGGTTGATGCTAATTTCAAAGAAACAGAACTTGAAAAATTACACGCGGGACAAGAAGCTGATGTCACTGTTGATATGTATCCTGGCCATATATTTAAAGGTATTGTAGAAAGCATTAGCAGCAGCACTGGCGCTGCTTTTTCATTATTGCCACCAGAAAATGCCACTGGAAATTGGGTGAAAGTCACACAAAGAATTCCTGTTCGTATTCGAATTACAGATCCAAGTCCAGATTTTCCTTTACGTATTGGTGGCACTGCTACTGTCACTGTGCGCATGAGCCCTTGGTCTAGTGGGAAATAAATCCCTCGCCCGCCGCATAAAAAACATGCGGCGACCTCTCCCACAAGTGGGCGAGGTGAGTTTTAATATTTTACCCTCTTCTCCCAAAGCGTATTTTGCGCATGGGAGAAGGGTTGGGGATGAGGGTAATGAGCATGAACCCAGATCATAAATCAACAAAATGCACACCAGCAGCCCGGGTACTCATTACTATTGCTGTCATGAGCGCAACGCTGATTCAAGTGTTAGACACGACGATTGTGAATGTTGCATTGCCGCATATGCAAGGATCACTCAGTGCAACATCAGATGAAATCACTTGGGTACTCACCAGTTATTTAGTTGCGTCTGCAATCTTCATGCCGTTAACAGGTTATTTTACAGATCGCTTTGGCAGAAAAACTTTTTTATTAGTTAGCATCGCCGGATTCGTACTTAGCTCCATGCTCTGTGGTATTGCAATTAATTTAACACAGCTTGTTTTATTCCGTATTTTACAAGGTGTTTTTGGTGCACCACTAGTTCCACTCTCACAAGCGATCATGACTGACAGTTACCCCAAAGAAGAAAGAGGAACTGCGCTAGCGATATGGGGTATTGGTGTCATGATCGGGCCTATTCTTGGTCCTACGTTAGGTGGTTACTTAACAGAAGCAATGAACTGGCGTTGGAACTTTTACATTAATCTACCTGTCGGTTTAATTTCATTAGCACTTGCATGGCATGCGATTCCTGAAACACCTAAACACAAACGCAAATTGGATTGGCTAGGGTTACTTTATATTTCACTTGCGATTGGTTCTTTGCAATATTTTCTTGACCAAGGAAATCACTCTGATTGGTTTAACTCAAGAACGATTTGTATTGTCGCATTTACTTGTGTGATTAGTTTTCTCTTGTTTTTATTACACAACACCAAAAAACGAGATACTAGAGTATTTGATACCGCTATTTTTTATGATCGCAACTTCACTATTTCAAGTTTCTTATTAGGTATGATGGGGCTTGGTTTATTTGGTGGCATGGTCGTTGCACCGTTGATGCTAGAAAGTTTATTCAACTATCCTGTCATGACCACCGGTTTAATTATGGCACCGCGTGGCATTAGCGCCATGATCAGCATGATTATTGTTGGAAAAATAATTCGTTTTGTAAGCCCGCGCTGGCTTGTAGTTATGGGAGCCATGATCAGTAGCGCGGGTATGTACATTAGTACGAATTATTATTTAGGCGTCAGCCCCGGTTGGATTATTTTTCCTTTTATTTTGCAAGGATTAGGCTTGGGTATGATCTTTGTTCCCTTATCTGCTATCGGCTTTGCCACACTCAAACCAGAGTTAAACTCTGAAGCGGCTGGATTATTTAGCTTATGCCGCACAATTGGCAGCTCTGTCGGAATATCAATCGTTATCAATATTTTTACTCGGCATACACAAACGACATGGAATCGATTAGGTGGACATATCACGATTTCCAATCCAGCTGTTGCTGAATATATCAAACCATTACACCTACCTCTCTCGCATCCTGCCAGCATTATGACACTGGCAAAAACCCTCAGCATGCAAGCGCGAATGATCGCTTTCTTAGATGTCTATATGTTTATTACTGTCAGCCTATTAGCGATGATTCCATTCGTTTTCCTCTTAAAACCCCCACCTAAAAATGCAAAGCTGCAAGTACAACATATGGATTAGCCCTATCACTCAATATCTGAATAAAATATGGGTTTCAATAGATTACCTACTGTATTACCTAATGGGAAAATACTTTACATCATGCAGACAAACGAACACCATTCCTCAGACTTTCGTGAAACAACCAGCCCCCCAAAAAAACCAAACTCTACAGCTTAAATTTCACACAGGCCACCTCCATCTTTTTGCAAAAACCTACCAGGTCATATATCCTATCCACCTTCAATAAGTAGCTCAAAACAGTTAATAGGAGTCTTAAAATGCAACGTCATAATCCCGCGGGTACTAATGGTTTTGATTTTCTTGAATACACAACCAACAAACCAGAAGTACTGGATAAACAATTTAAATCGATGGGATTCATTCCTGTTGCACACCATAAAGATAAGAACGTTACTATTTACCAACAAAACGACATTCGTTTTTTAGTTAATACAACGCCTAACAGCTTAGCGCACAAATTTGCTGACGCGCACGGCGCATCTGTTTCTGCTATGGGCTTTTTAGTAAAAGATGCAAAAGCAGCTTACGAACACGCACTAGCGAATGGTGGCAAAGCCTATGAACCTGTATCAAGCGAACGTATTTATGACATTCCTGCAATATATGGAGTGGGTGGTAGCTTAATTTATTTTGTTGATTACCAAAATGAAACTGCAAACTATCAACATCACTTTACTCAAATTCCTGGTGTGAACACCAAACACAATGGCGCAGGACTCACATACATCGATCACGTCACGCATAATTTACATCGTGGCAATATGAATGTATGGGGCGAATTCTATGAAAAACTCTTTAATTTTTATGAAGTCCGTTATTTTGATATTGAAGGCAAAATGACTGGCTTAAAAAGTCGCGCGATGACAAGCCCTTGCGGAAAAATTCGCATTCCATTAAATGAATCTTCTGATGATAAGTCACAAATCGAAGAATTTTTAAAAGATTTCAACGGCGAAGGTATTCAGCATATTGCATTAGGTACTGATGACATTTATCAATCGGTAGAAGATTTACGTGATCATGGTTTAGAGTTTTTAACCACGCCTGATACTTATTATGAATTACTTGAAAAACGTTTACCTAATCATGGTGAATCAGTTGAACGCCTACAAAAATTAAAAATTTTACTCGACGGCACCACAGAAAAAGAACGTCGCTTGTTATTACAAATTTTCACGAAAACCATGTTAGGCCCTGTGTTCTTTGAAATTATCCAACGCAAAGGTGATGAAGGATTTGGTGAAGGAAACTTCCGTGCTTTATTTGAATCAATTGAATTGGATCAAATTAAGCGTGGCGTTTTGAAGGAAGGGACTGCGAATTAACCCCCTCACCCGCCATGTAAAAAACACATGGCGACCTCTCCACAAGTGGGGAGGTGATAATGATTCCCTTCTCCCAAAGCGTTTTTTGCGAATGGGAGAAGGGCTAGGGATGAGGGTAAAAATATTAGTTAAGAGAACACTATGAAACTAGCCACTTTAAAAAATAATACTCGCGATGGACAACTCGTAGTTGTCAGCAAAGACTTAACACACGCCGTGATCGTAGATGACATTGCGCCCACGTTACAATACGCACTAGATCATTGGAAAACGTGCAAACCTAAACTAGAAGCACGCTATACAGAATTAAATGCGGGTAACGTTTCACAAACGCTAAGCTTCATGCAACAACCTATTGCATCACCATTACCACGCGCATATCAATGGGCTGATGGTAGCGCTTATGTAAATCATGTTGAATTGGTACGTAAAGCACGCGGCGCTGAAATGCCCTCAGACTTTTGGACGGATCCATTAATGTATCAAGGTGGTTCAGATAGTTTTTTAGGTCCCTACGACGATATCAAAATGCGTGACATAGCATGGGGCATAGACTTTGAAGCAGAAGTTGCGGTCATTACTTCTGATGTCAATGCCGGTATACATGCAAACGACGCGGGTAATCATATTTGTTTATTAATGTTAGTGAACGATGTGTCTCTACGAAATTTAATTCCTGCTGAAATCAACAAAGGATTTGGATTCTTCCAAAGCAAACCATCAAGCGCATTTTCACCTGTCGCAGTAACACCTGATGAACTCGGCGATGCATGGGATGGCAAAAAATTACATTTACCTTTAATCACACACTTGAACAATCAATTATTTGGCAAACCTAATGCCGGCATTGATATGACTTTTGATTTCCCAACATTAATTGCTCATGCTGCAAAAACACGACCATTAGTTGCCGGCTCGATTATTGGCTCAGGTACTGTTTCAAACTGTGATCGCAGCAACGGCTCTTCCTGTATTGCTGAGAAACGCATGTTAGAAACAATTGCAAACGGCAAACCGACAACACCATTTATGCAGTTCGGTGATGAAGTTAAAATTGAAATGCTTGATACAAACCAACGCAGCATTTTTGGCGCTATCCACCAAAAGGTCATGTCATGCTAAAGTTATATAATTATTTCAGATCATCTGCTAGTTTTCGTGTGCGCATTGCCTTGAACTTAAAAGGCTTATCTTATGAAGATGTTTCTGTGCATTTAGTTAATAATGGCGGCGAACAACATACGAAAGAATATAAAACGATTAACCCCCAAGGATTAATTCCGACATTGCAGGATGGTGTCAATACCATTACACAATCGTTAGCGATTATTGAATATCTAGATGAAACTTATCCTGAACCAGCATTGCTACCAAAAGATCCAACCATGCGCGCGAAAGCAAGAGCATTTGCATTAGCCATTGCTGCAGATATTCATCCTTTAAATAATTTACGCGTACTAAAATACTTGACCCAGGAATTACAAATCTCAGAAGACCAAAAGAACAAATGGTATCAACACTGGATTGCTCAAGGATTATATGCGTTAGAAACACAATTGAAATCATGGGAAATCTCTGGCAATTATTGTTTAGGTGAACACGCCACACTTGCCGATATTTTTTTAATTCCACAGCTTTATAATGCACGTCGCTTTGCATGCGACATCAGCTCTTACCCTACACTGACCCGCATTGATGCACACTGTCAAAACGTTCCTGCATTCATCAATGCTTGGCCAATTGAATCAACATAAGGATTGCCATGGAAACCGATTATCGCTTGCTTGCTAATGCTCACATCAGCAATTTAACACCGTACCAACCTGGAAAACCTATAGAAGAAGTGGAACGTGAACTAGGTATCACTTCAGCGATAAAACTCGCAAGCAATGAAAACCCACTGGGTGCGAGCGTATTCGCACTCGCTGCCGCGCAAAAAGCATTAGGCAAAGCACATATTTATCCAGATGGTGGTTGTTTTACATTAAAAAATTCACTCGCAAAATTTCTGCACGTTAATACTGATCAACTCACCATGGGTAATGGCTCAGAAAACGTTTTAGAATTGATTATCAAAGCTTACTTAACACACACCAGTTCTGCTGTGATTTCACAATATGCATTCTTAACTATTCCACTATTAATAAAAAGTTATGGTGCTGAACTGATTGTTACACCTGCAAAAGAATTTCGCCATGATACAGCTGGGATGCTGCAATCTATCAAAAGCACGACAAAAATTATTTTTGTCGTCAATCCAAATAATCCAACCGGCACTTATACGACGTCAGCTGAATTATTGCATTTATTAGATAACGTACCACGCAATATTTTAGTCGTGCTTGATGAAGCCTATAACGAATATATTTCACGTGATGACTATCCAGACTCATTAGCATTATTAAAAAAATACCCTAATCTTATTATTACGCGTACCTTTTCTAAAGCGTATGGCTTAGCGGCATTACGCTTGGGATTCGCTATCTCGTCACCTGAAATCGCTGATATTTTAAATCGCGCACGTTTACCATTTAATGTAAATAGTATTGTTGCAGCCGCTGCACAAGCCGCGCTAGAAGATCAAGACCATATCACTAATAGCATTTTGCTAAATAATGTTGGCATGGAACAAGTTGAATTAGGGTTGAAGTCTTTACATATTGACTACATTCCTTCATTGGGCAACTTTATCGCGCTTAACACAAAACAAAATGCAAGCGATGTTTACCAGCGTTTATTACTAAAAGGTGTGATTGTACGCCCATTAGGTGCATATGATATGCCTTTTTATATTCGTGTCACGATAGGAACAACAGAACAGAATGAACGATTTCTAGCTGCTCTTAAGGAAGCGATGCTATGACAACTAAACAGTATTTACATGGCTTGTATAATCATCATCAAACAGAAGCCTTGCCCAATGTTTTAGTTGCTGGACACAATTCACCACAACAGATTCCCTATGGTTTATATGCAGAACAAATCAGTGGCTCTGCTTTTACTGCACCACGTCATACTAATTTACACACATGGTTTTATCGTATTCATCCATCGGTGTTACACAGTGATTTTCAGCCGCTAGCACATGAAACCTGTGCCACTGAAAACTTCAATCAATTACGCACACCACCGACACAGATGCGCTGGAATCCGATTCCATATCCAACAAAGGATTGCACATTCATTCAAGGCTTATTTACTTTTGCTGGTCATGGCAGTCCTGCAACATGTACAGGTGCCGCTATTCATCTCTACACCGCTACACGTTCAATGGAAAATGAATATTTTTATAATGCCGATGGCGAATTACTGATTGTGCCACAAGAGGGAACATTACAATTTAAAACTGAATGCGGTTATCTTGAAATCAATCCCGGTGAAATTGCCGTCATTCCACGAGGAATAAAATTTCAAGTATTAGTGCCAGATGGAAAAGCACGTGGGTATATTTGTGAAAACTTTGGCACGCCATTTCGCTTACCTGAACTCGGGGTGATTGGTGCGAATGGTTTAGCAAATCCTCGCGACTTTATTGCACCTACCGCTAGCTACGAAGAAAAACCCGGTGCATTGACCTTAATCGCTAAATTCCAAGGCCATCTGTGGCAAGCAGAAATAAAGCATTCGCCTCTCGATGTTGTTGCTTGGCATGGAAATTATTTCCCATACAAATATGACCTCAGTTTATTTAACACCATGGGCACTGTTAGCTTCGATCATCCAGATCCTTCTATCTTTACGGTATTAACAGCACCTAGCGCAGTCCCTGGCACCGCCAATATCGACTTCGTTATTTTTCCACCACGTTGGATGGTAGCAAATGAAACATTCCGCCCACCTTATTATCATCGCAATGTGATGAATGAATTTATGGGATTGATTTGTGGCATTTATGACGCAAAAGAATCTGGGTTTACCTCTGGCGGTTGCAGTTTACATAATTGCATGTCTGCGCATGGTCCTGATGCTGATGCCCATCAAAAAGCAACCACCGCAAATTTAAAACCCGAGTATTACGACAATACACTGGCTTTTATGTTTGAATCACAATACGTCTGGCATTTAACTCCGCAAGCATTAAACGCCGCGTTTAGACAAAAAGATTATTTAGAGTGCTGGCAAGGTTTGAAGTCACAGTTTGACGCATGTCATCCCGAGCGATAGCGAGGGATCTCCCTGGAGGTCCTTCGTCACTTCGTGACTCAGGATGACAGATTACACAGAGGTTTTTATGAATACAACATTAGCAACTCCAGTTTTGAATTTATATCATCGTTGGGCATACGTAGATGAAATCGTCGCTGCAATCAATCATGATGTAGATAACCTTTCACAACAACTTGGCTTATCTGCACGTACGATCAAAATTATCCGCACCTTAGAAATAGTCGATTACATCAGTATTTCCATGTGCAACTCCTTTTGTCATCCTAACCATCCCACTCAAGTAGATTTACTGAAAAAGAAAAACTGGTTGCGCGCTGTTAAAAAAAACCTGGCTGCATGGCATCACATTTTTCATATTCTTTTGCAACAAGAAAATCATCGCCCGATGCAAATCTCTCACGCTTCTCACTTTACACCACCGATTCAACTCCATTTAGAACCAGAATTAGAAAGTGAAAGTCATGACATTTTGCAGACGCTCTCCACTTGGCGACAACAACACGCCTCTTTACTAGCACAAGATAATAGCCTTCAACTCTGGGAATCTTTACAAGCTACACTACTAAAACCAACATTTATCACGTCAATTACCTTTGATCAACACTTAGATCCTGTCAAAGAAAAATATGCGCATATAGAACCGTTTTTTCGTGGCATTCATCAAATTACAGAAGCCACCATCCCCGTGATACTTGATGATTGTGAAGCATTAAAAGCTACAATCATGCAATTGAAAGTTGCAACTGATAACACCATTGATTGCAATGAAACCACTCGAATTAATCACATGCGTTTACAAATGGAAACCATGCAAACGTGGTGGGAAGTAGCAGCTGACAATATCATGTTGCTTAGCAAAATGGACACTGGATCTTACTCAGAATACAGACAAGCACTCATTGGCACATCAGGTGGAGATTCAAAGCAATTACGCTTACTCAAAAGCAAATTGAATGAATTGCATCTTGCACTGCCTGAATCCATTCGTCACACTAAAAATATTACCTCTGCTTTTGGCAAACAACCAAACGATTCACTACTCAATCAATTACTTTCTTCGATTAGAGAATTACAAGCATCAACAATGGATTTTTGGTTGCGTCATTTTACCCTGACAGTCAACACCATTGGCATCATCAGAGGAACACAAGGGTTACCGGTTGAAAAACTCTTATCCTTTGCGATTGGATCCATTTCACGTAAAGATTCTCTTTTACAAGCGGTTGGCAATGTGGGTAATGAATACGCCAAATCGCCGGAAGCATTCACTGTCAAAATGGATCATCAACGTGAAAAGCATATCGGCAGCACTATCTATGCCCATGTAAAAGATGTCTTTACCCAAAAAACATCTTACAATTCTGCCATTGATTTACGTGAGCCACTTTTAGATGGCTTAGAATTGCGTCCATTAGAACCGAACGATACCAAGCAATCACCTTACGCTGCCTGGTTTAGCCCTGATGTACATGCACATGGATTACGCTTTGGAATGCATAGCTTTGGCACGCCGTTAATTATCTATAACGACTCTATTACACGCACTACGCAACGTCTCACAGAAGCACAAGATTCTTATTGGAAAATAATTTTTGGTGAACGCCTTCCTCAGTTACAGAAAATTTTATTTCAATTACTTGAAATTCCTGCGCATGCCTCACTGGGAGTCAGTATTGAAGCGAATGTTACAACTTTATTAGAACGCCTATTAAGTGCTTTACCTGAAAATAATGCATCTACTGTATTAACTACCAATCAAGAATTCATCACAGTTAATCGAACGTTAGCAGCCAATGTCGCTGAAAAAAAATTTACAACTAAAGTTATTACCATTCCTACTCACGAATTAAATCTTGCGCCTCATTTTGAACGCGAAATTACTGCATTAGGCACTAATTTAAAAGCTGTCATATTTTCACATGTCATGTCTAATTCACAATTAACGATGACACCAGATGAAATCACTAGCATACTCAATTGTGTTCCCACACATATTCCCATCATTATTGATATTACGCAAAGTGTATGCAATGTATCTATGCCATGGGGAAATATTTTGGCACAACGGAATAATGTTTATTTATTAGGTTCCGTCATTAAACATGGTCGTAGTACTTCTGGTTTAGGTTTTTTAATTCACCCACAAAATAATAGCGTTCTACATCATCCACGCCGCACAGGATGGATTGCTTATTCATCTGGTTTACTCGCAGGAAACACAACAGATGCCAATGGTAATCTACTGTACGATGACGCATTAGAATGGTATGGCGGCACTCCCAGTAATATTTTTGCAGTAGAAGCATTTATTAATACTTGGGATGCGGTATTACGCACGAATGAAAATTTAAAATCCATGCACACTTATGTACGATCATTGCAAGATTATTTTATTTCATTATTACCCCATGATCTGCTGACGATACCAGACAAAGAAAGACGCGACCATCATCGCAACTTCACTTCGAATGCCATGGTATTAGCAAAAGATAATAACGCTGCAAAACAAATTGTTTTGCATGCTGTGGCGAATAATATTTACTTTGATTATCGTGAAAACTATGGTGTGAGAATTGGATTGGGGATACAGCATAGTCGGAAAGATGTGGATGTACTGGCAAATCTACTGTCATCCTGAGTCACGAAGTGACGAAGGATCTCCAGGGAGATCCCTCGCTACGCTCGGGATGACAGACAACAAAAACTCTGGCACACGCTCTTCTAACCAATAACGTGCGCGCCACGGAAATTTCCCACTGATAAATCCGACATGGCCACCGTTTGCAGTAATTTCTAGAATAATTTTTTCTGATAACTCATGAGACTCAGGAATAATATCATGTGTCATGAAGGGATCATCTTGTGCTTGTACAATTAACGTTGGAACTTGAATATGACGCAAAAATTGTCGGCTACTCGAACGAATATAATAATCATCTGCATTTTGAAAGCCGTGCAATGGCGCCGTTACTTTATCATCGAAATCATAAAGTGATTTTAATGATGCCATTGCAGGTAATGAAATGGGGCATTGCGTTTGTGCAAATTTATCGCCTACGCGTTGCTGCAAATTTCGTAATAAATGACGCTGATAAACACGTGAAAATCCTTGTTGAATACGCACGACTGCTTTATCCAATTGAAATGGTACTGATACCGCAACTGCCGCAGTGAGTGGATTATCTTTTCCTGATTCACCCAACCATTTCAATAGTACATTGCCACCTAAAGAATATCCCACTGCAAATAGCGGTACATGTGGATTTTTACGCTGTATATACTGCACGACTTCTGCAACATCAGTTGTTTCACCCGAATGATAACTACGTGCTAATCGATTATGTTCACCACTACAACCACGAAAATGCATCAATACGCCGCGCCAATTCATGCGCTCAATTGCGTGCAACATACCGCCAGCATAAGGTGAATGTACAGAACCTTCTAAACCATGAAGTATCAATACAATGGGAGCCGTTTGATTTTCACCGACCCATGCAAGATCAATAAAATCACCATCATGCATTTCTAAACGTTCAGGTTTGAAATTTAGCTGTCGATGTGACCGACGAAACAAGGTCGGCCACAGTGTTTGCAAATGTGGATTACGCAACCACCAAGCGGGCTTGAATTGCGACATTGTATTCCTTCCTTGGAAATTCTCATTATGCGACATGATACTTTTTACTGAACTCATGCACCGCATCAACTAATACAGCAACATGCTCTGGTTGAATATCTTTTATGATTCCATGACCTAAATTAAAAATATGCCCTGAACCGTGACCATATTCCTGTAAAATACGCGCCACTTCTGCACGAATTTTTTCTGGTGATTGATACAAAATTTCTGGGTTCATATTTCCTTGCAGCGCAACTTTATTTGCTACTTTTTCTCGCGCATCACCAAGTGACATAGTCCAATCTACACCAAGCGCATCACATTGTGTTGCTGCCATTAAATCCAACCACTTGCCACCGCCTTTCGTGAATAAAATAATAGGCACTGTTGGATGATGTGTTTTTAGATAAGAAACTATTTGCTGTAAATAACGCAACGAAAATTCTTGATACGCTGCAGTGTCTAACATTCCACCCCATGTATCAAACACTTTAACCGCTTGCACGCCTGCTTTAATTTGCGCACTTAAATGCAAGCTCACAGCCTGCGCTAATTTTTCTAAAAGTAAATGTAACACTTGTGGTTGTTCACGTCGCATCGCTTGAATCAATGGAAAGATTTTATTTGCTTTCCCTTCTACCATATAACATGCCATCGTCCATGGGCTACCGCAAAAACCAATTAAAGGAACTTTGCCTGCCAATTCTTGCTGAATTAATCGAATAGCATCGAGCACATAACGCAAACTCAAATCAGGATCTGGAATCCCAACAGCTTCAATCGCTCGCTGTGATTGCAAAGGACGCTCAAATGCCGGACCTTCACCTTCTTGGAAATACAACCCTAACCCCATCGCATCAGGAATGGTAAGAATATCTGAAAACAAGATTGCCGCATCCAATGGAAAACGCGCCAATGGCTGCAATGTGACTTCACACGCTAATTCCGGTGTCTTACACAAAGTAAGAAAACTTCCTGCTTGCTTACGAAGCTCACGATACTCTGGCAAATAACGACCGGCTTGTCGCATAATCCAAATAGGTGTGGTATCAACTGGCTGGCGATGAATTGCTTTCAAGAACCGATCATTTTTCAATTGCAGCATAGAAATCCCGTCAAAATTTTGTGCAATTCTGGCAAAAAATGGTTAGAGATGCAATAGTTTTTTAGCCCCCTTTGCAGGCCAAAATGATTTAGGCTAAGATGGTTCGTTCAAAATTTTATTTAATCATCTTGAGGGATTAACACCTATGAAGAAACACATTATTGCATTGGCAGTAGCTGGTGCGTTTATGCTTGGAATGACAGCTTGTGGTAACAACGGCGCGGACAAAACCAAGCCAGCTGATACAACAACTACCCCTGCAGCTACAGCTCCTGCTGCACCTGCAACCACCACAACTACAACTACCACTGCTCCAGCTGCAAACACCGGCGCAGAAAACAATGCGACAACTCAATCTGCTCCTGCAGTAGCTCCAACAACAACAGCTGATGCTTCTACAACATCTGGCACCATGGTTGCTCCAGCTCCAAGCGCAACATCAACAGCACCAGCTTCAACCACGACTAATGCGACAACGACAACTAGTCCAGATGGCACAACAACAAGCAGCACAACCAGCACCACAACCAATCCAGATGGCAGCACAGCAACAACTGCAGCTGGACAATTTACCCCACCACCAGCTCCAAAAATGAATGGCAATACTATTGTAATGCCAGCTGGCCAACAACCTGCTGCTCCAGCAACAACTGGCACAACAGGTGCTCCAAGCACAACCAATTAAATTTGGCTCAACGAGGCAGTCAATACTGCCTCGTTAGTATTGCTTCAATCACTTGCAGAATTTCTGACTCTTGCACATCACCAACCTTGATTGCCTCACCCATTTTTTTCAACAACACTAAATTGATATTGCCATTTCGTACTTTTTTATCTGATTTCATATAATTTAATAACGCTGTAGCACTAGGTTGCAGTGTTACTGGATGTAATAAATGAAAATGATTTAACAAGAAAGCAATTCGCGAAACATCATCTGCAGTAATCCACTTTAATTTACATGAAAGCTCTGCTGCCATTAACATTCCCCAGGCAACCGCTTCACCATGCAACAGAGTGCGGTATGCTGTTGCAACTTCTAACGCATGACCAAATGTATGGCCTAAATTTAACAAACTGCGCACACCATTTTCTTTTTCATCTTGTGCAACAATCGCTGCTTTCATTGCAGCACAGCGATGAATGGCATAACACAAGGCATCTTTATCACGTTGCAACAACGATAATGCATTATTTTCTAGCCATATAAAAAACTCGATATCACACAACAAGCCATACTTTATTACTTCTGCAAAACCAGCATTAAATTCACGCTGCGGCAATGTACTGAGCAAGGCCACATCCGCTATCACGCATTGCGGCTGATGAAATGCACCTAACATATTTTTTCCCTGCGCGTGATTAATTCCAGTTTTGCCACCGATGGCTGCATCGACTTGGGCAATCACTGTTGTAGGAATTTGAATATAATTGACACCGCGCTGATAACAAGCGGCTGCAAAGCCTGTCATATCACCAACTATACCACCACCGAAGGCGATTAATGTCGTCGTTCTTTCATGCTGATTCAATAACAAATGATCAATGATTTTTTGCCATTCTTGAATATTTTTCGCTGCCTCACCTTCTGGCAAAAGGAATACATCACATTGTTTTATTGCTAACACTTCTTTTAATTTTGCTAAATGATGGTGTGCAATATTCTGTTGACTGACAATCACAACTTGCTGGCCACGAATATGCGGCAACAAAATATCAGCCGAGTTATAAATATGTTCGCCAATGTAAATTGGATATCGGATTTCAGGAAGATTGACGTAGATAGTTTGTAATGAAGACATTGCTATACCTTTCACGATTACACATGGAGATCCCTCGCTACGCCCGGGATGACAACTGCACTGTCATTCTGAGGAGCGGAGCGACGAAGAATCTCCAGGGAGATACTCTACTCTGGAATACTATTCTTTTTTCAAATAATGAATAATATCATCGGCAACTGCACGCACGGTCCGCTTATCTGTTTGCACCCTCAAATCTGCGAGTGATGCATAAATAGGTTCGCGCTCACCTTGGAGCTTTTCTAATACTTCTTGACGATTAGGAACACGTAATAAAGGTCTACGACTATCATTAATGGTGCGCGTCTCTTGATGTTTGAGGGAAACTTCTAAATAAATAACAATGCCGCGTTTTTTTAATATTTCACAATTTGCTGGCTCAATCACTGATCCACCGCCTGTTGCGAGCACTATGTTCGACATTTGCGTCATCTCTTCAATGACTTCTGTTTCCCGGCGACGGAATCCATCCTCCCCCTCCACGTCGAATATCCACCCAATATCAACGCCGGTACGTTTTTCAATTTCTTCGTCTGTGTCATAAAAGCTCAGATCAAGCTGCGCCGCCAAATATTTCCCGACACTACTTTTTCCAGCCCCCATAGGCCCTATCAAAAAAACCTTATTTGACTTCAGAATTGCCATTCATAATCCTATTTATGTGCTCTGCGCAATTATCCTTGGCGTTACAAAAATCAATAATTCACGCTTACTTTCTTTTGTATCATTTTGTTGAAATAAATATCCTAGCAGAGGGAGCTTGCTTAAAAAAGGGATTGCCTGCTTAGCTTGTTCCCGATTCGACTCATAAATCCCACCTAGTACAACCGTTTGACCATCTTGGATCAGCACATTAGTGTTAATCTGGCGAGTATTAATGGAAGGCACACCTTGCACTAACAATTGACTCGGCCTATCTTGGTTCACTTGTAATTGTAACAGCACTTTAGCCTTAGGCAAAACCTGGGGTGTGACTTTTAAACTTAAGACTGCCTTTTTAAATGTCACAACCGTGCCGCCGCTCATACTTTCTTCTTGATAAGGTATCTCTTCCCCTGACTCAATCGACGCAGTTTGCTGATTTGCAGTAAATAACCGTGGGCTAGAGAGCAACTCACCATGGCCAGAGTTTTCAAGAGCACTAAGCTGTACATCTAAAATAGAGTCATCCGCCAACTTGGCCACTAATAACCCATAACGATTTTTGCTTGGCGCAGAGGTAGCGGCTTGTGAATTCCCACTACTCACATCAAAATGAATACCTAACTGTCTTTCATAATCACTATCAATACTTGCCAAGTGTGTTTCTATCAACACTTGTTGCACTGGAATATCCACGCTTTTAATCAACTGATTTATTTGCCGCACACTTTCAACGATATCTTGTACACACAATAGATTTGTTCGAGCATCCACTTTTACATGCCCACGCTTTGAGAGCAAAGAGCCCGAGCCATCTTGCAATAGATGCGCGACATCATCTGCTTTTGCATATTGCAATCGCCATGTCTTTGTGATTAACGCAGATGAATTTTCAATTGCTTCTTGTAACTTAGCTTTTTCTTGAATATGTTGTTGCCAACTGGCTTGTGTACTAATAAATAAATCATTTGCGACGGGTGTTTGCACCAACCCATTCATATCTAGCACTAAATAAAATATTTTTTCTGGCGGCAAATCATGCAGATGAACACTCACATCACCCGTCACGACTGGATCAATGATGATTGTCTTGTGCATTTTCTCCGCTAACCTATGCAGCGTTTTTGGCAAATCTTCATGATCAATATCAACTGATACCAACTCTGTATTTGCAGCAAAACACAGCAGTGAATATAACAACCCAAAAAATAATATTAAAATACGCATACTAACCTTCTATTTAATAATAAATGAACTCCATCAAGATCTACATATGTAGCTTTGCCCACCCTACAAAAACTAGTAATCGCTAATGACAATACTCGGCTTAGAAAAAACATCTTGCTGCAAACTCAACTCTGCACTTATGTTGCTTATCGCTGAAAAACCCTGTGTTGAAACATCATATTGCAAAACAGCTTTAACAAGGCTGCCAGCATACGCAGCAATAGTGATACTGCTTAAAATACACCTCGGGTTCTCATTTGCTATATGCACTAAAAATCGGATGACATCCACTGGTTTACCTCTACACTCCACCATAATCTGCGCCACATTATTTTCTTGATGCAAAACTGCTATTTTTTCTACCTCTAGCTGCATTCGGATCAACTGATTGACTAACGTAGTCATACTGTCCTTGATTGAAACTAGATTTTTTACAGACTCCTGAGAAACAAATGGCAGACTGTCAGTACGTTTTTTATTTTTTATTTCTCTTAATATTGGATTGATAAAAAGAGAATACGTTGCTAAAAAAATAACTGCTGTGATAGATATTGCTAAAAACAAATGTTGGTTTTTATTCATTCTAACGCTCACTTAACTCTAAATTGAATTCCACAGATTGACCCACGTGACTCATAGCAACTAATTTCACAAAATCAACACACTCCAACAAAACTAACTGCCGCATTAAGTTTTCAACTTGCTTACCAACATAAGCGGTGCCCTGTAAATGAATTTCTTTTTGATTCCATGTCAGCAAAGAAATGACAATGCCATTTGACTGCCGCAACAAATTTTTCAAAATACAGAAAAATTCTTGTTGAACTCGCTGTTTTTCTAGGTAGCCACTCTCTTCACTCATATTAATTTCCATAGCATTAGAATGAGATGATATTTGCTTCTTTACCAACACCAGCTGATCCCTATATTGCTGGTAAAAATGGCCTAATACTAACGCCGCTACCAAAAATAAACATACGTACAGCTTACTTAACCACTGCACTGAAACAGCATTTGGATACCGATCAACTACTAATAAATTAATATGCAACATAATTACACTCCTCTTAGTCCCAATCCTAAACTAACCATGGACAATTTTTCATTTCGCAATGCATTAGTTGCAAACATCACACAGTTACGAATATCAATATGATTCACTGAACAATTAACAACTTGAGAAATCGATTGCGTTAATAAATCCTGACAGTCTTGATGACTAATAAGATGAATGCTTTTATTTTCTGCTAAAAATTCAGATTCTAAATGCCAGGCTTTTTTTATTGACTCTGCTAATGTCGCAAAAGACAAGAATTGACAGTACTCGAAATATTTAATTTTTTGATTATGTAACAAAATAATATTTCCATCATGCTCTCCAACTTCAACGATAAAGCAACTTTTATCTATCCATCCCAAACAATGATGCAAAACACGAATGATGGCATAAACATCGACATCTACTGCCTTGACAACTAATCCAGCTTGTTGAACTACATCCGTATAGATTTCAACAATGGCGCGCTTAGTTGCTATCACAATAACTTCTGTTGCATGCATGGTGGCATTTACAATATAGAAATCGAAAATCAATGGCTCTGTAATACCTGGAAAATATTTTTCAGAGTGCGCGTTGATTTCAGCATTCAACATGTCATCGCTCATGTGATAAGGAAATTGCAGAACTTTTGTAATGACATGTTGGTATGGTATAGCAACCGCTGCGGCTTGACCGCTTAAGTTGAATTGCCGCACAACCTCTTTTAAAGAGCAAATAACGTCATTGGGTTTCTTTATTTCGCCCTGCATGACAGCTTCAAGTGGCAAAGCCATTGCTACACTTCTATCGACAATACGATTTTTTTTGTTTTTTTGGAGCCGCACCAAGCTAAGAGAATCGGCTTGAATATCCACACCAATCAGAGCGGATTTTTTAGGAAATAACCGGTTTAGCATAACAACCTCAGACGTAAGTTTTATTGTGGAAAAATGAAAATGACCCCACTTTCCTCAACGCAAAATGCGTCCTGAGGAGGCGAGAAGCTTGAATTGATTAAAAAATGGACTTATATTTGCGTGGATTGAGTGAATCAGGAAGGAAATACCTTAATATATTCTGCATTTTTGTAGTAAAATGCAACCTCATTCTCTTACTACATTCCATGAGTCATATGATTTATTTGCTAAGCTTTTTTAAAAACCTGTTCTATGTCTTATTGCTCATACTCATCACCTCCATTGTTGGGATTATTTATTACATTGAATTCGAGCTGCCTGACATTGATGCGTTGAATACCGTACAACTGCAAGTTCCACTGCAGATTTTCTCGCACGATGGAAAATTGATTGCCGCATACGGCGAAAAGCGCCGCATTCCTATTCCCTTCGAGCAAATTCCTCAGCCATTAATCAATGCTGTACTCGCAACTGAAGATCAACGCTACTTCCAACATCCTGGAATTGATATACCTGGTCTAATGCGTGCATCGCTCCTTTTAATCGCAACCGGAAGAAAAGAACAAGGTGGTAGTACGATCACTATGCAAGTTGCGCGTAGTTTTTATCTCACTCGTCACAAAACCTTTGGTCGTAAGTTAAGAGAAATCTTGTTGGCATTAAAGATCGATCACAAACTTTCAAAACAAAAAATTCTTGAGCTCTATCTCAATAAAATATTTTTAGGCAATCGCGCCTATGGTGTTGCAGCTGCTGCAGAAATTTATTATGGCAAAAAAATTAATGAGTTGACGCTTGATGAATATGCAATGCTTGCTGGTTTACCGAAAGCACCTTCTGCATTGAATCCTCTTGCAAATCCAGATGCCGCAAAAAAACGTCGTAATCACGTACTTGCACGCATGCTTGAATTACACTACATCACAGAAAAAGAATATAAAGCTGCTGTCGATGCTCCATTAAACGCTCACTATCATGATATTCAAGTACAAGTTAAAGCACCCTATGCTGCTGAATTAGTTCGTCAGCAACTAGAACAAATGTATGGTGATGATGTTTATACCGATGGCTTCAGCATTTACACCACTATCGATGGCAGCATACAAAATGCAGCGAACACTGCAGTCCATGATAGCTTACTTGCATACGATCAACGTCATGGCTATCGCGGACCAGAAGATAACTTCGGCACACCCGATTTAACTACGATGGAAAACTGGGAAAACAAATTAAATGATGAATCTGACATCAATGGTTTAGAACCAGCTGCTGTCATAGATATGGCTCATCATTCCGTCACTGCGTTACGAGCGAATGGATCAATGGTCACGATTCCATGGGAAGGTCTCGCATGGGCACGCAAACAAGTTAACCATGATTACTTAGGTCGCATGCCTTCGGATGCTCGTGATGTCGTGAAACTTGGCGATGTCATCCGTATTCAACAAACCAATCAAGGCTGGCGTTTAGCGCAGGTTCCTAAAGCTGAAGCTGGTTTTGTCGCATTAAATCCACAAAGCGGTAGCATTCTCGCATTAGTCGGCGGATTTGATTTCCAAAATAGTAATTTTAACCGCATCACCGATGCGCAACGTCAACCGGGTTCAAGCTTCAAACCTTTCATTTATTCTGCTGCATTAAGCAAAGGTTTCACACTCGCAACGGTTGTGAATGACGCGCCTATTGTTTTAACCAATCCTGATGGCACGATTTGGCGCCCACAAAATGATGAACACAAATTCTTTGGCCCAACTCGCGTGCATGATGCATTAATGTATTCACGCAACTTAGTTAGTATTCGTTTATTGAATATGACAGGCACATCATACGCGGTGAAATATTTACAAAACTTTGGTTTCAGTGCTGCACAATTACCTCCTGTTTTATCGTTAGCATTGGGTACGCCTACTGTAACTCCACTACAAATGGCTGAAGCATATTCTGTTTTTGCTAATGGCGGTTATAGAGTGGTCCCTTATGCCATTGAGAGCATCCGCGACTCCAAAGGAAAATTAGTTTATCAAGCACATCCTCTCACTGCTTGTACGAATTGCACCGACACTAATACGCCAGGCAAGACAGCACCACCTATCGATAACACACATGCACCACATGTTATTAGTAGTCAAAATGCATTTTTAATTACATCGGCACTACATGATGTTATTCAGCATGGTACTGCATCAGCAGCAAAAGTATTAAATCGCCAAGATCTAGCTGGAAAAACAGGAACATCACAAAACCAAGTGGATGCATGGTTTGCGGGTTACAATGCAGATCTCGTTGCTATTGCATGGACTGGCTTCGATCAACCACAATCATTACATGAATATGGCGCACAAGCTTCATTACCTATGTGGATGCAGTTCATGCAGATCGCATTGAAAGGCAAGCCAGAACATGTATTACCACAACCTCCTGGCATTGTTAGCATTCGCATAAATCCACAAACGGGACATCGTGCAAATCCAAATGACAATGATGCGCCGTATGAATATTTTATGACGCCATATCTACCTGAAGAAGGTGGCGGTAGTGGATTCGTTGATTCTTTACCAACAACTGGCACGGAAACGATGCAAGAGAATGGTGGGAGTCTTTACTAAAAATCTCCCCGACGCTAACGCGTCGACCCTCTTTTTCAAAGAGGGTTAAGAACAAGCCCCCTTTGCAAAAGGCGTTGTTGCATAAATCAAAATCTGCACTATTCCCCTCTCCCAAAATGCTTTTCTTTGGGAGAGGGGCTAGGGGTGAGGGTGTTTGAAGTGGCACAAATATCTTTAGGAGGCACATACCTTGCTCAAAACCCTCATCCCCAACCCTTCTCCCCTCGTAAAAATCACTCCGGGAGAAGGGAGAAAATCGATTTATGCAACAACGCCTTTGCAAAAGGGGACAGACGAGCGCTAGCGAGTCAGGGGATTTTTACAAACTCAAACTCACACCGCTCTACAAAATACTTACGCATTTCATCGAACTGTTGCATCCCACTTTTCATGTATTTTGTTGTGACTCTAGGATCATAAATAGCTAATGCTTTCTCACGCCAATTTGAAAAATTGCCTGATATTTTTCGCGTTGGCATAGGAATAGGAGAAACAGCTTTAGTAATCAATCCTTCATTCAGCGCTACCTGATAAATCATTTCCACACCACGATACTTTGCCTGCATGGAATAACCAGCAATATGTGGTGTCGCAATCATCGCCTGTTGCAACACATCGTTATCAATATCAGGTTCGTGTTCCCACACATCGAAACACCAAATTAAATGCTTACCATATTTTTTTAAATCATCAAATGCAACAACCGCACCACGTCCCGCATTTAATAAGACACAATTAGCTTTTTGTTTCTCTAAAAATTGTTTGTCTATCATATGAAAAGTCGGATGCGAGCCATCATGCGTTAATGGCGTGTGCAAACAAATCAGATCCAGATTTTCCAATTCTTGCCACTGCACAGAATGAAAGTTCTCATCCTTACGCAAAGGATCATAAACCAACACATCAAAACCCAACGCTTGTAATTGCGTGACCACCAAGCTACCAACATGGCCCGCTCCAATAACAGCCGCACGTAATATTTTTTCACATAATAGGCCTTGCGCTTGTAAAGCGGCGACAACACAAATTACATACTCAGCGACAGCCACTGCATTACAACCTGCAGCAACACTCCAAGCTATTTGTTGTGAATCCAGCCATTCAGTATCAAGATGATCTGCGCCCGCCGTGGTGCTGCCTACAAACTTCACTGTCGTATCATGCAACAACACTTCATTGACCTTGGTGATTGACCGCACGAGCAATATATCAGCATCAAACACATCATTTTGTGAGATAGAACGTCCTGGTTTTAACAATAATTCGGTGCCTTGTCCAAAGTAGTGTTCCACTAATGGAATATTCTCATCAGCTACAATTTTCATGAGAGATAATTCAATAACAGCCCTAGAAAAATAATCATGCCAACCCAATGATTATTAACAAAGGCTTGAAAACATTTAGCTGGAACACGATCTTTAATCAACCATTGTTGATAACCGAATAAAATAACAACCAATAATAGACTGATAAAAAATATCTGATGCAATTGAAAATAAAAACCAACTACAACTAAAGCTGTTAAAAATAGTAACTGCAACCCAGCAAGAATTACTTTATCTTTTTCTGCAAACAAAATTGCCGTTGATTTTACCCCAATTTTCACGTCATCTGCTTTATCCACCATCGCATACATCGTGTCATAAATGATTGGCCAAATAACTGCAGCAAAAAATACAATCCATAATTGATACGGCAATTGATTTTGCAAAGCAGCAAACGCCATAGGCACACCCCATGCAAATGCAAAACCTAAACCAACTTGCGGTAAATGTGTGATACGTTTCATGAATGGATAAGTCACAGCAAGCATTGCGCCGATGAAAGCCAAATAGATCGTTAATGTATTTAACTGCAATGCAATCACAAAAGCACACACTAACAAACAGCTAAACAATACCAATGCCTCTCGCACACTGACTTTTCCTGCTGTTAATGGTCGTTCACGTGTGCGGGCAACCAATTTATCGATTTTTCTATCGGCAAAATCATTAATCACACATCCTGCTGAACGCATGATAATGACACCAGCAACAAACAACAAAGTAATATTCCATGCTGGTTTCCCAGCACCCGCCAACCACAGCGCCCACAATGTTGGCCATAACAATAATAGAATTCCAATGGGCTTATGCCAGCGCATCAAATACACATATTCTTTTAGTCGCGAAATATTCATAACGCCCCAACAGTAGGAAAAAATACTTCTGTTAATAACAATGTTTTTTTACCTAAAAAAAATGTTGAGCGCCTTCCCCATAATTCAATATGCGCAGCATTCGTATAATGTGAAATTCTTTGATGCTCTAAAGACTCTTGATCTAATGCGAAAATTTCGAATTGACTACGCTGTAAATTTTTATATTTAAATAAAATGGAACCGAGTGATCGAGTTTCCAAACGCTGCAACTCTTGCTCTTTACCCGTTAACGTTGCTTGTGGAATCACCGTTCGTGCATACATCCATGTGACATCACCACTTGCAATAATCACTTCTCTTACCCACATTTTATCTTCTGCTGAGAAATTCAGCGCTGCCAACTCTTCAGCTGTCGCAACATCCCACCCTTCTTGCAAAATTCGAATAGCCGCATCTGTAATACCATGGCGCTCTAGCCTTTGCATAAATGAACCTGCATCCATCAACCAGGGATAAAGCCCTTGCTCAGAAAATGCCCTATGGAAATCTTCAACATATACAGATTTAGGTGTTTTCATTTATACTTCTCATTCAATTTTTAACAAAATGTGTAAAAATTATGAAGCCACAATTACTCGTTGATTTGATCTTATTTATCTCCATCGTTGAGCAAAAAAGCTTCACTTCTGCGGCGGATTACTTCGGAATGACTAAATCTGTCGTTAGTAAGCACATTACTAGGCTAGAAAAAAGCCTTGGAGTGCAACTATTACGCAGAAGTACGCGCAAACTTTCTCTCACCGAAGCTGGACAAGCATTATACGAACGTTGTTCGCATATTAAAACAGATTTAGAAGATGCGGAACAAGCCGCGCTAAACACACATATCAAACCCAATGGCACATTACGCGTTAATAGCACCTTTGGTTTTGGACATTTACACTTAGTACCAGCGCTTGCTGACTTTATGAAAATTTATCCTGATATCAAAGTCGAATTACACCTAGGTGGTCATTATGATGATTTAATCGAGCATGGCCTAGACCTTGGTATTCGCATTGGGAAATTACCCACTTCCAATTTAGTAGCGCGACGCCTCTCGCAGCGTTACATGCGTGTCTGTGCATCGCCTGAATATCTTAAGCGTCATGGCAAACCAGAAACGCCTGATGATTTGTATAAGCATAATTGTTTACTTTATTTAAATTCACCGACAGGTGATGAATGGCACTTTGAAAGCCCCAAAGGAAAAATAAAAATTAAAATCCAAACCAATTTTGCATCCAATAGTAGTCAAAGTTTAGAAGCTGCGGCCGTCGCAGGAATTGGCATTATCTTACTTCCTGGATACATGATGACAAAGCACATTAAACAAGGAAAATTAATTAGCTTGCTTGATGACTATTGCCCTGCGAATATTGGTATTCATGCGGTTTATCCCGCAACACGACACTTAGCAACGAAAGTGAGACTATTCATCGATTTTCTTGCTGAACGATTTCAATCTCCTGGATATTGGGCATAACACATGGACGCAATCATTATTATTGGTACTGGCTTAGCAGGTTATCAACTTGCGCGTGAATTTCGCAAACATGATCAAACTACCCCATTAGTTTTTGTCACTGCGGATGATGGAAGGTTTTATTCAAAACCATTATTATCGACCGCATTAACTAATAAAAAAGATTTTATTTCACTAACTATGTCAACAGCAGATGCGATGGCAAGCCAATTGAATGCCAAAATATATGCGCATAGTCGGGTTGCGCAGATTAACCCACAAAAGAAAACCATTACGTTTAATGAACATGAATTAACGTATTCCAAATTAGTCTTAGCCTGTGGTGCTACGGTCATTAACCCACAAATTACTGGTGAGAGCGCAGCGGATATCCTGTCCGTTAACGATATCCATGATTACGCTACCTTTCAGAAATTGCTACAGCTAAAGAAAAAAATTACTGTCGTTGGCGCTGGCTTAATTGGTTGTGAATTTGCAAATGATTTAAGTAATGCTGGATATGAAGTTGATGTGGTTGCATTAGGTAAATCACCATTGGATTTATTAATTCCAGTAGAAGTAGGACAATTGTTACAAAAATCGCTGGAAGAAAATGGCGTACGTTTTCATTTTGGATGCAGCGTAACAGAAATAAAAAAATCGTCATCAGAATATGTACTCACACTTTCAAATAATGCGACCATAACTTGCGATTTAGTGTTGTCTGCAATTGGCTTACGACCTAATATTTCTCTTGCAGAAGAAACAGGTATTGAAACAAATCGCGGCATCATAGTGAATCGATACTTAGAAACAAGCCAAGAAAATATTTATGCCTTGGGTGATTGCGCAGAAGTTGAAGGACATGTTCTCCCTTACATTGCACCGTTATTAAATGCAACACGCGCCTTAGCAAAAACATTAGCTAATGAAAAAACAGCTGTCGACTATCCCGCTATGCCTGTTATCGTCAAAACACCAGCACATCCGATTGCTGTTTGCCCACCACCAAAAAATGCGGCGGGACAGTGGAAAATTGAAAAAGACCAACACAATGTGAAAGCATTATTTTACAGCCCAGAAGAACAATTACTTGGCTTCGTACTCACGAATGATGCTGTCAAAGAACGCATGGCGTTAGCCAAACTGATTCCCAATTTATTTTAATGGGTTGTGTTGTCATCAATATTCTCCCTTCTCCCGAAGTGTTTCTTACGAGGGGAGAAGGGCCGGGGATAAGGGACTAAAAACATTTGCGTCACGCTCAAAACCCTCACCCCCTCTCCCAAAGAAAAGCACTTTGAGAGAGGGGAGTGACACACTTTAAATTTACCTAACAATCACTTTAATACGGGGCCGCTAGCTCCAAAATAATTCTCGTCAGTCACAACAATATTTATAACTTCGCTAGCTTGCAGCGGCACTGGGGCCTGCTGTTGTGGTGGCACTACAGCAGCTGCTGAATCATGGCTACTTGATTCGCGATGAACATGCTTCTGATCAGACAATGCGGGCTTCAGCGTGCCCATGAGAGAGTAGCGCAAAAGTGCGCTCCGTTGCTTGGCACTTAATGTAGTCGACTTGGGCAAGACTGCAGCCTCAAGCAATTTAAATAAATTATAAACTCGACGCGATATTGAAGCATTATCCACGTTTTTAAATTGTTGTTTTACCTGAACAAGACAAGCTTGTGGATTTTTTTGTTGCTGTCTAAACAGATTTTCCACTACACATTGCAATGCAGAGATACCTTGTTTTTTATTTTTGATTTCCGCTCTCAACGCTATCAATCTTGCCTCGAAATCAACGGGCACCGCTCCCATATGTACATTCACGTATGTTACGCGAGGCGCAGCCTTGCGCATTCTTTCATACTCCACCTCTAAAGCCTGGCACTCTACTAGCAATTGATTCAAGAGAAAATAGACGTGCATTCTTAACTCAGCAGAAATACCGCTTACACTCAAGCCCAAACTTTTGTGCATCAAACTAAACTCAGATTGCTTTTCCTCTGACACATCTGTTGGTTTTTTTCGAGCTAACTGAGTACCTTCATGAGAAACATCCCAATAAACAACTTCACTATTTTCGTAATTGATACACCATACACTCCCGCCATTCATTTCTACTAGATCGTAGGGAAATCTTTTGTCTAGGCATGGGAACATGCTCTCTGCTGCACGTGGAGGATAAAATAGATTAAGTAAAAATAAATTGTCATTAACGATATAGTGATAAAGCTTTAAACCTTGTTTATTTGTTAGCAGTGCTAATCGATTTTCTGATAACAAAGTAAGACTAGTAATATTTAAGTTATTTGGAATTTTTGTAAATATTCGCGGCTCTTTAGTTGCTAAACAAACTGAAAAAACACTCGATAACATCGTAGCTTTTTTAGAGTGATCACTTGGATTCCAGTACGACAATACACCCACTACATGCTTGCCATCTGGTGTTATTTGTAGTGACTCAATCGCATATGGCTGAATTAAACGAGGATCAAATTGAAATTGAAATTGCTTTGCTACTGTTAATGAAGCAGCATCCCATGCTTGCACTACACACATTGTACGATATGCGGGTGGTGCCTCGCGTTGACCTAAATAGGCAGACATGAGATACACACCAGTACCCTCACGTACATAACGATTTGTATCTGGATTTACTACAGTAGGTACGAGCTCCGTACGCAACGAAAAACTGACAAAACCATCTTGCTTTGGAGTTTTTGCTAATGCGTGGACACAACTGGTTTGCTCTAAAACAGTCGATTTAGTTTGGGCATTTTTTTCATCGGCTAACGATGTAACAACTACTCTTTGATAATTCTTGCTAGCCTTCGTCGTAACAACCTCAACTGTAACTCCCTGTGGAAAACTCAATTTTACGCTAGTTTGGCGCGGAAATAGCACTGTGTCTCGAGCAACACTCACTGGGAAAACCTCGTTTTTTCATACTGTTATGTTTATCGATGTATTATACCAAAGGGAAATTAACAGAAGCTGAACAAACAAGGACGCTGTCATCCCGAGGAGCGAAGCGACGAGGGATCTCCCTGTCGTCATTGTAAAAACAATAGAAGTACTAATTCTGGAGATCCCTCGCTGCGCTCGGGATGACAACTACCGCTCGGGATGACAGCTTCCGCTCGGGATGGCAACTATCGCTTGAGATGACTAAGTGCTAACATAATAAGACCACAAAGTTTTCTGATAGGAAGAATCAAATGGCAATGACGCTATATTCTGCCGCAGTCACTCTTGTACTTGTCATGGATCCCCTGGGAAACATCCCTGTTTTCCTTTCTGTATTAAACAGTATCGAGCCACGCCATAGACAAAAAATTATTTTACGCGAAACTTTTATCGCCTTTGTTGTCTTGATGATTTTTCTTTTCTTTGGAAAATACATTTTAGAAGACATGCATATCTCAGAGCCTGCGCTTGGCATTTCTGGCGGTATTATTTTATTTTTGATTTCAATCAAAATGATTTTTCCGCAGGAAGAAAAAGAAAAAAATAAATCCGTAGGCGAGCCTTTCATCGTGCCACTTGCTGTACCATTGATTGCAGGACCATCTACGATGACGATGGTTATTCTTTTAGGAAATCAATCACCACATCATTTATGGTTATGGGCATTAGCACTCTTTATCGCATGGTTATTCACCACTATCGTCCTTTTGTTTGCCGATAAATTACGAAAAATACTCGGCGAAAGAGGTTTAACTGCAATTGAACGCTTAATGGGTATGATATTAACGACCATGGCAGTACAAATGTTTTTAACCGGAATAGAACAATTTTTTCATCTATAAGTTTATCTCTGGTTGGGCTTAGGTAGTGATGAGCTTGACGCAGCTTGCGGTTGACTTACATCAGCTTTAGGTGCTGATTGATTCTGCTGTGTTTGTACCTGTTCTTGTGCAGGTCCTTGTACTTGCCCTTGCACCTGTGGTGTTTGCGCATGATCAGCAAACCCTTTCACGGGAGTTTGTCCATTTGCAAGCCCTTGAATAATACCAGACGTTCCTCCCATATGATTTTCATGAATCACAACGCCTGTTTCTATCGCAACATTTGTTTTTTCAGCGCTTTTCAACTGTGGGCTCTTTCGCATGATGCCATGTAGCCTTAATCCAAGCTCTCTATATATTTCAATCTGCTTTACAATAGCGGTATTTTTTGCAATCTCTCTATGTGCTGCCAGAAAATTCTTAATTCCTGAGCTACCTGCTTTTACAATAGGAACAGCGACAGGTGCCACGTGTGGCGCAAACAATGTCAACGCCGCTACCGCTCCAATTTCAACAGCTGTTAATTCTTTGTTACTGATACTTTTTAATAACGCTAACATTTTTTCAAACTGATTTTCATCTTGAGATTTGCTTCGGCGCAGCGGATTTTTATCTTGTAACGTCGTTCCTTTTAGCAGTCCTGCACCAGAAACTGAAGTATTGGCCACTTCTGTTGAATCGGAAATATCTTTTGCGTCTTTTGCAACATCATGCAGTGTAGTTAAAAAACCTGTACCGGTTAGATCCATTGCTACTGAACGAATCAACATAAAAACTACGGCATTTAAAGAGTCTTTTTCATTTTTAAGATTTACTTCATGAACACGCTCAAAACAAGCTAATGCTCTTTCAATTTGAGATCGCCCTTCAGCGACATTAGGGAAGCGTTGACAGACATCGAAGTAAATCATTTCGAAGCCGCGCAAATAGGTCTTCATTGTTTCAATGTCATCACACTCTGCCATTTTACGTAAACTTTCATCCAGAAAATTTCCTATTCGCTCATCTGGACATTCTTGTTTCACTAAAGCAACAACGTCTCTCAATGTTGTGATTACATTATCGATAACGCTTTTTCCTAGCATGAAAACTTTCGCTAACTCTTTACTGGCATCAACATCTGCAAATTTTGATATAGGCATGGCTTCTTGATATTGATAGTGTGCAAAAGCAACGGGTAATCGCCAAATAAATTCGTCGACTTGTTGCTCCATGGTGGGATGAGGATTTCTTTCGAAAAATTTCTGTTCGTCAAAATACTGAGAATAATGCGCCTTGATCTTTAACTGAGTGTAACTACTACCCACTTTGTCGATTATATCGGAAAGGTAAAAACCTTGCTGCCCTGCCCATACGATTTGTCTGATTGCATCCGACGGACTTATCTTCCCTTGATCTGCCGCATTGATAATCTCGCACTGTAATGCAATATGTTCTAAAACCCGTAACTTCATGCCACCAAAATTAATTTCTCTGCCGGTAGCGTGCTCACCTATTGTGGCAAGCGCTTCTATAATCTGCCTACGTAACACAGGATAAAATTCTGCATCCTGATCCATCCGCCGCAATTCATCGGAAGATGGCATATTTTGGCCCTTACTATCAGTACTAGACACTCCTTCTCGATCACCACGGGCGTGTGACATGCGTACCTCAACGTATTACTCGATCAACTTACTGTATATTATACAATATTTTTGGCTATTTTTGGCTCAAAAGTGTCAACTTATTGATTGTACTGTCTGCTTTAAAAGTTTCGCGGCTTAACCCTATTCTCAGCACTATCCTCTTCAATTGGCGCACGTGAAGAAAGCGACCCGGCCACAGCAGGCTGAGCCTGCTTTCCGTCTGTCGGCGCTGGTGGAAGATGACTTGCAAATACTTCAGGAGAAACGCTTACTGCAAGCTGTCGAACCATATAAGCGGTAGCAGAGTGCGAACCTGAATTTGAGCTTGAACTAGGCATATAATTCGTAGAAAAATAATTGTCTACTATTGTGATTTGCCCTCCACTCACCGTCGCAATACCCAGTATTGGAGCAGCTGGAACATCAAGCCCAGCTTTCTTGATTTGGTTTAAATTTCCACTTAATTCTAAAAGTCTTTTTCCATAGTCTTCTATCATTTTCCCCCGCTCAAGATATGAATGCCTTCCCATTACTTTGCCACCATCTATAACTTGCTTCATTGCCCCCAAACCAGCTTGAATAAGTGGAAAAGCTGTCGCTCCATGAGACACACAACAACCAACGATAAAAACTATACCTTGCGCTACTGTTAATTCTTTATGTGGAATATTTTTTACTGCTCGAGCTAACTCGTTTAAAAGTACTCTATCTTGTTTTTCTTCGGCTTTACCATCTCTTACAATTCTCTTAGGCTTCAATAATCTATTTGCCGCACTAATAGCACTTGATGCATCTTGTGTATCATCAAGTACTTCATGAACCTCTTTCAATCGTCCAGTCCCTGGAATAAACATATCTGTAGTAAGTGAGAGTAATGTCTTTGCTAATAGCCTATGGAAAGCATCATCTGTTTCTTGCAACCTAGCAGAACATATTTGCTGTACATCTGCGAGTAACTGCCCTGTTTCACCTTGTAAATTTCTCAACTCTGCCATAGGGCTAAGGGATAATAGTTTGTTAAATATAATAGAAAAACCTTCTATTAAAAATTTAACATCTTCAAAATGATTAGAGTTAAGCATTAGATCAAGAGTATCTTGTAAAAAACCAGCTGCTCTGGTATCAGGTGCAGACAAGCGTTTCACTTCTTGTATCACCTTCTTTAATCGATCAACACACTCAGTCATCACTTGTTGACCTAGTAAGATGATACTTTCTAATTCTTTTATTGCATTCGCCTCAGTAAATCCACTTGATGGCGACGCTGCTTGTGCTTGGCATTTTGCGATAACAATCGGCATCCTTGCGGCATATTCTGCTGCGCGTTGCTCTAACGTAGGATGAACAAGCGGTGCATTTAATAAAACTCTTTCATCTAGATATTGCGCATAATGACCACGAATTTTTAGCAACGTAGAACTACTGTTATCAGTAAAGAATGGAATCGCACCATTGTTAAAATCAGTTTTTTGATATAAATAAAATCCGCGCTGACCGGCCCAGACAATCTGCCTCATCGCATCAGCAATAGTTATTTTGCCCGCATCTGTGGCAGTAATAACGTCCCATTGCTCAGCTATATGTGTTAATACTTTTACTTTTACGCCACCAACATCAATCAGTCTGCCTTTGCTATGCACTCCAATTGAAGAAATTGCTAACAAAACATCACTGCGCATCTTTGCATATTGCTCTGCTAGCGTCATAGGTACAGATGATTCGCGTGGCGCAGCATTTGCTTCCGCTGAAGAACTTGAAGAAGATGATGAGCCCACTGAAGAGCTTGGAGCTGAGGGAGGTGATACTTGACCTCCAGGACCTTGAGCAGAGGAAGCTGCTGCAGGCGAAGCCGGACCATTTGGATCAATATGTTGCTGCGATACTGCATCACCTGATGATTTCATAAGACATCCTCATTTTCAGACTTACACTTATTGTTATCATCTATACTTAGTTATTATATAGCATTCCGCGAACTTTTTGTTTAACGCTTAGCCTGTTGATATTAATCATCTTTAAGTCGTGCGATACTAAGGATCAACTGTGAACATCGTGAGGAATTAGATATATGAGCTACATTGATCAAAGCATAATGCCAAATGAAACCTTACTATATCGCACTAAAAAACATTACATTATGTTTTTACCATCTGCTGTCTGGACTGCTGGCGCTATCTTTTTTTTATTTAATCCCAATGATTATGTGAAATATGCGGGACTTGTATTTGGTGCACTGGCTTTATTCTTTTGGTTAGGCGCATTTCTTGATTATTCCGTTTCAGAATTTGGCATTACTGATAAACGTGTTTTGATGCGCGAAGGTTTTTTTGTAAAGCATGTGAATGAAACTCTGTTATCTACACTTGCGAATGTGAGCGTCAATCAAAATCCATTAGGGCAAATATTAAATTACGGTGTGGTGATTATCAAAACTTACGGGGGAGATGACGATCCATTTATGGATATACCGAATCCAAATGAATTTAAAAAGCAGTTGCAGATACAGCTGGTAGCAAACCAGTCGAAAACATGAGTGTCATCCCGGGCGAAGCGAGGGACCTCCTGAATAAAACTCCGTTTATCTTCACGATGTAGTGAAGGAGGTCCTTCGTCGCTCCGCTCCTCAGGATGACAACTAAAGGTAATGCACCACAACTGCGACAACGATACCTAGGGTTGCTAATATTCCCATGAGCTGTAGCATGGTTAAACCGAATGTGCGGTATGGGCGTAATTCTTCTCTATGTTGATTCATGTACTCTTATCCTCTGATTGCATTGTTTGTTCTGTCTTCGTTTGTTGATTTGCCGCAATTGCTTTTGACAAATCCACAAATTGATTCTGTATTTTTTTGATTGCCGCTGTTTGCGTAGCTTGCACTTCAACTAATTCATTCAAGCTTGCAGTAATACCTTCAAACAACGTTTGTATTCCTTCATCGCTCACAACTGTCGTACGCTTAGAACTGACAGATTCAATTCCTGATTTCATTTTATCGACGACTTCACCAAATTTCACTGATTTTGCACTATCAATAAGTCCAGTACCCATCTTTTTCAAATCATCGAAGTTAGGAATTTTTACCATAAATACTCCTCACGAATGGCTACCCTTCATTATAACAGATTAAAAATAATCCTGCTTCATTGCTTTCTTGGCTAAGGCAAGTGTCTCTTCTGCAACAACATTTGCTCTTGCTGTCCCTTCTTTGAGAATGGCGAGCACCTGTCCTGGATCTCTTTCAAAAATAAGTCTTTTTTGCCGAAATGGCTCTATCAGAGCAACTAGTACATCTATCAATTTCTTTTTGCATTCAACATCGCCTATTGTACCTTGACGATAGCGCTCTTCTGCTTCTTGCACCCAAGCATGGTCTGGATTGAATGTTTCATGAAAAATCCATAATGGATTATTTTCAACTCGCCCTGGATCGGTTGCCTTCAACCGATTGGGGTCGGTATACATAGACATCACTTTCTTTTTGATGGTATCTGGATCATCACTGAGTAAAATCGCATTATTGAGCGATTTTGACATTTTTAATAATTTCCCACTTTGGTCAGGTGCACCAGTACCCACTAAGCGTCGCGCACGTCCAAGCTTCACATCGACCACGGGAAACAAACCGCCTTTTGCAATGTAATCTTTATCTTCTGTTTGCGAATCGACACCACAATATAATTGATTGAATTTTCGCGCCACTTCACGTGTCATTTCTAAATGTGGAATTTGATCTTCACCTACAGGAACTATCTCAGGTCTAAATGCCAAAATATCGGCGACTTGTCCAACTGGATATAATAGAAAACCAAATGAATAATTATCTCCTAATCCTTTATCACGAATTTCATCTTTGATTGTTGGGTTACGCATGACACGTGGAAAAGGTAACAACATACTAAAAAAGAAAGTTAAATCCGCAATCGCTGGAATTTCAGATTGCACGAACATGGTGCTTCGCTGCGGATCAATACCACATGCTAAATAATCTGTAGCAATATCAATAGTACTTTGGCGAATTTCTTCTGGCCTATCCATACGCGTTGTAAATGCATGTACGTTCGCGATAATGAAATAACAGTCGTAATCATCTTGTAAAGCAACTCGATTTTCGACTGAGCCAATCCAATGCCCTAAATGTAAGCGTCCTGTTGGTGTGTCACCGGTTAATAAGCGCGGTTTATTCATTATTGCCTCACAGTGATTTTCGTATGGCCAAATGATACATCACTTGACCTGCTTTTTTCGATTTTAAAATTTCCCAATTCGCGGGCAATTGATTTTGCTCAAGCGACTCTCTTGCTTCAAGATAAATGTGCGCACCATCGGCTAAATAGTCATTTTCTTCGAGAAAATGGCACATGGGTAACAACAAATCTTCCTGATAGGGTGGATCTAAAAACACGACATCAAATTTATGTTGTGGTTTTTTTAATTGCTCCGGCAGAACCGCACGATAGACTTCGGCATTTTTTGCACCAAAATGAAGCAGCTCTCCCGCCAGCAAGGTCACTACTTTTGGTGAGTTATCTGTCATGACCACGAAAGCGGCTCCTCGCGAAAGAGCCTCAAACCCCAATGCACCACTGCCTCCAAACGCATCTAAGCAATGCGCGCCATGAATCACGGGCATCAGCCAGTTAAAAAGTGTTTCACGCACTCTATCAGGCGTAGGCCGCAGCCCAGGCAAATCAGCGACTTTTAACTTTCGCCCCCGCCATTGACCACCAATAATACGAACTTCGCCTTGAGACATGGTTTCTCCTGCACAAAATAAACCAACGTATGTTACCATTATCCACAATTTATATTTAGAACGCGGATGAAAAAAGATGTTAAATATTTTTAAACGAAAAAATGTCGCTGAAAATGAACCGGTCCAAACCACTGAGCCCGCCGAAAAAAAAGGACTCTTCTCACGACTGAAGGCAGGGCTTGCAAAAACCCGTGCCAATTTTACATCGGGATTGGCGAATATTTTTCTTGGAAAAAAGACACTTGATGCGGATGTTTTAGAATCCATAGAAACCCAGTTACTCACTGCTGATGTCGGCGTAGAAGCGACACAAGCATTAGTACAGAACCTCACACAAAAGCTCGCGCGTAAAGAGTTAAATGATACGGATGCTGCATTGCAGTGTTTGCAAAGTGATATGAAAGATATTTTGCGCCCCTGTGAAGGCACTTTCGCTTTAGATGAAACGAAAAAACCCTTTGTCATTTTAGTTGTTGGAATTAATGGCTCAGGAAAAACAACCACCATTGGTAAGCTTGCAAAACACATTCAAGCCGCAGGAAAAACAGTGATGCTTGCTGCTGGTGACACATTCCGCGCTGCCGCAACAGAACAATTACAAATATGGGGTGAGCGTAATCAGATTCCTGTTATCGCACAACAACCTGGCGCTGATACAGCCGCTGTTATTTATGACGCATTAGAATCTGCTAAAGCTAAAGGCATAGATGTATTGATCGCTGATACGGCAGGACGTTTACATACCCAGACAAATTTGATGGATGAATTAAAAAAAGTAAAACGCGTACTTGGTAAAATCGATGCAACCGCACCCCATGAAACATTATTAGTACTTGATGCTGGCATAGGTCAAAATGCATTAAACCAAGCGAAACAATTTAATGAGGCCGTTGGAATTTCTGGAATAACACTCACTAAACTAGATGGAACAGCAAAAGGCGGCATTATTTTTGCCATTGCAAAAGAATTAAAAACTCCGATTCGTTTTATTGGTGTCGGCGAAGGAATTGACGACCTAAGACCATTCAACGCCGATGATTTTGTAAATGCATTATTTGAGACTATGGAATGATTCAATTTCAATATGTTAACAAACGCTATGTGAATGGAAATATAGCACTTGATAATTTAAGCTTGCAGCTGCAGCAAGGTGAATTTGCTTTTTTAACCGGCCACTCTGGCGCAGGCAAAAGCACATTACTCAAATTAATTGCTGCGATTGAAACACCCACGCAGGGACAAATCATTGTTGCAGGTCAGCATTTAAATCAATTGAAACGCAAGCATATCCCCGTTTATCGTCGACAGATTGGCTTAATTTCGCAAACACCTAATTTGCTAATGGATAGAACCGTATTTGATAATATTGCACTCCCTCTCATTATTGCTGATTGTCATTACAAAGAAATTCAAAGTCGTGTGCGCGCTGTATTGGCGAAAGTGAGCTTGCTTAAAAAAGAACGCTCCCTCCCTTCGGAATTATCTAGCGGCGAACAACAACGCGTTGCGATTGCACGTGCGATTGTGAATCGTCCACCTATTTTGTTAGCCGATGAACCGACTGGAAATTTAGATCCTGATTTGGCCGCGGAAATTATGCATCTATTCGAACAATTTAATCATGTCGGGATGACAGTATTAATTGCAAGTCATGATCTAGGTTTAATTCAACGATTAAAACATCGTGTTATTACCTTAGCCAATGGGAAATTAGTACATGCTTAACGCCATCAAAATTTATTTATTACGTCACGTGCAATCTGCATTGAATAGCCTGGGCCAATTGAGTCGCTCTCCTTTCGCAAGCTTAATGACATGCCTCGTGATTGGTATTAGTTTAGCACTACCTGCCGCGTTATTTGTGTTACTTAAGAATGCTGAAAATATCCGCAGTAATTTCCAACAAACTGCACAAATTACATTATATTTGAAGAAAGATATTTCTCCTGGCAAAGTGAATTTATTAACAGAAAAACTAAAACACAATCCTGCGATTACTAAAGCTTATCCTATTTCACCTACAGAAGGTTTAGCAGAGTTACAACAACAAGCTGGTTTTCAAGGCGCCACTGAAGAATTAAAAGAAAACCCATTACCTTGGACGATGATTATTATTCCTAACACGAGCTTTGATACATCTGACTCATTAGAACAACTAGGAAAAACGTTACGCCAACTTCCTGAAGTCGATAACTTACAAATTGATATGCTATGGGTAAAACGACTAGGCACATTATTAGCGTTAGCTAAGCGCACAGTATTAACACTCGGGATTTTTTTAGGCCTTGCTGTGTTGCTTATCATTAACAATACGATTCGTTCAGCTACACAAAATAGCCAAACTGAAATTGCCATTATTAAACTATTCGGTGGCACTGATGCTTTTATTCGCCGCCCATTTCTCTATGCCGGCATTTGTTACGGATTATTGGGTAGCATTATCGCTTGGCAATTAGTCGATGCCTTACTACTCATGATCACAGAACCAGCGCATCAATTAGCAAAGCTATATGATGATTCATTTGCACTATTAGGCTTAAATTTAAGTGAAACCACGACATTGCTTGGCATTGGAATGCTATTAGGTTTAGTGGGTTCATGGGTTGCCATCACACAGTTTTTGAAGAAATCGGCATGAATGCGGCCTTGTAAATGGTGGGCACGCTACGCTTTGCCACCCTACGAAATGAGTTCGGGACTTGAAAACATCACTATTTCTGTCTATATTAGCACTCAAGGGTCGAGAGTGCTAATCACAACAAAACTCGTAACCCATTGAAAAATAGAGGTTAGAATATGAATACCGCACTCATTCCATTTGAAAAAAATCTTTCCTTAGGTAGTATTGAGGCCTATATTGGCTACGTAAATCAAATTCCAATGCTCACTCAAGAAGAAGAATTATCTCTCGCCAATCAATTACACGAACAGCAAGACCTAACGGCCGCTAGGCAGTTAGTTTTACCTCATTTACGTTATGTGGTGCGTACCGCAAAAAATTACTTAGGCTATGGCTTGCCACTCAATGATTTAATTCAAGAAGGCAACATCGGCTTGATGAAAGCAGTGAAACGCTTTAACCCAAAACTCGGCGTACGCTTGGTCACTTTCGCCATTCATTGGATTAAAGCAGAAATTCATGAATTTATTTTACGTAACTGGCGCATCGTAAAAGTTGCAACCACCAAAGCACAGCGCAAATTATTTTTTAATTTACGCAGCATGAAAAAAACATTTGGCTGGTTCACCGATGACGAAGTGAATGCCGTTGCAAAAGATTTAAAAGTAAAACCCGAAACAGTGCGTGAAATGGAAATGCGCTTAAGCTCGCATGATGCTGCATTTGATGCACATGATGACGATGATGATGAAAAAGCTGCATTCGCACCCGCAGCCTATTTAGAAGACCATCGCTTTAATCCCGCAACACAACATGAACAATCTGATTGGTCTGATCAATCTGAAACAGTGATTCACTCCGCTATTAGCAAACTCGATGCTCGCAGCCAAGAAATCATTCGAGCTCGATGGTTAGACAACAGCAAATCAACCTTGCAAGATTTAGCTGACAAGTATCAAGTTTCTGCCGAACGCATACGTCAGCTAGAAAAAAATGCCATGCAGAAATTGAAAGCGGCTGTAGAAGCGTTGCAATAGCGTATTAGATTTTAATTTCTACAACTCGCCATGAGTAGCCCCCCGTATCGCATGATTATGCAGATTATGTCAGCATAACGTCGCACTTTTATAACAATAATACTATCAAGGGGCAGACTAACATGCATAGAAATACAACGGAACTTGCGCGAGATCGTTACAGAAGACTGATTGCAATTGGCAGCAAGAGTGGGAATATGAAATCAGCAGTGACGGCCTACAGAGAGGCGATAGAAGCTGGAATAGCAGACGCCTCTATCCATTCTGCCATGTTCAACGCAGCCACCTATAATAATGACACTGGGTATATGATTATCGCTGCTGGCAATAGTTGTAGTATACAATTAGCCGTAGAAATCTACACTAAAGCTCTCAATATAGGCAAAACAGATTCTACTATTCATTATGCTATGCTCGCCGCTGCTAAGAAGAATCGAAGTCAACAATGGATAGAAAGAGCAAACAGCAATATTCAACACATGATGGTACAAAATAAAAATACCGCAGACGAAAAAGCTGAGAAAGAAACAGATGAATTACCTCACTATTTATCTACGCTACTACCAATGCTTGATGCTAATCAAGATGATAAACCAGAGCCTACACTAGCAGCAGCTTCACAACCCAACCAACAACCCCCCGATTTATTTTCAAACTGGAGAACAACTCTAATAGCAGCGCAAAACACAGAAGTAAAATCAGCAAGGGATGCTAAAGTGCTAAGACCAGTACCGATGAAGCATACAAGACCAGCACCAATGAAACATACACCCAGCAATCAAATCAGCTTTTCATTGTTCAGTAAAATGCCGTGGGATACCGATGCTGCACAACGTAGTGCTGATGTAAAGGGCGATGATTGTAAACATACAGAAACCAGCTTGCCTAAATTAAAAGGTCTTAACGGTAATATACTAGGATAGCGCTGAGCGGAAAGTGTCCGCCACTTTATAATAAGTGGGGTGACACTGTATATGTTTTTTCTGCGCACAGCTAAGAGCGTCCTGAGCAACCTGAAGGAACTCCTTTTTAACAGCGTTGTTGCATAAATCAAAATCTGCACTATTCCCCTCTCCCAAAATGCTTTTCTTTGGGAGAGGGGAGAAAATCGATTTATGCAACAATGCCATTTTTAACAGGGAGATCCTTCGCTTCGTTCAGGACGACATAGACCCCAAGTCATTTTTGTGGACACACTCCGCTTTGCGTATAGACCGGCGACATCCCTGACACTTGTTCTTGAGACATAGTTGACACTTTAAACTGAACGCTGCCGTTGAAGCGTTGCAATAGGATGTTTTTTAGAAAACCCAATAATCATGGTAGGTCAAAATAAAAACATTATGATTTAATATGCAATATATGCTAGCATTTCGTCGCATTTTATAACCGGTAACAATACAAAATAGCGCCAGAATAGCAATTGAGGAGCAAATCAACATGCTTAGAGTCAAGGTAGTATTTCCACCACCCTTTCAACCCAATGCAAATCAAGATTTTGACCTTTCTCACGCATTAGCAATGCAAATTTACAATGCGGGTACTAACAAAAATTTGTGGGCAGCCATGCGTATCTACGATCATGCTTGCAGTACAGGAAATGTAAATACAAAAACTCATGATGCAATGATCATAGCCGCTGGGAAAAATGGTAGGCCAGATCTTGCACTAATACCCTACAGACACGCTATCGCTATGTGGCAGGCCACACACTCACACTATCGCAATATGATTATAGCTGCTGGCAACAATAAGAATATGAGATTAGCAGTCATAGCCTATAATGATGCGCTCAAAGCAGGCATGGCAAGCGTCTCCACTCATAATGCCATGCGCAATGCAGCTCGCTCTAATGGCGACACAAGATGGGCAGCAATAGCACACAACAATATTCTAGATCTAATGACTCGCCGTCATCCACGAGCTGAAGCTACATCAAACCTAGCTATCGATCAAAAGGATGAAAAAAGTGAAGCCGTTATTGAACCTCACTACATAGCTAGTACGCTATCAATCCTTTATGATGACCAAGAGCTTGAATCCAGGCAATCTTCTACTTTATCTTCAAGTGCTAAAACAATCCAAAAAATAATGGGAAGCGCAGACGCTAAATATCCGCTAAGCACTCCATTACTATCTGCAGCTAATGATCAAAAATCTGCGTCAGCATCCCAGAGTGCCAGCACTCAAAGTAATTACGCGGCTTTTTCACCATTATTCTCAGCTGCACCATGGAATATTAATCCTGCACGACAGGCTGCTCAAAACAACAATGAAGTAAAAGTGCATACTCGAGCAAAAAGTCTTGGCAACTCAAGCCCATGACGCCTTGTTAACGCCCTATCTTTTATCCAAACAAAGATTAGATGATTAAGTCGTAAAGACTTAATCATCCTTCCTAACTCGTTTTATTGGTTAGCGCGTAAAATAAGTGATTAACTTAATTTGCAGAATCATAATCAAAAACATCGGAATAAAACCATTCTTTTGCTAAGCCATGCTGCATAAATTGAAATAACGCGTCATAAACAACATTTTCCATATCTACCATATAAACTTGATGCTGTGAAAGATCAGGATAGTTTTCTAAAATGGATAACGTTGCATTATCGACAAATGAATAATGAAAAGTTTTTAACTTTTGTGACCAAGACTCTAACAATGGAGCAATATAATTTTCACCGGAAAAAAATAAATGAATTTCAGGTAATGATTTCATTCGCAGAAATTCTTCCATAATCGCTTTAATCGGCGTAACCCCTGTACCATTCGCAATAAAAATCAATGGGCGCGATAAATCAATTTTTTCTAGCGTGCAGGTGCCATATGGACCACGCACAATGAATTGTTTTTTTGTTTGCGCTAACGCCAATAAATCTAAAGCCAACACATTTTCGGCTGGATGATACAAATGTAATTCTATTGTTGAAATATCAAATGGCGCACAGGCAATAGACATAGGCGAAACTTGCGAATCTGCATGTAAGATTTTTATATATTGGCCAGCTTGGTATGGAATGGGTTGCACTGAATTTGTTTGCAATATCAGACGTGAAATATTATTCGCTAACAACTCTTGATGCACAACTTGATATAATGCGGTTTGCGGCACAGGTTTTTGAATCGACTCAAAACCAAGTACCTCAATAACTAAATCCGATTTGGGTTTAGCGCTGCAAAATAAGATATAAGATTTTTGTTCTTCGGCATTTAATGCGCGAATCACGACATTACCGTAATCAATTTCACCAGAGAGCAATTTACCTTTGCACGTTCCACAGATAGCGTTACGACATTTATGTGGAAAAAAGTAACCCTGACGCAAGGCTGCTTCTAGAATAGTTTCATGTTGATAAACATTGAAGGAATAGCCACTCGGCTGAACCGTTACAGAATACTCCACTGACTCTCCGATAACTAAGCGACCTGTGAACCACCGCGCATTTGCGCAGCTTCATTAATTAACGCTAAACGTACTGCCTCTAGCTTTGGCATTTTTGCACCACGTAATACTTCATAAATTCCAGCAAGCTTTGTTAAGCGATCGCTCTTTGCAAGTTTCCCTGCGGCAGATGATTCTGGCATTTCACGAATTTGGCGTAGTAATCTTGCAAGATCTTCCCAATTATACGAGTGTGCAATTTCACGAGGTGTAATGCGTTTCTTTTCTCCCGCTGGCACAGCAGCACCTTCCATCATCGCCTTTGACGTATCAAGTATGATGGCTTTGTACCGTTCTGCGGCTTCCATTAAGACTTCTAACTTTTGCTCAATGGTACTGGATTCTAATTCATCTTCATGCGGATAAAAGATCATTGGCATACCACTATCCTCCCGTACACTCTAGGGGCCAATACCACTCGCCCAGTTATTTTCACTAGCTATAGTTACTATTATAGCTGTTGTTTCATCCAGATACTGGTAATATTTGGCTTTAAATATGACCAATAAAGTCATTATACACTTGTTTTTGATCTATCAAAATACCTATACGTTAATGCCTCACTCACATGCTCACAATTGATTGATTCCTCATGAGATAAATCTGCAATAGTGCGCGCAACCTTTAAAATCCGATGATACACACGTGCGGACAGATTAAACCGCTCCATCACACGATTCAAGATCTCTGCTGCATCATCTTGCAACTGACAATAATTTGCCACCTCTTTCACTGTCAAGATATGATTCAACTTTCCTTGGCGCGCAGCTTGTAACTCACGCGCAGAACATACTCTTGCTTTCACCCGCATACTTTCATTAGGTTCACTCGTTGCTTTTGCTAACATGCCAGGAGGAACACTACCAACCTCAACTTGCATATCAATTCTATCTAACAATGGTCCTGATAATTTATTTCGATAGCGAATTATTTTTTCTATCGAACAAGAACATTCACGCACGACACTGCCCGCATATCCACATGGGCATGGATTCATAGCGGCAATAAATTGAAATTGCGCTGGAAACACCATTTGGCATGCTGCTCGAGAAATAGTAATATGACCTGACTCCAGTGGCTCACGCAATGCTTCCAATACATTTCTATCATACTCTGGTAATTCATCTAAAAATAATACGCCATGATGAGCTAGTGAAATTTCTCCTGGCTGTGGCGGCCTTCCACCACCTACTAATGCTGCGCCAGAACTACTATGATGTGGGGCGCGAAAAGGAATGCATCCCCACTGCTGTTGCTCAAAGCCATAACGACCTACAGAAGAAAGTGCCGCAACATCTAATGCTTGATCATCATCGAGAGCGGGTAAAATCGATATAATGCGACTAGCCAACATCGTCTTACCTGTTCCAGGTGGTCCAATAAAAAGTAAATTGTGTTTTCCAGCAGCTGCAATTTCTAATGCCCGTTTTGCATGTTGTTGACCATACACATCTGACAAATCATTCGTGATCTCGGACTTGATTGTCGTCGCACTTTTTTCACAAACTTTTAAAGTATTTTCATTTTTCAAATAGGCACATACTTCCAACAAGTGTTGCGCAGAAAGAACTTTTGCGAAATTAACTAAACTTGCTTCATTTGCATTAGCATCTGGCACAATCAGACTTCGCTCTGCTTTGTGTGCCGCAATGACGACAGGTAACACGCCACGCACCCAACGCAATTCTCCAGATAGTGCTAGCTCACCAACAAACTCGTGCGCCATTACTTTTTGCGCGGGCAATTGTCCAGTTGCAACTAATATTCCTATCGCAATAGGTAAATCAAAGCGACCGCCTTCTTTAGGTAAATCTGCAGGTGCTAAATTAACCGTAATACGGCGTGATGGAAATTCGTAACAAGCATTTAATAACGCACTGCGCACACGATCACGACTTTCTTTCACCGCCGCTTCGGGTAACCCCACAATATTAAACCGAGGTAACCCTTTTGAAACATGTGTTTCAACCGTTACAAGTGGCGCATCCATGCCAGCACTAGCACGGCTATACACAATAGCAAGTGTCATAAATAAATTCCTGTAAAGTGTCATTCCGAGAAGCGAAGCGACGAGGGATCTCCCTAAAAGCATTGCGAAAACGAACAAAGAGATATCCATGGAGATCCCTCGCTGCGCTCGGGATGACAGTAGTTTTTTGGGCGGGTAGGTAACGAAGTGTGTTGCTTAGATATTACAACCTTACAAAAGTCTTTCAGGTAACGCAACTGAATTTTGTAATTGCGCAGGAGTTCCAAAGTTTTGCCAAAAACCGGAATAACATTCACCTGTTACTTGTTCATGCTGAATCGCTTGTTTCAATAAATCTCCCAAGCGAAATTTTCCAGGTTGGCAATTTACAAATAATTCTGGGCGGTAGATACCAATATTACCAAAGGTATATGTTTTTTCCTTACCTAAATAAATTTTATCGCCCTGCAAACAAAAATCGCCAGCTGGGTGAAAATCAGGATTTTCAACTAACACTAAGTGCGCTAATTTTCCTGGCTGTACAGATAGCGCTTGCAAATCAAAATCAGAAACCACATCACAACTTAATACGATAAATGGATCATAACCTAAAACAGGTAATGCATTAAAAACACCGCCACCAGTCTCTAAGGCTTCTGGTTCTACAGAATAAGTAATATCAACGCCATAACGCGAACCATCACCCAACGCTGATTGAATTAACCCTGCCTTATAACTTACGTTAATCACAATTTCACATATACCCACTTTCTTTAAAGCCAAAATGGAATATTCAATCAAATATCGCTCATGCCAACGTAATAATGCTTTAGGCGAATCAGTTGTTAATTGCTGCATCCGTGCGCCGCGACCTGCGGCAAGTATCATTGCGCGCATGATATTTTCTCCATTACTTCAGAACTAACAAATTGATTCAGCCATTGAAATTCAGCATAAGATGCACTGGTTTGCAAAATATATTTCAATGTACGTGGAATAAATTGCAAATAACTCGCGTTATGATCTCGCTTATATTTGCGTGAAAATGTCAGCAATGCTTTCAAATGACGCTGCAATCCCATCCAATCAAACCAACGCAGAAATTCTTCTGCACTTACCGTACTCTTTATTTTTTCGCGATACGTTAACACTCGTTGCCGCACAGCTTCTTCCGGCCAATCAATATAACAATCGCGTAACAATGACGCTAAATCATAAGTGATTGGCCCCATAAATACATCTTGGAAATCCAATATACCTACTTGATTGTCGGGTAATACCAGTAAATTTGCCGAATGAAAATCTCTATGCATTAATACTTGCGGTTGCTGCGCACACATTGTGGTTAAGACATCATAGGTATTAGCTAATTTCTTTTTTACTTGCTCAGTTAACTCAAGCGCTAAATATTTCTCTAAAAACCACTCTTGAAACCAATCCAATTCAAGGCGCATAAATTCTTGTGTAAAAGGAGGAACGGTATAACCTGGAATGGCCTTTGTTTGCGCCAATACTGCCAATGCATCTAATGCTCTGTCATAGAGTACATCAGCATTTTCTTGAGATAATACTTTCAAATAAAGATTATCTCCAAAATCACTCAACAATAAAAAACCCACTGCGCAGTCTTCTGCAAAAACCTCAGGCGTCATTAAACCTCTAGCTCGTAACCCTTTCGCAATTGCAACAAATTGCGCGCACTTCTCACGCTCTGCTGTTGCATCCATGACAACATATGATTTGTTATTGCACTTAACACGAAAATACAGACGAAAACTAGCATCCCCAGCAAGAGGATCGCAGACGAATGATGTCGTTCCAAAATACTTGGTTAACCAAGCCTGTAGCTCTGTTTTCATGGAAAAGATTTATACTTGATCTTACTAGTTTTGTCATCTCTGAATGATATATTTTACTCCCTTCTCCCACAAGCGGGAGGCGTTGTTGCATAAATCGATTTTCTCCCTTCTCCCGCAGTGATTTTTACGAGGGGGGTTGGGGATGAGGGTTCTGAGCAAAGGTATGTGCCTCCTAAAGATATTTGTGCCACTTCAAACACCCTCACCCCTAGCCCCTCTCCCAAAGAAAAGCATTTTGGGAGAGGGGAATAGTGCAGATTTTGATTTATGCAACAACGCCCAAGCGGGAGAGGTGACACTCCAACCTTGATGACACCCCACCCACTTTCCTATAAACTTCTGTTTTTTATGGAAAGCCAGGTGCGACATGCGTTTTTGGACTCTGACAATATTTAGCTTTGCTTGCATTATTGCAGGATTTTGCCCAACTTATGCAAGTACCACCTCTTGCGAAAATACGACAGGCGCACCCTCCTTAGAAAGAGATGCCATTGCAAAAGCACTCGATTGGGTTTCGGCAGATATTAATCGCTGCGGTGGTTATTACATTGAAGAAGCTATTCAATATCCGAAAGAAATCATCAACACTGATAAATTTCTCATTACCAGCGACCAAGGTGTTTTTTCATTTCATGGCACATCAGTTTCTCAAGGTAAAGTAACTATCACTCGTGCAGGACAAGAAATCACTGCCAATAAAGCTTACTTGTACCGCGACCCTAAAACTGGAAAAATCAGCGCTATCGACATGGAAGGCAACGTCAGATTGCATGAGCCCAATCAATTAGTGGTAGGGAAATTTCTGCATTACGACAAAACAACGGCTTCTACGACGCTAAATGATTTACTCTATCGCACTACCATTTATGGCGACACTAATCCAACTCCAGTATCGGTATCGTATACTGAACAACAAAAAACTAGAAAAAGTACGCAAATGACCGCATGGGGTAAAGCGACGAGCTTCAATCAAAATAAGCCGAAAGTCTATGATTTTACACAAGCGAGTTACAGTACCTGCCCGCCGCTGACGCATGTATGGAATCTCAAAGCACAATCGATTGAGCTAAATAAAAATACGGGGCGTGGCACTGCAAGAAATGCGCGTTTATATATTAAAAATATCCCTGTGTTTTACACACCTTATTTTAATTTTCCGATTGATGCACGTCGTCAAACGGGTTTCTTGTTTCCGCGTTTTGGTAGTTCTAATCGCTTTGGGCCTTATTTAATTACGCCGTACTATTGGAACTTAGCACCTAACTACGATACAACGATCACACCCGCTTATCTTTCTAAGCGTGGCTTACAATTAACTAATCTATACCGTTACTTAACACCGACTCGTCATGGACAAGTCACTCTTTCTGTGTTGCCTAACGATAGCCAGTTTACGATTTTTAAACAAACAGAAACCAATCTATATCAAAGCTCCACAGATCCTTTTGTACAAGCTGATTTGCGTCGACTACAACACAACAGCAACACTCGTAAATCGCTGAGCTGGCAAGAAGAAGGGCAATACAATAAAAATTGGAGTAGTAAAATTAATTATAATTACGTCAGTGATGATTATTACTTACGTGATTTTAACAATAACATTGATACAGTAACGGATAATCAACTATTACAGTTAGCAGAAGTTGACTATGACAGCCAGCACTGGGATTTCACCACCCGTTTGCAAAGTTACCAAACGCTTAATCAAGTTGATCAAGCTACCGTGCCAAATTCATATAGTCGATTCCCACAATTCACCTTAGGCGGTCGTTATCCAGATGATCACTTAGGATTAGAATACTTTATTAACAATGATGTCACTCGTTATGACATCCGCAACACACCAGGCGATAACTCAAAACTTCCTATTGGGGTACGCTCAAATATTCAACCAGGCGTGAGTAAATCGATTACCTTACCCTATTTTTATCTAACACCTCGCTTGCAATTTGCCATGACAAAATATGATATTGGTGACGTTGCAAATTACCAATCCAAAATACCAACGCGTGCATTACCCATTTTCGACATTAACTCTGGCTTATATTTTGATAGAGACGTTAGCTTATTTAGAAAGCCTTACCGTCAAACGTTGGAACCACAAGTTTATTACACTTACATTCCATACAAAGACCAGTCCAGACTGCCTATCTTTGACACGACACTAAACACTCTGACCTATGATCAAATGTTTATTTATAACCGCTTCAGTGGTCTAGATAGAATTGGTGATGCAAATCAAGTTAGCTTAGGGCTAACCACCCGCTTTATCGATAGCGTCAGTGGATATGAAAAGGTAACTGCCGGGATCGGTGAAATATATTATTTTAAAAAACGCTTAGTGACATTATGCACTGACCCAACAACATGCAGCGATGCACAAAATAACCCAAATAATACGACTTTACGCTCGCCTTTATCAGCCATGTTGAGATATGCCGTCAATCCACAATGGAGTGCTACAGCAAACAGTATTTTCAACACTAAACTTAGCCGCTTTGACAATGAAAGCTTGACCGTTGCTTACACCCCAGAAGCGAGAAAAATCATCAACTTAACTTATAACTTTGTTAGAGATGGTGATTTTTTACTACCCTGGGAGCCCGTGGGTAGCCCAACCGCCAATTTATCACAAACCGATCTTTCACTTGCTTGGCCTGTCACTCGAGATTGGTCAGTCCTGGGCAGATGGACAGAAAACTGGAATCAAAGACGTTTGCAGAATGTATTATCTGGTTTACAATACGACAGCTGTTGTTGGGCTGTTCGCTTTGTTGCTGGCCGCTCTTTTGTTGCTTTAAGGACAAATAATACCTTCCAATATAACAATCAAGTCTATGTGGAATTCTCGTTAAAGGGTTTAGGCAACTATGGCTATGGTGGTGATTCCAGCAACTTGTTAGCGCGTAGCATCAGTGGCTATCAATCAAACTTTGGAAGAGATTATTAACAATGAAAATAATGACACGATTAGGCTTTGGTATTTTACTTTCGTTTATGCTGAATGCTTATACTCACGCAACACCTGCTACTGGACAATCACTCGATGGAATCGTCGCAGTCGTCAATGACACACCCATTACGCAAACAGAATTAGATGAATCAATTGATTCTGTAAAAAAACAAATTCAAGGTAGCAACATGCCAACACCGCCATATGCTGTTTTGAAAAAACAAATTTTACAGCAATTGATCGACAGAAAAATCCAGTTACAACTTGCAGAACAATCTGGAATTAAAGTAGATGATGCACAAGTAGATAAAGCGGTTGCTAGCGTTGCGAAACAAAATAACCTCACGGTTGCTCAACTGTTAGAACAAGTTCGCCGCCAAGGTTTATCAGTCGACGCTTATCACAAAGAATTACGTGAAGAAATTTTAATGCAACAATTACAACAGCAACAAGTTGCATCTAAAATTGTTATCACACCACAAGAAGTGAATGACTTTATTCGTTCTAAAGCTTGGCAGTCATCCAACAACAAAGAATATCATCTTGAAGATATTTTAGTTGCATTGCCTGATTCACCATCATCACAACAAGTACAAGATGCAAGAAAACATGCTATGCAAGTATTAGAAAAAGTTCGCCATGGTGCAAGCTTCCAATCCATTGCCATGGCAGAATCTTCTGGCAATAAAGCTTTACAAGGTGGCGATCTTGGCTGGAGAAAATTACCAGAAGTACCTTCTGCATTTGCTGATTCTATTCTCTCTCTCAAAAAAGATGGTATTGCAGGCCCACTCCAAACACCTAATGGATTTCACATTATTCATTTAGTTGATGTCAGAAACATCGCTGCGCATAGCTCACCAAACAATAAACAAATCGAACAGTTTATTTATCAGCGCAAAATGGAAGAAGCATCACAAGTTTGGATGGCTAAAATTCGCAGCCAAGCTTTTATTAATATGAACCCTGCGAATTAATGTGCAACCATTATCGCGGATTCTAATTACTCCGGGCGAACCCTCAGGGATAGGCCCGGATATTGTTTTACAAATCGCACAACAATCGTGGAACGCAGAAATCATCGCCGTATGTGATCCAACCTTACTGGCATTGCGCGCTAAACAAATCGATTTACCCATTCAAATTTTGCCATTTAATTTAGACATCCCAACACAACATAAAGTCCGCACCATCAAATGCATTCCTGTGGCACTGCAAGAACCTTGTGTTGCAGGAAAATTAAATGCTGCAAATGCACACTATGTACTGGAATGTTTAAATGTCGCCACGCGCCATTGCTTAATGCATCCTATAGAAAAATTTGCACTGGTCACCGGCCCTATACAAAAAAGTATTATCAATTCCATTGGGATTGCATTTACAGGTCACACAGAATATTTAGCGCAATTATGTGATATCACACATCCCATTATGTTATTTGTAGCCGATAAACTTCGCGTTGCACTGGCTACTACTCACCTACCGTTAGCTGAGGTTCCTGCTGCAATCACTGGGTCATTATTAGAAAATATATTGCGAATTTTACATGCTGAGTTAATCCATAAATTTAAACTCTCACAGCCACGCATCACGGTTTGCGGCTTAAATCCACATGCGGGTGAAAATGGTCACTTAGGTAGAGAAGAAATTGAAGTGATCAGTCCAACGCTAGACAAGCTTCGCAAACAAGGCATGCTAATCTCAGGTCCTTTACCTGCTGATACGATCTTTAATCAACAACGCCTAGCCGAGTCTGATGCAATTTTAGCCATGTACCACGACCAAGCACTTCCAACCGTGAAGTACGCAAGCTTTGGTCATGCGGTGAATGTCACGCTGGGGCTTCCCATCACCCGCACCTCAGTTGATCATGGCACAGCACTCGATATTGCAGGTACCGGGAAAGCAGATGCAGGCAGCTTGGCTGCTGCAGTTGAACTGGCTTTAACGCTTTTGTAGATGATATAATCGCCAAATATTGTGACCGTACCATTGGGTTTGTCGCACAAACCATACTCGAGGGTGGGCAAAGCCAAGCGTGCCCACCCTACAAAATTAGAAAAAATAACTAGGATTCAAACATGCGGAACGTTTTAGTATTTATTGGCCTCTTTCTTGGTATTAGCATGACCGCTAATGCAACCAATTTGATTGACGTTTATCAACAAGCCGCTGTCAGCGACCCTGTATTCCAACAAGCTATTTCACAAAGTTTTGCTGATAAAGAAAATGTGCCCATCAGCCTTGCTAACCTACTGCCCAATATCGGAGTCAGCGTACAACCCGGAATAAACAAAGTAGAAGCATCTGGTCCTGCGGCAACGATTGGCTCTTATTCAAATCGTGTCCTTTTAGTAAATGCATCCGTCACACAAACCATTTTTAACTTTGCACAATTTTCTAACCTTGCTGGCGCCAATGCCACAGCAAAACAAGCGGAAGCTAACTTGAATACCGCGGCACAATCGCTCATGTTACGCGTGTCCAAAGCTTACTTTGCTATTTTGCAAGATGAAGACAATTTACGGTATGCCGATGCAAATAAAGCCGCTTACGCAAAATCACTTGATCAAGTAAACCAACAATACAAAGTTGGCTTAAAAACCATTACCGACGTTTATACTGCAAAAGCTGCTTATGATTCATCGACTGCGAATTACATAGCAACAGACACTCTACTTTCAAATGACAAAGAAAATTTACGCGCCATTACAGGGAATATTTACCCTTCTCTTGCAAAGCTCAGTGAAAACTTTCCATTAACATCACCAAAACCTTCAGATATTGATCGCTGGGTAGAAACAGCAAAACGTCAAAACTGGTCTGTCAAAGCGGCGCAATATGCTAGTGATGTTGCAATGCAAAATGTAAAACAACAGTTTGCCGGACACTTACCTACTTTAAATGCGCAAGGTAATTACGTTATCAATACTACCCGTAATACCGGAGGCTCTAGCCCTACTGGCATACAATTTTTACCCGCTGGTACATCACAAATGCATACTCGTACCGTGCAGTTAAATTTGAATGTCCCTATTTTTGCAGGCGGCGGTGTTGTTGCACAAACTAAACAAGCGCAATACGCTTATCAGGTTTCGTCACAACAATTAGAACAAACCGTACGTAGTACGATTAACAGCACAAGACAAAGCTATCTAGGCGTCATTGCTGGTATCAGCAAAGTAGAAGCCGATAAACAAACTGTGATTTCTACGCAAAGTTCTTATGAAGGATTAGAAGCACAATATCGCGTAGGAACAGCGACATTGGTTGATGTCTTAAATCAACAACAAAAAGTATTACAAGCACAACAACAATATGCGACAGATCGATATGCGTATATCAATAATTTATTAACCTTAAAGCAATCCGCAGGAACATTAAGCCCTGAAGATTTAAATGCCATCAACACATGGTTATCTGACAATACTGATTTGGGTTCTGACACAATTCATGCCGTGCATTTCAAGAAAGGAAGCGTTAAAAAGAAGAAAAAGTCTGTGGTGTGATAACAACATGTCATCCCAAGGAAAGAAGTAACGAGCGACCTCCATAGCAGCATCGTAAAAACAAACGACGCCAATGATCCAGGAGATCCCTCGCTTCACTCGGGATGACAATACTCTAGAATTAGATTTTCTTGCTGAACTGTCTGCTGCTTCAATAATTTAAAACATAACAATGTAGCGAAGAAACACACCGCAAAGCTCATTAACATCACTTCGTTAATGCCATGCCCCAAAGCGATAGGTGTTTTTTCAACAATAGTTTGTTGTAACACTGAATTAAATGCGCTTAGATCAGGATTTGCCTCACCGATATTAGCAATATAGGTCGTGAGTTGTTGCCCTTGTTTGCGCCCTAAATTTCTGTAGCCATAACAGAACACCCATAAATTTTACCCGACATTCTACGAACCTTCAGTCAGCTTCTTATACTTTTCTATCAACTGTTCTTTTGTTTCTGCGTTATCTGGATCGAGCGGGATACAGTCGACAGGACACACTGTTTGGCATTGCGGTTCATTGAAATGCCCTACACATTCTGTGCAGAGGTTAGGATCAATTTCATAAATCGCTTCACCCTGATAAATCGCTTTGTTTGGGCACACTGGCTCACAAACATCGCAGTTGATACATTCATCGGTGATTTTTAACGACATGTTATTTACCTATTTTATTTTTTAAAGCTGAGACGACTGCTTCTGGAACAAATTGTTTTACATCACCGCCTAACGATGCAATTTCACGAATGAAACTAGATGAAATATAAGTATAACTTTCCGCAGGCATTAAAAATACGCTATCAATATCGGGCGCTAAATGTTTGTTCATTCCCGCCAATTGAAATTCATAATCAAAATCCGATACCACACGCAAACCACGCACAATGATTTTTGCTTTTTGATCATACATAAAATCCGTAAGTAACGACTCGAAACCTTGCACCATCACATTGGGATATTTGCTCAACACTGTAGAAGCTAACGCAACACGCTCTTCTAACGTAAACATGGGTTTTTTATTCGAATTAGCAGCCACTGCGACAATCACACGACTGAACATGCGCGCGGCACGTTCGACAAGATCCATATGACCAAAAGTAATAGGATCGAATGTTCCTGGGTAAACTGCTATTTCTGACATGTAACGCATGCTCCTACATTCTGTTTATCTGCTGAATATTATACGCGATTGTTGCAAATCTCACAGCTTTCATGCACATTTAACACCCATCAATGTGGCGCTAGAGCATGACCAATGGAAAAAAATGATTATTTACATGCCATGGGAATACCCACTTGGCAATTAAGAACAAGCGCTTGCCAATCTCTACCCAATACCAATTGGGAAACGTTAAGGCAGACTATTGCTGCTTGTACCGCCTGTGGTTTACATCAAACCAGAACTCAAACTGTGTTTGGCGTGGGCAACCAACAAGCCGAGGTAATGTTTATTGGCGAAGCACCTGGGTTTAATGAAGATCAACAAGGTGAACCTTTTGTTGGTCGTGCCGGACAATTATTGAATGCCATGCTTGAATCCATCGGCTTGGATCGTAGCAAAATTTATATTGCCAATATTTTAAAATGCAGACCGCCAAACAATCGCGATCCATCGCCTGAAGAAGTTGCTCTTTGTACTCCATTTCTGAAGCAACAAATTGAATTGATCAAACCAAAATTATTGGTTGCGCTCGGCAGAATTGCAGCACATTATTTGCTTGATACAAAAACATCGTTAACACAGTTACGCGGCAAAATTTATCGTTATGCAGATACACCGCTTATCGTCACTTATCATCCCGCTTATTTATTACGAACACCTAGTGATAAAGGAAAAGCGTATGGTGATTTGCAGATGGTGTGTAGAGAAACGCTAAAGAATCCCTCACCCGCCATGTAAAAAACACATGGCGACCTCTCCATAAATGGAGAGGTGAATTTTATTTCCCCTCTCCTCCATGTTTTTAATGGAGGAGAGGATTAGGGTGAGGAGGTAAAAAATATTTAAATAAAAAGGAGAAACATCACATGGATACATTCCCACTAGTCCCAACACAAAACTACGCTGACATACGTAACAATATCCGTTCTGGTGATATTCTATTATGTTCAGGCAATGCTTTATTTTCGACACTTATTCAAAAAGCGACACAAAGCGTGTGGAGTCATGTCGCATTTGTGTTACGCGTTGATGCAATCGATAGAATCATGTTATTGGAAAGTGTAGAAAGCATTGGCGTACGTGCAGTGACATTAAGTAGTTATTTACACGACTACAATGGCACAGGTTTACCCTATCCAGGAAAATTATTGCTTGCGCGTCATCAAGACATGCGCCAAGAAAATATTAAAAATCTTTCGAAGTTTGCCGTTGATTTATTAGGGCATCCCTACCATACCGATGAAATTGCCAATATTGCTGCTAAAGTCAGCATGAATGCGCTCGGCTTTCCTAACGGTAATCAGGAAGCTTTACCACAAAAAGAATTTATTTGTTCTGAGTATGCGTACGCCTGCTTTAAATCAGTCGGCGTTGAAGTTGACTATGACAAAATGGGGTTTATTGCGCCTGCCGATTTTGCACGTTGCTCTAAGGTCACTCCACTTGCCTTTATCCAAACAGCAACGCAACAAAATCGTGTAAATACTAAAACAACGACAGTACCATTTGCACTTGCTTAGCTAACGCGCCGCGATTCGCTTCAACTACACTGAGCGCATTGCGGCCAATTTGATTGCGGCATTCCATATTAGCGAATAATTCACAAATTGCTGCGGCTAATTGTTCAGCTGTTTCTACTTTTTTCATGCCTTCCGCTTTAAACATCATTTCGCTTATTTCAGCAAAATTAAATAAATGCGGACCTGTTAATACTGGCTTACTTAATACAGCAGGTTCCAACATATTGTGGCCTCCCACTGGCACAAAACTTCCACCAACAAATGCAACGTCAGCGAGAGAGTACATCAGTAACATTTCTCCCATCGTGTCACCCAAATATACTTGAGTTGTTGCAGTACATGGTTCTTGTTTGCTACGACGTGCAACCGCAAAACCTTGTTGTTGTGCTAATGCAGCCATTGCATCAAAACGCTCTGGATGACGTGGCACTAAAACTAATAACGCATCTTTAAATTTTTCTAACACTAATTTATGCGCTGCTAAAATAATTTCATCTTCACCTGGATGCGTACTCGCCGCAATCCACACTAAACGTTGCGCGCCTATTTGAGCGCGTAGCGCATCTGTTTTGGCTGCTAAATCAGCCGGCACTTCAATATCAAATTTTAAGTTGCCAGTCACTTTTACTTTTTCACGTGGCGCACCTAATGCAATGAAGCGCTCAGCATCTGCCGTCGCTTGTGCGGCAATCAAATTGATAGATTGCAACATTTCACGCGTTAATGACCCAATCGATCGATATCCACTTGCTGATTTTTCAGATAACCGTGCATTCGCAATAATGATTGGAATTTCTTTTTTCTTACACGTCGCTATCATATTTGGCCACAATTCTGTTTCCATGATAACTGCTAATGTTGGATTCGTACGCGAAAGAAACCGCTCAACTGCATCAGGCATGTCATAGGGTATATACGCTTGCAGAACACTGTTACCAAATGTTGCTTTCGTTCTTGCAGCACCTGTTGGTGTCATATTGGTAACTAACAGCGGAACATCTGGATAACGTGCTTTAATCGCTTTAATTAATGGAACCGCCGCAATGGTTTCTCCTAACGAAACCGCATGTATCCAAATACATTGGCTAAAATTATAAGGACAAAATCCCAAACGCTCCAGCCAACGTTTTCTATAATCTGGCGCATTGCGTGATCGCCACAATAAACGCAAAAATAAAAAAGGAGCCGCTAAATACAATAAAAAACTATATAGATATCGCAAAACTGTCACCTGTTTTTTTGAGTCATGTTATTCATACACCCTCACCCCTAGCCCCCTCCCACAAGTAGGAGAGGGGAAAATATTTTTCTCCCTTCTCCTAGAGCGCTTTTTGCGAATGGGAGAAGGGCTGGGGATGAGGGTATAAATCCGTCAACCACTTGGGAAATAAGTATATATTCATTAAGTAAATGTAACAGCATTTATTATATAATCGCCCGTATCATTGCGAATCAATAGGATGTGTTATGCAAGAATTTATCATCGCGCCATCATTACTATCTGCTGATTTTGCGTGCCTTGGACAAGACGCGCAGGCTGTTCTCGCAGCAGGAGCAGATGTTCTGCACTTAGACGTCATGGACAATCATTATGTCCCTAATCTCACAGTTGGGCCTCTAGTATGTTCTGCTTTACGCAAACACGGCATCAAAGCACCAATTGATGTACACCTTATGGTCTCTCCAGTCGATAGCTTGATTGTTGATTTTGCAAAAGCGGGTGCGAGTTATATTACATTTCATCCCGAAGCATCATTGCATGTTGATCGCAGCTTAGACTTGATACGCAGCCATGGATGCAAAGCGGGTTTAGCTTTCAATCCAGCCACATCACTTGCTCACATGGAATATCTGTTAGATAAATTGGATTTGATTTTAATTATGTCAGTGAATCCTGGATTTGGCGGGCAGAGCTTTATTCCATCTGCTTTAGATAAAATTAAAAATGCATACGCTATGATTCAAGCAAGTGGTAAATCCATTCGCATCGCTGTCGATGGCGGCATTAAAACTGAAAATATTTTCTCTGTGGCACAGGCCGGTGCAGATATGTTTATTGCGGGCTCTGCGATTTTTATGCAGCCGGATTATGCGAAGGTGATTACGGAGATGCGGGGGGAGCTGGGAAAAGTAAAGAGGTAACCCCTCACCCGCCACGTAAAAAACACGTGCCGACCTCTCCCACAAGGGCGTTGTTGCATAAATCGATTTTCTCCCTTCTCCCGGAGTGATTTTTACGAGGGGAGAAGGGTTGGGGATGAGGGTTTTGAGCAAGGTATGTGCCTCCTAAAGATATTTGTGCCACTTCAAACACCCTCACCCCTAGCCCCTCTCCCAAAGAAAAGCATTTTGGGAGAGGGGAATAGTGCAGATTTTGATTTATGCAACAACGCTTCCCACAAGTGGGAGAGGTGTAAATATTTTTTCTCCCTTCTCCCAAAGCGTTTTTTGCGAATGGGAGAAGGGCTAGGGATAAGGGTTACTTATCCTTATCCTCATCTCTCACCCACGAGCGTGGCAATGAAGTAGGCTGTGGTGCGGTATTAAACGGTGTTGGACTAAATGAGCTAGATCGTCCTGCTTGGCCAGTTGTTCCCGTCGCTTGGCTGCTGCGCATCTGTGCTGCTTCAATTTCTTCTTGGGTATAGGTTTTCAAGAGTGTTTCCAAATCATCATACAACCGATAAGTGGTTTTTACTTTGAAGAGCATATCGTTTGCAATGCATTCCATAATATATTTGTCAGCTAATGTTCGTTCCATGAAATCACGTTCTTGTGCTTCTCTACCTTTATCAAATTGCTTTGTTACTTTAAACAACATGTATTACCTCGAGCGTTTGAGCAAGATGCTCATAATCAAAAAATGTATCGAATTATACTACAAAGACCATTAAATGAGCAAACTTAACGGCATATAACTCCGTTAGCGGTCGACACCAAGACTTCATCTGCGGTGCGTTTTGCAAAAATCCCGTTAGCTATCACACCAGTGATGTTATTTAATTTTTCTTCTATATCAGTAGGATGAACCAACTTCAGGTTATAAACATCCAAAATAACATTGCCATTATCCGTTACAAACCCTTGTCTATATTCAGGATCACCACCCAGTTTTACAATTTGGCGTGCGACATAACTACGCGCCATAGGTATGACTTCGATGGCAACTGGAAAGCTACCTAACAACTCAACCTCTTTAGACTGATCGATAATACATATAAATTTTCTGGAGGCTGCAGCAACGATTTTTTCTCTCGTTAATGCTCCACCACCACCTTTAATCATTTGTTTATAAGAATTAACTTCATCTGCACCATCAATGTATAACGCTAATTCACCAACCGAATTAAGATCAACGATGGGAATGGATAGCTCTTTTAATTTTTTTTCTGTCACACTAGAAGTCGCAACGGCCCCTTCTATTTTTCCTTTCACTTTGCTTAATGCATCAATAAAACAATTCACTGTTGAACCACTCCCTACACCCAGCACCATGCCTGGCTTGATGTATTCGAGCGCTGCTTCTGCAACTGCTTTTTTTAATTGATCTTGGCTCATGGAATATCCCTTATTTTTTACCCTCATCCCCAGCCCTTCTCCCATTCGCAAAAACCGCGATGAGAGAAGGGAGCAGCATTACAAAATATACCGGCTTAAATCTTCGTCTTTCACTAATTGCTGTAGATATTTATCAACGTAAGCAGAATCAATTGCGATAGACTCACCTTGGCGTTCAGAAGCTTCAAATGAAATTTCTTCTAACAATCTTTCCATCACGGTGTGTAAACGACGTGCGCCAATATTTTCTGTACGCTCATTCACTTGCGATGCTACTTCTGCAATACGTTTTACTCCATCAGGCATAAAACTAATACTCACACCTTCGGTTTGCATGAGTGCAACATATTGTTCTGTCAATGACGAGGTTGGCTCAGTCAGAATACGCACAAAATCATCTGACGTTAATGCTTTTAATTCCACACGAATAGGTAAACGACCTTGTAATTCAGGAATTAAATCCGATGGTTTTGCAAAATGGAATGCGCCCGATGCAATAAATAAAATATGATCTGTACGCACCATTCCAAACTTGGTGGAAACTGTTGAACCTTCAATTAAAGGTAACAAATCTCGCTGCACACCTTCGCGTGACACATCTGCACCGGAATTTTCCGAACGCTTTGCAATTTTATCTAACTCATCTAAAAACACGATACCGTTTTGTTCCACGCTTTCAAGCGCGCGTGTTTTCACATCTTCATCGTCAATTAATTTTGCTGCCTCTTCTTCACGTAAATATTTATGCGCTTCTTTGACTTTTACTTTGCGCAGCTTTTTACGATCTGAAGAAAGATTTTGGAACATGCTTTGCAATTGGTTTGTCATTTCTTCCATGCCAGGGGGAGACATGATTTCAACACCAATGGGTGAAGATGACACTTCAATTTCAATTTCTTTTTCATCTAATTCACCGTCACGCAATTTTTTACGGAATAATTGTCGTGTTGCAGAATCATTATTTTCAGGCTCTTGTGGCTCACCAGCAAAGCTGCGCGCGGGACGAAGCAATGCATCTAAAATGCGCTCTTCTGCGGCTTTTTCTGCGCTTTCACGTACATGTATCATTGCTTTTTCACGCAACATTTTTACTGCCATGTCAACGAGATCACGAATGATTGATTCGACATCACGACCGACATAACCTACTTCAGTAAATTTTGTTGCTTCAATTTTAATAAAAGGTGCGTCCGCTAATTTTGCTAAACGGCGCGCGATTTCTGTTTTACCAACACCTGTTGGGCCAATCATTAAAATATTTTTTGGCATGATTTCATCACGCAATGGCGATTTCAACTTCATTCGACGCCAGCGATTACGCAAGGCAATAGCAACCGCACGTTTCGCGCCTGCTTGACCAACAATATGTGTATCTAATTCCTGGACAATTTCTTTGGGAGTCATGTGTGACATAATGAATTCTCGCTCGCTTTAAATGTCTAATTTTTCAATTGTGAAATTGTGATTCGTGTAAATACAAATTTCACCCGCTATCGTTAAGGATTTTTCCACGATTTGCTCTGCTTCTAACTCTGTATTTTCCAACAATGCGATCGCTGCTGATTTCGCATAGGGTCCACCAGAACCAATTGCAATCAAACTATTTTCTGGCTCAATCACATCACCGTTACCTGTAATGATCAATGATGCTTTTGCATCGGCCACCGCAAGCAAAGCTTCTAAACGTCGTAACATGCGATCAGTACGCCAATCTTTTGCAAGCTCAACAGCTGCACGGACTAAATTGCCTTGATGTGTCTCTAGCTTTGCTTCAAAGCGTTCAAACAAAGTGAATGCATCGGCTGTTCCACCCGCAAAACCAGCAATCACTTTGTTGTTATACAAACGACGCACTTTGCGTGCATTGGATTTCATGACGGTGTGCCCCATTGTCACTTGACCATCACCACCTATCACTACGGAATTATTGCGCCGCACCGAGACAATTGTCGTACCACGATACTGTTCCAAAGGAGTCTCCTCATTGGGTTTTGATTTACTGTCATCCAGAGGAGCGAAGCGACGAAGGATCTCCTTGATAATCGGGAGATCCCTCGCTACGCTCGGGATGACAACACCTGTGAGATAATATGGGAATGAATAGCCGAATTACAAGGGTTCGTCGATAATCAATGCTCGCATTGCATCACAAACGCTTTGCATGACATGCACATTATGTATACATGCCAGGTTATTATAGGCCAGTGATTTATCTTTAAATAAAAAATGCATATAAGCTCGCGAAAAGTGTTTGCAGGTATAGCAATCACACCCTTCCAAGATAGGACCATCATCTTTTGCAAAAATAGCTTTTTTTATGAGGATTTTCCCATTCTCTGCGCCACCATCAAACTTAAGCCAATCACCGTCGCGCACGATCTTGCCGTGATAAAGCGAGCCATGGCGAGCATTTCTAGTAGGGGCTACACAGTCAAAAATATCAACACCTCTTGCAACCACTTCAATTAAATCTTGCGGATTCAAGCCTACACCCATGGTATAGCGAGTTTTATCATCAGGTAACATAGGTCGCACCCAATCTAAGACTTCCGCTGTTTTCGCCATGTCAAAACCAATGACTTCACCACCAATGGCAATACCGTCCAAATCCATTTTTAAAATGTATTCTGTGCTGGCTTGTCGTAAATCATGAAAACTTCCACCTTGTATAATTCCAAATAACGCTTGCTTGAATCCATATGTCGAACAAGGATTTTTCTCATGCACTTCTTTTGATTCGCCTAGCCAGCGGTGTGTTCTTTCCATCGCAGCAATCGCCGCATCTTTACCGCCACTTTCTGGAGTGCATTCATCAAATGCCATAATAATATCTGCGCCAATTGATTTTTGTGTCTCGATGGAACTTTGCGGTGTGAGATGAACAATTTTTCCTGTAATAGGATGCTTGAAATGCGCACCTACGCTATCGATTTTACAAATTTTAGAATTTTTCGATAAACTAAAAACTTGAAATCCACCACTATCTGTCAGCATAGGGCCATGCCATCCCATAAACTTGTGCATACCACCTGCTGCTTCGATAATTTCCATACCAGGTGAACAAAGCATGTGATACGTATTGCCGCCTAAAATAATCTGGCTGCGAGAATCGACTAAATCGTGAGGGGTCATATGACTCACTGCTGCTCGTGTACCTACGGGCATAAATGCAGGTGTTAACACTTCGCCATGTGGCGTGGTGATTTTGGTAACACGCGCGTTGTTGCATTTATATTTCTTGATGACTTCAGTTTTAAAACTATTTTGCATGACTGCCTCGTTTTTCATTCTATTTTATTTACTTCATCCTGAGTAGCAAAGCGGCGAAGAACCTCCTGGGGCTCCGCTCATTTTCACGGTATTGCATGGAGGTCCCTCGCTGCGCTCGGGATGACACAAAGCAGCAAATTAAAAACAAGATTTATTAATTAGAATTAGCCTGATTTTTTGTCGCTGCATTTTGAAGCTCTTTACCGCCTTGCTGCATATCTTGTCCCAAACCTTTAACTGTATTGCAACTTGTTAACGCCAATACTGCAAATACCATTAACGCTATGCTCAATTTCATCAAAAATTTCATACTCAACTCCCTTGCAAATAAAATCTGATTACACCTTCTGAATCGACCCATCAATACCTTTTTTCAACAATTCTTTTTGTATCGCTTTAGCTTCTGCAACCGTATCGAAAGAACCTTTTTCCAATGCATATCCACTATCTATTTTTACTATCTCTGCATCCACACCCGATAACAATAATGAAACGCGCATTTGATCTGCCGCACTTTCATCATCAAAAGTTCCCAACCGCACAACATAACCCGCCTCCTCCGTCTTCGAAGAGGTCGCCGCAACTGCTTTTGGTTTTTCCTTTTTTAACGGTGGTGGTTTTACTGGCTCAACTTTCGCATCGTCGGTTGCTGCCACATTCATTTGCATATTTGGTAAGTCATCATAAAAATCAAAATGTACTTCCTTCGCAACCGCTGGTTTAGATTGATCACTCTTTTCCTGATCCACCGTCGCTTTCACCATATGTTTGCGATGCAAAAAATCTTTCAACTGGGCAAATAACTTTGCTGGCTGTATAGAAGCAGAATCTGACGGATGCAATTTATGAAAATAAACCCACGCACCCCCACTAGATACCACCATCAGAATAAAAAGAAAAACAAAGACGCCCATGCGCCCATTTTTCTTTTCTGGCACACGTCTTTTATAAGCAGATTTTACGTAGTCTCTCGCCATATCACATGCTTTCAGGTGTAGAAACACCAATTAAAGTTAATCCATTAACTAATATTTGACGCGCCGCTGAAATCAATGTCAAACGCGCGTCTCTTATCTTGTCATCATCCACCAAAAACTGGTGTGAATTATAATACGTATGAAAATCAGTTGCTAAATCACGCAAATAATTCGTCAAAATATGTGGTTCGCATTGCTTTGCTGCACTGAGAATTATATCACAATAACGCGACAAAGTACTTAATAACTGCAGCTCATGTGATTCACTCAGCACGCTAAAATCAGTCGCGGGTTGGTACGTTAAGTTTTTCTCTGTCAATTGCCTAAACACACTGCAAATTCGCGCGTGTGCATATTGAATATAAAACACTGGGTTTTCATTAGATTTTGATTTCGCTAGTTCCAAATCAAAATCGACATGCTGCTCGCACTTACGCATCACATAAAAAAACCGCGCTGCATCATTGCCTACTTCTTCACGCAATTCACGCAATGTCACAAATGAACCACTACGTGTAGACATTTGCACTTGCTCATTCCCACGATATAACGTTACAAACTGCACTAACACATAAGTCAATTGATCTGGTTGCACACCTAACGCTTGCATTGCGGCTTTCATTCTCGGAATGTAACCATGATGATCAGACCCAAAAATATCAATCGCTAAATCAAAACCACGCTCAAATTTACTATAATGATAACCAACGTCATTCATGAAATAAGTGGCTTGGCCATTTGCTCGCTGTAACACACGATCTTTGTCATCACCCAATTCAGTAGAGCGAAACCACGTTGCTCCATCTTGTTCATACAAGAGGCCTTTATCTTGTAATTTTTTCATATCACGACTCAGTGCATCAGTACGCGCAAAATCTCTTTCAGAAAACCAGCTTTGGTATTTCACTCCAAACTCTTCTAAATCATCCCTAATATCAGCCAAAATTAATTTTAATGCATATTCCAATACGAAATTATAATCATCCTTTAAAAGCTGCCTGGCTCTTGCAATCACGGCATCAATATAAATTTCTTTATCACCACCCGCAGGCTCATCTAATGGCAAGTGATCTAATACATCCGAAACGGTACGCATGAATTGTTGGCCGTGCTCTTCTACCAGTGATTTTGCAATATCAATTACATATTCACCTTTGTATGCATTGGCAGGAAATCCAAGAGACTCATCTTCTAGTTGCAAATAACGCAGCCATACACTGACCGCGATAATATCCATCTGTCTGCCAGCATCATTGACATAATATTCGCGCATTACGTCATACCCTATTGTTTCTAATAAATCAGAAACAACAGCACCATACGCAGCATGGCGACCATGGCCAACATGCAAAGGACCTGTTGGGTTAGAAGAGAGAAACTCGACTAAAACACGTTTGCCTTTACCAACGTCTGCACGACCATAATTTTTACCCGCCACCAAAATATCGGTGATAACACTAAACAATGCTTGTGAAGATAGGAAAAAGTTAATAAATCCTGGTCCAGCAATTTCTACTTTGGTCACTTGCGCTGACGCAGGCAACGCAGCAACTATCATCTCAGCAAGATCACGTGGCTTTGCTCCAGCGGCTTTGGCCAGCATCAACGCAACATTACATGCAAAATCACCATGCTGTTTATCTTTTGTCGCATCAATTTGAATGCGAGGAGCATCAACAGTTAGCTTGCCAGCCTGACGCAAGCTTTGTACCGCTACTTGGATTAATTCTTCTATGTGCTGTTTACTCATGGGATGTTGTATCAACTTATTTAAAAAATAGATGTCAGTATTATCGCTGGTATTATGGAAGTTGCAATAATCAGATACGAATCAATTCTACTATGTTGGCTGCAAACCAACGATATTCTGCGCTTCGCTGCTCATTTATCCACAACATAAACTGTGATGCGATGCTCAAATGTCGCTGCTTTTCAGCTCAACCTAGCGAATTGTCGGCGGAGACAAGCAGATCATCGATTAACAATGTAAGCCCAAAGCGCACACTAAAAAGCGACAATCCCACTAATGCTAGTACGTCATCTAAATAAATCCTGAATAACACAATGAAAAATAATAATAAATTATCTATAACAGCTATCAAGCTGAAAGACTTGGCATAGAACTTGCATGACTACTTATATAAAATGGATTTTGTAGTCATGGATTGACTACGGAGCAAGAAAGGATTCGTGTAACCACTCCTCGTTTTGTGTATAGGGATAGTTTTTGGGCATGGATTGCCTACCCTGAGATTGGACGGCAATGATCACCGTCCATTTTTTTTGCCTTGGATTCCAAAAAATTCTGCGGTTTTATCTCTTTCATGTTCTTCTGGTGTCAAACATAACTGATCCATCGCCTTATTGTCTTTAGGCGCAGCATGCGCAAACTCTCGCTCAAAAATCCCCATGCCTCTGGCAGCTGATTTGATATTGTTATACGAAGTGGTATTAAACATTGAATACCAATTTTGCGGCTTATTTAACATAGGCATGACAATACGTAGCAAGGTTAGCGCTTTAGTGAAATCATTTTCTTTACACTCTTTGCTATCCGACCAGACTTTTATCTTCGTGCACTGCGCCCTAATCCCTCGATATTTAGCCGATGAATTTGGACCAAATGGATCATTTCTCTCGATACGATCCGTTTCTGCCATAATTGCTTTGTGTAAGTCTTCGAAAGCATTTTTGCCTGCGTAAACCAAAAGCTCATAATTTGCCTGATCTTTGTATAAGTACGACTCTAACGCCATGGGAGTACTACATTCCTGCATGTTGATACGATCAGGAATAGCTTTCAACTCACCTTTTGCATCAGCTAAGCGCTTCGCTTCTGCAACTTTGACTGCTGAAATAACAAATTGCGAGCAGATTGCCTCGTCTGGTATTTTTCTGTCTTTATTAAAAGGCCTATCTGTTGCCATCCGCCAAAAAGCTGGGCGTGTCCATGTTTTTGCTGCTTGACTATACGTCCACTGAATATGCGCATTTGCTTTTTCATCGCCCGCCACTGCAGCAACTGCTTGTGCCGCCTCTTGATTTTTAGGACGAAAAACCAAAAAGTGTCGTTCTTCATTAACTTGATTTAATTTTTTCTCATTATCAAACATATGTTGTAATGTTTCACGCACATATCCACGCCATGGAATTTCAACTTTTTTCCCACCTGGAGCAAGAAAATGCTTTCCTACTTCATAACTATGCGCAATGACAGGCTCGCCTTTTTCATCATGAGCAACACAAACTGCGGCGTGAATCGTATCATAGTGACCATGCTCTAATGTATTAATGTCACTGAGCTCGTACAAGTTCAGGAGCAACCAAAGACCTTGCTCTATTTCATCAAGAACAGTCAGCGCACCCTGAAAAAATTTGATGATACTATTAGACCAGAAAGGTTGTTTTGCGGGGCGAAACAATAAAATATCGCCAGGCTTCAAATCAGCGAGTTTTTCAATTGCCCCAATTTGACGTCTATATGTCATATAAAATTACAATCCATTGAGTTTATATAGAATATAAAACTCTCGAATTAAAAGAATCTTAACTCATCTTAAATACTAACTAATTGGTGTGCACGCTGCGCTCTGCCCGCCCTACACATAGAACACTTGTTATTTTTTAACCTATTTACCAAATTAAATAAATTATTTAAACTCCTCTACTGGCTAAAAATAGCATAACAATTGACTTAAAAACTTTCACATACAGACTTTGCGCACACTTGGAGCAATAATGGATTCAAAAAGAAACACTCAACCATCAACTTCTGCAGAAGTTAGAAAAAAATTACACACTTTGGCAGAAAAGACTCCAGACAAAAGTGTCATGGTATTTGACACCAAAGTACGCGCAACAAAAGACTTAATGGGCTTATTCCTCGAATTTGAAGCCACACAGGCCACCAAACCTAAAGCTGACCCGGCGTTATTGCTTGCCTGGACACGCATGCAATGGATCAAACTAGAGTTAACTCAACAAGCCCATCAACGCGCTGGTTTAGATAACATGCGGGCTGAAGTAGAAGCGTTACCAGCAAAAGAATACAAAGCAAAAAATGATGCCCTTGATGCACGAACCTTACCAAGTAGCATTGCACGCGCAATCCAAGAAGATGCGCACACGGGTGTTCCTCTTGGCAAATCGCTAACGAAACTCAGTCAAATCATGTTGCAAATTGTTGGCACCGAACACCCCACGGATCCATTAGCACAAGAACCGAGAACCTTGTTACATGCCATTGCAAACCATAGTAACGATAAAGCACTAGCATCAGAGTTACAAAAACTACAAGCACTCAAACAGCCCATACCACCGACACAGCGCACCGTCATCGAAGAAGTCCTGCGCAATATTCAAATCCTACTTGACCCACTTTATGATTCACTCCCGCAATTTGTACACACTATTTTAAGCGCATACAAAACACATTATGGCGCAGCCATTTTTTCACAAAATGAAGAACTCATTTGGCAAGCACTGGAAAAAGCCACTGATAAATTAGGTGAAGCACGCCAACTAGTAAAACATGCTTATTGGCCAGGCTTTGATGCAGATGGCAATCACAATGTCACACCAGCAGCAGGTAGAGAAGCCACTGACATTTATCGATTACATGCAAGTACAAAACAACATGCCGAATTAGAAGCATTAATTAAAAGCATACCTGATAATGCTGATAGCAATGCATTGCTTATTGCATTACGTAAACTACAGACACAACTTTCAGATTATAACGCCAGTGTAAAATCAAAAAAATTCAAACTAGCTCCCGTAGATGAAAAAGCACTGGCTGCCGCAGGTAAACTACCGCTCACTCCAACAGAAGCTATCGTTGCTGAGTTTGACGGTGCGATGATGGCTCACAAAGCTTTTTTAGCCTCGAATCCTGCGGTTAAATTAAAATTACGCTTATTTGGCATGCAATTACGTTGCTTTGGACTCACCTACGGTGTTGGCCATATCCGCCAAGATTCCAGTGTATTTGCTGAAGCCTGGAATGATTTATTTGTTGAAATGAAGAAAGATCCTAGCACTGCAAATGCACCTATTTTCCAGCATTTTAATCAAAATTCATATCTAGAATTAGCTGAAGAAAAACGTTATGCCATTCATAAAGAACTCAATAATGGTAGCGCGACTAGTAAAGCATTTTTGGATGCCATTCATAAAGCATTCACTGCAAAGAAATTTACTAATCCAATTACAACACGCGAATTAGAGCGCATGGCATTAAGCGTAGACAATCGCGATATGATAGAAAATATTATTATTTCCAACACGACGTCTGCATCTTCTATTCTCGCCGTCAGATCATTACGCAGCGTGTTCACACAACAACCTGACACCGTCACTATTGTACCATTGCTTGAAACACGCGAAGACTTATTAAATTACGATGCTATATTACGCGCCTACATTGCTGCATGCCCGGTCAAACCTAGATTTCTCGAAGTAATGTTTGGATTCAGTGACACTGAGCGAGTATCAGGAATTTTTGCATTACTCACTATACAATTGACACAAGAAAAATTTATTGCACTTGCAAAAGAGTTAAATCTTGAACCACGATTTTATTTTGGCCCAGGGGGAGACCCTAATCGTGGCGGATTAAAAAAACGCTTACCTAAAGCAACACTACAAGGCAATGCGCGCAGCATAATGCTGAGCACACCTGCAAGCACGCTTCGCTATTGTGAAACATTATTTTATACAGCATATCAACGCTTATCACACCCAGCTATGCGTTTAGAATTTGCAAGATTACCATTACACTTACAAGAGTTATTTTCTGCGGCTGAAAAAGATGGTACTGGTTTCTATGAAAAATTCCATAACACGGAAAATGGTTTTGGAAAACTATTAGGCTACTCACTTGGCCAGGGGGTGCATTGGTTAGTAGAGATTTTAAATTCTAGCTCACGCGCCTCACAACGCACGGTTGAAGCAAAACAAGCCGATCGCGCTGCTGCAATACAAACGGGCGGCAAACGCCCTGCAGCATATGTTCATCCTGAGAAACCACGTGCGATTACTGCGGCACAAATTAAAGAAATTTTGCGCGACTATATTAACATTATCATTGGACCAGGCTTTGCTTTACGAGATTTAGAGCTACCAAAGGTAGTGGCGCTCTACGATGCTTCAGAAACCATACGCGATGCCGTTGCAAAAACGTTGTTGGGTTTATCGATGGTAGACTTGCGCGTGACATCTTATGCTTTATTTGGCAAAGATCTCACAGCACTTCCCATATTAACTAAAGCTGCATGGGCAGCTGAGCACAAGAGCTTACCCGAGCAATTGCAAAAAATGAACGTAGAAGCGATGAGCCAATCTCCAAACGATAAACCTATTTTGCTTGGCATGCTCGAAAAACTTTTTGCTCTAATTCGTTATGAGTATATAGAGTCTTGTAAATTTTTCTTTGATCTCAATACAAAAATTCATGGTAAACAACAAACTGCTGTATTTTCACAACCAACTGATTTACTACAACCATTTCCCGAATGGAAATCACAAACTGATGCAGTATTACATGATTTGAATCCAGTGAGCATATTGATCGCGCGCATTAATTTTCTCGTGCAAAGCGGCGCGAATCTCAATGAGATTTACCCTGGAATCAATATAGTAGAATTGCTTGGAAATATAGGTAATGCGGCAACAGCTGCGCGTATCATGCCACGCGGCTTTTATGAAGACGATCTTGATCTTCACACAAACTTGAGTGCAGGTGTTACGCGCGCGACAGCTGAAGCATTGGCATTAAAGCCTAAACGCGATGAAAAAGCATTTACTGCTGCAAAAACACCTGTGAATGCTTTACTGCAAAATATGTTATTGCAAAAGAAAAAGTTGGAGGCAACTGAAAAAGCTGCGGCTGCAAAAGCGCCTGTTGATACAGTTAAGAATAGTTTGTGAGTTTTTGTATACTCCCTTCTCCCAGAGTGTTTTTTTACGAATGGGAGAAGGGCTGGGGATGAGGGTCTAAGAGATATTTTGTGTCACTTTCAAATACCCCCACCCCTAACCCCTCTCCCAAAAAAAAAAGCGTTTTGGGAGAGGGGAATAAACAAATTACTCCGCTTCTTTATGCTCGATTTGCTCAGCATAATCACAAGGTTTTTTCGGACAAACTAACTCAGTACCGCGTTTCTTAGTTGTCTTCATCATTAAAAGTGGCCATGCACATTTCGGACATTGTTTTGCAACAGGTTCATTCCAAAGCGCATATTTGCAATCTGGATAACGTCCACATGAATAAAAAATCTTACCCATACGTGATTTACGCTTCAAGATTTTACCTTGATTACAGTCAGGGCAATCCACACCTGTATCTGCAGGTTTATTCAATGATTCAATGTGTTTGCAATTCGGATAACTGCTACAACCAATAAACTTGCCATAGCGCCCTGCTTTCAAAACTAAGGGGCCACTACATAATGGACAATTACGACCTTCAATAGTTTCTGCAGATGCCGCAGCCGTTTCTTTATCTTCATCTACGCTACGGGTGTACTTACATTCTGGATAAGCAGTACAGCCGATAAAGCGATTGTGTCTTCCTAAGCGTATCGCCAATGGCTTTCCACAATCCGGGCAGTTTTCTTCTAACTTTTCTTGGGTCACGTCTTTACGTTGTACAGTTTCAAGAATTTCGGATACTTGAGACTTAAATGGTTTCCAAAAATGTTCTAGTAATGGCACCCATTCTTTTTCACCACAAGCGACATCATCCAGTTCATCTTCTAATTTCGCTGTGAAATCGTAATCAACATATTGGGTGAAATATTGTGTTAAAAATTTATTAACGATACGACCCACATCGGTAGGCTTGAATCGTTTTGTTTCCAAGATCACATATTCACGATTTTGTAATGTTGAAATAATCGATGCATAAGTCGATGGACGACCGATACCATGTTCTTCTAAAGCTTTAATTAATGTCGCTTCAGAATAACGTGGTGGTGGCTCTGTGAAATGTTGATTACATGTCACATCGTTTAAATTCACTTCTTCGCCTTCTTTCAATGGCGGCAAGATTCTTTCTTCGTCGCTGTCTGATTTACTATCGTCAGTACTTTCTTGATAAACCCGAATAAATCCTGGATCAGTCAACACCGAGCCATTGGCACGAAAATTACTATCTTTACCGCATTGCAAATCTGCAGCAACGGTATCAATGGTTGCATGAATCATTTGGCAAGCAACCGTACGCTTCCAAATTAAGTCATATAATTTATATTGTTCTGGTGACAGGTATTCTTTGACTGCCTCTGGCAAATGCAAAACGGATGTTGGACGAATTGCTTCATGCGCTTCTTGTGCATTCTTAGATTTTGTTTTGTAAACACGTACTTCATCTGGAAGATTATTCTTTCCATAACGGTCTGCAATAAAATCACGAATTTCAGCGACAGCTTCATTTGCTAAATTCACAGAGTCTGTACGCATATAAGTGATCAAACCGACTGCGCCACTACCAATATCAATACCTTCATATAATTGTTGCGCGGTACGCATAGTACGTTGCGCCGTAAATCCTAATTTACGCGCTGCTTCTTGTTGCAGCGTAGATGTAATAAAAGGTGCTGCAGGGTTACGTTTACGTTGCTTCTTTTCAACCTTAGTAACAATCAGCTTACCTTTTGATGTTTTTACTAAGTGTGCTTTCACTTCTTCCGCAGAGTCTTGTGTTGTTAAGGTAAATTGTTCTAGTTTTTCACCTTTGTAATTGGTTAGCTTGGCAGTGAACGCTTGTTTGTGCGCTTCAGTATCTGCGGTGATATCCCAATATTCTTGGCTAACAAATTTTTCAATTTCTTCTTCACGTTCAACAATCATGCGCAACGCAGGACTTTGCACACGTCCAGCTGATAACCCACGACGAATTTTACGCCATAATAAAGGTGATAAATTAAACCCTACTAAATAATCTAGTGCGCGACGTGCTTGCTGCGCATTCACTAAATCCATAGAAATTTCACGTGGTGACTCAACAGCGCTTTTTACCGCTGCTTTTGTAATTTCATAAAACACAACGCGATGCACTGGCTTATCGCCGAGTACTTTCTTTTCGCGCAGTAATTCATACACATGCCATGAAATGGCTTCACCTTCACGATCAGGATCTGTCGCGAGATAAAGGGTGTCAGCTTTTTTCATTGCAGTCACAATGGCGGCGACATGTTTAGCGCTTTTTTCTATTGGCTCATAACGCATTGCAAAATTATTCTCAGTATCCACTGCGCCTTCTTTAGGAAGTAAATCACGCACGTGACCGTAAGAAGCCAATACATCAAAACCTGGGCCTAAATATTTTTTGATCGTCTTTGCTTTGGCGGGAGACTCTACAATTACTAGATTTTTGGACATATGAAAAAACTTTCCTTAATGCAACACATCGTAGGCATCAGCAAGAATCATATCTTGGAGTAAAGATAATGCTGCTTTCTTGTCTGGTTGATTAAATAGCGCCATTAACACAACCCATTTAATTCTACCAATATCAATTTCTCGTGGATCTAATACCATTAAACGGTCGATAACAACTTCTCGTGTAATAGGATCAATAATACCAATTTGCTCTAGAGTCATCAGAGCTCCTACACCTTCCATTGTTAACCGCTCAAGTTCAGTTGGCAAATAGTGGCGTAGCGCTTTTGATGTTAAACGCGGCGCAGCTTCAAGAGCTTGTTGCGATTGATTTAAACCATCCAGCCAATCTAACGCACGGCCGATATCATATCGATCGAAACCAACTCTTTCTAATTCAGTGACAATTGTGTCATTATCAACGGGCAAAATAACGCTGCCGTTCATATAATTTTCGAAAAGAAACATTAAAATCTCAAACATAGTCACCACTAATTTAACTTACTTTACTCGTCGTACGTGTATAACCACCGAGGGCTATTTGCACGTAACCCTTTAATTCTAAAGATAACAGCATGGATGAAACTTGTCCTGCCGTCAATCCACTTCGCATCATTATAACTTCCATAGAGGTCACTTCATAGCCTACGTGGGCCAATAAATGTCTTTGTTTATCATCAAGATCATCCATATGGGGGCTACCCCCTACAAATTCAAGTTTTTGTTTTACCTCGTCGAATTCATCCAAGATATCGGTCACCGTTTCGACCAGTTTCGCACCTTGTCGCAATAAAAAGTGGCACCCTCTTGCCTGAGGATTATGAATAGACCCAGGCATCGCAAAGACTTCTCGATTTTGCTCCAATGCATATTTTGCTGTGATCAATGATCCACTTTTCAAAGCTGCCTCTATTATAAAGACCCCTTTGCTTAACCCACTGATTAAACGATTACGTAACGGAAAATTTCTAGCTCGCGGGGTAAGGCTTGGTACAAACTCCGAAACCAGTGCGCCATGTTGCATAATATCGTCGGCTAATTTCCGATGAACCGCCGGATAGATATGCTGCAATCCTGCCCCCATGACGGCAACAGTATGACCATACTGCATCGCGCCGCGATGACTCGCCGCATCAATGCCTAATGCCATGCCACTTGTAATCGTCAACCCTTGTTTCGCTAAGCTTGCTGCAAACTGATAGGCCGTATCTATTCCTGTGGTCGTTGCCTTACGTGAACCTACCATTGCTAACTGCATGCTGGTTAGCATATTTTTATTCCCACGCACAAACAACAGCAAGGGCGGTGAATAAATTTGTTTTAATAAAAATGGATATTCAGATTCTGAATATAAAACGATGTGACAACTATTTTTTTCACACCACAATAAATCTTTTTTCGCTGCGCTCCAATTTGGATTTTTGACAGCACTTACTTCATCGGTCGTTAAACCAATACTATGTAATTGTTTTTCTGGCGCAGAAAAAATTTGCTTAATATCGTTATTCATTAATGACAACCAACGATGTAATTTCACTGGGCCAATTTTTTTAAAATGCAATGCAGCAAGCCAATGCAATGTGTCTGGATGGTAGTTCATGGCTGTCTCTTTATTATTTATCGTGTCTCTGCATGTCATGCCAGATGCTCTTACATGTCATGCCAGCAGGCTCTTAGCTGGCATCTAATGATCACTCCCTTTACTCTTCGCATGAAGATACATCAAAGCCTGGATGCCGGCCTTCAATATACTCATACAATAGAATCATATAGATCATCCCAACTCGGATTATTTTTTTCGATCAACTGCAATTTCCAATTCCTTTTCCAAGCCTGAATATTCTTTTCTCTTTTTATAGCCTCCATTATGTCCCCATGAACTTCGTAATAGACCAATTGATTTACTTTATATTTTGAAGTGAATCCTTTCGTTTCCCCTGATTTATGTTGCCATGCACGTTTGACTAAATCTGAAGTAACCCCTGTATAAACGATTCCGTTAGATTTGCTAGCCATAATATAGACGTAATATTCCTTCATGATTCCTCCCAAGGTAATAGAATAAAAATGTTGAACCAAAAAAAGCGGGGATAATAAAAAAATTTTGCGGCCATGCACCAATCAATTTACTTGAACTATTTTTTCATGTCGATGGGATTATAAAATATTATTCGCTTACTATGTGGCATCTAGAGTTTAATGTGCTTGCTTACGAGTGCTTTGGCGCGACCGGTAGATGCCAGCTAAAAACATGCTGGCATGACAAACAAGGGGGCTGACAGATTGTTATCACACCGGCATGACAGCTCGGAGTGCTCTCCGTAACTCGTGCTTTCCTTTTTCAGTTACTAACAATGCCCGGCTTGATTTAACGCGCATCACCCAACGCTTATCAATAAAAATTTCCAACAGACGAGCGCCAAGTGATCCTGCCAAATGATGCACGCGCTCACTCCAATCCAAACATGGATAAGCAAAACGACGTCGTTTTATTAATAAATCTTCGCAATCAATTCCAAGTGAGATAAAAAACTTTATTCCACCCGGCGTCACGACATATTCATTATCCGCAGGCTTAATCCATTTATTTTTTAATAGCGCCAACGTGACAGCAACGCCTAAGCGACCGGCTAAATGATCATAACAACTACGCGCATATTGAATTTCTGATACTGGCTTTTCACTATAAGGTTGCATAGGAGCAACTAGCGCTAACGACTCCAGCACATGCGCAACATCTCGATTGGCTAATCGATAATAGCGATGACGTCCTTGTGACTCGACAACCAATAACGAGCTCTTAACCAGTTTATTTAAGTGACTGCTCGCTGTTTGTGGAGAAATATTTGCCTGCTTTGCTAATTCTCCCGCCGTTAAAGCACGCCCAGCTAACAATGCCATTAACATGGTAGCGCGCGCTTTATCACCGATTAAACTTGCAATGTGTGCGATATCTTCTTGTTTCATTGCTACAACCATACTTCGATGTTGATTTAAACATTCAATCAATCCATTTTGTACCATAGCATCAATTGAATTAATGAGGCAACATCATGAACTCGGAAGCTATCTCCACCTATCTCACTAAAAATTATTTAACCATAGAACAAGTGGCAGCAAGAGCTAATGTTTCTCCATCACGCATTCTGGAGTTGGTCGCTAATCAATGTATTTTTCAACATTCACATATTGTAGACATTGATTTTCAATTTTCATCTCTTATTTTTGGCTCTACAGATAAATTGAAAGCAACCATACACCACTATCATACTTCCATTATTTATTGGATTAAAAAAGCAGAACACCTCACATTATCTTATTCACTTCACGATACAGCCAACATCATGAAACAAAACTTTATGCGCGAATATTCTCAAGCCTATCAACAGCTATTATTACCAGAAGCTGAGCTACAGAAATCATTTGCCGAAAACTGGCTTTACCTTCTCAATGGCACATATGGAGTTTGCCTTAAAGAAATCACAGCAGTGAATATCTTAAGAAAGAATGTAGTCATCGCCCAACTCTCACAATGGATTAATAATCAAAATACCTTTGATCTGGCAACTGCACATGACCTACTAAATCAATATGACGCAATTGCTATGCCATTTGGACCACATGAAATAATAAAAAGCTCTCGTGAAAGGATATATGCAAAAGCAAAACGACTCACTGGCTTTTAACTGAACATGCAACTTTAGTATCGGCAAGTTTAAGCGATTTTCGCACCCTATTAACCACTTGATTTCACAGCAAATTGTTAAAAAACAGCCCAATTTCATTGACTAGGGGCCTAGTTTTGGTTAATAATTCAATCCTTCGCAGCAAAAGCTGCAAATTTTAAGCACCAAATCTGGCACAAAGCTTGTCAGCAAAGTACCTTCAGGATCATCTGTAGATATCCTCTGTAATAACTAACTTTAACTAAGTGAAGAGATTATGAAGACAAGACATTTATTATTACTTATTATTTTTGCGATTTTAAACATCTCCGGTTGGGGTCCATTTTTATTTCTTTCCAACTCAACTAGCAGTGTTGACAATGATGCTGTTGGATCAAAAACATGGATTGAAAAGAAAACCCGAATTATCACCTCCCAGGCGGATAACATAGATCCTAGCGTCCTCAAAATTGGCTTAACAGCTTATGCAAAAGCTCGCAGCGAAGGCTTGGATAACAAACAGTTATTAACGATTGTTGATTACTCAAAACCATCAACTGAACGTCGTTTATGGGTTCTCGATTTAAAAAATGAAAAAGTATTATTTAACACATTAGTAGCACACGGCAAAAATAGTGGTGGCACAAGCCCAACTTCTTTTTCAAATGATCCAAGCAGCTTGCAATCTAGCGTTGGTGTATTCAAAACTGTAGACCCCTATGTTGGCCATGATGGATACTCACTACGTATACAAGGCTTAGAACGCGGGATTAATGATAATGCATATCGCCGCAATATTGTGTTTCATGGGGCATGGTATGTAAGCCCAGAAGTAGCAAAACAGCGTAACACGATTGGCCGTAGCTGGGGTTGCATGGCAGTAGGTGAAGATGTAATTAAACCACTGATCAACACTATCAAAAATGACACCTTAGTTGTTGCATACTATCCTGATCATCATTGGTTGAATAGTTCGTCGTTTTTAAATAGCTACGCTTAATTACCCCCCCCCTAAAACCATGACATGTGCTTTTTACATGTCAGGTGAGGGAGCGTTAAGCTTTTTGCAAATCACATAAATATCACGTACCCTTACTTAATGACCTCCTCTCCCAAAATATATTTTCCATATATCATCGTCTTTTTTGAGGTTGCGACGTACTTGTCGAACGACATGTACCTACCTGCATTACCTTCGATGATGCGTGATTTTTCTATTTCAGAACACGAAGCACAATCTGCATTAATCATTTGGTTTTTAGGATCGATATCGGGGCAATTGATTTTAGGTCCACTGTCAGATCGTTTTGGCAGAAAATTAATTTTGTGTTTAGGCGCATTGCTTTTCATGCTATCAACATTACTTTGCGCTACTGCAAGCAGCTTACATACATTACTAATCGCACGCTTTTTTCAAGGCACAGGCGTATGCTTCGCTCAGGTTCCAGGTTACGCATGTATTCATGAATCATTCGATCAAAAGCAAGCAATTCGTTGGTTCGCTCTCATGATGGGAATCACCGTATTAGCTCCTGCTCTGGGTCCGACGATAGGTAGCATTGTATTACTCATAGCAAATTGGCGTTGGATTTTTGGCATCTTAGTCATCTGGTCAGCGATAGCTACATTACTCTTTTTATTTTGGATGCCTGAAACTCTGCCGCCAGAAAAACGCACGCCTCTCGCATTCAAAAAAGTATTATGCGATTACTATCACATTCTTGTTAATCCAAAATTTCTCAGCAGCATGTGCACATTGGGTTTTATATTTATCACTTTCATTTTATGGATTGCCGCAGGACCATTTATTGTGATCGATGAATTTGGCAAAAGCGCTCTTTATTTTGCAATGTGCCAAGCTGCGATTTTTCTGATTTACATTATTGCAAATCACAGCGTGTCTGCAATCATGGAAAAAATGAGCTTACAATCGATGATACATATTGGGATGATCATGGCAGCCATCGGCACATTATTTTGTTTTTGCTGTGCGCTTCTTTTTCCGAAGTCATTACTTTGTTTTGTGATTGGATTTATGATCTTTTCATTTAGCTCGGGATTTGTTTTTTCACCACTCAATCGTTTAGCTATCGAATCGACAACACAACCTATGGGCTCACGTACCGCGATGTTTTCTATGTCGCTTAGTGGTTTTGCAACACTCTCATCTGTGTTAGTGAGTTTATTTTATGATAAAACGTTGTTTTCAATTGCATGCATTGGGTTTGTTGCGACAATACTTGCGGTGGTGTTTGATAGGTTGCGGAGGTAATGCTTCGGTGGGCACGCTGCGCTCTGAGTTATCCCCACGAATTTTTAGTAGTATTATTCCCCTCTCCCAAAATGCTTTTATTTTGGGAGAGGGGTAAAAATTCGTGGGGATAACTCAGCGCTGCGCTTTGCCCACCCTGCAATTACCCGATGAAATCAAACAATTCGCTAGGCTGCGCTGAAAATCCGCGATATTCGAGCATCGCAGCGCAGTTTACGTTGTGGGTAAATGAGCAGCGAAGCACAGAATATCGTGGATTTTCAGCCAGCGTAGTAGAATTGTTTAAGCAGGAACACAGAACTCTTCGAATGCTTTCAATGCCTCAGCCGCATAAACAACAGATGGACCACCACCCATGTAAACTGCCATACCTAATGTTTCAGCTAATTCTGCTTTGGTTGCGCCTAACTTCACAACGGCTTGCACATGCAAACCAATGCAACCATCACAACGCGCGGCAACAGCTAATGCAATTGCGATTAATTCTTTGGTTTTTTTATCTAACGCGCCATCTTTGGTAGCAGCTTGTGCTATCGCGCCAAAACCAGTCATGACTTCTGGAATTTCTTTACGTAATTTTGCGATTGCAGCTGCACTATCTTGCGCAACTTCTTTGTATGCTTTTGCCATTACTCAATCTCCGATTAAAATTAACTAAGGTCTGTTGATAATTCGCTAGACTGCGCCGCGCTGACGAACTACTTCAAATAAAAAAACACCCGCAGCGACCGACACATTTAAGCTCGACACACTACCGTGCATTGGAATTTTTAGCAAGAAGTCGCAATGCTCGCGCGTCAAACGACGCATGCCATCACCTTCTGCACCTAACACAATTGCCACAGAACCTTTCAACTTTGTTTGGTACACTGTTGCTTCAGCTTCACCGGCTGCACCGTAAATCCAAATGTTTTTTTCTTTCAACATTTCTAATGTGCGGACCACGTTAGTCACTTGAATAAATGGCATGGTTTCTGCTGCACCACATGCTACCTTTGAAACTGCAGGGGTAATGCCGACTGCTTTATCTTTAGGCGCAATAACTGCATGTACTCCGGCTGCATCTGCGGTACGCAGAAGTGCGCCTAAATTATGTGGATCTTGTACACCATCGAGAATTAATAAAAATGCAGGCTCTGTTAATTGTTCTAATATACTTTCTAAATCTTTTTCAGATGTTTTTTGTATTGCTTGCGTATAAGCAATCACGCCTTGATGATTTGCATTTTCTGAAATTCTATCTAGCTCTTTGCGGGGCAAATATTCCACTGGCAAACGCAATCGCTTTGCGATATCTGAAATAGCTTGGATTTTTCTATCTTGTCTATCTTGCAACAAGACGAGATGCAGCACACGATCTGGATTATTTTTCAATAACGATTCGACGGCATGCATGCCGAAATACATAACTTTTTTACTCATAACGTTTCTTTCTTCGACTTCTTCTTTTTGGTTTTTTTAGGATAATCCTTCGCATTATCTTCTATCAACATGAAATCAATTTCACGCTCATCTAAATCCACGCGCACAACTTTTACTTTTACTTTATCGCCTAAACGAAAACGTCTGCCTGATCGCTCACCAGCCATTTCATGTTTTGCTGGATCAAAATGATAATAGTCATCTGGCAATGCCGTGATATGCACCAATCCTTCCACATAAATATCTGCGAGCTCCACAAAAAATCCAAAGCTGGTTACACTGGCAATAACACCGACATATTCTTCACCAACTTTATCGAGCATGAATTCGCATTTTAACCAATCGACTGCTTCACGTGTTGCATCATCTGCGCGACGCTCAGTCATAGAACAATGCTCACCTAATGTTTCTAGATGTGGATCTGACTCACCTGGCTTGAATTCACGGCGCAAAACACGTCGAATAGCGCGATGGACCACTAGATCAGGATAGCGACGAATTGGCGATGTAAAATGGGTATACGCATCATAAGCTAAACCAAAATGTCCTTTGTTGACAGGACTATAAATTGCCTGACTCAGTGAACGTAATAGCACGGTTTGGATTAAATGCGCATCGGTTCGCTCCATCACGGATTTCAACAGTTTTGAATAATCTCGTGGCTCAGGATCTTCACCCCCAGGTAGTGTCAACGCTAATTCACCTAGGAAACGACGCAAATCATTTAACTTAGTTTCATTTGGACCTTCGTGATCGCGATATAGTGCAGGACACTCATTTTCCAATAAAAAGCGTGCTGCGCTGATGTTTGCACACAACATACATTCTTCAATTAATCGATGCGCATCATTACGTTGTAATGGCACGATTTTTTCAATCTTACGGTTTTCGCCAAAAACAATTTTAGTTTCTGGTAAAGCAAAATCAATCGTGCCGCGTTTTTCACGTGCCTTATATAGCACATGATATAAATTAAATAATTCTTGTACATGCGGAAGCACAGACTGATATTGTGTTTGTAATTCTTTATTATCTTCTTTCACCATGCCATAGACTTGATTATAAGTAAGGCGTGCGTGTGATTTAATTACCGCTTCAGCAAACCGATAACGTACAATCTTACCTGTTGCTGTGATATTCATCTCACAAACCATTGTTAAACGGTTTACATGTGGATTCAGAGAACATAATTGATTGGATAGTACTTCAGGCAGCATGGGAATGACTCTACCTGGAAAATAAACTGAATTGCCTCGATTGACGGCTTCCATATCCAATGCACTTTTTGGTTTTACGTAATGACCAACATCTGCAATAGCAACATAGAGCGTCCATGAACCATTTGGACGTTTGACACAGTAAACTGCATCATCAAAATCTCGCGCATCTTCGCCATCGATGGTAACAAAAGGTAATTCACGTAAATCTTGTCTACCTTCAATTGCTTCATCGGGAACATTAGGCGAATACTTTCTGACTTCTTCTAATACTTCTTCAGGCCACTCAACTGGTAATCCATGGTTGTGAATTGCTACATCAATTTCCATACCAGGAGCCATATGCTCGCCCAATACTTCTCTTATTTTACCAACAGGTCGGGCGTGGTGAGTAGGTTGCTCAATAATATCAATCAAGACCATCTGACCATTTTTCGCATCCAGCGTTGCATCGGGTGGAATCAAAATTTCTTGGGTAATGCGGTGACTGGATGCTTCTACGTAACTTGCGCCTGACTCTGAAAAAAATCTTCCGACTAACTCGGTAGTATTGTGCTCTAGTACTTCAATAATGGCCGCTTCACGACGCCCGCGATTATCCATACCAGAAGCTCGTGCTAAGACTCTATCATCATGAAATGCGGCACGCATTTGGCGCGCATTTACGAATAAATCATCACTACCATCATCTGGGCAAATAAATCCATAGCCATCTTTATGCCCAATGACACGACCTGGAATTAATTCCATTTTGCCAACGGGTCCATATGCACCACGACGATTTTGATGCAATTGGCCATCACGCTCCATCGCTCGCAATCTGCGTCGTAAAGCTTCTTGTTCATGAGCTGACTCAAGCTTCAGATCAACAATAAATTGACGGTAATTTGTTGGCTGACCTTTATCGGTGAGGTACTCGATGATAAATTCGCGGCTGGGTATTGGATGTTCGTACTTTAGCGCTTCCCGCTCAGCGAACTGATCCTTTTTTTTACTAGGCGGTTTTGGCATTTGCTTTCCAGTATTTTTATCAGTTTCATTAAAAATAAGAATACTCTTGTTATGTAGAAAAATCACCTTTTGATTTTCGTAGGCTGTCCATCACTCGAACGCTTGCTTACGCGCACGGTTCTGATACTTTAACTATTAACACAAAGGAGACACCACCATGTTACGAAAGATTGGAATAATCGCTTTAATCTTAAGCGTTTCAGCCTGTGCATCAACCGCCAGCGAACAGCATTCTGCTGTATGTAAGCAACTCAGACACAGCATTGTTATGAATGGCGCGACGGTGAATCCTATAAAAGCACAAGCGCAGCGTGCTGAAATGGGGCGAGTAGATCAGTCTTATCGCGATGAGGGATGTAATTAATTAACACACTCCCTTCTCCCAGAGTGTTTTTTACGAATGGGGTTGGGGATGAGGGTAATAAATGCTCCCTCACCCGCAGCATAAAAAACATGCGTCGACCTCTCCACAAGTGGAGAGGTGAAACCTTTAATGCAGCTCAACACCACGCTTAGTAACCGCTTTCACAATCTCATCCCAAGGCTTGTCTTCTGCTAACCAATACGAACCTTTGGGTTGCACCTTAAAGTCAGCACTTTTGGGTGTGCACACGGTTACCACATGCGAGCAATCTTTATAATCTACTTTTCCTGGTTGAATCACTGCGCAACTCATCGCAAATGATTTACTACTTCCTAACAGAAAAACTGACCAATGCCCCGTTTGCACGAAGGAAGACCAACCAGCACTCATAGAACGTTCTGGCAAAGGATGATCTAACCACACGCCTTGTTGGCTAGTATTATTAATAAAATAAATTTGGCTAGTGATCGGCTTGACTGGCGCGGGCAATATAATGTTTTTATCTTCTACCTTAACACTGACTGGGGTACACGTCATTGCTGCGCTCGCACAGCTCGTTGTTAACATTAATCCCAGTATTATTTTGCGTAACATACTCTTCTCCGACTACACCGCAACTTCGCCTTTAATGTGCGGATGCGCTTCATAATGTAAAATTTCGATATCTTCATATTGGTAATCAAATATGGAGTTTGGCTTTCTCTTTAACTGCAAGGTTGGCAATGCATGCGGTGTACGCAATAGTTGTAAATTGACTTGCTCCATGTGATTCGTATAAATATGACAATCCCCACCTGTCCAAATAAATTCGCCAACATCCAAATTACATTGCTCTGCCACCATATGTGTTAGCAATGAATAAGAAGCAATATTAAAAGGCACCCCTAAAAATGAATCTGCTGAGCGCTGGTATAATTGGCAAGATAATTTTCCATTGGCAACATAAAATTGAAATAACAAATGGCATGGCGGTAATTTCATTTTAGAAAGCTCACCTACATTCCACGCGCTAACAATCAAACGACGTGAATCAGGGTTTGATTTAATCTGCTGAATCACTTGTGTAATTTGGTCCACTGTACTTCCATCAGCAGTAGGCCATGCGCGCCATTGTTTGCCATACACAGGACCTAAATCACCATTTGCATCTGCCCATTCATTCCAGATAGTGACATTGTTATCATTTAAGTATTTTGTATTCGTGTTACCCTGCAAAAACCACAGTAATTCATGCACAATACTGCGCAGCGATAATTTCTTCGTTGTCACCAATGGAAACCCTTGTGACAAATCAAATCGCATTTGATGCGCGAAAACACTGACTGTACCCACACCAGTGCGATCTAACTTTTTCACACCAAAATCACGAATCCTTCGCAAAAAGTCTAAGTACTGCTGCATTGTAAATTCCTTGCTACTGTTTTACGTTGATGATATCCCCATGCAATCATAGCAACTCCAATCAACATCATTGGAATACATAATAACTGGCCTTTGGTCATCCAATGAAATGCGACAAAACCAATTTGCGCATCCGGTTCACGCACGAATTCCACACTAAAACGAGCAATCCCGTAGCATAACAAAAACATGCCTGAAACCACCCAACGTGGTTTTGGTTTGCGTGAAAACAACCATAAAATAGAAAACAATACGATGCCTTCTAAGAAAAACTCATACAATTGCGACGGATGCCTAGGTAACACGCCTGCATTTGGGAATACCATTCCCCAAGGAGCATCTGTCACTCGACCCCATAATTCGCCATTGATAAAATTTCCAATTCGCCCTGCTGCTAAACCCAATGGAATAGCTGGCGCAATAAAGTCAGTAATATCGATGAGATTTTTTTTCGTTTTATGCGCATAGTATGTCAACGCGATAATCACCCCAAGCAAGCCGCCATGAAAAGACATCCCCCCTTTCCATATCTGCAATAAATGCGTTGGATGCGCTAATAAATCGTCTAAATCATAAAACAACATATAGCCAATACGGCCACCTAAAATAATACCGAGCGCCGAATAAAATAACACATCTGACAAATCTTCTAAGGTGAGATCGCGAGGTACAATAGAGTGTTTTAAGCGTAAAGACAAAATTCCCCAACATCCCAGAAAACCAACAAGATACATAATCCCGTACCAGTGCACTGGTAAAGGACCAATATGGAATGCCACAGGGTTCATTTCAGGATAAATTAACACGTCTCTCACCTCGAAAAAAACATCATATCAACAGCCATGATTAATAAAAAAGTTGCGAATATTTTTTGCAGCATTTTTTTAGGTAGCTTATGCGCAAGCGAAGCTCCCATCGGGGCAAAGGCTAAACTTGCAAATGCAATTCCTAAAAAAGCAGGCCAGTAGATATAGCCCGTACTCCATGGAATATGCAAACCCGCAAAAAGACCTGTCACCATAAAGCAGATTGTTGCTACAGATCCAACAGCGAATCCACACGCCACTGATGTTCCTGTTGCTTGACGCATATCTAATTGGCAATGCAATAAAAATGGCACTAATAACGTCCCGCCACCAACGCCGAGTATACTGGACAAGATCCCAATAGCAACAGATGAAATTCTGACTTTAATCAGCGCTAGCGGTGCCGCTGATTCTTTTTGCTCCCCTGGAAAAAACATTCGCAAACTAACAACGGCTAAAAATACACTAAAGATATCTTTTAACCATCTAGATGGCAAAAAATGGGCTACTCCAGCGCCAATAACGGCACCCAACATCAACCATAGAACCATTTTTTGAACTTGAGGCCACACGACCGCAGAGTGTTTATGATGAGCATACATCGATGAGGTAGAGGTTACGACAATGGTGGCCAGAGATGTACCCACAGCCATTTGCATAATGTCAGCCATGGGAATATCTGTATGATGCAAAAAAATCGTTGCTAGCGCAGGAATGATGACCACACCACCCCCAATACCAAAAAGCCCCGACATCATGCCAGCAAAAGCACCTAGTACTAAATAAATTCCTAGCATAGAGTTTTTCCTTTTTGTTGTGCCCCTGTCATCCCGAGCGTAGCGAGGGATCTCCAGGGAGGTCCCTCGCTACGCTCGGGATGACAATTACCTTTTCCCCGCCCTCACCAATCCGCCTAATCCTAATTTTTCTAATGCTAATTCCATATGGCAGCGAATAGTCACTGCACTTTCCATACCTAGCGCTTCTTGCAATAACTTATAAGCCTTCTTAAGCGTAATTTTTTGCATAATCCACTTAATACGCCCCAATGATGGTGCACTCATACTCAACGAGTCAAACCCCATGGCAATCAATAATGGAATCGACGCTGGATCTCCTGCCATTTCACCGCAAATACTAACGTGCTTGCCTTCTTGATGCCCTGCTTCAACCACTTGTAATAGTGCACGTAATACAGCTGGATGCATTGAATCAAATAAATTTGCTACGCGTGAATTATTACGATCAACCGCCAATAAATACTGCGTTAAATCATTACTACCCACCGATAAAAAATCGACGCGTTTTGCTATCGCACGTGCTTGATACACTGCTGAAGGCACTTCAATCATGACGCCAATTTCAGGCATGGAAATTTTCAATCCTTCTTCCATCACCTCAGAAAATGCTTTTTTCAACAAACGTATCGCTTCATCCACTTCACTCACGTCCGTAATCATCGGTAACATGACACGCAAATTTTGATAACCATCGCTAGCACGCATCATTGCACGTGCCTGAGTTAAGAAAATTTCTGGATGATCTAACGTAATGCGAATGCCACGCCAACCTAAAAAGGGATTTTCTTCTTTAATTGGAAAATACGATAACGCTTTATCACCACCTACATCCAGAGTACGCATAGTGACTGGACGCGGTGAAAACGAAGCTAATACCTGCCGATAAATAACACGCTGCTCTTCACCTGATGGAAAGCGATCGCGCATTAAAAACGGTGTTTCGGTACGATACAAACCGACACCTTCCGCACCTGCTGCTAATGATAAGCTTACATCTGCACCTAACCCTGTATTCACCATCAACGCAATATGATGACCATCTTTGGTATGCGCAGGTTGATCGCGCAGCGATGCAATTAACTCGTCTAATTGTTCTTCTTCTTTTACTAAGCGTTGAAATTCATCGAGCAATTGCTCAGAAGGTGAAATATAAACTTGTCCATAATAACCATCTACAATCATTTCTTCGCCTTGCAGATCGGCTAATTGAATATCACTCACACCCATCACAGTGGGAACACCCATCGCTCGCGCCAAAATCGCCACATGTGAACTACTAGAACCTTTAATAGAAACCACGCCTACCAAACACTCATGCGGAACTTCTGCTAAATCTGCTGCTGTTAATTCATCACCAATTAAAATTGTTTTATCTGCATACTGTGGAGGCATTCTGTCATTTTTTTGCAAATACGCTAAGACACGATTACCTAAATCTTTAATATCAACCGCACGCTCACGTAAATATTCATTTTCTAAGTTTTCAATGACACGCACGTGTTTCTGAATCACGTCACGCAATGCGCCTTGCGCCCAATTACCTTTTTGAATCGCACGGATAATTTCGCCGCCAAGGTCTGAGCTATCTAAAATTCGCTGATAAACATCGAATAAAATGCGTTCTTCTGGAGGTAAATTCGGATACATTCGTTCCGCTAATACCCGCAAATCTTGTTGACCTGCTGCTAATGCAGCACGCATTAAACCCACTTCTTCATCAATACTTTCTGGTTCGCGATCTGGAATTAAATCCAAATCCAGCAATGGATAAACAACAACACCTGTCCCTATACCCACACCCGGTGAACTGGGAATACCTGCATAGGTGACTTCAGTATCAATCAATTCGTGAGTATTAAATAATTTATCGATTGCGCCAGTTGCTTCCGCGTGCGCTATGGTTGCAGCTAATTGCGCCGCTAAGGTTACTAAAAATGCTTCTTCCGCCTCATCATATCGCCGTGTCTGAAGTTGCTGTACGATAATGACGCCTAATACTTGACGATGATAAATAATCGGGGCACCTAAAAATGCTTTATAACTTTCTTCGTGCACTTCGGAAATACGCAAAAATCGTGGGTGTTTTTCAGCATCATCTAAATTGACAGGTTCTTCACGTTGCCCGACCAAACCAATCAATCCTTGGCTCATAGGAATTCTAACTTTGCCAACTGCTTGTGGATTTAATCCTTTGGTAGCAGTGAGAATGTATTCACTTGAACGTCGATCAATTAAAAAAATAGAACAAGCTTGAGAATGTAACGCTGTGGAAATGCGTTTTACCATAATTTCAAGCGCTTCCTTGAAATCTTCAGCGCTCGCAATTTCTTGTATGATACGCCGTAGCGTTTTTAACATACTCATTCCTTCTCAAACGCTTTATGTCTATTGTAAATGAGATAGCAATAGAGACCAACTTATTAGCATGAAAAAATGAAATCACAATTTAGAACAACTCGCTAGGCTGCGCTGAAAACCTGCGATAGTCGAGCATCGCAGCGCAGTTTACGTTGTCTGTAAGTGAGCAGCGAAGCACAGAGTATCGCAGGTTTTCAGCCAGCATAGTAGAGTTGCTGCCCTACAATTCCCAAAACTTCTTGGAAAGCACAGTCGACGCAAACTCCCGCATCGCCATATTGTAAACCCGTCGCTTAAAAGACACGACCTGGCTCAGTGGATACCAATATGTCACCCAAGCCCAAGAGTCGAATTCAGGACTCTCTGTTAGCGATAAATCAATTTTTGTATCATCACTCACTAAGCGCAGCAAAAACCATTTTTGCTTTTGCCCAATGCATAAAGGTTGTGAATGGTGGCGAATCAATCGCTTGGGTAGTTTATACCGCAACCAACGCTTGGTCATAGCCAACACTCTCACATCTTCCGGTTGCAAGCCAATTTCTTCTTTTAACTCGCGATACATGGATTGCTCTGGTGTCTCGCCTTCCATCATTCCACCTTGGGGAAACTGCCAGGCATCTTTGCCTACACGTTTAGCCAATAGCAGCTGTCGCCTGGAATTCACCAAGATAATGCCTACACCATGCCGAAAACCATCATCATCAATCACTACAAACACCTGCAATTTTTTGCGTTTTACCAAGAAATGTCGTTTTTTTGCGCGCGACACTCTTTATTTAATATGAAAAGTGAGTACTATATTGCATTCTTTCAAAAAGTCGACGCTTCAGCAAACAGAATTTATGACTGCACGCAAACTAACTTCCCTGATTGTTCTCGCATTTTTAGCCATATGCAGTTTACTACTGTCTATATTTAAAGGTAGTACGCCTTTTACTATTTCGCAAATTAGCCAAGCATTGTTTTTCCACACAGATGCGACTAGCTACGATATTGTTTTTAATCTACGCCTCCCACGAACACTTTGCGCCTTTGTCACTGGCGGTTTGCTTGCGCTTGCAGGCACATTGATGCAAGTACTATTAAAGAACCCATTAGCAGATCCGTATATTTTAGGCACATCCGGCGGCAGCGCCTTAGCCACATTACTGTTAATGATGCTTGGCGTTACAGGCATCGGCTTAACCTTGGGCGCATGGGTTGGAAGTTTAGCCGTGATCGCGCTTATTTTTTCTTTTTCACTACGTCAATATGCCATGCAAACTGAAACGCTAATTTTAATCGGGGTTGCACTCTCTAGCTGCTTTTCAGCAATGATCAGTTTGATATTTTTTATCAGCCCAGATCATCTCTTACGTAGTATGCTATTTTGGTTACTCGGTGACTTAAGTGATGCACACTTTCCTACGCTTGCCACTGTGATCTTGATTATTGGTGTGATTTACAGCTCATGCTTAGCCACTGAATTAAATATTTTAGTTCGTGGTGAAAATGAAGCTCGCTCACTTGGCATTCATGTTTCACGTTTAAAAATTCAATTATTTTTACTGAGCTCACTACTCACCGCTGCCGCTGTCACCATGGCTGGCTGTATTGGATTTATCGGTTTGATCGTGCCGCATTTATTTCGTTTACTCTTTGGTTATGAACATCGTTTCATGATTATCGGCTGCACGCTACTGGGCGGAGCATTTTTAACATTCGCTGATACACTCTCTCGCATCATCATTGCTCCACAAGAAATACCGGTCGGAATTGTCATGGTGTTACTCGGCATACCTCTTTTTATTTTCTTATTACGTAAGCCACAGCATGCAACCATTATTTAGCGCAGCGAACATTGCTTTACACATTAAACAACATACAATCTGTGAAGATGTGAACTTTGAAATTTTTTCAGGCGAAATCATTGGATTGATTGGCCCAAATGGTTCTGGAAAAACAACACTATTACACACTATCGCACAACTACATCCAGCAACACGAGGTCAACTTTATTTACATCAAAAAAATATTACTACTTATTCAAAAAAACAAATTGCAAAACACATTGCAATTTTATTTCAAGAAACGCAGTGTATTTTCCCACAAACTGTTTTTGAATTTTGCCAAAGTGGGCGCTTTCCGCATATGACAACAAACAATGAAAATACAAATATTATTTGTAATGCGTTAGAAACAATGGAATTACTCCATAAAAAAAATCAATCCGTACATACCTTATCAGGTGGCGAAAAAAAACGTTTGGCGATTGCCACTGTGTTTGCACAAACACCGCAACTTTTTTTATTAGATGAACCAACGAATCATTTGGATATACGACATAAAATTCAATTGATGAATCATTTATGCGCCCTAGTTGCGAGTCAACAACACGCCATTCTTATCTCAACGCATGATTTAGAAATAGCACGTAAAATTTGTCATCGAGTTTTTATGCTACATCAAGGCAAGTTATTACAGGGCGACACTCATCATATGTTACATAGCGACAATATTGCGCAAGTATTTGGGGTCAATGAAGACACTCTTGCTGATCTTTATCAATAGTTGATCTTCTAACCTACTATATGTATTTTGATCTGCATTGATTTTTCCGAGAAATTAACTTATGTTTCATGGCCGCAGCGCACCCAAAGAGAACCAAGAACAACTTCAATCGTTAGTTAAAGAATCAAATGCCCGAATCAAAACCATGCAACTCGAGATTGATGCAACCAAAGCTAGAATAAAAGCTAAACGTGAAGCTATTAGCCATAGCCAGGCAAGAATATATGCACAAATGAATCACACTGCTACCTCCCAAAGACGCACGCTAGTTCATCAACGGGAGTACCTACAAAGCAAAGCACGTCTGCAACGTTCTGAAGACATTATAAAACAACACAAACTAAATATTCGCGATAAAGAAGCTTCTCTGCAACAATTAAGAGGTCAAATAGCAGCAGACAAAACTCGTAGAGTTACTGCTCTATCAGAAAAACAACAACCTCACACTGCAAAATTACTTACGTGTCTCAGTAATTTAAAAGCAGAAACGACGGCATATCAAGCTGGTGCAAAACAAAATTTAAATTTTGCAACCAGGATAAAAGCTGCTGTTGATAGCAAGCATCAAAAGATAAAGCAACAACTAGAAACGAAAATTCAAACACTCACTACTGCGCTTACAAAATATGAAGATGAATTAACCGCACTAGAGCATACACGTAAAAATGCTATTAAATTGGTAGCAGCGCTCAAAAGTAGCACAGCAAAAGTGACACAACCGAATACCACAATCTTAGACTATGCTCAACTCTTTCGCCTCCAGGGAGCCATTTACAGTATTACCGATTACTTAGACTTCACTTACCCAGTATTTACCTCCACTATCAAGAGCCTTGTTTCTACCCATCAATTCCTTGGCGATACCTACGCTGAAGAAATGAAGTTACCCGATCCTGGCACGCTAGCAACACACCGCATGCGCGGAGATACAGCTGATACTGAGCGAAAAGCAGTACGAGATCAGATGCCAATAGGAAAACAACAACATATATGTAACATGATAGAGATATTCAAAACCTCTACAGCACCAAGATCCACAACAGCATTATTCGCTAACCCTTGCACTATATTATCGTTCTATCAAAGTACAATAGCTGGCTCCCTTTATCTAAAAGACCTACGGCTAACTAGTGAGATATGGATAGCAGATATAGAGATAATGCTAGTGAACACGGCTCTCATCTTCACGAAAACACGCGCAAGATTAGCTTCAGAAATCGAAAACCTTACTTACAGCCTCCATCAAGAAATTGCTGCCTATGAAGCAGAAACAACACTACTAACTCGTGACATTGGCCTGCATACAAATGAAGATACTCTTATCCAAAGAGTCCATACAGATATTGATGCCGCACATGCTTCTCAAGGTACAATGTATTCTGTTGAAGAGAAAGCTCGTAACGCTTATGTGCGCTTATTTTCACGCGCTGCATTCATGCCGCTCATGAGAAATGTTGCTTTCTTAGAACATAACGCTGATAGAGAAAAACTCCATAATGCTTTCTCACCTTATCTTTCTACAGATGTTATGACATGTATCGGTGATTTTTTCTTTTTTTCGAGAAATAATTCCGCAAAACGTTTAGCTGTTATTGTTAGCGAAGCTCAGCGTGACTTCGAGGGGGAACAAATTTTTGGTGTTACCACAGAGACTCCAACTCAGCCAGATAATGAACCTAGCTTGACGATAGGGGCGTGGATGTAGGTATTATTGATAAAGAAACCATTGAATTTTAAGTCTAGTCAATACTACACTTTGTAAACATCAATCAACCTGAGAATCACATATGAGCATCCGTGTCATCATTAATGGCGCCAACGGTAGAATGGGCAAACTTGCCGTGAAGACCCTCACAAGCAATCCCGACTTCAATGTGGTTGCGCAGCTGGGGCGCAAAGATAACCTCGCACAAGAAATCAAAAATACGAGTACACAAGTTGTGCTCGATTTAACAAATGCCGAAGCTGTGCTGCATAATGCAAAAATCATTATTGAAAATGGTGCTTATCCGGTTATCGGCACGAGTGGATTAGTCACAACACAAATTCAAGAATTACAAACCTTATGTCACAACAAAAAAATTGGCGGCATCATTGTGCCCAACTTTTCAATTGGCGCTGTATTAATGATGCGTTACGCACAAGATTGTGCGAAATACTTTTCAGATGTTGAAATCATTGAAACTCATCATAATGGAAAATTAGATAGCCCCTCTGGAACAGCCCTGCGCACTGCGGATATGATTGCTGCCAATCTCGCAAAAACAAATACGGCAGCGATTACTATACGCGAAATTATTCCAGGTGCTCGCGGTGCTACGCTGCACAACATTGCCATTCACTCTATTCGCTTGCCTGGTCGCGTCGCACATCAAGAAGTAATTTTTGGTGGTGTGGGTGAAACACTGTCAATTAAACATGATTCGATTGATAGAGAAAGTTTTATGCCAGGCGTTACGTTAGCGTGTAAGAAAGCACTGGAATTGAAAGAATTAGTGGTTGGGTTGGAGTGTGTTCTTTAACTAAAAAACGCTCCCTTCTCCCGGAGTGCTTTTTACGAGGGGAGAAGGGTTGGGGATGAGGGCTTTCAAATTTTGTCGCTTCGCGAAAAAATTTATACCTCCTCACCCTAACCCTCTCCTCCATTTAAAAGCAATGGAGGAGAGGGGATTTATTCCGCATACACCAAATCCAACTCTCTTGCTGCGCGTACTTCATCCAAACGGCGCACGGGTAAATTATGTGGTGCGCTTTTCAAAAGCTCTGGACTGGTTTTTGCTTCATGTAGAATTTGAATTAATGTTTCAACAAATGCATCGAGTATTTCTTTGCTTTCTGTTTCTGTTGGTTCAATCAACAAACATTCAGGCACAAGCAATGGAAAATACATCGTTGGCGCATGGAAATCGTAATCTAATAATCTCTTAGCAACATCCAATGCAGTGATATGCAACTCTTTCGCTTCATTCTTCAACGTAATAATGAATTCATGACTTGCAAGACGTGTCGGATACGCTGGGGTAAATCCTGCAGCACGCAATCTTGTTAATAAGTAATTTGCATTCAATGTCGCAAATTCAGCAACGCGGTGCATTCCATCTTTACCTAACAAACGCGCATACATATAAGCACGTAAAATAATACCGGCGTTACCCATAAATGCAGATAAACGGCCAATCGATTGCGGATAATCTTTTTCTGTTGACCAACGATATTTATTTCCATCTTTCATGATAATAGGTGTTGGAATAAATGGAACTAAACGCTCACCTACTGCAACTGGACCACCACCTGGACCGCCGCCACCATGTGGCGTTGCAAAGGTTTTATGTAAATTGATATGCATCACATCGAAGCCCATATCACCTGGACGCACTTTACCTAAAATCGCATTTAAGTTTGCGCCATCGTAATATAACAAACCGCCCGCTTCATGCATGATTTTCGCGATTTCTTTAATCTTCTGTTCGAACACACCCAATGTCGATGGATTCGTTAACATGATTCCTGCTGTTTGCGGGCCCACTGCTGCACGCAATGCTTCGATATTCACGTTACCATCTGGATCGGTTGGAATTTCTTTTACTTTATAACCGCACTGAGTTGCTGTAGCAGGGTTGGTGCCATGCGCTGCATCTGGAACGATAATTTCGGTACGTGCATGATCATTACGCGCAGCGTGATAAGCACGAATCATTGCAACACCCGCAAATTCACCTTGCGCGCCCGCCATCGGTGTTAATGACGCGGCACGCATACCTGTGACTGCTTTTAAAATTTCTTGTAACTCATATGCACATGCCATAAATCCTTGGCTATTAATATCTAATGCCAAAGGATGACGATTTAAAAATCCATCTAACATCGCTAAGCGATGTACACCACGTGGATTATATTTCATGGTACATGAGCCTAATGGATAGAATTGTGTATCAATCGAAAAGTTACGACGTGATAAACGGGTGTAATGTCTCACCGCTTGCAATTCTGAAACTTGTGGCAATTTAGGCTGATCTTTACGTAATAATTCCGCTGGAATTTCTACGTGACTCACACTACGTGGAATTTGTGCGCTTGCACAACGGCCTTCTTGTGATTGTTCGAATATAAGTTGTGTCATATCATGTTCTCCATCTTATCCTGGTTAAGCACATTTTTCTTTTACGTTTGCGTGCACAGATAATACTTCGCGTAACGCATTCACGAATGCCTCAATATCTGCTGCTGATTTTGTTTCGGTTGTGCAAACCAAAATACAATCCTCTGTCATCTCAGGATAATATGCATGTAAGTTCAAACCACCTTGGATTTTCTTTTCTGCTAGTGCTTGCAATACAGTTGCTGCATTGGCTGGTAACTTCAAGACAATTTCATGAAACACTGGACTTTCAAATACAACTTTAACACCACTCAATGTTGTTGCTTTCTGCTTAAGCGTTAACATGTTTTGATGTGATGCTAAAGCAACTTGCTGCAATCCTTTCGGTCCAATTAAACTCATGTAAATGGTACTTGCAGTGACTAACAATCCTTGATTGGTACAAATGTTTGAAGTCGCTTTTGCACGGCGGATATGTTGCTCACGTGCTTGCAAGGTTAATACAAATCCTTGCTTACCTTCTAAATCAACGGTACGCCCAACAATACGTCCAGGCATTTGGCGCACAAACTCAGTTTTACAACATAAGAAACCATAATAAGGACCACCTGATGCCATTGGCACACCTAAAGGTTGGCCTTCGCCACATGCGATATCCGCACCTTTTGTGCCCCATTGTCCTGGTGCTTTTAATAGCGCCATTGCCATTGGATTTACAACTGCGATTGCAATTGCTTTATGTGCATGCGCCCAATCTGTTAATGCATCTACATCTTCTAACACACCAAAAAAGTTTGGTTGTGGAATCACTAATGTAGTCACACCATCTTTTGCTAATGCATCCAGTGCTTCAATCGTTGTTTTTCCAGATTTTTTGCAAAATGGAACGTCAATAACTTCGATGCCTTGTTGGCTCACAATTGTTTTTACTACATGGCGATACAATGGATGTACTGTCATCGGTAACAACACTCGCGCTTCTTTACTGTGACGATTAGCACGAATTGCCATTAAAACCGCTTCAGATAGCGCTGTTGCACCATCATAAAGTGAAGCATTAGAAACATCTAAACCCATTAAACTTGCCATCATGGTTTGATATTCATATAACAATTGCAAGGTACCTTGGCTCGCTTCTGCTTGATAAGGTGTATACGCAGTCATGAATTCGCCACGACTTGTTACATCCCAAACTGCTGCAGGAATATGATGCTCATAGGCACCCGCACCTAGAAAACATAACATGCCATCATCCAACGCCGCACGTTCACGCATCAAACGTCCTAACTCCATTTCAGTTAGGTTGGTAGGTAACTCAGGTAATTCATTGATACGTAAATCTTTAGGTATTTCTGCAAACAAATCATCAATTTTAGCTACACCAATGGTAGCTAACATTTCTTTAACATCCTGTTCAGTATGCGGAACAAATGGCATATGAGACCTCATTATTGATTTATTTTTTGTTTTGTCATCCTGAGAGTACTCTTTGCTCGAAGGATCTCCTGCACATTGGGAGATCCCTCGTTTCGCTCGGAATGACAGCTACATCGGGATGACAAGCATTCTTTAATGTGCTTCTGATGCAACTTGTTTTGTATATTGATCCGAAGATAACAACCCTTTAAGCTCTGTTTCAAATGGTCGAATACGGAATAACCATCCCTTGCCGTAAGGATCTTCATTCACTAATTGTGGATTTTCAATTAATGCTTCATTAATTTCGACAACTTCTCCAGGAACCGGACAGTAAATATCAGCGGCTGCTTTTACTGATTCAATCACTGCACATTCTTGGCCTTCTTCAAAATTCATTTCGATCTCAGGCAATTCAACATACACTAAATCGCCCAACATCGTTTGCGCATGATCTGTAATTCCTATCGTCAATGAATCTTCATCTTGACGAACCCACTCGTGAGTTCTTGAATATTTCAACGCTTTTGGCACACTGCTCATTGTGATTGCTCCGTAATAACTTTTAACTCAAAGGCCTTCTTACCATGACGCACAAATGGTGGTTTAATGACTTGTGCAACGACATGTTTACCACGCATTTCTACTAAACATTGCGCACCAATTTCTGCTGGCACACGCGCTAATGCAATTCCCTTACCTAACGTTGGAGAAAAACTCCCGCTTGTAATTTCTCCCTCTCCCACACCTTCTACTACTACTTTTTGATGATTGCGCAACACACCTTGTGTTTCCAACACCAAGCCAACTAATCGCTTTTTAACTCCTTGTTGACGCTGTGTTTCTAGCGCTGTACGACCGATAAAATTTCGATCTTGCGGATCGAAAGCAACTGTCCATGCAAGATTAGACTCTAACGGTGTTACCGTTTCATCCATATCAGAACCATACAAATTCAAACCTGCTTCTAAACGCAAGGTATCTCTAGAACCCAAACCACAAGGAACAATATCTGCTTTCAATAATTGATTCCAAAAGTTTGCCGCTTGCTTTTCAGGAACAATGATTTCGAATCCATCTTCACCGGTATAACCTGTACGTGCTACAAAGTAATCGCCGACTTCCACAGCATTAAATGGCTTTAATGCTTGCATAACCGCATTTTGCTCTGCTGAAAATAGCGTTGCTAGCTTTGCAATTGTTTTAGGGCCTTGCACTGCAACCATGGCTAAATCAGTACGTTCTTGTAATTTCACATCAAAATTCGTCAATTGCTTTTGCAACCAAGCGAGATCTTTATCATGAGTTCCAGAATTTACAACTAAACGATAAAAATCATCACTCATTTTATACACGATCAAATCATCAATCACGCCGCCACTTTCATCTAGCATACAAGTATAAAGTGCTTTTCCTGGCATCAAACGATCGATATTGTTTGCTAATAAATAACGTAAATACGGCTGTACACCACTGCCATGTAAATCGACTATCGTCATATGAGAAACATCGAACACACCGGCATTTTCTCTGACTTCCTTATGTTCCTGTAACTGAGAACCATAGTGCAAAGGCATATCCCAGCCAGCAAAGTCGACCATCTTGGCATTCGCTGCCAAATGGCAATCATATAATACTGTTCTTTTCCCCATATAATCTCATCCTAAACGGTGTTTCAAAGGCCCTGGAGTATACCGTTTAAAAGTGGAAAACAGAAGGGATAGGGCTAGAACTAGCCGCAATTAGGGTATCTCATAAACTTTTTTTGACCAGCCATAATCAACAAGCAAGATCTTGATTTATGCACAAAATAGTGGCGACAACAAATGCTCAAGTTATTGGCTGCTAAATTATTTATGCTATAAATAAAGGCTAAATTAAATAAATTTGACGCCTTCCACCAAATCCAAAACCAATAGATGTAAAATAATAGTACGCAGAAATAAAAACAACAGCTTGACCTATTGCAAAACTCCACCTCCAAACGAGGAGCATCAGAATGAAAACGAGTATGCGAACAGGCTCTAGAATACTTTTTTGCAAAAAATTGGCTGTACTGATGATTACGCTTTTTGTTTTCAACACCACCTCAGCCAATCCTACTGGCGGACAAGTTACCGCTGGAGATGCAACCATTAATCATTCTGGAAATAATACAGAGATCAAACAAACGTCTGATCAAGCCATTATTAATTGGCAAAGCTTCAATATTAACAGCAATGAAACGACCCACTTTCAACAACCCTCTGCCAATTCGATTACTTTAAACCGCATCAATCCTGGCCAAGGGGCTTCACAAATTTTTGGGCGCCTCACCGCAACCGGAAGAATTATCTTAGTCAACCAAGCTGGACTTTATTTTGGCCCCAGTGCTTTTGTAGATGTTGGTAGCTTAATTGTTTCAACCGCTAACATTTCAGATCAGAATTTTTTAGCTGGAAAATATTCTTTTGACCAACCATCAACTATGCATGGCGTCATTGTCAACGCGGGTATTATCCATGCTGCAGATCACGGTTTAATTGCATTAATCGGCTCTAATGTTTCAAATGAAGGAAACATTCAAGTATCACTGGGTAATGTTATTTTAGCATCCGGTGACAAATTCACTGTTGACCTTACTGGTGATGGATTAATTAACTTTAGCATCGATGCCGATTCAACAGGTTCAGGTAGAGATATCAATGGCAGAATCATGGCTGATGGCGTTAGCAATTCCGGAACAGTGAGTGCAAATGGTGGCAAAATTATTATGAGTGCAAGAGCTGCAGAAGGCGTAGTCAATCACACAGTCAATATGAGCGGCATTGCAGAAGCGCACTCTGTTGCACAGAGTAATGGTGAAATCATCTTATCCGCTAACAGTAATATAAAAATATCTGGCCGCATTGATGTATCAGGAAAAGGTAATAATGCTAATGGTGGGAAAATAAAAATTGTTGCCAATAAAATTAATATCACTAAAAAAGCAATACTTGACGCTAGCGGCGATTTAAATGGCGGCACCATTTTAATAAAAACACCTGAATCCAATAATAGCTCTATCACACTAGCCGGCAATATCACTGCCAATGGATACACAGGTGGCTCAGTAAAATTACTCAGTGATGCGATTCACCTACAATCCAATGCTGTCATTGATGTCAGTGGTTACACACAAGGCGGTGAAGCATTAATAGGTGGAAACATGCAAGGTAAAGGCACAGAACAGCATGCAAAAACAGTTACACTTGATGCCGGCGCGAAAATTTTAGCGAATGCAATTACTATGGGAAATGGCGGCAAAGTTATTGTATGGTCTGATGGCACAACGAACTTCCATGGCAATATTAGTGCGCATGGTGGCGCACAAGGTGGTAATGGTGGCTTTGTAGAAACATCCGGTAAACATTTAGATGTTGCAGATTCTGGCATCAACTTAACTGCGGCTAACGGTCAAATGGGAACATGGCTACTCGATCCCGAAAATATTATTATCCAAAATAATAATGGCTCAAACTCTAATGGCAGCTACAACGGCAACGTCTATACGCCCACTGGAGATAATTCAATTGTAGATAGTAATTTATTACAAACTGCACTTGCGAGCGCGAACGTTGTGATCACTACAGGTTCATCAGGTTCACAACAAGGTAACATCACTGTTGCTGCACCAATTACCTGGAATTCAAACACCACGTTGACATTGAATGCTGCAAACATGATTGAAATACTCTCCAACGGTAATGCACCCATGATTAGCGCACCACGCGGTAATTTAGAATTAAATGCACCTAACTTAGTACGCTTGAATGGAAGCTTAGGTATAGGCGGATATGTCGCAGTCAACTCTAGCCATATCGAATCTTTTCAAAAACCGCTGATTGCTGATGTGGGAATGCAAGCTAGCTCAGCCTTCATTCCGAATTATCCTTCACAAGTTGCATCACCGATCGTAAACACCGCGTCAGCGCGCGTCACATTGCCATATAGCGCATCAAAAACACTTGCTCGCGCTAAAAAACAAATTGATGACATGATTCAACAACAAAGAGAAATGGATACCGTACAGATTGGCCAAGCTAAAATCGCTTGTAATCGCGGCGTATCTAATACAAAAGTTTGTGACAGCTTAGATATAACGATGGCGATGAATAATATGTAACATCTCCCTCATCCCCAACCCTCCCATTCATAAAAAACACTCTGGGAGAAGGGAGTCAAATATCAAAAGAATTCCCCCCCCCATTTGTGGGTGAGGGCTTTCTCGCCATCTCTGGCAAATCACCGCGATGACCTAATGCATAGTTTGCAAAAAACGTTTTTAAAAGTTGCGAACGACCGACTAGATTCATACCCATTGTACGTACTGTATCTAGCATCGGTTTTTCATTTCCAAAAATAAACTTGATCACATCAATACTTGCCAACATTGCACTATTGTCTCCACGACGCCAACGTTCATAGCGACGTAAGGTGTGAAACCCCGCAAAATGACGGCCTTTTTTCAATGCTTCTGCTATCACTTGCACTAAGCACACTGCATCTAATAATCCCAAATTCACTCCCTGTCCCGCTAGTGGATGAATGGTATGCGCAGCATCTCCTACTAGTGCAATATTCTCTTGCACATATTCTTTTGCATGACGCATTTTTAATGGAAAATGATATCGTTTTTCAACGTGAGAGATATCTCCTAGTTTATTATCAAATGCTGTTGTTAATTCACGACAAAAATCTTCATCGTTCAGCTTTAATAATTGTTCTGCATGTTCTGGTGCCGTCGACCAAACAATCGAAGATTGATATGGATCCAACAGCGGTAAAAAAGCGAGAGGCCCTGATGTTAAAAAATGTTGGCGTGCTGTTTGTTGGTGCGGCAATGTCGTTTTTACTGTAGCGACAATGGCAGTGTGGCCATAATCCCATGCTTTCAAATCAATGCCACACAACTCACGCACCATCGAATTAGCGCCATCCGCGCCAATCACCAACCTCGCTGTGACTGTCTTGATTGCACCACAAGACTCAATATCTAGCTCAACTTTATTTTGCAAGCATGTTAATTTTTTTACGGTACAGGATGTTAAAAATGTAACTGCTTGCTTAGCCGCTAATGCTTGCAGGATACTACTACGTACCACAGTATCTTCAATAATATAACCTAACGTTTTTTCTTGCACATCTACACAATTAAATTGGATATCTGCATTATCTTGCGCATCCCAAACATGCATTTTCGTATAAGGACTCACACGTTTTTTACACATGGACTCCCACAACGTTAAACGTTTAAAGATATTGATTGCAGCGAGTGAAAATGCGCTAACACGTGGTGACGTTATTGCAGGGTCCCAAACAGATGACATTGCAGCAGCATCGACTACTGCAATATTAAGTCGCGTTTTTTGCGAGAGAGCTAAGGCAGTTGCTGCTCCAACAATCCCACTGCCTACAATAATGACATCGAATTCATCCATGTTAGAAAGGCAATACTAACTCCGGCTTAAGTGATAAGAGATAATCTCTAAATAGCATTTGAATTTTTGACAAAACCGCCTCAGTTTCTGCTTCGAAACGCAATACTAAGCAAGGTGTTGTATTTGATTGCCGTACCAAACCCCAACCATTCGCAAAGTTAACTCGCAACCCATCAATGGTTGACACTTCTGCATTGGAAAAATTAGCTTGCGAAACAATTTGACTCATTAATTTAAATTTTTCTTCATCAGACACATAAATTTTTAATTCTGGTGTATTCACACTATTTGGAATAGCGCGAAATAATGTAGCGCAATCAAGATCACTCGCAGATAAAATTTCTAACAATCTTGCGCCGGCATAAATTGCATCATCAAAACCATACCAACGATCTTTGAAGAAGATGTGACCGCTCATCTCACCAGCAATGGCAGCTTGCGTTTCCGCCATTTTCTTTTTAATGAGAGAGTGACCTGTTTTCCACATAATAGGTTCACCGCCCATTTGTTTTACCATAGCAGCTAAATGGTTTGTACATTTCACATCAAAAATAATTTTTGCGCCTGGCTTGCGCGCCAGAATAGATTGCGCAAACAAAATTAATTGTCTGTCAGGCCAAATGACTTCACCTTCATTGGTAACAATACCTAAACGATCTGCATCACCATCAAATGCTAAACCGATGTCTGCATTAGTTTCTTGTACTTTTTGAATGAGGTCTTTTAAATTTTCAACCTGTGTTGGATCAGGATGATGATTTGGGAAGTTGCCATCTAATTCACAAAATAACTCTATGACTTCACAACCCATACGTTTAAATAATTCAGGAGCAACATGGCTTGCAGCTCCATTACCGCTATCAATCACAATTTTCAATGGACGCTGTAACTTAACATCATCCGTTATGCGCTTGAGATATTGCTCCATTAAATCAAATTTATGGTGCTCACCTAAACCATAACGCACTTGATTATTGATAACGCGATGATAGATTTTTTGAATGCTCTCTTCAGACAGCGTTTCGCCGCCTAATATCATTTTTAAGCCATTATATTCTGCTGGGTTATGGCTGCCCGTTAACATCACACCTGAAGTTGTTGCTAGCTCATGTGTCGCATAGTAAAGAATCGGGGTAGGTACCACGCCAATATTCAATACATCACACCCAGACGAGAGTATCCCGTCACACAAGGCACGGCCTAAAACAGGCCCAGATAAACGCCCATCGCGACCTACAGCTATCGATTTTTCACCCTGCTCAATCACCATGGAGCCTAAAACTTGGCCTATCGCACGCACGGTTTCTTCCGTTAGCGCACTGCCAACAATTCCGCGAATATCATAGGCACGGAAAATGGATGGTGAAACGGGTAATGATACAACTTCATCTAACATATTGTTTTAACCTTATTTTTTACCTGAATGGCCAAATCCACCTGCACCGCGCTCAGTTTCTACAAACTCAGTAACGAGTTCAAATTGAGCACGAACAACTGGTAAAAACACTAATTGTGCAATTCTTTCACCGGGAGCTATATTATACGAATTTTGACCACGATTCCAACAAGAAATCATCAACGGGCCCTGATAGTCCGCGTCAATCAACCCAACCAAGTTGCCTAAAACTAACCCATGTTTGTGGCCCAATCCTGACCGAGGCAATATCACTGCCGCCAAGTTAGGGTCTCCAATGTAAATCGATATCCCTGTCGGAATTAATATCGTCTGACCTGGCGCTATTTCCATTGACGCATCAACGCATGCGCGCAAATCCAAGCCGGCCGAATCTTGGGTTTCATACTTTGGTAAAGGAAACTCTGCTCCAATACGTGAATCCAAAATTTTTACTTGGATTAATGCTTCATTCGCTACTGCTTTTTTAGCTCTGCTTACGGTGACTTCAGATTGCATTTTATATTCCTTGTATACATGTTAATTTGATCTTTTTACCCTCATCCCCAACCCTTCTCCCGCAAGCGGGAGAAGGGAGCAAAAATTTAAAACTCACCTCTCCCACACGCGGGAGAAGGGAGCAAAAATTTAAAACTCACCTCTCCCACACGTGGGAGAAGGGAGCAAAAATTTAAAACTCACCTCTCCCACACGTGGGAGAAGGGAGCAAAAATTTAAAACTCACCTCTCCCACACGTGGGAGAGGTCGACACGCGTTTTTTGCGTGGCGGGTGAGGGAGCATGTTAGACCTTCTGCGCAATAATGCACACCAACTCACGCGCTAATTTTTGTTTAGACATACGCTCTAATACTTGGCTATGCCCATCCCACAATACGGTTACCTCATTATCGTCTGCACCAATACTTTGCTGCGCTTGATTTGCAACAATCATATCGAGTTTTTTATTAATGAGCTTTGCTTTTGCATTGTCTAACATGTTTTCAGTTTCTGCTGCAAAACCAACAACAAAAGGTCGCGGCTTCAGCCCAGCAACATTCGCCACAATGTCTGGATTGCGCTCTAATGCCAGAGTTAGTGATTCCACTTTTGATTTAGCAATTTTTTGTGTTGCGACTTCTTTACAACGATAATCTGCAACTGCTGCGACACCAATAAAGATATCGGCGTTATTTACATTTGCCATGACTTGATCCAACATATCTTGAGCACTGATAACAGAAATACATTTCACACGCACAGGTGCTAATAAATTCACTGGACCACTTACTAAAATCACTTCAGCTCCCGCTTCCTGTGCTGCTTCAGCCAACGCATATCCCATTTTTCCAGAACTCGCATTACTAATATAACGCACCGGATCAATAGGCTCTTGTGTAGGACCCGCTGTAATGACAACACGTTTGCCCGCTAAAACACCTGTCGTAAAAATTTGCGCGGTACGCGCCACTAACTCAAGTGGCTCTAACATTCTTCCAGGACCGACATCACCACAAGCTTGATCTCCTTCTCCTGGACCGAATAAATGGACGCCACGTGCTTGCAATGCTTGCGCATTTGCTTGTGTCGCCATATTCTTCCACATCTGTTGATTCATTGCTGGCGCAAGTGCAATAGGAGACTTTGTAGCGAGACACAGCGTGGTCAGCAAATCTCCCGCTTCACCATGTACTAGTTCAGCCATAAAATCCGCAGTTGCTGGCGCAACAATAATGATATCTGCCCAACGCGCCAATTCAATATGTCCCATTGCCGCTTCAGCTTGTAAATCAAATAAATTATCATGCACTGGATTACCCGATACGGCTTGCATAGTCAGCGGGGTAATAAATTGCTTTGCCCCTTCTGTCATCACCACACGCACCTCTGCGCCTGCCTCACGTAAGCGCCGCACTAAATCTGCGCTCTTATATGCTGCAATACCGCCCGTCACCCCTAACACGATTTGTTTATTCACTAATTGCTTTTGCATCACAAGCTCTTAATAGAGAAAAAAGTCTGACCATCATAAATGAAGGAGATCAATCATGACAATCAACAATTGGCCTATTACTGAAAGACCCAGAGAAAAACTCTTTTCACTGGGCGCAAAACATCTAACCAATGCCGAATTGCTAGCGATTTTCCTGCGAACTGGAGTCCGTGGCAAAACCGCACTGGATTTAGCACTCGAATTACTGAGTGAATTCGACAGCTTAAAAAAGCTTTTCAACGCTAACCCTACTGATATTTATAAGAAACCTGGTATTGGAAAAGCCAAATTGGCCATGATAAAAGCCGCCATTGAGCTTGGCCGTCGATACTGGGACGAAACACTGCCTACTGGAGAGCCCCTCAAAAACAGCCAAACAACAAAACGCTTTTTATCAAATCGTCTACGTGATTATGCACATGAAGTCTTTGCCTGCCTGTTTCTAGATAGCCAACACCGTGTCTTGGCTTTTGAAGAGTTATTTCATGGCACGCTACACGAAGCCAACATCTACCCTCGCGAAATTGTGAAGCGCTGTCTCGCACATAATGCAGCGAATGTAATTTTGTGCCACAATCACCCCTCAGGCCAAGCTGAACCTAGCCAAGCTGATCGAGATATAACCAACCTGCTTAAACAAACGCTGGCATTGGTTGCGACTCAAGTCATTGATCACATTGTAGTTGGCCATCAAAACACCACTTCGTTTGCTGAAAAAGGGTGGTTATAGGATAAATCGGGCAAATTGGCGCGCCATTCCGAAAGCTTTCTTGCAACTTAAATTGCTTTCTGGTATAAATCGCGACCTGCCATAGTGCAATTTATTGTTTGGAGAAATATTATGTCAAGAGTGTGCCAGGTCACTGGGAAGCGCCCATTAAAGGGTAATAACGTGTCTCATGCGAATAACAAAACACGTCGTCGCTTTAACCCAAACCTTCAAGAACACCGCTTCTGGTTAGAGAGCGAGAAACGTTACGTGAGATTACGCGTTAGCACCAAAGGTATGCGTATTATCGATAAACACGGCATTGAGAAAGTTCTCGAAGACATCAAGAATCGTGAAAAAGAGCAAAACTAATTTTAAAGGTATTCTGTTATGCGTGAAAAAGTCAAAATGGTATCAACAGGGTTAACGAAAGAAGGCAGCAAAACCGGCACCTTCCGTACGACAACCAAGAACAAGCGTACCACCACTGAAAAATTGAAAAAGAAATATTACGACCCACGTGCATACAATGCTGAAACTGGCAAATCAGGCATGCATGTGTTGTTTGAAGAAGGCAAGTTGTAAGATATTAGGGTCTCCCTACCCTAGAAGAAACCCGCTCCGGCGGGTTTTTTTATATCTACATTTTTGGTGGGCACGCTACAACCCTACATTTTACACCGCAGAAAATGACAGACACAAAAAACCCGCCGGAGCGGGTTTCTTTTAGAATGCGAGCAAGACTCTACGTTCTTTGCGGAACGTAGGCTTTCAAGTGTTTAACAAACTCGCGCAACGCTTCAATTCCAGTTGCTTCCGCTTGTCGGCACCATTCTTGCAATGATTCCAATAATTCTTTCTGAGTTGCTGCACTTTTCGCCCAAATGTTTTGTAGCTTAATGCGATATTGATACACCACATCCAGTGAACGATGCTTCTCTAACACGACAGCCAAATGCTGTTTGCCATCTGAATCAATCAGTGAAGTATCACGTACCAGTAACTTACGCACACGACTTAATACATTTTGACTCGCTTGACCAGCACGGCGGCGTTCTTCACGCAACACGGGTAAAATCACATCTTTTGAATAGTGCGCCAATACTTGAAAACGATTCGTCAAAATTGCTTTTAAAGTATCGCTGTCAACAGCTGTCTTACCTTTAACAAAATCTGCTTTAGGTGGCACGCGCTTTGGTTTCGCCAAACCAAACAATTGTAATAATCTGATAGCATACCAACCAATATCTATCTCAAACCATTTCACAGAAAACTTCGCTGAAGTTGCGTAGGTATGGTGATTATTATGCAACTCTTCCCCACCAACAAATAAACCAAAGGGAATAATATTTCGCGATGCATCAGCATATTCAAAATTGCGATACCCAAAATAGTGGCCAATCCCATTGATCACGCCTGCAGCAAATAATGGAATCCACGCCATTTGCACCGCCCAGATGGTTAACCCAATAGGACCAAACAATATCACATTGATAGCAAGCATGAGCATAATGCCTCTAGCACTATACTTTGTATAGACGTTACGCTCCATCCAATCATCTGGCGTACCTGCCCCATAACGCTCTAAGGTTTCTTTATTTTTAGCTTCTTTCTTATAGAGCTCTGTACCGTATAAAAATACAGTCCCTAGACCTTTTATTTGTGGGCTATGTGGATCTTCAGCTGTTTCTACTTTGGCATGATGTTTGCGATGAATAGCTGCCCATGCTTTTGTCACCATACCAGTCGTCATCCACAACCAAAAACGGAAGAAATGACTGACTATTGGATGCAAATCAACAGCTCTATGCGCCTGACAACGATGTAAAAAAATCGTCACGCTAAAAATGGTAACTTGGGTAAGCGCAAGAGTAACAAGAATATAACCCCACCAAGGTAAAACTAAAATGCCATGCATATGTAAACCGCCTATCGTTATTGATATAAAATCATCTTTAAATTACTAGTAGAAGTATAGCAGCCCCTACTAAGATGACGCGGTGTTATTGTACCATAGGTTCCAATTTTAATGGGATGAAAATACAAATATGCCAGAGTTACCGGAAGTTGAAACCACATTACGCGGCATTCAACCACATATCGAATCACATAAAGTCAGCCAAGTCCTTGTTCGGCAACACAATCTTCGCTGGCCTATCCCACTCAACTTGCACACTATTCTAACCGGCCAAAGAGTTTCACAACTGTCTCGCCGTGGAAAATATTTATTATTACATTTCCAAGCTAGCACCTTACTCATTCACCTGGGAATGTCTGGCAGCTTGCGCATCTTACAAACGCCGATAACACCGCAAAAGCACGATCACTTAGACATTGTTTTTGATAACAAAATCATCTTACGTTTTACTGATCCCCGACGTTTTGGCGCCTGCCTTTGGACAGACAACAACGTTTATGACCATATATTACTGAAAAACCTCGGCCCCGAACCATTAGACGATGAATTCAACGGTGCTTACCTTGCAAAAAAAGCTGCAAAACGCAAAGTTGCGATTAAGTCACTGATTATGAACAACCATATCGTTGTGGGTGTTGGAAATATCTATGCGACAGAAGCTTTATTTGCTGCAGGTATTCACCCGGAAAAACCAGCTCATGCTATTTCAGAAAAACAGTACGCTTTTTTGGTAAAACATATCAAACGCATTCTTTCTAAAGCCATCAAAGCAGGCGGCACGACTCTAAAAGATTTTCTACATAGTGACGGGAAGCCTGGGTATTTTCGAATACATTTATTAGCTTACGGACGTTCCGGCTTGCCCTGTCTGCAATGCAAAACACCGTTAGAACAGATTCAACTAGGTCAGCGCACTAGTGTCTTTTGTAAAGTTTGCCAACCGACATAACTCATAAAATGTCATCCCGAGCGCAGCGAGGGACCTCCCTGGAGATCCCTCGCTGCGCTCGGGATGACATTGCCGTTTTTATACTATACTTTTAGTGTAGGCGATTTACTTTAGCAAAAAACGGGTGACTCTATGAGTTTCAGGCAACAAGCTAAAGCTCATGACGGAGGTATTCAATTAAGGGATTACATCAATCGCACACTTAGCACATTAAAAAAATTATTTTTCGTGTGCGCTGTGTTTGTCGGTGTGTCGTCCATTTCTTTTGCTAATAAAACAGATCAACTTCTTGATAACGCCGTTAATTTACATGGTTATGTTAATGCTGACTCAGCTACCACACGCAATGGTGAAATTATTTTCACTGATAAGAAAGCCGATCAGCCGCCTACTAACACTTATGCTGATGAGAAAAGTAATAAGTCTATTTCTAACAAGAAAAACGCTATTGTTGAAAATAATGAAATAATACCTGCTGAAATCTCTGCAAAAAAAACGTCGTTTAACTCAACTTACAAAAATCGCATCGCGAATGAACGCATTCAACCGTTTGCAAATAAAAACAAATTACCGGCAACAGATGTCACCAACAATCCTGACGATGGAAAAAATTATTATTGGCCAAGCAAACGCGATTATTTTTATGGCAATATGAAATTGAAGCCACACAATGAAAATAAATCTCGATTTAACGATACAACGTACATCAAAATTTAAATTGGGGTTGCTGCCTTGTAAAATCAGTCCCATACAATGCAGTTGCTGCAGGATCTCGCTGCATGAGACCACTGAATAGTGAGTGATAGACTGAAATTGATTCTGTGCGTGCACGATCCATCGCCGCTAAAAAACTTGTTTTACTGTTATATTTTTGATTTGCAACTTGCATCATATGCCTCACACGCGTGGGAACTCTATATGTATAATCTCTTTTGAATTCAATCTCTGCACCACCACCCGTTTTCTTGAAATAAGTTTTATCATGCCAATGTTGCAAATGCCCCATTTGACGGCTATCGAGCTTATATTCGTCTTTAAATTTTTGTATCCATGCATTCAACAATTGTTGATAGCGTTTTGCATTTTTTTGATTATTATTAATATCATCAGCCAAACCTTTCATATCTCTTTCATATGTCGCTAGCAACCCACCAACATTTGCAATGTTGTCCTTAGTCATTTGCTGGATATTCTCTAATAGCAACGGATGTTGTGACTTCAAACTAGCTAATGGACCATTCACGGCAGCATCAATAAACACATCATTATCAGCAATTTTCATATCTTTCTGGCCACAAAACACTACATTGGATTCATGATAGTGTCCGCATGGCGCTAGCCTTGGACCTTGTACTTGCTGTAATGCCAATACTGTAGGGAATTGTTCATTGATACGCTTAAGTTCTGCCGTTGCTTTTAATCGACGGTAATGAAGACGGCGATCTTCTACTAAAACTGGAACCTCTGCTGCAATTGCTTTACAGATCACTAAACATTTTGTCGCTGCTTGAACATCTTTAGTATCAAGAATACGCTTGATATCAGCTACTTTGTCATAATATTTTTTTGCTGTTTTATCGAAATCTGGATCAGGAATATAATCTTCTTTATTTACTATTATTAGATGCGGAACATCTTTTTCATCACGTATCTCGCAGCGCATCGTGCAATTTGCACCATGAAGCCTCGCAACATCCTCTGGATTAAAATTCTTTCCACAACATGGACTGATTAGAGAATTTACCAATGGTTCGCCAGAGATTTGACTGGAGAACTCTCTCTCCATCTCTAAATGGAGTTGTTCCAACTCTGCTAGTTCATTTGGTTTTTGCGGAGCAGGTGCCGCTGGAGCAAGCGCACCATATGTGGGATGTAATATTACTTCGTTGGCATTTGCCGCTTTTTCACCCTTTGCTTCTTTTTCACCATATTGCACTGCTGGTTGCTTTTGTAAATGTTGCGGTGCTTGCGAGAGTATTTTTTCACGATTTTTAAGCTTTGCTGTTAAAATTGCTTGGCCATTCGGCTGCGTTAAAATTCTTACAATCTCATCTTGATCGTGACCTTGCTGCAGCCATTGATACATATTCTTAGAGTGATACCTAGCTGCATTGAGGATAGCTAGTTTTGAACGATTATCTCCCTCTAAGTAGAGTTTACTTAAGTTGATTTTTAAAGCATCGATTGCATCGTTTTCTTCTTTGCTTAAGTATAGTCGTCTTAGCATACCCTAAATACCTGCAGTGGGGCTTTTGGCATTATAAGCGCATGCTTTATCAACTAACAACTCTAAAATAATTAAGAAAATCTTAAACGACTTCGCGCGCCACACTGCACTTCTCTAAATCTATACATTTAGTGTGATATGCTTCTAAACTGGGTCTATGACCTACACTGACAATCGTACAATTTGGTAATCGTGATTTCAGCAATGAATATACGTGTTTTTCACTTTCTAAATCTAATGCGGACGTTGTTTCATCTAAGAATACCCAATCAGGTTTATGAATCAATACACGAATAAATGCGATGCGTTGTAATTCACCTGGCGATAAATGCTCTGACCACATCGTGGCATAATTTAACTGATTCGTTAATTCTGGCAAATTTACATCTTCTAATAATTTTTTCAATGTATCCGGTGATAGTGAATCAATATCATCTGGGAATAATAGTGCATCGCTCAATGTTCCAATTGGCATATACGGTTTTTGCGGTAAATACATGATATTTTGTTTTGCTGGTAATAATATTTCGCCCGAGCCATATGGCCAAATACCCGCAATAACGCGCACTAATGTACTTTTACCTAAACCGGAATGCCCCTTAATCAAGTAATGTTCGCCGTGCACAAATTCAGTATTCACACCTTCTAGTAACTTTTCATTCTTTGGCGTGTAGACACTCACATTACGCAATACAATTTTATCTTCTGGCTGTACACCATGATGGAAATGATCGCGCTCAACAGCATGCACTTCAACATCATGCATATGATTGATAAAAGTTAACAATCGGCGTACAACTGCTTGCCATTCAGCAATGCGGGTATATGAATTAACAATGAATGATAGTGCATCTTGTATTTTATTAAATGCTTGGAGAGTTTGTATCAAACCACCCAACTTAAATACTTTATTAAAATAATTAGGTAATGCAACTAACAGTGGGACCAATACAGAGACTTGATTATAACCCGCAGTAAACCACAACAATAATTTCTGGCGTAAAATAATCATGTACCAATTACTTAAAAAACTATCGACTAATTTTCCTAATACAGTTTGCTCATGATGCTCACCACGATATAAAGCCACGTGCTCTGCATGCGAACGCAAATCAATGGCTGCGAAACGAAAATTTGCTTCGCGTCGCTGTTGCTCGAAATTCAATGACACCAAAGGAAATCCGATTTTAAATGTGCACATGGTGCCGATCAATGCATAAATAACAGCAACCCAGACTAAGTAACCGGGAATATGCAATGCACCCAGTGATCCCAATGGAATAGTAACAGTGCCTGAGAGTGTCCATAAAATATAGATAAAAGCGCCAATCGTTGCGACAGAACTCACTATGCCTATCGTTAAATCCAGTGACAACCCTACCAAAGAACCTACGTCTTCTTGAATACGTTGATCGGGGTTGTCTGTGGTTTCATCAAAATTTTCGAGGTAGTAATAGCTTCTTTTTTCTAACCAGCGATTTAAAAATTCTTTGGTCAACCATTGTCGCCAACGCAATGCAAGATAGGCTTGTACATAATAACGATATACTGCAATCACAATGTAGGTTGCCGCGATAAAGACAAAGACTTTCATTAAATCGAATACAGAACGTTTATCGTACTCTTGTAGTGCATCATAGAAATGGTTGTACCACTTGTTGAATAATACATCCATGCCAACTAAGCTGACTGTCATGACAAGCGTCACAGCAATCATAAAATATGCAAATTTCCGTTCTTTGGATTGCCAATAGGCTTTAATTAATTGCCATGCGGTATATCTACGTGACTGCAAACCAATATCCATTTGGAAACTCCAATCAACCGAAATATCTATTCAGTATAGAACAAGGTTTTGTTGGTTGATATTGTTTTTTAGGTTAATGGTGGGCACGCTACGCTCTGAGTTATCCCCACGAATTTTGGGTAGTATAATTCCCCTCTCCCAAAATGCTTTTTTTCTGAGAGAGGGGCAAGGGGTGAGGGTATAGGCCCTCATCCCCAGCCCTTCTCCCATCGTAAAAAACACTCTGGGAGAAGGGAGCAAAAATTCGTGGGGATAACTCAGCGCTACGCTTTGCCCACCCTACATACTTGGGTTACAATAACCACGAAACTCTTCATAATGGATGAAAGAATGCAACGACTTAACCATATCGTCCTCACTGTACTCACCTCATTTTTATTAACCTCATGTTCAATTAATCCGTTTCGCGGTGATAATGACATGACGGGTAAAGCATCCAGTACACTCATTGGAGCTGGTGCTGCGGGTGGTATTGCCTATATTGCCGGCGCATCTAAACCAGAAATCGGCGTAGCTGGATTATTGGGTGGCGCCTTAGGTTATTATGCTTCAACTTTATCATTTACTGCTGGCGGCATCACACATGTTGGTGGCAATGTATTCTCAGTCGGAGATTTTGTTACTGTTGAAATACCAGCTGAACGTGTATTCGATGTGAATTCTGCAGATTTCTTACCTGAAGCAACACCAATTCTTAACAGCGTCGTTGCTGTATTAATGCGAAACCCAGGTAATAATATTATGGTTTCCGGCAATACCAGTGGCTTTTACTCCAGCAAGATTGAACACAAGCTTTCTGAAAATCGTGCGCGTCAAGTTGCTGCTTTTTTATGGGCGAATGGTATTAACAACTTCAATGATGAAAACTCAAATTATGCAAGCTTAGATAAAGTACCGCAGTTTTCACGCACATTAAAATATGTTGGTTATGGCAATTACTTCCCTATCGCTAACAATATTACTGCGGAAGGCATTTTCAAAAATGACCGCATTCAAATTACGTCTTACCCACCCAAAGCAAAATTAAATTTGAGCAATAAAGAAAAAGTGTTTGCCAACATTGGTGGCAGTGACTTTATGAGTAGCAGAAATAAAAACCAACAAGTCAATGTAGACAATGCATTCAGAGGTGGAACATCACTCCCTGAAAATGGCACTGTCGCTGGAGATACTTTCAAAGATAGCAATCAAGTTACGCCATCTTATACGCCACCCACTCAAGGCTATAAACCCGATGAGTCTGATCTTAAAAGTGACTCGTGGGATAATGACAATAGCTTTGCGAGCTCGCCAAGCACTAGATCAGGTGGCAGCGTCGTAAAACAAGGTGGATTTAAAGGTGAAGGATATAAAGGCGGCTGATTTTTTTGTTGATAAGTGCAATCTCGCCCAAAACATGGCGCACATGGAAAGTTAACGCGTAAATGTTTTTGTGACTGCCCTAACGCCCCAGTCAATTCAGGATTGGTTGGCCCATACAATGAAACAGTAGGCACATTTAATGCCGCTGCTAAATGACATAATCCTGTATCAACAGCAACAACACCACTAGCTGACACTAAAACACTTGCGACTGCTTGCAATGATAATTTTGGCAACACTTCTGCCGCGCTACACGTTGCAGCAATTCGTTCTGCACGTTCTTTCTCTGCTGGATTACCCCATGGCAACTTAATATCAAATCCTTTCGCGGCAACCAGTTTAGCTAACTCTATCCAATATGTTTCCGGCCAATGTTTTGTTGGCCAGGTGGTTGCGTGCAAAAAGACAATATATGGTTTTTGATGTGCAAAAGGCGCTAACCGTTTACGATCCACCGCATAATCTGGCATTTGCTTTTCTAATGGATATTTCAAAGCCTGACTAAACAACATACGCACGCGTGTAACAGCATGTTGTTTTTTTGCTACTGCAAATTTTTCTTTATAAAACCACGATGCAAACGGTTCACGTGCCGATTGATAATTCAACCCCACTTTCTTGCCTTTCGCAAAGCTCGCAACAAAAGCACTTTTCAATAACCCCTGCGCGTCGATAATTAAATCATACTCGCGTTCTTGTAAATTCTTTTTAAATGCTTTCCATTCTTCGCGTGTTTGCTTGGCAAACATATTTTTGCGCCAACGACGCAATGCGATTGGAATGACTTTATCAACTAATGGATGCCAGTGCGGGATTTCTTGAAAATTTTCCTCTACAACCCAATCAAATGAAATATCTTTTATTGCTTCACCCGCATCGGTCAATGCTGGCAGTGTGTGCAACACATCGCCCATGGATGACATTTTAATAATTAATACTTTCACTTATTTCTCCAACACTTCATTTTTACTGTCATCCCGAGTAAAGCGAGGGACCTCCCTGCTAGAAGGAGATCCCTCGCTTTGCTCGGGATGACAAATTCATTTCAACATATCAAGAACTTGCTGCGGCTTTAAATCCAGCATGCAGCGATGATGCTTTAACGGGCACTCCCGTTGAAAGCAAGGCTGACATTCTATTTTCAACGATACTACTTTTGCTTTTGGATCTAACGGCGGCGTAAATCCCGCACTCGTTGGACCATAAACGGCTACCAATGTTTTTTGCAATGCTGCAGCGATATGCATTAACCCTGAATCATTCGACACAACCGCAGTTGTTAATGCCAATAGATCAATGGCTTCTTCTAATTTAGTTTTGCCAGTGAAGCTCACACAACGTTGTTGCGTTAACGCCATGATTTTTTCAGATACAGGCACATCTTTTGGTGAACCAAATATCCAAACATCCCAACCTTCAGCTAATTTTTGATTGGCAACTTCAGCATAGTATTGCTCAGGCCAACGTTTTGCCGGACCAAACTCAGCGCCTGGACACAATGCTAGTACTGGTTTCGTTGGAAATGCTAATTGATATTTTTCTAATACTTTTTCTTGTGATTCACGAGAAATCGCAAAACTAGGCAAAGGATATTCTTTAGGTAATGCAGCGCCTTGCTCTAAACCCAACGCCATAAAACGTTCTATCATTAATGGATAACGTTTTTCATCTAATACTCTAACATCACTCAACACAACGTAACGAAACTCTCCACGCCAACCGGTGCGTTTTGGTATGCTCGCAAAAAACGGGACAAAAGCCGACTTAAACGAATTGGGTAATACGATGGCTTGATCGTATTGTTTCGCGCGTAAGCTTTTTCCTAAGCGATAGCGCTGCTTAATCTCTAATTGCCCATGGACAAGCGGCATCACAATTGCCCCAGCCACTTCAGGCATACGTGCGAGCAATGGCATACTCCATGCGGGAGCCAACACATCGATTTCAACTTGTGGATTCTGGATTTTTAACAACTTAAAGAGTGACTGCGCCATCACCATATCGCCGACCCACGCTGGGCCAACAATCAGAATTTTTTTATTCATCTTTCAACACATACTCCGCATCACAATAAGGACACACAACTCTTTTCTCTGCTTCAATAGCTAAAAAGACTCGTGGATGCGCATCCCAAAGACGCATATGTTTTGAAGGACAGGACAAAGGCAAATCCGCCTTAGTCACTTCATATCGTTCTTTGGTGCAAGCTTGTTGCTTTTCAACTGTTTTCGTCATGTGAATACCTGTTGATTGACTTGATTAACGCGCAAGTATGATAACTGATAATTAATCAACAGGAAACAAAGCGGGGGGTTATTACATAATTACATTTTAGCAAGGTGAGCGCGCTACGCTTTGCCCACCCTACACTTAGTGCAAACATTGATCTACATAACGCTGCTAAACTATCTAGGACCCCCTTTGAGCGCAATGGATGCAGATGCCGCAGCAGCTGCCGGAGCTGGAGACGTGCCCGCAAGTATTGCGTCGATCGCTGGCTTGCCTGCAAATAGAGAAAAATTAAAACTTGACCAGCTGGCTCCACGAAAGAAGCTCGATCGCTCAACACTGTAGGATTCAGCCGCCACTCGTAGCTGCGCACTATTCAACGCCCCACTTGCTACAGCTCCTTCCCAAGCCACTATTTTCAGCGCGGTTTCATTAGTCTCTTTTCCAGGATTTACTTTTTTAGCTTCGCCAAGCAAGGCAAGTAACCTTGTTTTTTCATCACTCACAACAACAGGGGATGCAACTTTTGCTTCTGCAGGAGGCATAGAAAGAGGGTTTGAATCCTGCACAGCTGCACTTAATGAGCTTAATACAGATGCGGTGCTCTCTCTTGGATCTGCTTTCACTTCCACTGTTGCATGATGCGGGTTCACAGTAGCAACACCTTTTTCATCTGTTACAACAATATTGTGAGCTGGAAGCGCTGGTGATGACGATCGTGATAATAATGGTGATGACGGTGGTGTTGGTGGAGTAACTTCTGCACGCCGTAACGCCTCTCTCGCCAATGCTTTGGTACCATACTTTTGAATATCACGCGCTTTGGGTTTTTTATGACTAGCGGGTTTTTGCGAGGACTCACCTACAATCGAATATTTTGCTGCTGCACTACTATCTTCGAACTTAAACTTGCTTAATGCCATACATCCTCCCATGTTTTATATGAAATAAATTCTCTCACTAGCTACACACGAACTATATAGCTGTATAGAGAACGTTGCTAGCGCAAAATATTGTATAATTTTAATGCGCTTGCAAAGGGCAAAAATACCCCCCTAATAAGTTATAATATAGATATAAAAAGTTAACGAGGGATTAAGGGTGACACTAAATAATTTGGTAACTCAATTAAATCATGCCAGGGATCCCAAAGCTGCGGAGAAAGCATTCGAAAATTATTTGGCTGCACTCGGTATCTTTCATTTTGCATTTACTTATTATTTAAAACACACAAAAACGGGAAGCAGATTACATTACGATTATGTTTCAAAAGCATTACAACCTTGGCATCAATATTATTTAGAACAAAAATATGCGGATGTTGATCGCACGTTAGAAGAAGGTCATGCGCAAACGTTACCTTTATTTTGGGATGTCAAAATCCAATTAACCCAAGCAAAAAATAAACGCGAGCGACGCATACGTGAAGAGTCGATTGAATATGGTATTGATATCGGCTTGTCTATTCCTATCCATGGTCCGAATGGTGATTTTGCTTCTCTTACTTTACATCAATGTCAAAAAGAACATGGTTTACGAAACTATCAAGAAAATCAATTTATATGGATGATAGCCGCACAATTGTTTTATCACACTATCCGTCGTTTAACATACACTGAATCATCTACGAAAATGAATCTCACGAAGCGCGAACAACAATGCCTCACATTAACGGCGAAATCATGGCGTGTAGAACAAATTGCAAAAGAATTAAAGATCTCACCGCGCACGGTTAATTTTCATATTCAAAATGCGAATAAAAAACTAGGTACTAACAACAAGTATCAATCAGCATATTTATTATTGGAAAAGAAAAATAAATAACCTCCTCACCCTAACCTTCTCCTCCATTTAAAAATAATGGAGGAGAGTGGAGTATTCAGCACTTTATTTCAAATATGAGCTCAACGCTTGCATATGATATGAAGTTGGTGTGACGCGTAAGTTATAATCGCCCCAACCATGGCCAACACTCCAAATGGTCCAACCAACAAAACCAGAATCCGTTTTGCCTGCAGCATTCGTTTTCATATAATCCATAAATGCTTTTAATGCAGTTGAACAAGTTGCTGAATCTTTTCCACCACCAAATTCAGTTACGATAGCTTTGCGATGATTTTGCTTTAAGAAATTAGCAAATGCATCTAAGTTAAACCCATCTGGACCTTGTGTTGTTAAATCGGTAACACACTGATCATGCGTACCACTATAATTACTATCTAAATATTGATGCACATTGATTAACACTTTATCGTCAAAGTTTTCTTGCAAAAACAAACTTGCATTACTATGTGGATCTTGCGTTGTGCCCCAAGAATGTAATCCAGTCCAAGAATTTCCTTCAACTAGAATTACTCCATTAAAACCATCGCTACGTAATGTATTCACCATCGCGTGCTGCAGCTTAAAGACTGCATCATTAGGTACATCAACGGGTTCATTCATTAAATCTAGCATGATGTAATCTTGATTAATTTCACTATCTGCTTTGATTTTATCGTATAGTTTTTTCCAAACATCTTGATATGCGGCTGGATCAGTAATTAAAGTACCGTCTGGGCATTTACCATCAACACCACAACCAGAATATTCTTTACCAAATTGTGAATAACGCATATAAGCATGCAAATCAACAATAGTATGCACATGTGCTTGCGTTAATGTTTCTAATAATGGTTTAACATAATTATCAAAATAACCCGCATTAATATCTCCTTTACCAGCGCCATCTAACTGCAAATATCCCCAGCTCACTGGCACACGTACAGTGTTCATTCCTGCGTTTAACAACGATGTGACATCTGCAAGATCATTGTAATTGCCATCTTTATCATCCGCAGATAAATTAGGAATAACAACGGGGTCAATTACTTTCCCAAACTCTAAACCAGATAAGTTAAACCCTACATATTGCCATGTTGGATTTTGCGCTGGCTCATGTGACAACAGTTGTTTGTTTTCTGCAATTGGCGTGTAAACAATTTGGCCGGAAATATTACCTTGCGAATCCACTGCAGGGTTTTTATAAGTAATATGCACACCCGGCGGTGGCGAATAAGTAGAAACATTATAACTTGGTGAGTTATTTACGCTGAAACCAACATATCCTAAATAAGTATTACCTGCGTCACAACCACCAAAACGAAGCGTAGCTCCCGCATAATATGCATTTTTGCTACATAGGTTAGCATCAGTTGATGCACCACCTGCAATACCGCAACCCGTTGCGACAGCGCCATTTCCATCTTGAAAACAGATGTACGGCGTAACGCTATTTTGTGGACCAATACCGGTAATTTTATTAGTAACTGGCGCGGCAAAATTGACTTGTGAAGCCAAAACTGTTGTGGCGAATAAAAAAGATGATCTCATAACTACCTCTCGTTTCGTAATTGTAGGGAAATTATACAATTAGAACAAGAGATAAATACCTGTCATTTGTGACAGGGCTTGAATAAAAATCTCCTCACCCGCCGCATAAAAAACATGCGTCGACCTCTCCACAAGTGGAGAGGTGAATATTAGTGCCCCCCAAAGCGTTTCTTGCGTATGGGAGAAGGGTCGGGGATGAGGGCTTAGCCACTCAATAACTCCCCAAGCCCATGCGCTAAAGACATCTTTGCTTCAAATCCTAAATGCTTTTTCACTTGCGCAACTGTCGCATACGAGTCACGAATATCGCCTGCACGCTCAGGTAATAGCTGAGTATCAGCAGCCAGACCACCCGCTTCTTCTATATAATGAATCATATTCAGCAGTGTTTCAGGCTTGCCGGTTGCCACATTTAACACGCCAGAATAATCCGACTGCAATGCTAACCAGTTGGCCTGCACGATATCACTCACATGAATAAAATCACGTGACTGCTTGCCATCACCAAATACCGTCACCGTTTCACGCTGCTTATATTGCGAAATAAATTTTGAAATCACACCCGAATAAGGTGAGCTCGGATCTTGTCGTGGCCCGTAAACATTGAAATAACGTAAACCCAAGCTTTCTATACCAAATAATTTTGCAAATAAAGTTGCATAGCGTTCATCACTTGCTTTTTCTAAGGCATAAGGTGATAACGCTGGCTCTGATAATGGCAAAGTATCATCACACGGTAAATGTGTTGCATTACCATACACAGCAGCACTCGATGCATACACCAAACGAATTTTAGTATTCGCATAACGAATTGCTTGTAATACATTTAGAAAACCTAACAAATTCACCTGTAATGATTCAATGGGGTTCTCTACTGACCGTGGCACAGAGGGGATCGCCGCTAAATGTAGCACGGCATCACACGTAACAATTTCGCTCGCTAATTTTTTATAATCTAAAATATCTGCTTGTAATAATCGCAAATTAGGATTGAATAAATCGAGATAGGTTAGTTTTCCACTCGACATATTATCGTAAACAACGACTTGAATTCCTTGCGCTAAAATAAAATCAACCGTATGCGAACCAATAAAACCTGCGCCACCGGTAACGAGAATACGCTTCATGATACTGCCTTCTGTAATGGAACCCATGTGCGATACAAACTAATAATCACATATAAAATAATATATCCCATCGAAATACTATCAAGAATATAATTAGATTTTGGATACACCCACAACAATCCAGCTGTAGCACACCCCCAAAGAATCGTCAGCAATAACATTCCTAAACGTAACCATTTATTGTCAGCTAAATAATCTAAGCGCGATGGATAAACATATTTAATCGGCACAAAGCTCAATACAGCTAACAAAAACAATAGCAACAAATTATGTAGCTGACTCATTTGCCAAAAAAACAAATAGAAAATTGCAATGTTCCAATAACTAGGAAACCCTTTGAAAAAATGATCTGATGTTTTTGCATCAACTTGTGTGAACTGGTACGCCGACGAAAATATGATTGCTAAAATACAACTATATCGCCATTCATACGGAATAATAGGCACAACCAATAAAAAGAAACACGGCACAATCGTGTAATTTAAAAAATCCACAATATTATCTAACAATGCGCCATCAATTCGTGGCACAGCACGCTTAATATCAACAACACGTGCAAACATGCCGTCAACAGCGTCGATCAATATGGCAATAAAGATCAGCCAAAATGCACTAATTATTTTTTGCTGTTGAATAGCGAACAATGCAAGCACACCAATGTAAGCGCCACTGGCGGTGAACATATGCACCAACCAACCCGCAATACGTTGTTTCAACAATATTTGATTATTCTGATTCATGACTTCCTTTTTGCAGTGCGACGTGCAAGATGCACGAACCAACTATTGCTGACAATATCGATGCGCTCAAAACACCTAACCTAACTTCAGTGAGAAAATGATCGTATCTCTGGAATGCAAGGGTACCAAGAAACAAACTCATAGTAAAACCAACACCACACAAAAAACCAATACCACTCATCGCAAACCAATTAGTATTTTTTGGCAACCGTGCCAAACCACAACGCACGACTATCCAACTAAATAACAGCACGCCGATAATTTTTCCTAAAAATAATCCAGCAATGATCCCCAGCATCACAGTATCGGTGATTTGCGTTATATTCACACTTGCAAAGGAGACACCGGCATTAGCTAAAGCGAATAATGGCATCACCAAATAAGCAACGAATGGATGCAGTGTATTTTCTACTTGTCGCAATGGTGAAATACGCTCATCACTGACCGCATTTGCTGGAATTATCATCCCCAATACAGCACCTGCTATGGTCGCATGTATTCCTGACTGCAACACTGTCAACCACAACAAAAGCCCAAGAAACAAATAGGGAAATAATTTCCTGACACCACTGACATTCAATATGATTAAAGCAACGATGAACAATGCAGCGAAAAATAAAGACCATAGTGACAATGCTTGGGTATGCGAAACAGCAATAATAATAATTGCACCCAAATCATCAAAGATCGCGAGCGATAGCAAAAATACTTTTAAACCAACAGGAACACGTTTACCAAATAACGATAACACTGCCAAAGCAAAGGCAATATCTGTTGCGACGGGAATCGCCCAACCATTCAATTTTACTGGATCAGCATAATTAATCGCTGCATAAATCAATGCAGGCACTATCATCCCACCACATGCAGCAATGCCAGGTAACAACGCATGCGACAGCCACGAACCTGTATGCTCTAAACTTTCACGTTTTAACTCTAGACCAACTACCAAAAAAAATAGCGTCATCAATCCTTCATTCACCCAAAACAGTAACGGCTTAGCAATCACCACATCTCTGATATGAATGATTAGCGGCTCTTGGAATATCGACTGGTAAAATATCGCCCACGGGGAGTTGGATAAAATAAGCGCGATGACTGCGCTCGCGAATAAAATCATTCCGCTTGCTGACTCTAAACGCAAAAATTGTCGTATGATCTTGAATCGCATGGATTAAGCCCTTGTGTTTCCACTCATTATGCAATAAATTCACTCGAAAATAACCTAACCTAGCACCAAAACCGTTCGACACGTTCTTAGGAGCCATGAATGCCAATGATTAAAATGTCAGATCTTAAGTTAAAAGATAAACGCGTACTGATACGTGAAGACCTCAATGTGCCATTAAAGCACGGTGTGATCACTAGCGATATCCGCATTCGTGCTGCGCTACCAACAATTAAAGAAGCATTGAAAGCTGGCGCTAAAGTTATGATTGCGAGCCATTTAGGCAGACCGACAGAAGGCGTGTTCGACGAACAATATTCTCTTGCTCCTGTCGCAGCACACTTATCTAAATTACTTGGCTTCGAAGTCCCATTGATCTCGCATTGGGTCGGTGGCGTTAAGATGGGTGACCATAAAGTAGTATTACTTGAAAACGTACGCTTCAATGACGGCGAGAAAGAAAGCACCAACTCTCTTTGCGAAAAAATGGCAAAACTCTGCGATGTATTTGTCATGGATGCCTTTGCAACCGCGCATCGCGCAGAAGCATCAACTGCAGGGATTATTGCCTACGCGCCTATCGCTTGCGCTGGCCCATTATTATTAGGTGAATTAGAAGCACTTGCTAAAATCATGGATAAGCCAAAACGTCCTGTGGTTGCGATTGTCGGCGGCTCTAAAGTTTCTACCAAATTATCACTACTAGAATCACTCGTTAATAAAGTAGATTGCTTAATCGTTGGTGGTGGTATAGCGAATACCTTTATTGCTGCACAAGGATACTTCGTTGGTAAATCACTTTACGAACCTGACTTGATCGATGAAGCAGAACGCTTGACATTAGCAGCTAAAGCGCGCGATGCTGAGATTCCTATTCCATCTGATGTTGTCGTTGCAGAAAAATTAGCAGAAGATGCGGAAAGCTCTGTACGTTTAGTTTCACAAGTTTTCGATAATGAAAAAATTCTTGATATTGGTCCAGACACAATTAAAACATTGACTGAGATCATTCAAAAAGCAAAAACCATTCTATGGAATGGCCCAGTCGGCGCATTTGAAATTGATCATTTCGCTGATGGTACAAAAGAGATTGCAAGAGCAATCGCAGACAGCAGTGGATTCTCTGTTGCAGGCGGCGGCGACACCTTAGCAGCAATCGAAGCTTATGGATTAGCAGATAAAATCAATTATATCTCCACAGGCGGCGGTGCATTTTTAACTTTCCTTGAAGGTAAACCACTCCCTGCTATTGTGGCATTAGAAGCGCGCGCAAAAAAAGATGAGAAAGTCACATGAATACTTTAAGACGAACCAAAATTGTTGTCACACTAGGTCCTGCATTAGATGAACCAGATGCATTAAAACGCGTACTATTGGCAGGAGCTGATGTTTTTCGTGCTAACTTTTCTCATGGCTCTGTTGAGACCCATGAGAATCGCATTAACATGGTACGTAAACTTGCAGATGAATACGGCAAAGCCGTCGCTATTTTGGTTGACTTACAAGGTCCTAAAATTCGTATCGCACGTTTCAAAAATAAAAAAGTACAACTGGAAGAAGGCCAACCATTTGTTTTCGACACCACACTTGCTGATGAAGAAGGCACAGAACATACAGTCAGCTTAGATTATAAAAATTTACCTTCCGATGTAAAGCCCGGCGACACCTTGTTATTAGATGATGGCCGCATTGTAATGCAGGTTGAAAAAACCGAATCTGCACGTATTTATTGTAAAGTCACTGTAGGTGGTGAACTATCTAATAACAAAGGGATTAATCGTTTAGGTGGCGGCCTATCTGCAGCTGCATTAACAGATAAAGATAGATCTGACATTAAAGAAGCTGTGCGTTTAGAAGCAGATTACATTGCCATTTCTTTTCCACGTAATGCAGACGATGTGAAAGAGGCGCGTATTCTATTACGTGCTGCGGGTGGTAGTGCAGGTATTATTTCTAAAATCGAACGCGCAGAAGCTGTTACGAACATTGACGAAATTATCAAAGCATCCGATGCAGTGATGGTTGCACGCGGTGATTTAGGTGTTGAACTAGGTGATGCTGAATTGCCTGGCGTACAAAAACTTATTATTCGTAGTGCACGCGCACTCAGCAAGCCTGTTATCACTGCAACACAAATGTTAGAAACCATGACATATAACACCATCCCAACACGCGCAGAAGTTTCTGACGTTGCGAATGCCGTACTGGATGGCACAGATGCGGTGATGTTATCCGGTGAAACCGCGGTAGGAAAATATCCTGATAAAGCCGTTGCTGCCATGGATAGAATTTGTCTTAGCGCAGAAAAAACTTTTACTGCAAAAGCAGCGCGTCAACGCATTGATTCCAGTTTTCGTTTTGTGGATGAAGCGATTGCAATGGCAACGATGTACACTGCCAACCACCTAGATATCAAAGCGATTATTGCACTAACTGAATCAGGCACCACACCATTATGGATGTCACGTGTTAAATCTAACATTCCGATTTATGCATTAAGTCGTCACGTTTCAACACAACGTCGTATGGCACTATATCGCGATGTTTACCCTATTCATTTTGATGCGACACATTTAGATAGACGTTTATTAAATCAATCTGCTGTTGATGAATTAAAAAAACGTGGCATTTTAAAAGATGGCGATCTCGTGATTATTACCAAAGGTGATTTGATTGGCGTACATGGTAGAACCAACTCTATGAAGATTTTTACTGTGGGAAGTTTACCGTATATGATTCCGCACGAAACAAAAAAGTAGTCACTGGTTAAAAATTAATATACACTTCGCATCCTCTAATAATCCGAAACACACAAAACTGAGGATGCGAAAATGGCTTTAGTCAGAAAAAACCAGCAAGCAGAAATCTTATCAATCGATCAAATCCGCCAAATACTTACTGATTACATCAACGAAGCAATACACAAAAATATTCATAATAGTTCCACATTCAGAAACGTTGAATTTTCACAAAAGCAATTAGTGATTTGCATTGAGTTATTAAAGCATCTTAATTATTTAGCTGCGCTAAAAGATGAAAAAGATCTAGCTACAAAAATAAGAACCGTGATGACAACTGCCTATGAAGCATCTTGTCAATTGTATGTTGGCCCAGCACAAACTAAGGCTGTTGATGCAAAAGCTGAAAAAGATAACAACGTGGATGAAAAAGCTCCTGATGCTCCAAAAGTAAATTTTCCAACTACCGCTTATGAAAATAGTCTTTATGCGCAACATATAGGTGCTGGCGTATTAGACTCTGTTGGAACATTTCCCACAATTCGTTTCAATCAATATATTAACTTTAACCACTTCGTAAGCGCTGAGCACAGTGTACGTAGGGCTGGACATGGCACAGCAGCGCATACTATGTTACATCGTTTTTGCACTACCCAAGTAGATTTGAAAGCTAAACATGCTGTGGTAAGTAGCGTTACTTTGCAAAGCATGTATGAACAAATTACAGATTACGTACGTAACTCTATTAAGAAAAATACTGGTTTTTCTAGCTTATTTAGAGACACTGCTTTTTCTGTGGAGCAAAATAAAATTCATTTAACACTAGTAAATGAGCTCAATAGGCTCATGAAGAGTCAAAATGACCAGCCTAAATCAATTAGTGAATTTCGAAAAGATTTACAGCAGGCGTTTGCTGATATCTACACGACTTCTTGCAAATTGTTTGCCGACCTTGCTAAGAGACACAAGCAAGATACTGCAGCCACTCGCTGGATTGGTACGCTTGAATCAGTCAATTTTGGAAATGATGAATCAGTACAAGACACTATTGTAAAGCGCGGCTTAGGGACACGTGGACATCATTTATTATTTAACTTCCAACATCTTATTAGTGCGATACCGGATGCAGATCTGAGCTGTGAATGGGCGAGGCCAAAAGTAGCAGATCAAAAAGCAAAGCCTTAACTAATAATCTCTTCTTCAACTTATTCCCCTCTCCGCCATTTAAAAACAATGGCGGAGAGGGGGATTCTTACTGTATAATCCCCACCAACCCACGGCTTCGTGGGATATCTCAACAAGGAGGTTGCTGTAACCACTTGACTAATTGAGAAAAATATTATGTCCCTCCGTACGCCACTCTTAAGTGATAGCGATCGATCAGATCAACCAGTTGGTGCTGCTGCAAGCGCAGTAGGTGATTTCAAACAGCTAGACCTCACCCCCGTTTTTACCTTAGAAGGTTGGACCAGAAAAAATGGTAAAATAGGCGGCGCCAATAATTCACACGCAGATGTTATTGGGAAATACACCAGAAAACCTCTTGATGACAAAGCTGCTGCGCTCGCACGTGAAGATGCAAAAGCCCCACGCGAAGAAGCTGTTTGGGTAAAACAAGCCAAAATCCTAAGAAATATCAGTGAAATCGGAACCTTCCTCCTCAAAGATGCAATGTTTCCAGGGCGTTTTGCTAAATCACAATTCTGCTTTCCTCCTGACACCAAAGAATGCACCCCCAATGGAGACAACGTTTTCATAGCGTCAGAAGACACTGGCGGAATGCCTTTATGGAACCATGTCATTAAAATAGTCATGGACCAGACTAAAGATTCTAAAAATCCAGACGATATAAAGCTTAGAAACGACGTTGCAGGACTTCCGAAGAAAAGACAAAGCAAATTAGGATCAGTCAATAAAGAGCCCTTTAGATCTGCGCTGTTATTTGCAATGCAACACTGCAAGTATGAAGGGATATTTGAAATTCTTTTCGCTGCTTTACTATCTGGTGATTTCGATTTGCATGTCGAAAACATCATGGTTATCGAAGTCGTAAACTCTGATGGGAAAATCACGTATCAACTCAAAAATATCGACCATGATGCTGGTCTTTACAAATTAACAGAACTAACGAATCCGCATGATCCCATGATGAATCGCATGGGTAGCCTGACACCTATGCCGACCAACCACATCAATGAATTCCCAACAGCGTGGCGGGTAAGCGATGAATTCGCAAACACGATAAACAAAGGCTCAATAGCACTAAGCAACGCTAAACTAAAAAAATGGGCGCAGGAATATACCACTGCGATAAAAAAATATTATCAAAATTATAAAAGTCCATCACTGAATAAGTTATTTTTAGAATTAGCAGAGTGGTATGGTTTAGACCTACAACTTAATGTAGATGCCCCACTGGATTCAATCACTGATATTTTCGAAACTCAATTAATTTCTGCAACACAAAAACGTATCGAGTTTTATCAACGATATCACTTTGAAATTATGCTAAGTAACTGCATCGCTGAAGAAAATGGCAAATATATTTTAAAGAAAGGAAAAGACGAGGCACTACTGCTTGATAAGTTAATTGATAATCCTGCTTTTACAAAATACTTTGTTGATGGCAATTATCACTTTAGAGGCAGAGCTGGCCAATACCATGACTACCAAAGTAACTTCAAAGTTGCACTTAGCTCTATTATTGATAAACGCGTACGCGAAAAAGGAACAATAGAGCAGGATTTTGGTTTTTATCGACGTGTGCGTAACGCTTTCCATGATGTATTCAATCATCATAATTTTGATCGCTCTGATAAAGCGGCATTTATTGGCAGACCAACTCGATCAAATCGCTCAATGAGCAAGCTTACTTACATAGAAATGCCCTTTGTTTTTGCAAAAAATCTTGTGAAAGTTGGTACGGAATTTATTCCCTATATTTTTGAAGAAGGATTTGGGTATTTAGCAGATAGATTAAATAAATTTATTCTGAACAATGATAAAAAACCCTCTCTCCAAAAAAGTGGTGCAGGTACGATTGCTTTAGCGAATCTCGCTTATTATGCTTGCACAGGCATGCATTATCTATTTAAAGGAATTCGTTTATTAGGAAGAACAATTACATCTCCTGTCCGCTCATTTAAAGAAGCCTGGGAAAGAGATCCACTTTTAGGTGTTGCAAGCGCAGTCTGTTCATTCGTAGCCGCGGTGACATTCACTGTTCTTTTAGCACCTATTGCTGTGCCTTATTTAATTGCGAAGGGAGCAACTGGATTAGCATTCGTCTTAACCCATCCTGCAGCAGCTGGAGCTCTATCTGCTTTTATCGTTGGTGCAAAAACAGCTGCAAATGATGTATGGGGTGCATTTAAAAAATGGTGGCGTGGTGGAAAAGAACTCCCACTGGACAGAAGCCCCTCATCTAAAAGCAGAAGTATCGAGCAATCAGTTACAAGAACCCCATCAGACGATGGATCACCTGACAACTATAAACGACCAAGAAGCGACAGCCCCTCCTCTGAGCTTAGAGCACTACCGCCTTCACCACCCGCGCCACTAGCGCCAATCCACGGCGGGGGCAGTGTTAGTGATATTTTCAGTGGGCTCGCTATTAGACAAACTGCCGATAGCGTTAGCATCACTGGCGATGCGTCACGTGTAGAAGCTGCGGCACCAACTCAACCTCCAGCTGCTGCTTTATTACCACCAGTAGCAGTTGCAGGCGTAGTAATTGATGCTAGCACACCGCTACTCGCGGGAAGTGCTGCTCCAACTCTATAGTATCTTTCCCTCATCCCCGACCCTTCCCCCATTCGCACAAAACGCTTTGGGAGAAGGGAGAAAAAATTAAAAAGTCACCTCTCCCACTTGTGGGAGGCGTTGTTGCATAAATCGATTTTCTCCCTTCTCCCGGAGTGATTTTTACGAGGGGAGAAGGGTTGGGGATGAGGGTTCTGAGCAAAGGTATGTGCTTCATAAAGATATTTGTGCCACTTCAAACACCCTCACCCCTAGCCCCTCTCCCAAAGAAAAGCATTTTGGGAGAGGGGAATAGTGCAGATTTTGATTTATGCAACAACGCCCTTGTGGGAGAGGTCGGCTCACGTTTTGCGCGTGCCGGGTGAAGGTCAAATATCAATTCGGATTCTCTAAACTCAACACACCCGAGTTATAATCATACGCAAACAATTCTGCATAACGACCCCATTCAATAACAGTATGCAATACGCGCTCTGCTTCTTTTTCAGTGAGATAATCTTCTAACATCGAAAGAAAATTTTCTTCTAACGCACGGTGCCTAGGGTGATGAATCAATTGATCGTTAATATAGCGCGCTAATGGCACGTATTTTTTGAGATGCAGTAAAAATATTTTCTTACGCTCCAAAATATCCGCATCAGCAAATGCTTTACCTTCATCAGTAATCGTTAAGTCACCTTTAGATACTCTTGCAAAATGTAAGATTTCCAATAATTCTGTTAATGGAAATAATTCATCGATATCTAACATCAATGTATCAGCAACAACGGGTAAATCCATTTTGCCATCATTTTCTGGAGAATTAAGCGTTTCTAACAACCCTGAAATTTCTGTAATGCTCGCGTCAGGCAATCGATAACCTAAATCAATTTTATGCTGCTCTTCTTGCCCACCATGGGAGCCTTGTAATTGCGTTGTCATCAATGTATAGACGCGATCGACCTGATTACGAAAACGTGGATCTAAATCACTGCGTGGATGCGCTAAATTAATTTTTAATTCTGCGCGCACTGAACCGGGGTTACTGTTAAAAATCACGATACGATCAGCAAGCAACACTGCTTCTTCAATATTATGTGTCACGAATAAAATACCGCTGATGCCCGTTTTCTTTTCTTCCCACAAATCTAATAAATCGCTTTTTAAATTATCCGATGTCAATACATCTAATGCTGAAAAAGGTTCATCCATTAATAAAATATCAGGATTCACCACTAACGCACGTGCAAATCCTACACGTTGACGCATACCACCTGATAATTCTTTTGGATACGCAGATTCGAAACCATCAAGACCAATCGTATCTATCGCTTTCAATGCACGCTCACGGCGCTCTTCACGATTCACACCTAATGCTTCTAAACCAAGCTCCACATTTTGCAATACCGTTAACCATGGCAATAATGCAAAGCTTTGAAACACCATCGAGACACCACGCACAGGACCATGCACTGGCTTACCACGATAAAATACAGTTCCTTCACTCGGCTGCACTAAACCGGCTAAAATACGCAATAATGTCGATTTTCCAGATCCTGATTTACCAAGTATCGCTACGATTTCACCTTCATTCATACGAAAGTTTACATCATGCAAAACGTGCAATTCTTGGCGATCGCCTTTTTTAAAGTCTTTTTTAACATTAACGACTTCAATGATAGGTATATTGGTGTCTGCCATTGTTGATCCTCATTATTAATACCCTCATCCCCGCCCTTCTCCCATCGCAAAAAATCGCTCTGGGAGAAGGGAGAAAAAATGCGATGAGTGAGGGCAACTATTAATCCATCTGAAACCTTTCTTCTGCTAACACATACAATGGTCGCCACACTAGGCGATTAAACGTTAGCACCATTAAACACATCATCCCTATGCCTAATGCAATATGTGCGAAATCACCATTATTTGTGTACTGCGTAATATAAGCACCCAAACCATGTGCCACTAGTGTTTTATCGCCCCACGTTACCACTTCAGCTACGATACTCGCATTCCATGCGCCACCAATCGCAGTAATCGCACCTGTAATATAATATGGAAAAATGCCTGGTAAAATTAATTTACGCCAACGCATCGACAAATTTAAATTAAAATTATCTGCAACCTGCAATAAATCTTTTGGTATGACTGACGCACCGGCAATAACGTTAAATAAAATATACCATTGCACACCAAGAATCATCAGTGGTGTCACCCAAATATCGACATTCAAATCATATTTAACGATTAATACCACAACGAGTGGATACAACAAATTCATAGGAAAGGCTGCAAGAAATTGCGCGATAGGTTGCACGACTTTTGCAACATGCGGACGCAACCCAATCCATACGCCTACTGGTACCCATATTAAAGAGCAAATCACTATCATCGCTAACACCCGCAATGAAGTAATTAATCCCAATAAAAAAACATGGCCGACAGCACTTAATGGAAAATTATCCCAAAGATACTTTCCCAAAAATCCTGCAACGGTCAATACCATAATCACCAAGGTACCATTCCACATACCATCAACTACGTTTTCATGCTTCGCAACCCATTTGGTATGATGGGTTGCCGGCTTAGAACGCAACCAAGATGCATTAATAAATACATCGGCAAACACGTTGAAATATTTTCCTAATCGACGCAACAATCGTGTGCGTACAAATAAATTGACTAACCAAGATGTATTTTCAGTTTCATAGCCTACTTGATCTGATTTAAATTTTTCCGCCCAGGCAACGAGTGGACGAAATAAAACTTGATCGTAAATTAAAATCACGAAAAACATCGTCAAAATAGCGTATGCAATCGCATGAATATTCGCCTCTTTGATCGCCATAGCGATATAAGATCCAATACCTGGTAATAAAATTTGTTGATTTGAAACTGATACCGCTTCTGATGCCACAACGAAAAACCATCCAGCTGACATGGACATCATCATATTCCACAGCAATCCCGGCATTGAATAAGGAACTTCAATCCGCCAAAACTTCTGCCATGCCGATAAATGAAATGCGCGCGCCGCTTCTTTCAAATCAGAAGGCACTGAGCGTACCGTTTGGTAAAAGCCCAATGTCATATTCCATGCTTGTGAAGTAAAAATTACAAAAATGGCAGCACATTCTGGGCCTAATAACGAATGTGGAAATAATGCGATGAAACCCACAATGGCGATGGATAAAAATCCTAAAATCGGAATTGATTGGCAGATATCAATCAGTGGAATAATAATTTTTTCAGCACGCTTATTTTTCGCCGCCCACGTAGCGACAGTAAAAGTAAATAAGAGAGAGCAACATAATGCAATCAACATCCGCGTCACTGTGCGTAACGCATACCCAGGCAAATGTTTTGGATCTAACGAAATGGGAATGAATTGGCCTAATTGATAAGGCGCCGTCATTTGTTTTGCATCCCACGCCAACAACATGAGCACACCCAGCATCAAGAACAAAGCGACAATATCCCAATAATTGGGATACAAGCGGCTCTTGTATGTGTTCATAAATGTATTGCGCAAGAAACTCATATTGTCACCTACTGACGAAACTTTTTTACTTGCACAAAAATACACTTTTATGGAGGGGTTGTCATCCTTCTATACTTTGTAAAAAAGCATTCTGATGGTATGCACCCTACATTTAGAGCTTGCAGGGTAGGCAAAGCGCAGCGTGCCCACCACACAAGTTTCTAGATATTTACGACGACAACAACCTGCCACCATCCACTGCTAAAATATGCCCTGTCACATAATCGGCTTGCTCAGCGAGAAATAACACTGCTTTTGCAATATCTAAAGGATCACCACAACGTTTCAATGAAGTGCGTGAAATGACTCTTTCTTTCATTGCAGCATCCATTGTGCTTTCACCTTCTGGCCACATGGTTTCACCTGGAGCAATGGCATTCACCCGGATATCAGGACCTAGCTCTTTTGCCATCACTTTTGTCTGCATAATCAATCCCGCTTTAGACATACAGTAAAGCATATAATCACGCATAGGACGCTCACCATGAACATCAACAATATTGATAATACATCCCTTATGAAGACGTAAGTGCGGCACCGCTGCTTGCGATAACAACAACGGCGCTAACAAATTTGCGCCCATTAATTCATTCCATGCAAACTCTGTAATGTTACCCATGCGAGTACGATAAAACTTTGATGCACTATTCACTAACACATCCAGGCGCCCCCATGCATTGACCGCCTGCTCTATGATACCTTCCAATACGGTTGTATCTTCCAGGTTCGCACGCACCACAATGGCTGAGTTTTTACGTTTGGCATTTAATGTGGCGCATAATTCTTCTGCTTCCGTATGCGACTGATGATAGTGGATGACGATATTCATCCCATTTTCATGCAAATACTCAGCGATCTGCGCTCCAATTCTGCGCGCTGCCCCGGTAATTAATGCCACTTTCTGCAATATTTTTTGCATAGATCCTCTGGAGTTGGTAACTTAAATAGCTCCCTTCTCCCAAAGCGCTTTTTGCGAATGGGAGAAGGGCTGGGGATGAGGGTCTTAAAAAACCCTCACCCGCCACGCAAAGAACACGTGGCGACCTCTCCCACAAGTGGGAGAGGTGAAAAATGAATATACTTACTACGGAATCCATTATAGCCATGGTTATGTCTTTTACCCAACAAAGCGAGCAACTGACCAATCAAATTTGTCATGCGATTCAACAGAATCAGGATAGCATCTCATTTGCTGAATTCATGCAGCTAGCCCTCTATGCTCCAAATCTTGGTTATTACAGTAGCGGCACCCACAAATTTGGGAGCCAAGGTGACTTTATCACCGCCCCAGAAATTTCTCCGCTATTTGCACAAACGATTGCGCGTCAATTCCAGCAAGTCTTATCCGCAATGCCGGATGCCAGCATTATTGAAATTGGCGCAGGCACCGGTGTCTTTGCACGTGATGCGTTAATTGAGTTAGAACAATTAAACTCTCTACCACAACGCTATTTGATTGTGGAAACAAGCGACGACTTGCGCTCCCGTCAAAAAACATTGCTCGAACAATCTTGTCCGCATTTATTTAACAGAGTGGAATGGCTAGCAGAGCTACCTGACCAACCCATCAATGGGGTGATTTTTGCAAATGAAGTCATGGATGCATTTCCGGTACATTGCTTTCAAATAAAAGAAAATTCGCTGTATGAAAAAATGGTGACCTGGAAAGATAATCAGTTTTGCTGGGAACCTTCCCCTGTTACAAACTCCGAACTGTTAGCTCGCATCGCTCAAATTCAACAAGACACTGATCTACCTGCTAACTATGCGTCTGAAATCAATTTACATATTTGTGCCTGGTTGCAACGATTGTTCGATACGCTAAACAAAGGAGTCGTCTTATTACTCGACTATGGTTATGGCAGGCGTGAGTATTATCATCCAGATAGAGACACAGGCACCTTGATGTGTTATTTCCAGCATCAAAAACACTCCGATCCTTTCCAACACGTAGGCTTACAAGATATTACAGCGCATGTAGACTTCACTGATGTTGTTGAAAGTGGTACTGCAGCGGGCTTTCATTTTCTCAGCTTTACTACGCAAGTTAATTTCTTATTAGGCTGTGGATTACTAGACCGAGCACAAGCTAATACTCTCTCTGAAAAAGATTTTTTTCTGCAAAATCAAGCTATTAAAAAACTGACACTCCCCTCACAGATGGGTGAAGCTATCAAAGCTATCGCATTTGCGAAAAATTATGATGTCGAGCTCATCGGCATGCGATTGCCAAATCGGAATAGGGATTTGTAAGTTGACCATGGCGGGCACGTGACTGCCTGGTAAAAAAGTGTATAATGGCGCCAAATTTTACAATTCGAGGCTTTAAAAAATGACGCGCAGAGCAACGGTCGAGTTACACAGAGATGAATTTGGCTTTTCAGCTGGCCACTTTACTATTTTTTCCGCTACACAGCGCGAAGATTTACACGGCCATAACTATAGCGTTTCTGCAGCCATCGATGTCGTCATCAATGATAATGGCTTAGCCTTCGATTATCGTCATTATAAGAAAAAACTACTCTCTCTTTGCGATAAATTAGATCGCCGCTTTATGTTACCGCAACATTCAAAATATCTAAAACTTGAAGACATGGGTGACATGTGGTTTGCGCACTATAGCGATGAAAAAATTCCATTTTTGAAACGTGACGTAGTCATACTGCCCGTCACTAATGTCACAATCGAAGAGCTCTCGCACTGGTTTCTCAACGAATTAACGCAAGATGACACAGACATAAAAAGTCATGGTATTGAAAAAATCAAATTAAGCGTCTTTAATGGTCCAGGCCAATCGGGATCTGCAATCTGGGAAGCATGAGCGTAAAATGAAAAATCCACAGCTATTACATCAACCTTATGCAAATTCGATTGCGGCTATTTTACATCGCTTTGAAGATGGTAAGCCACTTAATAGCGAGCAACTGAACTTCTTGCTCCGCAATGAAAAGATTTTAATAAATCATGATTTAGATCTAGTTTTTAAGTATTATCTTAAGCAACATACACAAACACCAACCCATGATTTACCTTTAACGTTACCGCACATCAAACTCGATTTACAAAATACTCATCAAATCAAAGATGCGGTGAATACCCTGTTAAAAGAAAAACTAACACACGTCGACTTACATATGACCGTTGACCAATATCTACAGTTTAAAGCGGTAGGTATTCATGAACTTATTTATTGGCATGGCCCACAGTTTTTGTCGCGCACCTCCCCCTTCCCAACTGCTACGCCGCAAGTAGTCTATATTCAATGGGGAAAATTATTTGGTGTCGTAAAAATGAATACGTTAGACAATAGCTACATTCTTGATGGCAATGTGCTCGTGTATTTTGAAGACATGCAATTACGCAGCTTGAATCAATGTGTTCTAGATTACATGCAGCATCACAAACTGGAATTGAAACCAGAACCACAACACGCGCTTACGCTCGAAGAAACTCCGCTAGCCATCCATCACCCACCGTCACCCAAGCCTAGTTTTTCCATTATTGGTAATAATGATCAAAAAACAGATCAGTCTTAACACATGACAGCAGGGTGAAAATTTCTTATCCTAGTTAGAGATTCTGATGGTGGGCACGCTGCGCCCTGAGTTATCCCCATGAATTTTTTGCTCCCTTCTCCCAGAGTGTTTTTTACGATGGGAGAAGGGCAGGGGATGAGGGCCTATACCCTCACCCCCTGCCCCTCTCCCAAAAAAAAAGCATTTTGGGAGAGGGGAATAATACTACTAAAAATTCGTGGGGATAGCTCAGCGCTCCGCTTTGCCCACCCTACATACTCTCCCATTTGTAGGAGAGGTGAACATAAATTAGGAACTTTCCATGGATGGAAAAGCAACACAGCAAAAACCGAAATTAATCTTCGATGGCGATTGCACATTTTGCCTATACTGGATTGCCTATTGGAAAAAACTCACTGGCGATGCGGTCGTATACCAACCATACCAAGCTGTTGCAAAAGAACACCCCACTATTTCACACACCGAATTTCAACAAGCTGTGCAGTACATCGCGCCCAATGGCACTGTCTCACGCGCAGCAAAGGCGAGCTTTCTTACTCTAAGCCACGCGCCTGGAAAAAACTTTTGGTTATGGTTATATGAAAAAATTCCTGGCTTTGCATTGATTACAGAAATATTTTACAAGGTTATCGCATCACATCGTTCATTCGCTTATTACTGCAGCTTACTATTTTGGGGCAAAAATTATGAGCCCCCGCGATTTGATTTAATTGCATGGTTATTTACACGCGGCATTGGAATTTTATTTTTAATCGCCTTTATATCTTTTCATTCACAAGCACTCGGTTTAATTGGCAGCCATGGTTTAGTGCCTATCGAAGATCTTACTGACGCATTGCAGTTACACTTAGGCAGCTCAAGCTATTGGTTATTGCCCATGGTCTTTTGGTTAAATACCAGTGATATCATGATACAACTCATTTGCTGGGCTGGAATTATTTTTTCATGTACATTAATTCTGAATATATTTCCACGAATTAGTTTATTACTTATCTATCTCTTCTATTTATCTCTCATCAATGCTGGTCAAGCTTTTATGGCATTTCAATGGGATTTATTTTTATTAGAAGCTGGTGTTATCGCCATATTTTTTGTTGGCGGCACACATCTTGGCGCATGGCTATTACGCTGGTTATTATTTCGTTTTGTCTTAGCCGGTGGATTAGTAAAAGTGTTCAGTGGCGAACCTGCTTGGCGAGATTTCTCAACACTGTCTTATCACTTCTTCACCCAACCATTACCCACGCCACTTGCATGGTATGCCAATCAACTACCCATTTCTTTTTTACAATTTGGTACCATCGCAACCTTGGTGATTGAATTGTTGATTCCATTTTTCATTTTCTTTCCACGTCATATTCGATTTTTTTCTGCATTTGCCATTTTATTTTTACAAACGATGATTCTTTTAACTGGAAATTATAACTTTTTCAATCTAGAAACCATGTTACTGTGTCTTGTATTGTTTGATGATGCCGCTATCAAAAAAATATTGCCGCAACGTTTTATCAATTGGTTATCACAACCAAAACTAGTAACACCGATTATGCCTTATGTCGGTTATTTATTTGCTGCATTGACAGTGACAACTAGTTTAACCCAATTTGACTTACGCTTTAGCGGCAGCGCTCCTGAACTATTAACGCGACTCAATAACAATCTTGCGCCATTACGTATCGTTAATTTGTATGGTCCATTCGCTGTTATTACAAAAGAACGCATGGAAATTATTTTAGAAGGTTCCGATGATGGAACAAACTGGAAGGAATATGCATTTAAATACAAACCTGGAAATATTTATCAAGAACCCACGTGGAATTTCCCACATCAACCCCGTTTAGATTGGCAAATGTGGTTTGCGGCATTAGGCACACCAGAAGAAAATCCATGGTTTACACGTTTACTCGTTAGACTTTTAGAAAACTCTCCACCGGTTATTGCATTACTAGAAAATAACCCATTCCCTAAACGCCCACCTCGATATGTCCGTGCAGAATTTTATGAATATCGTTTTACCGATAACCATGAAAAAGATCAAACTGGCGCTTATTGGAATAGACGTTTAGTAAGAAGCTATTTTCCTGAGGCGCATTTGTAGATAATGGTAATCTAAAAAATAAAATTAATAATATCGTCCAACATACCACTAGAATATAAAATTTCAATTAAATCTGATTTTTTGCGGCAACCAATTTTAATTTTTAAATTATTTACATGTGTTTCAACCGTACGGGATGAAACATTGAGAATCGCAGCAACCTTACGGATTGTTTTTCCTTGATATAAATAATAAGCGCATTGTGCTTCACGAAAAGTTAAATACGTATTTTCCCATTGCTGAGATAACCATAGTTTTGCATTTAAAATTTCATCTACTCCATGATTTCTTTCTGCGATCCATTCTCTATAGCGATGCATGCGTGACACTCTTTCATGCTTAGTGGTATCTAGAGACATCCCCACCAAACCACAGACATCGCCATTTTGATCTAAAATGGTTCTTTTAGAAGAAATAAAAACAAATAACTCGCCATTGGGAAAAGTAATATTTTCCTGCCGAATAATATGTGTATTTTTACGCATGATTTCCATGTCATTTCTTCGGATTAGCTCTGCACACTCGCGAGAAAAAACATCTTCGTCTGCTTGCCCAATAATTGATGCAATTGAAAACCCTTTTGCAGCCATTTGTTTTTTTAAATACAGATTTCCATCTAGATATACACCGTCAGCATTTTTCCAATAAACACATCCTGGCAACAGGGTTAATGCGGTATTAAAATAAAGAAAATCATTTTGTTGCTGCATAAGACTCCTCATTTTTTATTTATTATGCTTTTGCATAAATCATACCCCAAGGACCCACACCATTAATTTGCAATATAGTTTCTTCTTTGGTCACACTATAATGTTTCATTTTTGCTGGAATCATCATAAAACCATCTGCATGCAATAACTGCGCTTGGCTTACATCAACATGCCCACCTATACCAATATAAATCGCGCCCGATAAAATAGTGTCTGACTCATTGATTGGATGACTATGCACAGGGATTGTATAATTCGCGGGTAACTTTAAACGTGCCACAAATGGCTCGTGCTTTTCTGGATTTCCCATCAAAACAGCAACTTTAGCGCCAGGCGGCAAATCCTTAACATCTTGCCATTGCAAGGTATCTTGACTTGCGACTATCGGCGCAATGGCTTGCGCATGAATTGCGCTTGAAGCGAGCCACGTTAACATAACAGTTGCACATAATTTTTTTACTTTTAACATAAAATCTCCATTAGATGTTATTTCGCATGGAGTTTATGTCGTTTAATTCACAAAAACAATCAGTAGAAAATACGGAAACCTAAGGTATTTATTCTAATGGGAATGATGAATCTTTTGCATTTCTCACATCAGGAAATGATGCGTGCATATGCGCAATTTTCCATATTCCATTTTCTTTTTCGATAGCGATTGTCCCACGGAAATCTTCAAACACATGCTTCTCGCCTGCCACCGTAATAATCGCCTTACAGAAAGCAGCGGCCCATTGTGATCCCGGTGTCGATGGAATAAATGAAACCACTTCAATTTCTGATGCTTCTGACTGCCCCCAATCACGAAAAAATTGCTTTTCGATTTCCGCATGTCCAACACGATATTCATCCACCGCTGAGCCTAACATTTTAGTATCGTTAGTAAATAATTTTAATAACTTTTCTAAATCGCGACTATTATAATAAACACAGAATTGTTTCAAAATTTCTTCTGCCATCATGTTTTCTGGAACTTTCATATGTCACCCTTTTAAAATATACGAAAAGTAATTGGGTGATTGTAATTGATCTCATGAAAAACATTGTCCGTGACAACACCGGACAAATTTATAATAGTCGCTCTAACTCACTCTTTGACACACAGCCGGTACGTGCCTTAATACGCTGCAAATACGTTTCAATCGTACGTGGTGACAAACATAAGACTTTCGCTATTTGTTTATGGGTTTCTCCCCGCGCCAATAAACGCAAACACTCCAACTCTTGCCCTGTCACATATGTCATTCCATTTTTTCCTGCAACAACAATACGTTTATCCGATAAACACATCTCTTGATAATTTTCATCGCGATAAGCAACAGGAAGCGCAATGGGATTTTTATTCATTACGGTTAGCAAATCTTTGTTATTCACATCAAAGTCATTAACAAACTGCTCAATAGCACCTAGTTTATTAAGATAAAATGAGCCAGGATTTTCTTGCTCCTTTGGTAAAGCAACTGCAATCATATCGTAATAATTTTTTGATCGGCGCACGAGCGTTAACCCATTACGAATACTATATTTTTGACGCGCTAGCTCTACTGGCATTTCAGGTAATTCTTCATCCCATAAAAACCAATACGAATGTGCTGCTGCATGTTCTTCTTCAAATGAAGAAAACACAACAGGCTGATTATCCATCTCCTGGAAATGTTCAAATAATCGAGTATCGTTGGTCAACAACCCAATAGATCCATCTGCATAACAACGCAAATATTGAAAATAACAAAAACCCATGGAATGCAAAAAACTTTCGCTAACTTCTTGAAGTTTCGATTTCAATAAAAACGTAGGATGATCTAAGGTGATTTGCAATGTCATATAATCAAAAAATGATCGCCTTGTATTATTTTAGCGCCCCATTAAAACATAGAGCAATATACGACGCAAACTCTAGGATTGGTTGGCAATTATCAACCAATCCTAGCTATTTACACTGGTAATGATTGCTATACAATCTGCAAAATATATCTTGGGGTAATTTATGGAAAAAATATTTCATCGCATCAACACTATTGAACAATTAAAAAGTGTTCCTCAAGAGGGTGGTATCGAAATCGATATCCGTTATCACGAAGACCAACTCGTTTTGCATCACGACGCATTCCACCATCATCTCGAGCCTAAACCACAAAATTTTGCAGAATTTTTGGCGCACTGGAAACACGAGGGCATTATGATTTTAAATGTAAAAACAGAAGGCGTTGAAATGGAATGCATCCGGCTGATGAACCAGTATAAGATTAAAAAATGGTTCTTTCTTGACCTATCCATGCCTTACTTTGCGATTTATGCGGAACGCGCTGCAAACAGAGAAATTGAAGGATTTGGCATAGACAACTTAGCCGTCCGTTTTTCAGAGCGAGAAGCACTAGAGTATGCGCTTGGCTTTAAAAACAAAGCTGGCTGGGTCTGGGCGGATTGTTTCTCACGCATGCCTCTCAATTCACAAAACGCAGCAGCTCTTAAAAAGGCTGGTTTCAAAATTTGCATGGTTTCACCCGAACTACAAAAGCATGATTTTGCACGCATCACGGAATTTAAGACCGTTTTAGAAGCGGAAAATATAAAATTAGACGCTGTATGCAGCAAAAAGCCCGAACTTTGGGATTCACTCTGCGAAGCGCATTGTGGGTAGATATCAACCACACAATGATGCTATCATACTGGCAGATTAAATTTGGATTAATTGAGGAAAGTACACATTATTAAGTTGCTGAAAGGGCTAGTAAAAAAATTCAAAAAAGAACAAAAGCCTGCCAAACACGCGGTCAAACCGGTCATCATTCCACGTGCCGAACACCCTATCTCACGTAATGACATCAGCCGTAGTGCGTTAAAAGTTCTTTATCGTCTTAACAGCGCTGGTTATAGCGCCTATCTTGTTGGCGGCTGCGTCAGAGATTTGTTACTGAGCCGTAAACCAAAGGATTTTGACATTTGCACCAACGCCCATCCGGAGCAAGTGCGCCAGCTTTTTAAAAATTGCCGCCTCATCGGAAAGCGTTTTCGTCTCGCGCATATCGTTTTTGGAAGAGAAATTATTGAAGTTGCCACATTCCGTACTGACCACGACAACGCCCTGGTTGAGCATGCGAAAACTCATCAAGGCATGATCGTACGTGACAACGTCTATGGCACCATTGATGATGATGTATGGCGCCGTGATTTCACAGTAAATGGCTTGTACTACAACATCGCGGATTTCAGCATTATCGATTACGTGGGCGGCATGCAAGATATCAAAACTCGCACACTACGCATTATCGGCAATCCAGAGCAACGTTACCAAGAAGATCCTGTACGGATTATTCGCGCTATTCGATTTATGGGGAAATTAAATTTAACTATTTCTCCTGATACTGAGCAGCATATCCCGCAGCTAAAAAACTTATTAGACAAAGTTTCTCCGGCGAGATTATTTTTAGAAATTAGCAAATTGCTACAAGAAGGCGCAATCCTTCCCACATTTAACTTATTAAAAAAACATGACTTGCTTGATCACCTATTACCTGGCATTCAATCTCATTTTGAAAAACATCCTATACTCATTGAAAAAGCGCTTGCTGATGCTGACACAAGAGTTAAAGAAAGCAAAACCGTTTCACCCGCGTTTATTTTCTCTGCACTGATATGGCCAGCAGTACTCCATCACACTGACACAATGCAACACACTAAGTTGCCAGAGTACGTGATACATGAGCGCGCGGTGCATGATGCCTCTAAAGATTTAATTGAACGCTTAGCTATTCCACGGAACCTAACCGTTATTATCCGCGAAATTTGTTTACTGCAATTTCGATTTTCACAACGCTTTGGTGCGAAACCATTTCGTTTACTGACCCACCCACGTTTTCGTGCAAGCTATGATTTGTTACTCGCGCGCGCTTATGCTGATACCTCACTCAAAGAACTTAGCGATTGGTGGACTGTGTTTATTGACGCTAGCGATTCAGAGCGCGAAACATTAGTAAAAAATGTAGAGAAGAAGCCCTCGCCCAATAGGAAAAGGCGTAAAAAATTCAAAACAAAAAGGAATCCGATCACAACAACACCAACTGAGGAATAAATTCATGAAAATCTCAAGTTTGTTTGCGACAATTTCCACTTTGTTCATCGCCACCAATATTTATGCTGCTGCTAACACGTCCACTGCGAATATTACTCTTGTAAATAGCTCTAACGAAACATTTACCTATACGACCGTTGATCACGTCATGCCGACTAATATTTATAGTGTTTCTGACACGACGCTTGCACCAGGAGCATCGATTGTTATTAGTGGCACCACAACAACGAGTAATGATTTAGTGGGAATTTTACATTTTGTTGACTCTGATGGAACCGATAACACATTCACCATCATCGATTACCGTAAAATTAAAATAGGACAACCTAGTTTTTCTTTAGATACCCATAATCCAAAATTCAAATCGACCGTGGTTTCTCGTTCACTGAGCAAAAAAGGTGATGGAAGAGCTGTAGCTTATACTGCTGCTACTGTGGAAATTACGGATAAATAATTCTCTAAATTCACCCCTCCTACTTGGGCGTTGTTGCATAAATCAAAATCTGCACTATTCCCCTCTCCCAAAATGCTTTTCATTGGGAGAGGGGCTAGGGGTGAGGGTGTTTGAAGTGGCACAAATATCTTTAGGAGGCACATACCTTGCTCAAAACCCTCATCCCCAACCCTTCTCCCCTCGTAAAAATCACTCCGGGAGAAGGGAGAAAATCGATTTATGCAACAACGCCCTTGTGGGAGAGGTCGACGCGAAGCGTCGGGTGAGGGTGTTGATGGTCTGTGTATATTTGCTAATTAAAAGAATCATTTCACGTTTGAGCCCCTCATCCCCAACCCTTCTCCCCTCGCAAAAATCACTCCGGGAGAAGGGAGAACACGCTTGCTTATATAAAAAATGGGGTGATACAACCCTTTATTTACTTCCACGCAGAAATCTTTTTCAACACGAAACCCGCGCCGTACAACACCACACCTGTCAGTAATAAACAAAATATTCTAACAACCGTTGCTGCCGCTGCTACGTCATAGAGCAATGCTTTGCCTGCAGCAAAAGCAAGAACTACTAATGCAGACTGTGCCATTAGTTTATCTTTGCGGGTGAACGCAAAAGCAATGACTGCAAATGCATATAAAAGCCATGAAGCAGATATCGCCAATGAATTCATATCATTTGTTAAATTGTAGAGCGCTGTTATCACCAACAAATGGGCAACCGCTAAGATGCCATAAAAATACTGTTGCTGCCCTAACTCATTAAATCGAGCAACAAAGAGCACCCAAAGACTCACTGCTGCTGCAAACGAAGCTATTAATGGATTTAATTCACTAGAAAAAATCATATGGTAAAGCATATTAAATAGCTCAATGGCTAGAATAACCGACACCGCCGCCACTGGAATAAACGCAACACTCCAGGTAATACTCTTGTTGCCAAACCAAGATCGAGGAATCACTGCACCTAACAAGACAATGACAGTGAATAGCCAATAACATAATGCATCAGGCAATAACTCTAGATACCCTGAGTGAAACAAAACTAGCGATGCAAAACCCATCACGACTGGAAAACTATTAAATTTTTTGTTGGGTATGAATTTTTTTGCCAAGCTATATATAGCAATGAGCAAACCAGCAAATATCAAGGATATCCATGGAGCAAACCCTGGATAGGCGGCATCAATAAAATAATATTCCATTGAATAAAATAAAATTAATACTGGAAAAAAACTCCATGCTTGTTCAGTCGTTAATTCTATTTGTGTCACACGGGTATAGTAATAACTTCCAATCAAATAAATGACAAAATGCATTGCCAGAGCAAAAGCAATTAATGGATAATTTCCAAATGACATTCCCACCCAAGAAGTACAAAAAATAGCAAAATATGATCCTAACACGGCCAACGTTCTAGCCTGCATCCAAACCGATATCGCTGCAAAAGCAAGTGAACAAATGAGATAAAAATAAAGTGTAAAGAAACTGTATTCTTGTAGGTTAAACAATATTGGAAAACCATAAACACCAATCGTTGTAATGATTGGATAGATGTCATGCTTTATTAACTTATACAAATATATGCAGCCAACCGAGATAACACACATTTCTATCATTGCCGTTTCGAATGAAATCAATTCATAAGCATTGCGTGCTGCATAAGCGGCTAGATACAAAATAATAATACCCGCGGCTGGCAAAAAACTCGCATACTGCAAATCTAGTTTTTGCAATCTGAGCCCACTTACAATTAATGCGAGCCCTAATAAATTGACTAACCCAATCTGCCTTGCATGCGTAAGCCATCCAGAGTCAATTGATAATTTGATAATAAATACAGCCGCGCAGATTAAACAGAATATCCCGATAATTCCCAACCAATTCCACGATGACACGCTTTGCGAACTAACTTGAGAATCAACTTGAACTTGCACGTTTTCATTGACCTTCTGAACGGGGGGCGTCTTTTGTCCTTGAACTTTAGGTAAGATACTGATGCGCGCTTCAATTTCCTGTAATCGCAAATCAATCGTCGCTAATTTTGAGTCAATGTCGTTTGCATCCATGCAAATCTCCCTACTAATTATTAAAGATTATCCCACAATGTAAAAAACTCCGGGCATGTTTTAGTAACACATTCAGCCCCATCAATTTTAATTCCTGCAACACGCAATCCAATAATAGCGAACGCCATTGCAATTCGGTGATCGTTAAAACTATCAATCGTCCCTGCTATCGGGGCACTTGGATATACTCTCATCCAATCATCTCCAGTTTCAACTTTTACATTTAACTTTCTCAATCCTTCTTCCATGGCAGCAATACGGTCCGATTCTTTCAAACGTGCATGACCAATATTCGTAATCGTTGTTGGCGATGTCGCAAAGGGTGCTATTGCAGCTAATGTCATAAATACATCAGAGCAATGTCGCATATCAACACTCACTCCATTTAATTCATCGGGACCTTTTACTGCGACTCCTTTATGAGTAGATGTGACAATACAACCCATTTTTTCTAGTATAAGCAAAAATTCTGTATCTGCTTGCTTAGACTCTTCTACAATGAATGCTTGGATTGTTACGCTACCTCGTGTCACTGCTGCAGCTGCAAAAAAATAAGATGCCGTTGACATATCAGGTTCAATAAAATATTTACGGGGAACATAATCTTGTGGCACAGGTACAACATAGCGCGCTTTTCGCATGCGTCTGACTAACACACCAAATTCACCCATCATCAAACATGTCATATTGATGTACGGTGCGCTCACCAACCCATCGATTTCAACAGAGATCGTTGCTTGCGCTAATGGTGCAGCAAGCAACAATGCGGATGCGAACTGACCTGTCTGCGAACCTTCTACTGTGATTTCACCACCTTCTAATCCATCAATCCCACGTAATAACAATGGCATATGTGATGCATCGTCTGGTTTTATTTTTGCGCCTTGTGCACTAAGAATTTTTAGTAATGGTTCTAAAGGACGAGCACGCATTTGATCTGAACAATCAAACTCATAGTCACCGGGAATAGAAGCGCAGACTGCTAATATAAAACGCGCTGCAGTTCCTGCATCACCACAATAAATCTTGCTTTTCTTATCCCTGAATGTACCGCCATGCACAATACACGTTTTGCTCGCTGCCTTAACTTCAATGACTATGCCCAGTTCGCGCAATGCGGTAATAAATACATGCGTATCATCACTCAACAAAACGCCATTCAATTCAGAGACGCCATCAGCTAATGCCGCTAATAATAACGCACGATTTGTAATACTTTTTGAGCCCGGGATAAGCACATAGCTATTGAGTGGTCGTAACCGTGTTTTAATGACTTTCTTCATGCCTGGCCTTTACAGCTAATTTTGACTATTCTATGTTAAATTACATTTTTTGACACTCTTCATGGAAAAAAATATGCTTCAATGGCAAAAACGAGCCTTTAATGAGCTCAAAACTCAAGAGCTCTATGATATTTTGGCATTGCGAGAGAGTGTATTCATCGTGGAACAAAAATCCATTTATCATGATTTAGACTATCGAGACCAACAATCACTACATTTACTCGGAATTGAAAATCAGCAATTAGTTGCTTACGCTCGTATTTTGCCAAAAGATTTAGCCTATCCTAATGCCGTAAGTTTCGGCCGCATTGTCACCGCAGCCTCTGTCAGAGGAAAAAGTTTTGGTAAAGCACTCATGCAACAGTTAATGCAGCATTTTACCGAAATCAATAACTCGCTTCCTATTATCATTTCAGCACAGCAATATTTAGAAAAATTTTATCAATCCTACGGGTTTAATACGATGAGTGAACCCTATGACGAAGATGGGATTCCTCACATTAAAATGGTAAAACAATAATTTATGGCACAAGCTAAACTTGATATTTCAAAAGTAAGAGAATTACATCACGCAGGTGATTTACCTGCTGCGAAAAATGGTTATCTCACACTTATCAAATCTAATCCTAAGCACGTAGATGCATTGCACGGACTTGCTATCTTATACACTCAAGAAGATAACTTAACTGATGCAACCAATCTTTTACAATCTGCTATTCAACTGACGCCTAAAAATCCCGTGCTTTATTTGCATCTTGCCAATGTATTAAAACTTCAAGGCTTGTTTAGTCAGGCAGCGGATCTACTACTACAAATCATTGCATTAGACCCTAATTGTTTATCTGCATATAACAATTTGGGATCTGTATATTTTGCGCAAGGGAAAATATCTGCTGCCATCGCAGAATATAAAAAAGTAATTGCTATGCAGCCGGATTACACTGATGCGCACTATAATTTAGGGTTAGCTTTACTAAAAGATAATCAACTCGATGCTGCAATAAAGACGTATGAATTTCTTTTAGAAAATGCACCTACGCATTTTCCAGCACGTTTTCATCTTGCCTGCACATTGATGAGAAAAGAACAATTCTCTGCTGCAGAAAAACAATTTCTCATCATCAATGAAACTCACGCGTTTCATTTTGAGACCCAAACTAACTTAGCCACATGTTATATCAAGCTCGGCTCGCTAAAAGATGCGAAAATTTATTATTTAAATGCATTAGAATTATCTCCGCAAGATACGCAAGTACTCTACAATTTAGGAGTGATTGATTCTCAACTAGGAAATATCGATCAAGCTATTCAACATTATCAGCGCGCAATACACGTAGATCCTAACTATTTTGAAGCACACAATAACGTTGGTACTGCTTTTATTTTCAAAAAACACGTTGGCCTTGCATTACATCACTTCACTGAAGCATTGCGCTTGCGCCCACAAAACGAAGCCGTACGCTACACTGTGGATGCTTTATCAAAAAATCAACTCTTGCTTGCGGCACCCCCAGATTATATTACAACTCTGTTTGATGCTTATGCGGATCATTATGATGCGCATTTAATTAATGCGCTTGAATATCAAGTGCCCGCTATTTTATTAAATGCTCTGATTAAAGCAGCACAACCAAGCCCTGCATCACTCTCTATTCTTGATTTAGGTTGCGGCACAGGCTTATGCGGCACACCTCTTAAACCTTACGCAAAAAATTTAATTGGTATTGATGTTTCAGCTAATATGTTAGCCATGGCTGCACAAAAAAATCTTTACGATGAGTTAATCAAAAACGACTTTATCCCTTACTTACAAACACAACATACCACTTTTGACCTAATGGTCGCAGGTGATGTCTTAGTATACATCGGTGACTTAGATCCTATTTTTATGGCCATCAAAACAGCATTGCGTGAAAAAGGGTTATTTGCCTTTAACACAGAAATTTCCGAACAGGCTGACTTTGAAATGCTGCAATCAGGTCGTTTTGCTCATCGTAAGCAATATATCGACACTCTTGCACAAAAATATGGTTTTAATATTCTATTTTATAACCAAGCCATGACACGCCAACAAAACAATGAGCCAGTGATGGGACATGTTTTTGTGTTGGAGCGGTCATCCTGAACTTACTGTCACCCTGAGCTACTGTCATCCTGAGCAAAGCGAAGGATCTCCCTCAATGTCGTTGCTTCGTTCATTTACACGCTACTATTATGGAGATCCCTCGTCGCTTTGCTCCTCGGGATGACACCTTTCACCAACCTCTTCTTCGCATTAATACAATTTTATGATAAATTTCAAGTAATCGTCTTGAATAAGGGATGCCATGAAAAGACTACTACTCACTTTGGTTACTAGCATTATTTGCGGCATTATTCTTGTCGGCTGCTCTTCAAATCAAAATGCTTACTACCGCTCTCAAGTTAACAGAGACTTGCTCTCCGAAAGTTGGATGAGCCAAGTTAACGTCAATCCATATAAATGGACAACTCGCGCCAATAAATGGTTTTTCACTGGTGAACCTGAACAAGTTACACAATATGCAGAGAGTGCACCGCTCAATCAAGCAATGACTAACATGATGATACGTGTCACCAATTTCACAAAAATTAATATCGATGGTGATTTTCGTGTACAGATTGTCGGCCATCAAGAATCCAATAGTGTACAAATTCTTGGTCCAAACGTTTTTGTACGTCAAGTTGCTGTTGAAACACATCACAACACTTTATTTTTACATAAGATCAAAGATTGCAACACCGACTTACGCAATGTGATTGTTCGCATAGGTGTTAACAACCTCAGTAATTTAACGGTAAGCGGCAAAGCAGCTATTATGGGTAGAGATGTTTATAGCAATGGCATGACTATCGACTCATATTCTAGCGGCGATATTTTATTGGCTGGAGATATGGCAGTCAGTCGCATAAATCAACATGGATCTGGTGCGCTGTCTATTATTGGCGCACAAACTCCTACACTAGATATTAATGATGCAGGCAGCGGCGCTGTCAATGTCAGCGGTCGTGTTGGGATACGCACTATTTCAAACACAGGCAGTGGCTGTATCAATGTCATTGGCGCTGATTCCAATAAGCTGACGATTAACGCTAGCGGTAACAGCTGCACGACAATCGCTGGTTTTGCTAATCTGAAAAAAGTAACTGCTGCGGGCAATAGCCAAGTTTATCTCTATTGGGTTTCAAACAAAGATGGCGGGCTCTATGTAACTGGATGCGATAACGCACGCATCGGATTAGCGGGTAATGTGAATAATATGAATGTCGACTTGAGTGGAAGATCTCGATTTGATGGCAAGAACTTGCATGCTTGCAATGTTTACGCACGCACCCGCGATTCTGCACATGCTAATATCACTGCAGATCAAAAAATGTTTGCAGCAGCGGCGAACAATAGCAGTGTTTATTTCTATGGGTCGCCCAACATGGTTTCACGCTTTATTTCTGAAAATGCAACGGTAATCCCAGTATGGACAAATTCAATTCCAACACCAGCATTACCACAACAAGCATATCGATCTGATTTTAAAGGATCTGGCGCTTACACAACGCCGTATACGGATTCGAGAAAGTCTTATAAATAATTTACCCTCACCCCTAGCCCCTCTCCCAAAGAAAAGCATTTTGGGAGAGGGGAATAGTGCAGATTTTGATTTATGCAACAACGCCGAGAAGGGAGCTTTCACCCCTCTAAGAGCACGAGGGGACGGCGCTTGTGGAGAGGTCGACATGCGCTTTTGCATGGCGGGTGAGACTACATATCATTAATACACGTCTCTACCGGCCTTTCTTCAATACTTGCTTCACCCGCATACGTAAGTGAATGACCCCATTCTGTCCACGAACCATTGTAAACAGAATTTTGCTCAAGCCCCATAATGTCCAATACAAAATTCAATACAGGTGCTGTTGTTCCCGAACCACAGGTTGTGATAGTAGGATATTTTAATGAAATGGATACATCTGACATTTGCTGACGGATTTTTTCTAACGGTTTCAACATCCCATTTTTTTCATACATGGTAAAAAATGGAAAGCAAAAACTTCCTGGAATATGGCCACTACGTAATCCGGGTCGCGATTCTGGACCACCACAAAATCTAACAGGATTACGCACATCGATTACTTGCTCTCTAGGGTCACGCACATTTTCTTTCATTTGTTCGAGGGTACGCAGATATTGATATTGCAATTGTGCGGTATATTGCTTCGCTGAGTAATTGCAATCGCCGGCCTCCGTTTTACCTTCATAAGCTTCCCATGCACTTAAACCACCATCAAGAATATACAATTGATTCGGATTATGACCGAACAGCTTCATCATCCATAATGCTCTGCAGGAAGTATGCATATCACTATTGTCGTAAAAAATGATTTTGTAATCATTACGAATACCCAACGCACTGAGCTTCTCACTCAATATTTTTTCATCTTGCAAGACCATGCCATGGTGTATACCGTTTGGATCGGCAAATTGTGTGATATCAAAAAACTTAGCCTCAATAATATGTTTTGCTGCAAACTCTTCACGCGCATTTTTTTCTGTTGATAAAAAATAAGTAGCATCAAAAATGATTAATGACTTTTGGCTTTTACGAAACTTATCGAGTTGCGCTGCATTGATTAACCATGCCATAAAGAAACACCCTAGGTCTAATAATTAAGTTTGCACATTATACCGGCACAACTCTCTGTTGTCATGCAAGCAACTTATTTGCTTTACCACGTAAATTAGGTTTTAATTTGTTCTCACGAAAAGAGGTGCTCAAAAATGCAAGACAATCAAATGAATAATCAAGATATTATGACTGACCTAGTTAAATCTTTAATCAAAGAAAAGCGCTCTGAAAGATTTTGGAAGAACATCCGTTTTTTTATTGTGCTATTAATTATCGTATTGATCGGGTTTGGCATCTTCCATAGTGGATCCACACCCAATGAACCAGGTGAAAAAGGATACGTCGCTTTAATCCGCCTTGATGGCATGATTGCTCCTGAGGAAAATTTTTCTGCGCAAACTGTTGTTCCTATCTTAAAAGATGCCTTCAAAGACCCTGATGCCAAAGGTATTGTGTTAGACATTAATTCCGGTGGCGGAACACCAGTACAAGCAGCCATCATCCATGATGCTATTTTAGATATGAAAAAGAAATACCATAAAAAAGTCATTGTCGTTGGCGAAGACATGATGGCATCGGGCGCTTACTTTGTAGCGGTGGCTGCCGATAAAATTTATGTGAATCCCAATACGATCACGGGTTCTATTGGCGTCATTATGAAAGGCTTTGGCTTCCCTGATGTGATCAAGAAACTAGGTGTAGAGCGCCGCGTTTACACTGCTGGAGTCAATAAAGATAGATTAGATCCTTTCATGCCACAAACACCTGCTGATGTAGAAAAAGTAGAAGGCGTCATTAAAGAAGTGCACGATAACTTTATTCAAACAGTCATGGAAGGCCGCAAAGGCAAGTTACATGGTGACAATACAGAACTATTCTCCGGTGACTTTTGGTCTGGACAAACTGCATTGAAGTTAGGATTGGTCGATGGCTTAGGTAATTTATCTAATGTAATGCAAACTGAATTCCAAACCACACGCTTCAAAGATTATAGTGATTCAGGATCGATGCTGAAGTCTTTAGCTAGTCAGTTTGGGACATCGTTTGGCACAGCGTTAGGAACGGATACTGCGAAGTTGTTGGCGAAGATTTAGAAAAACATCCCTCACCCGGCACGTAAAAAACACGTGCCGACCTCCCCCACAAGGGCGTTGTTGCATAAATCAAAATCTGCACTATTCCCCTCTCCCAAAATGCTTTTCTTTGGGAGAGGGGCTAGGGGTGAGGGTGTTTGAAGTGGCACAAATATCTTTAGGAGGCACATACCTTGCTCAAAACCCTCATCCCCAACCCTTCTCCCCTCGTAAAAATCACTCCAAGCGTGTCGCTATTTTCGCTAACTGCCGCTTAGAGCGTCCCTGTCTGCGGCGCGCGAAAACTTAACGCGACACAATATATACGCCCCGACCGTCCTGCGGCTGAGAAGCGCCACAATGACTTAACGCCGCTGCGCGCCTATCGGGGGCTCGTCAGCTCGTGCTTCGCACTTCCCTGCCTCCTCGCGGGAGAAGGGAGAAAATCGATTTATGCAACAACGCCCCCCACAAGTGGGAGAGGTAGACATAATCCACCCCCTTCTCCCATAGCATTTTTTGCGCACGGGAGAAGGGCTGGGGATGAGGGTAAAAAACATCACCGCAACGCCTGCCCCAACTTCACCAGCGCCTTGTGCAAATCATTTAAACAATAAATAATCGCATAAAAACGACTATCTTCATCCGCTAATGAAAGTAAATCTGGACTCAACGGCAATAAATCTTGGAATTTTTTATCTAGCATAACGATATCATTATGAAACTCTTCTACACCCTCACTCAATTTTTTAAGTTGTAGCACGTGTGTTAATGCATTAAAAAATGCAATCGTTTTGGTCGCACAGTTTTGAATATCACTTTTCATCAATTGAATTAAATCCGCTTCAAATTGAAATCGCGCCATCGAACGCAAAGCCAATAATGCTTCAACGACATGATACGTTTTAATCAAAAAATAACTTTGCCCTTTTTGCAATCCTAAATCAAACCCACGATTTAAAACCCACACTGGCAGGCCTTGCACACTTTGCTCTAACTCTTTCTGCAGCATTTCATCGAATTCAGGTTTATCTTTTATTAAAACAGCGATGGTATCTACAAAAAAATTTTCGCTTGCTAATAACACGGGGAAAATACGCTGCCTAAACTCAACATCAGCATGCCTAGGAAGCACCAACAAATTCATACCAATACCAATCATTGCGCCCAACGAGACATCAATGACACGCCAATATAGCAAATGGAATGGTGGAAAAATAATTGAAAACACCGTCACAATGAAAAGCATGACAATATAGCGCTGCGCGCTTTGATAAATCATATTGCCAACCGACGTCAGCATGACAAACAATGCTGTGATTGGAATTAGCAAACCATGTGTCATTGAAAAAAAATATTCGACAATACTAGCGATGAGTATCGCAAGAAATACACTAACCAGGTAACGAATTAAATTACTATTATTAACTAACTGCATTGCATATCCATCGCATGGCTAATTTCATTATTCGTATTTTTTATATCACGTATAAACAATAAAAAAATAACAGGATCAACGGTGATAAATTGAATGGTCGTTTGGAAAATATTTTCTAACGCATTAATCGCTTCATTTAACAAAGCTTGCGCTTCTAACTTATTCTCACCTTGCAACAACAATGACAACCCTTGTGACACTTGCTGCATTTCATGCCGACAAACTTCAAAAGTAGCATGATCAATGGCGCGATGCTTTAATAGCTCTAACGCAAAGATAGATTCGTACAGGTTCTCGCAACACCGTATACACTCCCAATCCACTTTTGTATTTGCCACGCCACGCATTTTCTTCAGCCATGAAAATAATGCTTTAGTTTTCGTGATTAACTGTTTTTCATATTGTAATTGATATTCAAAATAATCTTGTTTGATATACGCAGAAAACACAATTAACTGTATTTGATTAAGCAAAGAAAAATATACTGGCAACAATCGCGTGATTTTTTTCGTCATCCAATTCCGAAAAAAAAACTTAAACAGCATGCGGTACTATCCATCCATTGTAATAAGCTAATAGTAACAACAAAAACAATATAACAGACAAGCTAATCCGCCACGTCAATGCTTTAACAACACGATCGGCTTTTCCTTTATCTTTGACTAGATAAACTAAACCACTGCCTAAACAATAAAGAATAACGGCTAAAAATATCAACACAATAATCTTAAAATACATACAACCCCTTGCTCATCTTTCAATAATTTCTAATATTTGCAACAATACTACAAACTACCCATTGCCACCATCCTTCGCTATAATCCAGCCTTTTGATTGAGAAATTTATGTCAAATTTTTTTACTGTATTGCCACAATACCTTGTGCCGCAGATTGCTTATACGAGACTAATGGGTTGGCTTGCTAATTTACGCTGGCCATGGCTCAAAAAATGGATGGTTACCACTTTTATCCGTCGTTATAACGTTGATATGAAAGCAGCCATCATTGAAAATCCTGATGACTATGCGACATTTAACCAATTTTTCACGCGTTATTTGAAACCAGAGCTCCGCCCTATTGCGCAAGGTGAGAAGCAAATCGCCAGCCCAGTCGATGGCTGCGTAAGCCAAATTGGCATTATTCAACAACAGAGCATTATTCAAGCAAAACAATTTAACTATAGCGCCCTTTCTTTGCTGGGTGGTGACGCCACATTGGCAGAAGAGTTTACTAATGGAGCTTTCACGACGCTATATCTCTCCCCCCGAGATTACCATCGTATTCACATGCCTCTTGATGGCACATTACGCAAAACTATTTACGTACCCGGTAAATTATTTTCTGTTAACCAAATTACCGCGGCGACCGTCCCCAATTTATTTGCACGAAATGAACGTCTTGTTTGTATCTTCGATACAGCCATTGGCCCCATGGCTGTTATTTTAATTGGCGCAATGATAGTGGGTAATATGGGAACGGTATGGGGTGAGAATCCAAGGGGCAAATCAATTGCGGTCAAGCTACCCACAGCAACAACCCGCTTAAGCAAAGGCGCTGAACTCGGTCATTTTAAATTAGGATCGACTGTGATTTTACTATTTGCAGAAAATAGAATGGCTTGGACTGAAGAACTTCATCCTGGATCTGCTGTGATGATGGGGCAAGAGATTGGAGAGATAGAACCTAGATAGTGAATCTTTCACCTCTCCACTTGTGGAAAGGTCGCCACGTGTTTTTTACATGGCGGGTGAGGGGCTTTTATTAACCCCTCATCCCCAACCCTTCTCCCATTCGTAAAAAACACTCTGGGAGAAGGGAGTAATTAATCCATTACAAAAAAAGAAAGGGCAATCTTGCGATTGCCCCCGTTTCCCCTACCCTAGGCATCCAGCCATCTGCCCTTCCGTCGCAGATATATCCCTTTGTGAAACCTTCCCTTAGCCGATCCCTGTTTCATCCCTGAACACTTTCATCATAACAAATGGAAACAAGTAAACAATAAAATGGAGATCACAATCAGGTGAAACCCCACTGACCGAGACAGTTGACAAAAATGATATGGCAATCGATTCAAGATGTTATACGACACACTATGTGCACAAACATCAGTCATCATGGGTGATATCTTACACTCGAATGATGGCTTAACTTACATAGGGAGAGGCTTATTACTGATAATAGCTTATTTCTTAAAGAATTTTGCAATGCGGCGATGTAAAAATGAACCAAAATAGATTCCTAACATTGCCGTACCAAATAACATTAGCGCAATATAGATAGGCATCAACCCAACTGCCAACACTCGCCAATGATTAGACCAATGGTTCAAAGACAATATCATGGAATTGATTGAAATAGGGGTCACCGCGTCACGAATTAAAAAATAACAAATAAGATAAACCGCCGCAACCAAACACAGAATTCCTCCCAGGTTTACTGAAGACCGTTTATTAATTTTATTCTTTAACACTTGTGCACCTATATTCATATTTCGACTCGCTATCTACTTATATTGCTATTATTTTCATCTACTAGCGGCGTTATTCTAATCAGATTTTCTTAACACAAGCTTAAGATTGCACAAGATTTTTGCTAGAACTTTCCGTAAGTTACAAAAAAAATCCCCGCGAATTGCAGGGATTTTAATAAAGACACTAGTACAATCAATCACTAGCCAACCGCTTCCTTATGGAAACGCGCAACGCTTGCCAAAATCTCAGTTTTTGCTGCTTCAATGTCTTCCCAGCCATCGATTTTTACCCATTTACCTTTTTCCAAGTCTTTATAATGTTGGAAAAAATGAGAAATCGTATCCAAAAATTCTTGGCCAAAATCTTGTGGCGTATGAATATGGCTATAACGTGTGGTTAGCTTATCAACTGGCACAGCTAGAATTTTTACATCTTTGCCAGCTTCATCTGTCATACGTAACATCCCAACTGGGCGACAACGGATAACAACGCCGGGTTTTAATGGATATGGACACTTAACTAATACATCAACTGGATCGCCATCTTCTGACAACGTGTTGGGAACATAGCCATAATCACAAGGATAATGCATGCTTGTCGCGAAAAAGCGATCTACCATCACAACACCAGTGGCTTTATCAACTTCATATTTCACAGGATCACTGTGTGAAGGAATTTCAATCACTACATTAATATCATTTGGAACCGAACGACCTGGTTCAATACGTTTTAAGCCCATAAAGCATTTCCCTTGTATTAATTATGACAAATATGATGTTCAACTGGTTTAATAGGACTCTGGCAAGCTTTGCATTGCTGAGCTCCTGTCGATTTCAACTCTGCATTCAATGCAACTCTTCCATCAAATACAAAACATTCTCCCTGGTAATGAGCACCGCCAACTTCTTTAAAGTAATTCAAAATACCGCCATCAAGCTGGTAAACATCTTGATAGCCTTGATCTTGCATAACTAATGCCGCTTTTTCACAACGTACGCCGCCGGTACAAAACATGACGATTGGCTTATCTTTGCTTACTTGCTGAGAACACTCTGGAAAATCGGTAAAACTCTTCATCTTTAAGTTCACTGCATTTTCAAAGGTACCGAATTCCATTTCGTATTCGTTGCGAGTATCTAACACCGTAATTTCACGCCCTTCATCCAACCATTGCTTGAACTCAACAGGAGAGATACTCATAGCGCGATGTGACACTGGCTGGATATCCGACTGGCGAATCGTAATAATTTCTTTCTTCAGCTTAACTTTTAAACGCCTAAATGGCACTTCTTCTGAAAAGCTTTCACGAAACGTCATATCTGCGAAACGCACATCTTCTAGTAACCAAGCTTTAAACTCAGCAATAGAATCCGTCATGCCAGCTAAACTGACATTAATTCCTTCTGGACTAACCAAGATAGTCCCTTTCAACTGCAGGCTTTCGCATTTTTGATAAAAAGTCGCCCGCAAATCGACCAAGTCGACTAAGGACACAAATTTATAGCTAGCTATGTTATGAATATTCATGCATTTTCTCTCAAAACTGCGCCAAATTTACTCTAGAATTGACCATACGTCAAAAGTTTTTAATGTTCTTCCCTACAAAAACCCTGTAAAATTCTGCCTCAATTATCAAGACACCACTCCCTTCTCCCAGAGCGTTTTTTGCGAATGGGAGAAGGGCTGGGAATGAGGGCATGACCTCACCCGTCACGCAAAAACCGCGTGCCGACCTCTCCCGCAAGCGGGAGAGGTGAAGATTTAACATATTATTAGGAGGCTCTCATCAATGGACTGTTTATTTTGTCGAATCATAAAAGGCGAAATACCTACCAAGATTGTTTATAAAGATGACTTTGTGGTTGCATTTGATGATATCAATCCACAAGCCGCACATCACAAACTGATTGTGCCACATAAACATATTTCGACACTCAATGATTTACATAGTGAAGATAACGAACTTGTTGGCCACATGATACAGACTGCCAAAATGTTGGCAAAGCAATTGAATATTGCTGAAGAAGGTTATCGTGTCGTCATGAACTGCAATGCTGGCGCTGGACAAACTGTATTTCACATCCATTTACATTTACTAGGTGGACGTCAGTTCGGTTGGCCGCCAGGCTAAACGAGGTGGTAATGATGGAAACATATTTTAAAAAAATTATTGAAAGCATAGGCGAAGATCCAAATCGCGAAGGTTTAAAAGACACTCCAAAGCGCGCAGCAACTGCTATGTCATTTATGACACATGGATATCACTTGTCACTTGATGAAGTCATCAATGGCGCTCTATTTGAATCTGACTCCGATGAAATGATTATCGTAAAAGATATTGAACTCTATTCATTATGCGAACATCACTTACTTCCCTTCATTGGAAAATGTCATGTTGCTTATCTCCCAAAAGGAAAAATTCTTGGTTTATCTAAAATAGCACGCATTGTCGACATGTATGCGCGACGCTTTCAAGTGCAAGAAAATTTAACCAAACAAATTGCAACAACCATGATGCAAGTAACAGGCGCTTCTGGCGTTGGCGTTATCATCGAAGCAAAACATTTATGCATGATGATGCGCGGCGTTGAAAAACAAAATTCTGTGATGACCACATCAGTCATGTTAGGTGGCTTTCGTGAAGACAGAAAAACACGCGCAGAGTTTTTGAGCCTGGTACAGAAAAGTATTTAACCCTCATCCCCAACCCTTCTCCCATTCGTAAAAAAACACTCTGGGAGAAGGGAGAAAAATTTACAGGAGTTATCATGAAAAAAAACATCTTAGCACTCGCATTATTATCATTTTCTACCTACGCCTCTGCAGCTAGCACCGATGTAACAACTATCAAACTATTAGGCATCAATGATTTTCACGGACAAATCGTTGATGGCAGAAAAAGTGGAAGCCATCCCGTAGGTGGCGCAGCCGTGATGGCGAGCTATTTCAAAAAAGAAATGGATGACAACACGGTTATTGCGTTAATGGGCGATCAAGTTGGCGCATCAACACCTGCATCAAGCTTATTAAATGATGAACCTACTATTTTATTTTTTAACTCACTCGGTAACTCACATTGCACACCACAAACACGCCTAGATCCTGCGTGCAATATCGTTGCGACAGTTGGCAATCATGAATTCGATAAGGGACAAAAAAATCTTTTTGAAATGATTAATGGACGTGACACAGCACCCACAAACAATTGGATTCCTTTGCCACACTACCCTGGCGCATCATTTCCTTATATTTCCGCAAACATCGTTGATGCAACGACAGGCAAACCTTTATTTCAACCTTACATTATTAAAAATGTGAATGGTACGCGCATTGCGTTTATCGGTGCCATTTTAAAAGATGCACCTAGCGTCATCATGCCAACCAGAATTCAAGGAATAAAATTTCTTGATGAAGCAGATACCATCAATCAATATCTTCCAAAAATCAAAGCACAAGGTGTTAATATTGTTGTTGTCATCATACACCAAGGTGGCCAGCAAAATGCTTATGAAGGACCAACACGCGACAATAGCAACATCACAGGCGATATCGTTAATATTGTTAATCGCTTAGATGACGGTGTAGACGTTGTCATGGCTGGACATACACATCAATTTTTAAATGGCTTTTTGAATAATAAAAGTGGTAATAAAGTTTTGGTAACACAAGCTTATAGCTACAGCGCAGCATTTGCTGAAGTCACTTTACACGTCGACAACAAAACACATTCTGTTATGGATGAATCTGCTAGCATTATTAATACTTATGCTGATCAAGCACCAGGAAATGCACCTGATGCGGATACCGTAAAATTGATTCAATATGCAAAAGATAAAACGGACCCTATGGTGAATCAACACATAGGCGACTTACAAAATCCATTATCCAAAAATCCAAATGCAGCGGGTGAATCAGAATTAGGAGATTTAATCACTGATGCAATGCGTGCCAATGTACATGCCGATATTAGTTTTATGAATGCGGGCGGTATTCGTGCAAACTTAGATGCGGGAAATGTTACGTGGGGAACATTAGCAGCAGTACAACCATTTTCAAATCAAGTAGTTGAGCTTGCGTTAACAGGTGATGACATTCGCACCTTGCTAGAACAACAATGGACTACAGCTCGCTCTTCTGTTTTGGGAGTATCTGGACTAGCGTATTCTTATGATTCATCCAAACCAATAGGCCAACGCGTTTTAACAATTACACATGATGGTCAACCCCTGGATAGCAAAAAAACGTATATGGTTGCAACGAATGATTTTCTTGCTTTAGGTGGAGACGGCTTTACGGTTTTAGAAAGCGCGTCTGTTATAAAAAGTGGTGACACTGATTTAAATGCTTTAATCAGTTATATTGAATCTCTACCGCAACCTTTTTCTGCAAAAATTGAAGGTCGGATTCAACAAAGCGCAGGGTAATCATTACTCCCTTCTCCCAGAGCGTTTTTTGTGAATGGGAGAAGGGCTGGGGATGAGGGTAAAGCATGCGTCGACCTCTCCACAAGTGGAGAGGTGAGCTACTTAATTACGCCCCCAAAAACTCTGCAATTGCCGCTGCTAACACACCATGCACAGCTGCGGTTGGATGCACTTTATCCCAAAACAAATAATCATCGGGATCTGCACAAGGAACTAGATTGTCTGCATAACCTTGACTAACTCGATATGCTTCCGCTAGCGCCGGAGTTTGCATCACATATTGTGTTAACTGTTTAACATCAACATTTTTATTTTTTGCTGCTGACGTTAACTGTTGTTGTAATTTCTTTTCTGTTAAATGATACCCACCTGACCAACATGATCCAGTCACATTACTGATATGCGTATGGTAACGAGCATTGATTTCATCTGCATGATCTAATAATTGATTAAACAAACTATAAATATCAAATTGACGAATCGTTACGCCAGGATACTGTCCTTGTAACGCAAACATACTCGTCGCTAATTTTGCATTGTGCATCACTGTTAACGAATAAATATTTTCCGCCATACCACTTGCTCTACCATAAGGAATACGAGACATATCTGGCAAGTTCATGACAACAAAGTATTTCCCGCCTTTTTGAATTAATTTTTCAACCATATCATGAATACGCTGCACCACTTCGCCTGTTGCACCATCGACATCATTACTTCCTGATAAATAATCGTTTGCACCAATCCAGAAAAAATAAATCGTTTCTGATTTATCATCAAATGTATAACGCAATACGTAACTATCAATTGATTCACTTAACGCATAGGGTAAAAAACCATCAAAAGGATTATGAAAAACAGTTGTCTCACCACCATACGCATCATCTTCAAAAGCTAACTTAGAATTCGTAGCCTGCATTCGATGAACCAATTGCTCAGCCCATGTCGGACCATTCGTGAATCGCCCTTGATAATACGGTGGGGATTTTGGCATAAAGCCTAAGAAGGAGTGATACAGATTTCCATTATCCGTCAAGCTATCGCCGAAAAACACTGCTTGATTATAAAGCTTAATATCATTTGCAAAAGAAATTGTAGAAAAAGCAAAAAACAAAACGGCAATGTATTTGAAAAATTTCATGCTAATCATCCTGATATATATACATCAATTTTTTTACCCTCATCCCCAACCCGCCTCCCCTTCGCAAAAAGCGCTTTGGGAGAAGGGAGGAAAAAATTCTCACCTCTCCCATTTATGGGAGAGGTCGTCACGTGCTTTTTACGTGACGGGTAAGGACGCTAACGATCAACAGCTTGCGGCTTTCCTTCATCATCAATCGCAACAAAAACAAAAGAACCTTCCGCTACTTTTGTTCGTCCCTCGTGCTTTAAACGTAACGTCCATACTTCCATATGAAATTGCATTGACGTTCTACCTACTTTCACAAGATCCGCATAACAACAAATCGTATCACCAACATACACGCGTTGCAAAAACACTAACTCATTAATTGCTGCGGTAACAACACGACTATTTGCACGCCGCTGTCCTTCGATTTGCGCGCCCATATCCATCAAACAGACTAACCAACCACCAAAAATATCACCATATGAATTAGTATCTGCCGGCATTGCTATAGTACGTACGGCAAGAACACCGCGAGGCTCTGTTGATTCAGCCATATAACTTCCTTGTGAACTTTATTGTATTTTGTCATCCCGAGCGAAGCGAGGGACCTCCCCGGGAGATCCCTCGCTTCGCTCGGGATGACAGCAAAAAAAAATCGAGGCCTAAGCCTCGATTTTCAAATAAAAACCAACATCACTCTACTGCGTTAATTACATCGCAGAAGATTGTGATGATTGTTCAGCAGGTGCCGCCGCTTCTTTCATGCTTAAACGAACGCGACCTGTTTTGTCGACTTCTAGCACTTTCACGCGCACAGCTTGGCCTTCACTCAATTTGTCACTCACTTTCGCAATACGTTCATTTGCGATTTGTGAAATGTGCACCAAACCTTGCTTGCCTGGTAAGAAGTTTACGATTGCACCAAAGTCCATTAACTTCACAACGGTACCGTCATAAATCTCGCCAACCACTACATCGGCTGTAATCATTTCAATACGACGCATTGCAGCTTCACACGCTGATAAATCTGCAGCAGCGATACGTACTTCGCCATCATCATTGATATCAACTATCGCGCCTGTTTCTTCAGTAATCGAACGAATGGTTACACCACCCTTGCCGATAACATCACGAATTTTATCAGTAGGAACACGCATAGTTAAAATACGTGGTGCATACGCAGACATTTCGGTACGTGGAGCACTGATAGCAGCATTCATAATTCCAAGAATATGTACACGTCCTGCAAGCGCTTGATCTAATGCATCGCGCATAATTTCTTCGGTAATACCATCAATCTTGATATCCATTTGTAACGCTGTTACACCATTCAATGTACCAGCTACTTTGAAGTCCATATCACCTAAGTGATCTTCATCACCTAAAATATCGGTTAATACCGCGTATTTTTCACCGTCTTTCACTAAGCCCATTGCAATACCAGCAACATGTGCGCGAGTAGGAACACCCGCATCCATCAATGCAAGACTGCTACCGCATACGGTTGCCATTGAACTTGAACCATTTGATTCAGTGATTTCTGACACAACACGCATAACATAGTTAAATTCTTTTTGTGGTGGCAATACTGCCTTCACACCACGTTTTGCCAAGTTACCATGGCCAATTTCACGACGCTTTGGACTACCAACAAAACCCACTTCACCCACAGAGTATGGAGGGAAGTTATAATGCAGCATAAAGGGATCTTTGCTTTCACCTATTAAGCCATCAATGGTTTGTGCATCACGCTCTGTTCCTAATGTCGCAACTACGATTGCTTGCGTTTCACCACGAGTAAATAATGCAGAGCCATGTGTACGTGGTAACACGCCCACTTGAACATTGATTGGTCTTACTGTTTTGGTATCACGACCATCTATACGTGGTAAGCCTTGTAAAATTCGGCTACGAACAATACGGCTTTCCATATGGTTAAAGACATTCTTAATGTCATTGTTCAATGTCACTTCGTCTTCTTTGCCTTCATTTTCAGCGAGCATTTTCTCAACTAAGTTTTCGCGTACTTCAGCAACTGCATCTTGGCGTTCTTGTTTATCGCTAATTAGATAAGCTTGGGTTAATTCTGCTTCAGCCAATTCAACAACACGTTTTTCAACTACTGAATTTAATGTTGGAGCTTCCCAATCCCAAGCAGGCTTACCAGCTTGATTCGCTAGCTTTTTCATTGCATCAATTGCTGTTTGCATTTCGCGATGCGCAAACATAACCGCGCCTAACATGATAGATTCAGAAAGTTCTTTCGCTTCTGACTCAACCATCAACACAGCATGTTCTGTACCTGCAACCACCATATCTAATTGTGAGTGCTCTAACTGCGCTGTTGTTGGGTTTAAAATGTAGTTACCTTCTTTGTAACCCACGCGCGCTGCGCCTAATGGGCCATTGAATGGCATACCTGAAATCGCTAATGCTGCAGAAGCACCTAGCAATGCAGGAATATCAGAATCGATTTGTGGATCGATAGATAAGACTGTCGCAATAATTTGTACTTCTTGATTAAATCCTTTAGGAAACAATGGACGTAATGGTCTATCAATTAAGCGGGATGTCAGTGTTTCTTTTTCTGACGGCTTACCTTCACGCTTAAAATAACCGCCTGGAATGCGCCCAGCAGCGTAAGTACGCTCTTGGTAATTCACGGTTAACGGAAAGAAATCGCGATCATCTGCGCCGCCATCTTTACCGACAACAGTCACTAAAACCACAGTATCACCCATGCTGGCCATTACTGCGGCGGTCGCTTGCCGTGCTACTACACCTGTTTCGAGGGTTACTGTGTGATCACCGTAGCGAAACGTTTCTTTAACTGCTGTCACGTATTGTATATCCTGTATTCGATTTTTAAGTAAATTATGCAAACAAGCCTAAATTAGCCGCGTAACTCTAATTTTTGAATTAAATCGCGATAAGCTTTTGCGTTCGTCTTTTTGAAATAACGCATCAATTTACGGCGTTGGCTCACTAAACGATTCAAACCATAACCTGTATGCTTGTCGTTTGGGTTAGCCTTTAAATGACCTGTTAAGTAATTGATTCTATTTGTTAACAATGCGATTTGTACTTCAGAAGAACCTGTATCATTGCTCGCACGTTGATGTGTTTTGACGATAGCTGCTGTCGTCTCAGTTGTTAATGCCATGAAAATTAACTCCAATTTCTTATAAATAAAGTAAACCTAGATTAATTGAGCCGGGTATTGTAGCTGGGAGACAGCCTAGGTACAAGGGTTTATGTATAAAAGCTGGAGGGTGAACAAAAATACGTTAGGATTATAGCAGCAATCTAACTACCTAAAGCCGCAAATAAATGGTGGGCACGCTGCGCTCTGAGATATCCCCACGAATTTTTAGTAGTATTATTCCCCTCTCCCAAAATGCTTTTATTTTGGGAGAGGGGTAAGGGGTGAGGGTATAGGCCCTCATCCCCTGCCCTTCTCCCATCGTAAAAAACACTCTGGGAGAAGGGAGTAAAAATTCGTGGGGATATCTCAGCGCTGCGCTTTGCCCACTCTACTTTATTCAAACTTTTTTTAGTCGCACTCTTGTAACAGCATGATACTCTTGCGGCTCTCCGACTGACTTTGGATTTGCACTCATTGTTTGTACTCCAGCAAATTTTACCGTCAATAATCGATGCTTTCTTATTTCATAAACAGTTGATGGCGCAATGGTTGCTATTACAGCTTCTTGAGGTTTCGCTTGAGGCGCTAACCGCGCTGCAACGATTGCTTTTATTTTTTCTTGCAGTTTGTCATATACCTCTTTTGCAGGTATGACATCTTGCTTAACAAATCTCTCACTACTAGATCCTGGCAACAATTCGCCTGGCGCTGCAGTCTTGATTTTTAAATCTAGTAAATTATACAACTTACTAAATATTTTCACTGGAGCACTTGGGATCTCACCATTATTGACAGCTAACAAATCTGGATTTGCTACTTTAAATGATGCTATTTCAGCAGAGGTCAATTCATTGGAGAACACAAGATCATCTCCTATTTCAAGCATATACCGGGTAAGAGGATATGCTTTTTGCTCTACCGGAACATTTGCAGCAGTAGAAGCTTGAGATAACTGACTTACCACAAACTGTGAAGATGAAGCTGTATTAGTTGCTTTTAATTCTGTTGATTTATGATCTCTTGGTTGCATGGCTAATCACTCACTTTTTTATTGTTTTTATGATGTATTGGGAACATGTTGGTATAACAACACCCATGGTGAGCACGCTACGCTTACCCACAAAAAACACTTACTTCGGCCCACCAGGTGCCGCGGGAACAACATCATCACGCACATCAAGTTCCAATTTTATTTTCTGTTGTATTTTATCGAAAATATCTTTTGCTGGTTGGATGTCAGCCAAACCAAACGTCTGCGCTATAGCACCTGCTGCGCTTGGAATCACACGACGACCTTGTGCATCAGGTTTAATGTCTTGCAGTGTTTTTAAATCATAAAGCTTATCTAACAGTCTCACAGGCACATCAGGTATCTGACCGGTATGCACATCTTGCAATGCAACATTTAAATTTCTAAACTCAAGTCTCTCGCTTACTGTTAACTTATGTTCGCTGAATTTGTGCGCGTCTTTCACTTCATTTAAATATCGCTGCATAGCGTTTGTATGAGCTCGGCTTACGCTTACAGGCATGCTGAAAAATTTAAAATCGCGTAATGGTTTATGTGGCGGGTTGACCGTTGTTTTACAAGCAAACAAGCGATTACGCTCTAATAATAATTGCGTTACATTTTCTCTCTTTTTTTCATCACCGAGATAATATTCGTATGGAGCTCCAGATGGTAGGGGGGGCCTGTCAAAACCACCTGTGTGGTCTATTCTCTCAGGAACAACACAAACAGCATCTGCAAATGCACCGGATACACTCTCCACTTTCATTTCAGGACCAGAACGATAGCGATAACGATCACTCTTCATATCAGGTACAAATTGAATCTCAATTGGTGAAGATAATACAATCGTGTGACTGCCAAATTGATAACCGCGTATGCTTACCAAAACATCTTCTTGATTACCTTTAACTTTTGAATAAGCAATGTAAACATATGAACTGCGCCCATTATTAGTAAAATTACGCTGTTGCTCTATGGTCTCTGCAATACTCTGTTTATTTTTATCAGAATAACTATCAAAACTTGCACGTGGTAGCTGAGACTCAATCGTTTTCCGCACCGCATCTACTCCCTCAAGATAGTAACCAACCGAAAAGTGTGTTGCGTCTTTTGCGTGCATAAGCGAAGATCCACCCCAAACTAGCCTGCAGGTCATTGAAGCATAATAAAGCTCACTCACCATATACTCTAGTGCGAGCGAAACTAATTCTGGCGGCAGGCATTCAATGATTGACATTATTAGTGGTTTCAGTTGATGTTGCAGATAATCTTGTTCTAGTTTCATTTGTAACGTTGAAAACAATGAATCATACTGATTGCGTGCTGATTCTACATAGGTCGTCTTTAATTCTGCTAATTTCAAATCTCTTGGTTGCATGGTTACTCACTCACTTTTATTTTATTATTTTTATGTTGCAGAAGTGTAGTAGATTAAATTTTTCTCAGCTAGAGGTGAAATCCCCCTATATAAATGGCGTTGTTACATAAATCATTCTAAGAGTGCTCCCTTCTCCCACTTGTGGGAGAAGGGCCGGGGATGAGGGTCTTGAGCAATGCATGTGCGCCCTAAAGACATTTGTGTCACTTCATACACCCTCACCCCTAGCCCCTCTCCCAAAGAAAAGCATTTTGGGAGAGGGGAATAGTGCGAACTTTAATTTGGCGAGGAAAATAATCTAGGAAGGAGAAGTAAAAAAACTAAATAGCCATCAGATGACGCATCAAAGCCTCTTGTCCAGCTTGCTGACAAAGTTCTTCGAGTTCAGGCAATGTCACCATTACATGGTTTTGATAAGGAGCAACCGCAGTACGGCGCAAACCAATGAGAGACCCACACGATCCCAATGCTGCACTGATATCTTCCGCTAACGTTCTGACGTAAGTACCTTTAGTACAATGCACAGCGATAATAATTTGATTCGGCAGTGCGTGAGAAATTAACTCTATACTATGAATTGTAACCTCACGTGGTTTGCGTTCAATTTCAATTCCTTGACGCGCTAACTCATATAGCGGTTTGCCTTGGTGCTTCAGCGCTGAATACATCGGAGGAATTTGTTGAATCAATCCCGTAAATTTTTTCAATGCCTGCTGCACTGACTGTAATGTGATGTGATCTGTTGGCTGTGTTTCAATTACATGACCTTCAGCATCACCAGTTGATGTTTTTTCACCGAACTTAATTGTCGCTAAATAAAATTTATCTGATTCTAATAAACGTTGTGATTGTTTTGTCGCTTTACCAAAACAAATTGGCAGCATACCTGTTGCTAATGGATCTAAGCTGCCTGTGTGGCCAGCTTTTCGTGCGCCAAACAAACGCTTTACTCGCTGCAACGCGCCATTTGAACTAATGTGTAACGGCTTATCCAGAAGCAAAATGCCATCGATAATTTTATTTTTCACTATCATCAGAAGGGACGTCTTTTAATACATTATGAATGAGAGATGAAATGCGTGTACCACGTAATGTTGAATCGTCATACACGAATTTTAAGTTAGGCGTGATTCGCAGCTTTACGACTTGCGCAAGTGAGTAGCGGATAAACTTGGTGGCATTATTTAACGATGTGATCGTTTCTTTTGCCCTGTCATCCTCAAGTACACTCACAAAAACACGCGCATAAGATAAATCAGGTGCCACATCGACACCTGTTACTGTCACCATACCAATATTTAATTCGCTTGCTTCACGTTGCAGTATCGCTGCAATTTCAGTCTGAATTAAATCATTGATGCGCTGTGTGCGCGTGCTTCGTTTCGTCATTATAGCTCTCGTTTCACTTCAATTTTTTCGAAGACTTCGATTTGATCGCCAGGTCTGACGTCATTGTAGTTCTTCACACCAATACCACACTCCATAGCGTTGCGGACTTCAGAAACGTCTTCTTTGAAGCGACGTAATGATTCTAAATATCCTTCGTAAACCACCACGTTATCGCGCAATACACGGATTGGATTATTACGGCGTACAACACCTTCTGTCACCATACATCCGGCAATTGCACCGATCTTCGATGAACGGAAGACATCGCGTACTTGTGCCAAGCCAACAATCTTTTCTTGAATTTCTGGTGCTAAGAAGCCACTTAATGCACGCTTCACTTCATTAATTACGTCGTAAATAATGCTATGGTAATGAATACTGATGCCTTCATTTTCAATTAACTTACGCGCTTCATTGTTTGCACGTACGTTAAAGCCGATGATGACAGCATTTGATGCTAACGCGAGGTTAACGTCTGTTTCACTAATTCCACCCACACCACTTGCAACGATTTTCACTTTTACTTCAGCCGTCGTTAAATCAACTAATGCTTGTGTTAATGCTTCTGCTGAACCTTGTACGTCAGCCTTGAGGACAATGTTTAATGTGCCTTCAAGCTTGCTGTCCTCACCCATACGTTGCAGGATGTTTTCGAGCTTCGATGCGTTTTGTTTCGCTAATTTCACTTCGCGATACTTGCCTTGACGGAACAATGCAACTTCACGCGCGCGTTTTTCATCCGCGACAACAATGAATTCATCACCTGCATTCGGCGTACTTGAAAGACCTAGAATTTCCACAGGAATCGATGGACCCGCTGTTTCAATTGTTTTACCGGTTTCATCAAACATGGCGCGTACGCGACCATATTCAAAACCAGCTAACACTAAATCGCCTTTACGTAACGTACCTTGTTGTACTAGCAAGCTGGCAACTGCACCACGTCCTTTATCTAAACGTGATTCGATCACTACGCCGCGTGCTGCGCAACTAACAACAGCATTCAACTCTAAAACTTCAGCTTGTACTAAAATAGAATCTAGCAATTGATCGATGTTTTCTCCGGATTTCGCAGAAATATGGACAAACATCGTATCACCACCCCATTCTTCTGGAATGAGAGCATGTTTAGCTAATTCATTTTTAACACGATCTGGATCAGCTTCTGGTTTATCAATTTTATTGACTGCGATAACGATAGGAACGTTCGCTGCTCTCGCGTGATTAATCGCTTCCACTGTTTGTGGCATCACGCCATCATCTGCGGCAACGACTAACACTACGATATCTGTCAATTTCGCACCACGTGCACGCATTGCAGTAAATGCTGCGTGACCTGGTGTATCAAGGAATGTAATCATCCCTTTATCAGTTTGCACGTGATACGCACCAATGTGCTGCGTAATTCCGCCTGCTTCTGATGCAGTGACTTTCGTCCGACGAATATAGTCTAGCAATGAAGTTTTACCATGGTCAACGTGCCCCATGATGGTAACGACTGGCGCACGCGATGATGTTTCACCTTCAATTTGCGTGGCTTTCGTTAGTGATTCTTCAACAGCATAAGCACTTACTGTTTTAGGAACATGTCCCATTTCTTCTACTACTAACATAGCAGTTTCTTGGTCGATGACTTGATTGATGGTTGCCATTGCTCCCATCTTCATCATCACTTTGATGACTTCTGCTGCTTTAACTGACATTTTCTGAGCTAAGTCAGCAACTGTAATGGTTTCTGGGATACTTACTTCGTGCACTGCGGGTGCTGTTGGTTTATTAAACGCTTGTACTTGCATTTGTGAGTGACGTCTTCCTTTGCCACCACGACGTCTGCGTTGACCAAAGTCAGCATCATCACTTAACGCTAAGCGTAAGTTGCCACCACGTGCCAGTACGGCGCCAAAGTTAGCTCCATCTTCACTTCTATTATCACCACGTGCTTTCTTCTTCCTTTTACGTGCATCTTCATCACTTTCAACAAATGGTTGCCCAGGTTTACGCAGTGGTGGTTTAGCTGGAGACGTTGTGGTCGCCGCTTTCTCAACAGGCTTAAGTGTTGTTGTTTTGGGTTGCTCACCGGCCGCGACAGGTTGTGCAACTTCTACTGCTGCCTCACTAACTGCTGCCGCTGTTGCTTCAACAACAGGCTGAACTTCCACGACTTCTGGTTCTGCAACTAACTCTTGCTCTACTACTAGAGCAACAACAGGCGTTTCCAAATCTTCAACCGCATGTAGTGATGTTGCAGATGTTTTTGCATCTTCTTCAACAGCACGCTTGATATACGTACGTTTTTTGCGCACTTGCACGCTAATCGTTTTTCCTGCGCCTTGTGTATTTGACACTTTAATTTCACTCGTTTTAGCACGACGCAAAACGATTTTTTCTGGTGCAGCATCTGTTTTTGCACCATGGTGCATTTTCAAATAATGCAATAATCGCTGTTTTTCTTCCTCTGTCACCTGTGCATTGGAACCAGTAACGGTGATCCCTGCATCTTGAAATTGGCTGAGTAAGCGCTCAACAGAAACACCTATATCAAGAGCTAATTGCTCTACTGATACACCTTGTTTATCGACTTTTTTTACTGTGCTTTTCTTGCTTTGCGCAGTTGTATTTTCCATTGTGCCTCCTCACCCACATTTTAGGAGTGATCCGAATCACTAAACCAAGGCCTACGAGCTGTCATTATCAACTCAGCAGCCTTATCTTCTTTTATGTTTTCAATTTCTAACAAATCATCGATTGATTGCTCAGCAAGATCTTCGCGAGTAATAATGCCATGGTTTGCAAAAACATACGCCAAATGCCTATCCATGCCTTCCATTTCTAATAAATCTTGGGCAGGTTCAGCTTCTAATTCTTGCTCTTGTGCAATTGCCTTTGTTAACAAGGCTCCTTTTGCTCTATCTCGTAACGCTGTCACTAAATCTTCATCAAAGCCTTCAATTTCAAGCATTTCTTGGATAGGGACATATGCAATTTCTTCTAGTGTCGTAAATCCTTCTCCAACCAGCACTGATGCAACTTCTTCATCAACACCCAATTTTTCTTGGAATAACATTGAAACACTAGATTCTTCTGCTGCCGATTTTGCTTTAGCTTGTGCTTCGGTCATGACATTTAACTTCCAACCGGTTAACTCACTCGCTAAACGTACGTTTTGGCCATTACGTCCAATGGCTTGTGATAACTGTTCTTCACGTACTGCAAGATCCATCGTGTGGCTATCTTCATCCACAATAATGGAAGCAACTTCTGCTGGTGACATTGCGTTAATCACTAATTGCGCTGGATTGTCATCCCATAAAATAATATCAACGCGCTCACCACCTAACTCACTTGAAACTGCTTGTACACGCGCACCGCGCATACCAACACATGCACCAATCGGATCAATACGCTTATCATTGGTTTTAACCGCAATCTTCGCTCTTGAACCTGGATCACGTGCTGCAGCTTTAACTTCAATAACTTCTTCGCCAATTTCTGGCACTTCAATTCTAAATAATTCAATCAACATTTCTGGTCGTGTACGACTCACCACCATTTGTGGACCTTTCATGTCTTGGCGAATTTCATAGAGGTACGCACGAATACGATCATTAGTTCGCATCGCTTCATGTGGTATCACTTCTGTGCGTGGCAACATCGCTTCAGCATTATTCCCAAGATCCAATAAAATATTGTCTCGTGTTACTTTCTTCACTACGCCATTGACTAAGTGTCCTAAGCGTTCTTTGAAAGCATTCGCAACTTGCGCGCGCTCTGCTTCCAATACTTTTTGTACGATGACTTGTTTTGCTTTTTGTGCTGCAATACGGCCAAAATCTACTGATTCCATTGACTCTTCAATAAAGTCTTCTACTTTTGCATTGGCTTTACGCGCACGAGCATCTGTCAACGTCAGGCGTGTAAGACCATCATCACCGTCTTCATCATCTTGCTCATCTGCTATGACTAACCAACGACGCACAGTGTGATAATCACCTGTTTTTCTGTCGATAGTGACTTTCACATCGATTTCTTCGCCAGCGCGTTTCTTGGTTGCCATTTCTAAAGCTGCTTCAATCGCTTCGAAAATAACCTCGCTCTCAACACCTTTTTCGTTGGATACGGCTTCAACAACTAATAAGATTTCTTTGTTCATAGCATCGCCTCACGAATTAGCGGATATCCGCAATGACATTTGCCTTCTCTACACTGGAAAAAGGCACCACAATCTCTTGCGCATCAACCAAAAGATGAATGTTTCCTTCGTTTACCCGCACCAAGGTGCCGACAAAATTACGTCTATCATTCATTGGGGTATGTAAACGAATCTTCACTCGATTGCCAACCACTTTCTGGAAATGCGTTACATCAAATAAAGGGCGATTTAACCCTGGGGAAGATACTTCTAGAGAGTATTCTCCTTGAATTGGATCTTCCACGTCCAACATAGCACTAATCTGACGACTCACTTTAGCGCAATCATCTACATTAATACCATTCTCTCCATCTATATATATACGCAGCAAAGCACGGCGACTTTGTCGTTGTAGCTCACAACCAACAAATTCGTAGCCCATGGCATTCACTACTGATGCAAGGCGATCTTTAAGCGTTACTTCAACTTGAACCATAATCTCTCTGCGCTATATATAAAAAATGGGCCTAAAGCCCACATCCATACTCTATAAAACAAAAAACCCCATGAGGGGTTTTATTATTTTAAAGCTATATTTGGTAGCGGGGGCTGGATTTGAACCAACGACCTTCGGGTTATGAGCCCGACGAGCTACCAGGCTGCTCCACCCCGCAATCACGGCAGTCATTCTATGACTAACCTTTGTAACTTACAAGGGAAAGCTGAAGAAATAATTTAATTTTTCCATTTTCTATTTGTAAGGACGCGCTGAATGATGCAAAACACGCTTATTATTAGCGCTAGGCTTAGGTTTTTCAGGCTTAGGCTTCTTACTACCCCATAAGCTAGACAAGCATGAGCTCAGTATGTCACCGCAAAAAGCAAACGTATTCATTACATAATCACATGGATTTGAGCGCGATGAACTTTCTGAAGCCTCTTGCTTAACCACTACCCCTCCGTTACGCCGTCGTATTATATCCTCCGCCCGAGGAAGAGGAGGGGCATCAGCAAACTTAGGCATAGGCAGCGCCAGCACATTCACTTGCTGATCTTGCACGGAAGGAGTGCTCACAGGAAGAACTGCCGCCTGGGCACTGACGTGGGGATAGGGAGGAGCTGCCACCTGGGCACTGGGAGTCACCACAACAGGAACGACTAACTCTTCTTGCTTTTCCTCTGCAGACTTAATCACGACTTCCAAAGCCATCTGAAGAGAGCTTAAAAGATTGCCTGCTGTTTCGAAGCGTGCAAAATGCGCTACACATCGCCTCTCAACTTTACGATTTGCAAAACCTACGTGACGCAAAATATGCGTCTGCCTGCGGCGCCGATATGTCTATGACTCCAGCCTTCAACGCCTCTTCAGTCATTCTCACATACTGAGCAAACACTATATTTTCGTTTTGACTCTCTAACACCAGGACATATTTTTTTGCTTCTCTACCAAAAATTTCTATATTGACATGAACACCCTTGATTAAATCATAATCCCAACGATATCGTGCAACCACTTTGTCGTCTTCGCAAAATTGCTCGCCAATAACCAATCCTAAATTTTGTATCTTATCAGTTAACTTATCGCCCCATAAATAACGCGGGGCAGCGTTTCTGCTGCGACGCTCAAGCCAAGCACGAATAATTGTTTGGATCTCTGCCTCACTTAAACCTGTAGCTTTATACTCAGCAGCGGTAACAACCTTTCCATTCTGAATATCGATAGGGACTTCGCCATTGGATTTTGCATCGCGCCGCAGCATAAAATTTACTCGTTATAAGAGTTATGCGCTAATTTTACCGTTACATCAGTGAATTGGAAAGTAATAAATCAGTTTTTGGTTTATTATTTGTCCACAAGAAGAGAGATTCTGCGGCTTGCTCAACTAACATACCGAATCCATCAGCATATTGAGCCCCCGCTTGCATTGCCCATCGTTGAAAAGAAGTCTGCGTTTTACCATAAACCATGTCATAGCAAAATGCGCCTGGATTCAATATGTCTGTTGGTAAATCAAGCTCTTCATTGTGTAGACCTGCGCTTGTGCCATTAATCACGATATCAACTTTAAAATCCATTAACTCATGCAACCCACAAGCTAGAATTGGAAAGGTTGTTGCAAAATGCTCTGCTACTGCTAACGCTTTGCTAACGGTTCGGTTGGCTAAAATGAGCTGCTTTGGTTGTTCTCGCAATAAAGGACCCAGCACTCCTTTTACCGCACCTCCAGCACCTAAGACTAAAATAGTTTTCTCTTTTAGCTGAATTTGTTTATTGCTAACGATATCTCGCACTAAACCAATTCCATCGGTATTTGCACCGAAACGGCGACCATCTGCTTCGAACTTGATGGTATTAACCGCCTCAGCTTCACATGCTAAATCACTACAAACGTCCACTAAAGCAAAAGCTTCTTGTTTGAATGGCAGGGTAATATTGACACCTTTTCCGCCTCTTGCTTGAAATTCATTGAGAAAACGAGCCAACCCATCTAATTCGACAAGAATCGCGCGGTACTCCAATTGTTGCTGGGTTTGCTTAGCAAAAAATTGATGGATGAAAGGTGATTGACTATGCGCAATAGGATTACCTAAAACAGCATATTGATTCATAACGAGTCTCGAAAAAACAGACTCTGCTGCTCTGTGACAGAATCACAGAGCAACAGAAATCGCGATTAGCCATTAACTAACTTGCTTGATTACTGCTTCAAGCTGACCTTGATCAACTTGACCTGGGATAAACACCAATGCTTTTTCTGGCGCAGATGCGGTTACATCTGTCTTAGCCACAAAGAATGCTGGTGTACCTAGCAATTGCAACGATTGAGCTAGCTTATAGTCTTCTTTAATTTGTTGTGATACTGCATCACTGCCCATATCAGTTTTCAATTTAGCAACATCTAAACCAACATCTTGCGCAACCTTCATGATATCAGCTTCGGTTAACACTTTATTCGCTGCCATCAATCCTTTATGGAATTCAAAGTATTTACCTTGCATTTTAGCGGCTAACGCTGCTTTTGAAGCTGCTTCTGAAGCAGGTCCACGAATTGGGAATTCTTTAAATACAAGACGCACTTCTGGATTTGTTTTTGCAACCGCTTCGAGAACTGGTGTCATTTCAATACAGTGTGGGCATTGGTAATCAAAAAACTCAACGATAGTAATCTTACCATTTGGATTGCCTGCAACTGGATCTTTTGTATTTTGGAATAATTCTTTCGCAAACTTAGGCGCAGCTTTTTGCGTAGATTCGATTGTCTTACGTGCCTGATCCATTTGTTGCTTTTGGTACACTTGCAAGGATTGCACAACAACATCTGGGTTTTTCATCAAGTAATCTTTAACTACACCTTCGACTTGTTGTTTCTGGGTTGCGCTCATTGTATCAGCAGCAAACACGGTCGTTGCGCCGAACGCCATCAAACTAGCAACTGCGATAACTTTCACGATATTTTTCACTTTCACGGGGCTCCCTCCTGAGGATTGTGTGATGTTGGAAAACAGTAATTGAGGGTTAGAGGGAAGTCAAGCGCATATCAAATACCTCTTCACTCTACTGTCATCCCGAGCAAAGCGAGGGATGACAGATTTATTTACGCTGCCATAGCCGCCAAACGTTTTTTCATTTGCGCTGCTGTTACATCTTCAACATGAGTTGCAACAAACCAACGGTGCCCAAATGGATCGACCACAGAACCACTTCTGTCACCATAAAACATATCAACAACTTCTCTTTCTAATTTCGCACCTGCAGCAACAGCACTCTTCACAACTGCATCAACATCTTTAACATAGATGTGAATACCGACAGGTGTACCACCAATCGCATCTGGACTACATGCATTCATTTCTGGGCATGCATCGCCTAACATGATTTTGCTATCGCCAAACTTTAATTCAGCATGAGTAACTTTGCCACCATGCTCCATGCGCATCTGTTCTTTAGCACCAAACACTTTTTTGTAAAAATCAATCGCTTTAGCGGCATGATTTACAATTAAATATGCGGTAATAACGTTATAACCTTTTTGAATAGCAGCTACCTTCTTACGCTTTGCTACTTTCTTTTTTACGGCTTTAACCACTTTCTTTTTAACTGCTTTCACGACTTTCTTTTTAACCGCTTTAACTACTTTCTTTTTACTTGCTTGCACTTTTTTCTTTTTTGCTACGACTTTCTTCTTTGCCTTTGGCATTACCATTTTCCTTTTTGAATAAAAGTTTACCCATTCTTTTTTAGCCATACATCGTCCCTTGATTAATCACATCAGAAATAACCTTCTCACGCTCTTCCGCTATTTTCATCGCGATTTCTTTTCCCTGTAAATGCATAAAATTCTTAGCATTCACTTGTTTTGCCGCATCATAACATGCCAACCATTGATTAGAGAAACCCTTCGTACAAATTTCACATACTTGAATGAAACTTTTAAATCGATCTTCTCTTCTAAATGCATCTGTTGCAGTTAATACAGATAAAATATCTTGTGCTGACATGCTAGAGATTTTTTCATAGTCTGACACATATCGTGAAACCAAAAATGCCAATTCGCGATATTCATTTGGAATGCGATAACGCTCACATAAGTGATTCACTTGATCCGCAGAGAGCGTTGCACACAGCGCCGCAAAACGGATAACTGTGTTTTGTGTTATAGACACAACTGAAGCTAGCCGCGCTGTTTCTTCAATCTCTGGAAATAATACAGAACGTGCATCACATGCTTGTAGTACTTGAAAAAAAACCTCTGGATTTTTTTCTGCAAGTGCCGTTTCTAATTCCTTCCATACACGCTCAGCCACCAGCGCACTGACTTCGCCATTTTTCACCATCTGCTGCATCAACACATTTGTTTCATCTGCAACGGTAAAACCCAAATGCGCAAAGCGCGCTGCAAATCGAGCGACTCGTAAAATACGCACTGGATCTTCGACAAATGCTGCAGAGACATGACGCAATACTTTCTTTTGAATATCTTGCTGGCCACCATAAGGGTCAACCAATACACCGTTATCACTCGCTATTGCATTAATGGTGAGATCACGGCGCTTTAAGTCTTCCTCTAGCGTCACTTTGGGAGAGGTATCAAAGGTGAAGCCCGTATAACCCTTCCCCACTTTACGCTCGACACGAGCAAGAGCGTATTCTTCTTTGGTTTCAGGATGCAAAAACACGGGGAAATCTTTCCCAACTTGCTTATATCCTTTCACTAACATATCATCGACAGTTGCCCCAACAACCACCCAATCTTTTTCTTTGAATCGTAAATTGAGCAATGTATCGCGGACTGCACCACCCACGAGATAAATTTTCATTGTATAATTCCTAAGATTGGCAATAGCATACTCTTTTTTTGAAAAGATCCCTATGAAAAATACTTTTTTGAAAGCAGGTAACCTCGACGGCACTGAACGCACAGGGTTGCTTGTCGCAAACTTTGGTGCCAATGCTGAAGTGCAGGATGAAAATAACAATATTATTTATTGTCATATCCGCAAAAATCTCGACACCGTGATCACTGGCGACAATGTACTATGGCAACCTGATAAAGATGGCACCGGGGTTATCGTGGGTTGTTTACCTAGAAAATCACTACTCGCACGCCCAGAAAAGAAAAAAAAATCCAAGCCCATCGCTGCTAACATTGACTCTATTATTGTCGTGACAGCACCAGCCACTTTTTCTGAGTACTTAATTGATCGTTACTTAATTGCAGCAGAAAATTTAAAAATCCCCGTTGTAATCTTATTAAATAAAAAAGATTTACTAACCGAAGAGAACTACAAAGACGTGCATAATCGACTCGATGTTTACAAAAACATTGGCTATAACGTTTTATACTCTTGCGCACTATCACCTGGCGGACTAACCGAATTAGAAACCTTTCTACAACATAGAACCTGTGTGCTAGTCGGCACATCCGGCGTTGGCAAGTCTTCAATTATCGCTAAATTTCTTCCTGAAAAAACGATTCAAATCGGTGAAACTTCCGCTGCAGGTTTAGGGAAGCATACCACCACACACACGCGTCTATATCATTTAGATAATGGCGGAAACTTGATTGATTCACCTGGTATTCGTGAATTTGCATTATGGCATGTGGGTCTAAATGAATTAATCGCTGGATTTATTGAGTTTGATAAATTCTTTGGACACTGCAAATTCCGTGATTGCAAACATTTGAAAGAACCAGAATGTGCATTACAACTTGCTGCTGAGAAAAATGAAATTAGTTTGTCGCGACTGGAAAGTTATAGGAAGATGTTGGCTGAGATAAAAAACTAATTAATACCCTCATCCCCAATCCTTCTCCCATCGTAAAAAACACGCTGGGAGAAGGGAGCAAAACTTTCACCTCTCCACTCACACTGTGACAGGACCCCAGTCATTTCAGAGAGAATCAACATTCTGCTGCAAATGCTCTGGGCTCAACGTCCCCAAAATCACGCTTGTCACGCCTGGCTCCGCAAAAATAAATTCCATCGCGTGTTTAACAGGATTTTCTGCATGGATTTTTTGTAAGTGACCACTTGCTAATGCTTTTTTGATAAAGACTGCTTTATTATGTTTATAAGCATAATCCAAGATTGGTTTATCACTCGTCTCTACCGGATTATAAGTCGCCATCACGATATCCGCATGATCAACCGTCAACAAACCACCTTCAATCGTTTTAGTCGACATACCAAATGTGCGAAAATAACCTTTTTCTTGCAGCTTTTTTAACGTTACAAAAACAGCATCTTCAGCAATTATCTTTTTATCATCACCGTTAGAATGCACTAACACGATATCAAGAAAATCCGTGTTGAGGCGTCGCAAACTACGCTCTACACTACGTTCAACTGCAGCGGGAGAAAAATCAAAAGACGACTGACCATCCACAAATTCTTCGCCAACCTTAGTACAAATCACCCAATCCTTGCGCCCTGCACCTAACACTTTGCCCAAGCGTTCTTCACTGATTCCATAGGCTGGGGCAGTATCTAATAAATTAATTCCCAATGATTTTGCGCACGCAAGCAATTCAATAATTTGCTTATCAGAAGGTAATTCAAATTGCGTTGGATATTTCACACTTTGATTGCGACCAAATTTAACCGTTCCTAATCCTATGCAACTGACATCAATGCCAGTTGCAGCAATAGGATTGCGCTTGATCATAACAACTCATCCCAAATGGGTTTTGCGAAACACGGAATGGGCCATGCGCGTAATTCTCGGACATCCGTTAAGTGCGGCTGCATGTTTGCATGTTGCAATTTCGCGACGATTTGATCTGCTAACTTAGGCGCAAACGCTAATTTAGTTGGCCATGCCACTATCATATTTGCAACTTCTGCGAGCGAACAAGTATCCGGACGCTTGCCATCAGGTTGTTGCGCTTCCGCGCGGTCAACGAAGAAACTTGCAAACTGTGCGGTTGAAAAATCTAACCATGGAAACAATTCTGCTAACTCTTTACGAGCCAATGCCGTTTGTTCTTCTGACGTACGCTTAATCCCTTCTTCTGCAATTTGGCCACCTAGATACCAAATACTTTTTCCATCATGTGCTCTGTGCGTCGTAATGGTAATTCTTGGTGTTGCACCTAACCCTAAACAATGTGCATACAATGGATAATGAAAATCTGTTTTCGCAACAACCATGTGTAATGGTCTACGTTGCATTTTCAATTCATCACGATGTAGACGATTAAACAATAATTCATTGCCACTACCTGCTGTGAAAATAAATCGTTGCGCTTCAATGCGAATAGGTTCTAATGGAGAAACATGAATATCGATCGCCTGCAAACAACCATGTTCATCAAAATGTAATTGCTCTTCTGTTAACGCGTCGATTTTATAAATCGCATCTTGGTGCGGCTTTACTAATTCGCGCACTAATGCATTGACATCAATGACCATTTCTTCCAGTGAATAGACTTGGCCTTTGAATTGTGAATCTTGAAAAATTTCTGGAAATTGTTCACGTGTTAATGCTGTTACATTTCCTTTTAATAATAATCCTGAAAAAAAGCCTGCTAACTTTGAAGTTAAACTTGCTGTTGACCATAAATATTGATGCTTAGATAAAACCGGCACATGACTTAAATCAATGACGCCTTTTCCTTGCAAACAATCAGCCCATACTTTTGGCATATCAGAAATCGCTTGCGATGCATCTGTCGTGGAACCTTGTAATGCGTACTTCATTCCACCATGAATGATGCCTTGAGACAGATGGGTTTGTCCTCCACCTAAGGCTTTAGCTTCAAGTAATACCGCAGAATAACCTAATTGACGTAATCGATTGAGCAACCATAATCCCGCAATTCCACCACCGACAATGACTACATCGGCTTCTGCAATCTTCTTCATTTACAACCTCTTACAGTATTTCCAGCTAAGAAAACTGGGCAAAACTGACTATTTATTGTATAGTTAATGAACATACATGGAGCTCGTGTTGAATAGGGAGCATATTTGAACTCATTTACGCGAGGTAATCAACATGTCGCATCGAAAAGACCACAAAGCGCCCGCAGCAACCAGCACGCCAGCACCTACTCCAAAAGCAGGCCATAAGCCTTCTCCAACCAAGTTAAGTGCACATGATATTGAGAGAAGGCTGAGAGAAGAACATGTAATCGCAGCTGCAAGTGCTCCAGCTAATACACCTGCACATGCTACTGCACCACGAAGAGGTCAGTCCGGCAGTGTATTTACATTTGCTGCGCGTACAATGTTTGACAAAAAGAAGGATAAACCTGTTGGATCAAGCAAAATGAGTCACATTACCCAACCTGGCGGTAGAACGGGGAATGCTAAAAAATAATAATTCATTTGGTGGGCACGCTGCGCTTTGCCCACGTTACTGTCATCCCGAACGTCGTGAGGGATCTCCCTCTCACGGAGAAAATCCGTCGTCGCTTCGTTCAGCTTCACGACTCATCCAGGGAGGTCCCTCGTCGCTTCGCTCCTCGGGATGACAAGCTACACTTTATTTAAACGCCTGCAACCCGGTTTGCGCGTGCCCCAAAATTAACGCGTGAATATCTGCCGTACCTTCGTATGTTTTTACCGTCTCTAAATTCAGCATGTGACGTATCACATGAAAATCTTCGGTAATACCATTGCCACCATGCATATCTCGCGCTTCACGTGCAACGTCTAACGCAATCAATGTCGAATTACGTTTAATCATAGAAATCATCGGTGTCGTTACTTTGCCCTCATCTTTTAATCGACCCACACGCAAACACGCATGTAATGCTAAAGTAACTTGCGTTTGCATATTCGCTAATTTCATTTGCACCAATTGATTTGCTGCCAGTGGTTTACCGAATTGTTTTCGATCTAACATATATTGCCGTGCCGCATGCCAACAAAATTCTGCTGCGCCTAAAGCTCCCCACGCAATACCATATCTCGCACTATCCAAACAACCTAATGGACCAGACAAACCATCTGCATGTGGTAATTCATTTTCTTGTGGGACAAAAACATTTTCCATCACGATTTCACCAGTAATCGATGCACGCAAACTCAACTTGCCATGCATCACTGGCGCAGACAACCCTGCCATGTTTTTTTCTAAAATATATCCGCGTATACGTCCAGCATCATTTTTCGCCCACACGATAAAAACATCTGCGATGGGGGAATTGGTAATCCACATCTTTGTACCACTTAATGTGTAACCACCCGCAACTGATTTTGCTTTTGCATCCATATCACCCGGATCGGATCCATGATTAGGCTCTGTTAATCCAAAACATCCTATCCATTCACCTTTTGCCATTTTCGGTAAAAATTTTTGTTTTTGTTCTTCACTGCCATAAGCATGGATAGCATGCATTGCCAAACTCGATTGCACACTGAGTGCAGAACGATAACCTGAATCAACACGCTCAACTTCACGAATTAATAACCCATAAGCAACGTAATTGATTCCAGCACATCCATAACCTTGAATGGTGGCGCCAAGAAATCCTTGCGCACCCATTTCATGAAAAATATCTCTATCAAAATGTTCATTATGAAATGCATCTAGAATTCTTGGTTGCAATTTTCCTTGTGCATATTCACGTGCGGCATCACGAATCATGCGCTCTTCTTCACTCAATTGTTCATTTAACAGAAGAGGATCATCCCAAAGAAATTGCATTTTATTTTTTGCCATCAGCTTCACCTACAAAATGAATTCGACCTTGAATTAATTGTTCTACCACCTGCGGATCTGCAAGTGTAGATGTATCACCTAAATCATCTGTGTCGTTATTTGCAATTTTACGCAATACACGACGCATGATTTTTCCAGAACGTGTCTTGGGTAAGCCTTCTGCGAATTGAATATAATCTGGCGCTGCAATGGGTCCGATGACTTTTCGGACTTGTGCTACAAGCGCTTTACGCAAAGCCTCACTTGGTTTTTTTCCTGCAAATAAAGTAACGAAAGCATAAATACTTTCACCTTTGACTTCGTGTGGCACAGCCACAACCGCAGCCTCCGCCACATCAGGGTGCGTAACCAATGCGCTTTCAATTTCTTCTGTCCCAATACGATGCCCAGAAATTTTTATCACATCATCATTGCGACCTGTAATCCAAAAATATCCTTCACTATCAACATGTGCGTTGTCGCCAGTTAAATATTTTCCGGAAAACTCTGTGAAATAAGTTTCGGCAAACCGCTTTTTATCGCCATAAACTGTACGCATCATGCCTGGCCATGGCTGTGTGATCACCAACTTACCTAACTGATCAACGGGAACTTCACTCCCTTTATCATCCACAACTGCAGGGACAACGCCTAAAAATGGCCATGATGCTGAACCTGGCTTCAATGGTGTAGCGCCTGGAATAGGAGAAATTAAAATGCCACCCGTCTCTGTTTGCCACCAGGTATCAACGATAGGGCAATGCCTATCGCCAACAATATCAAAATACCATTGCCATGTGTCTGGATTGATAGGCTCACCAACTGTTCCCAGAATTTTTAAGCTATCGCGTTTTGTTTTTTCTACCCATTGATCGCCTTCACGGCGCAATGAACGCAATGCGGTAGGCGCGGTATAAAATATCGTTACATTATATTTATCGATAATTTCCCAACAACGTGACGGCGTAGGGAAATTTGGAATACCTTCAAAAATAACAGATGTCGCGCCGTTACAAAATGGCCCATATACACCATAAGAATGCCCAGTAATCCAACCCACATCAGCAGTACACCAATAAATATCGTCCGCTTGATAATTAAAAACATATTTATGCGTAATCGCTGCATACACTAAGTAACCACCATGCGTGTGCAAAATTCCTTTTGGTTTTCCAGTTGAGCCTGAGGTATATAAAATAAATAATGGATCATCCGCATCCATAATTTCCGCAGGACAAGCACTCGTCACTGTTTTCATTTCATCGTGATACCACAGATCACGCACTGCATTCCATGTCACTTCATTTTCCGTACGTTTTACTACAATGACTTTTCTTACATTAGGGCACTGTAGTAATGCTTCATCGACATTACTTTTTAATGGAATCATCTTTCCACCACGCACGCCTTCATTCGCTGTGACAACTATTTGGCATCCCGCATCGAGTATACGCATACGCAGTGCGTCAGGAGAAAAACCACCAAACACGACAGAATGCACGGCACCAATGCGTGCACATGCCAACATGGCAATAATCACTTCAGGAATCATTGGCATGTAAATGCAAACTCGATCACCTTTTTTAATTTTTTGTTTTTTTAGTACATTCGCAAACTGACAAACTAACGCATGTAGTTCTGCATAAGTAAATTGCTTGGTTTCTTTACTATTATCACTTTCCCAAATGAATGCTGTTTTTTTTGCGCGAGTTTCTAAGTGCCTATCTAAACAATTGTATGATGCATTTAATTTTCCATTGTCAAACCAACGCACATCGTGTTCGGCAAATGACCCTACTTGCACGCTACCCCAACGTTTGTACCAAGTAATAAATTTTTCTGCTTGTTCTGCCCAGAATTTTTTAGGATCACGAATGGAACGCTCATATAATTCGTTATATTGCGCTTCAGTTAGTTGTTCACGTTTGCTAGTTTCGGTTGCTGTTAGATTTGAAACGCTATTTGACATACAAAAATCCTTTTATTTCTCACTTATTCACTTTACTCTATGAAAGATCGCAACGTTGGAACCCATCATGAATAAACAAAAAAAGTCATTTTATTCTTTCTTTGTACCAGCCACACTCGTTGCGGCATTTATCTTTGTGCTCTGGCAAAACTGGAGCTCGCGCACTTCACAGAATGTATCTTCGACTGCACAACAAACATTTCCGAATTTTCAACTGAGCAATCTATTTAACCCTATTAATCAAATCACAAACGAACAATTGCTAGGGCATGTATCACTTGTCAATATCTGGGCCTCTTGGTGTACTGCTTGTCGTGAAGAGCACCCTTTTTTGATGAAAATCAAAGAAATTTACGCTATCCCAATTTATGGCATACTTTATAACGATACGCAGCAAGATGCAAAGAATTGGCTAAAAAAAGCTGGTAATCCATACACAACCGTTATGATGGACTCCAATCAGCGGCTAGCAAAACAACTACAACTCATTGGCGTCCCTGAAACATTGATTGTTGATAAGCAAGGTGTTATACGTTTTCGCCTCATGGGAAAGCTCACAAAAGAAGAATGGGATAATATCCTTTATCCAATTGTTGCAGCCTATCAATAAATTGATACCATAGGATAAATCGATACTCCCCCTTCTCCCGGAGTGATTTTTGCGAGGGGAGAAGGGTTGGGGATGAGGGCTTATACCCTCACCCCTAGCCCCTCTCCCAAAGAAAAGCATTTTGGGAGAGGGGAGTAATACCACCAAAAATTCGTGGGGATATTTCAGAGCGCAGCGTGCCCACCCTACAGAATAATGCATCAACAAAGAGAGGCCTTTTTATGGCAGGATTTATTGAAGCAATACAACAACTACAAGTTGGAGCAATCCTGCGTGCTATCTTACTCATTGGCGCAGGTTATTTTCTCGGCCGTATTGTTAGTATTAGCTTAGTAAAAAGTTTAAGAAGAAAACTCACTCGTCAACAAGCGATGTTAGTGAGACGCTTTTCATTCTATTTAATTTTCGCGTTATTTATAGCCTCATCTATACAGCAACTTGGGTTTCAATTGACTGCGCTGCTAGGTGCGACAGGTATCTTAACGGTTGCGATTGGTATTGCCTCACAAACTTCATTCTCAAATATTATTAGCGGCATATTTATTATTGGTGAAAAACCGTTTGAAATTGGTGACACGATTAAAGTCAATGATATGGAAGGGGAAGTCATGTCGATTGATCTATTATCTGTAAAAATACGTACTCAAGATAATATGATGGTACGTTTACCTAATGAAACTCTAGTTAAATCTTCCATCACGAATATTTCCTATTTTCCAAAACGCCGTGTTGATTTAACGATTGGCGTTTCATATAACGAAGACTTAGAGCGTGTAAAAACAGCATTATTTGCTGTCGCTACCAACAATCACTACACTCTGAAAGATCTTGATCCTAGTTTTTTGATCACGCAATTTGGTGACTCAGCTATTCAAATTAAATTTTCGGTATGGTGTGCAAAAGACAATTACAATATAGTGAAAACAAGTATGCATGAAGATATTAAAAAAGCATTTGCTAATGAAGGAATCTCCATGCCATTTCCAACACGCACCATTCTCATTGAAAAAGAGTCATGAGAAATGTTATTCACACGAAATCAACTGCATTTCGTACTAAGGATAAGCATATGAAAAAAAAGCGTAAATCAATCGGTTGGCGCGAATGGGTAACAATGCCTGAACTAGGCCTGCATCGCGTCAAAGCAAAAGTGGATACCGGAGCAAGAACTTCTGCGCTACATGCTTTTGCTTTAAGACCTTTTAAAGAAGGCAATATTGATAAAATAAGCTTTGATATCCACCCTATTCAATTTGATTCAACCACTGTCGTCACCTGTACAGCCAATATTATCGATAAACGCTGGGTTACTGACTCTGGTGGACATAGAGAAGAACGCTATGTAATCTTCACCCCATTGGCACTAGGTGAAGAAGTATGGCCCGTCGAGATTACTTTAACAGAACGTGATACCATGCTTTTCAGAATGCTGCTTGGCCGCAGCGCGATCCGCAAGCGTTATACGGTAGATCCCGCAAGGTCGTTTACTAAAAAAAACAAGGTTATATTATGAAGATTGGGATTTTATCGAGAAAACATGATTTATATTCAACTCGCCGTTTGGTTGAAGCAGCTAAGCAACGTGGTTTCCACGCAGATGTGATCGACACTTTACGCTGCTACATGAACATCACTTCTTCACGCCCCACCATTCATTACAAAGGCCAAGAATTAGCAACTTATGACGCCGTTATTCCACGAATTGGTGCCTCCATTACTTTTTACGGTACCGCGGTTGTACGTCAACTCGAAATGATGGGTGTTTTTTGTTTGAACGACTCTATCGCCATTACACGTGCGCGCGATAAATTACGCTCTTTGCAAATTTTATCTAAACGCGGCATTGGCTTGCCTATTACTGGCTTTGCACACTCTGTCGATGAAATTCAAGACTTGATTAAAATGGTGGGTGGCCCGCCATTAATCATTAAATTTTTAGAAGGCACGCAAGGTATTGGCGTTGTCCTGGTGGAAACAGCAAAAGCGGCACGCAGCGTAATTGAAGCCTTTTTTGGACTGAAAGTGAATATTTTAGTCCAAGAATATATTCGTGAAGCAGCCGGCGCAGATATCCGTTGTTTTGTCGTCGGCGGCAAAGTAGTTGCTGCCATGAAACGCCAGGCAAAATCCGAAGAGTTTCGCTCTAACTTACATCGTGGCGGCAAAGCAAGCGCAGTAGAAATTACCGATGAAGAACGCAATATGGCGATTCGCTCTGCACACATCATGGGATTAAATGTGGCGGGTGTTGATATCGTACGCTCTAATCGTGGCCCTCTCATTATGGAAGTCAATGCATCACCAGGTTTAGAAGGGATTGAAAAAGCAACTAACCTTGATGTGGCTGGTGAGATTATTCAATTTATTATTGAAAATATTGAGACAGAGAAGAAGAAAGAACGAAAGGGATAAAAGAATATCCCTGCTTCGGTTTCGCTGCCTTTTTTCAAGAGGCAGCATCTACGGACAGTCCACTCACAATATGGGAAAAATCCCTTATTGATACTTAATGAACGCTCACGCATGATCCCGGATAAATTTTATCCAGGAATTAAGCAATGCAAGCTCATAACTTACCAGACACCAAGACATCTTCATCTTCTTCTGTCACAACAAACCTACGTGATACTAAAGACGTCAAACAAACAGCCACTGAAATTCATGCGCAACAATTTGTAGTCATGAAAAAATTACTGGCCCAGCTATTTCCAGAAGAAGGCGCATCTAGCTTCACATCTAAAGAGAGAGCCATCGCAGAATTGAGTAAAGAAATTAAAAACTTTAAAAAGACGCAATTCCGCGAGCCAGCACAAAAAATATCTCGCCACCTTGAAGCTTTGCAAGATGATTATCTTAGACTGCAACAGAGCATCTGTGAGTTGCAACGATTTGAACCCTCTCTTATCGATAAAAATAAACTTGAAATTGCATTACACGATGCAAAGGCTAAGCTACAAAAATTTTATGATGCAGCATTAAAAGCTATTAATGATGCCATGCATAATCAAGAAAAATTTCAGTCCATCACATTAAAAGACTTGATTTTACTATCCTCACAACTTCAAAACGGCGTGTTCGATTACAAGGGAAATATTGAACCTGAACTCTCTTTATTGATTAATGAAACACACTCTACATTTTTATATGTCAGTACCGCTTGTGATCATTTTCTATCTGCAACACAACAACAATATGATGCCATTAAAAAAGATGTAGATTTAGCGCTGGCCAAACATCAAATCCGATTACAGGATCAAGAAAAAAAACTAACTCCAGAAGAAAAAAAAGCAGCTGAAGTATCTAATGTGGCAGAAATAAAAATCTTACAAACAGAACTAAAAGCCGCAAAGAATGATGCGCAGCATTTAAGAGCTCAGCTAGAAAAATACCAAGTAGCTAGTGCAAGCGCCACCAAAGAATTAACCGCCACAGCAGGGGAATTACAACAAACCATGCTCAAACAACAAGTGATGCTTGCTAAGCTGGAACAAAATCAACAACAACTAGAAAAAGAAAATCGCGATCAGAAAGTAGCTATAGCGAGACTAGAAAAACAACTGCAAAATGCTGCAAAAAAAGAAGAACAGCCACGATCATCGGTCTGTACACGTTTATTTGGGAAAAAGACTTAATTTTCACCCCCTCATCTGCTTTAAAAAAACCTGAGGGGGAATGAGGCATCACTGCAAGAAAGATTTAAAATCCGTCGCCATACGTTGCAAATCAAGCTTATTCAAGAATAACGAATAACACATCCAAGCAGTCAATGCTGCGATATCTTGAAATTGCGGTGGGACATACTTCGGCGCGATCACAATGCCTTCTTCGACTAAATCAGAAAGAATATGCACGTCTTCTAACGTAGTTTTTCCAATAAACAATAATGGAATTTGTGTGACCAAACCGCGCTGCACAGCAAGACGAATATAATTATAAATTAAAATAAAACCTTTACTGTAAGATAAATCTTTTGTAAACGGCCCACCATCAGGTGTGCTGCCACGAAATACGCGCGATGTTGCGTGATAACTTTCGTTTTCTTCCAATCCTTGTTTGCGATAAAAATTATAAACCTCAATAAAATTCGCGCCTTCTTCCGCCATATTAACAGCGATAATCCGATTCGTTAAACGTTTTAACCTTCCAGGATAAGAAGCAAATGTAAAAACTTCAGTAATAATCGCCAAACCTTCTTGCGTAATGGTCGATGAAGGAGGCCCTTTACTTAAAAAAGTACACACGGGTTGCGCCAACCCATTCAGTGTTGTACCCAAATGCACCCAACCTTCATGCACTTCAAACATGCGAATATCACGCTCACTAAACATGATACCTTTGTGAATTTTAATGCGCTCAGCACCCGCTGCAGCATCGGCTAAAATACCATCGCTTATTTGTACCCGCGGAGTTTTATCACCAAAATAGCTCGTAAAACGTTTCCGCAAAATTTTAACGGTTTCTTCACTGGTAAACGATTTAATATCCGCCTCAGTCACCACTTGATTTTTAATATTCGATAAAGTGGTACCAATTAACGTTGCCAAATCTTTCAGAGTGGGAGCACCCACATGGAATGCATCTTCAGAACTTCCATAAAGCTCTTGAGAAATTTCTGTAAACTTCGGTGTGCCTCGCGCCATTAACATTTCAACAACACGCGCATATTCACGACACATACGCATCATGACACTACCAACGCCACTGTATTGGCCAAGCTTACGACGTATCCCACGTTCAATTTCATGGAATTCTTCGATTTTTTTTATTGGATCAAACTGTAATGGGTGATGCTCTTGATAGTATTCTGCAGTTACATGCGGGAGATTTTTACATTTATGCTTGAAAAATTGCTTTTGAATTTCAGGATCCCACTTCAAAGCGTCCAAAATTCGAATCGGCTTTTGCGCCGCAACAATTCGTTCTGAAAGTTCGTGAATGACCTTTTGATAATCCGTCAACATAAAGCGCCATCCGTTAATGCTAATAATAGCATCTTAACAAGAACACGCTGCGCATACCAGCATTCAAGCACCCTCACCCGCCATGTAAAAAACACATGGCGGCCTCTCCCACTTTGTGGGAGAGGCAAATATGCTTCACTCCCTTCTCCCAAAGCGCTTTTTGCGTATGGGAGAAGGGTTGGGGATGAGGGGTTAAGAAATTACAGCATTCCAAATTTTTTCAATTTCGTACGCAAAGTGCCCCGAGAAACACCCAACAAACGTGCTGCTTCAGATTGGTTACTGTTAACGAACTTCATCACAGAATGCAACAATGGTTCTTCGATTTCATCGAGGAAAAAATCATACACATGCTTTGGATCCTCGCCATTTAAGTTAGCGAAATAGTGACGCATGATTTCAGTTACATTACTACGTAAAGTACATTCTGTTGCTGTATCAGGAAAGGAATTTTTATCCATACACTCATCCTTGAAAAAGGTTGTTGTTATTTAGCAAATAAAGATCCACGTCTTTCGCTCTCTTCTGCACATTCAATGCAGAGTTGAAAACCTAACTTACGACGTGCATCCGGAATTTTTTCACCACAGTCTACACAAATTTTTGCACCCACTTTCGGAGCCGCATTTTGCTGCATTTTGCTCAGCGCGTCTGCAACAGCTCTGTCAATATTCATACTAGCAATATCTGCTTCGTCAGCCATTCTACAAAATCTCCTCAAAAAGGACGGGTAATTATACGCAAAGAAGTTGAATTGTCCATACACCCGTGTGCGCAAAAAATATTCTACGACATATCGCCAAAACGAGACTGCAAAGCGACAATAGCGGCAACCGCCGCCGTTTCTGTGCGTAAAATACGAGGCCCAAGATTAAGAGATTTAAACCCATGCCCTCTCGCTAAATTAACTTCCGCATCACTTAATCCACCCTCTGGGCCAATCAATAGAATAACTTTTGCTGACGATTGAATAGGATACTGAGATAAAACACCGGTTTCATGAGGAGACAATACAAAACTGAAATCTGCTTCTGCTTTCGAGACCCATTTATCAAACGCCTGCGGTGCTACCATTTCTGGCACTCGATTACGCCCTGATTGCTCACAAGCTCCCGTCACGATGGCTTGCCAATGCTGTAGTCGCTTTTCACGACGCTCCTCATCTAGCTTCACGTTACAACGCTCAGTAAACAATGGAATAATCTTCTTCACCCCCAACTCAACTGCTTTTTGAATGGTGTAATCCATTCTTTCCCCACGCGAAATACCCTGGGCTAAATACAATTCTAAAGATGACTCTGCTTCTCGTGGGTTGTGCTGACCCAGCATCGCTTTTATTGATTTCTTATCTACATGAGAAATAACTGCTTGATATTCGCCACCTTGGCCATTAAACAAAATAATTTCATCGCCTTTACTGACACGCAGCACGCGTGCTAAATGATGCACCGCCTGTTCAGTCAGCGAGACCTCTATGTCAGAAGCTAGTGCTATCGGTTGGAAAATACGAGAAATAGGCATGGCTAGAGGATCATATATTCTTTGACAGGATTACCGCCAATTAAATGCTCTTGAATAATTCTTTCGAGCACAGATGGATGACATGAGTGATACCACACTCCCTCTGGATATACGACAGCAATCGGTCCCATTCGACAAACCCGCAGGCAATTAGCCTTTGTCCTATAAATACCGCCTTGATCAGTTAAGTTTAATTCTTTTAACCGATCTTTGAGATAGTCCCACGCAACGAGGCTAGTCTCAAGATCACAGCATTTTGGCTTGGTTTGATCGCAGCATAGAAAAATATGTCGCTTAATATCAGCAAGATGCAAAAGTTCTGCGCGTTGTTTTAATTCATCATTCATATGCGAATGATAGCAGATCTTATTTGCCTACCGCACTAGAAAACATAACCATTGGCAACCTACCCTTTATCGCATATCATACGCGGTTAGTTTTTGGACGAGGTAACGAGAATATGAGCAAGCTTTATATCCAAACCCACGGTTGCCAGATGAATGAATACGATTCATCGAAAATGGCTGATGTCCTCAAGGCATCACATCAATTGGAAAAAACACAGAATCCCGATGAGGCTGATGTTATTTTGCTTAATACTTGTTCGATTCGTGAAAAAGCCCAAGAAAAAGTATTTTCTGAATTAGGGCGCTTCCGCGACCTCAAAGCAAAGAAGCCACACATTATTATTGGTGTGGGCGGCTGCGTTGCAAGCCAAGAAGGTGCAGCCATCTTAAAACGCGCGCCATACGTCGATGTTATCTTTGGCCCACAGACACTACATCGCTTGGGCGACATGGTAAATGAAGCGAAAGCTAAGAAAAAAGCCGTCGTTGATATCAGCTTCCCTGAGATTGAAAAATTCGATCGCATGCCAGAACCACGCGCTGAAGGCATTAGCGCATACGTTTCTATCATGGAAGGCTGTAGTAAATACTGTAGTTTTTGTGTAGTCCCTTACACACGCGGTGAAGAAATTAGTCGTCCGCTGGATGATGTACTCGCTGAAATTGTCACCCTCACAGAACAAGGCGTGAGAGAAATTCATTTACTCGGTCAGAATGTAAATGACTATCGCGGCCCAACTCATGAAGGTGAAATTGCAGACTTAGCTGCTCTCATCCAATTAACTGCAAGCATAGAAAATGTTGCGCGCATTCGTTTTACCACATCACATCCGATCGCATTTTCAAACAATTTAATTCAAGCGTATGCAGATATTCCACAATTAGCGAATCACTTACATCTACCCGTACAAAGTGGCTCAGACCGCATTCTTGCCGCAATGAAACGTGGATATACTGCACTAGAATATAAATCGAAGATCCGACGACTACGCAAAGTACGGCCAACTATTAGCTTATCTTCTGATTTCATCATTGGTTTTCCCGGCGAAACAGAAGCAGACTTTGAAGACACGATGAATTTAATTCATGAAATTGGTTTCGATAATAGCTTTAGTTTTATTTACAGCCCACGCCCAGGCACACCTGCAGCGCAGCTACCTGATGATGTTTCGATGGAAGTAAAAAAACAACGTTTAGCTGTTTTGCAAAACCGTATTTTATTAAACACGAGAAATATCAGTGAAGCGATGATAGGCAATGTCGAAGAAATACTCGTGACAGGCCCTTCAAAGAAAGACCCAAATAAACTATCAGGACGCACCGAAAACAATCGCGTCGTTAACTTCTCTGGCCCAGCAGAACTAATAGGGCAACTCGTTTCAATTAAAATCACTGACGCACAACCAAACTCTTTACGTGGGGATTTAACTTAATGGAAAATATGCGCTATACTTAAGTTGAGACAGTCACTGAAGGAATACAACTCATTGGAAACTACAGTCTACTCGCAAACGTTAGTCCTCACGCCAGAGGACAATCGCTACCTGCTGAATCTCTGTGGCAGACAGAATGAACACCTCCAACTTATTGAAAAACGTCTAGATGTTCGCATCAATCAGCGCGGCTATACCTTTTGGGTTAGCGGTGCGAAAGCTGCGGTCGATCATGCGTTATTAGTGATACAGGAGCTTTATAAAGAGGCGCAAAAAACCAGGGTATTACTGCCCAAACAAGTGCATCTGTACTTGCAAGGGTCACAAAAAATTCCTGCGCACGCTTCTCGCCCTCAGGAAAGAACGATGGAAATCAATACCAAACGCGGCGGAGCTGTTGTTGCTCGCGGCGATAATCAAGTGCAGTACATTAAAAATATTCTCAACCACGACATTAGTTTCGGCTTAGGCCCTGCAGGAACAGGCAAAACATATCTTGCTGTTGCTTGCGCAGTGAACGCCTTAGAAACCGAACGCGTTAGTCGTATCATTTTAACAAGACCTATCGTAGAAGCTGGCGAAAAACTCGGATTTTTACCTGGCGATTTAGCGCAAAAGGTACATCCTTATTTACGCCCACTCTACGACGCCTTACATGAAATGTTAGGTATTGATCAAGTTGGGCAATTGATTGAGAGAGATATTATCGAGCTCGCTCCTCTTGCTTATATGCGCGGCCGATCGCTTAATGATTCATTTATCATTTTAGATGAAGCACAAAATACGACCTCGGAACAAATGAAAATGTTTCTGACACGTATTGGCTTTAACTCAAAAGCAGTCATTACCGGCGACACATCACAAATTGATTTACCTAATCGTCGTGACTCAGGATTAATTCACGCATCTGAAATTCTTAAAGATGTAAATGGAATTAGCTTCACTCAATTCCAGCCAAGTGATATTGTCCGTCACCCATTAGTTCAAAGTGTTGTTGAAGCCTATGAACGATATAATAAGTTAAACAATAAATAAGGCTATACTCTATATCATGCACCACATTGTTATTCAGCATGCTGTTCCTAGAAAAATCCCAGGAGCAGCATCGCTTAAACGCTGGGCCAACGCCGCGTTACAACATAAAATTCCTGCCGCAGAAATCACGATACGCGTCGTCAACACGCGCGAGATGACCAAACTTAACAGCACCTATCGTAAAAAAACAGGACCGACTAACGTACTCGCTTTTCCATTTGAAATGCCGGATATGTTAGAAGATAACAGAGTCATACTAGGTGATATTGTTATCTGCTCAGCTGTCGTGAATAAAGAAGCAAAAGAACAAAAAAAAGACCCTAAAGCACACTGGGCACACATGGTAATCCACGGAACATTACATTTACTAGGCTATGACCATGTTAAATTAAAAGATGCAAAAGTAATGGAAGCTGAAGAAATTCGCATCTTGCAAACACTCAAAATTGCTAATCCATACCAACTACCAGAAGAAAAGGTGACAACTCATGCAGGACGACCACGACGTAGATGAACAAAAGCAACGCTCTTGGTTCGAACGTTTAAGTGATATGTTAATTCGCGAACCCAAAGATCGCGAACAGTTGATGGATGTATTACGTGACGCAGAAGATCGCGATATCTTAAGTGCCGACATGTTAAGCATGATAGAAAGCGTGCTACAAGTCTCTGAAATGCAAGTACGTGAAATCATGATCCCACGCGCACAAATGGTAGCAGTCGATCGCAATAGCACACTTGACACCTTACTACCCACGGCTATTGAATCTGCGCACTCTCGCTTCCCTGTCATTGATGAAGATAGCGGTGATGTGATTGGAATTTTATTAGCGAAAGATTTATTAAAATATTATTTCAATGGTGAAGTTCGCCACTTCACAATTAACGACGTTATACGTCCTGCTGTATTTGTTCCACAAAGCAAACGTTTAGATATTTTATTACGTGAATTTCGTATCAAACGCAATCACATGGCAATTGTCATTGATGAATATGGACATGTGGCAGGCTTAGTGACAATTGAAGATGTCTTAGAACAAATTGTGGGTGACATCGAAGATGAATATGATATCGATGAAGAAGATGATGTACGTAAACAAAATGACAACACCTATACTGTAAAAGCTGCAACGGCAATTGAAGATTTCAATGATTACTTCAAAACAGATTTTGATGACGATGAATTTGATACGATTGGCGGATTAGTTTTAAAAGGCTTTGGTCATTTACCAAAGCGCGGTGAAATTATTTCATTGGAAAAATATCAATTTAAAGTACTGCACAGTGATAATAGACGTATTCATTTATTGGAAGTGAAATCGGTTAAATAAACCCTCATCCCCAACCCCTCTAAGAGCACGAGGAGGCAACGCTTGTGGGAGAGGTCGCCACATGTTTTTTTACGCGGTGGGTGAGGGACACATAAGCCTTTCATTTCTCACCACAAAAAACGATGCCACTAACCCCATTGCAATAAAACTAATAATAATCATTCCAATATTTTGAAAAGATCCCTGATACACATACCCTGCCAGCTGCAAACTCAATGAAGAAACAATCAAACGACCACCTTGAATAATGGCAGACACACGGCCTTTTGCATGCGGCATAAAACTCAAACAAATGGGATACAACAAATTACCCGGAATAATTTGCCCGATAACAAAAGATAACATCGCTAATGTAATAAATAATGGATTATGGCTATCGATATAACTAACAAAACCAATCAACAAAAAGCTGACGATAAATATTCCATTGGAAATAGAGAGCAACTGCTTTTGATTATCCCCATAACGCTTGATAATAAAACCAAACAATACGCTGCCTAGCGAAAACACTAACGCTAAAACTCCTTGATAATAACCAAAGTGCGCGAGACTAACGCCAAGAGATTTGATATATAACAGCGGCGACATTCCCACAAAAATCCAATACGGCACAAACATCATCAAGATGCTAAAAATTAATAGCAATAACGGTTTAGATTTAAATATATCTACATAGCTAACCATTGAAGCTGCTTCTACTTGTTGCGCAGCATGGCTTTTAGGAATAAAAAATATCGTCATTGCTAAAACAAATATACCCAACAATAACAAGGCGACGAAATTACCCTGCCAGTGAAAATACAACGTGATGTAACTTCCTAACACGGGCGCAATGGCAACAGCCATATTCATCGAACCATTTAACATCGCCATCAAAAATTGTTGTTCTTTCAATGAATACGCATCTGCAATAATTAAAAAACTTAAAATAGCAGGAGCAGCAATACCTACACCTTGTAAAAAACGCCCCAACAACAATATATTGTAGCTGTCACATAAACAAAGCAAACTTCCTAAAATAAAAATAATTAACCCTGACAATATAATTGATTTACGCCCATAACGATCAGCAAGCTCTCCTGCAAAAAACAAACTAATGCAATACCCGATAAAATTACCGGACAATAATGCTTCCACCCAAAATGGTGTCAAATTAAAATGATGCTGTATTTCTGGAAAACTAGGTACGAATAAATCAAACTCCATACCAGTAAGTAAATCCATCAGTATAACCGTCAGCAACACAAATATTTTTACAGTTGATGGTTTCATATTGATACCTAGAAATTTTAATTAGCATTTTAAAATCGCGATCGATATCATACGTCAAAATTTATAGGGATAATAATGGAATAATTTATGCCGACGTTACAGGGAGTTGCGGATAATCAACAAGTTAAGTTTGAAAATGAACCTCTCATTGTTGAAGGAGATGCGGGCTAAAATGCTGTCATTGAAGTTATTGATGGCTCTGTGCACATTAAGGGCAAAGTAGGAAAAGGGACTCGCATCGCCATTCTATCTCGCCAGAACAATATTTTTTCAGGAACGATAATAATCGGTGGCGTAACCTATCAATAAAAACAATACAACATTGAAATTGATGGGGATATTAGCGAACGGGTTACTATTTCCAATCAACACTCTGTTACCATCAAAAGAAACATGGGAACCTATTGTAATGTATCAACAACAAGTGGGCGCATAACAACCAACAATATTTCTGCAAACTCCACGCTGAACACAATGAGTGGCGCAGTGCATGTAAATGACATTTTTCCTCGATGCGCCATTAATACAATGAGCTTAACAACCATGTCAGGCTCGGTTTACATCAATGGAACCCGAGTACAAAACCATTCCACCTCGAGCTCTAGCTTTTGGGATCGCCATAAAGGCAAGCTTATATTTGGAGCTATTGGAGTAGGACTTTTAATTGCAGGCTTAGCAACCTGGGGCGCAGCATGGGCGCTTGGTCTTACTATTGCAGGTGGTGTCTTATTGGGTTGCGCTAGCGTAAGTGCATGCTGCAGCCCTTGCTGTCCTGATTCAGACATAACTATCTCAGGAAATGAATATAGTCACGTGGAAAGCTCTGCAGGAGGCATCGCTATCGCCGCTGTTAGCATGGTCGTACAGAGTCTTCACATAGGGAACATCCGAAGCACACACAGAACTGTACATCGCACAATGCCAAGACAACACAACTGTGCTCCCACTAAAAATGGCACCGGTAATGTTAGAGGTGATGTTAAAGTAAGCGACGCACCATCTCAACCTCTCTAAAGTCAACCAGGTGCCGCAATGCAGCCTAGTGCGCAACAATGTAACGCACCGTTGCCATTGCGGCTGCCGCCCCCACTCCTAGCGCTCCACCGAGAAGTCCTTAACTTTGCAAAAGCCCTCCTCTTACGTTACTGTTATAAAAAATTTGTAAGAGGAAAAGACATGAAACATAAATATTTTGAAAATAACCTGTTTACTCCGCTATTTTTTGCAGAGCTCATGAGCAAACACAGCGGTAAAAATATTAAAATTCATGAAATCACTCCACTCAATACTCCCAAAAATACAGAAATCAGCCAAGTAAAACACCCAGACAATGTGAATCACCCCATTGGAATATTTAAGTATCGTTTGCAATTTGAAATAGATAATCAATTCATGACAGAAGATGTCGTAATCAAATCTAAAGTAAGCGACAAAGATTATTTAAAAAACATTTCTCATTTATTTCAAACTCAACTAGGTGTACATACACAACAACCTCTTGAAAATTATTTGGGACAATTAAACTTCTCTAATATTAACAAAAGAGAAATTCTAGCTTACCAATTACAGAAATCAAATCCAGCGTTGACAGCCGTGATGCCTGAGATACTAGGCTATGATGATGACCCAACTAATAATTCATCTATCCTAATTTTAAAAGCCTTTAATGAAGACTATTCCGCAAGTAATCATATTGATTACCAACAATGGAACAACGAAGCAATTCATGCCGTGATAGATGCTATCGGGACATTTCACCATTGTTGGTATGACAGACTGACAGAGATTGAATCATTTTCAATTTTACGCCATGTCGATTCCAGAACATATTTAAAATTAAATCCCTTATGGCAGGCACTAAGCGAAGCATTGGAAACCCACATTGGCGGATTAATTTCAAAAGAAGATCATGGACTTTATGAACATTGGGTTTCGACAATTAATGAATGGTACCCACTAATTGATACATCACCTAAAACACTTATTCACAATGACTTTGCTCCAAAAAATATTGCGGTCAAATTCTCAAGCCCAAGCCATGCAATACTACTAGACTGGGAACTGCCTATCATTCATTTGCCCCAGCGTGATGTAATAGAATTTCTAGCGTATGTGCTACCAGAAAAGCACGATTCAGCTACTTTATTCAATCTTTTAAAAAGACATATGTTACTCGTAAGTAATCAGCATGATGAAAAAACATGGCTCAAACAAACCAAAGCTGCCCTACTTGATTATTGCGTACAGCGTATTAGCTTATGCATTCTCATTGAAAAAGTAGAGCCGCGTAATATTAAAAAAGTTTTTGCTACCGTGAAACGTATGCTAACGCATTTAAATCATTACCTGGGAGAAACGTGATGACCCATATTCGCATTATTTTACCTGCAGATGCACCCGCGATGTGCAACTTAGAAATGCTTAAACCATATGAAAAACCAGGCATGACCTTATCGATATCCTATACATCAATTAAAGCAGATTCTTTACGTTCTGAATTTGAGATTAGTGCATTTTCAAATGCTGTTTTACAAAAGATTTTAGAAGCGCAAAATGATAATAACGTTGACGCCATTGTTATCAACATTATGGCAGAGATGGCGTTAGCCGCTTGCTATGAAGCGGCCAACATCCCTGTTGTAAGCCTGCCGCAAATTGCATTTTCCACCGCCGCAATTTTAAGTAATAAATTTAGCATTGTGAGCTCAAACGCTAAAGGCTTGCCATTACATATGCGTTTAATTCAAAAATACCGCTTAGAATATAAATTTGCATCTTATCGTAATGTACATTTTTCACCGCAAGATGATTACTACACCACCGAAAGCATCGCTAAAATTGCAAATGAATGCATAAAAGCAATAGAAGAAGATAATGCAGGCGCCATTGTATTTGGATCTGGTCGCATGCTGGGAATGGCAGAGTCTATTACTACTTTTTTAAATCAAAAAGGTTATGACATACCATTGATTGAACCACTACCTTTAGGTATTCAATATGCTAAGTTGCTAGCTGATTTGCAATTAAAGCCCAGCAAGACAGACTATCCTTTTCCAAACCCACAAAGCATTCATCAACTAAATGAATTAGTAAAATAAGTAACGATGCACCATGCTTCCTAAGAAATAACACTAAAGCTTGAATGCCAGCTAAAAGCTCGCTGGCATGACAGGCATTCTACGCTTGCAATAAACTTTTTATTTCTGAAGCTGAATGAATACTCGAAAAATCTTTTAATAGCGTTAACGTATTGTCATGGGTTTCTTTATTTTTAGCGCCACAAGCATCTTGTAATACAATCATGCGATAATCACGATCATGCCCATCGCGAGCAACAGCCTGCACTGCATTATTAGTTGAAACACCTGCAACAAAAATCGTATCGCAATTTGCAGCACGTAAAAAAGCATCTAATTGTGTGGCATAAAATGGACTAACTCTAGGCTTAACAATCACTGCATCTGAAGCTTGATAATGTAATTCGTCATGAAATGCTGTACCCCATTCACCTAACTTGAGCGCACCCTTCCCTGCAGCACCACCAAATACCGGCGATTTTTTTGGTAACTCATAATATTCTGGACTAAATCCGACTTTAACAAACAAGACTGACATATCCATTTCGCGCGCGGTTTTAATTGCTGTATTGGCATGCTGGATAACATTATTTTCTTTTACATAAGCAGCACAGCTTGGGATTTTTCCTTTTTCGTTAACGATGTCGTTAATGAAGTCAATTACTAATAACGCTGCTTTAGTCATGTTAATTCCTTATATTATTAAGAATAGAAGCACTAAATAATATCATGGAAAAATAATTTTATTATTATTTTTCAAGCGCCTTATAATTCTTTTCCCGCCCCCACTAGAACAATAGAGTACAAAGTTCAGGTATAATCTTCTGATAAGACAACCTTTTGTCGAGGGTCACATGCCCGATCAGCATGAACCGAAAGCAAAGTTGGCCAATCCCGCGCCGCTCGCGCCAGAGGGATTTTATAGTTGGGAGCTAACCACAGACTCCATCACTTACTCTGAATGTCCTCCCCCCATTAAATCACTTATACTAAAAGGCACTCTTGCGAGAGGGCATGTTCGCCAGAAATCATTGGAAAAAATCGAGTGCAATGCTGAAATTACCTATAACAACGGCAATATCAAAATCACAGCTAAAGATCCGCTCACCCATGTTACTACCGTTTATGGGACTTCTGCGGGAGCCATTGTTGCCGCACTGTTTGTTGCAATTCCACATACGCCCAACATTCATAAGAAGACCATCCATGCTTTTGACATGTCCGCTATCGCCGACTCCTGGCCAAAAGCTATGGACAAAACGATTGCTCTTGGCATCAAAAGCCGTCATCTATTGTTTGCAATCCCTTACCTTATTGCAAAACCATTACGTCTAGTTGCAACAGGATTACATCTTGTTGCTAATGTATTAATTCCTAAATCAACCAAGTGGAAAGCGATTTTATTTCCACTCACAATGATCGGAGTTATCTTCGAGATTATTGCACGAATCATTGGTGGCACTTCTTTATTATTCGACCCAGACATGTGGTGTGAAATTTATAATTATTTTATCAACGACTGCATTTATCGCGGTGAAAAAATAAAAATCGCCCTCAAACAAGCGATTACAATCAATACCAAAAATGCATTAACTCATTTTCTCACCACGATAAAAGATGCTAAAAACAAGATTCCTGCACTAAAGCAGTGGGAAGCGATCGGATTAATTACTATTAATGACGCACGCTGCACCACATGGTCGGTAACAAACAACATTACCTTTAGACATTTTGATTTTTTAGCCACACAATTTCCAACTAGTGGCTTCAAAAAGCTTGCCATCTCTGGGACACGTTGCAAAGATGGCGTTTCAGTATTATTTAACTTCGAAGATTTTCCCGATATGCCAATCTACGAAGCTGTGCGTATCTCAATCGCATTACCCGGTGTTTATAAACCCGTAATTCATGATGGTGTCGCATACATGGATGGTAACTGCGCCAACAATTTTCCGATTTTTGACGCGGCAACCAATGATGACAAAGAGTCACTTGATTGGCATGCGTATTACAATGAACAAGCTGTCATCGGTGCAGATGTTGAATATAACAATGAAAAACAACGTTTAATTCTAGGACCAACACCGATCACTTCGCCAAGAGGTATCATCATAAGCCTATGGAATTGGTTATCTGGCAAAGACATCTATACTTCCACTGTCAAAACCGATGAAAGCGAAGAAGACAGCATTGACGAAGATGAAACACAATCTTCTGATGATAATCTTGCATTCACTGCTTCTAAATTAAAATTATTAGCAGCATTGAAATCTGCAAATCCAGATGTCAGCGAATCATTATCAACCTTCCGCGGAGATCAATTGCGCACTGAAAGTTATCATAAGAATAACAACACACCACTTGAAACAATTGAAGATACCATCCCACCGGGATTACTTGTCAAGTTATTCACTGATTTGAATAATCCAAAAATGACAAATGAAATCTTATTCAAATCACATCAAGATAAATCAAATCTCGAAGATATCCGTCGAAATATGCGTAACAATGCACGCAATGCTTTATTGAAAAAATTACATGACAAAAGCATCCCAAAACAGCGCTTCTTTCCAAATGATAGCTTCGACGACAATACATTAAATAGAAAATGTAATGAATTAATTCAAAAATTAGAGTTAGGCGGTGATTTGCCGCATGAAGAAACCAAGCCCAGTACAGACAAGACAGAACCCCATCTTCCTGATCCGCAAACGCCTTAACCTCTTCAGCTGTCATCCCGAGCGAAGCGAGGGACCTCTTGGGAGATCCCTCGCTTCGCTCGGGATGACAGCTGACTCAGGATGACAACATCCAAATCTACCCCTATCATATAGATATTGCTGGGCAATCACTTTTGCACCCTACATAAATACCCAATGGAGTTTCGCACTCATGAACCCAACTCTTTGTGCATTAGAAAAGAATGACCTTGATGAAATCGTTTCAGCCTTTAAAAAGATTGGCTGGAATAAACCAAAAGACATTTACGAAGCCTATTTCCAAGAACAATCGAATTGTACTCGCACAGTTATTGTAGCTAAAGATAATAATCAATTTTGTGGTTATGTCACCATTAAATGGAAATCAAATTACAATTCGTTTTCTCAACACAATATTCCAGAAATTTCCGACTTAAATGTCTTACCCAACTATCGCAAACAAGGCATCGGCACAGCACTGATTAATGAATGTGAAACCATAGCGAGCAAACGTGGTTATACGAAAATCGGATTAGGCGTAGGCGTGACTGCCGATTATGGCAATGCACAACGACTCTATATCAGCCTGGGATACACTCCAGATGGGCATGGCTTACATTACCAATGCAATTCACTTGAATATGGTAGCCAAACTAAAGTCGATGATGACTTGGTATTATTTCTAACGAAATCTATTTCTACAAATGATTATCAACTAAGAATTGATTTGCCAAGCATCATTGAAACACCTCGCCTTATATTGAGACCACCTCGGGAAAATGAAGGAAAAATCTTAAATGACGCAATTTTAGAAAGCTTCGATATGTTGAATAAACATATGTTATGGGCAAAAGAAAAACCTTCTTTAGCAGACTCAGAAGCTCTTGTGAAAATAAAATCGCGTTATTGGCACTCAAAAAGAAAATCTGATGTGGAATTAATGTTATTCATCATAGATAAGCACACTAATGATTTTGTCGGTGCCACAGGATTTCACGGAATCGACTGGGATGTGCCACGCGCAGAAACAGGATATTGGGTTAGAAAAAAATATGCGAACCAAGGCTACATCACTGAAGCAACTAATGCACTTACACAATATGCATTTAATGGCCTTAAAGTTAAGCGTTTAGTAATTACTTGTGATCCTGACAATGAACGCAGCAGAAAAGTTCCCGAGCGCTTGGGGTACACACTTGAATCAACGATGAAAGCAAACAGGCTTAAACCTCTCACGGGCGAAGTTGCTGATACATTGGTATTTGTGAGAACCAATTTAATTAATCTTCCCCAGCTGCAGATAAGCTGGGAGGATTAATGCTTCAGTATCTTTTTATTTATTGTATTTTATCACAACTTAAAATTTGCCAACGTGCTACTGTGCTTGCTATCCATATGTGTAACAGGTACCGCTAACGTTGATAACATAGGAGAAGCAGAATTCATTACCTCATCAATGCATTCTTTGGCTTTTGGGGTAAATTTACATTTGGGTATAATACCCCCAAAAAATGCGGCATAAGTACCCACTGGTTCGATGATCTTGACATCTAAAAGCCAATCTAATCCCAGCTTAAGCACTTGAAGATTAAATTGGGACCCAAATATATTGATTGCAGTCGCTTGCAGCGCATCGAAAAATTCTTTTCGTGTATCAAATCTTTCTAATGAACCCATGACAGCCAATGCAAATAAAATTGCTGGTCGCCATGCTTTTGCCATTTCTTCAGTTTGATTTGGAATAACGTTATCTTCTTTAAACTCTAAGTAAAATGTTGTCTCCCGACCTCTATGCCTATAACGATCATATTTCGGCGGCTGGTTGGTTGGCTCTATAAAATTTACTTCCCCATCAACATACATTTGACAAGGAGCACCTAACTCAACTTTTCTATACTTCTTTTTTGGATGATTAAGATAATTATAATTTAGATTTGTCACGGCATAAATAACACATCCTGACATCATTGAATCAACTATTGACTCCACTAACTCATTCTCTGGAAGTATCAGCACTGGACCGCGACCATGGTCAAGCCGAACATGTAGACTTTCCCAAATTTTTAAATCAGCTGCTTGATTTCGAGTTCTAAATATTTTATCTGCCAATGCTCCTGGGCTTGTCAGCAACTCTTTAATGACACTGAAATCACCCTGCTCAAGCTTTTCAATAACATACGGGGTTGTTTTAATCATGGCAACGCTATGTTTAAGCCTTGCAGAATCAGAAAAAAATGGATACATTTTTTCGTCAAATAACGCTTTTGTGAAAATGGAAATAAGTGGCTCACCCACCAGTAGTGGGATACCTAGATGTTGATGCCACATTTTAATTATTGCGAATTGATGCAATGGTGTATTGACCTTATCAAACTTACGGGACCTTTCTTCCCATTCCATAAGCCACACTAGTGAATCCCGACGAAAACGAGCCCCCATCTTAATAAGCAAGTCAAAAAGCCTTTCAGTTTCTTTTTCAGCTAGTGGGAATAATGTAAACCTTCCAGCTACACTATCGATATCCGCTCTTTCTCTGTAACGACTGGGACCTATGTTTTCTAAAATAAAACGCATGAGTGTCGCACTTGGTCTTCCCGAGTAAACAAATTTAGCAGTGATCGCTTCTAATAGCACAGTAGACTGATTATCTTTCATATCTTTGTTAGCATTGCTAACTCTAGCAGCAAGATCACAACCATCTACCGTGACTTTTAAATCTGATAATAACTGTAATGTGCTATACTCTACACTTTCATTGATGATATTGGCTGGCAGCCGCACTGGATTACTACTTAGCATCACTAGCTCACAGATATCAGGCCTGTGATTTGCGTGCACAGCATAAATCAAATGGGGATTTAACGCACCTTCGTTAATCAGCATGTAATGTGCACGCAAATACTCTGTGGGCAACAACGTATCCGCTATTAATTCTAAATCAATTAAAGGATCATCTATCTTACAATCATACTGATTTGCTTTTTTCAACATCACATTTGCTGCATGTAAACCTGCAGCTATAGCGGCAGTTATGCGATTGTATTTTTCGGGATTACTTACATACTCTATTAATTTATAAAAGTCATCAACCTCCGCACTAATTAAACACGACGCTCTCACATAGCCTCTTTCTTGGATATTCATCCGCGCACCTACTGAGTTCGTCTCTATATCACGAGAGACCACGTTTGCAGTCTTAGTTAAACTAGAAAATGCCTTAACAATAATGCTATTTATGACTCGCCACATTATTTCACTACTTATATTAATAGGTTCGTGAAAACCAAGCATAATCCGGCTCTTTCCGGTGACAAAGAAAAAACTATTTTCATGCAGCGCAACAGGAATAGCTGCATGTATAAATTGCCATGTACGATCAAAAATTTTTTTCCCATCTTCAGTGAACTTAGCTTCAGTTGTCGCTGGTAACAAACTACTTTTAACATCTTTCGCTTCAACCATTTGATGCTTTTTATCAAGCCGAGTTAATAAAGGCTGCCGCAAATTACATTGCGCCAACCACAACTCTTCCAAATCAACGTGACGAACAATGCACAATGCCTTTTCTGCGGGCACAGCAACAAGATCAAGAGGTTTAACAATTTCATTTTCAGCCCCTGGATCTGTTAATAAATCTGCTGCACTTTCTAAATCTTCGTTGCTAGCAAATTCTAAGCGGAGATGCATATGCGCCATTTTTCGGATGAAAGTAACTTGCCTGCCATGAGCTCTCTCATACTCAAAAACAGTTCCATATTTTGTATTGAAATCACCGCTAATTTCAGGAAAAATAGCTCCTGTTTCTTTATAATCATCCAAGAATGTGACGCCTGATGGACAGATCATCACACTTTTTGCGCCCGTAATTTGTTTCAGCATTTCCATTTGCTTTGCATTTGGGGGCCACACTGAATTTGTATCTAGTGATCTCCATGGGTGTACACCTCGCTCATCTTTTTTTGCCGCGGCTTCTTCAGCCAATCTTTGGCGGTCCATTAATAGTTGAGGACTCATTCTTTTTTCGTATTGCTCTATTTCCGCTAACAGAGAATGAGCGACACTAAAGTCATCCTTAATAGCTTGATCAACAGAATAGTCTGCGACTGGCACTGATGCTGCGGTAGATACAGACGCTGGCTCAGTTGCTTTTGCTTCACGCACAGCTTGCGCCCAGCTTTTAAAAGATGCATTGAAAGCTTCTTTTTCTTCTACCGTTTTTAATTTAAAGGCGTTGTATGCATGCACAGCCATTTGATCAAATCTTTTTGCATCTTTGTCATCTAATGAAAGTTGCGCGAGTGCTTTTAATCGATCTAATGCGCCTTGAACAAAGTACTGGGGAGCTCTTGTTTCATATAGTGCTGGGGTTATTGTTTGTAGCAGTTTATTAACGATATTTGCTCGGGTCAAACTAACAGTTGTCATATTACCTATCTCATCTTATATTTTTTACTTACCGTATGCTTAGCGTCTCAATCTTTAATTTTCTTCGCAACCCACACAGTTGCCTCACCACATTCTGGATCACGTATTTTATGCAAAATCTTATTAAACGCATTTTCTTTTAATAATGTTTCATATTCGCTTGCAGATAAAGACGCATGATACAATTCTTGCCCACCATTATCACTCCATACTTCACCGGCTTCATCTCCTGAGGTAAAAGCCAACATTCCATTGAGTTTGCAATGTAATTTGAATACAGGAAACATGTTACGTTGACTATCTTTATCAAGATGAAACAAACTATGCCACGCAAGAATAGCGTCAAATTGTTGCTTTAAATTGATATCACGCATATCTGACACTAACCATGTTTGAGTTGGAAAACGTTCTTTACACAACGCAATCATTTTTTTACTGCCGTCAACACCCACAATTTTAAATCCTTTCTCGATAAAAAATTTCGCGATCGGTTCGCCAGTACCACAACCTAAATCTAAAATAGTACCACCTGCAGGGATAGTATTGGCGATTAAATTAAGATACTCCGACTCCATTAATGTTTTAGTGCGTGCATCATCAAACCAATCTATGATTTTTTCGTAGGATTCGTAGACTTTTTCTTTGTTTCGTATTTTCATAGAATGCTCACTAGGTTTTACCCTCTCTGAAAAGGCTGTGTTGCATAAATCGATTTTCTCCCTTCTCCCAGAGTGTTTTTTACGATGGGAGAAGAGTACATTTTTTAATTTTGCAACACAGCCCTTTGAAACGAGGGTCGACGCATGCTCTTTATGCGACGGGGAGCTTTCTCATAATCACATTCAAATCATCTTCCACAGAAACAGATTCAATGGTTACCGTCGCTACTTCTTCAAAAAAACTATCGCGCTCAAGATGTTGTTTATCTAGGAATGCTTTTAAATCAGCAATGGGAAGTAATGGCGCTCGACCACCTTTCATCCGTTCCATTTGTGTTTCAGTTGAAACTTTTAAATAAATAACAAACTCTGCAGATAATAATTTTCTATTTTCTGCTGTAGCAATTACCGCTTCTTCCAGCACCATTACAATATTTTCTCTGCTGATATAATGAGATATGATTTCACTTTCACATCGATGCAATGCTTCTTCACCTTGCTCCCCTAAAATTTCATGCAAGCTTCGCCCAATGTAACGTTCCAAACTAGGATTAGCATCAATTAGATCCCAACCAAGTTTTTTTGCTAATGCTTCGGTAAATAAAAACTTACCTGCGCCCATATGCCCGATCACAAAAATACGCTTAGGTTTAGTCATGCCAGTTTACCTCTTCTATTTTATTTACGAGAGCGATAATTATTTAGCTAAAACAAAAAGCAAGAATTCTGCCTTTTTACTGCAGGCAATTTTTATGTTTTTATCTTGAATCGCTGCACCATCGCCCGCTGACATTTCATGAGTATTTAATTGAATTTCGCCTTTTATTAATTGTAACCAAGCAATATGCACTGAAGGCAGAGAGTAGTCAATCTCATGACCTGGTGTCATATATGCAACATATAAACTCACATCTTGATGAATTTTAATAACATTGTCTTTATCGTGATTGGAACCAATTAAAATCAATTGATTGTCTGTTTGAGAAATTTTAATTTGCTGATAACTGGGTTCTACATTTTGTTTTTCGGGAATAATCCAGATTTGTAAAAAATGAAGGGGGTCTGTTTTTGAATGATTAAATTCACTATGCTCAACGCCTGTGCCAGCAGACATTTTCTGAATTTCACCTGGCCGGATAACAGAACCAGTTCCCATGCTATCTTTATGCTCTAGCGCACCTTCAATAACATAAGAAATAATTTCCATATTATTATGCGGGTGCCGATCAAATCCAAAATCGGGTTTGACAGTATCTTCATTAATCACTCGAAGACTGCTAAAACCCATAAATTGCGGATCATAATAATCAGCAAAAGAAAAAGTGTAGCAACTGGAAAGCCAATTTAGCTGGCTTTTTCCACGATCAGTATTTTTGCGAATGTAAATCATCAACTATCCTCAGCAAAGATTATTCTGGCGTCCCAGGGCGGATTCGAACCGCCGACCTGCCCCTTAGGAGAAAGCATTTTTGAATTCCAACGGAATCCAATGCGTTCCTAATCTCATTTAAAATCATATAGTTATTGATTTTTATTGGCCAGCATGATTCCATATGTTCCACTCAAAGCCAGCGATTTGGTTGCCCCCACGGAGGCCCCCACAGAGGAAAATAACAATGAGCAAACTCAATGCCAAAGCAGTACAACATGCGCCTGCAAAAAAACAAGAATATAAACTCTCAGATGGGAACGGCCTCTTTCTCAGAGTACGCGCCAATGGAACCAAAAGTTGGCTCTATTGTTTTCGATTATTCGGTGATCGTCAAATCATTCGAATGACGCTTGGCTCGATTGAAGATTTGTCACTTAAAGATGCGCGTCAATTAGTAATCAAATTACGCAAGCAAGTTGCGCAAGGCATTGATCCAAGAGCTGCGCGCGCGGCTGCTATTACTGAAAACACCCAAGCCATCACCATGCAATCCCTTTTTGAAACCTGGATTGAGTTTGTAAAATTAGCAAAAGCAGTTACACCAAAGTGGATTAAACATCATGAAACACGTTGGCGTTTACATCTTAAAAATCCATTGGGAAAATTACTTGCGAGAGATATTACTCGCGCACATCTTGCATCAGTTCTCGATAGCATGACACGTAAAGGTATTAAAGAAGAAACAAGAAAAGCATTAACAACACTGAATCTCATGCTGGATTATGGTTTAACACGGCACTTTATAGAACAAAATCCAGCACGACTTTTAAAACCAAAAGATTTTGCTGCAAGTGCAAATCGACCGCGCGATCGTGCATTGTCATTAATTGAGTTACGTAACCTTTGGAATACGCTTGATCAAGCAATGCAGCCACGAGATGGTATTGCAAAAACATCAATACTTTCTCGCATCACAGTTAATGCAATTAAATTATTAATATTAACTGGCGCACGCAGAGGTGAAACTTGCGCGATGCGATGGGATGAACTTGATCTTGAAAACGAAAAATGGATTTTGCCATCCACTAAAACTAAAAATCGGCAACAACATGTTATCTATCTTTCCAAGTTGGCAATCAAAATAATTAATGGATTAATACCAATAACTGGTAATTCACCTTTTGTCTTCAATACTGACAGTAATGTTCGTGGATACCTACATACTGATTCACTCAACAAAGCACTTTGGCGCTTGAGAAAATCTGATGATGCGGAAAAAGCAAAACACAACCCACCACCATTGGCAGATATGAAACCATTTACCATTCATGATTTACGCCGTTCTGCTGCGACCTGTTGGGGTGAGCATTTGAAAACTAGTCCGCATGTGATTGAACGCATGCTAAATCACCAACCACTCAACAAACTAATCGCCACTTATCAACGTGCTGTTTACGCAGATGAACAAAAAGCTGCTTGGTTGGCGTGGGGGAGGATGGTGGAACATAAAATAGCACTCGATCAAACAAATATTATATCTTTTAATCGCACCAATGATGCTAAATTAAGTATTCAAAGTAAGCATACTGTTAAATTCAATGAATTTACGAATTAAAAATAAATAAGAGAAAAGAACGCTATGACCACACTTGAAGACCTAAATAACTGGATAATAACTCCGGAAAATGAACATGTAGAATTTAAAGAAGCACACAATAATTTCAACACTGAAAAACTAATGAAATACTGTGTTGCAATTGCAAACGAAAAAGGTGGTCACTTAGTGCTAGGGATTAGCAACTCGATTCCTCGAAAAATTATAGGTACAAGTGTGTTTACCAATGTTGAAGAAATAAAACATCGTATTCTTGATAGATTACATTTTCGTGTAGATGTTACTGAGTTAAGCCATTCAGATGGACGTATCTTGGTATTTCAGATTCCCTCAAGACCAATTGGTCACCCGTACAACTTTGAAGGTGCATATCTTATGAGATCAGGTGAGTCCTTAGTGCCAATGACTCAAGACCAGTTAAAACGTATTTTTGCTGAAGGAGAGTCTGACTTTTTAGAGCGCAATGCTACTGATATGATAAACGCTGATGAAGTAATCGCATTACTAGATATCCAGAAATTCTTTGATCTTATTAAATTATCATTGCCCGCGACTAGAGATGCTATTTTGAATCGATTAATCAGCGAAAAATTTATAAAAACTAAAAATGGTGGCTTTTTCATTTCGAATCTAGGCTCACTCTTGTTAGCAAAAGATTTAAACAAATTTGATTCAGTTAAAAGAAAATCTGTTCGTGTCGTTAAATATAAAGCTAACAATAAAATTGACACAGAACGTGAGCATATTAGTAATAAAGGATACGCGGTAGGATTTGAAGAATTGATTGATTATATCAACAACCAACTTCCAATGAATGAAATTATTGGAAAAGCTTTGCGACAAGAAGTCAAAATGTATCCTGACCTGGCTATTCGTGAATTAGTAGCAAATGCGCTTATCCATCAAGATTTAGTACAAAGTGGCTCTTCCGTAATGATCGAGATTTATTCTGATCGTATTGAAATTTCCAATCCTGGACAGCCCCTAATAGAAACCGACCGCTTTATCGATGAATATCACTCAAGAAATGAAAAATTAGCAGATATGATGCGCCGAATTGGTATATGTGAAGAAAAAGGAAGCGGCATTGATAAAGTAGTATCTACTACAGAGATATATCAATTACCCGCACATGATGTAAGAGTATCGTCAGTACATACAACAGTGATCTTATTTGCCTATAAAGAGTTCAAACAAATGGATATGTCAGATCGAATTCGTGCATGCTACTTACATTGTTGCCTAAAATATTTGAGTAACGAAAGAATGACAAACCAGAGCTTGAGAGAGCGATTCAAACTGGAAGATACTGCTGCAAAGTCAGCAACCGTCTCTCAAATAATCGCCGCTGCCATGGAGGAAGGTGATATTAAGCCTGATGATCTTGCAGGTGTTTCCAAACGATACGCTAAATATATTCCCTTTTGGGCATAGTTTTTATTTAATTTTACGAACTCTAATATGCGTTACTATAATGTAACTTATTGAAAATTAAGTATATTCTTATTTAATTGCTAATCACGATTTTGTTTATGAGCGCTTTCTCGTGTGCGCACCCCCGTCAATACCAAGTATATGCATCCAGGAAGAGGGAAACATAATATCTGCAAAGTCGGCTTTTAATTGCCAAAAACAGCAATTTAAAACGCGAGTTTGTCGTAAAAACTGCAAACTCGAGTTTTAATCTCTGAAAAACCGAAAAATGGATATAACATTGGAAGACCCGTTAAATGAGAGAACGAAATTTAGTATTGGCACTCAATTGATGTCTTTGAGTGCCAATATTAAATTAAGAAGATAAAACTCAAAGTCGTATGCTACCCCTTCCAAGCGTAACACCGTCACAACCCGCAATGCATAAGGATTTTCATGTTACGGATATGTGACGGATACAAACGTAACACGTCACATATCCGTAACACAAAAACCCAATAACCATGCAGGTTGTGACGGTGTTACGGATAGAACTAGAAATGAGGCATGCGAAAGCTAATATTCATCACACAAATTAAGAATCAAACTGCACTATAACCAAAGCTATAATGGGGTTATAGATAGCAATAAAATTACTTTTCCATTTTTTCAAACTGTTACGTGCATCCAACACGCTCCGGCTGTCCCTGACCAACCAATAAAATCGTCTACGACTTATTGGTTGGTCAGGAACAGCCGGAGCCTTATTTTTTATTATTAAATTTTGAGATTAAGGAGTAAGATAAAATAGATAAAAAATAGCTACGTGAGCATTAATAATTTATGTATGGACAGATTATACCGAAAATATACAGCGCGGACAAAAGACTACTGTTTAGCGAAACTGTTTGTTTTTTTCCAAAAAATGGAATCATTTTAAAGTTACCCGCTAGCGATTCCTCCGAACAAAATGAAGTGATTTTTCATTTTTGTTTTGTTGATGAGCTTGATAAAAAAAACTCTTCTTTTGCTATGGAAAACATCGATAATAAAACACTCAAAATTAAATTAGTAAATTTCGGTAGCACATTAGGTTCAGGGACAACATCACCAATTGAGCTTTCAATAGGCAACAAACCTTATTCAATTTTATTATATGCACATCGCCTGGAAGACCAAGTTAGCTTAGATAATCAGCTGCTTCATATGACTATTTCCATGTATGGGGCTATAAAATAGTATGCAAAAAAAACTGTCAAATAAGTTGGGATACCATTGCAAAGGCAATGTAATGACTCCAATAAACTGGTTTGGTGGGGTTTTTGAAACTGTATTAATCCCAACTGCAGCTTTTCAACATAATAATTGGGTTGGAGTTGCTTGCATTTTCTTGGCTAGCTTTATGTTTTTTGCATACCTAGGAATATATATTTACTTCAGCATTAAAGATCCTAATCGCTTACAAAGTGAAGAATATAATTTATACCAACGAGAACTATCTATAGACACTGGGCCAATTACAATCGTATCTAATCCGCAAGTTATAACAAAAGCACTGCCTGATAATAGCCCTAACTAATAATTTTATCCCAATTGGTTTGCATCTTTATTTTTTTTTATTCTGGCAACTTTCACTTTATTCGTTCGATTTTTCATTTGCTCAGTTAAAGGAACAATAATAATTCGGACATTACTTGCTTCAATTATTTTACGCTCACTTTCCTTTTTATTTTGTCGTTTAGCCATGTATTTCACCTGATAATTTTGCTTGAAGAGATTTTTGCTTAACCCATTTAAACCCATCGAATGGTGTAATTAACGCAACATCAATTTCTCCGCCCACTGTAGCCATATTACTAGAAAAACGCTGATATGTTGCAGTCGTCTTAATTAAAAATTCTGCGTAAATAATCGCGTCTTGGAGGGAAAAATGCTGGAAAATCGGTGTTTCCTCTGGGTTAGTATCAAAACGAGCAAATAAAGCATTCACAACCTCAGGTTGCCCGGTGTAGGTAATTCCAAGTTTGTTATGAAAGTGAATTTTCAAATTTTTCCCAATATGCACTTCACAGGTCAGAGGCTTATTTGACTCATAACCAACAATTTGAAAACCGATCGGATAAGACCCCTCTTGTATTTCAGCATTTTTATTTTTTGTTTCTTCTCGTATTTGTTCAAGAATAAGATTCTGAACATATTTACCAATTGCCTCTGATATGTCCTTAATTGTTTTTATTTTTTTTGTTCCCTTTTTTACTTTCAAAAGATCTTCCTCTAGCTCTCTTAAAACAAAGTGGATTGTCTTATCTACTACCTGCCCTACACCAAAGGTTCCCACACCAAATCTTCCCATAAAAGAAAATACTTTTTGAGCATGAGACAATGTATTTGAATGATAGATATTAGGCATTCTGCCTTTAAAAGCATGGGGATGATTGCATTTGGGACACTGAACATTAAAGTCACCTTCAAGTTGCTTATTAGCCACCATTGTAGATAGGCTATCTCCTGCAATTACAATCCCATCCGGTGTCCTTAGAGTAACAATAAGAGTCATGACAAATCTCAGTATTAAGATTTAGATATCATAGCACTAGACATCATGAAAATGATTACAAGTATTGATTTTCAATTCTACCAATCAATTTGGCTGCCCCCATGGATGCCCCCAAACAAAAATAAACATACAGAGAGAAAGGGCATAAAAAATTATTTATTAATTATTCAATTAGTTACTTGGCGTCCCAGGGCGGATTCGAACCGCCGACCTGCCCCTTAGGAGGGGGCTGCGCTATCCATCTGTGCCACCGGGACGTATATCATTGAGAAGGAGCTGCAGGCCTTACTATAGCATTTGATTGCCGCCGATCAAGTGGCGGTTGATCAAATGTACAAACCTCTTCTCCACGTGGCGGCTTTGCTTTTCCAGAAGAATGAACCCAACGCGCATAACATGCAGCCCCATCAACACTCAACCCACTTGTTCCGATGTAGCTCAAACAACTTAATGGTGCGGAATGTGCGTTTAAATTTGCATCGTCACTATCGGGCTGAAAATAAAACTTATGTTTATCTGTACCTAGAGTCAAACGCATTACTTGTGCATGTGTTGATGCTGCAGTATGAGTGTCTTCAATTCCACGCGCCAAGGTAGCATCATCAAATATTATATTATCTGCAGAAACGGGGTCTTCGCCTAAACCAAAAAACTTTTTTACTTGCTCCCATGGTGAAGGGTATTTTTCTTGTGGCCGCAAAAAGACATTAATGTAATTAACATTTTTATCACCGTATTTTTTCAATGACTCCAATGTATCTAACTCCCATCCACCCGCACCATGCAATGCCATCTGCGAAATAGGACCTGAAAACCACGCGGGTAAATGCGCATATTTATTTGCATACGATACACCCACTGCTTTTAATGAACTAAATGAACGATCAATAAATGTTTTTAAATACACTTGATGATACTCAATAAAATGTGCGCGTACTTGTGCTGCAACGCCGCCACCTAATGAATGACCGTATAAATTTAGATTGGCAACAACCTGCTCCCAACTCCAACCATTTTGGGCTTTTAATTGATATATTTGTGCAACACCCGCTGCAATTAACTCAACCACGGACTCAGGAAATTCTTGTCGCCATTTTTTTTGAATCGTATCAAATAGCCCATTCGTTTCATCTAAAACGGCTTTTCCTTGATAAATGGTCACACCTGGATAATTAAATATACGTGTATGATATCGATAGCGATCTCCGGTTAGTGGTGGGCATACATAATTTCCATACCCAGTTTGATACGCCTCCGCATTGGGCAAAAACACGATTTGGTATGGCACATTTTTATTAGGAATAAGCACGTCGACAGAATCAATAACTTCATCACCTGCTTTGACATCCCGGAAAATTCTTTTTGGTGCAGAAGAAAGAATACCGCCTGATTTCTTGAGAATATTTCCCGCCTCAACTGCAACATCTTTGTTTTGCTTTAATGTATTCTCTGCCGTCAGGGATTTCTTTACATCTTGATTTACAGCTCTCTCACGCATGTCACGAGGACTTTGTAAAATCTGTTGCTTGATGAAATAACCTGGAATACTAGGCTTTAAAATTCCAAAAAGAGAACCAAGTCCCAGCCCAATAAATCCAAATACGGCTAAAAAACTTTTGCCCGCACTAACAAAATATTCCTTATCGAAACTCCCATACCATAATGCACCAATCGTATTTCTGAAAAGTCCAATAGCAAAATTTGCAACACTCTTACTTAGAAGGGGAACACTTGCTCCAAATGAAAATAACGAAACGCCTAACCATGCAAAACGTCGCGTAAAAAACCGCCCGACGCGTTGCCAGCCAGTAAGCCTAGGATAAAATACACCATTAATATTGATTGGCCCTGCAGGTTTTTCCTGCGGCTCATCATCTAATCGCTTGTATTCTGGCTCCATCTAGCTCCTATTTTTGGCGCACTTTTATAACCACATGAATGATAAATAAAATCGCTGCAACAGCTAATGCTAAATATGTGTAATCAAAAAATGCTTGACGATAGATAGATAACTCCGCCAAAGGATTTTGCGCTGTATCTGGAATACTAGCTAATTTTGCAAGTGCGCCAGCAAGTTGGCCACCAAAACCTAATGCCGTAAACCACACCCCCATCATTAATCCGGTTAAGTGCGCAGGTGAAAGCATAGTGACTGCAGCCAAACCAATTGGCGACAACAATAATTCACCGACGGTAATCAACAAATACGCTAAGACAATCCACATTGGATTAATTAAATGATCTGCCCCTGAAAATTGCGTACTTACCGCTAATGTTAAACAACCTAAGCCAGCAAAAATGATAGCAAAGACAAACTTGATGACCGGTGAAGGATTGTTATTACTGCGATTGAGTGCAGACCAAGACAGTGCAAACATAGGCCCTAGAATAATGACAAACACGCTTTCTAATGCGTAAAAAACGGTAGTTGGCACATTCATGCCAAAAATATTGCGATCAATTAAGCGATCAATATATAAATTAGTTGATAAAAAGATTTGCAAGAACAAAGCCCAAAAAATAATGGAAGAAATAATCAATATATTCAATGTTATTAAATTATTTCGCACATTAGGCTGCTGTTTCAATGCCAATGAAAATACAGCAAACAATATAACGATACCCACCATAGGCAAAAACCATTTACCCAACAAATCATCCTGCATCAAGAAATCAATAGCGATGACCGCAATGATTGCATAGAGAAACAATAATGGTTTCGTTAAAAATTTATTGCTGTTTAATGTTGGTTTAAATAAATAATTCATACCTACGGCTTTAACACCAACTGCAAACGTACATAAGCCAATAAATAAACCTATGCTTGCCAAACCAAACCCTGCACTCCAACCAAAATGATCTTTGATATAACCAGAACCTACACCCGCTAATAACACACCAATATTGATGCCGATATAAAAAATTGTGAATCCAGCATCACGCGCGGAATCACCAGGCGCATACAATGTGCCTAATAAACTTGAAATATTTGGTTTAAACAAGCCATTACCCACAATGATAATGGCGAGCGCAGGAAAGAAAGCATGCCACATTGGCATTGCAAGCAATGCATAACCTGCAATTAAAAATGCCCCACCCCAAATAATCGCGGTTTTAAATCCCAACAATCGATCTGCGAGAAAACCACCAACCAAAGGTGAAATATAGGCAAGTGCCGCAAACATCCCAGAAACAGTAAAACTTTTATCATCGGAAAAACCAAATGACTTTGTCATGTAAAGCACCAACATGCCTTGCACAACATAAAAGCCAAATCGTTCCCACATTTCAGTGAGAAACAAAAATGGTAATGCCTTGGGATGGCGACTAAACAACATATAACTCTCCTAAACTAATCCACTTTGTTTTAGTAATGCATCAATTTTAGGTTCACGGCCGCGAAATTCGACAAATAACTCCATTGGCTCACGTGTCCCACCTTGTTCCAGCACACTTTGTAAAAACGCTTTACCCACTTGCTGATTGTAAATACCTTCTTCTTCAAAGCGTGAAAACGCATCGGCAGCCAATACTTGCGCCCATTCATAACTGTAATAACCTGCGGCATAACCACCAGCAAAAATATGTGAGAAACTATTTTGAAACCGATTAAACGCTGGAAATGGCACGACAGAAACTTGTTTACGCACATCATTTAATACTTGCTGTGCTTGTGACCCTTTCGCTGGATTAAATTCATAATGCAAACGGAAATCAAAAATAGCGAATTCTAATTGTCGTAAAATATGCATGCCGGATTGGAAATTTTTTGCGGCAATAATTTTATTGTATAACGCGACTGGCAATGGCTCACCGGTTTTTTCATGTTGTGAAACTTTAGTGAGTGTTTCTTTATCCCAGCACCAATTTTCTAAAAACTGACTTGGAAATTCCACCGCATCCCACGGCACGCCATTAATTCCCGACACAGCAAGATATTCAACACGAGTCAGCAAATGATGTAAGCAATGTCCAAACTCATGAAATAAGGTAACCACTTCATCGTGCGTTAAATAAGAGGGATTATCGCCAATGGGGCGTGTGAAATTACATGTTAAATAAGCCACTGGAAATTGTAATGAACCATCTAACAAGCGACGACGCACCCGTGCATCATCCATCCATGCTCCATCACGTTTATGTGGACGTGCATATAAATCAGTGTAAAAACCACCGCGCAATGAACCATCTTGATTATAAATTTCGAAAAACTGTACGTATGAATTCCATACATCTACATCTTTGCGCTCGACAATTTTCAATCCAAATAATTCACTGATGACATCAAACATGCCTTGCAATACTTTGGACACTGGAAAATAAGGGCGCACATCTTCTTGTGATATAGCATAGTGTTTTTCACGTAAGCGTTCGCTGTAATAAGCTAAATCCCATGGCTCTAATGAATTGAGATTATCCGTTTCTTTTGCAAACTTAGCTAACTCAAGCATTTCATTCTCGCCGTGACTTCTTGAACGCACCACTAAATCTTGCAAGAAATTTAAAACTTGTTCCGGTTTTTTTGCCATTTTGGTTGCTAATGAATATTCAGCGTAACTCTTGAAACCTAATAAACTTGCTAATTCATAACGAATTTTTAAAATACTATCAATGACATTAGAGTTATCCCATTTCCCTGCATTTGGGCCTTGATCAGATGCGCGCGTGACGTATGCTTCGTGCATCATTTTGCGGATATCGCGATTTGCCAGATACTTCATTGCAGCTAAATAGCATGGAATATCTAATGTCAGCGTCCAACCTTTTTCACCGCGCTGCTCCGCATTTTGCGCAGCGATTTGTAGTGCGGACTCTGGCATACCCACTAATAATGTACTATTTGTCACATTCATAGCCCAAGCATGTGTTGCATCTAAAACATTTTCAGAAAATTTTGTGCATGCTTTTGCTAACTCTTGCTGTAACTCTGCAAACTTTACTTTGTCTTGCGCAGGCAAATCGACGCCGGCCAAATGGAAATCACGCAATTCATTATCAATTACTTTTTTTTGTGCTGCGTTTAATTTTTTATATTCTTCACTGGTCGCGAGTGAATTAACTGCTTGATACAATTTTTCATTCTGCATTAACTCTGTATGGTATTCCGTTAACAATGGAATCACTGCATTGTAAGCTGCGCGTAATTCTTCTGTTTCCATAACAGAATGCAAATGCGATACAGGTGACCATGCTTTATTAAGCCGATCCGCCATGTCATCTAAAGGTGCAATTAAATTATCCCAAGTATAAGAATGAGACTGGGCTAATAGCTCAGCTAATTGCTTCTGATTTTGTGTAATGAGCTGCTTAATCGTTGGCTCTACGTTTTGCGGAAGGATTGTGCTAAAAATAGGAAGGGCGCCCTGTAAAGTCAATGGGTTATCCACGTTTGTGATCTCATATTTGTTGTTAATAATGGTTTACTAGGTTAGCAGGGATACGGAAGACTGTCGATGATGTCCATATACAAAATTCGAGCACTCTATGTAACCAGAAAGATATACTTGCTGAAAAAGAAAACACTCGCTACAGTTATACAATTACACTCAAAGATGTCATTACAATATGTCTACTAATGTGCAAAAACATTACCTTGATCAGCTACGACAGTTGCTTTTGCAACATACCAAAGACAGCGATATAAAAATCTTGTTATTTGGCTCTCATGCGAAAGGAACATCGAGACGTTTCTCTGATATTGATATCGCACTGCTCGCAACAACTCCCCTGCCTCTGCATTTCATTTCCAACTTGAATGAAGTCATTGAAAAAAGCAACATACCCTACACGGTTGATTTAATTGATTTATCAGAATGTAATAATGAATTTCGCCAAAAAATACTGAACGAGGGAGTTATATGGAAAGATTAAATGAGCGCATTAAACAAACCGAAAAAGCCTTATCTGCATTTAATGAGATACTGAGTGAGCCATACTCAAAAATCGTTCGCGATGCAGCTATTCAGCGCTTTGAGTTTACACTCGAAACCCTATGGAAACTCGCTCAAAGATACATATTGATTCACCATGGTATCGACACTGGCTCACCTAAATCAGTCATCCGTAGCTGTTTTCAAGCAGGATTACTCGACGAGTCTCAAACGGAAACAATTTTACAATCAATTGATGATAGAAACCTTACTGCTCATACCTACAACGAAGAGTTAGCTGAAAAAATTTACCACAACTTATTTATCTATCAGCCCATATTTAGCTTTCTATTTAAAAAAATCGCTACACACTAAGTTGTGTGTGTGCTAGCACGCTAAATCCTCCATGACGACAAAAAACAACGATGCTATAATCGGCGATCACTTATTTGAGCATAAAAATCACATGAAAACGCATGCTGTTAAAACTTTCCAGGGAATGATTGCCACCCTACAAGATTTTTGGGCACAACAAGGTTGTGTCATTGTGCAACCATTTGATATGGAAGTCGGCGCAGGTACATTTCATCCTGCCACTTTTCTACGCTCTATTGGCCCTGAGCCATGGCGTGCGGCATTCGTACAGCCCAGTCGTCGACCCGCAGATGGTCGTTACGGTGAAAATCCAAATCGAGTACAACACTATTATCAATTCCAAGTCGTGTTGAAACCATCACCAGATAATATTCAAGAACTCTATTTAGATTCATTACGCGCATTAGGCATAGACCCTCTTGTAGATGATATTCGCTTTGTTGAAGACAACTGGGAATCACCTACGCTAGGCGCATGGGGATTAGGTTGGGAAGTATGGTTAAACGGCATGGAAGTCACGCAGTTTACGTATTTCCAACAAGTAGGTGGCTTAGAGTGCAAACCGGTTACCGGCGAAATCACGTACGGCTTAGAACGCTTAGCGATGCCAATTCAAGGGATTGATAACTTCTTTGATTTAACCTGGGCAAACACACCCAATGGCAGAGTCACTTATGGCAACGTCTTCCATCAAAACGAGGTGGAAATGTCGAAATTTAACTTTGAACAAGCGAATGTTGATGTTCTTTTGAAGCAATTTGATTTTTATGAACAAGAAAGTACGCGCTTGATTGAAGTTGGCTTACCGTTACCCGCGTATGAAATGGCGTTAAAAGCATCTCATACCTTTAACTTATTAGATGCACGCAGAGCTATTTCGGTAACAGAACGTCAACAATACATTTTAAAAATTCGCCGCTTAACGAAAGCAGTGGCAGAAGCTTATTATGCAGCACGTGAAGCACTGGGCTTCCCACTATTGCAGGAAACAACACATGTCAGTTAAACATTCTTTTCTTGTGGAAATTCACACAGAAGAATTACCACCTAAATCATTACGCACGTTAGCTGAACATTTTTGCAATGGCATTCGCACACGCCTTGAAAAAAATGAATTAGCTTTTACAGATGCAGTCTATTACGCAGCACCACGACGTTTAGCTGTATTAGTCAACGAACTTCATGCGCAACAAAATGATAAAGCGGTAGAACGCAAAGGTCCTGCACTTGATAAAGCTTATGATGCCAATGGCAAACCTTCGCCTGCCTGTGTTGGTTTTGCGAAATCATGCAACATCGATGTGAGTGAACTCGTTACACTAGAAACACCACAAGGGAAATTCGTTGGCTGCAAACAACAAGTACGCGGTAAATCAGTTGCAGAATTATTACCCCCGATGATAGAAGAAGCTCTTGCCACTCTACCTGTTGCAAAACCTATGCGCTGGGGCAATAACACCCAGAAATTTATTCGCCCCATACATAATGTTTTAATGTTATATGGCAATGATGTGATTGATGCGACTATCTTAGGATTGAAAACCAATCGCAAAACTCGTGGCCATCGTTTCTTAGCCGACAATAAATGGCTCGAGATTAGCAATCCGGAAAGTTATTTAGCTACACTCAAAAACGCATTCGTTATTGCTGACTTTGCTGAACGCAAAAAAATAATCACCACCACCACACATGAATTAGTAAAAAAAGAATTAGGCGACAAAGGACATGCATTAATTGACGAAGCACTGCTCGATGAAGTAACCAGCATCGTTGAATATCCACAAGCAGTTTGCGGCAGCTTCGATAAAGCATTTCTTGATGTGCCACAAGAAGCGTTGATTTCCTCCATGCAAGATCATCAACGTTATTTTCCTATCGTCGATCAACAACAAAAATTATTACCATATTTCATTACCATCAGTAATATTCAAAGCAAGAACCCGCAATCAGTGATTGCGGGAAATGAACGCGTATTACGCGCGCGCTTATCGGATGCTGCTTTCTTTTATGAAACCGATAAAAAATCACGCCTAGAAGATCGTATTGCCAAATTAAAAACGATTATCTTTCAAAATAAACTAGGCACCTTATTTGATAAAACAGAACGCATCCAAAAACTCGCAACATTGATTGCAACGCAAATAAATGAAAATCCAGAGCATGCAACACGCGCTGCTTTACTAATGAAAACAGATTTAACTACAGACTTAGTCGGTGAATTTCCTGAGCTACAAGGCATCGCAGGATATTATTATGCATTAAACGACAAAGAACCGGAGAGCATTGCACAAGCTCTTGGTGAGCAATACATGCCGCGCTTTTCTGGCGATCAATTACCAACATCTAAGCTCGGCTGTATTCTTGCATTAGCAGATCGTCTCGATACATTAGTTGGCGTGTTTGGTATCAATCAAGCACCAACCAGCGATAAAGATCCATTTGGTTTGCGTCGCGCTGCACTGGGTATCTTACGCATCTTGATTGAAAAGCCACTGAGCTTAGATATTAAAACATTAATTTCAGCAGCACATGCTAATTACACACAAAAATTAGAAAATCCAAACACGATTCAAGATGCATTGAATTTTATTTTGGAACGCTTAAAGCCATGGTATCAAGAGCAAGGCGTTAATACGAATGTGATTGCCTCAGTGATGTCACTGAACTTAACAGTGCCTTATGATATTCACCGCCGTATTCAAGCTGTGATTGCTTTCAAAAATTTATCTGAAGCTGAATCTCTGAGTGTCGCAAACAAGCGCGTTAGTAACATCTTGGCAAAATATGACGGTGATATTGGCCATCATAAAATTAATGCGGAGTTATTTGAAACAGATGCAGAACGCGAATTAGCAAAACAGCTCGATACTTTAGGCGTGAAGATACATACCCTTTCACAAAATTCGCAATACGAAGAAGTATTAACTCAACTTGCTGCATTACGCACGCCGGTTGATAATTTCTTTGACAATGTCATGGTCATGACTGAAGACCAAAAGCGTCGCGAAAATCGTATTTTAATGTTACGACAATTACGCGAATTATTTTTAAATGTTGCAGATGTGGCACTACTCCAATGAAATATATCATTCTTGATCGTGACGGCGTAATCAACCATGACTCTCTGGAATATATTAAATCTCCAGAAGAGTGGATTCCTATTCCTGGCAGCTTAGAAGCGATTGCTACGTTAAATCGCGCTGGCTATCACGTCTTTGTTGCCACCAATCAATCGGGTGTGGCGCGCGGCTACTATGACTTGGAAACCCTTACGCATATTCATGAGAAAATGACACATGAACTCGCTGCGGTGGGTGGTTATATTGAAGAAATTTTTTATTGCCCGCATCATCCCGATGAAAAATGTTTTTGTCGTAAACCAAAGCCCGGTATGCTGTACCAAATTCGGGATCGCTATCATTTAAATTTAGCGAACACTTATTTTGTCGGCGACTCGATGACCGATATTGAAGTTTGTGTAACAGCAGGTTGCAAACCCATTTTAGTATTAACAGGCAATGGCAAAAAAACCCTAGAAAAATACGCAGAAGCACATCAGTTAAAAACATTTGCTGATCTTGCTGATGTTGCACGCTACCTCGTAACTCAAGAGAATCTTGCATGAAAATTTTAAGCCAATTAAATCGGTTAATTCGCTCCACCTTATATGTTGTCATTTTTATGATTATCATTATCCCTTATAGTTTTTTATGTTTAGCTGCACTAGCACTACCATTGCGTGTGCGCACAGGCATGGTATTTCATTGGACGGCTGCTATGTTATGGCTATTAAAAATTACTTGCCGTATCGATCACACGATTGAAGGTTTAGAAAATATCCCTAAAGATAGAACGGGTATTATACTTAGCAAGCATCAATCTACATGGGAAACTTTTTTAATCCCTACACTATTTCATCAAACAGCCATCATCATTAAACGCGAATTATTGTGGCTCCCATTTTTTGGCTGGGGGTTGTTAGCGGTAGAACCTATTGCTATTAATCGCAGTGAAAAATCATCTGCGTTAGAACAAATTTTAAGAAAAGGAAAAGAGTGCCTTGATAAAGGTCGCTGGATTTTAATTTTCCCAGAAGGCACACGTACAGCATATGGTTCAGTGGGTCATTACCGTTTAGGGGGGCCAAGATTGGCAACCACCACTGGCGCGCCTATCATTCCTATTGCGCACAATGCTGGAAAATATTGGCCGAAAAAGAAGTTTCTTAAACGTCCTGGAACAATCAAAGTGGTTATCGGCCCTCCTATTGAAACAAAAGGCAGAGCACCAGAAGAAGTGTTAGCTGAAGTGAAAAACTGGATTGAAAGCACTGTTAAGAAAATTGATACTGCAATGTAATAATACGTCGCTGATATTCTCAGCGACGTATTCGAAGTAACGCATCTGCACCACGACCTTCTTGCGGTGCTGCTTGTTGCTGCACCTGCGCTGCAGCGCGCTCGAAATTAACTTTAGCTTGTGCAATCAGATTTTCTAGTACTATTTCATTTTGACATTGACCAACCTGGGCAAAATTCAAATGCCCAGCAACAAATAAAGCACGGCAATCTTTTCTAACAATTCGTTCAAAACAATTTACAATAGGGAGTTGAGTTCGCAACAATGCCGGACATATGTTAATAAAATCTTGAAATGTAAAAGCACCTTGTTCAAATCCTTTTTTTGCACTATTTGAAAACACTTGCTCAAACAACTCTGAATCTCCTACAGCCAATGCAGCATGTACAGGAACATAACCTTTAATAATAAATTCTCGCGCTTGCTCAGTAAGCAATAACTCTAACATATCCAATCGACCCACTGTTTTTTCACGATCCGCGAAACAAAAGCGAACGTCATCTGCAGTAATATATCCACGACCTAATGCATAAGCACAGTTTGGATTTTTTAAAATATTTTGAAATACCTCTGAATTATTTAAGCCTGCTAACTGCTTAGCAATTGGAGATCCTTTTGCAATACATGCATAGGTCACAAAACTTTTATTTTCAGGATCGGCAAACTTTTCTTTAGCTTCTTTTTCATCTGCAAATTCATTCACAATTCCTATCAGCACCGCATGAATTCTTTTGTTAGCAGCTACTGTGGCTAGCTCCTTAGGGGTGAGACCCTTTAAAGCTTCGCGTAAAAGATCATCGGTTAATCTTTCAAGATAGCTAACTATTTGATCTTGATTAGGTTTTCTGAAGAGAGCCATAATGTATCCTCGTTTTTTATATGATAATTATAGCAGTTTTGGCGGGGACAGATACTTACCCTCTTGCGCTATTCCCCTCTCCCAAAGTGCTTTTCTTTGGGAGAGGGGAGAAAGTCGAACTATGTAATAACACTTTTTTCAAAGGGGACAATAATTTTTTTACCCCACAACCTGACAACGATTAGAGTCTTTCACGCAATCAGCAACATCTGTTTTTGAAGAAAGAATTTTTTGTAACACGCTATATGGAATTTCAACTTCTTGTGTTCCATAAACATAAGGTGCTACTTGATATTCATCAAATGTAATGAGCAAACTATCTGATTGTAAATTCCAATTTTTGAAATTTTTCACGTCAGGTGTTGTTCCTGCTGCTACCATCCAATTATCTTTCTTTAATTTTTCATCTAATGCTTTACGCGTATATTCTGCGAGTAACTTTAAATACTTTGCATTTGATTTGAAAATTTCATTCAATGCCAAAATCTTTCCTGTTTTCAAATCAAAGTTCACTACTTTGTTTGTATGATACGGATGCGCACGACCTGCTTGCATGCCTTCAAATGACAAACGCACGCTAATCAAAGTCTGATCTTTTGGCTTCACCACGTTGACATCATAATCAACAGATAACGTATTATTTTTTAATTCATCCGGCAAAGTTTGCATGTGTGGGACATCGAGTATCACGCTCTTTTTAAATTGCTCTGTTTCTGTTTTTACAATTTTCTCTATTTGTTGATTAAATTCTTTAGCGCCGACCGAAAGATCCTTGCCTTGAATTTGCGGATAGTTAATATCCATTTTAATTTTCAATTTATCATCTGCTACATGAGATGATTGCGATTTAATTTTCATATTTTGCGAAAGTGATACCGCTGCATCATCATCAGTAGCAACCAGCTTCACATCACCGTGTTCATCGATAGTGACACCATTTGCATTGGTTGTACCCACATGCGCTGTATTGGTTGCTTCAGATGTTGCTGTGGTTGCAACAGGATTGGTGACTGGCGCTGTATCAGCAGCATGCACCATTCCAACGACACAAGTTGAAATCAAAACTGAAAGAATTTTTTTCATGAACATTAACCTTTTGTGATAATATTTCTGCGCAAAAATATAACAGAACAGTGTTGATATATCAACAACCTTCACCCTTATTGCTCACATTCGTCACAATTCCTTTTGTATCTGCTTCAAAGGTGGTTGTACATTCAATAATCGTAGAGGTGTTGGTTGGATTTTGAACTGGCGCGCCGACAGAAATAGCCTGTCCGCCTGGACCTACTATCGTTGTGACACGGCTTGAAGACGGCTGCGAATAACTTGTGTAGCTTTTTGACACATAAGTGTAATTGGTTCCATTCACACCCGGGTCCGTTAGCACTGGGGTACCGAGCTTGCCCTGGACATCATTGATTGATTTTCCAACCCATGACCTAGGGTTCTGAGCCATATGGGTATTCATCGATGCACAACCCGCTAAAATTAAACATGCTAATGGTAAAATATGAATACGCATCCTTGCCTCCTAGGTTAGGCTGTCATCCCGAGCGAAGCGAGGGACCTCATCTGGGAGATCCCTCGCTTCGCTCGGGATGACAGCACTTAAAAAATTGATTTATGCAACAAAGCCATTTGAGATATAGTCTATCATAATCAATAACTGAGCAATAACTTCATCATGAAATTAGCGTTTTGTCTTTTTAATTACTTTCCCTTTGGCGGCTTGCAACGTGACTTTTTGCGCATTGCAAAAGAATGTGTACGGCGCGGCCATAGCGTCGATGTTTACACGATGAAATGGGAAGGAGAAAAAGATAACGACTTATCCATTACCATCATACCCACCAGAGGTCAGCAAAATCATATTCGTATCCAGCGTTATATCGAAAATGTCTTACCTCGCGTGCAACAGCATGACTTAGTGGTCGGCTTTAATAAAATGCCTGGACTCGATGTATATTATGCCGCAGACACTTGCTATCAAACGAAAGCGCGGCAGAAGCATAGTTTCATTTATCGTTTATTACCGCGCTACCGTCAACTCGTTGCAAATGAAGCCGCCGTTTTCAAAAATCAGCGCACTGAAGTTTTATTAATCTCTCCATTACAACAACATGAATTCATGCATTTCTATCAAACACCTGGTGAGCGATTTCATCTCTTACCACCTGGCATTGCAAAAGATAGAATAGCGCCCGCCAATGCGGCTGATATACGTCAAGCAATGCGCTTAGATTGGGAGATTAAAAACAATGAGTTCTTATTATTGTTGGTTGGCTCTGGATTTAAAACGAAAGGCTTAGACCGCGCCTTGTTAGCTATTGCCGCATTACCCGATGAGTTGCAACAACGTGTCAAACTTTTTGTGATTGGCAAAGACCGTACAGCCATTTTCGAAAGACAGGCTAAGCGCTTAGGGATTCAAAAAAACATCGCTTTTTTAGGCGGCCGCAACGACATCCCTGCATTTTTACTGGCCGCTGATTTACTGGTTCATCCTGCATACAATGAAAATACCGGCACCGTATTACTCGAAGCACTAGCTGCTGGTTTACCCGTGCTCACCACAGATGTTTGTGGTTACGCGCATTACATCGAAACAGCCCACGCTGGCCGTGTATCGACCTCACCTTTCAACCAAAAACATTTCAATGAAACACTACAAAACATGCTATCATTTGACCAGCGATCGCAGTGGAGCCAGAATGGTAAGCAATTCGCATTACAGAACGATTTATATAGCATGCCTGAACGCGCTGTCGATATTATTGAATCATTAAGGTAATGACGTGCAATTATTTATAGATCCTAAGATAAAAAAATGCTTTCTACCTGACTTCGATATTTTCGATCAAATCATGCATTTGCGTGGCAAAGTATTCCGTGAACTAGAAAACCGACGGACACAACGCGTTGCTATCGATAATGGCTACTATTTTGTGAAACAACATTTCGGTATTGGCTGGAAAGAAATTTTCAAAAATCTGCTGCAATTCCGCTTACCCGTCTTCGGCGCCAAAAATGAATGGCAAGCCATTAATTTACTCAAAAAACTGCGCATACATACACTTACCACAGCTGGTTATGGGCAACGTGGCTGGAATCCAGCGCATATTCAATCTTTTTTAATCACGGAAGAGTTGCCACCAAATATAAGCCTTGAAGATCTTTGCAAAGATTGGGCAACTGAAAAACCAGCTTATGACTTTAAATTTCGTGTTTTGCGTCAAGTAGCGTTTATTGCCCGCGAAATGCATCAGCATGGCATTAATCATCGTGACTTTTATTTATGCCACTTTTTACTCGATATTAAGAATGCATTTACCACACAACAAAAAGATCGCTGCAAACTCTATCTGATCGATTTACACCGTGCACAAATTAGAAAAAAAATACCTGAGCGCTGGGTAATCAAAGATCTCGCGGGATTATATTTTTCGAGCAAAGACATCGGATTAACAGCAAGAGACCTCTTGCGTTTCATGAAGGAATATCGTAATAAACCATTACGGGAGATCCTCAATACGGAAATGGCATTTTGGCAGAAGGTGAAACAACGTGGCGATAAGTTATATCAGCAGCATGGAAACTAATACATACCCTGAAGTGACACGGAAGATTCTCAAAAAAGCGGATCGCAATATTCCCGTGCCTTTTGAATTGAAATTGTATGAACACGAACAATCCTTGATTTGCGAAAAAGTCGTACGCATTATTCCAGGAAAGCGCGTGGTCGTATTTGGCAAATGGGATAACAAACCTATTGTTGCAAAATTATTTTTTGAATGGCGCAAAGCAAAAACACATATTGAGCGCGATGTAAAAGGGATTGATGCATTACGCCATGCTAACATTCCAACACCGTCACTCTATTTTCAAGGAACGAATGAATCAAAACAAATTCATGTTTTGATTTTTGAACGCATCATGAACTCATGCAGCCTTGATATCTTATGGCAAGAAAAAGTTGACGTATCAGAGATCACCAAATTAATGCGTGCTGTGACGATTGAATTAGCAACACAGCATGTCATGGGCATTGTGCAGAAAGATTTACACTTAAAAAACTTTCTCGTCACATCAAAAACTATTTTCACACTAGACGGTGGCAGCATCTATCATCATCCCGAATTATTGCCGAAAAAAGAAAGCATAGAACATCTCGCTTTATTTTTTGCGCAGCTCGGCACCGGCACACAAGCCTTACAAGATGAATTATTTCAGTTATATGCACAATCACGTAGTTGGATTGTGCGACCTACAGACATTGAATTACTCGAACAAACCAAACAACGTTTGATTGCAGAACGCTGGAATCGCTATCAAAGAAAAATCATGCGTAACTGCACCTCGTTTTTTGCTGAACAAAGATTCACATCGTTTGATATTTTTGACAGAGACTATATGTCTGACGAATTCAAAGCTTTATTAAATAACCCTGATAGTTATCTTATAAAGCCTGAAACCAAAATATTGAAAGCGGGCCGTAGCTCGACGATTGCAAAAGTGATAATTGATGGCAATAAAATCGCAATAAAACGCTACAATATGAAAAACTTTTTCCATTGGTTACGTCGCTGCTTACGCCCAACACGTGCGGTGAAGTCGTGGCAGTTAGCGCATCAACTTCGCCATGCAGGTATTTACACTGCAAAACCCATCGCTTTTATTGAAAAACGATTCTTTGGTTTACGTCATAAATCTTATTTTGTGATGGAATATATTGACGGCCAAATGTTAGGTGATTATTTAGATGCTAATCGTAGCGATGAATCCGCTATTACTGCTATTGCAAAACGTATCGTTATTTTATTCAAACAACTGACAGAATTGCAGCTAACGCATGGCGATTTAAAAATATCGAATATCATTGTGCATCATGATAGGCCGATTCTGATTGATTTAGATGGCATGCGACAACACAAAAATAAATTGTTGTTCGATATCGCCTATAAAAAAGAAATCAAACGTTTCTTACGTAACTGGGATAGCCAACCTACTTTGCAGCAATTATTTAAGCAGTTGTTGGGATAGCCCTCACCCGACATGCAAAAAACGCATGCCGACCTCTCCCACAAGTGGGAGCGGTGTAAAAGTCTTGCTCCCTTCTCCCAGAGTGTTTCTTACGAATGGGAGAAGGGCTGGGGATGAGGGAATAATATCAAACATTAAGGAAAAACCATGACATTCCCTCTCATCAAACAACATTGCTACATCAATGGGAAATGGATTTCAGCAAACAATCATTCTACCTTTGAAATCACCAATCCTTTTGATAACACCACTATATGCGAAGTACCCAACTGTGGTGCGAATGAAACAAAACAAGCTATTGATGCAGCACATCAAGCATTTCAATCTTGGAAAAAATTAACTGCAAAACAACGCGCTGAATATATGTGGCGCTGGTCAGAACTCATCATCGCAAACAAAGAAGAACTTGCGACGATCATGACACTAGAGCAAGGCAAACCAATTACTGAATCGCGCGGTGAAATTGATTATGCAAATTCATTCATTGAATGGTTTGCAGAAGAAGGCCGTCGAATTTATGGCGACATTATTCCTGCGAATCAGACATCACAACGTTTGCTTGTTATCAAACAAGCTATAGGTGTTGTGGGTGCCATTACACCATGGAATTTCCCAGCCGCCATGATAACGCGTAAATGCGCACCCGCACTGGCAGCAGGATGCACTGTTGTTATCAAACCAGCAGAAGACACTCCATTAACGGCATTAGCATTAGCTGCTCTGGCTGAACAAGCTGGTTTTCCGCCAGGCGTTATTAATGTTATCACTGGTGAGCCAGAAGAAATTGGTAATGAATTAACATCTAACCCATTGGTGCGCAAAATTTCTTTTACTGGCTCAACAGAAGTAGGCAAATTACTCATAGAGCAATCTGCTAGTACTTTAAAAAAGATTTCGCTTGAGCTAGGCGGCAATGCACCATTCATTGTATTTGATGATGCTGACCTTGATGCTGCAGTCAATGGCGCCATGGCTTCAAAGTTTCGCAACACAGGACAAACTTGTGTGTGCGCTAATCGTATTTATGTGCACGATAAAATTTATGATGTCTTTGCTGAAAAATTAATTGCGGCAGTCAAACAATTGAAATTCGGCAATGGTTTAGATGCAGCAACACAACAAGGTCCATTAATTAATACTGCTGCCATTCAAAAAATTGAAGCGCATATTGCCGATGCTACAACAAAAGGCGCGAAAATTCTTTATGGTGGTAACCGTGTTTCTAACACAGAATTATTTTTTCAACCTACTGTGTTAAGTGATGTAACTGCTGACATGCTGATTGCGAATGAAGAAACATTTGGCCCTGTCGCAGCGTTATTTCGTTTTCACTCTGAAGATGATGTTATTCGTTATGCCAATGACACGCCCTTTGGTTTGGCCTCTTATTTTTATAGCCGGGATTTGCAACGAGTATGGCGTGTTGCAGAAGCACTCGAATATGGCATGGTGGGTATCAATTCTGGAATTATATCGACAGAGGTTGCACCGTTTGGTGGCGTCAAAGAATCTGGGATTGGACGTGAGGGCTCTAAATATGGGATTGAAGAATATATTGAAGTGAAGTATTTGTGTTTGTCGGTGTGAGCTAAACCTTTCACCTCTCCACTTGTGGAGAGGTCGCCACGTGCTCTTTACGTGGTGGGTGAGGGAAAGCACACTCATCCCCGACCCTCCTCCCCTCGTAAAAATCACTCCGGGAGAAGGGAGAAAACCCATTAAAGTAATTACTTAGGCTTCCGCACTTCTGCACTACAAGCGACTGCGGGAACAGTCGAGGGAGATGCTGCTTGCGGTGCGACAGCCTTCTTTGCAAATAGCTCACTATCAATTGTGTTTAATATTTCAAATAAAGTGTTCTTGATCTTTACTACTTCGGCTAACACTGCAGGTTTAGCTTTTACTGCCGACTCTGCTTGGTAAACACAACGCATCATCGGGTCATTTAAGGCATAACGTTGGTCAATGGATTGATCGATTGCAACAGCATGCAACGCAACTAATAATTTTTGCATATCCGGATCATTTTTATGAATACCCATAATCTCTACCGCTTTTTCTTCACAAAGTCTCGCGACTGCATTCCGAATTGCACGGGAATCATGATAACTCGCCAAGAAAGGATCACCTTTTTCAGGTTGCACAACTTTTGCGAAAGCACTTAAATCAATGTTAGCACGCAACAAAGTTAACTGTTCACTCAAGACGGTAGCCAATTTTAGCAACCCTGACTTTCCATCCATCTCTGTATATTTATCGACGGATTTGTGGAAGACTCCAACCGCCACGAGCAACTCTTCATTTAACTCAATCTCATGCTGATGAGGTTTGCTTATAATCCCATTTACCTTAGCCAACAACGCTTTAGCTACACGAGCAGGTAGCGAATCTTGGCCAGGAGTTGTTTTTACAAAAGCGGTGACAGCTTCATTAAATACAGAAGTGTACTTTTGCGATGAATCTCCATTACCATGTTGTTTTACATCGTTTTTTCTACTATCTGCCACGACAATACCCCCCCCTCAAATGGGTGTTATACATTTCTAATTATACGTCAAAACTAAACTTTATTGCTCTAAATGTTCTAATAATATACAATACTTGCGCTAACTATTATTACATAAAACCCGAGGCAACCATGAGCATAGCTAGAACCCAGCAGGGCAACGCTTCTAACGATAATACCCAAGAACAAAAGCTGTATGTTGCTCCTAATGCCGTGATTGTTGATGCTGCAGCTATTCCTAATACGAATCAAGTAGTAACTTTACAAAGTAACCAACAAAATCAAACCTTCTTGGTTAGGCATGTTCTAGATGAAGCCACAAATAAGTGGGAAGTTCATACCGGCACTTTAGCCCCAAAAAATCCAAGGTCTAAACCTCATAATCGTTTATTTGTCTATCCTAGCCGTGGCGTTGCATTCACATACGATGACTCTACACCCCCAAAGAGTGATCTAGCATTTTGGCAACTAGGTGAAGACATTCCTAGAGTCAGCACAACCCAAGATAGCTTTTGTGCGACAGATATAGTGGTAGTTGGCCAACATCGTGTAGATATTACCTGTCGTCGTCATAAAAGAGATCACGTGTACTTATCATTATCCAATGTGACTGATGAAGAAAATCCCGATCTGACTTCACCCATTGCAGCGATAGCATGTATGCCGCAGCGACTTGTCGCTATCCCGCAACATGCGACTGATTTTTTACTCGTGAGAAACAATGCTTGTTCCCTATGGCAAATTCACCAACACGCACTAACTGAGTTATTTGCGTATGATAGACCTGCACGCTTACTAGTATCGACTGCTGAAACATTCGCCGACAATCCATGGGTCATGATTGGATACAACGATGGTTCATTAGAACTGCATCATCTAAGAAGTACAAAACAACAACCAACTACTCTCTTAGGACGCCTCGCTCTTGGCTCACGGAGTGTAGATCAGCTAATTGCAATTCCTCACTCACCGTATCTAGTCGCTGTTTCTGAAAATACAGTTTATTGGGTAGATGCAAGTACGCCTGAAAAACTAAAAGTAGTCTCTCAACAAACTTTATTGCGCCAGCTATCTAATGAAAAACGTAAGCTAGCTGTTACCCAAGATGGAATGGTCATTACTCCTTATGGAGAGGTACTCAATGATTTCGCTTATCACCGTAAACTTATAAACATTGCAATGACTGCATTTAACGATGCTTGCAGAACTTCTGATAGCGGTGGCTTTCCATCTATTTTTAGGGATTATATTAGTTTTTTTCCAACAGTGGATAGACAACCCGCTAGTGAAGAACAAAAAGAGTCACCTACTCCAAAAACAGTAGTCGTCAGACAATAAAAAGAAGCGACCAACAGATTCAAACCGAGGAATATTATGAGCAACGCAAGACCAGACATTAAATCTGATAATCAACCATCTACCCAAACTAATGTGGCCGTATTACGACAACTTCCATTAATCGCGGGTACAAAAATTCTTGATGCAATCGCGGTCCCCAACACAAATGCTATTATTGCATTAGAAGGTAAAGGAGCAGAAGAAAGCACTCTCGTTAAACATGAACTAGATGAAGAAAAAAATACTGATACTACGAGTGAAGAAACCATACCCAAGCTACATAATCAACTCTATTTATTCCCAAGCTCACAACGTGCAATGACTCATGGGCCAACCATTGACGGGCATATGCATAGCTATACATGGGATTTAACAGAAATGCATGCCCGTGATCCCGATATAATCGACAGGTGGTATTACCCTACCACTGTCACATTTGGTGATTGCGTTTATTTAGTTGCTGTACATGAAACTGCACCTGACATCTACCAACCTAATTGTGTCAACTTTGCAGATGAACAAAATTCAGGAGACGGGTCTGGCCATCCACTGACTGAGCTTCCACACTGTGTAGCTGCCATTCCCAATACCAATGAATTCTTAGTGGGTGGCACAAATGAATGCACACAATTTGCTGTAACAGGAGGTGCACTTGCTAAGATCAATACTTTTGCAGTGTGCGTAGGAACAAATCCAATTACTGCTATCGGAGTTGCTGCTGCTATCGATGAAAGTGAAGTAATAACAAACTCTGCAGCGACTGCCGTTACTACACCACCAGTCATGCCTGCAGGACAAATTGTAATTACTGGCAGTCAATCTGGAATGTTACAAACATGGCGACGAACTCTATCGCATGACAACCGCCCACCCATGCAAGCTTTAAGCACAGCAAGGCTTGAAGCACAGATAGATTATCTCATGCCAATTCCAGGCTATTCTTTTGCTATGGCAATTACAGGAAGACACGCGTATTGGGCAGATCTTGCCTGCGTAGAAAACTCTGCCTTTCTTGATCGTGTTGTACTTGCGAATGATTATAAAAATGAAAAAAGAAAATGTAGTTTCACAAACAATACAAGACTGGTAACGCCTTATGGTGAGCTAATCGATGCTACCAGCTATCCTGATAAACTTTTGAGAACTGCTGCAGAACATTTTAATCATAGAATGCAAACGGGTACTCCCGGTGTTACTGCAGTGATGCTGAAATATTTTGGAACTTTCCCAGCTCACAAAGTCAGTGCTGCTTCTACTGCGACGCTTGAAGTCATTGCTGAAATACCTAAGACGACAACTCTAAAAAAATAAAAACAAGATGGTGGGCACGCTTCGCTTGCCCACCCTACAACTAAAATCATAACAACGAGGATATAATTATGAGTGCAGCAAGACCTCACGAAACAGCTGCTCAATCACCGATTGCAAAAACTAATACGGTCGTATCACGACTTTCATTATTTGCTGCTGATAATAGAATTGTTGATGCAGTAGCCATTCCTAATACGCGCACCATTCTCGCTTTGGAAGTTACAAGCTCAAACACTACTGCTTTTGTCAGACATGAGCTTGATGAAAAAGATGATCGAACTATCGCTCATCAAACCACTAGACAGCCACACGATCATATCGATTTATTTTCTCATTTAAATCTTGCAGTAACTTACTCACGTGAACGAATGAGGACGCTAGATATTTGCGCGTGGGATATGGCAACAATGACCCCATTGAATACAAGCAATCATTACACCCCCTATTTTCATCCAACGATAGTCAATTTCACTTATCGAGTGATAGTCAATCCAATAATGGGGGGACGCAGCGGATACGTTCTTGCTTTCACCAAACTGAGTGATCCGTTCGACATTATGTATGACGCTAATTATCTTCCACTCTATCAAAACCCAAACTGCATAGCTGCTATCCCTGGTACCAATGAATTCTTAGTCGGCGATAGCAATGGGTGCACAAGATTTTCTATAACTGAAGCAGGTCCCGTCATAAAAGTTGATGCTTTTGCTGAACGCAAAGATGATCCTATTTCTGCAGTTGGCATTACTGCTGCCAGCTTTGCGGCTGTAGTGGGTCGGGCAAATCCTTCAACTACGACTCTTCAAGTTGGAGCTTCTGCTGCCGCTGCTGCGGGTCACGCTGTGGTAGCGAACGCATCACCTCTTGCAACTGATGCTCATTCTCCGTATTCAACCGCCGTAGTACATGATGGCTCAGTTACAACTCAAGCAGATGTAAAATCAACCCCATCTACTGGCCAAATAGTTATTACAGGCAGTCAAAAAGGAATACTACAAACTTGGCAAAGAACTTTATCTGCAACAGGATCTCCCATTATGCGATCTGTTGGTGAGCTACTACCTCAACCAGATGCTGCAGCACGCATTGGTTATTTTATGCCAATGTCAGGTTACTCATTTGTAGTAATGATTGCAGGAAAACGCGCGCACTGGGTTGATCTTTCCATTGTAGAAAAACCCGAAGTGGTCCATCACGTTGTACTTACGGGTGATTATGAACATGAAAAAAGAATGTGTAGCTACACTAGTGATGCAAAGCTTGTAACGCCACAAGGTGAGCTGATAGATGCTGTCAGTTTTCCTGATGCATTGTTACAAACAGCGGCAAGTGAGTTTGACCAAAGATCTGCAGCTGGACCTGACGTAACAGCTTTAATGTTACGATACTTTGGTATGTTTCCAGAGGCAAAAATTAATGCTTTTACGCTCGCAACTGTTGAAGTCGTAGCAGAAACATCTACTGGGACACCAGCCGCAAAAAAACAGAAATGACATGGTGGGCACGCTGCGCTCTGAGTTATCCCCACGAATTTTTACTCCCCTCTCCCAAAATAAAAGCATTTTGGGAGAGGGGAATAATACTACTAAAAATTCGTGGGGATAACTCAGAGCGCAGCGTGCCCACCCTACAACCAAAATCACAGAAGAACGAGGAAATAATCATGAGTGCTGCAAGACCTAATAAACCGATTGTAACAGCTAACAATCCTGCTGTATCCCAGCTTTCATTATTTGCCGGCGGTAGAATTGTTGACGCCGTAGCAATTCCAAATACAAACACCATTCTTTCGTTAGAGCTCAATGCGAATGGTAGCATACTTACAAGACACGCGATTGATGAAAAAGGCGATAAGAGTGCAACTCACGCACGCATTTCACAACCTCATGATCATATCGATGTATTTCCTAGCGCACAACGTGCCATGACTTACTCACGCAGAATAGAAGACATACTAGATACTTGCACATGGAATATAGGAACACTAACTTCTCTTGATACCACTTATCACTCCACATGTTTTCATCCAATTAACATAAAATTTGGTGATCAAGTCTATCGTGTTGTAGTTAACCCAGTCATGGGAGAACCTGGTGAATATGCACTTGATTGTGCTGATTTTAAAAATGAGCTAGATGTTACGAATGGAGTAAGCTCTCATTCTCTGCATGAAAATCCAAATTGTCTTGCTGCTATTCCTGATACAAATGAATTCTTAGTTGGTGACAGCAAAGGATGCACACGATTTTCTATTAGTGAAGACGGCGCTATTGTAAATGTAAATACATTTGCTGAACGCAAAGATGATCCTATTTCTGCTATTGGTGTTATTGCTACATGTTTTGAAACTGTAGTTGATAGCAAGACTATTCCAGCAAACGTAGCAACTTCAACTGCAGTGGCTACACTTAATGTTGAACCGACTCCTGCTGAAGCTGATGCAACTGCAGCCACGCCTCCAGAGGTTGCGCATGCTGCGCCTCATGATTCAATCGTCATTACTGGTAGTCACAAAGGAGTATTGCAAACATGGCGCAGAACCTTCTCTGCGCAAGAAAGACCATGCATGCAACCTCTTGGTGAATCCGCAGCTACTGGTGCACGCGTTGATTATCTGATGCCCATTCCAAATTATCCCTTTGCAATAATGATTGCAGAAAGTAGAGCTTGCTGGGTAGATCTTTCCATTGTAGAAAAACCAGAAGTGCTCCATAGCGTTCCGCTGACGGGTGATTATCAACATGAAAAAAGAAAGTGTAGCTACACCCGTGATGCAAAACTTGTAACACCTTATGGTGAAGTGATAGATGCTATCAGCTATCCTGATGCGTTGTTACAAACAGCGGCGAGTGAGTTTAACCGAAGGTCTGTAGCTGGATCTGATGTAACAGGGTTAATGTTACGATACCTTGGGATGTTTTCAGAGGCAAAAATTAATGCTTTTGCGCGCGCGACTGTTGAAGACATAGCAAAGACAGTGGCAACACCAGCAGCAAAAAAATAGCAAACCCCTCACCCGCCACATAAAAAACATGTGGCGACCTCTCCCACAAGTGGGAGAGGTGAGATTGATTTTCTCCCTTCTCCCAAAGCGCTTTGTGCGCATGGGAGAAGGGGTGGGGATGAGGGATATTATATCAACTTCGACATCGCAATTTGTTCTGCGATTTTATTAGTAGCTACATTTTCTTTGATAGAACGCTCAAAAATAGGCATCAGTGCACTATAAATATCACTCACTTTTTGATTCGCTTCTTCGAAGCTGGCTTTATCATAAACGGCTGCAACATAAATTAAGCCACCTGCATTCACTAAGAAATCAGGAGCATAAAGAATGCCGCGTTCATGCAATGTTTCGCCATATTTGTAATGCGCTAACTGATTGTTTGATGAACCAGCAACAATACCTACTTGTAAACGACTAATGGTATCTTGATTTAACACTTTACCTAATGCGCAAGGCGCAAATACATCTGCTTTGACATCATAAATTTCATTCACGCCACACACTGAAACACCAAATTCATCAACACAACGTTGTAATGCTTTTGGATTAATGTCACACATAGTCATGCGCGCACCGAGTGCATGTAATTCTTTTGCGAGATAATAACCAACGTGACCCGCACCTTGTACTGTAACGTGCACACCTTCAAGACTATCACGACCTAATTTAAATTTAACAGCCGCTTCAATACCACGGCGTACACCAAATGCGGTTGTTGGAGAAGGATCACCACCTGCACCTGAAGCTGAAGTACATGTTACGAAAGAAGTACGTTCTGCAATCGTATCCATATCTTCTTCACTTGTACCACTATCCATCGCGGTAATGTAACGTCCACCTAAGTCATTTACGAAATCACCAAACGCGCGTAAAAATGCTTTGCGATCTTTGATTACTTTAGGTTTCATAATAACGGCTTTTGCACCGCCATGAGGTAGGTTACTAATAGAAGCTTTGTAACTCATCATATAACCTAAACGAATAGCATCTTCGATAGCGTCATCAACTAATGCATAATTTGCAATACGACATCCACCAATCGCGGGACCTAATTTTAAATTGTGAATTGCAACAATGGCTCTTAATCCTGTTGCTGGATCGAATTTGATATGTACTTCGCCATAATTTAGTCTTTCAGCGTAACGAAATAATCCATCAGAACCTGTACGACGACGTTTCTTAGAAACGACCTTAGGAAGCATAACAACTCCTTTATCTAATACATCAACTACCGCCATGTCACTCTCTCTCCAAAGACTATATTGCTATAACGTAATTACTTGGCTTTTTTTCTTAATTTTTGCAGCGTTTGTATCTGCGCAACGGCTTGCGCAAGGCGCGAAGTCGCTTCTGCCAAATCGATCTCTGAGTTTTTATCTGCTAATGCTTGCTCAGCTTTTTCTTTTGCTTGTATTGCGGCAGCTTCATCAATATCACTCGCACGCAATGCCGTATCTGCTAACACGGTCACCACAAAAGGTTGTACTTCCAACATGCCGCTCGAAATATAAAAAATTTCTTCGCGATCATCTGCAAGTTTTGCACGGATATTGCCTGGACGTAATGCAGTGAGTAATGGTGTGTGACCTGGAGATATACCCAGCTCACCCATTTCACCTGTTACGAAAACCATTTCGGCTTCGCCTGAAAAAATTTCGCGTTCCGCACTTACAATGTCAACACGCATCGTTACCGCCAATGTCATATGCTTATCACCTTGCCTGTTAGAGCTTCTTCGCTTTTTCTACAGCTTCATCAATGGTGCCAACCATGTAGAATGCTTGCTCTGGTAAATGGTCGTATTCGCCATTCACAATACCTTTGAAGCCACGGATGGTTTCTTTCAATGGAACATATTTTCCTGGTGAACCAGTAAATACTTCTGCCACGAAAAATGGTTGTGATAAGAAACGTTGAACTTTACGCGCTCTGGTTACGGTTAACTTATCATCTTCTGATAATTCATCCATACCTAAGATCGCGATAATGTCTTTTAATTCTTTATAACGTTGCAATGTACGTTGTACTGCTAACGCTGTGTCATAGTGATCTTGGCCAACCACTAATGGATCTAACTGACGACTTGTAGAATCCAATGGATCAATCGCAGGATAAATACCTAGCTCAGCAATTTGACGTGATAATACAACGGTCGCATCTAAGTGAGCGAAGGTCGTTGCTGGCGATGGATCGGTTAAATCGTCTGCTGGAACGTAAACTGCTTGTACCGAAGTAATAGAACCTTTTTTGGTTGAGGTAATACGTTCTTGTAATACACCCATTTCTTCAGCCAATGTTGGTTGGTAACCTACTGCAGAAGGAATACGACCTAACAGCGCTGATACTTCAACCCCTGCAAGGGTATAACGATAAATATTATCAATGAAAAGTAATACGTCACGGCCTTCATCACGGAAACTTTCTGCAATGGTTAAGCCAGTTAACGCTACGCGTAAACGGTTACCTGGTGGCTCATTCATCTGACCGTATACTAATGATACTTTATCTAATACGTTAGACTCTCTCATTTCGAGATAGAAATCGTTACCTTCACGAGTACGTTCACCCACACCCGCAAATACAGAATATCCGCTATGCTCAATCGCAATGTTACGAATTAATTCCATCATGTTTACGGTTTTACCTACACCCGCACCACCGAATAAACCGACTTTACCACCTTTAGCAAATGGACAAACTAAGTCGATAACTTTGATACCGGTTTCTAATAATTCATTGGTTGCTGCTTGTTCTGCAAAAGAAGGTGCTGCGCGATGGATTGGAAGTACTTGATCAGTTTGAATTGGGCCTGCATCATCAATTGGATTTCCGAGAACATCCATAATACGGCCTAACGTTGGCTTACCAACAGGCACGGTAATTGGGCTACCAGTGTTTACTACATTCAAACCACGGCTTAAACCTTCAGAGCTACCCATTGCAATCGTGCGCACTACGCCATCACCTAATTGCTGTTGTACTTCAAGAACGATATTTTTATCAGCGATCTTTAAAGCATCATATATGTTTGGCACTGCATTGCGTGGAAATTCCACGTCGACAACTGCACCGATGACTTCTGCGATTTTACCTGTACTCATTGCGTTATACCTCTATTAAATGCTTCACCCTTTTCATCGCAACTCACTGCAATGAAATATTATCTTTAAACTACTGCTGCACCTGCCACAATTTCCGTTAACTCGCGAGTAATCGCTGCTTGACGAGCTTTGTGGTAAATCATTTCTAAATCTGAAATTAAATCAGCCGCATTATCAGTCGCACTCTTCATTGCAACCATTCTTGCTGCTTGTTCACACGCGATATTTTCAATCACTCCACGATACACTTGTGATTCCACATAACGTGTTAATAATTTTTCTAAAATTTCTTTTGCATTATCGGGCTCATAGATGTAATCCCAATGATGTTGTAATTTTTCATTTTTTGATGGCACGATAGGTAGAATTTGCTGAACGTTCGGCTCTTGTTTCATTGTGTTTACAAATTCGTTTGAGCACAGATACAGTGCATCGATCTTGTTATCTAAGTAGGCATCTAACATCACCTTGACAACACCAATCAAGCTTTCCAATGTTGGCGCATCGCCTAAATGATCTGCTTGCCCTAAAACTTTACCGCCCACGCGCTTAAAGAAAGATTCGCCTTTACTACCGATCAAACAAAAATTAATTTCTGCGCCTGATTCTTTCCACTCTTTCACACTATTGATGGAAGCACGCAATAAATTGGTATTCAGACCACCACAAAGGCCGCGATCTGTTGTTACCACAATAAATCCAACGCGCCTTACTTCACGTGCCGCTAAAAATGGATGATGATATTCAGGATGCGATTTCGCTAAATGCCCAATCACTTGCATGATTTTCTTCGCATAAGGCTTAGCACGGTGCATACGCTCTTGTGCTTTACGCATTTTACTCGCAGCAACCATTTCCATTGCGCGAGTAATTTTTTGCGTATTCTTGATGCTTCGTATTTTCGTGCGAATCTCTTTCGCTACTGCCATAACACCAGCCCTACACTACAAATGTTTTTTTGTATGATTCAACGATTTGCTTCAATTTTTCTGCAATCGCTTCGCTGTAATCACCTGTTTGGTTAAGTTGATTCATGAATTCAATGTGACTTGAACGCAACAATCCACGTAATCCTGTTTCAAACTCAGCAACTTTAGTTAATGGAACATCATCTAAATAACCTTTGTCTGCTGCGAACATAACAAGTGCCATTTCAGCTACTGAAAGTGGTTGATATTGCTTTTGCTTCATCACTTCAGTAATACGTTGGCCACGTTCTAATTGTTTACGTGTTGCATCATCTAAATCTGACATAAATTGTGAGAAGGCAGCTAATTCACGATATTGCGCCATGGCAATACGCACGCCACCAACCAGTTTCTTGATAATCTTAGTTTGAGCTGCACCACCTACTCGTGACACTGACAATCCCGCGTTAATCGCTGGACGAATACCTGAGTTAAACAAATCAGTTTCTAAGAAAATCTGTCCGTCAGTAATAGAAATCACGTTTGTTGATACGAATGCAGATACGTCACCTGCTTGTGTTTCAATAATTGGTAATGCGGTTAATGAACCGGTTTTACCTTTCACTGCGCCATTCGTCATTTTTTCTACGTACTGTTCATTCACGCGTGAAGCTCGTTCCAATAAACGTGAGTGAATATAGAAAACGTCACCTGGATACGCTTCACGACCTGGTGGACGACGTAACAACAATGAAACTTGACGATATGCCCATGCTTGCTTGGTTAAATCATCATAAATAATTAATGCATCTTCACCTTTATCGCGGAAGTATTCGCCCATCGCACAACCAGCGTATGGAGCAACAAATTGTAATGCTGCTGCTTCTGCTGCTGATGCAACGACAACAATGGTATGTGCCATTGCGCCATGTTCTTCTAGTTTACGTACGACTGCTGCAACAGATGAAGCTTTCTGGCCGATAGCAACATAAATACATTTTACGCCAGTGCCGCACTGATTGATGATGGTATCGATCGCTACAGCTGTTTTACCTGTTTGACGATCGCCAATAATTAATTCTCTTTGTCCACGACCAATTGGAACCATGGAGTCAATTGACTTTAATCCCGTTTGTAATGGTTGTGATACAGGCTGTCTTGAAATAACACCTGGCGCCACTTTTTCAACTGGTGACGTTTTTGTTGTATTAATAGGACCTTTGCCATCGATTGCATTACCTAATGCGTCAACAACGCGTCCAAGTAATTCTTCACCGACAGGAACTTCTAAAATACGGCCCGTACATTTTACAACTTGTCCTTCAGACAAATTATCTGTACGGCCAAGTACTACTGCGCCTACACAATCACGCTCTAAGTTCAATGCCATGCCATAGGTGCCGTCAGAAAACTCGATCATTTCACCTTGCATCACATCATCCAAACCATAGATGCGCACGATACCGTCTTTCAAGCTCACAATCGTACCTTCAGTACGTACTTGAGAACGAATATCAAATTTTTGAATGCGCTGTTTAATCAGCTCACTGATTTCAGATGGACTTAATTGCACTTGTTGCATAGCTCATTACCCTAAAAAGATTGTCTATTAAATAAAGTCGGTTAATCGATGAAGTTTGCCGCGCACACTACCATCAATCACACAATCACCAGCACGAATTACTGCACCACCTAACAACTCTGGATCGACAGTACACTGCAACGAAACTTGTAACTTCAAACGCTTCGTCATTGCCTGAGCGAATTTGGCTTGTTGTTCTGCGCTCAATGGAACAGCAGAAGTCAAAAACACCGTCATGCGCTTATCATGTTCCTCACGATGAGTTTTATATTGCTCAAATATCTCTGCAAGAACTGCAAAACGCCCATGATCAGCTATTAAATGAATAAAGTTTTTCTGTTCTGTATCCATTCTTGATCCGAGAATATCTGTGAACAATGACATCAACTGATCACGCGATACTTTTGGATTACCCATGAGCTGCACAATGCGCGAGTCTTTAGCGATAGCAGCTGCATCCGCCAAAAATATTTCCCATGCAGGTAATGCATTTTTCGCTAATGCGAATTCAAATGCAGCCATAGCATAAGGTCTTGCAATCGATGTGAAGTTTTCTGTCATCATATTTCAGCAACAATCTCATCTAATAAAGCAGTTTGCGCAGATGCATCTAAATTACGTTGAATAATTTTTTCAGCTCCAGCGATGGCCAGTGTTGCAAGCTGTTTGCGTAACACTTCTTTTGCTTGGTTCACTTGACGACCAATTTCATCTTGTGCCAATACAATAATGCGTTCACCTTCTACACGCGCTTGTTCTTTTGATTCATCAACAAGTTGTGTAAAACGTTTATGTGCTTGCTCAACAATTTGAGTAGCTTCAAGCCTAGCTTCACGAATCATCGTTAATGCTTTATGCTCAGCATGCTCTAATTCGCGTTTACTACGATCTGAAGCTTCAAGCCCAGCCGCGATTTTTTTCTCACGGTCTTGCATCGCTTTCGTAATAGGCGGCCACACGTACTTCATGGTGAACCACACCAAGATAGCGAACGTGATTAACTGGCCAAGCAACGTTGCATTAATCTCCATTCTATTCCCTCACAATTAAAACTTTACGCAGTAGTTGCTTTTGCTGCATCTAAAACAGCGGTTAAGAAAGGATTGTTTGTAAAGAACAAAATTAATCCTAATACAATCGAGATAACTGCGAATGCGTCAACTAAACCCGCCATAATCAATACACGAACCATCAACATACCTGATAATTCTGGTTGTCTAGCAACACCTTCAACAAATTTACCGCCTAAGATACCGAAACCGATAGCTGTACCTAATGACGCTAAACCAACTAATAAACCTGCAGCAACAGCTTTGTAACCTTGCACTTCTGCAATTAGACTCGCGATTTCCATCTGACCTCCTAAAAATTAATAAAACTAACAACTTTAATGTGATTCTTGCGCCATGCTGAGATAAGCCACAGTCAACATCATAAAGATAAATGCCTGGATCGTAATAATTAAAATGTGGAAAATTGCCCAGACACTGCCTGGTAACCATTGTGTCCACCAAGGTAGTTGTGCAATTAACACGAAAATTAATTCCCCAGCAAACATATTTCCGAAAAGTCGTAATGCCAATGAAAATGGTTTTACGAATTCTTCAATGATTCGAAACAGAATATTGAGTGGAAATAAATAAGGCCCAAACGGTTGGGTTAAAATTTCTTTACCTAAATGCCAACCTTTAGAATATAAGTTATAAAATATCACTAATACGAATATCGAAATCGACATTGCAAAAGTCATGTTAGGATCAGCTGTTGGCACGATCTTAAGATGAGCAACACCAAACAAACCGGCAACGCCTGGTAATAAATCGATTGGCAATAAATCCAATGCGTTCATTAAGAAAATCCAGGTAAACAATGTTAATGCTAATGGAGCAATTAAAATGCTTTTGCCATGGAATGTGTCATTCACCGAGCCTTGTACGAACTCAATGACCATTTCAATAAAATTTTGAAACTTCGTTGGAACACCCGCATGTGCTGTACGCGCCACTAAACGAAAGCATACTGCAATTAATAAAGCCGTGACTAGACCCACTAAAAAAGTGTCTAGATTTAAAGTCCAAAATCCATTATCACCTATCTTGAAATTTGATAAATTCAACTTCAAGTGCTCTAAGTGATGCTGGATATACATTTCGGAGGAATTACTACTCAAACCTTACCTCTCCTTTAATAACATTGTACAAGATGCAATCCAGTACGCGACGATGGCGCCAATTAAGCCCATCAATCCATACACTAGCTCAAGAGAGAAGTACTTTGCTGCACAGATAAACAGCACTCCACTCAAAAATAACTTAATCACTTCTCCTGAAAAAAACGCCACTACAAATCGTGTTGCCGCTCTAGCGCCTGCATGTGCAGAGACTCGCCAAAGAAATATTAATGTTGGAATCCAATAAGTCATTCCGCCCATCAACATTGAACTAGCAGCTTTTGATCCGCTAATGATTTCAATTAGTATGCATAGCATTAATATCAACGCTAATTGCCAGAGCAATATCTTTTTAACCAGCGCTCTAATTGAGTCATTTATTTTTGGCACTCTTTCCTCTCCCAAAGAGCCTGTTATCAGACCCTGAGGCAATATTTATCACCCCGGGAAAATTTGGCCGAGTATAAAGAGTTTTTACTAGGGGTGCAATCCGTTTTACAAATAACGCCCATAAAAATAGCGGGGCTGCTACTTGTCATCCTGAGGAGCGAAGCGACGAAGGATCTCCTGGGAGATCCCTCGCTGCGCTCGGGATGACAAGCCTTTGGAAATGACAACTCACTTCAGACTTGAAAATACTCCAACAAAGAATCCAACTCCGTCAAATTACTGTAGCGGATGACTATCTTTCCTCTGCCTTTTGCATTGCATTGCACTATAACTGGAAGCTTGATTCGGCTTGATAGATCTTGCTGCATACGCTTCACATCAGGATCAATGGATCTTGGCATTGGTGGTAAATTCGGAGTAGAAAGTCTACGCGCTAAATCTTCTGTCTCTCTTACTGAGAGTCGTTTGTTTACGATGATTTGTGCCGCTTCAATTTGAGTAGGTTCAGGCAACGTTAGCAAAGCTCTTGCATGACCCATTTCCAAATCACCATGCTCAAGCATGGTTCTCACTTCATCAGCAAGACTCAGTAATCGCAATAAATTGGTTACCCCAGTCCGTGATTTACCTACCGCATCTGCAACTTGTTGATGCGTCATTGAAAACTCTTCAAGTAAACGGTGAAGTGCGATGGCTTCTTCGACTGGATTTAGATTTTCACGCTGAATATTTTCAATTAAAGCGATAGCAATAGCCGCTTCATCAGGAATATCTCTAATAATAGCTGGTATTTCTGTTAAACCAACCATCTGCGCTGCTCGCCAACGACGCTCACCAGCAAGAATTTCATAACGGCCACCGATAACTTGACGCACAACAATCGGTTGAATTATCCCTTGAGCACGGATAGAGCAGGCTAAATCTTCCAACGCATCTGGATCCATTTCACGACGTGGCTGATATTTCCCACGTTGAATTTGATCCACTGGTAATCGGCAAAATTGTTCGCTAGAGGCTTTATCATGTCCATGCTTGCTTTCTTCCGCCACCCCTAATGATGAACCGATCAGCAAAGCATCCAGTGATTTTCCTAAACCGCGTTTTTTTACCATATAAAAAAATCCTTACTCTTATCCCAATATTAGATAACATATTAAACAATCAAGAAAACAATCGCTAGAGTTAATCACAGTTTGACGCAGATATTCTTCTACTTGGCAAAAACTTGCTACAAGGATTAGAATCAACCCCTAATAATCAGGATTAGCCCCATGAAGTATCGATTAAAAATAGTTCAAGGCGATATCACTCAATTGCAAGTTGACGCCATAGTGAACGCCGCAAACACATCGTTACTAGGTGGCGGAGGTGTAGACGGCGCCATCCATCAAGCCGCCGGGCCGAAACTACTTTCTAAATGTAAAGAATTACATGGCTGCTTAACAGGACACGCTAAAATCACCGACGGATATAACTTAACCGCAAAATACATTATTCACACGGTTGGCCCCATCTGGCGTGGTGGCGCAAAAGGCGAAGCACAACAGCTGGCTTCATGTTATACCTCTAGTTTAAAGCTCGCTTTAGAAAACGCAGTGAAAACACTCGCGTTTCCTGCGATTAGCTGTGGCGCCTATGGCTACCCACTAGCTGAAGCTGCGACGATTGCAATCAAAGAAACTGGGCGCTTTCTCGAACAGTATAATACGTTAGAAACTATTTATTTTGTTTGCTTCGATGAAACCACCCGTAACGCATATCAACACGCACTGAGTACATTAAGTCATGATGAATGAAAATATTTCGCACGTAATCAAAGATCCCGTTCACGGCACCATGCAATTTTCTACGGTAGAAAATAATTGGATCAAACCCTTTATTGACAGCCCACAGTTCCAGCGCTTACGCCATATCAAACAACTTGGCATGGGTGATTTCATTTTTCCAGGTGCTGTCCATACACGATTTAATCACTCCTTAGGTTGCTCATATATATCGAGTCAAATCGCACATAAAATTGGCTTATCTGAGGCCGAATGCCAACTCGTCGTTATTTCTTGTTTACTGCATGACATTGGTCATGGGCCTTTTTCACACGCATTTGAAGACGTGTTTTATCGCAAACTCATTCGTCACGAAGATTGGACGCCTTACTTATTAGCAGATTTTCGCAATAATGATTTTTTTAATGACTATAATCGTTGCAACCCACGCCATCATTTATCCAATGAAAAATTTCAACATATCGAAAATATGATTATGCACAAAGCAACCGATAATCGTGTGCTAGCTGATATTGTTTCTTCGCAACTAGATGCTGACCGCTTAGATTATCTATTACGTGACAGTCATTTCTGTGGCGTTACTTATGGAAAGTTTGATTTTCAATGGATGCTAAATTGCATGACCATTGTTAACTCTCGTCATGGCGAACGATTGGGTATCACCCACAAAGGTATTGGCGTCATTGAACACTACTTGATGGCACGTCGCTTAATGATGCGTAACATTTATCATTTACAAAAAAAATTAGCGCTCGAATTTTTCATGGTGAAGTTGTTACAAAATCTCGCTGAAAGTATAGATGATTACGCAGCATTTTCTCAATTGAAAACCACGCGACTAGGTACGTTTTTATCGCACGCTAATCAATTTAATCAAACCATCAAAACGTCTACAGATGTCCCGCGCGACAAAGAAAAATTCATCAAGCAAAACTATCAAGATTATAAAGAATTATGTGACTACGATGTTTTCATGGCTGTTAAATTATTATCAGAAATGCATGAAGATCATCCAGCGATTCACCTGGCAAAACGTATCCAACAACGTCAAATGCCAAAAATTATACGTTTAGATCAAGTCAAAATGAACATAATGGACTCGATTATCGCAGAATTTAAGAATACACATCACGATATTGCGGATTGGCAAATTAATTTAATTCAAACACCACATCAATCTTATCAAATTGAGCAAGATCCAATACTTGTAGTGAATGAACAAAGTGTAGTAAAACCTATTAATGAAATTTCGTTAATGATTAGTGCGATTTCTGATAAATATGAGCATACTGCTTTCCTCTGTATCGATAAGGCTATCTTTAAAGATGAACGCGTTAAACAATTAACAGAAAAATTAATACAAGATACACACCATGGACAGCCACCGAGAACCACCAGCTCTACCAAGGACTGATGCACCACATAATCCTCCTGCATTAGCACCTATCGCTACAGTTTCAGCAGCAACTGTAGCAATCAACCCAGAGAGGGCAGCACCTGCAGAATCGATTAGAGCGGATGAGAAGCACCCTAGTCCACCATCCGCCGCAACTGCTAACACTGATGCAAAAGATTCAAAAGTAGATGAAAAAAAGCAAGACGCTATTGATCCGAAAAAATTTGCTTACCTGAGTGATTTTTCTCCTGCTGAATTAGCTGCACTCAAAAAAAAATATCCCAAACAAACATTAGAACAGCTAGATGATCAAATTAATGATCATTGGAAAAGCTATTGGGCTGAGCGTTTAAAAAAATATGGCGCGATAAGCACGAATTTTTTATATATGTTTTTTCGTGCGATGACAAGCAACAAGGGTATCAATAATGTCGCTAATTTAATAAGCCCAGGCACAACCGTCCCTTCTGCTGTTGGCTATGGCCTTGGTGTTTCGTTTGCTGTTCCAGGCACACTCATTTACGTTTTTACTGCCTCTGCAAAAAAAGATGCGATTCTTTCCATCCTAGATTACGTCAATCGTGATCCTTTTAATCAACGTGTCGCGCAAACATTAGCAAAAGCCTGTGAAGACAAAACTCAAGCACTTTTAGATTCTGTAGAATTTATTATTAAAAATAGCGTAACAGCTGCTGTGAATGCGACAGCTGCCGCATCCTGTGTTATTCCGATTCTTGATCAATTAAACACATTATCACCAGTATTGAAATGGTCAATCATCGCTGGCATTGGCTATCTTGGCTTTCATTACAATGGCATGTGTTACAACGAAGCTGTTGAACAAGGGGTGGCGTTTTATAAAAACGCAACAGGACGTACCTCACTACGCGCTGAAATTGCTAAAGGAAATATTGCAATCCCAGTTGAAATTCTCTTACAAGGTGTCATCAGTGCAGCAGGATTACGTGCATTTCCAAGTTATTTTTTTGCTGCTGCAAAAGCTGGCGCGGGGTTAGGATTCTTCCTACCCGCTACTCTGGTGGCAATATTAACCGCGTTACATGGCTTAGGTGCACTTTATCCAGTTACTTTTAATCACTATCTGGGTAACTTAGAAAAATTACGCGAACATATTGCTAAAAACATTGATGCTAAACAAATTGATGGCTTGTTAGAAGAACAATTAAAACATCTCAACTTAGGTGTGCTGACTGCTGAAACAAAAGAAAAACACCGTAAACAAATTATTGCTGCCATTGTAGAAGAAACTATTAATATTATGTTTAGCGAACACAATAAAGATAAAGGTTATTTTTCTTTATTCAAAGCAGAACCTTCTACTATCATCCCCACCGTGATTACTGCTGGCATCGGTGGTTACTTTGGATCACAAGTATTAGCTCCCGCGTTAGCATCTATTACCTGCGGACCCGCTGCGGTAACCACCGCTTTATGTGCGGCCGCTGGAGCGGCGTTATTTGGCGGCCTTTTTTATAGAGCAGAAGATAATCGTGTTACCTACAAATTACTTGCTGAAAAAACGCTTGGCGATGATAAAAAAACTGTTAATGCTCCCGCCACACGAGGCGATAAAGTAGCCGAGATATTAGCTACGATTTTCGCTGTTTCCAATTCCATTTCTAGTGCGACATCAGCAATAGGCTCTCTTGATGGTTTACCAGGTGGCGATACCCCGTTAGTAAAAACTGGAGTCACCACCGCAGCCACTAAAAGTGGTTTAAATAGCATTGGCTTCTTCCAACCTAAAGTAGAAGCTACTTTAAAAAGCCTTTTTCAATGCTCAGAAACGGAAGATGAAGAAGCACCGCCAAGACCGCATGATATGGGACCCGATGCGATAGAATTAATGCCTATTAGATCGCTCTATCCATATATGCCACCTTTTATTTAAAACCTCACCAAATCAATTTCCTCCCTTCTCCCAGCGTGTTTTTACGCTGGGAGAAGGGTCGGGGATGAGGGTTTATGCCCTAACCCCTAACCCCTCTCCCAAAAAAAAAGCATTTTGGGAGAGGGGAATGGCGCAACTACAGCTTTCTTGAGCGGTTACTTATGCGCACATTTTCCTAGAATTTCATGTATAATCCTGCCTTTTAATGAAGCAAGAGTATCCCGATGACATTGAGTATTGTTATTTTAGCTGCTGGCCAAGGCAAACGAATGCACTCCCGCCTACCTAAGGTACTACATTCCCTGGCAGGGAAATCGCTTTTAGAGCGAGCCATCAACACAGCATATACTCTCAAACCTAGTACACCACCCATTGTTATTTTCGGTCATCAGGGCGAACAAGTACGCGAAGCACTACAACATCTAGACACAACCTGGGTAAAACAAGAAGAACAATTAGGGACAGGTCATGCTGTTTTACAAACACTGCCGCACATCCCGCAAGACAATCGTGTCTTAATTCTCTATGGTGATGTACCGCTCATTTCAACAGAAACATTGCAGCAACTTTTAAATACAACTCCAGAAAATCAGGTTGGGATTATTACCGCACATTTTAACAATCCAACTGGGTTAGGACGCATCGTCCGCAATGAGCAGTCTGCGATTCTACGTATTGTTGAAGAAAAAGATGCGACTAGTACTGAACGTACTATTCAAGAAATTAATTCTGGTATTTATTTAGTGCCAGCGAAATATTTGCAACGCTGGTTACCAACCTTATCGAATCAAAATGCACAGCAAGAATATTACTTAACCGATATTATTCAAAAAGCAGTTGCTGAAAATATTTCAATAACCAGTATTCAACCGACTCATCCACAAGAAGTGTATGGCATTAACGATAGAGTCCAATTAGCAGAATTAGAAACATTTCATCGCCAATTAGCAGCAGAAACATTCATGCGTAGTGGCGTTACTTTACTGGATCCAAAACGTTTTGATTTACGCGGTGAATTAATTGCCGGTCAAGATGTCACTATTGATGTTAACGTTATTATCGAAGGGAAGGTCAGCATTGGAAACAATTGCCATATTGGTCCTAACTGTGTCTTACGCGACACCATTATTGCAGATAATGTGATTGTAAAAGCAAACAGTGTTATTGAAGGCGCAGACATCGGTGAAAATTGTGTGATCGGCCCTTTTGCGCGTATTCGTCCAGAAACAGAATTATCCTCCAATGTTCATGTTGGCAACTTTGTTGAAATCAAAAAAAGCTGGATAGGCACGGGTAGCAAAGTGAATCATCTGACCTACATTGGTGATAGTGAAATAGGAAAACAAGTCAACGTAGGCGCAGGAACTATTACCTGCAATTACGATGGTGTTAATAAAAATAAAACGATTATTGGTGACAATGCCTTTATCGGTTCCAATACATCATTAGTCGCACCTATCAAAATTGGCGAAGGCGCAACGATTGGCGCAGGCTCTACTATTTCACGCGAAGCCCCAGCAAATCAATTAACTTTATGTCGTGCAGATCAACGCAGCCTTGCTGGTTGGCAACGCCCGAAAAAAAATCCCTCTGCAAATAAAACAAAGGAATCTTAATATGTGTGGAATTGTAGGCGCAACATCAGAACGCAACATTGAAAGATTATTAATTGAAGGCTTGAAACGCTTAGAGTATCGCGGGTATGACTCTGCTGGTTTCGCATTATTAGATAAACAAAACAAAATTGATCGTTTACGCACGAAAGGCAAAGTCCGCGAGCTAGAAAATTTACTTAATCAATCTACTGTCAGTGGAAAAACAGGTATCGCACACACACGTTGGGCAACACACGGCGAACCTTCAGAATTCAATGCACATCCATTAATTTCAAACGATGAAATCGCTTTGGTACACAATGGCATCATTGAAAACCACGATGATTTGCGTCAAATGCTACTAAACAAAGGTTATGAATTTACCTCTGAAACAGACACTGAAACAGCGGTGCATTTAATTCATTACTACTTCACCCAAACAAATGATTTACTCAAAGCAACCCAACAAGCCGTCGCGCAATTAAAAGGTGCTTATGCGCTGGGCATCGTATCATCACACTTTCCAGGAAGATTAATCGCTGTACGCAGCGGCAGCCCCGTTGTGATTGGTAAAGGTATAGGAGAAAACTTTTTTGCATCCGACACCTTGGCTTTGGTTTCTGTCACACAACAATTTATTTATTTAGAAGAAGGTGATATTGCTGATATCACAAAAGATAAAGTGACTATTTATGATAGCGCAAGCAAATTAGCTGAACGCAAAGTGAATACAGTCGAATTAAACTATGACATCACCGAACGTGGCGAGCACCGTCATTACATGAGCAAAGAAATCTTCGAACAACCTAGTGCATTACGCGCAAATTTAGATGGCCGCGTTACCAAACAAAATATTCTGGATACTGCTTTTGGTTTACCCGCAAAAGAATTATTTAAAAAAGCTGAACACATTCAAATTGTAGCTTGCGGCACCAGTTATCATGCTGGCATGGTTGCACGTTATTGGATTGAAGCGTTGGCTGGTATTCCATGCTCCGTGGAGATTGCGAGTGAGTTTCGTTACCGCAATCCAGTGGTACCTAAAAATAGTTTATTTGTCACCTTATCGCAATCTGGCGAAACTGCAGATACATTAGCTGCGTTACGTCTGGCTAAAAAATCAGGCTTCATAAGTTCACTTACTTTTTGTAATGTGCCAGAAAGTTCATTAATACGCGAATCAGATTTACATTTCATGACACGTGCTGGAGTTGAAATTGGCGTTGCTTCAACAAAAGCATTCACTGCACAGCTTACCGCATTACTGTTATTTACCATTGTCGTAGGTCGTCAACATCACTTATCGCCAGAAACAGAGCAGCATTTGCTTACGCAATTACATGCATTGCCAAAAATCATGGAAGAAACATTAGAATTAAATCCAGCGATTACACGCTTAGCTGCACATTTCATTGATAAAGAACACGCTTTGTTTTTAGGCCGCGGCGCACTTTATCCCATCGCATTAGAAGGCGCATTAAAGTTAAAAGAAATTTCTTACATTCATGCAGAAGGCTATCCTGCTGGTGAATTAAAGCATGGGCCATTAGCTTTAGTTGATAAAAACATGCCTGTAATTGCCATTGCACCGCATGATGAATTACTCGAAAAAATTAAATCGAATTTGCATGAAGTACGTGCGCGTGGTGGTGAGTTATTTATTCTGACTGACAAAACCACAGGCGTAAAAGAATCAGGCCCAGGAATTCATATTATTGAATTACCTGTGATGGATCCTATTCTTGCTCCAATTGCTTATACGATTCCATTACAATTGTTGGCATATCATGTTGCTGTATTGAAAGGCACGGATGTTGATCAACCAAGAAATTTAGCGAAGTCGGTGACGGTGGAATAAACACAACCCTCATCCCCAACCCTTCTCCCCTCGTAAAAATCACTCCGGGAGAAGGGAGAAAATCGATTTATGCAACAACGCCCATCCCCGGCCCTTCTCCCATTCGCAAAAACCGCTTTGGGAGAAGGGAGAAAAACTTTAAATCTTTCACCTCTCCCACTTGTGGGAGAGGTCGACATGCGTTTTTTGCATGTCGGGTGAGGGCTTAACCATTAGCAAAAACCTCTTTCGCCACATACAAAGCATTCGTAGCGAATGCAAATCCCGCATACAGCGCTGTTTGCAAAATGACTTCTATGATTTCTTGCTTCGTCGCGCCTACTTTTAATGCCGCTTGGATATGTGCTTTTAATTGCGGTAAAGCACTGCCCAACGTAACACAAGATGCAATCACGGCTAATTCACGTGTTTTTAAATCTAAACCGGGACGACTAAATATTTCACCGAAACCAAATTGAAGCGTAATCGTTGCAAAGTCAGGACAAATATCTTTTAACCCTTCCACAATGGCTTCACCTGCATGTGCGCCATGTAATTTGTTAAATAACTCTAACCCTTGCGCATATTTTTCTGGATCGATTTTCATAAACACCTCGTTGAGTTGATAGAGATAGCTTAGCTTAATTTTGTGAATGCGCTTATCCGTAAGAAATACGGAAATTGTATGTTAGGATGGCCTAAGATGCTTTTGCTCAGAAACCAGTAAAGCACTGCGCTTGACTAAAAGAATCTTACCTTGGTTTAGCCGAGTACATAATGGATGAGCTCTTCTGTCAACTACACATGATATTGAATTTTCAAGCATTACCTTGTACCCCGATATTAGATTCGCAAGCATAACCATTTGACCATTTAACGCTGTCTTAGCGCCAGGACAGACTCGCGATACCTTATTATCTTTATCAATCGCACTACCTCCAAAAGAGGCAACTTTTTTATTACTAACAAACCTACCTACAGTAGCTTGACTGCTAAGCTCACTAGCAAAACCTTTTTCATCTTTCATATCTTTTTGCAGCTCATTGCATTTTTGATAGTTAACCACTACCATCATTCCTGCTGGGATCGTCAGTTTTGAATCATTAGGTAGCTTCACATCGTATGCTTTGCTGTTATAAAAAAATTGGTGAGAAAAAGGCGGGTAAAGAAAAACATTATGTAAAACCCACTTGCTTAGCTCAAAAAGATCGCCACCCTTCTCAAATATCGCTTCCTGTGAGAAGTCACCCTCAGAGTATTTTTCCACTTGTTGCAATATCAAGTTAAATTGCTTTTGATTATTGAGCAATCGTGCGAGCGCCCAATCGAGAGTATTCACTGTTGAATGGACAAAGCCACCAATTGCTGTTGATACAAATAAATATGCTAGTTTATTACGAATCTCATATTGTAAAGCTTTAAAGTCCTCAAATTTCTTGGGGAAAGATAAATTCACTGAACGAAAAATACATTTAATAAAACACTCATCTTCTTTATTCGCACTTATGCTATCGAAATTTTTTTCAATAATTTTATAAAATAATCTATACAACTTTTCTTCAAGAAGAGCATTTCCTTTTTCCGAAATCCCATATAGTGCAACCTCATCTATTGCTTCACAAAAGTCTTGATTCTCTAGATATAATTCATTTAGCGTGCATTTTGTCAAACCTAATGTGTGACTACTAACATATAACACTAAGAGAGTGATAAATTCTCGCAATGAACGTGGTTTATCGGTATTTTCTTCACTATATTTACATAAGTAATCTTTAGTAGCCTTATCTATGCCTGGCAGCCTATACTTTACCCCTGCATGAAAAAACTTCATTAAAAATTCGCGCTGCGCTTTATAGCTGGGTGAATCAACTTGCATAAAAGCAAGGAAATTCGCCATTACATTGTTCTCTCGAGTTAACCAACTTAGATAACTTGCTGATTCGTTATTAATCGATCCAAGATGAGACTCTTTAACAATAGCCAGCCGATCTGCATTTGATACGACATACAACACGGGGAGAAATGGCCCAGCCCAATAGGTTACTAAGCCACCCCTAGCTTTAAGTGCTTCTGCAGTAAGTGCATCAGTCAGATTAGCATTAAATGTTGTGCATCCTAATATTCCACCACTATAGTGTGGGACATCAGAAAAGATACGCGAGCCAGTAAAGTAAGACACTGGGTGGCGAATCATTGCTTTCAAAACTTCTCCGCCAATCTCCACGCCAAAAACTATTCCGCCTTTTACACGACTGAATAGTGATTGGTTATTCTGCTTTTCTTCTTTAGAGCCCACTTTTCGTGATGAATGCATAAAATCCTTTTTTATTTATTATAATTCCATACAATTAAGACTAAGAAACCATTTTTACACACTCTTCCACCAACCCAGCACCGTGATAAATCAATCCCGTATAAATCTGCACTAACGCTGCGCCCGCATGCATTTTTTCTTTCGCTGTCTTGGCTGAATCGATACCACCACAACCAATGATAGGAATTTGATTTTGTAACAAACTACTTAACTGCTTAACAACTTGCGTTGCTTTTTCACGTAAAGGCTTACCACTTAGACCACCGGCTTCAGTTGCATACTGAGCCCCCTCAACTGCTTTGCGATCTAAGGTTGTGTTGGTTGCAATCACGCCATCAATTTTTTCTTCTAAAAAAATCTTTGCGGTATCTGCTAACTCTTGTTCTGTGAGATCCGGCGCAATTTTCACTACTAACGGAACATAACGCTTAGTAGAGTCCAAATATACCGCTTGTTCTTTTTTCAGTGCTTGTAATAAATTCCGCAACATTTCACCATGCTGCAAACTGCGTAATCCTTCGGTATTCGGCGATGAAATATTCACTGTGACATAACTTGCATAAGGCGCTACGCGACGAAATAGATGTAGATAATCATCCACCGCATTTTCAAGTGGTGTATCTTTATTTTTTCCTATATTAATTCCGAGGATACCTTTGTATTTTATTTTTTTCAGGCGCTCAACCATGTAATCAATACCTTTATTATTGAATCCCATACGATTGATAATGGCATCATGTGCAGTTAAGCGAAACAATCTTGGCTTGGGATTTCCTATTTGCGGTTTACGCGTGATAGTTCCCACTTCAATAAAACCAAATCCTAATGCAGCCAGTGCATCAATATATTCGCCATTCTTATCTAACCCTGCAGCTAATCCAACTGGATTTAAAAATGTGAGCCCCATCACTTCGCGTGGCGCAGAAATAATAGGAATAAATTCTTTGATAATATTTAAGCGTTCACAAATGGAAAGGGTTTTTAAGGTGAACGCATGTGCAGCTTCTGGGTTTAAACGAAAAAGAATTTGTTTAAATAGTGGATAGTACATGTTCATTTCCATTTTTTATCGAGCAATAAGTTATATCATCCATTATAAAAAAGATAAATCAAGAAACGCCTGTTCTTGCTATGTCTTATGATGCGGGTAATACATGGGAACGTAAATCAATCGCGGGATTACCTGCGGGAGTAATGGGTACATTTACTCGGTAGCATTGACTCATGACATGACGTATCTTCGTCATGCCAAAAGTTTTCTATTCTGTGACATCCAAACCCTGATGTACTTGCTTATGGATGCCGGCTAAAAGCACGCTGGCATGGCAATCTTAGCGCCGATTTTTCGGAGCTGTTTTTGCTATTGCAGTCTTCCCTGCGCCATTCACTTGCACTGCAAAAACTCCTTGATGAGCAACACCAGCATTAGGTACTTGCGGAGCTACACCGGCATTGGCTGCTTGTGCAGGTTGTGGTTGTTGTGCTTGCTTTTGATCCTGAGCCTTAGCAGGTGCCACTGCTTTTTCATCGCCATATAATCTCTTTTCTTGCTTGCTCAGCTCGCTACATAACTGTTCTATTACAATCTGTTCTTCTGGAGACTTACAGCCATAGTCTCTAACTGCACTCAATATCACACGTATGCAAGCAGCCCCATAACGTCCACCGTAGTAATCACCGGTATATTGATTGCACCGAACTTGCATTTGAAGTTCATCAATAGTTAATTCGCGAAGCTTCGCTAACTCTTTGAAATAATCATCAGCGAGTCTAAATTTTTCCTCTTTCTGGGCTCCATTAGCTAAAGCCAAGCCTTGTTCAAATAAATCATTTGCTGTTTGTGCTATTTCTTTTTGATCATACTGCGCGCCACTTGCTGCCATAAAATTCTCGTCTGTGTATTTATGTAACTTTTCGGTAAAGCTGCACAGTCTTTCCGAAAAGTCACGGAATACATGAAAGAGTTTCCTTTGTTTTTCCGGCCTGGAAAAAATTTTTAAAAGGAAACTCTAGCATTTTTTATCTTCTTCAATTAGTTAATTTTTTTCTTAGCTTGACGCCTATGGGGTAACAACTAGTTACCCATTATTAACCTATAAAGACACCAGCAGATTCGTTCGCAAATGCAAATACATATCTCACAGGATGATACATTTAGATTTCTCTACTGACGCTTTTGCATCAAGAGAAATTGCTTCGCTAACTTCGACAACAATGCCATTTTCATTTATTTTGGCTGGATAAAATTCCTGAGGAACACCGTGTCCTTTCTGAGTATATTGGTTAATCGTTCCCATTGATGTTGCGTAATATGTTTTCCCATCATCTGCACATTCAAAAGTGTAAGCTCTTCTGGCACAAAGGGGTTTGTCTACTAATAATATATCTTTCAGTTGTTTCTTAGAATTACTAAACATTCTTATTCTCCTCATGATTTTGGTGGTTGCGGTACTTCAGATTTTTTTACTACTGGCGGCTGTGGCACTGCTGCAGGGTGTTTGCTATTCATTTTCATATCTCGCTTTGAATGTAATTATATGCGAGAAATTGTACAGCAAGCATTATACAAAAAAACCCGTTGACTTTCCCGGGTATATTGAAACATAAATTCTCAACATGAAGCTGTTTCTTCTCGAATGGCTAACATTAACTAGCTTATTCCACTTTTTTATAGCTGGACTTTTGCCATTTTCAAAATCCAGTTAAAAAGTGTATTTTCGATAAAAAATTATAGTACGGATTGTACACGATAAAAAGGCATATGTTCAACAAGTATTCATTTTAAGGGGTGTTGTCTATTTTAAATCAATCATATCCTATTGATTTTTATCAGTAAACTCGATAGCCTTGCCGCCTCGCTTAAATGGACTGATACATTACATATGAGCCACGGGAATGAGCTACTGCCAAAAGTGATAGATAAGTCGCAAGCTGATATTGATGCAGCTATTGCTGCAATTAAAGCGAGTGAAATTGAAGGTGGCACCAAAGATTTTGCCATATCCTGCATTAAACTGGCCGTTTGGCTCCCCAAAGCGCTGTTGGAACATAAAATCAAATTATCGAACTTACGCAAGCTTATTTTTGGGCTTGAAAGTAGAAACAAAAAAAAGACGAAAGATACTGAACAATCCAACACTACAGATGATGTTAATAATAATGATGTGACGATACAATCAAATGTAGAATCAATTGAAACTGAAACACCACCGCCAACAGCAAGCAATGAAATTGCCAAATCGAAACCTGGTCATGGACGTCTACCACATTCAGCCTATATCAATATTACTGAGCATCAGCTTTCACATGCCGAATATAAAGCAGGTGATTTATGCCCAATGCATTGTGGTGGAAAATTATATTGTGTTGAGCCTGGTGTGATTGTGCGTGTTAAAGGACAGAATCTCGCCGCTGTACATAAATATTGGATTGATAAGTTACGCTGTGCATCGTGCAGTTACATTTTTGCTGCGGATATTCCGCATCATGTTGGAACTGAAAAATATGATGCTGCATTTAAAGCGATTTTAGCATTACAAAAATATTACGTGGCGATTCCGTTTTACAGGCAAGCATACTTTCAATCTTTGTTAGGTGTGCCATTACCCGTATCAACACAATGGCAACTCATTGAAGAAGTAGGTGGTGCTGCACTACTTGTTTTTCCAGCATTAGAACGCATAGCTGCAAATGGCGAACTCATTCATAATGACGACACAACGGTTAAAATCACTGATATCATACGTCACAATCGTTTTCACCCAAACAAAGAGCGTACAGGTATGTTTACAACAGGCATTCTTTCGCGTACAGACCAGCGAGATATTGCGCTTTTTTATAATGGCACAATGCATGCGGGTGAGAACATAGAAAACCTGCTTAAAAAACGCGATGTAAAAGCGGGCGATGTGATACAGATGTGTGACGCGTTAAGTCGAAACATTCCAAAATCATTTAACACCATTCTCTGCAATTGCTTAAGTCATGGATTTAGAAAATTTGATGATCTAAAAGAATTTTATCCTGAGCCATGTATTCGAGTGATTGAACTCATTTCTGATGTATACAAAAATGAGGAGAAGACTGTTGAATTCACCAAACAGCTACGACTTGAATATCATCAACTACATAGCACTTCAATCATGGATCAATTACATGAATACATTTCGCATCAGTTGGATAGCAAACAAGTTGAGCCAAATGATTCGCTTGGCAAAGCAATGCGTTATATGTTGAAACACTGGCATGAGTTGACGCAATTTTTGCGTATTGCTGGGGCTCCGCTCGACAACAACATCCTGGAGCGCGCATTAAAAATCCCAATTCGTGGACGACGTACCTGGTTGTTTTACAAAACAGAATACGGTGCCATGATCGGTGGTGTGCTGACCAGCGTCATTTATACATGCGCGCTATCAAGTGTTAATCCATTGCATTACCTGATTGCATTGCAAGAACATAAAAATCAAATTGTTAAAGAGCCTGAAAAGTGGTTGCCATGGAACTACAAAGATAATCTAACTCCACCGGTTTCAGTTGCAGCATGATTATGTTGGACACAACGCCAATCTTCTGGAATTGCTGCTTTCATAGGATTGCCTTGCGCTAACAGAACGTGCAATTCACTTGCGCGCAGTGTCACAACATGTGAATTATTTTTTGGCCACCAAGCTAATTTTCCTTTGCTAAAGCGTTTTTGACATAACCAAAATCCACTGGCATCATACACGAGCAATTTCACAGATGTGTGAGATCGATTAGTAAAAGCAAATATGGTTCCGCTAAATGGATCACAAGATAATTTTTGTAGACATAATGCTTTGATTCCGCAAATGCCTTTTCTGAAGTCGATGGGCTCAACTGCAAGTAGTAATCGATGTTGTGGCGTGATTTGCAGCATAAATTATCCCATAAATTGAGAGATAATTTTTTGTATAGATACTAATGGTAGTGCAGTGATTTTTAACATGACTCCATTTGGACGGTGCAATTCAATCGAACAAGTATCTTTACTTGAAAATGATAGAGGCGGGTATTGAGATGAATTTAAGGAATCGATTCGTACCTCTGCAAAATCAATTTTTGTATTTATTTTAAGGTTATCTTTTATTTGATAGTTATTAATGCGTAAAAATTTTGTGATATCGGCTAATGGATAGCGATCAAGAATCGTTTTGACTTCATCCCATAAATATTGAGGGATTCTTTCACGCATCTTGGTGCGTGTTGCTCGCCAATGTTCGAAATGCGTTTTGACGTCGTCTAGTGATAGCAAGTTTTGCATACATAGTCTCAATAATAATATTAAGACTTGTAGATTATTAGTTAGGTATGGGAAAAGTCACGCAGAGCTGCCGAAAGGACACGTATTTATAACAGTTTCATTGTGCCAAAAAATATGCAAACAAAAATAGGGGTTCAATCCCCCTACGGCATGGATAATTATTAAATAGATGATTTATGGATATCAGATGCCAGCTAAAAGCATGCTGGCATGACACTAACTAGCAGTCACAAAACTTGCGATTAACCACTTGCTTCCAGCAGATTCAAAGCGAACTTGGATTCTTGCATGCTCACCATAACCTTCACACTGCAAGATTAAACCATCACCAAAAACATGGTGATTAACTCGCTGACCAACACTTAATGACCCCACCGATTTCTGATGCATGCTCTCACTTAAGGTTGGCATTTGCGGACGAGAGACTTTCGTTTTTAATCTTGCCTCATGCAATAACTCTGATGGAATTTCAGCTAGAAAACGTGATGGACGATGACGCGCTTCTTTACCATGTAAACGACGCACTTCTGCATAAGTAATAAATAATTTTTGCATTGCACGTGTAATACCGACGTAGCATAAACGTCTTTCTTCTTCTAATCCTTTAGGATCTTCCATACTCATGTAATGTGGAAACAATCCTTCTTCACAGCCACATAAAAATACGACTGGGAATTCTAATCCTTTTGCAGAATGCAATGTCATCAATTGCACGCAGTCTTCAAACTTTTCTGCTTGGTTTTCGCCAGACTCTAAGGCGGTATAAGAAAGAAATGCTGAAAGTCTTGGCATATCATCAACAACATTATCACCAGCATCAAACTGTCGCGCAGCATTGACTAATTCTTCTAAGTTTTCGAGACGAGCTAATCCTTTCTCACCTTTTTCTTTGCGGTGATGCTCAATCAAGCCACTGTTATGAATCACATGCTCTGTTTGTTCATATAGTGGCAAATTTTCTGTATCACTCGCTAAACCATCTATTAATTTTAAGAAATTTTCTAATGCTTTAGCTGCACGTGCAGGGAAATGTTGCTGCTCCAGCAGTGCTTGCGCTGAAGCCCAAAGCGACAATGCGTATTGCGTTGCATACTCACGTAACGTCACTATTGTTTTATCACCTACACCACGCGTTGGTGTGTTGACGACTCTTTCGAATGCAGCATCATCATTTCTATTTGCAATTAAGCGCAAATAAGCTAATACATCCTTAATTTCTGCACGTTCGTAGAAGCGCAACCCCCCATATACTCGATACGGCATGCCATATTGCATCAATGCTTCTTCAAGTACGCGCGATTGCGCATTGGAACGATATAACAGTGCGACATCATTCAAACGATTTCCGGCACGTTGCCAATCGCGAATACGATTTACGATAAAATGTGCTTCATCCAAATCATTAAACGCTGCGTACACTTGAATTTGTTCGCCATCGCCCTCTGATGTCCAAAGATTTTTACCTAAACGTTTAGAGTTATTTTCAATGAGCGCATTCGCTGCTTTTAAAATTGTGCCTGTAGAACGATAATTTTGTTCTAGACGTGTGGTTAATGCACCAGGAAAATCATTACAGAATCGCTGTATGTTTTCGACCTTCGCGCCACGCCATCCATAAATAGACTGATCATCATCACCAACGATCATGACATGATTATTGACTCCAGCGAGTATGCGCACCCAGGCATACTGAATCGTATTGGTGTCTTGAAACTCATCCACTAAAATACAACGAAATCTTTCTTGATACTGCGCTAAGACATCGGGTTTCGTTTGCCATAGCTGATGTGTTCTTAAGAGCAAATCCGCGAAATCTATCAAGCCAGAGCGCTGGCATGTGTCTTGATATGTTTTGAAAATCTTTACAAAGGTTCGCGCAACCGCATCGCCATGATCTGGGATGTTATCCGCATTCAAACCTTCATCTTTTTTTCCATTTATAAAATATTGGGCTTGTTTTACTGGCCAACGATCTTCATCTAAATTTAATGCTGCGATCGTACGCTTCACCAATCGATACTGATCATCTGAATCAAGAATTTGGAAACCTTCTGGCAACCCTGCTTCTTGCCAATGTGAGCGCAATAACCTATGCGCTAAACCGTGAAATGTTCCGATCCACATGTGCTTTGCTGTAGGACCCAGCAGTGTTTCAATGCGCGAACGCATTTCACTTGCCGCTTTGTTGGTAAATGTCACCGCTAAGATATTAAATGGCGACAACCCTTCTTGCTCAACTAAATAAGCAATTCTATGGGTTAAGACGCGCGTCTTCCCACTGCCAGCTCCCGCCAAGACTAATTGATGGCCAAGAGGTGCCGTAACAGCTTCGCGCTGGGCGTCGTTTAAAGAATCGAGTATGATGGTGTTTTTCATAGCGGGCTATTATTACATCAATGAAACAATCCATCTATCAAAATGCAAAATTTCTTTTAAGCGTGGCTAAGCTCAGTCAACTTCCTCCAGACACTGGAACAGAAGTCGCGATCATTGGGCGGTCTAACGCGGGGAAATCCAGTGTGTTAAATCAATTAACACAAAATAAAAGCTTAGCGCGCGTCAGTAAAACACCCGGCCGTACGCAACATATCAATCTATTTGCTCTGGATGACAATCGTCGCCTTGCCGACTTACCTGGCTATGGTTTCGCCAAAGTTCCTATCGCCATGAAAGAGCATTGGCAAAAAACACTCGACAGTTATTTGCGCACGCGTGAGTGTTTGCGCGGCTTAATTCTCGTCATGGATATACGTCATCCGCTTAAAGATATTGATCAACAAATTCTAACGTGGGGCAGCGCTTGCAGCATACCTGTGCATATTCTACTTAACAAAGCTGATAAGTTGACGTCCGGGGCGGGCAAACGTACTTTTTTTGAAGTTCAAAAGCACCTTGCTCTGTATGAAAACACTATCACTCTCCAAACTTTTTCTGCGATAAAGGGTGTGGGTATTAAAGAGTTCAAAGAAGTGTTGAATGGGTGGTTTGGGATAGGGGTGTAATCTCACCCGACATGTAAAAAACACATGTCGACCTCTCCACAAGTGGAGCGGTGAAATTTTAATATTTTCTTCCTTCTCCCAAAGCGTTCTTTGCGCATGGGAGAAGGGCTGGGGATGAGGGCATACACAATAATTTAAGCGTTGCTCACGACCATATTTATGGTTATGATCGGGATAAATAGCGATCATCCTTAGGTGTGCGCGTCATTTCAAGCGGTTACACATACCAGCTCATATCAAGCAAGCTCATCCCATTCTGCAATGGAATTCGTGGTGTCGCTTTTTATTAGTTTTTTTATGTTTTAAATTTGTTGGAGAAAGAAATGGGACTAGATCATTCATCTGATTCACCTATCATCCCGGCTAGCCAATCGTTACCGGAAATCACGATACGTGCGCTCGTGCTTGGCGTTATATTGACAATTATATTAGCAGCAGCAAATGCATACCTTGGATTAAAGGTAGGACAAACCGTTTCCGCTTCGATCCCTGCCGCAATCATTTCTATGAGTATTTTACGTTTTTTCCGTAACTCGAACGTTTTAGAAAATACCATGGTACAAACGATGGCATCTGTGGGCGAATCTCTGATTGCTGGTGTTGCCTTCATCTTACCCGCGTTGATTATTCTCCATGCCTGGTCAGGATTTTATTACTGGCAAACGGTATTCATCTCGTTACTCGGTGGAACCCTAGGCGTACTGTTTACAATTCCTTTGCGTAGAGCACTGCTACAAGATAAAACCTTACGTTACCCAGAAGGCATCGCGATCAGTAATGTATTGCGCGCTAGTGCTAACTCAGAACAAACAGACATGCGATCTCTTACCCTTGGTGGTTTAGTTGGCGGTTTGATTTCTTTATTCCAAACTGGTTTTCAAGTATTAACAGATACGTTTGATGTTTGGTTTAAAGTCACCAGCACGACGGTGAGTGGTTTCAGCTTAGGTTTATCACCCGCATTAATCGCTGCAGGCTATATCGTTGGTGTTAACGTTGCAATTAGCTTTATGGTCGGATGTTTTATCGGCTGGATACTTGGCGTTCCTGTGTTAGGTTGGATTTATGGTATCCCTGATGCAGCCACGACAGGTGACTCTGTCATGTTGCTTTATAAGTCTTACATCCGTTACGTTGGTGTAGGAACCATGTTAGTAGGTGCGCTTTGGACTTTATGTACTTTGTTCAAACCCATCACTCAAAGTATTTTTGCATCATTAGCTTCACTTTCTAAACAAAGCCAATCAACAGTTTCTCTACGTACGGAACGTGACATTCCAATCAATTACGTATTATGGGGCACTGTATTGATGTTGATTCCTATCTTCATCATTATTGCTAACTACATTGTTCCAGCAGACTCGCAAATTGAAAAATCTTTCCACACCATTATTTGTGGATTCAGCGCAATTTATGTTGTTATCGGTGGCTTTCTATTTTGCTCCATCTCTGCTTACTTCGCTGGGTTAATCGGCTCATCTAACACGCCTGTATCTGGATTGTTAGTTTCTGCTTTATTAATTCTTTGCTTAATGTTACTTGCATTGTTCACCACCTTTGGCGGCGGCATTCAAGGTAAAGAAGTGCTAGGAGTTGTTCTTGCTATTGGTACTTGCGTTGTTATCGGTGTTGGTATCGCAATTTCTAATGACACCATGCAAGATTTAAAAGTTGGGCAAGTTGTCGGTGCGACCCCTTGGAAACAACAGCTCATGTTAGTTCTAGGTGTTATCGTATCTGCTTTTGTTGTACCTCCTATTTTAGATTTACTCTATCAAGCATATGGTATTGGCGGTGTTTTCCCACATGCTGGTATGGATAAATCACAAATGCTTTCTGCGCCACAAGCTGCGTTGATGGCAACAGTTGCTGATGGTGTTTACACACATAACTTACAATGGAGCATGATTTTTGCAGGTGCTGTTCTAGCAGTGCTATGTATCATTGTTGATGAAATTGCAAAACAGTTTGGCACACGCTTACCGGTACTTGCTGTCGGCTTAGCTATTTACCTTCCTATGAACACGACTGTTCCTGTAATTATTGGTGGTTTGTTAGCACACTTCATTAATAGAAGCATCAGTAAAACTTATAACAATCGAATTGCAGAAAATGAATCGAAGATTGCATCACATAAACATAGTGGTTTATTACTTGCGTGCGGTATTGTTGCTGGCTCATCCATCATGGGTGTTGTATTAGCGATACCTTTTGCAATCAAACAAACTTCTGATGCATTGAAAATCATGCCAGATCAATATATGTATCTAGCGGGCACTCTCAGTGTGATTGTTACTGCTATTATGTGTGTATGGATTTATCGTCGCGTGCTGAGAAAATCTTAGATTTCTTTAGAATGGTGGGCATATCTCATTTGCCCACCCTACACAAGCTGCGAAAGAAACGTCTTCATCGATACAATAACGGGTGACGTGTAACTGAAGCAATCTTTTGCTACATAATCCATATCCAGCACTACTTGAAATGCATGACCTGCCTTGGTTTGTTCTTGAAAATGATATAACCCCTGACTCATACCAGCATGCTGTGATTGCTTCACTTCAACCAAAAACCATGGCTCGTTATTTTTAGTAACAAGAAAATCAACTTCGCGTTTTTGTTTATCCCGTAAAAAATATAATTCGTATTCCCCCAACCCTGTATCAGTCCAAAAATGCACGGCTTTTAATAAATGAGACGCTACAAAGTTTTCACATCTCGCTCCTGAATCTTGAATATCTGACCAATCCCATAGATATATTTTGGGTTGCTTTTTCAGCGAGCTACTTACATTTTTATGCCACGGCTTAACAGTGAAGCAGTAATAAAAAGCAGATAAACTATCAATCCAGCGCTTTATTGATGGCACAGAAACATTAATATCTCGTGCAAAATCACTGTAATTAATTAATTGTCCTGTTCTATCTTTTAATAAGGTGGCCAACATTTCTAATTGAGCTATTTCTTGTATGTCAGTCAAGCTGCGCAAATCTTCATGAAAAGTTTGCTGGTAACGCAAACGCAACCATTTATTATGAAATCGCTTATTAGCTTGAATATATGGATCAGGGAAGCCGCCCCATTCATATAAATAATTAAATTTTTGTGAATCAATTCGTTTTGGCGGCCTAACTTCATTCTCTATTATTTTGGGTGCTATTATTTCAGCAACTGATAATGGATGAATACGATATAAAAAATATCTTCCCATCAAACTATCACTTAATTTTTTATAAATATCTAACCTTGAACTGCCCGTAACTATAATATGAGCCTTCTTATGATAAGTATCATAAAATCCTTTTAAAAATTGTTTCCATCGTGAAAACTTATGCAACTCATCAAATATAATGATGTGATCACTTTCTGTTTGCTTTTCTAGTTGAATGTTTTCGCATACAAACTTAGGTCCACGTATAATGAGATGCTGATGCTGGGTATTGTCCCAATTTAAATAATGAATATGAGAAAATTTCTTCTCTACTAACAAACTCAACGTGGTTTTACCTACTTGGCGCGGGCCCGCAAGAAAAATCATTTGCTTGTTTTGTGTTAAATGCTCTTCTAAAACATTTTCATATACGCGACCTATGGCTGCCATCATGCTACCCCGAATACGGTTTTAACCATTTTAACATGGTCGTTAAATTGGTCACAACCATTTTAACATGATCGTTAAATTGGTCACGATGGGCTAAGCGCGCTCGAAATCGAAACTTATTATATTTTTCAGTTTATTAGCCTGTAATGCGAGCATCACTAATCTATCCACCCCCAACGCTACACCAGCACAATCAGGCAATCCATGTTCTAATGCTGCGAGAAAATTTTCATCGATAGGAGTAATAGGTAGCCCTTGCTCTTGGCGATAGACTAATTCACTTTCAAAACGCTTGCGCTGTTCGCTTGGATTTTGTAACTCATGAAAGCCATTCGCTAATTCAACCCCTTTAAAATATACTTCGAAGCGCGACGCCACCGGTTGATTTTCTTCATGGCGAATTTTAGCTAATGCCGCTTGTGTCACTGGAAAATCATATAAAAATAGCGGCTTGTCTTTTCCCATCTCCGGCTCAATAACATGCGTTAACAATAAACTCATCCATGCATTGCGATCGGTTAACTCACCTGAAAAATCAACATACTGTCGTCCACAAGCCTCTAACTCTGCCAGTGTTGCCGTATGCGGATTAATATTTACAAACTTTTCAAACAATGCTTGGTACGTTACTCTTTCTGCTGGTGCTGCTTGCAATACAACCTGTAATAACAAATCCATTTCATCCATCAATGCATGATGATCAAAGCCAGGTCTATACCATTCCAACATCGTAAATTCAGGATTGTGCACAGAGCCTAGATCACCTTGTCGGAATGATTTACAAATTTGGAAAATTGCTCCGCTACCAGCGGCAAGCAATCGTTTCATTGCATATTCGGGTGATGTTTGTAGATAAACTGTTTTTTGAATGGATGGCTCTTGATACACCGCAGGAATACTGATGATATGTGGATCGGTGACAGTTGCGTGCGACAACAAAGGAGTCTCTACTTCCAATACATTTCTTTCCATAAAAAATTGTCGAATTAACGCAATAATATTTGCACGTAAGCGTAGGTTTTCAACTGGGGCACTTGGCTCCCATATTTTTAATGTCATCGTTACTGTTATCCGTGTTGGTATCTGTCTTTACCGGTTGTAAACATTTCCAAAGCATTCTATCAGGCCCGGAACGTAATTTCGCGCCTCTGTCTAATAGTGGCATAGCATATGCAACACTGTGGACTCCGAATCTAGATCTGGGCACAACAACAAATGCTTTACGATATTTCGCAATATACGCATCAATCACTTTTTGTTGCTCAACCGTGATGTATTTTGCCAAATGTTCTAGTCGTTTAAATAATACCATTGGTTGCTTAGCATCTAGCTCTGCTTTCCAACGCTGCTTTGCTTGGTTAGACATCACAAACTCGGTCACACAAAGTGACTCAGTATCCAGATACTCTTCGCCCATATCGATAGCAGACTGTAAGCAAGCAACTAAATTTGGAATAAATTCAAATTGCAAATAGGAGCACCGCTTTGAATTTAGCGCTTTAAAAAATTCTTTGTTTTGTACAAGTGTCTCCAAAGAAATCTCACTCACAGGCATCGATTTTTCTTTAGAAAATATATCTATTAAAGCCGTCACTTCTTTTGGTGTGAGATCTACTCCATTAATCGTATTTGCTATTTTAGCGACGGCAACTGAACCTGCCCTACCGTACTTATGCGGCAGATAATCCATGAGCCACTCTTTTGGGTTCATTCCCATAAAAAGATAAAACAAATGCGATGATCCCTGCGCATTTAGGATTATATTTCCATAGCGTCCTTCTTTAAAGCTAACATCCATTAAATATCTAAATACAGCCGTTCCAAAACCATTCCCTTGCGATTTACTTTGCAAACTTTCTAAATAGATACAGCTTGGCTCTACTCGAAAAACAAACGTTCCGCCATTGACCAATAATTTCGAATGCTGTTTCTCATCAAACGCTATTGCGCTTTTCTCACCCGCTTTTACTATTTGTGCAACCCTAGCAGCAAACATGGCTAACCCTCACTCATTATTTATTTCTTGGAGAAATAACATCTATCCTTACTGGTGGCTCTGGCTGCAAACATTTCCAAGGCATTCTATCTGGCCCGGAACGTAATTTCGCGCCTCTATCTAATGGCAACATAGCAGTCGCAACACTTTGACTTCCAAATCCAGGGAGCACTTTACTATGTCTTGCAACATAGGCAGCAACTACTTTCTGCTGTTCGGCTGTAAAATACTTTGCTAAATGATCGAGTTGTTTAAACAAAGTCATAGGTTTGCCTGCATCAATTGCTTTTTTCCAGCGCACTTTTCCATCTGGAGACATTTCCATCGCTCCACTCGTTAATACTTCTGTATTTGGATATTTTTGGTCGATTTGCTTCTGCAAAATAGCAATCAAACGCGGAATGAAAACTTCTTTGACATATGAAACAGTTTTTTTACCTAGCTCTGCAAAAAAATCTTTGTGTGCAATCACTTCTTCATCAGTAACGCTCGCCAGTGGCTTCTGCTTTTCAATACTTAATATTTCACGCAGCTCTTTAAAAAAAGATTTTCTTTTACTGGCTGTTGGCTGGTAAAGACTAATATAAAACAATGCGGCTCGTTTCTGCTGTCCGTATCGAGTATCAAAATAATTAATTTGGCGATCTATTGGTGTCATCCCCATATACAAATAAAACAAATGGGATGATCCACTGGGACTTAATCTGATGCTACCTTCACGCTTTGTTTCAAAGCTATCTTGCATACACTTTCTAATAGCCGCGGTACCAAAACCACTCCCGGTCGCACCACTATCAAATGCATCGATATAGAAATGATCTGGCTTGGTGACGTACGAATAAAAGCCGCCTTTCATCGCCAACACCTCGCTGGCTTTGGCATCAAAAGCATTTGCTTTTTCATCCAGTGCTTTTAGCACCTGTCCGCTACTACTCATACAATAACCTCGAAACGTTTATAAAAACGTCCGTGTTATTTTGTGTATATCACTCAACGTCCCGCGACTTGTTCGCGGGATCCACTGCCGCTCTCCGGATGAGGAGAGGGGATTTTCTATTCTTTTGCGCGAGAAACGTAAGAACCGTTACGTGTATCGACTTTGATAACTTCACCTTGCTGAATAAACAAAGGTACACGCACAACTGCGCCTGTTTCCAATTTTGCTGGCTTACCACCACCACCGGATGTGTCACCACGCACGCCTGGGTCAGTTTCTATAATGGTGAGATTGACGAAATTGCCTGCTGCCACGCCCAATGGCAAACCATTCCAGAGGGTTAAAATGCAGTTATCTTGTTCTTTTAACCAGAGTTTTGTGTCGCCCACTTGGTCTGGCGTCATTTGATATTGCTCAAAAGACGTTGAACACATGAAGTGCATCATTGACCCATCATTGTACAGATATTGAGCGTCTACATCAACCACATCAGCCGCTTCGATATTATCACCCGACTTATAGGTCCGCTCAACAACGCGACCCGTTTTTAAGTTGCGGTATTTAATTCGATTAAAAGCCTGACCCTTACCTGGCTTAACAAATTCATTTTCAACGATCGAACAGGGATCATTGTCTATCATTACCTTCATGCCGCCGCGAATTTCATTGGTTGAGTATGTTGCCATTAGTGTCTCCTTTAACGAAATTGGCATATAATAAACTTTTACAGAAAATAAGCAAAAGACTATTAATATGGCTACGCACACCGCATCAACGTTAACTCGCTGGCAAGATGAATTAATTCACGCGATTACCGAACCAGAAGAATTACTCGATATACTGAACTTGGATAAAGCACTATTAACGCCCGCACAATCTGCTGCGAAACAATTTTCGTTAAAAGTCCCACGCGCTTTACTGTCACGAATCCAAAAAGGAAATATCAATGACCCTATTCTCAAACAAATTTTGCCTCTTGGTGTAGAGCTTGATGAACAACCAGGATATACATCAGATCCTCTTGGTGAAAAATTTGCGAACCCAGTGCCAGGTTTGCTTCATAAATATAAAAGTCGCGTGTTGCTAACATTAACTAGCGTTTGTGGTGTCAATTGTCGATATTGCTTTCGCAGACAATTTCCTTATGCACAAAATAATCCAGGAACCGCAGGCTGGGACAAAGCACTTGAATATATTGCACAGGATACATCGATTCATGAAGTGATCTTGAGTGGCGGAGATCCCTTAATTGTAAGCGACCATTTACTACAGCAATTTTCCCAAAAGTTGGCAACAATCCCACACATAAAACGTTTGCGCATCCATACGCGCATGCCCATCGTGATTCCATCACGTGTTACACCTGAATTTGTTTCTTGGCTAAAAGACATGCCATTTCAACCTATTATTGTGACCCATATTAATCACCCCCAAGAAATTGATGACGCAGTCAAAAATGCGATGTCCTTGCTACGGAGCATAAACGTTACATTATTGAACCAATCTGTACTGTTAAAAGGTGTGAATGATTCTGTGGATATCTTGGTAGAGTTAAGTGAAAAGCTGTTTGCTACTGGCATCTTACCATACTACTTACACGTACTTGATAAAATTACGGGCGCCGCACACTTTGATTTGGAACGTGAACGAGCAATAAAGTTACATAACGGTGTTAGTGATAACCTATCTGGCTTTCTTGTCCCCAAACTAGTCTGTGAACAAGTTGGCGCAAATGCAAAAATTCCTATCAGCGCCACGGATTTTTACACAGGTTAAAAGTAGACCATTATTTTCGTTGGATAACATTGTGGATAAAGTTAGTGGCTTTTTTTTACCTACAACCAATTGAAATATAATAATTTTTTATGATATCTCGAGGAATTATACCAGTTATTTCACAGAACAGTACACCACTGCCCCCAGCTTGTAAGATAGTTAATCACAGAGTTATCCACAGAAACTGTGGGTAACTTGAAACTTCAGAAATGATTCCAAAAATGTGGATAACTTAGTCCGTATTGCTCAATTAAAAGATCCGCAACCAGAGTATGAAAAGAAAAACCCCTGTATAGTTGATCCATGCAGGGGTTTATTTGATAGCTAACTTAATTATGCGGACTGATCAGCTTGCTTTGATAAGGTATCGTATACCAACCCAAAGTTAATGAAGAAATAGGGGAAGGTCCAAATCAATAAGATGCCCAGTGTCATGATACTCACAATGTAAATCAACATATTCATAATCAATAGCCCAAATAGTTTCCAAAAATTTCCTTTGGTCATTTTGAAAGAATATTTGATGGCAGTCCATGGGCCCATTTGCTGAGCTACTACAGCCAACTCTGCATATAGCATCCTAATCATTAGGTACAATAATATTACGCCACCAACTATAGCTACAATGACACTACCAGCGCTAAAAGCACCTGCCACTGCCAATGATGGTTCCGTTGCTTCTGCTGATGCCCCTAGAGCCATCACAAAAGCGATAATCATCGGCAAGAACATCAATACGATAAGTGGAACAAAGAAAATCATTTTTAAAAGATAAACACCGACGAGACGAAGTGCAGTAGCGCCATTAAACACGTAGCCAAGCATATTAAATTGGATTGGAACGCCACGGGTATGCAAGACACCTAAATACGTTAATCCTACGAACAATAATAGCAGTACTATTTGCAACGCAATTTTTGCGATACCACTTATTGCCCCCAATGCGAAGCCGCCTCCCAAACTTTCAGTAAGCATCTGAACAAGAATCAAACCCACGTACACCACAAAAACACAAAGTAACCCAGCCCAAAACGTGGCTTTCACACCACCTACTTTTTCCCAAGCTGCCTTAATTGAATCAAACACTTGCAAACTCGCGATGTTGGTCGTCATATTTGATCCTTAAAAAATTCAATATGAGAACTTTAGTATAGCGCATATTGTATACAAGCTTGCATACTTCTCTTGCCTTTACAAAAATATTTATCTGCTTATTATATGAGGTAATATTTTTCGTACATAACGCGCTGGAGTGGACAAATATGCCCCGCTATAGAATTTTTTTTCGCGGCGACTCAAGACCGCCCGAAGCCATCTTTAAAGAAGGCTTTCAACCAAAATATCCTAGCTCAGGATATCCATTAAAATTCCGAGGATGTGAGACAAGCGAAGAGAGCGTCTCTATTAGTGAATCCCATAAAGCAGCCGCCGCATTTCCCTGTGATCCAAAAACCACTGAAGGAGCAAAACCTAATACCTGGATTTATCTTGTTGTTGTCGACACAGAAAGAAACACGCAGGAGTACTTAAATGTATTTGAAGCAGGAACAACTCACTGTGACAACCGTCATGCCAATGCCGGACTATTTCTAGCGCAAGAGCATATAGTCAATCATATTTCCGCTTGCGATGTTCTCAGCGCTTTTCCTATCACCCGATTGCAAAGTCAGCTTCCATATCCAGGTACATTATCATTTGAACACTACACTGTAGATGCAAAAGCAATTCAAAATAAAGATGCTAAATCTGATCAAGACACATTGCATCAACTGCAACAGATTGAAGCTAACATCGCCAAAGAAATTGGCATCAAACAAACACTAACCATCTCGCCTCTTGCTGCTGTAAAGCTAGCGCTCTCTACACAAGTATTTGCACGCTTACAGTTTTTTAATCGCCAAAAATATGCCGTGACAGAGAATGTTATGCAACAGCTGGAAAAGGAAGCGGGAGAAAAAATTGATACGACTCGCTATCTGAAACGCAATAGACTGTTACTAGAAGGTATCATGCAAGGACATCATGATGCAGCAGTCGACTTTAACCCAAAGGTTATGGATAAAATGCTCGCTCAAGAGTCACCTTCAATCACTACATATTCTGAAGGATTTAAACAATACGTATCAATGCTCTGTCAAGCCGATGCTGAATTTAAAGCTGAGCTTGATAAACTTCCAGAAATAAAATCCGCCTTACAACCGCGCATCGGTAGATAAATATTATCCACAACCAACATGAGCCATACTTAATCTAAGTTATGATTGTTGTGCCATTCAAGACCAGCTCTACCATCCCTGGCAATTGACAACCCTAAAACTTACGAATCTAATAACAGCCTGGAGAAACACAATAATAAGGACATAACCTATGCAGCGCCTCGTACTTGAATTACTTCATATCATCCGCGATGAAAAAATTTCGCCTAATGATAAACCCGCTAAACTAAAAACTATTCTACAGGGTATTAAATTACAGCTGGCTTCCGTCAGCATGACATTACAAGCTGCGCAACGTCCACCGCTTGATGAAAATGCATTGCATTTAATGTTGGATACTTTTGATCCAAAGGATCAAGAGCGTGATACACCATTGCTAGCTGCTGCACGTTTGAAAGATGCCGCTTGCCTAAATGTAATACTCGAAGAAAAACCAAACTTAGAAGCAAAGACGGCAAGAGGCTGGACAGCCTTAATGCTTGCAACGGAAGACCCAAAGAACCCTTGTTTTCCTCTATTATTAAATGCCGGCGCCGATGCGAACGCACAATGTGATTGGGATGGTGGGTGCTCAGTTGTCATGATGACAGCAAAATGGGGAACGCCACAACAGCTTGAGCAATTAGCAGAAAAAAAAGCAGATGTTACTTTTAAAAATTCTAAAGGCAACACTGCATTAATTATCGCTGCTAGCTGCAAGAGAAGCGACAACATCCATGCGTTGACAAAGCTTGGCGCAAAAGATGAGCCCAATCACAATGGCATTACGGCTTTGTTTCTTGCGCTAAATACTCAAGATGCTTTATGTGTTTCAGCATTGTTATTGGCTAAATCCGACTACAATCATCAAAGCAATGATGGCAACATACCACTTGTGGTGAGTATCTGTTTATTTGATTTAATTAATTTTACTGCCTTATTGAATGCGGGTGCGGATGTGAACCAATTGGTTGGAAAGGGCAATGATACTTACATGCCTCTCGCATTTGCTCTAGGTAGAGCAGCTGAAAATCACGAAACAGCGCGCTTTCAAAACTGCCTGACGATGGTAGCATTATTATTAGATGCTAATGCACAACCGATTCCATATAGGAATCGTTTAAAACTATCTAACCGATGGGAAGATGAAGTATATGAGTTAATTAATCGCTGCAATCAAAAAAACTCTGCTGCGAATTTTTGTAAGGGTAATATTTTAGAACGTGATGGAGATATTTCAGGCGCTATTGGATACTACAAACTAGCTCCAGAGTTTGCTCCTGCTTTGCGAAGACTAGGTGAATTACATTTTCAAAACCACCCTAATTATGCAAAAGAATTTTATCAACAAGCTGCACGATTGGGTGACGTCAAAGCAATTAAATTTTGCGATCAACTCTGGCCGAAACCACCCGCTCAGGGTGTAGATGCTAAGCACTCACCAACGCCAGGAGTACAACAGTTTCAAGCTGCTCCTCCAGTCAAATCAAATGTGCCTGCTGCTGTTGCGGCTACAAGTGCTCCAGCACCGAAATAAATTTCTTTACCCTCATCCCCAACCCTTCTCCTGTTAGCAAAAAACGCTACGGGAGAAGGGAGAAAAAGATTAACTTCACCTCTCCCATTTAGGCGTTGTTGCACAAATCGATTTTTCCCTTCTCCCGGAGTGATTTTTACGAGGGGAGAAGGGTTGGGGATGAGGGTTTTGAGCAAGGTATGTGCCTCCTAAAGATATTTGTGCCACTTCAAACACCCTCACCCCTAGCCCCTCTCCCAAAGAAAAGCATTTTGGGAGAGGGGAATAGTGCAGATTTTGATTTATGCAACAACGCTTCCCATTTATGGGAGAGGTCGCCACGTGCTCTTTACGTGGCGGGTGAGGGAGCTTCACCCCAACACTTACAACGTTTTAATATCAATTACAAATCGATACTTCACATCACCTTTTATCATCCTGTCATACGCTTCATTAATTTTACTTGCTGGAATTAATTCAATATCAGAGACAATATTTTTCTGCCCGCAAAAATCTAACATTTCTTGTGTCTCTTTAATTCCACCAATTAATGAACCTGCTAAACGACGACGTTTTAAAATTAATGGAAACGTCATTAATGGCATTGGTTTTTCAGGCACACCGACTTGAACCATTGTCGCGTCCAATTTCAATGTATTTAGATAGCCACTTAAATCAATATCCGCTGCAACTGTATTGATGATGAAATCGAAATGATTCGCATATTGATTAAATACATCTGGAGTTGAGGTATTAATAAAAGTTGTTGCTCCCATTTTTAGTGCATCCGCTTTTTTGCGTTCTGATGTACTAAATACAGCAACCTCAGCGCCTAAACCTGCCGCTAACTTCACCCCCATATGTCCCAAACCACCTAAACCAACGATGCCAACTTTATCGCCTGGCTTCACCTTCCAATGACGTAATGGGGAATAGGTTGTGATACCTGCGCATAATAATGGTGCCGCTTTATCTAATGGCAAATTCTCTGGAATGCGTAATACGTAATTTTCATCGACAACCATATGCGAGGAATAACCACCATACGTAGGTGTTTTCTTGTCTTTTTCTAAACCATTATAAGTCAGTGTGGAACCTGTTTCGCAATATTGTTCTACACCTTGTTTGCAAGAAGAACATGTACGACATGAATCAGTAAAACAACCAACACCAACATGATCACCCTTCTTAAACTTTTTAACACTTGCACCCACTGCATTGACGATACCTACAACTTCATGTCCAGGTACCATGGGGAAAATTGAACCGCCGCCCCATTCATCTCGCGCTTGGTGAATATCAGAGTGACAAACACCACAGTACAGAACATCAATTACGACATCGTGTGATCCAGGTTCTCTACGTTGAATTTGAAATGGTGCGAGTGCGTGTTTTGCGGATTGTGCTGCGTATGCTTTTGCGACTGTCATTGTAATCTCCATATTTTTTTACAAATAAAAAAGCAGGAACTCATCCATGCACAAACATAGATAAATATCCTGCTCTTGAATTTAAAGCAATAGAAGTGTATTAGGTAACCACAACCACGTCTTCTGCTTGAGGACCTTTCTGGCCTTGAGTCACGGTAAATTCTACGCGTTGGCCTTCAGTCAAAGTTTTATAACCGTCGCCATTAATAGCACGGTAGTGAACAAATACATCTTCACCTTTATCTCTTTGAATAAAACCAAAACCTTTACTATTGTTGAACCACTTAACGGTTCCTCTCTCACGTACAGCTGTCATGGTTACACACCTTCTACTTAAGTTTAAAAATAACACTTCTTTACAAAATAAAGGAATAATCTATCAGAAAAATTGCGTTCTGTCTTATTCTTTATCATTATATTCTTCCACCATTTCGGTGAAAGTACAAATCATCAAGGCAATGAAAAAAATAAGGTCAACAAAATGGAATACGAAACGAATTTAAACATATACCACTTAAAAATTACGAATATGACATGCGGTAGTTGCGTCTCAAGGATAGAAAAAGCTCTGCGCGTACTACCTGGCGTAACGCACGCTGAAGTTAACTTCGCCGATCACTCAGCAATCATTAAAGGTGACACACCACTCAACCAATTAATTTCTGCCATTGAAAAAGCGGGGTATCGCGCAGCAGAATTATTTACGAACCAACAAACAGATCAAACCACATTTCAAAACCTCATGACTAAAGCAGGTCTCGCTGGCTTGTTTGGTTTACTACTCATGGTAGCTAACTCCACATCCTTGTCTCCGAAATTAAATACCCTATCCGGTCAGATAACGTGGCTTGTGTTAGGCATTATCACACTTGCCATCTTCATGCTTGCCGCAGGTGATATTTACAAAAATGCATGGCGTACAGTACGCACACGCGTAGCAACCATGGATACACTTATCGCACTTAGCACAGGCATTGCATGGCTATCTTCCATGGTCATTACCATTATTCCTGATTCTCTCCCCAGCAATGCGCAACATGTCTACTTTGAATCTGCCTTATTCATCATTGCATTTATTCAACTGGGTTCCGCATTGGAACTACGTATGCGCGAAAAAGCTACAAATGCAATTCAAAGCTTATTAGAATTGACGCCAAAAAAAGCGCGCGTCATACGCCATGAAAAAGAAATTGATCTCGCATTGAATGAAATTGTCGAAGGTGACTACATCCATGTGAAACCAGGCGAAAAAATCCCCGTCGATGGCAAAATTATCCAAGGCCATTCCTATATTGATGAATCCATGCTAACAGGTGAAGCCATTGCGATTGAAAAACAAACTGGTAGCACGGTCATTGGTGGCACACTCAATCAATCTGGGAGCTTTATCTATTGCGTCACACACTCAGCAAATGACAGCTTATTACAAAAAATTATCGCTCAAGTAAAGCACGCACAAAACATCAAGCCACCGATTGCAAAATTTGCGGATCAAATTGCTAGCGTATTTGTACCGAGTGTCATATTGATTGCCGTCATTGCCGCTTGTATTTGGGATTTGTGCGGGCCTGTACCACAAAGTTCTTACGTCATCTTGTGCTTAATCAATGTATTAATTATCGCATGTCCTTGTGCTTTAGGATTAGCTACACCACTGGCTATCATGGCGGGCGTCAGCAAAGCCGCCAAACATGGCATATTAATCCGCAGTGGTGATGCACTGCAGCGAACGCGCGCTATCAAAACCATTGTCCTTGATAAAACGGGCACGATAACTATTGGTAAGCCACGTATTTCATGTATTTATTCTATCATTCCCAACATGGAAGATCGTGTTTTACAAATGTTGGCTAGCATCGAACAACATTCCGAGCACCCCTTAGCAAAAGCGATTACACATCATGTGCAAGAAAAAAAATTAGATTTATTTCCAGTAGAAGGTTTTAACGCTCTGCCTGGCGAAGGCGTTGAAGCATTCATGGATGGCAGACGAATTCTATTTGGTAACGATAGCTTAATGAAAAACCATCAGATAGACATCACCGCCTTCAAAGAAAAAGCGCAACCCTACTTAGAAGAAGGCCATACCGTGATGTATTGCGCAATTCAAAATAAACTGATCGCCTTTGTTGCGGCACACGATTTAATTAAACCTGACTCGGCTGAAGCCATTGATAAAATGCATGCGCTGGGATTAACCGTCATTATGTTATCTGGTGATAACAAAAAAACAGCGCGTGCTATCGCAAAACAAGTCAATATCGATGTTGTCATAGCAGAAGTATCGCCCTTAGAAAAAGCGAAGAAAATTGAAGAATTAAAATCTAACAATAATGTGGTTGGGATGGTAGGTGACGGCATTAATGATGCTGCTGCGCTAGCTGCTGCCGATGTTGGATTTGCCATTGGATCAGGCGCTGATGTGACATTAGAAAGTGCTGATTTAGTATTAATGGGAAATTCATTACATGGTGTATGTGATGCAATCACTATTTCGAATGCCACGCTACGTAATATAAAACAAAACTTTATTGGCGCCTTTGTTTATAATTGCCTTAGCATTCCGCTTGCAGCAGGCATCTTGTATCCCATCACTGGAACACTATTGAATCCCATGGTGGCAGGTTTAGCCATGGCATTGTCATCACTAACGGTGGTATTAAATGCAAGTCGGTTGAGGTAAGATTAATTTCCTCACTTAATGTAGGGTGGGCAAAGCGCAGCGCTGAGTTACCCCCACGAATTTTTTGCTCCCTTCTCCCAGAGTGTCTTTTACGATGGGAGAAGGGCCGGGGATGAGGGCACCCTCACCCCTTGCCCCTCTCCCAAAGAAAAGCATTTTGGGAGAGGGGAATATTGCCATAAAAAATTCGTGGGGGTAACTCAGCGCTGCGCTTTGCCCACCCTACAAAAATCTCAGAAAGGATATCGTATGGCACGTACATGGAATGATAATTTAATTGCGAAATTGATTCAAAAGTTTGGTGAGAAAGAAGGGAAAGCATTGTTTGCGCGCTTTGGAACTTATTTTCCTACAAGCTATGAAGAAGACAACAATACTCTCACCGCCATTGCAGACATTCAAAAACTACAATTGCTATCAGACAGCCATCCTTTAGAGCTAGAACTTTATCAAGATTCAAATGATACAGATCATCCATTACACCTACGGTTGTTTCAATTTAACAAAGTGACACCACTTTCTGAAATTTTACCTCTACTAGAAAACATGGGTTTACGCACATTCAATGAGCGCCCCTATGTGATTGATACCGGTAAAATAAAATTTTGGGTGAGTGATTTCAGCGTGACCTATGTACTCGGCACAATGCCTGATTTAAAAACGGTAAAATCAATATTCAACGATGCCTTTATTCAAACACAGCTTGGCAAAAATGAAAATGATGGCTTCAACAAACTCATTTTAGGCGCACAAGCCTCTTGGCGAGAAGTCATGATTATTCGTGCTTATGCCAAATATCTGCATCAAATTGGATTTCGCTTCAACCAAGGCTATATAGAGCAAGCAACGATTGCCAACACAGCGATTACCAAAGATTTAATTAGTTTATTTATCACGATGCATGATCCAGAACAAAAAGCACGTGATAAAAATATCGAAAAATTAGATCAAGACATTCAGTTATTATTAGATAACATAACCAGCTTGGATGAAGACCGTATTCTACGACGCTTTTGGCAAGTGATGAAAGCAACAATACGTACCAACTATTTTCAATTACTAAACAAAGAGCCCAAGGAATATTTTTCATTTAAATTAAACTGCGAAGCTATTCCTGAATTACCATTACCACATCCACTCTATGAAATCTTTGTTTACTCACCACGCTTTGAAGGCATTCACTTGCGCAGTGCCAAAGTAGCACGCGGCGGTATACGTTGGTCAGATCGTCGAGAAGATTTTCGTACCGAAGTTCTCGGCTTGATGAAAGCGCAAAAAGTGAAGAATGCCGTCATTGTTCCATCCGGTGCAAAAGGCGGCTTTGTATTAAAAGCCATGCCAGAACTAGCTACTCGCGACATTATCCGCGCAGAAGTAGATTTCTGTTATAAATCATTTATCCGTGGCTTATTAGATTTAACCGATAACATTAAAAACAACAAAGTAATCCGCCCTAAAGATGTTGTTTGTTATGACGAAGAAGATACCTATCTTGTGGTCGCTGCTGATAAAGGTACGGCTACCTTTTCAGATACAGCGAATAGTGTCTCAAAAGAATATGATTTCTGGCTAGGCGACGCATTTGCTTCAGGTGGCTCAGTAGGATATGACCATAAAAAAATGGGGATCACTGCGCGCGGTGCCTGGGAATCTGTGAAGCGTCACTTCAGAGAGTTAAATCTTAACATTGAAGACACCACCTTCACCGCCGTCGGTATTGGCGATATGAGTGGTGATGTATTCGGCAATGGCATGCTTTATTCAAAAAATTTAAAATTGATCGCGGCATTTGATCATAGAGATATTTTTCTTGATCCCAATCCAAACCCAGAAAAAACATTTGCGGAACGCAACCGCTTATTTAACTTGCCTACGTCTTCATGGCAAGACTTCGATACTAAGTTGATATCGAAAGGTGGTGGGATTCATAAGCGCTCTAGCAAATCGATTGCTTTAACTCCTGAAATTAAAAAGGCACTCGACATTCAAGAAAGCAGCCTAACACCCAATGAATTAATTCGCGCTATTTTGCGCGCTCCAGTCGATTTGCTTTTTAATGGTGGGATTGGAACTTATGTTAAAGCTAGCACTGAGTCGCATGCTGACGCCGGAGATAAAACCAATGAATTTACCCGCATCGACGGCCAGGAGCTACGTTGTAAAATTGTAGGCGAAGGTGGAAACCTTGGCTTCACTCAACTCGGTCGAGTGGAGTATGCACTAACCGGTGGTTTAATTAACACAGACTTTATCGATAACTCTGCTGGCGTTGACTGCTCTGATCATGAAGTAAATATCAAAATTTTATTAAACAAAGAAGTTGCCAAAGGCAAAATCACCGAGGCAGAGCGCAATAAATTCTTGGCCAAAATGACCAACGAAGTGGCCGCACTCGTGTTACATGATAACTATTCACAAGCGTTGGTCATGAGCTTTTCTGCCTCCCATGCAACTCAGTACTTAAACTTGTATGAATCTTATATTCAAGAATTAGAAGCCAACAAAATATTAAAGCGCAGCGTTGAATTTTTGCCAGATGATAAAAAGTTACATGAACGCCAATCAACGGGCAAAGGCTTAACTCGGCCGGAATTAGCAGTGCTATTAGCTTATTCTAAAATTCATATTCAAGCTGAAATTTTAGAATCGAACATTCCTGAAGATCCCTTTTTCAACAACGTTGTACAGTCTGCATTTCCATCATTGATGGCGGAAAAATACAGTAAAGAACTATCTGAACACAGCCTACGACGCGAGATTATTGCCACACAATTAAGCAATCATGTCGTCAACGTCATGGGGATTACATTTGCATATCGCTTGCAAACAGAAACAGGCTCATCCATTGCAGAAATTGTACGCGCCTTTAGCGTCGCGTCCTATGTTTATCAAGCCTTAGAATTCGACAAACTAATTGAATCTCTTAATTTTCGCGTACCCGTCGCCATGCAATATTCCATGCTGCATCATGTGCGTCGTTTATTAAACTTAGCGACACGCTGGTTTTTACGTGCCAACCGTTTAACGGGTGACTTAAGCCAATTAGTTTTACATTATACTAATGGCATGAAAAAACTGGAAGTTCTCATCCCTGAATTAATGACGGGTGTAACCAAAGAATATTTAAATTCATTAACTAAACAATTTGTAGACGCGGGTTTACCTTTAGAACCCGCGAAACGGATTGCCGTCTCTAGAGCATTATATACCGGTTTAAATATCATTGAAGTCGCAACACAACATAAATTCGATTTATTACAAACAGCAAAAATGTATTTTGAAGTCGGCGGTAAATTTAATTTAGTCTGGTTCCGTGATCAAATCGCAAATGATTCACGAGAAGGTCATTGGAACACATTGGCGCGCTTATCACTACGCGATCAATTGGATATGTTACAACGTCAACTTTCTATTGCTATTATGCGTAGCCGCAAAAAAGAAAGTTCAGTCGCGAAACTCATCGACCAATGGCGCGACGCACATAAAGTAGCAATTGAACGCTGGGAAAAAATTCAGCATATGCTATATAGCAGCAATACCGTTGATTATGTGATGTTTTTCATTTCTCTTGGGGAGTTGGCGGATTTGATTCAGGGGAGTTGTTAACCCTCATCCCCCGCCCTTCTCCCATTCGCAAAAACACTCTGGGAGAAGGGAGAAAAAAATCAAATCACCTCTCCACTTGTGGGAGGCGTTGTTGCATAAATTAAAATCTGCACTATTCCCCTCTCCCAAAATGCTTTTCTTTGGGAGAGGGGAGAAAACTATTAAAAAATCACCTCTCCCACTTGTGGGAGAGGTCGACATGCGTTGTTTGCATGTCGGGTGAGGGTATACTTCTACCTCACCACCATCTGCCCCTGCAACCCTCGCGCACTAATTGTTGGATCATACATTGATTCTGCAAATACCCCGGGAGCGGTAAATTGACCTTCGCTATCCGCTTTAATTTTATAAACAATTTCACGATCACTATCATTGACTGCGCTATAGAATACAACACGATCTTCGCGCACATCTGCATAATCTATGTTGGTTTTATCAATCGAATCACGTACGACTTCAAAACCACCTGGCAACAAATCAACGAGCGCCACATTCGACAATGACTGATTATTCAACGAACGAATGTGAATATGCACTTCCACTTCATCTCCTAGTGCGATGTGATTAACGATATTGCCTTTCGCATCCTTGTATTCGCGATACACTTCTAAGTTATTCTTTAAAATACTATCCTTTGGATGCGCGTCAAACCCAGCTTGAGATAACTGGTAAAAATACAATTGCTTCCCAGAATTGTTAAAACTCACTTTTTTCACTTGATCATTCAACGCCACATTTAAATATGTACTATCCGGCGTAGGCAATACTTGCTTTTGACCATCCGCGAATATTGCTTCTATTGATAAAGGTGAATTGTTAGCCGCTAATGATGCCTTCGCATAGGCATCGAATGCCAATGCAGTAAAGCTCGCGAACACGGTGTTAATGCTATCGCTGTTTGCTGCCGTGACTAACTTCATCACTAAATCTTGGTTATTTGTTTTTAGCTGCTCCGGAAAGTGGCGCGCTAACAAATATAAATATTCCGCATTATTAGTATCATCATCGTAAAAACCTTCATATTGATGGCTGGTTTTTGGAGAATAGCCTGCAATCAAACGATTTGCTTCTTTATCATTTTTTAACAACTGATAAGTCGCCGCAAGATAAGCACTAATAATATCGTGTTCCCATGCGTGGGTTTTGTCTTTTTCTAAATACAATTGTAAATGTGTTATGTAATTAGTGGTGACCATTTCATTACGCGTCAATACATAAATCGCATAAGCTTGAATACGCGCATCATCCATATTCGTCACATTTTGTTGTGCGAGCGACTTCAAATACCCCATGCCAGCACGTAATAACTCCGGCGGAACATCATAGCCTTGCGCTTTTGCTTCAGTTAGAAAATGTAACGCATAAACAGAAGCAAAACTATTACTGCTATATTCTCCCTGACCTGGCCAATAACTAAAACCACCATTCGACATTTGGCGCAATGCTAACTGCTGAATTGTCGCCGTCATCTTTTGTGTCGCTAATGATGAATCATGCACAAACCACGATTGATTCCCAAGGACAACGAGCGGGAACACTTTACTAACTAATTGCTCAGTACAGCCATAGGGATAATTATCCAGATATTGTTGCAACCCGATTAATAAAATCAGTGGGTTAACTGACGCAACCGCATTTACTTTGCGTAACTCTGGATACATCACTCTATCGACCGACAATATTTTATTTGCATCAGTAGAGTAACCACTCGCCGTCGTTGTTAAATAATTACTGACCGGACGAATGCTAAGCGTTGCCGACATCTTGCTTGATTTGTCGCCTGAACGTGCAACAAAATCCACTTGCGCTGAACCCAAGATATCTTTTGCATGCACTTTGTAATGCACTGCTTGCTCTTTCCCTTCACTGATATGTAAGGTTTGCATACCTTTGCCTTCGATTTCTAATCCTGATGATACTGCTAGTTGAACATCTACTTTTGCATCCTTACCAGAATCTTTTACATTATTCGCAACCGTAGCTGTGACATCGAATTCATCATTGGGTGCGGCAAATGTAGGTACATTTGGACTAATCACAAAATTACCGCGTATTTGCGCCGTTTTTTCTGATGAGCCTAATGCACTGGGTGCAACAGCAACTGCCATAACGCGTAACGAACCATTAAAGTAATCAGGCACTTGGTATACTACTTGGCGTAATTGCGGATCCGCATCAATAATTCCAGACCAATAGACGACTGGTAAATCGGTTTTACGCTTGAACGGATTCAAATGATTACTCAATGCTTTTTCATCGGCACCATCACCCCCAACAGATGATAGTTCACGTGTCGCAATAAATTGCGGCAAGATCTGATCCACTGTTTGTTGTGTTACGACCTCTAAAGCATGTTTTTGGAAAAAGAACTTTAATGGATCTGGTGTTTTATATTTTGCTACTTGCAAAATGCCTTCATCCACAGCAAAGATAATCAACTTGCCTGGCTTATCCGTTTTATAATTGATGGTAAATGGTGACCCTGGCATTGCAAGTGTCGGTACATCAAGATCAATGTGGATCGTTTGATCTTCATGGCTAACACTAAACGGCGCCAGACTGTAGCTTAATGGGTTAACAAAAATTTCTGGTGAATTCCAGTCACGAACAAATGCAACGTTGACATAACCATTGCCTCTAAAATCGCTTGGCACGCGAATTTTTTGAATGGAACTCGTCGTATCTGCCTTAAACCACTGAGTCGCATATACCTTATCGCGTTCAATCGTAATTAAACCTGATCCGGTATACGGCGCTGTGATTTGTAATTCAATATCTTCGCCTGGCGCAAAATCTGCTTTGTTTAACTTCACACTTAATTCAGCATTTTTTGTTAAGGCGACTGGACTTGCACCCATGACTGAATAATTAAAATGTGATAACACCACATTATTTTGATCTAAGATTTCAACAAGATAATTTCCTACTTGATTCGTTGGCAATGTATAGTTCGTGCCCGAATCAGCAATCGTGAATGCACTTGTACTGACTGCTTTTGTTTGTATCAACGTTTGATATTTATAAGTGCCATCAGAATTTTTAACTAATGTAGACACAGGATTCAATGCAGAAAGTTTTATCTGTAAATGATCGACGGTTTGTTGCTTTAATGATTGATTGATCGCAATTAAATTTACGTTATGTTGCGCATTTTGCTTTATATAATTTAAATCGCTATCTGCTTTGTAACCCACCATAAATGCCAGAGGGCTGACTAAGGTTGTCATTTCTGTGCTGACACTGCGTCCTGAAGCTAATTCAAATCCTTCAGCAGAAAAAGTAAGTTGGTACGTCGCTTTATTAAAACGCTCTAAATTCAAATCAAAATCAGCTTGCCCATCTGAATTAGTTTTGACTTCAGATAAGGTATCACTAAACTCTTGTTGCGGTTTCTTAGGATCACGTAATGGATCAATGAACGTATAATCACGATACGCAGCAAACTGTATGTGTTGCGGTGATAAAACAATACTACCTTTTACTCTTCTATCCTCTGCAGGCGTGCCATACAAATTGGTGAGAACGACTTGCGCAGATAAATCATTGGGTGACACCCACGCTGGTGAAGTTAATGAAAAATGAGCTGCGATGCGCATTCTATCAGGCTGAAATTCTTCGACACGAAAATCAGTTGAGCCTAATAAATTATCTGCATGGCCATCTTTTACAATATATAGACTTGCATGATAAGTACCTGTTGGCGCAGTTGGAGTGGTTGAGAAATCGAGTGTTAATAAGCCTGTTGCATCTAACGTTAACTGTTGATTGCGAATGGTTGTTCCATTGGGATCAGTAATTGTGATTTCTAATGGTAATCCTGCGGGCTGTGGTTGTGCATAAGCTTGTTTGACTATCATACCAAGATGCGCCGCATCGCCTGGACGATAAATACCGCGATCTGAAAACAAATATGCACTTAATGTCTGAGATTGTGCATCATTATAGATACCGCCAATATCATATTTAGAAAAGTTTAAATGACGATCGGATTTTTCATACGGCATGAAAGAAACATCGTTGCCTTGGCTTGCCAAATACGCCGTTGGCTCACGCTCATCGGTAAAATCTTTTAATGTGGGGAAATGTGCACGGCCATCAGCATCGGTTGTTCTTGTTAATACTGAAACACCATTTTTTCCTAGTACAGAAACAGTTGCTGCAACCGCAGGAGTCCCTTTGGTGATTGAAGCCACATAAACATCATGACTACCATCACTATTATCTTTCGTAATTAATGCTAAATCTGTAATGAGAATTAAGCGACTAGTTTGTGTATCTAACGCAACTTTATTTTTTTCATCCCACGCAGTTGCTTTCAACAAGAATAAGCCTTGTGGGCCACCTGTATTCGCTTTTGCAGAAAGATATTTACCAAGATCAATCGCAGTATATTGCTCTACTGTTGGATCAGAATTAAAGTTTTTTATTTCTGAAAAAATTTCAGCAATATTATTTTGATTAAAATTAGCATTATTAAATTGTGGATTATTAAAACGACCTTCGCTTTGGGTCACTAACTGATTAACATCATCAGGCAGTACGCGTGCAATTTCAAATTTAACTGCTGGCACACCGCGCGTGACCACCGATAACTTCTTTTCGCCACTCAGAGCAAGCAGTGATCCTTTATGTAAAAAACCAATTTCTTTGGGATACTCTGGAGCATTGATTACTTTTTTATATTTATTAGCTAAAACAAATTCGCCAAAACCCTGCGTACCTTTATCTAACTCAACATAGAGTGAATGATTAGCTGGAACATTGATTTTATAGCCATGCAATGTTGCATAATCACGATCACTAGGTAGAGCAGCTAAGCTAACATCACTCGCCACTTTTAAAACTTCTGCAGTCACTTCGCCTGGGTTTTCCCAGCTATAATCTTTTTTTACTGGCTCACCGTACAAGGCTGGATAATCATTTGGTAACAGATAGACATGCAAATGCTTTGTCAGCTCGGCATCTGTCACACCTAAGGTTGTCTCGATTAGTAATACTTGCTCTGATCTATCTTGTTCATTGCGAATCACACTGATTTTGGCACGCTTAACTTTAAAGTAGCTGCCTGCATCAGGAATTTCTACATTTTGGCTAACATCAGCTGCCGTCTCTGCTGCATTATCTAAGGTTTTTATTCCTTTCTCGATATTAAGGTCGAGAAACCTTGATGAGCTTGGCAATGATAAATTTTCAGAATGCACATAGGCAATACGCTTATTGGCATCATAGGTAAACGTCAGCTTGAATTTTCCTGCTAATACATTCAGCGCAGAATCTTTCAATACTTCATATTTCATATTCGTATTTTTTTCAAAGCTAGCGCTATCCACTGGATAGTTAAAATGAACCGTGGCAACCGCTTGATGGACTTTTGGATCAATAGGATCTTGATAAAATTTAAATTCTTGAATACTGGCAACAAAAGGCTGGGTTGAGAAATCATACTTAAAACCTTCCATTTTGACATGTGAGGCAAATACCTGTTTATCAAAGTGGATCACATAATGCTGTGCTGCTGGCCAATCTTTTTCGGGTGTGAAAACCAAACGGCTGTCGCTTTCCCATACCCATTTCCCAGACATTTTAGGCGTTAATTCAATGCCTGCAGTAACTTCCTTCCCAATTAATTTAAGCGGTGCGACTGAAACGGCGGTAGCGCTATCTTTATTCGTCGTGAAATTTACTTTTAATGTATCTGGAATCAATACCTTATCATTTTGCGTGACATTAGGTGCTTGCACTTGTGCAGTAACTAGCAATGGAATGGGACGATGTGTATACCAGTGATAACCATAACCAACAATACAAGCGACACCTGCTACGATAGCCAATATTTTCAAAGACATGCGCGGGTTAGCGGTAATCTTTTTACAAAGTAACTTAACCCATGGCGGACAACTCCAGGAAATATTACCGAAGATAAACGCAAAACAGTTGGATAATAGCTTTAAAAACGAGAAAAATGGTGTTTTATTCATAAACTGATATAATCTCTTGGTATTGTAGGCTTAGTATGATTTTTTTATGAGTATATTTTTAAGATGCATTAGCATAATCCTAGTCTTAGTATTTGTCAGCGGATTTGTTCTATTTTTTTCACCACTTCCCCCACTATTAAATGGCGTATCTTTTTCGCGTGAAATTTATGATAGCCAACATCGCTTGTTGAAACTCACCCTCAGCAGTGATCAAAAGTACCGTGTCTATGTTCCATTAGCAGATATCCCGCCGCAGTTAAAAACAGCTACTTTATTACAAGAAGACCAGTATTTTGCTTGGCACTATGGAGTGAACCCCATCGCGTTAATGAAAGCGAGCTGGAATACTTATATCATTAAATCACGACGTGAGGGCGCCTCTACCATCACAATGCAAGTAGCACGTTTGCGTTATGGTATTCATTCTAAAACAATTTTTGGTAAGCTCTGGCAAATCATTCGAGCATTACAAGTTGAAATGCATTACAGTAAAAATCAAATTCTAGAAGCTTATTTTAATCTTGCGCCTTACGGTAACAATATTGAAGGCGTTGGCGCTGCTAGTCTCATTTATTTTAATCAACCCATTAAAAACATTACGTTACCCGAAGTATTGACACTTGCTGTGATTCCACAAAATCCTATCCACCGCACTCCATCACAGAATCATTTAAAAGAAAGTCGTAACAAATTATTTTACCGTTGGCTTAAATTGCATCCTGAAGATAAAAACCAAACTGAACTCATTAACTTACCATTGCAAATGCAAACGTCACATCAATTGCCATTTCATGCGCCTCACCTTGTAGAGCTCAATCTAAAAGATGATTCTTCGCAGCAACAAACTGAAACTACATTAGATTTAGATTTACAACGCACGATAGAACATATCGCAACGCGCTATATCACTAGTAAAAATAATCTCGGCGTTAATAATGCTGCGGTCTTATTAGTTGATACGCGTGACATGAGTGTCAAAGCCTTGATGGGTTCAATGGATTTTTTCGATGTTGCTATTCGTGGACAAATCGATGGCACCAACATCAAGCGCTCTCCTGGTTCAACGCTGAAACCCTTTATTTATGCTCTTGCACTCGATCAAGGATTAATTCATCCCGATACTATTTTAAAAGATGTTCCACAAAGTTTCGGAAATTATAGCCCCGATAATTTTGACTATGATTTTTTTGGCCCTATTCACGCAAAAGATGCACTTGTGCTTAGCCGCAATGTTCCAGCTGTTTATCTAGAAAAGGAATTACATGATTTTAATTTATATGCCTTGCTACAGAAAACAAAAATTCGTCAATTAAAACCAGAAGGTCATTATGGTCTTGCGCTAGCACTAGGCGGCGTCGAAGTTACCATGCAGGAATTAACAAGCTTGTATGCCATGTTGGTCAATGATGGTAACTGGCAACCTTTACGATTTGAAAAAGACCAAGCCCGTATGCCAAGCATAAAAGTATTAAGCCCAGAGGCCGCGTATTTAACATTAGATATGCTAAAAAACACGCCGCGCCCAGCAGAAAATAGCTCTCTTGGCACCAATCAACTTCCTATCTCTTGGAAAACAGGCACCTCGTCTGGATACCATGATGCTTGGACTGTCGGTGTGATAGGGCCTTATGTATTAACTGTTTGGGTCGGTAATTTTGACAATCGCCCTAATCCAGCTTTTGTTGGCAAAGACATTGCTGCACCGTTATTTTTTCAACTCGTTGATGGCTTGAATCACGCAATCAATCCGATACCTGCTCTAGAAAAAAATCCTGATACATTAAACTTAACAAAAGTTCCCGTGTGTAAAGCCTCTGGTTTATTACCGACACGTTATTGTCGTGATACAGAATTAACATGGTTTATTCCAGGAAAATCTCCCATTAAATCCGATACTATTTTTCGTGAAGTAGCTATAGATAAAAAAACTGGATTACGCACCTGTCATTTTGATAAAAATACACAGTTTAAAATTTATGAATTTTGGTCTTCTGATTTATTAACTACTTTTAAAGCTGCTGGCATTGCACGTCAAACACCACCGTCATTCGACCCTCGTTGTTCTGCTTTAACGGATACTGGCATTAGCCCGCAAATTACATCGCCCAAAACCAATATTAAATACGCAGAACCCATCAACAACTCTTTACCCTTTACCATCCCCTTCACAGCCGTCACCGATGCTGATGTTGCCACGTTATACTGGTTTTTGAATGATAGTTACTTGGGAAAAACCGAACGTGATCAACCGTATTTATGGAAAGGAAAAATCGGACATTATATTGTGCGTGTTGTTGATGATCATGGAAGATCAGATGCAAGGGATATTAAAGTGGAGAGCGCGGGGTAGGTGTCATCCCGAGGAGCAAAGCGACAAGGGATCTCCACGATCATACTTTAAAAATGAACGAAGTATTCATCTGAGCGGTGTTTCTCTTCATTTGTTTTACGATGCCCAAAGGAGATCCTTCGCTGCGCTCAGGATGACAGCCGCCCCTCAAACACTCTTGCCGCAGGCCCCGTCATTTTGACCGGTTGGTTTTTACCTCGCCATTCCATTTTTAATTCTCCATACGGCAATTTCACACGCACGATAGGATCCAAACCAAAATGCAGAACACCAACCACAGTTGCAGCACATGCATTACTTCCACAAGCATAGGTTAGCCCTACACCACGCTCATAGGTGCGCAACAGCATTTCTTGCTTAGAAATATATTGTATAAATCCTACATTGGTTCCCTGCGGAAACAAATGGTGTGTTGCAAGTCGCTGGCCTATTTCTTTCACTGGAAAATTTGCCACATCATCTACTTTAATTAATGCATGTGGATTTCCCATAGAAACTTGATGAATTTCAAATGACGTATCATCTAACTGAATATGAATCGTAGGTTCAATGCGTGGAATAGTTAAAGTTACGTGAATAGCATCGTAGCTATCGATAGATAGTGCAACAATTCCTACTTTGGTAGCAATAGAAAAAACTTTGCGATCAATTAATTTATTTTCATGTACATAACGTGCAGCACAACGAATTCCGTTACCACATAATTCTGCTTCACTCCCATCTGCATTATAAAACAAGCATTCAAAATCGGCTAAGCTTGAGGATTTAAGTAATAGCAATTGGTCAAACCCAATGCCACGCTGACGATCGCCCAGTAATGTTATTGGCAATGTCGTCGTATCAATTGTTTGATTAACACCATCAATTAATACAAAGTCATTTCCTAAGCCATGCATTTTTGTGAAATCAAGGTGTTGATGTGGCATGTGCATTATTATCCGTTGGGGTAGGTAAGTATAATGACCCAGTTTGTCCGCAACTGGTCAGCAGCACGGCTAAACAACATAACTTAAGAAAAATTTTCAATGCTGATTCCTTAGCTTTTTATAATGTCGAATTAAGCCTAGTGTTGATGAATCATATTTAGCATCCGTTGGGTCTTGAAGTAAATCTTCAATTACGGGCGTCAATAATTGTTTTCCTAATTCCACGCCCCATTGATCGAATGGATTAATATTCCAAATAACACTTTGCACATACGTCTTATGCTCATATAAAGCAATCAAACTTCCCAGCGAAGAGGGAGAGATAGAATTTAAAAACAACATATTGCTAGGATGATTACCTAGAATTGTTTTGTGTTGTGCTAATGCTTTTGCTGACGCCTCAGCCATCCCTGCCGCAAGCAACTCGGTCATGTTTTGCGAAACGGTTTTGCCTTGCATGAGTGCTTGTGCTTGCGATAAGGCACTCGCAACCAACATATCTTGTTCTGCAGTTAAAATAAAATCGACTGGCACTAAATGCTGGCCTTGATGTAATGCCTGGAAATAAGAATGTTGGCTATCACATCCTTGTTTACCAAAAATAATGGGGCCCGTTAAATAATCAACACTATCACCCGATAGATTATGATTTTTGCCGTTACTTTCCATATCCAATTGTTGAATATATTCCGGTAAAAAATGTAATGCATGTGTATATGGAACAATTGCATGTTGTGATGCATTGAAAAAATTAATATACCACACGCCTAATAACGCCATAATAACAGGCATATTATGCGCATAATCCGCCTGACGAAAATGTTGATCCATAGCATGCGCGCCAGCAAGAAATTGTTTGAAATTTTCCATACCAATCATCAGCGCCAGTGGTAATCCAATTGCAGACCAAATCGAATAACGTCCGCCTACCCATTCCCACAAGTTAAAAATCTGTTTTTCTGGTATACCAAATGCGATAGCTCTATTAGGTTCTGCCGTCACTGCAACAAAATGCGGCGCGACATTTTTGCCAAGAAAGTTTTGCATCCACGCATAAATCATTTTTGCATTGCTAATTGATTCAAGCGTAGTAAATGATTTTGAAGAAACAATAAAGAGCGTTGTTTCTGGGTCAATCTGTTCTAAGACTTCATGTATCTGTGTTTCATCAATATTTGAAATAAAATGACAATTCAACGTTGGTAACGTAAATGCTTTTAAGGCTTGAATAGTCATCATCGGCCCAAGGTGTGAACCACCAACACCAATATTCACAATCGTTGTAATGACTTTACCTGTAACACCTTTCCATTCTTGATTGCGCACCGCGGCAACAAACTGCTGCATGTGCGCCAGTGTATCTTGCACATCTTGCAAAATATTTTTATTACTAACTGTCAACACGGCATTAGTTTGATCGCGTAGTGCTGTATGTAGTGCTGGGCGATTTTCAGTGGTGTTAACATGCGCGCCCAAAAATAAGTTTTCAATTTTTTGTGGTAACTCACAAGCCATCGCCAACTGCGACAATAATGACATCGTCTCTGTTGTCACCCGATTTTTCGAGTAATCAAGAAACAATTCTCCGACTTGCAGTGAGAATTGTTGGAACCGGTTATCTTCAGCGACAAACCAATCTCGCATTTGCTGCTGAGAAAGGTGTTGATAGTGCTGCTGTAATAACGAATATGCGGGTTGTTCTGTTAGCTTGGCCATAACTCTAAAACACAAAAAAAGGTTGTTTAGCATAACGGATTTTGCCGATTTGCGCGAGTACTAGAACCTAGGGTAAGATGGCGAATCTTATCCGTATCAAGAAGTTGATGAAGGTGTTGGTCATGGAAGAAATAGTCACAAAACTGGAACTGCAATTAAAATCCTTGGTAGAGCGCTTTGAGCAATTGAAAGTTTCGAATGCCAGCTTAAAACGTAACCAAGTAGTGCTTGTCAGAGAAAGGGAAGCGTTACTAGCAAAAAACAAATTAGCGGTAACTCAAATCGAAAACATGGTCGCACGACTAAAATCTATAGAGCAATTATCATGACTAAGACAACAATCAACATTGAATTACTGGGCAAAACATATCCAATCAAGTGTAGCCCGCAAGAAGTAGAATCACTGCAAGAAGCAGCAAAGCTACTGGAAACAAAAATGCAAACCACTAAAGATGTGACCCAAGTGCTGAGTCATGACAAGATTGCTGTACTCACATCATTGCAGTTAGCTCATGAGTTGTTGTTAATGGAAAAAGGTGCGCTGCAATTTAAAACTTCTGTGGAAGAACGCCTCAGCAAGTTACAAACAGCCATGGAAGACGCTGCACAAGATAAGAAGAAATATGCCTCTGCTTGATAAAGCCCAAATTCGACAACGAATTAATGAAAAGCGCGCACTGGTCAGCGATGCAGAACGAAACCATGCCGCGCAGAGCGCTACTGACTTACTGGTTAATAGCCCACTTTTCACTTTGCATAGTCGCATTGCATGCTATCTTGCGCGCAGAGAAGAATTTGATTCCTCACCTATTATTCACGCTATTTGGAATGCTAATAAACACTGTTATTTGCCGGTGTTAACACAGGTACCTCATACAAGCCCTCATGCAAAAGAAGGCTTGCTTGGAGACAATGATGATTGCCAAATGGTTTTTGGTGAATATCACATGAATACAGAATTAGCTCTCAATCGCTATCGCATACTGGAACCGCAAGAGACTCCTCATCTTCAAGCAAACAACTTGGATGTGGTTATTCTGCCTTTAGTTAGTTTTGATAAGACGGGAACCCGCTTAGGAATGGGTGGCGGATATTATGATCGTACTTTTGCATTTATAAATGAAAGTAATGCAAAAAAACCGTTACTCCTCGGCTTAGCTTATCGTTTTCAATGTGTGAAAGAGTTGCCTAGCGACAGGTGGGATGTACCATTACACGGTGTTATTACTGAAAAAGAAATTGTGATGTTTTAACACACGCCCCCTTCTCCCAAAGTGTTTTTTACGAATGGGAGAAGCAACTGTGTTGAATGTCAAATGATTCTGCACCAGAATCCTCGCTAGTTGATGAGATGCGCGCAAATAATCTGCGTGGCGGGTCCTGTCACTACGGGTTTCCCGCTGTGCTCGTACCTGCGCGCAGCGGGATCCCTCCCTCGTGCCACCCGCCGCCAATCAGCTATATGCGCATCTCATCAATCATGATGCTTGCCAACGAGTGCCATCTCTCATTATTGCATTCATAATAATGATCAATTTCCTCATGCACGCAACGAGCGCAACTTTCTTTAACTTTCCTCTTCCAACTAGCTGATCATAAAATCGCTTGATACCCGCATTAAATTTTATTGCAGTTAATGCAGCCATATATAATGCTGCGCGTACAGGGGCTCTGCCACCCCAGATTTCTCGCTTTCCTTTACTTTGACCGCTATCTTTATTGAAAGGAGCAACGCCTGCTAAAGCGCTTATTTCTTTATGATTTACCTTTCCTAGCTCAGGTAAATGAATTAGTACATTCATTGCTGTCACTTCGCCAACCCCTTTTATTTCGTCTAGTCTTTCCAGTTTATCTTTCAATATCTCATCTTGATGAAACGATTCTTTAAGTTCTTTTTCTATAGCAACAAGCTCATTTTCTAAGTAACGTAAATGTTTATGAATGCGTTTTTTATTAGCTTGCGATGCATGTTCCATATGTTGTTTTTCTAACGAAAGTATCTTGACTAGTTGGTTGCGGCGACTGATGTTTTCTTGACGCTGGACTTCTTCTTCCTCTAGCAATGGTTGTGCAGTTGGGTTAAAAGCCTGACCAAATTGCCGAATAACTTGAGCATCAATACCATCAGTTTTAGCTAATTTACCGCTTGCTTTTGCAAAATCTCTTACCCGCTTTGCATTGACTACAGCAACAGCGAATTTCTTTTTTCGCAAATACATGGCCGCAAATCGTTCATAGCCGCCTGTTGCTTCAAGAATAATTAATGTACGCTGCTTTTTTGGCAGCTTGGTTATTAATTCTTTTAACCCTTTGTCTGTATTTGCAAATGTAAAGAGAGATTGATTATCACCTATTGCTACATCAAGCTTAGCTTTGGATACATCAATGCCAACGTGGAATTTATAGACTTTTTGCGCCATAATTAGTTTCCTCATTTCTCTGCCTTGTAGATTCGGAGTCAAAGCTCCCAGGCAACTGTTCGAGATAATGGGAATAAGTGTAGTGACCCAAGCTTCTCCACGGTTTAATAAAACCAAAGGGTTGACGGTCTACTACACTCTTATTTACTTACAGCTAATAAGTAAATAAATCCCCCTCGCAAAGGCTACCAATTAGGTAGTCTTTTGCAAGGGTTCTAACATACAAGGGTTGGGGATGAGGGTTCTGAGCAAAGGTATGTGCCTCATAAAGATATTTGTGCCACTTCAAACACCCTCACCCCTAGCCCCTCTCCCAAAATGCTTTTCTTTGGGAGAGGGGAATAGTGCAGATTTTGATTTATGCAACAACGCCTCCCACAAGTGGGAAAGGAATAAAAACGCCGAACCGTTAAGCTGTTGACGCAGGCCCATTTTTCGATCTATACAATCGAATGCGCACATTCTCCATCGTTACCAAACCATCTTTAACGGCCTCATCGACTATAGGCATGAACTTTTCGATCTTTTCTGAGGTATCAATAATTTCAATAACGATTGGTAAATCGGTTGATAGTTGCAATATTCTCGCCGTGTGGATATGGCTTTGCGCACCATAACCCTCTATACCGCGAAGAACCGTTGCGCCTGCTAAACCTTCTTGCTTTGCACGCTTTACTATCCATGAATACAATGGCAATCCTTCACGCTTGTCCGCTTCACCAATAAAAATACGCAGCAAGACCCCTTCTTCAGGCAACATCATATTTAATTCCCCCAAATATACCGTGCTAACAAAAATCCAGCCCACACCGCTAGCAATCCTACAACAACTTGGATAAAGACATTTAAAAATGCGTACAGATAGGAGCCTGCACGTAACAATCCAATTGTGTCATATCCAAATGAAGAAAATGTAGTGAACCCACCTAAGATGCCTATAAATACAAATATTCGTAGCTCAGGAGTAAATGCATCGCGTGTTTCCGCTAAACCACTCAGCGTACCAATGACAAAACACCCCACTAAATTCACGATCAATGTTCCATAAGGAAATGTAGGATAATCAAATAACCGATACACCATCATCCCCGTTAAATATCGGAGAATGGAGCCAATGAATCCACCTAAACCTGCAAGTAATGTTTGTAGCATGTTTGTCTCGCCTAAATGACAGTCATATTTTATGCATTGCTTTTAGTTAGCTTCGTCAAAAATGGAATTAATGTAAAACTCACCGCAGCGGTAACTAATGAAATAGTGCCATAAATTAAAAATGCATGTGTGTAGTATGGCAATGATGCAGCTGGCGAAAGCTTATCAGGCACCGCTGCTAAATTAGCTAACATGCCTTCAATAGGGAAAGACGCGGCTTGTGAAAAGAACCACACCCCCATCATCATACTGGTTAGATTTTTAGGACATAACACTGTAATCATTGCTAAGCCAATCGGTGAAATTAATAATTCGCCTATGGTTTGCAATAAATAACTGCCGCATAACCACCAGGGTGAACTCATCCCATCGGTATTAAAATACATGGTGCCAAAAGCTAAGAAAAAATAGCCTAGGCTCATAAATAAAATACTCAACGCAAACTTACTTTGTGTTGATGGGTTTAAGCCACCCGTATCCATGCGTATCCATAAGCGACTTAAAAAAGGGCTTAATGTGATAATAAAAAATGAATTAAAAAACTGTGAATTTTCCGCATCAAAACTCATGCCTAGAAAATGTTTTTCCATATTGCGGTCTGCATACAGCATCAATGATGTGAATGCTTGGTTATACAGCGCCCAGAAAACGATAGAAATAATAATTAAAATCAAGCAAGCAAACATTTTTTTGCGTTGTTCGAGAGACTCTTTCGACAAAAAGTAAATTAATACAAACACCATGATTAATGCAGCTAATTCGATAATATAATTAACTGAATTAGGATATTGGAAAGCAACGCGACAAGCTTCGATGACCGCAAGTGTCCCAACAATTAATACAAAATAAAATCCTAGCCCAGGTTTTGGGCCGATTAAGCGTTTAGGTTGCAATCCTTTTTCGCCTAAGTATTTTTTCCCGAATAAAAAAGTAATTTGCCCTAACACCATACCTACTGCAGCCAATAAAAATCCTGCATGCCAACCATAATGTGTCACTAAACTTCCCGCGATAAGCGGTGGGATGATCGCGCCAACATTGATACCCATATAAAATAGTGTAAATCCACCATCACGACGTGGATCGTCTTTTCCATATAGTTCGCCGACGATACTAGAAACATTAGGTTTAAAAAATCCATTTGCACAGATTAAAATACTTAATCCCAGGAAAAACATGGATTCACTGCGAAATGACGTCACAACGTATGCCACTACAAATAACAAGCCACCAATATTGATCGCGCGTTGAAACCCTAAATAACGATCTGCAAGATAACCGCCCACGATAGGTGTTAGATACAGTAGGGAACTAAATGCGGCGTACAACATATTAGCTTTTTGATCGGTCATGCCTAAAGCTTTTGTCATGTACAACATAATAATAGTTTGTACAGTATAAAAGCCGAAACGTTCCCACAGTTCTGTGAAAAATAATAAATACAGTACCCGGGGTTGTTTGAGTGTCGCGGACGTTGGTTCCATTCTGATTCTCTTGCATAACTACGGCGTTGTTACATAAATCATGTAGGGTAGGCAAAGCGAAGCGTGCCCACCTTACAACTAAATCACAGGAACCAAACTAATTCTGCGTGACGAACCATCTTTTTTCAGTGTGACACCTTCTCTATTGATAGATGAAACCACTGAGCTATCTACAGGCAGAATATCTCCGATAGATACGTTGTAAAGTTTGCCGCCATTACCTAATACAGCAGACCATCTGTGATTTACCATAGAAACAGAAATGACAACATAGGTTGCTGATGGCATTGGTTGAGCCATTGCTGGCATTCCGACTGGAGCAGATGAAGCACCTGTTGGATCTGCTGTCAGGTTAGCAGGAACAACTTGAGCGCCCTGTTGTACTGGCGCACCTAGTCTATTTGCATAGTCAGATGCAGGGACTATCGCAGGTGACATAGGTTTTACATCAAGATCTCCCATTGATTTGTTTGCTGCCTTTGTTGCTAAATCAGCTGCAGCAATCGCTTGGCTTGTTTCAGCAATATCGCGCTGAATTTTTAACATTTGTAACTTATCTACATTCTTTAAATAATCTTTTTGTTGTTGAACTTGCGCAATGATCGCCTGATCGTAATCAGTGTTTTTTCCAAGCTGTGGGCCAGCTTGCTGTACCGCCTGCTGTTCTGGCTGAGGATTCATTGGGTTATTCGGCATTGTCGCGCCGCCAGGTGTCGTAGTTGCTGTCATGTTTGGTGTGGCACCAGGTGGTTTAGGAGTTACTTTTTGCTGTGTTGCTGTGGGCTGAATAGTTTGGTCACTGTTCCCACTCGAAAACATGCCAAATACCATGTAAATTACAATGCCAACTACAACAACGACTGCAGCAACAACAATTTTTTGTTTTTTATCGAGGCCAGATGCAAATCCTTTTCGGTCTGATGTCATACTTTGTATCCTAATACTTGTAACGTCACTAACCCACTTAAGTTACCACGTGTAGCTGTGATCGTTACCTTGGTTAATACTAATGGTAAGTCTTTCAATTGCACGCCTAACCAATCAAAAATCTCTGGAGATATGTTAGTAAAACTAATAGTAACGGTTGTTTCTGCATAAGATCGTTTGTCCACTATCGGAGTCACTTGTAAGTGGTCTCCTGGCATTCCTACTGACAGTCTATCAGATAACTTTGCAATAGTTTCATTGATCAAATAAATAAATGTTGGTGCACGTCGTGGCGGCATGATTATGTTTGTCGCAATGTAAAAGCCATCTGGCAGGACAAGTACTTGGTAATTATTTTTATTTGCCCAGGCATAGAGCAAGCTAGTTTGGCTAGCCATTGTTTTGACGCCAACTCGCATTATTCCTTTATTATATTCAATTGTATCTGGCACCCAACCAGGCATTGAATACAGTTTTTTGAAATTATCATTGATGCGGTGTATTTCTGTGGCGGGATCAGGACTTGTCAATGCACTCGTATATGCCTGCAGTGGATCAACATAGTTCGCAACAAAAGAAATAGTGACTTCTTGTTGATGTGTTGACATGTATAACCAAACAAGCCACCCAATACAAATAATAAATGCCACAACTCCGATTTGTTTTACCGGTAAAGCATCTATACCTTGTGCTTTTAAAACAGCATCGACTAACTGTAATTGGAAATTTTTTACTTTTGGTAATTTTGGAAAAACAGGTTCGTCTAATTCTTGGAATGAACGCACAGAAGCAGGGTCAAAACTAAACTTATATTCATCCGGCGTTTTACTGATAGGTACTTCGCCATAAACATAAATATCAAAATTGTTTTGCTGAGTTCTAAATATCACAAGCTCATCAGCAATACTGTCTATGGGAAAACTTCCATCTAAATATACGCTACCTGACTTCACAATGACTAAAATAGCATCCATTGTATTGGGGATAGCTTCGCAATAAATCAAATCTAAGGGTCTTTTGAAATAGTGCCAAACTGTTTCACCAAGCAAATACCCTGTGTCTGGTGAAAATGCGACTTCATATTGCTCTACATTTTTTCTATGTAGAGTAATGTATTCGCCATGATTTTGACTCAGCAGCAAAATCTCTCGTTTCAAGAGATTTTGCTTTTTTGCACTTATCACATCACGATAGGATGGTATTACAAATCGTTCGCCATCTTCTCGAGTTATGTATGGCATTATGCATATCCCGGTAAAATAATTGGGGTAATTAATACTATGGTTTCAGCGTTTGCTTGTTTTGCCGCCTTACCACCCAAATCTTGAGAATTCAATAGCTGCATTGCACCTGTTTGATTACTCACTTGTCTAAACCCTGACAAGATCAATGTATCGCCGGAACCAATTACTGCACGTTGGTTAAATTGCTTTTGTGTCGTATTGGGTACCTGAATCAATGGTGCTTGTGAAGTACTTGATGCCGTACCATTTCCTTGTGAGGAAATCGCATCGATACTCAACAGCGTAGATAAATCTGCATTCACCTGCAAAAAGACTTTATCTTTCAAAATCTTTGGTAACAGATAAAGTGTCAATCCTGTAACAATATTACCCGGTGTAATTTGTGAGGTGACTGTATTATTGTTGCTTGAACCACTACCACCACCACCGACGCCTGTCGTGGTTTGCACACTTGCTAGGTAACCTTTCTGTTGTGTAATACGAATGACAGAAACTTGGTTATTTAAGCAAACTACGCGAGGCTGAGTAACCACAGAAACTTTACCCTGTTGACTCAACGCATCAACTAAAGCTGTCACGCCGGTCGTTGCACTATTGACTGTACCTAATTGCGGCGGACCATTTGGTGCACCGGAAATAAAGTCAGAAGTACCTACTCGAGGAGTAATACTAACAGGTGTGCCATAGTTTGCGTTCAAAAAGAACTGCTGCCCGAAACTTTGCTTGACCGCTTGCCAGTTAATACCAAAGTTAAAATCGCTAGCTAACGAAATATCTAACACTTCGACTTTAACTAAGACCTGTCTCGCTAAATTATGATTGAGGTTATCAATGAATTTTGCGATCAAGCTCACATTGGATGGTCTATCACGGACAGTAACGGAAGTAGTTGACTCTGATACCACTACTTTTCCATCAGCAGAAAGCATTTGCTCTACCGAGGTTTTTAAATCTTTCCATACAGACAGTGAGCCTTTCAAGCTGCTGTACTGGCCAGAGCTATCATCTACTAAGTTTGTCGTTACTGTACCACCACCAGATCCACCAGCACCGGCGCTGCCAGAAGTACCAGACGATGAACCACCACCGCTTGATTTACCCATCATGTAGTCTGAAGAACCTGGCATGAAAGCAATATCAAATGTTTTGGTAACGAATGCTTGCCAAAAAACGTGGTTGCCATTCACGGTATAGGTATAACCGGTTTTTGCAGCCAATAAATCCAATGCGCCTTTGACAGTACCTGTGTAGTTTAATGAAACCTGTGATACTTGATCTAAACCAACTTGATAGTGGGTTAAGATATCTTTGCTGCCGCCTGTAGCAATTGTTCGACTGTAATATGAAAACGGCAATTGATCGCCACGTAAAATAATTTTATTACGTAACCATGAAGGGTCTTTTGATAAACTGATAGGTGTTTTATCAACATACATGCCTTGATTGACCACCAACGTCGCTGGAGGTTTAGTTGCTGCGTCAGATTGCTGCCTTGCTTCATTTGTTTTTTGCACTACATCGGCAACATTTGCTTCTGTTTGATTGTACAAAGGTGAATTACAACCTGCTAAAGCCAAGGCTGCGGACAAACATAAACATAAAAAAATTTTTCCTGCCATTAGCTATTCCTCGGCATAATAGTCATCGTACGATTGGACATATATAAAACGGCTTGTAGTGGAAATGGCTTTAATAATTTTTCAATTACGTTTGGCAAACTTGAGCCTGTTACACGGCCATCAAAATTATAGTCATACGGCGCCTTCCAAATTACTTTCCAATGATAGCGATCCATAATGCGCTCTACATTTTCTTTGAGTGATCCACTCACACTAATTGCGTAGACAGCAGCGGGACGGCCCAAGCCACCAAATTGATTTGGAAAAGCTGAACTACCATATGATGAGAAGGAAGTATCTTGTTGACTACCTGCTTGAAAAAAAGGTTCATTCGGAACTGCTGCTGAAGGAGCTGCTACTTGCCAACCAGCCATTGCAATTGTCGGTATCACAAAAAATAATGCACCGAACATTTTAAATAGGCACTTCATTTTAATACTCCATTAACCCTATGCCAGTTTTATATCCACGGAATCCATGAATGCAAATTTAGTATATGATATTTATTTCATTTGTGTAAGTACTTAAAACACATGAGGTTAGACTCTGGCGACAATTCGCTAAGCTACGCTAGAAAGACTTGAAGTTCGAGTATCACTGTGCATTTACCTTGTCGGTAAATGCACAGCAAAACAGACAATATCAAGAGATTACAGCTGGTATAGTAAAAATTGGCAACAGCCGTTAATCATTTTGATATGTGGTAAAAGGCGTCCCTGAATTTTCATTCAATGGTGCGCAACGCGTGAATACTACAATCGTTGTGCTCCCACCCCACGTAGAGTTCGCACCATTAGTAAAAGGATGATCTGTATTTTGCGTTAAAATTTTCATGCAGACTCGCCAATATGTAGCAGTGCTCGGCAATCCCGGACACCCTTGTGAGTTTGATGTTCTGTCACCACAGTTCCCTAGCTGTGATGGAATGACTGGATCAGTACCATATGGATTACCCGCTTTACCAACGGCATCTATCATGAATCCTTCTATTGGATAAACCTTAGTTGGATCTACGGTATCAGAGCTACCAGTAACTTGGCCTGCTGCTGCATAAATAAATGCTTTAAGTCCAGCTGGGCACTGAGGGGCGGGAACACAAGCGCCATGGGCATATACTCCCGCAAAATTTGCAGAGCGCGCATTCATTAAGTTTTGACCTGGTTGCTGCGTACCACCCATTACATAACAAGACCCAGTCGCCGCACATGCCGCAGAAGGTGATGTGACTAACGGCAACGTGGGTTGTGAAGTAGTAGTAACACCTAGTGGTGTTAATCCAGAAATAATTAATGAATTTGCTGGTGCTTTTGCTCCAGTTGGAATTTGTGTGATGACATAAAAATTACCTGACGTGCCATCCCACGATGTAAGATACACATTTCTATATGGACTGAGCCACGCACCAATTGCGCAGGATCCTATAGCCGTTTTTGCTACACCTTGTGGTAAATAAAATCCGGAAATTAATGCTGAGTTAGTCGGATCAACGCATGTCCACGTATTTTTTGTGCCTGGCCAACTACCGTATTGTAAGTAATAAGCAAGCGCGGCGTTGATGATTTCCTGTGTCTGTATTGATGTTTTATTACGAGCCGCTTGATCTGCTGCTGTCGAGGTGTAATTCAAAAACATCCCTAAAAGTGTCGCGCCTATCAGCAACACTAACATCACTTCTAACAAGGTAAAACCGCGCATCCCACGATATTGTTTTATCATATCATTCACCACATGAATAAGTATTTCCGGTTGTACTCGAATTCCATGAACTTACTGCTAATGATTGCATATACATATCATCATTAACATACATTTGATTAAATGCTTTGATCCTTGGCATCGTCAACCAATCATTCGTTATCACATCGGATGAGACCATTGACGGCATTTTTTCCCATACCAAATAAGGTCCGGGCGTATTTGCTTTGCAGGGTGCCACACTTCCACTAACAATTTTTGAAGTACACTGCGCGCCCAAGTATGCTTGATATGCTTTTAAAGCGGCGGGGTCCGTAGCAATCGAGTCAACGAGTTTTACTGCAACTTGCGGTCGCCATGTGTAAATAGTACCGACTGGATTAGGCATCGTAAAAGAAGTTGCTGTTGTTCCTGTTTCCCAATTATAAAACATTCCCGATGGGATTCTGTTGACAGTCGCTCCAGCTAGCGAACTATTATCACCTAAATTATATTGTGCAAAAAAACCATGATCTCCAACTGCCGTATCTACTAACCCATTCGCTGCTGGCGGCCACTCTTGTGTATTGATAAAAGTAGCACCGCTTGTGGTGAGCAAATGTATTGAGTCAGTCATCGCAATGAAAGGGACCGGTGGATTATTTGCTGGATCCAATGAATTAGTAGCGACGGGATAGGTAGTGCTTGTATTGGTATAAGGATCTACCGCTTGGCGACAATTCGCGTAATAAAATTTTGATAGCCCAATAAAAATAGTCGTAACCGTTGATTGTAATTGACGTACATCCGCGTCTCGTTTAGCAGAAACATATTGTTGCACTACCAGCAGTGTCAGCACACCAAAAACTGCCAACACCAACATGACTTCTAATAATGTCATCCCTCCCTGTTTACGTTCACGCACTTGCAGTACCTCTTACAAACGATGCCAATAGATTATTGTTGTCCCATTGACATACCAGTTAAAAAGATTCCACGGATAATCACTATAATTAATGTTGCGCCTACACCTAATAACAAGCCACCAATCACTTTTGAAATCAAACCCAATGTCTTTGTTGTTTGCTCTGCGCCGCGCACACCCATACGAGTAAGGCCATGCTCAAATCCTTTTACTTCTGCCATAACTCGTAACCGCAGTACATCTCCATGATCGATTAATCCAGTCGACAGTACATCCGCAATATTTCCCTTACCCATACTCAACAAATGTTCCATCATTACTAAATGCGATGTTAGATAAGGATTGGATTGGTATTGCATTACTTTGATTGCGCTTTTAAATACTACACCATTAGAAACTAACAACCCTAATGTTTCCATTAATCTTGCTGCAGCAAATCTACGGTATAAATTGAATGGTGGAATCTTATCAAGCATGGGACGTAGCTCACCGATATAATTTGACATTACGTAGCGCAAAGCAAAAATAGTAGCGCCTATCATCAGCAACACTAACCACCACCAATCTTGCACGATCTCAGCAACACTTACTAACTGTCTACCCGCATCAGGCCATTGATCCATTGGCTTGATAGCAGCAAACTGGGTAAATACAGAACTATTAAGATAAACAATAATTCCGCAAGCTAGCGCTATCACCATCAGCGGATATGAAATTGCGCTGATTAATGTTCCCATACTACCGCTGTGTTGCGTCATCGTATTAATTGCTGATTTCAATGTTTCTGATAACGCGCCGCCTTCTTCACCGACACGAACAATTTCTATCACATTGATAGAAAACCATTCGCGCATCCCCTCCGCAAGCGTGCGACCTTCTGAAATTTTTTGAGAGATTGAATGAGCAACTTCGCGGCCAGTACCTGTTGTCACTTGCCCGAGCATTTCAACCGCTCTGTTTGCAGGTATCCCGTCGTGAATTAAGACGTATAAGTCTTCAAGGAAAGCGAGCTGTGCTTTCGAACCAAATTGAAGTCGTTTAAACCATCGCGAAACGACCTGGCTAATTGAATTGATACTCTCCATGTCTAAGACATTCATTCTGCTTTCCTCCACAGCAACTCAGAACTATGTATATTTGAAACTCGTTGACTTTGTCGCTGTATTAATAGGACCAACTACTTTTTCCGCATCAAAAGGATCTATCACGCCTTCTTTTATGAGCTGAACTGCCCGCGCATGAAAATCTTCCCAACCATTCTGTTTTAAATATTTTTCCCAGTTCAATGTATCACTTTTTTGAATAAATTGGCGACCTTCTTCATCTACCCAAATTACTTCTGCTACAACTGTTCTACCACCAACGCCACTACGATTACAGCGCGCACATCCAGGTCCTCTCGCTTTAGCGGAAGCAATGACATCTTTGCCTAATACCGCTTCCCAATCTTCAATAAAATTGAGATGTTTTACAGAGGTGAGTAATGGTACGCAACATTCTGAACATACCTTGGGAACTAAGCGTTGGCAAACTAAACAACGTAGTACGCTACTATCACTCAATAATACTGGTGATACACCCATATCCACTAAGCGCGTAATAATTGCGGTTGCTCTATTCGTATGTAATGTCGTTAAAACTAAGTGGCCTGTAATAGATGCACGTACCATAACATGTGCAGTATCCTCATCTCGCATTTCACCGAGGATGATAACATCTGGATCCATACGTAATGCAGCACGTCCCATACTTGCAAAGCTTCTATCTTCTTTTTCTGTGTTCACAGGAACTTGGGTTGCCATTTCTACTACTTTTTCAACTGGATCTTCAATCGAATAGAGTTTTTGTGTAGGCTCAACCATTTCCATACAGGCGGCTAAGGTTGTTGTTTTACCTGACCCTGTTGGACCAGCAACAATGATCGCACCGAACGGTAAGCGCAACGCCATTTTAATGATGTCTACTTGTTTAGTAGTATAGCCTAAGTCTTCTAATGTTTTTGTCTTGTCTGTACCTGTTGCAAGTATACGCATGACCATGTCAAAGCCGCCATGTGCTGGTACACTTGCTAAACGTAGACGTATATCTTTGCCATGTATCTTTAATGGCATTGACGCATCTTGTGGAACCGTTGGATTAAAATGCGACGTGGCATGATCTGTTTCTTTGTTAAATGCAACGGATGCAATTTCACGGCCCAGCTTTTCTGACCATTCGGCATATAATCTTAATTCGCCATGTTGACGCATGCGAATTTTTGTATAGGTTTGCCTGACTTGAATGTGAATATCACTTACGCCTTGCAGAACAGCTTCATAGACTAAATCGCGTAAATGTCTTTGTTGATCACTGAATGTTGCGCTAGTTTCACCTTTTACTTTTTTTGTTTCTTCTTGCTCACCACTTGCCAAAAGTAATCCAACAAATGATTTCGTCGCTGCAAATACTTGCGCAGGGTGAATACCTTTGCTTAACATCAACGATTTACAATTTTGTACGGTTCTAGATGTGGGATCGGAAGAAATAATAGTAGCACTTTTGAGAACAACAATATTGCCTTGCTCTTTACACCAAGCAAGCATTTCATCCATGACTTTATCTTTTGTATCTATGTCACCTTGACTAGATATAACTTTTGTATAAGTTGCTGTCGCAAACTGCTCTAGTAGAGCCATCTGTTCCTTACTCTCAGCCTCTTTCTCCGGAGTATTCATCTCTGCCATCGTCTACGCCTCTCATCTGAGCTGCACAAAATCGATTATGCAATACTAGGGCAGAGTTAACATGCCCTTACTATATTATATAGTATGTAGATAAAAACCGTTTGAAAATATTAAAAAACCTTAATATATGCAACAAGTTGCCCAATTTTAGCGTATAAGAACAAACCCTATACGTCTAAGTTAACGACATCTAGCGCATTCGCCTCAATAAACTCTCTTCTTGGTTCGACTTGATCACCCATTAACGTTGTGAAAATTTGATCTGCTGCAAAAGCATCTTCAATTGTCACCTGTAACATACGACGTGTCTCAGGATTCATAGTCGTATCCCACAATTGATCAGGGTTCATCTCTCCCAAACCTTTATATCGTTGAATATACTGACCTTTTTTCGCTTCGCTCATCAGCCAGACAATAGCATCATTAAAGGTATGTATGTTGGTTTGCTTATCGCCGCGTTTAATATACGCGTCGTCTTGCAACAACCCCGTCAATTTTTTACCCAACTCTGACAAATAGTGATATTCAGGAGTGTGAAATAAATCTTTACTAATCAAGTAGTTATTCTCGACTCCGTTGTGAGCAACCTTGGCCTTAATATGCCAGCTTTTCTTTTCAGGATCGCTCTGTATCGCTAACGTATAGTGTACAGTAATTGGGTTGAGCTTATTTAATGCAGCCTCCAGTTGGGCCACTTGCTGATTAATGTAGTCTTGATCCATTAAGTTTGCCTCTGTAAAAGGTGGCAAAAAGATCAATGCATTCAGCAACTCTTTTGGGTAACGCTTTGAAAGACGATGAATAACACCCATGACTGATTGGTATTCTAATACCAATTTTTCTAGTGCTGCGCCAGTAATTCCAGGAGCATTCGCGCTAACATGTAACGATGTGCCTTCAAGCGCCGATTGAATAAGAGAAGCTTCTAGTGCGCTTTCATCTTTCATGTATTGCTCATGTTTACCTTTTTTTACTTTGAATAGCGGAGGTTGCGCAATATACACATGGCCGCGTTCAATTAACTCCGGCATTTGACGAAAAAAGAAGGTGAGTAACAATGTACGAATATGTGATCCGTCAACGTCGGCGTCTGTCATGATGATGATGCTATGATATCGCACCTTATCTGGGACATATTCTTCACGCCCAATACCGCACCCTAGTGCTGTAATTAGTGTAGCTACTTCTTGTGAAGAAAGCATTTTATCAAAACGTGCTTTTTCGACATTCAAAATCTTGCCTTTTAACGGCAGAATAGCTTGTGATTTACGATCTCGGGCCTGTTTTGCTGAACCACCTGCAGAATCACCCTCAACGATGAATAATTCTGACTTGCTAGGATCTTCTTCTTGGCAGTCTGCTAATTTTCCAGGTAATCCTGCTAAATCTAAAGCACCTTTGCGGCGCGTCATGTCACGCGCTTTACGAGCAGCTTCTCTCGCTCTTGCTGCATCAATCACTTTAATAACAATTGCCTTCGCTTCTTGTGGGCACTCAAGTAAAAACTCTTGTAGTTTTTCCCCAAATAACGATTCGACAATGGCTTTAATTTCTGATGAAACTAACTTGTCTTTTGTTTGTGATGAAAACTTTGGATCTGGCATTTTTACTGAAAGTACGGCTGTTAACCCTTCACGAAAATCGTCGCCTACCGTTTCCACTTTTGCTTTCTTTGAATAACCTTCTTTTTCAATATAGTTATTAAGTACCCGTGTTAATGCACCACGAAAACCTGCTAAATGAGTTCCACCATCTTTTTGCGGAATATTATTGGTATAACAAAATACCTTTTCATTAAACGTATCATTCCATTGCAAGGCTATCTCAACCGTCGTATGATCTTTTTCAGCGAGGAAATAGAATACCTTTGAATTTATTGGGGTTTTATTGCGGTTGAGATCATCTACAAAGGCTTTTATGCCACCTTCATATTCAAAATGATCTGATTTTCCTGTACGTTCATCCGTCAAATAAATACGAACACCCGAGTTTAAGAAAGATAGCTCGCGTAATCGTCTTGCTAATATGTCATATGAGAAATGGATATTATTAAAAATCTCGGTACTAGGCTTAAATCTAACCTCTGTCCCTCTTTCTTCAGTGTCGCCCGTCATAGCTAATGGAGCAACCGGATCGCCCATGCGATAGTCTTGCTCATAAAGCTTGCCATCCTTGCGAATAGTGAGTTTTAACTCTACAGATAGCGCATTCACTACAGAAACGCCTACACCGTGTAATCCGCCAGAAATTTTATATGAATCATTATCAAATTTTCCGCCAGAATGTAATACGGTCATAATCACTTCGGCAGCTGAACGGCCTTCTTCTGGATGGATATCAACTGGAATACCGCGGCCATTATCCTTTACCGAAACCGTCTCATCAGCATGAATAGTAACGTAAACTGAGTCGCAATACCCGGCTAATGCCTCATCAATTGAGTTATCAACAAGCTCGAAAACCATATGATGCAAGCCTGTTCCATCATCCGTGTCGCCAATATACATTCCTGGGCGTTTACGGACCGCATCTAATCCCTTAAGAACCTTAATATTTGATGAATCGTAACTGGCAGCTGTACTCACTATGTCACTCCACAAGACTAAACTTTCATTTGTTTTAAGTTACCATGTTCCACGTGAAACATTCGTACCGGCTTTGCTGTGTAACCATCGAAAAATGCGTAATCAACCGCGGTTACAAATATCTGTGCTTCTTGTTTGGAAAGCAGGGCTATTAAGTTTGATCGACTCGTCACATCAAGCTCTGAAGGTAGATCATCTACAAGGTAGATTGGCCGCTTATTTTGCCCCTGAAACAACAAGGCGCCTTGAGCCAGTATCATAGCACATACGAACAATTTTTGTTGCCCTCTTGATAAAATATCTTTAGCAGGTAACCCATTTATTATTACGTTAAAATTAGCCTTATGAGGGCCGTGCTGGGTGTATCCTAAATAGAAATCCTTATCGATAGATTGCGCTAAAATTTGCTGATATTCACAAGCCTGATCCCAACCTGGAAAATATTCGATTTTTAAATCCACAATTGTTAATAACTCTGCAACCATGTCTTTTAAAATCGGCAATAACAATTCGACGTAAGCCAATCTCAACTGATGCAATAAATTTCCCGCCTGAACTAACTCTCGATTCCAAGTTTCTAATTCTTTTTTTGGAACACGCTGTGCTAACGCAGCATTACGTTGCTTTAAAGCCCTTTTGTACTGTTGCCAAACCCGCAAAAATTCAATTGAATGATAAAATGCGCCCCAATCTATATATTTTCTGCGAAAAATAGGGCCTGCATCGAGCAAGTTGTAACAATTTGAATTAATCAATTGAATAGGCAGTAAACTAGCAATTTCAGCGATAGAAGCGACATCTTTTCCAGAAATTCGCGTATTTAAGCGCCCATTGGGGCCGCGCTCTACACCAGCGGCAATAGATTGTCCATTTTTTAGTGAAATATGCGAAGAAACAACAAATTTTTCCGTTGATTTTCTAACAATATGACTCGTGTTTGTTGTTCGAAATGAACGGCCTAAGCTAAGAAAATAGATAGACTCAAGTAAGCTGGTCTTTCCACTGCCATTATCGCCGCAAATGAGATTAAATCCATCAAGCAAAGGCTCTAAACGAACAGCGGGAATATTTCGAAAATCAGTAACATCCAAACGGATGATAGACATCTACTGCACCTCTAGCTTACAGCCTCATTGGCATCACCACATATAAGCTATCATCTTTATCAGAAGATTCAATCAACACGCCGCCATTAGGATCTGAAAAAGACCACCGAATATTTTCAGAAGCAATGGTTGAGACGACATCCAATAGATACGACACATTGAAACCAATTTCCATTCCTATGCCTTGATAATCTAAAATGATTTGTTCTTCTGCTTCTTCTTGCTCTGGATTGTTGGCAACGATTTTTAAACTATCGCGATCTAAGTGCAAACGGATACCACGAAATTTTTCATTCGATAAAATAGATGCGCGGGTTAACGCTTGCTTTAACGCTTCACGACTTGCTATCGCAGTATGTGCAATGGTGCGTGGAATTAATTTATCGTAATCAGGATATTGCGCACTAATTAATTTCGATGTAAAAGTGAACTCACTGCACGCAACACGGAAATGATTTTCGCCAATACTCACTTTGACTTCGTCGTCTGTTGCATCCAATAAACGCATCAACTCTAAAACACTTTTTCTTGGCAGAATAATTTTTGTATGCGCGCCATCATATTGCACATTTTGCAATGAACTAAATGCTAAACGATGGCCATCTGTTGCGACACATTTCATGACACCTTGATTGATATCAAACAAAGCGCCATTTAAATAATGACGTACATCTTGTTGGCCCATAGCGAAATGAATTTTACTCAGTAATTTTTTTAATTTAGCTTGGCTAATAGTAAATTCAGATGAAAACACTCCACTTTCAATACTTGGAAAATCACTCGCGGGTAACGTCGTTAACATAAACCGACTTTTGCCAGAACGCAAAATCACTTGTTCACCATCTAACGTTAAGTCGATGATAGCGGCTTCTGGTAGTGCGCGGCAGATATCTAATAGCTTACGAGCTGACACAGTAATTATCGCGCTACCAGAAGACTGAGATAACGTTGTATTGCCTATTAATTCAATTTCTAAATCAGTAGCTGTTAATGAAAGATGCGCATCATTGACTGTCACCAACACATTCGCAAGAATAGGAAGCGTTTGTCGGCGTTCTACTACACCGCTAATCATTTGCAATGGTTTTAATAGTTCATCACGTTGAATAGTCACTTTCATATCAGCCAATTCCTTCGAAATTAAGTCGTCAAAATTCTTAATAAATTCGTATAATCTTCTTCTACATCATGATTAGATACTTTGAACTCAGCAATCACACGACATGCGTGCAATACGGTTGTATGATCACGTCCACCAAAAGCATCGCCAATTTCTGGTAAACTATGATTCGTTAATTCTTTTGCCATTGCCATCGCCATTTGTCTTGGTCGAGCTACAGAGCGACTACGTCTTTTCGACAATAAATCAGCGATTTTAACTTTGTAGTATTCAGCTACTGTTTTTTGAATATTTTCTATTGTAATCAACTTATCTTGCAATGCGAGTAAATCGCGTAGGGCGTCTTTTACAAACTCGAGTGTAATTTGCTTACCCGTAAAGTGCGCATTAGCCATGATACGCTTGAGTGCGCCTTCTAGCTCACGGACATTAGAACGAATACGTTTTGCTACGAAGAATGCAACTTCATATGGTAAAGGAATTTTTGCGCTCTCAGCTTTACTCATTAAAATAGCAACACGCGTTTCTAATTCAGGTGGCTCTACTGCAACCGTTAATCCCCAACCAAAACGTGATTTCAAACGCTCTTCAACGCCATTAATTTCTTTTGGATAACGATCACAAGTCAAAATCACTTGTTGTTGGCTTTCTAATAAAGCATTAAATGTGTGGAAAAATTCTTCTTGTGAGCGATCTTTCCCAGCAAAAAATTGGATATCATCGATTAATAATGCATCAACAGTTCGATAATAACGTTTGAATTCATTCATCGCGTTAGTCTGTAATGCACGCACCATATCTGCAACAAAACGCTCAGAATGCAAATAGAGTACCTTCGCATTGGGATTATTGCGCATAATTTGATTACCAATCGCATGCAATAAATGCGTTTTACCTAAACCGACACCACCATATAAATAGAGTGGGTTATATGCAACAGCAGGATTTTCACCTACTTGTAAGGATGCTGCTTTCGCTAATTGATTAGATTTACCTTCCACAAAGTTATCAAAGGTAAAGTTTGGATTCACATTACTTTGATAATTAGGAACTTCCACAGCAGGAATTGATTTCCTTGCGGTAACAACCGCTGGTGCATGCGTGTGCGACGGCTGTCTAACAGCTGTGTCATTCGTTGTAGACGTTGATTCAGAGCGTTTACTACCAATCTCTAATTGAATGGTTAATGCTTCATTTTCACTAAACTGACTAACAAGCTCACTGATGCGGCTTAAAAAACGTTCATTAATCCAATCCAGAACAAAACGATTAGGCGCAAATAGCGTTAAAATGCCACCAGCTTGCTTAACTTGTAATGGTCTGATCCACGTATTGAATTGCTGAGAAGGAAATTCATCCTGCAAAGAATCCAAACATTTATCCCAAAGCGCTACGCTCACAAACCATCTCCCATTACATACTAGTGTAAAAAATCAGTCCAGCCGTACAATCGACAGGACCTCATAGTCTAATAGAGAATGCTTCGTAAAAGAATAAGAAATAAAAACTTTATGTATTGGCTTATAATTTGACCTGGTAGATATCTATTCCTATCCGAGCCGCAACCGTCAGAGAGCGTCACTACACACAAACGCTTGCTAACGCGCGCGGCTCTGAGTAAGCAAAACATAGCAAGATGACAGACACACACAGATAACATATTATCCATAGATTATTTTATCTGATAAAAGCATCTACCTATGACAACACAAATTAAAAAACCATTAGTACTAGTTGATGGCTCATCGTATTTATATCGTGCATTCCATGCAATGCCACCACTCACCAACTCGAAAGGTTTTCCCACCGGCGCCATTTATGGTGTTATAAATATGCTACGTCGCCTACTCAAAGATTACGATCCAGAGTTAATTGCTATTGTCTTTGATGCAAAAGGCAAAACATTTCGTGATGACTTGTATGACAAATACAAAGCTAACCGCGCAGAAATGCCTAGTGATTTAGTTAAGCAAATTCAACCAATTCATGATGTTGTGAGAGCGCTAGGATTACCTTTAATAATGGTTGAGGGCGTTGAAGCAGATGATGTGATTGGCACACTCGCCGTATTAGCAGAAAAAAATTGCATTCCAACGCTGATTTCAACTGGCGATAAAGATTTGGCACAACTTGTTAATGAATACATCACTCTCATTAATACCAAGCCGCAAAATGGAAATATAACCATTAGCATATTAAATCCTTCTGCTGTAAAAGAAAAATTTGGCATTCCACCAGAATTAATTGTGGATTATCTTTCACTCGTCGGCGACACCGTTGACAATGTACCAGGGGTGCCACAAGTAGGTCCAAAAACAGCGGTTAAATGGTTACTTGAATATGGCTCACTCGATAACATTATTGCGCATGCAGACAAAATTACCGGAAAAGTAGGCGAAAACTTGCGTGCCTCATTACCACAACTTCCATTGGCAAAACAATTGGTCACGATCAAATGTGATGTTGCATCATTACCTGACTTACCAGAATTAAAACGCCAAGATGCAGATAACCAATCACTCATGACCTTATTTAAAGACTTAGAATTTAAAACATGGCTGAGTGAATTACTAACTGATACAAAAACAGTTGTCGAAAATAAACATCAAGCATACGAAACTATTTTTACAAAAGAAGAGTTAACTGCGTGGATAAAAAAACTAGAATCTGCAAACGTATTTGCGTTTGATACCGAAACTACCAGCTTAAACTACATGGATGCAGAAATTGTTGGCGTTTCATTTGCTTGCGAAGCAGGAAAAGCAGCCTATATTCCGCTTGCGCATGACTACTCGGATGCACCACAACAATTAACTCGTGAATATGTTTTCGCTGCATTAAAACCCCTATTAGAAAGTAATTCTCACAAAAAAATAGGACAAAATATTAAATATGATATTGAAGTCTTAGCAAACCATGGTATTGCATTACAAGGAGTCGCATATGACACGATGTTGGAATCTTATATTTTAGATAGCTCCATCAACAATCATGATATGGATTCACTCGCGTTAAAACACTTAGGTTGGCAAACAATTAAATACGCGGATGTTGCAGGAAAAGGCGCAAAACAAATTTCATTTAATCAAGTTGAGATTGACAAAGCATCTGCTTATGCAGCAGAAGATGCAGATGTAACCCTACAGTTGCATCAAACACTTTGGCCAAAACTAGAAAAAGAACCAGGGTTAAAAAGTGTTTTCACCGATATTGAAATGCCATTAATTCAAGTACTCGCTACCATCGAACGCAACGGTGTTTTAATTGATGCAGTGATGCTGGAAAAACAAAGTATTGAATTAGAAAAACGCTTAGAAGAATTAGAAGCAGAAGCTTATGATCTTGCCGGTGAAAAATTTAATATTAACTCGCCAAAACAGTTACAAGAAATTTTATTTGGCAAATTAAACTTGCCCGTGTTACAAAAAACACCTACAGGCCAAGCTTCCACTGCAGAAAATGTATTACAAGAACTCGCGGATGAGTATCAATTACCAAAAATTATTATTGCAGTACGTACTATCAGCAAATTAATTACGACTTATACGAAAAAACTACCGCAACAGATTAATCAGCACACAGGTAGAGTACATACATCGTATAATCAAACAGGTGCGGCAACCGGACGATTATCTTCTTCAGATCCAAATTTACAAAATATTCCCGTACGTACCCATGAAGGAAGACGCATACGTCAAGCATTCATAGCGCCTCCTGGATATAAAATTATTTCTGCCGATTATTCACAAATTGAATTACGTATCATGGCTCACATTTCAAATGATGCGAATTTATTAAAAGCCTTCGCAAATAACCTAGATGTTCACCAATCGACTGCTGCAGAAGTATTAGATATTCCATTAGACGAAGTCACACATGATCAACGCCGCAGCGCAAAAGCGATTAATTTCGGCTTGATTTATGGCATGTCTGCATTTGGTTTAGCAAAACAATTAGGTATATCACGTGATGCGGCAAATAGTTACATTGAAAAGTATTTTACGCGCTATCCTGGTGTACACACGTATATGGAAAACACGCGCAAGCAAGCACATGAAAATGGATATGTAGAAACATTATGGGGTAGACGCTTGTATCTACCCGAAATCAACTCTAGCCAAATCATGCGACAAAAAGCAGCGGAAAGAGCTGCCATTAATGCGCCATTACAAGGTAGTGCGGCAGATATTATTAAACGTGCCATGATACATACGGCCGATTGGTTGGCGAAAAAAGAAGTCGATGCGAAAATGATTATGCAAGTACACGATGAATTAGTCTTTGAAGTTGCTGAAAATGATATTGAAATTGCGATGCAACAAATTACAAAACACATGATGGAAGCAGCACAATTAAAAGTACCTTTGTTAGTTTCCATTGGTGCGGGTGAGAATTGGGATGTGGCGTCAGGGGATTAATAATGCTTTCACCTCTCCCATTTACGGGAGAGGTCGTCACGTGCTTTTTACGTGACGGGTGAGGGAGTCGCCCTCATCCCCAACCCTTCTCCCATTCGCAAAAAACGCTATGGGAGAAGGGAGAAAAGTATTTTTTATCAGAGAACAGAGAACAACAATGAACACAGAGAACACAGACATTTTACTCGGCTTTGACTTTGGCATGAAACGCATTGGCGTGGCCGTGGGACAAACTATCACGAAAACAGCGCGGCCATTAGATACGTTAAAAGCCATCGATGGCAAACCAGCCCTGAATAATTTAAAAAAAATAATTCAACAATGGCGCCCAACAGCGCTTGTGGTTGGCATCCCTTTGAACATGGATGGCACAGAACAAAAAGTCACGTTGGCAGCCCGTGAATTTGCCGAATTTTTGCGCCAACAGTTTAATTTACCAGTACATGAAATGGATGAGCGCTTATCCACCAAAGATGCTAGAGAAAGAATTTTTGCAGAAGGTGGTTTTAAAGCATTACAAAATAGACAGATTGACAGCGTTGCTGCACAATTAATCCTACAAAATTGGCTAGGCGAAAAATAATGAAAAATATTTCATACCGATTAATGAATTTTTATGCATTCCTTTGTGTCATCGTCATGTTCGGCGTTGCCTTTTATTTACAATTTTGGAAAGGCATCGCACCATGTCCACTTTGTGTATTACAGCGCGTCACAATGGCACTGATCGGTATCGTTTTATTAGTTGGTTCAGTGTTCGCACTTAAAAAATGCGGCCGCTACTTCTTAAATGCGATCCTATTACTACTTTCTAGTGGCGGAATATTCCTTGCTGGCAGACAAGTATGGTTACAACACTTACCACCCGACAAATCAGCTGACTGTGGCGTCAGCTTACAATATATGTGGAATGTTTTACCATTAGACCAAGTCCTCATGAAAATATTACAAGGTACGGCTGAGTGCTCGCTAGTCGATTGGTCATTCTTAGGATTGAGCTTAGCGGAATGGTCACTCTTTTGGTTTATTGTATTTGCTGTATTTAGTCTCTGGCAAATAGCGCGAGGTGCGAAATAACGGCAAAGAGAATTTATCTTCGCTTAAAAAATTTCTTTCTAAGCGACAATAAAGTCATGCCATCACTTTCGCCCGAGAAACCTATGGCTATGTAGTTTTTGCGGTTGATGTATAACGAATGGCTTTACTCGTAAAAACTTATGGCTATGTTTTAGTTTCACTTTTGGCAACTGAGGTGCCTTAACACTTGGTATTTTTGCCTTTCTAATCTGGCCAAAAAGACCCTGTTCGGTAACTCTCTGTATCGAAACTTTTATATCTGCTTTCACTGGAACCACAACTAATTTTACTGGACCCTTGATAACCGCCAACTCCTTTTTAAGAAACTCCACTTTTTGATGCAGAGGAGCATTAACATACTCTTCTAATATCGTTAACACATGAGTTAAGGTAGGGCGCTTTTTAGGATCAGACGCGGCCATAGAAGCAAAGAAACTATGTAATGCTTCCAATTGAGACATTAAAATTTTTATTTCACTAGCCATAAAATTTAGGGCTTTTTGCTGCGCTATGTGTGCAGGCACAATCTGCTGGGCAAATTTCATCATAGTCAATTCAAAACCCATCCCAAGCACAAGAACATCGAGAGCAGGCTCAGCTGGAACTAAAAGACTATTAATGTCCGGTGATGATTGAAGAAGATGATTAGCAGTGAGCTCACCTTCCAAGCGTGTAAAATCAAAGTCGGTAAACTTTACTTTTACTTTATTAAAGTTAACTTTATCCAAATTAGCCAATATATTTTTTAAAAGCTCTTTTTCATTTTTTGCTTCTGGCATTTGTAGTGCTTTTATTTCTACTTCATCAAATGCAATTAGAATATTTTCCAAATGTAAATCACTATGTACAATCTTGTGATGATGAAGCTGTATCATTACTTCTTGGATAACCTTGATAAAAAGTTCAATCGTTTTGCTGATTATTAGTGATGTCTTCTCTATATTGGAAACATTGCACGATTCTATAAGTGACTCGATTAAAGAAGCTAATTTCACTCCTGACAGAAAAGTCATTAATGCGTATGGCACCGAACTTTTAACATCTGTTTTATCTAAATAAAACTCGCCAATGCCGTTTATTTTTCTTGAAAAATACGCAGTATTAGCCAAGGTCTTTGGTGTAAGACCACCTGGTTCTGTATAGTCTAGGCGAGGGGTTTTAACAACTAACGTAGAAGGAAATTTTTTTCTTCTTGCCTCTTCCGTGGCTTTACGATAACCATACTCTACTTTATAGACATCCCCAAATGCTCCTCTACCAATTTTTTCTTTTTCAACATATGTTGCTTCTTCAAAAGTTACGTGTAACAACCCAGTAGAAGCTACTCTTTCACATTTAAACGCTTTTCCCTCACGTTTTAATTCATCTTCTATGCGTTTTGTGTATGCATGATCATTACCTTTTAGTTTTAGACTCTCTGTTGATAAAACCAAAACAGGTTGCTGCGATGCTGCTGGAGACACTTTCTTCACTGTAGAAAAAACCTTTTCTACAAATTGTTTTTGCTCATTTAAAAAAATTCTAATTACTGGATAGAGAAGTGATTTTTTTACTGCTAGTTCAAAATCTTTTATGCTTTGTTTTCCTGGCTCAAAAACAAATACTTTTTCTTCTGCCAATTTCTCAAAGAATACTTTTTTAAACGTGTAATCCGCTGCCCTAGGCTGCAAGACACTCATTTTCTTTAATTCAGCAATCTCACTTTCATCTTCGTCTTCCCATTCAATCAAAGGATTATCTAATGATAACGACTCATAAAACTCAAGCATTCCAGCTAAAAAGACGACCGCAATGCTATATTTTTCTATTGCTGCATCTAGAAATAAATTTGATGCTAATAACTTTTCCGCTAATTGTTTATCGCTTTTTACAACATTCAACATATGAGACATGTCATCTGGCATAGGCAAAGCCATGGCTTGATCTCTGAATTTTCTATGTTCCGTAACTAAAAAAGCTTCGTTTTTAGGTGTTAACCTAAATGCTTTTTGATCGACACCACCCATCTCACGCGCTAAAGCCATAACCACACCTTTGTTCTAATTTTAGTCACGGCATTTTACAGATAGCCCAGTGAAAGAAAACCGGGGTGAGATCCCCCTAGTAGACTCAAATAGGATGAGACTCAGCAGCAGCGTCGTTAGGGGTTAGCTCAATTGAGCGTTGTATAAAATAATTTGAAATTTTCTTTCCCATCATTTTTCCAATACGATTCGATGGTATCTCTACCACTCTATGTATCGCATAAGACATTAAGCAGACAAAGAATAAATACGACAATAAGGCTACGGTAGGATCATTCCACTTTGTCAAAAACATTCTTAAATAAACATATCCAAAAATAGCGTGGCAGGCATACAGTGGATAACTGATTTTTGCTAATGCATCAAAAAATCGGGGAAATTTAATTTTATTCTGTGAAAAATAACACCCGCCAAACAATGCAAAGCCTGCAAAATATGCATAAAAGTCTGCGCTGCTAAATGGATATTGATATAAATTAATAAATCGCTGATAGGTGAATAAAGATAGCAATATCGCAGTGCCAATAATGAATTGACGTAAATTAATTTTCTTTTTATGTAAGAAGTGAAATAAGCTGCCTAAAAACATAAATGAAAAAAACATGCCGTTGGTTTGTATTTCATACATCAATTTCGCGATGGAAGCATGATGAGATTTAGTAACAAACATCGTTGCGAATAGTGCGAAAAACACCGCAAACAATAAAGGAATTTTAATATTACCGCGCGTAACCATAGGAAAGAATGTAATTAACATATAAAATTTAATTTCGATTTCCAGGGTCCAAATCACACCATCAATACTGTTCATACTCAATAAATGCGGCGAAATAAATAATGACGCTAAGATTGTTTTCGGGGTAGGTACAAAACCGACATTAAAATAACGACTAGCAATCCATAACGATAATAAGCTAACCATTAATCCAGTCACATAGACTGGCCATATTCGGAAAAAACGTCCCACAAGAAATTGACTACGCCCTTGTTTTTGCAATGCATTCGGCATTACAAAACCACTGATCATGAAAAATATGGCAACACCAAACGCGCCGAAATTAACGGTTTGAATTTTGTTAAACCATTGGCTGATTAAAGGGATCACGCCAGTGTACAGAGGCAAACCGGTGTAAATTTGTGTGACCGGATTAGAAAACCAAAATAAGATAAAAATATGGTGGATGACAACGCAAGTCGCAGCAATCCCTCTCAAGTTTTGAGCGAATTCGATACGTGAACTATCAGAAACGAGATTTTGGGCCATTGTTGCTTTCTAGGTTCATAGGGCCGGGGATTTTACCACATATTAATACTATCTCACCTCTCCCACTTGTGGGAGGCGTTGTTGCATAAATCGATTTTCTCCCTTCTCCCGGAGTGATTTTTACGATGGGAGAAGCAACTGTGTTGAATGTCAAATGATTCTGCACCAGAATCCTCGCTAGTTGATGAGATGCGCGCAAATAATCTGCGTGGCGGGTCCTGTCACTACGGGTTTCCCGCTGTGCTCGTACCTGCGCGCAGCGGGATCCCTCCCTCGTGCCACCCGCCGCCAATCAGCTATATGCGCATCTCATCAATCATGATGCTTGCCAACGAGTGCCATCTCTCATTATTGCATTCATAATAATGATCAATTTCCTCATGCACGCAACGAGCGCAACTTTCTTTAACTTTCCTCTTCCAACTAGCTGATCATAAAATCGCTTGATACCCGCATTAAATTTTATTGCAGTTAATGCAGCCATATATAATGCTGCGCGTACAGGGGCTCTGCCACCCCAGATTTCTCGCTTTCCTTTACTTTGACCGCTATCTTTATTGAAAGGAGCAACGCCTGCTAAAGCGCTTATTTCTTTATGATTTACCTTTCCTAGCTCAGGTAAATGAATTAGTACATTCATTGCTGTCACTTCGCCAACCCCTTTTATTTCGTCTAGTCTTTCCAGTTTATCTTTCAATATCTCATCTTGATGAAACGATTCTTTAAGTTCTTTTTCTATAGCAACAAGCTCATTTTCTAAGTAACGTAAATGTTTATGAATGCGTTTTTTATTAGCTTGCGATGCATGTTCCATATGTTGTTTTTCTAACGAAAGTATCTTGACTAGTTGGTTGCGGCGACTGATGTTTTCTTGACGCTGGACTTCTTCTTCCTCTAGCAATGGTTGTGCAGTTGGGTTAAAAGCCTGACCAAATTGCCGAATAACTTGAGCATCAATACCATCAGTTTTAGCTAATTTACCGCTTGCTTTTGCAAAATCTCTTACCCGCTTTGCATTGACTACAGCAACAGCGAATTTCTTTTTTCGCAAATACATGGCCGCAAATCGTTCATAGCCGCCTGTTGCTTCAAGAATAATTAATGTACGCTGCTTTTTTGGCAGCTTGGTTATTAATTCTTTTAACCCTTTGTCTGTATTTGCAAATGTAAAGAGAGATTGATTATCACCTATTGCTACATCAAGCTTAGCTTTGGATACATCAATGCCAACGTGGAATTTATAGACTTTTTGCGCCATAATTAGTTTCCTCATTTCTCTGCCTTGTAGATTCGGAGTCAAAGCTCCCAGGCAACTGTTCGAGATAATGGGAATAAGTGTAGTGACCCAAGCTTCTCCACGGTTTAATAAAACCAAAGGGTTGACGGTCTACTACACTCTTATTTACTTACAGCTAATAAGTAAATAAATCCCCCTCGCAAAGGCTACCAATTAGGTAGTCTTTTGCAAGGGTTCTAACATACAAGGGTTGGGGATGAGGGTTTTGAGCAAGGTATGTGCCTCCTAAAGATATTTGTGCCACTTCAAACACCCTCACCCCTAGCCCCTCTCCCAAAGAAAAGCATTTTGGGAGAGGGGAATAGTGCAGATTTTGATTTATGCAACAACGCCCTTGTGGGAGAGGTCGCCATGCGCTTTTTGCATGGCGGGTGAGGGTACTATACTCGCAAAGCCTGCTTAACAACTTCTGGTGAAACAACTGTCCTAACCGCTTTAACATCCCTAACTCCATTAGGTTGCATACGGAAAAAACTACCGTCTTTCGCCATTCGATACTCAGACTGTGAGCCATCTGCTTGCGGTAAAATCACATCACCTAATTGACTATCGATTTGTGTAACTTGCTTTTGTTTACGGACCAAATTTAATAACCCAGGATGAGTACCCAACGTATCCGCCTGTGCATCAGATAAATTATTTCCGAGGTGCTCTGCGCCATTCGTCTTAAGCTCTTTGCGTACCACTTGCGAATAACGACGTAGATCGCCTAGGCGATTCATTACACCAGAAGTAGTTACCATGCATCCCACTGCAATAAGAGGCCCACCTACAATGGCACCAACCCCAGTAAAGCTTAATATGATACCTGCGATTATCGACAACACCCCGAACACAATCTTTGCCGTCGATTTGTTTTTTCCAGGATGGTTAGGTAATTCTGCTGCTGGAGGCAAGCGATCACGTCGGGCTTGTTCTAATGCTTGTACTCCACCCCCAATCAATGTACCGCCTAATGCTAAACAAACAACACCCAATGGAACCAATACCACTGTGGCCAAAAACGCTATTCCAGCTCCAGTTAACAATACACCGGCTGCTACGCTTAATTTTGCCTGTTTTGTAAATGCGGGTGTAGTTGCATCTACACTGGGTGCCGCTGGTTGAGCGACAGATAATGATTGTATAGGTGGCGGTGGTGGAGACGGCGACGGCTGCGGCCCATTTGCTAAAACAGTTTTCTGCTCGACAACGACACTGAGTGTTCGAGCTAATGGCACGACCGCAGCATTTGCATCTATGCTTTTTCTCGGCGTAGCGCCTGCAGGTACTGTAACATTATTTCCATCACCCTGTTGCTGTAACGCTTGTCCACGCGGTAGTGCTGCGGTAGGTAATGGGAGTGGTTCTGCAGGTTTTGGCGGTGGAACAACGACAGAAGCTACATGCTTTGCTTCTGCATTTATTGCCACATCACCTGTTGCAATCTGTGGCTGCGCTGCAGCTGTTGATGCAGATACACCACCAGCGGGGGCAGATGGAATAGCTAATCTGTTATGAATTGCTGCACGCGCTTCACGCTCATCTTGCTCCGCTTTAAGCCTAGCAGCTTCACGTTTTTGATATTGTTCGTCGCGAAGTCTTTCTTGCTCGTTACGATGATCAATTAAAACTTGAGTTAAGCCTACAACTTTAAGTTGCAATACAGCTATATTTACTTCTATATCTTTTGAATCTTTTATAACGTCTTCAACTTCTTTAATGTCTTTCTGATCACTATGTATAATCGTTTTTTTAATATTAATATGCGCGACTTTATCTTTCCAACTTTCCACTTCATCAACATAATTTGCTAAATCAGGATGCGTACTAGATTGAATTGCCGTATAAAATTGCGCGAGCTTTTGCGCTAGCACTAAGCACAATTGCACTAATCTTTTTGTTGCAAAAGTTTCAGCCTCAATCGATGCAACAAGTGGTGAAATGTCTGGGTAAGAATCCACTTGTGCACTTTGAAGATAAACTAAACGCAAAGCAGAAATCTTTTCTCTTATCGCCTCTTTTGTCTGAAGAAATCCAACGGCGCTCGAATAAAACTCCCACATTTTCCTTCCTAACACATCGCCAATTGTTGTGCCGGATAAATTAAAAAACACCTTAGTGATCTTTCTCTGTGGCGTTAGCGGTGGTTGGCTTGGTTGTTCTACATTCACAGAAGATAATGCATGCATGAATTGTTCACAGGAACCCAGTATAGTCTCATAAAATAACGGGGGGATACTGTCATTTTTTTTCTGCAAAAATCCAATATATAAATCTTTATAGCTCTTTCTTTTCGCTAATAATTCTATGCTGGACAAATAAATATAAATTTTTAACTTCCGAGCTAACTCAGGAGAACTTGCTCTTTGAGCAATGTTGAAGGCTTTGCTCGTTTTTTTCTTTATACATAATTCATCTAGTTTTGGAATACTTTCACTTTTTGAATCTATACTACGCGCAATGTCTTTTTTTAAGTTTGCAATATATTCAGTGATGGCTTGACTAGAAATTTTGTCTGTCAGCATGACACTAACATTACGCTCTATCACCTTCGATTCTGGTAAATGCTCTGCTATTTCTAATAACGGTTTTGGTGGTTGCGCAGTCCCGCCAGGAACAACAGACGCTGCAGCGCTAAGCGCCGAAGTTGCTGCGCCAGTTGTGGCATTATATGCAGATACAGTAAGTCCTGTTGCTGCGTCAAGTAATCCTCGCAATGACATAGTAATACCTCCTCTGTATACTCAAATAAAAAATAAGCGAACATCAGTCATGACTATTCGCTTTTATTGCCTTCTAGTTATTTTTTTGTAGTTTTGTTGTTGCATTCCCTGCATCGTTTTTATTATTCTCGGATTGCGTATGTTCTTCGTTACTATTTTTTTCCGCCTCATTTAACAGCGCAGCTAACTTATTGCGTTTTTCTAACTCTTCTTTACTGGTTGGCTCTATTAAACACCATATGGGTTTAGGTTTTTGCCTATTTTTCGCAGCCTCATTCATCATTCTCATATGGTCTACAAAGCGTGGGGAGCGCGGAATAGAAGTATCCTTTGATTCTCGATTTGGATATATCCGAATCTTCGGTGGTGGTTTCGGCTTTCGCATTGTTAAATACTCTAACCATATTTATTCGATTATATGAATGATATTGTTAAGACAAACTTAAATAGAAAAATGGCCGATTCATTAAAAGCGCGCTATACTTTGCCTATTGATTTTCAGGAACTCATTTTTCAAGATGAAAAAAATACTCTCTCTCCTGCTTGCCGGATTGTTCTTAACTTTCAGTACACCTCTCTGCGCACAAGAAACGATTGCACAAACATTAAATATTTATACCAAATTCAAATCGATTGTCGACAAGCCCACGTGGCTGCTTGAAATACGTGATATTCAATCTGGCCAAGTATTGCCGTATGTGTTTGATATTCGCAAAGAGAATAATTTCTGGGTCGCTTTTTCAAAAGAACATAATTATCGCATTGTCGGATCTGTCTTGAAGTTCGGTCCATATGCCACCATTAATAATTTTTGTGGGCTTGAAGATGGAATGCTGTCAGGTAAGTCCATGTTTATCACGATCAAAGGCGTGCTCTCACCAAATCCTGCTGATACGAAATGTTATGTCACAAAATTTAAGCAACAGCAGTTTTTTATTGCTACGCCAGCGGAAGAGCAATAATACCTCCTTATTGCTCCCTTCTCCCAAAGTGTTTTTTACGAATGGGAGAAGGGCTGGGGATGAGGGTTTTTAACAAAACCCCTCACCCGCCGCATAAAAAGCATGCGTCGACCTCTCCACAAGTGGAGAGGTGAAATATATATATTGCAAACTCTCCGCAAATAACTAATATGCCGTAATCAATCGATCTAATAGGAAGCAATACTCATGCGTTTAAATCATATTCTTGAAGCTGTTGGCAACACCCCGCTTGTCCGTTTAAATCGCGTTGCCAGTGAATTGGAATGCGAAATGTATGTTAAATGCGAATTTTTTAATCCCGGCGGATCAGTGAAAGACCGTATTGCCCTCAACATGATTGAAGACGCTGAAAAAACTGGGCGTATTAAACCAGGTGACACACTTATCGAAGCAACCTCAGGTAACACGGGGATTGGATTAGCCTTAGCAGGCGCGGTGAAAGGTTATAAAATCGTTATCACCATGCCAGAGAAAATGAGCCATGAAAAACAAGTGGTCTTAGAAGCCTTAGGCGCAATCATTTATCGCACACCAACAGAAGCAGCTTCAGATCATCCTGATAGCCATATTTCCTTAGCAAAGCGTTTACAGCAAGAATTACCTAATGCACATATTCTCGATCAATACAGCAATCCTGCAAACCCAGATATGCACTATCACACCACAGCACAAGAAATCATTGATGATGCAGGCGAAGGATTAGCGATGGTCGTGATGTCTGTAGGCACAGGTGGAACTATTTCAGGTGTTGCGCGCAAAATTAAAGAAGTGAACCCAAAAATTCAAATTATCGGGGCAGATCCACATGGATCAATTTTAGGTGGTGGAACAGAAGTTTGCCCGTATTTAGTAGAAGGGATTGGTTACGACTTTTTCCCAAAAGTATTAGACAACACGTTGGTTGATGAATATGTCAAAGTTAATGACAAACAAGGATTCACCACAGCACGTCGCTTAATTCGTGAAGAAGGTTTATTAATCGGTGGCTCAAGCGGCACAACCACATGGGCAGCATTACAAGCGGCAAAGCGTTTGAAGAAAGGCCAAAAATGCGTAGTGTTACTCGCCGATGGTATTCGCAATTACATGAGTAAATTTGTCGATGACAAATGGATGAAAGCTAACGGCTTGATGGATTAATCCTATGACAAAAAAACATGACTTAGCGACACGCGTCATTCATGCCGGTCAACATCCTGATCCAACCACTGGCGCAGTGATGACGCCCATTTATGCGACATCGACCTATGTGCAAGAAAGCCCTGGTAAACATAAGGGGTACGAATATTCTCGCACTAAAAATCCAACGCGTGACGCCTATGAACAATGTATTGCTGATTTAGAAAGTGGCACGCGTGGCTATGCCTTTGGATCTGGCATGGCAGCAACAGCAACCGTATTAGAGCTTTTACAACCTGGCGATCATATCATCGCGATGGATGACCTATACGGTGGTACATATCGCATTTTAGAACGCGTGCGCAAACGCTCAGCAGGTTTAGATATTTCATTTGTTGATATGACGAATGCAGACAATATTTCTGCTGCCATCAAACCCAATACCAAAATGATTTGGGTAGAAACTCCTACGAATCCGATGTTGAAGTTAGTCGATTTAACAAGAGTTGCTGCTATTGCAAAAAAACACAAATTACTTTCAGTTGCAGATAATACGTTTGCAACACCGTTGTTACAGCGTCCATTAGAATATGGTTTTGATATTGTCGTGCACTCAGCGACGAAATATATCAATGGCCACTCTGATATGGTCGGTGGGATTGCGATTGTAGGTGACAATGCAGAACTAGCAGAACAAATGGGATTTTTACAAAATTCCATTGGTGCGATTTCAGGTCCATTTGATAGTTTTCTTGCAATGCGTGGAGTGAAAACCTTATCTGTACGCATGGAACGACACTGCCATAATGCACGCGAACTTGCAGCGTGGTTAGTCAAACATCCTAAAGTTTCTCACGTTATTTATCCTGGACTCACATCACATCCACAACATGAATTAGCAAAACGTCAAATGGCTGATTTTGGTGGCATGATGTCTGTCGGTTTAAAATTAGGATTAGATGAAACTGCAAAAGTATTAGAACGTTGTCATTTATTTGCATTAGCAGAAAGCTTAGGTGGCGTAGAAAGCTTAATCGAACATCCTGCCATCATGACTCACGCAAGCATTCCAAAAGAACAACGTGAAAAACTCGGCATTACTGATGGCTTAATTCGTATTTCTGTTGGGATCGAAGCGATTGAAGACTTAAGAAAGGATTTGGAAGAAGCGTTGGGTTAGACCCTCATCCCCAACCCTTCTCCCATTCGCAAAAAACGCTTTGGGAGAAGGGAGAAAAAACACGTGACAGGTGAGGGCTTTTTAGCTACTCCCCATTCTCAAACGTACGCCCTGTGCGCGGCGGTTCTTGGCGAGTAGCCATTTTCTTCGAAGGAAAAAATTTCGCACGTATCTTGCTGATGATAAATAGCACAACACCTACGATCGCACCAAAGAGTAATAAATAAGCAAACAGTATCATTCCACCTAGGATGACAACAATCGTCACTCCTAAAACAATAAATGGAATTATTTTATCGACTAGACTGCGCATTCGTTAATCAGAATCCTTCCCATAATGGCTTTTGCTCAGTTTCAACGCTTTCACCATCGCGTAAATGGTAAATACGTTGATATTTAGTGACTTCTTTCATTTGAGATTTCGATAACTCAGGATGTTCTTTATCGTAAGTCTTTAAAAATTTATCTACTTCGCTTACATAATCATCGACGATTTTATTGTTGTCGCTCATGCTTTCTCCTAGTACATCTTTCATCCCTTACTAACGCTCAGGATAATGATTTTGATATATTATATCACAAGTGTTTACAGACCGAGCTAATTTTAGTAATTTGCGCCACAATATGTAGAAATTCTACGGAGAAATGATGAAAACATACGGAAAAATGTTTTTAACAATCCTATGCTGCTTGATTACGTTATTGTGTCTCAATTCTGAAGCATTTGCTAAAAAGAAAAGACACCATAAAGCCGCGCACACAAAACCTCAAACAGTTGCGACAGTTTCTGGCAATGATGCGTTGACGCAAGAAATCAACCGCTTGATTGCAAATGTAAGCCCTAACCTCAACGTCGGGGTCATCGTCAAATCAATGCGTCAAGATGATGTCATGTACACTCGGGATGATAAAAATACCTATGTGCCAGCCAGTATCTTAAAAATATTCACGGCAGAATCTGCATTACTCTACTTAGGCTCTGACTATCGATTTTCTACAGTATTTGCCACTGATGCAAAATCCACAGACCAAGGTGTCGTTAATGGTAATGTTTACTTAGTACATAGTGGTGATCCCTCATTAACATACTATGGCTTAGTTGAATTAATGGAAGGCTTGAAAGCAAAACACATTCAACAAATCAATGGCAATGTTTACATTGATACCAGTGCATATGATCAAGAAATTTATGGGCCAGGCTGGGTTTCCAGTGACACACAATTTTGTTACGCCGCACCGATTAGCGCGAGCATCATTAATCACAACTGTATGGTCTTACAAGTTTCGCCAAGCAAAGCGGTTGGTGGGCGCGCTAACATCATTCAAGATGGGAACTTCACTCTGACCGGCGTAGAAAACGAAGTCGTCACCAAGCCTCGCGGTACGCGTTCATGCACCATACGTTTAGGCACAGATGATGAAAAAGGAATAACGGTTAGTGGTTGCATGCCTAAAGGACATTACTCACGCGGCGTCAGCAGTGTTGTTACTAACATCGTGCATTACAATCGCTCTCTCATCAAAAGATTGTTCCAATCGTATGGTATTCAAATTAAGGGTGATATCTTGCCAGGCACCGCAGCAAATAAACTACCGGTGTTAGCACAACATAACTCAAAACCTTTACGTGATTTGATCAGTGATATGTTGAAAAAATCCGATAACATTATTGCAGGTTCTCTCTTTAAAAAAATGGGCGAAGTCTACTCGCAACAACCTGGCTCATGGCAAAATGGCAGCCTTGCCGTCAAACAAATTTTACGTCAAAAAATGGGGGTGGACACCTCACACATGACGGTGTTAGATGGCTCAGGGTTATCACGCGACAATCAAATTTCACCGAATCAAATGATGCAAGTCCTCGACTTTGCTTATCATAATAATGTGACCAACTCAGATTTCCTCTCTGCACTACCCATTGCGGGAATTGATGGCACATTGAAACATCGCATGAAAAATATTAAATGGAAAGTACGCGCGAAAACCGGGACGATGTCTGGTGTTGTAGCACTTGCAGGTTACGCCATGTCAAAAAATAAAGAACCGCTCGCCTTTGTGATTATCATCAACGGCCGCATGGGAATGGGCTGGAAATACAAAGAGATGGAAAATAACATTATGACTGTATTGACAAATTATAGTCGCGGCTGAGCAAGCCCTCATCCCCAACCCTTCTCCCATTCGCAAAAAACGCTTTGGGAGAAGGGAGCCTCTCTCTAGTGCAAATCACACAGGTAATGTATAATCTATCAACAAAAAAGCTTCGACATTCTACACACAGATTGAAGCCCAAAAAAACAAGAGCACCACAAAACGAGAATACATGTTGTCCAAACGCTTATTCACGACAGAACCGCAAACTAAATTCATCACGAATGCAGAAAAATTTCTATCTGTTTTATCTGAAAATGATTCTAATAAGACTGAAACACTCAAAGATGTCGCTACGGGAGTCTGTCGTGGATTGACCCTGGCTTTAATACGAGCTTGGCGCGGTGGTAAAGAACAAGTACATAAACACGTACATCGATATGATACATTCAGTAAAGCTAGTCAAGACCAGATAACATCCCATGCAATATTATATAAAAAATATCAGCAGTTTCACATCGCATTAGCTGATGGCAAAATTCCTTTTTTACATCAACTATTGAAAGACCATGATAATGATGCACTCCAAAATAAAATTAAGCTTTTAATAAAAAATACTGACGAATTACAAGTTCAAGAACTTTTATATAAATGTAGGCGCACAGGAAATCAAGCGCTTATTGAGCATAATAAAGCATGCATCAAAAATACTATTTTACTATTGCGCAAACAACGCGAACAATTAATACATGATATTTTTATAGGATTAGAATCAGCGGATTTACAAGCTAAAGCTGAGCTTGAAAAAGAATTAAAATTCGCGAAAGAAATATATATCTTTATTCACTCCATCTTGTTTTTGCAAAAACATGCCGCATTAAATCTGTTAGCAGACGATTACGAACGCGGTGTTAAACGCAAAGCTAACAATAAAGATATTGTTGAACTCATTAATATGATCGCCCCTGACAATGCGACAGAGATACAACTGGCCACTTCGTTCGGGTTTACATTTAAGAAAAATCGAAACGATATTGGTAGCAATGAGCTTTTAAAAATATTAAAAATGACAGTACACGAAGGTGATTTAGTTTATTTATTTAGCCTGGGGATAAAGGAGAAAAGGGCATCACATGCTTTATTTTTATTACGCCAAAATAACAAATGGTTACTCATTAATCCCAACGGTGGTAATTATGCCGAATTAACTGACGAGCAATTAACACAACACATTAATTATGCAGGATTTTATCGCACCGAAATGATTAGCCCAAATAACTATTACTCTATTGGATTTCATGTTTTTGCGAATACGCAAAATACAAATAAGCCTCGTCATACAGAAGATGCGTTAGTTCAAACCATCTTAGATATGCGCGACAAAAGCAATACTCACATTAATGTCGGCAAAAATATATATTGCTCAGCTTTAGATTTAGCTATCCGTTTAGATAACCCCCGCTTAGCTACCGCAATCATTGCTCGTGGCGGAACGATACGCTCTACAGATATTGATGCCGCAAGGTCCAATGCCATGCGTCGAGCTTTATTACCTGGTGGTATTGTCGGCTTTTTAAAACGCAATTGGAAATATCTTTTATTGGCTGCGATAGTCACTGCTGCGTGTATCGCTGCAATTGTATTATCTGCTGGTGCTTTGACACCGCTAATTGCGTGCCCTCTTACGTTAGCTCTCAGTGATGGCTCTCTTGGATATATATTATATAATCGCGAGAAAAAAGATTATTTTGATGAAAAACCCATACCTGTAAAAGTCAAAACAACCCAGCCATCTCCACGACCGATTGCATTTGTAGCCGATCACAAAGAGCCTGTGTTAGAAAAAAAGTTTTCTGCTGCTGATAAAAGTGCTGCAGACACCAAACACATTGCTAATGAGCAATCACCTGTTATAGCAGCGCTTCGTCCGCAACGTTGATACTGATTCCCTTCTCCCGGAGTGATATTTACAACGGGAGAAGGGAATAAGGTAACAACTATATTTTCACCCACAACCAACCAATCACGGCAGCAACAGCAAAACCAAATAAGAAATATTGCAGCTTAAAATAGGGCCGTGGCTTTTCTTTTTGTAACTCGCGCTTAAATCGAGTTTCTTCTTGATAACGACGCGTCTCTGACAAAACATCATGAATTAATGTTGGAATTTCTGGGAGTTTTTCAGACCAATAGGGAAGATTTTCGCGCACCCTGCGAAAAAACGATTTCACACCCACTTGCTGTTTAACCCATTTTTCTAAAAATGGCGCCGCTGTCGTCCATAAATCTAAATCGGGATAAAGTTGTCTGCCAACACCTTCAATATTCAATAACGTTTTTTGCAATAAAATAAGTTGCGGCTGAATATTAATATTAAAACGCCGTGCGGTTTGAAATAAGCGTAATAACAATTGTCCAAATGAAATTTCTTTTAAAGGCCTTTCAAAAATAGGTTCGCACACCGCACGAATCGCGCCTTCGAATTGATCCACACGCGTATTCGGCGGCAACCAACCTGACGCTACATGTAATTCTGCAACCCGTTGATAATCTCTTTTGAAAAACGCTAACATATTTTCCGCTAAATAACGCTGATCTTTCGTATTTAACGAACCCACAATACCAAAATCTACTGCAATATATGTAGGCGCTTCTAGGTTTTCAGTCGAGACAAAGATATTTCCTGGGTGCATATCCGCATGAAAAAAACTATCACGAAAGACTTGGGTAAAAAAGATTTCGACCCCTAATTCCGCTAATTTTTTCATATTCATTCCAGCTGCACGTAACGCTGGAATATTGTATACGGGGATACCATAGATGCGCTCTAATACTAAAACATTAGCGCGACAATAAGACCAGTGAACCTCTGGGATATATAAGTCTTTAGAGTGTAAAAAATTACGTTTTAATTGAGACGCATTGGCCGCTTCACGCATTAAATCTAATTCATCAACTAAGGTATGTGTAATTTCAGCAACAATTTCTTTAGGTTTTAAGCGTCTGCCATTCACCCAAAAACGATCGGCTAATTTAGCCAACGAGTTAAGTAAATCAATGTCTCTTTCCATAAGCTTTCTGATATTGGGACGTAATACCTTCACCACAACGTCTTTACCATTTAACAAAGTAGCTGCATGGACTTGTGCAACCGACGCAGAAGCTAGCGCGGTTAATTCAAAACTAGAAAATACATCTGTTAATGGTGCACCGAGCGCTTGTTCAATCAGCGCTTTTGCAATCGATCCAGGAAAAGGTGGTACTTGGTCTTGTAATTTAGATAGTTCATCAGCAATGTCATCTGGCAGCAAATCGCGTCGTGTTGAAATAACTTGTCCCGCTTTAACGAAAATCGGTCCTAAGTCTTCTAACGCTTTACGCAAGCGTTCACCACGAGATAGCTTGTTTTTTGAAAACCAAGACCATGGATTGAAATAGCTTAAAAAGCGTAATGGATAAAACCAAGGTGTCGCAAAAATAATTTCGTCTAAATTATAACGAATCAAAATGTAATTAATTCTTAATAGTCGAAAAAATCGTGAAATGTATTTCATTCGTTAGCCATCCGCTGTTTTAACTGTGCTACTCTCGCTTCTAAGCGATCTGCTTCCATTCGTGTTGCATCGACATCATTAAAAAAGTCGGTTAACTCTTCTCGAGGTGGGAATACCATTGCTTCTTCATGCACATATTCATTCACATTTTGCAATAATGATGTACGCAACCGTTGGCTAACACTTTTGACACCACGTGCAAAGCGTCCGATTTGATGCGCAGAGACATCGCCCATGATACGGGACAAATGTTCTTCCCAATCGATGTCTAGCTCGTCAAATAAATCGATGATTTGCTGCCCTAACTCTAGGTTGCCTTCAATTATCACATCTTCTGCAAAAAACTTTTTACGATTATCTTTATCCCAAGAGACTTGAAATAGCGCGAGTGGGGTCCCACGAATGATAACGTCAGCTTCTTCCGTAAACGGTTCTAAATAAATTTGTTCGTCATGAATTCTAAGGTGCATGGTAAGATTGATCGCCAACAATTCTATTTTAATACGCTTATTTGCTAATCGTGTCAATCGCGTTTTAGATTCTGGATCCAACGCTAAATATTGATTCAGTAATTTTTCTAAGGATTGTAGAAAAAAAGTTTTCATTAATATTTTAATCCTTTATGCAAAGCAACAATCCCAGCATTTAAGTTATGATAACTTACATCATCAAAACCACACTCTGACATCAAGCTTTTCAACGTTTCTTGATCTGGATGCTTACGGATAGATTCCACTAAATATTGATAGCTTCCTTCATCACCTGTAATCCAAGCGCCAATTTTAGGGATTAAATGAAATGAATATTTATCATAGATGGTTGATAGCAATGGTAAGACAGGTTTTGAAAATTCTAATACTAATAATTTTCCACCTGGCTTTAATACGCGATACATAGAACGTAATGCAGCAGCTTTGTCTGTCACATTACGCAAACCAAATGCGATAGTGATGCAATCAAAATAATTGTCTTGAAATGGTAAAGCTTCTGCATCTGCTTGCACAACTTCAACGTTACCCACGATGCCCTTGTCGAGTAACCGTTCACGGCCGCGCTGTAACATTTTTTCATTTATATCGGATAAAACAACTTTACCCGTTTTACCAACCAGCTTAGAAAATTCAATGGTTAAATCACCTGTCCCACCCGCTAAATCTAAAATGATTTGTCCCGGACGTACGTTTGCTTGACCGATGGTGAATCGCTTCCATAAACGATGCAGCCCCAAGGACATCACGTCATTCATTAAATCATACTTACCAGCCACAGAATGAAAGACATCCGCAACTTTGCGGGCTTTTTCATGTAAGGGTACTTCGGTGAAACCAAAGTCGGTGGTTTTGTTTTTTGGGTGGGTCATATTAAAAATCCTTCTGTGTTTACCCTCTTTGAAAAAACGTTGTCATCCTGAGGAGCGCAGCAACGAAGGACCTCCTCGATCATTCTGTGAAAGCAAACAAAGTACTTATCTAGGAGATCACTCGCTATGCTCGGGATGACAATACTCACTTACGAAACAACATCTTTTTCGAAAGAGATTCAGTTTTTACTACTGTCTACACAATCTTCCATTATCTAATGCGAAATCAGCTTCTGTCGTACGATATGGATTAATATCTAATCCACCACGACGAGTATAACGTGCATATACGGTTAATTTTTCTGGTTTGCACTGTCGCATGATATCCATGAAAATTCTTTCAACACACTGTTCATGAAATTCATTGTGATTACGCATCGAAACTAAATACTGCAATAAGCCTTCATGCTGAATTTTATTGCCCGTATATTCGATTAATACACTTGCCCAATCTGGTTGGCCGGTGACTAAGCAGTTTGACTTTAAAATATCGGAATATAATTTTTCAGATACGTCTTCATTTCCAACTTGCAATAATTCTGGTTTCACCAAATAGTCGTTACATACGACATCCAAATGATCGATACACATGCCTGTAAATGCTGTCATTTGCATGTCATTGAATTCATCGACGGGAATGACATCAACTTGTACGTTCATACCACAAGCTTCTGATAAATCACGTTGCAACAAAACAACCACTTCATTGAATGAAGCAAACTTCGTATTGTTGAATGAATTCAAATAAAGTTTAAATGACTTTGACTCGATAATATTAGGTGATTCGCAGGCAAAAATAAATTTTGCAATCGCTACGATAGGTTTACCTTTTGTATTCAACCATGACATTTCATAGGCATTCCAAATATCAACACCTTTGAATGGCAATACTGCTGGCACACCAATTTCATCACGCTTTAACTTGCGCGCGATCGGAAACAATAGATCGCGCTGATACTCAGAAACATAAGTGCTTTCTTTCCCTAACGGGGAATGACTTAATTCCGACATTACTTTTGATCCTTGGTAATAATACTATAAAACACTGCGCCTAATGCCCAATCAATGCTGCGACCATCGTGTGATTTATTGCTTACCCACATTTGTGCTGCTGGTAAATGGTAATTGTTATAAAACAATTGATCTACGAACGCACCATTCGCACAATATTCTGAAAGATGTGCATCGCCAACATGTTCTTTTTGTAAATCTGGCCAACTCATATTACACAAAAGACTCATACGAGCTTCTAGTGCACCTTGTGTTGCATCTTCAACACCAAAGAATTGGTAGGTATATGCTGCGCCTGAAAATACAGCAAATGTTGTATTACCATAATTTGCTAATGCTTGGCTTGGAGCGAATGGGGCAATTACATTTGCATAAGCAGCGCTGCATTGTGCAAAGTTATATTTACCAGTTAAAGCAGCTCCATTGGTAAAGCCTGTTGGGTAACAACTACCAGCATTGGCATTTTGATTCATCGCACCACGAGCTTGATCTTGGCCTAAACCTAAAAAGCTCTTGCTGAAAATCATGTAGGTTTTATTGTTGATAGTTAGTTTAATTTCATCACTTGGTTTACCTAAATCATCGGTTGCATAAACGATTTCAGTTGATGCGCCACCCATATCAATCGCACCAATCGTATCACTGCTACCATCAAATTTATTTTCTAAATAGTTTACATCTAGCCAATCATATAAACCTTCAAACTGACCTGGGATAGTTTCTGCTTTTACTTTTTTGAAGTTATATTTGTTGTTTAAATAATCGGTGATGTTTGCATAAATTGCATTTTGCTTATCTACCGGTAATAAACGCATACCTGCGGTTGCCATTAAATGTAATGGAACATCTTTTTCACTAACATTCATGTCTTTTAATTTTGATTCTGCTTCATCGAATAATTTTTTCAAAGATGCGCCAGCAGTAGATGGATCTTGAATAGCTGAAAGACCTGGCTTCACGCTATCAGTAAATTCTTCTGTGATCTTTGGTAATGTATCTTCAGTTTTATAACTATATAAATGCAAGCGTGTTCCCGAACTTCCTCCATCCATAATAATAGAGTATTGTTTGTCTGCGTAAATCGCTTGGCTGGTTAGTGCAAGTATTGCTGCTGTAATAATTGTTTTTTTCATGTTACACCTCGTGGTTTGTATTAAAAATTTTTACTTCACTTACATTCCCCTCTCCCAAAATGCTTTTCTTTGGGAGAGGGGTGAGGGTACTCAATGCCCTCATCCCCGACCCTTCTCCCCTCGTAAAAAACACTCCGGGAGAAGGGAGAAAAACTTTACGCAACAACTCCTGTTTTCACATCGTCCCTTCTTAACATCTCTCCGGCTAACGTTAAATAAGCCACTGCGCCTTGTGACCGTTCATCATATTGCACGATAGGCAATCCATGACTAGGCGCTTCTGCTAAACGTACATTGCGTGGAATAACGGTACGATAAACTCTTCCGGGAAAATGCTGTAATAATTGTGCTGAAACATCGAGAGCTAAACGATTTCTTCCATCGTACATGGTACGTAACAAACCCTCGATATGCAGGGATGGATTAATCGTTGTTTGAATTTGCTCGATAGTATTCAATAATGCAGTTAATCCTTCTAATGCATAGTATTCGCATTGAATGGGTATCAATACAGAATTCGCTGCAACCAATGCGTTAAGCGTTAAAATATTTAACGATGGTGGGCAATCGATTAGTACAAAATCATATTGATCTATTACTTTTGCTAACGCTTCTTTTAATCGGGTTTCACGCTGTGTTGCTTGCATGAGCTGCACTTCAGCAACAATCAATTCATTGTTGGTGGGGATAAGATCATATTTCCCTTCAGTTTTAATTAATGCTTTTTCAATATCAGAATCATGCAATAACACATCTTTACAAGAAATCGTAAAATCATCTTTACTAATGCCGCTACCAACTGTCGCATTTCCTTGAGGATCTAAATCAATCAGCATCACTTTACGTTTCATCATCGCAAATGCTGCTGCAAGATTAATACTCGTTGTGGTTTTGCCAACACCGCCTTTTTGATTTACTACCGCAATTATTTTTCCCACGCTATTCTCCTTGATCTTCTTATGCTGTCTTTTCAAGACAAACTAAATGTCGTTCCGCATAGAGTCCATTGATGCGTAATGCATGCACGCTCATCACACGAAAAGGTTCCTTGATTTGTTGTATTTCTTCTTCGGGGTAGACACCTTTCATTGCAAGAAACTGTCCGTCTGGGCAACAAGCTAAATGCCCAGTAACTTCCGTCATTTCTTTTAAAGATGAAAATGCTCGCGTGATCACACAATCAAAACAATGTTGCGGTTTATAATCTTCCACTCGTCCATGGATCACTTCTACATTCTTGATGTGTAAGTCGAGTACAACTTGTCTCAAAAACGCGGCTTTCTTGTTATTACTATCTAATAAAACAAATTCTTTTTCTGGATGCACTAATGCAAGTGGAATACCCGGTAATCCTGCACCAGTACCCACATCAATACAACGCTTGCCATGCACAAAAGGCCGTATCGATAAACTATCGATAATGTGTAACATGATCATTTCTTTTGGATCACGAATCGCTGTTAAATTATGAACGCGATTCCATTGTTCCATCAATTTTAAATACGCTAAAAATTTTTCTTGTATAGCAAGCGATACATCCACTTGATTATCTATTAACGCTTGTGCTAAAAATTCTTGTTTGTTCGTCATGCAACCTTCGATTTTTTTAAATGTACAAGTAACAATGAAATCGCAGCGGGCGTCATTCCAGGAATACGCGCGGCCATTCCAATTGTCGCTGGACAGACTGATTTTAATTTTTGTTTTACTTCACTCGATAATCCAACCACCGTGTCATAATTTAAATATTGTGGGATGCGTGTTTCTTCATTGCGAGATTGGCGCGCTACTTCGTCTTGCTGGCGGTCAATATATCCTGCGTATTTGACTTGAATTTCAAGTTGCTCAGCCACTTTAGGATCTTCTACACCTGGACCAATACCTTCTACTGACATTAAGTCACCATACGAAACCGCTGGCCTACGCAATAAATCAGTTAAGCGATATTCACGCGGTAAAGATTGTTGTATGACAGTTTCCACTGCTTTACCAATATCTGTTTCAGGGCGCACCCAGGTTGCATCGAATCTTTCTTGCTCTGCAACAATGGCATTACGCTTGATATCAAATGCTTTCCAACGTTCATCATCCACTAATCCCAATTCACGTCCTTTCGCAGTCAAACGTAAATCCGCATTATCTTCACGTAACAATAAACGGTATTCAGCGCGACTAGTGAACATGCGATAAGGTTCTTGAGTACCGCGTGTAATTAAATCATCGATAAGTACACCAACGTAAGCTTCATCACGGCGCGGTGACCATGTGTCTTTGTCTTGTGCCTGTAACGCAGCATTCATACCCGCAATCAAACCTTGAGCCGCCGCTTCTTCATAACCGGTTGTGCCATTAATCTGGCCTGCAAAAAACAATCCCGCTATATGTTTAGTTTCCAACGAGGGATGTAAATCTCTTGGATCAAAATAATCATATTCAATCGCATACCCTGGACGCGTGATGTGCGCATTTTCAAATCCGCGCATACTGCGTACAAATTCAATTTGAATGTCAAATGGTAAACTAGTTGAAATACCATTTGGATAAATTTCAAACGTATTCAATCCTTCTGGCTCAACAAAAATTTGATGTGAGTTTTTATCTGCGAAGCGTACCACCTTGTCTTCGATAGACGGACAATAGCGAGGGCCTACGCCTTCAATGAAGCCAGCATACATTGGTGACTGATGCAATCCAGATCGAATGATCTCGTGCGTCGTATCGTTCGTATGCGTGATGTAGCATGGGATTTGTTGTGGATGTTCTGCAACACTTCCCATAAATGAAAAGACAGGTGTTGGATTATCACCATGTTGGCACTCCAGCACACTAAAGTCGATAGAACGGCTATCGATACGTGGCGGTGTACCAGTTTTCAAACGACCTATCCGAAATGGCAACTCACGTAAACGTGAAGCAAGTGTTTTTGCTGGTGGATCGCCTGCACGTCCACCTTCGTAATTATTTAATCCAATGTGAATTCGGCCGGCTAAAAATGTACCTACTGTTAAAACGACCGATTTGGCGGTGAATTTTAAACCCATTTGTGTGACAACACCGGTAACACGATCATTTTCGATTAAAATATCATCTACTGCTTGCTGAAAAATGAGCAAGTTAGGCTGGGTTTCCAAAAAATGTCTAATTGATTGCTTATATAATGCTCTGTCTGCTTGTGCGCGGGTTGCTCTGACTGCGGGACCTTTACTACTGTTGAGCATACGAAATTGAATACCCGCTTTATCGATAGCACGGGCCATGACACCACCTAGGGCATCAATTTCTTTTACGAGATGGCCTTTTCCAATGCCACCAATCGCGGGATTACATGACATTTGTCCCAGCGTTTCAATGTTATGGGTTAACAATAACGTTTTTGCGCCTAAACGGGCTGACGCCAGTGCGGCTTCTGTACCAGCATGCCCACCACCAATGACGATAACATCAAAACGTTGTTTTAAATCTAGCATATTTTCAGTACCTTACGCTTTGTATCCTGCAACAGGCCCAGCAGTATAACATCAGTTATTTACAACAGATAAAAGACAGTTATTCTACTGGAATTCAAAAAATATACAACGGAAATACCTAGGGCTGCGGGCAAAAAAAACCGCCTTTACTGAAGCAAAGCGCACTAAAATGCAGGTTTTGGCGCTGCTCCTGGTACAACCGAAACGGCTAGTTCAGGCGCCGCCGCGTTGATTTACCACTTAATGCTATAACGATAACTCTTACTTATTTAAAAATAATAATTCGATTACTTCTTCATCTTCCACTTGTGGAAAATCTTCATACCATGCTCCAACGGCATAAAAAGAGTTAGGCTGTAACGGGCAAACGATTTCATTAACTAAATCAGTTAATTCATCACACGTTGATTTTTCCGCAACTGGCACTGCCATCATAATCGATGCGGGTTGTTGTTGGCGCAATGCCATGATCGCAGCACGCATCGTTGCACCTGTTGCAACACCATCATCAACTAAAATGACAATTTTATTTTTTAAATTAGGAATTTTTTTATCGCCGCGGTATTTTTTATTCCGTCTATCTAGTTCCAGTCGTTCATGTTGAATCACTAAATCAATATTTTTCTCAGAAATGTCTAGCTCTTTAATAATATCATTATTAAAAATAACGCAGTCGCCTGTTGCAATGGCACCCATCGCTAATTCTTCATTTCCAGGTACGCCTAGTTTACGTACGACAAAAATATCTAATTCGACAGATAATGCATTTGCAATTTCATAAGCAATGGGCACGCCACCACGTGGTAGCGCTAAAACAATAACATCAGATCGATTGGCATAACCTTTCAGACATTCTGCTAATACTTTTCCAGCATCCTGCCGATTTTGAAATTTTTCCATTATAGCTCCTTAAATCTGTCATCCTGAGGAGTAAAGCGACGGAGGATCTCCTGCTAATTTGGAGATCCCTCACGATGCTCGGGATGACAGCTAACATTATTTTCCAATACAAAAACTTGAAAAAATTCTTCCTAATAAATCATCTGCGGTAAATTCACCAGTAATTTCATTTAATGCTAATTGTACTTGTCGTAAATCTTCTGCAACTAATTCACCTGCTTTGTGTGTTGTTAGTTGTTGATATGCTTGTTGTAAAAATTCATCTGCACGTTGCAATGCATCTAAGTGTCTGCGACGAGCTGAAAATAATCCTTCGGTATTTGATTCGTAACCTACTTTTTGTTTAATGATTTGTTTTAGTAAATCAATACCTAACTCTGCTTTAGCTGAAACAGAAATGACATTATCTTCATAAGATGGTTTTTCGTTAGTTAAATCGATTTTATTGCGGATGGTGATTACCTTGTCATCCTGAACATAGTGAAGGATCTCCCCTTTACGGTATTCAGCTGGAGGTCCCTCGCTTCGCTCGGGATGACAGGCAACCACATGTAATACTAAATCAGCGCGTTTTATTTCTTCTCGTGCACGACGAATACCTTCTTGCTCCACAGGATCATCACTTTCTCTCAATCCCGCTGTATCAATGACATGCATAGGCATGCCATCGATAGTAATATGTTCCCGCAATAAATCCCGTGTTGTGCCAGCAATGTGCGTGACGATCGCAACATCTTTACCGCTCAATGCATTTAATAAACTGGATTTACCTACGTTCGGTTCGCCAGCAATGACTGCGGTAATTCCATCTCGCAACAATGTACCTTGAGTTGCTTGTGATTGAATCGTCGTTAAATCAACACGGACTTTATTTAATTTATTGGTAAGTTGTTCATCTGCTAAAAAATCAATTTCTTCTTCAACAAAATCAATAGCTGCTTCAATGTACGTCCGTAAATAAATAACATCTTCGACTAACGCGTAAATCTTTTTTGAAAACTCGCCTTGTAGTGACCGTAATGCAGAACGTGCGGCTTGTTCCGAAGAGGCATCGATTAAATCTGCGATAGCTTCGGCTTGTGCTAAATCTAATTTATCATTTAAAAATGCACGTTCAGAAAACTCACCGGGCCTTGCCATTCGGGCACCCAGTTGTAAAACACGTTTTACTAATGCATCAACAATGTAGGGACCGCCGTGTCCTTGTAGTTCTAAAACATCTTCGCCAGTAAAAGAATGGGGGCCTAGAAAAAACAATGCGATGCCTTCATCAATTGCATTGCCAGCAGAATCTAAAAAGCGAGAAAAAAGAGAGTAGCGCGGTTCAGGTGTTTTAATCAGGATATGTTTTGCAATTTCATTTACGAGCGGGCCAGAGATACGAACCACCGCAACACCCCCACGTCCAGGAGGTGTTGCTGGCGCAACTATCGTATCAATCTTTGCATTCATTTTATCGTACGCATGATGTACCACTGTTGCAAGAATGAAAGTGAGTTGTTAACAAACCAATACAACATCAAACCTGCAGGGAAGTTAATAAACATAGCTGTGAAGATAAACGGCATCAGCATCATGACTTTTGCTTGTACTGGATCTGGTGGTGGTGGATTCAATCGTTGTTGTAAAAACATCGATATACCCATCAATACAGGCAATACATAGAATGGATCTTTTTGTGATAAATCATGTATCCATAAAATAAATGGCGCTTGGCGTAATTGAATACTTTCAATAAGAACCCAATACAATCCAATAAATACAGGTATTTGGATTAATATCGGTAAACATCCACTCATGGGATTCACTTTTTCTTTACGATACAACTCTAGTGTTGCTTGTGTGAATGCTTGTTTGTCCGCACCAAAGCGTTCTTTTAATTGATTTAACTTTGGCTGCAATTTTTTCATTGAGCTCATTGAACGATAACTTTTTGCAGACAATTTATAGAACATTAGTTTAATTACCAATGTTACTAATACAATTGACCATCCCCAGTTACCAACTACGCTATGGATATGTTGCATCATCCAAAAAATAGTTGCTGAAATAATCCATAACCAACCGTAATCAATCGTTAGTTGTAATCCAGGCGCCGCTTTTTCTAAATCAGAAGTGACCGATGGGCCAGAGTAAAATTTAGAATGTGTTTCTACGGTTTGTCCTGGTTTAACATCTAGTTGCGGACCTAGCATTCCAATGGTGTACATTCCATCTTGTGTTACACGTGAAAAGTATTGCGATGTCGCTGTACTTTCTGGAATCCACGCACTGACAAAATAATGTTGAATCATTGCAGCCCAACCACCTTGAATCGTTTGGCTGATGTTGCCTTCTAACATTTCTTTGAAACTAACTTTTTGATATGGCTTATCTGCACTTGAAATAGCCGCACCAAAATAAGTAGAGAAACTCATTGGGCCTTGTTTATTAACCGGCGGCGTATTTTTTCGCATGAGCTGCATGTACATATTACCATTCCAAACTTGGTTTGTTTGGTTAGTAACTTGATAAGTAACGCCCACTTCATAACTATTACGCTTGAAAGTGAATATCTTCGCGACTTTTAATCCTTCAGGACTTTGCCAATTTAATTTAACTTGTAAATCATTCTGGTCATTAGCCAATGTGTAATCTGATTTTTCAATCGTATACGTTGCTTGACCTTTTGTGGTATCCGGCCCAGCAGTACTCAACAATCCACTCTGTGCAAGATAGCGTGAATCACTATTATCATTAAGCAGTACAGTAGGTTTTGTAGAATGTAATTCTTCTGGGTATTTCGTCAAACTCACTTGTGTAATATCACCGCCAACTGGGTCAATATTCACATTCAATAAATCCGTTGCTACATGTACGGTGTTTTGACTTGTGACATTGGAAGCAGAAGCAACACTAGGTTGGGTAGCTGTTTGTGCTTGCGATGTATTTTTTACATCAGGAATGTAATTGTTATTGGTTGTACTAGTTGTTGCAGGAGTATCGATTGTCGTAGCAGGAGCTGTGTTTGCCATTCTTTGTGGATGATCAATATTCCATGCTTGATACATAAAATAAAAAATCATGACTAAAACAGCATATAAACCGAAACGTAAATTATCTAACATTTTTGACATCATTTTTTGATTTTTCCGGAACTGGGTCAATACCACCTTCACACCATGGATGACAACGCATAATGCGCTTCACCGAAAAATAGGTACCATGAAGGAAACCATGTGACTGAATTGCATCAATTGAATATGTTGAACAAGAAGGATAAAAACGACAACAATTGCCTAACAAACCACTTAATAGAAATTTGTATGCTTTTATTATGAAGATAACAAATTGCGATATTGAGTTATTACCTTTTCCCACAGTTTGTCTATACCTTTTCGTAGCTCTTCTTTGCTTAAGGTATCGCATTGGTGACGTGCGAGTACGACTATGTCCAACCCTTGCAATTCTTTTTGTTTAACACGAAAGCTTTCGCGTATCACTCGCTTGATTTTGTTTCTATCGACAGCGAGTGCCGCTACGCGTTTTCCTACAATCAATCCTAATCTCGCACAATCAAGCTCACTTTTTTTAAAAAAGATGAGCAGATGTTTGTGGCTAATTTTATAAGGTTGATCAAGAGTAATTTTGTAATCGACTTTAGTCGTTAGCTTATGAGTCTTAGGAAAACGCAAACGATTTCTCAACTACACTGTTAATCTGTCACGGCCTTTAGCACGACGACGGCTTAACACTGCACGACCATTCTTTGTTGCCATACGAGCACGGAAGCCGTGAGTTCTTTTCTTTTTCAAAACGCTAGGTTGAAATGTTCTTTTCATGGTTGATTCTACCAATAAATAGTCTGTTAAATAGACCGGCAATAATAGGTTTTAGTAGAGATGATGTCAAATCTTTTATGTTATCCCGAGCAAGTGATGCTCGGGATAGGAAGATTAGAACAAGAAAGATAAACCAGCAGATCCCAAAGCAAGGGTTCCAGTTTTGCTACTTCCGTAAGCTTGAGCATACTGAATATGTGCTGAGAAATTAGAGGTGAAGTAATATTGAGCGCCTGCAGCTGCATATAAGCCACGAGATGTTTTAGTACTAGTATCAAAAACCAAATTGTCTACAGCTGCGGCATTAGTATCAACTTTACCAATCTTGGCATGTATCCAAGATAAACCAGCTTTTCCATATAACTCTAGTGGTATTTGTGTAATAGGTAGAATGAATTTACCTGCTAAATCAATAGCATAGTGTTCATCATGCGCTGCAGTAATGGATTGAGAGTTTTTTAGTATCGCATCGGCATAACGAGTATAACCACCCTCTAAACCAAAAAAGGGATTAATTTTATATCCTAAAACGCTACTCCAACCTTTTCCTGAAGTGCGGTTACTAGTCGTATTGTAACTTTTGCCGCTTTGCTTGCTAACACCGTAGTCTCCATCAACATACCATCCTGTTGGAACAGAAAAATAAGCAAAAGATTGTGTAGCAATAGTGGTTGAAATTAGACCAACTGTTAGTAATGCAAGTTGTTTGATCCTTTTCACAGATTTCTCCTTTTTGTGTCTTAGCAATGGATGGCGATCATAATCATTTATCTGTGTTTACATTGCAAGTCTTCTTTGTCATGTTCGGTTTTGGGTTTAAGGCGATTGCTTATTAAATATAGAATTATATATATTCTTTGATTAGTTATATTTCTTATATAGGGAGGATTTTCTGTGGAAAGTCTCGTAAAATCCAAAAATATCATGGAGTTATGGATGTATGAGTCTGTGGAAAACCTACTCGCGGAGTGTATGTAACTCGGTATGAAAAAGGATAACTATGCCCTATTTCCAAATTCGCCTATTTGTACACAGGATATGCCTAGGAATAGGAGGGGGTTCTTAACAGCTTATAAAGGCGGGATTATGCGATTTAATGATTTAGCAAGTTGGATAGATTGGATTAAAAACATCCATACGCAAGAGATTGATTTAGGTTTAGATAGAGTTAAAGCTGTCGCAAATAGAATGGATTTATTTAGTGTTTCTTGTCCTGTTGTGATTATTGGTGGTACAAATGGTAAAGGCTCTACCGTTGCAGGACTTGAAAATATCTATCGTGAAGCGGGTTATCGTGTTGGCGCTTTTACGACCCCGTTTTTGTTGAAGGTGAATGAAATAGTTCGTATTACTGGTCAACCTATTTCAGATGACATATTTATGGAAGCCTTGGCAGAAATTGATGCTGCGCGAGGTGATATCTCAATTACCCCGTTTGAATTTACAGCGTTGGCTGCATTGACTGTATTTAAAAAGGCGAGTGTAGATGTGATGGTTTTGGAAGTAGGGATGGGTGGGCGCTTAGATGCTGTGAATATCATGGAGCCAGATGTGAGCATTGTAACCAGCGTGCAATTAGACCACATGGCGTTTTTAGGTGACACACGAGAAAAAATAGGTTTTGAAAAAGCGGGTATTTTCCGCGCAAACAAACCAGCAATCTGTGGTGATATGGATCCACCATCCAGTTTAATTGAGTATGCGCAAAAAGTGGGGGCCGTATTATTTCGTCAAAATCAAGATTATGGGTTTGAGCAGCATCTAAATACATGGGGGTGGTGGAGTCAACAAACACGATTTGAAAATTTACCTATGCCGCGTTTGTTATTACAGAATATGGCTAGTGTTTTGCTTGCTGTAGAATTGCTACAAAAAAAATTGCCTGTTCCACGAGAAGTCATTGATATAGCAATTCGAGATATTTCTTTGCCAGGCCGTATGCAAGTGGTAAATGAAAAACCTACACATATCTATGATGTTTCACATAATCCAGCGGCTGTTTCATTGCTCCGTGATTTTTTACAACATCAATTCACAACAGGAAAAAGCATTGCTGTGTTTTCAATGCTAGGCGATAAGGATATAGATGCCACGTTAGCTATTATTAAAGATACAATGAATGAATGGTTTGTTGCACCATTAAAGACAGATAGAGCGGCGGATCAAAAAAAATTACAAGCATGCTTTCATGCCGCAAATATTAAAAATGTACAGTGGCATTCTTCCATCGCAGCAGCTCATCTAGCAGCGTTAGCATCAGCAGGTGACGAAGATAGAATTATTGTCTTTGGTTCATTCCATACAGTAGAAGAAGTGATGAAATCTCAATAATTATCTACCACACATGCCTTGAGTATTGATTTTTTGATTATTACTAATTTCAAAATCTAGCGTTTGTTGTGTGCTAACTAATAATGTCATATTTAAGTCGATAGACTCTATGGCTGTGACAGTATTATTATTGTTGGTAGTGGACGTATTGTCTGTACTATCAGAAGAGCTATCATCAGTTGATGTAGTAGAAGTAGTCGTGTTTACAGTAATAGATTGTGGTAATGAATTATAACCTACAATATTTGATAACTCAGGAACTGTAGTTGCTAAACGTGTCATGCTATTCAAAGCTGAGTTATTGATAAGCGTGATGTTATTAGTAACTTGAGTTGGTATCACTGTAACACTCGCGGTGTTTCCAATAATATTACCGTAAAATGCATTAGCATTAAAGTTTGCAAAATTGAAAACGTAACCGCCAACAGTAGCGATACCTAGCGCTCGATTTAATTCCGTAGGCACGCCAAAAGTGACTTGTGATTGCGAGTTTCCAATGACGTTATTCACACCACTAAAATAAAATGGATCGCCAATATAAAATGTTCCTGCACCGGTAACGACAATATCATTTACTTTATTAGCTAATGTTAAAGTGGTTACACCGCTCACGGAGTTGATATTAGAATAACTTGTAAGTGTTTGTTCAAGAGAAGGCGCACGAATATAGCCATTATATTCACCTTGCATTGTTAACGATAATGGCACTGAATAATTGAAATTAATTGCTGCAAGAGATGAGCCACCACTGACTGATCCGGAAATTATCCCACCATCAGCAAAATTAAATATGGTTGTGCCACTTCCACCAACAAGATTTTGCATATTACTAAAGCTTGAACCTACATCAGTTACGCTACCACTATTAATACCCGTAATTTCCCAGGTGCTAGAATTAGCGTGTGCTAATGTATTGCTACCACCGCCACCATTAATGCTGCCGTTAATCGAGCCGCCATTAATCGTGAAATAATCTGTTTGAGTACCACCAACAAGATTTTGAATTCCTGAAAAACCAAATGAGCCACTTATCCCTGGGAAGCTAGTCATTTGTCCTGTGTTAGCAGCAGAAACATTCCAATTGTAAGTGGTGTTACTATCTGGAGCTTGTAGTGTGAGCGTGTTATTGACGCCATTGCCGCCAGTAATCGTTAAGTTATTTAATGTCATGGATCCTGTTAGATTAAATGCAGAGGCACCACTGAGTACTAAATTATAGCTTCCACCTGTGACACCATTGGCTAAGGTAATACTGCCATTATCTGCGGTGGATATATTGATATTGCTGTTTAAGTTAAGCGTGTTACTTAAATTTATAATGCCATTTTGAGTTGAAATATTGGAATTAGTTAATTGAATTATACCTGTTCCGTAAGGAGTAATAGAAATATCATCATTCCCGGTGGATGTGATATTACCAGTTAATTCTATGTCATTATTAAATTGTGTACCTGCTAATGTAATATCACCACTTGCTTGAATACCATCTCCGATGCTAATGCTAGTAGATAGATTTGCTACTCCCCCTTGACCAAATAACATGGCACCTGAAAGTGAAACATCACCAGTACTAGTTATACCTCCACCAATTGCTATTCCACCGACACCTGTATTACCTGTTCCACTGGTAAGAGAAATATTAGCGCCTGTTATGTCTCCATTAATTAAAATATGATTTCCGGCGCTAAGAGTTAATGCATTGGTACCCATCATAGAGTCAAGCTGTATACTCGAACTTGAATCAGAGGCCGTAAGATTTAAGTCGGTAGAATATGAAGTGATACCGCTATAACTTTGTGAGCCTGCTGTTAAAATAGAAGAGGTATTAATCGTCGTACTACCGCCATTAACTGATAAACTACCTAATGCATAATTACTACCAATCGTATCATTAAATGTTACAACACCACTGCCATTCAATGTTAAATTAATTGGAGTAGAATTAATTGAATCAATGGTGCTATTAAATAAAATATTTCCTATGCCAGCTGATAATATTGTATTAGTACCAATTTGTACTGCGCCATTGTAAGTTTGCCCGCCTGCTCCTGTTGTCGTTACAGAACCACCATAGTTAATCGTAACTGGACTTGCAAAATAAACAGAGCTAGTCGCGCCATTCATGGTATCAATAACGCCAGTGAGAGAATAATCTAAATCAGATGAAGAAATATTAAGATTGGCTATCATGTTGCTGCCGTATCCTAGAGTAATATCATCTCCCGAACCTGAAAATAATAAATCACCCGAACTCACATTGCTGATAGCAAATCGAAGCGTGCTGTTGTTATAGCTATTAACATCGGTTGCTGTTCCCACATCAATGTTATTTTCTGCATTAATATTCAAGGTAGTTAGCATACCGCCAAAATTTGCAACACCAATAGCATTTCCTTTTTTAGATGCGCCGCTTAAATAAGTTAGAACAACTTGTTCTGTGCCAATCGTTCCATTAGGTTGTAAGAAATAATAATAACCATTAGCACCTATATAAGCTGTATCTTGTATTAATCCATTATTTGATAGTGCTTCACCATTCACGGCGATTCGCATGGTGTCACCCGCAGTAGTCGAATCAATAGCGATACCAGATACAACGCTAGGCGCAGTGGAGTAGAAATTTAAGAGATATGGATATGATGCATCAGAAATAATACTCCAAGTACCACCAGAATATTCTATTGGTAGAGCTGTTTGTAGTTCCGCAGTTGTTTTTCCTGTTGGTGCTGTTCCACTGATGGAGCCTAAATTAGATCCTATGCCAGTTGATTGACCTGATGTATCTGTATCCCAATAATTCCCTGAACTTAATAAAATTTGATTTGCGTCAACTTGACCAATAAATCCACCTAATGTTCCGCTACCACTGACTCTGCCTGCGCTATATGAATTGCTAACACTAGATGTTCTCGAAATATTGTATTCATCAACGAGACCAATGAATCCACTAACAATACCACTTCCAGAAACAGAGCTTAAACTATAGGAATCGGTTACTGTTGGTGCGCCGGTATTTGACTCAGATAATCTACCAATTAAACCACCCGCGCTTGTTCCTCCACCAATTACTCTACCGGTGCTAAATGAGCCACTTAACGTTGCTTCGCTTGCACCGCCACCGAAAGCAAAGTTACCAATTAAACCACCAGTACCAGCGCTGGTTGTATTTACAGAAGATGTAACATTCGCGGTACTATACGAATTAGATACGGTGCCAGAACCAAAGTACCCAATCAAACCACCGGCTACCCCAGCGCTGCCTGATTGACTCACATTACCAGTTGAATACGTATTATTGATAATTGCGCCATATCCGGTATTCCAATTAACAAACCCAACTAAAGCACCCACATGGCCATTTGATGAGGAAATATTTACATTTTCTAAACCAATATTTTGAATTGTTGCATTTGAAACCGCGCTAAATAATCCAACACCATATGTAGTGACGCTCGAGTTATTAATAAATAAATCGCTGATCTTATGGTTTTGGCCATTAAGACTTCCACTAAAATAAGATGTATTCGTTTCACCAATGGGAATAAACCCAGCGCCACTATTCCAATTGGCAGTACTTGATGCATCAATATTAGCATCTAAAACAAATGACTCAGCGCGCAATGCGGCACTAGAATTTATTCCTTGCAGGCCATAGATATCAGCTAATCCATATGGAGTTTTACTTCCACCTGAAGTTGCTCGTAGAAATTCAACCCCTGTTGGTGTTGCTGCACCCGAAGCAATTTCAAAATTATTCGATACATTAAATGATGGGAGAGTACCAACTTGATACCAACGACCTTGTAATAAATTAAAATTAGCAACATCGACTGTACCGGATGCGCCGGTCGTTATACTTTGTGCTGAATCAGCTGCAGTTAAATTCAAAGTACCGCTGGTGATTGAAATAGGCCCATTCAAAATAATATTTCGACCGGCAACTAAGGCGAGGGTATTTGCACCGGTCATGGTGTAACCGCCACTGCCAATCGTAATATCACTTGATACGCCATTTGCAGTTAATGTGACACCGTCATTACTTGCTACACCGCCGCTGTAAGTTTGTGAACCGAGTGTTGTGATATCAAAACCATTATTAATGAGTGCACCAGCAAAACTAACTGTTGTTGCTGTTGCTCCACCATCAGCGGTGATATTGCCATTGATCGTGTATGTTGCATTTGATGAACTGATATTAAGGTTTGCAATCGTGTTGGTTGCATTCCCTAAATTAATAATATTGCCGGATGGATTTGAAAATAAAATGTCTGTGGAATTTAAACCGCCTAATGCTGTCATTAGCGTACTATTGCTATAAGCATTCGAATCTGTTGCTGTGCCAATATCAATATTATTGGCTGCATTAATATTTAAATTTATTAAATTCCCACCGCTACCTGCTAAAGCAATCGCATTTCCTTTAGTAGATGCCCCGCTTAAATACGTTAAGATAGCATCGCCGTTTGATAGCGTACCATTAGGTAATAAGAAATAGTAAAAACCATTTGCACCAGCATATGTAGTTCCTTGCAGTAATCCAGTATTTGATAAACTAGATCCATTCACAGCAAGTTGTAATGTATTTCCTACCGTGCCAGCTCCTATGGCTACCCCTGACACAACGCTAGGAGTTGAGGAGAACAGTGTTCTTAAATAGGGGTAAGAAGAACCTTCAATAATCCCCCAATGTGATGCATCAAATGTAAAACCAGAAAAGTTAGCTTGTTGCATTAAATTCGTAGTATTTAGTCCAGTAGCGCCACTGACACTGCCATTACTCGTGTTATATGCATTAGTTTGACCGGATGTTGAAATATCCCAATAGTTATTATTAAATGTTGCACCAGCCGCCTTCCATCCTGTTAATCCGCCGACATTACCCGAGCCATTTACAACAGCTGCACTATATGAGTTAGAAATGCTACTTGTACCATTAAATTCACCAACTAAACCGCCAACTGAGACTCCAGCACCATATGCAGTGATATTTCCTGTGCTGTGACTATTCGTTATTGTAGAAGTTCCGCTGACATTCCACATTGCCCCAACAAGACCACCAGCAGATGACCCAGCAGCTCCATTGGTAAGAGTCACAATGACATTGGTATATACGTTATTGATAGAACCGCCTGCAGCAGCGGAATTATATCCAGCAGTTAAACCACCAACAGCATTTAATCCGCCGCCAGCATTTGCAGTAACACGGCCAGTTACATATACATTATTGACATTTGTGCCATTATATATTTCGCCAGCGAGTACACCTGAAAATACGCTATTAGTAGTGTTGATGTTGACATTCGTTAGGCCCAAATTTTGAATCGTACCGCCATTCGTAATACCAAACAAACCAACATAATAATTATTTGCATTGATATATAAATTATTAATCGTATAGTTTTGTCCATCAAAAACACCAGAGTATCCAGCACCAGCTTGTTCACCAATTGGAACAAAACCAGCGGTCCAATTGGTTGTCGGAGTTGCATCAATGTTTCCATTTAAAAGATAGTAATTACTCATCGACTGTGTTGCGAGACCTTGCAAGCCATAAATATCAGCAATTTGATAAGGCGTGTTTGATGAGCCATCACCACCCGCGGCACGTAAGAAACTTGCATTAAATCGCGCACCAACAGAGGGATAATTGCTTCCTGGCGCAATGTGAAAATTATTCGATACAGCAAAAGAAGGTAATGTTCCTACTTGATACCATCGGCCTTGTAGTAAATCAAAGTTAGCAACATCAATAGTGCCAGATGCACCGGTTGTAATACTTTGCGCTGAATCAGCTGCGGTTAAATTTAACGATCCGGAAGTAATAGCAATAGGACCGTTTAAAATAATATTACGTCCCGCGACCAATGAAAGAGTTTTAGCTCCGGTCATCGTGTAACCACCACTACCAATGGTGATGTCACTTGATCCACCGGTTGCAGTGAGTGTGACATCATCATTACTTGCTACACCGCCGCTGTAAGTTTGTGAACCGAGTGTTGTGATATCAAAACCATTATTAATGAGTGCACCAGCAAAACTAACTGTTGTTGCTGTTGCTCCACCATCAGCGGTGATATTGCCATTGATCGTGTATGTTGCATTTGATGAACTGATATTAAGGTTTGCAATCGTGTTGGTTGCATTCCCTAAATTAATAATATTGCCGGATGGATTTGAAAATAAAATGTCTGTGGAATTTAAACCGCCTAATGCTGTCATTAGCGTACTATTGCTATAAGCATTCGAATCTGTTGCTGTGCCAATATCAATATTATTGGCTGCATTAATATTTAAATTTATTAAATTCCCACCGCTACCTGCTAAAGCAATCGCATTTCCTTTAGTAGATGCCCCGCTTAAATACGTTAAGATAGCATCGCCGTTTGATAGCGTACCATTAGGTAATAAGAAATAGTAAAAACCATTGGCACCGACAAGCGCAGTCCCTTGTGTTAATCCACTTGAATTAATGACGCTGCCATTTGCAGCTAACTGTATGGTGTTACCAACAGTGCTGGAACCTACGGCAATCCCTGAAATTGCACTAGGCGTTGATGTAAAAAGCGTTCTTAAATAAGGATACGATTGACTATCAAGAATACCCCAGTTCGATGCATCAAAAGTCCAGCCAGCACTGGTAAATGTTGTTTGTGAACTTAAGTTGCTACCACTGCTTCCATCGAAGGTCCCGCCTGTTACACCTGAAGTATCACCAGTGCCAATGCCAGAGGATTGACCGGATGTTGCAGTGTCCCAAAATGAATTACTTATCGTGGCATTATTGATTGCAGCAAAGCCGCCGATTGTTACGCCTGAGCCACTGACATTCCCGCTACTAAATGAATTAGTCGTGGTGGCACCACTAACATTGTATCCGAGGAATCCTGCCGCAAACTTTCCGCCGCTGCCTGTTCCTGTTGCAGTAACAGAACCAAGGCTATAAGAATTTGTGATACCAGGATATGCGTATGACCAATTTGATCCAATGAAACCGGCAACAATACTTCCACCACCATTCGTATTCATGGTGGCAATAATATTAGTATTAGTAAATGAGTTACTTACCCAAGAGCCATCTAATAGAATACCAGCCAAGCCACCAACAGTTAGGCATCCGCCATTACAATTATCACTAGAGACAATGGTTCCTGTTACATAAGAAGTTGTGATGTTACCACCACCGCCAATTGTTCCCGCTAAACCACCTATATTATGGTTGTAATTGTAATCAGTTGCGGTAATAGCATAATTAATATTAGTAAGACCAACATTCGTTACGGAACCAGATAAATTTCCGAATAAGCCAGCGTCCCCATTAAGAATAGTTGTCCCTAGGCTCATACTTAAATTATCAATAACATATCCAGTACCATCAAATGTTCCAGTAAATGGAGCGTACCCAGTACCAATTGGTCTGAAGCCTTCTCCACTATTCCAATTAGATGTAACGGAAGCATCAATATTGCTGCCAAGAGCAAATGATTGTGCTAATAAATGATTACCGCTGTAATTAGCAGAGTTAATCCCTTGTAACCCATAGATGTCATTTATAATGAATGGATTTCCGAAGGATCCATCGCCACTACTAGCACGTAAAAATTCCACAGTATTTGATGCAGAGTTACCTGAATCAAGTTGGAAATCATTGGAAACGGTGAAGGATGGCAGTGAACCCACTTGATACCATTGCCCTTGCAACAAATCAAAGTTAGCTACATTGATAGTGCCAGAAGAATCTGTTGTTATACTTTGACTACTGTTAGCAGCGCTGAGCTGTAGTGTGCCGCCTGTAATTGCAATAGGGCCATTTAAAATAATATTGTTATCAGCTTGTAAACTTAATGTGTTAGCGCCAGTCATAGTATAACCACTGCTACCGATAGTAATGTTTCCACTACCACCTTGCGCGATAAGAGAAACACTCGCGTTACTTGAAACGCCACCGGTGTAAGTTTGTGAGCCTATCGTTGTGATGTTGTAACCATTGTTCGTCACCGCACCTGAAAAATTAACCGCAGAACTTGACGCAGAAATATTGGTATCAATGTTGCCGTCAACTGTGTAAGCATTGCCATTAGCGACATGTAATGTCGAATTATATAAACTTAAATTGTTGCCTGAAGCCGTATATTGAATATTACTGTCGCTGATAGATCCTAAGAGTGTCGCTAGTAAAGAGTTGGAGAAATTGGCAACACTAATTTCAATATTATTTGCAGTTGAAAGATTAAAGTTAGTTATGCTACTTGTGCCACTCGCAGCTGTTTGAATCGCATTACTTTTAGCTGACGCACCAGAAAGATAAACTAACGCCGGATTCGTACCCACAACATATGGATTAGTTGTTGTGACCGTTGTTGGAATTAGAAAATAATAAAAACCATTTGCTCCGGCTGTGGTTCTTGCAATATTAACGCCATTCGAAACTAATTTTACTGAGCTCCCTGTTGCAGCACCTGATCCCGAAATACTTCCTGAAAAGACTTGTGGAGTTGTTGAGTTAAATGCTAATAAATACGGATAAGATGTGCCTGCGATTATTCCCCAGGTAGTAGCAAAATCAAATTCGTTTGCACTACCGCTACAATTACCGCTCGCACAATAAGTAGATTGTAACATCATGTTTGCCGTTGACTTTCCTGTCCCGCCAGCACTTGCCGAACTGCTGCCATCACTACCTCTGCCGACAGTATCAACATTCCAATAACTATTTGAAATAGTGCCAGAGTTTACTCCAGCGAAAGCGCCACCTGACGCATTCGATTGGTATCCTGTGCTATACGAACGTTTGATCGTTGCTTCATTTGCACCAACAAAGCCACCATTTCTTGTTGACGCTCCATTCGAAGTAACTGAACCCATCGCATAAGAGTTATCAATAGTACCGGAAATATGAATACCTACAAATCCACCAATATCCCAAATACCACCACTGACATTACCCGTTGCATATGAATTTGAAATTGAATTTCCTACGTCTGTTGTACCAACGAAGCCACCAATTTCATCGTTACCACTCACATTACCTGTTGCATATGAGTTCGTAATAGAGCCTACGTTATATCCAACAAAGCCACCTACATTTTGAAATCCTGAACCACCTGAAATATTGCCGGTTGAATACGAGTTTGAAATAGTTCCGCTGTTGACACCCACCATACCACCCGCATAATTCTTATCAAAACCTGAACCTTTTGTAATAGTGACATTCGTCGAAGAATTGGTGATGGTGCCGCCAATAAATTCCCCGATTAAACCTCCCATGAAATTTAATCCAGTGAAAGCCCCAGATGTTGTCACACCACTTATAGTAGAAGCATTTGATCTACCTGCTAGCACACCTACATAATCAGCAGCATTGAAATTTGCACTTGTGATGGCAAGATCAGAAATCGTAGCACCGTCTAAATAACCAAATAAACCGACGGTGCTAACTCCATTATTATTAAAATACAATCCGGTAATTGCATGGTTTGCACCATCAAAATCCCCACTAAATTTCACAGAAGCATTCCCAATTGGGATAAATCCCGCGCCACTATTCCAAGTTGTTGTTGCGGATGCATTAATATCAGCACCTAAAATAAAATTACTACCGAGAAGCGTTGAGCTTGAGTTAATACCTTGTAAACCATAAATATCTTGAATAACGTATGGAGTTCCACCGCCATTGCCGGATGATGCTCGTAAAAATTCAACGCCCGTGGGTGTGATAGAACCCGAATCAATTTGAAAGCTATTCGATGCACTAAATGTAGGTAGCGAGCCTACTTGATACCATTGACCTTGCAACAAATTAAAGTTGGCAACGTTAACCGTTCCTAATGCACCTGTTGTGATACTTTGCGCAGCATTTGTGGCTGATAATTCAAGTGAACCATTGATACCTGAAATGGGGGCATTAATAATAATATTGCGATAGGCATCTAATGTTAGTTTTGTTGCCGTGCTCCAAGTGATTCCTGTCGCCACAGTAATATCACCAGAACCTAAACCTGTTCCTCCTGCTGTTGTTTGCACCGTGACGTTTGCACCACCTAATGCAGCAACTAAATCAGCCACATCTAAATTCGATGATGTTGAATTGTTATCACCAACAAAAGGGTTTGATCCTGAAGATAAATTCGATGAACCACTAGCACTAATGGTTAAATCAGTTGGGTCGAGTAACCAATCACCGGTGAAACCATTGGGAGCGAGTAAGTTAACTCTGCCACCAGAAATTGTTAGGTAATGTCCTGATGTTTCGACAAAACCACCGTTACCACCGAATATTCCACCTTGTGCACTGATATTGCCGTGGAATCCAGTATATCCATCAGACCATGCGATGACTCGCCCACCATTGCCATAGAGTAAAGCATTTGCATTAATCATCACACCCGAATCAATCACTGTTGTTAATGCATTTTGTTCTGGGCCTAAACCACGATAATTACCACCAATTAAAACTTCACCGCCACCATTGATACCACTGACATCAATCACCGTTGGTGATTTTAATTGAATGTGTGCACCGAGGATTTTAACTTTACCGCCAGTATGATTTGCTGTTTTTCCTGACGCATCAATTGTTCCTGCCACTCTTACAACACCAGGACCCTCAGCAGAAAAAATAATTTCGCCATTTTTTTGTGAAACAGAATGAGCTTGTACAACACCGCTCATGTTGATTGCGTTATCCACAACACCCGATGCTGTTTTTGCGGTTAAAACAATTTTTCCACCGTCAGCAATAATCGTTCCTGAGTTTTTTACGCCATCTTGCATAGGATGATTTTCAGGATCAACACCAACGCCAGAAGCGGCTTGATCAACCGTAAAATGAACTAAACCATCACCATTTAAATCAACGGTAAATTTTTCGCCGGATGCTAACACAACACTACCTGCATGCGCTTGAATGTAACCTTCGTTTGAGACATTCGAACCGATTAAGGCAACTAATCCATTATTAGCTGCAATAATCGTACCGCGATTCACAACAGTGCCATGCAAACTGGATGGTTGATCAAACACATATTTACCCGCTAAGAAATTTTGATCGGTAATATCCACGGTGGATGCCATAATCCCACCGACATCGACATGTGCTGATGCACTGAAATAAATACCGGCTTGGTTAACTAAAATGATGCGGCCATTTGACGTTAAGCTGCCAAAGATTTGCGATGCACCTTGTCCGGGATTAATTCGATTCAGCGTGATAGAACTACTTGAAGGCTGTTGAAAGTGTGTTGATTCATTCGCACCAATGTTAAAGCTCTGCCAGTTAACAATCGCTTTATCGGTGGTTTGCGTAATTTCAGTGTGCGTACCAGATTGTGTGATCGTTGCGCTTCCTGCTGCTACTTCGCCACCAGTAGGGTTTGCATAAATGTTGACGACAGCAAATACTGTGCTCAGCAAAATAATGAGCTTTCGACATACTCGCTTGCGTACGTAACTCACTCCAGGTGAGTTTCGACTTGGCATTGATAACCACTCCTCATGGTTAGAGCATGTATCGATAATTCCGTTTCTTATTGGCTACTCTATTAGTTTAATCAATTTGTCAGAGAGTTTGTTAACTAAAAACTGTGTAAAATCATAAAGATATAAAAAACTGCAACCTATTGAATAGATTAATTTTTTGCCATGCATACGGATAGTAATGATTATATTTAGATCAATAATGGCGAGAGCGATGTATTTTTATCGGATATGATTGTGTTAATGGCGTTGAACTAAATCGTTTTCTGGCGTGGTATTGAGGTTCTGCTTCTTTGATGCTGATGGCGTTACAAAATCATTTACACCCTCATCAACGCGTAACGTTGTTGAATGATTGTTAAGGTCAGGAAGTGCCGCGTCAAGTACATTAGCTTGCGGCGTAGCTAATCCATTTAAGTTAAATATTGAAATATTATTGGGGACCACTTTGATACTGGGTAGCGAAGGTGGTGATAACGCAACATTGTGAGCTGAATTAAGTGATGGTAGGGCTCCTAGCCATCCTAAACTATTAGTCGATAGCAGATTGATAATAATGCTGATGTTTGGTGAGCCGATGCCATAAACGATAGTGCCTCCATTTCTATTTAACATCGGATAGAGTGCGGTGATATAGCTAGCATAATTATTGATGATTGGATGGTTTATCACAGAATTATTGTTGGTTGCTGTTTCTATGGGTGGAGTATTTGTGTTGGTATCCGTTGGTTCACTGCCTAATCGAATGGTGCCTAATCCAACTTTTGTTAATATATAGTTACCACTTACAGCGCCGCCTAATCTACCGCTACCTGAGCCACCATATGCACTATGGCTTTGTAAAACTAACCCATTATTTAAAACAGCATTACTTCCAGAAATAGTCAGTGCACCATCTGAGCCAACACCGTTACCGTTTAGGTAAATGTTATTGGTATTGGCTAAGGTACTATTGTTAAATGCGATATCTAACGTAGCGCCATCCGCGATAGTAGTATTCGCGCTGTTACCTAAAGAGTGAGACGATGTAAGTTTAAGAGTGCCCGCAGTAATATGTGTTGTACCGCTATAAGTATTTGCACCACCTAAAGTTAGAATACCATTACCTTGTTTAACTAGATTCCCATTGCCACTAATGATCCCTGATAAGCTACTCGTGTCACCAGCATTAACCGTCAAACTAGAATTGGCCGCAATATTTCCTTCACCTGTGATTTGATTCGGTGATGACAAATTAATATTTGCACCAATTAATTCATTTAAAACTAAGTTTCCAGGATTAAATACTCCTGAATTAGATGAACCTATCGATAAATTAATATCGCCATTACCCGCATTGATCACAACGCCTGATGCCATGCTAATACCACCTGCCCCCGCATCTCTGTCGCTTTCAACCGCAGATGCATTATTAGCTGACATGGTTATCGTGCTATTGGTAGTTGATACATTGGCATTGAGAATAATGCTACGTCCTGCTTCAAGGGTTAGATTGCCACTGTGTGCAAAATTAGTTGCGATCGCTGAAGAAACAGTAATATCAGTATTCGCTTGTAATATGACATTGGTACCAGCATTTAATGTATTTTGAATAAAGGTCGGGGTTATTGTTAATGACATACCGATCGCACGACTAAATGCTAGCTGATTCGGATCAGTTAACCCAACGGTGACTCGACCTTGATCGCTATTTTCAGCAGTAAAACGAGCAAGATAAGTTCCTGTGCCAGCATCCAGTTGCATTCCACTAGGATTACTGGATGCCGTTGTACCTAAAATACTATTTTGAGCAGAGATAATATTGCTGCCATCTAAAGTGGAACCCGTAGAACCATTTACAAAGGTCACAGAACCATTATTAGTTGATCCAACTACCAAATAATTATTATTTGCCAGCGTAACAATACTAGAGTTTCCAGTATCAACTAAACTATTTGTGGATGAAACAACACCAGTAACACCTGTTGTTCCATTACCAAAGGTGACAGCGCCGCGACTACCATCCCAACTATCACTTCGTGCGACATAATTACTATTTGATAACACAGTAACAGCGTATGCACCCACCATATCGCCCGTAGAACTTCCTATTAAACTATTACTAGCATTAATAGCGCTTGTATCTCCCACCATTCCTGTTGTGCCATTAACAAAAGTTAATGCTCCCCTAGAATCTGCTAAGTAACTTGAAACAAGATAATTTCCATTAGGTAATGCATACACATAACCACCAACATAATCTCCAGAATTGCTACCGACTAAACTAATAGCTGAAGAGACTTCACCATGCACACCAGTTGTTCCACTTCCCCATGTAGCTGAGCCTTTGCCATTTCCATAGCTTCCTCCCCATACAACATAGTTGCCATTGGAAAGTGTTGTTATACCTTGTCCGATAACATCATTGCCGTTTGTCCCTACTAAACTATTTGCTGCGGATATTTCACCGGTTACACCTGTAGTTCCACTTGCAAATGTCACCGCACCTTTAATGTTCGCGCCAGGGAAGATACTACTACCCCAATATAAACTTTTTACCAAAAAATTGCCGTTGGCTAGTTCAATGATTGGGCCTGTGCTTCCACCATAGCCAACCGCATCATAAGTTGAGCTGCCAACTAGACTGTTAAGAGAAGAAACCACGCCTGTAATTCCTGTCGTTCCATCACCAAACGTCATAGCCCCACGACCACCATGCCAACTGGTGCTACCTGTGACGTAATTACCATTTGTAAGAGCGTAGACAGAGAAGCCCACCATATCACCTACAGTATCGCCCACTAAGCTATTTGCAGAAGACACCACTCCGCTTACACCTGATGTTCCACTTCCTAGTGTTGCTGCACCACGATCACTATCCCAATGAAAACTTTGTACCACATAATTACCATTATGTAGTTCTTTTATTCCGCCACCAACACCGTCACCAGCAGAGCTCCCAACTAAACTATTTAATGATGAGATTTCACCTGTTATTCCCACTGAGCCATCACCAAACGTAGCTGCGCCCATTCCACCATTCCATTCATAGCTTAAAACAACATAGTTACCATTCGTGAGCGCATAAGCATATTTACCAACAGCATCACCTGCAGTGGTACCAACAAGACTGTTTAAAGAAGAAATTTCACCGGTAATTCCAGTGGTTCCGTCGGCAAAAGTAGCTGCACCAGTATCACTATTCCAATGAGAAGATCCAACGACGTAGTTTCCATTTGCTAGTGCCGTAATGGATTCACCTACTTTATCGCCGTAAGTAGTACCTACAAGACTATTCGAAGAGGAGATTTCACCGACAACCCCTGTACTACCGTTACCAAATGTTGCTGCGCCAGTATTGCTATTCCAATATTTAGATCCGACAACATAGTTTCCATTCGTTAATATTGTGATAGTTTCACCAACGCGATCACCAACTGAGGTGCCGATAAGACTGTTTGCAGAAGATATGACGCCACTGATACCTGTATCAGCATTACCAAAAGTGACATAACCTAATGCCCCCGTGTCTTGATTGGATACTAAATAATTACCATTAGTAAGTTTTGTAATGGTAGCCATGGTGTATGTGCTATATCCGCCGCCACCTTCACCACCTTCGCCACCCTCACCGCCTTCTCCTCCGTGGAATACACTAACAGTTGTTCCCACTAAACTATTCGCAGATGAAACTTCACCACTGACACCAGTTGTTTTACTGCCAAAAGTAACTGCACCAGAATTACTATTCCAAAATCCGCTGCTAATTAAGAAGTTTCCGTTCAGCAATTGAGTGACGCCATGATAACCTACGCGATCGTTTGCAGTGCTTCCGACTAAACTATTTGCTGAAGAAACAGTACCACTTACTCCTGATGTTGCATTACCAAATGTCACAGCACCACGACTATCATTCCAATTGATACTGCGTACTAAATAATTTCCATTATCGAGTACGGTAATTCCTGAAGAACCAATTTGATCACCTGCATTAGATCCTAATAACATACTGATCAATCCGCCAGTGCTTCCATTAAATAGATAAGCTGCACCAGATGATGCTGCAGCAAAGCTATCTCCTGCTGAAGTCACGACAATGTTTCCATTAGAGAGAACAGAAATATTAGTTCCAAATAAATTACCGGCGGCTTGATTAGGATCAATTAAATTGTATTGCGGAGTTATACCTGCAGCTTCATCAATAATAATAAATTTAGGATCTAACAATAACGTACCAGCTTGACCGTGTGGCGCACTAAGATCTGTTGCTGCACCAAAACCTAATGATTCTTTGCCTGAAACTTCCATGAATCCGCCATTACCACCTAATGCACCACCTTTTGCTGATAGACTACTTGTCGCGATAGTATCACCATCGGACCAAAGAATAATTCTTCCACCATTTCCTAAAATAGTAGCATCTGATTTTATTGTCGTAGAAAAATTAGTATAGAGAGATTGTGAATTAGGAATAAGAGAGTTAGCACCTTGATAATCACCACCAATGCGAATCAAACCACCACCAAAATCACCTGATGCATCGATATGCGCATCGATTAAGTTTAATGAATTACCCAACAAGGTAATTGTTCCACCTGTTTGACCTATAGCAGAATAATTTCCTGATAAAAATAATCCATTGTTTGGAGAGAAAGAATCAATGCCACTTTGAATCCAAATATTTCCACCTGATGTAAAACCATTTGCATTGATATTACTGCTAGTTGTAAAAATACCGCGATTTTGAAGATAAATGTCTATGTTACCACCAGCGCCTGTGGTGCCTTCAGCTAATAACTTTCCAGTATGCAAAAGGTTATATGCAGATAAAGTAATATTACCGCCAGCACTACCACTCACATCTATCAATGCTTGTGGTTCAACAGTAAGTAACCCTGTTGTTGCAATGTGTACATTGCCCCCTTTTTTATTGGCAGTTTTTCCTGACGCATCAATTTTTCCTGCGACTCTAACAACACCAGGACCTTCCGCTGAAAAAATAATTTCGCCATTTTTTTGTGAAACAGAGTGTGCTTGCACCACACCGCTCATGTTGATTGCGTTATCAACAACACCCGATGCTGTTTTCGCAGTTAAAATAATTCTACCACCGTCAGCAACGATGGTTCCTGAGTTTTTTACGCCATCGTGCATCACGTTGTTTTCTGGATCAACACCGACTGCAGAGGCAGCTTGATCAACAGTAAAATTAACGAGGCCATCGCCATTCAAATCAACCGTGAATTTTTCGCCAGAAGCTAAAACAACACTACCTGCATGCGCATGAATGTAACCTTCGTTCGACACATTCGAACCGATTAAGGCAACTAATCCATTGTTCGCTGCAATGATCGTGCCGCGATTCACAACCGTGCCATGCAAACTTGACGGTTGATCAAACACATATTTACCCGCTAAGAAATTTTGATCGGTAATGTCCACAGTGGATGCCATAATCCCACCGACATCGACATGTGCTGATGCACTGAAATAAATACCGGCTTGGTTAACTAAAATGATGCGGCCATTTGACGTTAAGCTGCCAAAGATTTGCGATGCACCTTGTCCGGGATTAATACGGTTTAAGGTAACAGACTCACTCGAAGGTAATTGAAAGTGTGTTGATTCATTCGCGCCAATATTAAAGCTTTGCCAATTAACAATCGCTTTATCGGTGGTTTGCGTAATTTCAGTGTGCGTACCAGATTGTGTGATCGTTGCGTTTCCTGCAGCTACTTCACCACCAGTGGGATTTGCATAAATGTTGACGACAGCAAACACCGTGCTCAGAAAAATAATGAGCTTTCGACACGCTTGCTTGCGTACGTAACTCACTCTAGGCGAGTTTCGACTTGGCATTGATAACCACTCCTCATGGTTAAAGCATGTATCGATAATTCTGTTTTTTATTCGCTACTCTATAATAGTTTAATCAATTTTCCATAGAGTTTGTTAACTAAAAAACGAACAAAATCATGTAGATATAAAAAAACTGTAACCAACTGAATTGATTAATTATTTTACATAAATGACGATTTTAGCGGGCATTTTAGCTCCAATGACAGTATATCTACGCAAATATTGATCAACTAGTGTTTAAGGGAGGTTGAAACTTTTAAACATCGACTGTGAGCTTCGATGTCGTGGACACGCAGAAAATCTACCGATTGTTGAGCAAGAAAATGGGAAATCATGACAGTTTCTATGTCACGTTCGAACGCAGGTTTTGATGTAAACAAGGTCAAAAACGACTTACGAGAATGTCCAACCAGTAAACGTATGCCAAGTGATTTAAATTTATTGATACGCTGAATTAGCTCAAGTGATTGCACAGCTGTTTTGCCAAAACCAATGCCTACATCAAGAATTAAACGCTCAGCAGCAATGCCCTGTTGAGTAAATAAAGCTATTTTTTTCTCAGCCCATTCATAAACATGAAGGACGGGGTCTTCGTGGTTAGGTATCGTTTGCGTAGCAGCAGGAATTCCCATGTGATGCATAAATACAATGTCACAAGTTTGATGTTTCAATAAAGCAATCATGTCAGGATCATCTAATCCACTCACATCATTAATCCAATCAACGCCTAACGCCAAGGCTTTTTCGGCGACATCAGCATGACGGGTATCAACACTTATTTTAGGTGTGATAAGAAAATTATTTCGTGTCTGTAGCACATCAAGCAAAATAGGTTCTAGACGTTGCCACTCTTCAGTTGAGGTAATGGGTGTCGCTTTAGGTCCAGTTGCTTCAGCGCCAATATCAAGAATTTCTGCACCGTGTTGTACTAATTGATTCGCAAATTCATGGCTATGCATGCGATGCAAAATCCCATCGGCAGAAAAAGAATCGGTTGTTGCATTGATGATGCCGACTAAAGCGGGAGTATCAATGCGGTGAGCAATTTGTCGTGTACGAAATGGTGCGCTACCATCGAAACGCGATGGCCATTGTGCAGTAATTTCAGTCGCTGTTTTCCCATGAAAAGGACCAGGTAAAGGATAAATCCAACGTGGCGCAATATCTGCAAGAGGCCACAAAGCAAATGGTCTTTCATGTAAACAATGATGCGGAAGATGCAATTTTTTCTTATCACTCAGAATTAAATTATCCCAAGCCAGTAAATCAATATCGATAATCCGTGGCCCCCATGTTTTTTCTGGGGTTCTACCAACGAGTTTTTCAATATGTTTGACTTGAGCCAATAATTCTTCTGGTTGTAATGTTGTTTCACAACGCACAGCGAGGTTTAAATAGGGTTTGTTCCAACTGTCAGGCGCATCTTCTGGAAGCAGCGCATCGGAAATATAGAGTGGAGAAACTTGTTTTACAATAAGGCCTGGAAGCTTACGTAAAAAATCTAACGCGCGTCGTAATTGTTGTAAGCGATCACCCAGATTGCAACCAAGGCCTAAGACAATCATTTGGGGCCACTCTGTTTTTTAGCATCTTGTTGCACTTTGTTTTTTCCAAAGTCTTTACAGATGTTTTTTAGGAGTGAAGATGACTGTTCACTAATGGTCACATCCCAGAGTTGGAAATAAAGAAGAGCACGTTGTGGTTGGCCAGCCTCAACTTGTGCTATAAATAAATCTTTTAAAACAGTAGCTTTTGCCTTCATATCAATCGATTCTTGTGCAAGATCAGTTTTTAAATATTGCTCGAAAATGGGGTCGACTACCTTGGGGTTTTGTAGCATTTTTTTAGTTAATGTAGTGAGTAATGTGCTTTTGTCATCAGAGACAATATCTTTCTCATCAGCAAAAACAGCGTGAGAAAGGCCGTGAGCTAGTTGTTCACTGATAGAGTCTTCTATGGGTTTGGTTAATGCTATCAGAGATATTCCTGTTGCTTTTTCATCATGTAATTTGAAATATTCTTTGAGCTTTACTACTAAAGCATTTCTAACTTGCGGTGTTTCACTATCATTTAATGGCGGGGGAAAGTTATTTAAAATGATGGGTCGTATGTCATTCGTTAAATGTTCTAACACTTTCGATGCAATTTTCTCTGCTAATGCATCATAGTCAAAAGAAACCCTAGCCCAAAGCTCGCGAATAAAAGCCATAACGAATCCCCTTCTGTATGAATTATTGTTATCTCTATTCGTCACCGTAATAAAAAGTAACGCCTCCTGTCAACTGGGGAATAGGTGGTTTTTTAGCGACAGCGATTTTTATCGCGCCAATATTCGGTAATCGTGCTTTAGTTAATTGATAGATGTCATAAGCTAAATGCTCAATTAGTTTAAATTCTTTAGCTTCAGTATCCTTGACAAGTGCTTGAATTAATTCATCGTAACACACAGTATCTTCCAAGTTATCGGTGATACAAGCTTTGGGCGCAGCATCAAAACGTAGAATAATACTGACTAAAATAGGTTGGCGGTTGAGGCGTTCAGCCGCAGGCCAACCCAGATGAAGATTTAATTCAATATCGCGTAATTGAATGCCACAAAAAGGTTTTATTTGTGTATTCATTTTAAAATCATATCAATAGCTGTCATGACATCAGGTTTTAATTTCGATTTAGCTTCCAATGCCTCTAAGTTTTCGATTAATTGTTCTTTTTTGGAAGCGCCCGTAATCACAGAGCTTACGTAGGGATTTTTCAAGCACCATGCGATAGCTAGTTGCGATACAGTGCAGCCTAAATCAGCAGCAATTAGCGCCAGTTTTTGAGTTTTAGCAACTTGCTCTTTAAAATCATTCGGAATTAACCACGCTTCTTTCGCTAAACGACTATCTTGTGGAATACCATTCGCATACTTTCCTGAAAGAATACCTGATGCCAATGGGCTCCAAGTGGTTGTTCCCATGCCATACTTCTTGAATAAATGTTGGTAATCTTTTTCCACACGATCGCGAGCGAACATATTGTAACGGGGCTGTTCCATTGAAGGTTTGATGCAACCTAGTTTTTCTGCAATTTCATAAGCGCTTTCAATCTGCGTATGACTCCACTCAGAGGTTCCCCAATAAAAGGCGTAACCTTGGCGAACTAAATAATCCATGGCTAATACCGTTTCTTCAATGGGTGTTTCTAAATCAGGACGATGACAATATAATAAATCGACATAGTCTAAATCTAAGCGGCGTAATGAATTTTTTGTACCTTCAATCAAATGCTTACGTGATAAACCGGTGTCATTGGGACCATTCCCGCCCCAAAAAATTTTGGTGGAAACGACAGTATCTTCACGACGAAAATCTTTGAGAATTTTTCCCATGAGTACTTCAGCTTCGCCATGCGAGTAACCTTCCGCATTATCGAAAAAATTTACTCCATGGTCATGCGCGATATGCATGAATTCTTTTGCTTCATTGAGGCCGATTTGTTTTGCGAAGGTAATCCAAGAACCAAATGAAATCTCACTGAGCTTGATACCCGCTTTGCCGAGTTTATTATAGTGCATGATGAACCATCCTGGTGTTTGAGAGTTGCGGGGTATTCTACAAGTATCAAAATAGGATGTCATCTCATGCAGTAGGTGGTTTTTTCCTAATGGCACCCTTGTGCAGTATAATTTATAATCAATCCAGCCGAAAATAATAATTATAGTAAAGTGCGGAGGAGTACTTATGTCATCGTCTCATTCTCGAAGATCGCCAGGCAAATACCCATCTAATCGTTATCATAGTCATGCTAGGTCAGAGCCTTACGTACCTGGAGCTTCTTCTAGCAATTCACATAGAAGTAGTGGATCGCATCATAGCGGTAGTTCACATCACAGCAGCGGATCACACCATCGTGGTGGATCATACTCCAGTAGCGAATCACATCGTAGTGGTGGATCGCACTCTAGTAGCGAATCACATCGTAGTGGTGGATCGCACTCTAGTAGCGAATCACATCGTAGTGGTGGATCATACTCCAGCAGCGGATCACACCATCGTGGTGCATCGCACTCTAGTAGCGAATCACATCGTAGTGGTGGATCATACTCCAGTAGCGGATCACGCTCTAGTAGTGGTAGTGCTGGTTCAGCAGAGAAACAGCATAGCCCAGAACGTATGGGGATTATCAGCAAGCCACGTTACGAAGAATTAAAACAAATAACAGCGGATTCAAAAAGCTTAAAGCTAAAGAAGGAACAGTTAGCATTAGCAAAAGAAATAGGAGAATTCAAAAGCCTGGGGCTAAAGCAGAACGATGCTAAGGCTAAGCAATTCGACGAAAAACAAAAAGCATATAATTCTGTCGTGCAATCACTCAGTGCTCAGGTTGGTACATTAGGAGAGATTTCAATCGATGTGGAGCATATCTTTAAAGAATCAAAAGATGCTATAGCTTGCGCGACACAATTTCTGCGGGATTTTTATGAGGATAACAGTCGCGCAGAACTGGCTAATAAGAATGGAGGCGTGTCATGTATTTCGTTTGTTACCGCAAATATTAAAAATAAAAAATGCTGTTTTGTTGCTGTGAGTATATCTAACCAAAATAGGCTTTTGCGAGCAGCGATGTATCAATTTTCTAGAATGTACACGCAACAGAGTACAGGCTACAAATTTATACCATTAATATTCAGCGATAGAGAATTCCAGAGCTTTTTAACTACGGTGCTCGCTGATATGGGAATAAGTCGATCTAACGATCGACCATGCGCAGAAATAATTTATTCGAATATGTTAGTTAAATTATTTAGACGATATGGGAATGATTTAATTATTGAGGGGTCGGCTAATTGTTTAGCTCGACCTAGATCGATAACAGAACTACAGGAATCATTTGCAGGGCGTCAGCACATCGAAGTTACGAAAGACCGTCGTTATACAGCTGTTATTCCTTGCTGCCAGTTTTGCAAAGCACTTAAAGATACCATTTTAGTAGCTGCTTCAGCTGCAAAAGACCAAAGGGAAAAAGAGAGACAAGCAAATAGTGCACCAGCACTTCCATTTTCACCAGTCGTTGTTGAGCCATTGAAAGATTTTCTACGGGAAATATCATTTGATTTCGACATGAAAGAACAAAAATCAGCGGCAGTTGTTGTTTCCTCATCGAGCAGCAGTAGTAGCGCATCAGCTGCTGATCCAACAGTCACTGTGAGTGCTGTAGTGCGTGCACCATCATCGCCAAGTGCGGCTGGAAGCTCTACAACAGTCGTAACAACATCATCTAGTAATGACAAAGGGACTCGGTTGAGTACGACAGTAGTTGTCAGTACGGATAGTACAACTCATGAGAGTAAGATGACAGTGACAACCACGGCAGGCTCTTCGTCAACTGTTATGACAAGACGATTAATGGCGGAATCAAGTGCTCCACCACCTGTGAGAATAGAAAGTGCAGCGGCAATTGCAGCGGGGCAGCCTGCTTCTGCTGCATCTCCAAGAATTGTTGTTATGGTGCCGCAATCACCAACACAAGCTCAGCGTGTTGCGGAATCTCCTAGAGCTGTAATCACATCTCCTCAATCTGTTGCTGTAGCAGCGAAAAAGAAGCTGGTCATAGTAAAAAGACCATTGCCACCATGCAAAGTTACTTTAGGGGGGCTGCCGTCTTCAAGTGCTGCTGCAGTTGCAGCAGCGGCTACCGCAAGCAGTGGCAATCCTCAGCAAGTATTTCAGCCAGCTAGCTCCCCGCGCAGGAAAGGACGCTAGGTTATGTAAAGAGACTATGGTGCGGAAGAGCGTCATAGTCTCCCCTTATGATTCACGCATTAGCTGTACTATGAGCGATGCATTCATTAAGTGTTATTAAGCCCGCCGCCCCTTTCCTTTAAATATAACTCTATACCCTCAAGTTATTGCTATAATTAGTACAAGCATGGTACTGTATGCGGCTATAACTAGGGGTGGTTAAAAATGCTACGAATCAGCAAGTTAACGGACTATGCGACCGTTATCATGAGCTTTCTCGCGCTCGATCCATTGCGGATAGTGAGTGCTACCCTTATTGCCAAAGAAATTCATTTATCTATCCCTACGGTGAGCAAGGTTTTAAAAATCCTTTGCGAAGCCAAATTAGTGAAATCACATCGTGGTACTGGGGGTGGATATCAATTAGCGCGACCAGCGACCGAAATTACTGTTGCTGAAGTAGTGTCTGCAGTTGAAGGCAGCTTAGCAATGACAGAGTGTTGCGCTGGGAAAAGTTTATGTGCGCTCGACTCACTCTGTTCAATCAAAGAAAATTGGAAAGTGATCAATCGTATTATTTTAAATGCTTTATCCGGTTTAACGTTGGCACAAATGACAAAACCTATTAACCAACAGCAATTTAAATTCCAAAGCATACCGGTCAATGTAGAGAGAAACACAAAACATGAGTAATCAATACATCAAACAAGTCGTCAATAAAAATTACGAATACGGTTTTGTAACCGCGATCGAAGCAGATACCTTTGCGCCTGGTTTGTCAGAAGATGTCATCCGCAAAATTTCAAAGTTGAAAGAAGAACCTGAATTCATGTTGGAATGGCGGTTGCGCGCCTATCGTCATTGGTTAACCATGACACCACCAGCATGGGCACATTTAAAATTTAATGAAATCGATTATCAAAAAATTATTTACTATTCTGCACCGAAATCACAAAGTGATGGCCCAAAAAGTTTAGATGAAGTGGATCCTAAGCTCATTGAGACGTATAACAAGTTAGGCATTCCATTACATGAACATGCAAAATTAGCTGGTGTTGCCATTGATGCTGTATTTGATAGTGTATCAGTTGCAACAACGTTTAAAGGAAAGTTAGCTGAAGCGGGCGTGATCTTTTGTTCATTTTCAGAAGCTGTAAAAAATCACCCGGAATTGGTAGAAAAATATTTAGGTACCGTCGTTCCCTATCGCGATAATTTTTTCGCGACATTAAATTCAGCTGTGTTTAGTGATGGTTCATTTGTTTATATTCCAAAAGGCGTGCGTTGCCCAATGGAGTTATCAACTTATTTTCGTATCAATGCAGCCAATACAGGTCAGTTTGAACGTACCTTAATTATTGCCGACGAAGGTAGCTATGTCAGTTACTTGGAAGGTTGTACTGCGCCCATGCGCGATGAAAATCAATTGCACGCTGCAGTGGTGGAATTGGTTGCTTTAGATAATGCACAAATTAAATATTCAACCGTGCAAAATTGGTATCCTGGCGATGCAGAAGGTAAAGGCGGTATTTATAATTTTGTAACAAAACGTGGCGCATGTCGTGGCGTGAATTCTAAAATTTCGTGGACACAGATTGAAACAGGTTCAGCAATTACCTGGAAATATCCGAGTGTTATTTTACAAGGTGAAAATTCTGTTGGTGAATTTTATTCGGTGGCATTAACGAATAATTATCAGCAGGCAGATACAGGCACGAAGATGATTCACATTGGAAAAAACACCAAGAGTACGATTATTTCCAAAGGCATTTCTGCAGGCAAAGGCCAAAATACCTATCGTGGTTTAGTGCGTATTGCCCCGACAGCACAAAATGCGCGTAATTATACGCAATGCGATTCACTATTATTAAGTGATCAATGTGGCGCACATACGTTTCCATATATCGAAGTTAAAAATCCAACAGCACAAGTTGAGCATGAAGCATCAACTTCAAAGATCGGCGAAGACCAATTGTTTTATTGTCGTCAACGCGGTTTAACACAAGAAGATGCGGTATCCATGATAGTGAATGGTTTTTGTAAGCAAGTTTTCAAAGAATTACCGATGGAATTTGCGGTGGAAGCACAAAAATTGTTAGAAGTTAGTTTAGAGGGGAGTGTTGGTTAATGTTAGAAATTAAAAATTTGCATGCATCGATTATTGATGAAAAACAAAAAGTAAAACAAATTTTACGTGGTATTAATTTACAAGTTAAACCAGGTGAAGTGCATGCCATTATGGGGCCAAATGGCTCCGGTAAAAGCACATTATCGAGTGTGTTAGCTGGACGTGAAGAATATCAAGTCAATGAAGGTAGCGCGACGCTGCACGGTAATGATTTATTATCATTAGAGCCTGAGGAGCGTGCTGCAGCCGGATTATTTTTAGCATTTCAATATCCAGTCGAAATTCCTGGGGTGAACAATACGTATTTCTTGCGTGCGGCGGTGAATAGTGTGCGCAAACGTCGTAACTTAGCGCCATTAGATGCAATAGATTTTTTGACATTAGTAAAACAAAAAATGAAAGAAGTGGCGATGGATGAAAGGTTTTTAAATCGATCTGTCAACGAAGGTTTTTCTGGTGGTGAAAAGAAGCGTAATGAAATTCTGCAAATGCTGATGCTAGAACCTGATTTAGCCATTCTAGATGAAACCGATTCAGGTTTAGATATTGATGCATTGCAAATGGTTGCGAAAGGCGTAAATAGTTTGCGTAGCCCAACACGTAGTTTCATTGTCGTGACTCACTATCAACGCTTATTAAATTACATTGTACCTGATGTAGTGCATGTCATGGTAAAAGGCCAAATCATTAAATCAGGTGGCAAAGAGTTAGCATTAGAACTAGAAGAAAAAGGTTATGGTTGGTTAGAGAGCCAGGTGAAAGCATGAGTGAAGTGATAACCCATCCTTTATGGTTGCAAGCCCTGCAGAAAAAGCAAGCTGATGCATTTATGCAGCGCGGTATGCCAACGCGTAAAGAAGAAAATTGGAAATATACGCAATTCCCCGTATTGCCAAGTGCCGATGCGGATGAAGAGGCGAGTAAGACCTTTGCAAAATCATTGATTAATAAATTTAATTCATTAGCACAAATCGTCTTTGTGGATGGCTTTTATTCTGCTGAATTATCGCATGTTGCAACATTGCCTGAAGGCGTTATATTCTCTGCATTAAAGCAAAAAATAGAAGAACAACAGATTAAGACTTACTTGCAACAAGATTTTGATGCAAAAAAACATCCGTTTGCTGCGTTGAATACAGCACGATTTACAGATGGCTGTTACCTTCGGGTAAGAAAAAACACAGTATTAACGCAACCCATTCATATTGTATTTATCACGACACAAGAAGACACCCAAGTGAACCCACGCAATATTTATTGCGTAGAAGATAATGCAGAATTAGCGCTGGTAGAAGAATATATCTCATTAACGAATACGTTAACAAACGTCGTGAATCAACTCGTTGTTGGCAATAATGCGAAGTTGCACCATTATAAAATTCAAAATGAAAATACGGCAGCGTTACATATTGCCAATCATTTTGTGTATCAACAAAACGATAGCCAAGTCGAATTATTTAATGTCACAAAGGGTGCGAAAATATCACGCGAGGACGTTAATGTGAATTTGACAGCACAAGGTGCGGAGTGTCACTTGCGCGGATGGTATGCTCTACATCATCGTGATCAACATTCAGATCATCACTTGACGGTAGAGCATGTTGCAGCTCATGGATTTAGTTCAATGCTGTATAAAGGTGTGTTAGATAAAAATGCACGCATGGTTTTTAATGGTAAAGTGCATGTACATCCGGCAGCGCATCACATCAATTCATATCAAGCAAATCATAATTTATTATTGTCAAACGAAGCAGAAGTTAATACTAAGCCTGAATTAGAAATTTATGCTGATGATGTGAAATGTACGCATGGCGCGACCGTTGGTCAGCTCGATGCAGAGTCATTATTCTATCTACGTTCACGTGGTATCGATAAAGTATTAGCGCAACAAGTATTATTAGAAGCGTACGCTGACGAAGTAATTAGTAAAATTCACTGCGCTGCAGTAAGAGGTTATATTAAAAAACAGGTGGACAATCATGTGGAATTATAAACAAGATTTTCCCATCCTGCGCCAACAAATACATGGCAAACCGCTTGTGTTTCTTGATAGCGGTGCGAGCAGTCAAAAGCCACAAGTCGTGATCGATGCTATTTCTCATTACTATCAGAACGATCATGCGAACGTCCATCGTGGCGTGTATGAGTTAAGTGCACGTGCAACCAAAGCGTTTGAAAATACACGCGTTAAAGTAAAAGAATTTATCAACGCAAGACATACCCATGAAATTATTTTTGTTCGTGGCACTACGGATGGCATTAATCTAGTCGCACATAGCTTCGGCAATGCATTTATTCAAGCGGGCGATGAAATCATTGTTAGTCATATGGAACATCATTCTAATATTGTTCCATGGCAAATGCTGTGTGAAAAAGTAGGCGCAACGCTAAAAGTGATTCCTGTATTAGACAATGGCGAGCTTGATTTAAAGGCTTATCACGCATTATTTTCGCCAAAAACAAAATTAGTCGCCGTGATTCATGCCTCCAATGTATTAGGAACCATTAATCCAATTAAAGAAATGACGCAGTTTGCACATGCAAAAAATGTTCCTGTGTTAGTTGATGGGGCGCAAGCATTGCCACATATGTCAGTGGACGTGCAAGATTTAGATTGTGATTTTTATTTATTTTCTTCACACAAAGCCTATGGCCCAACCGGTGTGGGTGTGCTGTATGGTAAAGAAAAATGGTTGAATGCAATGCCTCCTTATCAAGGTGGTGGCGATATGATCGAACGTGTTACGTTTGCAAAAACGACATTTAATAAATTGCCCTATAAGTTTGAAGCTGGGACACCCAATATTGCAGATGTGATCGGTTTTGGGGTCGCTATCGATTATTTAAAAAAAATCGGCATGCAACATATCGCGACGCACGAACAAGCATTAGTAAAAACTGCATTAAGCGCTTTAAGCGCTATTCCTGGTGTGAATGTGATAGGCCATGCAGCTGAGCGTGTTGGCGTGATTTCATTTACATTAGACGGCATCCATCCACATGACATTGGTACGGTATTAGATCATCAAGGTATTGCAGTCCGTGCAGGCCATCATTGTGCTATGCCATTGATGGATCGATTTGGGTTGCCTGCTTGTGTACGCGCATCGTTTGGGATTTACAATGAAGAACAAGATATTGAAGTGCTTGTTCGTGGTATTAATGAAGTTAAGAGGATGTTTGCATAAATGTCTGATTTACGCGATTTATATCAAGAAGTGATTATTGATCATGGGCGCCATCCCCGTAATTTTGGCGATTTTCCTGAAGCAAATCATCATAAAGAAGGATTTAATCCATTGTGCGGTGACAAAATCACTCTGCATGTGGCTGAAAAAAACAATGTGATTGAAAAAGTGATGTTTCAGGGTTCTGGTTGCGCGATTTCCATGGCATCGACATCATTAATGTCAGAGTTTTTACGTGGCAAAACCATAGCAGAAGCAGAAGAATTTTTTCAAGTGTTTCACGAAGTGGTTATGCATGTCGATTCACCAGAGGCATTAAAAGAAAAATTGGGTAAATTGGCAATATTTAGCGGTGTTGCAGAATTTCCAGCGCGTGTTAAATGTGCGACATTAGCATGGCATACATTGAGAGGCGCTTTGTATGATAGCAAAGACAGTGTCACTACGGAGGATAATATATGACTACCATTATCACGTTAACGGATGCAGCCGCATCACATATTCAAACGATGTTAACGCAGAATACTAGTGGCGTTGGTTTTCGTTTGACGATCAAAAAAACAGGTTGCTCTGGTTATGCTTATTTACCGAATATTATTGAAAAAGTGAATGATAATGATATTCACTTCGTGGCGCAAAATGGATTACATGTTTATGTTGATCCCACTAGCGAGAAATTTTTAAAAGATGTCGTGATTGATTATGTTGTAGAAAATCATGCGGGCATCAAACAAAAAAGGTTAGTGTTTATTAATCCAAATGAAAAAAATCGCTGTGGTTGTGGCGAAAGTTTTACGATCGAGTAATTTACCCATGTTGAATCAAGATACTATAGAAGTAAATCGTGATGTAGATGCCCTGCTCATTCCTTCAGGTGCCAAAATTCAAATTAAAAAAAGTTCGCTTGTTGTTATCACCCAAGCGTTAGGAAATTCCTATACTGTTTATGTCAATGGCAATCTGGCACGTGTTGCTGGCCGCGATGGCGATGCATTGAATATGGTGATACTGGACGAAAATGACATTAATTCATTCCAAGGTAATGTAGAAGAAAAAGTATGGGAGTCACTCAAAACTTGTTTTGACCCGGAAATTCCAGTGAATATTGTGGATTTAGGTTTGGTGTATGAATGTAATTTTTCTGCATTAGAAGATCAGTCACAACGTGTCGATATCAAAATGACATTAACAGCGCCGGGTTGTGGGATGGGTCCAGTGTTGGTGACTGATATCGAACAGAAATTAAGACAAATTAATGAAATCAGTGAAGTAAAAGTTGATTTAGTATTTGATCCTCCGTGGGAGCGCAGCATGATGAGTGATGTTGCGAAGTTACAGTTGGGGATGTTGTAAATTGGTACCCTTACCCGCCACATAAAAAACATGTGGCGACCTCTCCCACAAGTGGGAGAGGTGAGGTTTTAATATTTTCTCCCTTCTCTCAAAGCGTTTTTTGCGAATGGGAGAAGGGTTGGGGATGAGGGAAAATATAAATTTAGTTAAAGAGGAAAAACTGAAATGACAATACATGACACATTGAAAAAACAAATCCAAGATAGCCCAGTACTGCTTTTCATGAAAGGCACACGTCAATTTCCGCAATGTGGATTTTCTTCGCGTGCAGTAGGTATTTTAGAGTCTTGTGGCGTTAAAGATTTCACCACAGTGAATGTATTAGAAGACCCAGATATTCGTCAAGGCATCAAAGAAGTGTCTAACTGGCCGACCATTCCACAGCTTTACATTAATGGTGCCTTCATTGGTGGCAGCGATATCATGACTGAAATGTATGAAAGTGGTGAATTACAAGAGTTGATTCAAACGATTAAATCGTGAGAGAAACCCTCACGATTTTTGTACGTTTTGTCTGAAGTGTTTTTTCCACCAAGAAAGTCTAGGTAGATAAAGCATGAGATAGATCAAAGCTGCGGTTTCAATTGAAATTAAATATAAACCAAATGCAACCGTTAAGCCTAATGCTGCAGTAGCCCACAGTGTTGCTGCAGTAGTCAAACCCGTCACGTATTTATCTTGTCTGAAGATCACGCCACCACCAAGAAAACCAATCCCTGTTGCAACTTGTGCGGCAACCCGTGATGGATCTGCATCAGCAATGTTGATGGAAACAATTCCAAAAACACAGGCGCCTAATGCGATTGCACTGTATGTTCGTATCCCAGCTGAAATCCCATGACGTTCTCTTTCCCAGCCAATAAAGCCGCCTAACAATGCTGCCGTGACTACCCGAGCTAGCATTTGTAAATCGCTGAGGATCGAAACTTCTATCATAAACATCCTTATTTCACACCGTTAATAATTCATCCTATCATGTAGATGTAGGGTGGGCAAAGCGTAGCGTGCCTTCACGCCACACTTTCAACTTCCCGCGCGAATGCGCGGGATCCAGGGAGCGAGACTAGATTCAGCGAACAAGTCGCGGAACGTTGAATCAAGTGTTAACATACACTTAAATAAAAACTGAGACTATCTCGTGAAAGAAGCAAAAAAATATAGCTTAGCAGATCAACTATGTTTGGGCGTAGATCAAGCATTGAAAGCGATTTTTGGAAAAGCAGCGACGACGGATAGAGCGAACCCTGCCATTTCTGAAAAAGAGTCTTCTTTAACAGCAGAACAAAAAAAGCATGTTGCCGGCTTGATGCGTGTCAATCACAGTGGCGAAGTCTGTGCGCAAGCACTGTATCATGCACAAGGATTAGTATCTCGTAGTGTTGACGTCAAAAATAAAATGCACAATGCAGCTATTGAAGAAGGCGATCATTTGGCTTGGTGTAATACACGGTTAACAGAGTTGGGAAGCCATATCAGTTACTTAAATCCAATTTGGTATGCAGGTTCGTTTGCGATTGGGTTAGTGGCGGGATTGGTAGGCGATAAATGGAATTTGGGATTTGTTGCAGAAACAGAACACCAAGTGGTGAAACATTTAGAGCAACACTTGCAACTGTTACCCATGGAAGATAAACGTAGTTATAAGATTTTACAGCAAATGCAAATTGATGAAGCTCACCATCGAGATGATGCTAACGAAGCAGGCGCTGCCCCATTACCTCAGTTTATAAAAAAATTGATGCAAGCAACGTCGAAAGTGATGGTGAAGACAGCGTATCGGTATTAATAATACCCTCACCCGCTACAAGTGGAGATATTAATATTTTTTTCTCCCTTCTCCCAGAGTGCTTTTTACGAATGGGAGAAGGGCTGGGGATGAGGGGGCAATAGCTACTACGCAGCCTTATACAAAATCACCAACGCAGCGGTTTGTATTAGCCACATAACCCATACGATTTGAATGAAGTAAGGAAACCAAGCGCGTTTTGTTAACCAATAAATGATGACTGGAATTAATCCGATAACAACAGGGATAGCTAATAACGCAAGTAATTTACGTGTAATGTCACCCGCTTGGCCACCTGAGAAAACACTAGTCAGTGTATCGGCAACCCAGTTATGACCGGCCAAGATCCATTGTAAACCTTGCTGTGCATAAGGCATGGTTAAGATAACAAGAATACTTATTAAAATTAAAGCAAGAATATGTTTTAACATGGGCAACATTCCTTTGTCTTATCAGATAATTATAGTTTAACAACAATTGTAACTAAGAAACCAATCAATGAAACAACTATTAATTGCCACGCATCAGGGGTGGTAAATAATGAAAAGTCATAAACTTGAATAGCATACAAAATGCCTACACCTGCAATTAAGCCTAGCAGAGGGGCGAGCATGGAGCGTGCTGACGCAGCCAGTACTTCGAATGCAACAACAACTTTCATAGTCCAATAGATGTATGTCAACCATTCGGGAAATAAACCACGAGTCATGATGTAGTGGTAACCTGCTAATAGTGCAGCAATAATCAAAATATCGACGATAATAGGCGTCAACGCAAAAAGACCGGTACGTCTTTTCGACAAGCGTTCCCAATAGGCGGGGTTTCTATCGTCATCGTCACTCATTGTTGATTTCCTTCAGTTTTTTCCTACGGCAAAGATAACAGCGGGCATCGATTAATTCAAGATCGTAAACCAATGCCTCTATTCATTAAGTATAGACACCATACAAGTAAAATCAAAAATAGTACAAACACTAATGAAAAACCAAAGTAGACATTCACATCAGATAATCCCAGCATGCCAAAACGGAAAGTATCAACAATGTTAAGTACAGGATTAAAAATAGAAAGGGTTTGCCAAAAGGCAGGTAACTGTTTAATTGAGTAAAAGACACCGCCTAAGTAAGTCAGTGGCGTTAGGACAAAGGTAGGAATAAAAGAAATATCATCAAATTTTTTCGCAAAAATAGCATTAATCAAGCCACCCAGTGAAAACATCATCGCGGAAAGTAGCGCCATAGCAATGATAACGAAGACGTGAGCTAGTTGAATATGGGCGAAAAACTCTGAAATTAATAATACAACAAGGCCAACCAATAAACCTCGCAATGTACCACCTAACATAAAACCAAATAAAATAACGTAATTTGGCATAGGCGACACTAGCATTTCTTCGATACTTTTACTGAACTTAGCACCAAAAAATGAAGATGCAGTGTTGGCATAAGCATTCGTCATGATAGCCATCATGGCTAATCCGGGCACGATGTACTGCATATACGTGTAGCCATTAATATTTTGAATTTGTGAACCAATCATTTTGCCAAAAATAATAAAATATAATGTCATTGTAATGGCTGGAGGTAAAATGGTTTGCGACCAGATACGCATGAAGCGCGTAATTTCTTTACGCACAATCGTTTTTAATGCAACCATTTGTTTGGCGATAGAAATACTCATAAATGATTAACCTTATTTTCTGAAATGATGCGCACAAATAATTCTTCAAGACGATTTGTTTTATTGCGCATGCCATGAATGACTAATTTTTCTTTAGAAAGTAATTCGAATAATTCATTCAATGACTGTGATTTATGAATTTGAATTTCAATAGTAGTTTCATCGAACACTTTGAAAGTATAACCAGGTAAATTGGGCACATGATATAGCGGTGCGGCGAGATCAAGTAATATCGTTTGTATATGTAAACGATTAATTAATGATTTCATATCAGAAGATTCTATAATTTCACCATGATCAATGATAGCAAGGTTTTTACAGAGTCTTTCTGCTTCTTCCAGATAATGCGTTGTTAAAATGATGGTGGTACCCTTGGCATTTAATTCGGCAAGAAATTCCCACAGGCTATGGCGTAACTCAACATCGACGCCAGCAGTAGGTTCATCTAGAATTAATAATTGTGGCTCATTCATTAAAGCGCGCACTATCATTAATCGGCGTTTCATTCCGCCAGATAAGCGCATAGCTGAATGTTCACGTTTTTCATAAAGGCCTAGTTTTTTTAAATAATAGTCCGCGCGTTTTTTTGCAATTTTTGCAGGGATGCCATAATAACCTGCTTGATTAATAAGAATGTCATAAATTTTTTCAAAAGGGTTGAAGTTAATTTCTTGTGGTACGATGCCTATACATTCTTTAGCACACTCCCAATCAGTATCAATGTCATAACCAAAGACTTTCACTTTTCCAGATGACTTATTGATTAAAGAACAGAGTATACCGATGGTTGTTGATTTTCCCGCACCATTTTGTCCAAGCAAAGCGAAAAAGTCACCTGGCCGTACTTCTAGATTTATACCTTTCAGTGCAACGACGCCATTGGGGTATACTTTTTTGAGGTCACTTACTGAGAGTGCTAGCATAATTTTTCCGATAATTTCTTGATGAAAGATTGTAACGCTTGTCCACGATGACTAATACGGTTTTTCACGTCAAGTGATAGTTGAGCCGCGCTGCATTGGTGTTGAGGGTCAAAAAATACGGGATCATATCCAAAACCGTCATGGCCCGTCGATGCATGTAATATTTTTCCTGGCCAGCGCCCTTCACAAATAAGTGGTGTCGGATCGTTGGGGTTTAAAATAAAGGTTAAAACACAATAAAAAGCAGCATTGCGTTGTTCATCTGGGATGGATGCCATTTCAGAGAGTAGTTTAGCAATATTGGTTTGCGCATTTGCATTGTCACCAGAATAACGCGCAGAATATATTCCTGGCGCACCAGATAGTGCATCCACAATTAAACCTGAATCATCAGCTAATGCTGGTAATCCAGTTACAGTGGCAGCATGACGTGCTTTTAATAATGCATTTTCAACAAAAGTTAATCCTGTTTCTTCGATGTCATCAACATTAAAAATAGCTTGTGGCAATACCTCAAGGTTAAAGGGTGCTAATAAGCTTTGAATTTCTTTTATTTTTCCACGGTTGCTACTGGCAAAAACTATTTTCACAAAATATTCCTTATAAAACTATTCTACATTATTCACCTCTCCATGCGTGGAGAGGTCGACGCATGTTTTTTATGCGGCGGGTGAGGTCCCCTCATCCCCGACCCTTCTCCCATTCGTAAAAAACACTTTGGGAGAAGGGAGCGTTTAGCCAAAAGCTAATTTAGTACCCATGTTAGTTAATGGTGTTGTTAATACAATCATGGCTAATTGTAAAAGTATTAAAGCAGGGATTGCAGATAAATCAATGCCGCCAATAGCAGGCATTACCCTGCGGATTGGATTGATAATCGGCGAAGTAATTTGTGCTAAAACACGGCTCATCGGAGTGTGGTTTGGCTGCACCCAGCTCATGATGGCTTGGATCATGATGGCATAAAAGAAAGTGTTTAATAGAATTTTTAATAGATCAGCAAGTGCTAATAAAAGTAGTCCCGCAGCATTTGGATATCCGGAGAGCAATAATCCTAAAAGAAAAAACTTTAACATTTCAAGCAGGATACACAGTAAAAATGTCGAAGTTTCAAATTGCTTTATGTTGGGAATTATTTTACGTAGTGGATTAATAACCATTTTTGTTAATGTAATCACAAATTGTGATATGGGGTTGTAGTAGTCCGCACGAATCCAGACTAAAATCAAACGTATCACTAAGACAAATAAATATAAATCGAATAACGTATTTACCAAAAAAACTTCTGCGGTGGTCATTGTGTCAAACATACTATTTCCCCTGTCCTAACTGTTCTGCTAATTCTTGACCGCGAGCGTTCGCAGCTTGTAATGCTCGTAAAAAAGTATGACGAATATTTTCTGATTCTAACACTTTCAATGCTTGCTCTGTTGTGCCGCCTGGCGATGTTACATTTTTACGTAAAGTAGCAACATCATCGTGACTTTCTAATGCCATTTTTGCAGCACCAAAAGCAGTTTGCAATGTAAGAATCTTTGCAACATCAGGCGTAAGACCTAATTGCTGAGCGGCTTCTTGCATTGCTTCAATAATCAAAAAGAAATACGCGGGCCCAGAGCCTGATACAGCAGTGACTGCATCCATTAAGTTTTCATTTTCTATCCATGTCGTAATACCGACGGCATTCAACATGTTTTCCGCTATTAAGCGCTGTTCTGCTGTCACGAGTGCGTTAGCGTACAATGCGGTTGCCCCACAGCCAATTAATGCCGGTGTGTTTGGCATGGTGCGTACAATGGCGAGGTTGCCGCCTAACCAGTGCTGAATACTATCGACGCGGATGCCTGCCGCAATGGATAAAATTAATGGTTTGGTTGTCTGTACTGTGCCTATCAAGTTAGCGAGTACTGATTTCATGATTTGTGGCTTGACTGCGAGAATGATGAGGGATGCGTGTTTTATTGCCTCATCATTTTGAGTTGTAATATTAACTTTAAATTGTTCTTGTAAAGTATGTAGTTTTTTTTCATCAGGGTCAGTGATGGTAATGGTTGACGAGGAATAACCATTTTGGATCAGTCCGCCGAGTAAGCTACTGCCCATATTGCCTGCGCCTAAAATTGCAATATTAATATTTTTTATCATCATGACGTCTCAATAAAGATGGGTAGCTTATGATATGTGAGCTTGGTTTTGGTATCAAGGAATGGTTTAGCTTAGAAAGCCAATATGATAAGCTCATTAATATCTCTTATGAAAAGGAATTCAAAGCGATGCACTCTGAGGTAGATGATAGGAAAGACATTTTTCTTGAAAAGAAAAAACGAGTTTCAGAGTCTCTCTTATGGAATTTGCAAAGTAATTATTATGAGCAACAAGGGATTAATGCGTGGACTGGTAATATTCCATTTTATATTACATCGAATCCATTTATTTCTAAGTGTTATGCACAAGTCATTGTGCGTTTCGTGCAAGACAATATAGCACAAAACCCTGACGCTATTAATCACCCATTCTACGTTTTAGAGTTAGGCACAGGCTCGGGGAAATTCAGTTTTTACGCCATCAAAGATATACATCATATGTTAGAAGTATTAAATCTCAATGTGAAGCTCTGCTATATCATGAGTGATTGCACAATGAAAAATATCGAATATTATCAATCACACGAAACACTAGCGCCGTATATTGCAAGTGGTGAAATTGATTTTGCATTGTTTGATATTAGTTGTGAAATGCCATTAAAGTTAATTAAGAAAAATAAAGAATTAACCCCTGCTGATTTTGTTAATCCAATTGTGGTGCTGGCTAATTATCTTTTAGATACGACAGCAGACGATTTTTTTAATGTCGACAACGGTAATATTAGTGAGCTGTTGCTGAGTATGCATACCACCAGTGATAATGTGCAAAATGGAATGCCAAAAGATTTGGAAAAAATTAAAATTGAATATAGTACAGAGCAATTGCAGAATGACGACTATTATCATGACAATGAAATCGATGGTATTTTAAATTTCTATAAAACAGAGTTGCATGATAGTTGTGTTTCTATACCTATCGGTATTATTAACACGTTAAAAAGGTTGCGAAGTTTAGCGAATAATCAATTACTGTTTTTAGCAACTGACAAAGGTTATACCTCGACATCTTCTTTAGAATATTTGCGGCCACCAGCGATGACTTTCCATGGTACGGGTGAAACTTTTTCTTTGATGGTGAATTTCAACGCTCTTGCGCAGTATTTCAAAAATGCAGATGGCGATTATTTTTTACAAACGTTGCATCGAGGCATTAAAACAAACGCGTTTATTTCTGGATTTAAATTTAAAAATTTACCAAAAACGAAAATAGCATTAGATAAATATTTCGAAGATTTTAGTCCGTGTGATTTTTTTAATTTACATAAAGTTATGAGTGATCAAATAACTGAAGCATCATTAGATACGATTTCTGCGCATTTGCATTTGTCAGATTATGACACGCATGTGTACCAAAAAATGAGTCAGAGAATTGTTGAATTAATTCCATCAGCAGATGAAGAGCAAATCAAAGCACTTGCAGATAATATGCATAAAATTGCAGAGCATTATTATTTTATGCCTAAGGCTGAATGTGTATTGTTTGAAGTGGGTGTGTTTTACCATGCTATACACGAATATGAAAATGCCATGGATTATTACAAGCAATCTGTAAAGTATATCGGTGCCGATTACGCGGTACACTACAATATAGGCTTATGTTTAGCTAAATTAGACCGTAATGTGGAAGCGTTAGAGGAATTCAAAACGGCTTTAATTTTGCATCCTGAGTCGGATGAAACAAAAGAATGGATACAGTATATAGAAAAAATATTAGCTTAATAGTCTGCTGTCATCTCTCGCCTCGCTCGTGATGACAGACAAAAAAAATCCCCAGAGATATTCTGGGGATGAATATTAACAGCCACTTTTTATGATGTTGTATTCCCTAATATTTCGAATAATGTATCGTAATGATTGTTAGGACTCCATGCATACCACCCGTCGGCCTTCGCATCATCTACCGCTTTCATCTGTGCTTTGATATAGGCGATTTTTTTAGAATGCGAGAGCAAATAATGATAGTTAGATAACTCAATGTATGCGACTACCTTCACAGGCACTTTGTTATCAAACTGGTCTTGAAGTGCGATTAATGAATCGTAAACCGTTTCATAAGGTGTTGCGAAGTGTTGTTTAAACGGCGAATAGTGTGATGGATACACCATAGGACAAACGGTATCAACCGTTTGTGCAAAGAGAGGAATATTTTGTCCGATATGTTTTTCTTCACCGAAGCTTGCAACGCCAAAGACATCAATTTGCAAAGGAACATTTTTTTGCGCGATATGTTCTTTAAACCATTTGATGACTTTAAAAACATTTTTTGCATGATCAGATGAAGAGCCACTTTTTGTATTATATCGAATGTAGTCTAGTTGAATTTCTTGCGCGCCATAATTGATGGCCACATCAACTAATTTTAAGCGTTTTTGCCAGTATTCTTTTGAAGTAATTTGTTCATGTGTGCCGCCACCAGGAAACATCACGACGCGCGCGACATAACGAATATTGTTTTGTTTAACGAGTTCAATATTTTTAGCAAACTGCTTGCTAGGCCGCTCCATATCAATGATGAAGGTATTGATACCAACATTTTTAGCATTTTTTATTAAATAGTTAATATAGTCAGTGTCTTCTAGTGTGCCTTGCGTAATATAGATACCACGAATAGGCGCAGCAAATACTAGTGAATTGATAAATAATAGAAAAATGAAAAGAAAAAAAGTGGCTGCCAATCTATTGGTATTATTCTTCATGACGGCAATTCCAGAATAGTATTTAGTTAGTTAATTGTACCGTAATAGATTTAAAATTTTTTGTGGTATAATGTGCGCCATACAGAACATGGGGTATTCCGAAGAATACTCTAAGCAAATCAAGTAACTACTAAATAAAAAATAATTCTTAGAGTCATAGCAAATGTCTCTCACCAAAGCAGATATCCAAATTTTTTGGAATTTAACCAGTCGTGTTCCTGCCAGCGCTCGCAATACGTTGCAAAGAGCACATCATGCATTTATTCAGTATGTTAAAGAATTATTCGTAATACCGGGGATGAAAACATTTGCTAAAGAAATACTAAAAAGTGGGTTGAATAGCTTAACTAAAGAGCAATGGTTAAATGCAGCAGAACTGAATGCCCTTAAAAATATATTTTTAGATATAACTTCATCAGGCACGGCATTAAAGGCAGTAATTGAATCAGATGGTCTTGTGATTGAAGAATGGATAGCTGAATTTAGCCGTAATATACCGTCTGATGAAAAAGTCGGACAACGGCCATCAACTTTACCTATAAAAATGAATGCTGGTAAACCGATCTTCGAAAAAGAGCAAGGGCCAGTTGATTTAATCATTAATGTCTCTCAGCTGCACGTTGTAAATCACGCCGTAGAAAACGCAATAAGCGTATTGCTAGATTGTATTCAATTGATTAATCAAAACAGCAAAACTAACAACCTATTTTCATTAGCATCGTGCGCATTTAATTTAGCGTCTATTTATTTAAATGAAGCAAATTACATTGCGGCGCTTAAGTGGTTTATTTTTGCTTTTTCAAAGTGTGATATGATTCTTCAAGAAAATAAAAATGCGGCGCAAATGCTGATCGAAATCCAGGTAGAGCTGTTGCTTACTATTCATAAAATGAATGAATCTAAACAGGATTTTTCATCAGACATTGCAATAGCAGAACCTGCCGTGAAATACATGTATCATTTGCTCTCTGTTCATCCGGATAGTGTTAGTGATTTAGAGAATGTGAGAAATGGCGAGTGCAATAATCGGTTATTGTTGCTAGCAATTAAATGTTTTATTAATAATGCGCGTCAACAAAATGATGTTGATGCAGCTATCGCATACTTATTACAGATAAGCATTAGCATATTACGTCAAGGTTATTCCATCACGGAGATCATTAAGCTATTAGCGGTTATAGCTGAGGAGCATGATATCGATGGGCATTTCATTGTAGCGCTGCCTTTATATGTCCAACGTTCTAATTTGGTGCCTTTTCTACGCATTATGATGTATGCACTGACAGATAAATCGTTAATAAATCCGGTTAATGATTTTTTGCTTCATAAAAAAGAGGGTAATACAGTAGCACATAAAATACTGATGTTTGGTGATGCCAATGAAGTGAATGAGTATCTTAATTTATTAGAAATTATTTTTAATCATGGCCATATAAAAATGGTACTGAATTTATTAACAGCCGGAAAAAGTATAGAAAAATTATTAGAGCATGGTGCTACGTCTGTGCTACATCAAAATAATGCAATTAGAAATCGATATTTTGCATTTCTTAGCAGTGTCGTGGCAGAGTTACGCGAAGAATGGAAATCTCGATTATTTGTCGTCGTACAAAATGCATTGGGGCAGCCAGGTGCAGCTTATAATAATTTGTATCCTGAGTTTTATAAGATACTCACAGCGCTTGCAGAGCACAATAAAACAGTTAGTCAGCGTGTAAGAGAATACAAACATAAGATGGTCAATGAAAAGCAAAAAAGTACGGTTGTTAGTGTAGCAGCGCCAGCACCGCAGCAAGCTACTATGCAGTTACCAAAAAGATAAAATTACTAATTCACGGTGAATGGTGGATACGTTACGCTTTGCCCACCCTACATCAACCTTTAAGTTCGTTTTCCAAAAATAGCAGTACCAATTCTAACGATGGTACTACCTTCTGCTATTGCAGCCGTTACATCACCAGACATCCCCATGGATAACGTATCGAGTTGGTATCCTAGTGTATTTGCTTTATCAAATAAGATTTTTAACTGATGAAAAGGTTCTCTCTGTGCTGGTAATGTGTTGCTCGTCGCAGGGATTGCCATCAATCCGCGTAATTTGATTTGCGGTAAGTCAGCACAAAACTCAAGTAATGAAAATAATTGGGTTGCATCAACGCCCGCTTTGGTTTTTTCTGCGCTAATGTTTATTTGTAAACAAATATTTAATGGCGGCAAAGTGTCGGGTCTAGCATCATTTAAACGCTGTGCAATTTTTTCTGATGCAACGGTATGCACCCATGAAAAGTGTTCAGCAATTTTGTGTGTTTTATTGCTTTGAATGGGTCCAATGAAGTGCCACTCAAGTGCATGTGATTTAAAAAGTTCAATTTTAAGTAATGCTTCTTGTAAATAATTTTCACCGAATGCCGTTTGGCCAGCATCAATCGCTCGTTGGATGATTTCTACAGGTTGTGTTTTAGTAACGGCAAGTAATTTGACGCTGTTGGGATTGCGCTGATAACGATGTTCAAGTTCGCGTATTTGTTGGTTTATGGAAATAAGATTTTGAGAGATCATGGATTATACCCTCATCCCCAGCCCTTCTCTCATTCGCAAAAAACGCTTTGGGAGAAGGGAGATAAATATTCTCACCTCTCCCGCTTGCGGGAGAGGTCGACGCATGCTTTTTATGCGTCGGGTGAGGGTTTATTTTATGCCTTAGGCCCAGCGTTGCGTATCGCATCGCTTACCGTGGCAAACTTTTTAAAGTTTTCTACAAATTTTTCAGTAAGTAAATTAGCGAACTCTTCATATTTTCTCGTGTCGCTCCATGTTTTACGTGGATCTAGTAATTTGCTATCAACGCCAGTTGCAACAGTCGGAATAGCTAAATTGAAAATAGGAAGTTGTTCGTAAGATGCTTTTTCTAAATCGCCATTCACAATAGCTGTAATAACAGATCGTGTGGTTGGAATAGAGAAGCGTTGACCACCTTCGCCATACGCGCCACCTGTCCAGCCGGTATTAACCAAGTAAACTTGCGCACCGGTTTTATCTAAGCGCTTCATTAAGAGTTCAGCGTATTCACTTGCGCGGCGTGGGAAAAATGGTGCGCCAAAACAGGTGCTGAATGTTTGTTTAATACCAGAGCCTTGACCTACTTCAGTGCTGCCAACCAATGCGGTGTAGCCACTTAAAAAGTAATACGCTGCTTGTTCTTTCGTTAAGCGTGCAACCGGTGGAAGTACACCGTATAAATCGCAAGTTAAAAAGATAACTGCGTTGGGTTGCCCAGCTTTATTTTCTGCAACACGTAATGGAATGTGTTCGCGTGGGTAAGCTGCGCGTGTATTTTGGGTTAAGCTAACGTCAGCATAATCGGGTTCTTTTGTTTGTGGATCGAGTACCACGTTTTCCATAATAGCAGTGTGGCGAATAGCATCCCAAATCACAGGTTCACGTTCACGTGAGAGATCGATACATTTTGCGTAACAACCACCTTCAAAATTGAATACGCCTTCATCGCCCCAGCCATGTTCATCATCGCCAATTAAAAATCGTTCTGGGTCTGCAGATAGAGTTGTTTTGCCTGTGCCAGATAAACCAAAGAATAAGGCGGTTTTGCCATCTTGACCAACGTTTGCGGCGCAATGCATTGGTAGAATGCCCGATTCAGGTAAAATGAAGTTCAATACAGAAAACATCGATTTTTTCATTTCGCCGGCATAATACGTGCCACAAATTAAAATACGCTTTTTGCTGAAACTTAGCATAATCGCAGCATCACTGTTTACACCATCACGCTCAGGGTTGGCTTTGAAGCCAGGAACACAAAGAATGGTCCATTGATTAGGCTGATCTGATGTAATTGGGCTGTCTGGGCGAATAAATAAATCTTGGGTAAATAAATTGTGCCAAGCAAGCTCAGTAACCACTTTGACGGTTAATGCATGTTTTTCTTCCGCACCAACCCTGAGGTAGGACACAAAAGAACAATCTATTTGGTCTAAATGCTGTTGTACGCGATCCCATAGAGCATCAAACTTTTCAGGGGCAATCGCTTGGTTGGTGGCATTCCAATCAACAGAGCTCTCCGTTAAAGCATCTTTGACGATGAACCTATCTTTAGGTGAACGGCCTGTTCGCTCACCAGTGGTGACGGTTAGGGCTTGATTAGCTGCTAAAACGCCTTCTTTGCGAGCTAATGATATGGTAACTAATTCTGACGCTGAAAGATTTGTATATGTTTTGTTCATCATGGCAACTGCTTCAGTTTGGTTCATGCTACTTTCTCCAGTGGAATCTAAGCCTGGTACTTAAAAACTGCCTATTGTATCTAAAGTTGGTTAAATACTCCACGAGAATTTCCCGGGAAATAAGGGTGTTCACTTATCTTATATTCCATTTTGTAGGGTGGGCAAAGCGCAGCCTTATCATTACCCACAAGTCTTGAGTCCCTTCTCCCGCCGTGTTTTTTGCGGCGGGAGAAGGTGCCCGAAGGGCGGATGAGGGGTTGATGATTTGCATGGTCTGGTGTTTTATTTGGGCTGCCCCTTGGTTTCTGGTTTACATTCAGTATAGAGCAATTATCATGGCATCTTTCAAAAAAGGACTGAAAGATGCAAAACGGATATCAATCAACTAATAGCTGGATCATCGAAGAAATGGCAACAGCCAATTTAGGTGATGCACGCTTAAATCATCGCGTAGGAAATATCTTGGAAATGCTCAGTCGAAAGCCACCAGAAAGCATTCCTGTTACAGCAAAAAGCTGGGCAGAAACCAAAGCGGCGTACCGTTTTTTTGATAATGCTGAAGTAACAAAAGAAAAAATGATTATCTATTGCCAGTTATAGTTTTCTTTATGAGCCACCCAAATAACATCCTATTGTCTTTGTGTTTGTTACTATCAAAAACCCTGAAAATACCGAGACCAGAATCCCTACCTATTGAAGAAAAAAATCAGGGAAGTATCTGTGGTTGGGGTTATTGAATTTGATATGCCTGCAGCGAAGACTAGAAAAGCGAGACGAGTGACACAAGAAATTCGAGCAATCAGTGTCGACTTGCATCCAGCTAAACGCAAGGAAAAAAAGTACCTGATGTCACTATTCATGCGGTGCTTGCAAGTGAAATAAACACGCCGCGAACCCATAGAATGGTTATTACTGACGAGCTTACCGATAAGCACGGCGGCACAGGCTATCCAGGTTATTACTTGGTATCTATGTCGTTGGCAAATCGAACTTTTTTTTAAGATTTTAAAATCCGGTTGTGCAGTAGAAGAATTACAACTACAAGCAGTTGCTAGGTTAAAACCATGTATAGCACTCTATATGATTATCTCGTGGCGAATTTTATATATGACGACGCTAGGAAGAAGTTGTCCTGAAATGCCTTGCGCTGCAATATTTGACGAAGAAGAATGGCATGCGGTGTATAGAGTAATACGCCGCAGTCCGCCACCAAAAGTTCCGCCTAATTTAAATACAATGATACGAATGATTCCTAGCTTGGGTGGTTTTTTAGGACGGAAAAGTGACGGTGATCCTGGGGCTCAAACAATATGGATAGGATTGCAACGAACAAAAGACTTTGTGGTAGCAATGGAAGCATTAAATGCAAGTAGAGGTTAGGCCGTGCAAATCATCAACCCCTCATCCGCCCTTCGGGCACCTTCTCCCACCGCAAAAAACACGGCGGGAGAAGGGACTCAAGACTTGCGAGTAATGATAAGGCTACGCTTTGCCCTACATTTAGGGCTAAAAGCGTTACGTTTTGGAGGGCGCAGCCGCAGCGTTTTTATCTGGTAGTTGCTGAGGGCGAAACATTCTATCGATAGCGTCTTTAGGATACTCTTCTTCTACAAAAATGCTTTTTAGAGCGCTACTTGTAGCCATTTTTTGTGGTTCGTCAAGTTTATCCACGGCGCGAAATAGAACCGCATCTATATTTCTTACATTGGATTCTAATGATTTATTAGGAGGTTCTTTTTGATCCTGTGGAAAGAATTCATCAATAATTTTTTTGTATAAAGCACAGCATAAGACTCTTCTTTGAGTGTGTTCGAATTTCCGCATAAGACTAAAGCTATAGCGATTGGTTTCATAGCTTTGGGTTGTATTGATGTATGCAATAGCGGTAGCGCGTTGCTCTGTGCTGGTGTCAGGATGCAATGCAATTTTCATTGCCCAAAAACAAGCGCGCGCATTATTATTTTTTTGTTGATGATACTGGAATTGTTTGGTCAACGCCCAGAGATGATTTTTGTGAGTTGCAGAAAGTTGTAATTTTTTTGCGTATGATCCTGCTCTACCTAAAATAGAATAGGTTGGATTGATATCGTCATCTGTTAATTGTTTAGTATTGTATAGAGTAACTAATTGCTCTTCCATGGCATCGTTGCTTTTGCGAACGTGCGGCACCGAGTTCTGTAGTAAATCAATATATGGAGAGACGCTGTCATACGTGCTCGCTAACCGTGAATAGTTTTTTGCAACATCATTTTTTTTCCAATCGGCAGTGGTTGCATCAAATATATTGACGATTGTATGGGTTAAAAGCTCCGCATGTAATTTTGCATCGTATTTTTCAAGGAACTTTAGGAGTGATTTTATTTGATGGAAACCATTTTTTTCGCCAATACGAGCAATAAATGTAAAATTCGTTGCAATGACATGGATGTTTTGTTTTAGCTGCTCAGCGTATTGCTCATGCATCGTAGTTAAAATAATTTGTGCAGCAGAAAAATTGTTTTTATGAGCTGCTTTTCCAAGCATCGTTGCTAAGGTTTGAAAATCATAAGTTTTTTTATTGAACTCGATGCGTGTCAATAAGTATGTTTGTGCATCAAGTGATCCTTGTTGCTCTAGCGCTAATAATATTTCAAATGATGTATGGCCAGTCTGTTTTTGAGAACAAATAAGTCTGAGCTCACAGTCATATAATTTTACGGCATAGAGATAAAGAGCATGTTGAGCAGCGTCAGTATCTTTTGCAGCATTAAAATAATAGGCAGCAGCTTGATAATGAAATAAAGATTCAGCTTCATTCCATGTGTCTACTAGGGCGGCTTCTTGTAGATAAATATTTGCAAGTGTAGCTGCATAATCTTTATTTTTATCTGCAATGGCTTGTAAGCGTTGTATCAATTGATGGCGATAACGATGAAAGTAACGAATATGTTTTAGTGAGTTATAAGTTTCATTAAAATTCTCTGGGGAAGGCAGCTCTCCCTTTTCATCGAGAATACGCTGCATTTTTTCTTTTGCAGTCGTGCAGAGTTGATATGATGCGGGGTATTTTTTTTTGAAACCAGCTAGTAAATTGGTGGCCGGCTGATGTCCCAGTTCACTAGCAAATATAGCTAATTCTATTGCTCTTTCTGGAAAGGTTGGTATGAGGTGATCATAATCGTTAATAAAGTAAGCGGTGAAATCGCAAAGCATATTTGCGATGTGTAACTTACGTTTATTATCATTCGTATAAAGAGCCGCAAACTCAAGTTGGCATGTCATAACGATAGGTTTGAGACCTTCGGCATAGTGTGTCATGAGTGTGCATGCTTGTTCAGAGCCTTGTGTGGCGGCGCGGAGAAAATAGTGCATGCTTAAGTCAGTGCGCGCAAAAAGATTTGCTTCACCAGATTTTATGAGAGCCTCAGCTTTTGCTCCAGCAGATGGATGACGACTAACTGATGGAGGTATGGGAGCATGTTTTTTCTGTTCTGGAGGCGGCGCCGATTTTAGGTCATGCGGTTTGTTATTGCGCGCGAAACTTTGAGCCATAAAGAAGCCTCACAATTATGATTGTTATATGTGCATCCTGCGAGACCACTTGCTCCTATATTCTAAGGAGTATATATTTCTGAACAGTTTTTGCAATATGTATGAAGTGCATCCTCTCTTGCCCATGTTTTTTGATTGCAGGGTGAGCAAAGCGCAGTGTGCCCACCAAGGGGTATAAGTGGCATAAGAGTTGGGGATGAGGGTTAAATAAATAATAGGACAGTGTATGACTGAATTAGATAAAGCACTTGCAGCAGCGTATGCCAGCGAAGGTAAGCAAGATGATGTAAATAAAGTATATTTGATGTTGTTACGCTCCACTTTATTTTTACCTGTGCAGAAGGGTTATACGCAAACCTCAGAAGAGGAAGAGCCTTTTAAACCATTGTTTGCGAAAATCGATGGGAATTATATTTTACTTGTGTTTGATACATTAGAGCGTCTAACTGCATGGGCTGGTGATCAAATAGATCAAGTCAATTATGTTGAGGTTTCTGGACGCGACATCGTTGCGGGCATTAATGAACAAGTATTTTTATATTTAAATTATGGATCTGAAATTTATAAAGAGTTCACGCCTGATGAAATCAAGCGTGTAAAGACAATTGTATCGCGTATCGATCAACTACGTACGCAATGATGTTTGATATGCTTCCCAGCCAGCAATGCGATATTCTTTCGCCGCTTTTGCAGGATCGGAAGCATGTGTGATTCCTCGTCCAACAATAATAATATCACTTTCATTTTCTAATATAGCTTTGGTTGGGGTAACATATTGTTGTCCTAATGCATCACCGCTACTATTCAATTGCACGCCAGGTGTGAGATAAATCCAATCCGAAGTGGGTGATAGTTTGCGTTGCGAAATGAAACCGATGACAAACTCAGGATGTTGTTCAGCCATCGCTAGAGTTTTTGCCGCGTACTCTGGAGATAATAAATTATTTGCAGAGCTCATTTCTGCTAACAACAATAACCCGCGTTGTTTTTTCAAGCCAACTTCTGCTAATCCTTGAATGATACCTGGGCCGGGTAAGCTATGTGCATTAACAATATCAGCCCAGTCAGCAATGCGATAAACGCCGCCTGCATACTGGTTTTTGACAGTATTACCGATATCAGCAAATTTACGATCTTCAAAAATAACAAATTGAAATTTCTTTGCGAGTGTTTGTAACTCTTTTACTACGCTGGGGGTGAAGTCATCCAAAATATCAATATGAGTTTTGAGAACGCAAATTTCAGATCCTGTTTTATTCACTAAATCTAACAAGGCATCACTTGTTGTGACATCTGCAGAGAGTGATAAATTGCATTGCTTATCGTGCATCAATTGCAATAATTGTTTCGCGACAGGATTTTTGCAGTGTTTTACTCGTTCGGCATAACTTAGACGCATAGTATTAGCTCGCTAACAGTTCATTCACGATAGTGCGCTCGTTTTCAGGTAAGATACCTGCTTGCGATAGTTCATTTAAAATATCTTTTAAAGTTAGCGCGTAATGAACATTGTAATTACGTTGTTCTAGGTTTTCTTTGCCACCTTGTTCGCGGTTAACAAGCAATGCGGTGTCAGTCACTTTGATTCCAGCAGCTTCTAGTTCAGCAGTCGTTTCTAACACGCTCATGCCGCTGGTGATGACATCTTCAATGACTAAGCAATTTTGACCGGCCTTGAATGCACCTTCAATTTGTTGTTTTGTGCCATGCTCTTTTTTCTCTTTGCGACGCATAATCATAGGGATATTTTGGTCGAGTGAAATGCATGTGGCGATGGGTAGTGCTGTATAGGGAACACCACAAATAAGATCAAATGATTTTGTGGAGACTTGTTGCCAAATGGTGTTAGCAACTAAGCGTAATACGTTAGGATGTGAAACAATTTGACGTAAATCTAAATATATCTTCGATGTTTTGCCGCTTTTGAGTATGAATTCCCCAAATTTTACAGCGCCAATTTTATATAGAGAGTGAATTAATTCTTTTTTAGACATAAGTAATCCTCGGGTAGGTACACGCAAACCTTCATATAGTCTTAGAAGGGGTGAGGTCTGTCAACATTTTTTTGAAAAACCAGCTGTTCCCGTGTAATATGCACAAGGGATACAACTTTGGGGTGTCAGAATGAGTAATACGTTATATCAAACAGATCTTATTTCAATGAAAGAGTTATCATTGGAGCATATCCAACAAATTTTACATGTAGCAGATCAGTTTAAACAAAAAAAAATAAGTCATACACTGCGAGATAAAATTGTTGCACATTGTTTTTTTGAAGCGTCAACACGTACAAGATTATCATTCGAATCAGCAACACTGAAATTAGGTGGCAATGTCATAGGTTTTTCAAGTGGAGACGCAACCTCTGTACAAAAGGGCGAATCATTAGAAGACACGATGCGTGTTATTAATGATTACGCTGACGCCATTGTTATTCGTCATCCGCGAGAAGGTTCTGCACGTTTGGTGTCTGAGGTCGCATCTGTACCAGTGATCAATGCAGGTGATGGCGCAAACCAACATCCAACACAAACACTTGTCGATTTATTTACGATTCAAGAGTCGCAAGGAAAATTAGATGGAATATCAATCGCATTTGTGGGTGATTTGAAATATGGACGTACCATTCATTCATTAGCGCAAGCGTGCGAATTATTCGATATCAGATTGTATTTAGTATCACCTGAAAGCTTATCACTACCCGACTCTATTTGTGATAGCTTAAAGTCACGTGGTATACGATTTTCATCACATCATTCAATAGAGGATGTAATTGCTAAAGTTGATATATTGTATATGACACGTATTCAGCAAGAGCGTTTTGCAAAATCAGAATATGATTTAGTGAAAGATGCGTATGTATTAACACCAACGCAATTGCAACATGCTAAGCCCAATTTAAAAATTTTACATCCATTGCCACGTGTCAATGAAATAGCAACCAGCGTTGATAAGTTAGAAGCAGCCTATTACTTCCAGCAAGCCGCAAACGGTGTGTTTGTAAGACAAGCGATATTAACTCTGTTATTAAATGAGAAACTACCATGACAAAAAAACTTTCTGTCTCTGCCATTGAAAATGGTACTGTGATCGATCACATTAAATATGCGAATGCGCTTCGTATTGTGCATATGTTAGGGTTGTTAAGAACAGGTAAGCAAATTACATTAGGTATGAATCTTCCTAGCAAGCGCTTAGGTATGAAAGATTTAATTAAAATTGAAGGCCTAGAGTTAACGCTAGAACAAGCAAATGATGTCATGATATTTGCGCCTGAAGCAACAGTAAACCTAGTTGAAAATTTCGAAGTCGTACAAAAGATGAAGACGCATTTGCCATCCAACGTGAAAGATATATTTATTTGTCCTAATGCTAACTGTATTTCACATGATAAATCAGTCGAAAGTTTTTTTCATATCGAAGAGCATGGGCATCGCGTTAGCTTGACTTGCCATTATTGTGAAAAAACGTTCGATCGTGATCATATTAAGGTAAAAATCTAATGCTAAAAATTAATAATGTAAAAATGCTTGATGGCAATGTGCAAAATATTTCTATTCCAAGCCAGAGTGAAAGTGTTATTGATGCGAGAGGGCTAACGCTACTTCCCGGATTAATTGATCCACATGTGCATTTTCGCACGCCAGGATATGAGCATAAAGAAGATTGGCGTACAGCAGCACAAGCATCGATAGCTGGCGGATACACAACGGTATTTGATATGCCGAATACTTTGCCGCCAACAGTGACAGCAGAGTTGTTGCGCGAGAAGAAACAGGTTATCGATCAGCAATTAAAAGATATTAATATTCCCTTGCGATACCAGTTATTTTTTGGGGCGGATAAAAATCACGTCAGTGAAATTGTTAAAGTACGCGGCCAAGTGGTAGGTATAAAAGTTTTTATGGGTTGTAGCACGGGTGGACTGGTTGTCGATGACGATGAGACTTTACACGCTATTTTCAAAATCGCAGCTGAAAACGACATGTTGGTTGCGGTGCATGCTGAAGATGAAAGCTTAATGAATGCAAACAAAAAGAAATATGCTGCTGAAACTGATTATACAGTGCATTCAAAAATTCGTAGTGTTGACGCAGCAGTGATCGCAGTGACTAAAGCTATTTCATTAACTCGACAATATGGCACACGGTTGTATATTTTACACGTGAGTTCTGCGCCAGAAATTGCTTTAATTAAACAAGCAAAAGAGGAAGGCTTGCCAGTTTATGCAGAAACAACGCCACATCATTTATTTTTAAATGAAACAGCTTACGCAAGCTTGTTAGGCAAGGCGCAAGTTAATCCGCCATTGCGCGCCATTGAGCATCAAGCAGCATTGCTAGAGGCTATTCATGCTGGAGTTATTGATACAATTGGAACAGATCATGCGCCACATACACTGACAGAAAAATCACAAGCTTATGGACAGTGCCCTTCTGGTATTCCAAGTATTGAATTAGCATTGAAATTATTGCTAAACGCGCATCACCTGGGCAAATTATCATTAGCAGAAATTGTATCGTTAACCTCAAAGCGTGCAAAAGATATTTTCAGATTACCTGAGACAAACGATGTTGTGCTAGTCGATTTAAATCGTATGACTACGGTGACAGATGATAGTTTGAAAACGAAATGTGCTTGGTCACCTTATGCGGGAATGAAATTAATGGGTGCGCCGATTTATACTGTTTTAGATGGGAGTGTGTTTTCGGTCGCTTAGTTTTTTATATGTCCCTCATCCCTGACCCTTCTCCCATGCGCAAAAAAGCGCTGTGGGAGAAGGGGGAAAAATAACTTTCACCTCTCCCACAAGTGGGAGAGGTCGACATGCGTCTTTTGCATGTCGGGTGAGGGTTTGTATAATTTAAACAGGAAGTTTTAATGGAAACACTAACGTAAACGTAGTTCCTTTATCTAATCCTTCACTAACAACTCGAATTTCACCGCCCATTTGATTAATAGTCAATGCGCAAGTATGTAATCCAAAGCCATGTCCGGTTTGTTTTGTTGTAAAACCATAGTTAAAAATTTTGTTAATATTTTCTGGCGGTATTCCAACGCCATTATCTTTGACTTCAATAATAATTTTTTTCGCAGTTAAAGAAGTAGAAATATTGATAGTTTTACTGGGATTAGAAGAAGTAACCAGTGCCTCTTTAGCGTTCTTAATGAGATTTACTAAGATTTGTAATGCTTTAACTTTATCACAAAGCGTTGCGGGGATTTTTTCATAGTGTTTCTCAACGTGTACATTATGTTTTACAATACCTGTGCCGGTAATCAATAGTGCTTCATCAATCAAATCATTCATCGATATAATCTGTTCTAATTCAGAAATTTTACTTAAGCCTTGTTGGGTAGAAATGATGCTTTTAATATGGGTTATATTGTTATTTAGTTGATTCAATTCATCTGTCAGGTGACTTCGTTCTTCTTGAAGATGTTCAGCTAATTTATTGATGAAAGGTAAAACTTTTGTGCCTTGAGGGTCTTCAGTGAGAAACCTTCCAAGATCTTCTTTATGATTATTCAGCAATTCATTGAGTTGTGCAAATCCTAGTATTTTAGATTTGGCAATAGTTTCTGTTAATACACCAACTGAAACGTTAACACTATTCAGCACATTTCCAACATTATGTAAGACACTGGCAGACACTTCAGCCATTCCAAGCTGACGCGCAGATTCTAATTGTTGTTGGTTTAAAGATTCTTTATATGTCGACGCAAAAAAGGCGACACTCAGAATGATAAAAGTGATTCCCGCTATGACAAATGCCAATGAAGCATGATCTACAATTCCAGATTGCAACTGAGTGGGTGCGCAAAGAGGTGTAAACACCGCGGCAGCCATACCTACATAATGCATACCGCAGATTGCGACACCCATGATAGCTGCGCTGATACACTTTAAACGGGTGCGAAGATGCAATACAACTTGGTTGCTCTTTATTGCGAGCCATAGTGCAACTTCAGAGGCGGCAATAGCAATAATGATAGATACAATGAATAATGATGGCATATAGTGCACATTCATTTCTATTTGCATTGCTTGCATCCCTGTATAATGCATTGCAGCAATGCCTAGACCTAAAATAACGCCACCAATACCTAGACGAACAAAATGAATAGTCTGTGTCTTTAATAAAGCCAGTGCAAATCCAGAAATAATGACAACAACAAGTAATGATACGACTGTCCAAAAGATATCGTAACGCATTTGCATGTTTGCAATAGTGAATGACAGCATGCCAATAAAGTGCATGGACCAAATACCAGCCCCCATCGCAAATGCGCCACCTATCAGCCAAAGTGTGTTGGTGGCTGTGGTGTTGCCACGATCGCGCAATCTTCCCGTGATATCGAGAGCGATATAGGAGGCAAATACAGCAACTAAATATGATAAGACGACCAACTTGGGGTCATAATTCCCATTTAATTGATTAGTCGCAATAGGCATTGTTTGAAAATAATCTGTAAACAATGGGCCTCCTATTTTTCATTAATGGATTGGCTTATTGTTTTGATGTGGTTCGGGTTTTTTAGATAAGCTTCTAATTCGGTTTTCAGCAACGGCTTGCTGTAGTAATAACCCTGCACTCCTCCACATTCTTGTGTCTTCAAAAAACGTAGTTGTTCAGCTGTTTCTACACCTTCAGCAAGCACTTCTAGATTTAAATTTTTTGCCATCGCAATAACAGCACGAATAATAACTTCATCATCATTCTCAGATTGTATATGTTGAATGAAGGAGCTATCTATTTTTAAACGGTCTAATGGAAGCATATGCAAGTAACTTAATGTCGAATAGCCTGTGCCGAAATCATCAATCGCAATTCTAACGCCAAGTTTTTTTAATTCGGTAACTGATTTGACAATTTCGCGATTACTCAAGATCACATTTTCCGTTAACTCAACTTCCAAATATTCTGGCTTCAACTGTGTTTCAGCAAGTATATTTCGTACTTTTTCAATGATATTTTGCTGGTTGAATTGTTGTGCGGTAACATTAACGGCAACTCGAATGGGTTGTAACCCTTCATCTTGCCATGCTTTATTTTGTATGCATGCTGTTCTTAGTACCCAGTCACTGATTGGAACGATTAAGCCAGTTTCTTCAGCAAGTGGAATAAATTCCATAGGTAGTAATACACCTTTTGTTGGATGGTTCCAGCGAATCAATGCTTCAACAGCAACAAGCTTTTCATCATTGATATCAAGTTGTGGTTGATAACATAAAAAAAACTCATTATTTGTTAACGCATGACGCAATTCAATTTCCTGGTCTAACTCTTGTAAGCTTTGCATGCTCATCTCAGAAGAATAAAAGACGTAGCTATTCCCTTTCTGCGCCTTTGCGCGATACATGGCGGCATCAGCATTACGTAATAGAATATCTGCAGTGGTTCCATCTTTAGGATAAACACTAATACCTAAGCTTGCGGTAAGCGTGACATTTCTATCACTGACTGCAAAAGGTTGTTGGAATAATAGCAGTAATTGCGCAGATTTATTTTCTAATTCACTGCGTGTAATGTTTGTAAATACAACAACAAATTCATCGCCACCTAATCTAGCTAATGTATCTTGTGGGCGTAAGGTGTTTGATAAACGTTCTGCGACTGATTTAAGTAAGGCATCACCTGCCATATGGCTTAGGCTGTCGTTGATTAGCTTGAATCTATCTAAGTCTATAAAGACGACGCCAAAAGTCAGAGAGCTTTGCATAGATGATTTTATCGCAGCTTTTAATTGTTCGAGTAGCTTGACTCGATTGCATAGCCCGGTGAGTGGATCGTGTGTTGCTTGATATTGTAATTCTTGTTCTAAGTGGGCGCGTTTGGTGATGTCGCGGAAATCTAAAATTCTGCCAATAATTTTTTCATTTTGTTTATGAGGTTGAGTATAGCATTCGAAAATTTTTCCATTTTTAAATGTCAATACATCAATGCTGATTTCAGCTTTTTTATTTTGTAATTCTTTAAGTTTAGTTACATATTCATCATGATTTTCTAAATGGGTAGTAAGGTATTCAATAAATGCAACTTCAGATTTGCTTTCTGTGATAGAAGATGGGATAGACAGCATTTCAATGAATTTTTGGTTATAGTCGACTATGTTACGGTCATTATCAAAAACTAATATGCCGTCACTGGATGATTCGAATGTCGATTTGACTAGTGATAGTGATTTTTGTAAGGATTGTGTGCGATCAGCAACTTGTTTTTTTAGCAATTCAAGATACTTGCGTGATGCATCAGATAATTGCCATTTTGTTGTTAATGCGCAAGCAAGTTGACGCACAGAAACATTATCAAATGGTTTTTTTAAAATAAGCAGATTGTCTGTTTTACCAAGATTTTCTATCGTTTCTTCCCAGCTATAATCTGAGTAAGCAGTGCAGATGACAATTTGTATATCAGGATCAATTTCCCAGATATGTTTAATCGTCTCTACACCATCCCAACCGGGTGGCATTCGTATATCAACAAATGCAAGCGCGTAAGGTTTGCTTTGTGCCATTGCCAATTTTATTTTTTCAACACCTTCCTGTCCTTGTGATGCAGTATCAATTTCAAATTGGGGGAGGTAGTTTTTTTCAGGTTTTTTACCAAATAATTCGGCATTTAACTGATCCAGCTCGGTTGGCTGTTCTGTCTTCAAAATTTTAATAAAATCATGATGAATTGACAGATTATCATCAATAATCAATATCTTAAAATTGGTGGAGCTGTCCATGAGGCCTCCCCATAACCGCTGTTACATCTAGTAAAATCAAGATGTTGGAGAATAGACGCTGCAGATTCTAATACAATATAATAGCACAAATTGAGCAAAAATGGGTCTCACTCATGCTGCGTCAAAATCACAGTTGTTCTATATGGGTGGGCACGCTGCGCTGAGTTATCCCCATGAATTTTTAGTAGTATTATTCCCCTCTCCCAAAATGCTTTTATTTTGGGAGAGGGGTAAGGGGTGAGGGTATAGGCCCTCATTCTCTGCCCTTCTCCCATCGTAAAAAACACTCTGGGAGAAGGGAGTAAAAATTCGTGGGGATAACTCAGCGCTGCGCTTTGCCCACCCTTGAAAGGCGAGAAATGATTTAATTTGATATCAAGAAAGTAAATTATATGAAGCAGGTTAGTGTGTAATATGAATAAGGAGTTAATTCGTATTTAGTCAATACTAGCGAGCAACTGAAAGTAAGCTCTGGGTTTGTATGGGTCTTTGTTCATAGCAACTTGTGTTGCTACTGAATGAGAGAGTGGTTGTGCTAAAAAGAAGTTTCCAGATAGTTGTGGGATGAAATTCATACGTGCGCCAAACCCAGTTGAAGTGGCGCTTTGTTTTGCGGGTAAATTCAGGGTGTCGCGATTCCAGATAACACCCGCATCATAAAATAAATAGTATTGCATAGAGCTCAACCAAGCTTGTGAAAAAGCGGAATCTTTACGTAATTCAATTTTTCCTCCAACGCCATGATCGCCCACTATTTCTGATGGATCATATCCCCTACCATATTCTGGGCCACCAAATGAAAATTGTTCAGTTGCTAGTAATGGATTAAAAGCATATTGGCCATGTACGGCACCTAACATTGATAATTGCCAAGGTAGTGCTTGTAAGCGAGAAGCTGCAAGATTGGTTTTAGAAAATTTACTATCGCCACGTGGACGTGATTGATTAACGTGTTGGTTTGCGCCAAAAATATTGAAGCCTTTTTCTAAATCCATTTTTACGTCATTGATGCCGCGTAGACTATCAATGTTATTGTATTCGCCGCCCACAACGACAGAACGTATTCTATCATCATAAAATGGCTGACCTAAAATCGTAGAAGTGACATTTTGATAATTTGCCATTGCATGGACATAGAAATTTTTGGTACGTGTGCGTAGCAATGGATAGGTGAAATCGGTATAAATTGAATTACTTCTACCGCGTACTTCAAAATCAGCTAATGTAAATTGTGGCGCTGAATTAGAGTAATTTGCACCGACTGTCACCTTTGCGCCATTCTCACCAACCGCTTGCGAATGAGCGACTTCATAATATTGCAATTCACTCGTACGTGAGTCAGTAATAAAGCGGAATGAATCACTGGATCCGGGTGTAGTGATATTGTAAAAAGTGACGCCGCCGCCCGTTTCTTGTGGGCCGATATACCGTGTTCCAAAATTATCGTAGGATAAATAAACATTAAAAAATTTATAATCTGAGATGAGAGTTAAATCAGCTGCTCCAGGTGAGCGTGGTGCTGGTGTTAGCACGGCTTTTACAGTGACACCTGGCAAATCATTCATTAACAATAATGCTTTTTCCAAATCAGAAATTTTTAATGGACGTGATTCTGTTACGGTTTTCGCATATTTTTGCAAAATGTCTGCTAGCTTTCCGGATTTGCCTTTAATGCGCACATCTTTAACGTAACCTTCTATAATCTGGACTGTCACTACACCTTTTTTTACAACTTGTGGCGGTAGAATAGCACGTGAAAGAATATAACCATTGCTGCGATATTTTTTTGTTATCTCTGCAACTAATTGTGTTAATTTCGCAAGGCTAATATTTTTGTGCTTATCATTAGCAAATATGAGATCTAATTCTTTTGAAGAAAACGCAGTATTTCCTTTGAAATGAACACCATTAAACGTAAAAGTTAGTTTCTCAGCGCTAGTGACAGCGCTTGCTGCTGTTTGAGGCGGTTTTTTAGCAGCCTGTTTTTGTTGGATATTGGGTTGCAACTTATTTTGTGGCGGTAACAATGGTTTATGATTTTGGATCTGGCGTGGTTGGCTAATAGTAGGAATTTGTGGGCGCAACGGTAGGGCATGAACAGCCATGTTCAAGAAAAATGATGTCCCGAAAACCGTGGTCCAATACCTCAGCTTCATGCCAAGCCTCATTATTAAACACGTCCAATGTCACTCTTATTACACACCCCTTAAATAGTTGCAGTCAAACTAAAGAATGCACGTGGTCGTTTGCTCTCATTCACAGGAATGAGCGATTGAACTTGGCGAGTCAGTGGTTGAGCTATCATAAAGCCAGCTGAAACATATTTCGTTAAACCAATACGTACACCAATACCAATCGACGTTGCAGTTTGTTTAGTTGAGATGCTTTGCAAATTGCGCATATTCCAGATTTCACCCGCATCATAGAATACGTAATACTGAACAGTTTGAATCAAGAACTTTTGTGGTGCTGTATCTAAACGAATTTCAATGCTGCCCGCTAAGCCGCGGTCACCAATGATTTCAGCACTATCATATCCTCTACCTAGTTGGCTGCCACCAAAGCCAAATTGTTCTGATGCTAGCAATGGTTGGAATGAATATTGTCCTTTTATAGTGCCAAGCGCACTTAGTCGCCAAAATAAACGTTGTAGCCTATTAATTTGTGCGGTGACTTTTGTAAAACGACCCGTTGCGCCGTAACGAGAAGTAAAGAAAGATTGGTTATCAGCTGTTGCACCTAAAATCTTCAGGCCTTGAGTTACGTAGGCACCAATGATATTTGCACCAGAAAAACGATCAGCAAAATCATAACTTAAACCTGCTTTGACCGATCGGATGTGATCTGTATACAAAGGGGTATCAAATTGAGTGACGTAACTATCTAAATAGTTAAAGCCAAATTCAGCAGTTAAATTTCGTTCTCTTGATCGAATGAAGGGATAGCGAAAGGTACCGTTGTAAGTTTTCGCATTACCTGCAATTTTCACATCCTTTAATGTATACAGTGGGTTTGTGATTGCTTGGTTCATATCAAGAGCTAAGCGTAAGCCCTTAGTGCCAATGGGTGTGTCATGATTGATGTCGCGGTACTGTAATGAATTACCTTTTGGTGTTGTGACATAGGTTACACGTGTCGCGTCACCTGAACGGAGTATCGAGTTTGCTCCAGCGCTAGCGGTAATTTGTTGTGGGCCTACATAGCGTGTTCCATAGTTATCATAAGACAATGATGCATTGAGTGATTGCAATTCAGTTGCTAAATTCAAGTCGGATGCGGCTGTTTGTGTTTTCGATGGTTCAAGTACCGCTTTGACTTGTGCACCAGGAATTTCGTTCGCAATTAATAAGTTTTTTTCCATGACTTTTAACTGTAAAGGTTTAGAGTCAGCAATATTTTGGCCGTAAGCCGCCACGATTTTTCTAGCGCCTTTAGGCTTGCCAATTACATTGACTTTGTCGATATAGCCTTCGACTACACGAATATAAATAATACCGTCTTTAACATGTTGTGGTGGAATAACAGCGCGCGTTAATACATAACCATTGTTACGATAATAGTTCGTAATGTTTTGTACGATATCTTGTAATTGCAGAATCGAAATTGTTTTATTGAGTTTATCTTTATAAATGGGTAACAGTTGTTCTTCAGAGTAAACATGATTATCTTGTAAAACAATCTTAGTTAACTTGAATTGAATTTTAGCCGCATCTTCGCCTAATGCGTTGGCAGGTTTTTCTTGGGAAACAGGCGCTGGTTTATTGGAGGGCATAACGGTTGGTGTTTCTTCTTGTCTTAACTGTGATCCCATGACACCCGGATGTACGCTACCTGGTAAAGCAGAGGGTGAAATAGTCGGGGCGCAAAGACCTTGTTGTGCTAAAGAAATGGTTAACCCAGCAATAATGGTTTTTATCCAAATTTTTCCAACTTTCCTGTGTTTATTCATCGCTTTCCCTAAAGACAGCTGCAGTTGTCTAATTCAGTATAACCACTTTAAAATAGAAAATACATGATAATAACTCACTTAACGCAGTAGTAGCGGTATCCGTGTGATGTTCGGCCGACCTGCGCTTTACTTTTTATTGGCACACGGTTCATTTTTGTGGGCAAAGCGCAGCGCTGAGATATCCCCACGAATTTTTAGTAGTATTATTCCCCTCTCCCAAAATGCTTTTATTTTGGGAGAGGGGTAAGGGGTGAGGGTATAGGCCCTCATCCCCTGCCCTTCTCCCATCGTAAAAAACACTCTGGGAGAAGGGAGTAAAAATTCGTGGGGATAACTCAGAGCGCAGCGTGCCCACCAATCCGTATCGATAAAAAGTGTTTAACCCGATTTATTAGTTGGTGCGCAAGATGGGTTATAATAATTGGTATGCATAAACGTATCCCGATTTTGCTAGGATTCATAATTGTAGCGTTAGCTGTTTGGATACAGTTAACGTCGGTTGCTGTTGTGCAGAGTGCTTTATTACGTATCGAAGAAGTCGCATACGATATGCAGTTGCGCACAAAAGTGCTTTTAGATAAAAAATTTACCGATAGCCCTGTTGTAATCGTTGATATCGATGATAAGAGTTTGACGAAAGAGGGGCGTTGGCCATGGCCACGAAGTAAATTAGCCGAATTGATAAGGCTGCTTCAAGAACAGGGCGCCGTAGTAATTGCATTCGATATGCTTTTCCCCGAGAAAGAAACGAATATTGCAGAGACAGTTTGGGATGCATTGGTTAAAAAAGACCCTGCCATTACTAGAGTCGAAGCGCTATACAAAGCCATTACCCCCTCATTTGATAATGATGCGCTATTCGCAGATAGCTTGAAGACGCTGGATGTGGTCTTGGGGATGACATTTAATCCACTGAAAGCACGCGAAGGAATTTTACCTCCCCCGATTGTCACATTAGCAACACCTGCTGAAAAACAGCTGGGTTTTATCACGGCTCCAGGATACGTTGCCGATATTCCTATTTTGCAATCGGCTGCTAAAAATGCCGGATTTTTGAATGTGTTTCCAGACCCTGATGGTATCGTACGTCGTGTTCCACTATTAATTCGTTATGGCGATGGTTTATATCCATCGCTTGCATTAGAAGCGGTACGCACTTTTTTACTAACCAATATTAAACTTAATGTAGCCGATTATGGTGATTCATCAAGTATTGAAGGGATACAATTAGGAAAAAATTTAATTCTTACCGATCACAAAGCGCAAGTTATTATTCCATTTATTGGAAGAAGTTATACTTTCCCATTTATTTCAGCAACGGATGTTATGCATAAAAACATCCCGCCGGATGCATTAGCTGGCAAAATTGTTTTTGTTGGAACATCAGCAACGGGTCTTGGTGATTTACATGCTACAGCCATACAAGCTGTTTATCCTGGGGTAGAAATTCAAGCTTCAATAGCTTATGGATTGTTAGAAAATAATTTTTCATTTAAACCCGCATGGAGTGTTGGTGCTGAAATTTCCGTCACTATTGTTGTTGGTTTGATTTGTATCTTCATGATTCCATTATTTGGTCCAAGAATGCTAGGGATATTAATTTTCTTAATTCCAACAGTGTTGGTGTTAATTAATAATTGGATTTGGAATAAATCAGGATTGATCATCAGTATTGTCATTCCAATCGCACTGGCCATTGTGCTGGCGTTGGTGAATATCATCTATGGATATTTATTTGAAACACGACGTCGAGAACATTTAAAAACAATGTTCGGTCAGTACGTTCCCGAAGAACATATTGATGAAATGTTAATGTCCGGTGGTAATTATGGTTTGTATGGAGACGATCGTGATATGACGGTGTTGTTTGCGGACATTAGAAATTTCACCACCATATCGGAACCATTATCAGCTACGCAATTAAAAGATATGTTAAATGAATTTTTTACTCCGATGACTGAAATTATTTTCCGTCACCATGGCACAATTGATAAATATGTCGGTGATATGATAATGGCATTTTGGGGTGCTCCACTCAAAGATTTACATCATGCAACCAATGCTATGCATGCCGCTTTAGATATGCAAAAAGCAGTTATAAAATTACAAGATGAATTTGCAGAGCGCGGATTGCCAGAAATTAATATTGGTATCGGATTAAATACAGGAAACATGAGTGTGGGTGACATGGGATCTGAATTCCGTCGTAATTATACTGTACTAGGTGATGAAGTGAATTTAGCGTCACGCATCGAAGGATTAACTAAGCATTATGGCGTGAAAATCATGGTGGGTGAAAACATGATTTTGCAAGATAAAGAAATATTTTTATTTCGAAAATTAGATCGAGTGAGAGTTAAAGGCAAACAAAAAGGACTTGAGATTTACGAGTTAGTTGGTAGAAAAGCGGAATGTTCTGCTGAGATGATGGCAGAAATCTCTGCGAGTGATATAGCATTAGATCTTTATTTTAAACAAGAATGGAAAGAAGCAAAAAAACATTTTTTGAATTTAAAACACCAATATGAAGATGTGAAACTCTATCATTTACTGCTGAAAAGAATAGAAGAATTTCAAAAAGCTCCACCGCCACCAGAGTGGGATGGAGTGTATGTTCATACGACTAAATAAAGAAAGTTTTAATTAATAACTTCGCTACGCTGATACAAAATCCCGAAACTGTTTTTGACGGGCCACCTGTTGCACCACCACTTGTATTGCCAGGTGTTCCAATTCCTCCGGAGGTACTTGCTGGAACTAATTGTGGTTCGCCTCTAAAAACACCTGCTGGACCGGTAGTTAAAACAGGGCGTGCATTAATAGAAGGAACTTCGCCATAACGTTTATCTTCCGTTAATACCAGCTCACCATTTTTGTTGGTAACAATAATCGATCCCATATCTAATTTAAATGCGCACTGACTTTTTTCATCGCAGTAAGCAGAATATCCTGTACCTCGTACACCAATAGTTGCGACAGGTGTGGAGACAGTATAATTTTCAGGATGACCTTTTGATATGGCGCCAGTAATCGTACGGAAGCCACCTTTGACTAAGTTCGCAACGTATTTATTTTGTGAAGGGTCACCTGATTTATTGAAATGATATTCATTAATTTTGAAAGATGATTTTTCGCGTAATGCCAATAAGCCACCGTCTGTAAACACAACCTGCCCTTCACTACCTGCTGAGGTATTTAAAACATCATGCTCATAAATCACATCTTTACGTTTTAATGGTCGTGATTGGTTATCAGCAGAGACGGCTTGTACTTGACCTTTTACCCAGACGACTTCACCAATGCCATTGCCAGCTGGGGCAGCAAATGTATACTGATTCAAGCAAAGCACCGTTATCACTGTGATTGCCAGAGGTTGCCAACGAGATATCATAACGATCACCCATCTAATGAAGGTATACATTAATTATAGCAATTCTTGGCACAATCAGAGGAATATTCGTAAGTATCTGGCAAATAATTAAAAAATACGTTTACAATTGCCCCCTTTCGATGCTAAAAGTAAGCCCCGGCGACGACGAAACCGGAGACTATTATTATATGCAAATGCAACCCGCGCAGTTGATCTTGGAGACAAATGAAACTTTCCATGGTCAAACATCCTCATGTATATCAGAGCCTCACTTTGGCGAAGTTGTATTTAGTACAGGTATGGTGGGCTATGTAGAGTCTTTGACCGACCCATCATATGCAGGGCAAATTCTTGTTTTTACATATCCACTGATAGGAAACTATGGTGTACCTGATCCCTCCGATTGGGAGTCAAAAGAAATTCACGTGCGTGGCGTCGTCATGTCAGAATTAGCGCCATTTTACTCTAGCCACAGTGCGCATCAATCATTGCTGCAATGGTTAGAAAAACAAAACATTCCTTATCTTATTGGCGCAGATACTCGTGCTATTACCAAACGATTGCGAACACGGGGCGTCATCCCAGGCGCAATCACCTTACCTAACGTAATACCTACTTCCTTTGAACAATTTGCGGATGTGAACTGGGTAGAAGAAGTTTCAATTAGTGAACCACGTGAATATGGTTCAGGTGAAAAGCTAGTGATAGTGATGGATTGTGGGATCAAAGAAAATATTATTCGCAGTTTATTAGAATATCCCATCCGCATTAAACGTGTGCGACACAATTATGATTTCACGAATGAAGAATTTGATGGCTTATTTATTTCTAATGGGCCAGGCGATCCTATGCACTGCACGGATGCGATTCGCATTTTACAAAAAGCATTAGCAAAGAAAAAGCCAACATTTGGAATATGCTTAGGCACGCAGTTAATGGCTTTAGCTGTCGGCGCGAAAACATATAAGTTGCCTTTTGGGCATCGCTCTCATAATCAACCATGCTTGCATGTTGGAACACAACGCTGTTATTTAACATCGCAAAATCATAGCTATGCAGTGGATGATAAAACGTTGCCGCCTGACTGGAAAGTGGCGTTTCGTAATTTGAATGATCAAAGCGTAGAAGGTATTGAGCATTCGGAATTACCATTTTTTGCAGTGCAATTCCATCCTGAAGCTGCTCCAGGGCCTATGGATACTACGTGGTTATTTAAAAAGTTTTACGATCTCGTTAGCCAATCTTAATTATAAAACGGTGATACATGTTTAAAGGTAAAAAAGTTCTTATCTTGGGTTCTGGCGGCCTGCGAATTGGCCAAGCTGGCGAATTTGATTACTCAGGTTCACAAGCAATTAAAGCATTGAAGGAACAAGGCGTAAAAACGGTATTAGTGAATCCTAATATTGCAACAGTGCAAACGGATCAAGAAATGGCAGATGAAGTTTATCTTGAGCCATTGAATTTGCAGTCAGTCACACAGATCATTGAAAAAGAAAAACCGGATGGTATTTTACTTGGATTTGGCGGGCAAACAGCATTAAATCTTGGATTGTTACTAGAAGAAAAAAATGTATTAGCAAAAAACAATGTTACCATCTTAGGAACGAGCGCAGCTTCTATTAGACAAACAGAAGATCGTGAACTGTTCAAGCAACATCTAGAAAAAATTGATGTAAAGACGCCATCTAGTGTGAGTGCAACAACAGTAGAGCAAGCATTAGCTGCAGCAGAAAAAATTGGTTATCCAGTGATGATGCGCTCTGCTTTTTCACTCGGCGGCTTAGGCTCAGGAAAAATTCGTTCTGCAGAAGAGTTATCACGTCGCGCTAAAGAATCCCTTGCCGTCGTTCCACAAATTTTAATTGAAGAATTTTTATTGGGTTGGAAAGAGTTCGAATATGAAATTATTCGTGATAGCGCAGGCAATGCTTTAACAATTTGTAATATGGAAAATCTTGATCCAATGGGTATTCACACTGGAGAGAGTATTGTCATTGCACCCGCACAAACCTTAACAAATCGCGAACATCAATTTTTACGAAATATTGCACTACATGTTGCGGAGCATTTTAATATTATAGGTGAGTGCAATATTCAGTATGCAGTGAATCCAGCGAATGGTGATTATCGTGTTATCGAAGTCAACGCACGTTTGTCACGTTCGAGTGCATTAGCGTCTAAAGCTACTGGTTATCCATTAGCATTTGTAGCTGCGAAACTAGCGTTAGGGTTTTTACTGCATGAAATTATCAATGGCGTGACACAAATAACTTGTGCTTTCTTCGAGCCAGCACTTGATTATGTCGTTATCAAAATTCCACGCTGGGATACACAAAAATTAAAATCCGCAGATCGTACTATTGGTAGTGAAATGAAAAGTGTGGGCGAAGTAATGAGTATAGGCCGATCTTTTCCTGAAGCATTGCAGAAAGCGGTTGGGATGTTAAATATCGGCGCTTCTTGTGTCAGTGATTATCCGTATCACATTAAAGATCCAGCCTATGAAATTGAATATCCCACAGATAGACGATTATTTGCGTTATATAAGTTTTTTCTGCAAAACAAAACCATTGATGAAGCATATGAGCTTAGCAAAATTGATCGATGGTTTTTATTCCATATCTGGAGCATTGTGCAAACAGAAAAACGATTATTGGCTGAGCCACTCACAGATGAATTGTTATTAATCGCGAAAAAGATGGGTTTTGCTGATAAAGCGCTAGCAAAACTTTTTCAGCAGACAGAACTTGAAATTCGTAATCGACGCAAAGCGGCGAATATCACACCATTTGTAAAGCAAGTGGATACACTGGCTGGTGAATTTGCAGCGCAAACTAATTATTTGTATATGACCTATCACGGGTGTGAGCATGATATTACGCCTGATGCATCTCGTCCTGTATTGGTGCTAGGTTCAGGCCCTTATACTATTGGTTCATCAGTTGAGTTTGATTGGTGCGCCGTGAACACCTTGCGCACATTGCGTGCTTTAGGAAAAAGCGCAGTATTAGTGAATTCAAATCCTGAAACGGTTTCAACAGATTATGATGAATCAGATCGGCTGTACTTCGAGCAACTAACTTTTGAGCGTGTACAAGACATTGCAGATTTTGAAAATCCAATGGGAACAATTGTTTCTGTCGGTGGGCAAGCAGCGAATAATTTAGCGCTACCATTAGCAAAAGTAGGTTATGTATTATTAGGCACGAGTGCTGAGTCGATTGATCAAGCAGAAGATCGTGAAAAATTTTCTGCATTATTGACAGAGCTAGGTATTGATCAACCAGCATGGCAAAGCGTAACAAGCTTAGAAAATGCAAAAAAATTCGCCCGCGAAGTGGGTTATCCTGTGTTGATTCGACCTTCTTATATTTTATCTGGTGCAGCAATGAATGTTGCGCATGATGACAAAAGTTTGCAGCATTACCTTGAGCAAGCGGCATTGGTGTCACCTGAGCATCCTGTTGTGATTTCTAAATTTATTCTTGATGCCAAAGAATTAGAAATTGATGGTGTGGCACATGATGGAAAAGTGATTATTGAAGCTATCGCAGAGCATATTGAAAATGCAGGGGTGCATTCAGGAGACGCTACCATTGTACTGCCACCGCAACGTTTATATTTAGAAACTATTCGGCGCGTGAAAAAAATAACCCGTGAAATTGCACAAGCGCTAAAAATTACAGGCCCTTTCAATATCCAATTCATCGCAAAGAATAATAAGATTAAAGTCATTGAATGTAATTTACGTGCATCGCGTTCATTTCCATTTGTTTCAAAAACGACGAATCATAATTTAATTGAAATTGCGACAAAAGCAGTGTTGGGGATTGCGCAGCAATTTTCATATGAAACATTAGAGTTAAATTATGTGGGAGTGAAAGCACCACAGTTTTCTTATCATCGTTTAAAAGGTGCAGATCCTGTAGCGCATGTTGAAATGGCTTCTACGGGTGAGGTTGCTTGTCTAGGTGAAAATCTGTATGACGCTTATTGGCGCGCATGGTTGTCTACCGAGCAAAATGTTGTAAATAAACGAATATTGGTTTCAGTTGATGATGCACACAAATTAAAATTTCTACCGTATATTTACCAATTAGATGAATTGGGTTGGCAAATTTATACAACAAGTGGCACACATAATTTCTTATCTAAACAAGGCGTCGCTTCTTATTTTGTGCATAAGGCGAGTGAAAAAGCTGAGCCTAATATTCGTACGTTAGTCGCTAATCGCAAAATTGATATTGTCATTAATATTCCTAGCCAGTTGACGATGGATGCGAGTACAGATGGTTTTACCATTCGGCGTATGGCAATCGATCACCATATTCCTCTCATCACCAATGTGCAAATTGCGCTGATTATTTTGCAATGCCTAATTGATTATAAAGATAAAGAGTTACCTGTGCGCTCTTGGCGCGAAATTATGGCGCAGTAGCTGTCGTTCTGTGGCCCCGTAGCTATCGGCGGCATCGTAGCAGTCATCCCGAGCGATCGCGAGGGATCTCCTTCTCATGTGGAGGCCTCTCATCGCTTCGCTCCTCGGGATTATTATTCCTCATTTTTATCTAACTCACTGAGTTAACTCAGGTTGATTTTCTTTGCTTCGTATAGTATTTACCCACATCTGAGCTATATTTATATAGTAACCTTGTTAATGCTTATATCTAGACCTATCTACGGAAGAGAAGTCGAAAGGGGATTTGTGTGATACGGCCACTGCTAGTCCGATGCAGGGAGGTTCGTTTGTATGGATACGTTAAAAGTTTGATTGCAACGTTGTTTGGTATTGCAATTGGATCGGCAGCTTTTAGCTCAAATTCCTATGCAAATCCAACTGATGGACAGGTTGTGGCAGGCCAAGCTGCAATTAGTCAACCAGATGCAAATACGGTTCAAATCGATCAATCCAGTGCTAAGGCTGTTATAGATTGGCGCTCTTTCAATATCAATCCGCAAGAAACCACACGCTTTAATCAACCTTCCTCAAGCTCTATCACATTGAATCGTATTGACCCTGGTCAAGGAGCATCTTCCATTCTTGGACATTTAACAGCTAACGGACAAGTTTGGTTGCTCAATCCCGCCGGAATATTTTTTGGTCCTGGTGCACGTATTGATGTTGCTGGGTTGATCGCCACGACGGGGTGGATGAATATTCCTGATTTTATAAATGGAAATTATAAGTTCTTACAAGTACCTGGATGGAATGGGGGGGTTGTGAATGCAGGTACGATTACTGTTTCTGATGCAGGTTTAGTTGCATTAGTGGCTCCAGGTGTTGAAAACAGTGGTGTGATTCAAGCAAACTTTGGAACAGTTGTCTTGGCAGCAGGAAAAGAATTTACGTTAGATTTTTATGGCGATCAATTAATTAATTTTGGAGTGAATTCACTTGTTACTTCACCGGCAAAAAATCCACATACGAACGAAGATATGCGTGATGGTGTGCGTAACTCCGGAATAATTAGCGCGAATGGCGGAAAAGTTTTATTGACTGCAGCAGTCGCACAAAATGTTTTAGATAGTGCGATTAACACTGATGGCATGATTGAAGCAAAAGCAGCGGTACGTCGTGGTGGAGATATTGTTTTGCTTGGTGGTGACGAAGGATTAGTTAAAGTTTCTGGTTCAATTGATGCATCTGGAAAATTAGCAAAACAATCTGGTGGCAAAGTCAAAATTTTAGGAAAACAAATTATTGTCGCGAAAAAAACGAATATTGATGTTTCAGGTGATGTAGGTGGGGGTGAAGTTTTAATTGGCGGTAATGCACATGGTTATGGTCCTGAAGTTAATGCGAAGTATGTTTATTTTTCTCCAGATGCAAATATTTTTGCAGATGCATTAACAGAAGGTAATGGTGGTAAAGTCGTTTTGTGGTCTGATGTTGCAACATATTTTTATGGAAATATTTATGCGCGTGGAGGTTCGCTTGCGGGTAATGGTGGATGGGTTGAAGTTTCTGGAAAAGAAAATCTTGGTTTTAATGGTTTTGTTGATACAACAGCGGCATATGGAAATATAGGATCACTATTATTAGATCCAACTAACATTGAAGTGATTACAGGCGGATCTGCAACACTTGCTCAGGTTGATCAATTTGCAGATGCAGATTTGACAACGTGTGCAAACATGGGTGGCGCAGCTTGCTCGAAGATAGATCCAGGAACCATTAATGCAGCTGGCTCTAATGTTACGTTACAAGCAAATAACAATATTCTTTTTACTAATGCAGTTTCAATTACAACAGCTGGTATAGGTTTGACAGCAACAGCTACGAATAGCATCACTGTGAATGCAGGTATCACAACGGCAAATCGTGCAACTACTGGTACAACAGGAGCGATTGCATTAACTGCAACAAATGGATCTATCTCACTTAATTCAAACTTAACAACAGGCAATGCAACAGTTGCGGATGCTTCTGGTAATCAAACCCCAGCTTCAGGAGGTATTACATTATCAGCGGGAACTTCAATTACAGGTACAGGTGCGCTCATAACAGGTACTTCATCTATTACTGGCGCGAGTCAAGCAGGAACGGATACTGCTACAAGTGGTGGTATTTCGTTGACAGCAGGCACAGCCGGTGTAAGCGGTGGAATTGGTTTGAGTAATGCAAATGCTTTGCAAATTGGTACCGCAAGTAGAACGACAACAGTTACAGACAGTGCGACTACAGGCAACATTACGCTTTCTAGTCGTGATGAAATTAATAATGGAACTGCTTCAACACCTCTTGCATTAACTATTGGATTAGCATCAGGTGCAACTACGAATACTCAAGGCATACTTGCTGCTACAACAACACAAGCTGCAGGTAATGTGTTTGTTACTTCTTCTGGAGCCCTGCGACTTGGTGCATTTACCACGGCTGGTGGCGCTATCTCAACTACAGGTGTTGGTTTGACACAAGCTGCTTCCACAACAATTAATGCCGGTGCTGGAAACATAATACTGAATGCAGGTGCTAATACGTTAACAATGGGTAGCGGTTCACTCATGCTCACTAGTGGAAATATCAGTATTACCGCAAACAATATGGTATTAAATACATCAGGTACTCCATCTCAAATTGGCGGTACAGGAAATAATTCAGGACTTTCTTCTCTTATTACTGTAGTGCCAACTACAGCAGCTACAACAATTGGACTTTCAGGTGGTGCAGGAACTTTAAATTTAACAAATGCCGAATTGAATACAGCTCGTTGGCGTTCAACTAACATAACAATTGGTAACACATCTTCAGGTCTTATGACGGTAAATGCATGGACGCCGGCGGCTGCATTTGCATCAGGCGGAACATTAACATTACAAGCGGGTAGTAGTGGTTTAACTGTTGCGGGTGCGTTAAGTCTCGCTACAAATTTATCAGCATTGACTGCATTAACTTCTGGTCCATTAACGCTTAATGCAAATGTTACAACGACGAACAAAGCTATTTCTCTTACCAGCTCACAAGCAAATATTGGCTCTGGAGCTGGTTATATTCAAGCAACTAATGTTGATGTTGGAGCAGGTACCGGCGCAATTACTGTGGCAGCAGATGAAATTCAAATTGGTACGAATACGGGTAGTAATGCATTTACTTCATCGAACAGTACAGCGGCATTGACATTAAAACCATTTAGCGCGGGGACGGCGATGTCCCTTGCTGCAACATCACCAGCTACAACCGCATGGGATATTTCGAATGCGGAAGTTAGTGCTTTTTTGACAGGGATATCTGGCCCAGTGGTTATTGGTGATGCTGCTGCGAGCACAGGAGTGCTGACTGTTGGTGCTAATGCAATCAGTTTTACTGGCGGAAATGTTTTTCTTAATGCTGGATCATTTACGGATGGTGGTGCAAATGCAATTACTGCAACAACGCTTAATTTGAATGCGCGTAATTCCGGGGGTTCAATTGGTTCATCAGGGAATCCAATTGATATGACGGTAACAAATGCTACATTTAATACAAATACTGCAGGTAATGGTAGTGTATTTCTTAATGCGACAGGTGGTGTAGCACTAGGCTCATCTGCTGTAGGTACAGGATCGATTTCTTTAGCTGCGGCAGGTGCAGTTACACAGAGCGCTGCAATTACGCAAACAGCTAGTGCTGGGGCAGTGACCGTGAGCGCAGGCGCAGCAGCTATTACATTAACTAATGCAAGCAATAACTTTACTGGTGCGGTTAGTTTAAATAATAGTGGAGCAAATAATGTAGCCATCACAAATAATGGCGCACTCAATCTTGGCATATCAAGTATTGGTACCGGTACATTAGGGTTAACCGGTGTTGGTATTACACAAACCGGTAGTATTACACAAGCTGCAAGTGCTGGTGCGGTGACAGTGAATGCAGGTGCAGGTGTTATTACATTAACGAATGCAAGTAACAGTTTTACTGGCGGTATCAGCTTAAATAATAGTGGAGCGAATAATGTCGCTATCACTAATAGTGGTGCGCTAAGTCTTGGCACATTAAGTGTTGGTACCGGTACATTAGGTTTAACCGGTGTTGGCATTACACAAACAGGTAGTATTACACAAGCTGCGAGTGCAGGTGCTGTTGCAGTGAATGCAGGTGCGGGTGTCATTACATTAACGAATGCAAGCAATAACTTTACTGGCGCAATAGGATTAAATAACAGCGGCGCATTTAATGTTGGACTAGTAAATAATGGCACGCTCAGTCTTGGCACATCAAGCATTGGTACTGGTACTTTAGATTTAACCGGTGTTGGCATTACGCAAACCGGTAGTATTACACAAGCTGCAAGTGCAGGGGCAGTCACAGTGAATGCAGGTGCAGGCGCTATTACATTAACTAATGCAAGCAATAGTTTTACGGGCGCAGTGGGATTAAATAACAGTGGTGCATTTAATGTTGGGCTTACAAACAGTGGCGTACTAAATATTGGAACATCAAGTGTTGGCAATAATTTAAATGTTACTGCTAGCGGTGTAATTACTCAAAGCGGTGCATTAACTGTTCCTGGAACATCAACATTTAATGCTGGGACAGGCATTAATTTGAATAATGTAAGTAATCTGTTAAATGTTGTTAACTTAGCGAATAGTACATCAGGGAATATCAATTTAAATAATAATGCGAATATGACATTGACAGCGAGTAACGCCGCTTCAGGTGGAAATATTGATGTTGTCACTGGTGCAGGTTCATTGAGTGTTGTTGGGGCAGTAACAACTGTCGGCGGTGGTAGTATTACTCTAACCACAGGTGGTACTAGTAATAATTTGAGTTTGGGAGCTAATGTTTCTGGTGGTGCAGTAAACCTTATTAGTACTGGTTCAATCTCACAATCGGCTGGTGCGCTTACCGCAACAGCACTTTCAATCTCGAATACATCTAGTACAACAAATCTAACAAGAGCGACAAATAGCATTGGTAATTTAGGAAATATTTCAGCAACAGGACAAACAGTGAATTTGGTTAATTCGATAGATTTATCGCAAGTGAATAGTACGAGTTTGATCGCGAGTAATCTAAGTATTAATACGTCAGGAGCGATTTCACTTGGCCAAGGTACAGGCCAAAATAATGCTATAGGTATAATTGCAGCTAATTTATCTGGTAGCGGAAAATCCTTTGTCTTCACAAATAATCCAACAAGTACTGGAACGCTTACTTTGGGTTCTGTAAATAGCATTAATGGTATTAGTACTACTGGAAATGGTTCTATCTCCATCACGAATAGCAATGGCGGTATTACTGTTTCTCAACCAATAAATTCTGGAGCTGGTGCAATAACATTAGCTAGCACTGGTTCTAATATATTAAATAGCACTATAACGGGTGGTCCAATTACATTATCTGGCCAAGTGTTTATAAATAATGTTGGTGCTACCGCTCTAAATCCAACTGGTGGAAATAGATTTTTAGTTTATTCCGTTAATCCAGCGAATGATACAAGAGGTATCGTATATGATTTCAAGCAATATAATATTTCATATCCATCAGCACCGGCACAGGGAGCGGGTAATGGATTCTTATATTCAGTGGCACTAACAATTACACCTATATTATCAGGAGCTGTATCTAGAGTGTATGATGGATCAACAACAGCGCCAGTTACTAATGCAAATTATGGAACATCTACAGGAGCTATTGATGGAGATACAGTTGCGTTTACTCAAGGTTCTGCAGTATATAATAATAAAAATGTAGGTACAGGAAAAAATGTTTCAGCAAGCAGTATATCTATCGTTGGTGCATCAAATGGTGCCGCAACAGTATATGGATATCAATTAGCTTCAACTTCAGCAAATGCAAACATTGGTACTATTTCAGCCGCGCCAATTACAATTAGTTCTAACGCAGGCCAGACAAAAGTGTATGGCAGTAATGATTCTGGTTCTGCTGCTACAGCATATGGTGTAGCGTCAGGTACGTTATATGATTCATTAACCGGTAGCATGGGTAGAGTTGCTGGAGAAACAGTTGGGTCATATAACTTTACGCAAAATACAGTATCAATCAATGATGGTAACAGTGGGAATAATTATGCGATTACATTTAATGGCGCGACTAATCCATTTACAGTTACTGCGCGATCATTAACTGGGTCTATTGCGAATCAAACCAAAGTTTATGGTGCGAATGATCCAACTTTGTCTGGCATCAGCGTTTCTCTCGGTAATGTAGTTAATACGACAGTCACAGATATTAATGGAAATAATACTGTAATCAATGACACTGGAAATGTTGCTACGACACTTGCAACACTCACGCGTGCTGCTGGTGAATTGGTTAGCGGTAGTCCATATAACATTACTGCAGCAACATTTAATACCTTAAGTGGTTCAGCGGCTGGTAATTACAGTGCGCCATCTTTCACTGGCACACCAACGTTAGCCATTACACAAAAGAGCTTAACGGGTAGCATTGGTAATCAAACGAAAGTATATGGTGCGGATGATCCAAGTTTATCAGGCATTGGTGTCACGTTAGGCGGTGTAGTTAATGGTAGTGTTACAAATTGGATGGGCACAGTAACGAATATCAATGATACAGCGAATGTCTCATCAACAGTAAATTCATTAGTTCGTGCAACAGGCGAAGTTATCAGTGGTAGTCCGTATGCGATTACGAGTGGTAGTTTCAATTTAGCAGGTAGTGCATCAGGTAATTACAGTGCGCCAACATTTACAGGCACGCCAACATTAGCAGTGACACCAGCAAGTTTAACAGGCAGTATTGCAAATCAAACTAAAGTATATGGCGCAGATGATCCTACATTAAGTGGTATTGGTGTTACTTTAGGCGGTGTGATTAACCGATCTGTTGCAACATGGAATGGTAGTGTCAGCGTCAATAACACAGGTAATGTCACGACAACTCTTGCATCACTAACACGCACAGCAGGTGAAGTCGTTAGTGGTAGTCCATATAATATTACTGCAGCTACGTTCAATACATTAGCTGGTTCAGCTGCTGGAAATTACAGTGCTCCAACATTCACTGGTACGCCAACATTAGCAGTTACACCAGCAAGTTTAAGTGGATCGATTGCAAATCAAACCAAAGTATATGGCGCAGATGATCCTACATTAAGTGGTATTGGTGTGACTTTAGGTGGTGTGATTAATCGATCTATTGCAACATGGAATGGTAGTGTTAGTGTAGATAACACCGGTAATGTTACAACAGCATTAGCATCACTCACTCGCGTAGCTGGAGAAGTAGTGAGTGGTAGCCCATATAATATTACTGCAGCAACATTTAATTCTTTATCAGGTTCAGCAGCAGGTAATTACAGTGCGCCAACATTCACTGGTACACCAACATTAGCAGTTACACCAGCAAGTTTAACTGGATCAATCGCAAATCAAACGAAAGTATACGGCGCAGATGATCCAAGTTTAGGTGGTATTGGTGTAACACTAAGCGGCATTATTAATCGCACAGTGAGTACTTGGAACGGAGGCGTCGTTGTAAACAATACGGGTAATGTCACGACAACTCTTGCATCATTAACACGTGCAGCAGGTGAAGTCGTTAGTGGTAGTCCATATAGTATTACTGCAGCAACATTTAATTCTTTATCAGGTTCAGCTGCTGGAAATTACAGTGCTCCAACATTCACTGGCACACCAACATTAGCAGTGACACCAGCAAGTTTAACTGGATCAATTGCAAATCAAACTAAAGTATACGGCGCAGATGATCCTACATTAAGTGGTGTTGGTGTTACTTTAGGTGGTGTGATTAATCGATCTATTGCAACATGGAATGGTAGTGTTAGTGTAGATAACACCGGTAATGTTACAACAACATTAGCATCACTCACTCGCGTAGCTGGAGAAGTAGTGAGTGGTAGCCCATATAATATTACCGCAGCTACGTTCAATACATTAGCTGGTTCAGCTGCTGGAAATTACAGTGCTCCAGCATTCACTGGCACACCAACATTAGCAGTGACACCAGCAAGTTTAACTGGATCGATTGCAAATCAAACTAAAGTATACGGCTCTGATGATCCAAGTTTAGGTGGTATTGGCGTAACACTAAGTGGCATCATTAATCGCACGGTGAGCACATGGAATGGAGGAGTCGTTGTAAACAATACAGGTAATGTCACAACAACATTAGCATCACTCACTAGAGCTGCTGGAGAAGTAGTGAGTGGCAGTCCATATAGCATTACTGCAGCTACGTTCAATACATTAGGTGGTTCAGCTGCTGGTAATTACAGCGCACCTACTTTTACAGGAGCACCAACACTTAGTGTCACACCAGCAAGTTTGACGGGTAGTATTGCAAATCAAACGAAAGTCTATGGTGCTGATGATCCTACTTTAAGTGGTATCGGAGTAACACTAAACGGCATTATTAATCGTACCGTTACTACTTGGAATGGTGATGTAATTGTAAATAACACAGGTAATGTTACAACGACATTAGCATCACTCACTCGCGCGGCTGGAGAAGTAGTGAGTGGTAGTCCATATAACATTACTGCAGCAACATTTAATACCTTAAGTGGTTCAGCGGCTGGTAATTACAGTGCGCCATCTTTCACTGGCACACCAACGTTAGCCATTACACAAAAGAGCTTAACGGGTAGCATTGGTAATCAAACGAAAGTATATGGTGCGGATGATCCAAGTTTATCAGGCATTGGTGTCACGTTAGGCGGTGTAGTTAATGGTAGTGTTACAAATTGGATGGGCACAGTAACGAATATCAATGATACAGCGAATGTCTCATCAACAGTAAATTCATTAGTTCGTGCAACAGGCGAAGTTATCAGTGGTAGTCCGTATGCGATTACGAGTGGTAGTTTCAATTTAGCAGGTAGTGCATCAGGTAATTACAGTGCGCCAACATTTACAGGCGCACCAACGTTAGCGATTACACCAGCTAGCTTAACAGGCTCAGTTGCAAATCAAACGAAAATCTATGGCGCAGATGATCCTACATTAAGTGGTATTGGTGTTACTTTAGGCGGTGTGATTAACCGATCTGTTGCAACATGGAATGGTAGTGTCAGCGTCAATAACACAGGTAATGTCACGACAACTCTTGCATCACTAACACGCACAGCAGGTGAAGTCGTTAGTGGTAGTCCATATAATATTACTGCAGCTACGTTCAATACATTAGCTGGTTCAGCTGCTGGAAATTACAGTGCTCCAACATTCACTGGTACGCCAACATTAGCAGTTACACCAGCAAGTTTAAGTGGATCGATTGCAAATCAAACCAAAGTATATGGCGCAGATGATCCTACATTAAGTGGTATTGGTGTGACTTTAGGTGGTGTGATTAATCGATCTATTGCAACATGGAATGGTAGTGTTAGTGTAGATAACACCGGTAATGTTACAACAGCATTAGCATCACTCACTCGCGTAGCTGGAGAAGTAGTGAGTGGTAGCCCATATAATATTACTGCAGCAACATTTAATTCTTTATCAGGTTCAGCAGCAGGTAATTACAGTGCGCCAACATTCACTGGTACACCAACATTAGCAGTTACACCAGCAAGTTTAACTGGATCAATCGCAAATCAAACGAAAGTATACGGCGCAGATGATCCAAGTTTAGGTGGTATTGGTGTAACACTAAGCGGCATTATTAATCGCACAGTGAGTACTTGGAACGGAGGCGTCGTTGTAAACAATACGGGTAATGTCACGACAACTCTTGCATCATTAACACGTGCAGCAGGTGAAGTCGTTAGTGGTAGTCCATATAGTATTACTGCAGCAACATTTAATTCTTTATCAGGTTCAGCTGCTGGAAATTACAGTGCTCCAACATTCACTGGCACACCAACATTAGCAGTGACACCAGCAAGTTTAACTGGATCAATTGCAAATCAAACTAAAGTATACGGCGCAGATGATCCTACATTAAGTGGTGTTGGTGTTACTTTAGGTGGTGTGATTAATCGATCTATTGCAACATGGAATGGTAGTGTTAGTGTAGATAACACCGGTAATGTTACAACAACATTAGCATCACTCACTCGCGTAGCTGGAGAAGTAGTGAGTGGTAGCCCATATAATATTACCGCAGCTACGTTCAATACATTAGCTGGTTCAGCTGCTGGAAATTACAGTGCTCCAGCATTCACTGGCACACCAACATTAGCAGTGACACCAGCAAGTTTAACTGGATCGATTGCAAATCAAACTAAAGTATACGGCTCTGATGATCCAAGTTTAGGTGGTATTGGCGTAACACTAAGTGGCATCATTAATCGCACGGTGAGCACATGGAATGGAGGAGTCGTTGTAAACAATACAGGTAATGTCACAACAACATTAGCATCACTCACTAGAGCTGCTGGAGAAGTAGTGAGTGGCAGTCCATATAGCATTACTGCAGCTACGTTCAATACATTAGGTGGTTCAGCCGCTGGGAATTACAGCTCTCCAACATTTACAGTCACGCCAACATTAGCAGTCACGCCAGCAAGTTTAACTGGATCAATTGCAAATCAAACCAAAGTATACGGCGCAGATGATCCGACTTTAAGTGGAATCGGTGTAACGCTCAGCGGCATTATTAATCGCACAGTAAGTACTTGGAATGGAGGCGTCGTTGTAAACAATACAGGTAATGTCACAACAACATTAGCATCACTCACTCGTGTAGCTGGAGAAGTGGTGAGCGGTAGTCCATATAGCATTACTGCAGCAACATTTAATTCTTTATCAGGTTCAGCTGCTGGAAATTACAGTGCTCCAACATTCACTGGCACGCCAACATTAGCAGTGACACCAGCAAGTTTAACTGGCTCAATTGTAAATCAAACTAAAGTATATGGCGCTGATGATCCTACATTAAGTGGTATTGGCGTAACACTAAGCGGCATTATTAATCGCACAGTGAGCACATGGAATGGAGGCGTCGTTGTAAACAATACAGGTAATGTCACAACCACATTAGCATCACTCACTCGTGTAGCTGGAGAAGTGGTGAGTGGTAGTCCATATAATATTACTGCAGCTACGTTCAATACATTAGGTGGTTCAGCAGCAGGTAATTACAGTGCACCAACATTCACTGGCACGCCAACATTAGCAGTGACACCAGCAAGTTTAACTGGATCAATCGCAAATCAAACCAAAGTATATGGCGCAGATGATCCGACTTTAAGTGGAATCGGTGTAACGCTCAGTGGCATTATTAATCGCACAGTGAGTACTTGGAACGGAGACGTCGTTGTAAACAATACGGGTAATGTTACAACAACATTAGCATCACTCACTCGTGTAGCTGGAGAAGTGGTGAGTGGTAGTCCATATAATATTACGGCAGCAACATTTAATACGTTGAGCGGTTCAGCAGCAGGTAATTACAGTGCTCCAACATTCACTGGCACACCAACATTAGCAGTCACACCAGCAAGTTTAACTGGATCAATCGCAAATCAAACTAAAGTATACGGCGCAGATGATCCTACTTTAAGTGGTATTAGTGTTACTTTAGGTGGTGTGATTAACCGATCTATTGCAACATGGAATGGTAGTGTTAGCGTCAATAACACAGGTAATGTCACGACAACTCTTGCATCACTAACACGTACAGCGGGTGAAGTCGTTAGTGGTAGTCCATATAATATTACTGCAGCTACGTTCAATACATTAGGTGGTTCAGCAGCAGGTAATTACAGTGCACCAACATTCACTGGCACGCCAACATTAGCAATTACACCTGCTAGCTTAACAGGCTCAATCGCAAATCAAGCTAAAGTATACGGTGCAGATGATCCTACATTAAGTGGTATTGGTGTTACTTTGGGCGGCGTGATTAACCGATCTATTGCAACATGGAATGGTAGTGTTAGTGTCGATGATACGGGTAATGTTACAACAACATTAGCATCACTCACTCGTGTAGCTGGAGAAGTAGTGAGTGGCAGTCCATATAGCATTACTGCAGCTACGTTCAATACATTAGGTGGTTCAGCTGCTGGTAATTACAGCGCACCTACTTTTACAGGAACACCAACACTTAGTGTCACACCAGCAAGTTTGACGGGTAGTATTGCAAATCAAACGAAAGTCTATGGTGCTGATGATCCTACTTTAAGTGGTATCGGAGTAACACTAAACGGCATTATTAATCGTACCGTTACTACTTGGAATGGTGATGTAATTGTAAATAACACAGGTAATGTTACAACGACATTAGCATCACTCACTCGCGCGGCTGGAGAAGTAGTGAGTGGTAGTCCATATAATATTACTGCAGCAACATTTAATACGTTGGGCGGTTCAGCTGCTGGAAATTACAGTGCGCCAACATTTACAGGCACGCCAACATTAGCAGTGACACCAGCAAGTTTAACAGGCAGTATTGCAAATCAAACTAAAGTATATGGCGCAGATGATCCTACATTAAGTGGTATTGGTGTTACTTTAGGCGGTGTGGTTAACCGATCTATTGCAACATGGAATGGTAGTGTTAGCGTCAATAACACAGGTAATGTCACGACAACTCTTGCATCACTAACACGCACAGCAGGTGAAGTCGTTAGTGGTAGTCCATATAATATTACGGCAGCAACATTTAATACGTTGGGCGGTTCAGCTGCAGGTAATTATACTGCCCCAACATTTACTGGCACGCCAACATTAGCAGTCACGCCAGCAAGTTTAACTGGATCAATCGCAAATCAAACCAAAGTATATGGCGCAGATGATACTACATTAAGTGGTATTGGTGTTACTTTAGGCGGCGTGATTAACCGATCTATTGCAACATGGAATGGTAGTGTTAGTGTCGATGATACGGGTAATGTTACAACAACATTAGTATCACTCTCTCGTGTAGCTGGAGAAGTGGTGAGTGGCAGTCCATATAATATTACCGCAGCAACATTCAACACATTAAGTGGTTCAGCTGCTGGTAATTACAGTGCGCCAACATTTACTGGCACGCCAACATTAGCAGTTACACCAGCTAGCTTAACAGGCTCAATTGCAAATCAAACGAAAGTCTATGGAGTAGATGATCCGACATTAAGTGGAATCGGTGTAACACTCAATGGCGTTATTAATCGCACAGTTAGCACATGGAATGGAAGTGTCATTGTAAACAATACGGGTAATGTCACAACAACTCTTGCATCACTCACCAGAGCTGCTGGAGAAGTAGTGAGTGGTAGTCCATATAATATTACCGCAGCAACATTCAACACATTAAGTGGTTCAGCTGCTGGTAATTACAGTGCGCCAACATTTACTGGCACGCCTACATTAGCAATTACACCCGCTAGCTTAACAGGCTCGATTGCAAATCAAACCAAAGTATACGGTGCTGATGATCCAAGCTTGGGTAGTATTGGTGTTAATTTAGGTGGTGTGATTAATAGATCCATTGCAACTTGGAATGGTAGTGTTAGTGTCGATGATACGGGTAATGTTGCAACTAGCTTAGCAACCTTAGTACGTAATGCAGGTGAGCTAGCCAGCGGTAGTCCATATAATATTACTACAGCTACTTTCAATGCATTAAGCGGTTCAGCTGCTGGAAATTACAGTGCTCCAACATTCACTGGTACGCCAACATTAGCAATTACACCTGCTAGTTTAAGTGGATCGATTGCAAATCAAACCAAAGTATACGGTGCTGATGATCCTACATTAAGTGGTATTGGTGTTACTTTAGGCGGTGTGATTAACCGATCTATTGCAACATGGAATGGTAGTGTTAGCGTCAATAACACAGGTAATGTCACAACAACTCTTGCATCACTAACACGTACAGCAGGTGAAGTCGTTAGCGGCAGTCCATATAATATTACTGCAGCTACGTTCAATACATTAGCTGGTTCAGCTGCTGGAAATTACAGTGCTCCAACATTCACTGGTACGCCAACACTAGCAATTACACCTGCTAGCTTAACAGGATCAATCGCAAATCAAACCAAAGTATATGGCGCAGATGATCCGACTTTAAGTGGAATCGGTGTAACGCTCAGCGGCATTATTAATCGCACAGTGAGTACTTGGAATGGAAGCGTCGTAGTAAACAATACGGGTAATGTTACAACAACATTAGCATCACTCGCTCGTGTAGCTGGAGAAGTGGTGAGTGGTAGTCCATATAATATTACGGCAGCTACGTTCAATACATTAGCTGGTTCAGCTGCTGGAAATTACAGTGCTCCAACATTCACTGGTACGCCAACACTAGCAATTACACCTGCTAGCTTAACAGGCTCAATCGCAAATCAAACTAAAGTATACGGCGCAGATGATCCTACATTAAGTGGTATTAGTGTCACTTTAGGCGGTGTGATTAACCGATCTATTGCAACATGGAATGGTAGTGTTAGTGTAGATAACACCGGTAATGTTACAACAACATTAGCATCACTCACTCGTGTAGCTGGAGAAGTGGTGAGTGGTAGTCCATATAATATTACGGCAGCTACGTTCAATACATTAGCTGGTTCAGCTGCTGGAAATTACAGTGCTCCAACATTCACTGGTACGCCAACACTAGCAATTACACCTGCTAGCTTAACAGGCTCAATCGCAAATCAAACCAAAGTATACGGCGCAGATGATCCTACATTAAGTGGTATTAGTGTCACTTTAGGCGGTGTGATTAACCGATCTATTGCAACATGGAATGGTAGTGTTAGTGTAGATAACACCGGTAATGTTACAACAACATTAGCATCACTAACACGCACAGCAGGTGAAGTCGTTGGTGGTAGTCCATATAATATTACGGCAGCTACGTTCAATACATTAGCTGGTTCAGCTGCTGGCAATTACAGTGCTCCAACATTTACAGGCACTCCAACATTAGCAGTCACGCCAGCAAGTTTAACTGGATCAATCGCAAATCAAACCAAAGTATATGGCGCAGATGATCCTACATTAAGTGGTATTGGTGTTACTTTAGGTGGTGTGATTAATCGATCTGTTGCAACATGGAATGGAAGTGTGAGTGTCGATGACACGGGTAATGTTGCAACTAGCTTAGCATCTTTAGTACGTAATGCCGGTGAGTTAGTCAGCGGTAGTCCATATAGTATTACTGCAGCAACATTTAATTCTTTATCGGGTTCAGCGGCAGGTAATTACAGTGCACCTACTTTTACAGGCGCACCAACGTTAGCTATTACACCAGCAAGTTTAACTGGATCAATTGCAAATCAAACTAAAGTATATGGCGCAGATGATCCGACTTTAAGTGGAATCGGTGTAACGCTCAGTGGCATTATTAATCGCACAGTGAGTACTTGGAATGGAGGCGTCGTTGTAAACAATACAGGTAATGTCACAACCACATTAGCATCACTCACCAGAGCGGCTGGAGAAGTAGTGAGTGGTAGTCCATATAATATTACGGCAGCAACATTTAGCACATTAGGTGGTTCTGCTGCTGGAAACTATAGTGCCCCAACATTCACTGGCACACCAACATTAGCAGTCACACCAGCAAGTTTAAGTGGATCGATTGCAAATCAAACCAAAGTATACGGTGCTGATGATCCTACATTAAGTGGTATTGGTGTTACTTTAGGTGGTGTGATTAATCGATCTATTGCAACATGGAATGGTAGTGTTAGCGTCAATAACACAGGTAATGTCACAACAACTCTTGCATCACTAACACGTACAGCAGGTGAAGTCGTTAGCGGCAGTCCATATAATATTACTGCAGCTACGTTCAATACATTAGCTGGTTCAGCTGCTGGTAATTATACTGCGCCAACATTCACTGGTACGCCAACACTAGCAATTACACCTGCTAGCTTAACAGGCTCAATCGCAAGTCAAACGAAAGTCTATGGTGCTGATGATCCTACTTTAAGTGGTATTGGTGTTACTTTAGGTGGTGTGATTAATAGATCCATTGCAACATGGAATGGAAGTGTGAGTGTCGATGACACGGGTAATGTTGCAACTAGCTTAGCATCTTTAGTACGTAATGCAGGTGAGTTAGTCAGCGGCAGCCCATATAGTATTACGGCAGCTACTTTCAATGCATTAAGCGGTTCAGCTGCTGGTAATTACAGTGCGCCAACATTCAGTGGCACGCCAACATTAGCAGTGATACCAGCAAGTTTAACTGGATCAATTGCAAATCAAACGAAAGTATATGGTGCTGATGATCCTACTTTAAGTGGTATTGGAGTAACACTAAGCGGCATTATTAATCGTACCGTTACTACTTGGAACGGAGGCGTCGTTGTAAACAATACAGGTAATGTCACAACAACTCTTGCATCACTCACCAGAGCTGCTGGAGAAGTAGTGAGTGGTAGTCCATATAATATTACCGCAGCAACATTCAACACATTAAGTGGTTCAGCTGCTGGCAATTACAGTGCTCCAACCTTTACTGGCACGCCAACATTAGTAATTACACCCGCTAGCTTAACAGGCTCGATTGCAAATCAAACTAAAGTATACGGTGCTGATGATCCAAGTTTAAGTGGTATTGGTGTTACTTTAGGTGGTGTGATTAATCGATCTATTGCAACATGGAATGGTAGTGTTAGCGTCAATAACACAGGTGATGTCACAACAACTCTTGCATCACTAACACGCACAGCAGGTGAAGTCGTTGGTGGTAGTCCATATAATATTACGGCAGCTACGTTCAATACATTAGCTGGTTCAGCTGCTGGAAATTACAGTGCTCCAACATTCACTGGTACGCCAACATTAGCGATTACACCAGCTAGCTTAACAGGCTCAATCGCAAATCAAACCAAAGTATATGGCGCAGATGATCCGACTTTAAGTGGAATCGGTGTAACGCTCAGTGGCATTATTAATCGCACAGTGAGTACTTGGAATGGAGGCGTCGTTGTAAACAATACGGGTAATGTTACAACAACATTAGCATCACTCACTCGTGTAGCTGGAGAAGTGGTGAGTGGCAGTCCATATAATATTACCGCAGCAACATTCAACACATTAAGTGGTTCAGCTGCTGGTAATTACAGTGCGCCAACATTTACTGGCACGCCAACATTAGCAATTACACCAGCTGGTTTAACTGGATCAATTGCAAATCAAACGAAAGTCTATGGTGCTGATGATCCTGCTTTAAGTGGTATTGGTGTTACTTTAGGCGGTGTGATTAATCAATCTATTGCAACTTGGAATGGTAGTGTTAGTGTCAATGACACGGGTAATGTTGCAACTAGCTTAGCAACCTTAGTACGTAATGCAGGTGAGTTAGTCAGCGGTAGTTCATATAGTATTACTGCAGCAACATTTAATTCTTTATCAGGTACAGCAGCAGGTAATTACAGTGCTCCAACATTCACTGGTACGCCAACATTAGCAGTGACACCAGCAAGCTTAACTGGATCAATTGCAAATCAAACTAAAGTATACGGCGCTGATGATCCAAGTTTAAGCGGTATTGGTGTGACTTTAGGTGGGGTGATTAACCAATCTATTGCAACATGGAATGGTAGTGTTAGTGTCAATGACACGGGTAATGTTGCAACTAGCTTAGCAACATTAGTACGTAATGCAGGTGAGTTAGTCAGTGGTAGTCCATATAGTATTACTGCAGCAATATTTAATTCTTTATCAGGTACAGCAGCAGGTAATTACAGTGCTCCAATATTCACTGGCACGCCAACATTAGCAGTGACACCAGCAAGTTTAATTGGATCGATTGCAAATCAAACCAAAGTATACGGCGCTGATGATCCAAGTTTAGGTAGTATTGGAGTAACACTAAGCGGCATTATTAATCGCACAGTTAGCACATGGAATGGAGGCGTCGTTGTAAACAATACAGGTAATGTCACAACAACATTAGCATCACTCACTCGTGTAGCTGGAGAAGTAGTGAGTGGTAGTCCATATAATATTACGGCAGCAACATTTAATTCTTTATCAGGTACAGCAGCAGGTAATTACAGTGCACCTACTTTTACAGGCACGCCAACATTAGCAGTGACACCAGCAAGTTTAACTGGATCGATTGCAAATCAAACTAAAGTATACGGTGCAGATGATCCAAGCTTAAGTGGTATTGGCGTAGCCCTAAATGGTATTATCAATCGTACGGTCAGTACGTGGAATGGTAGTGTTAGTGTAAATGATACAGCGAATGTGTCATCGACATTGACTGCATTAGTTCGTGCAACAGGCGAAGTTATCAGCGGTAGTCCATATGCGATTACAAGTGGTAGTTTTAATTTAGCAGGTAGTGCGTCAGGTAATTACAGTGCACCAACATTCAGTGGCACGCCAACATTAGCAATTACACCTGCTAGCTTAACAGGCTCAATCGCAAATCAAACCAAAGTATACGGCGCAGATGATCCAAGCTTAGGTGGTATTGGTGTGACTTTAGGCGGAGTGATTAATCGATCTGTTGCAACTTGGAATGGTGGTGTTAGCGTAAATGACACTGGCAATGTTGCAACTAGCTTAGCATCTTTGGCACGTAATGCAGGTGAGTTAGTAAGTGGTAGTCCATATGCGATTACTGCTGGCACATTCAATGCACTAGCAGGTAGTGCTGCAAGTAACTACAATGTTCCATCTTTCGCAGGTACACCAACACTTACAATTAATAAAGCAGATTTAACTGCGTCAATATCAAATCAAACAAAGGTTTATGGTTCTAATGACCCAGCTCTTGCGGGTATTAGCGTGACGGTTTCTGGAGTAATAAACAATCCAGCAATTGTCACATGGAATGGGAATGTCAGTGTAAACGATATTGGTAATGTAAGTACTACATTGACATCATTGAATAGAGTAGCAGGTGAAACAGTTGCAAATAGTCCTTATAGCTACACATCAGCTACCTTTACATCACCTACAGGTTCGGCAAGTGCAAATTATAATGTGCCGAATAGTTTTGTTGGAAATCCAATACTAACAATTACGCCAGCAACTTTAACGATTACAGGAGTGACAGCGGAAAATAAAATATTCGATGCAACAACAAGCGCCATTTTACAAACTGCAAGCGCTCAATTAGTCGGTGTGCTATCAATGGATATAGGTAGTGTGAACGTTTCAGGAAATGGCACTGGATTTTTTGCTAATGCTGATGTAGGAAACAACATATCTGTTACAGCAAGCTCAATCCCAATTTCAGGTTTTGCAGCAGGTAATTATCAATTACAAATGCCAATTGGATTGTTTGCTAATATTCTATCTGTTCCAGCGCCGGCACCTACGCCTACACCCACACCCGTAGCGCCACAACAAGCGCAAAACATTGCAGTTCAAGTCACATTACCTATCACAAATAATACTATGTTAAATGCAACGTTTGGAGCTGGTTCTAATCCAAGTCCAAGCTTTAGTAGTTCAAACTTAAGTAGTGGAAGTGATTTTTCACAATCTTCAAGTAGCAACAGTTCAGACAATGCAAGCAACAATAATCAACAAGAAGCAACATCAAGTTCAGCAACATTTACATCAACAGGAAGTAATAGCAATCAACAAGGAAGTGCTACAGGAAGAACAATGGGGCAACAATGTGCTACCATCCAAGAAGGTATAGAAATCTGTACTGGACGTTAATGCTAATTTGTTTTAGGAATAAATTTAACCGTGTCAGCGTTTATTAAGTTTAAAAATATGAGAATACCGAGCTGCTCTTTTTCACGTAATTTTTCAAAATATTGATCTTCAAAAAGTTCTTTCGCATGTGGTTCTATCACTTGTGGGGAAATAAAATCAGAAATGTTTTTTAAAGCGCTATCCCATTGAGGATTATTTTCTAATTTAGAAATAGCTTCATTAATTGGGATTTGCAGTGCAGCACACAGGAATGCAACTAACCCCCTGTCAGCTTTGGTTGCTTGTTCAATATAACGAAAGGCAGCCCCGGTTCCTTCCCAGTTTTTCCAAGCACAAAGAATAGGAATTAGTTGTGGATGCTCGATTAAACGTCCTATTTCAGCCCAGTGAGAAATTTTTTCAACGGCTAACTTTTTTAATTCAAGTAACTGGTCTGAATGGAAATCATGAAGCTCAGTAGATTGCAGATTCTCTTCTGTATCAGTGTGCTCAGACTCCTGCGACATAATTTCATGGATAATACTGTATAAGCTATTGTTCGCGTCGTGAATAGCTTTTTTATAAACCGCAAAACGTTCATTGGATGAAGAAACACGATGTAATAGTTGGTGGCATATGCGATGTATGCGTGTGGCCGTATTAAATGTAACGAGACTGGTTTCACCTTGTGGAAAAAAATCACCGCAATCTAATAATGCATGAATAACATGGCCAACATATTGAGGTGAAATTTTTCCAGAAGCGGCGCCGTCTAAGGCATCTAAAAATTTAATTATTTTTTCATCTTGATTTAAGCGCAATAACGCTTGAGAAAATTCATTCGCATCCCTGCTTGAAGCAAGAATAACATCCATTTCAGAATCTGGAATGTATCCCATAGGCATTGATAAACGAAAGCAGATGTCAAATACATCAGGGCTGCAAATATTTTTATTTTTTCGCGCCTGAGATTCTGAATGAAAGAATGAAAAATTATATTGGTATAAATTTCGCAATCTCGGAAACATGCGCACAATCAATTGTTGTAACAATTCAGCGGGAAGTTTGGTGCTGCGATTTAAAATTTCATCGCAACGTATAGTATCTTCTTGTAGTTTAGTTTTGTCAGACAAATAGACGTTGTTAATTAAATCGGTGAATAAATCTTTATTGTCGCGTATGCCTTGATAGACGTCAGGCTCAAATACTCTAATAGCGGTTAAAGCGAAAAAGTCGACAGGATTGACAACGTCTTTGATGCGTGAAAATCCAAAGCTCAGCGTATTAATATAGCGAGTCACATCACGAGGGTTATTGAAGAAAAACTTCAATGTCGAATAATATAAATCAGCCCAATATTCGTTATTCCACGCGTCTTCAGGAACTAGCGATATCATATGATTTAAGCGATCAAGTAAAATACTTTCTAAATCTTGTTTTGCAATTTGTGGTACATCAAATGGCAGTTGTACGATTTTATCTAAATATTCTACGCTATCATCACCGATTGCTTGCATCACATGTTCTTTGTCTAACGAAAGCAAATAGACTGTATTATTATAATCACCCATAGATTTGACGATTTGGAATATTTGTTTTATTTCGTGACTTTCAATGCGAGAAATATTATCAATCACGATAATAATTTTATTTTTTTGTTGCAGTAATAAGTCATTTAATTCGGCTTTCACTTGCGTTAAATCGCGACCTGATTCCCAAGCGTAGGCATTTTCAGGGGTGGCCGTGGAATGAAACATACGTGTAATCCAAGATTGTTTTTCACGTAGTGCCTGTGGAATAGGTTTGTTCGTGAAAAACGAAACATATAATTCGAGTAATTGTATGATTCTATCTTTGTTTTTTAAAAATAAAGATTGGCGTATCGTCGAAGAAAGGCGGCGAAAGAAGGCATAGATTAATTGATTTTGGCCCGAGTAGCTCCATGGGCTGAAATTCAGCACGATTGGCTTTTCATTATCATCCAAATTGGAAGATGCGAGCTGCAGCTCTTCTAGCATCAGGTTGATAATAGAGGTTTTTCCAGTTCCCCAGCTGCCATAGAGGCCGATAACAAGGCTTTCTGGGATTTGGTGGTCTAGGACGCATCTGGCTAGATATTTGCCAAATGTGGCCCTTCCAAGGCGGTCTTGAACACTTTTTGTGATGGGTCGGTCGGCGTCAAACATGCTAATCCCCTTATCGAACATAAGAAGGCTCAACAGAATATTATAGCAGTTTTGTGCTGTGAAAAGTGAGTACCGAGGGTCGGAATCGAACCGACACGGTGTTGCCACCACCGGATTTTGAGTCCGGCGCGTCTACCAGTTCCGCCACCCCGGCATTGATAATGAGAACTGAACGCGGAGTATAAGCAGAGGCTTTATCCGCGTCAATGGTTCTTGTGCGACTACTTTGGGCTAGGTAGCTGTCCGGCAGCTGCCGCAGCCACAGCTTTTTGCACATTTTGATCGGTTGTCGCTTGTGGGTTTGATGGTAACGCTGGATTCCAAAGGCTAGGATGTAGATCTCCGTTATGCAGTAGATTCAGTTGCTCTGGACTTAATGGCTCGGGCTGTGATGATTGCGTCGCTGGAGTTGCTCGCACCACTTTCTTGTCATCAGGCTTAGTTGATAGCTTTGGTATAGGAAAAAGCCTAAGAACGGCTCTTGGTTTACTCATAGCAAGCTCCTCATGATCTATTTGTATGAGCTCTTACTTTGAGCAAAGAAAAACATCTTGTCAATAAATTAAAACATTTCCAGCGGATCTACATCTAATGACCAGCGCACGCGTTGTTTCCCCTTGGTATTTTCCATGGCGAGTAGTAAGTTTTTCAAAAGTTGTTGTAACTGCGGTCTATGCTTTGCTTGCAATAATAATTGAGCGCGATGTTTCCCAGCTCGTTTGGGCATAGGAGCAGGGATGGGGCCTAAGATTTGCAAATTTGGTGTTGAGAGAGGTAATAGCTTTTTCACATCTTGTAAAAAAAGCCGTGCTTGATCAGCAGAGTGCGCATCAGCACGAAAAAGTGCGAAGAAACGATAAGGTGGAAGCAGTGCTTGTTTGCGTTCCTCCAATAGTGAAACGGCAAATTGATTATAGTTTTCATGAATCAACTGATGCAGTGCTGGATGATCTGGATGATGTGTTTGAATCAAAACGGTTCCAGGTTTCTCAACTCTACCTGCGCGACCTGCTACTTGCAAAATCAATTGCCCCATGCGTTCCAGTGCACGAAAGTCTGCGCTGAAAAAACCACTGTCTGCGTCGATAATCGCAACTAGCGTGACGTTTGGAAAATGATGGCCTTTCGCTAACATTTGCGTGCCAATCAAGATTTGAAATGTTCCTTGCTGAATGCCCAGCAACATTTCTTCCATTTTTCCTTTACGTTGTGTGCTATCTCTATCAATGCGTGCAATAGCATATTGCGGAAAATATTTTTCTAAAATAATTTCCAAGCGCTCAGTGCCTAAACCAATAGGCGTAAGATTTTTTTCATGGCAGTTATCACATTGCTGTGGAATGCCGCGACGACTATCACAGTGATGACAATGCAAATGATTTTGTGCTTGATGTAGTGTCATACGTATGTCGCAGCGTTTACACAATGCAAGCCAGCCGCAACTATGACACATTAATACAGGCGCATAACCACGACGATTTAAAAACAGCATCACTTGATTGCCATTGGCTAAATGTGTTTTCATTTCAGCTAATAAGGCATTTGATAAGCCTTCTTCAAGCTCCGATTTGCGAATATCTAGAATTTTAAATGCAGGCAAAATGGCATTACCAGCGCGATAAGGTAATGATAGATATTCAAAACGATTGTTGTGTGCATTTTGCAGAGATTCTAGTGCCGGTGTCGCAGAACCTAAAATAACAGGGATATTTTTATGATGCGCACGCATAATCGCCACATCACGCGCATGATAACGAAAACCATCTTGTTGTTTGAAAGATAAATCGTGTTCTTCATCGATGATGATCAATCCCAAATTTGCGAAAGGTGTGAACACAGCAGAGCGTGTGCCAATAATAATTTTGGCATCGCCTTCTTTGGCAGCTAACCACGCATTTAAACGTTCTTTTTCGCTTAAACCAGAATGCAATGCAATCACTGGGACAGTGAAGCGTTCACGAAAACGTTGAATAGTTTGCGGCGTTAAACCTATTTCTGGCACTAACACCAGCGCTTGCTTATTTTGTTGTAAAATATCGACGATAGCTTGTAAATAAATTTCTGTTTTACCGCTACCAGTAACACCATCCAGTAAAAATACTTGGAAAGTATTAAGTTTATTTTTGATGGCATCTAACGCGGCTTGTTGTTCTGTGTTTAACGGTAAGAATTTTTCTTTAATACAATATTCTATTATTGTATGTGCCGATGATTTTGTATCGCAAAAAACAAGTTTTTTTTCTTGTAGAGTATGCAAGATATTATTAGTGATACGATGTTGCTTTAACTGTTTCGCAGTAAACCCTTCAGGGTGCAGAGAAAATAAATTGATAGCATCAGCTTGACGTGGTGTGCGCTTTAAATCAGCGACATCAATTGATTTACCTAACTCTGATAAGTAGTAGTAAGCTTCTTTAGCATAATCTGCAGGCTTGCCTTGGCGAATTAAAATAGGCAAAGCATTGGCTAGTACTTCACCAATTGGGTGGTGATAATAATCCGCACCCCATTGGCATAATGACAGAATATCTGGAGTCAGCACCGGTGTTGTATCGATAACTTCTTGTATGGGCTTGAGTTTGTGAATAGGAATATCAGACGATTCTGCCCAGCCTACAAAAATGCCTACAAGATTGCGATTTTGAAAAGAAACGCGCACCCGAGTGCCGGGCTGTATGTTGAGATCCCGTGCCTCATGATTTGGCAGGTAGTCAAACAGACGGCGCAAAGGGGCAGGAATGGCAATGCGTAATATTTTCATAGAGAATCAATGTAATCAAAAGAGCAGTAGGACGCAAGATTAAGAAATCATTAAGGGGTAAGAAATTTTTGCGCCTTGACCCGCAGAAATATGAGATATAATTATGGTATGATTCAAAAAATTTAATTGAGGTTTCATATGCCCCTACCACAACGTATGCCACAGTTTATGGAAGACATGTTTTGCCAGATGTACGATGCGCGTTTTTTTCCTAGGAAGCCAGATTTCTCGATGACATCAAGTGGTTGTCAGGATGCGGGTGATTATAAAGACGAGTTGTTGAATACCATGCAGATGAAGCTCGATAAATTGTTTCCTGAGCATGCGATGAATGACAGCAAGATTTTTGATAAGTTATTTACGTTAGATAAAAATAATGTATTGCAGCCTACGATGTTAGGTAAAGCTATATCACAAGCATTAGGCATCGATATGGCGAGCTTAGCAAAATTGAAGCCGGGCGAATTTCAAGTACTTGAAAAAAGTATGAAAGGTTTAGAGTTAACCGTAGAAGAAAAAAGTGAATTAAAAAATGTCTTCACTAAATTAATGGTGAGCACGTTAACGCTAGTCAATAACTCTGCTGTCAATAAGAAAGAACCGGAAGAAATAGCAGAAAAAGCCGCACTATTAGCTGAAAAACTGATGAATAAAATGGATGGCCCAGCATTAACCCCTCAGTTGCGCGCAGATATGATGAAAAGCATGCTAACAGAAATGCTAGATATGCAGTTTAAATTCTTTATGGCAAAAGAGCAGGCTCCAACAGTGGATATTCCAGTTGAAATCACCGCAAGTGAAGTTGGATCGTTTATTGATCGTGGGTGTCCTGCGGAGTTTGCTTTATCAAAATCATTTAAATATGATCCATCACAACCTGATTACTCTGGCGTGGAATCTGAAAAATTAGAATTGGCAGAAATGGCCGGGACGTTGACTTCATTCATGATGGAAGTGTTACAGGAAAATCATGGCTTACAGCATAACTCATCCATTCCTACGCCACGGCCTGGTCATTAAGGCATGGAGTCTAAAATCTTAGACGTATTAAAAAGCACGATTGAAGCCATCCCTTTCAATCGTGTTTTAGGTTTAACGTTAGATGAAGTAGCTGACACCCACATCACGATGGTGTTTTCCATGTTGCCTGAGTTGGTTGGAAATTACATGTATGGCATTTTGCATGGCGGAGTCATTTCTACCGTGTTAGATATGGCGGGCGGTGCGGCAGCGATGGCGGCAGCTGTTAAAAAACGCGAGCACAAATCCTTAGAAGAAATTGGCGTCATCTTGGCTCGTTCAAGTACAATCAATTTAAATATCAATTATATCCATCCTGGCAAAGGAACTTCTTTCATTGCCAAAGCTTATGTTACCCATTCTGGTAGTAAAATTTCATTTACAAATATGGAGTTACACAATCAAGAGTCTGATCTGATTGCAAATGCAACGGCCACCTATCGTATTGGTTAATTTGAAAGCATAGAATATTGTAAGTAATACCTCTATAATAATAGATATAACTAAAAACGAGGATAAGACAATGCCAAACAAAGCCAATGGCTTTTTTAAAGGGCTAGCTATGCAAAATATACGTGATTTTGTAGTGGCAAATCCACAATTACTGAGCTATAGAGATCATAAGTGTGCGACAGTTGACGAGTTAGCTGACTATATTACTAAAAATAAAAATTTCCGCCATATTTTGCTTGATTCATATACTATTCGTATGGGAATTATGGAAGGGAAAGTAAAAATCAAAGATCTATTTGATTCGTATGATAATAATCAATCTTTTAAAGCAAACGTAGAGTTAGTTGAGAAGCGCATCGGCGAGTTAAATCAAGCAGCTGCTCCAACCAATACTCCTACACCTGGGACATAATTTAAGTTCAGATCCTAACCGGTATGCCAAATGTCGGTGATGTCTTTTCGTGCGACAAAAACACAGCCTCGATTGAAGAGATTGTAGATGCCAGCTAAAACCATGTTGACATGACAGAGAGTTTTGCCCTAAAGATTGCTTATGATATCCTCTCGCTTTCTTTTTAGACTTAAAAATATAGGAAGTGAAGTATGCATAAGGTGCTTGTTCTCGGGGCGGGTAAGATAGGTTCATTAATTACGGTTTTATTAGGCACATCAAAGGATTACCAAGTTTATTTAGGGGACATCAATATTGATAGTCCAGTGTTGAAACGCTTATTGGATAAAGTACCCAATGTAGAGCTGGTGAAATTAAACGCACAAGATCCTGCAGAAGTAGCAGCCTATCTGAAAAAAAATCCAATCAATACTATTTTGTCGGCGTTACCGTATTACTTAAATATTGCGATTATTAAAATTGCACGTGAATTTAACGTCAATTACTTTGATTTAACCGAAGATACCGCTACTGCAAAAGCAGCGATGGAAGCATCTCATGGCGCAACCAGTGCGTTTGTTCCGCAGTGTGGTTTAGCGCCAGGATTTATTAGTGTCGTTGCAAATCAAATCATGTCACATTTCCCAGAATTAGATGAAGTGAAAATGCGAGTCGGCGCATTGCCAGTGAATATCAGCAATGCATTGCAGTACTCACTCACCTGGTCAACAGATGGATTGATTAATGAATATGGAAATCATTGCCAAGGTATAGAGAATGGTGAAGAAGTTACTTTGTTACCTTTAGATGATTTAGAACAAATTAAAGTTGATGGTTTAACATATGAAGCATTCAATACCTCAGGTGGTATTGGTAGTTTAGCGCATACCTACATGGGCAAGATTAAACGTATGACATATAAAACCATTCGTTATCCAGGCCATTGCGAACAAATGCGCTTTTTGATGAATGATTTAAAATTAAATTATGATAGAGATACATTAAAACGCATTTTAGAAAATTGCTTACCTAAAACCAGTCAAGACGTTGTATTAGTTTATGTATCTGTTACAGGTAAACAAGATGGCGTTTATTGCGAAGAAAATTATGTTAAAAAATTCTATCCAAAAAGAATTGCGGGACATAGTTGGTCTGCTATTCAATTAACAACCGCATCAGGTATTTGTGGCGTGTTGGATTTAGTAGTGAGCCAGCAAGGTAAGTACAAAGGGCTAGTGAAGCAAGAACAATTTACCTTAGAAGAGTTAACTAAGAATCGTTTTGGCGAATATTACGCGTAAGCTCTCTCTCCCGCAAGCGGGAGAGGTGAGAATATACCCCCTTCTCCCAGAGTGTTTTTTACTATGGGAGAAGGGTTGGGGATGAGGGTATAAAATTATTTGGAGGTTACAATGGCACTATTAAAAACATTAGATGTTAGAGGTGAAACAATGGATTTATTAAAAGCGTTGCACTTAAATGAAAAATCATTTGGCGCAAGTACCGGTGCTGATTGGTGGTCAACAGCAACAGATCAAGGAGAAATAGTTTCTTATAATCCAACCGATGGTAAAGCCATTGGCGCAGTTTACAATTGTTCAGCTGCTGATTATGAGCGTGTGATTACAGAAACACACAATGCATTTTTAACATGGCGTATGGTTCCAGCACCAAAGCGCGGTGAAATCGTTCGTCAATTAGGTGATGAATTACGTAAGTACAAAGATGAATTAGGTAGTTTAGTTTCTCTGGAAATGGGGAAATCAAAACAAGAAGGTAATGGTGAAGTGCAAGAAATGATTGATATGGCTGATTTAGCTGTAGGCCAATCACGTATGTTGTATGGTAACACTATGCATTCTGAGCGCCCTGAGCATCGCATGTATGAACAATGGCATCCTATGGGCGTGGTTGGTGTGATTAGCGCATTCAACTTTCCAGTAGCAGTATGGTCGTGGAATGCATTTGTAGCAGCAATTGCGGGAAATACAGTAGTTTGGAAGCCTTCTCCAAAAACACCTTTGTGTGCGGTAGCAGTACAACATATTTGTAATACAGTGATGAAGCGTAATGGTTTATCTGGAATATTCTCAACCTTTATTTCAGACAATAATGATTTAGCAAAACAATTTGTAAATGATACACGCGTACCACTTGTTTCATTTACGGGTTCAACCACGGTCGGTCGTGAAGTGAATCAAATGGTTGCGAAACGTTTTGGAAAATCAATTTTAGAATTAAGCGGTAACAATGCAATCATCGTTGACGAAAGTGCGAATCTACAATTAGCAATACCAGCTATTGCTTTTGGTGCAGTAGGTACAGCAGGACAACGTTGTACAACGACACGTCGTTTATTCGTGCATGAAGCTGTGTACGATAAATTAGTAGCAGCGCTAGTTAAAGCTTACCAAAAAGTTACAATTGGTGATCCATTAGATCAAAATAATTTGATGGGGCCATTAATTGATAAAGCAGCGGTGAATCAATATTTAAAAACAGTTGAAGATATTAAAACTGCGGGCGGCAAAATTTTATTTGGTGGTAAAGCATTAGATAGAGCAGGCTCATTTGTAGAGCCAACATTAGTTGAAGCGAATAATGAATGGGAAGTTGTGCAGCGCGAAACCTTTGCGCCCATTCTTTATGTTATGAAATTCAAAACCATTGATGAAGCGATTGCAATGCAAAACCATTCACAACATGGATTGTCATCTGCAATTTTCACGCAAAATTTACAACACGCAGAAAAATTCTTAGCTGCACGTGGTAGTGATTGCGGTATTGCGAATGTGAACATTGGAACATCCGGTGCTGAAATTGGTGGCGCATTTGGTGGTGAAAAAGATACGGGCGGTGGACGTGAGGCAGGTTCTGATTCATGGAAGGCGTATATGCGTAGACAAACTAACACGATCAATTGGAGTCAGGCTTTGCCTTTGGCACAAGGGATTAAGTTTGATATTGGTTAATTGAAGATAGTATTAATAACCACCTCCCCTAGCCCCTCCTCCTACCAAAAGCGTAGGAGGAGGGGAAAATATTGTGTCCCCTCTCCTCCATGTTTTTGATGGAGGAGAGGGTTAGGGTGAGGAGGCTATTTCAAGTTACTTCCCCCGCCTTGCAAGCAACGGTTGCTTTGAATCAGGTGTCTGTCCAAAAGCTTTCTCTGTTTGACCATTCCATGGTGTAACTAGTCCTGACAAGATAGGCGCAAAATGAAGGCAGGACATCAATATTTCTGAAAATGCAGATCTACGTCCAGGACACATACGCTTACCTTTTCCAAACGGTAAAAAAGCATAACGGAAAGGAAAATCTTTTTTAGGAAAAGGATTAAAAAAATCATCCAAGGTGCATTTACCACCCTTTATCATGTCATAAAAACGATTAGGATTAAATTTTAAGGGTTCTGGATAATACTCATCTAATCGATGAGCTGCGCCGACGTTTAGAATGATATTGTCACCGGGTGCAAGCTGAATGCCATTTGACAGCGTAAAGCCAGTTTTCACCAGCGCTTTTTGAACAGGTAACGGAGGATGTAAGCGTAAGGTTTCTAAAATAACGCATTTTGTAAATAAAAGTGCATTAGGGTCCAGTGGATTTGCAGCTTCACCGAGCTGTTTAAAGGCAGCAATTTCTTCACGCACTTTTTTTAATATTTCTGGATCCGATAATAATTTTAAAAAACAAAATTGCATTAAGCTCGATGTGGTGTCACTGCCTGCCGTAACAATGAAAGCAACTTCACTAAGGAAACGATCGGATGTGATATCAGGTTCTTTTCCTGTTTTCTCTTTCTCAGCTTTCATAACCGCTTTAATAATGCTGACATCATGAGGGTCTGGCGCAGCTTGTGTAGCCCCTTTAACATCTGAATTTTCTGGTGCTGCATCAAGTTTTTTTTCATTTAATATAGCGTTCTTATTCGCATCTACTATTTTTTTTATAATACTTTTTGCAGTGGTTGTGTGTGCATCGCCAAGTAATTTGTATGGAAATTGAGGCAAGTAATGATTAAAAGCAATTTTCGCCATATTACGTAACTTCACTGCGTCACTTATGCCTGATCTAACATAATCAGCGATGGTTTTCATATCTTCTGGAGATACATCCTCAGCACGAATAAGTGTTTTGAAAATAAAGCTCATCGTAAATTTTGTAGCTAAATCAGATAAATTAACTTCATCTGATTTAGCATCGAGAATTTCTGTAGCTAATGCAGCAGCATAAGTATTGATAGACTCGACGTTACGTTTTAATGCTTTGTCGGTCAGTAATGCATTGTTATAAACAGCTCGCGTAGGTTCATATTCTTTATCTTCAGTAGCTTGTGCCATAATAACTTTGTCATGAAAGTAGTGGCCAAAGAGCTTTACAGATTCACCGCTCGCCAAATTACCGACATTCTTAACATCGTAAATTTCAGCGATGAGCTTTGGATCATGGATGACGTAACCATACATAGGCCCAATAGAAATTTCACAAGCGCCTTTCTTAGCTTTAAGCGCTTTCTCTGTCGCTGCAGCGACTTCATCAGCGAATTTGGAAGTAGCTTCACCTACTTTACTATCAAGTAAAATACCTTTTGTTGATGCGCCTTGATGATATGGAAATTGAACGTTGCCACTGGGTTGCCCATAATAATTGTAATACGCAACATTTCGTTTTAGGTATCGAAAAATACTTGTCGAAGTTGCCCAAGCAGCGTTACCAAGATCTCGAGCTCGCTGATTACAATCTTTTGCTTCGGATCGACTTTGTGACATGGCAATTTCCTTATAAATTGGTTGGATTCATTCCAGTGATTAAGCGTATAAAATGACCCTAATATAATGTAATATTTGCAAATCATAAAGCCGAAGAACCAATTAAATCTATGCTGCCACAAATCCGACCTGAACATACGCTTGACCCTCATTATCATGCCTATCTACAGATGTTAAAAAATACGCATTTTAGTGGCGAAATTAAAACCGATTACGCTACGCGCCTTGCTGTCGCGACGGATAATAGTGTTTACCAAGTTGTGCCTCAGGCGGTTTTGTTACCTAGGTCTCACGATGATATTCTTGTGGCAATGCAACTGGCGCAGCAAGAAGCATTTAAGCAAATTCAATTTGCGCCACGTGGTGGTGGAACCGGTACGAATGGTCAGTCACTGTCGGGTGGTATTATTATTGATTGTTCGCAGTATATGCGCCAAATTCTGGAAATTAATTTACAAGAACAATGGGTGCGTGTACAGCCAGGCGTGGTATTAGATCAGTTAAATGTTTTTTTGAAGTCACACGGTATGTGTTTCGCACCGCAAATTTCACCGAGTAATCGCGCAACAATAGGTGGGATGGTTAACACAGATGCATGTGGTAATGGATCGAAAGTATTAGGCAGAACAAGTGATCATGTCATCAGTTTGCAATGTGTATTAAGCAATGGTGATGTAGTCCTGACGCATGACAATAATGAGGCACTAGCTAAGCAGTTACACCAAGCTAGTGAGCCTCATCAAGTGTTAATAAAAGAAAAGTTTGTCGAGCGCCCACGAAATTTAAATGGGTATAATTTATTAAAATCAGTATGCGATCAAATTAATTTAAATTATTTGTTTTGTGGTTCTGAAGGAACATTAGGCATAATTACTGAGGCAAAATTAAGAATTTCACCCACTGCAAAATATAAAAAATTAGTGTTAGTAAAATATAAAAATTTTGATGACGCATTAAATTCGCATCATTATTTAGATGCATTCAAGCCATTAGTTGTAGAGGCGATTGATGAAACACTTGTCACTATCGCGCGTGAAGATAGTATTTATTTACAAATTAAAGAAATGTTAGATGGTGCTGTCTCTTCTGGAGCCATTAATTTAGTAGAATTTGTTGCGCGTAGTGAAGCAGAATTAGAAGAGTCTGTGAGCGCACTATGTCTATACATCACAAATGAAAATCAACAGTCACATGCACCTATTGGATATTATGTCGCAAAAAATGATGCAGAAATAAAGTTACTATGGGAGTTGAGAAAAAAATCAGTTGGCTTAGTAAGTAAGCGCAAGCAAGGAACAAGAAGGCCTATCCCCTTTGTAGAAGATACGGCAGTGCCTCCAGAACGATTAGCAGCATATATCAGTGAATTTCGGGCGATATTAGACAAGCATGGTTTGATTTATGGAATGTATGGTCACGTGGACGCAGGCTGTGTGCATGTGCGGCCAGCTTTAGATTTAAAGCAAAGTGAAGATGAAACATTATTTCGAACCATTTCTGATGAAGTCGTGGCTTTAGTGAAAAAACATCATGGGGTGATGTGGGGTGAGCATGGCTTAGGTTTTCGTTGTCATTACGCAGAAGAATTTTTTGGTAAAGAGTTATATAAATTAGTAAGACAAATCAAAACTATTTTTGATCCACACAATCGTTTTAATCCCGGGAAAATTGCGGTGCCATTGAATACCGCCGGCCAGCTTGTTGATATTGGGTCACCATTGCGCGCGCAACGTGATAAGTATATTCCAGCTGCATGGCAGCAAGATTACGCGAATAGTATGGCATGTAATGGCAATGGCGCTTGTTTTAATTTCGCGACACAAGATCCTATGTGCCCATCCTATAAAGTGACTTTAGACAGAGTGCATTCTCCAAAAGGGCGCGCAACGGTCGTGCGTGAGTGGCTGCATCAGCTGGCAAGAACATCATTCCGTTTTGAAAATAAAAGATTTAATGTTAAAAAAATCTTTACGACATTCACGCGCAAAGATTTTTCGCATGAAGTGTATGCTGCAATGAATGGTTGTTTATCTTGTAAATCATGCGCTGCGCAGTGTCCAGTCAATGTCGATGTGCCAGAGTTTAAAAGTAAATTTTTAAATATTTATCATCAACGTTATTTGCGTCCTTTGCGTGATTATGTCATTGGAATGACAGAGTCAATCGTAGTTTGGCAAACAAGATTCCCGCGAGTAACGAGCTTTATTTTGCAAACTACTTTTATGCAGTGGTGTGTTAAAAAATTGGTACGTATGGAAGATGTTCCTCAAGTTGCTGTTAACTCATTAAATTCAGAATTAAAAAAACGCGATGCACCACAATTTAATGCATCGTTAGTCAATGATGGAAAATCAATTATTTTAATTCAAGATGCGTTTACCACTTTTTATGATGTGAGTGTTGTTTTAAAAACGTATGATTTTTTATCCAAGCTAGGGTTGGCTGTTTATGTGCTACCATTTTTCCCCAATGGAAAGACATGGCATGTGCGCGGATTTCTGCAACGTTTTGCGCGAATTGCGAATAAGAATATTTCGTATCTGCGTGAGATAGCAAAATCGCAGATTCCTATGATTGGTTTAGACCCTAGCGTGACGTTGACATATCGTGATGAATATAAAAAAATAATAGGGACAGATAAGTTAGGTTTTGAAATATGGCTATTACAAGAGTGGCTAGTAAAAAATAAAAATCTGCTAAGTAAGGCAAAATCGAGCACGACACATCAATATGTTTTGTTGTCACATTGCACAGAAAAAACCGCGCATGCTGCTGCAGAAGCGCAATGGCGAGAAGTATTTGCGGAGTTGAATTTACAATTAACGCCGCAAGCAGTAGGATGTTGTGGCATGGCTGGATCGTATGGTCATGAGGTTGAACATAAAGCGAATTCGAAAGCATTATTTCAGATGGATTGGGAAAGAGTTTTACAGGAAAATGCGAATTCAGGCGTTACCGTCTTGGCGACAGGGTATTCATGTCGTAGCCAAGTGAAACGATTGCAAGGGATTGTATTACAGCATCCGGTTGAGGTGTTGTGAAGATAGAAGCTCCCTCACCCGTCACGTAAAGAGCGCGTGCCGACATCTCCTACAAGTGGGAGGGGTGAGAAATGCTTTGCTTCCTTCTTTTTGCTCCCTTCTCCCAGAGCGTTTTTTGCGAACGGGAGAAGGGTTGGGGATGAGGGTTATAAAAAATTAGATTAGAGGCTATTTATGTCATACCAAACATTATTTTCTACATTATGGAACGAATATACAGATCGTAATCCACACGCATTAAAAATTTATAATTTATTTACTGGGCGTGGCGAAACCGTCATTAACGACCATATTGCATTACGTACATTCAATGATTCACGTGTGAATGTCGAACAGTTAGCGAAATTTTTTATTGCACTAGGTTATGAAGAAAAAGGTACGTATGAATTTGCAATCAAAAAATTATGTGCAAAACATTATGAACATAAAGATCCGACGGCACCTAAAATTTTTATCAGTGAATTATTAACTGAGAAATTTAGCCCAACATTGCAAGCAGTGGTTAAGCAATCCATCGATAAGATTCCAGCAGCGCTATTGAATAAAGAAGAGTTATTGTATTCAGGTGTTTCTTGGCAACCATTAAGCTATAAAGTGTACCAAGAATTATTAACAGAATCAGAATATGCAGCGTGGACCTATGTTTTTGGGTATTGCGCGAATCATTTTACCGTCAACGTCAATGCATTAAAAACATTCCCAGAATTAAGCGATGTTAATACGTTTTTAACTGCAAATGGATTTTCATTAAATTCATCGGGTGGCGTAATCAAAGGTACTCCGCAAGAGTGTTTGGAACAATCAAGCACGCTTGCAGAAGAGCGTGAAGTGAAATTTATTGAAGGAACTTATAAGATTCCATCGTGCTATTATGAATTTGCGAAACGTTATGCATTGCCAAATGGAGAGTTGTATACGGGTTTTATTGCTGCATCAGCGGATAAAATTTTTGAAAGTACAGATGTAGGGCAGAGAGGTTAGCACAATATTATTTTATATAGGTGAAATGTTGTCTCTCATGTGAGGCGTGGCATGAGATCAAGGCAACAAGCTATCACCTTGTATCATGGGACCCAGCTTGGATTATTCGTGGTGAGATTGTTGATGCGGTGTAGTATCAACGTGAGGCTCGTGCGAGCTTGATGAGTGGCTATCCGTTTGGCCACCAACAGCTGCTACCCAGCTTTTATTGCTGGATTGTTGTGATTGGCTATTGTCATGACTAGAATCATGTTGGTTGCTATCTGAATTTTGATGAGTATCAACTTTATTGTGGTTTTCTGACGATGCGTTATCTGAGAGCACGCTTATCTTACTATTTGATTTTGAGCCTGATGAGCCGGATCGCGCTAATAAATCTTCGACTGTGCTTGGTCTTGAGTCTGATGTGTTTTGAGTGATTGACTTAGAGTGAGTATCTGAATTATTACTACCCCCTGAATTGTCGTGATCGCTCACGTCAATCTTTGCGCTCGAATTACTTTGCTTGTTGATATCTTCGGATTTATCAGTGTCATCTGCTTTGATATGTTTGTCTGATTTATCAGTGTCATTTGCTTTAGTATGTTTGTCTGATTTATCAGTGTCATCTGCTTTGATATGTTTGTCTGACTTATCAGTGTCTTCTGCTTTAGTATGTTTGTCTGACTTATCAGTGTCATCTACTTTGGTATGTTTGTCTGATTTATCTGTGTCATCTGCTTTAGTATGTTTGTCTGATTTATCAGTGTCATCTACTTTGGTATGTTTGTCTGATTTATCTGTGTCATCTGCTTTAGTATGTTTGTCTGATATATCTGTGTCTTCTGCTTTAGTATGTTTGTCTGACTTATCAGTGTCTTCTGCTTTAGTATGTTTGTCTGATTTATCAGTGTCATCTACTTTGGTATGTTTGTCTGATTTATCTGTGTCATCTGCTTTAGTATGTTTGTCTGATTTATCGGTGTCATCTGCTTTAGTATGTTTGTCTGATTTATCGGTGTCATTTGCTTTAGTATGTTTGTCTGATTTATCGGTGTCATCTGCTTTAGTATGTTTGTCTGATTTATCGGTGTCATTTGCTTTAGTATGTTTGTCTGATTTATCAGTGTCATCTACTTTGGTATGTTTGTCTGATTTATCATGATCATTTGCTTTATTATAGCGATCTGATTTATCACCGCGATCTAATTTGTTGTGCCGATCTGAACTATCCTTACTATCCGTTCTGCTGTTATACTCGAAATTATTATTGCTACTTACATTATCACTTGTACTTGAATTACTTTCCGCATCACTTACTGCTTGATTCTCTGAAGTAGATGGCGTCGAGCTATCAGCTTGCAGTTGGTCATCGGTGTTTTGATTTTCTGCTAAAGTTTCATTATGTGACTCAGTTACTTCAGCTAAATGGCTATCGTCAGTTACTTCGTTTTGGGTATTTGAATCATTATTTTCATCACTTACCGCTTCATTTTCTGAAGTAGATGGCATCGAGCTATCAACTTGCAGTTGATCTTCGGTGTTTTGATTTTCTGCTAAAGTTTCATTATGTGATTCAGTTACTTCACCTAAATGGGTATCGTCAGGTACTTCGCTTTGGGTACTCGAATCATTATTTTCATCACTTACCGCTTGATTTTCTGAGGTAGATGGCGTCGAGCTATCAGCTTGCAGTTGGTCATCGGTGTTTTGATTTTCTGCTAAAGTTTCATTATGTGATTCAGTTACTTTGTTCTGGATATTTGAATCACCTTGCGCAGCATTTATGTGCTGATGAGTCGACGTGGATTGTGTAGAGCTATCATGCGGAGATTGGTTTTCATCACTATTATTGCTTGGGTTACTGCTGCTATTTGAAATGCTATCGCTCTTTAAATTCTCATTAGTACTTTTTGCATTAAACTGCACATGGGTATCTATTTGTGAATTGCTTGATGGCTGACTTTCTGTTCGCAATGAGCTGGAGCTTTCATGCTGAATATGATAGCCAGGAGGATTACTCTGGATGCTCAAATCGTCATGATTAGACGTGATCTCTTTGGGTCTGTCAGTTACTGATTCTTCAAGAGTGTGGCTTGTACCAACATTCATTCCGACTGTTGATTCCGATGAGTCAGTAATACTTGAATGCCCCTGATTAATTAACCCTACATGGGCAGGTTGTTGTGTTACGCTGTAATTTGCTTGTTGTAATGTCGCATAATGTTGCAAGTTAGGCCGTTGAAAATCAAACGCATTATCTAGCTTATATTCATGAGCATCCAGCGAGCTGATACTATATTTAGCTGAGCCCGGAGGTTGAGCCAGATACGATAAATTAGATATAAAAGATAAATTCATCACTGACCCCGATTAAAATTAATAATTAGCGTTCATGAAATGTTGATGAAATAACTTTTATAATTGGATTAATCAAATAGCTCAGCATACTATGCATCCCAGTTTTGATATCTGATTCAACAGACATGCCGGGTAGTAATCGGTTTTCAGGTTGATTGTTTACGTAGGGATTTTCAACGGTGATAATTCCCTTATAGTACGTAGTGTTATCTCTATCAGAAAAAGTACTTGCAGAGATACTTTGTAATTTCCCATTCACAACGCCATACCGCGAATAATCAAAAGAGCTTACCTTAATTCTTACGGGATCACCTATGGTAATATGTCCAATATCACGCGGATTTATTTTCGATTCAACAACTAATTCTTCTTCTAATGGGATTACTTCCATTACAGTACCTGCGGGTGATATAACGGCGCCACGATGTAACTGAAATGCGTGAATAATCCCGTGGACAGGCGATCTAATGGCCAGATGTTTAATTCTATCTTCTTGCTTCCTAATTGAGTCTTGCAGCTGCAGATATTGAGACTTTACCAGATCAATTTGTCCTATCAACTGATCCAATGAGCGCTTTTCAGCAAGAAAATAAGATTCAGAAATCACCCCTGACTTGAGGGCTTTTTCATAAATATGAAATTGTTTTTGTTGAGAATCTAATTGCCTATTTAAGCTCTCTAATTGACTTTCAAAAGAATTATTTCGCTCTTGAGGGTTTGGGGCGACTAATGATGCCGCCTTATTTTTAAGTTCATTCAATTCTGCAGTTGCGGAAGTTGCATCAAGCTGAACGAGTAATTGACCAGCCTGAACTTCATCACCATTTTTAACATGTATCGTAGAAATGATGCCGCCCTCCAGATTTTGAATTGTATAAACACCATTTTTAGGAATGATTTCACCATGCGAAACAGCCATTTCTTGAACCTTAGTTACACTGGCCCATATAATAAACGCAGTTAGTAAGCTGGTGATTAAAGTAATAAGCATAATGACAGATGACATGTTATTTTTGCTTTCTATGAAGATGACTGAAGGCAAAAATTGATTCTGATAATGCCGTTTTAGTAATTCAGTGAGAGGTTTTTGTTTTGATGATGGATTTTTGTTCATGGGAAAAACTCCTTAGGCAAGTCTTTCATGACATCTTCAGTTTCTCCAGACAATAATAATTGCCCCTCATGAATTAAAATAATTTTATCGGCTAAATTAATATGTGATGGACGATGTGTAATCATAAAAATTGTTGCGTGCGTTCGAAAATATTGAATGGCATCGATAAGAGCTTTTTCACTTTTTTTGTCAAGCGCGCTACTTGGTTCGTCTAATAGCACGATAGACGATTTTTTTAAATAAGCGCGTGCCAGTGATACACGTTGTAAAAATCCGGATGAAAACTTGGAGCCTGCACGGTCATCAATCCATGTCTCAAATCCATCAGGCATCGCTAAAATATCATTTAATAAGTGTGCTCTTTTTATAGCATAATCAAATTCTTCTTCTGTCGCTGAAGGATTTGCTAAATATATATTTTGTGCAATAGATCCATAAAATAAAAAAGGCTTTTGTGGAACATAGCTAATGTAGCGGCGTAATTGAATAGAACTATATTGTCTGATATCACGATTATCGACATAAATGTTTCCTGCTTGTGGTGGATAAAGGCCAAGTATTAATTTAAATATAGTTGATTTACCAGACCCATTCCGACCCACAAGTGCAATCACTTCACCTAAGTTTGCCTGAAAACTGACGCCAACTAAGGCAGAGTCATGTGCCTGAGGATAGCGAAAATTAACTCTGTTAAATCTAACAGAGCCTTTTATAGATGATGTTAAATTATAAAGAGATGATGAAGTTTTTTCTGATGGTAAGCTCATCAATACATTAAGCTGTTTGATGCTCGATAATGTTTGATCGAAATTTATCTGATTAGAAAATAGCATTTTAAAGGGTGTTAGAGTTCGCCATACAAGCATCATTACGGCAACTAAGGCGCCTGCGGACATCGTTCCTGCTATAATTTTAAATGCTCCTAATGCAATAATTGCAACAGCAGTTAGCATTGTTAAAGTGTCAGCAAGAATTGAAAACTTAGAAAATAGTAATGAATGCTTGAAACGCAGGCATGATGCTTCCGCTGAAATAGCTCGATAGCGCTCATACCAAATTTTGTTCATTCCAGCAAACTTTAAGTGTCTGATTTGCTGCAGCGTCTCTAATGTTAAATCTTGTCTCGCACTTGATCGTTGCGAAACATCGCGCACAGACTTCTTCATTTTTGGGTGTATAACGAGCGCAGTCAAAGCAAAGACTACAATCATTAGAAGTGGTGCAAATATACAGTTGCCACCTAATACAGCAATTGCAATCATGAATGTTAATGTAAACGGAATTTCAAATATAAGGCCGAATAGAGGGCTGGTAAAAAACTGCCTGATATTATCTAAATCTTTTATGCGGGCAACCTGTGAGCTAATAGTTGCGCTTTCGATATAGCCGGGCGACAAAGACAATAGTTTACTAAAAATGGCACTTCCAATGTCACTGTTGATATGCATGCCTATAAAAGAAATAATTTTTGCATTTAGATACTGCAATGAGACAGCGCCAGTGATAGCAATTAATATACCTACTAAAAGCTGTGCTAGCATAGGAACTGATGCGGAAACAATGACTTGATTATATATAGCCATGCTAAAAATTGGTAAGCCTAATGCCAAAAGACTTAAGATAAAACCAGAAAAGAAAATCAAAACAAAAAAGCCACGCATTTTATAGATATAATTGAAAAACCAATTATTTGGTGTCGCATGGTCAGATGCTTCTTTCGTTGGCGTGAAAAGATAAGCGGTGCCATTCATTGAAGTTGGTGAGATTGTCTCATAGCTCATTGTGACACTATTAAAAACACGTAACTGATCATTGTGAATATCTAGTATTACATATGCAGTGTTATTTTTTGCGATAAAGAGGCATGGCATTAAACATGAGTCTAGCATCGCTAAATTAATTTTGAGTGATTTGTTAGAATATCCAACATTCTGCATTGTGTTAACAAGGTCATCTATTCCAATATGTAAAGCATAGTAGGGCAATGCTTCGAATAAATCGCCGCGCGTGCCACTCCAATGAAGTGCCTTTAGTAATGGCTCTAAGCAGTTAATCAACAGACACGAGCTATTCTCGTGTAATTGCTGTTGATTGAATTGATTTTGATTTCCCATTATGGCTCAACTCCTTAACTTCACTATCGCTAATCGTAAAAACACGATCAGCCATTGCTAAAAAAGAAGGTCTAGATGAAACGATAACCCAGGTAGATTTGCCTTTTTGTCTATTTATATAAGATTTTAATAATTCGTCTGATCGTATATCTAGAGATACATTGGCTTCATCAAATAATACAATCTTTGGGTCTGTTACAAGCGATTTGGCAATGCTAATACGTTGAATCATTCCACCAGATAATTGATTAACGGTATGCTGACCTACTACAGTATCGAATCCATCAACTAAGCGTAAGATATCATCCATTAAACCAATGCTGCTGCATATTTCCATAGCTTTGCTAGCGTGCTCTTCTCTAAAGAATGTAATATTTTCAAGTATTGTTCCATTCAATAAAACGCCATCTTTAGAAATATAGGCAATTTGCTGGCATAAGCTCTGCTGGTTGTAATGACTTATATTTTTTCCATCTATCAATACTGCACCTTTGATAGGTTTTAAGATTCCTAGTATTAATAGTAATAGCGTTGTTTTTCCGGTGGAGCTATCGCTTGATATTCCTATTATCTCTCCGGATTGTATGGTTAAGTTGATGTTATTTAATTGCAGTATAGAATCTATGGGGTAATTAAAGCAGACATCATTAAGGCGGATATTACCACTCACAAATGGAAATTCTGGCAGCTCTTGATTGTCTTGATGTAGCGACATTATTTTTTTTAACTGTCCTTCAGCAACATTAACAGAATGCATCTGCGCTAATAAAGCAATCACGCGACTGGTGGGTAATAAAATCCGATTAGTTAAAATAACACATGCCGCTAACCCACCTATTGTTAAATTGCCATGAATAACCATGATGGAGCCGAATGTCAAAACAAATACGGTCGATAACTGTAATATACTAAAACTAGTAAAGCCTGATATAGCACCAAACAAAGTTACTTTTTGATCGCTTGTTGATGTTTGCTTTTGCAGGCGCTCATAGCGTCGTAGCATTTGTGGTTCCAATGCCATGCTTTTTACTGTATGAATCCCTGATAGCATGGAGATAATAAAATTGAGTCTTCTATGATTAAAGTCATTTCGTTGTTCTAGCGCATCAGCATATAGATTGCTGACTTTTATTGTTATTGGTACCAATATAGCTAAAACAGAGAGTGGAACAAAAACAAGATATCCAGCAATATAAGCAATAAAACTTATAAATACTGCAATAAACGGCAAGTCAATTATTGCGGTAACTAGTTGACCAGTGTGAAAATCTTTTACTACATGAAGTGCATTCATGTACTCTAGGTACACTCCTTCACCTTCACGCTCAATCTCACCTATATTAGCATTCAATATTTTATTAATCATTTCACAGCTAGCAAAGTGCTCGAAGCGCACATTCGCCCATGCGGTTATATATGTTCGTAAATAACGAAGTATACCTTCTAAAAAAATAGCTATAGAAACCCCGGTCACTAGCATGATTAATGTGTCGATAGAGGAGTTTGGGATTATGCGATCATAGATTTGCAAGAGTAGAATTGAAAAAGCTATCGCAAGAAAATTTATAAAAACAGATGACAACACCAATCCAAAGAAAATCTCACTTGAGGTAAACAGCTTCCTCATTCTTGCAATCAAACCATACTCTTGTAGTAAATTTTTAGTGTAATCCACGGCTATCCTCAAATAACATTTAGTGTATGGCTATCTCAACAAATGTATGGATATTACTATTGGATTGTGAATCTTCTATCTATAGGTGCTTAGACAGCAATATCTTTGAGTGTCAGTTCACTCTATAGAGGTTGCTATGCTATTGTCTGTAGGAGCAAATTATATGATCTCATAATTAGTCGATTTTAACCATTTGCATTATTGCGGGGGTGTCTTGGGGGCGTGTTAGGATTGATTAATAACCAGTCTTGTATTATGCATCTGATGATAAATGATGCACACCATCTCTTCTCCCACCGCGAATTTTTTGCAAATAGGAGAAGAAGTGTTCTTATTAGTTAGATTTCAAATCACGTACCATAGAGGCAGCACTTTTTTCTGCTAGAGTCGTTTTAAATGGCGATAAATCTTTTACGGTAGCATCTAATACGGCATTCAACTCGTTAACACGTTTATCTTTTGAAAATAAACCTTTGTTTGCGGCATGTGCAGCATTGAATGCAGTTTTTGCTTCTATTAAATCTCTAACAGCCTCAGCAATTTTTTCACGATCTGGTTGTTCACTACGACAAGCTTCGCGTTTGATTTTTTCTAGCACGCTCAATAAGATATTAGCAGCCTTTTCTTTGTTGGTAGAGTTACGTGCTTTTTTATCAAAAGCGTAAGATTCGACTGCTTTGATTGCCCTTGCTAAAGGAAGCTGTACTTCAATGCGAGCTTTGCGTACTTGAATAACTTGTTGTAACGCGGCTATTTCATCTAGTTTATGAAAAGCATCATATTCATAGCGCATAATAGCGGAGAGTGCTCGAGTGTGCTTAACTAAATCATTAATGCCAGTAATAACACTTTGCAGCTGGTATCCGTGAAAACGTTGTTTATCATCATCGCTTTGCATTAGGACCATCTTGGTTAAGTATATACCAGTTATATCTTTTTCTAATTCTAACATTTTTGTAGATGTAATAATGTTTTGCCCATTGAGCGCAGTCTCTAGAGCTGATAAGGCTGATAAAATATATTGTCTATTTGTGCTTTGTTCGCCACTATCAGTTGTTATTTTGCCAAAAGTTAAATTGGACTGCATGATTGAATGTTTAATTTGCTGTAATAGAATGCGTACTTGCACAAGATGTGTTTCTGCATCAGTTTCGCCGTAAGTCATTTCGTTTTTTACGCGTGCTACTTCTTTATCAGCAGCCGCTATCGCTTTTGCTTCGGTTGCTTTTGCATCGATCATCATTTGTTGTGCGGCAGCTTGGTCTGCAAGTCTTGATCTTCTGTCGGTTGAAAGTACTCTGTCTAATGGTGTTTTGCGTTGCATATTGTGTGCTCCTCGGGTTTTTTTGTGCTGTAATTATACATCAAAAGCTGGGTTTTGATAAGATGCAGTTAACTAATTGAATTTATGTAGATTATTTGGCTTGGCGCATATCTCGAGAGCGCTGTGTTTTTGGTGCGGCGGCGTTGTCAGGTGCAGTGGCAGTATTGACGGGATTAGCGGCTGCAGAAACAGCAACGGATCGTTGGCTAGCTTTGTCGAGCGCTTCTTGCGTAACAGGTAATCGTTTAGCTGAGACATTGGCTGTGGTTGAGGCTGACGGTGCCGGAGCACTATTGAGAGCTTGTGCTTTTGCTCCAACTTGCGTAACAAAACGAGTCATGACTCTATGCGCTTCATCGGTGCCGAGAGTATATGAAGTATTATCTACCTTCATGCCTTTATTAGTTATAATCGTTTGTGCTGCTTGTTGTTGTAATAATTGTTTTCGTCGCTCTTCATTTTGAGTAGGCATCAATACTTTCCTCAAAATCAATTAGTTAGTATTAACACTATTATATGCCAAAAGCGAAGAGTCAGATTAAAATGAGTAAAAAAAGAAAAGATCCCATAAATCATGTTGTTATAAAATGGATGGTGGGTACGCTATGTTCTGAGTTATCCTCGCGAGATGCCCCCTTCTCCCGGAGTGATTTTTACGAGGGGAGAAGGGCTGGGGAGGGCTTATACCCTCACCCCTTACCCCTCTCCCAAAAGAAAAGCATTTTGGGAGAGGGGAATAATGCCCACAAAATTCGCGGGATAACTCAGCGCTTCGCACCCAAAAAGTGCTTTCAGTGGATTAGCTTTCTATGACATTTAAAGCGTCCGCTTTTTGAAATGCTCTCGGCAGCTTGTTCCCACGACGGCCACGTTCGCCAAGATAATGTTTCCAGTCGGATGGCTTTAATTTTAATTGTTTATTACCCATTTGTACGACGAGTGTTTTTCCAGGTTGGAGTAATGCAATATCAATCACATATTCTTCACGCGTGATCACTTTGCCACTTGGGACACCCAAAATTTTATTTCCTTTGCCTTTGGCTAATGCGGGCAAATCTTTGAGTGGGAAAATTAATAGGTGGCCAGTGTTGGTGACTGCAGCCAGTAAATCGGTTTCTGTATTACTAACCGCTCGTGGTGTTAATGGTTTTGAACCTTTGGGTAAATTTAATGTTGCTTTGCCCGCGCGATTTTTTGCATAGAGATCTTCAAGTTTTACAATAAAACCATAACCTGCATCAGACGCTAATAAATAGAGATGATCTCCTTCACCCATCATCGTTGCAAGAAATGTTGCACCAGGTGGTGGGTTTAAACGTCCAGTCAGTGGTTCACCTTGGCCACGTGCAGAAGGTAGGGTGTGGGCAGGAACAGAATAAGTACGACCAGTGGAGTCTAAAAACACGGCTGGTTGATTACTACGTCCTAATGCAGCTGATAAGAATGCATCGCCCGCTTTGTAATTTAATCCAGTTGGATCTACTTCGTGACCTTTTGCAGCGCGTATCCAGCCCATAGTTGATAACACAACGGTTAATGGTTCCGTCGGTAAAATTTCACTTTCACGCATCGCTTGCGCTTCTTTGCGTATCACTACAGGTGAGCGGCGTTTATCACCAAATTTATCGGAGTCAGCTTGTAATTCTTTACGTAATAATTTTTTCAATTTTGTATTCGAACCAAGAATTTGTTCGATTTCTTCTTTTTCTTTTGCTAAATCATTTTGTTCACGCTTAATTTGCATTTCTTCTAAACGTGCTAAGTGGCGTAACTTGGTGTCTAATACTGCTTCAACTTGTTCTTCACTGAGTTTGAATTTCTTCATTAACACAGTTTTAGGTTCATCTTCATGACGAATGATGCGAATCACTTCATCTAAGTTTAAGTAAGTGATGAGTAATCCCGCCAAGATATGTAGGCGCGCATCAACTTTTTCTAAACGATATTGTAGTCGACGACGTACGGTCTCTGTGCGGTATTCAAGCCATTCATTAAGAATCATTAATAAGCTTTTAACTTGTGGCTTGCCATTTAATCCAATGACATTCAAGTTTACGCGATAAGTGCGTTCTAAATCAGTGGTAGCAAATATGTGATTCATCAATGCTTCAACGTCAACACGATTTGAGCGTGGAATAATCACTAAACGAGTAGGGTTTTCATGATCAGATTCATCACGTAAATCAGAAACTAAAGGTAGTTTTTTATTTTGCATTTGCTCAGCAATTTGTTCTAACACTTTTGCGCCAGAAACTTGGTGAGGTAATGCAGTAATGATGATTTCATCATCTTCTACGGTGTAAACAGCGCGCATACGCACGGAACCATTTCCTGTGCGATACATTTCTGCTAATTCATGTTTAGGTGTAATGATTTCTGCATCAGTTGGATAATCAGGCGCAGGAACCAGTTTGATAATTTCATCGATAGACGCTTTAGGGTTATCAAGCAAATGAAGGCAAGCAGTCACTACTTCACGTAAATTATGTGGTGGTATATCAGTTGCCATACCAACGGCAATACCCGTTGTACCATTGAGTAAAACGTTTGGTAAGCGTGCAGGTAGTAATGCAGGTTCTAATAAAGTACCGTCAAAGTTAGGAGTCCAATCAACGGTGCCATCACCTAATTCAGCGAGTAATACATCTGCATAAGCTGATAAGCGTGATTCTGTGTATCGCATTGCAGCAAAAGATTTTGGATCATCGGGTGATCCCCAGTTACCTTGTCCTTCAACTAATGGATAGCGATAAGAAAATGGTTGCGCCATCAATACCATCGCTTCATAACACGCCATATCGCCATGCGGATGGAATTTGCCGAGTACGTCACCCACAGTACGCGCGGATTTTTTAAATTTTGCCGTGGCTTTTAAGCCAAGTTCTGACATAGCATAAACGATGCGACGTTGTACGGGTTTCAAGCCATCACCAATGTGTGGTAATGCACGGTCTAAAATAACGTACATGGAATAATCGAGATACGCTTTTTCAGTAAATTCTTTTAGCGGTATGCGTTCTATATTGTTAAGTGTGCTCATGTAGTGCCTTTAAAATCTTAAAATTATTGTTTCAATACCCTCATCCCCAGCCCTTCTCTCATTCGCAAAAAACGCATTGGGAGAAGGGAGTAAAGCATTTTCACCTCTCCCACTTGTGGGAGAGGTCGCCATGTGTTTTTTACATGGCGGGTGAGGGTTTATTTTCGGAGTTAAGTACTATCCGCCAAATTACCTTTTTTCTCTAACCAACTCTTACGATCAGGAACGCGTTTTTTAGCGAGTAGCATATCGAGTGTGTCATTCGTATTATCATTGGATGTCACGGTTAATTGCACTAAACGTCGTGTATTCGGATCCATTGTGGTTTCGCGTAATTGCATAGGATTCATTTCACCTAATCCTTTGAAGCGTATAACATTCACTTTTCCACTTTTCTTTTCAGCTGCAATGCGATCAAGTATACCTTGGCGCTCTGCATCATCTAATGCGTAATAAACGTCTTTGCCGTGATCGATACGATACAATGGTGGCATTGCAACACACACATGCCCAGCTTCAACCAATGGGCGAAAATGTTTTACGAATAATGCACAGAGTAAAGTTGCAATATGCGAACCATCTGAGTCAGCATCCGCAAGTATGCAAATTTTTCCATAACGTAAGCCAGATAAATCATCTTTGCCAGGTTCGATGCCAATAGCGATAGAAATGTCATGTACTTCTTGTGATGCTAATACTTGATCGGAATCGACTTCCCACGTATTAAGAATTTTCCCACGTAAAGGCATGATCGCTTGAAACTCGCGACTACGTGCTTGTTTTGCAGAGCCACCCGCAGAATCACCTTCCACTAAAAATAATTCACAACGTGAAATATCTTGTAACGTACAGTCAACCAATTTTCCAGGTAGCGCTGGGCCTGAGGTAATTTTTTTACGTACCACAGTCTGTGCTGCTTTCATGCGTTTTTGTGCGTTGGTAATGACTAATGCAGCTAATGCTTCGCCTAAAGCAACATGTTGGTTTAGCCATAAGCTTAACGAATCTTTTACAACACCAGAAACGAAGCTCGCACATTCGCGTGAGGAAAGACGTTCTTTGGTTTGTCCTGCAAATTGAGGGTCTTGTATTTTGACAGAAATAATATGCGCACAACGTTCCCATACATCTTCTGGCGCAAGCTTAATACCGCGTGGTAATAAATTTCTGAATTCACAAAATTCGCGTAATGCTTCTAATAAACCTAAACGGAAGCCGTTTAAATGTGTGCCGCCTTGTGGGGTTGGAATTAAATTCACATAACTTTCACTTAATACTTCACCATCTTCTGGTAACCAAATGGCTGCCCAATCGACAGCTTCTGTATTGCCAGTAAAAGAACCGATAAAAGGTTCTTCTGGTAATCGTGCTGCATCGCCGATAGTTTCTAATAAGTAATGGCTTAATCCATCTTCATAATGCCATTCTTCTGTTTCACCCGTATTTTCATCGTGAAAAGAAACATGCAATCCAGGGCACAACACGGCTTTCGCACGTAAGTTATGTTTTAATTTTGGAATTGCAAATTTTGGAGCATCAAAATATTTTCCTTCAGGATAAAAGCGTACGCTAGTTCCAGTTTCACGTTTGTTTGTTGTGCCAACGACTTTTAATTCTGTTTTTTTGTCGCCATGGCTAAATTCGATACGATGAATACTGCCGCCACGTTTAATAGAGACGATCAATAATTTTGATAGTGCGTTTACAACTGAAATTCCAACGCCGTGTAAGCCACCAGAAAATTTGTATTGTTTATTTGAGAATTTCGCACCGCTGTGTAAGCGCGTTAAAATTAATTCCACTCCAGTAACGCCTTCTTCAGGGTGGATATCAATTGGCATGCCGCGGCCATCATCACTGACTTCAAGTGAGCCATCTTTATATAGAACGACTTGCACAGCGGTGGCATGGCCTTCTATCGCTTCATCTACGCTGTTGTCGATGACTTCGCGTGCTAAGTGGTTTGGGTTGCTTGTGTCGGTATACATGCCCGGGCGGCGGCGCACAGGCTCAAGACCACTTAAAACTTCTATCGATTCAGCGGTGTACTGGTTTGACTTCATTTGGTGACTCCGATGAGCGTAATTTATAACATAAAAAACATGTAGCGATTTCTATTACGTAAGTACTCCCCTTCTCCCAATCGCAAAAAAACGCTCTGGGAGAAGGGGGTTGCTAATTTATGTAACAATGTCTCCCGGGTGGAGAGATGATAAAATATTATTTTTTCCACAACGATTGTAGTTTATCGCGGTTCAGTTGCAACCACTGTAACGCAATAATTGCGGGAACGGTTTTAATTTCACCGGTGTTTAATTTTTGTATTGCTTCATCATAGGTTACATTTAGAACACGAATATCTTCATGTTCATGTTTTAGCCCATGAATGCCGCCTGCATCAGTTGCATCAATTTTTCCACAATATAAATTTAAATATTCATCGCAACCACCGGGACTGACAAAAAAATCACAGATGGGGAGTAGTTCTGTTACTGTGCAGCCAGCTTCTTCCATGGCTTCATTATAAGCAACCTGTGTTGGGATATCATTGCCTACGAGTACGCCAGCAGGAATTTCAAGAGGCCAAGGATGTTTGCCGAGTGGAAGGCAGCCTGCGCGAAATTGTTCTATCAAGATAACGCGATCTAAAACAGGATCATATGGCAAGACAGCAGCAGCAGAGTAACGCTCTAAAATTTCACGGGTGTAGGGTTCGCTCCAGCCACCAGCAAACAGTTTATGTTTTACATGATAACGAACTAATTTAAATATGCCGGAATATAATTCTTCGCGCTTGATAACTTCAAAATCATTTGGGCCGAATGGTTGCATTTATTTATCCTTTATTTATTGCGATAGCATTTTCTAGTTTTTTAATCTCTGCTTCGAGTGCTTCAATTTTCTTGCGTGTTCGTGCAAGTACTTTTGTCTGTGTATCAAACTCTTCGCGGGTGACTAAATCTAATTTATTAAAAGTATTTTGTAATACCGCGCGAAAGTTTTTTTCAAGATCACTTTTCATCGTTTGCAAACCAGAGGGTAATGCACCACATAATTTTGTGACAAGATCATTTAAAAAATCGGGTTTATTCATAGTAGATTACTCACGAATAGGTTCTAGTTCTTCGCGCATGAATTCAGGTAAAGCAAGCGCTGCTTTATGTGCATCAAAATTATAATAACGAGTCGTAAACGATTTATTATAAATATCTTTTTCACGAATGCGCCGGAAGTGGCTATCTTTTTTCGCTAAAATAGCAGTGCGCCAACCAGTTAAAAATGTTGGCTGCGGAAAGTTTAAAAAGTAAATATCAAGAAAGCCTGCGTCAGCAAATTCTTTTTGCATGGTTTTAAGTGTTTGGATTTCAAAAGGTGAATTGGCTTGCTGTATTAATAATCCATCGGTACGCAATAAATTAAACAGTTGTTTAAATAATTGTGGTTTTGCAGTTTCATCAATAATTAAAATATCTAAAGAACTTTCCTCTGTAATCGGTAGCCAATTTTCTAACGTATCGTTGCATATGGTAGTTTTTTGAGTATGAGTATTTTCAGTTGCTTGTGTAATATGCCACAAATGTTGAATTTCAGCGTGTTTCAATACTTCAGTTGCGATTCCAGATTGTTCATCACCAATAATAGCAACGTTGTATGGATGAGGGTGTGAAAATAAAGCCGGATGCGACATCATTTCTTGATAAATAATGGCGTCGTCTAAAAATGGTGATGGAGTCATTTTGGGGATTCCTAAGTTAATTGCTGTGCCACATTGTAGCTTGGAAGCATGTAGGCAGCAATGTAGGCAGTCGACTAGGCAAAAAATGACCCTAATGACAGTTAGATCTTTTTTTGGTACAACAGTTTAAGTCCACACAGGAAGTGTAGAAATGAGATCAGCCATATCAGGAAGTGTCTCACGTTTAAAAGCTCCAGGGATGTCAGTGTTGTTGCTCGTTGGTGTATATTATTTATATTACTATACAGAGCTTCTTTCCGTTGATAGCAGCACAATCTTACCAGATACTACTTATCCCAAAAAACCGAATCGACATTGGTTTGGATCCCAAGAATGTTATACCAAAGATGAAATGGCGTTAACAAAAGCAATTAAAGAATTATATAAAGCAGTGCCTGGTGTAGCACAAGAAGCAGATGAGTATTTCGATTTAAATATAAAAAAAGAATGGTATGACTTATGGGTTTGTGCGACGCCTAAGCATGAAGCTATTCAACGTCAGCTAGAATACAAATCATTTGCGGTCACGAGTCATGATGCGAAAGATGGTGGCGTATTTCCACTAGCGAGTTATGCAGATGGCAAAGCAATAGAAATAGGAAATCAGCAAGGGCGTAGGTTACATAATCAACGAATTCCTTCTTTGTTGAATGATCCCGTGATGCTTGTGCTAGAGATGTTGAAAGATTGGTTTTCTAATAAGCTAGCTAATGCTGGGTGTGATGCAAAATGGGAAAAAGAAATTGATGATAGAGTTCTTTTTGTTAAACAGTTGAGAGAAAGAATTCCCAATTTTGGTGATGATAGGGCGTATTTTAATGAGTTGCAAAAAAGCTTAAAAGAGGCTGGAGAGTTAATTGTTAAATGCACCGCAAATAAATTATTGCCGCAACATGCGGCAAATGTCATTAGTGAGTCAACGAATTACGAAACATATGTTGCTAGAGTATTGCATCATTTAGTCAATCAACATGCAGCTGATAGTTTTGCGCCACAATTATTATTGCATGATGATAAGCGTTGCCATGATTCTGCAGTTTGTACTATTCATAAAGCAGCTGAAAAATTAGCGAAGAAAGAAGCAAAGAGTGATGCGAAGAATGAAAAAGCGATTTCTGTCAGTGCAGCAAAACAAGTTGCTGCGGAAGAGCATGCAGATAATAAGTTTTACTCTGTCAGGGAGCAAAAAACATCTGGTGGTGTTGTTTCCGATATTCGTATCAGAATGGAAGCGATTGATGATATAAAATTCCCTAGCTTTTTTGAGAGTGAGCATAAAGAAAAATATCTCAAAATTATGGCAAGTTTAGAAGAGTTGTCAAAAACAAGAAGAATATTAGAGTCGTTTCAAGCTGATTTATCCAATATGGGTAATATTGTTTTTGCAATGAGCTACAAAAGTTCACTCGAAATATTGCTTATCAATTATGGTAAGTTAATAGAGCAAACGAGTAAATTACTAGAAGAATTAATTATTGTCGCAGACGATGGCATGGATAAGACTTTTTCTAAGTTACCTGCAGAGCAAAAAGTAGATGAAGCCTTTAGGAATAATTTTAATAGATTAGAGTCAAAGATAGCAGAAAAAGGCATGACGCTTAAAGCGCAGCTGGCGATGAGCAATAAGCAACTCAATGAGAGAATAGAAAAATACCGAGTAGAAATGAGTAAGCTCGCTAAGTTGTATGCTTCAGATCCAGCAAGAGAAGAGTTAGCAATACGAATGTCAGCCATATCCAAAAAAATCGAGGCAATGAATAAAAGAATGCCTACGATGATTAGAGCAGTAGGTGGCAATGCAGCTGATTTATTGCCACAGCCAGTCCCAGGTTCTGCAGCTAAGTCTTCAATTGCACCACCAGATGCATCAGAAGCTCAGTCTCATCAGCGTCGATTACTCTCGCTACATGAAGATGAAAAGATGGAAGACGAGCCAGTCTTTGTTCCGCAGATGCCAGTGCTGCAAACATCGAGTGCGGTACGAACCAGTACATCGTTTATTGGTTCTACTTTGCAGTGGGCAAAGAGCGGTGTAATGCATGGTTATCAACAATTAACAGGCATGTTTGCACCGCAAGAAGCCAAGTTGCCTTTTATGGATGAGAAAGGCAGAAGTGATAGAGCTGCATTTTCTTCAGAGCACCCTCTTGCGTTTCCACAAGTGGAACCTAAGCCGAATTTTATTAGCGAAGAAACCTCGCGTATTGCACATGCTGATGTTAAGCGATTAGAGGGCACAAATGCGATGGAGTCGACATGTGTGCGAACAGGAGCAAACTTATTCTTGGTTGGTTATGGATGGTATAAGGTTTTTCAGCAGATTGTTGCTCCTGAAAAAGTAGTGTTTGTAACTGCCAGTCAGCGGGTGGAATGCAAGCAACATCTAGAAAAAATAAATAAGTTACGAGAAGTATTTGTGGTGCAGAAGCAAAGCAAGTTTGCTAAATCTGGTATTTACCAAGATAAATTTGATTTAATTGAGAATCGATTGCGTTATCTTTCTAGTGATTTAAATGAGGTTTTACGAACTCGAAAATCTACTAAAAAAATGTTAGCAGAATTCGGCCCTGGTATAGAAAGAATTGAGTATGAAATACATCAAATCGCAAAAGGAAATAAGCAATACCGCAAGTGTGTTGTCAAAAATAATCGCCTACAACGTAGAAACCAAAATGCAGTTCTTCTTGTGCGACGTGATACGTTAACTGCGGATTTGAAAAGTGAGGTTGTGAAGTTTAGGTTGTAATGGGCCTCATTTGAAAACGGCATCGTTACGCGAGTGAACGCTGTAATCCTGGGCCTTACTGTTTGCTGTCATCCCGAGCGTAGCGAGGGATCTCCTAGATAAATACCCCCGCCCATTTTTACAGTATTACCATGGAGATCCCTCGTCGCTCCGCTTCTCGGGATGACAAAGGTAATTTTAATAAACCCCAATCTCTCTCAAGCGTTGATGACGATATTCCACAGCCGTATATTCTTCTGATAAGCGTACTTCATTGCGTGGGTGCAAAAATAGCGGCATAGAATAACGTGAACAATTAGTTTCATTGTTTGGGTTGATGACACGATGCGTTGTTGATTTGTAATAATGCTGCGAACACATTTGTAACATATCGCCAACATTCACCACAATGTTTCCAGGATTGCATGAAACTTCATGCCAGCTGCCTTTGGTGTCTTTTACTTGCAAACCAGGTGCTGTTGCAGCAGGAAGTAGTGTAATTAAATTAATATCTTCATGCGCTGCAGCGCGAACTGCATTGATTTCTACATCAGATTGCAATGGTGGATAATGTAAGATACGCAATAAAGTATTCGGACTATCAGTAATCATTTGGCAAAGTGGCATTGACAGATCTTGTGCGACGTCATCTGGAAGATAGTGTTCAATCCATTGTAACAATTCAGCAGAAAGTTGTTGTAAGCTCTGATGCATCAACAATGAAATTTGGCGTAAGTTTTCAGGCACACGACCACGTGGGTAAAAATGATAAAATTCTTTTAAGTCGCTGATAATATTTCCTTTGGCATTTTCAGCACGAAAAGGAAAATAACCATCATGTGCTTCACGATTATATGCAAAATCAAATTTAAGATCTGAGGCAAAAAATTGCTGCCAACCTTGATAGGCGTCTTGAATCGTTTGTGTTGAAAGTGGATGATTATTTAAGACAGCAAATCCAGTTTCTTTTAGCGACTGACAGAATAATTCAGGTGCTTGAGAAGAAGAATAATCAACATTTAATACATGCATATAAACTCCAGTTAAAACGGTGGTTATGATTCATTTACTTACTTTCTGTTAGCAGCCACTGCTGGTGCTTTCTCATCAGGGGCCCTAGTTTTAATCCAATAATAGCTTCCCCATAACAGCTCTCTGGCGCGCACTTTTACCCAATAATCTTTTTGTTTATCATCGGGTTGCATATTAAAATCGGAATCCATATCGCCATAGATTAACTTAGTAAAATTAAGTAAATCAGGGGTAAGCTTCTTTTGTAATTTGGCGTTATTATACACACAAATGGCTAAATCTTTAAGCGTTGATTTTTTGTCGATGATTCTAATTTGCGAATGCTTTTCATCGGCTGGGGTATTACGCGTGCGTTTTGAGCGTTTAAGCAGTATTGGTTTGGGACGTAAATAGGTGTCGTATAGTTGTGCCAACGTGTTTTTATCATCGTTATTAAGCATTTCAAACCATTTATGCAGTGGAAGTTGTTGTAATTCCCGCAAAGCTTTATTGCGTCCTGCAGGAGTTTGATCCATCGAATCAAAATAAACGGATTTTAAATTTTTGCATGGAAATAAAGTAAGCCCTGGAATTTTTCCTTCATACCAAGTGCAGTTTGTTGCTAAAGCAGCAATGACACGCAACTTAACAGATTGAGGATCATCTTCATTGGTTGTTAATTCTGCGGCATCGCAAACAATAGCGTGCTTGGGTTTAAAAAAAGCGTCAAAGTATTTATACATTTCAATAATTTCATTGCCAGATAATTTCCCTCGGGCAATCGTGTGTAGTTCACTACAGGTTCCATCTAAAGTAAGCCACATGCGAAATATACGATGACCAGCAGAGTTTTTTTTATCTGGATCAGGTTCAGAAACAGTGAGCGAATAACAAAACTGCCCTAACTTAGGTTTATATTTTGCGTATTCTGGAAATTGATTATAGAGCGTTTCTTCATTAACAAAATTAGAAGTACTTTTGTTTAATACACACGAACGTGCAAATGAAGCCCGCAGTGTTTCTGGTTTGCCATTACTATTGGGCCATTGAAAATCAAAAGTGAATGCATTATTTTTTTCTGTCGCATGTTTCAAAATAACATTATTAATTTTAAAGGTGAGCGACTCATGTTGATATTGTTGCGTTAATTGATCTAATGTTCTCTTATCAAATGCTGATGGTTCCGACGAAGTCGCAATTTCTGTGCGACGCGTAGAAAAAACCATTTTCTTTGCACGCAAATTAGTGCATAAACTGCTAGCAAATTCATTGGTTGCTTTTGCATCCCATTCAGCATCGGTAGATGTAATTTTTTCTTCGTCGATAATGAGTTCGTTATCAGCTTTTAAGGTGATGGTAAAAAGTTTATTTTCTCCATATATATCTAATTTTCCAGCAATCGAATTATCTTTTGCATCTAGTTTGGCTGGTATGGCAATTAATGGTTTTGTTTTATCTTTTATTTGCCATGCAACAGTCATGGTTTTTTTATCAGCAACTTTTTTGAATAATTGATGTGAAGCAAGTAAAGTATTAAATCTACTTTTAGGCAAAGTTTTTTTATTTGCAGTTTTGTTAAATATTTTAATTAACTGTGTTTGGAATTCAGTGAAGTGTATTGGTAAAGATTGTGCTTGCTTAGTATCGGGTTTTGCAGCAAGATTTTTTGCAGGTGGTTTTTTAGAGGAACGGGCATGAGACATATGCTCTCCTAATACACACCAGGTGTTTTTTAGTAAAGTGATGACGTAACATCGGTGATCTCCATATCGTTTGATAAGTACGTCTGTATCTCTTACTAAAGAGATAGGTCACTATATATTAGCAAAAATGATTTCGCAATTATCTAAGGAGAGAATTATGGCGATGGATAGAAAAGCTGATGCATTAAAGCGTATTGTAGATATTTCAACATTGACTGTGCAAATACCAGAGGAAGGAAAGCTTGAAGTTGTAATGCTGGAAGCAACTAAGCCGCAAACAAAAGTAAGCAAGTTCGATGCATTGCTAGTTTCTTTAGCGCTGGATAGCAAAGACGTGAAACAAGAAATGCAAAAACTAGTTACCTTGTATAAAGGAGTGGAATTACTGGGTCCCGCTACAGAGAAAAGCATTTTATCAAATGAAGCGATAGTCAATGCAAAAACGGTATTACAAGCGTTATATCAATTTGCTAGTGATAAGCCATCTACGGATCCTTTTTGTAAAAGTTTGGATAAATATACACGCGATTTAGCTGATAAAGGAAATGGTGGCGCCGCATTTATTCTGGCACAACAAATTCATCAAAAACTTTTGAAAAGTAAAACCGGAATATTCTCGCGAACTTGGTTGGACTCTAAAGGAGATCAAAAACAAGTGGCAATGCCAGTGGCTAAACCACCAGCATTTGCCGATACACTTTTTGCGGTTGTGGTGAAGAGAGGTGGGATTGACGAAGTAGCAATGCGTGCACAACGAATGAAAGATGCAAATGACGCCGTGCGTTATTATCAAAAAGCGCACTCTGCTGGGAATCTTCTTGCTGCTTGTGAATTATTTAAATTGAATGGAATTTTTAAGGGAAAATTAGTGCCGTCAGATGAGCTGGTGAAAATGCTAAGTGTTGGTGCAGCGCAAGGTCATAGTCTTAGCAAAACTATTTCCGCGCGGTTACAGACGGCAGCGTGTGCTCAAGTGCAGGTTGTGAAGCAAGCTTTCCTTTAAGAATCTCTTAATCATTTCCTCAGTAGAATCGATCATTATTTTGCGAATACTGGGGAAATGGAGGTTCGTGTGCCAAATGTAAAAGTGTTGACGTCATTGATTGGGAATTATGTAGATGTCCGCATTCCAACGTGGTTTGCAGATACGAAAGTCTTGCCAGAAGAAAAAGAAACAATTTTCGATAAAAAAGCAGCAGGTAAAGTTGAGCAATGTGGCGAGATGCTGCGTGCAATTGAACTTGCGGGTCAAGTAAATGACCCAAGGTTATATTTTAACGCATGGATGAATGTTGTATTCAGGCTATTAGAGTTGAAAAAAGAGATAGAAAATTACGAAAATGCAGCTGGCTGGAATCCAGTTGCGGCAACAGCCTGGTCTTATGGACGTAGTCTTGTACGTTTATTTGGAAAAACGACGGGGATGGTTGCAATAGAGGAGCCGCTATTGTTGCAACGAATTGATGCAGCCATATCTTATATCTTCAAAAGTTTTCATGATGAAGATGCTCTAAAAGGCGAAGATGATGCTAAAGCGGATAAAGAAGAATACCCTGGTGAATGTGATGTTAAGAAAGGTAAATATTTTTCTTATTTAAAAAAATGGATGGAAGTAGCTTTCCCGCTTAAGCTGGAGGAGTTGGCGCAGCAGAAAAATTTGGAAAAAAGCAGGCAAGCAGACCCAGATAAACAGACGGATTTTGGTTTCGCTGGAATACAGCAAACACCTGAGCAACTGCAAAGAGAGGCGGAAGCTTTAGAGCGTATTCGGAGTTTTTTTGATGCTAAAAAGCAAACGGAATCTCTCGCACTGGTGTGGGCTAAAGGGGAGCCAGTAGAGTTCCAGTTTAATGCTGCAAATGTGCAAAACGTAGTGGCTCGATTTGCAAAGAGCAATCCTCAGTACGTTATTCGTAATTTTAATAAGATGCATTTTTATATGCCACCCGCGCCTAAGCAGCAAGTAGTTGTAGCGGCTGCGCCAGAAAAAGCAGCAGAGAAGCCTCTAGCAAAAGCAGCGGATGAGAAAGATTCCAAAAGTGGAGATGGAGCTGTCGCCGTAACAGCTGCTCCTCCTGAAAGTGCACCAAAACTAGCTGATGCAAAAGTTGAAGAGGGTGTTGCTAAGCCAGCGTCGGCAACCGGCGATGCAAGCATAGTTAATACTCCGCAAACGCTGTTTACTGGTGGCGCGCCTAGTCTTCAGGCTGCTACTGTCATAGCGGCGGCACTTGCTACTCAGCCTCCTGCTCAGCCACCGTCTCCAAAATAACTCCTTCTTGTTGCTCCCTTCTCCCAGGCTGTTTTTTACGAATGGGAGGGCTGGGGATGAGGGTGTTTGGAAAAATCCTTCACCCGCCGCGCAAAAGAACGCGCGTCGACCTCTCCACGAGTGGAGAGGTGAAAGATTAATAAATGTAGCTCTTCCCACTAAGCGACTTAGTAGCATGTCAGCAGTCCCTAGGTTAAACTTGGCGCAAAAGGATACGAGCCAATGAAACCAAATCACATCACAATAGCTACACGAGAAAGTCCTTTGGCTTTATGGCAAGCCAATTGGGTTAAACAACAATTAGTGCTTTTGCATCCTGAGTTAACAGTCAGCTTGTTAGGTATGACAACTCAAGCAGACCGCATGTTGGAAACAGCATTGAATCAAATTGGCGGTAAAGGTTTATTTGTAAAAGAGCTCGAAGAAGCATTAATCGATGGCCGTGCTGACATTGCGGTGCACTCGATGAAAGATGTGCCGATGGTATTACCATTGGGCTTATGTATGCCTGTGTTATGTGCCCGTGAAGAACCTCGCGATGCATTGGTATCTAACGAATTTCACACGTTAGCGGCATTGCCACAGGGCGCAAAGATTGGAACAGCGAGCTTACGCCGCCAAAGTCAATTACGTGCATACCGCCCCGATTTAGAGATTGTGAATTTACGTGGCAATGTGAATACCAGGCTACAAAAACTTGATAGGGGTGATTTTGCTGCAATCATTTTAGCTGCGGCAGGTTTAAAGCGCTTAGGAATGGAAAATCGAATTCGTGAATATCTTGATATCGATTTGTCGTTACCCGCGGTGGGGCAGGGTGTGTTAGGCATAGAATGTCGTGAAGATGATGTAAAGGTTAGAGAGCTAATTGCGCCTTTGAATGATGTTGCAGCACATATTTGTGTATTGGCTGAGCGTGCAATGTGCGCACGTTTGGGCGGTGGTTGCCAAGTTCCCATTGCATCGTATGCAACGCTGACTCAAGATCAAATTCATTTGCGTGGTCTCGTAGCGCGTGTCGATGGCACAACGGTATTATTTGCAGAACATATTGGCCATAAAGCAAATCCTGAAGTGATTGGCTTGCACGTCGCTAATTCATTATTAGAACAAGGCGCAGATCATATTTTGCGAGAGATAACGCGATGAATTTGCAAAATCTGCAAATTTTAGTAACGCGACCCAGGCCCTTTGGCGAAATGTTGTGTGAAAAAATTCGCGCTGCTGGGGGTGAGGCGTTCTATTTGCCTACGGTTGAAATTATTCCGGCAACTGATCAAATAACCTTACAAGCGCAATTACAAGTACTTTCAGAGTTCGACTGGGTTATTTTTACCAGTCCACAAGCTGTTTTTCATAGTATTAAAACTATTCTTGAGTATGAGCCCGCTGTCGCAGCTCAAGTGAAGTTTGCCGCAGTCGGAGCGGGAACAGCAAAAGAACTCTACGTAGCAGGTATCACTAGCGTCGTGATTCCAATGGCCGATTGGCGTACAGAAGGGTTGTTAGATCTAGCGGAATTTTCAGCGGTAAAAGATAAAAAAATTGCCATCATTCAAGGGCTGGGTGGAAGAAATAGTTTGTCACCTGGTTTAGCCGAGCGCGGAGCGAAAGTTACACAAATCATTGCATATCAGCGAATATTGCCTAAAATTGATATTAAACAATATAAACACTTATTTGAGCCAGGCAGGCTCGATATAATGGTTTTTACTTCGCAAGCGTGTTTTGAAAATTTATTGCTATTGATCGCTGAGTTACAGCTACAGATTATGGAAATACCGATTTTAGTGATCAGTGAGCGTATAGCAGAAGAAGCGAAACAAAAAGGATTTAAGCAAATAATGGTTGCTAAAAACGCAAGCAATGAAGAGGTGTTGGTAGCGCTGTTTAATTATAAAAGGACACTCAATGGAAACTAACGATAAAGTGAAGAAACGCTTACCTTGGATGCATATCGGTATCGGTGTTCTGGTTGTAGCCGGTGTCGTCGCGATAGGCGTTTTAGCCAATGGCTTATATAAATCGAATGAAGAGAGTAAACAGTTAGCTTCCAATATGGTTGGTATGCAACAAAAACTGGAAGGGCTAAAAACAGATATTCAAACTGTACAGCATGATTCAGAGCAAGCGAGTGATGCGTTGCGACAAGCAATCACTACGCTGACACAAGCGCAAACTAACGATAAAGATGCATGGCGTATTTTAGAAGCGCAATATTATGTGAAATTAGCAGATACGAATTTAACATTTGAAAACAATTTTCCAGTGGCTATTCAATTATTACAAACAGCGGATAACAATATTCGTGAATTAAATAATCCTAAGTTAGATCCTATTCGTAAAGCACTTGCTGATGATGTCATGGCTTTGCAAAATGTTCCGATAGTCGATTATACAGGATTATACTTACGTTTAGTTGCAGTCGATAATACGATTAACCAACTACCTATTTTGGTGAAAGACCCGCAAAAAAATCTCAGCCAGGTCATTGTGCCGAGTGAGAATGTCTGGTGGAAGAGAGGACTAGCAGAAACGTGGCAAACGTTGCAAAAAATTGTAGTCATTCGATATCACGAATCAGGTGTGCCGCCATTAGTAACGCCCGCACAGCAAGATTTTATTCAAGAAAATTTACACGCGATGTTGCAAAAAAGTATGTGGGGACTTTTAAATAAAAACCCAGGTGTTTATCAAGCAAGTTTGCAACAATCAGCGGACTGGATAAAACAATATTATTTAGCAAGTTCGCCAGTGACGCAAAATGTGTTGCAGAATATAACGCAATTAGCGCAACTTAACGTTAACCCAGCAACACCAAAGATTACAGCATCATTGCAAGCGTTCCACGATTATTTGGCAGCGAAATAAAACAAGGATTGCATATGCGAAAACTATTATTTTTATTGGTCTTGTTGGTGTGCTCGGTTTTTGCCGGATTGAAAATTGCCGAAGATCCAGGCTATGCAATTTTTGCCTATAAAAACTGGACGATGGAGATGCCTTTGTGGTTTGTGGCTTTTTCAATGTTTCTAGGCTTAGTGATTGTTTATTCTATTATCCGATTTTTTGATGCCGTTGATGCATCTTGGTTAGGATGGAAAAATTGGTTGCGGATACGGCGCAAACATAAAGCGCATAGTAAAACAAATTCAGGCGTAGTTGAATTAATTGAAGGTAACTGGAAGCACGCAGAGCATTTGTTTGTAAGTGGTATGGATCAATCAGAGGCGCCGCTCATTAATTTTCTTGGAGCAGCAAAAGCAGCACACGAACAACAGGCATATGATAAGCGCGATTTGTATTTGCAACGTGCAGCAGATTTAGCGCCGCAATCACAAATGGCAGTTAACTTATTGCAAGCACAGATGTTGATGCAACAAGGACATTTAGAAGAAGCTTATCAAAACTTACAAAATCTACAGGCAAGATATTCTAAGCATGCTGCGGTGGTAAAGTTATTAGAGCGTGTTTGCGTACATATGGGACGTTGGGAGGCTGTGTTAGCATTATTCCCAGCGATGCGTAAATTGAAAATAGCAACAGATCAAGAGTTAATTTTACTTGAAGCGAAAATGTATCAAGAGATTTTACAAACACCGAATAAGTTTCCAGCGGTCACCATGTTAATGGATTATTGGCATGCTCTGCCAAAACGATTACAAAAAAATCCAGATTTAGTTTGTGTTTATGTAACTCAATTACAACGTTATCCCGATACATTACCAGAGATTGAAGAATGGGTTGTGAAGACGCTTAACCAAGCATGGCATAAAGAATTAATGAAGTTGTATGGTCAATTGACGCTTGCAGATAGCGCGAAACAATTAAAAATCGCGGAAGGTTGGCAAAAGCGTTTCAGTCAACATGCCATGATGTATTTAACCTTAGCGCGATTGAGTCAGCGTTGCCAGTTGTGGGGCAAGGCAAAACATTGCTATGAAGAGAGTATTAAGTTGGCGCCAACAGCAGACACCTATATGGAATATGGAAGCTTGTTATTGCAACTCAATGATTTTACTGAAGCTATGCAGGCCTATCGCGACGGGTTGCAAAACTGTTGATTTTAGCGCTAGTTTTTTATGATATAGTTGGCAAGAAAATAATGTTACTCCCTTCTCCCAGAGTGTTTTTTACGAATGGGAGAAGGGTTGGGGATGAGGGTATTTAAAAAAATCCCTCACCCGCCACGTACAAAACACGTGTCGACCTCTCCACAAGTGGAGAGGTGAAAAGAATTGGTGAAGTGTCGTCATAATAAACGAGAGAAAAATGACAGTATTAAAAGTATTAGAATTTCCAGACAAGCGTTTGCGTATTAAAGCGAGTCCAGTAGCAGTTATTGATGATGCAGTGCGTAAAATCGTAGAAGATATGATTGAAACAATGTATGCAGAAGATGGCGCTGGCTTAGCAGGAACGCAAGTTGATATTCATCAGCAAATTGTTGTGATGGATGATTCTCATAATCAATCCAATCCTATGTGTATCATCAACCCCGAAATTATTTCGTGTGAAGGTACACAATACGAATATGAAGGTTGTTTGTCATTTCCAAATGCGTATGACAAAGTGGAGCGTGCATTAAAGCTTCGCGTAAAAGCATACAATCAATTTGGCGAAGCGATAGAATTTGATGCTGAAGGGTTTCTTGCAAAATGCATTCAACATGAATTAGATCACTTGAATGGAATTTTATTCATCGATCATTTATCTAAGTTACGTCAAGATCGTGTACGCAAAGTATTAAACACTAACAAACGTAGAACAGCATAGTGAAAAAAAATCTTAATATTGTTTTCGCTGGAACCCCAGATTTTGCAGCCACTGCATTACAAGCATTAATACATTCTGAGCATGTGATTAAAGCGGTTTACACACAACCTGATAGACCCGCAGGAAGAGGTAGGAAGTTAACAGCGAGCCCAGTGAAGCAATTGGCGCTGGATAATCATTTACCCGTATTCCAGCCGGTGACGTTGCGTGATATCGATGAGCAAATATCTTTTGCTAAGTTAGAAGCCGATGTCATGGTGGTTGTTGCGTATGGATTGATATTGCCATTACCTATTTTAACCGCGCCTAAGTTGGGGTGTTTAAATATTCATGCATCATTGCTGCCATCATGGCGTGGCGCAGCACCTATTCAACGAGCTATTTTAGCAGGCGATGTAAAAACAGGTGTTACCATTATGCAAATGGATCAGGGATTGGATACGGGCGATATGTTATATACAGTTGAATGCCCCATTACATCGCAAGACACAAGCCAAACATTGCATGATCAACTAGCTCAACTGGGCGCTGAAGCAATTCTTACAACGTTACAACGCATGCTAGAAAATAATTTGCAGCCAGAAAAACAAGATGCAGCACAAGCAAGTTATGCGCATAAAATTTCAAAAGACGAAGCAGAAATAGATTGGCAGCTTTCAGCAAAACAGTTAGACCAGAAAATTCGTGCTTTTAATCCATGGCCAGTGGTACAGACTAAAATAAAAGGCGAGGTACTACGTGTCTGGCAAGCAAGTGTGTTATCAAAAACAAGCTCTGTAGAACCAGGGATAATTCTGCAGGCATCACCGGTGGGAATTGAAATTGCAACAGGCGAAGGTGTTTTGTTGCTAGAAAAAATGCAATTACCCGGTGGGAAAATATTAACAGCAGCAGAAATCTTAAATGCAAGACGCAATGATTTCGTGATCGGCTCACAATTGGGAACATGAAAAATGAATGCTCGCGTTATTGCAACCAAAATATTATTGAATGTTATTGAAGATGGCGTTTCACTTTCTGACGCGTTAGTTTTGCATACACAAAAAATGCATGATGCTCGTGATCAAGCATTAGTACGGGCTATTTGCTTTGGTGTATGTCGTTGGTATTTCCGGTTGGATGCGATCGCGAATCAGTTATTAAATAAACCATTAAAAGCAAAAGATATTGATATTCATATTTTGATATTAATCGGTTTGTATCAATTGATGGAAATGCGCATCCCAGATTATGCGGCAGTGGGCGAAACAGTCAATGCTGTGCAAGCCTTTAAAAAGCTATGGGCAAAAAATTTAGTAAATGGTGTGTTGCGTGAATATCAACGTGAAGCAGCCGGTATTCATGAAACATTGCAAGCAGATTATATGGCGCTTTACTCTCACCCACAGTGGTTGATGGATAAATTAAAAAAAGCATGGCCTAATGATTGGCGCGAGATTATGGATGCAAACAATCAACATCCGCCATTTGCATTACGTGTGAATCAAAAAATGCAATCACGAGAGGCGTATGTTTCTACGCATGCGATGGAATGCGAAAGTATCGCAGAAACAACATCAGGAATCATTTTGCATGAAGCGAGAGATGTTCACGACTTACCAGGGTTTGATGAAGGGATGTTGTCAGTGCAAGATGGCGCGGCACAATTAGCGGCAGTACTATTAATGTTGGAACCCAATCAGCGTGTCTTGGATGCTTGTGCAGCACCAGGCGGGAAGACAACACATATTTTAGAAGTTGAGCCACAATTAAATGAATTGATTGCAGTAGAAAAAGACGCAGGTCGCTTGAGTGTCATTACGGAAAACTTACAACGTTTAAAGTTAGAAGCTGAGTGTGTTTGTGCTGATGTGGGAGAGTTGACGCAATGGTGGGATCAAAAACCATTCGATCGTATTTTATTAGATGTCCCTTGTTCAGCAACTGGAGTCATTCGTCGACATCCAGATATCAAGCTATTGCGCCGCGAAACAGATTTTAACGCCTTCACGCAAGAGCAGTTACATTTGCTCACGGTCGTTTGGGAAGCGCTAAAACCTGGCGGTTTGTTGCTGTATTCTACTTGTTCTATTTTCCCAGATGAAAATGAACATATCATTGAGCAGTTTCTCGAAAAAACGAAAGATGCGAAAGAAGACAAAATTGAAGCATCATGGGGGCAGCCTCGTTCTGTGGGCCGTCAGATTATAGTAGGTCAGCATGAAATGGATGGTTTTTATTACGCGCGTTTGCGAAAATGCTGATTCGCGCGACGATGAATTGAGAGAACATGTAGCAAAGCGCAGCGCTGAGTTATCCCCACGAATTTTTGCTCCCTTCTCCCAGAGTGTTTTTTACGATGGGAGAAGGGCAGGGGATGAGGGCCTATACCCTCACCCCTCTCCCAAAATAAAAGCATTTTGGGAGAGGGGAATAATACTACTAAAAATTCGTGGGGATAACTCAGAGCGCAGCGTGCCCACCAAATCAAGAATTAAGGAAACAAACTATGCGTATAGAGTATGACATTAAATTAGACTTCAAAGACGTATTAATTCGCCCCAAAAGAAGCGTATTAAAGACCAGAGCTGATGTCTCGCTTGAGCGTGAGTTTCGTTTTCGTAACTCTGGCGCAAAATGGAAAGGCGTTCCTGTTATCGCCGCCAATATGGATCATACTGGAACATTTGCCATGGCAACCGCGTTAGCGGAACATCATTGCTTAACAGCGATGGACAAGTTTATTTCGGTCGATGAATGGATCGATTTTGCAAAAAAACATGCGAATGTTATGTCATCTTGCCTAGTGAGTATTGGTATTGCTGAGCATGATCTTGAAAAACTAGATAAAGTGATGAAATCAGTTCCTGTATCCATGATTTGTCTGGATGTGGCGAATGGCTATACCGAAAGATTTGTAGAGACATTAGTCTCGATTCGTAAATCATATCCAAACGCCGTTATTATGGCGGGCAATGTGGTGACTGGCGAAATGGTAGAAGAGTTAATTTTATCAGGTGCAGATATTGTGAAAATTGGGATTGGCCCCGGTTCGGTTTGTACTACACGTGAAAAAACCGGCGTTGGTTATCCACAGTTGTCAGCGATTATTGAATGTGCCGATGCGGCACATGGCTTAGGTGGTCACGTGTGTGCTGATGGTGGATGTACATCACCAGGCGATGTTGCAAAAGCATTTGCGGCGGGCGCGGATTTTGTCATGTTAGGTGGTATGTTATCAGGACATGATGAGTGTTTGGGTGATGTCATTGAAGATGAGCATGGCAAAAAGTTTAAGCGCTTTTATGGAATGAGCTCATCGGAGGCCATGGAAAAACATCATGGCAGCGTGGCGGAGTACCGTGCGAGTGAGGGGCGCTCAGTGAATGTCCCCTATCGTGGCGCAGTAAAAAATACCGTATTTGATCTTTTAGGTGGTGTGCGTTCTACTTGTACTTATGTAGGAGCGCATCGCTTGAAAGAATTGTCGAAGCGTACTACTTTTATCCGTGTAACCAGTCAGTTAAATGAAGTGTTTAAACCGTATGAGGCTGGGGATAAGTAGTTAGCTCAAAATGCAAGGTGGGCAGGGCGTAGTCTGCCCACCAATTTCCGTAAATAATCATTTGCCCGTAATTCTCCTTTAATCCCACCGTGCTATAATTAACGAAATACCTATTAGCTGGGGGGGATGTTCGTCATGGAAAACCGTTTGCGCTTAGAAGATGCGATGATCTTGATGCCATCTGCAGATAAAATCAAAGAAATGACGAATGAAAGAATAGCGATGGATTTAATTCAATTCGCTATTTGTTTTAATGCTGACATGGCAGCGTTAGTGTTTATGCTGGAAAAAACACGCGAGTTTGAAGAAATGATGAAGCTTGCAACCCATGCGCAAGCTGAGAAAGACAAAGCTATCCAAGAAGCCAATGCAGCATTATATGCTCCTCATCCAAAACCTGAAAAATCAATAGATCCCCAAGTTAAAGAATGCATGGAGAAATTGAATCAAGAGCTGGCTCATCTACAAGATTCCATAGCACAGTTGGATGACCGTATCCGCGCAGATGACACAGTATTAAACCAAATAAATAATGTTTGGAATATGACGTGGAGACAGCCAAGAATGCAGCAAGCTGTATTAGAGGCAGGGGCTGCGCTTGCTCAACAAGCGGCTCAACCGGGGTTCAGAGATGCACAAGGAAATCCAGTAGACCAGAAAGTTGTTGCGAATTTGGCGGCCAATATTGTGCCACAAAACCCATTAGTGGCCTATGCTGCTTATGCGGGTTCTGTTGCGCAGTTGGGTGATGGTGGGTTGCCAGAACCTACGCCTACGTCAGCAAAAGCGATCATTGGGCATGGTTCATTTGTTAATGAGTTAAATCAGCATGCTTCGGTATGCTCCAATGGAGAGGCAATTCCATTTAATGCATTTGCACTCTTGGCAGCCGTTAGACGTAATAACCTTTTAGGCAAGGCTCATGTCATTGTGATGGACGCGACAACTTCAAGCGCATCATTGGTGGCTGCTCTGGTGACGGGGATAAGTGCCGCAAATGATAGGGGTGCGGCAGTTGCTGAGAGACAGCAGATGCAAAGTCGTGCCGCTAGGATGCAAGAAGTGATGGCATTGTTGCAAAAGAATGGGGTGAGTGCTCTTTCCGCTGCTCGGGACTATTTACCCAAAGCTGCATCAACAGCTCCTACTCCTACACCTTATAAGCAATCATAGCTGGGCTTAATTTAACCACATGATTTGATTAAATTTTGTCACAGGTTGCTCATGTCGTAAAAATGCTTTATCATTCGCGCTTCCTTTGTATCTGATACAACGCATTTTGTTGTATTCATGGACGCGTTAGATAAAAGATATACCAAGTATCTGCAGTTTATTATCTGGACGATAACTCAATAATTCAATATGGAATTGATACTCATCGGTAGCTAGGACCTAGCTTTTCCGCGTGCTTTTGCGTGAAAAGAAAATGCATTAGTACCAAGATCAAATGAGTAGATCGTTTGGAAAATGTGTTTCATGTAATAAAAGTTAATTAACAACAAACATGCACTTTTAAGGAGTGATTTAATGTTCAAGAAAATCGTAATCGCTAGCGCGATTTTAGCAACAAGTTCAAGCATTGCTTTCGCTGATGCAGCACCTTATGTTGGCGCTTCATTAGGTTTAAACAGCACAAACTACAAGTTAAATGATGCTCTAAGCACCAACACAAACTTCAACAGCAGCGGTTTAAACGGTGGTGTATATGCTGGTTATGGCGCAACACTTAGCAATAACTTCTACCTCGGTGGCGAAGCGTTGTTAAAGGCTCGTTCATTCAGCACATCTACCAAGTTAATCAATGGTGGAACAACCAATGCTAAATTAACCTCATCTTACAGCTATGGCGTAAGCGTATTACCAGGTTATAAGTTCACAGACACACTCTTAGGTTATGTTCGTGCAGGCGTTGTAAAAACACGTTTCAAATTAGCACAAGATAATTTAGGCAGCAAAACTGATTCATTAACCGGCGGCCAATTAGGTTTAGGTTTACAAACTGAATTAGTGAAAAATGTTAACTTACGCGGCGAATTCGTGCATACACGTTATTCTTCATTCAAAGCGTTTGGTAGCAGCGTAAAACCACGTAACAACGAAATCGATTTCGGCTTAGGTTACTCTTTCGGCTAATCGATGTGATTGTTTTACAAAAGGCGAACAATAGTTCGCCTTTTTTTTCGTCTCTATATTGCATGCTCACCAATGTTGCTTGTAAAAGGCAATTACGCACTTTAATATGGCGCATAAACAAGTATGCATGCTTGTCATATACATTAAAAATATGGAGAGTGACGGAATGAAGCGAATCAAATTAGTAGCAGTAACAGCATTAAGTGTTGCTGCAATAGCGGGCGCTACCAGCAGCTTTGCTGCAATGTCTTTACCGATGGGTTGGTATGTTGATGGCAATGTAGGCAGCACAAAAACAAGTAATACCAATTATGGCAGTGGAATCTCTACATCTTCATCTGGTTTGGGATGGAATGCTAATGTGGGTTACAAATTTATGCCTTATTTTGCGGGTGAAATTGGCTATACAAAATATGCTAATGCAAAAGGCAAATTAAATGGCGTTTCAGTTGTGCGTGATAACCATTACTCATATGACATCGCTGGCAAAGGGATTTTACCAATAGCAGATTCTGGCGCTGATTTATTTGCAAAATTAGGTTTTGCACGTTTGAATTCACACGTGACAGCGACAAGCTCAGGTGTTTCAGCGAATACCGGCTCACATAGCGCAAGCGGTTTATATATCGGTCTTGGTGGCGATTATAACTTCACACCTAATTTAGCGGGTATTATCCAGTGGGCTAGAGCGAAAGGTAATACAAGCACCGGTAATTTAGATCTTTACTCCGTGGGTATTGGGTATACGTTCGGTTAAAGATCCCCCCACTGTAACCCTCTTTGAAAAAGAGGGTCGCGGCGGGGAGATTTATTAAAAAAATCCCCTGACACGCTTGCGCTCGTCTGTCCCCTTTTTCAGCGGCGTTGTTGCATAAATCGATTTTCTCCCTTCTCCCGGAGTGATTTTTACGAGGGGAGAAGGGTTGGGGATGAGGGCCTATACCCTCACCCCTCTCCCAAAAGAAAAGCATTTTGGGAGAGGGGAATAGTGCAGATTTTGATTTATGCAACAACGCCTTTTTCAGCGGGGACTACAAGCTAACAACAGGGAGATTTATAGAAAAATATTTCTGATCCATCTTCCAATATCATCAATTTCTTCCATGCACACAGAATGCGGCATCGGATAGCTGTGCCATGCAACAGTGTAGCCAGCAGTCGTCAGTGCAGATTCAGTTTGTTGCCCAAGAAAATAAGGCACAACGGTATCTTGTGTTCCGTGGCCAACAAAAATAGGCGTGGTTTTGTTAGCGTCTGCAGCATTGGTAAGCACATTAGTCGCATCAGGCAGATAACCGGATAGTGCTAAAATTCCACCGAGTTGCTTTGCATATGTTAATCCTGTGGTTAATGCGACAACGGCGCCTTGAGAAAAACCAGCAACAATAATTTTATTTGTCGGAATCCCTAGCGAAACTTCGTGATCAATTAATTGAGTGAGTAATGCGACAGATTGTTGAATGCCGTTTTTGTCAGCGTGTTTATCGACATCTAAAGAAACAATATCGTACCAAGCGCGCATTACATATCCACCATTAATGGTGACAGGTATCATAGGTGCATGTGGAAATACAAAACGGATACCAAGATCATTCGATAAATGTAGTTCAGGAACAATAGATGCGAAGTCATTGCCATCCGCACCTAAGCCATGCAACCAAATGATGCTAGCTTTATGAGCGGCTGTTGGGTTGATCTGAATCGAATCAATAGTAGTTGAATTCTGTAACATATAATTTCTCTTTATTAGGAATGCCTTGCTTACAAAACGGAGAAATAGTAACCTTATTTAACAGATATAAAAAGAAATTCTGCGCAAAATTTTTTTTAAGACCAATAAGGAAGGTTACCGCCATGAAACGAACTTTACGAACGATGCTAGGTGTGACATTGCTTGAAATTATGTTAGTACTTGCAATTGCGTCTATGGTTATCGTTATGTCTATTAAATATTACCAATCAGCAACATCATCGCAACAAGCGAATGCTGTACTTGCACAGATTCAATCTATTCAAGCTGCTGCGGATAGTATTTCTCAAGGTGCTGGTGGTTATTCAACAGTAACCAGTGCAACTTTGGCAGCTTTGTTACCAAAGAATGGTTTAATATCACCATGGAATGGCACAATTACTTTTGCTGGATCAGCAACTTCTTATCTATTAACGCTAGGTACAATGCCAGCATCAATATGTCCAATTATCAAGGTGAAATTAAGCGCAAATGGTCGTATCACCGGTCTGGGTTCAATAACTTGTCCAGCAAGTGGTACTGTAAGCTTCGCGTTTACTTACTCATCATCGTAAGAGCGCTAAGATTTAAAAAATCCGCGATAGCTTCACAGTTATCGCGGATTTTTTTTTGCGGTAAGAATTAAAATAGAGCATTAAATTTCATTTCTATAAAACGTATTAAACACTTTTAGCATTTCTGTAACAGGAGCTTGTTTAGCAAAAGTATTGTTTAATCCAATGGTCCATAATCCTGTTTTTACATTCACTAAAACATAATATCCAGGCAGGGTATAACCAGTTAACGTCCCATTATTTTTTTTATCAAATTGAAGTTTAGCGCGGGTACTTGCTGGATAATGAGCTAAATACCAATCCCCCATTAAAATGCTGCGCTGCTTATTCTTTATGATCGATGTTTCAACTTCAGGTTTCATATAAAGAAAACCAGTGTGAGGCTGGATAACATAAGCGGCAGCTGATTGTTGAATAACTTTATTAACTTCAATTGAATTGGTTTCAATTTCAGTAATGGTATAACCAGTTTCAAAGAAAAAAGAGCGTTGCCACGATGCTGTATTTTGATGTGTAATCAGTGGCATCAATGAAACACCATCAATATTTGTTAAAGGTTTAACATGTAACACATCTAAAATCGTAGGTGCTAAATCGAATAAAGCCACTGGCGTATTGATTTCTTGATGTGGCATAGAGTTGTCTGTGTTATGTATAGCTAGCAAAGTATGATTTTGCTTAATGCTCAAAATATCAGAGCCTTGACCGTATGAAGTATTAATACTTAATTGATAGTGATTTGGGGTGTCGAGCGCGAAGGCAGTAATCCAATGATATTTATCTTTATCACCACGATAATTTTGCGGTGAGATCATGCGATCGTTCGGAATACCTACTGTCGTACCGTGATCAGAAAGCAAAACAATGATGCTATTTTTTAGTAAATCATCTTTATCTAATAACGCTAACAATTCACCAAATTGATGATCTACTCCTTCCACACTGCTAGCATAACGCATCGCTTCTGTATCATGCGGTGACTGTTTGTCATGAGCCCAGGTGTATGGCCAATGTGATAAACACAAGTGAATAGCAAGAAATACAGGCTTATCCATTTTTTTGGCAAGAGCTTGTTGTACCAAGTTTAAAAAAGTATTCGGAGTATAGGTAATAGCAGCTGCGCGATTAGCATAATTAAATGGAAATAAAAACTCACCTAATGGTGTATTAATTAATAAATTTGATAATGGAAAATCAGCTAAGCCACCCAGGATGAAATCATTAATTCCTATTTCAGGCCCAATGATGTGATCGAAACCATAAGGCGGAATAATATTGCTAAAGCGTTTTTCATCTGTCCCATAAATAGTTTCATAACCAGCGGCTTGTAATTTTTTAGCGAGATTATCATTTGGAATGATTAATTCAGGATTGACGAGATTGTTGCGCGCTTTGCTATGTTTTGGATATTTACCAGTTAAAATCGTCATCCACGCAGGAAAGGTACGTGCTAAAGGTGAGTAAGCCTGAGTAAACACAGTGGCTGAATTAAGAAATGAATCAATATTAGGAGTATGTATCGTTGGGTTATTAAAATAATGTGTGAAGTCTGGCCTTACAGAGTCTACACCAATAAAAATAATATTGGGTTGTGTGCTAGCATTTGATTTTTTGGTATAGCCAAAAAAATAATTGTAAGTGGGTATACCAAAGGATAAGAGAATTAAAATTGAAAACACGCTACCTAAAATAATATGGCGTTTACATTTGATAAAATTAATAAACGCAAGTATTGAAGAAATGCTCAACAGAGTAGCTGATAAAATTAAAATATTATTATTGTATGTGGTAGGTATGATGTGCATGTTTTGCAATAAAATACTAAAAAATGAATGGGTAAAATAAAAGTTATTGAAGCATACAACAAAAATGCAGCTGCATAACCATGATAAAATGCCAAGCCAATAGATTTTACGTTCTGATAAATTAAGTAATTCACCAGTGGATGTAGAAATAAACCATATCCAACCTATAAATAAAATGTAACTTGTTATTTGTATCAATAAGAAAACGACAATGGGTTTTATAATGACGGTGTGCTTTAGCTGAGATAATAAAGATACTTTAACTAGTGAGTCCATGAGATCCGAGACTCGGTAATGTGTGAAATAAAAACTTAATTGCGCGAAGATAGCTAACAACGTTAAGCAAGTTAACATTTTAGCAAGGCTCATAGGTTTTTTGGAGATTAGCAAGTGTCGATCCTCAATATTTTATTATATTACCCTCTTTGAAAAAGAGGGTCGGCGCACGCTTTTTGTGCGGCGGGGAGATTTTCTGAAAATCCCCCGCCTCGCATGCGTTCGTCTGCCCCCTTTTTCAAAGGGCGTTGTTGCATAAATCGATTTTCTCCCCTCTCCCAAAGAAAAGCATTTTGGGAGAGGGGAATAGTGCAGATTTTGATTTATGCAACAACGCTTTTTCAAAGGGGGTGAGCCTTACCTTCTAGTTACACCGCATACCCAATATTCTCATTCGTATTAATAAATTCACAACGTATCATTTGCCCAGTTTCATTGAGCAGTAGTGCCAAATGTTTAGGTTTATTTTTTTCATCCATTTTAGCTAATAGCTCATTGGCAATAGTCGATAATACATGCTGCTTTAAGATGGGTTCAACCATTTGCGCATTTTGCTGTTGCTTGAGTGTTTCTGTGGCTAAAAATTTAGAAACTTCTGGAGCATAAGATAATTCAATTTCAAACTCTTCAAACAGCGATTTGGCTAAACGATTCAATTTCAATTTGACGATGCGTTCAATAGTCGTTTGATCTAAAGGCATAAATGTGACGATATGCGATTGACGTAAAATATCAGCTGAAAAATAAGTTTGTAGTACAGGGAACAAGTGTTCGCGCAACTCATGTTGTGACAAAGTGCTATTGCTTATGTTGCTAGTTGGTGACTCATTCAGTACTAGCTGCATTAAGTCCATAATCGGTGTTGGATCATTCTTAGCTTGTTGTTGAGTAAGTTGCGAAATTTTTTCAGCGACGCTTTCAGAAGTGATCACGACGACAGTGTGGCTGAAGTCACATAAATTACCTTTGTCGTCGAAGCCATAACCATGAACTAAAATATCGTTAAACAAGTTAATCGTTGTTGCGGGCATTTCATTTAGATTTTCAATCAACAATACGGCGTATGGTTTAGCTTGGATTGCATCAAGCAAGTTGATGCGTTGTTTTGTGTCAGATTGTGTTGTTACTACAATTTGATTGAGTGATGCAGGTGGATTATGTTTGTCGAGGATGACATGCAGTAATGCTTCTGTTGTCGAAAATAAATAATTGGCTAATGATAATGAAAATTCTTTTTTGCCCACACCACAGGGCCCAGCAAGCAACAAATTACAGACAGTGCCATCGGTTTCTGAAAATTGAATGCATGATGCTTGTAGAATGCTGCCGACGGCATTGATCGCAGCCTCTTGACCAAAGATTTTTTGTTTCACGAATTGTGAAAATTTACTTAGTCTAAATTTGTTATGATGTAAATGTGAGATTGGAATATGTGTCCAGCTTGAAACAACATGCGCGAGAATAGTTGTTGTCAAAATGGGTTTATAAGTTTGTGATGTTTCATCATCGCGTTCTAAAGTGCTTGCGCGTGCAGCACCGCTGTCGAGTAATTCCAATGTTTTGTCGAGGCGCGATTTTCCTCCTAAATAATGTTCGGTAAGAGAAAGCGCGTAACGGAATATTTCATCGGGCATTAATATGTTGTGATAATTTTCTATATCATTTTTGTAATTCTTGAGTAGCGCAAGCATTTCTTGCTGTGATGGTTCTTGTAATGCAAGATGCGAAAAATAATTTTCAAAAGTGAGTGGCAGTGATTTGCTTTCTTGTGAAAATAAGATGATACGCCATTGCGGGTTTAATATTTTAGATTGCATGATAGTTTTACAGGCATCAACATCGTTTATGCAAAGTACAATGAGGCTGTCGCTTTTGGATTGTGTTGTCAGTGATTCGATATAGTCAGCACATTTTGTAATGAGAGCTGCGTGCGACATTTTTAATGCGCAAGCATCAAAATATATCAGCGTGGCATCACGTAAATTTTTAGGTACAATTCCAGTTTTAAGTTGATAAGCAATGCCTTCAACGAGTGAGTGAGTTAACTTTTCAGAATGAAACCCATGTAAAAATAAATGATGCCGCTCTTTACGCGCAAGTGTGTCGATAATATAAGGAATTTGGCTATGGTCTTTTAGCGCTGGCGAAAAAGTGTTCTCATCTGAAATGGTATAACAAGTAAAGTATGTTTTTAACGCTTCAGCAGTTTGTATTTCCATAAGCCTATTGTCCCCTTAAATTGATTGTTGCTATTTTTTCACAAAACGACACTGATTTATACCACTGATGCACTGACGTGTATTGGTTACTGTGTCGAACCATGCCGGTGCATTGGGATCGGTGATGAGATCTTGTTTGGCAAGAAAAGCATGTAAATAATCCGTGTTTGGATTTTTTCCATAATAATAGCAGTGCCCAGAGCCTTCAGGCGCATCATCCATCCACTCTGCTAGAGCAAATTGTTGTGTGTGTTTTAAATATTCATCCAATGCTTTGCCTGTAATACGCGAGCCATTATCAATATCAAAGAGTTGCCAGTCATTTAATTGATGTGCATGAAGTTGTGTTGGGGTCGGGCAGGTTTCTGCGTACGAGAGTTGGGCTGTGATAATAAATAAGAGTAGTGATTTTTTTAGCATAGAGCGCTCCTTGGGGTAGTTAAGTGTATTTAAATAAAATGCGGTTGTTTGCTCCCTTCTCCCAGAGTGTTTTTTACGAATGGGAGAAGGGTTGGGGATGAGGGTTCTTTTAAGAAGGCTCCCTCACGCCACGCAGAAAACGCGTGTCGACCTCTCCCACAAGTGGGAGAGGTGACGCAGTTAGAGCCTAATTTGACGTGTGTAAACTAATAACGATAATGATCAGGCTTGAATGGACCATCGACAGAAACATTCAAGTATTGTGCTTGTGTTGCAGAGAGCTTTGTTAACTTAACGCCAATTTTCTTTAAATGCAATGATGCAGCCATTTCATCTAATTTTTTAGGTAACACGTAAACACCCAACGGATATTTATCAGTGTTTTGCCATAGTTCAATTTGCGCTAACACTTGATTAGTGAAAGACATAGACATAACAAAACTTGGATGACCTGTCGCACAACCTAAGTTAACTAAACGACCTTCCGCTAAAATGATGATGCGATTACCGCTTGGTAATACAACATGATCTACTTGTGGCTTAATGTTTTCCCACTTGTATTCGCGTAAAGAAGCGATATCAATTTCAGAATCAAAGTGACCGATGTTACATACAATCGCTTGATCTTTCATTTTGGTTAAATGCTCATGAGCAATTACTTTTTCATTGCCAGTTGCAGTTACAAAAATATCTGCTATTCCTGCAGCATCTTCCATCGTAACAACACGATAGCCTTCCATTGCTGCTTGTAATGCACAGATAGGATCAATTTCAGTCACCCATACTGTTGCACCTAATGATCTGAGTGATTGTGCGCAACCTTTCCCAACGTCACCATAACCAGCGATCAATGCAATTTTGCCCGCAATCATCACGTCAGTAGCGCGTTTGATACCATCGATTAAGGATTCGCGGCAGCCATATAAATTATCAAACTTTGATTTGGTTACAGAATCATTTACGTTAATCGCAGGAATTTTCAAGTCACCTGTTTTTAACATTTCATATAAACGATGCACGCCTGTTGTAGTTTCTTCTGAAACACCTTTTACTTCTTTCAATAATTCAGGATGTTTTTGGTGCATAACGATTGTTAGGTCACCACCGTCATCCAAAATCATATTCGGTGTCCAACCTGCTGGGCCACGAATGGTTTTTTCAACGCACCACCAATATTCTTCTTCTGTTTCACCTTTCCAAGCAAATACAGGTACGCCTGTTTCAGCGATCGCTGCTGCAGCATGATCTTGAGTTGAAAAAATATTGCATGATGACCAACGCACTTCAGCACCTAATGCGGTTAATGTTTCGATTAACACAGCGGTTTGAATGGTCATGTGTAAGCTACCAGCGATGCGTGCGCCTTTTAATGGCTTTTTGCTGCCATACATTTCACGCAGCATCATTAAGCCAGGCATTTCAGTTTCAGCAATGTCAATTTCTTTACGGCCCCATTTTGCGAGGCTCATGTCAGCAACTTTATAATCAGTTAATTTTGTGACAGTTTCAGCATTCATTATTTATTCCTCTTAAGCAACTTTAGCGATTGCGCGTAATGCAGCCGCTTTGTCTGTTTTTTCCCATGGTAAATCAATATCTTCACGGCCGAAGTGTCCATATGCAGCAGTAGGACGATAAATCGGTTTCAATAAATCTAACATCTTGATAATGCCGTATGGGCGTAAATCAAAATGCTCATAGATTAATGCGGTGATTTCATGATCTGGAATTTTGCCGGTGCCAAATGTTTCAACGTAAATGGACGTAGGTTCAGCAACACCAATAGCGTATGACACTTGAATTTCACAACGATCAGCAATGCCTGCAGCAACAATATTTTTTGCAACATAACGACAAGCATATGCACCTGAGCGATCAACTTTAGATGGATCTTTGCCAGAGAAGCAACCACCACCATGTCGTGCCATACCGCCGTAGGTGTCTACAATAATTTTGCGACCTGTTAAACCGCAATCACCTAATGGTCCGCCAATAACAAAGCGACCGGTTGGATTAACATAAAATTTGGTTTCTTTATCAATCCATTCTTCTGGCAATACAGGTTTGATAATTTCTTCGATAACAGCTTCAACTAATGTTTCATAGCTAACATCAGGATGATGTTGTGTAGAAAGTACAACATTGCGAATGCCGACAGGTTTGCCATTCACATAGTGAAATGTAATTTGGCTTTTTGCATCTGGGCGCAACCAAGATAAAACATCTTCTTTGCGTAACTCTGCTTGGCGTCTTACTAATTGATGTGCGTAATAAATTGGAGCAGGCATTAATACATTGGTTTCATTGGTTGCATAACCAAACATTAAACCTTGATCTCCAGCGCCTTGATTTTCGTTTTTTTCGCGATCTACACCTTGTGCAATATCAGTAGATTGTTTACCAATGGCAGACATCACAGCACAAGATTCCCAATCAAAGCCCATTTCAGAGTTGGAGTACCCAATGTCTTTGATAACTTGACGTGTGAGTTGTTCAACATCGACCCATGCGGAAGTTGTAATTTCGCCACCAACTAAAACCATCCCTGTTTTTACGTAGGTTTCACAAGCGACGCGCGAATACTTATCTTGTTGAAGAAGCGCGTCAAGAACCGCATCTGAAATCTGGTCAGCAATCTTATCTGGATGACCTTCAGATACGGATTCAGAGGTAAAAAGGTATTCTCTATCCATGTATCTAGCCCCACTTTTATTAATATGAAGGGCAGGATGATACTCCATTTTATATTGAAAAGGCCATATGAAATATGGTGTTAAATAGCGATCATCGCGAGTACCGCGAGGGAGGTCCGGTCCCTCGTTGATTCGTAACTCGGGATGGTCGCTATGCGTAGGTCCCTTGCTTAAAATGAGGTCAAAGCACAAGTCAGCATTTCTTGTAGGTCGAATTTCAGGTAAGATGCTAGCATTTTAAACTTTCCAATGGGAGTTTCTATGTCGAGCCGTCGCGAACTTGCGAATGCTATTCGTGTGTTGAGTATGGATGCAGTGCAAAAAGCCAATTCAGGACATCCTGGAATGCCTATGGGTATGGCCGATATTGCGGAAGTCTTATGGAATGATTTCATGCGTCATAATCCTAACAATCCCCACTGGGCCAATAGAGATCGTTTTGTTGTTTCAAACGGTCATGGATGTATGTTGCTTTATTCGCTACTCCATCTATCAGGTTACAAAGTCAGCATTGATGATATTAAGAGTTTTCGACAATTGCATTCGATTACACCGGGACATCCAGAATTGGGTGAAACACCAGGTGTGGAAACAACAACAGGTCCTTTGGGGCAAGGTTTGGCGAACGCTGTGGGAATGGCGATTGCAGAAAAACATTTAGCAAAAGAATTTAATCGTGACGGTTTGTCTATTGTTGATAACTACACCTATGTTTTTGCGGGTGATGGTTGTTTGATGGAAGGGATTTCGCATGAAGTTTGTTCTTTAGCGGGAACCTATGGTTTAGGGAAGTTAATTTTATTTTATGACGATAATAATATTTCGATCGATGGTGAAGTGAGCGGTTGGTTTACTGATAACACACCATTACGTTTTGAAAGTTATGGTTGGCATGTGATTGCAAATGTTGATGGTCATGATAGTGAAGCCATCAAAAAAGCGATTCAAGCAGCGCGTGATGTGACTGATAAACCAACCATCATTTGTTGTAAAACTATTATTGGATGGGGCTCTCCTAATAAAGCAGGCACAGCAAAAACTCATGGCGAAGCATTAGGTGAAGCAGAAGTTGCAGAAGTCAGAAAACATTTAAATTGGTCTTATCCAGCGTTTGAAATTCCACAACAAAATCGTGATGCTTGGGATGCGCGAGAAAAAGGTGAAAATACAGAAATCGCTTGGAATACATTATTTTCTGAATACCGCAAACAACATCCAGAATTAGCCGCTGAATTTTTACGTCGGATGAATCATCGCTTACCAGAAAATTGGAATGAAAGCTCAGCAACGTTAGTGCGTCAGATGGCTGAAAAGAAAGAAACGATTGCAACACGTAAAGCGTCTAATCAATGCATCAATCATTTTGCTTCTGTATTTCCAGAATTCATGGGTGGCTCTGCAGATTTGACTGGTTCCAATTTAACTGATTGGAAAGGTATGAAAGTTTTTTCGAAAAATGCGCCTGAAGGACAATATCTACATTATGGTGTGCGTGAATTTGGTATGACCGCCATCATGAATGGAATGGCATTGTACGGTGGTGTTTTACCATTTGGTGGAACGTTCTTGGTGTTTTCTGATTACGCGAGAAATGCCGTGCGTTTATCAGCATTAATGAAGCAACGCGTTATTCATGTTTACACACATGATTCGATTGGTTTGGGTGAAGACGGACCAACGCATCAGCCGATCGAGCATGCAGCAAGTTTACGTTTAATTCCACAGCTATCACTCTGGCGACCATGCGATACAGTGGAAACGGCAGTTGCATGGAAAAAATCATTAGAGCGTCAAGGGCCAACTTGTTTATTGCTATCTAGACAAAATCTCCCATTCCAAGAGCGAGATGACAATGTGTTGGCTAATGTTGAGCGCGGTGGTTATGTGTTAGTCGATTGCAATGGCGTGCCAGAACTGATTATGATGGCGACCGGGTCAGAAGTAGGGCTTGCAGTGGACGCAGCAAAACAATTGGCTGCAGCAGGAAAAAATGTGCGTGTGGTATCGATGCCATCGACAGATGTATTTTTGGGACAAGATCAACAATACCAAGATGCAGTATTACCTAACAATATTGCAAAATTAGCGATTGAAGCAGGTGCTAGTGATTATTGGTATCAATTTGTTGGTTGTCATGGAAGAGTGATTGGGCTAAATCGTTTTGGTGCATCAGCGCCAGCGAAGGAAGTGTTTAAAGAGTGTGGATTTACGGTTGAGCATATCGTTGCAGTCGCAACAGAAATGCTTACCAAAGAGAAAATACAACAGGAGAAGACAGTTCATGACTATTCGAGTTGCAATTAATGGCTACGGCAGAATTGGCCGCAATATTTTACGTGCGCATTACGAAGGAAAAAAACATCCTGAAATCCAAATCGTTGCAATCAATGATTTAGGGGATGTTAAAACGAATGCTCACTTAACACGATATGATACAACCCATGGAAAATTTCCTGGCGAAGTATCTGTTTCAGGAAATGATTTGATTGTGAATGGCGACAAAATTCGCGTGGTTGCAGAACGCGATCCTAAGAAATTGCCATGGGGTGAAATGAATATTGATGTTGTATTCGAATGTACTGGATTTTTTACCAGTAAAGAAAAAGCATCTGCACACTTAGAAGCAGGCGCTAAAAAAGTTATTATTTCTGCGCCAGCATCTGGAGTCGATGCAACGGTTGTATATGGTGTAAACCATCACGTATTGAAAGCATCTGACAAAGTTATTTCAAATGCATCTTGCACAACCAATTGTTTAACACCTATTGTTAAACCGTTACATGAAAAATTAGGTATTGTCAGTGGCTTGATGAATACCGTGCACTCATATACCAATGACCAAGTATTAATTGATGTTTCACATGCTGATTTACATCGTGGACGCTCAGCAACACACTCTATTATTCCAACCAAAACTGGCGCAGCTGCTGCTGTGGGATTAGTGATGCCAGAATTAAATGGAAAATTAGATGGTTTTGCATTACGCGTGCCAACAATTAATGTTTCTGTTGTAGATTTAAGTTTTATTGCAAAACGCGATACGACAGTAGAAGAAGTGAATCAAATTCTACGTGATGCGGCAGCAGGTCCATTAAAAGGCATTTTATGTGTGAATGAAGAGCCATTGGTTTCTGTTGATTTCAATCACAATCCTGCATCATCGATTGCTGATTTAGGACAAACCAAAGTGATTGGTAATCTCGTGAAAGTATTGTCATGGTATGACAATGAATGGGGTTTCTCAAATCGCATGTTGGATGTTGCGAAAGTTTTTGTTGAGGCGAAATAGAAATATCTCACCTCTCCCACTTTGTGGGAGAGGTCGCCACGTGTTTTTTACGTGGCGGGTGAGGGTGGTCTTTTAAGAGCCCTCATCCCCAGCCCTTCTCCCATGCGCAAAAAACGCTTTGGGAGAAGGGAGTGGGAATGTGGAATATATAAAAGATACTATAGGACAATCTATGCCAACTACACCTTTCTTAAATATGTTTGGTCGTTCACCGATTAAGCCATTAGAAGAACATATGGCGAAAGTGCACGCTTGCGTTAGAGTATTAGATCCATTTTTTGAAGCGGTATTTGCAGAGAATTGGCCTAAAGTAGAAGAGTTACAGCGTGAAATTGTACGTTTAGAAAATGACGCAGACAATATCAAGCGTGAGTTGCGTTCGCATTTGCCAAATAGTTTGTTTACCTCTGTTTCACGTAGTGATTTGTTGGAGTTGTTAAACAAACAAGATGAGTTGGCGAATAGAGCGAAAGATATTGCCGGATTAGTCATGGGAAGAAAAATGGCATTTCCCAATATTATTCGCGATGCTTTTTTAGATTTTATGCGAAAGTGTATTGAAGCATCCAAGCAAGCGGATGTGGCAATACATGAATTAGATGAGTTGCTTGAAACTGGGTTCAGCGGTACGGAAGTAAAACATGTTGATAACATGATTATAAAACTTTCCAGGATTGAACATGAAACAGATGAAAAGCAAATTCATTTGCGTCAAACATTATTTACCTTGGAAGACCAATTACCGCCAGTGAAGGTTATGTTTCTCTATCGTATTATCGAGTGGACCGGCGAATTAGCTGATGATGCTCGTGCGATTGGAGATAATTTACAAATTTTAGTAGCGAGATGATAACCTTCGATGGATTACGGTATTGTTTTTATTGTATTAGCCTCTAGCGTCGGATTGTGGATGACCTGGGGAATTGGTGCGAATGATTTAGCAAATATCATGAGCACAGCAATCGGTTCGCGCGCAATCACAGTGCGGCAGGCGCTCATTATTGCTATTGTATTTGAAATTGCGGGTGCATTCTTAGGGGGCACTGGTGTAACGCAAACAATACGTGCCGGGATCATTGATGTTACGCAAATTCCTCCCAACTCCAATGTGTTAATCTACGGAATGCTTTCTGTGTTATTCGCAGGAGCTTTTTGGATTACGATCGCAAGCTTTTTGGGTATGCCCGTTTCTATTACTAATGCCATTGTCGGTGCTTTAGTGGGTGTTGGCGCTATCATGTTAGGCATTCATGCCATACATTGGCAAACTGTAGGGTATATTGCAATTAGCTGGATTTTATCTCCCGCTCTAGCTGGCGTGGTTGCTTTTCTATTATTTATTTCAATCAAGCGCAGTATTTTAGGCGCGGAAAATCCTTTTCGTGCAGCAAAAATGTATGTGCCAATTTATCTATTCATCGTTGGGATTGTTTTATCCATGATGACTATGTTGAAAGGGCTGGACCATTTTCATATTCAGCATACTAAAACAACGGGTTTCTTAGTTGTGTTGGGTGCGGCATTGGTAGTTTTTGCATTAGGGCTTTATGCACTTAAGCATGTAGAGTTAAAAGTAAAATTAACACGTCATTCACAATACTTGTATATTGAAAATATGTTTAGTGTGTTGATGGCATTGACTGCCTGTGCGATGGTGTTTGCGCATGGATCAAATGATGTGGCGATTGCGGTTGGTCCCGTAACAGGTGTTGTGAATTTAGTATTGAAAAATGAAGCAAGCAAAGATGGTATGTTGTTGTATGGTATGTTGCTCGCGGGATGCTTGGGCGTCATTACCGGATTATTTATGTATGGCAGAAAAGTGATTGCGACAGTTGGAAGTGCAATTACTACGTTAACACCTAGCCGTGCATTTGCCGCAACATTGGCAGCAGCGAGTACTGTTATTGTTTCTACTAGTACTGGAATTCCAGTATCTGCAACGCAAACCTTAGTAGGTGCGGTGTTTGGCGTTGGCTTAGCACGTGGTATCGACGCATTAAACTTGAATGTCATTCGTAATATCTTTATGTCCTGGATTATCACTATTCCTGCCGCGGCAGGTTTTGCAACGCTATTCTTTATCGCGCTACGAGAAATTTTCGGTTAACAATCAATGCATTGTATTTTTCGCCTGATCTGGCGATCTGTTGCTATAATTGTATATAGATGACATTTTCCCTCACCCGCCACGTAAAAAGCACGTGCCGACCTCTCCCACTTGTGGGAGAGGTGTGAGAGTGCTTCAGCTCCCTTCTCCCACTTGTGGGAGAAGGGTTGGGGATGAGGGTATCGTCCCTCACCCGCTACGCAGAAAACGCGTGTCGACCTCTCCACAAGTAGAGAGGTGAAAATGTTGAGACGATTTACAACGAGGCAAGTATGGCGACAAAACCATCGGTGCAGAGTAGTGACATTTCGCATGAACAATCGCTTTCATTGATTCGTGCGACCATTGAGTCCTCGCATGATGGTATTTTGATTGTAACCAGCGATGATAAGATTCTTGATTACAATCAGCGTTTCGCAAGTATGTGGCGTATTCCTAAAAAAATCCTCGAGACTAAAGACGAAAAAAAAGCATTAGAATATGTGAATGAGCAGCTAATTGATCCGCAAGAATTTTTAACTCAAATAAAAGAATTGTATCAACATCCAGATGCGGTCAGTGTCGACATATTACATTTTAAAGATGGTAGAGTCTTTGAGCGGTATTCGCATCCACATAAATTGAATGGTAACGCAGTTGGCAGGATATGGACTTTCCGTGATGTGACGCGACGCACGAAGTTAGAAGAAAAATTACAACATCACATTACCCATGATGGCTTAACAAAATTACCAAATCGGCTGTTGCTATTAGATCGTTTGCGCAATGCAATCACAGTTGCAAGTAAAGAACAAAGTGAGTTTGTAATATTTGTCTTTGATATCGATCGATTTAAAAATATTAATGACAGCATGACGCACGCTGTTGGTGATGTATTATTAAAAGAAATTGCCAATCGATTACAGTTAGCCATTCGTGTAGGCGATACGGTGGCGCGTATCGGTGGAGATGAATTTGTCGTGATTGCTAACAACTTGAGGCATCATGAAAAAATAGTGGCACTTGGCGAACAATTGCTTGATGTATTTAGATCACCATTTAAGTTGGGCGACAAAGAAATTGGCGTGACAGCCAGTGCGGGTGTAGGTTGTTATCCAAAAGATGGTGATACAGTGGATATACTGTTACGTAATGCAGATACAGCCGTGTATCGGGCAAAAGATTTGGGCGCAAATCGCTGCGAATTTTATTCACCTGAAATGAGTCATATCACTCAAATATATTTAGAACAGGAATCTGAATTGCGTCGTGCATTATTGCGGGAAGATTTTTTTCTTGAGTATCAACCACAATTTAGTGTGCTAACAGGAAAGTTAGTCGGTGTTGAAGCGCTAGTGCGTTGGCGTCATCCGCAAAAAGGTGTGATTGTTCCAAATGATTTTATTTCATTGGCTGAAGATACAGGCTTGATATTGCAGCTGGGTGATTGGGTTATTAAGGCTGCGTGTAAGCAAGCTAAAGCATGGAGCAATGCAGGGTTTCCATTTTTTCGTATGGCAGTCAACGTGGGGTCTAAGCAGTTAAAACAAGCTAACTTTGTTAGCATGATTAAAAAACAAATCGAGTTAAATCATTTAGATCCTAAAATGCTTGAAATAGAAATCACAGAGCATGTGATTATTAACTCAGTCGATGTTGTTAATGTTGTGTGTGCACTAAAAGATTTGGGTGTAGAAGTTACATTAGATGATTTTGGTATGGGATTTACGAGTTTAAGCAGCTTAAGGAAAATCCCGTTAAATCGTTTGAAGATAGACAGAACATTTATTCAAAATATTCCACACAGTGGCGACGATTGTGAGTTGGTACGAGCTATTATTGCTGTTTCCAAGGCGTTTCATCTGGTGGTGTTAGCAGAGGGCGTCGATACTGAGGCGCAAGTTGAGTTTTTACAAAAAGAACACTGTGACGAAGTGCAGGGATTTTATTTTATGCAACCATTATCCGTCGATGAATTTGAAAATTTTATTGCGAAGATATCGCCATAGGGTCGGCAAAGCACTTGTCCCCGCCGCAGAAAAAGTCTAGAGTGCTCCCTTCTCCCGGAGCGCTTTTTGCGATTGGGAGAAGGGTTGGGGGTGAGGGCGTTTTTTCTCACCCGCCACGCAAAAAACGCGTGTCGACCCCTCCACAAGTGGAGAGGTGAATTTAAAAATTTTCCCCCTTCTCCCAGAGTGTTTTTGCGATTGGGAGAAGGGTTGGGGATGAGGGCGTTTTTCCTCACCCACTATGCAAAAAGCGCATATCGACCTCTCCACAAGTGGAGAGGTGATTAATTAATAATGTACCAAAGGAAATATTATGTCAGTCACCATGCAAGAAACAATGGCAGCTATTCGAAAATATGCGCCAAGCTTCCAGGCTAAAGTGGGTATTATTTTAGGATCAGGATTAGGGGGCATAGCAGACCAATTAACGAATGTTACCACGATCCCTTACCAAGCTATTCCTGGGTTGCACGCAGGTGGTGTGGCAGGTCATGCGTCATTAATGATGTTAGGTTATCTCAATGATGTACCTGTTGTCTGTATGAAAGGGCGATTACATTTTTATGAAGCAACACCGGTTGAATCAATACGAACTTTTGTGCGCATGATTAAGCAGTTAGGTGCAAGCAGTATTATTATTACTGGCGCAGCGGGTTCATTACGTGCAGATGTTGGCGCTGGAGAAGTGATGGTGATTAATGATCATTTAAATTTCCATCCTTGTAACCCATTAGTCGGTCCAAACGACGAGTCAATTGGCCCACGTTTTGTAAGTTTAGAAAATGCATATGATGATCACTATCGTGAATTAACTTATGCAGCAGCAGAGCGATTAAATATTCCAATGCACGAAGGTGTTTATCTTTCATTGATGGGTCCATCATTTGAAACACCAGCAGAAATACGCGCTTATCGCATGTTGGGTGCTGATGCAGTAGGTATGTCTGTTGTACCTGAAGTATTGCTCGCGCGTCATTGTGGAATGAAAGTATTAGGTTTAGTTGCTGTGACCAACCTTGCGGTCGGCATGAGTGACGAAAAAGTAACACATGAGGGCACGTTGCAATTTGGTGAATTAGCAGCGCGTAAATTAATTAAATTAATTCCTGAAGTAGTGAAGAATATTGGAAATGAAGCCCGATAAACAAAAAATTTTATCACTCATTGATTTAACGAGTTTAGGTGATGCTGATACAGCGGAGATGATTGCTTTGTTATGTAATAAAGCAATTTCTCCGTTAGGTCATGTTGCAGCGGTGTGTATTTATCCGCAATTTGTAAAGCAAGCCGTTAGTTTTTTTCAAAATAAGCCTGTGAAAATTGCAACGGTCGCTAATTTTCCGCAAGCTAACCATTCATGGCAACAAGTTAAAACTGTTATCGAGCAAGCTATTGGTGATGGTGCCGATGAAATTGATGTTGTATTTCCGTATCCGCAATTTTTAGCGGGTGAAAAAGAAGCCGCGTTTCAATTTATTGATGACTGTAAAACACTGTGTGGCGATGTCACTTTAAAAGTTATTTTAGAAACGGGGGCATTGCAAGATTCGCGGTTAATTTCAGAAGTAAGTCATGGTGTTATCGCAGCTGGCGCAGATTTTTTAAAAACATCGACAGGAAAAATTCCAGTAGGTGCAACCTTAGAAGCAGCACGAGTGATGTTGCAGGCTATGGCCTCCATGGGGCGCCATGTTGGTTTTAAAGCGTCTGGCGGAGTGCGCACGGCAGAGCAGGCAAGTTCATACATCATGCTGGCAGAAGAGGTCATGGGTGATGGTTGGGTGACTCCACAGTGCTTCCGCATTGGCGCAAGTCAATTAGTCGATGAATTGTTATCTTGAGCCCGTGTTATTTATTGATTTAACAGTAAAATTTCATACTTAGATCAGCTGTTTAAGTAGATTTACCCCTATACCAAAAAACAAATTTTTCTGGCCTTTCAGTCGCGGTTGTGTTAGAAAATGCGCAACATAAATTAGACGTGGAGTACCCGCAATGATGGCATCTGCAACAGCTGAAAAGCTGGATACAATTGAGAAAACGGAGCACAGAACGTTAGGATGGCTAGTTGTTTTAACAGCGTCACTGTTTTTTTTCTATGAATTCATACAGTTAAATCTATTCAACGCTATCGATGTCCAATTGATGCAAGCATTTCATTTAGATGCGGAACAGCTCGGTCAATTGTCTTCCATGTATTTTTATGCTAATGCAGCGTTTCTTTTTCCAGCGGGTATTTTGTTAGATAGATTTTCTACTAAGAAGTTACTTTTATTCGCTGTAACTCTTTGTACTGTTGGTACTTTTGCATTTGGTTTAGCTGAAACTTATCTCACCGCGGCTATAGGGCGTGGTTTAGTAGGCTGGGGCGCATCATTCTGTTTCTTAAGTTGTATTCGTTTAGCTTCACGTTGGTTTCCGCCAAGTAAGATGGCGTTTGTAACCGGTGTTGTGGTGACAATGGCAATGTTAGGTGGTTTAGCAGCACAAACACCAATGGCAATTTTAAGTGGTTTAGTTGGCTGGCGTCATGCGGTATTAATCGATGCTTCTATCGGTATCTTCGTAGCTATCGCAATTGCATGCTTAGTACAAGATCGCCCACCCAATAGTCATGATACGGTTGCAGCTGATAAAGCACATTTACAAAGTTTAGGTTTTTGGCGCAGTATTGGCTTAGTGTTAAAGAATAAAAATAATTGGTTTGGCGGTCTGTATACTTCATTAATGAATTTGCCTGTGTTTCTTTTAGGCGCGTTATTCGGGATTCATTACTTAACTCAAGTTCATCATATTTCTGCAATTCAAGCTTCTTATGCAACCACTATGTTCTTCGTGGGAATTATTTTTGGTGCTCCTGCATTTGGTTGGTTTTCAGATCGTATAGGGCGTCGCGTGATGCCTATGTTGATTGGTGCTGTTGTTTCATTAGCTGTATTTTCAGTATTGATGTTTGTTCCTGATCTGTCTTTGAGTACATTGATTTTCTTATTCTTTGCGATTGGATTTGTTACCAGTTCGCAAGTATTAAGTTATCCAACGATTGCTGAATTAAATCCAATTGCGTTAACCAGTACAGCGGTGAGCGTAGATTCTGTAACGATCATGGTAAGTGGTGCAATCGCACAACCATTCTTTGGTTGGATCATGGAGTTACATTGGGATCACACGATGCAAAATGGTGCGCCAGTTTATTCTTCACATGATTTCATGAATGCAATGTGGATTATGCCGATCGCATTTGTATTAAGTATATTTGTTGGTTGGTTGATTACTGAAACATTTTGTAAGTCACAAGCATAAGGTAGTGTATGGCGCGCGCATTAATCATCTTGATGGATTCATTTGGTGTCGGCGCTAGTGCCGATGCCGCAAAATACGGTGATACCAATGCGAATACGCTATTACACATAGCAGAATATTGTGCGGTGGGCAAAGCTGATAAAGTAGGCATGAGACAAGGCCCGTTACACATTCCTAATTTAACGCGCTTGGGTTTGAATGGTGCGTTAAAAATAAGTTGCGGACAATATGCTCCTGGATTAGCAACAGATGTTGCGATTCAAGGAGCTTATGGTTGTGCACAAGAAATAAGTTTTGGTAAAGATACACCAAGTGGTCACTGGGAAATTGCTGGTGTACCAGCGTTGTTTGATTGGGGTTACTTTCCTCCCGAATATCCTAGTTTCCCAGAAGATTTAGTTGAAGAATTTATTCGCCGCAGTAAAGTGCCAGGCATTTTAGGTAACAAGCATGCATCAGGCACGGACATTATTGTTGAGTTAGGTGAAGAGCATGAACGTACTGGCAAACCGATTGTTTATACTTCTGCAGATAGTGTTTTCCAAATTGCAGTGCATGAAAAAACATTTGGTTTAGAACGTCTATACGAGCTTTGTTTAATCGCACGTGATTTAGTGGATCAATATAATGTGGGTCGCGTGATAGCGCGTCCTTTTGTCGGTGAGCCTGGTAATTATCGTCGTACGGGAAATCGTCGCGATTATTCTGTGTTACCACCTGAGGCAACATTACTTGATAAAATTGCTGCTGCTGGTCATGAAGTGATTTCTGTTGGCAAAGTTTCAGATATTTACGCACATCAAGGTATTACCAAGAGTGTCAAAGGCGATGGCAATATGGCATTGTGCGATGTTTTTATCAATGAAGTAGCTACCGCACCTGATGGTAGTTTGATTTTCGTTAACTTGGTTGATTTTGATATGTTATACGGCCATAGGCGTGATGTGATTGGCTATGCAAAAGCATTAGAAGATTTTGATCTGCGCTTGCCAGAGATTGAAAAAACAATGAAACCAAATGATTTAGCTGTGATTACAGCGGATCATGGTTGTGATCCTACGCAGCCTGGCTCAGATCATACGCGTGAATATATCCCCGTTTTGGCATTTGGTCCTCAAGTTAAATCAGGCCCAATCGGCATTCGTGCCACCTTTTCTGATATCGGCCAAACGATTGCTAAGCATTTAAATATCCCGCCATTGAGCCGAGGGCTCTCGTTTTTGTAATAGTTTACTCCCTTCTCCCAGGGTGTTTTTTACGAATGGGAGAAGGGGTGAACGCATGTAATTAGATTTATTCAATCATAAAAAAAATATAAAAAACCAGGTGGTTGTATGTTCCGTGATTCAGCCAAGGAATTGAAACAGCACGTGGGCGTGCAATCGAAATACCAAATGTTATTCGCCGCGATTGGAGAACAAGGTTGTAATGCGGGGTTGTTGTCTGATGGTGTTGTTGCAGAGCAAGCAGAGCTATATAAGAAGAAGTATAACCCTGGAAAATTAGCCGCGGAAAGAATCAATGAATTTTGCGCATTAGCACTAAAAGCGGCAATAATTCGAGAGAAAACAAATGCGTTTTTAAAAATTGTCATGAGTTTAGTGAATGCTAGGATTGCTTCTCTCGATAAAGTACTCAGCATTCTTGCAAATCGAAAAGCGGTCCCTTCAACAAGTTTTTTTCTCCGCCAAGCGCAAACAGTTGAGTGTTTTACCATTCTGCAAAATAAAGAATTAACACCAGAGCAACGCTTGCGTGTGTTGAAAGATTATATCGATTCTCAGAAAATAAAAGTAACAAAAGCTGTAGCAACAAGATTTTTTGCGATGGTTATAGTGCAGCATGAGCTCGATCCGTTCTTAGCGGTATTAGCCAAGAATTTAAAAATAGCTGAAGATAAGGGTTTGCTGTTTCCAGGACATTTTGTGGATGCGGATAGTCAGCAGTATAAGCAGGGAAAAAAGTTAGGGTAGAGTTACTCCCTCACCCGCCACGGAACAGCAGGTGGCGACCTCTCCCACAAGAGCGTTGTTGCATAAATCAAAATCTGCACTATTCCCCTCTCCCAAAATGCTTTTCTTTGGGAGAGGGGCTAGGGGTGAGGGTGTTTGAGGTGGCACAAATATCTTTAGGAGGCACATACCTTGCTCAAAACCCTCATCCCCAACCCTTCTCCCCTCGTAAAAATCACTCCGGGAGAAGGGAGAAAATCGATTTATGCAACAACGCCTCCCACAAGTGGGAGAGGCGAAAATACTCCCTTCTCCCAAAGCGCTTTTTGCGAATGGGAGAAGGGTCGGGGATGAGGGTTCTTTTCTTACCTCACTCTTACCCCAATTTCATGCGGTCTACCATCAGGATTTTTAGTTAAATACGCAACCAATTGCCAATCGACTATCACTAATTGATGACGCGGAATGGAGCGTTCAATATTTTCAACGACGGCATCTAATGAAGCGCTAGCTAGGCTGCTACGTTCTTCCAATGGCGGATGAGCTTCCATGTACAAGCTATTATTTTGCCATGCAACTTTATTTGGCATATCAACGATGATGACAGGAATGCCAGCTTCAACGACAGGGAAGAATTCTCTAATGTCATCTTCATTCATACGAATACAACCAAAGCTTGCGCGACGGCCAATACTTTCTGGAAAGATCGTACTATGAATCAAGAAAGTTGGGATTTTCAAATAAATTGCGTAAGGGCCTAATGGATTGTCTGGGCCAGGTCCGATGGATTTTGGTAATACAACACCCTGTTCACGATTAAATTGGCGAATATCTTCTGGTGGAGTCCAGGTTGGGTTCACTTTTTTACGTGTAATAGAGGTGTTTTTAATAGGAATGACTTTACCAATCTTGCCAATACCGATAGGGAATGTCATCACCGTGTGACTATTCTTAGGATAGTAATACATTCTCATTTCAGGAAGATTGATCACAATCCCATTGCGCCCTAATGGAGGCAATAAAAACTCTGTTGGTACAGTCACAGGTTCATTAGGCAACGTGCTGTTTTCAGTAACACCAGGATTAGCATCAATCACTGCATTTTGCCCTAAGCTGTAGCGGTGGGCTAATGTAGGCGTGATTTCATTCGGCTGGGGAATAACATACGTTGTTTGGCCGATGATGGATTCATTGGTGGGAGGTAATGAAAAAGTTTGTGCGTGAGCTACTGTAAGGCAAGCAGACACTGCAAAAAAAGCGCCAAGTACATACCACTTCACAGAGTGATTTTTTGTTTTCATAAAATACTATGTCCTTTAACCATTCAGGTAAGGTGAGTGTTTAATCCAGTTTTGATTATCGGTATACGCAAAAACAATCGTGCCATTTTTAATGGTGTCTATAATTGGTTTTGCTAAACTGTCACTGACAGCGGGGCATCCCCAGCTCCTGCCTAATTGACCGTATTTTCTTGCTACATCAGGATCCGCGTACCATGCGCCATGAAACACTATGTCTCGCTTATACGCATTGTCGTTTATCCCTTGTTCAAGTCCGACTAAACGCAGAGAGTATCCATTTCCTCCGACATAGGGTTTGTCAGTTGTTGCGAAAACCCCATAGCTGGATTGTAAACTGGCTAATCGATTAGAAAAAGAGGTGGCATACAATTTACCACTATTTTTTCCATGAGTTACCCAAGTATTGTACAAAACCTCGTCTTCATTGATGTTGATCACCCATAATCGGCGTTGTGTCGATGGTTTTGTATAGTCGATGATGGTGAGTAAGCCTTTTTCATCATAGCCTTGCTGGTGCGCTCTCAAGAATGCTTTTAAGCCCAAACGTAACACGCCCATGGGAATGTTATCAGCTTGTGTGCGAATGATATCAATCTCTTTGTTGACCCAGGCTTCCGTACCGAATGGCTCTTTATTTTTGCTATGAAATAAGAAACCAAATGGCCCCCATGCTGTAATGCTTAAAAAAGCCGCGAAAAACAATGTATATTTTATAGTCCTTTGCATATTTGACCTCTCGATTATCATCCTGTTCTATATACTTAATATTTTGCACACAAACCGCGGACAGAATACATAAAATTTTTGCATGGTACACAGAGAGCTGCTATTATCGCAAGCTTGAAAAACTATGACAGTTCATTGTGGAACGATAGTTCCTGTTCAAACTTCGAAAAAATCTCAATTGGAGACGTAAAAAATGAAGAAAATTGCAATTCTTGCGACCATGATCGCTTCAGCATTTGTTTTAGCTAGCTGCGCAAGCAAAGCTACATCATCTGATCAAGTTTCAGCTGCATCAATGAGCTCAACCCAAACAGTTGCAGCGCCAGTTTGTAAGCACCATCATTGCAAGAAGCACCATGATTACAAAGGTGAAACAAAGTAATTTCATAAGTTAAATTTATGAATGGGAGGATAAATCCTCCCTTACTTTTTTTAAGTTGTTGAACACTGAAAAAAGTAAGGGAGGATTTTTTCAATCAGTCGAGTACATTATGAGCCAAAATAAAAAGATTCGTGTTGCAGTGTTGTATGGTGGGCGTTCAGGCGAGCATGAAGTCTCCTTGTTGTCTGCAACGAATGTTATTCAAAACTTGGACCGTAACCGATTCGATGTGATTCCAATTGGTATTGATAAGCAAGGCTCTTGGTTTCTTGGCGATGATATTTTGCGTAAAGAATTGAGCGATCAAAAAACTGCATTGAAGTTATCGCAAGATGCAGAACGCATGTTATTTAATCCTGATCATATTGGGAAGAGTTTGCAGGCGCTCCAGCCCGCACAGCTTGCTTCGCATTCGCATCATGCTGAGCGTATGTTTGATGTTATTTTTCCCGTGATTCACGGTACGCTTTGTGAAGATGGTACAGTGCAAGGTTTATTAGAATTAGCTGAATTACCTTATGTAGGTTGTGGTGTATTAGCTTCCGCAATTGGTATGGATAAAGATGTTTCCAAGCGTTTGGTAATGAATGCGGGTATGCGCACACCAGCTTATGTGGTTATCAAAAAAGGTCATTGGCAACACGATGCAGAACGTTTCTGCGAATTAGTGAATGAGCAGTTAACCTATCCTGTTTTTGTAAAGCCATCGAATACAGGTTCCAGTGTAGGTGTAGAGAAAATCAAAACACCGACCGAATTAGCAGCAGCAATTAATCGTGCATTTGTTTACGATACCAAAGTATTGGTTGAACAAGGTATTGATGCGCGTGAAATTGAAATCGCAGTGCTTGAATCGTTAGATTATGGCAAAGAACCCATTATTAGTATTCCTGGCGAAGTGCGTCCTACCCATGAATTCTATTCTTATGCCGCAAAATATTTAGATGAAAAAGGTGCTGAATTATTGATTCCTGCGCCACTATCACCTGAGTTAACCCAAGAGATCCGCGAGTTTGCAAAAAATATTTTCGCAGTGTTAGAGTGTGAAGGTATGGCGCGAGTTGATTTGTTTTTAGAAAAAGAAACCAATGCAATATATTTCAATGAAGTGAACACCATTCCTGGTTTCACACAAATTAGTATGTATCCCAAATTAATGGCCGCATCTGGCATGTCATATAAAGAATTGCTTTCACACTTAGTGATGTTAGCGATGAATCGTCATGAGCATAAGTCACAGTTGTCGCGTGAGTTTAGTGTTTAAAGCGATTACATCGTTTAAAGAGGGCGTTTTTGCGAGCGTTTTTTGTTGGAAGGTGTGGGGTTTGTTGATATTGATTGCGATGATCTAGGTGGAAACCCATATCTCCTCATTGCTGGAAGAACGACTGTTCTAGCGCTGCTATCCGAAGCTGCTCTTGCAGCATTTTCTTTTTTGCTTTTGTTTGTTGGTAACATTGCTGGTATATGTTGTTTAGTTTTGGGTTGTACATCGAGAGCAGCGCTATGATACTCGAACATACAAAGTGCTAAATTCTCAATGAGCGGTTTTGTAAAATGATTCTTGATATGCGGTTCAATTTTGTTTGAAAAAGTCTGAAGCCGCTGCTTGGAAAAGTGGCCGTGCTTTAGGCTATTTAACATTGCATCGATATGTTTCTCAATTGCGCTATAGGGTTGGCCAAAACCTAAAAATCCGAATATGGACGTTTGATTTTTGCATGCGAGCAATGCTCTTCTTAAATTGGCTTTAAGAATGAGTGGAGAAGCATGGTCGGCTGCTTTTTTTGCTGCAAGGTATGTATCAATATCGGCATTTAATTTTTTAATTGCAGGGTCAGGGTTGTCTTTACAAGCTTTCTTTAGCATTGCAATGTGACCATCATTGTCGCTGCCTTGTTGAAGCTTGTTTAATAATGCCGTTGCGTCAGTTGCGATGGTGTTGAATATATTTTCGTTACCTCTCCATGTATCCCAGCGCGATGTTTTTTTCAAGCAAGTCGCTAGTGTATCTTCAAGGGTGGTTCTTGCATCAAGAAAAGCAAGTTCATTGTCTACATGAACAGATTCCACTGCCAGTTTTGGTTTGTTTTGATTTTCAGGAGGTGATTCTTGTTTTGATTCAATAACAATAAGTGGCGCAGCTTGTGGTAGCGTGGCTTTTGCTTTAGCTTTTGCGAGGGCAGCTTCTTTCTTAGTAAGAGCCATGCGTGCTTCTTCTAAAGCTGATCTTACAGATTCAATACAGGCTTCTAAGTGATTTTCATAGAGATAAGTTTTAGTTGTAGATTTCTTTAATATTTCTAGAGCATCAATTCGTAAAATAGATTTCTCACTACAACGTGTGCACGCTACTCCTCCTAGCTTAGCATCCGCGTAGCTCTTTTCGTGTAGCCAAATACTGGGTGCTATTTTACAATCTTTTGCATCTAAGTCGGTTAGTGCTTTCTTTAGCTGTTGAATGCGCGGTCTATTTTTATGATTGAATGTAGCAATGATAGCGTCTAATTGCGTTTGGTAATCATCTAGCTGTGCTTTGTGTTTTTGGGCAGTGTCGGCGTTATGCGTTTTTTCATCCAGAGCGTCAATTTCTGCTTTTGAAGTAAAAATTGACACAAGCATCTGGTTTAATGTTTCTTCCACAGGCGTATTGTTGGCACTACTAACATGATCACTTTGAAATTGATTGTTTGCGTCTAACTGTTCTTTTAAGTGTCGTAATGTCGCATCCCTATTTTCATAGGCATGAATACGGCTAACTAGGTGGTTGCGTAGAGTGGTTATTTTATCTAATTTGATCTTGTCGCGGACAGATGAAGGAAATTGACTAGGTGGGTCTGGATGCTCAAGAGTTGCTTGCACAAGGCTAAGATAATCCTTACTGAGTTGAAGTGTCTCATCATCAGTGATTAATGGCGCCCATGTGTGGTCCACTAGTGACAAGTTATCATTGATTATACTTAGCCATGAGTTGCTAGTAAAAACGGTGGCTACAAAAGACAAGACAACTGCGGTGTTTGACGCTAAAACGGCTGCTGATGCAGTCAGTGTGTTATAGAGTGCTGCAGCCACTCTTGCGTTATATGGAAGTTCTTTGATGTCGTTAGTAGAAAAAACGCCATCAGTGCGTTTGATATTTTTAGGCAATAACCCACTCCGCTCAATTTTTTGAGCGTGATCTTTCAGTAATCCGGTGAAATCGAGCGGCCCTCGTCTTGGCTGCATAGTTATTAACCATATATGGTTGTATTTTCTAGTATTTTAACATAAAAATGAAAAGATATATTAAGTAAGGCTTAGATATGCTCGACTGTGGTCCTTTTTTTAAAATACTAATGCCTGATGAGTGAGTCAGGGCTGCTGCCTGTTATTTTCCATGAACTCCGTGATTTTACTGAAGAATTATTATACAATGCCTCACTTATGCGCCTATCATTTTTCATTTTAATTAGCCTATTAAGTTTATTTTCAATTGCCTATGCGCAAACTGAAATAGGGAAGACACACCACACCTTGTCTATGGATGAGGCGATTTTGCTTGCGGTGCGGGAAAATCCTAGTGTGCAACAAGCACAGTTAAATCATGTGATGCAGAAATTTGCGGTGGAAATCCAACAATGGCAGTTTCAACCACATTACGCCTTTCAAGCAACGCGTACGATGACAAGAAGTACATCTAACGGGTACCCGCAAAGTGCACAAGCAACAGCGATACAGCCCGCAGCAACGTTACAGACGCCGATTGGCACACAAATTAGTTTAATGTCGACAAACAATCTCAATCAAAATTTTAATCCCGGATTATCAGTGCAAATCGTGCAGCCATTGATTCGTGGTTTTGGTAAACCGATTGTTGAAGCAGCATTAGATAATGCAATAGATAGTGAAACAATCAGCCGCTTGTCGGTGCAAGGTGCATTACGCACCACAGTCACAGCCGTCATTAATGCTTATCTTGATGTAGTGTCAGCAGCGAATACCGTAAAAAATGATTTAGCAGCATTGCAACGCGCACAAACTTCGGTTGATCAAACCAGAATGTTTATTAAGGCGGGACGCAAAGCGGGTGTTGAATTAGTGACAGTGGAAGCAGATGTCGCCAATGCACAAACCAAATTAGAAAATGATAGAAATGCATTGCAGCAGGCAAAATATGCATTGTTGACAGCCATTGGGGTTGATCCGAATATCGATGTAGATTTTTCTAGTTTGGATGTGGGACAGCTAATAAAAAAATTTCGTATCCCTGGTTTACAAAAAACAAAAGATTTAATTATAGAAAATGACATTCAATACCAAACAGACCAAATTACATTGCATGGTTCAACCCAGCGTAGTTTGAGGATTGCAGAAGATAATACACGCTGGCAATTAAATTTAACGATGAATGCAGGAGCGGGTAATGCGAGTGGTGGTGGGCCTAATGCGGGATTTAACAGTATAAGTAATGGTTACAACAATACGCAATCAGCATCACTCAATTTGGTGATACCTATCGATGATAGAGCGGCAAAACAAAATGTGGCGAATGCTAAAATTGCATTGCAAGAAGCAGAAATTGCATTAAAACAAGAGCGCTGGCAAAAAGAAACAAATGCAATTAATGGTTGGAATACGATTTCAAGTGCTGAGCGAGCACTGAGGTTTGCTGGTGACGCAGAAGTATTACAAGCTAAAACATATGATATTAGTTTTAAAAAGTATTCTTACGGCTTAATCGATAGCGTAGAGTTGCAATCGGTGCAGCAACAATTAAATGCGCGTGAACAAGGGTTAATTGACGCGCGCATCAATTATTTAAAAGCATTAGTGAATATCGATTTACTGATTGGCAATACATTAAATACCTGGAATATTGAGGTGAAATATGCTTAACAAAGGCAAGTATTTATTAATTTTTACCCTGATGCTGATGATAGCATCTTGTGGGGAAAATAAATCAAGTACAGCATCGAATGAAACAGAAATGACAGTAGCGTCAAGCGCGTCATCTTCAGCGTTATATTTTTCAGGTACCGTGCAACCTTTGAAAACAATTGTTATCACCAGTCCTGCAGATGGTGTCGTAAATGATATGGAGTTTCACTATGGTGATACAGTGAAATCCAGTCAGTTACTTTTTAAAATTTCTTCTGAAAAATTTAAATCGGATTATAAAGCCGCATTGATGCAGTATATCAAAGCAAAAAATGATTTTAATACTGCGCAAAGTCAGTTAAAGGAAAGTGATTTTTTGCATAAAAACCAATTAATTTCGGACGATGATTTCAAGGGCAAACAATCGAATTATTACAATGCACAGCTCAGTATGGTTGAGGCGCAAGATGCATTGGGTTTGATGCTGAAACAATTAGCAGTGCCAGGCGTTAAGCTAGATCAATTGACGATACAAAATATTGATAAGATTTCTCAAGCGCTGAATATAAATGGTGGGACACAAGAATTACAAATTGTTGCGCCCGGCACTGGCGTAGTCTTGTTAGCGACCAAAGCGAATAGTAGTGATGAAGCAAAAAAATTAGAAAAAGGTGATTTAGTTAAGCAAGGTGATGTGCTCGCTGAAATTGGTGATGTGACGGGGTTAACGATTCATATCAACGTCAATGAATTTAATATTAATCAATTAAAGATCGGGCAAAAAGTTATTGTAACAGGCGCTGCATTTCCAGGAATTGAATTGCAAGGGCAAATAACAGGACTCGATAGGCAAGGCCAAGCGGCGGCTGGTGGCATGCCTATTTTTCCAGTTGAAATTGTTGTTGCGAAATTAACGTCAGATCAACAAGCCGTTATTCACGTTGGCATGAGTGCAAAAGTGCAAATCAATATCGAACAACCAGAACAAATTAAAATTCCTATTACAGCGGTTCTACAAAAAGAAGGCGTCACGCTGGTAAAAGAAAAAGATTCGCATGGTAGTGTAAAAGAAGTAGCAGTGAAGACAGGGCAAACAACAATAAATGATGTTGTGATTGATGAAGGATTAAAAGTGGGAGATAAAATTCTTGTCCCTGGTTAAATTACAGAATCTTTCTAAGCGTTACGTATCAGGCGCTACTGAATTTCAAGCATTAAAAAGCATTGATTTTGAGTTACAGCGCGGCGAAATGATTGCCATCATTGGTACATCTGGATCAGGAAAATCAACGTTAATGAATATCATTGGTTTTTTAGATCGCGCGACGGAAGGAGAGTATTTGTTTGCTAATGAAAATGTTTCATCACTAGCAGAAAAAGAATTAGCTACCATTCGCAATCAAAAAATTGGTTTTATTTTTCAATCGTTTTATTTATTGCCGCGGTTGAATGCACTACAAAACGTAGTATTGCCCTTGTTTTATCGTGGTGTTGAAAGAGAAGAAGCAGAAGCGACCGCTTTACGCATGCTTGAAAAAGTGGGAATGAAGAATTTTTACCATCACAAACCCAATCAATTATCCGGCGGACAGCAACAACGTGTTGCGATTGCGCGTGCGCTGGTAGGTAATCCAGATATTATTTTAGCAGATGAACCAACCGGTGCATTGGATTCTACCACAGGCCAAGAAGTCATGGATTTGTTGCTTGACTTAAATAAAGCTGAAAAGCGTACTATCGTCATTGTTACTCACGACAAGGAAATCAGTCAGCAATGTCAGCGTACGGTGACATTGAAAGATGGCAGAGTGGTAGATACGGTATGAAACTAGCATCTCATGTCAATGAAGCGATTCTCAATTTATTTTCTGCAAAGTTGCGCTCACTGTTGGCGCTGTTGGGTATTTTAGTAGGTACTGCTTCGGTAGTAGCAATGGTTTCTGGTGGAAAGCTTGCGACAAATGAAGCATTGAAGCAATTCAAAACGTTAGGCACCGATTTGTTGGCGATTTCAATTAGTGAGTCGAGTGATCAAAGCCAAGGCACAGACTTGCAAAACAATTTGTCTCTGCAGCAAGTGATGAGCTTGCCAAAAGCAGATAATGAGATTTTGTCAGTTGCACCTTATACACAAATTTATAATTCAATTTCATTTAATAGCCATGAAATTAACGGCAATATTTTAGGTGTCGTTGATAGTTTTGCTAAAATTGCGCATATTGATTTGCAGCAAGGGAGATTTATTTACGCGCTTGATGGCTATGCTTTTTATTGCGTTATTGGCCAAGGGATTTATCAAGAAATCAAAAAAAATTCTTTGTTGGATCCCATAGGACAACAGATACGCATTGGTGATAATTACTTTACAATTATTGGTATCGCAAAATCATGGCCAGAAAATAGTTTCGTCTATGCCAATATTGATTCTTCCATTTTGGTGCCATTATTGACATCAACTGCATTAAGTAAGTTTGCAATTATTAATAATATTATTGTGAAGTTAGCCCCTCAAGCAAATATTGATACCGTCAAAGATAAAATTACGACACAAATTAATCAGCAAGTCACACATAAAACTTTATTTTTTCGCAGTGCAAAAGAGTTAATTGCACGTATGTCAAAGCAAAGTGAAATTTTGACAATATTTCTAGGCATGATTGGTGGGGTATCATTGATCGTTGGTGGAATTGGCATTATGAACATTATGTTAGTTTCTGTTGTAGAACGTAGGCGTGAAATTGGTATACGTTTAGCAGTTGGTGCGCAGCGTGCAGATATTCGGACATTGTTTTTAGTCGAAGCGGTTGTGTTGGCGTTAGTCGGTGGTTTTTCAGGTGTAGTGATTGGGACATTGATTGCATACATCATTGCATTGTTTTCAAATTGGCAATTTACCGTATTTTGGTTGCCACCGGTCATTGGTTTTATTGTTTCTGCTGCAACAGGAATATTTTTTGGATTTTATCCTGCACATAAAGCATCACAGCTTGATCCGATAGATGCGTTGCGGTCGGAGTAATTGCCCCTCACCCGCCGCATAAAAAACATGCGTCGACCTCTCCACAAGTGGAGAGGTGAAGACTCCCTTCTCCCAAAGCGTTTTTTGCGATTGGGAAAAGGGCTGGGGATGAGGGTGCTCTTGCTAACAGTACTTGTCCGATAGATGTGTTGCCGTCGGAGTAATGGTCCTCACCCGCCGCATAAAAAACATGCGTCGACCTCTCCACAAGTGGAGAGGTGAAGACTCCCTTCTCCCAAAGCGTTTTTTGCGATTGGGAAAAGGGCTGGGGATGAGGGTGCTCTTGCTAACAGTACTTGTCCGATAGATGCGTTGCCGTCGGAGTAATGGTCCTCACCCGCCGCATAAAAAACATGCGTCGACCTCTCCACAAGTGGAGAGGTGAAGGCTCCCTTCTCCCAAAGCGTTTTTTGCGATTAGGAGAAGGGCTGGGGATGAGGGTGCTCTTGCTAACAGTACTTGTCCGATAGATGTGTTGCCGTCGGAGTAATGGTCCTCACCCGCCGCATAAAAAACATGCGTCGACCTCTCCACAAGTGGAGAGGTGAAGACTCCCTTCTCCCAAAGCGTTTTTTGCGATTGGGAGAAGGGCTGGGGATGAGGGTGCTCTTGCTAACAGCTCGTCGTACTAATCCCTACTGTCTTAAACGCTTTATTCACTGCGGCGACTGTGTACTTATAATCTTTTGTAGCTTTTAGTACACCGCAAGCAGCTTGGTTAAAATCGCTCGTTGAAGTCCAATAGTCTTGATTTGCTTTAACCATGACTTCAAATGCTTTTTTAGTATTCCAACCTTTGCCAGTGCTCATTAAGTAAAAAACTTTGTTATAAATACCACTGCTGTAATGCACATCAAGATATTCAGAATAATCTTTTACATTACTGATAGAGCAGCCATCACCTGGTTTATTTGAACCACAATCTTTAGTTGGTTCATCCATGTAACGCAAAGCTTTATCTTTTTCTTTCACTATGGTGTCGCCAATCATCCAGCTGTTTTTCTTCAGGACATAATATTCAGCTGCTTGTGCTGCCATATCAGAAAATGATTCATTCAAGCCACCTGATTGCGCATCGTAAACTAAATCAGAATGTTGTGAAGTGAAGCCATGGCTGATTTCGTGTGCGCCAACATCAATAGAGACAAGAGGATAAAAATAACTAACGCCATCACCAAACGTCATTTGCTGTCCATCCCAATAAGCATTGTCAATGGGTTCATGGACTACCATGTTTAGCATCATAGGTTTACCATTTTCTGTTAATACAGGAACTTTGAACCAGTCTTGATACATATTTTTAATGACTTTACCAATTGCTAATGCATCATTACTTGGAGAGTATCCGCCATTAACTGTGTCGAAGTCAGCATCCCAATAGACACTATTATGTTTTTTATCAAGTGACTTGCAGGGGAACTCAGCAATTTTTTGATTGTGATTCACATCTTTTACAGTGACTTCGCTATTGCTGAGGTAGCAAGTTTTGCTTTTTGTGTCGCGTTGTATATCTAATTTGGCATAATCGTTTTTTAAACCGTCGTAACTGATTTTTCCCGATTTTTCATTACCACCAAAACCTCCGCCAGCAACATTTTCCATTGTCTGGATATCATCCCATTGATGATAAATCTCCATCGTGGTTGCATCCATAATATAAGTAGGTAATGCAGGCATATGTTGATAGGTTGCGGTTAATTGAATGACGTAAGCCCAGTGTGCTTGTTTGCTTTTATCGATATAAACAATGCGTTTTTGATACTTAGTTTTCAGTGTGTTGTTGGGACCATGCTTTTTTTGATAATCAAATACAGCTGTTTGCGTTAATTTATCTACTTGTGGTGTATTGAGCGCATATTGTGGAGTAGTTGCAAGATCATTCATAATATCTTTATAAATAAATCCTGATGCAGAGTCGGCAATGTTTTGTGATTGATGTAAAACAATATCGGCTCCCCAAATAGGATAGCCTGCATACATTTCTTGGAAGCGTGTATGTTTAGTTTGATTGAAGTCAGTAGAGGAGTTTTTTTCTTGAAAATGAATCTGTGCTTTAGGGTCATCACTGACGATGGGTAGCAATGATTTCCCCGTTTGTTGATTTAAATTAATTTCTGTAGCGGCGAATACTGTGCTAGTAAGTGGAATCGTACATAAGGTGAGACATATGCGAGATAGTAAGCGAAATTTATCCATAATTTCTCCTGAAAGAATTAAGTAAAAAGAAATGCACAAAAAATAATAACAGATTTGATTAAAAAATATATGGCGGGTGTTTTTTTAGAAATGGGGTAGGTCTGAGGTGAACTCAAAATCTAACAAGAAATTATTTTCCTCGCAAGGAAAATAATTTCTGTTTATAAATTTAAAAATGGTTATTTTTCAATTTTAAATTTATAGAGTGCTTCATTTTTTTTATTATCTGCGACTGAATTTTTTTGATCGGAAGCTGGGTTAGTTTTACGTTGCTGAAAGTACGTTACAGAATAGGTTCTCAAAAGCTTAATAACGCTTCCATCTTCAATGTTGAGCTCTGATAGTTTGGTATTGTCTGCTGCTAGCAAATGGTTTTTGAAAAATAGCTTTTGTTCAATAGGCGTAATTCCTCTCTCTGAACAAATTTTTTGTTTTAATTCTGCGATAGTGTCATTGGGTGTAACGTCAATGTGAAATGCTGCTCCCGCCGCCATTGTTTCAATTACAATGGTAAAATTGGCGTTGGCGCTGCTGATGCTGTTCGCTGAATTAGGGGTAGCTGCTGTTGCTTTGTGGTCGCTTAACATAATTTCCTCGTTTGTTTAATGATAGTTTTGTTGTGTGCAAAATATTACCATTAGCAACGATGTGATATTAGGGGGTGAATCCCCCTAATAATGCGGGGTGAGGTGGTTAGTACAAGAAATCGAGTATTTGTATAAGTCGATTGCTGACAACTTCGGCGCAAAATAAATAAGCACGAGCATAGGTGATGTCGTTATCATTTAAATCTTTTTGGTTAGATGTAACGATATTCTTGATAAGCTCGATATTCGGTGGGTCTAGTATCAGAGGTGTTTTGGTTTTATTTTCAAGATGAACAGCAACTTTTTCAAATGCTTCGTTTACTTTGTCATGAAACATGCTTTTTGCATCTTGACTCGAAAATAACTGTTTGCTTGCGGGCGATTCTTTTTCGATACGATGCATGAAAGTGATAGCGCGTAGCATATCTCTTTCGCAACGTAATAAATTATAAAAGTGCGTTACGACATTTTCTTTTTTTGCAAAGGGTTCGCGTAATGCTTCTGTGACTAAGCGGCGTTGTGTAATGAGTGATTTTGCAACGGCATCATCAATTTCAAGATATTGATGTTCTGTGCTGTCATCTATCGTTAAAGTGGCTACATAATACTGATGTAATTGACGTAAAGTTTCGACTTGTTTGTCGCGTAAAAGACTGCGCGCGTGGATCGGTAAAATAAATTGTGATACCAATGCCGCGATAACAATACCTATAGTTATTTCCGTAAAACGCTCTGCAGCAGTAAATACAGTGGGATCTGTCCCTATTAAAATAATAGCGACAGTGACACCCCCTAGTGTGCCAGATTCGCTAATAGACGATTTACTCGTCGCAAAATAACTAAAAATAATAGCAGCTAAGCCGATAGCGCTGCCGAGAATAATGGGTTTTGTGCCTAGGAAAAAAATAATGAGGGCGGCGAATAGCGATCCTGCAAATGTTCCAAAGAATCGCATATAAGATTTTTGTAGCATGCCGCCAACATTGATTTGCGCACACATGACAACAAGTACGGTGATCACAAGCCATTGATCAATAGGAAAATGAATAGTCTTCGTAACAAAATAACCAAGTAAACATGCAAGCGCTGTCTTGACGCTATGAATAACTCTTATTTTTTCTAATCCTAGGAGCATATTTTCCTTACGCTAATGAGCTACGTAACATCCAAGCAGTTTTTTCATGTTCTTCAACGCGACCTATCATTAAGTCAGCTGATTCATCATCTTTATTTTCCAGCGCGAGTGCAATTAATTTTTTTGCATTTTTGATAATGGTTTCATGATCGCTGAGTAATTTCTTTATCATATCGTTTGCTGCAAGGGGTGCCATGTCTTCTTTGATGGTAGCTAATTTTAAAAATTCGGCAAAAGTGGCTGGCGCAAGACTATTTAATGCGCGTATACGCTCAGCAATTAAATCAGTTGCAGCAGCTAGTTGAGTATATTGTTCTTCAAACATGGCATGAAATGAGTGGAAGTATGGTCCTGTTACATGCCAATGAAAGTTTTGAGTCTTTAGATACAAGGTATAAGTATCCGCCAGGAGTTGTGATAAGCCTGTTACTACGGGATTGGTATTTGTCATAAAAATTCTCCATAACAACGTAAAGATATATTATAGCCTAAATGGCTATATCAAGTAAGAATGCCTCGTGTATCTATATGATTTTTAAAATAAAAATGTATAATTGTGCCGGGCTAAAGGCAAGAATAGGCAGGGTGATTTACCCCCTAATATTGTCCAGGCTCTTTCATGTAGAATTAATTTACACACTAAGTAATCGTGATGCTAAAGCAAGTTGAATTCTTATAATAATAAATAACTTGTGGGTATCCTCGGGCGGTTACTTGGTGTTTTTTTTTATTTCGAATTTCTTGTCATCCCGAGTGTAGCGAAGAATCTCCATGCTGGTAGGAGATCCTTCGTCGCTTCGCTCCTCTGGATGACAGTGTTTTTAGGGTGGTTTACCCCCTAATATTGTCCAGGCTCTTTCATGTAGAATTAATTTACACACTAAGTAATCGTGATGCTAAAGCAAGTTGAATTCTTATAATAATAAATAACTTGTGGGTATCCTCGGGCGGTTACTTGGTGTTTTTTTTATTTCGAATTTCTTGTCATCCCGAGTGTAGCGAGGGATCTCCATGCTGGTAGGAGATCCTTCGTCGCTTCGCTCCTCTGGATGACAGTGTAATTGGGTGACTTATTATCCTTATGAACATGATGCATTCGACTCAGTCAATTTCTTTTATCCAGATCAAGGCTCAGCAACGCCTACTTATCATCATTGTGGTGACATTTCTGGTGATACCATTCCATTCTTTACGACAATCAGTAATCTGTATCAAGTCGATCAATGCGATGCAAATGGATTCCGTTGGTATTTGGTTGTTTAGTTATTTATTGGGTGGGCTGGTACAAATATGACAGGGGAATCTTCCCCCTAATATATGGTTTCTATTTTGTAGTATGATGCATTCATTCACTGGGTAGTCGTGATATCGACATAACTAAAACATATAGATATCCTCGGGCGGTTACTCAGTTTTTTTATTTCTAGCTCATCAAACTCGTTATAGTCTCCCATTCATCTTTTTTCACTGGCGTGATAGACAGTCGATTTCCTCTGCGCGCAACAACCATGTCTTTTAAAGCAGGGTTATTTTTTATTTCATCCAGAGTCATAATCTTTTTAAATTTTTCCATGAAGCGTACGTCTACCATAAACCAGCGTGGATTTTCTGGGGAGCTTTTAGGGTCAAAATACTTTGATTTGTCATCCCATGAGCTTGGGTCGGGATAAGCGGCTTTTACTACTTCGGCAGTACCAACAATCCCGGGAGGGGTGCAATTGGAGTGATAAAAAAATATTTTGTCTCCTACTTTGATATCATCACGTAACATATTTCTAGCTTGATAATTACGGACTCCATCCCAATGCTCTGTTTGCTTGGGGCGTTGTTGTAAATGATCGATGCCAAAAGTTTCTGGTTCGGATTTAAATAGCCAGAAGTTCATGGGGGGTCCTTATACTTTTACCTTTATTCCCCTCTCCCAAAATGCCCCTCTTTGGTAGAGGGGCTAGGGGTGAGGGTGTGAGCCCCTCACCCGACATGTAAAAAGCACATGTCGACCTCTCCACAAGTGGAGAGGTGAAAAGGTTGTGTTTTTGAGGGGACAAGTTTTTTATTATCTCTTCATTGAATCAAAGAAATCTTCATTGGTCTTGGTTGCTTTTAAGCGATCCATGAGGAATTCAATTGCTGGGAGATCATCCATTGGTTGTAAGAGCTTACGTAAGATCCACATTTTTTGGATTTCATCTTGGCTTGTAATTAATTCTTCACGACGTGTGCCAGATTTATTGATGTTGATTGCAGGATAGGTGCGGCGTTCAGCAATACGGCGATCCAAATGGATTTCCATATTACCTGTACCTTTAAATTCTTCATAAATGACATCATCCATTTTAGAGCCAGTTTCTACTAGTGCAGTCGCAATAATAGTTAAGCTTCCACCTTCTTCGATATTACGTGCAGCACCAAAGAAGCGTTTTGGACGTTGTAATGCATTCGCGTCAACACCACCAGTTAATACTTTTCCTGATGCAGGTACAACAGTGTTGTATGCGCGCGCAAGACGAGTGATAGAGTCTAATAGAATAACGACGTCGCGTTTGTGTTCTACTAAACGTTTTGCTTTTTCAATTACCATTTCAGCAACTTGTACGTGACGGTTAGCAGGTTCATCAAATGTACTTGCAATAACTTCGCCTTTTACAGAGCGTGTCATTTCAGTTACTTCTTCTGGACGTTCATCAATTAACAATACCATCAAATAACATTCTGGATGATTTTGTGAAATAGAGTGTGCGATGTTTTGTAACATCATTGTCTTACCAGCTTTTGGTGGAGAGACAATCAATCCACGCTGGCCTTTTCCGATTGGCGCAGCTAAATCAATAATACGTGCAGTAATATCTTCTGTGCTGCCATTGCCACACTCCATTTTTAAGCGTTCATTAGCAAATAATGGGGTGAGATTTTCAAATAATACTTTGCTCTTTGCGTTTTCAGGAGCATCAAAATTAATATGATCTACTTTGAGTAATGCAAAATAACGTTCGCCTTCTTTAGGAGGACGAATTTTTCCAGAAATAGTATCGCCTGTGCGCAAGTTAAAGCGTCTGATTTGGCTAGGTGAAACGTAAATGTCATCGGGTCCTGCAAGGTAAGATCCTTCCGCAGAGCGTAGGAAGCCGAAACCATCTTGGAGAATTTCGAGAACGCCATCTCCGTAAATATCTTCGCCGCGTTTTGCATGAGATTTGAGGATGGCAAAGATAATGTCTTGTTTACGCGAGCGCGCCATGTTTTCAAGACCGTATTCATCAGAAAGTTGAATTAGATCAGCAGCGCTTTTTTTCTTAAGTTCAGTTAAGTTCATAGTTGATTTTGTGCCTATTTGTGAAAAATAAAAGATAAATTTTCTCGGAGTTAGCTGTAGATTTTGGGTTGTTTAAGATTCATAGCAGAGCCAGAAACCTTGGTAAAAACGAAACTCAAGTGAATTTACAGCGGGGTGTTACGAAAGATAACGAGAACATTCGCGGACAAGATATCATTAAATTTCGTGAAGATCTAGTCTAAATGATAATTTTTTATTTCCCTCACCCGCCGCTTCGCGTCGACCTCTCCCGCAAGCGGGAGAGGTGAAGTTTTTAAGATTTTTCATTTTGAGAAGGGTTGGGGATGAGGGTAAAAAATTAAGCGTTATTATCGATAAACGCTTGTAAATCGGCTTTAGAGAGCATGCCTACATGGGTTGCTTTGACTTGGCCATCTTTGAAAAGAATCAAGGTTGGGATGCCGCGTACACCGAACTTTGGTGGTGTTGATGGGTTTTGATCAACATCTAATTTAACGACTTTAACTTTAGCGCTATTTTGTTGAGCAACATCTTCTAAAATTGGCGCGATTGCTTTGCAAGGGCCGCACCATTGAGCCCAGAAATCAACAAGGACAGGGATGCTGGATTCAATTACATCGGCTTCAAAGCTTTGGTCGCTAGTTGCAGTGATATGGTTGCTCATATTTTATACCTTTGGTTTTGGGTTTATGATATATATTCCTGGTAGATATTATAATTCATCCCTGCGCGCAGCAATACCCGCAACGATTAAATCCAAGGTGGATTCGCCGCAATGGGCTGCAATTTTTTCTCTCACCTTCGCTTTTAAATCGTTAACTGCTTGCCAATCAGTTCCTGACGGTGCGATGGTTTCAGACACATAAGCTTTAATAATATGCGGAGAAAGTAGTTTTTCTTCGCCGCGTAGGATCATGCGCGTACCTTGAATGGCAATAGGGCAAATAGGTGTTTGTGTTTCAATGGCAGCTTTAAATGCTCCGGTTTTAAAAGGTCTTAATCCAGCTGCGTAACTAAATGTGCCTTCTGAAAAAATCATAATCGATTTTTTTTGTAGTAATGTTTGCGAAATAAAAGCGACCTCTTCATTTCCCTTGCTAGTATCTGTGCGAGAAACGGAGATGAAATTTAATTTACGCAATAATGTTTTCAAAAGCGGAATGCGAAATATTTCGCGTTTTCCAACCATCACCGTGCCACTTGGAATGATAGCAAGCAATACTAATGCATCAATATAACTTGCATGATTGGCAACAAAAATCACAGGAGAGATTTTTTTGAGGCGTGCTTTATGTTTTGTGAATATGGGGCAAAAAATGCTGAGTAATAATATCTGAGCCCAAGCACGCGCGAGTTTTCCGGCAAATTTCTTTGATGACAGTAATAAGCTTGAAAAAACAAATGGGAAAGCGAGCGTGAAAATAGTGCCGACGTAAATGGTATAACATAATTTACAGACCAAGCTAACAGCGCGGATGATTTTTGCTTTACCAAAACGAAAACCGAGTGCCATAAATTGTAACCATGGGGGGGTGCCTAATGATTTTAATTTCCCATTTAAATAGGCAGTCTTACACGCTGAACGTTGTAGTTTTCCACTCGATGTTTTAGGGATCGTTTGTGGCCGTACGAGTACAATATGATCTGGTGTAATATCCAAGGTGTTGACGATGCTTTCATTAATCTCATGAATAATCTGTGGATGTAATGCAGCATTTTTTTCTTGTGTTTCTGCAACAATAATTAATTTTTCGGTGCCGCGTTGCTCATCTGTTATGCCGAAAGCAATAATGCAACCTTTGCGAATCATGTTGACTTGCCCTGTCAATTCTTCGATTTCAGCAGGATATAAATTTCTGCCTGCTTTAATGATAATATCTTTGCGTCGGCCAGTAATAAAAACTTCACCGTCTGCAATATAAGCAACATCACCGGTATCCCACCAACCTTGATGATAAATCGCCTGTGTGGCTTCTAAATTTCCATAGTAACCTTGCATGCTTGAAGGCCCTTTAAATTGTAAGTGCCCAATGCGACGTTCAGCAAGTTCATTACAGAAGTTATCGACAATACGCATTTGATGATTTGGAATGGGTTTTCCGCAAGCAACAAATTCTAAGGTATTCGTTGAAGTATTAGTTGCTGGTATGGCTTCGCCATTTTTTTCTAACGCATCACGCTCAATTTTATCGATGCGAGGTCCCCGATTTAAAGGGGATGTTGCTACACACACGGTCGATTCAGCTAAACCATAGACAGGAAAATGTGCCTCTCCACGAAAACCATAATGTGAAAATTTTTCAGTAAAGCGCGCTAGTGTTTTTGGTTGTATGGCTTCAGCGCCATTAATAGCTAATCGCCATGAGCTTAAATCTAATCCCTCAATTAGTGCAGGGTCGATTTTGCGAATACATAATTCATACGCAAAATTAGGTCCACCTGAAATCGTGCCACGATGATAGTGAATCGCCCATAACCAACGTTCTGGTCGTGTTAGAAAAGTCAGTGGTGACATGAGTGTGAGAGGTACACCATGGTACATGCTTCCTAGCCACATGCCGATTAATCCTAGGTCGTGATATAGTGGAGCCCAGCTAATGGCTACATCGGTAGAGCTAACTTCAATCGCTTGTCCGAAAGCCCGAATGTTGGCTAATAAATTTTGGTGAGAAAGTAATACGCCTTTCGGTAAGTTAGTGCTGCCGGACGTATATTGAATGAGTGCAAAATCGTCGCTACTTCTTGGTAAGATGGGGGCTTTTTCTTTTGTTTCTAACAAAGTGTCAACAGTCGTCACTTCTCGTAAGCTGGGTACAAAGGCGCGTAAAAGTTTACTTAATGTTTCTGCTTGAGTGAACGTAACTAAAATTCTGACTTCCGCATTTTGTAAAATTTTAGCTTCTTGTTTTGCATAAGCTTCGATTTGATGTGGACGAAAAGGTGGATAAATAGGTACTGGAATGCAGCCAGCTAATAGTGCACCAAAGAACGTGTAAAAAAAGCCAGGTGTGGTTGGTAGCATAATGGCAATTGTGTCACCGGGCTTTAATCCACGTAGTAAAAAAGCATTTGCTATGCGTAAAGAAGTTTCTAGTAAATCTCCATACGTGATAATTTCTTCTTTGCCATATTCATTTTGTAAATAAATATGCGGCCTATCAGGTGTTTGAATAGCATAAAGCAGCAAAACATCGACTAATGTTGTTGCTGCGCCAGGATTAATATGCACTTCATGAGGTTTAGCAATGATTTTATTTTCAATATGAATATGATGTTGAGGTAATTCAGTGACAGCTTTTAAAATATCTTCTAATGTGTTTGCTTCAGCAAGTAATTGTTGTGGTAATTGAATGTGAAATGCTTTTTCAATACGCGAAAATAATTCGGCACGTCCTAGGCTATCAATTCCTAAATGTTTTTGTAATGATGCATCAAGTCTAACGCTATGTTTCGCTACATTGTCACCGGACTCAGTCAGCAGTTGCTGAGTAATTTCAATTAGCTGTTGTTCCAGATTCGTTGTAGTGGTGTTCATGAGGTTCCTTTTCTTGCAATAATGTCGGAATCACACCCATTTTGCCGAGTGATTTCTGAATAAAGAATTTTTTTCCAATAGTGCAGTTATCTAGGCCAAGCATGCCAATTTGGCGTGCCCACGTGAATAAAAAAGAATTGTTTGCAAATAGCCATGTTAGTTGATGCGATAGCTGCACCGACCATGGCTTAAGATCAAGTAATGGGGTGCTTGGTAATTGTAATGTGTTATGTGAAATTAAATACTCGGTTAATTTCGCAATTTCATAAAAAGTAAGATTTAATCCTTGCGCGGCGATAGGGTGCATCGTATGTGCTGCATTGCCGAGTAAAATAGCATTATCGTGTTGTGATTTTTCGGCAAGAATTAATTTCAATGGGTAATGATGGCGTTGTAGAGTTTTCTTAAAACGTCCAAGACGATAACCAAATTCTTTTTGTAAGGTATGTAAGAAATCATCATCAGATAAAGCTAATAATTGAGAAACGTTAGCGTTAGTATCTGTCCATATGGTTGCACACTGTGTTTCTCCGAGTGGGAGCATTGCAATGGCTCCATGCTCTCGAAAACGTTCATAGGCAATATTTTGATGCGAACGTTGCAACTCAGTGATGGTGACAATAGCGCTTTGTTCATAATCGGTGGTTGTCGTTGGAATATGTAATAATTCTCTTACCGTCGAGTGCGAGCCATCTGCTGCGATTAATAATTCGCATTCGAGTTGTTCATTGCCATGATGGGTTTTCACTGTCAGCGTATAGGTTTTTTCTTTTTGTAATGCAGTTAATTTAGCTGATCGTAATACGGTGACTTGAGGTAAGGTTTTTATTTTTTTATCGAGAGCATGATTAATGTATTTCGCCGGAACTAAATGCCCTAAATTTTCTAATTGTAATTCATTGGCGTGAATACGTGTAATGCCAAATTTTCCGCGTTGGGAAACATGGATTTGTTTTATCGGTGTTGCGTGAGATTTTAAGCTGTCCCAAACGCCGAGATTGTCTAATAAGGTACAGCTACTGGCAGTCAGAGCAATTAATCTAGCATCGTCAAGCACAGCTTGTGGCGCAGCATCAATGAGAGCAATGCGATACGAAGATTGTGCGAGTGCTGCTGCAAGAGCAGCGCCCGCCATTCCGCCACCAACAATAACAATATCGTATTTCATGGTTACTCTGTCATGGTAGCTTCGATATCCGCTACCGTTTTGGGAAGGTTCGCACTGAGTACTTCACTGCCTTTTTTCGTGACGAGGATATCATCTTCAATTCGAACGCCGATATTGTGCCAGCGCTTGTGTACTCCCTTTAAATCTGAAGAAATATAAATACCAGGTTCAACTGTACGTACCATTCCAGGTTGTAATTTGCGCCATTTGCCTTCTACATTGTAGCGGCCAGCGTCATGTGTATCGAGACCTAACCAGTGGCCTGAGCGGTGCATGTAAAATGGGAAGTAAGCACGCTTTTCAATGAGGTCATCCACTTTTCCTTTCAATAATCCAACGTCAACTAATCCTTCAGTGATGATGCGTACGCAAACGGTATCAATAGTCGTCCATGCCACACCAGGTTTGATCGCTTTAATTCCTGCGAGTTGTGCTTCTAACACGATTTCATAAATGGCTTTTTGTTCAGGAGAAAATCTACCATTAGCTGGGAACGTGCGTGTAATATCGGAAGCATAATTTTGATATTCACATCCCGCGTCAATTAAAACCATGGCGCCGTTTTTTATCACTTTGTCATTATTGTTGTAATGTAAAATACAAGTGTTTTCACCACTGCCAATGATGGGCGTGTAAGCACAAAAACGTGCGCCGTGACGCTGAAACTCATGTGTCATTTCTGCTTCTAGTTGGTATTCATTCATGCCAGGCGCGCAAACTTGCATTGCTCTGATGTGTGCGCTCACAGAAATTTGTGCGGCTTTACGCATAAGTTCAATTTCAGCTGGGCTTTTGATAAGGCGCATTTCATGTATGCTTGGTTCAGTATCAACAAATGCTAAAGGTGATTGAATGCCACTGCGAATTTTTCCACGAACATTACTAACTGCGTTCAAGATAATTTGATCGTAATCTTTGTTGCGCCCTAGTGGATAGTGAATGGTTTCACGACCTTCTAATAAACCAGGTAAACGTTTTTCTAGTTCATGAATAGGAAATGCTTGATCGGCACCAAATGTTTTGCGTGCGCCTTCTTGTCCTGCGCGATAGCCATCCCAAATTTCCATCTCACGATCACGTACGCGATTAAATAAGATAAATTCACCTTCTTTGCGTTTTGGTGCAAGAATTAAAACAGCTTCAGGTTCTTGAAAACCAGTTAAATAATAAAAGTCACTGTTTTGGCGATAAGGGTATTCATGGTAATGATTGCGTTTGACGGAAGGAGCGGCAGTCAAAATATAAATGCTATCTGAGCCAATTTTCTGCATTAATTCTTTGCGGCGTTTAGCGAATTCAGACATTTTGATCATGCAAGATCTCCTATAAATAATTAATGCAATTCTTGTGTTGTTGGAATGTTGGTCGTGGGGTCAGGGCGATTCAATTCATGGAAAATCATGAGGGTAGCCAGTCTTACGTATTCGACTAATTCGAAGTAAGCTGTTTCATCTTCATCATTTGAGCTTAACTCGTCAAAATTAACCTTAGCAATTTCTACCATGTCTTCTAGAGCTTCTGTTACTTCACTGGGCGGTCTATCTTCGATAGAGATGCCACACTGTTTTAAACCAGATAAAAATCCTTGGCACCATGAGCCTAACGCCTCAGTGCGTAAGTTAATCTCCATTTTATCGTCTGGTAGTAATAGTGAAAATTCGAAGGAGAATTCACTCATCTGATGGAAGCTAATTTCAAAAACTTCATGGAGTGATTCTTGTGCGGCACGATTTTTTTTATTCTCTAGTACTTTTTTGATCCATGTGTTATCGATGCGGCCCTGAGAGCCACAAATCAATCCACAGATATATCCATGCACTTGCGCTGCAAGAAAAGGTGTTTCGATCGCATCTAGTATGCGAGTCATTTCAGAATAACTAGGTAGGGTTGGTTGTGTTGTCATGGCAATTGGCCCAAAAACATAAATGGTACCATTCTTGCGAGTATGCTGTCATCTGTACATCTCCCTTCTCCCGGTGCGTTGTTTGCGCTGGGAGGAGGGCATTATTTAGTAAACATAAAGAATAGGCTATCAATACCCTCACCCGCCGCTTCGCGTCGACCTCTCCCACAAGGGCGTTGTTTCGTAAATCAAAATCTGCACTATTCCCCTCGTAAAAATCACTCCGGGAGAAGGGAGAAAATCGATTTATGCAACAACGCCTCCCACAAGTGGGAGAGGTGAGTAACCATTGAGATGACACACACATCTTGCCCCTGTGCTTGATAATAGCTAAGATGGCTATAGCGCAGAGGAGGGCAACGGATGGCTCGAAATCGCAATGTAGGTTCGCATAGTGTCGCTTTAAAGGGATTGAGCAAGTTACAGCAACAGCGCAAGCTGGAAAAAATGCTGGAAAATGATCATATTCATTTAGATCGGGTAATTAAGAAGATTGAGGACGATGCAAAGCGTCAGCAAGATGCAATTACTGCAATCAAAAAGTATGATGCTGATCAAAAAGAATTTGAAAAACGAATAAAAGAAATCGAAGCAGCAAGGAAGAAGCAAGAAGCTGATTTAGAATATGCCACACGTCTTTCGTATGAAATCAACAATCTCACGAATGAATTAAATAAAGTGGAAGCTGAGTTAGAAGAAGAGGATGGAGATGCGAAGGCTCATCATCCATAGTTGAGATTGAGGGAAAGTTATAGATGTTAATTTCTGGAATTGTTGCCATGGCGCAGAATCGCGTTATTGGCAAACAAAATCAATTGCCTTGGCATTTACCGGCAGATTTAAAACACTTCAAAGATGTCACGATGGGTAAACCCATTTTGATGGGTCGCAAAACATACGACTCAATTGGTCGTGCATTACCTGGGCGTTGCAATGTTATCATTACTCGCGATAACTCTCTGTCTGCACCCGGGTGTATTGTTGCCAACTCCATTGAAACCGCGTTAACCTCTGTTGCTTATGAGGATGAAGTGTTTGTCATTGGTGGTGCTGCATTATTTCAACAAATGTTAGATCGTATTCAGCGATTTTATTTCACAATTATTCATGAAGATATTGATGGAGATGTTTCTTTTCCAGAAATTGATTTAAAGCAATGGCAAGAAGTGAGTCGTGAAAAATTTTCTGCAGATCAACATAATCCTTATTCGTTTAGTTTTGTGATGATGGATAGAATATAAATCTCTTCTCCCAAGCGAATAAAGCACGTTGGGAGAAATCAAGAAAAAACTTTCTAAAGTGGTTTTGGTGCTGCAGGTGCTTGCGGTGCATGTGAGTCAGCAGTTGTACTTGCATGATTAGGGTTTGGATTTGAAAATATTCCCCGCTTTAATACTAAGCTCACTGCTAGGCATGCCTCTTTCTTTGCAGGTGAGAGGCCAACTAATTTTCCTGGTGTGCTAATATTTGTTATATCTATATCGTCTGTGTATGTGCAACCTAGTTGTGTTCCTTGAGGCAAGATATCTATTCCTGGTTTTACTACAATATAGCAAGTTTCATAGCCTGTACTTTTATTTTTACGATGTACAAAGGCACAATTCGACTCTTTTTCTACAGCATAATTGACAAGAGCGCCTTCATTAGTCTGATTAGCGCCATCAATTTTTTTAATTATTTTTTTAGTACGCCCTTCTTTGTTTTTGACCGTAGTAGGAAAAGCCATCATGTAATTACGGCTATTTATGTCTGCTTGATAATGAGGTCTATTTTCTGGTGACTCTGATGCATCGATACCACGATAAGCAAATAAAATGCGTGCATCATCGTTACCAGCTTTCATCGCGTTGCGATTAAACTCAATATCATGCAATGTGAATATGCCACGCCCTATTGGAACCCTCTTTACTTTGCCTGTTTCTGGATCTTCTACATCTGCATAGGCGTAATCAATAACAAAATCGCATGGTTGTGCAGCTTTTAATTCTTGAGGATGTGGCGGCTCATACTTAAATCCAAGCATTTTTTCAAAGTCTTCAGCAATCTCTGCTGGGTTACGACCTTCAATACAAAAAACAGCGCTCTCTGATAAGTTCAGGCGACGTCTGTAGTCTTCTTGAGTTGTGAACGTAGCACTTTTTGCATCGCGTTGTTTTCTTGCAGCAATGTTTGCTTTTAACTCCTCTTGACCTGCCGTGAAGCTTTTTTTGTATTCTGTAAGAAAAATGGGTAAATAGGTACCGAATGCATGCGTAGCATCTTCGAGCTCATTGGGCATTTGTTGATAATGAAAAGCATCTCTTTTTCCCTGGTGGGCTCCGCTTGCTTTTGCTAATGTTTCTTTTAGTTCATTAAACTTCAATTTATATGCTGTTAAATAAGTTTCTTGGTATGCTCCAGGATTAATACAAATTTTTTGTATAAATGCTGTTTGGGGTAGTAAGGCAAGAATTTGTTTGTCATCTTTTATATCTACTCTTGCACCTGCAAAATAACTATTACTTTCCTGGGTAATACGATTTGCAGCATCATCTTGTGCTTTTTGGAGTATCTCTCTTTTAAGTTGTATCACTCTAATTTGGTAGGCCAGATCGTAATAAAATTTATGTGTTGGAGCAGCGGTGCTAAATTTTGTCAGGGCTTCTATAAAAAAACGACTATTTGCTAAATATGGCGATAACGATATTTCAGCATGTACAGCGCCATCTTGACGTCCAAGTTGTTCTGCAGTTTTTTCAGCAGCTTCTTTATATCCTTTTTCGTAGCTATTGAAATAAGTATCCTGGTGTTCTGCTTTTATGCTTATAAAGTGCGGTGAATTTTTTGTTAACGGGCGAGCGAAATTTTTCCCGTGCAGTTTGCCAAGAGCTTCTCCATCTTCTATTGGATTTGCGTCTCTAACAGATAAAATTCGGGTTTTTCTTAAGGTTACTGCAGGTGTAGTACTTGGTAGTAGGGGGGCTTGTTGAGTAGTGTTTATGGTTGGGGAGGGCGATGGTATGCTTTTTTGTTTTTCCTCATCTTTTTTTACGGCAGGCTCTAGCTTTCTGCGTTTTGGTTGTTGTTCAGCTTCTTGTTCATCATTACTTTTTTGTTTAGCGTCCACATTGTCATCTGCGGCAGCTTCGGGATTTGTATGTTTTCTTTTTGACTTGGTACTTTTTGTTTGTGTAATAGTTGATTTTTTCTCTGGCTTAGGAGTAGATAGAGTTTTCGATTCGGTGTCGATATCACTATCAGATGTAGTAGATGGCGCATCTAATTTTGTTTTTGACTCTTCGCCACTTGTTACTCCAAGGCGTTTTGTTATTTGTTTTTTTTGATATCTTTGTTTGTCATATAATTGTTGTCTCGTTATTGCTTGAGCATCATCAGGAATGCTATCAAGATCAGCAGTATCAAAATCAAATTGTTTCAAAAGCCCGGTGTTTGGATCAGTATGTGCTATTGTCAGTTTCTTTCTCGCTTTTGCTACTCTATTATTATGATTTTCTTTGCTTAGTAGTGTATTGTAGGGAACGATTTTTTGGTTTTTGCTTGTGTCTTTACGTTCGGTGCTATCTAGGTCAACGATTTTTTGGGTTGTTTTTTTAGTAATAACAACAACAGGTCTTTCTACATAAGCTGCAGAACCGCGGCCAGAACTTCTTATATTTTTTCTTGACCTGGAAATTAATTCAGTACCTGCTTCTAATAAGCCGCGTTTTTTTAATTCTTTTTCATCTTTAATTGTTATAACTTCACCAGTGCCTTTTTTTACGCGTATATTTTTAATTTTCATACGTTCATTAGCTAAGTCATTAGGTGTTCCCTCTTTTACATCTGAATATTTTTCGCGATCAGCAGGATTGATTTTGTGCCATATATTATTTCTATCTTTTCCCATTAATAGCTTGATGTCATTTTCATTTGCATGCCGAGTGCGTAATTGGGTTGCTTTTTTTGAACGCTCAAGACTGGTCATTTGTTCAAAATCTTTAGGGTCGTCTGTTGGTAATAATTCTTTACGATAAACGTTGAGATCATGTTTATTGACAAATACTACGGTGCTCGGTTGTTTTGTAGACGTGCTAGTTATTCCTTTCGTTTCATCAGCCGCTTTTTTCTCTCTGTTCTTTTTTAGGCGTGCATCATTGTTTGCTTTACCTGTAATGTGATGCGGGCTGGCAAATTCCATTTTTTTGTTAGGTAATTGTTTGAAGTCAATATTTTTCAAATCATTTTCTGATACTCGTTTTAATGAACCTGAATATACGACGATATTAGGTATCATGCTAGGCGTGAGGTTATTTAAAGAAAAATCTTCGCCTATATCATCCACGGTTATTTGTTTTTCGCATTTTACCAATCTGACATATTCTTGGTTTTTATAGTCACTCGCGTTAGATTTTCCCCCTATATATTTCAAAACCATGGGTTGAAGGTGCTTTGGTAGCGCAGATAATCTATGTTTTATTGTTTGTTCGTAATTTAAAATGGTATGTGGATTTTGGCGTGTATCAACTAATAATACATGACAAGTGATAGGGTCAATTTTTTTTTCTGCTCTCTCTAATAATGCTTCTCTGTTTTGCATGTTTTAATACTCGTTTTTTAAATAAAAATTATTTTAATTTTGGTGCTGGAGTTGATTGAGTATCATTAGTAGCTTGGTTGCTTAGTGAAGCCGCATGCTTTGCTGCAATGCCTGCTTTAATTCTTAATAAGCTTTTTATCATAAGATTGTAATGGAATTTTTCTTGATCTATTGCGAAATCTTCTTTAGTGCCATTGTCTACAAGATCCATGGTATCTCTTTGGGTTCTAAATTGTTCAGGAATGTTATCTCTAATAGCTAAAGCTTTTTGAATATAGATTAAGCTTATTGCTGGATCTTGTTCTTGTAGCGGAAGTAAGCTACTTCTGATATCCATGCGTTGTTCATTAATGAGTTTTCTATATTTTTGGTGATCGTCATCCTGGTTTTTATGATCTTTTTCCCCGGTATTTTTTTCAGCGGAAGAAAAGGGCGCTCCAGCTGCTGACATTGTTAATAGTGTTAGGGCGTGTGTTGTTGCTGGATGATTTGGTGCATCTGGCTGTAATTCTTTTGGTGTAGTTTTCTCTGCCAGGTCTTTTTCTACTTTCTTCTTATCTTCTGCGTGTGCTTTTTCTGTAGGCAAAGTTTTTGCATCCAATTTCAATCTTTTTATTTTTAACGGACTAGTAGGCGTTGCAGTTGTTTTACGTTTGGTTGGGGAAGATTGTTTTTCTTGGGGTCTTTCTGCCTTTTCTTTTTCATCTTCTTCATCTTGCGAAGATGCTGGCTCTATGTAAAGTTCCATTTCATCAATATGAGCTTCAATGTTTTTAAGCTCTTCTAAAAGAGCCTGAGTTTCTCGAAAATATTGTAATGCAATCGGATGTGATTCAGGTTTTTTGTCAGAAGAATAAAATGTTTTTGCTTTTTCCCATGCGGTTTTTACAAATTTTGCCGCTGCAGAAAATTCATTACTGTCTAATTTATATTGCTGAATAATTTGATCACATTCATTTGTATCTTTGATTCTTGTAAGAAAATCCCATATCTGAATTTCATTTAAAGCAATATTATATATAAAATTACCTATCAAGAAGCGATCGCATTCACTGTCCTTTCTATCGACAGGTCCTCTGCATTCATTGGGCTTAAGTTCTTCTAATTTCTTATATTTTCCTGTTTTACCCGCATAATACATTTTTTCACTTGAGCAGTTATCATATAAATTTTGAAATTTTCTAATAATCGTTTTAGGGGTATCTTTATCTTCTAAGCTCATAATGAGAGCACTATTTTTTTTGACCGCCTCATCAAGCACTTCATATCCTGCTAAATGTAGAGCAATGTTTTTGGGGTGATTAAAGCGTGGATGCATGGTTGTCTCCAGGGTGTGAAAGGAAAACTTTTAGGTATTATAGAAATGTTTAGAAAAATAGCATGCTGGTAAATTTCCCCTATTGAGTGGGGAAGGTTTAATCATTTCGTGGGTTTGTGAAAAAGAGAAGATTGTTATGTGGTAGGTTTTACACTAAAACGCTTTCCATCTTCTAAGCGCATAGCTGTGAGTGCGTATCCCCAGATGCAGCCAGTATCCAGTGCGAATAGATTGGGTGTGTTGGTGACGCCAGCAAGTGCGGCCCAGTGACCAAAGAGAATGCGGGTATTTTTGATTTGTAAATTAGGTAATTTAAACCAAGGAATGAGTTCAGCAGAGTGTTCTATTTTGCCTTTTTTGTTTAATTCTAAGCGACCATCAGGATAACAAAATCGTACCCGAGTAAAATAATTAGTAATACAGCGTAATCTATCGAAGCCAGTTAAGTTATCATTCCATTGATCAGGAAGGTTGCCATACATTTGTTTGAAAAAATCGACATACTGTTCACTTTGCAAAACAGTTTCTACTTCATGCGCTAATTGTTTTGCTTTGTGCAAATCCCATGACATAGCAAAGCCGGCATGTACGATGACATAGTTTAAATTTTCATCGTGATGCAATAAAGGTTGTTTTCGTAGCCAATTCAGTAATTCATCACGATCGGGCGCTGTTAAAATAGAGTCTAAAGTGTCATCAGGCCATCCAATGTGTGTATGAGCCGCAACGGCTAATAAATGTAAATCATGGTTACCTAGCACGATACGATGTTTATCACCTAAGTGTTTTATATAGCGTAGTGTCTCAAGTGATTGCGGGCCGCGATTGACTAAGTCGCCAGTAAACCAAAGTGTGTCTGCAGTATTATCAAAATTAATGACACGCAATAATTTTTCTAGTGTAGAAAAACAGCCTTGAATATCACCGATTGCGTAAGTTGGCATGTGACGTCTCTATCAGCACATTACTCATTTTGACATACTCTTCTGCGCTAACTTGCTCTGGGCGTAAACGTGGATCTATTGCCAATTGTTTCCAGTCATCGTCATCTAAGAAATTTTTTAAACTATTGCGCAGTGTTTTTCTGCGTTGCGAAAATGCTTGTTTAACTAAATGTGCAAAATGTTCGTAGTCTGATGCATGATGCGGTGTCGTTGGATGTGGAACCAATCTTACTATGCTCGATTCAACTTGTGGGGGTGGATAAAACGCGCCGGGTGGAACATTGAATAATGCATCTACTTGGCAATGGTATTGCACCATAATACCTAAGCGACCGTAGGCATCGTCACCCACCTTTGCAGCCATGCGATCAACTACTTCTTTTTGCAGCATAAAATACATGTCAGCAATATGTGGTGCGTATTCAAGTAAATGAAAAATAAGCGGTGTGGAAATATTATAGGGTAGATTACCGATTAAACGTATTGGCTTTGTATCACGGATCAATTGTTTGTAATCAAACGATAATGCATCTGCTTCATGCACATTTAGTTCGCCAAATTCTTTGCAGCGCGAAACCAACGGTGGAATTAAATCGCGATCTAGTTCAACCACATCCATTTCGTGTATTAACTTTAGTACGGGAACAGTCAGCGCACCTTGGCCCGGGCCAATTTCAATGATGTGTTGCCCTGGTTGCGGAGCAATAGCAGCAACGATTTTTTGAATAATAAATTTATCATGCAAAAAATGTTGACCGAATCGTTTGCGAGGTGTGTGGTGCATGGGGTTCCTGTATAAGTTTCACCTCTCCCATCCCCTCTAAGAGCATGAGGGGACAACGCTTGTGGGAGAGGTCGTCACGTGTTTTTTACGTGGCGGGTGAGGGTTTTGTTAAATCCCCTCATCCCCAGCCCTTCTCCCATCGCAAAAAACGCTATGGGAGAAGGGAGTAAAATGCATTAACCTGCTGCCAACGCCTGACGCGCAGGAGCAAATCCGTGTGATGCCGCTTTTTGGAACCATTGGCGCGCTGTTGCTTTATCAACGGCGGTGCCTAAGCCATTCGCATAGATCAAGCCCAAATTATATTGAGCGCTTGCAAGTCCATGATCTGCAGCTTTGGTGTACCATTGCATTGCCAATGGATAGTTTTGTGCAACACCTTTGCCTGCAACATACATGTATCCCAATTCATTTTCTGCGTATGGATTGCCTTGATCGGCTGCTTTTTCAAACCAGTATTGTGCTTTAGTGTAATCTTGTGGAGTGCCTTGGCCCAGTAAATAACGTACGCCTAAGCTGTGTTGTGCATCAGAATTTCCTTGGTTTGCTGCTTTCTCAAACCAGGTTGCAGCCGAGTCATAGCTGCGCTTTACACCGTGTCCAGTGCGATACATGTATCCAAGAGCATATTGCGCTTTTGCATTGCCTTTTTCTGCAGCAGCTTGATAGTACCCAATAGCTTGCGCATAGTCTTTTGTTACGCCACTACCGTGTGCGTATTTATTGCCTAATTGATAAAGTTCATCAGCAGACATGTGGGCATATTGTGGGTTTGTATTACCATTCATTGCTTCATCAGCATTGAAGTTCTGTTGACTAGCGCAGCCAGTCGCTAATACGCACAAACCTAGCGCGAATAATTTTTTAAACATTCCATTCTCCTTTTTTATTACCTATCTGGCTGATTACAGCCTCTCACTTGGCGGCCATTTTACCAGGCCATGATAGCTTGATCATTAAAAATTTTCTTTGCTGCTGCAGCCACTTCTTCTGATTGAATTGCAGCAACTACTTGCTTCATGCGTGGGTCATTCGCTTCATCTTGGCGAATAACAATAATATTGGCGTAAGGTGAATCCTTATCTTCAAGGAAAATAGCATCTTTTGTGGGTGAGAGACCTGCTGGGATAACATAATTGGTGTTAATAACCGCAAGATCCACGTCGGTTAAGCTGCGGGTCAATTGTGCAGCATCTAATTCTTTAAATTTTAATTGCTTAGGGTTGGATTCAATATCAACAGGTGTTGCAAATAAGCCAGCGGATTTTTTTATGGTAATCAAGCCTGCTTTTTGTAAGAGTAACAGTGCGCGGCCTTCATTGCTTGGGTCATTTGGAATGCTGACGGTGCCACCAGTCGCAACGTCTTTGGTGTTTTTGATTTTTGCAGAGTAAATGCCCATAGGGTAAACAAAGGTTTTACCGACAATAATTAAATTGTAATGCCTATCTTTAATCTGTTGATCTAAATAGGGTTTGTGTTGAAACATATTAGCTTCAATACTGCCATCATTGAGTGCGGCATTGGGTTGAATGTAATCTGTAAACTCAACAATTTCTAAATTGATACCATATTTATCTTTAGCCACTTGTTTTGCAACTTGCATGAGATCAGTTTCAGGGCCTGAAATGGTGCCGATTTTCACAGTATTCTTATCATGCGGGCTGCATGCGCTAAATGTAAGCATGCAAATGATAGAGCAAAGTAGTTTTAACCAATGACGCATAAGTACCCCTATTTATTTTTTATGAGTGTATCGATTTGCGATTGTATCACCGGCCAATTGAATGCCTTGTACCAGTGCAATCATGATCAAAATTGTGGTGAGCATTGTACTCACATCAAAACGTTGATAGCCATAGCGGATAGCTAAATCACCTAATCCTCCGCCTCCCACTGCGCCAGCCATCGCTGAATATCCTACTAAATTGACGATAGTCAGGGTGATGCCATTAATAATTCCAGGTAACGCTTCTGGAATTAAAACTTTGCGAATAATTTGAGTATAAGTTGCTCCCATCGCAACCGCCGCTTCAATCAGCCCAGAGTTTACCTCAAGTAGGGCATTTTCGACAATCCGAGCGACGAATGGAATAGCGCATAAGCTGAGTGGCACAATGGCCGCGTTGGTACCAATAGAGCTACCAACAATGAAACGTGTGAAAGGGATAACTGCGATCATTAAGATGACGAATGGAATGGATCGAGTCATGTTAATTAAAGCAGCTAAACTTTGGTGTAGGGTTTTGTGTGGCATGAGGTTATTTGGTTTTGTGATATAAAGCGCTACGCCCAATGGTAAGCCAAGCACGGTTGAAAAAAAGCTAGCAACGCTTACCATGTATAATGTTTCAAGTGTTGCATTACATAGTTGTGAGAATATTTGCGGGAGCATGACCTATGACCTCAAGATTAACACCAATGTGATTTAAGTATGTGATAGCGGCATGTTGCTGATCTTTTTTTCCAGCAATAGAAACAATCATAATGCCCATTGTATGATTTCCAATGCTCTCTACATTGGCTTGCAAGATATTGACGCGTAAATGAAATTGCGTAATTAATTCTGAAATAATGGGTTGTGTTGCTGCTTTTCCCATAAACCATAAACGAATGACAGGATGTGAATTTTCTTCAGCATGAGGTAATAACTGGCGTCTAATATTTTCTGGTAAATGTTGTGGTAACGAAGAAGCAATAAAGTTTTTTGCAGTGGTTGTTTGTGGATTTGCAAAAAATTCGCCAACATCATTTGACTCAATCAATTTGCCATTTTCTAATATACCTACGCGATCACAGGTGTGTTTAATCACCGACATTTCATGCGTGATCAGTAATATCGTGATATTTAATTTGTCACGAATATCTTTTAATAAATTTAAAATCGATATAGTTGTTTCAGGATCGAGTGCTGAGGTTGCTTCGTCACTCAGTAAAACATGTGGTTTCGAAGCAAGTGCACGAGCGATGGCGACACGTTGTTTTTGTCCACCAGATAATTGTGCTGGATAAGCGAGTATTTTATCCGCTAATCCTGTTAGCCCAAGTAGTGAATGGATGGTTTCGCTAATTTCTGCTTTCGTGTATCCAGATAACTCTAATGGTAAAGCGATATTGTCATACACGGTACGTGAAGATAATAAGTTGAAGTGTTGAAATATCATCCCAATCTTGCGACGTGCCGTGCGTAGCTCAGATGGAGAAAGTGCTGTTAATTCTTGATTGGCAACGATGACTTTGCCGCTGCTTGGTGCTTCTAATAAATTAACGCAGCGGATTAATGAGCTTTTTCCTGCACCACTTTTACCGATAATTCCGAAAATTTCACCTTTTGTAACGCTTAGGTTAATGTCAGTCAATGCAGTAAAGTCACCCGTAGGTGTATTATAAATTTTATTAAGGTGTTGTAGTTCTATCATTGAAAATGTGCCCTCATCCCCGACCCTTCTCCCATTCGCGAAAAACGCTTTGGGAGAAGGGAGAAAATTAAAATTTTTCACCTCTCCACTTGTGGAGAGGTCGACACGCGTTTTTTGCGTGGCGGGTGAGGGGTAACCTATCACAAAATGACCAGTGGTTAAAGAGCGGGTGTATGCTAGAATTGCGGGATTATACATTCGAGGCAGAACGAAGTGATTTCACCTTTATTAACCGATTTATATCAGTTAACCATGGCTTATGGTTATTGGAAATTAAATATTCACGAACGTGAAGCGGTGTTTCATCAACTATACCGTAAAAATCCATTTAAAAATCATTATGCGATTGTATGTGGACTAGGTGCAGTGATTGAATTTCTGCAGGATTGGCGTTTTTCAGAGGATGATTTAATTTATTTAGGTGAGTTGGTAGCACCAGATGGAAGTAAGTTATTTTCCTCGGATTTTTTAGAGTATTTACAAAATTTGCGGTTTACTTGTGATATTGATGCTATTCCTGAAGGTACGGTTGTTTTTCCTCATCAACCATTGATTCGGATTAAAGGACCATTACTGCAGGGACAATTAATTGAATCAACATTATTAAATATCGTCAATTTTCAAACGCTTATTGCAACAAAGGCATCACGTGTTGTCTCAGCAGCAAAAGGTGACGCTGTATTAGAGTTTGGAATGCGCAGAGCGCAGGGTATCGATGGAGCTTTAGCCGCAAGTCGTGCTGCCTATGTTGGTGGATGCGTGGCAACATCCAATGCGTTAGCTGGAAAATTATATGATATTCCTGTGCGTGGTACTCATGGACATAGTTGGGTAACGGCATTTCCAAATGAATTAGCAGCCTTTGCGGCCTATGCGGAAGTGATGCCGAATAATTGTGTGTTATTAGTGGATACATACGATACGATTCAAGGTGTCAAAAACGCTATAGAAATAGGGAAAAAATTACGTGCAAATGGACACGAGCTTGCGGGTGTGCGCTTAGACTCCGGTGATATGACGACCTTGAGTATCAAAGCACGAAAATTATTAGATGACGCGGGATTTACAAAAACAAATATTATTGCGAGTAATAGTTTAGACGAGCATGTGATCGCAAAGATGAAACAAGATGGAGCAAAAGTGAATGTATGGGGCGTTGGTACTAATTTAACAACTGCATACGATCACCCTGCATTAGATGGTGTTTATAAGTTATCAGCAATACGCAATGAAGCTGGCCAGTGGCAATATAAATTAAAATTATCTGAGCAAGCTGTTAAAGTATCTAATCCTGGAATTTATCAAGTACGTCGCTACTTTGTAGATGACAATGCTATTGTTGATGTGTTGTATGACACAGAACTGAAAATTTCACAGCATCCAGAAGTCGTGACACTCGATGCGCCGCATGAGGTCACACAAATTCCGCAGGGTGTAAAATATAGTGATTTACTCGAACCCGTTTTTCGTCGTGGAAAATGTGTTTATTCCAATCCATCACTTGCTGTGATTCGTGATTATGCCATGCAACAAGTGGCTAAGTTTTCACGACTCGATTTTAGTAAACCCTATTGTGTGAGTTTAGAAAAAGAATTGCATGAATTAAAGCAACGACTTATTCAAGATGCAAAAAAACAGAAGATAGAAGTGGGCGAGGGTTAAGAATGAATGCAGAAATGAAACCAATGCGACAAATCCGTAGTTATGCAAAACGTGATGGGCGCATGACACAGTCGCAGCGAGATGCGCTAGAGAATTGCTGGCCGCAGTTTGGGTTGAACAAAACAGATGGAATGATTGATTTTGTAAAAGTTTTTCAGCGACAGGCACCAACTGTATTGGAAATTGGTTTTGGTTCTGGAAAGTCTTTATTAGAAATGGCAAAGCTACACCGTGAAGAAAATTATATTGGAATTGAAATGTATCAACCTGGTGTTGGTTCATTGCTTCTAGGCGTAGAGTTAAATGCATTGCAAAATGTTCGCGTTTATTACGCAGATGCAGTAGAAGTATTGAAAGAATGTATCCCGGATAAGAGTTTAGATGTGATCCAAATATTTTTTCCAGACCCATGGCAAAAGCGTAAGCATCACAAGCGACGTTTAATTCAGCCTGAGTTTGTCAGTATGCTGGCGACAAAGTTAAAAGTGGGCGGTATGTTGCATCTTGCGACAGATTGGGAAGATTATGCATTAGATATGATGCGTGTATTATCTGCTGCTCAGGAATTTAAAAACATTTTTGATGTTGGGCAATATGCAGATCGCTCAAGCCAAAGGCCTATTGTTACAAAATTTGAAGCACGTGGTACGAAATTAGGTAGGAGAATTTGGGAGTTGCAGTTTCGTTGTTAGTGGCAGACAATTCTACTATGTTGGCTATCAAGCAACGAAGGAATGAAACTTAATAAATGGAGGTCTATCAATGAAGCGCTTATGGTTACTCGTGTTATTAATGGCGATGGTATTAACATCCTGTGGTCCAATTTATCGTACGACTTATTCATATCAACCACCCAAATCATCATCAGGCAAAATGTGTGTGGCGCAGTGTTTCCAAAACAAAACGTATTGCCAGCAAATGTGTAGTATGAGAGATCAAAATTGCCGTATGCAAGAACGCTCAAACGCTTATTATGAGTATCAAGCGTATCGTGATAAGCGCGTTGCTGAGGGCAAAAAAGTAAAACAAAATGTGAGTGACTTTGATCATAGTTATAGTGAGTGTGGGCGGCCATGCGGTTGTACGCCTGATTTTAATATGTGCTATCAAAATTGTGGCGGACAAGTTCAAACTTATCGCGTGTGCACCGCATTTTGTGACCAACGCCGATAATGTTGGACATTCTGGCGTAGCTTGACTAATCTTGTACGCCAGAATTGTAGTTGAAAATGAGGATATCAGGATGAGTTTCAAGAAGATGAATATAGTGAAAGCTGGTGTTTTAGCATTAAGCATGATGACATCAGTAGTTTATGCTGCAGGTGCAGGTTTTTATATCGGTGGTCAAATGGGTATGGCTAATACCAATAACATCAAGCGTGATGTTTATGTTGCAGACAGTAGTAATGCTGCTGGCTATAGCGCGGTTCCAACAACGGCTAGCAATACAGGATTTGGTGGAAGATTTTATTTTGGATACAGTTTCAGTCCTTATTTTGGGATGGAAGCGGGCTATACACATTATCCTGCTTCAACCTACAAACCAAGTTTAACCTCAACTCAATCGCTATGTAACAGTCCACAAATTCGTGAAAATGCATTAGATGTTTTAGGTAAGGGTACAATGCAATTTTCTCAAACTGGGCTCGGTGTATTTGCAAAAGGTGGTGTGACATTCATGCGTCAATCGTTATCTGGCAGCTTTAACCAGCCAGCAACAGCCAATGTTTGTAGCAGTTCGTCTAATGGCACAACAATATCAGGACGTCCAACCGTAGCTGTTGGTGTGGATTATGCTCTTTCTCCAAATTGGGAAACAGATTTAACCGCAAGTCGTGTGTTTAAAGGCAGTAATGTGCAGAATGCTGATATGCTTTCTCTCGGTGTTTCGTATCACTTTGCTGATAAATATTGTGGGCAGTTCTTGTGTTAGGAAGTCTACTATTACTCTCTTTGAAAAAGAGGGCCGACGCGTTTTTTTTGCGCGGCGGGGAGATTTATCAAGAGATCCCCTGACTCGTTTACGCTCGTCTGTCCCCTTTTTCAAAGGCGTTGTTGCATAAATCAAAATCTGCACTATTCCCCTCTCCCAAAATGCTTTTCTTTGGGAGAGGGGCTAGGGGTGAGGGTGTTTGAAGTGGCACAAATATCTTTAGGAGGCACATACCTTGCTCAAAACCCTCATCCCCAACCCTTCTCCCCTCGTAAAAATCACTCCGGGAGAAGGGAGAAAATCGATTTATGCAACAACGCCTTTTTCAAAGGGGATAATAATTTAAGTTGGCAAAAACATCTCTGTCAAATTATTCAAGAATCGCTGACCCAGTTCTGTTGGCTCTAAGCGTATATCGCTATCAACGAGTAGTTTTTTCTCTTTTGCTAACTGAAGATGATTGGCAATGATTGTGATTGGTAATCCTGTACGTTCAGTAAATAACTCAATTGGAACGCCTTGTGTTAAACGTAATGCATTCAACATAAATTCAAAAACACAATCTTCATCACTGATGATTTGTGTGCTGGCAGTTAATTTTTTTTGTGGGTCTAAATAATCTTTTGGATGTTTAACTTGCCAATGTCGCACGATCTGACTGTTTGCAACGTCTGTTATTTTACTGTGTGCACCAGCGCCAATTCCTAAATAATCACCGAATTCCCAATAATTTAAATTGTGTTGGCATTGATGATTTTCTTTTGCATAGGCAGAAACTTCATATTGCAATAATTGATGTTGCGCTAAAACATTTTTCCCTTGTTCTTGAATTTCCCAGAGGGTGTCATCTTCAGGTAGTGTGGGTGGTTGTGCATGAAAAAATGTATTAGGTTCAATAGTTAATTGATACCAAGATAAATGCGGTGGTTGAAATTGTAATGCGTCATGTAAATCTTGTAATGCTTCAGCAAGTGATTGATTAGGTAAACCATGCATAAAATCAAGATTGAAATTGGTAAAACCTGCTTTGACGGCAGCGTCAATGGCACGTAGTGCATAGTCACGATTATGGATGCGGCCTAAGGCTTTTAATTTTTCATCATGTAAGCTTTGAATGCCAATCGACAGGCGGTTAACGCCCGCTTGACGAAAGCCATGGAAACGTTTTTCATCAATGGTTCCTGGATTGGCTTCGAGGGTGATTTCAATTTCCGGTCCGTAATTAAAGCGTGCGTGTACTTGTTGTAAAATAGTTTCAATCGCTTTAGGTGAAAATAAACTAGGGGTGCCACCACCAAAAAAAATACTGACCAGTCGTCGCCCCCAAACACGGGGTAATTGTTCTTCTAAGTCTTTGAGCAATGCCTTGATGTAAAGTTCTTCAGGAATATTGTCGCGTGCTTCGTGTGAATTGAAGTCACAATAGGGGCATTTGCGCACACACCAGGGTAGGTGGATGTATAAACTCAGGGGAATGGGGGTTGTAAATTTCATGGGCGCATTCTAGCGCAAGGATAGATTGTTGTCATGCACCGTTCGTATTCAAAAAATGGTTTAGGGGATTTTCTTAAGAACATTTGTTAGAATGATGCCACTTTCTATCAGGAGTAAAAAAATGAGAAAACGTGTAAAGGTAGCGATTACTGGCGCAGCTGGTCAAATTGGATACGCGCTTATTTTTAGGATTGCCTCAGGTCAAATGTTCGGTGCTGATACCGACGTTGATTTGCATTTACTAGAGTTAGAACAAGCATTGCCAGGATTGCGTGGCGTGGCAATGGAGTTAGACGATTGCGCATTTCCATTATTAAAAAACGTAGTTTGTACTGCAGATGTGAATGAAGCGATGCGTGATGTGAATTGGGCAGTATTAGTCGGTGCTGTGCCACGTAAAGAAGGTATGGAACGCGCAGACTTATTAAAAATTAACGGCAAGATTTTCACGACGCAAGGTAAAGCGATTAACGATAATGCGGCTGATGATGTGCGTGTATTTGTTGTTGGTAATCCATGTAACACGAATTGTTTGATCGCAATGAGTAATGCACCGGATGTCCCACGCGATCGTTTCTATGCGATGACTTCGTTAGATGAATTACGTGCACGTAAACAATTAGCAATTAAAGCGGGCGTTGATGTGACTGCAGTCACCCAAATGACTATCTGGGGAAATCACTCAGCAACACAATATCCTGATTTTTATCATGCAAAAATTAATGGTAAATCAGCAGCAGAAGTGATTACCGATACCGCATGGTTGCAAAATGATTTTATTCCGTTAGTACAAAAACGTGGTGCAGAAGTGATTAAAGTGCGCGGCGCTTCTTCAGCTGCATCTGCTGCCAATGCAGCATTAACTGGCGTTTATAATCTTGTGCATGAAACACCACAAGGCGAAAGTTATTCTGTTGCACGTAGTTCGCAAGGTGAATATGGTGTAGATGAAGGATTGATTTTCTCATATCCATGCCGCACTGAAGGTGGTCAGTTAAAAGTAATTACTGGCTTAAATTTCAATGAGTTTTCACAAAAACGTTTTGATATGACGTTAGATGAATTACGTAAAGAACGTGATGCTGTGAAAGAGTTGGGGTTGATTTAATTCTTGAAATCCCTCACCCGCCGCATAAAGAGCGATGCGTCGACCTCTCCCACAGGTGGGAGAGGTGATAGATTTAACTCTCTTCTCCCGGAGTGTTTTTTACGAGGGGAGAAGGGTTGGGGATGAGGGCTCTAAGCCCAATTCGCAATCGCAGCCATTGTCACTAATCCAATCACTAAGAAAACAAACTCAATGATCCCTTCACTTTCATTGCTGTGATGATGGTGATTAATGTGATGCAGGGTAGACATATAAAGAAATGTTCCCGCTGCAAACGCATTAAATCCTGCAGTCAGTAATGCGCCAGTTTGTGTTTGTAATGTCGTTGTAATCGATGTGCCTAGCGCAATTCCTAATGGTGTCATGATAGAGAAGAACAATACGGTGGTAATGATTGCTTTTAAGCTCAAATGACTACGATTTAAAATAATAGCTAACGCAAAGCTTTCAGAACCTTTATGTGCGATGATGGCTATGAAAATAACAACAGCAGAAGCTAGCGTTTCATTAAAGCCTAATGCAGCGCCTTCAATGAGTGAGTGCACAATTAAGATAACCGCTAACATGTAAGGCAGTGAGTGAAGGTGTTCTGACTTATTTGCAGAAGAGATATGCGATAACCTTTCTAGAAATAACAATATCAAAAACCCAGCCGCACAGAAGCCTTCCGCTAATGGAAAATGGATGCTAGGTAGTGCTGTCGCAAAATTGGCGATAGCATCAGGTAGCATGTGAAATAAGGCCGCGCCCAAAAAGATACCGCTGGCGAAAGCATCACCTAATTCTAAAATATGGTTATGAGTGGGCTTCACTCTTGCGCGGATTGGGTAGATTACAGAAACAATCGTGACTAAGAATATCAAAAAACCCGCAATAGATTTGTAAAAAATGAGAGACACAGTTAAAGTTCCGATAGGTTTGAAAGATGCGCTAGATTAGAAAAAAAACTGAACACAGTCAACAATAATGGAGAGGAGATATTTATGATAATGCGTTTTCTTAGTGCGTTAGGGCTTGGTGAGTTAGAAGAGTTGTTAGAAAACGGTAGAGCGCAACATGCGCAAAATATAGAGGTTGATGCCGAGGCGAAATCGGTATCCGCGTTAGATAGTAAGGCGGTGAATGCCAAAGTCAAAGCTGTACTAGATATCGTATTTCCTGCCAAAGAAGAGAATTTTGAGGCGATACGTGCAGATTTTGCAGCTAAACCTCGTACTACTTTATTGCTGGCTAAAAGATTTGCTGCTTTTTCGATGAATGAACTTGGAAGCGAGATAAATACAGGAATGAGACAGTTACAGCTGGCAGAGAGCAAATATCCTGCTAAGCCGCAGGTGAAATACATGGCTAAAACGGACCTACAAGGCGCGAAAGTAGCGTATGCGAAGCTTTCAGAAACACAACCATTATTGTCTGATTCAGTACATTCTGAACAATTGGCGAGATTGAATAGTGACTATCAAGCCTTGAGAGAGTGGAGATCCATGCAAGAGCGAGTGGCGGCTGCATTGAGTAGTGAGTCGCTTGCTACGCAACTTCCAATCCCAGATGGAAGTGCCAAAATGCAGATTAAATAGTCATGAGTGGTGGGCGCGCTGCGCTTTGCCCACCTGCGATGCGGTAGGCGTTGTTGCATAAATCAAAATCTGCACTATTCCCCTCTCCCAAAATGCTTTTCTTTGGGAGAGGGGCTAGGGGTGAGGGTGTTTGAAGTGGCACAAATATCTTTAGGAGGCACATACCTTGCTCAAAACCCTCATCCCCAACCCTCTCGTAAAAATCACTCCGGGAGAAGGGAGAAAATCGATTTATGCAACAATGCCGATGCGGTAGCATTTCTCATATTGATAAATTATGTTACATTGACGCTATGATGATCGAATTAACAGTTGTGCAAAAAATATGTGTTTGGGCGTTGCCACTACTCTTTGCAATTACTTTGCATGAAGTGGCGCATGGCTTTGTTGCATATTTATTCGGCGATCATACTGCTAAATTATCAGGTCGTTTGACCATTAATCCACTGAAGCACATCGATCCTATTGGTACTGTATTAATTCCGGTATTGTTATTAATATTTGGTGGTTTTATCTTTGGCTGGGCAAAGCCAGTACCAGTGAATCCACGAAACTTGTCTAATCCGCGATTACAGATGCCGATCATTTCTCTTGCTGGTCCACTATCGAATGTTTTAATGGCGTTTGCTTGGGCAGGGCTTGCAAAGGTTGGTTATATTGCTTTTCCAACGAATCAGTGGTTAGGTGAGCCATTGATTTATATGGGTGAAGCGGGAATCTCAATTAATATTGTATTGGCAATATTAAATTGTCTTCCTATTCCGCCACTTGATGGTGGACGTGCGTTATATTACTTATTACCTGGTCGTATAGGTTGGTACTTTGGGCAACTAGAACGATATGGATTTCTTATTTTAGTGTTACTGCTCGCAACAAATATTTTGTCGATGATAATTGGTCCTCTTGCTGTAGGGATAACAAATTGGATCGCTTTGCTATTTGGATTGTGAAATGAAAATGAAATATGGTTTATGTGCATTGATATTTTTATCAAATGCATCGTTTGCGCAAATCATTAAGCAAACAAAATTAGACGCTTCTTCTGCATGGCAATATTGTGATCCCAAAAGTAATCCTAATTGTGTTGGCAAATCAAATTTTGCAACAGGTTATCATGATGTTGTTAACATGCCGTCTCTAGATGGTGACTCAAGTTTATTTCATATTGATAATAATAATCAATTTGGCGCGGCTTTGTGGTCTTTGCCATTACAGCAATTCGCTACAGCTACTAGTTGGAAGATTGAATACGATGTGAATATACATGATCCACAAGGTGATGCAGTTGCTGTTGAGTTTGATGCAAATCAAGCTCTAGGAAATAAAAACGCACGTATTATTTTTGGCACGGAATGTAATTTAAGTCCTCGTGTTCCTGGGGGTGGTGGTCATTGGCGAGTGTTTCAATGGACGGGTACCGGAACATGGGTGGATACGGGTATTCAGTGTTCTTACTTAGATAGTTCGCAAAAAGTGATAAGCGATCGTTGGTTTCACGTATGCATGATGTTTATGCGTGATCAACAAACAAATAATGCGATATTCCAATCATTGTTAGTGAAAGATTTACAAAACCCTGCAAGTCCCAAAGTTGTAACGCAAATTGACTTTTCAAAATTAAAAATACCTCCATTAATGCCACAACCAACAAAATATTCATCGACAGTTTCTTCGATTGATGTGCAGCTAGATGCACGCGCACTGGGTACAAATTACGATACTTATTTCGATGGAATTACGGTAACGCGCTCTGATGGTAGCCAAGCATTACCAAGCTGTAACTAATAAAAAATTTTTATATAAAAATAGAGATATAAAATGAGGTGAGGAATGGCTGCTTCAAGAATGGGTAATCAAGACCCTGCTACGGATATAAAAGCAGAGCTACAATCAAATCAAGGTGCCCAGCAAGTCGTAGCCGCGTCAGTTGTGTCTAGAATGTTTACTGCAGTAACATCTAATATAACATGGGCATGGAATAAGTTTATGCCAGCAGTCATCTCCGGGAATGCTTATCCACAGCTGCAGCGTATCAAAGGACATCCTGTTTATGGTTCGTTAAATGACTTTGGTGTTAATTCATTTGCTGCAAAAGTTAAAGAATTAGCTTATGCCGCAAATCAACATGAGAGTGGTAAATGTTATTTTTGGCTAGGACATAAAAGAGCGATTTTTTTAACGCGACCTGAGGATATTCGTCAAGTTTTTGTTAAGCATCAACGATTATTAGAGCGTGAAGGGGTTCTGGTTGCTTTTTCTCATGTTTATAATGTCAATAAAAGTAATTTACTCGTTATTTCTTCGCATAATCAAGCTAAAGGCGCAAGTTTTTGGTCTGCAAAAAGAAAGGTGCTCGAAAAGGCAATCTTTGAAAAAAATGCATTAAAAAAACTGGCATCTAGTGTTCGAGCAGTTTTAGATGATCAGTTAAAAGATTTAGATAAAAGTGAAATTGATTTACGCGAAAAGTTTACCCAGGTGACGATGGCTGTCATCGACCGCGTGTTATTTAAAGTAGATGGGGATGAGAAATCAACAGCAAAATTATCCGCTGCTTATGATGCGGTTTTCAAAGTTATCGCAGATCCTACAACCTCAATACATATAAAAATAAAAGAATTTCTTGCTAAAATCGGTATCAAAAAAGAAGTCGTTACGGATCGCTTACGAAAAGAATTAGATGAGCTCGTAGGCCAACATTTAAATTTGAAAGATGAAAAAAATATTGATGCTCATAAAGATAATCTCATAGCAGCATTGCTGAAAAGTATAAAACAAAACGTTACCGTAGAAAATGTAATTGAAGAAAGTAAATTTATTTTACTCGGTGGCCATGAAACTACAGCTAGATTGTTTCAGTTTGCATTAATGTCTTTAGCTAGAAATCCGGAAGTATTGAAAAAATTAAAACTTGAAATCGATGCTGTTCAGCCTGATGACAAGGGTGAGTATGATTTAGATAAGATGTGTTATTTAGATAAAGTCATTAAAGAAACATTGCGCTTGTACCCGCCAGCGCCCGCCTTAGCTCGTGAAGTGACTGAAGGTTTTACGTTGGAAGAAAAAGATAGCTCAAAATCTATTTACATTAATGCAGGTAGTATAGTGATGTTTGCACCACTCTATACGCAACGCTTTGCGCCCGCTTTTAAGGATCATAAACCAGAAGAATTTAACCCAGATCGTTTTAAAGATAACGAACCAGATCCGGCGGGTTATGTTCCTTTTGGTGTTGGTGAGCGCCATTGTCCAGGGCAGAGGCTCTCTACATATTTAGAGGCGAGATTAGGGTTGATAAAAATAATAAAAGAGTATGACTTTGAAATGGATAGTAAGATTCAGCAACCATTCAGACTTGATATTCTGGGTACGCTACGTTGTGTAGACCAAGTGAAAATGAAATTTACGAGAAGAGTGTCTAAAACTTTAGATGAAAAAATGATAAAGCAGTTGAAACCATAGTAAGTTTTATATCAATGCAATTTATATCTTAAGTACTTTCCAGGATTTTTAATATAAAAAATACAAAGCATGAGGTGTGATATGGCGATGACAAGAGAAGGTGTGCCTGGGTCTGCGCGAGAGGGAGAGAAAGTAATAGTGCCAGAGCAGAAAGCAAAAGATCGAGTGCCAGAATCAAAGCAAATAGTTGCAACATCAATAGCTTCAAAAATTTTTTTCACCCTAACTTCACCGGTAAGATGGGCGTGGAATAATCTTGTTCCTGCTGTTATTTCAGGCAATGCACATACCGCTATCCCAAAAATATCTGGCAACCCATTTTGGGGTCGTGTTGGGTATTTCACTGAAAAATATTTTACTTCAGAGATGGCTAGACTTGCAGAAACTGCGGACGCAGATGATAGTAAAAAATGTTATTTTTGGTTGGGACATAAACCAGCTGTCTTTTTAACTAATCCCATAGATATTCGCTGCGTGTTTCTTCAGCATCAAGATTGTCTAGAGCGTGAAGGTTCGTTGATTCCATTTTCACATGTTTATAATACACAAGGAGATAATATTTTTGTTGTTTCCAGTCATGATAAAGCAAAGGGCGCTGCGATATGGAAAGCAAAACGAGAGGTCACTGAAAATGCGATTTTCAAATCAGAGGCATTGAGGCAGCTTGTAGGGCCAATGAAAGCAGTAATAGATAAGCAACTAGCAAAGCTAGATGAAAAAGTAATTGATCCCAGTAAGGAGTTTACTATATTAGCGATGACAATGATTGATGAATTGTTGTTGCTTAAAGAAAGTGATTCAGAATCAACAGAAAAGTTATCTAAAGTATATGATGATGTCTTTAGAGGTATTACAGATGTAAAGTCTGCAGTGTATGTGAAGTTACAGGCAGCTGCTAAGCAGCTTAATATTAATTTTGAAATTGAGTTAGATAGGTTGAGAAAACAATTAGAAGATGCTGTCCGTATTCATTTGTTAGCTAAAAATATTAATCGTCAAGGACGAGAAGAGAAGGGTCATCAAAATTTATTAGATAAACTATTACAGAGTGTTGGTAAAGATGTAACGGACGAAAACTTGATTGAAGAAGGTAAGTTTATTTTATTGGCGGGGCATGAAACGACATCACGGTTGCTGCAATTTACATTGATGGAGTTGGCGCGTAATCCTGAGGTGTTAAAGAAATTACGTCAGGAAATTGATTCTCTTGAAGTAAAAGATCAAGAAGGCACACAAGATGAGAAAGCCGAGCAAGAAGAAAAACCAAAATTTGATTTATCGAAGTATGTCTATCTTGATAAAGTCTTAAAAGAATCGTTGCGTTTGAATCCCCCTGTGCCAGTGATTGCACGTGAAGTCGTCAAGCCATTTAAATTGAACGATGAAAAAGATCCGTCTAAATCCATATTCATAAAAGCAGGCGGTTTTGTTTTATTTTCACCGTATTATACGCATAGGTTTGCTCCGGTATTCAAAAATAATAATCCAAATGTTTTTAATCCAGACCGGTTCAAGACTGGGGATCCTGATCCTGAGGGATATAATCCATTTGGTATAGCAGAAAGACGTTGTCCTGGGCAAAGGTTTTCTTTGCAAGAGGCTAAGTTAGCATTAATAAAATTAGTAAGAGAATATGATTTTACGATGGATGACAATATCAAAAAACCTTTTAGAGTGGATATGCTAGGTACGCTGCGTTGTGTAGATCAAGTGAGAATGAAATTTACAAAACGAGATTTTACTAAAGCACCAGTGCCAACATTGAAGTGAGCTTTACACCAAAGCAATTTGTATGCCAAACAATTCGCGGTAGAAAATAGCTATCGCGTTTCCCATCCAGGGTAGCGTCCAAATAAATGCGATTCCGCCAGTGCATAAGCTAAAAAATGTGATCACGAGTAGTGTGATTACAAAGCGCGATACGGTCATCCTATTTTCAAATACCATTTTTCTTGCTATGTCTAAGCTATGCAATACAGTAAATTTTTTATCTACGCAAAGTGGTATATAAAAGAAATAATTAATAATTAATAAAACAAATAAGAAAAATATTCCTATTTTTATTCCCACAAAGCTAGCAAACATTGTTTCTAATAAAATGAAAATCATAAGGCTCAATGGAATAATGGCGAGGCGTTTCCAATAGGGTAAATATTCAAATAAGGTATTGATGGGCGCATGGCCGATGGTGCATTGCTTTACGCATATCATAAACAGACCTACACAGAGTGGCGTAACTAATAATGCGTTAATGCTAAATTGAATAAGTATCTTGAGTGCAAATGGGGTTGGTATGGTTGTAGTAGAAAAGATGTTGCCTAATGTGAAGCTCAAATTGATAGTAATAAAAATAGTTAAGGCAATACCTGCAAATGCTTTCCAAAAAATGTTTTTCATACCGTTGGTTTTTTCCCAAGCTTCGGCATAAATAGCATCAATAGATGTATGAGTGTATGCAGCGGAATGTTTTAATAACATGGCTTAAGTATCCTTATCCATGATTTTGTTATAAACCACCTCGTTACTGTTATTTTACCAAATTTGAGGGAAAGTAGTTGGTTGATAATAGTCGAATGCAGATAGATGATTGATTTTTTTATATTTAAAAAATAAATAAATATTTAGTGGGAAATTAGATGTAAGTCTTTTCATATGCAAACAATACAGTTACTGTTTTATTTTCAAATAGTTAAGTGTGGGGGGGGTATTTGGTCAGGGGTAATATATTGTATTATCGGTAAAAATCTCTTTTTATTTTTCACGTTCAAGTGCTGATTTTACTTTTTTTAAAACTTTCGCGGTGACTTTGCTTTGAGCTTCAAGCTTGCTGACATAAGCTTGGCTTACTTTCATGCGTTTCGCTAACTCTTCTTGCGTGATGCTGGCATTAATGCGAGCGAGAGCGATAGGATTATCTATATAATCGTCCAACTCAAAAGTAACATAATCATTGCTGAGATGTTTTTTGTTAAGAGCTTTTTCAATTTCATTGCGTAAAGAGTTGTATACATGGATTGGCAGCAGTACATACTCTGCTTTTCCATCAGTTGATTTTATAATTTGTAAGTTCATTTGTAAGCATCTCCACGTGGTTTAACTTTTTCTATGGCAATGATTTTTACTTCATTATTAGTAGCGTATAGCGCATTACCCTAGCCCTCTCCCCCATTGTTTTTCAAAGGCGTTGTTGTATGAATCAAAATCTGCACTATTCCCCTCTCCCAAAATGCTTTTCTTTGGGAGAGGGGCTAGGGGTGAGGGTGTTTGAAGTGGCACAAATATCTTTAGGAGGCACATACCTTGCTCAAAACCCTCATCCCCAACCCTTCTCCCCTCGTAAAAATCACTCCGGGAGAAGGGAGAAAATCGATTTATTCAACAACGCCTTTGAAAAACAATGGAGGTGAGGGAATTGAGATGGGGTCGCAGGGAGTTTTGTATGAGGTGTAGAAGAGTTGTAAGCAATAAAAAACCCCGCATTGCGGGGTTTTGTTTTTTTATCTGGGAGATCCCGGATAAAACGCTAGCGCGTTTTTCCGGGATAAATTCGCTCTAACATTCACTCATAAAAAACATTCGTGAATGTTGAGCTCATTTACATCATGCCGCCCATTCCACCCATGCCGCCCATGCCACCACCTGACATACCACCGCCGCCTTCACCGTCTTCTTTTGGAAGTTCAGTGATCATGCATTCTGTGGTAATCATCATGCCAGAAACTGATGCAGCGTGTTGTAATGCAGTACGTGTTACTTTGGTTGGATCCAAAATACCGAAATCAATCATGTCGCCATATTCGCCGGTTGCAGCGTTGAAGCCAATATTTGCTTTAGCTTCTAATATTTTGTTAACTACGACAGATGCTTCATAACCAGCATTAGTAACGATTTGACGTAATGGAGCTTCTAATGCTCTACGGGTTAATTGAATACCCATGTTTTGAGCTTCGTTAGCGCCTTTCAATCCAGAGATTGCTTGCAATGCACGAATCAATGCAACGCCACCACCAGGAACAACGCCTTCTTCTACTGCTGCACGTGTAGCGTGTAATGCATCTTCAACGCGAGCTTTCTTTTCTTTCATTTCGATTTCAGAACCAGCACCTACTTTGATTACTGCAACGCCGCCAGCGAGTTTTGCAACGCGTTCTTGGAGTTTTTCACGATCGTAATCAGATGAGGTGTCTTGCATGCGTGCACGCAATTGAGTAACGCGACCTTCGATATCGGTTCTTTCGCCAGCGCCATCAATGATGGTGGTGTTGTCTTTGTCGATATGAATGCGTTTTGCTGTACCTAAGTCTTTCAATGTGGCTGAATCTAATGTACGGCCAATTTCTTCTGAAATAACTTGTGCTTTGGTTAATACAGCGATGTCTTGTAACATTTCTTTACGACGATCACCGAAACCAGGTGCTTTAACTGCACATACTTTCACGATGCCGCGCATATTGTTAACAACTAAAGTTGCTAATGCTTCGCCTTCAACATCTTCAGCAATGATCAATAATGCACGACCAGATTTAGCAACTGCTTCTAATACTGGGAGCATATCGCGGATTGAAGAAATTTTCTTATCAACGATTAAGATGAATGGATTTTCTAAATCAGCTGACATGTTTTGTTGATTGTTGACGAAGTATGGAGATAAGTAACCACGATCGAATTGCATACCTTCTACAACATCTAATTCGTTTTCTAAGCCAGAACCTTCTTCAACTGTGATAACGCCTTCTTTGCCCACTTTACCCATTGCGTCAGCAATAATGCGACCAATAGATTCGTCTGAGTTTGCAGAAATTGTACCAACTTGTGCAATGGCTTTGTCGTCTTTGCAAGGTACAGATAATTTCTTCAATTCTTCTACTGCAGCAGAAACGGCTTTATCAATACCACGTTTCAAATCCATTGGGTTGAAGCCAGCAACAACTGCTTTCAAGCCTTCTACTAAGATTTGACGTGCTAATACGGTAGCTGTAGTTGTACCATCACCAGCTTCATCAGAAGTTTGTGACGCAACTTCTTTAACCATCTGTGCGCCCATGTTTTTGAACTTGTCTTTGAATTCGATTTCTTTAGCAACCGATACACCGTCTTTAGTTACGGTTGGTGCGCCGAAAGATTTGTCGATTACCACGTTGCGACCACGTGGGCCCATTGTGATTTGAACAGCATTTGCTAGTTCATTTACGCCAGCTAACATTAATTGGCGAGCTTCTTCTGCAAAACGTACGTCTTTAGCAGCCATAATTCTCTTGTCCTCTTTTCAGTTAAGTTAAAATTATTCTTCAATAACAGCCAAAATATCTTCTTCACGCATGACAAGAAATTCTTTGCCATCGAGTTTGATATTGGTGCCAGCGTATTTGCCGAAAAGTACTTTGTCGCCTTTTTTAACTTGTAAAGGTAACAATTTGCCTTCGATGTATTTGCCATTACCTACGCATTCAATCGTGCCGCGCATTGGCTTATCTTTGTCCGCTGTGTCTGGGATGACGATACCGCCAGCAGAGGTTGTTTCAACTTCGCTTGGCATTACAACGACGCGGTCATATAAAGGAACCATCTTGCTTTTTGACATTTTTCGTTACTCCTTAGTTGTCAGTCTAACATTATAAATTCTTGCTGCTTTGGCAGCCTCAACCCCTTATATGGGGGTTCTTTTGGCACTCTCAAGTGGAGAGTGCTAAATAATAATAGGAATAGCCGTGGAGTCAAGGGGAATACTAGGCTTTGTTCGTGTTCACGATGTTTCCAGGGAGGTCCCTCGTCGCTATTCTCTTCGGGATGACAGAGGCGCTGCTCCTAGGCTGTCATCCCGAGCGTAGCGAGGGATCTCCTTCATGCGGCGCATGTCCCCGAATTGAAAATTGGTATATCATCTCCACATAAGCTCAAAATAGGGTTGGGATGGTAATGCGAAACATTTTTATCGCGATATGGTTGAGTCTATTTGTGTCATTCGGATATGCAGCTGAAGTTAAGCCATTGCCGCCTGAGCAAGCTTTTGTTTTTAATATCTATGTAGATGAGCATGACAATATTACGTTTCAGTGGAATATCGCTCCTGGCTATTATCTTTATCAAGATAAATTCAATTTTACCCTGGCACCAACTAGCCAAGTTAAAATTGGGAAAATCGCTTGGCCAAAAAGCATTAATCACAACCATCACGATATTTCTTCATCTATTTATTCAGGATTATTAAAGCTGACGTTGCCCTTGGTCGGAGCATTTCGAGGGCCCATGACGTTGACGATTACTTATCAAGGGTGTTCATTAGGTGGTTTTTGTTATGCCCCCGTACAAAAATATTTGAAAGTCGATTTGATGAGTATTAAGCCAATGGAGAGTCTATTAGGCCATGTCAGTATGGTTGCCGATGGCGATACATTTATTTCAGATCAAGATGCAGCTCAGCAATTGTTTGTTGGGCACAGTATGGTTGCCACGTTGTTTGGATTTTTACTTTTAGGATTGTTACTTGCATTTACACCGTGTGTATTGCCGATGGTGCCAATTTTATCCGGTATTATTGTTGGGCATAAACAAAAAGTCAGTACGCGTCGTGCATTTGGTTTGTCTTTGGCGTATGTGTTGGGAATGGCAGTGACTTATGCGATAGCAGGCATCGTTGTTGCTTCATTAGGACATGGTGTGCAAGCCGCGTTACAAAATCCATGGGTGATAAGTCTATTCAGTTTGTTATTTGTTTTATTAGCGCTATCACTTTTTGGCGTTTATGAGTTACAACTTCCAGCATCCTGGCAACAACATACGACTCGGTGGAATCAATATTTTAGTGGTGGAGCATTCTTCAGTGTATTTTGTATGGGATGTTTATCAACACTAATTGTTTCCCCATGTGTCAGTGCGCCGCTGGTAGGAGTGCTCGCTTATATTGCACAAACAGGCGATAAAGTTTTAGGTGGCCTAGCATTGTTGATGCTAGGGTTGGGAATGGGAATGCCTTTGTTACTCATTGGAACCTCGGCAGGTAAGTGGTTGCCAAAAGCAGGGCCATGGATGGATTTCATTAAAAAATTATTTGCCATTCTCATGTTAGGTGTTGCTGTATGGATGCTTTCTAGAATTCTACACGGATCCATTATATTGATTCTGTGGGGCATGCTTGCCATTTTCTCAGGCATGTATTTAAGCTTTTTTTATAAGATAGAAATATATGGAAGAAATTTGCAGCGTATTATTGGCGCGTTGCTGTTATTTTACGGTGTTATTTTAATGACTGGTGCAGGATTAGGAAATGATGACCCTTTGCATCCGTGGAATGACTGGGGTATTGCTGTTACAAAAACAAGTGAAAAAACAGTGTTTACCACAGTTAAAAACAAACAAGACCTTTTGCGCGAATTAAAATTAGCTAAAAAGCAACATTTGCCTGTTATATTAGATTTTTATGCAGATTGGTGTACATCGTGTGTTTATATGGATAGAAACGTTTTAAATCAAAATGACGTTCACGATGCTTTAAACCGTTTTATGCGATTACGTTTAGATGTGACAACGAGTACAGATAGTAATAGCGCGGTGATGGCTATGTATAACGTGGTTGCGCCACCGACAATGATATTGTTTGACGCACAAGGAAAAGAATTATCTTCACAACGTATTGTTGGCGAAGTCAATGCAAAAGAGTTATTAAATCGGTTAAGCCGAGTTGTTAATTAATTAAGGAATCAGTCGTGCAAAATACATTACATCAAACACCACACTTAGTGACTGCGCAAGCGGGTCCATTGCATTTGTTAGAAAAACAAATTTTAAGTCAACATGATGATATTGAGCATTGGTTCCAGCAACAATGGAAAAACACACCGGCACCTATTTATGGTTCTGTCGATTTACGTAACGCAGGATTTAAATTAGCGCCTGTGGATATGAATTTATTTCCTGCGGGATTTAACAATCTTAATCCAGAATTTTTAACCTTAGCAGTCGATGCAGCTAAACAAACTATTTTAGCTATGTCAAAAGATGCAAAAAAAGTATTGATCGTTCCAGAAAATCATACGCGTAATTTATTTTATTGGGCCAATGTCAAATCATTAGTGCGTATCATTTCACAAGCGGGATTTGAAGTGCGAGTAGGTTCTTTGTTGCCAGATTATCAACAGCCAACAGAAATCACATTGGCTAATGGTGAAGCGGTGATCGTTGAATCATTAGTGCGTGATGCTGATCAAGTGAAATTGAAAAATTTCACGCCGGATGTTGTGCTGCTAAACAATGATTTATCTGATGGGATTCCTGCAGTTTTGCAAAAGCTAACGCAGCCATTATTGCCGCCATCCGAGTTAGGTTGGAGTCAACGTTTGAAGTCCGGACATTTTCAACATTATGCAGATGTGTGCGATGAATTTGCAAAGCTCATCAGCATTGATCCTTGGTTTGTCGCGCCATTGTTCCGTCATTGTGGTGAAGTGGATTTTATGCAACGTGATGGCGAAGATTGTTTAGCATCTAATGTTGAAAAAATCTTAGCTGCAGTGCAGAAAAAATATGATGAATATGAAATTAATTGCACGCCATACATTGTTGTTAAAGCAGATGCAGGTACTTATGGTATCGCAGTGATGATGGTAAAGAGTGTTGATGAAGTGCGTTCGCTTAACCGTAAGCAACGCGTGAGCATGTCAAAATCAAAAGGCGGCCAACCTGTAAATCGGGTAATCGTGCAAGAAGGTGTTTACACATTTGAAACGTGGGGCGCAGACAATGCAGTCGCTGAGCCTGTTGTTTATCTGTTTGGACAGCAAGTTGTTGGTGGATTTTATCGGGTGCATAAAGATCGTGGTATTGATGAAAATCTAAATTCACCGGGAATGCACTTTGAACCGTTAGCTTTTGTGAAAAGCTGTCATAAACCATGTGAAAAAAAGAATCATAATATTGATGAATGTCAAAACCGTTTTTATGCTTATGGTGTGATAGCGCGGTTAAGTATGTTAGCTGCTGCACGTGAAATGCATTCGGTGATGGGTTAATTGCTGTCATCCCGAGCGTAGCGAGGGATCTCCTGGATAAGTGTTCTGTTCACTTTTACGGAGTGTCGAGGAGGTCCTTCGTCGCTCCGCTCCTCAGGATGACAGAGTACAAATAGGAGTAATCAATGACAATCAAACTTGGCGTCGTAATGGATCCCATACAAGCGATTCATTACAAAAAAGATAGTACCTTAGCAATGTTATTAGCGGCGAAAAAGCGTGGCTGGGAATTTTTTTATTTCGAACAAAAAGATTTGTTTATCCGCGATGGCAAAGCATTCGGTAATGCGAGCCTGCTGAATGTGTTTGATGATGAAAAACATTGGTTTGAATTTACTGATCACAAACAAATAGAATTGAAAGAGCTAGATATTATTTTAATGCGTAAAGATCCTCCGTTTGATCGCGAATATATTTATACAACCTATATTTTAGAGCATGCAGAGCGATACGGCACATTAGTTGCAAACAAGTCACAAAGTTTACGTGATGCAAATGAAAAAGTGCTCACAACGTGGTTTCCTGAATGTGCACCGCCGACAATAGTCGCTCGAGATATGTCTTTGTTACGTGAATTTTTGCATGAATATAAAGATGTTGTGTGTAAGCCATTAGATGCCATGGGTGGTGCATCTATTTTTCGTGTGACGCATCCAGATCAAAATGCATCGGTTATTTTTGAAGTGTTGACGGAGCGTGGTACACGTTTTGCAATGGCGCAGCGTTATATTCCAGAAATCAAAGAAGGCGGTGATAAACGTATTTTAATGATTAATGGTGAGCCGGTGTCACATGCATTAGCGAGAATTCCAGCCGCAGGAGAGTTGCGTGGTAATTTAGCTGCTGGAGGTCATGGTGTAGCGCAACCATTAACAGCGAGAGATCGTTGGATCTGCCAACAAGTAGGCCCATTTTTGCGTGAGAAGGGATTGTATTTTGTAGGATTAGATGTGATAGGTGATTATCTCACCGAGATTAATGTTACCAGTCCAACGTGTATTCGTGAAATTGATGCGCAGTGCGGTACGGATATTGCAGGAGATTTGTTGGAGCAGTTGGCAAGATTAGTACAAAAATAAATGGAGAGAAGTGTTTTAAGACTGTCTTAAGCCTCTACCGGTTACATTAAAAAATAAGTGGATTAGACATAAAATAGGGAAGTGGTGATTTATGCTAACAGGTACAGCAATTCCAAGTGATTCAATTGTTACATTGCCAGTATGGCTAGTAACTATTAATGATAAATTAGCTCTTGCAAAGGCAGACATTGAAAAAGAAGAGAAAGCCTTTAAAGCTATAGTCGAACACAAGAGTGTTGGTTTCTATTCCAATCCGAAACTATTGCAAGAAGCTAAAACAAGCGCTAGAGAGCGAGATAAGCTATCAAATGATCTTGCAAATAAAAAAAGTCAATATGATGATGAAATCAAAAGTAATGAAGACACTTATAAGAGTAAGTATGTGGCTCATCAAGCCAACCTTGCGGAGCAGAATAAATTAAAAAGTGAAATTGTTACTGCTTTGGCAAAAAAACAAAGTGCATTTAAAGAAGCAAAAACAAAGCTTATTGCGGAACTATTGAAAGAAGCGAAAGTAGCTTTTACTATGGCTAGAACTGTCGTCGACCCAACGCAGTCTACTTTGGGGTATCTGAAATCGTTTGTTGTAAGTGTTGGTGCGCAACGGCCAGAAGAACAAGCAAATGCATGGGCAAAAGGTTTCTTAAAACAATTTGCGGGTCTTGGAGAAGTTCGCTTTGAAGAAAAAAGCGTGCCAGCGACCAAGTCTGCGGAAGCAAAAGGTGGTGTAAAAGCAAAGCCAGAACCTGATGCTAATCCTGTGAGAGTTTTCACACCTAACGCATTTCATTTTTTTTCTGAAGAACAGTTACTGCAGAAGCCTTTAAAGGATTTGTGGGCTATTGTTGAAGATATTGATACTCAACCTAGTCGCTTACTTTACAATGCACTTATGAAAAATGCTCCAGCCACGACGCAAACAGCGAGTGCTCCAGTTCCAAAAAAGAAGATATTTATCGATACTCCCGCTATTTCAGATGGGCTTAGTGTTGCTGATCTCAAAGCTGATTTATCAGTTGATCAATTAGGTGCGCTTGTTTCGTCAGATGCTCCTGAGTTACTAGATAAATTACGCGCATATCAACGACAGGTTGATGAAACGCAAAAAACCAAGCAGCTATTAGACACAGATCCAACGAAGCTTCCTCCTGCCTCTAAAAAAAGAAGGCCAGCTGCTCCTATGGCAGAGCAGCCAGCAGTTAATGAATTTAAAATGGCAGCATGGGACACCGTTAAGCATCACGAATTAACAGACAAGGTCAGTGAAGTGACGACTGCTTTGACAAATGCTGCGCATGCTTTGGAGAAAAGAAGTGGAGATAAGTACAAGGCAATTCAACTTAAAAGAGATGAATACGAAGCTACAGCAAAAAAATATGATGATGAGTTAGGCACAGCAATTGACGATTTTAAAAAAAATAAGACGGTTGAAAATTACGATAAAATGGCAGAGAAAGTTGTTGCTGCAAATCTATGGAAAGATCTGCCATATAATGCAGCAGTGAGCGATGTTGTTAGTCTCTATGACAAAGCGGGAAAAGAATTTGGTGAGGCAAGAGCTGCGGAAGTATCTGCTTTTAGTGAGAGAATGAAAGAGAATCATAAACGTGTCAGCAAGAAAATGAAAGATGCAGGTGAGTTGCTCTTGGGTAATAAAAAGATGGTTGAGGAGGCAAGACACTCTTCTGCACAGCAACGACTGCTTAATATATTAATGTCTGCGGCGTTACACCAAAATAATCGCGCTAAATGGGTGGCAGCGGTTCCCATTTTTAGTAGTCATAAAATTGGTGATGATAGGGTGCCTGGTACCACAGCTTACTTGAGTGTCTTGCGTGATAAAGTACAGAAAAAAGAAATGACAGTAGAAGAATGTTTAAGAGAAGCATTGAGGTTTGCAAAGGAGCGATTTGATTCAGGGCGGTTAAAACTAGTTCGTAGCGACTTTTGTACACAATTTTTAGATGCGTGGCGCACGTTAGATCTTGATAAGCTCGATAAAGATTCGTTAGATCATCTTGAAAGTAAGCTTAGGCGTGAGCCTCTCATGTTGGTATTAGCTCCACTACCTGATGCCGACAAAATACTAGCAAACAAACCTGTAGCTGTTCTGCAAGCGGTTGCGAAGCGTGCTGTTAAGGGGTAAGTAATTTTTACTCCCTTCTCCCGTGGTGCTTTTTACGAAATGGGATAAGGGTTGGGGATGAGGGTGTTTGCCTCACCCGCCGCATAAAAAACATGCGTCGACCTCTCCACAAGTGGAGAGGTGAATATTTCTATATTTTACTCCCTTCTCCCGTGGTGCTTTTTACGAAATGGGAGAAGGGTTGGGGATGAGGGTGTTTGCCTCACCCGCCGCATAAAAAACATGCGTCGACCTCTCCACAAGTGGAGAGGTGAATATTTCTATATTTTACTCCCTTCTCCCGTGGTGCTTTTTACGAAATGGGAGAAGGGTTGGGGATGAGGGTGTTTGCCTCACCCGCCGCATAAAAAACATGCGTCGACCTCTCCACAAGTGGAGAGGTGAATATTTCTATATTTTACTCCCTTCTCCCGTGGTGCTTTTTACGAAATGGGAGAAGGGTTGGGGATGAGGGTGTTTGCCTCACCCGCCGCATAAAAAACATGCGTCGACCTCTCCACGAGTGGAGAGGTGAATATTTCTATATTTTACTCCCTTCTCCCGTGGTGCTTTTTACGAAATGGGATAAGGGTTGGGGATGAGGGTGTTTGCCTCACCCGCCGCATAAAAAACATGCGTCGACCTCTCCACAAGTGGAGAGGTGAATATTTCTATATTTTACTCCCTTCTCCCGTGGTGCTTTTTACGAAATGGGAGAAGGGTTGGGGATGAGGGTGTTTGCCTCACCCGCCGCATAAAAAACATGCGTCGACCTCTCCACGAGTGGAGAGGTGAATATTTCTATATTTTACTCCCTTCTCCCAGAGTGTTTTTTACGAATGGGAGAAGGGTTGGGGATGAGGGTTAAACATTAAACCTAAAATGCATAACATCACCATCTTTGACGGTATATTCTTTCCCTTCTAAACGCCATTTTCCTGCGTCTTTCGCGCCATTTTCGCCATTAAATTTTATATAATCTTCATAGCCTATGACTTCAGCACGAATAAATCCTTTTTCAAAGTCTGTGTGGATCACACCCGCTGCTTGTGGTGCAGTGCAGCCAACAGGAATTGTCCATGCACGAACTTCTTTGACGCCTGCGGTAAAGTAAGTTTCTAAGTTCAATAATTTATATCCTGCGTGAATCACGCGATCCAAGCCAGGTTCATCTAAATTCATCGATGCTAAAAATTCGATTTTTTCTGCATCATCTAATTCTGCAATTTCTGCTTCAATGGAAGCACAAACCGCAACGACGCTTGAGTTTTCGTTCGCAGCAATATTTTTTACTTGATCTAAATAGGGATTATTAGTGAAGCCGTCTTCGGCTACGTTTGCGATATATAACGTTGGTTTTGCGGTGAGTAATTGCAATGGTTTCAAGCGATCGCTTTCTTCTTTTGTTAACGACAAGCTGCGCACCGGTAAGCCCTTATCAAGCTGTTGTCGCGCACGTTCAAATATAGCCATGTCAGCGACAGCATTTTTATCTCCTGATTTAGCTTGTTTTTGTGAGCGGAGAATTGTGCGTTCAATTGTATCTAAATCAGCAAGTGCTAGCTCAGTGTTAATCACGTCGATATCATCTTGCGGAGAAATTTTTCCTGCTACGTGTACAACATCAGTATTTTCAAAGCATCTAACAACGTGTGCAATAGCATCTGTTTCACGGATGTTAGCTAAGAATTTATTTCCTAAGCCTTCGCCTTGCGCAGCGCCTTTTACTAAGCCTGCAATATCCACAAATTCCATTGTGGTTGGTAAAATACGTTCAGGGCTAACAATAGCAGCTAATTTAGCTAAGCGTGGATCGGGAACTGGAACGACGCCAACGTTAGGTTCAATGGTGCAAAAAGGATAGTTAGATGCATCAACGCCCGCTTTAGTTAAACAATTAAATAATGTTGATTTACCTACGTTTGGTAAGCCAACGATGCCACATTTGATACCCATAATGAATTCCTATTTTGTATGTAACTCATGCATTGCTCTTTGAAATTGACCTTCGAATAGTAATGTTAATACTTTCTGTGTCTCGTGCAGTGCATCATCAATTTGTTTGCGCTCTTCTTTGCGTGGTGCATTTAAAACATAGTCGACAACTTCGCCGCTCGTTTTCAATGGTCTACCAACACCTATGCGTAAGCGATAAAATTTATTTGTACCTAGATGCTTAATAATATCGCGTAAACCATTATGCCCGCCGTGACCACCATCAAATTTTAAACGAATATCACCAGTGGGTAAGTCAATTTCATCGTGTGCTACTAAGATTTGTTCTGGTGTTAATTTGTAGTAACTTGCTAAAGCATTGACTGCTTGGCCGCTGAGGTTCATGAATGTCGTGGGAATTAATAAATGACAATCATGGCCGTTCATTTTAACTTGTGCGTGCATGCCATGAAATTTGTTAGCGTGACGTAATGATGTGTTTGCAATATCTGCTAGTGTTTCCACAAACCAGGCGCCCGCATTGTGTCGAGTATTTTCATATTCTTGTCCTGGATTTCCAAGACCAACAATGAGTTGTATCCCCGACGACAATGCGATAGCTCCCTATAAAGCGTTTTACTCTTTATTTTCTTCAGATGGAGCAGCTGCTTCAGCGGTTTCGCCTTCAGCACCTTCTGCTGTAACTTCTTCAGCATCTGTAATCACTTCTTCTTCAACAATACGTGGAATATGAAGTGTAACAACTGGTAAATCATGTCCTTCTACGCCATGGGCAAATGCGATTAATTCAACACCTTTTGGTAGCTTGATATCAGACAAGTGAATAACTTGGTCAAGTGCCATGTTTGAAAGATCAACTTCAATGTACTCAGGTAAGTTGTCTGGTAAGCATGAAACTTCAACATCTGACATGATGTGTGAGAATGCGCCGCCTTCTTTTACACCTGGAGCATCTTCTTCACCTAAAAAGTGTAAAGGAATATGCATGTGTAATTTTTGATCTGCTCTAACGCGTAAAAAATCAATGTGTAATACGCGTGGTTCTGCTGGATGACGCTGAACTGCTTTTAATACAACTCTTTCTGATTTTTTAGCTGTTTTTAAGGTTAAGATATGCGAATAGAAGGCTTCTTGCTTTAATGCAACAACCACTTTGTCATGGTTTAAAGTAAGAGAAGCAGCTTCTTCGCCACCACCGTATACAACTGCTGGAACTAAATTCGCATGACGTAGGCGGCGGCTCGCACCTTTCCCCACATCTTTGCGTGTTTCAGCATCGAATTCAAACTTATGTTTTGTAGCCATTTTGGATCTCCAAATTAATAAAACACCCACTCCTTGCGACCAGGCGTGGGAAGAGCGGGTATTGTACATGATTTTCTCGATATGGCTAGGGGTTGCCGGCAATTCAACTATGCTGGTTGCAAAACAACGAAATTTTACGCTTTGCAGTCTAGCGAATTGCCTTTCAGTGCGTGGCTAGGTATTACGGTAATTCAGATTAATTTCTGCGCAAATAATACCCTGCTTTTAATGGACCTTGGAATATATATCAAACATATAAAAATTTTGATAGGTGATGGTTTCTTTGTACCGATAGCTTTTCCATAGTTGGTTAAACTCTTGATTATCAGCGAAGTATTGTAAGTAATTAAAGTCACCTTCTAGATAGGGTTTATCTTTCTGGATATCGATAAAAACAAAATCGGGTTGTTTTGTCTTGAAGTCATCTATGAGTAAAGAAAGTAAGAACTTTTTATCGGCTGTTGTTTCTGTGTCATGACGCTTGATCATGCCTGGAATCCAACCTAAAAAAGCTGTGCGTGATGCAGAAGTTGTAGCGGCATAATCTATGGCTGGATAGGTATATACAGTAGTGGTTGAAAAAATATAAATGCTTTTATCGCGCGTACTATTATTCAAGTAAGTAATCAATGCAGCATCATTTTTTTTATACTCTAAACCCCAATCGTATAATTTTAATAAAGTATAAATGGGTAACGTATAAAGACATAAGCTAAACATTCCCAAAAAAATAAGGTCCGATTTTTTTGTGAAATGATGAGAAATAAATTGTGTGATCAGTGAAGTAGATAATAATAAAGCAAAACAGAATGCTGGGTATAAATGGTAAAACCAATATGTTCTTTGCCAAAAGAAAGCAAGCAAAAAGCCAATTAGTGAAATGCAAAAAACAGTATCTTCACTGTTTTTATGATTGTTTTGTAGTAGATAAAATAGAATAGCAGTGTAGCAAAATATGCTGCCGCTATGTAAATATAACATTTCCCATGAAGAGTTGATGCCGCTGTGATAAATGCGCATGGCAAGTGGCGCGACAGTTTGTATATAGTCAGGGTGGAATAAATAAACTATTCCTGTGTATATGACGATGATAAGTGCGATGCAAATTGTTTCAATCCGCCACCAATTAAGCCTATTTTTTGTTTTAACTAGGGCATATATTTCAAGAAGGAATGGCGTAATTAAAAAATACGGTTTCAAAGAAAAACCTATGCCAGCAAGTAGGCCAATAGAAATTCTTAGGTATACAGATGAGCTATATGGTCGAGAATTGATAGAAAGTATGTATGGCATAATCAACATCAGCATTAAATGTTCGCGTTGACCAAATTCATAGATGGGCACGATTAAAAAACAGATCGCGAGAGTTAATATGAGGATATGTTGAAGCAATTTATGGTGATTAAAATAATGTTTAATCAATTTTGATGAAATGAATAAAATGAGCGTGGCCAATAAGAACACGTACATTTGTTCTGCATGAATAATGGAAATAGGGATGATCTTAGTTAGCAAAACTGGAGGAATAGAAAGATAAATAATCATGGGGGGGTTGAATTCGAAAAAATCTTTGCTGTAACTTCCACCCTGTAATAGTTTTTCAGCAGCATGCATTAACCAGCTTACATCCCAATTTAATAATAAGCTTGATTGAGTTGCAAAACCAACGAGATAGATGCCAACTAAAGAGGCGGCAAAGACGATTTTCTGCATGTATGGCTCCAGGATATCTTAAGCGCCATTATTACTTGCACGGCATTATAAAAATAGTGATATCTTGCCAAATAAATTAATTTTGAGATTAGCCCGCGGTTAGTTTTTTATTTTTATATCCCAGCAATTCTTGCGGAAGATCTTAATTCTAAAAAAACCTGATCTAGTATTTGTTGATGCGGTAGGCTATGCAAAATTTAGTGATTGTTTTTCCAGTCTATCGTTTTGATATTTATGAAAGATGTTGATGTTGAGGAAATAGTTTTCGATTAAACGTGATGTTTTTATGTAATAAGTAGTTCGGTAGTAACATTAATGCAGTGGTGATTATCCGTGCCACCACTTGGTTTAATTGAACGTGAGCGATAAGTACACCTAATATCGCCATATTTAATGAAAGTGATATCCCTGCTGCAAGGCAATAAAAAGCTAGCTGCGAACCGATTTTTTTAGAGCGGCATTCAAAAGTAAATAGTTTATTTGCGATGTAATGCACAACGCCACCCGTGGCATACGCAATAACAAGAGCTGTTTCATAGTGAATATGAAGGTAAGTCGTGATGAGTGCAAACGTCGTCCAGTCAGCAATGGTCGCTGTGCCGCCAGTAATGGTATAGAAGACAAATTCTTTATTTTTTGTAAGTAGTGCGCGCAGGTTCATGATTGGTTCCATGATTAAATTGCAGCGTGTATTCATAATAGGCAGGAAACCAATTTTCTCCTTCGTGTAGCACTTGATAGGATTGATATTGATGCGCTTTCATAAATAGATCGATGTCTTGTTTGGCTTTAACTTTGGCTGCATCGGTGTCAGATAGCATTCCTAGGTATGTGCGATACGTATATTGGTTAGCTTGCGTAGGGTTTGCTTCAAAGCCACCAGACATGGTTGCTGTGCAGCTAGTGAGTATAAAAAATAGAGATAAAAATAAATATCTTATGTAGGAATACTTAGTCATGTCTAAGTGTTGTCCTTAGTCTACAAACATTCGGCTCAACGAGCCTGCGCCACTAATGCGACGAATAGCTTCAGCAATCATTTGGCTTAAACTGATTGGACGAATACGGCTGCACTTTTGTGCTTCTGCGCTGAGAGGTATTGTGTCTGTTACAATTAATTCATCGATGGGTGATGATTCAATGTTTTGGATTGCTTTGCCTGAAAGGACAGGGTGTGTGATATAAGCAACGACTTTTGCGGCGCCATGTTGCTTCAATGCTTCTGCAGCTTTACCTAATGTTCCTGCTGTATCGATAATATCATCGACGATAATACATTCACGGTCTTTTACATCACCAATGATATGCATAACTTGTGCTTCGTTTGGTTGCGGCCGTCTTTTATCGATAATAGCTAAATCAGCGCTTGCCAACCGTTTTGCAATCGCGCGTGCGCGGATAACACCGCCGACATCTGGCGATACCACCATCATGTTTTTGTAAGAGCGTTTGTAAATGTCTTCTAACATAATGGGAGTGCTGTAAAGGTTATCTACGGGCATGTAGAAAAAACCTTGGATCTGATCAGCATGTAAATCAACGGTAACTAAGCGGCTAATACCAACGGATGCCATCATGTCAGCAACGATTTTTGCTGTGATGGGAACGCGAGCAGAGCGTACGCGTCTATCTTGGCGTGCATAACCGAAGTAAGGTACGACAGCGGTGATTTTTGCGGCGGATGCGCGTCGTAATGCATCTGCCATAATAATTAATTCCATCAAGGTATCATTAGATGGTGCGCAAGTAGACTGGATAATAAAAACATCACGGCCACGAACGTTTTCTTGGATTTCGACCAGAGTTTCGCCGTCGCTAAATGTACCGACGACTGCTTTGCCTAGAGGAAGATTTAGGTGATCCACGATATGTTGCGCTAACCCTCGCGATGCATTACCACCAAATATCATTATCTCTGGCACGATAGTCTTCCCACTTATGATTCATTGAATTTTAGAATGGCTGGGGTGCTAGGATTCGAACCTAGGAATGCCGAGATCAAAACCCGGTGCCTTACCGCTTGGCGACACCCCAAACTGGAACGTTGAGGCCGCTATTTTGCTGATTGAAGACGTGAGTGTCAATGGGAAGTTTATAACTTCCATTCATTAATTATGATTTTTACATTGAAGTCAGGGCTAAATAGGAAAATTTTATTCGGAATGTCAATTTGATGAGCAGATGTGTAGCGTAAAAACTGAATTTTCCAACCCTGCTGCTCTAATTCAGTCAGGTGATTGAAGCTATCAAACGTCTTTTTGGCGGGAATATTAGGTACAGGGATGCCGCGTATCCAATAAAATAAACTAGAAACTGGGAGCGTCCAGTGGGTTTGTTCAGCTAATAGATTTTCTGCAGATGTCGATGTATAGGTTTTACCATCAGCTGTTTGTAACTGCACATTCCCCGGTGTGCCCGTTAATTTTGCAGATCCTGCACCAAGCGGCCCAAAGAACAAAATAGAATACTGTTGTTGTTGCTGCTGCCATTGAACATTAGCGGTCAAGTTATCAGGTTTGGCATTATTTCGAATACTAATTAATCCCTTTAAATCCCAGGAATTGATTTTCGATAGGGTTTGAGCCCGGCTGCCCCATGACTGTGATGAATTTTGTGGCGTAGATTGTTCGCTGCTTAAGCTTGTACAGCTAGTTAAGATCAGCGTAGAGAAAATAATGATAAGTGTCGAGTATATTCGCATCAAGAAAGTATAGCGAATCTATATGGATAATAATATAGCCGCTCGTGGGATGGGCAAAGCGCAGTCCATCACGCTCAACGTACCGCGCGAATGCGCGGTATCCTGGCTTGGGTAGACAATGGATCCCGCGGACAAGCCGGCATTGTTGCATAAATCGATTTTCTCCCTTCTCCCGGAGTGATTTTTACGAGGGGAGAAGGGTTGGGGATGAGGGTTTTGAGCAAGGTATGTGCCTCCTAAAGATATTTGTGCCACTTCAAACACCCTCACCCCTAGCCCCTCTCCCAAAGAAAAGCATTTTGGGAGAGGGGAATAGTGCAGATTTTGATTTATGCAACAACGCTGGACAAGCCGCGGGGGCGTTGCGGAATGTTTTATTGATTAATTAAAAATGCGCACCGTTTTTATTAAAAGCGACAAGTGGTTGATGTAGTGGAAATGAACCATTGTTTGCTACGGCGACTGGTGCAGCAGGAGGTGGCGGGGTAATATAGTGTGCTCCGCTATTACTGACCACTGGCGGTGGTGGGGGTGTTACATAGTGCGCGCCACTGTTGCTCATGTTGACTGGTGGAGGAGCCATGTAATGCGCGCCGCTATTACTTGCTACAGCAGGTGCTGCTGGAGCAGGTGCCGGCATTGATGGAGCGAAGGTGTTATTGTTGTTAACAATGACTTGTGTCGATGTTGCTGATGATGTTGATGGTGCAATGACTTGTTGTGGAGCAACCGCAACCATTTGTGGCGGTGGAGAATCATAAGCTACATCTTGATAGGGAACTTCTTCTATTACGCATGAGCTCAACATGCCGCAACACGTTACGGTTGCCAATAAAGCAAAGTGATTTTTAAGTATTTTCATGTGAAAGAGTTCTCTTAGTGTGAAATTTTAACTAAAGGTTTATTAGACGCAGTAGCTGCAACTGGGTTGCCAATAGTAATCGTATCTGGTTGGCTGCTTTGTGGGTCTACAAAACATGGATGGTCAGAGATGATAGATAAGCCATCAGCGTCTCTAGTCATGGTGATGCAGGTGACAGAGTCTGGGCTGTTCACATCGATTTCTAGTTTATTGTAAGGACTTGTATTGTTATAAATGGAATAGACTTCTGTTTTGGTTTGAGAGACTGCCTTAGTTGTATCTGAGTACGAGTAATAGCTAATAGAAGCAGTGTAGTTATCGCTCGTGTTGTTTGTAATATAAACAGGAAATCCAGGAGCGGTTGCCGCTAGCTTGGCAGATTTTTGATTGACGTAATGTGCGCCTGAAGCAAAAGCATGAGCTGTGAATAGCAATCCGAAAACAATACCCGCAAAACGTGCACTAAACATTTTCATAAAGGACAAGCCTCAATAGTTTTTAAAGGCATCCTTGCTATAGTCGTAGCTATCGATGAATCAGCTAATAATCCATTATTACGAACAAGGAAATTCTACAAACTTTGCAATTTTTATGCAATGGGGATATTTCGGTATTTAGCAGATCATATATTGATCAATCCTGTAAAAAGAAAATTGATCGAAAAGTTTTCTTTTCGTTTCACTTTGTCTTAGAATGTAGACCCTTAGAATTCAACCGCTAGAAAAATAAAAGTTATGCCTATTATTGTCTGTGGAATTAGTCACAAGACCGCGCCTATTGAATTGCGTGAAAAAGTTGTATTTGCGTCAGAGAGGCTCGCGCTTTATCTGAACGATTTACTCACGAATGAAAAAGTGCGTGAAGCTGTTCTATTGTCTACGTGCAATCGCTCAGAGTTATATTGTGATGCAGACGATATCGATAGCGTAGTGGAATGGTTTTGTCGGCAACATAATGTGTCACGATTTACGCTGGCAAATGCATTGTATATTTATACTGGTTACGATGCTGTGCAACACATTATGCAAGTTTCTTGTGGTTTAGATTCGATGGTATTAGGCGAATCACAAATTTTGGGGCAAATGAAAGAAGCGTTTTCTGAAAGTTGTGCTGCTGGTAGTGTTGGTGCTTTGTTTAATCGTTTATTCCAACAAGTATTTACCATTGCAAAAGCAGTGCGTACCAATACAGCCATTGGCGCATGCCCAGTTTCTATTTCATCGTCAGCAATTCATCTTATTAAACAAAATTTTTCGAGTTCATTAGCAGATGCTACCGTTTTATTATTGGGTGCTGGTGATACGATTAAAATTGCACTACGTTATTTGCAGGGCTTAAATCCAAAAAGAGTGTGCATCGTAAACCGTAGTTTAGAGAATGCTTGTGCGCTGGCTGAAGAAAATCAGGCAGAAGCTTTACCTTTTTCACAATTAACAGAAGCATTGCATGAAGCTGATGTTGTTATTTCAGCAACAGGTAGTACACACCCTATTGTGACAAAAAACATGTTAGTGACAAGAAGTAAGCCGCTATTCATAGTGGATATTGCAGTTCCGCGGGATATCGATGTTGCCGTTGCAGAGTTGTCATATGTGAAGTTACATTCAATCGATGATTTGAAAACGATTATTCAACAAAATATGCATGGGCGTGGTCATGCTGCCGAAAAAGCAAAAGAAATGGTACGACAAAAAAGTGATGAGTTTATGCAATGGGTTGCCTCACTAGATGAGGTTGCTACAACCATTCGTGCTTATCGCCAACAAATAGAGTCGCTTTGCCATGCCGAATTAGTTAAATTTCGTAAACAATTACAAAATGGTGCTGATCCCGCAGAAGTGTTAACTCATTTTGCGTATGCATTAACGAATAAATTGCTTCATCATCCGAGTGTGCAATTACGCCAAGCGGGAGTTGAAGGTCGTTTTGATTTGCTGGAATTAGCGCGTCAATTATTTGCAATTCCAGAAACTAAGGTTGAGTTAGTATGAAGCCATCTATACAAAGAAAATTGCAAACCTTGGTTGAGCGCCATGAAGAATTGGGCGCGTTGCTGTCTGAGCCTGAAGTGATTAATCAGCAAAATAAGTTTCGTGAGTACTCTAAAGAATATTCTCAGTTAGAGCCTGTGGTGACTACTTTCAAATGTTACCAATCTTGTCAGAATGATTTAGACGGTGCGAAAGAAATTCTAAATGAATCAGATGCAGAAATGCAGCAATTAGCAAAGCAAGAAATTAAAACGGCGGAAGAATTATTAGAAAAATTTGAAAAAGAGTTGCAAGTGTTGTTGTTACCACGCGATCCACATGACGATAATAATATCTTTCTTGAAGTGCGTGCTGGAGCTGGTGGCGATGAAGCAGCTATATTTTCCGGTGATTTAGCGAGAATGTATACGCGATATTCAGAAGGTCAAGGTTGGCAAGTTGAAGTAATTAATTCGAATGCTAGTGAGCAAGGTGGTTATAAAGAAATTATTTTGCGTATCATTGGACAAGGTGCGTATTCACGCATGAAATTCGAATCTGGTGTGCATAGAGTGCAGCGAGTACCTGAAACAGAAGCGCAAGGGCGAGTGCATACATCAACATGTACCGTTGCGGTATTACCAGAGGTAGATGAAATCGAATCTATTGATATCAATCCAACAGAGCTTCGTATCGATACTTTTAGAGCGTCAGGTGCGGGTGGTCAGCACGTGCAAAAAACAGATTCTGCTATTCGTATTACACATATTCCCTCAGGATTGGTGATTGAGTGCCAAGATGAGCGTTCGCAACATAAAAACCGTGCGCGCGCTATGTCATTATTGAAAACAAAATTATTAGCGGCAGAGCAAGAAAAACAACGCAAGCAAACAGCAGAAACACGCCGCAATTTAGTGGGTACTGGTGATCGATCAGAAAGAATTCGAACGTATAATTTCCCACAAGGGCGGTTGACTGATCATCGTATCAATTTAACGTTATATCAATTGCCAAATATTATTGAAGGAGATTTGGCGCCAGTTGTTGATGCGCTGATTCATGAGCATCAAGCGGACTTGCTTGCTGCTATAGGTGAATAACGGATGGCGAAATCTATCGCGCATGTTCTTTCTCAAGCAACATGCTTTCTCGCAGCAGATACGGATACTGCAAAATTAGATGCTGAATTATTGCTGGCATTTGTGTTATCAGTATCGCGAAGTTATTTATATTCCAATCCCGAATATGTGTTAACTGCAGAACAAGATAGATTGTTTAATCAGCTGATTGATAGACGCAAGCAAAATGAACCTGTTGCTTATTTGTTAGGTCACCAAGAATTTTGGTCATTAGATTTTATAGTCACGCCTGATGTGTTAATCCCGCGTTCTGATACAGAATTACTAGTTGAATTAAGCTTGCAGTTGTTGAAAGACAAAGCGGAAGCGGTGGTTGCAGACTTGGGAACAGGATCCGGTGCAATTGCGGTTACGCTAGCTCATGAAAAACCACTGTGGCAGGTGCATGCTGTTGATCAGAGTTTAGATGCACTGAAGATTGCAAGAAAAAATGCAGAGCTTCTGCTTTCACCTTCGAGAAAAGTGATTTTTCACCATGGTAATTGGTTGAAACCATTGCAAGGTTTGGAGCTTGATTTAATCGTAAGTAATCCACCTTATATCGCGAAGCAAGACGAACACTTATCATCAGGATTGCGCTATGAGCCGCAAATGGCTTTGGTATCTGGTGTTGATGGATTGGATGCTGTTCGCGAAATTATAATTTCTGCACATGCTATGTTATCTGTTGGTGGATATTTGTTGTTGGAGCATGGGTATGATCAAGCAGAGCAAGTAAGAGAGTTATTTGCAGCACAAGGTTATCAACAGATTCGTTCAGTATTGGATTTTTCAAATATTGAGCGTGCAACATTAGGGAAAAAGTAAGGGAAGAAATATGAAAGATACATCGTTGAATAGTTGGCAGATGATTGGAGTCGCCTTTTTCTCATTATTATACGCGGTAGTTATCTCGTCTCCCATATTGTTAGCAGGCTATTACAGTGATGACAATATTAATGGTTTGGTTTTGGGCGCAACGCAACTTGGGCACCAATCTATATGGGATATTATCAAAGCTCAGTCTATAGCTTGGTTGCATGTTGGAAGGTTTTTTCCAGTTTCCACATTGGGATATTTATTTTTTTATTACTTCCATACGATTTTTCTGTATCAAGCAGCAAGAGTCGTGGCAATTTGGTTGAGTATTTTGTCAGTTGTATGGCTGATCAAGTTAGTGACGCGACAAATGGCTGCTGCAACGTTGGTTTTATTTTTCATACCGCTTTGCTGGTCTATTAAAAACTATCATGATGCATTGACTAGTTTTGGAATATTGTTGCAAGTCGTCACCATTTTTATTTCGCTGTCACTAGGCTTTTTTATTAAAGGTATTCAGTATGATCAGAAAAAATATCGCATACTCGCGATGGTTTTTTATCTGTTAACACTCTGCACCTATGAGTTAGGTGTGATCACACTGTTTATGATTGTTGTGGTTGCATGGCTGTATCGCGATTTACCGTCAAAGCCATTAAAAAAAATGTTACCATTTTTGCTAATTAGCGCATTTTATTTTGCATTAGCAGCCTTTCTGCGTATGTGTTTCGCGCAAATGGTGTATGACGGTATTCAGTTCGGTTCAGTTAGTGGTGTTTTGCATGCATTTCCAGATCAATTATTATCTGGATTGCCGTTGAGTTATAAGTTGTTTGCAGGGAAGCGATATTTTTTAGATCCCATGATTAGTCCTAATTATAGTTTTTGGATTCAAGTATTGCCTTCAGTAGTTGTGTTTCTAGTGATGGTGTCGCCAATATATTTTTTATTGGGAAAATTAAATATAGAAAAATCAGCAGCAAAAATTTTATTTTGGCTTGGATTGTGTTTTGCAGTTCTACCTGCTGCATTAGTGGGGGTGAGTCAGAAGTATCAGCAAGATATTCACTTTGGTGTAGGTTATTTACCTGTTTATGTTGAATATGTGGGATTTGCTCTGCTTATTCTATTGTTGTTGAATTTTATGGTGCGATGTACACGACATAATAGGTTGGTTCGCAAGTTGATAGCATGTGGTTTGGGTTTAATCGCGGGGTATTCGTTGTATGTGAATCATTATGTCGTGCGGGCAACGAATAATGGTTGGCAAAATCCTAGGGTACTGGTTGAAAATGCGCTCCAGCATGGGTTGCTGGCAAGTGTTCCGTCACAAAGTGTGATTTATAAACATTATGATATATGGAATATTCCGCAGTTTTATATGCAAAATATAGCGCTTTCTACAAAAGTGGTGGATTTACGTTCTGATAGCTATTACCCCGTAAATGGAGTTGATGAGGTGAGTGCGCAGCATGGGTACTTGCTTTATTACAATACGTTGCCTGAATCGGTAAGTGGTTATGTTGTTCTTGGGCAATTAAAGCAGGTAAATTACACTAAAGTTGCGGATAAGCCAGAGGTGAAAAGCTACGTTGTAACAGATCCACTCGTTTTTGTTGCAGTGAAAGAGAGAAAATTTTTGCATTTCACGGGCGAGGATGTCACCTTGGATCAAGTGCTTTATGCATTAGCTGGTCAAATGCAGCCATTTTCTTGGAAGACTTTTCCAAAGTTACAAATAGATGAGAGTGGAGCTTGGTTTGTCGTGCATCTTCCCAAGGGTGATTATGAGATACAGCGACGTAGGAATCACAACGTAAAACTGGGATCTGGTGACAATTCTACTATCCTGGTCGTAAAGCCTTGATATCCTGTGCTTCGCTGCGATGCTCGAATATCAAATCTTTTCGGCGCAGTGTAGGGTGGGCAAAGCGCAGCGTGCCCACCAAGCCAGTGAATGGTTAACCTGATTAATAAATGTAATAAGTTGTTATTAAAATATCTTTTTGGTATATATGCTCAACTTGTACTAAACTATTTAAGGATAAATAGGAGACACGCATATGGCTACTAAAGATATATTTGAACCCAGTTTAGAAGTACTCGGGATTACTCCCTACAAAGCAAAGAAAGCAGAGGAGTATATGAGTGGCAAAATGCGTGAGCATTTCACAAACATTCTGACTTTGTTACGTAAACAGATTATGGAAGAAGCGGATCGTACCGTTCACCATATGAAAGACGAGTCTGTTAACTACGCTGATCCTAATGACAGAGCAAGCCAAGAAGAAGAGTTTCGTCTTGAGCTCAGAGCGCGCGATAGAGAGCGTAAGTTGTTGAAAAAAATCGAAGAATCCTTGCAGAATCTCACTGATAAAGAATACGGTTATTGTGAAGTCTGTGGAGTTGAAATTGGTTTGCGTCGTTTAGAGGCTAGACCAACAGCAACACTCTGTATCGATTGTAAGATGCTTGATGAAATCAGGGAAAAACAGCAGGGTTAACCGATCATCAAACTGTCATTGTCATCCCGAGGAGCGAAGCGACGAGGGATCTCCATACTGGTATCGTGTAAGTGAGCGAAGTGATGAAGGGCCTCCCAATGAGATGGAGATCCTTCAGCATATACGGCATGCTTCAGGATGACATCATAAGCATAATTTAGAGTTACTGTCTAAAGTATGTCCTGTATACCTGGGAACGAATTTGCAGTAAAATTTTTATGTTATATACCTTATGTATATTTATGGCTGTTGAGGATAAAGCATTATGGCTGCGGCGCCGCAACAAGGAGGTCAATCCGATAATTCGTCAGGTATCGCTTGGGGTATAGCAGCGATATTTGCAACGTTGGCGGTGGTTTGGTTTCTCTACAAAAAAGCACTCATTTATGCATATTTTAAATTAAAGCTGGCAGAAATTTATCTCATTAGTTTTTTCACACATAATTTAGACGATGTGCGTACTACGATTCTTGGTACAGATCCTGGAAATTTCACGTTGAATGATGTCGGTTTAATCGGCGAAGCTGTTGGGAATTATCTACGTTTTCCATTTATTATCATTTTAGTCGCATTGGCAATATTGGTTTATTTGTCAAATTCAACGCGGGTTTTTAAAAGAACGTATGACATGCGTGCATTAGCACAGCTAGAAAAAGTCAATTGGCCACAAATTACGCCTGTAGTTAATTTAGATTTAATTGGTACTGATATTGATAAAGGTCCTTGGGCAATGGCAATGACGCCAATGCAGTTTTGTAAAAAAAACCAATTAATCGAAGAGCGTAAGCGTCAACCGACAGAAGGTATGAGTCGCAAAGATCGCTCACTCATCGAAGCAGCACTGCGGCGCGGCGAAGCAAACAAACTTTTTATCGTGCAATTAGGGCAAGTATGGGGCGGTGTTGAAAAGTTACCTCCACATGCGCGTGCTTTATTTGCTGTATTTGCTGCGAGAATCAATAACGATACTAAAGCGGCAGCCGATTTATTTGCAAAAATGAGTGCCTCAGCAGCAGTCAAGCTGGATTTTACGGGTGCAGATGAATTAATGAAAAAACATCTTAATACTAAGCTCGTACAAAAAATTGTGCAGTCGCATGCATACGTTTTGACGGTGATGGCACAAATGCTAGCGGGTGCACGTGATGATGGTGTGCAAGCATCCGCAGATTTTTTATGGTTAAAACCAATTGATAGACGATTGTGGTATATGTTGAATACAGTCGGTAGGCAAACGCCGTTTGTCGAAGTAGCAGGACCATTTGCGCATTGGCTAGCTGAGAAAGAAGCAGGCAGGAAGTTATTAGTGCCATTTGTTGATGAAGCAACAAATGCATTAGAAATTGCATTGAAAGAAATTATTTATAAACCGGATGAAGTGTAGCTTTTATCATCTAGAGCAGCGTGTCATCCTGCTCAGGGTAACGGAAGAAATAAAATAGCGAGATTACTATGTCGCAACGCGGATTAGACGAACAACATGAGTTACCCCCGCAGTTACTCTTGCGTGATACACGCACGATGGGGATGCGTATTAGGGATTTTTTCAAAGATCCTGTCAATAGCGCGTCGTTAATCATGGGTTTCGCAATGGCTGCGTTTTTCTTTACGCCGGTTACAGAAATTATAACAGCTATCGCGGTTGGTGTTTTCTTTTACGCTTATAGTCGAGAATCCAAATTACCTTTCCGTATGCCACAACGCTCTGGCGCATTCGATTATAACGATCCGCTGCCTGGTGCAGGAAAACCAAAGCCAAGAAAAGCGCGTGGGATTAGCTTTTTTGGAAATAAAAAATCAACGAGTGAAGAGTTATGGTTTAACAATGATGATATGCGTACTCACGTACTTATCTTTGGTTCAACCGGTAGTGGTAAAACTGAAGCGCTCGTATCGTTGGCGTTTAATGCATTAGTACAGGGTAGTGGTTTTCTGTATGTAGATGGTAAAGGTGATAACAGCTTATTTGCTAAAGTGTTTTCAATGTGTCGTTTTATGGGGCGTGAAGATGACCTGTTATTAATTAACTTCATGACAGGTGCCCGAGACGTTATCGGCGCACAAGAAAAACGATTATCAAATACAATGAATCCATTTTGTAATGGTTCATCTAGTATGTTGTCACAATTAGTTGTGAGTTTGATGGATTCAGGTGGGCAATCAGCTGACGGTGATATGTGGAAAGGTCGTGCAATTGTATTCGTTGAAGCGTTGATGAAAGTGTTAGTGTATATGCGCGATCAAGGTAAAATTTTATTAGATGCCAACTCAATTCGTAATTATTTCGACTTAACACGTTTAGAAGCGATGGCATTAGATAAAATGTTTATTCGCGATAAACAAGAGCCTGTCAGTTTAGCTGATGCGCCAGATTTAATTCTCGAGCCAATCAATAACTATTTATCTACATTGCCTGGTTTTGATCGTACCAAAAAAGGTAAACAAAGCTCTACGGTATTTGAACAGCACGGCTTTATTACCATGCAGTTAACAAAAGTGTTTGGTTCGCTTGCTGATACGTATGGTCATATTATTCGTACCAATTTAGCAGAAGTGGATTTGAAAGACGTCGTGTTAAACCGCCGCATTCTGGTTGTATTGTTACCCGCTTTAGAAAAATCACCTGATGAGCTATCTAACTTAGGCAAAGTTATTATTGCTTCGTTAAAAGCGATGATGGCAGCAGGTTTGGGTGACTCTGTTGAAGGTACCTATAAAGAAGTTATTACACGTAAGCCAACCAATGCAAATACTCCTTATATGTGTATTCTTGATGAGTATGGTTACTACGCAGTAAAAGGATTTGCTGTTGTACCTGCACAAGCACGTTCACTTGGGTTTTCGGTTATTTTCGCAGGGCAAGATTTACCAGCCTTTCAAAAAGCATCAAAAGAAGAAGCCGCGTCAATTGGCGCTAATACAAACATTAAGATTTGTATGAAATTAGAAGATCCAACTGATACATGGGATTTCTTTAATAAAACAGCAGGTGAATCTTATGTTACTAAAGTAGATTCATTTCAAACGAATGCGGCAAGCTTATTAAATAACTACATGGATAGTCGTAGTGCTTCATCAGAAAAACGCGCACGTATTGATTTACAAGACCTAAAAGATCAACGTGAAGGTGAGGCGCACATCTTTTTCAAATCGAGAATTGTGCGTGCACGTATGTTCTACGCAAATCCTCCAGCGGCGCCGCGTATGCGTATCAATCATTTTTTAAAGGTTGAGCCGCCAATTTCACGAACTATATTGGACTTAGAAAACCGATTAGATCAATTCACACAAATCATGCAAAGTGGCCAAGATCAATTTGAACCGCTACATGATGAGTCAGAAGAGTTGCATATCATCGCCAATGCAATGCAAGAAAACCCGGATGTAAATTCAATTGAGCGGGGCGTATCTGCGTTACTCGCATATCATAATCGTCAGTCTGCTCCAGTTGAAGAAGAGGTTGAAGTATTCGAAGATACGGGACGTTTGAATATATTTAGTCGTGTGGCATTGGGCGATATTGCGAGTCGTTTAGTTCCGGCAAATGATTTTGAGCGCTTTACTTCACCGCTAATTTCAAAAGCATTTATTAAAGATAAATTAGAATTATTGGAGCGTGTATTAGGTCGTTCAGGATCGCAGGCAAATACGATTACTGGCGAAGTTATTAAAGATATGTTGATTGCGACAGATTATCCGCCTTATGTGGAAGGTATCATGCAAGAGTTAGATTTCGTGACTCAAGCAGCGCGGGAATTAGCGGATTATGCGGGAACATTACAATCAACATAATATTATGCATTAAAGTTAAGGAAGCGGTGCAGGATGAAATATTTTTGGAAGTTACATAAGCTCGTTTTTTTTATCATGCTTTTATCGCTATATGGTTGCGCATCATCGCAGGTATCACGAGAAGCAAATGATAATACAGTGGTTGGATATCAAAATGCGACGTCTTCATTCGGTAGTTTAGGGGATGGCAGTTTTGCAGATTCATATGAAAATGCTAGCCAGTCTTTGCGTGGCGCAGCTATCGGTGGTACAGCAGGTGCTCTTGCGGGTGGTGTGATTCCTGGGGTGGGTCTTGTGCCTGGGTTAGCAAGCGGTGCAATTCTTGGCGGTGCTTATGGAGCATATATTGACTCAAGAACATCATTGAATGATCAATTAGAAAATAGAGGCGTTAAAATAATTGAATTGGGCGATAACATCATGGTAGTGATGCATTCTAATCGCGTCTTTAATGGAATGACAGCTGTTATTAGGCCTGGTGCATATACAACATTAAATTTAGTTGGTAAGTATATTAATGGTTTTCGCACCATGTCAGTCAGGGTTGCCGCTTATACAAATAGTGTTGGTTCTGACCGTATTAACAAAGCCTTATCAAAGGAGCAAGCAGAAAGCATCGTGCGTTATTTATGGCAACAACGCATAAACACTCGCATGATTACAGCTGCAGGCATGGGTGGAACTAATCTTGTTTCAAGCGATACAGCAGATTGGGATGCAGGAATGAATTATCGAATTGAAATTACCATGGTGAAGATGCCAATATCATAAGGAATTACCACGTGAGAGGTCATAGACAACATATAGCAAGAATGCAGAGTGATTTATATCGTAATTACTATCGAAAAATATTAATTCTATTATTGTTGTCTTGTTTTATAACTTTATGCGTATTAGGTGGAATTGTTTACGTTATTTTAAGTAAGCCCTCCATTAATTATTATGCTACGACAACAAGTGGCAAAATTATTCCTATGCCTCAATAACTACATTGGAAGTTGTATATGGTTACTGAACAAGAGAATATTGAGCAAGCATCGGCTTTTTATAGAAACTATTATGGCGCATTCTTGGTGCTTATTGGTGTCTTAACCGTTATTGTTTTAATACTAACAGCGATTGTGTTTTATCAAGTTAAAACAAGACCATTGCCAGTGTTTATTGCGGTAGCACCAAACAATGCACAAATGACGCTAGTTCCACTTGATGAACCTAATTTCCTTCCTAATACGATATTACAGTGGGCAACAAAAGCAGCGGTATTATCCTATACATATAGCTTTTCGAAAATAGCGTATGAAAGCCAATTAGCACAAGTGCGGCCGTATTACACTCAAGATGGATGGGATAATTATTATAATTCTATCGTGAGTGTGCTTAATACGTTGCAGCAGAATCAAGTAGCTGTAAATGCGGTAGTTGATAACACTCCTGTGATTGCTTCACAAGGAGATTTTGGTAATGGGTACCAATGGAAAGTGCAATTACCATTTTTGGTTACTACGGCGTCATCTGAAATTGCTGTTCAAAAGCATTTTACTGTGATGCTAACGCTGGTGAAAGTTCCAACGATAATCAATCCGACAGGAATAGGAATAGATCAATTTGTTATGTTAGGAAGTTAAGGACTAATGGATACTGAAAATAATATACCGAGCAGCGCATTAGAGTTAATTTATTTACGTAACGAATTCTACAAGCGTAAATTTTTTGTTGCGGCGATTCTTTTAGCCTTAAGTATTTTGGTTAACATTGGAGCGATTAGTGTTTTAGGCTACCTATTAAAAAATCCTCCGCATCCGTTATATTTCGTCGCTGATTCGGTTGGGCGGTTAATGCAAGATATTCCAGTCAATGCGCCTAATATGACAACAGAGGAAGCAATGGCTTGGGCAATTGATGCTGTGCAAACGGCATATACCATGGATTATTCAAACTATCGTGCTGAATTGCAAAATGCACAAAAATACTTTACGGATTATGGTTGGCGTAACTATATGCAAGGGTTAACAAGCTCGAGAAACCTTGATGCATTAACACAACGCAAATATATACAAATTGCTTCAGTCGTGTCGCGACCTGATGTACTCGCAGAAGGTTTGATGGGCGGTCATTATGCGTATAAGTTTCACATGAAGCTATACGTTGTATTTTGGGAGCCGCCCTATAAGGATGCCGACAAATTTAATAATGCAAATGCTTTTGAGGTGGTTGTTATAGTTAGGCGCGAACCATTATTACAGAGTTATAAAGGGTTGGGTGTAGTACAAATGAACGCAACATTTGCATCTTAGGATCTGTTGATAATTCTACTATGCTGGCTGTAAATTCTTGATATTCTGTGCTTCGCTGCTCGAATATCAAATCTTTCCAGTGCAGCCTAGCGAATTCTCAATAGGCCCTAGGAGCCGCTGGAAAATATTAATTGCCGAAAAACCTTGCTTGAGAGCCTATATACAATTTACATTGTCTATTATATATTTCGATGTTCATTTGTGAAGAATAGGTTGGGATACTGATGGCTGAGGAAGAGCTGCAAATAGTCCGCCTAAAAGCCGAATTTTATAGGGATGGTTTTGGCAAAGTGTTATTGCTTTTTGCAATGATTCTTTCTGCTGTTGTTGGAATGGCCTGCGTATCTGCTTATTTATTCATGACCAAACCAAATCCTGTTTATTTTCACACCATTGATAACGAGTGGAGAGTGTTAGCTCCTGTTCCTCTCAATGTGCCTTATTTATCTGATGCTGATTTGTCGCAATGGGTTGGACAAGCGCTCGTTGAGTCATTTACATATGATTTTTTGAATTATCAACGCCAGCAACAAGATGTGATGCCATATTACTCACAAAAGGGTTTGCAAAGTTTGCAGGGGCAATTGAACAGGTATCATTTGGATTATGATTCATTTCAAAAAACAAAAATATTTAGTCATGCGCAATTAGCAGGCGCACCGTATATTTTCAATGAAGGTTTTTTACCTGACGAAGGAAAATATGCGTGGGATGTACAAATACCCGTGAATGTTAGCTATAGTAATGGAATAAAACATTCATTAGCTTTGAAATTAAGAGTGAAGAGAGTTTCAACGCTGAATTACTTGTACGGTGTAACAATTGATGAAATGACTATAACTGAGTCACAGGGAAATCAGGTTAAGACAAATGGATAATAAAAAAATCAGGCAAATTGTTACGCCGATTCTACTGTTTGTGAGTGGATGCCAAATGGTATGGTCTGATCCATTGCCTGTTACTTCTTTACCTCCAACGAATTCACCATCATCTACCGCGGATGCAGCACAATATCAAACATGGCTTAAAAACAATGGTCATGATGTATATGCAAGTAGCTCACCGCCAGCGCCACCAGTGACACAGCAAAGTGATAACTCTGCGAGTGCACCAGATTTAAGTGACTCTCCTGTGATATCTAAGCCAATGACGTTGAAACAATCACAAGAAGTTATGTTGAAGTCAGCACCACAATCCGCTCCTGCTAGTGCAGAATCAAATGCGGCATTTAATCATATGATGCAAAAAAATATGCCGTTAAGCCCAGAGCAAGTAGTGAAATTACGACAGTACATCGATATGTCGCAACGAGCAGCAGCAATTCCAGCAACTGTGCCACCTAAACCTGTTTCAACAACACTCATGGTAAATCTTGCACCAGGAACAACGCCACCCGCGATTCGATTGGCGCAAGGGTATGTGAGTTCACTCGTGTTTGTTGACTCATCTGGTGCGCCATGGCCTATCGCTTCTTATGATATCGGTGACCCTAAAGCAACGCTGATTCAGTGGGATGGAAAAAGTAATGTCCTGATGGTGCAAGGTGTTACACCTTACAGCGATAGTAATTTGGTTGTACGTTTAGTAGGAATGCCTACGCCCATCACATTAGAATTAGTTTCAGGACAACGTGTTGTGGATTATCGTGCGGATATTCATATCTCAGGTATTGGTCCAAACACAAAAGATTTGCCGACAGGGGTTAATTTACCTGCAAGCGCGAACCAAGTGCTACTGAATGTTTTAGATGGTATTGCGCCTCCTGGTGGAAAGTTATTAAAAATTTCTGGCGGAGACTGTCAAGCATGGGTGTTGGGAGGACGTATGTATTTACGTACCAGGCTCACCTTGTTATCACCAGGATGGATGGGGAAAATGGTAAGTCCTGATGGAATGACGGCGTATGAATTGCAAAGTTCTTCGTCAATTTTAGTTTCATTGTATGGCGAACCGACCGCACTTAAAGTTGAGGGATTCTGATGGCACTGAATTTACCTAAAATGCCAGATATAGGAGCCGCTGATGGTAAGTCACGCGTATTCTTTGTGTTGGCTGGTGTACTTGGAGTTGCAATTTTAGGTTATGCCATTATTAAATTTACTGGCGAAGACTCGACGAGTACTGGCCCATCAAAAGTAGCAAATCCAGCAGCTAATTTGGCCTCTGTTCCTGGTAGTCAGCTCTCTCCTCAATACGCACAAGCACTGCGCCAGTCAAATGCACAAGCTAGCCAGCAAGCACAAATGTCGGGTGGTAGCGCGGTTCCTACAATGATGAATGTTGGTGGACCTCAGGGTTTTGCTGCAGGAAATTGCACGACGATTTGTCCAAGTGACGATAATGTGGATGTCACAAACACGTTAAACGATTTGGTCAAGCAAGGAAAGTTAACGCAAGAAGATGCTGATAAACTGAGCGCATTAGCTAAAAGCAATGTTACACCAGATCAATATGCAGCAGCACTGGAAGAAATGGTGCGTCAAGGTAAATTGACACCAGATCAAGCACGAAAATTATTAGATGATTACAAAAAGCAACATGGCAATGCGCAAGTGATGGAGAGCGCGCAATTCATGGATGGCTTAATCAAGTCTGGAAAATTGCCTGTCGATGTTGCTAATCACTTGCTTGATTTGCAAAAGAGACATTTGTCTCCCGCAGAGTATCAGGCTGAATTAGAACGTTTAGTGAAAGAAGGGAAAATTTCTCCTGAAGTTGCTGCACAATTATTAGCGCAATACACACAGCAACAACAAAAAGAATTAGCAAAAGATGGCGCATTTCAATTACAACAGATGGCAAATCAAGGTGCTATCACTCCAGCAGTTGCAAAAGATTTAGCAGCTTTACAAGCAAAGAATGTTCCCGTAGATGAATACGCAGCCGAATTAGATCGCTTAGTAAAAGAAGGGAAATTAACGCCAGAAGCTGCGGCAAAATTATTAGAGCAATATAAGCAACAACGCCTTGGGCTTGCCGCGTCGTCAGCAACCATGGCTGCATTATTGAGCAAAGGTGGCCCTAAAGCGGAGGAAGCAAAACGCTTGCTTGCATTACAAGGGAATAATGCCAGCTTGCAACAATATGGTGATGAATTAAAAAGAGCGGTGCAGGCTGGTATTCTTACTCCAGAAGAGGCGGCTAAATTATTAGCGGAATATCGTACTGCAGTGGTTGCTGTTGGAAATGTTGCTCCAGGTACAATAACAGCACTTCCTGGGGCAGATGATTTTGCAAAGTTACAACAGCAAGTTCAAGCACAGCAGACAGTACAGCCAGCTATACAAGCTACAACAGCCCAGTTTGATGCAGCGCAAGAGCAAGCAGAAGCGCAAGCTGCTAAAGACCGCATGCAACGTATTCAAGATTTAGAAGGACAAATGACAGGGCAGGCACAACAGTTGATTTCTTCTTGGCAAAATCCACCTATGGTGCATATGGCGGGAACTATTGATATCGAGAAAAAAGATACGAAGACAGGAACAAAAGGTGGCGCAGCTAGTGCGGCAGGTGGGACAGGAGCAAATGGAGCAGTCGCTTCTACAGCGATGCCTTTAGTGAAGGCTGGTAGCATATTATTTGCTGTGCTTGATACCAATGTTGATAGTGATTATCCTGATACCCCAGTCATGGCGACAATTGTGCAAGGACAATTCAAAGGGGCAAAATTACTAGGTAAAGTCCAGTTTAGTCAGGGACAAAATCAAGACAGAGCAAGTCTCACGTTTACAACGATGAGCGTAGATTCATGGCCGACAAATAAAACCATCAATGCGTTTGCTATAGATCCTGATACAGCGCGCACCGTGATGGCAAGTGAAGTGGATAGGCATTATCTGTCGCGTTATGGTGCTTTGATTGCTGCATCATTCTTAAGTGGGTATTCCGGTGCAATCATGAACTCGGGCGCTACGACGACAAGCGGTATTTTTGGTACATCAACGACAAGAAGCGCGTTTAGCCCCGCAGATAAATTAACAGCGGGTCTGGGGCAAATTGGAACAAACTTAACAAGTATTGCTCAGACCTATACTACAACGCCAATCACAGTTAGAATTAATGCTGGCGTAGGACTGGGTATCTTATTTATGGCTGATATGACACAATGAAAAAAAGAATATAATTGAATGCGTTAGCAATACAATGGATTCAAAAAATCAGTATATACTTGAAGATAGAGAGCCAGGGCAGAACTTTCAGTAGGGTGAGGTCACAATGGTGAATGAAAGTGATGATAGATATGAAAATCAGGAAGATGGCGAATACCATTTTTCTGATGAACATGGCGCATATGAAGTTGAAACAGAAACTCCACGCGCAGGGGCGGCAGTTGCTGCTATTAAAACATCGCCTTTTGATAAGCTGGGGAAATTCAAACGTATTGGAATAGCGACGGTTGTTTTTTTTGTATTAATGTTCGTCGTTTATAAGTTTGTGTCACCTTCAGGGTTATCAACACCTAATACAGATATTACCCAAGCATCTGCTACCCCTCCGGTGACTAAGCCAGCTGTTGTCGCGCAACTTAAAGCGCCGACTGTTACTCAGCAAGCTCCTGCGCCAACAACATCGATTACTACACAACCGGTTGTTGCTGTACAATCACAACCCGCGCAACAATCAGTGCAGGCTATGCAGCCGATGCAGCAACCCGCACAAGTACAACAGCAATCACAACCACAGGGACAATCAGCAGCGCCAACGATGATGATGCCAGCATCATCAGTGCCTATGGGTGCGTCTGAGACACCGAACAAAGAAGTGGTAGAACGTATTGCTGCGGTAGAGCAACAAAATAGTAAGCTTGCGAATGTGTTACAAATTGAATACGCACAACGTATGACAGATTACGAAAATCAATCAACAGCAACACAAGCAAAATTACGTGAATTAAATACGCGTGTCGCAAATATTGAAGCTTCATTAAATCAAATTACGCAATTGCTACAAGGCGGCACAAACAAATCAATTCAAGTATCACCTTCTGCTAGTAGTAGTGGATTACCAGCAGCTAAATCAGCTGATCCAAAACAAAGTTATACTGTGCAAGCGATTATTCCTGGTAGAGCGTGGCTGAAATCAGATACGGGCGATACAGTAACTGTCGCAGAAGGCGATGTTTTACGAGATTATGGTCGTATAGCAAAAATAGACCCTTATGATGGAGTTGTAGAAATTGATACAGGAAGTAAGGTCGTTAGTTTGTCTTACGGTTCTGGAAACGATTAGCAATACAGCATAGATGGCTTAGCGAGGTGGTTATGTTAGCTCATTATCGTCAAGCAAGTGAACAATACCTGAAAGCACTGATGTTCGCAGTGTTCATCGGCAGTATGGTTTACACGCAGTCTGCATATGCAGACATTCCAACGTTGGATCAAGTCGTAAAAAGTATTTCTGAGAATATCGATAAAGTTATGCGAATGGTAACTGGATTTGCATACATTATCGGAACCTATTTTGTGATAATTGGTATCATAGAGCTAAAACATTTTGGTGAATCACGTACCATGATGTCCTCAGAACATGGTTTGAAAAAACCAATCATGTATATTTTGGTCGGTGCGGCATTAATTTATTTACCCACAACCATCAAGCAAGGTTTGTATACACTCTGGGATTCACCCGCGCCATATGCATATGTGATAGAGAAGGGAAATGCATGGTCTGAATTGATTGGCGACAGCTTTATTATCTTGCAATTAATTGGTGTCATCGCGTTTATACGTGGGTTAATTATGCTGACACATTTGGGCGGACATGGCGGACAACAAGGCGCTTTTGGGCGGGCTATGACACATATTATTGGTGGTATATTATGTATTAATATGTATGATACTGTAAGAATGATATTAGCGACGTTAGGTTTAGATACTGTAATAAGTTGATGGTATGAAAGAGATTTTAGTTAATTTAAACAAGGAGACGCATCATGTTAAGTTCTAAGGCAGTAAAGGTTTCAACATTGCTGGGGTTGTCAGTATTCTGTTTACTAATTGGTTCTGCAGTTTATGCTGCTTCAGGCCTTGGTATCGGAGCAGTTGCTGCAACTGTACAGGGAAACTTTCAAAATATTGCTAAATTAATTACTGGCGGTTCATATATTGCAGGTATGGGATTCGGTGTTGCTGCGATCTTAAAGTTTAAAGCACATAAAGATAACCCAACTCAAGTCGCGTTAGGCGTGCCAATTTCTTTATTGTTTATTGCAGCTGCGTTGATGTTTATTCCTTCTGTATTTACCTCTGCAGGAAAAACATTGTATGGAACAAGTGGATCTATTGCTGGTTACTCTGGTGTTTCTACTATCAGCAGCAAGTAAAAGTAATGCAATGTTATGTATGAATTAGAACTGGCAGTGAATCTGAATGGCTGGCGCCTTTTTATAAGGCGTCGCGAAGACAAAGCTTTTCAGCCGATTGCTAATAAAGTGTTGCAGCGAGATGGCTACACGTGCCAGTTCTGTGGATTTCAAGCGCGCGAATTTCAAGAAATTGTTAATCTTGATGGGAATTACAGTAACAACAAGATTAACAATATGATTACTGCATGTTGTTTTTGCTCACAGTGCTTGTTTATTGAGTCTGTTAGTATAGATGAAATGGGCGGTGGTCAGTTAATTTATCTTCCCGAGATGAGTCAGCCTGATCTTAATAGTTTTTGCCATGTACTGTTTTGTGCAATGGGAAATGGGACAGGCTACCAAGATACAGCACAAGCTATTTATCGAAGTTTTAAATTCCGTAGTCAACCAGTCGAAAGTAAATTTGGTTCTGGTACCAGTAATCCAGCGATTTTTGGCCAATTAATTTTGGAATATCAGCAAACTCACCCAGAAGCACCTGTGAATATTTTAAAAGATTTACGTCTATTACCAGCCTATACAAAATTTAAAGTACAATTGGAAGCATGGGCGAAAGCTGCTTTAGAAGAACTAGCGGCCGAAGAACAACAATAACAGAAAGGATATTCAACGATGCGTACTTTCATGGATCCAATTCTTGAAGGAGTTGATTCAATATTGGCGTGGTTTAGCACGGAAGTAAAACAAACCGCCGAATCTTATTGTGATCTTGAAACTGCAGATGAAAAAAATACGGTAGTTGCACGTGATGGTTCACTTGTTTCTGTCATACGCATTTTTGGTGTTACGAAACTCATAGGTACAACAGAGTTCGATGGAATCCATGCAGGTATTCGTCAAAGTTTACAAGCGACACTGAAGCGCGCAGGTCATGTCGTACAAGTTTATTTTTGTTATGACAGAAATGCAGTAAAACCAGATATAGAAGAAATTTTATCTCCTGCCAGAGCAACAGCAAAACGATTACACTTGGGTTTAGATGATTTGTTTAAAGAGCGTGTCGATTACATCTCTAAATTTTGTGCGCATGAAGAGTTATATTTTGTATTGTGGACTAGGCCCTATTCATTGACGAATGAGCAGCAACAACGAGCTTCAAGTGATAAATTAAAATTAATCCGTGATAATAAAGTTCCACCATTTTTAAATGGCCAAAATCTTATTGCGGCGGTTCCTGATTTACGAGAATCACACAATTCATTTGTTAGGTCACTGGTTACCGATCTAACTGCATTAAGTATTTATTGTCAGTTATTAGAAGTACATGATGCTGTTTACGCAATGCGTTATTCAGCAGACCCTGAGTTCACAGATAAAGAATGGCGTGCGGTATTGCCAGGCGACAAAGTACCAGTGCATGAAGTGCAAGGGAAAAATCATGAATTATCATCAGTAATGTATCCTCCCTTGTCACGACAAATTTTTCCACGCGATGCAGTCAATATTGATTTACGGACAGTGCGTGTGGGTGATCGTATTTATACCCCATTGTTTATTGATTTATTTCCCCAAGAAATAAAACCATTTATGACCTTGTTCTCTCGAACATTGCCAACCCAAGTACCATGGCGAATGTCATATTTAATTGAAAGTGGTGGCTTTGAAACACTGAAATTTAAAGCAATGATGGCTTCAATTCTATCCTGGGCAGCGTCGCATAATGCCTTAGTGCATGATGCAACAAAATTACTGCGCGATATTGAAGTCAATACAGATGATGCTGTCGTGAAGTTCCAAGTCAGCATGGCAACATGGGCGCCAGAAGGAAACATTCGTGCATTGCGTACGCGTGCTGCAGAATTAGCAAAAGCAGTACAAGGATGGGGTTCATGTGAAGTATCAGAAGTCTGTGGCGATGTTTTTGCAGGTGTCGCATCTAGTTTATTAGGGTTTAATGCCTCCAGTGTTGCAACACCATCCGTTGCGCCACTCAGTGATGTAGTTTATATGCTGCCATTCACACGGCCTGCTTCATCATGGCAATATGGCGCGGTATTATTACGCTCTCCTGATGGAAAGCCATGGCCTTATCAACCAGGCTCTGCACAGCAAACGACATGGATTGATTTAATGTATGCGCGACCAGGTTCTGGTAAATCGGTATTATCGAATTCGATTAACTTAGCATTATGTTTATCTGGCGGAATACAGCGATTGCCACGTATTGCTATTATTGATATTGGTCCATCTAGTAGCGGTTTAATTTCATTAATAAAAGAAAGCTTGCCGCAGCACAGTCGCCATTTGGTTGCTTATCATCGTTTACGCATGACACCCGATTATTGTATTAACCCATTCGATACACAATTGGGTTGTCGATTTCCTACGGCACAAGAGCGTGCATTTCTCGTGAACTTCGTGACGTTATTAGCGACACCCATGGGAGCGGAACGCCCTTATGATGGTGTTTCAGATATGGCAGGATTAATCGTTGATGAACTCTATAAATATCTTACAGATGATGGCAAGCCGCATCCTTATACAAAAGATTTAGAGCCACTGGTCGATGATATTTTAGCTGAAATTGGTTTTGTTTTAGATGATCACACAACCTGGTGGGAAGTCACTGACGCATTGTTTTTAGCAGGTTTTCAACATGAAGCATTACTCTCACAACGTTATGCAATGCCATTACTTGCAGATGCTGCGGCGATTGTGAGAACACAAGCGGTAGAAGATTTATATGGCCTAGTGAAGGCCCCAACAGGTGAGCCTCTCATTCAAGCCTTTAGTCGTATGATTTCAGGTGCTGTACGTGAATATCCAATTTTATCAGGTGTGACGAAGTTTGATATTGGTGATGCACGTATTGTGTCGCTCGATTTAGATGAAGTTGCAAAAAGTGGTGGTGATGCTGCAGAGCGACAAACTGCTGTCATGTATATGTTAGCGCGTTATGTGATGGGAAGAAGTTATTACTTAACAGAAGATATGTTACCTGATTTTCCAGATGCATATCGAGAGTATCACCGTGTACGTATTTCAGAAATTCGCGAAGACCCCAAGCGCTTGGTATACGATGAATTCCATCGTACATCTAAAGTGCGTGCGGTGCGCGAACAAGTTATTTTAGATATGCGCGAAGGTCGAAAATGGAATGTGCAAATCGCATTAATTTCGCAATCACTAGATGACTTTGACCCTGTCATGGTTGAATTTGCAACCTCCATTTTTATTATGGATGCAGGTCCTGAGCAATCAATCAAACGTTCAACAGAAATATTTGGTTTATCTGAAACGGCGCGTGTCGCTTTAAAAACACGAGTGCATGGTCCACGAGAAGGCGGCGCAACATTCCTCGCGCAATTTGCTACAAAGTCAGGAATGAATACACAACTGCTAACGAGTACCTTAGGTCCAGTTGAATTATGGGCATTTAGTACAACAGCAGAAGATGCGCGCACCCGAAATAAGCTGTATCAAAAATTAGGCCCAGCTGAAGCTCGTCGTGTACTTGCAAATTTATTTCCAAATGGATCAGTCAAAGCGTTAGTAGAAATGAGATTATCAAAGTTAAAAGAATCTCAAGGCATGATAGAAGAAGCTAACGAACTTGGAATGATTGATAAATTAGTTGAAGAGATCATGGAAGCTTATTCGGTAAATCCAGACGTGAAGAGTTTGCCTAAGTAAAATCCCCTACGCCTGTCCCTCCCCTCTAAGAGCATGAGGGGGCGCTTTTTCCACCCATATTGGAGTATTAAAAATATCAGCTCATCATGTTTGGGGATTGTTCAAAATCAAAATAGAGGAATTTTATAATGGCTCCAAAAAATAGACCACCTAAGCATCCGGGTGAAATTTTACTCAAAGAATTTTTGGAACCCCTTGGGCTATCACAAAAACAATTTGCAGAACATTTAGGCTGGACCTATCCTCGTCTCAATGAAATTGTCAATATGCATCGTGGGGTAACAGCAGATTCAGCTTTATCATTTTCAGAAGCTTTTGGAATGGAGCCAGAATTTTGGCTTAATCTGCAATGCATTTGGGATTTATGGCATGCAAGACAAGCGCATCTTTCAATAAAATTATTGCCGCATCTAAAAGAGAAATAAATTAAAAATATCTACCTCGAATACCGGTATATGATATAAACTGAATTTATAGAGAAGGCACTGGATTATATTTGTTTTTGATGGTGCAATTTATTGATTACTCCATAGATACTTCCTGCATGTCCGGACATTTAAGATCATCAGCGCAGTCTCCTTGAACACTGCCTTATTTTTTAAATAATTTTAGCAATTTCATTGTTAAGAGAGGAGTCTAAATGACTAAGATGATTTCCCACACGGACAATAAAAATACTGTGCATCGCAATTTACCCGCAAAGGCGTGGTCTGCAACAGACTACAATCGACACGCAAAAAATCTGCTACAAGCATTTATTGCTAATTTTAAGAAGTTCAAAGCTTCATTTGAAATCATAACTGCTGGTCCAGAGTTGATTTAAGAATGGATACGCTAGTTTCACTTCTGCCATCTTATAGTGCTCCATTAACGCTCTTATGCGGTAATGGGCTTCCTTGTCACGGTGCAAAAATAGAAAGTAAACCCATCGAATATGTTTTAACAAAGATTATGCGACAAGTATGGATAGAAGGTTTATACGCAAGAAAAAATGATTTAAGTAAAATAATTCGTTATAAAAATCCTGATGGAAATTATAAAAATGATTTTGATAAAAAGCAATTTTTCAACTGGATTAAACTCATTGAAAATAATACTTCGTTTTGTGAAATGGAGAATAAAAATGTAGGGAAAGGGGTTTTTGTCCCTCCTGGTAAGCTGTTACCTCAAGGTACTTTTATTCCATCTTCAGGTATCATTAAGTTTGAACCTACCATCGAAGAATTGGCAACAAAAATTAATTGTTCTGCCCTGCAAGATTTAAATTCTCCTGAAAAGACAATAGTAGGTATCATTGATCCAGAAGAAAGAGGTGGAATTCTTAACTTCATCAACCATGCACCAGATAAAGAAGAAATAACAAACTTTATATTTAAAGAACCCTCCGTTGAAGAAAATGTCGCTACCTCTAATCTTAGAAGCATAATAAAATTTTATCATGGATATGCCATCATGGGCCTCGAAGTTGTTGATGACATAAATGGTGGAGAACACGGCGCACAACTTTTATGGTCATATGCGCGTTCTTGTGAATATATTGAAAATGATCCGACTAAATTATCTAACAAATCAATTTTTCTCTTTGATAAGCGTGATGAGAATAATGGTGAAATCATTGATATAAATAAATATGATCTGAGAGAGATAACTATTTTTATTGATACAGGAGAGTTGATCCTTCGGAAAGTTGCTTCATTGACACGATGGGAATTAATGGAAGGCTCACCTGAGTCGAGTCTTATGATAACAACAGAAGATCCCTATTCGATAACGCAATTAAAACCCGTTCAATCGCCCATTTTATATAAATTTTTACAATCACAGTTACAAAAAAATCCTCTAGCAGATCGTATAATAATACAAGCGGTAATTCTAAGTGAGATAAAGAATTTTTTAGAGAAAAGGAATGCACAATGATAGTTATTATCGAAGCGTATCGCGCAGGATTACTTAAATTTAAAAATTGGTTACCTAATATAGTTGCTGGTTTAATAGTGGGTATTGTCGCTTTGCCTTTAGCAATGGCTTTCGCAATTGCATCTGGAGTAAAGCCTGAACAGGGTTTATATACTGCTATCATATCAGCATTAATAGTAGGGGTTTTTGGTGGCAGCCGTGTACAGATTGCTGGGCCAACAGGTGCATTTATTGTTATTCTCGCTAGTATCACAGCACAATATGGTATTGATGGTTTACAGGTAGCTACTTTATTTGCAGGGTTTATTTTGTTGTTCATGGGTATTATTAAACTGGGAAATGTTGTTAAATTTATCCCAGACCCTGTGGTCGTCGGATTTACCAGCGGGATTGGTGTTATTATTTTTGTTGGAGAATGGAAAGATTTTTTTGGGTTATCAACGCATTTCCCATTAGATGCACATTTTCATCTAAAAGTAGTAGCATTAATTAAAGTACTACCCAATTTTGATTTAGCGACGACAAGCTTGGCATGCTTAAGCTTGTTTTTAGTCGTATGTAGTTCAAAATTCTTAAGGCGCATACCGGGACCCTTGGTTGCTATGGCGGTCGCCACAACACTTCAGGATGTATTCCAATTTAAAACCGTTGCAACCATTGGGAGCACCTTCGGCGGTATTTCACAAGTGTTACCCCAATTTCATTTACCGTCAATACAACTAGCGGATGCTTTAAATTTAATTGGTCCCGCATTTACCATTGCGCTCTTAGGAGCGATTGAATCACTACTATCAGCTACTGCTGCAGATGGGATGTCAAAGACACGTCACCATTCTAATCAAGAATTAATTGGACAAGGCTTAGCAAATATCATCTCCCCACTTTTTGGTGGCTTTGCTGCAACAGGTGCAATTGCTCGTACTGCAACAAATATTCGAAATGGTGGAAATAGCCCAATTGCAGCTATTGTGCATTCAATTTTTTTAATCCTTGTTATTATACTATTATCGCCATTAGCAAAAGACATCCCACTTTGTACGCTGGCAGCTATTCTTTTCGTAGTTGCTTACAATATGAGTGATATCCCTCATTTTATCCATATGACCAAACACGCGCCTCGTTATGATCTCCTCGTATTATTTACAACTTTTTTTCTAACCATATTCATTAATTTAGTGGTGGCTGTGAGTGTGGGCGTTATCTTAGCCATGTTACTATTCATTCGCCGTATGAGTCAGTTTGTTGTAGTTGAAAAGCAAGACCATGAAGTGTTGAACGGTGAATTAATCGCAAAAGGTTTGACCCTACCAAGAGATACCATTGTCTACGCCATTCAAGGCCCCTTCTTTTTTGGCGTAGCAGAAAAGATAGAACATGCTTTTGCAGTAACTCATTCTGACCCAAAAAATATTATTTTTCGTTTGAAGGATGTTCCCTTTATAGATGTAACGGGGCTTCAGACATTCAGTGAAGTGATCGAAGCGTTTCATAAGCGAGGTGTGGCTGTTTATATTTGTGAAGCAAACCCAAAAGTTACTCGAAAAATCATAAATATAGGGATCGCGCGTTGGATTAGCGAAGGCCGCATATTTGATACGCTGGGGGATATAGTTAAAAATTTACATTAAATTTTAGGCTTTTGGGTTTTAGAAAAAAATATGCAAGTATAGAATTAATTTGAAAATAGGATTGTATTGATGAGCACATTACCAAAATGTCCAAAATGTAAGTCGGAACTTACATATAGAGACGGCATATTTTTTGTTTGCCCAGAATGTTCATACGAATGGGCGAATGAAGGAGATGAAAATAAAACTGACAGTGCAGCAATCTTCAAAGATGCGAATGGGAATACACTTAATGATGGTGACACGGTCACTGTCATAAAGGATTTAAAAGTAAAAGGTTCCTCACTTGTGGTAAAGGTAGGAACTAAAGTCAAAAATATCAGACTTGTGGAGGGAGACCATGATATTGATTGTAAAATTGATGGTATTGGTCCTATGAAGTTGAAATCCCAGTTTGTAAAAAAAGTGTAGGTCGGATTTAAATGGCGGCTATCGCAGCTTCGCTAACACTGGGCAGCTTAAATCTGAACTAATTAATCAACAAGAATTTAATGGATTATTAGCTTCCAGGCTTTGCCTCATACGGTTGAGAAGTGTGGGGAGTGTTGGCAAAATGCCATGATTTACGGAATTTTGCTGAATACGAAGGATACTTGGAAATCGACGAGTTATTGTTGAAAGAATTAATATCCGCAACACAAGAGCTACTTACCAAAATTATAAAGCTTCACAACAGAGCTTGCTAAATATTGATCTGACAAGTTTCTGTGCTATGCTACAAAAGCACTAAAATTTAATCATGGAGGATAGAATGAAGTATAGGTCATTATTAAGTTTCATTATGTTATCTCTGTTAAGCTGGTCAGTTTCTGCGATGCAAATCAAAGGTGGGAAGTTGATTAGCCACAAAGAATGGTCTGTAGGAAAGGTGGTTAAGGGTTCTGTCAAAGAAATCCCACTACAGAAGATGCGAAAATTAAATGTAAATTTTCCTGATCCAGTACCTACTATTAATAACATATCAGTATATGAGCAGATGAATATCCCTTCGATAGGCATGGTTCTTCCAAATACTGATGTAACATTTAATGGATTTTATAACATCTTTCTCACTAACCAAGACAGTACGCAAAAAACATATTGGATTACCAATGCGGTCAATGTCCAGATGCCTTGCAGTGGCAGTGAAATTTGTCCTGTTACATCGCACTTTTCACAAGATATGGTGACACTAGACCCAGGTGGAAATTTATCGCTAAGTGGAGCTCCATCGCTAACAGTGAATGCAACTGAACCAGGTTATCTCTACTCATGGGTGCAAACGTCTGTAGTAGCGAATGACTCAGCAACTGGTTTTAGTACTGGTAGCAGTGACGTGAATGTCTTAGTACTTACACCTAGCAAAACAAAATAATGTAGATTGCATGAAAAGCATAGTGGGCAATGACTTGCCCACTATGTGAAGTTGATTTATTAGCGTTTAAGTTCGCTAGCTGGTGAAGGTGGTGGTGATAACGGAGGGGCTGACGGAGCAGCATAACGTAGTGCATACATCCCAGCATTTGCAGGTGTGCCAGATGGTTGAGTAGTAGCAGCTGCAGCGGAAGCACTTGCGCCTGCTGAATCGTGTTTTTCTGTTTTTGATGGGGCTTCTTTAGCATCCTTAGCATTCGCAGCTGTTGCTAATGCCGATATTTCCTTGTTTATTTGAAGCAAGCGACTCATGCTAATAGCGCTTACTTCACACATTAACATTGTCTTGATATGCGCAAAATCAACATCAGAAGAAAGAGGTGGTTGATGGCTTTTGCAGAATGTGTCAATACGGATGTCGACTTCACCTGCAAGTAGCTTTTGCTGATAATAAGTAAACATTATTTGATTATTGCTATATAGTCCCATGCTTGTTAATAGTACCCAATCAACATAGTGTTTGAATTCAAGAGAATTTACTTCTTCGCTAAGAGACCTCAATACTTCATCTCTCAGTGCGGCTTTTCGCTTTATTTCTTTTTCTTCGGGTGTATCTTCCGCGGTTGCTAGCAGTTTTGTGAGCTGTGGGTTTTTCCATAAAAGAGAGAATATTCCATTGTTTTGATCAAATAGATCAGAATAGCTATGTGGTTCTATATGATTATTGATTATGTTGGATAACTCGAGCTTTAACAGGAGCGGCGCAGGTTTTGCAGGATTTGATTTTTTCAGAATATCAGTTATGGCTTCAGCAACATTATCTCCTATTGTATCGAGTCTTAATTCAAGAGCCTTTGGGTCTCGGTTTGTTAATTCAGAATGAATTAATACCAATATTTGCTGTGTAATAGTTGGGATTTGCTCTGATGCAATATAATCCGTTAATAGTTTTTGTAATGAGGCTTCAAGTGGTTTGGCATCGCTTTTTTCTAGTGCTTTGTCTACCATCTTACATTGAGTATTGAATATTTGTGTGAAGATGCCCAATGCCTTCGACTTATATGAAGTGCGATCTTTTTCATCGAATAGTTGATTGAGGTTTGTTTGTACTTGTTCACCCAAGGCCGCTACTTCTTTGGCGTCAAGATGTGGAGTTAATCGTTTAATAATTTCTGCTTTAATGTCGTTTCTTGCTGTTGTCATTGAGCTGCTTCCTAGTTTAATAAAAGCAGCAGGCTAGCAGCAATTTAGAAAGTGCAAATGGGGGTATTTTCCTACCGTGCTTGAATTTGCAGGGTGGATTATGGCAGCAAAACGCTAATCCACCCTGTAAATTAAACCAGTGACTCAGGTAACTGCAGTTTTTCTAAATTCAACGGTAAGAATGGATTAAAGTGTCCCTGCGTAAATAATAAGAAATCAGCCGTCTTTCCATCAACATCCAGCTTCAAAGCAATTTCTTTGCGAGTATTTACATTTTGCGTTGCTTTATCCACTAAGCGGAACCATGCCCAATCGCCTTGCACAGTCCTTGTGGTTAACTGATTATTTAATCCCATAAAGTTAATGCTTGTTGTATGGCTTGTATTATTGTTTCCTGGCCAAGCAACAACGCGCGCAGTCGTGGGATCATTCTTTTGATAATTGACTTGTTGACCATTAATCGTGAGATTAAATGTTTTTGCATCAGGTGTTAATGCCACAGGTTGCAAAGAAAATTGCACGTATAATTGATTATCACCATTTGGGAAAAATGCATGTTGAATTTTCACAGCTTGTTGTAGCTGTGCCAAAACGTCATCTTTAAATGGCAGTGCTTTATGATCGCCATCACGCCAATGCCAATCAGGTTGTGAATCATCAATAAACGGTCTTAAATACGTTTGATAAAAACTCGCAAGCATTCCTTGTTGCCCCATGAACTTGGTAAAGCTAGACAAGTTCACATCTTGTGATGCATTGCGTGCAAATGGAAAATGATCTGCAATGTCATTGTGATACGCGGGCATAATGGTTTTTTGCCATTGCGTATCTACAAAGTGCGAGGCTGTCGTTGAAATGAGTGACCAACTTTGTGCAGACATAGAAGTTAACCATGATTTCATAGGTTCTGGAACTTGCTGTGCCAAATCATCTAGCTGTGTAATAGGATCATTTGGCAGCTTTTGTAAGTGTTGAACGCTAGCTTGAAATGTAGCATTACCTATGTCAGGCGTACGAGATAAATTATCTGTATAGCTGTGTAATTGTTTAAAGCTGACGAACATTTGGTATAACAAATTGCTTTGATTATTGTTAGCGTTGCCTAATAACATATTTAATGTTTGTAGTTTTGGGCTTGCAGACATCACGGTATCAAAAGCCGTATTTTTTTGAATAGTTTGTAGCATTTGTAACAATGGAGAGTTATCACTTGTAATCGTGCGCAACATGCTATTTAACTCGACAAAATTCTTTGGCGAGTTGAGTTTGATATTAGCGAGTTGGCTTTCCCAGATATCAATGTAATTTGCAATATATTGTGTGCGTAATTGGTCCGCGACTGTTGTTGAATTTTGCGTAGGGTTAATTGCGCCTAATACAACGTTGCCTTGTGTTGCTTCAGATGCTGCGACATTGATTTCACCCGCTAATATTGCTTTGTAACCGCTAGCTGTGAACATGGTTGGGATTTGATTAGCTAAATCTTTACTGACGAATACAGCAGTGGAGCTATCATTGTCGGTGCCGATTTTAATGGCGCTCGTCGAGTTATTGTCATTCATATTTTTTAAAATAACATACGCAAGATCAACGCTAGTGACACTGACTAATTGTTTGCGAGCTTGTGCTATCAAGCTTTCATCAGCTGTAATAGGTTTAGCATTCGTTCGTAATGCGGCACTTAAATGATTCGTTAACTGTGCTGCGATATTATCAGTGCTTGAAGATGCAAGCAGTGTTTTCACGGTGCTCGCAACAAATTCAACTTGAATGGGTTGCTGACCTGTTAGCATTAAATAAGCTTTTAATACCGCATAAAGTTGTACAGGGTTTTTTTCATTCGGATTTTGTAAGTATTTTTCGAGTGTGTTTCTCACGCCAGGTAACACAATATTTTGCAATGCTTGAATATATACTTGGTTTGCTGTGTGTTGTGATTTCTTGGAATAAAATGCGAGATGTGAAGCTAAGCTAGAAAAATGATTATTGTTTACTGCTTCAGCCGCTTCTTGCAAAGAGTTTAATAGTGGTAAAGATTTCATAAGGTGATCATTTTGCTGATCAGGTTGTTGTAAATAAATTTGGTATTGTGCTAATTTATTTTGAATTGAATAAGCTTGTTCTACACCGGTTACAAAATCATGTCCTAAAAATAGGGCTGTCACAGTGATTGCGGCTGCAGCAGCTGCATAGAGTGCGTAACTTTCCCATGAAGGTGTTGCAGTGTTTAATTGTGGCGTTGGAATTTCATTATGGTGCAACAGAGCTTGTGAAATTAACTGGCGCACAAAATAAGGTTTGCTCGTGATAGGTTGTTCTTGTAATAGCTGTAGCGCATGAGTTTGGTTAATGGTGAGAGCGCTGTTCGTTGTCGAAGATTCTTCATCATCCTGTTGGATCGCGCTCGTAAAAAATATGCCATTTAAGCAAAGATCGGAAAATCCAAGTGATTTAATAAACTCAATCGTGTTTTCTTTAATGCGTTCCATGTAAAGAGGGAAATCTTTAATGAGTGTGCGTGCTTGAGGGTTTCTTTCTTGATGTAAACGCCAAATCAGTTGTTTATTTAATCGTTTGATTAATGCGTTAAAACGATTGAATAATACATCAGATAATTTTTCATTCGCGCCTAAGCTCGATAGCGTAATACCCCAAGATTGTGCGAGCTCATCCGTCGTGCTTTCAGCAAAAAACTCTTTAAAGCCTGGAATTAAGTCGCATTTGGTGATGACGATATAGCAAGGAGTCTCTTTGCCAAAGCGTTCTCTTGCTTCAAGTAAGCTATATTTAATATCAGCACGCACAGTAGATAATTGCTGGCTGTGGTGATGTTTCATGAGTTCGGGTAGGTTAATAGCAACAACGACACCGTTTAATGGTTTATGCGCTTGAATAAGCGTAAGTAAATTATTCCATAACAGATTGTGTATGGAATTGCGCGGCATGTTTTTTTGTACTTTGCCAACTGTGCGAGTGTAATGGCTTGGAATATCTACTAAAACTAAATCACGTGTTACCCACCAGTCACAAATTTCTGATGTGGGAATATTTTTCATGATTTCAGGTTTGAACTGTTTGGCAAGAATAAAGTTGAGTGTTGAGTTAGCTAACAAGCTTGTTTTGCCAGAATTTTTGGGACCTATAAAAACATACCAGGGTAGTGTAGCGAGGCTGATATTTTCGCCATTTTTATTGACGACTGTTTTTTGTAAAAACTCAATGGCACCATGGAAGCGACCTTGCAAAGATTCAAATTTCTTTGCGATATCTGCGCTAAGTTCTGAGATAGTTTCTGCTTTTTCTGGGGTAGAATAAATCAAGGATAGTAATAGCCAACCTAATACCAAGATCATGATGACACCAAAACGTTTTTCTGGTTCGAGTAATGGCAAATGATTAGCAATAACTAAGCTGGGTCCAGCAAACCAGACGATAAGGGCAAAAACAATGAGAATGGCGAAAGTAATAGTATCTTGTTTGGTGATGTTACGTATTATGTGTCTCATACAGTATTGATTTTCCAATATTCATTAACTCTTGGTAAGCTTGATTTGAAATGGTATCTAACAGAAACCCAAGCCCCGTAAATAATCCTAAAATAATCCCGAGCGTGATTAAAACAATTAACCAGCTGGGAATTTTTTTTGTACGTTGCCTATGTGCCATGTTGTTGCGTATAGGGAACGGTGATAGCGATTTAGAAAAATCTCCACGATGTGCGCGTATTCGCTTATAAAGTGCATTTATTATTTGATCTAATTGTGTGTGACTGAATTCAGTTGCGCGATAGCTGCCTTTATAGCCAAAGCTCAAGCACAGATACATTAACTCCATGAGATCAATGTATAAGTCAGGTTCTTTGCTAATGCGATCTAATACAATAAAAAATCGATCATGCTGCGTTGCTTCTTGGTTAAGTGTGGACAGCAAGCTGTAATGATCCCACTGACCATGTGATCCCCATGGCGTGTTCGCGATGATGTCGTCGAATGTGGCGCAAAGGGCATAGCGGCTGACCAGTAAATATTCTGATGTGTAATTCTGTGCTTTGGCTGCGTCTTGGAATAAATTAATTTCTTGCAGCAATTCTTGCTGCAATTTATGCAATTCTTGATGTGAAGAAAGCTGTTTCAATTTTCCCATCATGGAGAAGAGGCATGCTGCTGCATCGACTAATGGGTTTAATCCCGCCTTGGGCTGGTGTGTTACAAATTTGCTAGGGAGTAATAATTGCTGCTGCGGCAAATCAAGATGCATAGATGTACTTTCCGCGACCGGTTTATCGGTGGGTAAAGTTTTATCTTGAATAGTCTGCTCGCTGCTTATCATCTACGGGTATTCCTTTAGTCACACTAGGATTATACATAATTTCTGGGGAAGCGACGAGTATTCGAGAGAGCTCTTTTCTCCCTTCTCCCAGAGTGCTTTTTACGAATGGGAGAAGGGTTGGGGATGAGGGGGAAGGCTCCCTCACCCGACATGCAAAAAGCGCATGTCGACCTCTCCACGAGTGGAGAGGTGAGCTAAAGTATAAGAGATGATTTTAGGGCAAAAAAAATCCCGCAAAGTGCGGGATTAAATATCGTTATAGAATGATAGACGATTAGTCTAGCATGCCATAAATTTTTAGCTTTTTACGTAATGTTCCACGGCTTAAACCTAATAAGATTGCAGCGCGTGATTGATTACCTTTTGTATATTCCATTACTGCTTCCAATAAAGGAACTTCTACTTCAGCTAAAACCAATTCATACAAATTGTTAGGAACTTGGCCTTTCAATTGTTGAAAGTAGTTTTCGAGTGCTTGACGCACGCTGTCGTGTAAAGGCTGGTTTTTATGCGCAACCGTAAATGGCGACGCAGCCTTGTCAGTTTGGGTTGTATCTAACATATTATTAGCCATTGTCTTCTCTCTATAATTTCAACATTTATTGCCTAACGCTAAGGCTTCTATAATCTCACCAAGTGGCCATTATAGCAACTGTTCTTTGTTCGATCAAATAATCATTTTGAGTTTATTTGCGAGTCCCTTCAATCCGGACCCATTCTTCCATTTGGAGAGGCGCAGCCATGGTAAACCAAGGCATATATGTTTTACGGACAGCCTCTGCTTGTTTCTCTAAGATGCCTGAAAGTAATAGCTTTCCTCCCGGTTTGACGAGGGTTGAAAAGAGTGGGGCAAAGTCTATCAGAGGTTGCGCGAGTATGTTGGCAACGAGGATGTCAGCCGTGGTTTTTATGAAATTTTTGGGTGAGAGGGTCTCAAGAACAGGGGGGAATAATGCATTTCTAGCTGCGTTCATTTCTGTTGCTTCTAGTGCTTGAGGATCATGATCGACGGCAAAAACCTTGGCAGCGCCTAGCTTTAGGGCAGCGATGGAGAGAATTCCAGAGCCGCAACCGTAGTCGATTATTGTCTCATTACCTTGCACGTTTTGGTCTAACCATTCTAGACAGAGTGCTGTTGTTGGATGAGTTCCAGTACCAAAAGCGAGTCCTGGATCTAAAATAACATTTACAGCTTCTGGCTTGGGTGGGGTCAGCCAGCTTGGGCAAATCCACAAACGACTGCCAAATGACATTGGGCTGAAGCTATCTAAACATCTTCTAGTCCAGTCTTCATCTGGGATATGTTGTAATTCAAACTTGATGAGTGCGCCGGTTTCGCGTTGCTTTTCGAGATAATTTCCTACAGGCTCTAATGGTTCATTGCTATCAAATAAACTGACCACAATTACTTCGTGCCATAAAGGCGTATGAGGTTCTGGTTCGAAAATGGGTTGATCACCGCCATCACGCATTGTAATAGCTTGGGCGCCGAGCATGATCAAGTCATCGCTGAATTGGTCGGCATACCTTGCTGTTGTTGTGATGTGAAACTCTAGCCAGCTCATAAAAATCCTTTGTTTAATAGATTAGCTCAGATTGTGTCATCCTGAGAGTGTTTTTTACTCGAAGGATCTCCTTATGAGTCTGGAGATCCTTCGCTACGCTCTGGATGACAGCTATCTATTCAACCAATGTTCAAGAAAGTGAATGTTGACACCACCATGTTGGAATTCACTACCGCGTAACAACTCTTGATGCAATGGCGTATTTGTTTTGATGCCATCAATCACAGTTTCTTCTAATGCGGTACGCATCTTAGCTAATGCTAATTCACGAGTTTCACCATAAGCAATGATTTTCGCAACTAATGAATCATAGTATGGTGGAACTTTGTAGCTAGTGTAGATGTGTGAGTCAACGCGTATGCCTGGTCCACCTGGTGCATGATAATGAGTGATCGTGCCTGGTGATGGTACAAATGAGCGAGGATCTTCTGCGTTAATACGGCATTCAATCGCATGACCCTTTATTCGAACTTCAGCTTGCGTAACAGAAAGTTTATTTCCTGCTGCGATGCTCAATTGTTCTTTGACGATATCAATACCGGTAATCATTTCTGTGACGGGATGCTCAACTTGAACGCGTGTATTCATTTCAATGAAATAAAATTCATTGTCTTCATACAAAAATTCAAATGTGCCTGCGCCACGGTACTTCATATCGCGACATGCTTGTGCGCAACGTTCGCCAATCATATTGCGTTGTTCAGGTGTGATACCTGGTGCTGGTGCTTCTTCAATAATTTTTTGATGTCTGCGTTGGATTGAGCAATCACGTTCGCCTAAGTGAATGGCATCACCTTGGCCATCACCAATGACTTGGACTTCAATGTGGCGTGGATTTTGCAAATATTTTTCCATGTACACTTTGTCATTATTGAATGCTGCACGCGCTTCTGTTTTGGTCATCGCAACCGCATTTAACAAATGAGATTCGGTGTGAACTACGCGCATGCCGCGACCGCCACCACCGCCAGCTGCTTTGATAATCAGTGGATAACCAATTTCACGTGCAACACGAATGGTTTCACTATCATCAGCTCCGATAGGATCGTTGGATCCTGGAACACATGGAATATTGAGCGCGCGCATTGCTTGAATAGCCGCAACTTTATCTCCCATGGTGCGAATCGTATCAGCACGCGGACCGATGAAGATAAAACCACTTTTTTCAACTTGTTCAGCAAAGTCAGCATTTTCAGCAAGAAAACCATATCCAGGATGGATGGCAACCGCATCTGTAATTTCAGCTGCACTAATGATAGCCGGTATGCTTAAGTAGCTACTAGCGGGTGCTGGTAAGCCGATACAAACTGATTCATCTGCCAAACGGACATGCATTAAGTCTCTATCTGCAGTGGAATGCACGGCAACGGTGCGAATTCCTAATTCTTTGCAGGCTCTTAAAATACGAAGCGCAATTTCTCCGCGATTCGCAATTACAATTTTATTTAACATGATGTCACCCTGCAAAATTATTCAATCACAAACAATGGTTGGTTAAATTCAACAGGAGTTCCACTGTCAACGAGTTTTGCGGTAACTACACCAGCTTTGTCAGCTTCAATTTGGTTGAACATTTTCATTGCTTCGATGAGGCAAAGTACGTCGCCAGGTTTAACGGTTTGTCCAATTTCTACAAAAGGTTTTGCACCGGGTGATGGAGCTAAATACACTGTACCGACCATAGGCGCTTTAAGCTGATGCTTATTTGCATGGCTTTCTTTTGCAGGCGCAGCAGGTGCGGCATGCGCAGCAGCCGGAGCTTCAACCGCAAATTGTGCGGGCATGGGCGCATAAGTTGGCGCTACCATTTTGTTGTTAACTAAGCTAATACGTACAGATTCGCCATCTTCATGAATTTCAATTTCTGCGATGCCGCTTTCTTTCGCGAGTTCTATCAATTTTTTGATTTTTCGTATATCCATTGCCATAAGGTTAGTAGCTCCGATTTATTTGGTTAAATAGTCATGCGCAAAGCGTAGAGCATATTCATACCCTTGCGCGCCAAGTCCCGTGATAGTGCCAATGGCAATATCACTAAAGTAAGAATGTTTGCGAAAAGCTTCACGTCTGTGAGTATTTGAAAGGTGAACCTCAACAAAAGGGATGGCTTTCGCAAGTAGTGTATCTCTTAGTGCAATGCTGGTATGAGTGAAGGCAGCTGGATTAATGATGATGAAATCACATTTGGCAGCTTGAATATGCTCAATCAATACATGTTCGGCATTGCTCTGCAAAGAAGACAACTTATGACCTAACTGACTAGCAAGGGAGTTAAGCGCATTATCGATGTAAGAAAGCGTACGATGCCCGTAAACTTCGGACTCTCTAGAGCCGAGAAGATTTAAGTTTGGACCGTGTAATACGTTAATAGTTGCCATGCAGTTCTTTTTTTGTCTAATCTTTGATGTGCATTCTGCCTTAACTTGATGATTTTGTCTAGTTAGACGGAGTTATCAGCATGATAGGCGCAAATTCGTGGGAATCTCTTGACAGCTGGGCTGATAGATTTATCATCGCCGGTTTTAATAGGAAGGCATAATCATAATGAAAAAGAGATTGATAGGAAGTTTAGTGGTAATGGGGAGTATCTTGTCTACGAGTGTTTTCGCAAATTGTCCCACGGAAGATCAGATCAGCTATAGCCCAACAATGCATGCGTGGGTTGCGCCTGGTTTTTTAGAAGTGAAAGAGTTCAGCGCGGATGAGAAACCAGCCGCTTTCGATTCAGCTCATTGGATAACCAAAGAAGGAGTTAAGCCAAGAGTGGGGGTTATGGGTTCAGTCGTTTGTAGTTATAAAGGTGCGACAACGGGTAATATTGTCAATTTAATGCAAGAAGCATGGGCTAAGGTTCCGTACCCAGCATGGATTATGTGGCAAAATGGTTATTGGCAGCAGCATTTAGCAAGAGTCTGTAAAGTAAGGTGTGTGTTTTAGTTTTTATCCTCCCCTCTCCCAGAGCGTTTTTTGCGAATGGGAGAAGGGTTGGGGATGAGGGTTTATTAATTTCGACACCAGTTTGTTTTTACAAACCCCACCACTGGTGGAATTAATGACACGACAATAATTGCGATTACCGCGCCAGAAAAGTGATCTTTAATCATTGGTAAATTACCAAAGAAGTAGCTGATATAGAGTAATGAACCGATCCAAAGAATAGCGCTAAAGATATTGTAGGCAAAAAATCGGCGATAACTCATTTGTGCAATGCCTGCAACAAATGGCGCAAATGTACGAATAATCGGGATAAAGCGCGCTAAAATAATGGTTTTACCGCCGTGTTTTTCATAGAAAGCGTGTGCTTCATTTAAATATTTTTTATTAAAAAACCATGATTGATTGGATTGAAAAACTTTAGGTCCTAAAAACCGACCAATTAAATAATTCAATGCATTGCCTGTGATAGATGCTGTCACGAGTAATAAAAACAGCATATGAATGTTGATCGCTTCCGTCGTGCTTGCGGCAATGGTTCCAGCTGCAAAAAGTAATGAATCGCCAGGTAAAAATGGAACGACAACCAATCCTGTTTCGCAAAAGATAATTAAAAATAACAATCCATAGGCCCATGCGCCATGTAGTGTGACGAAAGCTAATAAATGCTGATCTATGTGCAAAATAAAATTTAATAATTGCTGTATGGTTTCCATGGGATTCTCAAATTAAGTAAATATCAAAGCGATTACTGCTGCCTTCCATTGTCAGTGAGGGTTTCATGCCTGCAAGAGGTTCTGCGCGGCGGGGTCTTTTTACCACAACCCGCTGATTGGCACAAGTTAGCGCAGCTTTGAAAACGGTATCCGCATCCGTGTCGTCACCAACAATATCATGGAAAATACGCATATTTTGCTTAGAAAGAGCGGATTTTTTATTTTCAGGAAACATGGGGTCGAAGTAGATGATATCCCAACGTTTTTCACCATTAAAAACATCCAGTGCTTGTGCATGGAAAACATGCATGCGTTGTACGATTTTATCGACCTCTGGATCAGCTTTAGCGCGAGACAAGCTATCCATTAGTAACGCATGAATGATGGGAGATCTTTCGAGGCAATCCATTTCAAAACCTAAGCTTGCCAATATAAAGCTATCTCTGCCTAGACCTAGCGTCGCATCTAAAATACGGCGGGGTGCTTTAGTTTTTAAGCCTAATGCTCTGGCGAGTAACTCCTTGCGTAAGCTGGCGTGTTTACGGCGATAAGTGAGTTGTGGTGCTAGAAAGTCGATAGTGAGAGGCGATCCTTTTATTTTACAGGGTTGTAGCGCCAAATGGTCTTGCGATAATATTAATAAATAAGCGTAATTTTCTTGTAAATCAGTTATATATGGCAAATTTAGCGTTTGAGCTAATGCTCGTGCGTTTTCTGCAAGATCAGGGTTGTCAGTGGTGATGGCAAGATTAATCATGTTTGAATCTACAAAACTGGGCTAAGTTATTAGTTCCATTCCCCTCTCCCAAAATGTTTTTTTTTGGGAGAGGGGTTAGGGGTGAGGGCATAAACCCTCATCCCCGACCCTTCTCCCGTCGTAAAAAACACTCTGGGAGAAGGGAGAAGATCGATTTATGCAACACAGGTTATTAGAATACGCTATAATCGCTGATTTTATAATCTCTATAAAAGTAAAGATAATGACAACACGACAATTTCCAAATACAAGATTGCGCAGATTACGAAGCACTAAGTTTTCACGGCGCTTAGTAGCAGAGACACATTTAACTGTGGCTGATTTAATTTATCCCGTATTTATTCTGGAAGGTAAGCGGCAGCGTGAGGCGATTGCATCGATGCCAGGTATTGAGCGCATCAGTATTGATATCTTGTTAGAAGAAGCAAAAGAATGTGTTGCTTTAGGGATTCCCGCCTTTGCTATTTTCCCAGTTATTACCGCAGATAAAAAATCGTTACACGCAGAAGAAGCCTATCATCCCGATGGATTAGTACAGCGTGCGGTCCGTGCGCTCAAGCAAGCCTATCCCGATTTGGGGGTGATTACAGATATTGCATTAGATCCTTACACGTCACATGGACAAGATGGTGTGATTGATCACAATGGATATGTGTTGAATGATGAGACCGCCGCAATTTTAGTTAAACAAGCATTATCCCATGCAGAGGCGGGCGCAGATATTGTGGCGCCATCTGATATGATGGATGGCCGTATTGGTGCAATCCGTGCTGCATTGGAAGAAAACAAATTTTATAACACGCAGATTCTTGCGTATTCTGCAAAATATGCATCTAGTTTTTATGGTCCATTTCGTGATGCAGTGGGTTCTGGTAAAGCATTAGGAAAAGCAGATAAGTTGCAATATCAAATGGATCCTGCAAATAGTCATGAAGCAATGCACGAAGTCGCATTAGATATTCAAGAAGGTGCAGATATCGTCATGGTGAAGCCAGGAATGCCATACTTAGATATCGTACGTTTAACAAAAGACACCTTTAAAGTACCAACATTTGTTTATCAAGTCAGTGGTGAATATGCTATGTTAAAAGCAGCTGCGCAGATGGGGTGGTTGAATGAACAGGCAGTAGTGATGGAATCATTACTTGCTATTAAGCGTGCTGGCGCAGATGCCATTTTGACGTATTTCGCAAAGCAGGTTGCAACATGGTTGAAAAACAATTAGCAAAAATAAAAGAACAATGGCAATCGCTATTACAAAAAATAGCGCCACAGCTGTCGTTCGTGCGCGCACAGTATAAAGCGATTTTCCCTGAAGAAATTTTTTCTCCCTTATTTTCGACAGAGTGGGGCCGTAAACTTAGCTGGGGAATGTTAGGATTATTTTCTTTATTGTTAGTTGTTACTGTTGGGCAAACAATAGGTGAGCTCTATAGTGATTTGTTTGCATCCTCTTTAGCATCACGTAGTAAATCGGATAGTGTCATTGTGGATAATACAATGCGTTTTATTGCATTGTTACCCGAAGAGCATTTATTTGGAAAAATAGGTGTGAATGATGGTGCATTACCGATTACAAGCTTGCAGCTTAGTTTGATTGGTGTTGTAAAATCAGATCCAGACACGAAGTCACGTGTTATTATTTCGGAAGCAGGGCAGCCTGGAAAAGTGTATGCCATAGGGGATAGCTTATCTTCTGGGATTATTGTCAATTCGATTTCAGATGACGGCGTATTACTAGAGAATGACGGTCATTTAGAAAAGCTACCGTTGCATCGTCAAGGATTAACATTTCAAGGCATGCCAAAGCCGCTACTAGATCAACAAGAGGAATAAGTCGTGCAAATCAAAAAAATCATTTCTATAATTTCTGTCATTTTTGTTATGTTGTTATTACAGTCATGCGCTTCACCACGTATGGGTGAAGAGTTACAAGGTGGTAAAGCAAAATTCATGGTCGGAAATTACAAAGAAGCTTTTCATGATTTATTACCTGTTGCAGTTTATGGCAGAAAAGAAGCGCAATATGCCGTAGGTTATATGTATTACTATGGTTTGGGTGTTGCGCAAGATCCAGAGTCTGGATTGTTTTGGATGAAGAAATCTGCGGAACAACATTTTGCACCAGCAGTGGATGCGTTGAAGTTGATTCATTAATTTGCACCCCTTATAAAACTCGTGTATAGTTATTTCTCACTTGTTTTAAGGGAGCTTGAAATGAAAGGGAAATTTTCTTTTGTAGTTGCAAGTTTACTTCTAGTCAGTAATTCAGTTTTTGCTGCACCATCTGTAATAATCGCGTTTAAACAAGCAAATTTCGCGCCAGTTGAATGGCATGCAACGATGCAAAACGGTGGTTTTGGAATTCAAAATCAAACCGGTAAGTTTCAGCATGTACAAGTCGCTATTAAATCCGGTGAAATTTATGTTTATACAGTACGTGGTAATACATTAGGTTCATGTAAACAAGATTTAAATGCTGATACAGGTCCTTACTCAGTGGTATGTGATTTAGCACCTAATGATGTTCTCGCTGCTGATCTTGATTTTGCTAAAATGACGGATGCAACGGGTACTTATCAAGTTAAGATGTAAATTGTTACTCCCTTCTCCCAAAGCGTTTTTTGCGAATGGGAGAAGGGTTGGGGATGAGGGTGTGAAGCTTCCCTCACCCGCCGCATAAAAAACATGCGTCGACCTCTCCACAAGTGGAGAGGTGCGATTGATTTTTATGTCACCACCACCGTCACATCAACCACACCCATCCCGCCGCTCGGTGTAATAGAAATTTTCGAAACATTGATACTTTCTTTCTTCCATAACGCAGTTAGCCATTTAATGAATTGATCGAAATTCACTTTTTGAAAGGTAACTTGTACCGCATTATTTTCAACTTGGCTTAATTGACCGAGTTGGTTTACAAAAGGAGATTGGTTAATTTCCTTTTGTAACAAGCTCAATAAAGCAGCGGAAGATTTTGTGGTGTGGCTTTTTTGCAGTAAGTCTTGAATAGCATGAATGTGTTGATCTGCTTGTTGCATCCATGTTAACAGTTTTTGATTGCTGTCGATTTCAGTGCGTAGAGTATCATTATGACTGCTGATGGGTGACCAGAATATTTCATAAAACAAAAAGAAAATAATAAAAATCCCACCCAGTGTGAGCCATTGTTTTTCGCGTAATCCTAAATTTATCCACCATTCTTTCATGCAGCACCTGCAGTAATCAAAAGAGTTGCTTTTACTTGAGATCCAACTGTGCTGGAGTTTTGTTGTTTCACAGCAAGACCTTTGTTGTTGAGTTGATGAGAAAGTTCATCGATATTGTCAAAGTTAGCAGTCATTATTTCTAAGGTTAAGCTGCCATCATGATAATTTAAATTTTGTATGCGCACAGTATTCGCTTCAGAAATGCCTTTGCCAACAGTGGCAAGTAAGCTAATAAAATTATTTTTTTGTGCATCGAGTGTTAGTTGATTCAGCTTATTGGTCATGCGATCACGTGGCGCAACCATGCTGGTTGCATTGGGAAAGTTCTGATGATAAATCGCATAAATTTGGTTTTCTAATGAGCTGGCACGATAATGTAAAACAAAAAATGAAAATACATCGCCAAGCAATGAAACAGCTATCCATGCAGCAGCGAGATAGCCAGCATATCGCCAGACATTTTTTGAGTGAGAGTTTTTTCGCTTTGGGAGAAATGGATCTTGTAGCAAGTTGATTGCAATATGATTAATTTGTAATTCGGTAATATTAAATGGTTTCGCTGGTAATACTTGAATAGCTTGTTTTTCAGGGATTTCAGATAATTTGAGTGAAAGTAGTGTATCAAATGTATCGGTTTCAATGCCAAAACCAGCATATTTTCCAGTGCGAACCAATGTCACTTTCCCGAATGAATAGGGTTGCCATACTTCGTCTATTGTATTCACGGCAAGTGTTGCGGGAATTAATACAGTGGGCTCAATGTGTGCTGCTTTCAACGTATCTACCCAGTGCCGCATTTTTTCTTTAGAAATAATAGCGACGGGATAAGTGTTATCTTCTTGATAAGAACCTGTTGCGAAATGTAAGAGGCTCACATCATCAATAAGCTTTTCTTCTAGTGCAAAAGGCAAAGCTTGTTGGCGCTTTTGTTTTGATAATTTTGGTAATTCAGCATAAGTGAGTAAGACATCTTGCGGTGGTACGATGGCAACTACATCACCTTGAAATTGTAAAGCGCTTAAATCATTGAGTGTGGCATGAGTTTTATGTTGTATGAGTTCATTGTGTTCTGAAAAAATAACCCATTCCAGATGAGAAAAGTCATCGCAATAAATATTTAATATCATGTGTTCTTTCATAAGGTACCTTTACTTTGCCAAAGTACGCTAATCGATGCCTGTGAATCTTTGGCGTCGCGCTGTAAAAGAGTATAAAGAATTATCTCTTGTTCGCCTATGGATACTTCGGTTTTTACTAAAAAATAGTTGCTAGTGGTCGTCACTTGATCTTGAGCAAACGAGTTATTTTTTACGATATCAAATGCCTGGAAATTTTGCACGTTAGTAAATGGAGTCTGTGTGCGGTGAGCCACAATCCCTTTTGCAGCATCGAGCGTGAGGGTGGGTGACATACTCATTAAAACAGGCGCATCTGCATTGTTAATATTGATGGCGGTTGTCATGGGTAATGCAATGACATAAGGACTAATTAACTTAAATAGTGCAGGTGTCATGCCTTTTACTAAGCGTAGCTCGCTCATGCTAGCCATAATATGGTGAGGTGCTTTATAGGGGTAACTGAGTTTGCTGTAATACGTGTCAAATGCATCGTTGTTAGAGGTTGATGAAATCCATGCGGTAGTTGCTTGGACTAACGTTTGAATATCGTTAGCGCTGAGTGAGGGCTGTAAAGTTTTAATTAAGCGACCAAAGTTTTCACGATACTTTTGATCAGTTAAATTATTTAAATTAAATAAACCTTGCGCATCTGTAATGGTGGTTTGAATGGTTGCTGAATTTTGTTTGTTTTTTGGAGAAATAATAGGTGTTCTATCGATGACTTTATTTTGTTGTTGTGATTTCCAGTCATTAATCAGTTGATCAGTTGCCCAGGCAACAGAGCCTTGCGCATAGAAGTTAGCTTGTGTTGCATTGACGAGTAACTGTGTGCGGCGTGTGTCTTGCTGCAGTCGTATTAACATGGCTGTTGCAATTGCAGCAACCAAAGCTACAACAAATAGTGCAACCACAATTGCTGAGCCTTGTTGTTTAGGAATCATTTTCACTGCTAGGCACTCCTGCTGGTGGTGATGGTTGATCTGGAGTTTTGTCAGGTGGTTTGGTTCCAGTTAGTTTCGCGCCGATGAGATAGGTTTGAGTTATTTTCCCTTGGTTTTTAATGGTTAAGGTTACGCGAATTGCCAGTGGCAATGTTGATTGTGATTGTGTTTGATTGGCAGTAGGCCAATTGTTTTGTAGTTTTCCATTGGAATCTAAATATTGAAAACGTAAGTCTGTTACATTGTCGAGTAAAATGCGTTGACTACTTGTTGTGTGATTTGTAATGTCTAATGCATTCCATGTTTCTCTAACCAGAGATTCTTTTGTTAAAAAATAATGTACGTGTTGCATGCTGCTGCGTGCCAGCTCGCCAAATGGGTTATCCATGCCGCCATGCGTAAATTTGATTTCGGTAGGTGATCCCGTTAATGCAGGTTCTTGTACGTTCGCAACATTTGTAATCGGACGATTAATGATTTGTTCCATGTCGCGCGACATCAAAATCATTGCCAATTGCAGGCGATTAAATTTTTCTGTATTTTTTTCGATAGCAGATTGTGTTGTCATAATAGAATGCAGTGCGCTGACCATGATCATAGACACAATCGCAAAAATAAATAAGGCGATTAAAATCTCGAGTAACGTAAAGCCCTTATTATTGTGCCGCATAAATGTAACTCACTAAGCTGATAATATTTTCTTGTGATAATGATGACACGCTGACATCAATCTCTTTTATATGAGGATTTCCTGTGCTAATCATTTTTGCTTGCCATGTCCATTCCTGTCCAAGCATTTCTGTTTTTTGTTCTACGTGTTCTGCGCCACTAGGCAAGGTTAATATGCCAGCACGAATTTCGTTCATGACATTCGTGGCCACCCAAGTCGCAGTCGTTTTATCTTGGATGTAATGCGTATCACGAATTTGTTGTGACGTAGATTTTATGATGGCCATCAATGCAATACTTAAAATCGTGAGTGCAATTAATACTTCAATAAGTGTAAATCCAGATTTATTTCGCATACACATTCCCACTGCTTTCACCGATGATTTGGTATTCTGGCTCTTCCTCGGTACCGCCGATGTTCAGTTGAAACGCTGGAATATCTCCGCTAGAGGTAATTAATAAGTGTGGGTTCCCATCCAGAGTAATTTTTTGATTTTGTATGGATAAAGTAAATTCATTATCACCTGGAATAGTTTGTTTGCGAAATGCATTTCCCGTTAATGGTTGCCACGTTTTTGTTTTTTCATCGTAACGCGTTACTAAAATCGTTTTGGATGTCAGAGCAATTCCCAATACAGCAGGGCGTAGCATGGCTTCTTCTTCAGCAAGTGTAATTAAGTTTGCTATTTGTTGGGTGAATGTTTCCAATTGTTTCTTTTTGTTGAAATGAATAGAGAGTGTTGCGACCATCATGATGATGCTGATGATGACAATCACGATTAATACTTCGAGTAAGGTAAAGCCTTTGGTGTCATCCCGAACGAAGTGCGAAGCCTCCCGGGGGGGGCTTTTGTCGCTTCGCTTCTCAGGACGACAGTGGCAGCTGTCATCCCGAGCGTAGCGAGGGATCTCCCGGGGAAGTCCCTTGTTATTTCGTTCCTCAGGATGACGACATCGCATGTTATTTATCATCAACATTTAAATTGCTGATTTCGCTATCGCTGTCTTTTCCTTTGGGGCCATAGCTAAAGATTTTCAATTTTTCATTTTCATTTAAGTATTGATACGCTTGTCCCCATGGATCGATCGGCAATTTTTGTAAATAGCCATCAGATTTCCAATTTCTTGGGATGGGATCTGAGGTTGGTTTGCTCACTAAAGCTTGTAAACCTTGGTCTGTAGTGGGGTAAGCGCCATTATCAAGCTTATAGAGGTCTACGGCACTTTGAATAGCTGCAATGTCTTGTTTTGCTTTCACAATTCGAGCTTGCTCGGGGCGGCTCATGATCTTGGGAACGATCACAGCGGCTAAAATCCCTAATATTACAACGACTACCATGACTTCGATGAGTGTAAAACCGGCATGTTTCTTCATTCTTGCTTCCTGACTTATTTTATAAAGATCATCATTATACAGGTTCTTTTTTTGTTTTTTCGATATATAATTAACAGATAGCATTTATCAGATTTATCAATAAATGTATAAAAAATAACCAGACAATAGGTTGGTTATAAAGATAACCCAAAAAATTAGATTTATTGAGGGGGTTGTGATGACAGCAAATACGATGAAAAAAACAACGGATAAACTTGAAAAAGATGTTGGTCAAGTTGTTGAGTTGAATGCAGAAGCAAGAGCTGCCGCAAAAAAAATGCTGGCTGAATTTACTAAGCTTGTTCAACTTGCTCAAAAAACAGGATTAGTCACGACCGATTCCAAGAAGTTATTGCAAAAAACAACTGATGTGATTAGTGGTGCTTATGACAGAAGCTATACTGCTCTTAATCAGCAAAACGAAATTTTGAGACAGATTAGACTTGGTAATAGCAAAGCAGTAGATGCTCCTGCTCCAAGTACGGCAGCACGTAGTAATAGAAGATAATGTGCGCATCTTGCATGAGGATCTGACAAAATGTTCGACCGGTTACAAAAACCATTTCTCACGGTAGAGACCGGCGAAGCATATCAGCCTATACGCTTGACCTATCGGCTCTTGGATAAAGAGCGATTGGTCGAGCTTCTCGATAAACTCGCATGTGTCCAAAAAAACACGACACTCAACTCATGGTCATGGTATTGGCAATATGAGTGTGATGATTTACATTTCGAATCGCTTGCTTCTTTCCGCAGAAACCCCGAAAACCCCATCCGTTTGGCGACAATTACTATTCGTGATAATGAGTTATTCATTAACCTAACGTCGTTTAAGCGTGCTTGTTTAGCTGTGCCATTTTTCTATAAAGAAATTTCGGCTGACATTGCAGTGATCCGCAATGCAGATTTCATCAATAAAGTATTTGGGATTGATGAGCGCTTACCGCATGGTTTTGCAGAATTATTTAAAGAAGATGAATTAGATCGTATTCTCAATCAGCGTGTTGAAGATTATCACATGGTGAAAGAAAAGTGCGAGCATGCTTCAACAGCAGAAGAAGCATTTACCATTTTATCTGAATACACGAATGCAGAAGCTAAAAAACGGTTACCCTACGCAGAACGTTATACCTTCGAAATGAGTGAAGATACCGATGCAGAGGTGGTATTCCTTTCTTTTTATATTTTCTTACGAGGTCGCGAATTAGTTGCGATCAAACGCTGGTTTGGTCAAGCAGGTTATACACTTGCTGATGCCGCAGACGATACTGTTTCACTCGTGTTTGGTGAAATGGGATTGGATATTTTAGAATAACAAAGCTTATTGTTTCCATTTTTTAAATTCACTGGGGCGAACTTTAAAACGTGCAATATTCCCTTCGTGTAAATTTATAATTTCATTTTCAATGATTTTTAATAATTGTTTTGCATCTTCATTAGATAGTCGAAGTTTATTAATTGATTCTTGAATGCCAGAAAGTATGCGCGGACCAGAGATATTGTTTAGAATAACACTTCTAATAATTTCTTGGATATGATGACGATATTTTAATTTAAATACATTGGGTTCTCCCATTGATTGTTGTATCGCAGTATATTGTTGTGAAGAGCGTTCATATGCCCACAAATATAAATCTTGAAATAAACTAAGATCATTTTTTTCATAAATACCTAGTAGTGATAACAAATATTCTTGTTGATTTACATCTACAAACGACAATGGTTTGAGATTGTGCTTAATTAGTGGGATGTTAGCAACAAGTCGAGCAGTGCGTTTGTTGACGTCTTCAAAAGCTTGTAAATATGATAATTGGATAAGTGAGAAAAATGATTGTTCAAAAGGGTCTTGTATTTGGTTTAATTTCATAATAAAAATGTCAAAGTATTCTTTGAGTAAGTGAGGGTTATCTAAGGGTAAGTAACTCGTTCCCGAGATTCCCACTGCAATATTTCTTAAACGACCTGATGCACCTGGGTCTCCTAATAGATTGTCTGATAGCAGAGCATGAATGCTGCAGATTTGATGTGAGCTAATCTTTTTATCGTGAGCAGAATCAATTATGTATTCAATAGCTTCTTTATGATTAAGAATCATTTGAGCTTCAGTGGCATCTTTACCTAAAGCATTTTCTCCGTGTTCAATAAGTCGTTTTGTTTCTAAAAGAGAATATGTATTTCCTTCGAGACGACTTGAATTCCAGGAAAGATCAATCAATAAACGATTAAAGATATTACGTGCGTATGTTCCGGCTGGGCGATCAATGCTTTCAGCTTTACCCATTCGGTGTAATTTATCTAGCAATGAAGAATGTAAATAAAATGTTTTGTTGGGTTGATATGATTTCAAAAAAAGTGGTTGGTATCCAATCGCTTTTCTTGTGCGAGAAGGTTGAGAAAAGTATTGGATTAATGCATTAGCATGTTTAGAAGTAAAAATACTATTTAGTGTAAACGAAATATCTGTGGCGTCATTTTTTAGAGAATAAACTCTGGCTCGTGCTTTACCTTGTATTTCTACTACATCTTGAAGAATAAGTTTTTTGATGGCTCGTTGAATGGCGCGCCGATCAGCCGGGCTTTCAGAAAGCCCGGCAGCAATTGCAATCTCTTTAAGGCTGATTGTTTTTCTTGTGTCTAATAGACTTAAAATCAATGAGTTAAGATCAAGTTTTTGTTTTGCCATTGTGTTACCTGTTTTACGGCTAGAATGTCACAATACTAGTATTGTAACACATTTCTGTCGCAATAGTCAGTATTACGACAGAATTTGTCGCAATACTAAGGCGGCTACTTCTTATCTAGCTCATCCCAGCGAGCATATATATTCTCTAAATCAGACTCAATTTGCTTTAGCTTCGCAAGGGCGGTGTTGATTTTCTCTTGTGATTGTTGATAAAACTCAGCGCTGGCGGTCAATGTCACTAACTCTTGTTGTTCTTGCTCTAGTTTCTCAATGCGTTGCGGTAATTCAGTTAACTCACGTTGTTCTTTGTAACTTAATTTAGTTGATTGCTTATCTTTAGGTGCAGCAACAGCTGTAGTCGCTGTTGCTTGTTGCGTTTCTATTTTTTTACTAGCTTTCGATTGATTTAACCAATCTTGATAGCCACCAATATATTCTTGGATTTTACCCTCACCTTCAAAAACATAAGTGCTTGTCACTACGTTATCTAAAAAACGTCTATCATGACTGACGATTAAGAGTGTGCCTTGAAATTGCGAGAGTAATTCTTCAAGTAATTCTAGTGTTTCGATATCTAAATCATTGGTTGGCTCATCCAGTACTAATAAATTCGCAGGTTTGCTAAATAGTTTTGCGAGTAATAAGCGATTACATTCACCACCAGATAATGCTTTCACTGGTGTGCGAGCACGTTGCGGTGTGAAAAGAAAATCAGATAAATAACTAACGATATGTTTTTTATTGCCGCCAATTTCAATGTAGTCAGTACCTTGTACTACGTTTTCTGAAACCGTGCGTTCCATGTCTAATGCATCGCGTAATTGATCGAAATAAGCGATATGTAATTGTGTGCCTAATTTTACGGTGCCATTTTGTGGAGTTAACTGACCTAATAAAATATTCAATAGTGTGCTTTTGCCAACGCCGTTTGGACCAATTAAACCAATGCGATCACCGCGCATAATTCGAGTGGAAAATCCTGCAATCACTTTTTTATCATCAAATTGATGTGAAACATTCGTTGCTTCTACAACGAGTTGTCCTGATTTTTGTGCTTCATTGATATCGAAAGAAGCTTTGCCTTGTTGCTCGCGGCGTTCGCTACGCTCAACGCGTAAAGATTCTAATGCACGTACTCTTCCCTCGTTGCGAGTACGACGCGCTTTAATACCTTGGCGGATCCAGCGTTCCTCTTGCGCGAGTTTTTTGTCGAACTCTGCGTTTTGTTGATCTTCAGCATGTAGCATTTCTTCTTTGCGACGTAAAAAGTTTCCATAGTCGCCTGGCCACGAAGTTAAATTACCTCTATCTAATTCGATGATGCGCGTCGCTAAACGTTGTAGCAAAGCTCTATCATGAGTAATGAAAACTAAACCGATATTAGCCGCAATTAATTGTTCTTCTAGCCATTGAATGGCTTCGATGTCTAAATGGTTGGTCGGTTCATCCAGTAATAATAATTCGGGAGAAATAACCAATGCTTTTGCTAAGGCAGCGCGACGCTGCCAGCCGCCAGAAAGTGTTGCCACTTGGCGATCAGCGGGCAATTCTAATTTAGTTAAAATCGTTTTAATGTCTTGATCAAAATGCCAAGCATTCTTAGCTTCAATTTCTTGCTGTAATTGCGTGAAGCGCGCCATGTTTTTGTCATCCCAATTTTGGGTGAGATGATGGTATTCCGTTAAAAGGCTACCGGCATCAGCAAGTCCTTGGGCCACGTAATCGTATATCGTCAGAGTGCTATTTTGTGGGAGTTCTTGTTCCAAGCGCCCGAAACGCAAGTGTGGTTTGCGCCAAGTTGTGCCGCTGTCAGGTAGAATAGTGCCATCAATAATTTTAAGTAATGACGATTTGCCAGCACCATTTCGGCCAATTAAGCACACACGCTCGCCGGTTGCGATTTGCAATTTTGCATGATCAAGCAAAGGATCTAATCCATATGCTAAGCAAATATTATCTAGCGTTATTAAATTCGTCATATAGTATTCTGCAGCGTTAAAATGCTGCAGATACTAGCATTATTTTACCCGTGAGTCATGTGACATCCTGCTGGGATTTGGAGAGAGGCCTTTTTGTCGTCCGGCGCGGCAGGTTTTGGCGGTGGCATCATGTAAATGTTGACCTGGCCTGGTTTTGGAAGTGGGAGTAAGGCATTTAATTTTTTACACATATCATCAAAGATTTTTTGCGTGTTTGCCATGCCATGAGTTTGTGTATTCAAGATACAAAAGCGGCCTAAAATGGATCCCACAAAATTATTTTCGTCTATTTCAGTTTTTTCCAATTTCATGTCAGGAACTAATTCTTTTAAATACGTGTCTGTATCACTTCCATAAAGAGCTATAAAGAACGCGGCTTCTTTGGGGTTTTTAAAAATGTCGACGTGATCTCCACCGAGTTCGGCATTTAATTTTTGTTGAGCTGCTAGGTTGGCTTCGAGTTCTGAATTGATAGTGAGCATCATTTGATGCTCAGCACGTTCGAGTTCATAGCGTAGTGATTTTTCATTTTCACGTAATAGTGTTAATGACTGTTGCAGGTGATCATAATGTTGAGCGGCTGGAGATGTAATCAGTTGCTGTGTCATCTGCTCTGCTGCCATAGTGATCGTGCTGCGGAATTCTCTAATGTGTTCGCGACAACTAGCATTAACTATGGCTGATACATGGTTACGTAGGGCGGTATTCAATCGTGTAATTAATTGAGTGACGACTTCACCCTGAGGTGTTTTCGCAAGATTATATGTATCATAGAGTCGATTTAACTTAAGTAAACAGCTAAATGCTGATTCTAAATTGGTAATGCTCTCTAGTGTGTTATGCATATCTGTGTGGAGATTTGTGTGTTCCTCTTCATGACCAGTAAATATCTCGCTACTTAATCCATCATAAAGTCGACGTGATTCTTTACGGAGATTAAGCGCACATTGTTGAATATGGGTGTTACAAGTTTGGTAGGTTTGTTTGACAAAATCCGTGCTTCTGCTAGGTAATCCAAGGTGTCTTGAATTCATGATTTCTTCAGTGACGCGGTGACATAAAGCAGTGTATGTTCCTTGTAATTGTTGATGTAGAGCATGGTGAGTTATTGTTTGTGGTGTAGCCATAAATATTTCCTTATACGAATGACATTCAAAATTAACCGGTAAATTGATCCAATTGAAAAATCGGTAACATCACTGCAAGTACAATAAACAATACAATCGCGCCCATGAGTAAAATAATCATGGGTTCAAACAATGTCAAAGTGGTTTCAATTAAATTGGTGATTTCGTTATCTTGATTATTCGCAGCACGCTCTAACATGTTTTCTAATTGACCACTTGATTCACCGCTTGCAATGAGATGAATGCTCATGGGAGGGAAATAAGTAGTTTGTTTCAATGCTAAATTGATAGTGGTTCCTTCGCGCACACGTTTTGCGGCTTCTTCTACGGCCTGTCTGATAGGGACATTGGTAATTAATTGCGATGCAATACTCATGGCTTCTAAAACCGAAACCCCTGCGGAAGAGAGTATGGCAAAAGTTCTCGAAAAACGTGCGGTATTTGTAACTTTTATTGCATTACCGATAATGGGAATGCGTAAGCAAGTTCGATGGACTTTTTCTTTAAATGCAGGCGTAGATTTTAATGCGCGGCGGAATAGCCATATGCCAACAATGGCAGCGAGAAAAAAATAAATACCGTAGCTTTTAACGCCGGCACTAAAGCTAATTAACACTTGTGTCATCGTTGGTAGTGTTTGGCCCATGTTGCTATACACCGAAACCATTTTCGGCACTACATATTCTAATAGAAATCCGACAATACCTATTGAAACGCAAACCATGATGATGGGATAAATTAATGCATGTTGAATTTTGCGGCGCATATAAAATTGTTGTTCGGTATAGTCTGCTAAACGTTGTAATACAATATCTAAATGCCCTGATTTTTCACCTGCTGCAACAGTAGAGCAGTAGAGCGCTGAAAATGCATCTGGAACTTCGCGTAATGCGGAAGCTAGTGCGTGTCCTTCAACTACTTTGCCGCGTACTGATAGCATGAGTGCTTTAGTGCGTGGTTTTTCTGTTTGTTCCGCGACGGTGCTGATGACTTCTTCGATTGGTAATCCCGCTGCAAGTAGTGTCGCTAACTGACGAGTCAGCAATGCAAGTTCTTTTGTGGAAATGCTGTTGCCACGCAATGATTTAATTTTTTTGACAGATTTTTTTTGTTGTGCGTGAGTGACTTCTAGGGGGACTAATTGTTTGTCGCGCAATAACTGACGTGCCTGTCTCATCGACTCGGCTTCAATAATTCCTTTTTGTTTTTCACCTCGTTGCGTGATTGCTTGATAATGAAATGCAGCCACAATTATTCCTCATTCGTTACACGTATGATTTCTTCCAAAGATGTATCTCCCATGAGTACACGTCTATATCCATCTTGACGTATGCTAGGAGAAAATGTGCGAGCATATTTCTTCAGTTGTTGTTCTGCAGCGCGATCGTGGATCATGGTGCGTAAGTGATCGTCAATAGCAATTAGCTCATAGACACCGCTGCGTCCGCCATAGCCTGTGTGACGGCACTGTGTGCAACCAACTGGATGATAAATATTGGGTGCTTGTTGTGGGTCTACTCCGAGTATTTGGCATTCACTCGCTGATGCAGGGCTTGGTTTTTTGCAGTGTTTACACAGCATGCGTATTAAGCGTTGTGCTAACACACCAATTAAGCTGGATGATAATAAAAACGGTTCAATTCCCATATCACCTAGGCGCGTGATAGCACCGATCGCACTATTCGTATGTAATGTTGATAATACTAAGTGCCCTGTTAAGCTGGCTTGAATTGCAATTTGTGCGGTTTCTACGTCACGAATTTCTCCGACCATAACTACATCAGGATCTTGACGTAAAATCGCTCGTAACCCCTTGGCAAATGTCATGTTCACTTTAGCGTTTACTTGTGTTTGTCCAATGCCAGGTAAATCAAATTCAATAGGATCTTCTACAGTTAAAATATTGCGTGAATGATTATTCAATGCGGTTAATGCCGCATAAAGTGTGGTTGTTTTACCTGAGCCTGTTGGCCCAGTTACCAAGATAATGCCATGCGGTATCGCAATTAATTTTTTCATGACTTTAAATGACGCTGCATCTAACCCTAGTTGCGCGAGATCTAAACGTGCATTTTGTTTGTCGAGTAATCGTAATACGATACGCTCACCATGACTGGTTGGCATAGTGGAGACACGTACATCAACTGCGCGTCCTGCGATGCGTAACGTGATGCGACCATCTTGCGGTAAACGTTTTTCTGCGATATCGAGTTTTGCCATGACTTTGATACGCGATACGATTAAGGGCGCGAGAATGCGTTGTGGCTCTAATACTTCGCGTAAAACGCCATCAATACGAAAACGTACAATAATCTTATCTTCGAATGTTTCAATGTGAACATCAGAAGCCCCTTCTTTAATGGCTTCGCTTAATAATGCATTGAGTAATCGGATAATAGGCGCATCATCTTGTGTTTCTAACAAATCTTCTGGTTTAGGTAATTCATGCATGAGGTCAAACAGATTGAGTGATTCACCTAAATCTTCAGCCATTTGCATTGCAGTGTTTGAGTCTGTTTCGTAATGCTTTACTAGTAACTTACCAAACGTTTCTTCATCGACAGCTTCAGCGATGAGAGGCATATTCAAATAGCGACGTAATTCTGACAATACCAGTGTATTAGGCTTGTTACGATAGATAATCTTCGCGTGCTGGTTTTCATCACCAATAAACAATACACCATGCTTTTTGGCAAATAAGAACGGTATTGGATTGATGGTTTCATTTGTCATACTTATTTTGACTCAAATGGTCTTGGAAGATCAGTATCGTTTTTCCATAAAGGCAATACATTATCGATTTTTGGATTGCGCATGGGATTGTTCATGTTTTGAGTTTGATTAATTTGCATATCACGTGTCAAATTATATTTTGTGTTGGTGATGGTTTCTGCATCTTCAGAAGAGCGTAAAATCACTGGCTTGATAAAGACGATTAAATTTTTCTTTTCAAACTTGCGCACTGAATGTTGGAAGGCTTGACCTAATAAAGGAACGTCTCCAAGCAAAGGAACTTTATCGTTGCTTTCGGTGAGAGTGTTACTGATTAATCCGCCGAGCACTAAAATATCATCGCTGTTCACAATGACTGAGTTGCGAATTTTGCTGGTGTTAATAATCGGGTTTAAACCTGGGTTATCAGGATTTTGTAAAGTGTCGTTGCTGATAGCGATGCTCATACGTACTGAGTTGCTTAAGTTGATTTGTGGAATTACATCGAGTTGTAATACTACAGGCTTACGCGAAATGGTATTGAATGGCGTAACTGTTGAGCTGCTACCTGTAGAAGCATATGAGCCACTTTGTTCAGGGATATCTTGACCAACAGATAGCGTTGCTTTGTGGTTATCTAAAACCACAATCGATGGTGTAGATAAAATGTTAACGCCGGTTTTGTTTTGTAATGCGCTTAACACCGCACGTACTTGTGTGTGTGGAATAATGCCCCATGTTCCTGCACCGAGTGGTGGGAAAGCAACTGAAGGTGAAGCACCAGAAGCAGTGGCATCACTATCATTTGTTAATCCACCCCATTGAATTCCCATGTTTTTCAAATCATCTTGGTCAACTTCAACGATTACACCTTCAACGAGTACTTGCGCAGGACGTATATCTAATTTCGAGATGATAGAGCGTAGTGCTTGCATGATGGTTGGTGGAGCGGTAACGATCAGCGCATTTGTGCTAGGTTCAGCTTGAATGTTGGTATTGTTTTCGGGAGCTTTTGTTGATTTTGCTCCAGTAGTGCTGCTGGTTGTTGAGGTGTCTACGCTGTCACTGCCTGTGTTTTTACCCATCATGTTTTGTGCGATTTTCCCGAGGATAGGCGCAAAAACTTTCGCTTGTAAGTATTTCAAATAAAATACTTCGGTATTGCCTTGATTTGAGGATGATTGATTATCAAGGTCAGCAATCAATAATTTGGTACGTGCACGAGCTGCTTTATTGCCGCCTAGTAAAATACTATTGGTGCGTTCATCTGCTGCGATTGTCACTTGTGGTGTTTCACCATTCGAGCGGCCAGCGCTTTGTAAGTTAGTCAGTACGGTTGCGATTTGTGGGGCTGATGCACGATGCAACGGGACGATATCGACCGTGCTACTAGATGCTTGATCGATTTTACGAATGACATCGACAATGCGAGCAAGATTGCCTGCGCGTCCCAACAAAATAATAACGTTACCGGGTGTGTAACTAGAAACATTACTCCATTGTGGCAGCATTGGACGAATAGTGGGGATAACTTGGTTCGCAGCTACATTTTCTAATGGAATGATTCTGACAACCACTTCATCACCTTTGCCTGGATTTTTGCTATCAACAACGCGTGTTGCATATTCGCTACTTTCCATATTGGGAACGATTTTCACAATGTTGCCTGAAGGGATCGCTGAATAGCCGAGTAATCCTAAGACAGAAAGAAAGACATCATAAACTTGATCTGGTTTTAATGGCTTACTGGAAATTAATGAAATTTTCCCACTGACGCGAGGGTCAACGACGAAATTTTTTCCCGTTTCGAGTGATACTTCATTGATGACACTGATGATGTCAGCATCCTGTAAGTTCCAGAGGCGGGAGCCGGTTGTGGAGGTTGCCACCTGGGCTTTTTTATCTGTTGTTTGTGGTGCTGTGTTTTCAGCGGCGGTAGACACCGTCAGTGTCATCGCAAAAACACAAAGAAAAGTTAGAAATCGTTTCATAGCGAACTCATAAATAAGTGAAAAATTGGATCTATTGTACCTGAGATATTGAATGACTAAAAATGTTTCCGCGGCAATTCTATCTTATTGAAAAATATATAAAAGGTTATTTTAAGAAATGCCCTGTATAATTTGAGGTCAAAATAAAGCGAGAGAGTACTGTGCCAACGATAGTAGATATAACAAGTCAAAGCAGTCCAGATTCCAAGCAAGTGATGGAAGAGTGTGGTAATAGTTCGCATGTGCAAGTGTTTTTGCAGTTGCAACATGATCTTCCTACGCTTCTCGGCGAGCAATTCAATTTGATAGCTAGTTATCTTGCGATGATGTTGATACTCGAGAATGGCATTTGGTTGGATGGTAAGATCTATTCTAGACATAGAGGGTTGGATAAAACAGTAGAATCACTCGTTGAATTTTATCGTAATTCTGTGACGGGTACAGGGCTAGCTGTGAAGTATTCTACAGTGCGGAAGCTAGACATTCCGCAAATGATAAAAGAAAGAGATTTTTGGAATCGTTGTTATCCTACGCAGCCTGCCTATTTGAAAATAGTGAGTAGGGTAGCAGGGGATGAGTCTTTGTTGGCAATGCCAGCTCTTGGTAAAGAATCCCTTCAGGAAGCTTTATTCCGCGTAAAAAATAATACGCTCTTGCTAAGGCTTTTTTTGGCAATGCTATATGGAGTGGCGGCACTGCATGCAAAAGGTATTTGTCATCTAGATTTACATGATGAAAACATTCGAGTTACGGAAGTTTTTCCAGGCATTTATAAAATATATCTTATTGATTTTGGACGATCTGAAAACCATTCTACCTTTTACATGCAAGCTGATATTAATGCATGTAAAAAACTTATTTGGAAGCATCTAAATGCAGACGAACTAGAGCCAAATGTACAAGTACTTTTGGCGGCATTGCTAAAACAAAAAGAGGGTACTTCAATCGCTTCGCTGCTTGCAGTAATACAGTTTGCTTTAGCGCAGAAAACTACAAATGTAGAAGAAAAAAAGAATATGATAACTGGAGCATTGATGCAGCCTGGGTTGCAGCAAGATAATCTTGCTTTATATCAAGCTATCATGATGGAAAAAGAACAATTAGATAAAACATTATCCGTTGCGGTAGTGGCTGTTGTTAGGAATCGTCTATAGATTATGGAGTGTTGTTGCATAAATCAAAAGTTGTACTATTCCCCTCTCCCAAAATGCTTTTCTTTGGGAGAGGGGCTAGGGGCTGAGGGTGTTTGAAATGACACAAACGTCCTAAAAAGCAGATGCTTTGCTCAGGCTCCCTCATCCCCGACCCTTCTCCCCTCGTAAAAATCACTCCGGGAGAAGGGAGAAACTTGATCTATGCAATATAGCCTTACCAAGGAGGTCCCTCGTCGCTTCGCTTCTCGGGATGACAATCGTTATGCCGCCACAGTTTCTTGTAATGCAATTTGTAGATCATCAAGCAACATCAGTTTTTCGCTATCGCTTTGATAAGTAGTTTTTAATTCTCGTATTTGTTCAATAGCAATCGCAGGCGTTAAGCGTTTCTCTCCTTTGAAATCGATGATGGCATTTTCTTCATTAGATAGCTTGCTTTTCATTATGTATTGCGAAAATTCTTCGGTTTGTTTCTTCGTCATCGTCTCAGGAAAATTTCTGCCTATAATTCTCAAGCCTAATGCATAGAGTTTAGGATTTTTGACTAACTCAAGCATGCTGGCTTTTTCTTTTGGTGCAGCTTGTTGGAAAGATTTGCAAAATGCTTCTTCCTGTTGTGACCAAAAACCATTTAAATACAAGCTAGCATCAATGTCTGTGTCTGGTAGAGCAGGGTATTTGTAGTCGCGATAATAATCTGCAATGAGTTGAAGTAATTGTGGGTTTTCTTGTAACCATTGTTTATTTGCAGCGGCGAGTGTTTGGCGCTCAAGTGAAATGGCATTTTTGTAACGATCTTTTAATGGTAGTAAAAATCCAGGTTCTGCAATTTTCTTTTGCATGACATAAGTATAGTCGCGAAAATTTTCTTTAGTAATAGCTTGGAAATCTTTGTCATCCAAGCGCAGCCACAAGGATTGATTGGTATAATGAAAATGATTTCCGAGAGAGAGAACAATACTTTGAAATGATTTGTCATAACCAAATTTTCCAAGAACCATGAGTGCAATGTCATCATTTATTTTTTGAATACGGTCAATCTCTGATTTTTTATTAAAATAACCAATGCAATAAGTCCACATTGCTTCTTCGGATAATAATTTTTTTGCAAGCGCGAGAGTTGCTTCGACATCCACCATGGCATGGTGAGCTCTGCCTGTTGCAAGTTGGTTTGCATGGTTTAATTGTTCTAATTTTAAAGAGACTTTCCCATTTAATATCGGCCAGATTAATGTATTATTTTTAAATAAATAGTACATTAATGTGATCGGATAAATATCCATGCGGCTGCATTGATTTGCATATTGATGCGTATAAGGCGGCAATAAATTTCTATAAAATGAAAAACGTAGGAATTCATCGTCAAATGACATGGTATTGTAGCCAAGGCTGATAGTGCCAGGTGTGTTTATCCAGCCATGAATTTTTTTAATGGCATCATATTCACACATGCCTTGCGCGATGTCAGATAAGCGCATGTGATGTGTGATCATCGCGTACGGTGATGGCGTGACATCAGGGTTTAATTTTATTTTTAATTCATAACGTTCAATTTCATTAAATTGCAGATCGGTACGAATGGCTGCAAAATCAAGAACTTGATCAAACGCTTTGTTCAAGCCTGTGGTTTCAATGTCATAAAATAAATAGGTTTGCACTTAATATTCCTCTGCGCGAAAAACAAAATAAGCAGGTTGTTCATATGGGTGTGATGCTTTCATGGCTGCGATTACAGCATGTAAAGATTCAAGGGCGCAAATCATTTCAACTTTATATTCGGCAATAGTTTCTAATTGATTAGTGCTGCCAATGAAAGCATTATTTCCTTCAAGCGGCATAAATTGACCTTCACCTAATACTTGCCACGCGCAACAACTATAGTTGCCTATTTTTCCTGCGCCAGCATTGAACATCGCAGATTTTACTTTTTCAACATGCGTTGTGGGGACATAAAAACAAACCTTGAACATGCTTACCTCTTGTGTTAAAGCTATCTTTCACACAAAGATAATCTTATTCAAATGGATTGAAAAGTTTTTATTTTGCAGGAGGAAGTATGCGAAAGATATTTGTAGTGGGGATGTCATTTTGTTGTATGTCGTCTGTGTTTGCTGCAACAAGTATTGACTTGAGTCATCAGCCAGTTTCATTTTTGCAAGCAATGATGCCAGGCGCGGGAAAAAATTTTTCTGCTACTGCATCGCAAGCAACAATAAAACAAGTAAGTAGTACGATCGATCAAAATAAAACGCAACATACACGTATTCAGCAAATGTATGCAGGCTACCCTGTTTGGGGTGCTGATGCAGTTGTGCATGTTCCACAATCTCCAGTTAAAAAATCATTAAGTAATTTTATTCAATCGGGTAATTCGAATATCACGATGAATGGTACGATGTATCAAAATTTAAATACGGATTTAGCGAACACTCCTGCTTTTGTATTCAATGCAGTGCAAGCGGATAAAGCATTGCAACAAGCAGTACAAAAGTATCAGCAACAATCTGGAGTAAAGCATGCGATTTCCAGGCAAAAATCAGTACTTATGGTGTATGTGGATGATAAAAACAAAGCGCACTGGGCATTCATGGTGAGTTTTTATGTGCAGCCTGATAAATCTCGTCCAGTCAAGCCAACCTACATCATGGATGCAGTGACATTTGATGTTTATGAAAAATGGGATGATATCAAAACATTAGACGATGTGAATGGCGGTGGATACGGCGGTAATCAAGGTTTAGGAAAATATACTTATGATGGTGTGTCTGATCCAGAAAAATCATTTTTGAATATCAAACGTGATTCAGTGCAAAAGATTTGTTATCTCGAAAATGCTGAAGTTACTGTCAAAAATGCAAGTAATAATGATCAAGTGATTCAATACAAGTGTGAAGCAACTGATGCAACGCATAATTCTGTTTACTGGAATGGTGATCAAGATGCAGTGAATGGCGCATATTCACCTGCGAACGATGCATTATTTTTCGGTAAAAAAATTAAAGACATGTATCAATTAAAATATCAAACACCTGTGTTAGTTGATGGTGGTCATGACATGATGTTGAATATGCGTGTGCATGATAACGCGTCAGATACCGTTGATAATGCATATTGGGATGATGATACCCAGCAAATGACTTTTGGTGATGGTGATAAAGATTATTATCCATTTGTGTCATTGGGCGTTAGTGCGCATGAAATTAGTCATGGCTTTACACATCAGCATTCTAATCTAGCCTACAACAATCAATCTGGTGGGTTGAATGAATCGTTTTCTGATATGGCGGCAATGGCAGTTGAGTATTATGTCAATCAGAAAAATACGTGGCAGATTGGCGGTGAAATTGTGAAAGAAGGTACGCCATTCCGTTACATGGATCAGCCATCAAAAGATTGTCACGGCAGTACACCAGGAAAAAACTGTTCGATGGATGATGCATCGCAATTTAAGAAAGGTGTTAATGTGCATTACAGTAGCGGTGTATTCAATCGCGCATTTTATTTGCTAGCGACATCACAAAATTGGAATACAGAAAAAGCGTTTAAAGTGATGATGACAGCTAATATGAACTATTGGACATCTACCACGAATTTTGTACAAGCTGCATGTGGGGTCGTAAAAGCGACTAGAGACGTAGGTTATGACACAGCAACAGTGACAAAAGTCATGCAAGTTGTGAAAGTTGATATAAGTAAGTGTTAGTAGGTTGGAGATCCCTCGCTCCTTGGGATGACAGCTGTCATCCCAAGGAGCGAAGCGACGAGGGATCTCCATCCATAGTATTTTGCAAGAGAGTATTAGAATTAATTAGTTTATATGTATGTCCCAATTGACCTTCCTAATATTTCCCATAGAATAAGCTGTCTTTTTGCGGGTGTAGTTCAATGGTAGAACGGGAGCTTCCCAAGCTCTCAGTGTGGGTTCGATTCCCATCACCCGCTGAGGCCTAGATACGTAGTTTTCTCATAATAATTAGGAAAAAATTCATGACCAAGTTGTTAAAGCTGACCGGGATGTTGCTCGGTTTGATTATCATGTTGTTGCTAATCGCAATAATTAGTTTAGTAATGTTCGTTAGCCCAGATCGTTTTAAGCCTACGCTAGTTGAACAAGTAAAAAAACATACAGGTCGTGATTTAGCAATTGATGGAGATTTGGCTTGGTCATTTTTCCCCTATTTAGGCGTGAAGTCAGGTCATATGTCATTAAGTAATCCTGATGGCTTCAGCGATAAAACGTTTATTGAGTTTAACAGCGCAACCGTGGGTGTAAAATTAATGCCATTATTTCATGGTCGCATTGAATCGAGCGGCGTGACATTAAAAGGAATGAAATTAACGCTCATTAAAAAAGCTGATGGCAAAGTTAACTGGGCTTTTCAAAAAAGTGCAGGGAATGCAGGAAGCGATAACAGCGATGCTGGTCAAAAGCGCATGTCTGGTGGGGTGGGGTTGGCGATTTCAGCTGTAGACGTAGAAGATGCGAGTGTGAATTGGATTGATGAGCAGTCAAAGCAAAATATAACAGTGACGCATTTTAATTTTAATGCAAAAGATATTAGCCTCACAAAACCAATCCCAGTGGCAACTTCATTTGATTTTGCGATGAGTAACCCTGCAGTATCCGGGCATGCAGAGTTAACAAGTAATGCTGCTTTTAATTTAGATAAGCAAATTTATTCGCTTAGAGATTTAGACTTTACTGTACAAACCCACAAGACGGATAAAAAAATTAATTTGCATGTAACGGGTGATGTTGCGGCTGATTTAGGTGAGCAAACGTTACAGTGGACAAATTTTAAAGCCAGCATGGCAGATTTAAATCTATCGGGCAAAGTGAGTGTGTTGCAGTTGATGTCTGCACCACAAGCATCAGGTCATTTTGATATTCAACCATTCAATTTGAAATCATTGTTGCAAAACCTAGGTCAAGATAATGCAAACCTACAAGTAGCAAAAGATGTAACAGGTAAAGTTGATTTTTCAGCATCTGCCAAAGCAATTGAAGCCAATGGCAATATCGATATCAATGAATTACAAGCAGCAAAAATTAAACTTAATCACTTCAACGCACATTTGAATTATCAAAATGGTGCCTTGACATTGTCACCTGTAAAAGCAGATTTGTATCAAGGTAATTTAAATGCAGATGCACATGTAAGCTTAAACACGGCAATTCCGCAAATCACATTGCAAGGTAAATTAGCTAATGTGCAAGCACAGCCACTGATGCAAGATTTAATGGGCGCAAATCAAAAATTGAAATTAACAGGTATAGCGAATATTGATTTGAATGTAAAAACTGCAGGTAAAGATGGTGATGCCATTGTAAAGAACTTAAATGGGACATCACACCTTAGTTTTAGTAACGGTACTTTGGAAGGCGCAGATTTAGGGTACCTGATTGATTCTGCGTATGCATTAGTGAATCGCGAAACAATGTCTGCAACGAATACAGATAAAACATCATTTGGTACTTTAACAGCAACCGCTGTGATTCATGATGGTGTGGTCAGCAATAACGATTTATTGCTATCTTCACCACGTTTTGATACTAAAGGTAATGGTACGATTAATTTAGTGAGTCAAACTATCGACTACTCATTACAAGCAGCATTAAAACAAAATCAAGTGCGTACAGTTAAAAACTTTTCTGGATTCACTATTCCAATTCGTATTACTGGGCCATTGGCTGGTCCTAGTGTGCGTGTTGATAGTAGTGAGTTAGTGAAAATTGCTGCGCAACAGCAAATTGAAAAACACAAAGAACAGATTCAACAAAAAGTGCAGGAAAAAATTCAAGAAAATTTGAAAGGTAAGCTTCCTGAGCAAGCAGGCCAATTAATTCAAAATTTATTAGGACATTAATCGTGTTACGAGTAATAACAGTTAATTTAAATGGAATACGTTCTGCGGCAAAAAAGGGATTTTTTGTTTGGATGTTACAACAGAATGCCGATGTGATTTGTGTGCAAGAAATCAGAGCGCAAGATGCTGAGATTCAAGATGCCATGTTTAAGCCAGAAGGCTATTACAGCTATTTTCATTTCGCAGAAAAAAAAGGATATAGCGGCGTAGGATTGTACACCAAGAAAAAGCCGCAAAAGGTTACGACTGGATTAGGCTGGGATATTGCTGATCAAGAAGGACGTTATGTAGAAGCGGATTTTGGAGACGTCTCGGTTGCATCAGTTTATCTTCCATCAGGCACCAGCGGTGATGAGCGGCAGGCTGTGAAGTTTGATTTTCTCAATCGCTATGCAGAGTTTTTAAAAAAGATTTGTGAGAGATCAGCTGAATCGATTATTTGTGGCGACTGGAATATTGCTCATACCCAGAAAGATTTAAAAAATTGGCGTGGTAATCAAAAGAACTCAGGTTTCTTGCCTGAAGAGCGTGCCTGGCTGGATGAATTGTTCGGCCCCATGGGCTTTGTAGACGCTTTTAGGGTCGTAAATCAAGAAATAGATCAATATACTTGGTGGTCAAACCGTGGCCAAGCATGGGCTAAAAACGTTGGTTGGCGGATCGATTATCAAGTGGTAACACCTGGATTAAAAAATGCTGTAAAATCAGTGGAGATATATAAAGATCAACGTTTCTCTGATCATGCGCCATTGATTGTTGATTATGACTTTACAGCTTAATAATGTCTTAAGATATGAGGCCTAAAATTTAAGTATGAAACATTATTAGCCTAAATAAGGTGATGCCGCCATGTCAGAGCTTACTGCAGTTGGTCCACAAGGATTGATTGATACCTTAACTCAGTTGAATGCTGTGCCCGATTCAGCAGGGTCGCATAAGCATTTTATTCATTATCAAAATGGTAGTCAGCGCGCACTATTGTTAGTTGATACACAGCAAATACCTTATGAGTTTTTCCATTACGATCTCGATGGTCGTGCTGCTAATAGCGGTTTTATTAGAGCGCTTGCTGATTTCTGTGGAATAACCTTTAAAATTCAAGATGTTAATTCTATTTTACATGATGTCAGTCGTGCCCATCTTTTTAGCCAACAAAAAGGCTTTTTTGAAGGCGGTGCTATGGTTCAGGATCAGGATGAAAGAACTCCTCAAAATGCACGTCGGCATTTAGAAGCAGCATACGCTAAGTTTGAGGCTGACAAAGTCGCTAAACAAACCGCCTCTATCTCTGTTCAAAGCGTCGCACCTGTTGAACAAACAGGGATTTCTCGATTAAGAGCCGGCTTAACCTCCTTATTCGGTAATGCAGGGGTTAAGACTGCTGAGCAGCGAGAAGGCCGAAAACTAGACAACACCCCTAAGAACAGGTAAAATAGCCCCAAATTTAACCTATTCTTAAGGTAACAGATATAAAATATACCTATAAGAAAATGCTTTAAAAAACGAGGCGCCATATGGCTGTACAAAGATTTACACCCGCAAACGTACGTGAAATTTCTGCATGGGCAAATAACTGTTTGTCTGCGACGGTAGCAGAGTTTCTTGTCGACCAATTACTCAAAGATAAATTGTCAGATGAGACAGTGGCTATTCTTGGACAGCTAGTGTCGAATTACTATTTGGGTGATACTGCTGCGCCGCTAAGTAAAGACCAATTAAAAGAATTGTTTTTGCAGCCAGATATTTTCCCTATTGATTGGCAGGTTATGTTAGGTGTGCTGCTAAGAGCGCATATTGAGAAAGCAGATGCTGCTAATAGAAGTCCTGCTACGAAGTTGATTCATCAAGATGGCCAAGTCGATATTAGAGGCTTTAAGTTTCTTGCGCATCTTTTAAAAATTAATGTAGATTTTTATCTTAGAGGCAAAGAAACAGGTGATGCACTTGTTGCAGGTGCGCCTTTTCCTTCGTCCGCGTCTATGTCTGCCCTTTCTTTTGATTCAAAAGATGTTGAGCAACTTTCTCATGGTGGCAAATCTGAGCCATTAGTGGTTTTATACGATTTCAGTACCGATGTAACAAAAGCAAGTGCAAAAGGCCATTTTGGTCGCTTGGTAGCTGATGACGCTCACTTGAGGACTAAGCTAGTTGATCGAGACGCTATAGCCACAAATAATGCTGCGGATGGTACAGGATCATATACTCGATCTATCATTCCAGGAAAATCGGTAGATGTAGCTCAATTGAAAGCGTTAGTTAAAGCAAAAATAGTAACTGTATGCAAAGCCCCGTTAGATGTAAAAGAAGCTGCACCTAAACCAGTGTCACCGGGAAAAAGCTCTGCTCCTACTCCAGCTCCAACACATGCATCTGCTGTAGCAGTAAGTGGTGGTTCAATGTTGGGGCCAGTTGCATCACGAGCTTCGGATCCATTGTCAGGTCCAAAACCTCCTAGTACACCTCCGGTAACAGTAAATCTACCTAAGAAGCCGTTGCCTGTAGAGTATGTTGAAAGTGCCTATACACCAGTTGTAACTAAGTTAGTTGATAAAGTAGTAGCTGAAACCAAAGCCGCAAACTTTGAAAAAGCGTATGCAGCTGTTGTAAACGACGTTAAGGCAGTTGTTGTTGCACCTAAAGACGTAGATGCTAGGATAAAAGCTGATGTTAGGGTAAAAGATGCAGATAAGATGCGGGTAGTTAACTATTTCTTTAGTAAAACTGACGAGAAATATGTCTCCACTGACGATCAAGTAAGGTTAGATGAGTTATACGCCCTAGATCTGCATAAAAAGTTGAATCGCTAAACTTCACGCGGTGGGCACGCTACACGTTGCCCACCCTTATATTTTCTTAAACTCTTCCAACGTACAAATCCCATTTCTACAATTTGGTAAATCAATTGGTTTATTGTTATAGGTCATTTTCACGATGTATTGTTTATTATCTTCAAATAAAGCGAAGGTAACGTGCGATGCATAAGGTGGTATTTGGGTTACTGCTGCCCCTAGCGTTGCCAAGACGCACATGATAGTGCTGTCATGCGCAGAAAATAAAACATATTTTAATTTGTTATCGCTTTTGGTGGCTTGATCAAAGTAAGTAACGATAGTTTGTAAAAAAGTATGGCCCATTGGGTAATATAATTCTTTTTTCTTATAGTCACGTGTGATGGTCCATTCACGTAATTCAAGAATTTCTTTTGCGTCAGCTGCAGTAATTCCATCTGGTAATGGTAAATGATGTAATTGACGAATAAAAATGTTATCGCCTAGTGGCGCAAGTTGGTGCAGGTTTGCAATACGCATACCTGTGACTTTGCTCCAGTATTTCAATTTAGCTTTTGCAGCACGCGTTTTTACTTGCCACTCTTGGTGCGATGAAAAATAACTTTCTAAGCGATAAAGAAAATTGGTATTGGATTTAGATTGCAGCAGCGTATCTTCATCAACGGGAACGGTATGAATCGGTATCGGTTGAAATCTTTGTGGCAGAGCAGGTTTGTCATCAGAAAGTTGTGGGCCTGTTCCTAATGGATATAGTCCCAGTAAAAATGATTGTGCACTTTGCAGAGTACGGTTTTTATCAGTAGAGCGAATGTAAATCGATTCCGCATTATATTCTTCTGGTAAAAGATGGTATTGATCTACATAACGTTTGCGAAGTTCAACGCCGAGTTCATACTCTTGCTGCATTCCTTTTGCAGTTAATTCGCCAAAGCCTTCTTTCCATGGATATGTTGAATTTGGAATTTGATGGATAGGGGTGCGATCACCATGACGGATTAAGTCGATGGCGAAAACCAAGTGCTCTGTTGCAAATACGTGCGGGGAAAAAAATAAAAATATCAACAGTGATTTAAAAACGTATTTTTTCATGTATTCAAAAACCTAAGGCATAATTTTCTTGAGCTCATTGTACCACTGTCATTCCGAGGAGCGAAGCAACGAGGGATCTCCATGGAAGAAATCACAAATAAAATTATAGAGGCAATTATGGAATACTATATTTATATGGTAACAAATAAACATAAAAATGTTGTATACACAGGCATTACAAATGATTTACTTAGGCGTGTTTACGAGCATAAAACTAAAATACAAAAAGGGTTTACTGAAAAATATAATGTTGAATTTCTAGTATATTATGAGGTTTATGCAGAAGTTGATGATGCAATTACTCGTGAAAAGCAAATTAAAGGTTGGTCTAGAAAAAAGAAGGATCGATTGATTGGTGATTTTAATCCTGAGTGGAGAGATCTTTATGATGAAATTTGTTGAGTTTAGCTGTCATCCCGAGAGTGTAGCTGTCATCCCGAGCGTTTAGTTGTCATCCCGAGCGTAGCGAGGGATCTCCTACTTTCACGGTGTTATCAGGAGGTCCTTCGTCGCTGCGCTTCTCAGGATGACAAGAGGTGTGTCTTCCCGAAGTTTAGCTGTCATCCCGAGCGTAGCGAGGGATCTCCTGGATAAGTGTTTCGTTTATTTTCACGATATTGTTATGGAGGTCCTTCGTCGCTGCGCTTCTCAGGATGACAAGAGGTGTGTCTTCCCGAAGTTTAGTTGTCATCCCGAGCGCAGCGAGGGATCTCCCAGATAAGCACTTCGTTTACTTTCACGGTGTTATCAGGAGGTCCTTCGTCGCTGCGCTTCTCAGGATGACAAGAGGTGTGTCTTCCCGAAGTTTAGTTGTCATCCCGAGAGTGTAGTTGTCATCCCGAGCGTAGCGAGGGATCTCCCAGATAAGCACTTCGTTTACTTTCACGGTGTTATCAGAAGGTCCTTCGTCGCTGCGCTTCTCAGGATGACAGGAGGTGTGTCTTCCCCGAGGTTTAGCTGTCATCCCGAGAGTGTAGCTGTCATCCCGAGCGCAGCGAGGGATCTCCTACTTTCACGGTGTTATCAGGAGGTCCTTCGTCGCTGCGCTTCTCAGGATGACAAGAGGTGTGTCATCCCGAGAGTGTAGTTGTCATCCCGAGCGTAGCGAGGGATCTCCCAGATAAGTACTTCGTTTACTTTCACGGTGTTATCAGAAGGTCCTTCGTCGCTGCGCTTCTCAGGATGACAGGAGGTGTGTCTTCCCCGAGGTTTAGCTGTCATCCCGAGAGTGTAGCTGTCATCCCGAGCGCAGCGAGGGATCTCCTACTTTCACGGTGTTATCAGGAGGTCCTTCGTCGCTGCGCTTCTCAGGATGACAAGAGGTGTGTCATCCCGAGAGTGTAGTTGTCATCCCGAGCGTAGCGAGGGATCTCCCAGATAAGCACTTCGTTTACTTTCACGGTGTTATCAGAAGGTCCTTCGTCGCTGCACTTCTCAGGATGACAAGAGGTGTTGTCGCTCCGAGCATGTAGCTGTCATCCCGAGCGTAGCGAGGGATCTCCCCATTGAGTTACTTAAATGCTGGCAACTTTGACCAATCAGGATAGGTTAATTCCCATAGTCTATCGATCTTATTATCTTTGTATCTAGCAATTAGCATTACTTCAATTTTCTTTTCAGGTTCATTAGGCCTGCTAGTGGTGATCCATACGCGTCCCGCTACTTTATCGTCTTGTTCTAATAAAGTTTCTTCATCATATTCCACGTGATATTGAATCGCAGTCGCATAATATTTTTCATGGGAAATTAAAAATTCTTGGTAATCGGTGACTTGATGATTGGTATACAGCAAAAATTCAGGATGATAATAATCCGGGATTAATGCCGCATTTTTTTTAAGAACCATTTCTGCGAACATTTCTTTTAATAAAGAAATCAACATGAATTGTTTACCTTATACTTTTTCTAAAACGACAGCTGTGCCATAACACAGTACTTCAGTTGCAGAAAAACTAGCGGCAACTTCAGACGCATCATAGCTTATGCCAACAATGGCATTTGCACCCAATGTAGCAGCGTGTTCTATCATGATATCGTATGCTTGTTTGCGTGCGTGTTCACACATTTCAGTTAAACCACCAATGCGGCCGCCTAAAATATTTTTGAGGCGGCTGAATAAGCCCTGCAAAATAGTAGGTGAACGTACAATGACGCCACGCACAATGCCTTTGTACTCGGCAATGCGATAACCTTCAATTGCAAATGTGGTTGTGACAAACATACGTTCTCTCCTATTCGACGTTTTGTACTTGTTCGCGCATTTGCTCGATCAAGACTTTTAACTCAACTGATGCGCGCGTGGTGTTAACATCAACGGATTTAGCACCTAGTGTATTGGCTTCACGATTTAATTCTTGCATCAAGAAATCTAATCGTCGTCCAACTAAGCCACCTTGTTTTAACACGCGTCTGACTTCTGAAATATGCGTGTCTAAGCGCTCTAATTCTTCATTGATATCGATCTTCTGCGCAAATATCACAATTTCTTGTTCTAAGCGATTGGCATCTAATTCGATTTTTGCATCAGCAAAGCGTGTTGCTAAGCGTTCACGTTGCGCGATGATAATCGCAGGTAAATGTTCGCGGACTTTAGCAAGCTCTGCTTTCATGGCGTCTAAGCGTTGTAAAAACAAACCTTTTAATTCAGCACCTTCGCGTGAGCGTGCTTCAATTAATTCTTTTAAGCCTTTTTCAATTAAAACAAGAATTTCATCTTGAATTAACTCCAGATCAACCTCTGCCATTTGTAAAATGCCAGGCCAGTGCAGAATATCCATCGTATTAACTGGAGCCGCATATTTTACCATTTGGCCGACAGTTTCTGTTGCCCGACACAGTTGTTCTGCTAAATGCTTATTGATGGTGATCTCACTTCCCGTCACATCACCTGGCATATAACGTATATGGCATTCGATTTTTCCGCGCTTGATATGATGACGAATCAATTCGCGTATCGGCAACTCAACTTCATGTAATGTTTCGGGTAATCGGACAGACATTTCCAAATAGCGGTGATTGATGGAGCGAATTTCACAAGCAGCGCTGCCCCATGCTCCTTGGCCTTGTGTTCTTGCAAATGCAGTCATGCTTTGAATCATAGTTAATCCTTATCTAGGGGCTGTGTGCGTTTTCCAGTATTTTACACAAACACCTCCATAAGACAAACTTTCACCTGCATGGTTCTAAAGATAAGTTGGTAATAAAATGCTACCTGTCTATAATAGCGATCTATTAAAAATTACGAGAGTGTTATGCGCCCAAGTCAAAGAGAACCGAATCAACTACGTCCTATTCGTATCACGCGTCAATATACAAAGCATGCGGAAGGGTCAGTATTGGTCGAATTTGGCGATACTAAAGTGCTTTGCACCGCATCCATCAGCACGTCAATCCCACCTTTTTTGAAAGATAGTGGCAAAGGTTGGGTCACTGCAGAATATGGTATGTTGCCGCGCTCAACGCATGATCGTATGCAGCGTGAAGCAGCGAAAGGTAAGCAAACAGGACGTACACAAGAAATTCAGCGTTTGATTGCACGCTCATTGCGTGCAGTAGTAGATTTGTCAGCAATGCCTGAAATTGCGATTACAGTGGATTGTGACGTGATTCAAGCGGATGGTGGCACGCGTACTGCATCCATCACCGGTGGTTGCGTTGCGTTAATTGATGCATTGAATTACTTAATTGCACAAAAGAAAGTGAAAAAGAACCCATTGAAGCAACTAGTTGCTTCTGTTTCTGTTGGGATTTACAAAGGCGTCCCACTCATTGATTTGGATTATGATGAAGATTCAAAAGCAGACACCGATATGAATGTGGTGATGACCGAGCACGGTGGTTTTATTGAAATCCAAGGCACAGCAGAAAAAGATACATTTCAACAAGTAGAGTTAGACTCTTTATTGGTATTAGCGAAAGCAGGGATTGCTGAGTTAGTTGCTGAGCAGAAGAGGGTGTTGGGGTTGTAGGTTCTGTGTGGGAGATCCCTCGCTGACGCTCGGGATGACAATGATGTCATCCCGAGGCGCAAAGCGGCGAGGGACCTCCATGAATGTACTGTGTAATAGAACGAAGCGACAATCGAATTATTTACCAACCAAATGCTTCACTACATCCAATTGCGACAATTGCTCTGCAACCGGATGAGAAAAACAAATCTTCCAAAGAATAAAAAGTAAGATGCCTTTAACGACTAACGCAAAGACTATGTCTTTGCGTAGTGGATTTGATTTGAAAAAGTTGCGCACAATTAATTACTGCCGGCTGGTTTGTCTGGCTTGGTAGAGACATCTGCAGCTGCTTCGCTTCCAGCTTCCAATTTGTTTTGACCTTTTCTACCGCCGACTGCTTCACCGCCAGCTCTTGCTGCGGAACCTGATTCTTTGCCAGCCCCAGCCGTTGCGCTACCAGCACCTTCAATACCGCGCTTAGCTTCACCAAGCATGTCTTGTTCACCATACGAAACAGCTTGACCACCAATCCACGTTAAGACTTTTTCAGGTAGATAGTGAATGAGTGAAAAGCATTTATTCACAGCAGAGATAATGATCATGGTATAAGCAGCTAAGAAAAGTATCTGTTCTAGCAAGCCCATAGAGTTTCCTGCCATTTTGTCGCCACCACCCATGATAGATGCAACAACTCCCATGAAGCCTGCATTGATGAGCTTAATCACAACAGGTGCTAATAACATGGCAGCCATCATCCCGAAGATCATTAAGGTAGGGCGTAAGAAAATGTTAAAGAGAATCATAACAGCCGGTTCCGCTTTACCTAGCATTTCATGTTGACCGGAAGGGCTAAGAATACCTAAAGCTACAAATGGTGCTGCAACCATGGCTTCTATCACACCAATAAACCAACCAATGGCGCTGGTAGTGAATACAATGTAGGGAATTAATGGAACATAAATCCCAAGTAGTCCACCAATCGAGACCATTGCGGTTAGTATTAAAACGATGAATGGGGTAATGACATTAAAGAATGCCTTAATTGCTTCGCCCCAAGGTGTGAGTGGCATCCCGGTACCCAGTACAATGAAGTTAGCTGTAAAGAGACCAGTAAGCAGAGGAACTAAAACTATTAAAATGGCAAATAGAATCTGCACAGTCAGCAGGAGTGTTTGACCAAAGCTCGCTATGCTAACTAAAGGATCATTCTTATTGTTTGTTAATTTATCTTTAATCGAACGCAACATTCCCGCGTTTACACTGTCATATAGGCCAGAGACTTCAGCCCCACCTGGGGTGTTGGATGATGAGGTTACTCCGCTTGATTTTAATTTTGTAAGTAGCTCAGAAGCGGCAGACGTCGTGGCAGATACATTGCTTCTGTAGTTAGTGGGTGTGTTGAATGATGCAGAAAATTTTAATTGTGTTATGTCAGGTACTGATGAGCTTGAGTTATAAGCAGCTATAGAATAATAATAACCTCCGGCTAAGATCCAGCCTGAATCACCAGCATTTTTCATCCAATCAGTTAAAGGGGTGTCAGTTGCATGGTTAGTGATCCAAGCAGTTTGGGGGCCGATGACCGTATTTGTTACCCACTGGTCGAGGAGGGCGTTGAGTACATCAACATTCGCTACATTGGGTTGGATTGCATATTTAGCAAGGACATTGTCAATAACATCTGTGCTGGCATCTGTGCTGTATGTTCCACTACTAACATCATATGTAAATAAACTTTTACCCCCGCAGTCACATGATGCATCGTTATTTGGGCAGAGGCCAAGACCCGCCGAGTTATCTTTTGTTGAGCAGCATTCCTTCGCACTAATCACCATTTTTCCATTGGTACTACAGTAAGTTTGTAACCAATTAGGTGTTTGATCTGTGGGTTTTTTTGCTACAGTGCGTACGCGAGCATAATCATGATCTGCTTCAGCAAAGCTTGCGGTAATGGCTCCGGCAATTGGAACTATTGCTTGCATTGCCGCGATTTGGCCTTTGCATGCGGCACAATTGATGTTGTTTGGATCACCACCATAATTACCACCCGTGTTACATGTTGCTACACAGTTTGGATATGTGAGTAGCCCGCAAGCTCCTGATGCACCTGGTCCCATTTGATAGTTCATTAGCACATCTTGGTAGCAGGTAATTGATGTTGTTCCATTGGTTATATCATTTTTGTTAGCGTCTTTAGCGGCAGTTCCATTAACGCCGCAAGATGTGCCAGGAACCGTCGTAGATACGACAGCATTTTTTTGAGAAGCATTTGTTACTTGAGATCCATCAATGACATTTAGCATGTCTGATGTTGATCTGGTGCAGAAGCTTGTATCTCTGGTTGAATTACCAGAGCTGCAATAATAGGTATAATTGCTTGCTGTATCTGTATAGGCCAACTTATATGTAGATTGACACATAAGTGCATTGAATAGCGGTTTCATTTGCTGATCTGCCATCTGCTTATATATGTCGGTTCCAGCTCCGCCAGCTACAAAGGGTGACCCGGTGACTTGTACATAAGTTAATACTCGTGTCCACAGCGTATCTGCTGCTCCTATACCTTGTACAATAATCCACATAATAATAATTTGTATTGCACAGTAGCCTGTGGAAGTTGGGAATAATCCAACAATACCTAGCACCATGCGGATTGGTATCCAAATACCACTCCATTTTTTTCCCATGAACTCACCTTCATGAGCGGTAGCTAAGACCCCTATTACGGTGACGTAGACAACGACAAGTGTCCCTATGACCAATGCTGTAGTATTTAGAAATTTAAACATGACTCCAAGAAGCATGTTTGGATTGCTTTGAACGGGAAGTATGGTTCCTACTGCTCCAAAAATAGTACTGAGATACGAAATAGACTGATCATTTACGGCAATATCAAAAAGGCTAATCATTTTTGCAGATCCTCTGGGGAGTTGATTTTGCCGCTCATCCACTCATTGAAAGTGCATCCTAATTTGTGGTTTGCGAGTTGAAAATGCCAGAAGCTGTAGCGAAACCATTGCGCTAGAAAAAATGCAGTCACAGCCAGCCCTAACAGGCAGCCGGACAAAGTTTGATGATGAATTAGGAAATATATTCCTGCGCAAAATGACACGATTGCAAATGCCATGAAGATATATGCGAAAGCTTTGTATTTTTCTGTTAATTGTTTTACATCGTTCGGTGTTAGTCCAAGGCGGGTAGTGGCTTCAACAAATGACTCAGAATTAATGGGTTTTTCGGAAACAAAAATCCCTTTTATGATGTTCCAAGTGACGCCAGTTGTTGCTTTTAATCGATCATATCCAAGCCAGGCGCGAGGATCGAAAAAGGTCTTGCGTGAAACCTTAAAGACGTCTTTTACTGCCATAAAGGAGTCGCTCATCCAGGTTGTAGAATTACCCCTCATTATCTACCTCGAGAGGGTGAATTACAATCATCACATAACCCATATGTAAAATATGGCTTAATTATGTTACCTTTAAGTATAATCTATTTATTGATTTTTTTACCAAGGATGCAAGCATTTCTATGCCTAAGCTGGATCTTGAGTCTTCGCATGACTTCTGGAAAAACTATGATGATCCAATGATTTATCGTGTTATTTCTTTTATGGAAACAGTTGAGGGGTGGACTCTTGATGGTGATCCAGCTCTTGAGGAAGCAGTTGATTCTTTTGGAAATACGCTCGATCAGTTGAGCCGTTTTGAGTTAGGGAAAGAAGAGCAATTTGTATCATTATGCGCGCATATCAAAACATCAAGAATTCTGAGAATCCTGCAATCCATTGATACTATCGAGCCCGGCTCGGCTTCTAAAGTGCTAATGTATGCAGAAGAGAATAATACACCTGAGAATGTGCTTGCAGGATTGTTTCTACGCCGTAATATAGTATTTGAGCGATTGCGTTTGTTAGCGAGAGTTTTCTCGACTGATCGATTTGCCTTAGTCTTAAAAGCATTGGAGCAAGAGCATGTATAGACAAAAAGTAGTAAGTTTATTGATTTCCATTGTTGCGGTCACTATATCTACTCCACTGTTTGCAGATCCATTTTCATTTTCCAATTCCAATACACCACAATCAAATAATAAGCCGTCGGAGCCCAAAAATCTGAATGTCTTATCTGCCGATGATTTTAAGAAACAAGTGAAAACTAAGTCCCAGCAGAATTTGAATGCTTACGAAGAGCAGCTAAAAAATTCGTTGGCAAAGCAAAAGCAGTCTGACTTACCGCCGCCACCTAAAATGGATATGCCTTCATCTAAAAGTACGGGACAATCTGGTACAGATACACAGGGGGCTGCAAATGCAAAGCAGCAAGCACCAGCACAGCAAGCTGCTCCGGCTACAAATAATTCAAATGCAGATGATTACACTGATTCAACAGATGTTCCTACACCTGCGCCTAGCAGCAGTCCGGCGCCGGCATCAAATTCTACAGCGCAAAAACCTACTAATAGTCAAGGTTACACTGGTTTCGGTAGTGGTAGCTCTGCTCCTCAGCAAGGTGGAGCAAGTTCAACAGGTAGTGGCAGTGGTTTTGGCGTTAAGTACTAATTGCGAATAAGGGAGCGTGAACATGTTAGCTTTCATCAAGGCTCAAGTGAAGAAAATCTTTGTGATTATGACGCTTGCAATTCCAAGTAGTTTTTTATTCATTTCAACTGCCAGAGCAGATGATGGTATGGGTACCTATTACCTGATGCTCATTGCTAGTTATACACATGATATGCTAAAAACTATTGATCAGCTGCCAACTTATCTGGCGCCTGTTACAAAAATGGCGATGGATTTTGTTACTCCTGATACGTCAGATACAACAGCGACCGTGCAAGCAAGTTTTTCTAATTTGAATAATGCAATTCTTACAGATCAGGATAAACAAAATAGCATTCAAAAAAGCATGATAACAAATTTTCTTGCGGGTAAAAATGCGGATGAGAATACATTGCAAGGGTTGTTACCGTATGCAAATGAAATTAGCTATTCTACTATGCAAGGGTATCCGGTGATATCTGCTGGTATGACGAATCCACTAATCGCAGCAATAGCAAAATATAATTATTTGCAAAATGCGTCAGGGATGGGTGTCAGTCATGTGATTCCAAATAAAAATTGGGATGGTAGTGATGAGAACAAAGACAAATACACGAATTTCTATAAAACGATAACTTCTGTGCAGACATATGATGCTTACGTATTAAGTCAAGTTTATGCAGAAGCGATAAGTGGAAATAACGTTACTAAAATTCAAAAACAGTTAATGCAGCAAGCAAGCGATGGAGAGAATTGGTTTGCACAAGTCAGTAGTGAAAGTATGGGCGCAGTGCTGCGGCAAACACTAATGTATAACTCACAAATCTTTGTAGTGTTGATGCAAATGTTGCAAGTACAAAAACAACAAGCAGCACTCTCTGCAATGAGTAATAGTTTAGTCATTCTCGGTAATCAATTTAACGAAGAAAATTTGTTACGGAATGCAAAAGTAGGTCGTAAATAAATTTTAAAAAAAGAGCGCGTTATAATTTCCATTGACGTGCTCTTTTTCATTTGTTAGCATCAGATTCTAGCGGTATCTCTCGTTCATCTCCTGTCACACAATCAATCAAAGCTTTTCATTTCAATTTTTTTACAGCCAATTTTTTCTTTTTTTCCAATTACAGGAGTTTCCATGTTAGACCAAGAATTCATTAATCGTGGATTTTGTCGTATTAGTCCGGATTATTATGTTGAGCCAAATAATTATGGATCAATTCATGATTTAAAAAAATTATTCGAAAAAGCATTAGCAGATGATGTTGATAATGTGCGTAAGCGTGCTTATTTAAAGTTGTTGTGGCATAGAGACAGTGAAGAAATCGAAGTGCCTGCGGATCAGATATACTATCAAACGACGGCTTCAAATATGATAGATGGCGGAAAATTTCGTCAGTTTAAAGTGATGGATAGTAAAATATTAGATATTCCTATCGTAAAAAATATCGTCGCAAAGAATCTTGATATCATCCGTAATTATCCATCGATAGACGCAGATATTGTCATGATTGGGTTACATTTTATTCGCTATCAAGTACAAGAAAGTCAGGCAAGTTATAGTTCACCACCTTGGTTACATCGTGATGATGAGCCGCTCGTATTTATTCATTTAGTGAACCTCAGTGACACAGCATTAGGCGGCGATAATTTAATTGCAGATGCAGAAACACAAGAGATTATGCATGTTGTGCGCTTGGAAAAAGATATCGATACCTTGTTGTTAAATCAGCAGGTCTATCATGCGGTGACTCCTCTCGGTTCACGTTATGGTGAGGCTGTGAGAGATGTGGTGTTATTTACTGTTGAACCAAGTTACACGCAATATGCTAGCGTGAAGTGAGTATACTATGAGAAAAACAATTTTACTGTTGAATTTGCGCTTTGCTGATTTTTATTCGAAAGAATTATTTAGTCTAGTGAAAGAAAAATTTGGTTGCCGCATTGTTGCTATTGTCGATCAACAATTTTATCAGCGGATTGCGTCACATGTTGAACCCTATTTGGATTGTGTTTATTTTGTTGAAGCGCAACCTAAGGATGGATTTTTAGCTGAATTTGATATTGATGCCATTCGCCCCATTGTTGTAGAAGAGATGCAGGGCGCAGATGATTTGAAAATAGTATGCTCAGATGAATTTAATTTGTTGATTGCGGGAAGGTTGCGTAGAGAGTTGAATCTATATGGCCATACAGATGAAGATTTGTTGGTATTTCGCGATAAAATTAAAATGAAAAAGTGCCTGCAGCATGCGGGAGTTCGTGTGCCGCGATTTAAGTCAATTTCATCTAAAGTTAGTTTCGATTCAATTGCAAAAGAGGTTGGGCTGCCATTTGTGATTAAACCAATTGATAGTTGTGGTAGTTATGGGGTGTATATCATTCATGATGAAGCGCGCTATCTTGATTTTACCAGTGCAAACCATGCAGGAAAATTTGAAGCTGAAGAATATATTTCTGGTGAATTGTACCATGTAGATTCACAAATCATGCATAAAGAGCTCAAGTTTATTTGTGCAAATGAATATACTTTTCCAAATTATCAATACACTGAAGGGCGTGCGCTTGGTTCTATCCCATTGGATAATGAGTCTGAGTTATCGATGGAATTAATGGAGTTTGCTTGGCGTGCGTTAATGGCAATTAAAGCGGACAATATGATTAATCATATGGAACTGTTTGTTACGAAAGAAAAAGAAATTGTTTTTCTAGAGGTTTCTGCTCGTCCCCCGGGTGCTTTGGTTAATGCAATGCATAAAAATAATTTTGGGATCAATTTAATAGATCAAGATTTTTTAATGCAATCTGGGCTCGATTTAGATTTGCAAATTAAAAAGAAAAATGAATATGCTTTTTGGACATTGTTTCCATTACTTCCGGGTAAAATCAAGAAGCTCAATCAACCTGTGGTGCAAAGTCGTTATGATATTGCATGGTTTGTCGAGCAGGATTATTATGTTGAGGAAGAACGTTGCAAAAATATAGTATCAAAAGCGGCTCATGCAATGTTTTACAATGCTAATAAAGCGTTGTTATACCAAGATTTTGATTTGATAAAGCAACATCAAGCGGTGGAGGTCGTTTCACATGGAAGTTAATCAGGGTAGGCTTGGCAGTTTTTATATGTCGGGGTATGTGTTATCGACGGTAGCTTCTAGTATTTTAATACATAGTGTGAATCAAACGATTGCGCCATTGCTTTCTGCATTTTATACATTTTTATTATGTATAGTTGTTTACAATGTCGTAGGGATTGTATGGCTGAAAAAATACATCGTTGTGAAAAAGTCTTTATTCGATATTTTCATGTTGAATGTGACCACAGCAGTGAGCTGGATAACAACATTTTTCTCATTAAAATATATTCCACCGGATTTGTATTTATTTTTTTATATTTGTTCTATGCCCGTCGCGGCAACCATATTATCTAATGCAAAATGGTTACGATCATTAATTTTGAGCATTGGTTTATGTGTATTGTATGTCGCATATCATGTAAAAAATCAATGGATAGGAGTATGTCTTGCGAGTTTTGGTGGATTTTCTGGTACTGTTTATTCTCTTTATGCAGCACGATTAGCGAATGATTTTACCTCACTTGAAATACTGGCTATGCGATTTTTTTTAACGGTGCTAGTAACGCTGTGTGGCGTGATGTATTGGAAAGAGTGGGCTGTTGTGAGCAATGCTGAATGGGGAATATTCGTTGTTTTGTGTTTAGTCTGTGTGGTTGCTCCAGTCACACTGTATCAACAAAGTATCAAATATTTACCCATTCATTCTGTTATGAAGTTTATTCCTGCGGCACCTTTGTTGTGTTATGGCATAGATGTTGTGATCACACATTCAGCTATGCCAATTTTACAAATCGTTGCGCTGTTGCTACTGTCAGCAGCATTGCTGCTTTAGAGAACTCCTTCAGCAGCTAAGCCTTCGCGAATTGACGCCACGATTCTTTTCGCACTTTCGCCAGGGTATGGCATGAGTTGAGATATAGTATGTTTTTGCGCTTCTCGCATAGGGTCAGGATTGCCACTTCTTAAGGATTCACACAAGACGCGTGCTTCAGAGATTGCGGTAACTTTGTTTGCTGATTGCATCATCATTTGCCCGGCTGCATTGAAGCCGCAGTTATTACCGCTATCAATGAAGATCAATGGTTTTTCGAATACTTGATACTCTGATAGGAACCCAACGCCATCTGTTAATAAAGCATTTGATGCCATAAACATTGGGGCATAATCCCCATCTTCACAAATGGAGGTATTAGGTAATGAATTCCAAGCATAGAGAAAGTTATCAATATATTCTTGCGTATATACTTTGGATGTGTGAACTAGCGTATCCCATAAAGCTGGATGAGGTTTTAAAACAAATTCAAACGAACCCTGTGATTCTTCGGCCCAGCGCAGTATATCTTGATGGGTTGATAGAAATGTTCCAAAGCCCATAAATTCACTGCGAATGCTGTGATGTGGAGCCCAAATGATTTTGAAGCTATCTGGTGTTGAGGATTTGATGGGCCAATGTGGGGCACGATTTTTTGCAGAAAGTAAATGGTCAAATTTGGGATAACCAGTTACAACGACATTTTCTCCTGCGCGTACACTAGTGTTTTGGTACATGGGTGGATGTAATTCTGTTTCACAAAAAATTCGCCAACATAATCGATGGTAATATAAATCAGTATGTCTTGAGCTACATTCAACAGTTTCAGGTTCGTTATGATCAACACGTCTTACAGCGGTGAAAGAATATGGTATATAGCATAAACGTGCAAAAGTTAAATCTTCTGGATTGAAAATGGGTGGTAGGTCAAGATAACCACTTTGGCGAAAGATGATATCTGGCGCAATCGCTTTTAGGATATCCAGTGCATTATGATCTGGTAAGCCAGTATTTAGGCGAAGATGTGGTATATTTTCTTTTTTTAAAAATGCATGTACGGATTCTTCACCAAAAATTTCTTGTGTCATCGGATGGCGTTTGCGTGCCGTTGAAATTACGATGGGTTCAAAATCATCGGATTTTCGCATTTCTTCATAAACAGCAGCCAGTGTGTTCCAGGCTTGTAAGAAGCTTACAATAAATACGCATTTAATTTTGCGATGTATCTTGTTAGGCAAGCTGCGATTTAGTAAGTGGGTGGATTGTTGTAATTGATGTAGTTTTTGTGTGGAAGATTGGTATGCTTGATTGAATGCTTGTTCGAGCATTTGAATTTTAGTGCAAATGATACTGTTAACTTGCATTTGTTTATCATGAAAGCTTTGAATTTTTTCGAAAAGGGAATGGTTTGTTTGAGGCTGTGTCTTTAAGAATTCTAAAAGTGAATTCATGACTTGAGCTGTATTTTCCTGGGTGTTTTCTAATGCTATGCCTGTGGTGTCATCCATGCGCCCCCTCCTTGTTCACAAAAACAATATTCTATCAGTATCATCAGAACCGCTTGCATAAGCAAGCGTCCATGCGACGTAATGCTCACTTATGGTTGCATTTGGCGGTGTCTGCCAGTAGTTGATGTAATGTGTTATAGTTTTTTAACAACCAAGCACAATACCATGTATCCAGTTCCTGGGCGCGCAGGAGAGCTAGAGCTTAAGATATAATCATTTTGAATAGTGCGCTTCATGATTTGGAAGCCATGTTTTCTAACCCAGTTATCAAACATATCAAGCTTAAGTGAGTGTGGGTGCTCAAGATCGGTTGGTAAATTCAATTGTTCTAGCAAATAAGCGGTCGCGCCAGGTTTTAACAGACGTTCACACTCTGCTAATACATGTTCTGGGGAGATAACATGTTGGAGTAAATTATAAATGAAAATACGATCTGCTATTGCAGAAGGTAATCCTGTGTTTTCGCCTGGTCTCTTGATGCGTAAGATATGATTATCAATGGTATCTATAGGTAATGGATCAATGGCAATGCGATAAGATGCTTGTAGGCGCGTCAAAATGCCAACCGGACCCGAGCCTAAGTCGATTAGGGCTTCTGTACCAAAATTTTGACTATCGGTTAATTCAAAATATTTTAAGACATATTGCAACCATTTCGTATCGCCGAGATCAGAGCTTACATGCATCCAATCTTGCCAGAACTGTGTTTCACCTTGCTGTGCTTGTGCCCATCGTTGTAACTGTTCAGGTGATAATTCATTAGTACTCATAGTTGCTCCTTGTGGTTATCCCATATCCTTTTCTTCCGATTTATCCATTTCAGCAATGATCTTGTATTGTCTCTCTGAAATGATGCCAGCCTCAAATTTTTCTTTAGCATCTTGTTCCATCGTTTTACCTTTTTCACGCACCATTTTTCTTACCATGGCGGTGATATTAATTGGATCGACTTCTAGTAACGCATCACGTAACTTTTCATCGAATACAAGGTATTCACGTAGTGCAACACGTTTACCATCTACCGTTGGGATTAAACGTTGTGAAATCACAAGACGTATAGTTTCAATGATATCAATGGTGCGTCCAGCACGTTCATCGGCTGGAAATGTCGTGACTAAACGACGTACTGTTTCAGCAACGCCATTACTGTGTAATGTTGTATAGACAGGATGTCCTGTCATTGCGGCTTCCATCACGGCTGCAATCGTTTCTTGATCGCGAGCTTCACCAACAAGAATTAAGCGTGGTTTTCTACGTAAAGCATTTCTAACGCCAGCCGCAAAGCTGGGTAGATGACGTGGAATTTCAGATTGGCTGACAATCGCGGATGTTGTTTGTACGCTGTCATACACGAATTCGATAGGTGCTTCATATGTTAAAATTTTACGATGACTTTCTGTATCTTCTGCAATACTGCGAATGATAGCAGAGAGCAATGTACTTTTACCGGAACCTGTTGCTCCTGTTACATACACAACACCTTGCTCAGGAGCGATTGCATTGATAATCGATTCGGGCAAATTCATGCTTGCAAGCGATGGTGGATCAGTTGGAATAGTACGTGCAGTAATTTGTATGCCATCATGGCCTTCAACTTGGCAACCTGTGGCATTGATACGAAATCGATAGCGATCACTGCGATTAGGGCGAATTTCATAATGTGTATCTAAATCTTTACCAGACATGATTTGTGCTGTGGCATTGGGGCCATACATGCCATTGATGACTTCACCTACTTCAGTGTTTGATAGTTTACGACGAGTTACTTTGTGTAATCGGCCGAAAATTTCAGCATAAACAGGTTCGCCAGTTTGTAATGTGACATCTGACGCCCCCAGTTTGACGCAGTGAATCAATACGTCATTGGTGGTGTCAATGGAGAGGCGGATAGGTTCCTGTGGAATTAAGTATTCAGTTGTCATCTTGTTTCACCACAACAGCTTTCCAATTATCGCCAGAGGTTTGTAATTTAGGTAATTCAGTTATACGAATCACTTGATCGTTAATGCGCATGTCATTGCCATCACCTGTGATGCCTAGTTCAGTACGTGAAACAAATGGCGCGCTAATCATGCGTTGTTGCAATAATTTACGATAGAGTGCCATTCCCTGATAGTCGCGTTTTAAGCGCGCTAAGCTTTGTTGGAAAATGCTATATGCTTGTTCTATCCCTTTATCCCAGCCGAGTTTCACGTATTTCACCCAAATTTTGCGTTCGTCACTATTGCGGGGTAATAAAAAGCTGTGAGGAATTTCAGGTTTGGTATAGGTCATCCATAAATAATCACGCCAGTTAGGCGGCGTGGTTGCGAAACGGGCTTGCTGCACAATTTTATAAGTTTTATCTGCAACGCGTATGGTATTAGGGTCTGCTAGATTTAAATTGTTGTCACCCTCGACTAAGACTGGCGGTAGTACGCCATGACTTAATATCATGCCATTGAAGTTAAATAGTGAATCTAGATACCACTTGTCTTTTTCTAGGTGGGAATTCATTTGGTCAGAAGTAACAGCTAACCCACCTTGTGCACCCAAGCCCATCGCTGTGTCTTGTAGCGCTTTCACACGGATCGTGTTGCTCTCGCCAATAGCACCTGCTTTGCTAACGTCTTCTGCTTGAATATTTTCTAACGAATTAAGATTGGTGGGGTCGATGTCTTGACGATGGCGCGAACAAGCCGTAAGCAAAGCTATAACAGCGATCAACGAAATTATCAGCTTAGCTTTCATACGGTGGTATCCAATAAATTAGTTTTTTGCGTAACGTAATTCAATTACGCGGCTATCGGGATAAACTACTACCGCCGCCCGTCTACCACATTGAAAACCCACATCTCTTAATATATCTGCTAGCATCATATTTTTATCGTAAACCGTTACTAAAACAGGTATGCCTGGCGATGTTCCAAGTACACGTAATCGATAATTGGATGCGTTAGCAATTTGTTTCAGTAGTGGTTCGACAGGTCCAGACCAATCAATGCTTGTTAATCCAGCCATGCCATAAGTGTCTGGGCTAGGTGGTGGATCAAGTTTTGGTAAAGGATGAGCTGCTTGTGCTGTTTCCGACAAGCTAGCTAATGATCGGCTAACGGAATAGGAGGCTTCAGCGAGGGCAACAGAAGTGCTATCCATTCGAGGTGTCTGCGGTGGCTGTGTAGCGCAGGCACTTAGTAGGATAAATAGACAGCTTGTGATGACAATTTTACTGTTCATAAAACGGTGTTTTCCCTAAATCCGTTTGGTATAAACGATTGAAACAAGATGAGGGTATTATGTCAAGCTTGTGCTAGTTATTCTGTCGGTTTTTGCCTACTATATAATGACAAAGGAGAAAAAAATATGGCACATTGGCGTGATTCCTCAAGAACAGTAAGATTTTGGTTTATTGATTCTAGAGCTTGCTTTCCATTGCTGATTTTTTTGCTTCATATTCGGCTCTGGACTTTTTTATTAGCACTGATTGCTGTCTTATTCTTTGTCGTTCTCGAACGATATGGTTTTACTCCTGAAGTGTTTATGCGCTTCATGCGCTCTTATATTGCAGGTCCGCGTAAAATTGCGCAACCTTGGTGGAAGCGGTAATGAAGAGGTATATATAAATGGACATGTCAGAAATCATGGCAAAAATTGCTAGAACAATGGGCGGTCGTTATAGTTTGAATGGCAGGCCGATGACCATTGAAGAAGTCTTTGCACCAACAGGCTTATTACCTGGTATCGCAAGACGTGCTGATCAGTTGAGCTCATTGTGTTTAGGATATGGGTTAGGTTTAACTTTTGAAGAAGCGGAAGGTTCTGTTTTGGGGATTAGGGTTGTGTTTGATGATATCACTCCCAATGCACTACGTGTCTTGTGTTTAGCAGATGTTTTGAATGAATTAATGCAGTCAACTCCCAAGGGCGATATGACGGCGTTAGATCAGTTGATGTATGACTAGTTAGTTGTCATCCCGAGCGGTAGCGAGGGATCTCCTGGATGAGTACTTCGTTGTTTCATAGCGTAGCATGGAGGTCCTTCGTCGCTACGCTCCTCAGGATGACAACGCCTACACCTCAGATTTCGGTTCTCTGCCAAGCAAGCTTTGCATCGCTTCATGTAACGTCAGTCCACCGTGCAAAATTTTCCAGACAGCTTCTGTAATGGGGGTGTCAATATGACGTTGTTTTGCGAATGCATAAATTAATTCTGCGTTGCGTTTGCCTTCCACAACTTGTTTGATTTCTTTTTCTGCTTCAGCAGGTGTTTTACCTTGGCCTAAAGCTAAACCAAAACGACGATTGCGTGACTGGTTGTCAGTACACGTTAAAATTAAATCGCCAACGCCTGCAAGTCCTGTGAAGGTTTCTAATTTCCCGCCAAGATCAATACCTAAGCGTGTCATTTCAGCTAATCCGCGTGTGATCAATGCGCATCTTGCATTGGCACCAAAACCCATGCCATCAGAAATGCCAATAGCGATAGCTAAAACATTTTTTATGATTCCACAAATTTCTACACCTGTTATATCTGTGCTGAGATAAATGCGGAAAAAAGCATGATTAAAACGCTGCAATAAATCCTGTGCGAAATCCGGTTGGGCGCTAGCGATGACAACAGCAGTAGGTAATCCTGTTGCTACTTCACGCGCATACGATGGTCCTGATAACACAGCATACGCACGTTCACGACCCAGTAAGTCGTACGCTAACTCATGCAGTAATTTTTTACTTTCAAAATCCATGCCTTTAGTTGCCCACACGATGCGATGGCTTGGTAAAAGATATGGTTTTAATGCAAGTAATGTAGAATGGAAGCCAGCGGATGGTACGCTAATTAAAATATCGGTTACATCTTGTAGCGCTTCTTTTATGGCGACAATGGGAAGTAGTGTGTCAGGAAAAACATGTTCGGGTAGATAACGTTTATTCACACGATTTTGTGCTAATTCAGTAATGTGATTCGGATCATACGACCACAAATGTACGGAATTATTGTTTCTTGCTAAGTGCATAGCTAGGGCGGTTCCCCAAGAGCCTGCACCAATAACCAAAATTGGACTGTGTGAATGTTTTTTCATTTAACCCTCATCCCCAACCCTTCTCCCATACGCAAAAAGCGCTTTGGGAGAAGGGAGAAAAACATTTAATTATTACCTCTCCCACTTGTGGGAGAGGTCGACATGCGTTTTTTGCATGGCGGGTGAGGGCTTTACTCCCCTCTCATTATGGTTAATGAACTTTACCTGTATCTTCACCTTGTTTTTGTTGTTCTTCTAAGTGTTGTGCATACAACATATCGAAGTTAACTGGCGCTAAAATTAATTGTGGGAATCCGCCACGCATAACGACATCAGAAATCACTTCACGAGCGTATGGGAATAAAATGTTTGGACAGAAGCTACCTAACATATGGCGTAATTGTTCTGCATCAAAACCAGAAATTTGGAAAATCCCTGCTTGTTGTACTTCGATAACAAATGCGGTTTTTTTGCTGCTAGCAACTGACGCTGTAACAGATAAGATAACTTCATGTGCATTATCTTGAATGCGGTTGCTTTTGGTTTCTAAGTTTAATTGTACTTCAGGTTTCCATTCTTCAACAAAAGTATGTGGTGTATTGGGTGCTTCGAATGAAAGATCTTTCACATAAATGCGTTGAATTTCAAATTGTGGGTTACTAGTTCCAGCTGGAGCTTGTGGTGGAATCTGAGGTGGAGTTGGTTTGTTTACCATGTTATTTAGTTTCCTTAGGGTTAAAAATTATTTTAGTAACTCATCTAATTTGCCAGCTTTTGCCAAGGCAGATAAATCATCGTATCCACCAATAGCTTGGTCATTAATAAAAATTTGTGGAACAGTACGTCGACCACTAAGTTGTTCCATTTCCTCGCGTTTTCCTGGGATTAAATCAATTCTGACTTCTTCATAGCGAGCTTGTTTTGTGTCGAGCAACTGTTTAGCCCATACACAATAGGGACAATTATCTTTACTGTAAATCAATATTTTTGCCATACATTATCCTTTTACTACAGGCATTTCTGCTGTACGCCACGCGCGAATTCCACCATTCAAAATGAAGGTATTAAAGCCGAGTGATGACAATGTTGTGCTCGCTTGTGGTGAATCGGTGCCTGTTGCACAAACTAGAATAATGGGTTTGGTTTTGCTTTTTTCAAGTTTTTTGTATTTTGTTGCGATATCAGCGAGCGGTAAAGAAACAGCATCGACGATATGCCCGGTTGCATAGCTTTCAGTGCTACGCACGTCAACAACCACAGCATCTTGGCGGTTAATCATATTCGTGGCTTCAGCGGCTGATAATTGATTTGTGCCGCGTTTTGCACGAATAAATTCAATAATTGTCAATAAAATGAAAACAACAATAAATGCCAAGCTGAGCTGAGAGTGCTGGTGAATAAATAGACTAATGTCTTGCATAGATAATACCTTTTTATAGAATCGGTGGATTATACACGTATGCTGTTTAGCAGACAAAGCCCAATTTTAGGGCAAAATGGGTAGGTAGTGTTGTAAAATCCTATGCTGAAAGTCGTTAGAGATACTCTGCCAGTCGACAATATCTACTTTAAATGGCAGATCAGACTCTTCGAACTCATGATTTAGTGATGCTAGGAGCGGTAAAGAAAGAGGAGTGGTTGCGTCGATAGCGATATCAATATCTGAAAATTTCTTGGCTGTTCCTGTTGCTCGTGAGCCAAAAATAAAAGCTTTAGCATGCTGAGGTAAGTGTGTTGTTAATATTTGTAATACTAACGCAAGTTGTTCAGGAGTAAGGTCAATCATAGTTGTGAAATACGATGATTAAGATGGTTAAGCAAGAGCTTTGCTTCTTGTAAAAATAAAGGAATAATTGCGCAGACCTGCTCCGCTTTTTGTTGATTATACGTGTGACTTGTTATGTTTCGTGCATCTCGATAAGTTTTCCATTGGTCCCAGCTTTGTTGTAGCAGTCCTTTTTCTGCTGCAGTTCGGATGAGGTTAGGAAAAGACATTTGGTCGATCTCAGCGGCATTCGGCTCGCTCATTTCTAAATAGCGTTTTAACATTTTATGGGTGAGTTCGTATGAATACTCAAAGCGTTGAATGGTAGCATCACGAACAAAAAGATTTTGTGGCTGCTTGGCGTGTTCATTCACGGCTTCCTCAAGCGAAGCCAATGCTTTGCCGAGAGATGAAATATCAAGTTTAGGTAATGATTTCACTTTAAGTTTCCTTAGATCAATAGTGCGCCACTGATTCCATTATCAATGAGCTAATGCCCGTGCGCAACACCAAATATCGATGTGATTGATCCCAGATATCCTAAAAGTATTCGCCAGTTCACGTGTGGTTTCCCCAGTCGTGATCACGTCATCCACAATAGCAATATGACGGTAGGGAAGATGTGGTTTTACTGCAAAAGCGTGTTGAATATTCTTGCGGCGTTTGTCAGCATGTAGAGTGGCTTGTGGCGCAGTGTGTTTTATGCGCTGGCAGGCATATTTATCGATGGGAATGCCAAGGGTTTTGCTGATAGGTTTTGCAATTTCTAATGCCTGGTTGAAGCCACGCTCGCGTAATCTTTTGGGGTGTAATGGCATTGGGATAATGACTTCTGGTAATGGACGCTGGAGATACCACTCGGCCAGTGCTTTTTCGGTAAATAATTCGCCTAGGATGCGTGCATTAACAAGAGATTGTTGAAACTTCAAATTTAAAATCAACCGCTTGATGGGGTTTTGATAAGCAAATAAAGCGTGGGTTGTATTGAATGGGGGTGGGTTGATAAGGCAGTTTCCGCAGCTGTACCCATGACTGCCTGGGGTTTTTGCCGCGCAATTAATGCAATATTCAGTTAAAATGGGCAAATCGTGAAAGCAGGGGTTACATAAGTCTTGATTGCGTGTCGATGGATAACGACAAAAAATACAAGTGTATGGCATTAATAATAGCGAGATTTTTTTTAAATAATGAAAAATATTCATAATGCGTTTTCCAATGTGTCAGAGACTGAATATGCTGAAATTGCAGTGCTTGCGCGTATGGTGGGTGAGCACATGGTGTCACGTTTAGAGTTAGTGACGTTGGTGCCAAAAAGAATTTTGCTGGTGGGGCATGAAGTTGATGTGTTGCAAGAGTTATATCCTGCCGCAGAAATCATGACAGATATTAATAATATAAAAAATAAAATGAATAGTGTCGATTTTATTTTTGCGAATTTGTCACTTCCATGGGAAAACGATTGGAAAAAAACATTTAGTGAATGGCAACAATGGTTACGACCTGAGGGATTGTTAGTGTTTAGTTGCTTGGGGCTTGATACATTGCGGGAATTACCCTCAGCAACATTACGTATTCAGCGCCAAGATATGCATGATATTGGTGATCAATTGGTGCAAGCGAAATTTGCTGATCCAGTGATGGATGTTGAATACCTGACATTTACTTATAAAGACCAAGAAAAAATGTGTTATGAACTTGTTGCGACCGGGATGTTAGAGTCGCCCTCAACGGATACGAATTTCTATGCAGGATTTCCTATTACCTATGAAGTCATTTATGGCCACTGTTGGGGAAAACAAACAACAGAAGATGGGGTTGTGAAAATTCCGTTGTCAGCGTTGCGTAGAAGTTAAGTAGAGTAAGCCGCGAGACATTGTGAAATGCTGCGCATTCATATAGTATTTTCCCTTCGTTTATTCATATGGAAATGGAGAACACTATGCAAAGAGCGCATGTCACTACAGCCCCAAAAACAGACTTGGTATCTGCAGCAAAAGCAGCTGATGTTAAAGTTGTCGTCAATGTGAAACCGGTTATTCATTTTTCTGATATCAAAGCAGTTGTTGATAGTTACCCACAAGTAAGTCTAGCATCACAGCCACAGTGGCTACACGCTGCTATCGCGAAAAAATTTGCAAGTTCAAGTTCTACAATGACTAGAGAATTGCTTGCCACTTTACCTAAGCAAGCGGCTGACTATAAGCAGGCACTTAATGCGGATCAATTGTTTGATACGGCTGTTATATTAGCAAAAACAAAAGATAGCACTGATTTAAAAGCAGCGAGTAGATTGAGAGATATCTTGGGAGCAGAGCGAATCAGTGTTGCTAAAATGCTTGCAGAAAAAATAAAAGAGCAAAAGATTACAAGAGAAAAAGCTGCTTTATTATTTGATACACTTTGCCAAGTTCCCGAGGCACATGTAAAACATGTCGCGATGCTATTTATATTTGAAGGGAATTTTTATCATTTATCAGAAGCAACTCTGAAACAAGTAGTAAAACACTCTGGTCGGTTAGAAGGTTTATATGAATTGGGTAAAGAAAAATATAAACTTTATGAAAGCGCTAATGAAAATGTTTTTCGCTTACCCTCAGTTGTTTTTGATGCTTCCTCCGCTTGGACTGCCGCTGCTTTATTTGTGCAATTTTATATAATAAAACAAGATAAAGCTCATATCGATGCAATTGTGAATCAGTTAATGTGTACTATTTTAGAAACAGGAAATCATATTGAAGCCATTGCTTTTGCAACCTTATGGCTTGCAAATCATGGCATTGATAATGAAGCGAATTTAAAGGTAGTGCGTGAACATCCTGAAGCACTAGGATATTTGCCTCAAGTGGGAAATATTATTTCAGACGCTAAAACAATGGATCTTAAGTTTCATCAAGAGTTGTTCGATCTCGCGATGAAAAAAGGATTGGCTTACCCAGGAGTTATGTTCCCTGGGCTTGTTGTAGATGAAAAACGATTGCCCGCAGATACGAGTAAAAAAGCAGCTAGTGGTGTAGCTTTATCTAGCCCGCCAAGTCCTAGATAAGCAAAATGGTCTACACAGGCTCATAACGGGCTTGTGTAGGATGATATTAATTAGAACCTTCAATAAATATACGAATAACTTAGAAGAGTAACTATGCAACCTAGAATAAATCGGTATGCGCTGTTTGAAGCAGAAGCAGCAGAAGCTATGGCGAGAAAAAAAGAATTGGAAGCGACACAAAAGGATCTCAATAGTCGGATGCTTGAAAGCAAGCGAATCCTAATTGAAGACTACAAAATCGATCCTAAAAAATTAGTAGCTGTTTATGAAATGAGATTTGTTGAATTATCTGTTAAAAACCCTAATGAATATAATACGATGAATGGAGGCAGTTTTGCTTGTTTTCTCGAGCTTGTCTCTTCAGATGATAGGGATGCAATACGGAAAAACCATGCAATTGTTAGTGGAATATCAAAGTTACCAATAGATGATGAAACATTTGAGATATTGTGTGCCATAGCAAGCGCAAAACATGCGCCGGCCAATCATTTTATACCGTACTGAATACCATGATGGGCACGCTTCGCTCTGAGTTATCGCCACGAATTTTTGCTCCCTTCTCCCAGAGTGTTTTTTACGATGGGAGAAGGGCTGGGGATGAGGGCCTATACCCTCACGCCTTGCCCCTCTCCCAGAAAAAAAGCATTTTGGGAGAGGGGACCCAAAATTCGTGGGGATAACTCAGCGCTTCGCTTTGCCCCCTTGCCAATGAATGTTACCATAGCAAAATATTCATATTCATGAAGGGGTTAGCTTGAGCCAGGATATTTTCATTGGAATTGACGGTGGTGGCAGTAAATCCAAAGTGCGTGTCGAAGATCAAACAGGGAATTTGATTGGCCAAGCGCTAGGTGGGCCAGCTAATATTCGCTTGTCTGTCGATAAAGCGTGGCAATCAATTTATGCGGCTATTAATGAAGTTCTACACACTAACAATATTTCACTCGAAGATAAAAACTTTCGTTTTCATGTTGGCATGGGTTTAGCAGGTTGTGAGCTTATCAGTGCTTACGATGATTTTTTACATCGCCAACATCCATTCGCAACCATACAATTAACATCGGATGCACATGTTGCTTGCGTAGGTGCACACAATGCAACGGAAGGTGGCATCATAATTATTGGCACAGGCATCATTGGCTATCAAATTTATAAAGGACGCTCATCACGCGTGAGTGGCTGGGGTTTTCCACATGATGATGAAGGTAGTGGTGCATGGATAGGTTTAGAAGCGGCGCGTTATACATTTCAATGGCTAGATCATCGTATTGAAAAATCTCCACTGGTTGAAGATATCTATGAGTTTTTTAACCGTGACACAGAACAATTAATGGAATGGGCAACAAAAGCCAATTCTACTGAGTTTGCAAAATTAGCACCGCTTGTCATTAATCATAGCCAACAAGGTGAAACACTGGCCGTGCGTCTAATGAAAAAAGCAGCGCATGCCGCTGATAAAATCGCAGTCACACTACATAAACAAAGCAATATCGCGGTGCCAGTTTGTTTGTTCGGTGGAATTGCACCTTTCGTAGAGCCATGGTTAAGTAACGAATTACGTGAAGTGATTGTGCCACGAAAAGGTGATGCAAATATTGGCGCTGTCAAGATGATTAGAGATATTGTCAATAACAAGGAATGAAATATGTCTGCAACGCAAATGGAGCGCGAAGCATTATCGACCCCGAAAATTTTGGCAGATCAACTCACAGAAAATATTGCTTATATCGAAGAAATTTGTACGCGCTTACGTAACAATCCACCGCATTTTGTGATGACTGTTGCGCGTGGTAGTTCAGACCATGCTGCGACTTTTGCAAAATATTTATTTGAAACACGCGCAGGTTTAGTTACAGCATCTGCTGCTCCATCGGTATGCACTATCTATAACAGTGAACTACATTTAAAAAATGCGTTGGTAATTGCGATTTCTCAATCAGGAGAAAGCGCTGATGTGACTGAAGTATTGAGTTATGCAAAACGAATGGGTGCGGTGACTGTTGCATTCGTTAATGAAATTGATTCGCCTATTGCAGAAACAGCAGAATATGTCATTCCACTGGGTGCAGGCAAAGAAGTTGCCGTCGCAGCAACTAAAACGTATCTTGCAACACTAGGCGCTTTAATCCAGTTATTAGCGTGCTATATTCAAGATAGAGCGTTAATGGAAACATTAATGCGATTACCCACTGAGTTAGCACTCGCCAGTGAATTAGATTGGTCAGAAGCCGTTGAGATCTATTTAAAGCAAGAAAGTACGCTAGTTGTTGCGCGTGGTTATGGGTTTCCTATCGCTCAAGAAGCGGCATTAAAATTTAAAGAGACAGCAAAAATCCATGCAGAAGCATTTAGCAGTGCTGAGTTATTACATGGTCCAGTCGCATTAGTTCAAGAAAACTTTCCTATTTTATTGTTTGGCCAACACGATGCTACGTTAAGTGGAATTTTAGAAGTCGGCGTCAGGGTAAAAACTTTGGGAGGAAACGTTATTTTAGCGCTGCCTTACCAGCAAGATATCATGGACTCTGCGCGACATGCAGCAAATCTTATTTTGCCATTACCTGAAACATTGCATCCAGTTTGTGATCCACTCATGGTGATTCAAGCATTTTATATGATGATTGCACGCTTAAGTGTGGCACGTGGTTTTGATCCTGATTCTCCACGAAATATTACGAAGGTGACGCAGACGTGGTAGTTGTCGCTTCGCTTGGTTTCACGGTGCATCCAAGGAGGTCCCTCGTCGCTTTGCTCCTCGGGATGACAGCTGTCATCCCGAGCGTAGCGAGGGATCTCCCAAATAGTATGTTCACTAACAAAACGGTAATACAATGAATAAAACAGAACTTTTAATCATTGCAGGCGCAACAGTTTATGGCGAAAACGAAAATTTTTCTCGCTCTGCTCTTGTCATAAAAGATAAATTAATTATTGATATTATTGCGGCTGATGAAGTAAAAAAATACCCCGCAGCAAAAGTTTTGCAATTCCCAGAAACATTTCATTGTGTACCTGGTTTTATCGATGTGCATATTCATGGTACGCATGGCAAAGATATCATGGATGCGAGCGATGAAGCTTTTACAGCGATTAGCCAAGCATTAGCAGCGGAAGGTACGACGTCTTATCTAGCCACAACTATGACAGCATCGCGTGATGATATTGAAAAAGTATTAACACAAGTCGCAGCATACAAAAAAACGCAAGATAAGGTTATAGGCGCAGAATTATTAGGCATACATTTAGAAGGACCCTTTATTTCGCCAGATAAAGTAGGTGCACAAAGTTGTGATTTTATTTTAGATCCCGATATTGAGTTAATTAAACGCTGGCAAGCGTTAGCAAATCAACAGATTAAGTTATTAACTTTGGCGCCCGAATTAAACAATAGCGCGGAATTTATAGATGCTTTAAAGCAATTAAATATTATTGCTTCCATTGGCCATACCAATGCAACCTATGCGGAAACTTTAAAAGGGATTGCAGCAGGTTGTCAGCATGTCACGCATTTATTCAATGCCATGCGCGGCATTCATCAACGTGAACCAGGTGTCGTTACAGCAGCATTATTAAATAATGTATTTGCAGAAATGATAGTTGATGGTGTGCATTTACATCCAGCGATTGTTGAAATGATTTTACGCTTGAAAGGCAAAGATAAATTAGTTTTAGTGACTGACGCGATGCGTGCCAAATGTTTACGTGATGGTGAATATGATTTAGGTGGGCAACCAGTGCAAGTGAAAAAAGGTATTGCCACATTAAAAGACGGCACGCTGGCTGGTAGCACATTAAAAATGTCAGATGCGATTCGTAATATGCTGCAATACACATCCTGTGAGTTACGCGATGTCGTGCAAATGGCATCATGGAATCCCGCAAAATTATTAGGCATTGAAAATCAAAAAGGAAGTTTAGCAAAAAATAAAGATGCTGATGTTGTTGTGCTAGATGAAAGTTACAATGTAGTGATGACAATGTGTGCGGGAAAGATTATACAACCGAATTAATATATCATTTTGTTTGTCTTGTCATGACGTTTTAAGCTCTGTTGTTATGTCAACGAAAGCTTCCTCGTTGGGCCCCCCGACTTATACGTAAGTCGCGGGACGACGAGGAGTCATATTATTTGTGTTCTAATTGTTGGCCCTCTTGCGGTCTTAGATGAGCGTGTTGCGCAAACGAGTCGCGCAAGCCTTTAACATAGTCACCTTCCAAGCCAGCATTAACATGCATGATTGCCATACGTGTATCATGATAAATAGTGTCGCCCACGTCAGGCTGTTTCTGGAATGGATTACTTCCTTTTGGAGGGGTAATATGTTTTTTAAGAATCGCATCAACGTGTTTTAACGCTTCTCCATAATTAGCAGGCTGTGGATTTTCACTAGCATACTTAAGAATTTTAAAGACAGCGCAAGTCACTTGAAACTTCGTTGCTTTTTGAGCGACTGGATCTGTTACATTGACCGTGTATTTTGGTCGCGAGCTCACAATTCCTGGCTTGTGCTGGCTCCAGAATGCAGCAACGCTTTCATAACCACAAAGACCATTAATAATATACTCGTACATTGCTTGTTGATTCGCTGCAATAGCGGTAGCTGGAAGTTTTTTGCTTGCAATAGCCTTCATCATTTTAGCTTGTTGAACGCTTGGTTCAGCACCTTTGTAGCCGACTCTGCGACGACTCATCACGCCATCAATAACTTTTTGATTTGCAGCGCGACGATCTGCATTTTCCGCACGATTTTTGTCAAATAAGTATTTTCTGTACGCTTCAATCGCGTCATTTTTAACATCTGTTGTTAAGACATTACCAAGTTCCGAGACAGCCGCAGACATGCGTTCACCAGCGCGAGCTGGAATTAAGCTGCTGATGGCGACATTCATATTGTATGCCCATAATGCCCACTGAGAAGGATCCAGTTTATTGACACCACTGGGTGGTTTGAGTAACGAAGGGAAAACGCTAAACCAAACTATATTAGCTTTTTTCATAATATCGTCACAAATGGTATTGAACTGGGATTGGAGTTCTTCTGCAAGCCCATCTAATTGTGCCATGATGCTAGGGTCATTTATTTGCTTAGTTGTTTCTCCTGCTTTTCCGCCGACTCTAGCGACTTGTTGTATTTCAGCACGTTGTAGTAAATCAAATGCTTGTTCAGCCAAGATTTTAGCCGTTTCAATATTGCTAACAACGATATTGAGTGCTTTGCCTTGCATCACGACTAAGTCGTGACAGTCAGCAAAGAGAGTGGCTACTTCATTGATACTGGTTTGGATTCCTTTTATTGCAACATGGCGATCAGCAAGTTCTTTGTTGACACTTAAAAGATATTCGCGAGACTCATAAGCAGGCCTTAACAATTTGTCAATTTGCAATTGTTCATACGCACTTTTAACTTCTGTTTTTATTTGCTCTGCAGTAAGTCCTTTATTTTTGAAGAATGCCTTGCCAGCACCACTTTCTAAATAGCGCTCGATTTGGATGCTGATAGCTTTCTCTCTATAAGTTCTCTGTTCTGCTGTCAGCGTAGATTCTAATGTGAGAATGCTAAATCCCATAAATCGTAAGCTGACATAAAGATCATTTTGCAGTTTGGTTTGATCACCATCTGACAATGTTGCAACAGCAACAGGTCCGATTTTCTTTGGTATAACAACAGCTGGTTTATCTGGTGTTGCTACAACAAAGTAGTCAGATTTTTTCTCTCCTGCCCACCAGCGGTAAATCATGCTAGGTATTTTTCGTGTGAAAAATTCAAAAAAACCGCTCCATTTTCCTTGGGAAACAAGTTCATAATCAGCTCGTCTATATGCTGTTGCAGCGAACTTACTCAAGCTTGAGTTTTTGTCAGCATGTGCTGCTAAAAGTGAAGCGGCATCTTTAACTTTAGCAATGTCACCACCTAGTGTTTGTTTGAAATAAGATTTCCAATACTCTTTAGGCTCATCTTTGTGTAATAAAGAGAATTGAGCAATCGCTGTTGGATATGCTTTCGGCGCTCGTTCCGCGCAGGTAATCAAGCGATCTGCATTCCCAAATAAGTGATTAATTACGGTTTGCTGAATTGGCGATGGCTGCCCTTGTGGTATCGCTCTAGTAACAAACGCAACATAGTTATCGTGATGCTCACTATAAAAAAAGTCGAGTAACTTTGTGAGCTCAGTTTGTGATCTTCTAACCACAGCTATAGGTGCTGTCTTCGCAGTAACTAACCAGCTATCATAAAATGCTGTCAGCTCTGTTAAAGCAGTTAGTCTTATAGGGCGATTATTATCTGTATAGCTATAATAAAAGAAATCAAAATTACCTACGCGACCTGCGACACTTGCAGCAATCTTATAGTTGAAACTTGGATTGCTAGATAATTTTTCGTAGAGCTGAGCATTTGACATTACCGCAGCATAAAAAGCCTCATTGGCAAATAAAGCTTTGTCATTAGCAGCAACAATACCGACAATCAAGTTGATACCTTTTGCTGAGATATCAAAATTTAAGTCAAAATGACCTAGTTCCCCTGCAAGAGCTTCCTTTAACCACAAGCTGATTTTAGCTTCACTCCAGATAAGACCATAGATGTTACCAAGCAGTCCTTGGCGACGTTGTAGGTCATTTTGAGCATCAGCTACAAGATCAGAGTGTGTTGTGAGAGCTAATTTCAATAATGCTTTCTTTCTTTCTGGAGTCAGTGTGATAGTAGAAAGTAGATCTTTTGCTTCCTCTACGAGATCTGGGCACAGGCTGATAAATTGAATAACACGATCAGCATCCAGTTTTTTCGCTTTGATAGTGTCGATAATTATTTTGCGAATAGCAACATCGGCAGTGAGAAATGCCAGTACTTGGCAAGCTTCATCTTTATCCGCAAGCCATTCTTTAAAGAGAAATGCAAGTACGCTATTGATGCTATCTTTATCAGGTTTGAGTGCTAGGCATTGTTCTTTTGAAAGACGTGGATAAATCGATCTCTGCATCATCATGTAATTTTTTACTTGCTGAGGTAGATTTTCTAAATATCGAGTTGGCAAGGTATCAAATTTGATAGCTAGGAAAATAGTTTTTAGGTCTATAGCATCTAATTCAATGTCTTGTCCGCCAGCAGCAGGTTTAGCTAATCCGATGCTGACTAAGTAGCTATCGCGATGTAATAAATTAATAGCAGTCAAGCTGCGTACTTGAGCAGATAAATTAGCATCCGTAGACCATGCTACTAAATGTGCATCATTAGCTTCTCTTTCTAATAATTGATAAATGATGTCATCAGGCAAATCTTTTAATTTCAGTAATATAAAAATGTCATTCTTAGAGAGTGTAGTAGATGGATCTAATACATACTTGAGTAATGCGGTTAAAATACTTTCCCGGCGATCTTGATTCCCAGCGCGATTGAGTTCAGCTATGAAGCTATCGAGAGTGCTGTACTGTAAGACACGAGCGAGCAAGGCATTACATATTCTGCTATTTTCTAAAATATTTGTGAGACAATATTTATGATGAGCTGTTGTGAGTGGAGATGTGAAAAATATCGCTTGCACAAATGTAGGATCAAATACAGTCGATACGACTCTTACTTTTCTGTCGTTACCTACTAGATCAACATATCCAATCACTGCACCATTTGCACTATATAGTCGCGTGCCGATTACTGCAGTACAGTCGTCTGGTAGTTTCCCAGCAGTCATTTTGGTCGTAATTTTGTTACTACCTTCGTAATATGTGACAGTGGCATCAGTTAATAATGTGCTGTTTTCTTTATCCAGAAGTAATCGGATAACTGCGCTTGGTTCATCATCAGAAACAGGGATGCTTAATCCTTCTAATGCAGTCAGTACCAATTTTTGTTGTAGATCACTAGCAGAGTCTCTTTGTGTTTGCACATGCGAAGCAATGCTCGGCAGTCCGGCGTCACTTAAGAGTGCACTAGTATCAGCTGCAGAGAGTGTTATTGTCGCCGTAGCATCATTAGCAGGGAGAGCTTGCTGTTTCTTTACTAACTCAGCAACTGTTGTGCTAAATGGTGGGTTTTGAGGTAACGTTAATAAACACTCAATTAGCTCTTGGAGTGAGGCAGCATTGAAATTAGTGTTTTTTAACAGAGTGAGTGCGCGATTTGCTGCTGTGTCACAGCTGTCACCTTCTCTTTTGAAGGCTACAATCTGTTCTTTAATTCCTAACACAACTTGACGCATAGTCTCTAGTGACTCGTGTGCCATGATGGTGTGAATTTGTTTTCTTAATTGTGCAAGCTGATTGCGTAGTGATTGACGAGCAGCTTTATTCTCTGCGCCAGATAATCTTTTGATTTCTGCCAATAAAGCGGCTTCTTCTTGGATTAGTGCTTTAGCTGCTCTGAGCGCTAACTCAGCATTTACAGTAATGCGATTTGGTTTTCTATTAGCTGGTAATTTTTCTTCAGCTAATGCTGGGCCATGAGCAGCTTGTCTTGCAATGAGTTCCGCACGTTCAGCTTGCTTAGTTGCTTGATATTCTACGGCAAGCAATCCAAGGATATCGCTTTCGTTGAATAAGTTGTATGCATTAAACATATAACGTTGGCGCAATAAACGTAAATTCGCATCGTCAGGATTTGCGATAAGATTCCTGATGTAAGAATTGAAGCGTTTATCTGTTCGAGTTAATTCATTTAAGTTATCAAATGGAATTAATGTAAACCATTCGTTTGTATAGAGCTCAGGTTTATAAGCGCGCATATCTAACAGTAAAGCTACAAAAACATTTTTTGCTTTTGCTGCAATAGCGGTATCTGCGTTATTCAGGTTGGCGAGACAATGCAGTAATAACTTATTTAAAAGAGGTGAATGTTCTTTTCCATCCATTCCTTTTTCAAATAGACCATTGAAGAATATTTCTCTTGCTTCAGGCGAACGATTCAGGCTGAAATAGTCTTGCATTAGGTCACACAAAGCCGTGGTCGTAGGTAAAAATGTAGCTGCATCGACAAACTCATTGTAGCTTCTTAAGCATTCTACAAGTTGAGATGCAAACAATTGGTCAGTTGCAAAATCGGTAGATAAGTAACTCTTGAATTCATTCAGACGTTTAGCCAGTTTTGTTAAATTGGCTTTAGTCGCTGATGTACTAGCGGTATTATCAATACCACTGCTGGCGATTACATAACGGGGATCAAAGCCAATAAAGGCTTTGAGTAATTTTGTGCTGTTAGGGTAGAGCGCTACAACATGTTTATCCATGATCTTAGCTTGATCACGCAATAATTCACATAGCATTACATCATCTATGCCGCTAGGTAGTGCTTTCTTGGAGAGAGCGTCTTGGATGGCATTGGCTAAGACCACAGTGCCTGCTGCTTTACATTCTGCAAGCAGATAAGATATTTCGTTTGGGCTATTGATAATGGGAGCTAACCAATCGCGTAAAACTTGGTATGCATCATCATTTGCGTCATCTAGGGCATCTGCAAGATCATTAAAGTTAGCTCTAGTAGTCGACGATTTTGTTCGCATTAATAGCTGTTGCAAACTGTAACCTGGAGATGTAATTAGCGTAGAGAGTTGCTCAAATCCACGAGCATCTAATAATGCTGAGATGATGGGCTCTACTGTTTCGTCTGCGAAACCAGCTGTTACTAAAAGTTTTTCTACAGCGTCTGGATCGGTTGCGCATGCAGCAAGAATTTTACAGTTGTTTTTATCCAACATTAATTGTGCGAGCTTATACATCAGTGCTGGATTCATGGCGAGAGTAGCGATATCGGCATCGACTTTTAGACTGCTTTTTGCTGTATGTTTAGTGAATCGTTGACGCAGTTGATCTGATGTTTGTGCTGCTATCCAGTCTACGCTTGAGCATGCCTCAGTGAAACCTTCTTTGGTTTCCGCAAATAAATCAGTGAACTGTCGTAATAAGTCTCTCTGTGTCGAGACAAGGCTATTAGTTGGATTGAGAGTCTGTTTTGTATATGTAATAGCAGTGGTTAAGTTTTGTCTTACCAGCGCGCAATCATCTGGTGTGCTTGTCCCAGCTGCGATTCTGGTTGCAGCAGGAATAAATTTTTTGTTAACGACATTTAAAATTGGGCTTTTTGTCAATAACCATGCCGCTGTTTTAGCTTCGTTATCAGAAATCGGTTTTCCTACGCGTTGATTATCCCATTCTAATAATCGATGTCTATCAATCGACGTAGCTCCTGCTAAGTAATGTTCTGCTCTAGCATTACTTTGTAATGTTTGCATGATTTCATCACGAAACTCTGCAAGATAAGGTAAATAAAAACGTAAGACTCCATCGTCAATGGTTGTTGAATTCCCTGCCTGAGTTGGTATAAGTATTGCAACTAGTTTTCTTCTTAATTCTGCATTGCTCTCGGGCGCTAAAACCTTTGCTAATGTTTCGCGTTTGCTTTGCGAAAGCCCAGCCATCTGAACGGGATCTAAAAATATAGCTTCGAATGCAGCGCGAATGTTGGGCTGTTGTAATTCGTTTAATGCGACGACTACGCTGTTATATACGTCATCACTAGCAGTATTTAATCGGCCTAAACTGTTTGAACCTTTTGTAATAAGCGATACAAATAGATCAGTTAAGGTAGCTCTAATAGGTGTAGGAGCTGTAGGACATTGCAATATTGTTTCCGCTAACAGAGGAAGGCTGTCAAAATTGACAAGATTCAACGATTGCCCAAATTTTTCAGTATTAGCTTTGTAAATTAAGGTTAATAAAATAGCGCCATACTGAGGAGTTAATGATTGCACAAAACCCATCACAGTATTGATGTCGTCAAATGGTACTAATTTTAATGCAGCCGATAGAGTTGCACTACTTTGTTCTTTTGCAGCTTCTACAAAAATTGTTTTCTTACTGAATATTATTTTTGCGCATATAGATTTTAATGGAGAACCTGAAGCGACACTTGCGTTAAATAAAGCAAGGAAGCTTGCCGGCGCAAGTAAGGCTAGTGTTTCTAAATTTCTGTCGATAAGAAGATCAGTGTAAGGAGTATTAGTTTTTTTCACATGGTTGAAAAAACGATCCGCAATGTGTTTAGCAGAAGCGGGATTTTCTCGCGCCAGTTCAACGATGCGTGCAACCGATGCTGCGTGAGATACGATCACTCTGACAATGTCGTTATATTGTTTATCGTTTTCATCGATCCCAGGAATTTGTTTATCTAGCGTTTTTGCAGGAATTCCAGCAGCAATTAAATCTAGGCCCAATTCTCTGCCGAATGTGTTAGTCAAAGAGACCATTGCTTTTGCTAGGGAGCTTTGCTCAATTGTTTTTGCAACGAGTATTCGTGCATAGGGTTTAATTGCTGCAAAAAGTTCATTTTGAGATAGTTTTGATTGTGATAATGCATTTAACACCGCGTCAATCGGTAGTGCTTCAGCTAGTGTGGTAACGAGCAATTGTTTGAGCTTTTCATCTTGATTTCTTACATCAAGAATCGCTGCAATCAAGAGAGGTAATTTTAACTCTCCAAAACCCGCTGGGCTTGCTAAGCGTGTGATAGTGTCATGCATCACAGTATTATGATTAGGTAATAGTAGAGCTGCTTGGCTAATGATTAACAAAAGTAGTTGAGCCGATGTTAATGATGCAACAAACGTTGCATCGCTCATGATGGTATTCCATTCAGTACCACTTTTAGTTGTTTGTGCTTGATGATATCGGCAAGCTTGTATCGCTGCAGGAGCAGTCGAGCTTGCTGCCGCTGCAAAAAATCCAGCAGGTTGTTTTGCAAGAAAAGCATCGTCATCGTGTGTAATATCAAACTTAAAGAAAGTATGTACGATGGCTGTATATTGTAAGGTGTGTTCTTGCTCACGTAGTGACTCTAACAATGCAATAATTGTTTTTTTGTTGGCAACACGATTACTGACTGGGAATGTAGAATATAGTGCGCTCCAGTCAGCTTCTGATGCGAGGAAGCGAGATGCTGTGCTGATTGCAATGCTTCCAAATGCAAGAGTGTAACCATTAATGACAAGTGTTTGCATGCATGCGATGAATGCTTCTTTTTCTTTGCTTGTCGCGGTATCACCCACTGGGGTAATGTTAGCGAGTGCTTTAGCTAGCTCTGTTTCAGTAGCTTCTTTTTGTTGTACTTCTGCAGAACTTAAGCCCTGTTTGCTGTATTTAGTTGCTATTTCATTAATTAAGATGACAGCTTGAATTAAGTTAATGTTGCTTTTTAGTACGCTTTTTCCAGCGCTTTCATTGACTTCTTTGATTAAGCTGAAGAACGCAGTGCTAATCGTACCTAGGTGTAATTGTATTGCTTGGTTGAAAAATACCACTGCTGTCGCTAGGTTATTTAAAATCATATATTTTGTTAAAGCAGTATTTACAAAAAGCTCTGCAACAATTTGTTCATTGGTTGCAGCGCTTGAAGCAGGAGTTTCACTTTTAGAATCTGTACCCGCTTTTTTCCATACGGAAGACATGAAGTGATAGGAGTCCGTTACTTGGATATCTGCAACAGCTGTGTCTTTTGCTGTACATTGTAGAACAAGTACAGCGAGCGTGCTCAATTTTGCTAGTGTTGCATCAATAGCCGCGCGTGCAGTAGGTTCATCAGCTTTTTTATCGGGATCTAGATCATCTCGTTTTCCTAATTCTGCTGCAATGAGTGACTCATAACCTTGTCTTGCATATAAGCCACTAGTTAATACGCTAGCAGGTAACGTATGTAGTTTGATAGCAAGATCAGCGTCAGAAGTAATAACACCTATTTTGCGGGCAAAGATATAAAACTCTAATGCGCGAGTAGGGTATTGTTCTGTTAATGCTGTCATAGCAGTAGCATTTGCTAATATCAATGTCGTTGATGCTCTTGCAGATGCTCTGTTTGTTTCAAGTAATAATTCAGATTTACGCGCAAGTATTTTAGCAATGAAATCATGCAAGCGTTTTCGTGAAGACAATTCTTTTTCTACAACAGCAAGGTGAGCCTGCAAGGATGGAGTGCCTAAAATTTTAAAATAGGCTTTACACAGTTCAGTTCCAGAATAGAGGCTAAACAGGGGAGCTAAGGTTTTATCTTCTTCTTTAACGATAGCGCTAAATGGAACGCGCGCCATGCCTCCGCCAGCAGAAGTGGCCTGTTGTATTTGTCGTTGGCTTTGAACGGCTTTAGCATGGTTTTCTTGTGTTTTATTATTATATAGTGTCACTGCAACAGCGATATTAGTAAGCTCTGCGTTCTTCAGGATGTCACAATTATTTTTTCCGACAGCTTTAATTGTCTCAGCAGTTACCTCATTGACATCACGTTTTGAGCTGTTGAATTCAACCTTCAGTGCAGCATAATTATTATTTTCTAAAGCTGTAACAATATCAGCTAAATCAAGCGCTGGGTTGTTGAGTTCAACTCTAACTTCGGCAATAAGAGCTGAAGCCGTGGCAAATTCATTTAAAGCCGCTACGCGTAAAGCAGCGGCAGCGGTTTTTTCTTCCGTGGTAGAGTTATTTACATCACCTTCTTTAGCTAAGAGTTGAAATGCTTTTAATAAGGCGATGGCGCACTTTTCAAGAGCAGACATTTTGACGACGGTATCTTCAAAGATTTGATTACCATCTTTATCTTTTCTATTAGTTGGTCGTTTCTTTGTGCGATCTTTTGCAAGCTCTTGTTCTGCAGCAGCTAATGATTTTTCACGATCAGCTGGTGATTGTTCTGAGTAGTCTTCATTATCAGCAGATGTGCGATCGCTAACATTATTGGGAGCTCTATAACGTAGAAGTGCTATTGTGCGCGCTAAACCGGTTTCGATTTTTTTGAGAGTCGCATCATTTTTTACTTCTAATGAACTTGCATCTTCAGGTTGCTCGCGTTCTAGTTCATCTAGTTCTCGAGAAAATCTTGGAAGTGGTGCAGATCTTTCATGGCTTTCCGCAAAAGATGTTTTTTCTTTTTTACGTGCTATTGTTCTTTCTTGTGCAAGATCATCATCAAATTTGACTGAGGCTTGCTGAGCTGTTGGTTGTGTGGCCGTTGTTTTGGTTACGACAGCATTTAAGTATCTGTGTAAGCCAATCACGTCTTTGCTAGATTGATTAAGTTTTAATAGCGCGGCTATGATTTTTTTTACAAGAAGGCTATTTTTACGGCTAGCTGGTTCAATATCAGCATGCCCTTGTAGTACTCGTTCTAGTGTCAGTGTTAAAAGATCTATGCTAATAACACTTGTATTGGAAACGATATAGGCATTTGATCTTTTTAAGAGAGCAATAATTTTCAGTACATCATTGCGAGGTTCGTCTCTGGCTAATTTGAGCGCCTCTCCAGGTGATGAACATTCATTCGCTAATACATCAAGAGTGTATGTTTGACGTAAACGAGAGACTGTTGCAGTGCTTACATCAAGTTGAGCTCTGGCGTTGTCATCTGCGATAACCACAGGCGTTAGTTTGGCAACATTTGATTTTTTTAATTCTTTTAATAGTTCTGGGCCAGCTTTCATTTGCGTTTCGCGAAGTGCTTGCGCCGCTGCTCTCTGTTTTAGTGGCGCAAGTATGGCTGCTTGTTCGCTCTCAACAGTAATCGCTGCTGTTAGTACAGCCTGGATAGTGCTATTTTTTTTGTGAACACTGTCAATGATAGTGGGTGGAGCTTTTTCTTCGGTCGGTAAAAGCTGCGCTGAGAGTAAATTATAATTTTTTACAATTTCATCATATGCTTTGCTGCCGCCCATTAAACCCATGCCAAGCGATTGTCTTATGGTGGCGTTAACGTAGGTGTTAAGCTCGCTGAAAGAAAGGTGGGATAGATCTTTATTAACTGTATTTTGAAAATCGTTAAGGCTGTAGATGGTATATCCACTTGTCTCAATGATATGTTCTTCGCCTAATGAATCTAGTACACTTACCTGAACAAAGGCCCCAAATTTTTGACCGAATTCTTGCATTTTTTCAATAGATTGTTGTTTACAGATAGCAAAATAAGCAGCCGCTGCATCTTGCATGACTTTAATTAATTTTGCTTTTAGTTGGGCTAACTGTCCCAAGTTTTTTGTGATCTTCTCAATTTCTGCTTTTTCAGTACGTATATTACGTTTGTGCCGTATGAATTCATTTTTGGCATTAGTAGTCGCAGTTTCAAGTGCTGTTTCTGCTTTGCCGAATTCCACAATAAGTGTACTTCTTGTTACTTGCGTTTCAACCATAGCGGCAGCAGCTTTGTCACGTAACTCAATTGCTTTTTGTAGTGCTTGAATATCACTCGCTGTCGAAGAAGGTGATGGTACGGCAGGGCTGCTTGGGGGTGTCTGCGCAGGAGACGCAGGCGTTGATGCTGATCCTGATCCTTGTGGAGCAGTATCGTTAGTGCCATTTTTACGTGAGTCGCTCATATCACACCCCGTTTTATATTAGCTTTGCTCGTTGTTTCTATAACGGCAAATTGATTTATAATAAGTCACTATATCTTCGAGTATATAATTTTTGTATTAAGTAAGGCTTATGACATTCAATTGATTATAATATTTTTTCCATGCGGCTATTTTGGCCTTATAAACTAATACAACTATTATAAGGCTTTTTCCAGCACGCATATTCGACAATCAATAAATATTAGTATAATATTTCTTCTAACTCATTGATTGTTCGAAATTATGGTAAAGAGACTTTGGGTTTGCGTTTGATCTGAGGTTTGTTGCGAACGACCCGGATGACGTTCTTGGCCCTACGTAAGCTACGTAAAGTTTTCGCTAAATGTAGTCGTCCATGGGTAGTAATAGTGATGTTGACGGTGAAATAGCGGCCATCAAACTCTTCCGCGCTGATGCTTTCGATGTTTGATTCAGCTTCTGCAATATTCAATGCAAGACCCGCTAAGCTACCACGTTGGTTCAGAATGTCGACGCTTAAGTCTACACAGAAATCGCCATGGACTTTGTCTTCCCAACGCAATGGAATGAGTCTATCAGGTTTTTTGCGATCATTTTCTAGGGTAGGGCATGATTCAACGTGGACATGGATTCCATGTCCAGGTTCGATTAAGCCACAAATGTGATCGCCAGGAATTGGGCGACAACATTTAGCATAGGAAACAGCGACACCTTCTGTGCCTTTGATGGCAAGTGCATGATGGTATGATGTCTCTGTTACGTCGGCTGCATTTTCTAGTCGCGCTAGTTGTTTTGCGACTAAAAGAGATGTGCGGTTACCAATGCCAATCTCTTCATATAAATGATTAATTGATTCTAATTTAGAGTGAGTGACAAATTCTTGTAATTTTTCTTCAGAAATTTCAGAGAGTTTTAAGCTAAAGTTATCTAGAGACTTTTCTAGTAAACGTTTACCTAGCTCAATGGATTCATCACGATGCTGTTTCTTTAAAAAGTGTTTAATGTTGCTGCGTGCTTTGCCTGTGACAACGAAATTGAGCCAGGCGGGATTAGGTCGTGCACCTGGTGCAGTGATAATCTCAATTTGCTGGCCGCTAGTCAGTGGTGTGCTCAATGGTGCTAAACGTTTGTCTAGTTTTGCAGCGACACACATGTTGCCGATATCAGAGTGAATTGAGTAAGCAAAATCAACTGGGGTTGCGCCCGCAGGTAATTCCATGATGCTACCTTTAGGTGTGAAAACGTAAACTTCATCTGGGAACAAATCAGTTTTTACATTTTCAATGAATTCGATAGAGTTTTTCGAACTTCTATCCATTTCAAGCACGCCCTTCAGCCATTCTTTCGCACGTTGTTGTGCATCTTTGAAAACTGTTTTTTCTGTTTTATATAGCCAATGCGCAGAAATGCCATACTCGGCCATTTTATGCATTTCATCCGTGCGGATTTGTACTTCAATTGGAATACCATACGGGCCAAATAAGGTGGTATGTAATGATTGGTAGCCGTTTGCTTTAGGTATCGCAATGTAATCGTTAAATTTTTGAGTTAATGGTTTATATAAATTATGTAAAACACCTAATACACGATAACACGTATCAATTTTATCAACGGTGACACGGAAACCGTAAACATCCATTACTTCTGAAAATGAAAGATGTTTGTCATGCATTTTTTTATAAATGCTATAGACATGTTTTTCACGCCCCGATAATGAGCGGAATGGAATATTGGCTTTCTTTAAATGGTTACGAATTTGTTCATCAATCAATTCTATTATTTCTTTGCGATTACCTAAGGAAGTGCTGACTGCATTTTTTAAAATGCGATAACGCATTGGATAGAGCGCAGCAAAACCTAGATCTTCAAATTCCACGCGCAGTGTATGCATGCCGAGGCGGTTAGCAATGGGTGCAAAAATTTCTAAGGTTTCTAGTGAAATACGGCGACGTTTTGCAGCGGGTAAACAGCCTAAGGTGCGCATATTATGTAGGCGATCTGCAATTTTTACTAAGATGACGCGAATGTCGCGCGCCATTGCCATCACCATTTTGCGAAAGTTTTCTGCTTGTGCTTGAGCGCGGCTTTCAAATTCTATTTGTGTTAGCTTGGTTACGCCATCCACAAGATCAGCAACGTCTTTGCCAAATTTTTCAACTAAATCACTTTTTTCTACGGGTGTATCTTCGATAACATCATGCAAAATGGCAGCAGCAACGGTCTGCGGATCCATGCGCATTTGCGCTAAGATGAGGGCAACCTCAAGTGGGTGTGTGACATATGGTTCGCCGGTATGGCGTTTTTGGCCTTCGTGCGCATCTTTCGCTAATAGATAAGCTTTTTCGATAACACCTATTTCGGTGCTACTTAAATAGTGCTGTAATTCTTCGCATAAATTATCAAACTCTTGCACACGTATTGCCTCAATAATGTCTTCTCATTTTCATTATGAACTATAGAGTTTGAACTGTCATCCTGAGCTATCGCTGTCATCCCGAGCGTAGCGAGGGATCTCCCAGATTAGTTTCTTCGTTTGCTTTCACGGTGTTTCCAGGGAGGTCCCTCGCTGCGCTCGGGATGACACATGGGAGTTTATTCTTCTGATGAATCAAAATGCTCATCATGAGCGTCTTCATGAACTTCATGTAATCCATGTAAGTCTTGTTGATCTAAGCCTAAATCATGTTCGTCATGATCATGTGCGTCTTCTTGTGGCACGATAGCTTGATGGTGTTGGATTGGCATTGAGCTGGCTTCATGAGCATCGCTAAAATCAGTGTGTCCGTTCGCTATTTCGCGTAACGCAACAACCGTAGCTTTGTCATTTTCCCATGGAACAGTAGGATCAACGCTGCCGCGCATCAATTGCCTAGCGCGTTTTGCTGCTAAAATAACTAAATGGAAGCGATTTTCTACATTTTCTAAGCAATCTTCAACGGTGACTCGTGCCATGTATGTACCTCAGAGCGTAATTTTTATAGTTCAAAACATTATATTCTACTAAATTTGCAGCAATTTACTAGTGTAATTGTCATCTCGCGTTGCGATGATGCTATTCCCCGGCATCCAAATGATGCACTAACTCGGTGATTAAAGTGGCATATCTCTCAGTTTGTCTATGCTCCATTAATCGTCCAGCTTCGACAATGGTTTTGAGTTCATCTGTAGCGGTTTCAAAATTATCGTTTAAGACAACATAATCATATTCATGTATATGCATTGTTGCTGCTTTTGCATCAGTTAAGCGTTGCTTGATGATTTCTGGTTTATCTTGATTGCGCAAATTTAATCGAGTTGCTAAAGCATCGAATGACGGCGGTAGAATGAATACGCTGATACATTCAGGGAAAATACTTTGAATTTGCTGACAACCTTGCCAATCAATTTCAAGAATAACATCGATGCCTTGACGCAATGTTTTTGCTACCCATTCGCGTGAGGTGCCGTAAGAGTTATTAAAAATAGTCGCGTGCTCTAAGAAAATCTCACGCTCAACCATGTGTTGAAATTCATCGTCAGAAATAAAGTAATAATTGACGCCGTGGACTTCAGCAGGGCGTTGGAGGCGTGTCGTATGCGAAATGGAAACCGTGATATTAGGTAATGATCCCGTTAACGCTTTTACTAGTGTCGTTTTTCCGGCGCCTGATGGCGCAGAAATCACATAAAGATTGCCTTTCATGGTTATTCCCTAGCTTTCAGTGATAGTTTGGCTTTTTACCATTTTTTCAATGATGCGTGTGGTTGAAATATCTTTTACAACCCCGAGTACTCTGACTTCACCGCCATAGGCATACACGATTTCAGCACCAACAACTTGGTCAATGGTGTAATCGCCGCCTTTAACTAAGACATCAGGCTTTAACTTTTTAAGTAATCGTTCTGGAGTGCTGTCTGCAAATGATAGTACCCAATCAACTGCGCCGACGCCGGCAAGAACAGCTAGACGTTGATCAACATTGTTCACTGGTCTTCCTGGGCCTTTCAAGCGAGTGATAGAAGCATCATCATTAATCGCAACAACAAGGTAATCGCCGAGTTGTTTTGCTTGTTTTAAATAAGTGACATGCCCTGCATGTAAAATATCAAAGCAGCCATTGGTGAATACAATTTTTTTACCATTGGCTTGTGCATGGCTCATGGCAAGTACTAATTGGTCTTCATTGATAATCCCGCTGGAAATAGCAGGAGAATCGAGTAATGCCGCTTGTAATTCTGGAGAGCTAACTGTTGCGGCGCCTAATTTGGCTACCACTAAACTAGCGGCGAGATTAGCATATGCCGTAGCATCTTCTAATGAGCTACCAGCAGCAATAGCAGATCCTAACGTTGCAATCACGGTATCGCCGGCACCAGTGACATCAAATACTTCGCGTGCATGAGCAGGAAGATGAAATTCATCTTGATTCTGTTGAATCAATGTCATGCCACGTTCGCCGCGTGTTAATAATAAGGTATCAATTTGATGGCTGCGCAAAAATGCTTGGCCTTTTTCAACGATGTCGGCTTCTGTTTTGCATGAGCCAACAATGGTTTCAAATTCTTTTAAGTTTGGTGTGATGATGTTAGCGCCACGATAGATTGAAAAATCAGAGCCTTTAGGATCAACCAAAATGGGAATATTCGCTGCGCGTGCTAATTTTATGAGCTCTGGCGCAGAACATAATGTGCCTTTGTTATAATCTGACAGAATGACTAAATCAGTCTGTTGCAGATGTTTGCGATAAATATCAATTAATTTTTCTGGCTGGTCGGTTTCAAGTTGTTGTTCGAAATCCAAGCGTAATAGCTGTTGGTGTCGACTGATAACACGCAATTTAGTAATGGTCGGAATATTGTCCAGTTGCAGTAAGTCATGGCGGATATTTGCCGCATCGAGTTGGGTCATCAGTGTCTTTGCAACAGGGTCATTTCCGCAGATACCTAGCAGTGTGGTTTTGACACCGAGTGCCGCAATATTGAGCGCAACGTTACCTGCGCCACCTGGGCGCTCATCTGATTGTTTGATGTTAACAACAGGTACAGGTGCTTCTGGAGAAATACGTGCCGTATCTCCAAACCAATATCTGTCTAGCATGACATCGCCAATCACAAGGATGGAGCTCTTTGAAAAATCAGGTAATTGCTTCTGCATAAGGATCTTTTATAGTCAATTAAAGCTGCGCATTTTAGCACGGATTGTGCATTGGGTGTGAGTTTTTATGCTATTTCATTCGGTTTTGCGGTCTTATCAAGGAGATCCCTCGTCGCTCCGCTCCTCGGGATGACAATCATCTGTCATCCCGAGGAGCGGAGCGACGAGGGATCTCCTGGGAAATACTCAAATTAACGCCGAAATCAGTTTGACATCGACATTCCCACCAGACAGCACCAGTGCAACTTTCTTATTTTTGAAAAATTGGGGGTGATCGAGCATGACGGCCAAACAAATGGCGGCCGAAGGTTCTACAATTATTTTCATTCTTTCCCAGATATAACGCGTGGCAGCCAAAATGCTTTTTTCAGAAGATGTCAAAATATCGTTCACTTTTTCTAAAACAATTGGCATGGTGAGCTTGCCCAGGCCAATAGCCAAGCCATCACAAACGGTCGTTGGATGAGGGGCGTCATAAGACGATTGCATCGCTTTATGTTTAAAGCTCAAGTAGGCATCATTTGCCTGTTCTGGTTCAGCACCGATCACATGGATTCGTGGCGCAAGCGCTTTGACAGCGTTAGCTATTCCTGAAATTAATCCGCCGCCGCCCACAGGTGCGATGATGATGTCGATATTTTTAAGAGTTTCTAAAATCTCTAGTCCTATCGTGCCTTGTCCTGCGATAACTTGTTCATTCTCGAAAGGATGAATGAATGTTGCGCCGGTAAATTCCACAACGGTTTTGAGGCTGTCTTCTCGTGCAGCTAAGCCTGGTTCACACATTGTAATTTCTGCGCCATAGCCTTGTGTCGCAGCATACTTGGGCTGAGCTGAATCTTTTGGCATGACAATATAAGCTGGGATGCCGCGTTTTTTAGCAGCTAAGGCTAATGCAGCGCCATGATTTCCGGATGAGTGTGTAGCAACACCGTTTTTAGCTTGGGATGCATCGAGTGAGAAAACAGCGTTGGTGGCACCGCGAAATTTAAAGGAGCCGCTTTTTTGAAAATTCTCACATTTAAAAAATAAGGTTGCACCAGTCAACGCATTCAATGTAGAACACGTCAGAATAGGGGTCTGATTGATATGGGGTTTAATTAACGTGGCTGCTTTTTTTATTTCGTGAATTGGTGCCGTCATATGGCTTTGATTCCCTAGTTGTTTCTGTTAGTTTATCTGAGTTTATAGTGTGTATAAAGATTGGAAATGACATGGTAAATAAAAAAGTAGATGCGATAACTATTTTCTTGATTGGATTGTGTTTGTTTACTTTCGGCCTATCTTCTCAAGAAGTTATCAGTTTTGAGGCTAGGTTTTTTTTATTTGCCCAAGAAATGTGGCGTCATGGGTTCAGTTGGTTTCCAACAACCTATCAGCAACCATACCCTGATTATCCTGGTACAGCAACTGCACTTAGTAATGTCATTGCGCATCTCTATGGGAAAGTCGATAAATTCACTGCTGTGTTACCGAGCGCAATAGCATCAGCGTTGACAGTGGTTGTGACTTATCAAATTGGAGCATTACATAGTCGGCGTTGGGGGTGGTGTGCTGCAATATTTTTGTTTTTTACCCTGACATTCATCAGTGAAGCAAGAACGATTTCATTAGATCAATACGTTGCATTAATTACTACATGTTGTTTTTATCTGGCTGAAATCTTTTCAAGATATAATAGACGATTTTTATTGGTTCATCGTTTTGAAGCCAATCGTTTAGGGTTTTTTAGCTTAATTGCATTATTGTTAATAGTCGCATTTGCCTTCCGCGGCCCGATTGGGTTGGTTATTCCGAGTGGTGTTTTATGCGCGTATTTTCTTGCGGATAAAAACATAAAAGATTTTTTCTTTATGGGTTTAATGGCCGCAGTGTTGCTAGCAGGGTGTTGTGCTGTTTTATTGTGGCTAGCGAATCAAGTAGGCGGTCACGCATTTATGCAAGATGTCATACGCATGGAAGTGTTAGGGCGTATGCATGATGCAAGTATGCCACCCGTTACATTTTATTTTACCGAAAGCTTTGGTGGATATGCGATTACCTTTCCACTGGCTATTTTAGTCGTGCTTGCGTTGTTACCTGAATTGTTGCATCCAAAAGGCTCGATAGAAATTAAATTTTTGCAAAAATGCATTGCCTGGGCGTTAATTATTTTAGTGGGCTTAAGTATTCCAGCTGATAAAAAAATGCGATATGTGTTACCGATGGCGCCGGCGTTGGCATTAATTTCTGCTTATTTATTTTGTGCATTGCGTTCAAACCGTGGTTTGCGCATTTTACGTAGAGTTTTTTATGGAGTTTGTTTTTTATTGCCACTGTTTGCATTAGGGTTGATTGCAGCTGCGCATTTTAAAAATATTAATGATGGTATTCATTATGCGTTGTTAAGTATAGTGTTCGTTGTGACGCAATGTAGCATGTATATTTGGCGTAAAAATTCAACGGTAGTGTTGGGTATTGCCGCTGCAGTTTTTTATATTACCTATGTTTATGTTGTAGAAAAAATAAATTTAGAGATCAATCAAACACGTGATTTTGTGTTGCAAGTAGAAGATTTGCGAGAAAAATATCGCACGCCATTAGTGTTTTTTCAAGAAGGATCGGATGGGTTACCCATTAAATATTTGGTTAACACACGGTATGAATTGCAGCCTATCTATTTACAAGATACACCGCAATTAAACGACTTACATGCTCACACGTTTGTTATTGTTGGCGTAGAAAATTTTCCGCATATATCTGTTGAGCAACTAAAACATTTTCGCGTGATGTTGAAGGGTAAGATTGGGCATGATGGTGTGGTGGTGTTGGAGAAAAGGTAACCCTCATCCCCAGCCCTTCTCCCAGTCGCAAAAAACGCTTTGGGAGAAGGGAGAAAAATATTATAACTCACCTCTCCCACTTGTGGGAGAGGTCGGCACGCGCATTTTGCGTGACGGGTGAGGGGATTAATAAAATCTTTTCTCACCCTCTGGTCTAGTTTTAAAGCGTTTGTATTGCCATACATATTGTTCTGGATGTCTGCGAATAGCCGCTTCAATCACGCTATTTAAACGTGTAGCATCGGCAACTAAATCATCGGTGGGAATATTTTCGATGGGTGGTGATAATATCACTTCATATTTGAAGTCATTTTCACGGCGGTAAAAACTAATGGGAATGATGGCGGCGCCACTCATGCGTACAATGCGTGAAACAGATGTCAGCGTTGCGGTTTGAATGCCAAAGAATGGCGCGAAAACGCTGCGCTTTGCTCCGCCATCAACATCGTAGGCATACCAAATTGCCATGTTGTTTTCTAGCGCACGCAATAGCGAGCGCACTTTGTGACGAGGGATGTAGTTGACATAATGCTGTTGGCGGAAACGCTCATGAATAAAAGAAATTAAACGTTTTTTGTGTGGACGATACATGACGCCAAACGAATAACGCATTCCAAGTAAACGTCCTATCATTTCAAGGCAAGTGAAATGAGGTCCGAGTAAAATCACACCTTTACCTTTCGCAAAGGCTGCTTCTACATGTTCTAAGCCTTGTAACTCTACAAGACAATCGAGTTTTTTGTCTGGAGCCCACCAAGCCATGGCCGCTTCAATTAAACCGATACCAAGTGATTCAAAATTTTTTTTCACTAATACAGTGTTTTCTGCAATAGATTTTTCTGGGAAACACATGGTGATGTTTGTCGTGGTAGTATGTTTTAGTTTGCCAGAGAAACGATAAAGTAGTTTACCCAACGTTTTTCCAATACCAATTTGCCAACGATGTGGTAAGCGCGTGATTAACCACAAAATGCTAAGGCCTAACCAAGCGGGCCAATAAACTGGGTTAAATAATGATGTGTGTTTGTTAGTTGTACTCATGACACTTCTATGTAAAATGTTGGAGGATAATAGTAACAGCACATAGTTGTAGCAACAACAGGAGTCGAAATGATTCAAAAGTCGGGTATGCATTGTTTTGTGTCTGGTAAAGTACAAGGAGTTTGGTATCGAGCATCAACACAACAAGAAGCGCAATCACTTGGCTTAACTGGCTGGGCACGCAATTTGGCGGATGGACGCGTAGAAGTAAAAGCATTTGGTGATGGTGAAGTGTTGCAGCAATTATTTACATGGTTGAAAATAGGGCCCGAACGCGCAGAAGTGACTGATGTTACTTATGAAGAAATTGTCTGGGAAAATCACGAGAGATTTGCAGTAAAATAAAAGCAGGTTTGTCATTTTGAGTTAGTTTGTCATCCCGAGCGTAGCGAGGGATCTCCATGGAGGTGTCATGCGTTTTTTATTGGGTATTATGATGGTGTTATGGGCAACAATTAGTTTTGCAGGATTAAAAATTCCAATTTATTCGACAGACAATGCGCATACATTGTTGGGTACAGTCAAAGCGGATGATACAGTTTATGGATTGTTACTGACTCCGAAGTTACATGATTTGCCGCCAGGCACACATGGTTTTCATGTTCATGAAGGAGCATTTTGCTCTAATCATGGTATGGCTGCAGGGCATCACTTAGATCCTGAAGATACCAAACAGCACAAAGGCCCTTATGCAGGTAGTGGCCATTTGGGTGATTTACCCATTTTGGTTGTCGATGATAATGGGGATGCGACTTCTCCTATCTTAGCGCCTCGCTTGAAGCTAGAAAATATCGAAGGGCATTCGCTGATGATTCATGCCGGCAGTGATAATTATTCTGATAAGCCACAGAAGTTAGGTGGTGGTGGTGAGCGAATAGCGTGTGGGGTGATTCCGTATTATTAAAAGACCTCCTCACCCGCCGCATAAAAAGCATGCGTCGACCTCTCCACAGGTGGAGAGATGAAAGCTCCCTTCTCCCAAAGCGTTTTTTGCGTAGGGGAGAAGGGTTGGGGATGAGGGGGTCAGCTCGCAACCTCAACCATCTCAAAATCTTCTTTCGTCGCGCCGCATTCTGGGCATTGCCATGTCATAGGAACATCATCCCAGAGTGTGCCTGGTTCAATGCCATCATCTGGCCAGCCTTTTGCTTCATCGTAGATATAACCGCAAAGTAGGCACATATATTTTTTTAGTTGCATTCCAATCTCCAGTTTCGTAATAGCGGCGAATAAGCCAGGGTAAAGTTTACTCAATCAAATTTTGATTGACAATAGTAAGAACAACTTTATATTTACGGACAAAATATTACCGCATTTATTGGAGTTTTTCATGCAATCACTGCTTACCCGCTCTTCTGAGCTGTTTCATCAGGCACAACAGCAAATTCCAGGTGGGGTAAATTCGCCTGTGCGAGCGTTTAAAGGCGTTGGGGGTGATCCCATTTTCATTAAATCTGCACATGGGGCGTATATCGTTGATGAAGATGACAATGAATACATTGATTACGTAGGTTCATGGGGCCCGATGGTCTTAGGGCATGCGCATCCACAAGTCGTCGCAGCAGTCAAAAAACGTATCGATTTGGGTTTGAGTTTTGGTGCACCGACTAAAGTTGAAGTGGAGCTAGCAAATAAAATAGTAGCACTAATGCCATCGATTGAAATGGTGCGCATGGTGAGTTCCGGTACGGAAGCCACGATGAGCGCAATACGCGTTGCCCGTGGCTACACCGGCAGAAACAAAATTATCAAGTTCGTAGGTTGTTATCATGGACATGCAGATTCACTGTTGGTGCAAGCGGGTTCAGGTGCGCTGACTTTAGGTGTGCCAAGTTCTGCAGGTGTGCCAGAAAGTATTGTGCAGCACACGCTATTAGCTGACTTTAATCGTATTGAAACAGTTGAAGCATTATTCAAACAATTTCCGGATGATATAGCAGCAATAATAGTTGAGCCTGTCGCGGGCAATATGAATTGCGTATTACCAACAGAACAATTTCTCATCGGCTTGCGTCAACTCTGTGATAAGTACAATAGCGTATTGATTTTTGATGAAGTGATGACGGGGTTTCGCGTCGCATTAGGCGGTGCACAGGCTTATTTCAATATCAAACCTGATATGACAACACTAGGAAAAATTATTGGGGGTGGAATGCCTGTGGGTGCATTTGGTGGTCGTAAAGAGATCATGCAAACGGTCGCTCCATTAGGTCCTGTTTATCAAGCAGGAACATTGTCAGGTAATCCGGTCGCAATGACGGCAGGTCTTACCACGCTGCAATTAATATCTGAACCGGGGTTTTATGAAAAAATTGCAAAACGAACCCAAGAATTAGTCACCGGTTTAGAACAGCTTGCGCAAAAAGCTCATATTCCATTGGTTACCACGGCGATTGGTAGCATGTTTGGTTTATATTTTACGAATTGTAAAAAAATAGAAACCTTTGCTGATGTGATGCAGAGTAATGTAGAACGTTTTAAAAAATTCTTTCATGCCATGTTGGAACAAGGAATTTATCTTGCGCCATCTGCCTACGAAGCTGGATTTGTTTCAATCATGCACGATGAAAATGAAATCAATAAAACATTGCATGCAGCGGAAGTAGTTTTTAAAAAACTATAGCTATGTCTATTACTGAGACAGATGCGTGAAGTTAAGAGTCTCTTAATACGGGTTATGATAGCCTCGGAAGATATTTTAAAATGGAATGACATGCATGCCATGGGGCGAGTGGGTTGGGCAAAATTTAAAGGCGGGCTTTGCTAAGGCATGGTATGCAGTAGATTATGTTATTTCTCCATTCAAGCCACCTGCAAGATATATATATAATTTATGGCCAGTCGCTTCTTTTCGACATGGCGCAAGTAGCGTGCAATATATTCCAGGAGCGTTAGAACAAAATCCAAAAGTCAAAGCTATTGTTGGCAAATCATTTACGACTAATTTCACTAATTACTTAGTTCCCACCGTTTTATTATATCGTTTAGGTACGCATGTTTTACCGCATTATATGCCTGGAACTTTTTCATCAGATTATGTAGAAAATAGTACTAAAGATCCAAGTGAGTTTACTTACGCCGATATGGCATTAAATATCGCTTATTATGCGCCGCTTTATCTCATTATGGGGCGTATTTTTCTTAGAAGTTTAATTAACAATATTAGCCATCAAGCAACCATATCGCGTGAAATGATCAATGGTAAACGTGATCGTGGTAAAGACAGGTTAGCCAGAGAGCTTGCTAAAGGACTTTGGTATGGCGAAGAAGAAGAAATTGAAATAAAAGACGAAAAATCGGCTGTCACCACGAAGAGGAAAAAATTCATTCCGGGGACGGGGTTGCGAGATTTGTTGTTTAAAGAAAAATATCGCTACGAAGGAAGCGATGACAAAGTGAGAGCTGATATAGGAGATCAGGAAAGAAATGCATTCATTCGTTTTTTGAAAAAAATCCAAAAACCGGTGGATCAATTGTTTTCTGAAGCAGCCATTACAGAAACTGAATTAGCGGCATTTAATATAAGCTTGCAGGAAGCCATTGTCAGTGGTGTAACGGAAGTGATGGACGAGAAAGGTGAGCAAAAAAAACTGGTAGCTAATCTTGCTAGTGTATTGTCTAAGACAGTCGTAGATGAGTTTCATTTAAGAACATCACGAGACTTCAAGGCAGCTGCACACAAGGCTGGATATGAAGCTGCCGTGTTATCTCTCGTGCCACAAAGAATTAAGCAAAAAAAGACGGAAGGATTCGAAAGTAAAATTGATTCATTACGCGACCGGAATCGACGCGAAACGTCGCTGGTGTTTGCTCCTGCTAGTTTGGAGTTATCTCCAAACTCGAGAATCTATATCGATAGATCACAAGCCGCAATTATCAATGCATTTCAACAAACACAAGATTACTTGCCAGTTAAGTATATTGATCCTTGTCCCTGCGGGACATCCAGGCTAGTGCAAGGGGAGTTGGCGAGCGGTTTATATTATGCAGGCAATATGATTTCTTTATTGCTTCCTGAGATTATCAATAAAATACTTACGTTAAATCCAGGGGCTTATTCAGCCATGATCTATGCGACGCATTTTTTGCGTACATTAATTTATGGTATGAGTATGCATGAATATAAGGTGGCTGCAGATTTTCGTTGTACACGACATCGTTTTGAAGAATATAACTATTATGCTGCTTTTGCTACAGGAGCTGTGCACGTAGCGATTTCAGAATTTGTAGCGTTGGTAGTAAAAGTGATGGCGCAAGTCGATAATTTCTGGACGCGCGATGCAATCGAAAATTTTGTCATGCAGTTAATAACGATTGGTGTCATTGCAGATCCGCGACCATTACCAAAACCAGACAAAGTATTTGGCGTTGATATTTTTATTCCTGGAAGAGAGTTTACTCGTCTTTTAGTGGCTGGCATACAGCGTTTGGTCACACCAAAAGACGTAGATAATTCAACACGCGAATCTGCACTTGAAAAGCTTAAGGCGGTTCTATCATCTAGTGAAGCACGGGTTGCTGTGAAATTGATTTTTACTGGCAATCAAGTGACGCCATCAAGAGAAGCATTTCAAGAAATGGGTGAGTTAGCTAGCTCGAGATATGAGCAAGCGGTGCATGCATTTCGTCGTCCAGAAGATCAAAAGTTACAGATAGATGCACAGCTTATTAGGGACACTGATGCAACTAGGCGGAAATTAGAAGAGTTACTGATGGAAGCAGGGACAGAAGTGGCTGCTACTGCAAAACCTAAAAACATGTCTTCTTCAGTAATCATACAGCAGTGTATTGAAGAAAAACGCCAAGCGATGGAGTTAAAACAAGCTAAGCCAAAACCTGCGATAATCAGTTTATCGCAAGACACCTTACGTACTGTGTTAACTTACGAAGCTATCGAAGATTTATTGCGAGTATTTAATGAAGATATTGATTCGGGATTGAAGGCGGTGACCAAAGTAAAAAATGCGGTAGAAACGGTAAAGCCATTATCAAATTGGATACCCTCACCACTTTTATGGTTGCCCATTCCCAACAGTGTTGCCTCATATCTCCACTTGGTTTTGTTGATATTGCATGACGAGTCATTTGGAACAATTTACGCGCGTCTTGAACTAACCATCAATATGTTGAAGTATCTACCGAAGCCTGAAAACATGCCTCTTGTTGAAGTGATTGTTGATCCACGACTTTTAGATGCAAAAGTGGGCGCACCATTATCTGCTGTAGCAAATGATGTAAAAGTAGGTGATGCCGTGGCACATCCACCGCAGATTATGGATGCAATGATGCAGGTTGACCCAGGAAGAGATAGAGTGCGAGTGGTTTTATCTTCAGCTAAATTGGATTTAGAAAAGACAGCGCATCAAGATCATTTTGGATCTGACCTAAAAGAAGGGGGTCGTGTTTTTGAAGAGGCCAAGCAGATTGTCATAGTGGATGGACATTTTGGTGCTGCAGCTAACCCTGCAGCTGCAGCGTCAGCCGCGCGTAAACCTACACCTATACCACCGCCTCCAAAGAAGAAGAGCGGTTGGTTTCCTTCCTTCTCATTCTTTAACGTCTCTGGCTTTGGTCGTGCTTGCGGCGCCGGTAATGGTAAGCAATCTTCATCGGGTGTGCCTCTTCCAGGCAGCAAGTTGAATTAACTTTAGTATGTGGGTAAAGCGTAGCATGCCCAGCATTCAAAGGTTTGTTGGTGTCTTAGCGAGTGAATTAAAAAGGTTTTACGACAACCAAAATAATAATACTTACTAAAAATAATACCGGTACTTCATTCAGCCAGCGATAAAACACGTGTGAATGTTGGTTATTATTTTGTTGAAAATCACGACGAATTTTTCCTAAATACAAATGATAGCCTATCAAAAATAATACCAAAGCTAATTTTGCTTGGAACCAAGGCGCAAGTAAGTAGGTTTTATAGGCAAGAGCTACAATCCAGCTGCCAAAGAGAATGGTCAAAATTGCGCCGGGCGCCATGATGCCAAAATAGAGTTTTCTCTCCATGATTTTGAAGCGTTCTCTGCTGATTTCATCCGTAGACATTGCGTGATAAACAAACAATCGAGGAAGGTAAAATAATCCCGCAAACCAAGTGACCATGAAAATGATATGAAACGCTTTCAACCAGAGCATCGTTTAACTCCTATTTAGGGTATACTATACTTTCAAAAAAACAGTGGAGTGGCAAGATGAGTGATCCAGTCGTTTTCACAAACAGTGCAGCATCTAAAGTTTGGGAACTGATTAAAGAAGAAGATAACTATAACCTAAAATTACGTGTTTATGTAACAGGTGGTGGTTGCTCTGGATTTCAATATGGGTTTACTTTCGATGAAGTGACCAATGCAGACGATACAGTGGTCTCAAAACTATTGGAAAATGAAACAGATACGGATGGCGACAGCAGTGGCAGTCACACGGTTCAACTGTTGATTGATCCCATGAGCTTTCAATACTTAGTTGGTGCAGAGATTGATTACAAAGAAGATATTGAAGGTGCGCAGTTCATTATTCGAAATCCAAATGCAAAGACAACATGTGGTTGCGGTTCATCATTTTCAGCTTAGGATTTAATTCAATATGGCAATTAACCAATGGAATTTGTTAAAAGAGAAACGATTTCTTCCTCTTTTTCTCACGCAGTTTTTAGGATCATTCAACGATAATCTTTATAAAAATGCGCTGGTGATTTTGATTACGTATACCATGGCAGATGAATTTAAATGGAATACTGAAGTCATTATTACATTGGCAGCAGGCATTTTTATTTTACCTTTTTTCTTGTTTTCATCGATTGCAGGACAGCTAGCCGATAAATATGAAAAATCACGCTTAATTCGTTATACCAAGATGGCAGAAATCGCATTGATGTGTATAGCAGGTCTTGCATTTTATACGCATAGCATGTTTCTCATGATGACCGTGCTATTTTTATTAGGTACACAAGCCACTTTTTTTGGTCCAATGAAATATTCCATTTTGCCAGATCATTTACGCAAAGAAGAATTAATTGCAGGCAATGCTTTTCTTGAAGCAGGAACTTATTTATCAATCTTGCTCGGTACCATTGCTGGTGGTGTGTTAGCCGCATTCCAAGTTGGACCTTTGTTGGTAACAGTGACCATATTAATTGTGGCCATTGCAGGCTATAAAACCAGTTTATCGATTCCTGAAGCAGAGGCAGCGGCGCCTGATTTACATTTAGAACCTAATATCGTGCGTGAAAGTTGGCATATCGTAAAACACACCTTAAAAAATAGAGAGTTATTTTTATCGATATTGGGAATTTCATGGTTTTGGTTGATTGGCGCAACGTATTTATCGCAGTTTCCTACCTACGCTAAAAATATTTTAGGCGCGCAATCTTCAGTAGTGACCGTATTTCTAACTTTTTTTACCTTGGGGATAGGGGCTGGTTCGTTACTCTGTAATCGGTTATTAAAAAGTAAAATTCATGCGACTTATGTACCGTTAGCTGCATTAGGAATGACGGTATTTTCAATTGACTTGGTTATGGCGAGTCAACATGTGATTACAAAAACGGGTAAATTGGTGACGCTCACGACCTTTTTATCATTCTTGCCTGATTGGCATATTTTAGTGGATTTATTTTTAATCGCATTTTGTGGTGGTGTTTATATTGTTCCACTGTATGCCATTTTACAAAATGAAAGTGAACCAGCTTATCGTTCACGTGCGATTGCTAGTAATAACATCGTTAATGCATTGTTCATGGTATTAGCAGCGATTGTCACTAGTATAATGTTGGCCATGCACTGTACCGTAACCAACGTGTTTTTTGTGGTGGCTTTGGCGAACTTAGTGGTCGCAATTTACATTTGTAAATTATTGCCGGAAGAATTTTTACGTTCATTCTTAGTTTGGATATTCCGTTTATTTTACCGCGTTGAAGTGCGAGGTCTCGAAAATTATATTAAAGCAGGTAATCGGGTTTTAATTATTGCGAATCACACGTCATTTTTAGATGCAGCGTTATTAGCGGCGTTTTTACCAGATCGTTTAACCTTTGCAATTAACACGCAAATTGCGCAAAAAGGATGGATTAAGTGGTTGTTAAAACTTGTGAACACTTATCCTATCGATCCAACCAATCCGTTAGCCACTAAATCGTTAATTGAATATTTACGTAAAAATAAGCACGTTGTAATTTTTCCTGAAGGAAGAATTACAGTGACGGGCGCTTTAATGAAAATTTATGAAGGCCCAGGATTAATAGCAGATAAGGCAGATGCCAATCTGTTGCCAATCCGTATTAACGGCGCGCAATACACGCCATTCTCGCATTTGAAAGGCAAAGTTAAGATTCGTTGGTTTCCAAAAATTACGATTACTATTCTAGAGCCCAGAACATTTGATTTGCCGGCAACGATTACAGGTCGTGAACGTAGACGACAAATCAGTGAGAAGTTATACGACGTAATGGCAGAGTTAATGTTTTTGAGTAGCAATATTTATGAAACATTATTTGATGCATTGTTAGATGCAAAATCACTGCATGGCAATAAACATATCGTTTTAGAAGATATTGATCGCAATCCAATGAATTACCAGCGTTTGGTGATTGGTAGTTTTGTGTTGGGAAGACGAATTGCAAAATCGACTTATCAGGGTGAGTATGTTGGCGTGCTGTTGCCAAATTCAATTGGTAATGTCGTGATGTTTTTTGCGCTACAAGCGTTTCATCGTGTACCAGCGATGTTAAATTTTACGGCTGGATTGCAAAATGTGATTTCAGCGTGTCGTTTAGCAAAAATTAATGTCATCTATACATCGAAAAAATTTGTTGAGCGCGCAGCGTTACAGTATTTGATTGATGGTTTAGTGAATCATGGTATGCAAATTGTGTATCTTGAAGATGAGCGCAATAAAATTAAATTGCATCATAAATTATTTGGAAAATTATTTAGTTATTTCCCACGACTTTATTACCATATGATTAATGGTATTAAAAATGAAAACTATAAAAAAACTACTGAAACACCCGCAGTAGTATTATTTACATCAGGTTCAGAAGGTACGCCTAAAGGTGTGGTGCTAAGTCATTTGAACATTCAAGCCAATCGTTTTCAGTTGACGGCACGAGTTGATTTTACGCCAGCAGATAAAGTATTTAACGCCTTACCTATGTTTCATGCATTTGGTTTAACTAGCGCAACGTTATTGCCCATTGTTTCAGGTATGCGTGTTTTTATGTATCCATCGCCATTGCATTATAAAATTGTGCCTGAGTTATGTTACGACACGAATGCAACGATTATGTTTGGTACAGATACATTCTTAACGAATTACGCGAAGAGTGCGCATCCCTACGATTTTTATAGCTTACGTTATATTTTTGCTGGCGCAGAAAAATTACGTGCGGAGACGCATGCATTATGGATGCAAAAATTTGGTGTGCGCTTGATGGAAGGTTACGGTGCGACAGAAGCAGCGCCTGTGTTAGCTACCAATACTCCTATGCACTATAAAACGGGCACCGTTGGTAGATTGTTGCCGTGTATTCGTTATAAGTTGCAACCTGTCGATGGTATTCATGAAGGGCAACGTTTATTAATTACTGGGCTTAATGTTATGTTGGGTTACATGATGATAGATAATCCTGGGAAAATTCAACCAGTAGATGGTTATTATGATACTGGCGATATTGTAACAATTGATGAAGCTGGGTTTGTAACCATTAAAGGCCGTGCGAAACGTTTTGCAAAAATTGCGGGTGAAATGGTTTCATTAACAGCGGTAGAGCAAGTGATTAATCAGTTATGGCCTGATAAGCAACATGCGATTGTCAGTCGTCCTGATCCGCGCAAAGGCGAGCAAGTGGTGTTGGTGACGAATTATCAAGGTGCAACACAAGGGCAAATTCTCGAGTTTTATAAGAAAAATGGGATTGCTGAATTAGGTTTGCCGCGCTGTATTATTCTTGTAGAAAAAGTTCCACTACTCGGTAGTGGTAAAGTGGATTATCCAGCTGTCAAAGTACTAGTAGAGCAGCAAGGTACTGCTGTTGATGCTGATGAACCGTTGGATGATGCTGAGTAGTTTTGTCCTCCTCCTTCTCCCAGAGTGTTTTTCCCGATGGGAGACGGGTTGGGGATGAGGGTCTAAAGCTCCCTCACCCGACATGCAAAAAGCGCATGTCGACCTCTCCACAAGTGGAGAGGTGAAATTTTTAATATTTTCTCCCTTCTCCCAGAGTGTTTTTCACGATGGGAGAAGGGTTGGGGATGAGGGTCTAAAGCTCCCTCACCCGACATGCAAAAAGCGCATGTCGACCTCTCCACAAGTGGAGAGGTGAAATTTTTAATATTTTCTCCTTTCTTCCAGAGTGTTTTTCATGATGGGAGAAGGGTTGGGGATGAGGGTCTAAAGCTCCCTCACCCGACATGCAAAAAGCGCATGTCGACCTCTCCACAAGTGGAGAGGTGAAATTTTTAATATTTTCTCCTTTCTTCCAGAGTGTTTTTCATGATGGGAGAAGGGTTGGGGATGAGGGTCTAAAGCTCCCTCACCCGACATGCAAAAAGCGCATGTCGACCTCTCCACAAGTGGAGAGGTGAAATTTTTAATATTTTCTCCCTTCTTCCAGAGTGTTTTTCACGATGGGAGAAGGGTTGGGGATGAGGGTCTAAAGCTCCCTCACCCGACATGCAAAAAGCGCATGTCGACCTCTCCACAAGTGGAGAGGTGAAATTTTTAATATTTTCTCCCTTCTTCCAGAGTGTTTTTCACGATGGGAGAAGGGTTGGGGATGAGGGTCTAAAGCTCCCTCACCCGACATGCAAAAAGCGCATGTCGACCTCTCCACAAGTGGAGAGGTGAAATTTTTAATATTTTCTCCTTTCTTCCAGAGTGTTTTTCATGATGGGAGAAGGGTTGGGGATGAGGGTCTAAAGCTCCCTCACCCGACATGCAAAAAGCGCATGTCGACCTCTCCACAAGTGGAGAGGTGAAATTTTTAATATTTTCTCCTTTCTTCCAGAGTGTTTTTCATGATGGGAGAAGGGTTGGGGATGAGGGTCTAAAGCTCCCTCACCCGACATGCAAAAAGCGCATGTCGACCTCTCCGCAAGTGGAGAGGTGAAATTTTTAATATTTTCTCCCTTCTCCCAGAGTGTTTTTCACGATGGGAGAAGGGTTGGGGATGAGGGCTTGGGAACGCTTCGCGTCGAGCGTCAGCGAGTCAGAGGATTACCTCTTCATCTCCAACTTCGCATCATTGGTTTTTTGCTTCAGTGCAATAATGCTCGGTGTTCTCAGCTCTTCCAGGCCATCTTCAGTGCGGTGTTTTAACAAATGCTTTTCCCTAGCGGTAGACTGAGCAGCCGCAACAACTTTTTGATTTAAAATATCTAACACACCATTAGTATTTTTATTCCACAGTGTAGAAATCCAACCACCTTTGTGAGATCTAAATAGTGTAAAAATACTTTCATTCGCTTTATTGGTTGTTGTTTCTAGCTCGCGTTTTAAACTAGTTATTTGGTTGGCTAGTGAAATTAATTTGCTGGGATCTAAGTTGGGATGTAGATGAAGCTCAGCGTTTATTTCATCAAATATTTTTAATAAATCAACAGCAGCTTGGTGCTTTCTAACATCATAAGTGCCGGTGCTGCTTTTATATTTCTTAATGTATTTTTTTAGTTGTGATATTTCATTGCTAATAATCTGTTTAATCGGATGAGCATAATTAATATTAAATTTATACGCTGTTGCGATGGCTAGTAGATTGGCTTCAAGCGCTGCTTTTTTATCGGTTTGTAATTCAGGTGCTTCCTGATCTATTTTCTCTAGGTCACAGTAGTTATCTTTGTGTTGATACCCGCATGATTTTAATTCTTTGTTGAGTAGATCGTGATAGCTAGAGACAGTTAAATACTGATCTATACTTTGTTGTGCTGTTTTAATTAAGGCTGGGTCGATGCGTTTAGGCGCATTCAATAAATACATTCTAATAGCATTAAAGTTTACATGCTTCATGTTGCCTGTACTAGAATGAATAGAGAATAAGCGATCTAATTCAAAATGCCAATCAGAGAAGGTGTTTTTTAATTTAGTATTTAGTACTGCATTCATAGCTGTTATCACATTGGCTGTAGCAGTGTTGTGATCAGTGACAACCGCATCTACCGCATATTCCATTAATGACAGTGTAGGTGCACTTTTTGATTCAACAGAATGTTTTTTTTCAGCAAATGTTATTTCTGATTTTAATTCAGCTTGTTTTTCTTGCTCTGCAGCAATTTGAGCGTCAGCCCACTTGTCAAGAGTGGAGTCACTTAAGCTCGGATCATTGCAAATCGCAGTAATGAAGTGATCATATACTTCTTGCGTTTGATCTATGAGAATAATTCCAGGGGCACCTTCGGTTACACCAGTGCGATGCGATAAATGTACATTTATGTCAAAAGCGGCGCCGATGGAGTTAATTCTTTCGAAATATCTTAAAATATTTCTAACGCGGCTATCGTTTGCGTTTGCAAGTAGAAATTTTCCTAGTGCGTATGCACAAAAGGGTTTCTCTTGATAAAGATTTTTTAAAATGCTGGCGATTTCTTTTTTCGACTTTCGAAAGAAAAGGTTTTTTAATTCTGTATATGCCTGCACTTCTATGTCGTGATGGAATTTTTTATCACGCAAAGCAGTATGGGTTTGACGAGCAGATGAAATAACTAATTCGTGTGTATAAGACGGCATGGGTATGACCTCGTTTATTATTATTTTTTGTATAAGTCAGCTCAGAATTGTAGCATATATTTTTTACAAGTTCTAGTTTGGAGAAAAGTATATATAAACAAGAAGTTAAGAGTTGTGATAAGCTTTCGCCACCATAAAAAAAGGATTAGTGCTATGACAAACACAGTTTTGTTAACAATCGAAAATAACATTGCAACGATTGCATTCAACCGCCCAGAGCAAATGAATACCTACAATGATGTCATGTCCAAAGAGTTATTGGATGTGGTTAAACAAGTAAAATTAGATACCCAAGTCCGTGCAGTCGTATTGCGTGGCATGGGAAATGTATTTATGGCTGGTGGTGATTTACAGTATTTTCATAGTAATTTACCAACGATTTCAGATTGTGTGCATACGTTGTTGCACCAGTTAACGGTGACTATTCATGATTTGCAAACAATGAATAAACCAGTGCTAGCTGTGACACACGGTGCAGTTGCTGGTGTAGGCTTGAGTTTAATGCTCGCTGCTGATTTAGCAATAACTGCAAAAGGTACGAAATTTACAACCGCGTACAGTAAATTAGGTTTAACACCTGATGGTGGTGCATCGTATTTCTTGCCGCGTGTTGTTGGGATGAAAAAAGCGATGGAATTATTTTTCTTAGCAGAACAATTTGATGCAGATAAAGCATTAGAATTAGGCTTAGTTAATTGGGTCGTACCAATGGAAGAATTAAATAGTGAAGCAGAAAAAAGACTTGCTGTCTTAGCAAATGGTCCAACGCAAGCGTATGCAGGTATTAAATCATTACTCATGCAAACGATGTCGAATCGTTTGTTGCAACAATTAGAAAGTGAAGCAGCTAGTTTTGTGAATTGTACTACAACAAAAGATTTTCATACGGGTGTGAAAGCATTCGTAAAAAAATCGGTTCCTGAGTTTGAGGGTGTATAGGGCGTTGTCATAAATTAAAAGTTGTACTATTCCCCTCTCCCAAAATGCTTTTTTTGGGGGGGGAGAGGGGCTAGGGGTGAGGTGAGCCCTCATCCCCAACCCTTCTCCCATCGTAAAAAACACTCTGGGAGAAGGGAGAAAATCAATTTATGTAACACAGTCTTTTTTATAAAATGGTCGGCAGGCTGTACCCAGTTCTTCTGCAGCTACTTAAGGGATATTCTAACCTGTTGTTTTTCATCTTGTGCTGTTGGGAATGTATGAAGTTCATTTCCGCATTCACACGGTCCACCAGGTGGATGTGGGTGATTGATGTTTGCAGGCTCATCTAACAAGGTTAAATATTTAGATATAATTTGTTGAAGCCGTGGTGTAATTGTTATTTTTGCATCACCGATCAGTTTAGCTATTTTAGCTATAGAAAGAGTCTCATCTTTTTCATCAAGATTTCTTATCAATTGTGACACTTGTGAGTTTGTGGGCTTTGGACGACTGAATAAGCCAAAAAAACTAATAGATGATCTTTTTGGGGTAATATAGATTGTTAAGTCGTGTTTGAAGTCTCTAATTGTCGTCATAAGATCGAGTGGACGTGCATACTCGTATATCATTTCCGCAACAGGACGGTCTATTTGAGAAAGCATCATCATAATATTTGCGATAGTCTTGTCTTTTCGTATTTGCTCTGGATTTTTTACGACAGTAAGTTGTTTTCCATTTTTTTTATCATCAACTGTTCTCGGTTTCATTCGTATCCACTCGGCATTTGGTTTTATTGTTGTTTATATCTAATATAGTCACGTGTTTTTAACTTCTTTTAACAACAAGCCCAGAATGGTTATTGTCATTTTGCGACGCTTGCGTAGCATTTGGATTTTGCGCTTCTATCATTTTTTGTAATGCAGCAATATTTGAATTTAGAAGTGCATTAAGCTGTAAATTAATTCCATTTACGTATCTATCTAATAGAGCCTTCAATGCTTCGGGCGTTACAACTTCTGAGTTTCCGAGATTTCCAATCGCTACAATAATTGTGTTAGGTGCATGGCGATTTCTAGAGTGCTTTGGGCCAAAGAAAACTGGACAGCGAGCTCTAGCGAGAGTTGCAGGCCGATCTTTAGCTTGGACTTGGGCGCATAAACGTTCAATTAAATCAGTCATCTCATTCGGTATATATAACATGATTAACTGTATTAGCTCTGGTGGAGTAGTTGTTGTGGTATTAAGTGCTGCAGTTAACGATGCTCGTAACGTCATGTGCATAATCCTCGGGTATTTTTTGGGCATTTTAAAGAAATACTGGCATTTGTAAAGCCATCTCTGGCATGCTTTAAGCCAAGCAAGTCGCTCAAATGGAAAAGTAGAGGATTATCAAATGGTTAAATGGAGTAGAGTTATATTTCTCAGTCTGAGTATTTTATTATTTAGCACAAAGCTATTCGCGGCCCAGGGTCTCTATTTAAAAATTAACAGCTATCTACCCAACACATCCGTCGTGATAAATCAAAGTCAGTGTGTCGGTGGTGTGAATAATGTTGCAATCAATCATACAGCTTATTTAGAAGCGCAAAACGATAATGGATGTTTAGTGCAAAAAAGTTTTCTTGATTTGACCTTACGACAAGCGAATCAAGACATCGCGCATTACACGATAAATATTTCCGTCAATGGTTCTGCATTAACACCGAGTGGAATTTATCGTAATAATGACAAGCGTATTGTCGCAACATTGTATCCGCACTCTGGCGCAGTGGGCACGCAAGATTGGATTGTTTTATCGTTAGCAAATAAAGAAGATAGTTGGATGGGTGACTTAGCGGATGTAATTGGCAAGAAGCCTATTAATCGTGTGATATTGCCAGGTTCACATGATACGGGAACGTATGCTATTTCAAATCAATCTCAATTAGCACCTGATATCAGTGATACATTAAAATTTTGGTTGCAGTTCGATCCATTGAAAATACAACATTTAAAAAATTGGGCGGTTACGCAAAATTTAAATATCAGTGAACAGTTGGAGATGGGGATACGATATTTAGATATTCGATTATGTAAATTAGCAGATGGTACGTTAAGTACCTGTCACTCGGTTTCTGGTGAGAGTATGCAGAATGTAGTGAATCAAGTAGCTGAATTTTTGCAGCAGCCAGAGCATGCGAAAGAAATCATTTTTATGGATATTAATCACGTTGCTGGTTTATCAAATGCCGATATTGATCAACTGACGCAAACACTGACGGCAGCATTTAGCAGTAAAATTGCATCGCCACTGTTGCTGACTCCAAGTAATTTACTATCGCATTTTTGGCTGCAGAAAAAACAAGTTATTATTTTCTTCGCTAATGATTATGCAGTAGCAACCTATCCAAATCTGTATTGGTCTGAAAATCGCATCAATTCCCCATGGGGTGATAAACAAGATGCGCAACAGTTGCAAACTTTTTTGCAAACATCTTTGCACTCGCGCGATTTCACTAAGATGCATGTGTTGCAAACGCAAGAAACACCGTCAGATCAAAGTATCATTAATGGATTTAATATTTTTTCGAGTAATCCAGATTCATTGTTAAAGATGACTGCGGGATATAAACACACTATTGAAGATTGGTTGTATGACCCGAATCAACAGGCGTTACTTGCGCAAAATGGGAATATCATCTTTGAAGATTTTTCGAATGGAATTGATTTGACGGAGTTGGCAAAAATGGCGGCTAAACAATAACTGTCATCCCGAGGAGCGAAGCAACGAGGGATCTCCATGAAATTACTTCACAGCAGCTCCAGGGAGGTCCCTCGTTGCTTCGCTCCTCGGGATGACAGAGCCGTGCCCGCCAGAATGGTGCTATAATAAATACGATATCTAGTGAGGTAACTATGTTACAAAGCAAATATGGTTTAGCAGGGTTAATTGGTTTTTTTATCTGTGTATCATCCTATGCGGCTTGTCCAGCGGGATATGAAGAAATTGGCCCTCAAGTCGACGGCAAAGGTAAGATTAGGGTTGATTGGGTGGGTAAGAAAGCTGTCTATCCAGATGGCGTTATTTCTGTTGCAGGGACAATCTGTTTTTCATCCAATGGTAAAAATTGCTTACAACCATTTGGTATTGTGCTGAACACTGGCTCAGAAACAGAAAATTTCACAGCGCCAGGTAACATTAATAAAACTTATAGTGTCTGTATGAATGGTTGTTCTCGCAGTAATGAAGAGCGAACAGACTCAACTGATGGTCCAGGCTGGCATGATATTGATAGCTGTATTCCTGAGTTTAAATCAACGTTGTTAGATTAATTTTGTTGAAGCAGGTAAGCTCTTTTTCCGTACTCGAGGAATATTGTACTAGGTCAGTTATTTATGCGCCTTGGCGCAGCATGTTTTCCAAGTGATGTTACAGATTTAAAAATATCGGAGAATTTTTTGTGCGCTGGATTAATTACAAGATTAAATTCTTCTGGTATTAAAACAGATGGCAGTGCAAGAGCTATATATTTGGTTGATGAATATAATTGCTGTTCAACAAAATTTCTTGTGATGTCGGTGGTGGGTGTTATATTCCATTCTTTAGGTAAAAGTGTGGGCGTAAATTTCTTAATTAACTTTTCTGGGATATGGATCGAATAACGATAATAATCAAACCCAGATACAGAAAGGCCATTGTGAGATAGCCATTCCAGTGTGCAAAGTGCGATGGACTCAGAGCAATAGATTATACGTCTACCTTTATGATTCCAGCGGGCGGCGGTAAATAGTCCGCCATCACCAGAAAAGACTTCTTCGGTATTGTTAATCCTTGATGCTCTGTACCAGATATTCATTATGCATACATACCATATTTAATTTGTAATAGCGTTTGTTCAACAAGGCGATGACCGACTTCGGTATCCAATAAATTAATTGGCGCTTGATTGCCTAGAGACGGGATGTTGCGATAAATCCACTGTTTAGCTTCTGCTTCGCCTAAAATCTCTGTTGCTATTTTCAGGACGGTAATCAGGCGTATAAATTTTTCTGTTGTATGAACATCGAATGGTTGTTGTGATTTCTTTTTTGAAAAATATGTTGAGGATGAGATATCTAGTTTTTCTAAAATATCTTTTAGTAGAAGTTTTTCTTTTTCAAGGAACAGTTCAATCATTTTAGGCTCGAGACCATTTCGTGTGAGTTGTATTTCTTTAAACGGGTCGCTTAGTTCGGCGAATAAGTTTTTCAATTGTGCGGTAGCCATGATATTTCACCTCTTCTATATTTTTATTATCCTCCAGTTTTGTACTTTTACAAGTCCAATTATGGATTTATGAAGATGTGGGCAAAAAAACAGGTATGAGATCTGTTATGAAATCATGAGGATAGAAAGATAGATGAAATATTGAAGAAGTGGTGGCCAGACCTGGAATCGAACCAGGGACACAAGGATTTTCAATCCTTTGCTCTACCAACTGAGCTATCTGGCCACTGTATTTGTTGTGCCTTGAAAACGCGTTATTAAACCGATTGTGAGACCTTGAGTCAAGTGTTTGTTTGCTTATTTTGGGTTTCTAATCCCCTTTCCTCCAGAACAAAACACGGTGTTGTTGCATAAATTAAAATTTGCACTGTTCTCCTCTCCCAAAATGCTTTTCTTTGGGAGAGGGGCATGCCCTCATCCCTAACCCTCGTAAAAATCACTCCTGGAGAAGGGAAGTAATCGATTTATTCAACAGATTCATGTCAGCTTGCGCAGCATTGGCGGTGGTTGTGGCGCAGGCGCAGTTGTATCTGCTTTTGCAGCGCTGCTATTTGGGCTAGCAAAGACACTATGCACACTTCCAGATAGTGCAGGTGCTGGTTCAGTTTTAGCAGGCGCAGGCTGATTGGCAGGGGCTTCTGGTAATGGTGCACCACCAGGGGGGTGCTCTTTCGCTGCATTATTTTTTGCATCAATAGCCGCGCTGACCATCGGGCCTGCTAATAACTCTAGCATGCTAGGTTTAGTTGCTGTTTTGCTATCTTTGTCATCCAATGCCAAGTCAGGCAATTGCAAGTCAGGCACTAAGGCGCGTAGTTCTCTTAGCTGAGCCGCATGTTCACTATAAAAAGTGACTGGCTTGCTGGGTGTCGAGTCACTAATGTGGCGTAAGCTATGCCATGAAGAGCCATGTACATTCCAATAAACTTGCCATGATGCTTCTGCTTTTGTAATAAGCTTTTGTAATTCATTGGTCGTAATAGGTAACCCATGTTCAACAAGACACTTCAGTGTTCCATTGCGTACATACTCGTGCGGTATTTTATGTTCATTAATGGCTGATAGAATGCGCGAAGCATGTTGCTTTACATCATAACCAGCGCGTATTATCTGTAATATGCGATCGTAACCACCACTATCAATAGCTGTTCGTAGGCTTGCCTGCATGACGTCAAGGCGTTGATAAGTCCATGGATCTACACGTTGAGTGTTGACATCAACTTTTACACGTAACACATCAGTTGCATATTTTAACAAGCTACTATTTCTCATAAACGAAGTATTTTCATTGTATTGAGCAGCAAATAAGTTTTCTTTTGTTGAGTCACCTTCCTTTGGAAATTGCTTTCGAAAGTTTTCATAGCAATTCAAGATGTGAGTGAGAAATGCAAATTGAAGTTTATTAGGTTCAGCTTCTGTTTCATGAAAATGTTGTCCCATGGCAGTGTAAACAACTTCTTCCCAGTTTACTTGTCGCCAAAGCGCAACGCAGCTTTTTTGTAAATAGTCAGCAATCGTATCAAATACCGCGATGTTGCATGATTGCACTGCTGAGATGAGAATGTTTTTATCACTACTTGATGGAGAAAAAGATTTAGCATCAATGGCAAGTCCTACATCATCATGTAAAAAATTAAAGGTTTGCAGTGCGCCTTTAGCAAGTGCCATATTTAAAAGTGATTCATCAAATTGATTAGTGTATGTTGCAATGTTAATTTCAAACATTAACAAGTCATCAAATACACCTGTGGCGTCTCTCTTTGCGCATGACTCTTTGAATTTGGCGAACCAAGTGTTGTAATCAAGTCTTTTATCCATGCGAAATTTAAATAAATAAAAGTAAGCTGGGTTATCACCTCTAGGATATGCGCAGCGCTCCATTGTTTCTAAGTCTAGATGAGCTTTGGCGACATTTGCAAATAATCCCTTAATAAACTTAGGTTCGCCAATTTTGCTAGACACAGCAAGAGCGACATCATCAATTGAAATAAAATTCGTGAAACCAAATAGATTGTTAACACCTGCGATAAATTTTTCATCGCGATCAAAGCTAGATTCATAGACTGACAATGCTGTCCAATGGTGATTTCCAAAGTGTCTGTCTCTCCTAAGAATTGTTCTAAATATTGGGATATCACTTAAAAATGCTTTATAAGCAAAATCAATATCAGCCAGTTTCCACTGGCCAAGCATTTTTTGTGCAGCACTGATTGCGCGATAGTATGCGCCGTCTGCAGCGACTCTTTCGATTTCAAATTTTTCGACTTTATAATCTGATTGAATGTGTTTGCGTGCAATATCTTTTAGCGCTTTGTATTGTGGGGTCGCAGCAAATTTTTTCATGAAGCCAATATCACCAGAAGAGAACGCTAACAGTAAGCATGAGATGGCTTGTTTGGCAGGAATACTGCTTACATCATGGGCAAATAATTTCAAAACATGGTCAAGCATATCGGGAGATGGCCATGCAAGAGCGAAATAGAGTAAGCGTTCTAATTTAAGATAAGGGCGTTTAGTGGTTGATGATGCTTTAGATTCTTTTTCATCGTAATGGTCGTCGCAACTCTTGTCATCTAATGAATGAATTTTTTCTCTACCAAGAAATGTATAAACATATTCTAGCATGGCAGGATTGCCACTGAGAATTGCAGCAGCAAGAAAGTTATATGCTTTGTCTTGATCTATTATTTTTGTATCTATTCCGTAGGTTTTAATATGTGTATCTAATGCTTTTACGTCACCATATATTGCCGCATTAATAAAGTGACAATGTAAAAATGCATCTCGATCACGTTCTGGTGAGTCACTATGGCTAATGTACTCTTTACCTGAGGCAGTGACGGCTTGTGCAACTGCTTTCATATCTGAGTAAGAAATCTGCTCTCGGGATAGCATTTGGGTGTGAGGAAAAAATGGTTGGCTAACCAGAACTAAAGCAATACGTGGGTCTAGTTCAATAGCTGATGGTAATGGCGATGCTTTTGGTTTGTCATCTTTTGCATCTTGTTTAGCTGTGAGTTCTTTTGGGGCAATAGATGGAGCTATTGCAGATGATGAAGCTGAGCTTGTGCCGCTTTGCATAATAATGGTCTCTTAAAGTAGTCAATTTCGGCTACTCTAAGGATATTGTTTGAACTCCGGTACTGGGGATAAACCCCCTATCTTTTGGTCGCCTCTCCCACTTGTGGGAGGCGTTGTTTCGTAAATCAAAATCTGCACTATTCCCCTCTCCCAAAATGCTTTTCTTTGGGAGAGGGGCATGCCCTCATCCCCGGCCCTTCTCCCATTCGTAAAAAACACTCTGAGAGAGGGGAGATGTACATAGGTGATTAAGTAGGTGGAACATACCCCGCAGGTTTTGCACTTCCATCTTCAAAAAGAAAACTATTCATTTCTTTGGTGAGAAATTCGCGTGCTTTGGGATCGAGCATGCTAAGTCTATGTTCGTTAATCAACATGGTTTGGTGTGCTAGCCACATTAGCCATGCTTCTTTTGAAACAGAGTCATAGATTTTTTTTCCCATTTCTCCGGGATAAGGCGCCATATCAAAACCTTCGGCTTCTTTTTTTAATTTGGCACATTGAATCATGCGGGTCATCGTAAGTTCTCCAGTAATTTTTTGACAGGAGCGGGTAAGCCAATGTCTTGTGGATTTTGCAAGTTATACCAAATTTGTTGTTCACTATCCATGATGCGATGTTTCTTTTTACCTAACGTTGCAGTCACAGGCAAAATATCTAGATGGAAATGACTAAACGTATGTCGAAAAACAGAAAGCGGTTTTAATTGTGCAACAGATAATTGTAATTGTTGCGCACAATAATCTTTAATTTCTTGTTCGACAGCGTGTGACATGAGTTGCGGTGGTGTCCATAAGCCACCCCAGATTCCAGTGGGCGGTCGTTTGTGTAGTAACACATGATGTTCATGTTGAATCAAGATTAAAGTGCTGACACGCTCGGGTAATGATTTTTTAGGTTTGCTGCCTGGAATTAAATGTGTTGTGTGATGTTGATACGCAGAACATGACTTTACCAGCGGACATGTTTGGCAAGAAGGTTTGCTACGCGTGCAAATCGTAGCGCCTAGGTCCATCATAGCTTGCGCGTAATCGGCGGTGCGTTCTTGTGGCGTTAATTTTTCTGCGAGTTGCCATAATTTATCGTGCGTCTTTCTTTCGCCAGGCCATTCGGCAATATTATAAAAGCGTGTTAATACTCGTTTTACATTGCCATCTAAAATAGCGGCAGGTTTTTGGAATGCAATTGAAAGAATGGCGCCAGCAGTGGAGCGTCCGATGCCTGGAAGTTTTTCTAATTCAGTTGTTTCATTTGGAAATTTGCCTGCAAAATTTTCATGAATTATTTTTGCGGTACGATGCAAGTTGCGTGCGCGAGTGTAATACCCTAACCCTGTCCATAAATGTAAAACTAAATCTTCATGCGCAGTTGCAAGATCTTTTATTTTTGGAAATTGCTGCATGAAACGTTGGTAGTATGGAATGACTGTTGTAACTTGTGTTTGTTGTAACATAATTTCAGAGACCCAGACGCGATAAGGCGTTTTATTGGTTTGCCACGGTAATTCTTTGCGACCGTTTTTATCGAACCAGGTTAAAACACTTTGTTGAAATTTTTTGGGTGTCATGTGAGTCCAAAATTATTGTGTACCCTCATCCCCAGTCCTTCTAAGGGAGATCACCTCTCCCACTTGTGGGAGAGGTCGACGCATGTTTTTTATGCGGCGGGTGAGGGTTAATGTTACATATTAAAAACAATATTTTTCGCTGCCTCAATATCCGGCGCAAAAAATCTATCTACATCATAAAAGGGAATTTGCTCGCGCACCATTTTATGAATTTTATCTAGTTTTTTCGATGTTTTTAATGGCTTTCTAAAATCGATTCCTTGGCAAGTCGCTAATAATTCCACTGCTAAAACTCCAGCGGTATTTTCTATCATGGGTATCAAGCGTCGTGCCGCAAACGTTGCCATGCTGACATGATCTTCTTGATTTGCAGAAGTCGGTAAGCTATCTACGCTCGCAGGGTGAGCTAATGATTTATTTTCACTAGCAAGTGCTGCAGCAGTAACTTGTGCAATCATAAAGCCAGAATTGACACCCGCATTATTTACTAAAAATGGTGGTAAGCCACTAAAATGTGGATCGACTAATAATGCAATTCTACGTTCAGATAGCGCGCCAATTTCTGCAATGCAAATTGCAAGTGTGTCGGCTGCAATGGCAACAGGTTCAGCATGGAAATTTCCACCAGACAGAATTTCATTTTGTTCTGCAAAGACTAAAGGATTATCAGAGACAGCGTTTGCTTCTGTCATTAATACTTCACGGATGTGATTCATATAAGTTAAGCATGCGCCCATGACTTGTGGTTGGCAGCGTAGTGAATAAGGATCTTGTACTTTCTGACAATTTTTATGTGATGCGAGAATTTCGCTGCCTTCTAGTAATTCACGTAAAATCTTTGCAACTTCACTTTGTGCTGCATGACCACGCACTTCATGAATACGTGCATCAAATGGTTTAGTTGAGCCTAATGTGGCATCAACAGCGAGCGCACCAGTTATTAATGCCGCATGAAATAATTTTTCTGCATTGATCAATCCAAGTAGTGCTAATGCAGTTGATGTTTGTGTGCCATTTAATAGTGCGAGACCCTCTTTCGGTCCTAATGTTAATGGCACTAATTTTAAAATAGCTAAGCCTTCTTGCGCAGAAATAATTTTTCCTTGGTAACGTACGTTGCCTACGCCCAGTAATGCAGCGCTCATATGTGCAAGCGGTGCAAGATCACCTGATGCACCTACTGAACCTTGTGATGGAATGCACGGATATATTTTTGCATTGTAAAAAGAAATGAGTGCATCAATCGTTTGTAAGCGCACACCAGAAAATCCACGTGCAAGACTATTAATTTTTAATGCGAGAATTAAGCGTACGACTTGATCGCTGAGTAATTCACCGATACCTGCTGCATGGGATAGTACAATGCTGCGTTGTAAAATTTCTAAATCATCGTTGCTGATACGAGTATTAGCTAATGAGCCAAAACCTGTGTTAATTCCATAAACAGTTTTGTTTTCAGCAATAATATTGCTAACTACTTTTTCAGAAGCATGAATAGCGGCATAGGAATCAGGATGAAGTTTTAATTGAGTGTTTTCATTCAATAATAATTGCAAATCGGCAAATGAAAGTTGGCCTGGATGTAAAGTAAAAATAGCATTCGTCATGTGTAGCGTCCTTTTCTTTTGACGAATGCTAGCGTTTTTGTAGGTTAAAAGCAAAGCTATTAAGGTGCGTTTAATGAGGGGTTGGCGAATTGTCTTTCTTGTGGTCTTCCTTACTGGGGGGCGTAGTCGTATCAGCTCGATGAGCTTTAATAGGAGCAAACATGCGCAAGCTGGATGTGGCATACGAGGCAATCAATGCATCGATATCGGGAGGCAAGATCCCAAGGCTAGAAATTCGTTGCTCAATAGCAGTATGCATTCTCGGCATAGAAAATAAATTCAAACATTGTGTGCCACGTTCATGTACTACTAGTTTAGTAGTATTTGAGTCAGTAAGAGTTGCTAGTTCCACATGTGCATCAGCTAGAAATGCTTTTTCTAACCAATTTTTAGTGGGAGTCACTATTGCTATTGATGGTTGAATTGCATCTGCTTTTAAATCCTGAGATGGCAATGCTGATTTTGCATCTTGAGCTGGTAATGCTTTCCCTTCATTGTGTAAACGTTCCATTGCAGCTTCGAGATGATATACCCGTACGCTACCATCTGCGTGTGCGCAAACAATAGTAGGTTCATCATCAATGGTTTGTATAGCATGTACATTAAGACCAACATGTAATGAAACCGCTCGTGGGTATTGTGTGTGCCCAAGAGAGATGGTTCCATCAGGGTGACCTGTAAGAAAGTGTGTTGCATCAGAAAACCATGCGTTACATAAGGCGCGTTGGCGACGAACTCCAAGAGGCACGGTTCTGGTTTGTGGAATTGTATCTAAAACTGCAGCGTTTTCTGAGATGGTAATAACGTGTTTATAGTCAGGAGCATAAGCAATAGATTGCGTGCTACTGGGTATGGCACGTTCATGAGTTATAACGGGGTATCTCTTACTGAGAGACATCTTAAAAATTGTTCCACTTCCTAAACGCCATCCATTCGGGCTGAAATTTCTAGCGGATTGAACCGTTGCTAGTGCTTGGGGCGTAGGTTCTAAAATGGGTGGTGGAAGATGATGATCTACACACGTTAGGATTGCGCCATGAGAGTTGGGCGGATAGACGGTTGAGAGTGTCGCGGCATGCCAAGCTTGATATGCAAGAAAACCTACATCATCACGACCAGTGGTAAGAATGATAGGCATTTTATCTTTTGTTTGCAGTGAAAGTTCAGTTGCAAGGCTAAACTCAATGCAGGTGCTAGAACCTGTTGTTTGTAACGCTAAATCGGATGAGTATAGTCGTAGATGTCCTCGTTCTGTTTTTTTATCATTTCCTACAACAAGAAATTGATTCATACCACGAATACTCAATATGCCTTTTGCTTTAAATGGCTTAGGTAATTCTTCTGTGGTTAAGTGCGTGAAAAGCGGTGTTGGTTTTCTTGGATTACTCATCATCGATTCCCTAGCGCAATGTCTGCAACGGTATTTTGTTCTTGTTGAGTTTGTGTATTGGCAGCTGCTGCAGCAACGCTTGCACCTTGTTGATTATTTACAATTACAGCAGGTGGTTTGAAAAAAACAGGTGCCGCATACTGTGTTATCAATAGGCGAAGTTCTCGCGTTAAAATGTCTAAGGCAAAAACGTGTGAATGAATGACAGTGTTGATTTGTCGCAATGAAAATAAATTCAAATCTTGTGTTGCACGTTCATGTACGAGTAATTGTGTGCTCCCATTTTCTTGTGCTAACGCAGCAAGTTCAACTTTTTTTCCGCCATGCCATGTTCGACTGAAAGCGCCGCGTGTTGCTGGCATTAGTTCGGTAAGTAAATCAGCTGTTGTGCTAACTTGTAAAGTGCGTGGTGCTTCTTTCTGCTCAAATAGCGCAGCTGCATCGTCACAACGGTATACACGTACACTGCCATCAGAATGCGAGCTAGCAAAAACAGCCTCATAACCAAGTGGTTGAATAGCATGTGGAGTTCTTCCAACACGCATGCAAATTTGTTGATTTGGATATAAGGTGTTTCCTAGAGTGACAACTCCACCATTGCAGCCAATTAAGAAATGGGTTGAATCTGCAAACCAAGCAGCGCAACGAAATTCTATATTTTTTACATTTAATGTAATCGATGATTTAGGAAGTGCTTTTGAGTGTAAAACTGCTTGCATGCCGGGGCCGGTGCCTGCAATACAGTGCTTACGATCAGGTGAATAAGCAATGTATTGTGCGCCACTTGTTATGGGGTGCTCATCAATACCTTTATGATTTTTTTTCGCGCGCAGCATTTTTTCTTCATTTATGCGAAGCTGCCAACCGTTATCATCCGCATTGCCGCCAGAAGCAATAGTATCTAGTGCTCGTCGCGTGTGGTGTAGCACGGGAGGTGGTAAAGGATTTTGATCGCAATGAATGGGGCCGTGTAAATTCTCGGCATAGACGGTTTGGATATTGTGTGCTGTCCATGCTTGGTAGGCTAAGTAGCGACGATCATCTTCGCCAATGGTTAAGATGATGGGTGTGCCATCTTTGCTTTCTAATGGCAATTGCACAGCCATTGCAAATTGAGTGCATTTGCTTTGGGCTTGTTTATCACCACAGAAAAGAGTAACTGCTGAGCGGGCTTCTAAGCGCCCCTTCTTTGTTTTAGTGTTATTGCCAGCAAGAATGAATTGTTGTGTTTTAGCGACAGCCAATATGCCCCGAATATTAAAAAATGCCGGCACAGCTGATCTGACGGTTTTAATGACTAGTGGATTTTCTTGTCTTGAATTGATCATGGTCTAGCGCCTCATTATTTGTGCAAAATAATACCACAAATTGAGACTTAGAGCAAAAAAATATTGCGTTGCAGCTCCCTTCTCCCAAAGCGTTTTATGCGAATGGGAGAAGGGTTGGGGATGAGGGTTTCGAAAAGCCCCCTCCCTTACCCGCCACGTAAAAAGCACATGGCGACCTCTCCCACAAGTGGGAGAGGTGGAATGATAGCCTCACTTCACCATTGGCAAATTCAATTTATGCTCTTTTGCACATTGAATAGCGATATCATACCCCGCATCAGCGTGTCGCATAACGCCGCTAGCTGGATCGTTGGTGAGGACGCGTTGTAGGCGTTTTGCAGCAGCTTCTGTGCCATCAGCGACGATGACGACACCAGAATGTTGTGAGAAACCCATGCCAACGCCGCCGCCATGATGTAGGCTCACCCAGGTTGCGCCACCGGCGCAATTGAGTAATGCATTTAAGAGTGGCCAATCAGAAACAGCATCCGAACCATCTAACATGCTTTCTGTTTCGCGATTAGGGCTGGCAACTGAACCGGTATCTAGGTGATCTCTACCAATGACGATGGGTGCTTTCAGCTCACCTTTTGCTACCATTTCATTAAACGCTAACCCTAATCGTGCTCTATCACCTAGGCCCACCCAGCATATTCGTGCAGGTAATCCTTGAAACTGAATACGCTCTTTAGCCATATCTAACCAATGATGTAAATGAGTGTGTTGTGGTAATAGTTCTTTAACTTTAGCATCGGTTTTATAAATATCTTCTGGATCACCTGATAACGCAACCCAACGAAATGGACCGACGCCACGACAAAATAGTGGGCGGATATAAGCAGGCACAAATCCCGGAAAATCAAAGGCATTATGTACACCTTCTTCTTTTGCCATTTGCCGAATATTATTGCCATAATCAAAAGTAGGTACACCTTGTTTATGAAAATCTAACATTGCGCGCACTTGTTTTGCCATCGATGTTTTAGCAGCAGAAATCACTTTGGTAGGATCTGATTTTCGCATTTGTTCTGCATATTCTAATGTCCAACCAGAAGGTAAATAACCGTTTAATGGATCGTGTGCGCTAGTTTGATCGGTTACTAAGTCAGGTTTAATGCCACGTTTCACTAATTCAGGAAAAATATCAGCCGCATTTCCCAATAAGCCGACGGAAAGTGTTTTCCCTTCACGACAAGCATTTTGAATGAGAGTGAGTGCTTCATCTAAGTTATTCGATGCTTTATCTAAATATCGTGTTTCTAAGCGACGTTGCATACGTTTAGGATCGCATTCGACTGCAAGCATGCAAGCTCCCGCCATGGTTGCTGCAAGTGTTTGTGCGCCACCCATGCCGCCTAAGCCGCCGGTTAAAATCCATTTACCTGTTAAATTGCCTGCATAATGTTGTTTTCCCGCTTCAACAAATGTTTCATATGTACCTTGTACTATTCCTTGTGAGCCAATATAAATCCATGAACCTGCTGTCATTTGACCGTACATCATCAAGCCTTTTTTATCGAGCTCATGAAATTTTTCCCACGTCGCCCAATGTGGAACTAAATTAGAATTCGCTAATAATACACGTGGTGCATCAGTGTGAGTTTTAAAAACACCGACAGGTTTTCCTGATTGAATCAGCAATGTTTCATCTGCTTCTAATGTTTTTAATGTCGCAACAATTTTATCGAAACAATCCCAATCTCGTGCCGCACGACCAATGCCACCGTAAACCACTAAATCACTGGGAATTTCGGCGACTTCGGCATCAAGGTTATTCATCAGCATGCGTAATGCTGCTTCAGTTTGCCAGTTTTTTGCAGAGAGCGTTGTGCCATGTGCAGCTTTAATGTGACGATTGGTGTCATGACGTAATGTTTTCATTATTTTTCCTTTACCATGGCATAGTGATATTGCTGTGATGATGTATGATTTCATAAATTAAATTAGCAGCTAGTTTCGCGGTACATAAATCAATATCATATTTCGGTGAAAGTTCAGCGATATCATAACTGGTTACTTTTCCAGAAGCGGCTAACTGTCGAATCAATGGAATAATTTGCCAAGGTAATAAACCGAGAGGTTGTGTTGCGCTAACACCTGGTGCATAGGCCGCAGCAAAGACATCTAAGCAAATACTCGTGTAAATAACATCGTTTTCATCAATGATGCGATCAATGAAATCAACCGAATTTAAAAATTGTCCTTGGTGAATTTCATCTGCCCAAATGATTTTTGAATTGTAATACTTTGCAGTTTCAATTAATTGACGAATGTTGCCCGCATGTTGTACGCCAACCACGTTATAATCAAAACGGTTGTGCGCTGCTTCAAGTGCTTTTGCAATTTGTAAGAAAGGTGTTCCTGATGTTCCTTGGCCATTCGGTAATAATGGTCGCATATCAAAATGAGCATCGAAATTAATGATACCTAACTCTTTTTGCGGATGAGCTTGCGCAATACCTTGATAATGTCCCCATGCTAATTCATGTCCGCCACCAACAACAATGGGAATAATATGATGACGAATTAACATATTGACACAATCGGCCAATGCTTTTTGGGCGCTTTCTAAATCTTGATTGTGACAGGTGATATTGCCAGCATCATAAATTGTAAAATTATATTTTTGTACGGGAAGCTTGGCTAGTGCTTGGCGTAATGCTTGCGGACCATCGGCGGCACCAACGCGTCCCAAGTTGCGACGAATTCCTTCGTCACATTGAAAACCAAGTAAAGCAAAGGTCGGTTGATCGACGCTTTGCGGGCATTTTTCCATAAGATTTAGAAATTGCACAATTTGAAAAAAGTTCGATGTAGGTGGCGTGTCAGCTCTGCCTTGCCAAATGTTGGGATCTTGAATTTGGTAATGTTCTTTTATGGTCATATTTCAGTTGCTCACTCATGATTTATTTGTGTTGCTAGTTATTACCCTTTACTATCTCGAGCAAAATAAAACTACTTCTTAGGTATTACTATGGACAATAAACAATGGGACTCATTATGGCTGAATGCAGTCGTAGCATCAATGGTAACAAGTGATGTTCCCTATGGGTTGATGAAACAAGCAGCAATTGCCGTAAAAAATGGAAAAATTGCATGGTTAGGCGCAATGGAGGAGCTATCAGGTGACCCCGATGACTTGGCTGATAGTATTTATGATGTGCAGGGTAAATGTATTACACCAGGGTTAATCGATTGCCACACGCATTTAGTATTTGCCGGCAATCGTTATCATGAATTTGAAATGCGGATGCAAGGTGCATCCTATACAGAAATAGCGAAAGCGGGTGGCGGCATTCGTTCAACAGTCAATGCGACGCGTGATATTGATGAAGAAGAATTATTTCACCAAAGTTTACGTCGTGCGCAAGCATTAGTAGATGAAGGTGTTACTACGGTTGAAATTAAATCGGGTTATGGATTAAACCTTGAAACAGAATTAAAGATGTTACGTGTCGCTAGAAAAATCGCGGACGTTTTGCCACTCGATGTGAAGCTAACCTTTTTAGGTGCACATGCATTACCAGCGGAATATCAAGGTCGTGCCGATGATTATATCGATTATGTATGTAATGAAATGTTGCCTGCAGTGCACGCGGAACATTTAGCGGATGCAGTCGATGTGTTTTGTGAAAACATTGGCTTTTCATTAGCGCAAACAGAAAAGGTTTTTGCAGCAGCAAAAAAATTAGGATTAAATGTAAAGTGCCATGCAGAGCAATTATCAGATATGAGCGGCGCCGCATTGTCTGCAAGTTATAAAGCGTTATCTGTTGATCATCTGGAATACTTGTCGGAAGAAAGTATTTTAGCGCTAAAAAAATCGGGCACTGTTGCCGTGTTATTGCCGGGGGCATTTTATTTTTTACGTGAAAAAAAATTACCGCCAATTGATTTGCTACGCAAGCATCAAATCCCAATGGCTGTTGCAACAGATTGCAATCCAGGTACATCGCCTACCACATCTTTATTGTTGATGTTAAATATGGCGTGCGTGTTGTTTGGATTAACGGCAGAAGAAGCTTTGCTGGGTGTTACACAGCATGCTGCACAAGCATTAGGAGTACAGGCTACTCATGGTACGATCGAAGTAGAAAAAGCAGCTGACTTTGTTGTCTGGGATATCAAGCATCCCGCGGAATTAACTTATTATTTTGGTTTTAATCCCTGTGTTTGGGTGGTAAAGGGCGGGAGTGTTTGATTGTGCTCTTGCTGTATCGGGGCTCCCCGTTTGGTATATTTCTTGACAAAAATTGTAATCAATGATTATAATTATAAAATATACTAAACGAGCGAGTTTATGCGCCATAATATCTTTTTGGGTGTTTTATTGGGTTTGATTGCGACAGTGTTTTACTCGTCGCAAGTTGCTTTTATTAAAGCGCAAGCCAACCCACTACCTCTCAGTATGTTGATCTTTGTGCAAAGTCTTGTGGCGTTAGCTTGTATGGCTCCAGTGATTTTTAGACATGGGTTGCCTGGCGCTAAAAAATTATTTGCAACCCAAAAAATTGGGTTGCATGTGTTGCGTGCATTTGCTGGTTTGGGAATTAGTTTTTTCTTATTTTCCGCTGTGAAATACATTCCACTCGTTAATGCAGTGTTATTAGCGAATACATCTCCTTTGATGGTGCCGTTTATTAGTTTGGTTTTTCTTGGGCAAACCATTAATCATAAATTATGGATTCCAATTCTCATTGGATTTATCGGTGTCACAATCATTTTGAATCCACATGGCGATATTTTTAATGTTGCAGCATTGTTTGCATTAGGCGCAGCATTTTGTATTGCTATTAGTATTATTACCGTACGTTTTTTATCGAAAACAGATTCAATTGAAAGCATCGTTGTCTACTTCTTTGTACTGTCAGCCATTATTGCCGCACTTGCTGCGATACCTTTTTGGGTATCATTAAGTTGGCAACAGTGGGCATTCATGATTTTTATTGGATTGCTTTATTTTGGTTGCCAGTATGCGCTGAATTATGGATTACGTTATGCAAGTGCGCAGTTAATGAGTGTGATGTTGTATTGTAACGTTATTTTTTCAGCGATTATTTCTATCGTATTTTTTCATCAAGTGTTAACTCCTATGGTAGCTGTGGGTATTGTACTGACAATACTTGGAGGTGTTCTTTGTGTTAGAGTAGAGCATTTGGCGCGTAACCAAGTGAGTGTTGTCAATCTTTCCGAGGGGAACCATTATGACAAAGCAAAATGATCAGGTAGCTTGTACGCTAGATATTCATGATATTGAATATCTGGTTTGTCATGTGGCTATGCTTTGGCGCAGGATGTTAGGTAATCGTATTAAAGCATTGGGTGTGAATATCACAGAGAAACGTATTTTATTTTGCATTGCACGTTTTCCAGGTTTAACCCAAGTACAAATTGCAACGCAGTTAGATTTGGAACCACAAAACTTGTTACGTTCATTAGATAGAATGGAAAAGCAGGGTTGGATTATCCGTCAAGCTGATCCTAGTGACCGACGTGTTAAATGCATTTGTATCACTCCAGAAGCAAAACAATTAATGAAAAAAATTATCGAAGTGGGTGATGAAATAAAGCCTCAAATTTTAGCTAGTTTGAATAACACTGAACGACAAGCGATTGTTGCGAGTTTAACGACGATTCGTGTGAACTTATTAGATTTATTGAAAGACGATATTTGAGTGAGTAGCGTGTCATCCCGAGCGTAGTGATGGACCTCCATGGAGATCCCTCACTACGCTCGGGATGACAGCATTATGCAAGCGTTACAAGCTTCGAATTCATCATGTGAATGAATTCTCTAGTGGTAGCAATAGAAGCATAGGTTCCTTGTAGTGCTGCAACAAATGCATTATGTACAGTTTGCGCTGGAATAATCATACTATTAAATTCCAAGTTTTTCGTGGTGCAAGCATCCTGTAACAATGTGCAATTAAATCCTAAGTCATAAGCTGCTCTCACAGTTGCATCGATACACATATGTGACATCATGCCTGCAATGGTGAGATGTGTGATTTTGTTTTTGGTTAAAAAATTAAGAAGCGCGGTATCTTTAAAGCTGTTTGGATAATGCTTTTTGATAATCGTTTCATTTTTTAACGGTGTGACGTCTTCATGAAATTCAACACCTTTCGTGCATGGTAAGAAATGCACTGCATCTGGTCGTGTAGAAATATGTTGCACATGAATCACAGGTAGCTTATTGTTGCGATAAATCTGTAGCACTTCCTTTGCTTTTTGACTGGTTTCGTTACTTTTTTCCAGTGGCATTCTGCCGTTTGGAAAATAATCGTTTTGAATATCGATTAAGAGTAAAGCAGTGTTCATTGTGAGTTCCCTTTCAACCTATAATCTCTTATTAAAACATGTCTAAGAAATTTATCAATAGTTGGGAGATATAAATTTTGTCAACTGCTCAAAAAATTGAGACTTTGTGTGCGGAACAAATTAGGCGGGAATTGTCTGTTGACGCATTGAGCAGGTTATATGAATTGGAAATACTGTCGACTATCAATTCAACGAATACTTATGTACTGCAAAAATCTAGAGAGATAAATACGTCTGGTTACGTTTGTTTTGCAGAAGAGCAAACAGCAGGACGCGGGCGTCTAGGTCGAGTTTGGTATTCACCAAGGTATTCACATATATATTGTTCATTACTGTGGTATTTCTCAGAGCAAGATGTTTCAAGTTTAAGCATTGCAATCGCTGTTATGATAAATCGCGCACTTAAAAGATATCTAATCTCTCAAGGTATTCAGCTGAAATGGCCTAATGACGTATTGTATCAAGGGAAAAAGTTAGCAGGAATTCTGTTGGAAAAGTCAGGTCATGCCGTTGTGATTGGAATCGGTTTGAATGTGAAGTTTCCTCAAGAGAGGCCAGCAGAAATAGCAGAAAATGCAATTGATGTAGCAAGTATTCTACAGCAAACCCCAAATCGAAATCGTTTAGCCGGCATGATATTAAATGAATTACTATTAGGGATATCGATCTATTCACTTTCTAAGCTAGATACTTTTCTTGATGAATGGCAACAGCATGATGCCTTTGCTGGCAAAGAAGTGATGTTGCAAACACCGCATGAGTGTATTCATGGGCGTATGCAAAGAGTGAATGCAGAAGGTGAGCTGGTGCTTGAGAAACAAGATGGTGTGATACAAGCTTTCAGATATGGTGAGGTGTCTGTGCGTTTGTCATCCCGAGCGTAGCGAGGGACCTCTCTGGGGATCTCTCGCTACGCTCGGGATGACAGCTACGCTTTCTTCCCAATCTTTGATTCTTTCCCTGCAATCAAGTTCGCAATATTTTTACGATGACGAAAAATCAGTAAAATGCAAATGACCGTGACAGCAACAGTGTAAGTTGAATTAGTGAAATACCACGTGTAAACAGGAGCGAGTAACGCAGTAGCAAGCGCAGCAAGTGATGAGTAACGAAATGTAAATGCAATGGTTAGCCACGTGATAGCAAGTGCTAGTCCAATAAAACCATTTAACGCAGCTAAACATCCAAATGCAGTTGCAACACCTTTACCACCTTGAAATTTAAAAAAGATAGGGTACAGGTGACCGAAGAATGCAGCAAACGAGACAAGTGCAAGGCCAAGCGCATCCAATCCATACCATTTCGCGATGAGTACTGGAATCACACCTTTTAGCATGTCACCGACAAGGGCAATGATCGCGGCTTTCTTCCCACCGAAACGTAATACATTCGTCGCCCCTGGGTTCTTTGAGCCTTCGTTTCTTGGGTCCGGTAGCCCCATGATTTTGCAAACAATAATAGCGCTTGAGATAGAGCCAAATAAATAAGCAATCAAGGTTGCAATCAATATTTCAACATAATAAGCTGACATGGCTGATTTCCTAGTGTTACTGTAATAAAAATTTTGAATAGGATAATGACTCATGCCACAAAACGCTAATAATTTAATTTGGATAGATTGTGAAATGTCTGGCTTAAATGCTGAAAAAGAACGCTTGATTGAAATAGCGACAGTCGTCACAGACTCACAATTAAAAGTGTTGGCAGAAGGCCCAGTTTTTGCAATTCATCAAGCGGATGAATTATTAAATGGGATGGATGCATGGAATACGCGACAACATAATTTATCTGGATTAGTTGAGCGTGTACGCAAAAGTACAGTTACCGAAGCAGAAGCTGAAACAAAAACGATAGAATTTTTACGTCAATTTGTACCAACAGGCAAATCTCCCATGTGTGGTAATAGTGTGTATCTGGATAGACGTTTTCTCGAAAAATATATGCCAAGTTTAGAAAAGTATTTTCATTACCGTACGATTGATGTCAGTACACTGAAAGAATTGGCATTGCGTTGGGCGCCGCGTGTTTATGCGGGTGTGCAAAAAGAATCGAAACACTTAGCATTAGATGATATCCGTGAATCAATTGAAGAATTACGATATTACCGTGGTGAATTGTTTAATGCGGATATTTTGACAAATTAAGCAAATGTGCTATATTACTAATATAGGCATCGATCACAAAAGGGTAAGATTATGAATATTGCGACAATTTCGGAAAAATATCAAATTTGTGTGCCTAAAAAAATTCGTGATGAATTACAAATTAAGCCAGGTCAGCAATTTATTTTCATTGCTAAAGGAGATTGTTTGGAGCTTGTTCCAAAGCGCGATATCAAAGAATTGAAAGGAGTTCTAAAAGGCGTTAACACAAAAAACAGTAGGGATAGAAGCGATAGAGTATGAAAATATTGGTTGATACTTGTGGTTGGATTGAATGGTTGACGGATGGTAAATTAGTTAAATCATTTTCCCCTTATTTTCAAAAAATTGAAAAATTAATTGTTCCAACGCAAGTTCAATATGAGCTATACAAATGGATAACACGTGAAAAGAATTCCACGTTAGCTTTAGAAGTTATAGGTGTTACAGAGCGAGCTGTAGTCGTTTCTTTAGAGACAAGTCTTGCGTTGTACGCTGCTGATTTAGCTGCAGAGTATCAATTAGCAATGGCTGATGCGGTTATTTATGCATCTGCGCTGAGGTCAAATGCAGTGTTGATTACATCTGATAGCCATTTCCAAAAATTACCGCAAGTAGAGTTTTTCGCAAAATAGTTAGATATGATGTTCTCCCAGCGCCCACGTAACATGTTCTTGCACTAATGCAGAAGGGAAACTTAATCGGGTCATTAGTGCAGACGTAATGGCTTCAGATGTGGGCGCATTCCCTAATGCAACTGCAATATTACGTAACCAACATTCATAACCTATGCGTCGAATAGCAGATCCTTCTGTACGCTTTAAAAATTGTTCCTCACTCCATGAAAATAATTCGATTAATTCAGGATTAGTAAAATAAGCGCGTGGTTGAAAATCTTTTTCTGCAGTAATTTTTGCAAAACGATTCCAAGGGCAAACTAACTGACAATCATCACATCCATAAATTCGATTGCCAATTAAAGATCGTAATTCGACGGGAATACTGCCGCGTAATTCAATAGTTAAATATGAAATACATAATCGCGCATCTAATTGGTAAGGTCCAATGATTGCTTGCGTGGGGCAAATGTCTATGCATGCCTGGCACGTGCCACAATGATTTTTAATTGGAGCATCCATTGGGAGAGGTAAATCAGTATAAATTTCGCCGAGAAAAAACCACGAGCCAGCCTCGCGATTTAATAGGTTGGTATGCTTGCCAATCCAGCCTAATCCGGATTTTTCGGCAAGCGCTTTTTCAAGCACCGGAGCACTATCAGTAAAGGCACGATAACCAAATTGACCGATATGAGTTGAAATCATGTCAGTCAGTTTGGTTAAGCGCTTACGCATTAATTTATGATAATCACGACCGACTGCATAACGTGAAATGTAACCTTTTGCCGGATCTTGCAGAACAGCAATCATATCCGTATCAGCAGGAAGATAATTCATGCGTGCAGTGATAACGCGAATTGTTCCAGGGATTAATTTTTCAGGGTGATAGCGTTTTTCTCCATGCGTTGACATGAATTGCATTTCACCATGAAAATTCTTACTAAGCCAAGTGAGAAAGTTTTCGGTATAAGAAGTTAAATCGGTGTCGGTTATTCCAATTTGTTGAAATCCGAGTTCTATTCCCCATGACTTAAGATCATTAGCTAGTTGTGTAAAATCGATTGCGTTCATATGGCGTAGTATAAACCAATCGCAGAAACGAGTGAAGTTAAGGATAGTTTAAGGATAACGCCTTTATTCTTAATGAGAATTTATGCTATTGGCTGTGTTGATCAGGGAAGATTAAACCAACATTGAGTATAGTGAGGAATGTCACATGGATGGACGAGACTCGAAAAAAAGAAATGCTATTGATTCAAAAGCTATATTACCAAAGACAAGAAAAACACTACCCATCACCATCAGAGACATTAAGGGAGTGCAGCCGAGCTATACGTATTTTCTGCGTAAACAAGCTCATGATGTTAAAGATAGCCTTCCTGAGCTAGTTACTACAGCATTCAAGAGTCTACACACAACTATTTCGCAAACTAAGTTCTCCTCTTTGATATCACCATCAGCATTTAAAAGTCGTGTGGAACGAGCGGAGAAATATTTCTTTGATACCATGCAAAGAGTATATGATTGTTTAAATGGCGAATATTCAGGAAATAGGAATGGCTTAAATTTTCGAAAATTTATTTGGCCAGCGATTGCTTCCGGCGCAGCCTTATTAATCGGAGAATTAGCTACTGAAAGAGCCAGCCGTCATTACTATGGAAGCGATGAATATGATTTTGTATTTAAAGCTGCAGTGGGTGCATTGATACTGGGATATTCGTCTATGCATCGCATCACAGATCAAAAAATTAAATCAGAAAAAGCATACGCTGTAGCAGTAGCAAGTGAAGTCACAGCGATATTTTATTTATATTACGCAACATTTCGCACAAGTAGAATGATGTTTGATGGTAGGTTAAATGAAGATAATTCCCTCATCGCTAGTTTAACAATGAGTGGTTTGGTGGTGCCTGGCACGTTTGCTTATGCAGCTCGTACTTATCATAATTATAAAACGAAGCAATTACGCACATTGGGCGCTCAACGTTCCGATACTGCATTGATATCAGCAGGTATGACGGAAATTGCAAATACAATGTTACGCGTGAGTGATGGTGTGGTGAAAGAGTTATTACCAGCTTCACGACAATTTCAATTAGGATTAATTTCACAAAATATTTCGACAGCAAAGCTAGTATTAGAAAAATTTAAAAATGGTCCAGCTTTATTTGCCGATATTGGGCCCTCGGTTTATAAAAGAGAGCGTAGGCAACTAGAAAGAATCAGTCGTGATTATGGATATAATACAACTAAGCAAAAGGTACTGCGATTCGAAGGTGAAAAATCATCTGTAGTGGAAGTTGAGCGTTATCAATTACGTACGGGAGATTTGGTTTTTCTCAATGTGAATTTTGATCATAACTCATCGCCCATTTCAGGTGAGCTGGTTGCATTAGCTGAAGATGAGAAAGGCGCATATACAAATAAACCTATAGTACAAGAATATTTAACTAATTTGATCGCAAAAAATGGTGAGGATGTTTGGCTAAGACAAAAAACAAACGCAAGTATCGAGACAGAATATAAGCAAGTAGAGTTACAATACATTAAAGAGAAAAAGCAACCGGGCGTATTAACCGGTTCAAAGATTAATGTATTAGATAAGAATAATGCTTTTTTAAGAGTAAAAGAAGAAAAAGAAAAAAGTGCAACCAGTGAGTATGAAAAAACAGCCGTTATTAATGATTATATCATTCGCCACAAAAATCAAAATGTAAAATATGCTTTAGTCGCATCCATTGCTTCGGCTATTTTATTTGATGGCGATTTATGGAACACAACACATTGGATGTTTAACTTGTATCAAATGATGATTCCATTCGCAGAAACTTTTCTGCGTGATAGTGTTAATAAATCATTGTTGTCAGGATTAAATAAACACTTGCCTGATCAACCTATGGAGATTACAGATGCCTTACGTGTTGTGGGTTTTATATTAGCTGCGCACGGGTATTTTGCGGATGAATTTAAAAATGGAGCGGCGATGGTTTCTGATAAAACAGGGACCTTAACTACTTCAAAAATGATCGTCCGTGGGATCTGGGATGAAACAATGCGCGTTGACGTGCAAAATATGCTGCAAGAAGAAAAAGAAAATGTGCTGCCGCAATCAGATCAATTGAACAAATGTTTAAAATATTTTGCGGCAGCATTTACCGGTAGCAAAAAAGAAGAAGAGCCTGAAGAAGCAGCTATGCGTACCTACATGAAAGGTTTAGATAAAAAGTTTACATCTGAAGAAGTGTCGAAGAATCACTTGAAAAAGACATATATTCAAGATGAAAAGCAACACATTGTTCATACTTACCATTTAGGATTATATGGTAAGTTTGGTGGTAGATTAACGTTAGTAGAAGATAATGGCAAATATCAGCTAGTATTTTGTGGAGTTCCGCGAGGTGATAACTTTACCAATACACCGTTGTTAAAAGCGTATCAGACCATGCAGCAGCGCATCGGTGTGCTTTCACGTGATTGGTGTCTTGCGAGTGTTGATATCTCTGAAGCAGATGCGCGTGAAATCAAAGAATTATTCTTGATGGATAAACAAAAAAACACGGAAGCTTATTTCTGCTCTAAGCGTGAAATCTTTGATACATTCAAACATCATAGCACATTTATTATTGATAACCCGGTAAAGAAAGATGCGGAGAAATTTATTTCACGTTGTGAGAAAGTGAATGTCCCTGTCTTCATCGCAACAGGTGATAGCGCAAAAGCCGCAGAAAATATTGCGCGAGTTTTAGCGCCTGAAAAAGCCAAAAAATTACATACCATTCGTGAAGCAAATGTGGGGTTGGTGCGTATCGATGAAATTGCTGTTGATTCAACAGTTATATTTTCAGGAACGACTGGGGACATGCTCAGTATATTTGGACGTTTGCTTGAAAGGGATCCAAAAAATAGACCTGTTATCATTTTTTCAGAGATGAGTCCGGAAGGTAAAGGAGTATTAGTGCAATACTTAAAAAATAATGGTTTTTATGTTGCAGCCAATGGCGATGGCGCCAATGATTTGGAAATGATGGCAAAGGCGCATACTGTGTTTGCACATCTGGCGGATAATGGTACGTATTCGCATGGAGTAGATCAGTTTTCAGATTTGAATGATAGGCAGTTACAGCGGCTATGTGAGAGCGATAAATCTTTTTATGAATTATTTGATATTGAAAAGCGTCATAGTTTATTTGTGCGTTTGTTTGCACGTTTAGCTAATTCACAAGAAAAACCAGAGCGTGCTTTGACATGGAAGTCTAGTAAAATGGGAATGTCGATGACACGCTTCTTTATGGCCAGCAATGTCGGTAATTATGTTTCTCGAGGTTTAAATTTAAATCCTGTGATGGATATGCCCATGCAGCATTGGGCAGGGATTGCTTATGATTTGATGTGGCTTTTAATTTCCAGAATGTCTATTTTATGGTCCGCAGATATGCCTGCAGATGAAAAAAATATTATGGCTTCAGAGCAATCTGTTTATGACAAGATTTCAGGATACAGTTGGGCAATATTACAAGCGGTTGTCGTTTACTCGATGAGTAACGAATCTGTTAATGCGAATACAATGCTTTGTATGTTGAGTTTTTTATTTGTAGCACTTAATAGTGCATTCTTTGGTTATGGTGATGTGCATGAGCGCGTCAATGCCGAAGTGGCTACGTTAGAGTTATTAGCTGATGATGAGAAAGTAGAAGATTCGAAGGCGGTGGTGGCGTATAGGCCTTGATAGGAAAGGTGGGTACGCTGCGCTTTGCCCACACTACATGCGGGAGACTCCCTTCTCCCAGAGTGTTTTGTACGAATGGGAGAAGGGCTGGGGATGAGGGTTTAGAGGCGGCCCTGACCCGCCGCATAGAAAGCATGCGTCGACCTCTCCCACAAGTGGGAGAGGTGAAAGTTTTTTTAAAAAATCTTAAAGCGGAATATTGTCATCAAAATTATTTGTAGCAGATGAATGAGATTAATAAGTAAAAGTTTTCTCCCTTCTCCCAGAGTGTTTTGTACGAATGGGAGAAGGGCTGGGGATGAGGGTTTAGAGGCGGCCCTCACCCGCCGCATAGAAAACATGCGTCGACCTCTCCCGCAAGTGGGAGAGGTGAAAGTTTTTTTAAAAAATCTTAAAGCGGAATATTGTCATCAAAATTATTTGTAGCAGATGAATGAGATTAATAAGTAAAAGTTTTCTCCCTTCTCCCAGAGTGTTTTGTACGAATGGGAGAAGGGCTGGGGATGAGGGTTTAGAGGCGGCCCTCACCCGCCGCATAGAAAACATGCGTCGACCTCTCCCATAAGTGGGAGAGGTGAAGGTTTTTTTAAAAAATCTTAAAGCGGAATATTGTCATCAAAATTATTTGTAGCAGATGAATGAGATTGATAAGTAAAAGTTTTCTCCCTTCTCCCAGAGTGTTTTGTACGAATGGGAGAAGGGTTGGGGATAAGGGTTTAGAGGCGGCCCTCACCCGCCGCATAGAAAACATGCGTCGACCTCTCCCACAAGTGGGAGAGGTGAAAGTTTTTTTAAAAAATCTTAAAATTGATAAGTAAAAGTTTTCTCCCTTCTCCCAGAGTGTTTTGTACGAATGGGAGAAGGGCTGGGGATGAGGGTTTAGAGGCGGCCCTCACCCGCCGCATAGAAAACATGCGTCGACCTCTCCCGCAAGTGGGAGAGGTGAAAGTTTTTTTAAAAAATCTTAAAGCGGAATATTGTCATCAAAATTATTTGTAGCAGATGAATGAGATTGATAAGTAAAAGTTTTCTCCCTTCTCCCAGAGTGTTTTGTACGAATGGGAGAAGGGCTGGGGATGAGGGTGTTTACTTCAATCGCAAACAATCCCGATAAATTTCTCCGACAGTATCATATTCTACAGCGGGATGTTGTTTTGCTACTCTACCGAAATCAGCTTTTTCATCGGCAAGTTCTTTTTGCAAACCTTCTGCAGCAGCAACCATGTCACGACGTGAATGTTTGCTAAATAAAAATAAGCAACAATTACTGCTACGTAAAGATGCAACAGTGTCATCTAATCTGCGTGTAATCAATGTACGAGTAATGTCGTGATCATTTAGCTTTCGTAATTGAATTAATTGATCCTTGTGTGGTAGAGCATCACATTTCAATATAAAATCAAAAATATATTTTATACGGTTAATGTCTTTCACTTCTGCAGCCAACGCTTTTTGAAGTGCAGTTTCTGCAAGTAATAAAGTTTGGTATTTTGCTGAGCGTGTAAATCGACTTATCGGCCATATGTGTGTGAGTAAGGCAACAGTATCCCATTGATTAAGCCGAGCAGCTAAGAGTAAACATGGCGGGCTATCTTTTCCAGTCAGATTGAAGTCTATTTCATGTTCTTCAGCTATATTTTTAAGTGCGAAGCTACAGTTACATTTGATTAATATTTGTGGAATAGTGTCTTTTCCATTAAATATTTCCCCCAGTATTTTTGGGTCGCTATAAAAAAGATAATAAACAAAGGAGAATAGTGATTTAGTATCATTTTTTTGTAGTATTGCTAGATAAAGTGATTCAAAAATAGCGGTAACTGTATCGTGTTGTTCCTCTCTATCAATGTGTTGGATGTAATATCTAATATCATATCCGAGTATAAATAAATCATGGCCAATATCTTGATATAAATTCTTAATTATCTCTATTGCACCCTTTGCATTAGTAGAGAGTAGCTGTTTCGCTGTGCGTGCCCGAACGCTCGTATTTTGTAAAGCAGGGAGCATTTCTTCCGGGTCTTCTAAAGTAGCTAAATTATTTAAGGCATCAGCAACAGGTGTGAGATCAACATCAGGGTGAGCTAGGACGGCTTCTGTTTTTTTTGCATCGCCCTTTTCAATCGCGTGCAGTAACGCGGATTTGCCTTGTAGTTTTGCATTAACAGGAATTTTTTTCTGTTCTATGAGCCATGCCACTATCTCGGGTTTTACATCATCAGATACTACAGCTGCTATTAATGGTGAAGGACGTGAGTTATCTGGTTTCCAATCGATAATAGCACGTTTCATCATGTTAACTTGGTTTTGAGTAGCAGCAGCTGTCAGTGCGTCTATATTCAATTCTTTGTTCTCAAACATCAATATTTTAACGGCACATGAAGAATTTACATTCGCCTTCGCATCGATAAGTGAGACAAATAATTTCTCATCCCCCGCTTGAGCAATTGCACAAAATGAAAATGCAGCATTGTATGGACTTAAATCGACTTTATGTTCTAAAATGGTTTGCAATTGCTTGGGTCTATAGGTTGACAGCGCCTGTTGGGTAGGGCTTGGATTTTTTTGGTCGCCAATGGTTAGGCTTTGCGGATGCTTTTTTGCTAGCACTGCAAACGCATCATCAAAACCTAGTTTGCCAGCAAGTGATAAAATGGTATTTCCATTTGCATCACGCATAGCCACTAGCGATTGATAAACTTCGCGTTCATGTTTTTCGCAAAACTCTAATTTGGCAATATAAAGTTGCATGAGCTTAAGGCGATTCGCATTGTTAAGTTTTTTGCAGCAATCGGATTTCATCAATACATGAAAGCAAGTTTCAGGATAAGCACGTAATAAAAGATCTTCTACCATTTCAAAGTCAAGATCAGATGCTATAAATTGATTCCAATCAATTTCACACAAGCTTGCGTTAAATAGCTTATGCGTTGCTTCTAATTCTGCAGGGATTAATGCGCCATGATTTTTTTTGCGCGGGGCTTTGTGGTAATGGTGAATACGTAAATGTTCCAATATATTTTTATGCGACAAGAGAAAGCGCATAAAAATAGGTTTTTCTTTTTGGTTTAATGATTTTAAAGTCGTTGCGAAGCTAGAGCCTGGTTGTAGTTTTTTGCTAGCCAAATATTTCTTGATCAGATCAAAACACTCATCACTTTCGTTAAATGTACCTGCTGCTGAATAGTCGGATTTTTTGTCATCAGGTAAGAATGGATGTCCCCAGCGTGTTCGTAATACAGCAGCAAAATTTTCAAAATATTCTATCCGTTCACGTGGGCCTAGTTGGGAAATGCTATCATCTAAGGATTCTCTGAATGGGAGTGGTAATTTGCCTGCAGCAAACTTAAATGCTTCACGTGTACGAGAATCAATGCATTCGCCGCCTAATTTTTCACAGAAAAATTTTATCGCTTGTTGCGGATATTTATGCTCGCGAAGTTTACTGTATGCCGCTACAAAGCCATTTAATAAATATTCGCGGAAATATTTTTCACCTTCTTTTCCTTCGGGAACTGGGCCGAGGTGGAGTGCAACAAAATCACTTTCAGGGCCTAAAAATACAGTTGTTCTTTGTGCACCTTTTCTTGACATAAGTACTTTAAAATCAGTTTCAATTTTATCAAGCGTATTTAAAGTAAGGCGTAGGTTTTTTTGTTCAGCGTCATCTAATTTATATGGATTTGCTGGGCTTAGTGCATCACTGGCAATGGTTTGATAAGGTTTATTTTGTAATTGATAGGCTTTTGCATCTCTTACTGAACTCATATTAGATCCTTCTAATTGTATTCTCACAAGATATGCAGTTTAATAGCATAAAATCATAGGGAAGCACTAGAGTATTTTTCTTAAATAACCTAGTATTTTGTAAATGCCATCATCCCGAGAAGCGAAGCGACGAGGGACCTCCTAGAAATTATCGTAAAGTAATTCCAAGGAGATCCCTCGCTTTGCTCGGGATGACAGCATTTCATACAGAAATCATAACTCGGAGAAATTTTAAATGCATACGATAGGGACATGGGAGTTATGGCTTGGATTTATTCTCTTTATGTCATTTGTATTTTGCATTGATTTTGCGGTGCTTGGTGGTAAACGTGCACATACTGTTCCGGTCAAAGAAGCATTAACATGGACTATAGTTTGGATGTTATGCGCTTTTGTTTTTGATTTAGGATTATGGTGGTATCTATCTCTGACAACCACAGCAGCCATTGCACAGCAGAAAGCATTAGAGTTTTTAACAGGGTTCATTATTGAGCAATCATTGTCGGTTGATAATCTATTTGTTTTTATTTTAATTTTTAATTATTTCGTTGTTCCTAAGCAGTACCAACGTCGCGTATTACTCTATGGTGTGTTGGGCGCAATCATCATGCGTTTGTTGATGATCGTGTCAGGTACCTGGTTAGTCACTCAATTTCATTGGATTCTATATTTCTTTGGTGCCTTTTTGCTGTTTACCGGCGTCAAAATGTTATTGATGAAGGATGACGAAAATGATTTAGAAAAAAACGCGTTATTAAAAATTCTGAGAAGGTTTATTCGTGTTACCTCAGATTATGATAGCGAGAATTTTTTTGTAAAACGCAATTTAGTCTGGTTTGCAACGCCTTTATTCTTAGTCTTAATCTTGATCGAAGTCAGTGACCTCGTCTTTGCTTTGGATAGTATACCAGCGGTGTTTTCGGTGACACGCGATCCATTCATTGTGTTTACTTCAAATATTTTCGCGATTATGGGCTTGCGAGCTTTGTATTTCTTATTAGCATATTCTGCTAATCGATTTTATTTATTGAAATATGGTATCGCTATTGTCCTTGCTTTTGTCGGTATTAAGATGTTGATTGAGCCATGGTATAGTTTCCCCATTATTGGTTCTTTAGTGATTGTGATTTCAGTTTTGTTAACCAGTATTGTGTTAAGTCTGTTTGCTAGGTCGAAGGAGTAGTTTATGGAAGTGTTACGTTTGTCGCAATGTCAGAAATTTTTGGTACCTAGGAATAAAGATTTTCACAAAGGTAATGCAGGGCATGTTTTAATTATTGGTGGAAATGTAGGTTTTTCTGGCGCTGTTTGCTTAGCGGCAACAGCAGCATTGCGAGTAGGAGCGGGTTTGGTCAGTGTCGCTACACGAGTAGAACATGCTGCCATGATTAATATTTTTCATCCAGAAATTATGAGTCATGGTGTAAAAAATGCAATCGACTTGCGGCCATTGATTGCAAGAGCAAATGTGATTGTGATCGGTCCTGGTTTGGGAATGGATCAGTGGGCAAGTGATTTGTTGCTTGCTGCATTCAGTAGTCATAAGCCAATGGTTGTCGACGCAGATGCGTTAAACTGGTTAGCAAAATATCCTCGTCGTCATCAAGAGTGGGTTTTAACACCACATCCAGGTGAAGCAGCGCGTATGTTGCATTGTTCTAGCGGTGAAATCCAACATGATAGATCGGAAGCTATCAAACATTTACATCAGAAATTTGGTGGTATCTGTGTGTTAAAAGGAAATGGTTCACTCGTGCTAGACGCAGAAAATGAATTATTTATTTGTGAATCAGGTAATACAGGAATGGCAACCGCAGGTATGGGTGATGTGTTATCTGGCGTGATTGGTGGATTTGTAGGGCAAGGATTGTCTCTTTCAAATGCTGCAAAACTCGGCGTCATCTTGCATGCTGAAGCAGGTGATCGTGCGGCACAACACGGAATGCGCGGTATGATTGCTTCTGATTTGTTTGGTCATATACGTGAATTGGTTAATTAATACGTTATACGCTGTCATCCCGAGCGCAGCGAGGGACCTCCCTGGGAGATCCCTCGCTGCGCTCGGGATGGCAGTTAGTATTCAGGACCCCAGCCATTTTATTCTGTCATTTTACAGAAGTAGTGGCCTTGTTGATTGATGCTGAGTGTTTCCCATAGTGAAGGTAAGATAGAGTTGATTTCTTCGTCAATTTTAAATGGTGGATTGACGATTGTCATGCCGCAACCATTTAATTGTGAGCCAACATCATTGGGATAAATACATAATTCACAATTTAAAAATGGGCGGCTTGTCACTTCTTTTAATTGTTGATGAAACTCTTTCACTGCACGTTCGTGTTTCACTGGATACCAGATTGCGTATACACCTGTAGAAAAGCGTTTTATTGCATCTTCTATTGCATCAATAATGTCGCTGAATTCTGTAGATTGTTCATAGGGTGGGTCAATTAGAATAAGGCCACGTTTTTCTTTTGGCGGCAATAATGCTTTTACACTTAAATACGCATCAAGATGATGCATGCTGATTTGTTTGTAATGAGGAAAGTTCTTTTTTAATGTTTGAAAATCTTCAGGGTGTAATTCACATAATGCCATTCTATCTTGTGGACGCAGTAATGCTTTCACAATAGCTGGAGATCCAGGGTAAAGAGATGTGTTGCTACAGATGCGAATATATTCTTGGATACATTCGGCAGGGTTTGGCATTGTTAAGATTTTTTCAAAGCCGTTAGCGAACTCTTTGCTTTTCTGTGCTTGTATGGATGTTAAATCATAATATCCAATGCCCGCATGAGTATCGAGATAACAAAATCCTGTTTCTTTGCGTTGTAATGCTTTGACTAAAATAATCAATACAATATGTTTGAGTACGTCTGCAAAATTTCCTGCATGATAAATATGGCGGTAGTTCATTGTTATTCCCAGAGAGGGTAGTGTTCTAGTTTGATATCTTCGCCAAAAAATGTTTTTGCACCATTTGCAAAAGACTCAGTATAGTCTGAAACATAAAAATGTTTTTCACATGTGCCATCATTATTCAAAAGATTATGCTTTGTTAAGCGTGTTTTTACGGCAGTGGCAATGACATGTGCAGGGTCGATTATTTCAATTTTATTCGCAAAATAATGTGAAATTCTATCTTTAATAATAGGATAATGCGTGCATGCCAATATTAAACCATCTAGCGATTGATCTTTAAAGGCTGATAAATATTCTTCAAGTAAGCTATCGATAACAGGATGATTTTGAAATTCTTCAATCGCAGAAGCTAATAGATTGGTGGCATGTGAAGTTAAACTAATTTCGCGATTTAAAGCATCAATTTTGCGCTTATAAATGTTCGAGTAGACTGTTTGACGTGTTGCAATTAATCCTAAATGCTTATGCGCATAATGATCACGTAAATGCAGAATGAAGGGGTCAATAACATCCATCACAATTGCTTTTGTGCCTACATATTCTTTTACTAATTCATATGCGGCAGTTGAAGCTGAGTTACATGCAATCATAATTAATTTACATTGCTGTTGTAATAACATGTCTGCAATTTTAATAGAATAAGCTTGAATCGTCGTTGCTGATTTTGGTCCATAGGGTAGGTGCGCTGTATCACCAAAATAAATAATATTTTCTTTTGGTAATTCCTTCACAATGGCATTTGCAACAGTGAGGCCGCCGATACCGCTATCGAATACTCCAATCGGATGCTTTCCAATGTGTTTGTTCATGGTGATCTAATCTTTTGGTGAGGTTGAGCGTTCATCATAATCGAATATCCAGATAAAAAATATTCTTCTCGTGGATTTTTTCCTCTAAACAGGCATTGCAAATACTATTTTTTAACTAATTGATTAAATTGATGTTTTTACAGAGGCAGTTTGTGGATTATTGTCTATACTTAACATATGCAGAATGGCTTAAATTTATACAAAATGATAAGTAGCGAGTACAATTGTGCCTTCTCGGTTGTTTGAAAGCACAATATTTTTTCTCTATAGATCAATAGTTAACCGGAAATGGCTACGTTTGCGTGTTAAAGCTTATATTTTTCCAGATTAAGAAAAATAAACGCAATCAATTAGTTATGCCTTTAGGGGAGGTGTAGTGCATGATTAGCAAGGGCTTGCAAACAGTGAGACTCTTGTATAGGGATATTTTCAGAAAGCTTATCGTATTTGTTTTTACGGTCGGAGCTGTGGGAGCTGTTTACTCAAATCCTACAGGTGGGGAAGTTAGTTCAGGTCAAGCTACTATCACGCAAGCCAATAATTCTACTGTCATTCAACAAGCAACGGATCAAGCGATCATCAATTGGCAATCCTTCAACATCGGCGCAAACGAAGCCACACACTTTCAACAACCTTCTGCGAGTTCCATCACTCTCAATCGCATTAATCCGGGGCAAGGCGCATCACAAATTTTTGGAACACTGACTGCAAATGGCAGGATTATCCTAGTCAATCAAGCAGGTATTTATTTTGGACCCTCAGCATATGTTGATGTTGGCGGAATTATTGCATCGACAAGAGATATTACGGATCAAAATTTTTTAGCGGGCAAATATCTTTTTGATAAACCATCAACGTATCACGGTGTGATTATCAATCAAGGAACTATTATTGCAGCTAACAATGGTTTGGTTGCATTAGCTGGATCAAATGTTTCGAATGAAGGATATATTCAAGCAAATTTAGGAAATGTAATTTTAGCATCAGGTGAAGCATTTACCATGGATTTAAGTGGTGACGGCTTAATTCATTTTGTTGTTGATAAAGAGTCAACGGCTTCTGGTGTTGATTTAAACGGTAACCAAATGAAAAGCGGTGTTAGCAATTCAGGGACAATAGTTGCTGACGGCGGAAAAATTGTGGTGACAGCGAAATCAGCGCAAGGCGTGGTAGATAATGCAATTAATATGAATGGTATTGCGCAAGCGCATTCTGTGTCAGAAAAAAATGGCGAGATTATTTTTTCTAGTGATTCCAGTGGTTCTATTATTGTTGCGGGTAAAGTGGATGTTTCAGGTAAGCAAATAGGGCTAACCGGTGGTAAGGTAAAAGTGCTTGCTGGAAAAGTAAATGTAAAATCGACTGCGCATATTGATGCAAGTGGTGATGTGGGTGGCGGTGAAATTTTATTAGGCGGTAATTATCATGGTTATGGTCCAGAGCCTAATGCGCTTTTCAATTTAATTGAATATGGTTCGAAAATCAAAGCAGATGCTTTGACTTATGGGAATGGCGGTAAAGTTATTGTATGGGGTGATTTGTATACTGGCTTCCATGGAAACATCAGCGCACAAGGCGGGATATTTGGTGGCGATGGTGGATTTGTAGAAACATCTGGTGGCTATCTTAATACAGCATTAGGTTCAGTGAGTACTCTCGCATTAAATGGAAAAACAGGGATGTGGTTGTTAGATCCTACGAGTATTACTATTAGTACTGGCGCAGATAGTAATGCAACATTGACGAGTGGATTTGGGATATATCAAGCAACGAATGGTACGCAAGCTAGCTCTGTTATTAACACGACAAATATTCAAAACGCACTAGCATCAACTAACGTATTAATCACAACATCAGCATTTAATTATTCTGGTGGTGCTGGTACGGGTGATATCACGGTCTCTAACAATATTAGTTGGAGTAGTAGTAATGCATTAACGTTAAGCGCATATCGTAATATTACTATAAGTGGTGGTGTCAATATTTCGAATACGTCAGGTACAGGTGCAGTCTTAAATTTAATTGCAAACAATATGGGTGCATTTGCAGTGGGTTCAGGTAATGGAACCGTTACCAATAGTGGTACGATCAATATTACATCCGGTAGTAATAGTGCGGTTAATGTGTATTACAACCCAAGTGCTTATACTTCACCTACAACATATACACAATCAGGCAGTGCACCTGTTACCTCTTACATGTTAGTTAATAATGTCACTGAATTACAAAACATGAGTACCAATTTAAGTGGTAACTATGCTTTGAGTGCGGATATCGATGCCAGTTCAAATGCGAATTTTACGCCTATTGGTACGAGTGGAACGCCATACTCTGGAATTTTTGATGGTTTAAATCATACGATTAGTGGTCTTACGATTAATGGCACATTCAATACGGCTAACACGATTGGACTTTTTGGATATACGACTGGCACGTTAAAGAATATTGGTCTTACCGGAATTAATTTTAATATTCTACAAGGTACAGATGGTGGATGCTGTGGTGAAGTGGGCGCGTTGGCAGGTTATGTTGGTGGAACAGTGACAAATGCATATTCAAGCGGAACTATAACTTTTAGTGGTGGACGTATTCAGACTGGTGGTTTAGTTGGTATTGTGCGTGGTGGGCATGTTAGTAAATCCTATAGTTCAGTGGATATATTTGGCAGCGCCACCAATAATTCACCTTCTGCTGGTGGATTGGTAGGTCAATTAGATTTGGGTACAGCATCGATCGATAATTCATATGCTACTGGAAATATAACGATAACTAACATAGGTTCAGGAGTTCAATTTAATTCGGTAGGGGGGCTCGTCGGCATATTTGCAAGTAACTCTGGTAATCCTACTATTTCTACTAGTTATAGTTTGGGTAATATAACCACCATTGGCAATGTTTCGGCACCAGGTACCGCATTTTTTGCGGGTGTAGGCGGCTTTGTTGGTGCTGTGGGATTATATAACTATGGCTCAGGTGCTCTGCCAACGATTATAAATTCATATAGCACAGGAACTGTGATCTCTGAAAATTATAGCACGGGTGTGGGTAGTTTTGTTGGACGTAATGAAGGTGTTATCAATAATAGTTTTTTCAATATCACGAATAATCCTGGATTAAGTTCTACAGGTTATGGCACGAATACAGGAACCGCAACTACTTTATCTGGTTTAACAACGCAGCAAGCAATGAGTTATACAGCGTTATCTGGCTCTGGTGTATTTGGTACATCCGTTGGTGCGGCTGCAGGTGGTATAACAAAAACACCAAGTAGTAATTCAACCGCGCCAAATTATTCATGGTTCATCAATGATAGCATGATGTATCCAATGTTGATTGCAGAAATAACAACGCCTGGTATTGCAGTTAATGGCTATGCAACAATTAATAACGCGCATCAATTACAATTAATGAGTGCAACGTTAGGAGCCAATTATTTAGTTAATCGAAATATTGACGCAAGCGCAACGGCAACAGCAACTGATGTGTGGACTGTTAAAGGGTTCGTTCCAGTTGGTAATTCTACAAATGTTCCTACTAGTTATTTCACTGGTAAATTGTATGGTCAAAATTATGCGATTAATAATCTTTATATAAATTTTTCATTGAATGCAGGATATACAACGGATGTGGGTTTATTTGGTAACATTTCAAATGCGACAATAAAAAATATTGGATTAACGAATGTCAATATTTCTAACTCAGCTGCTGGTCATGTGGGAGCATTGGTTGGATATAATCATTGGAATGTTGCAGGTTCAACTATCAGTGATGTGTATAGTACCGGTAGTGTCACACAATATTATTCCAGTGCGAATGCTGGTGGATTAATTGGATATTTTGGTGCGGGTACGCTAACTAATGCTTATAGTTCTGCCAATGTGCTTTCAACAGGGACTAGCGCATCTTCAGGTACAGGTGGCTTGGTTGGATTGTTCGCATATGGCGGCGGTGCAAGTTCAGTAATACTAAGCAATTCATATAGCTCTGGATCGGTAGATGGTGGTGCTACTAGCACAGGGGGATTGGTTGGAGCACTTTTTAATTCTAATACAGGCGCGCCAACTATTTCCAATTCATATAGTGTCAGTTCTGTTGCAGGTACTGGAAATGCTGGTGGCTTAGTCGGTCTTGTTGATAATACCGGCGGATCTCCAATTCCAACTATTCAAACATCATATAGTTCAGGTCGAGTCACTGGTGGTACAGGCACAACGGGTGGCTTCGTTGGAAAAGTTTCTTCGAGTACGTTATCAACTAATAGCACAATCAATTACTGGGATACACAAACATCTGGTCAAGCAAGTGCAATAGGATCTAATTTAGGTGTGCTCAGTGGGACAATCACAGGATTAACATCAGCTAATGCAATCCAATCAGGTAATTACAGTGGTTGGAGTATTACCAATGTTATTGCAAGTCCTGGTACAACATCAGCGCCGGGTACAACGTGGTTAATCTTGAATGGTGGTACACGCCCAATGTTACAAATGGAGTGGAATAATTCAATTAACAATCCACATCAATTGCAATTAATGAGTGCGGCATTAAGCGCGAGTTACACGTTAAATACGAATATTGATTTTGCAAATACAGCTACGGGTAATGTTTGGGTTTCAGCGTTTTCACCATCCAATTATGGCATCGGATTTACGCCAGTAGGGAATAGTACAAATCTATTTTCAGGTACGTTGAATGGTCAATATAATACGATTTCAAATTTATATATTGATGTTACTTCTGCTACATTAGGAACGGGTTTATTTGGATATACAGCAGGTGCAACGATAACTAAAGTAGGATTAATCAATCCTAGTATCACTGGTTATAGTGATGTTGGTGGATTTGTTGGTCGTGCAATAAATTCAGCGAATACTATCAGTAATGTGTATGTATCAGGTGGTACTGTTACACAAATTGGATTAGTCACTGTAGGTGGGCTTGTTGGATATCTTGCTGCAGGATCTATTAGCAATTCATACAATACAGCAGACATATACGGTATTAATGGCCCTGTCGGTGGTTTAGTTGGGACAATAGATGGTAGTAGTACTATTTCCAATTCGTACAATGGTGGTTCTGTTACGATTCTTAAAGGTGATACCACTAATTTTTATGCTGCGGGCGGTTTAGTCGGTCAAGTACAAGGTCCAACAGCAACCAATTCAATTACTAATAGTTATAACTATGGCGCTGTTAGTGTTCCACTTTCAAATAACTTTTTTGCAGGTGGTTTGTTAGGTACGGTTTCTACTACAAATACAGTAGGTATTAGTAATAGTTATAATAGTGGTACGGTGACAGGTTCTTCTGCATACATTGGTGGTATATTAGGTGGTAATGCTGCGGGACAGAATGGTGCACTAACTGCAACTAGTTTATATTGGGATAATACAATTGCGCCAATAACAGCAAAAGGTACTATTGCGAATAGCGGAACAATTTCTGGTGCTACAGGACAAAGTACGACAAACATGATGTCCGCAGGTACTTTCTCAGGATGGAGTATTACTGCAACACCTTCTACGTCAGGTTCGCCTAATAATACTTGGTTCGTTTTCAGTGGTTATACGCGTCCGATGTTGCTTTCAGAATTATTTCCTACAACGTCTACTAATCTTACTATTAAAAATGCGCATCAATTACAATTAATGGGTGCTGCGTTAGGTGAGCAATACACGTTAGGTGGAAATATTGATGCGATAGCTACAGGTTCTGTCAATGATGTGTGGGGTGCTGGTTTTTCTCCAATTGGTAATACCACAAATAAATTTACGGGTATTTTGAATGGTAATAATTATGCGATCAGTAATCTTTATATTAATTATACTGGAAGTGCATCGGATGTAGGTTTATTTGGTGATATTTCAAAATCGATTATCCAAAATGTAGGATTAAAAAATGTATCAGCGATTAATTCAACATCAGCAGTTCATGTTGGTGGTTTAGTTGGTTGGGTTGATTTTAGTAATAATTCGTTGCTCAATAATGTATACACGACTGGTTCTGTACAACAATTTAATTCTGCTCAAACAGGTGGGTTAGTTGGGTATTTGGGTGGTGGTTTAATTACAAATTCCTATAGCACTGCGAATGTTACTTCAATAGCTTCAGCAACTGCTGGTACTGGTGGTTTAGTGGGTATGATGAGTGCTGGTAGCAGCACATCGCCTTCAAGTTCAATTAACAATGTATATAGTTCTGGTATTGTTAGTGGTGCCTTAAGTATGACTGGTGGATTGGTTGGTTATATGCAAGTTGCAGCAAGTATTTCTGCAGCACCAATGATTGCTTCTGCATACAGTACAAGTCAGGTGATAGGTAATGGTTATGCTGGTGGGTTAGTTGGTTATATTGATAGTACGAACACCACAAAAAATCCTGTCATTCAAAAATCATATAGTTCTGGCATGGTTGTTTCTTCAGGTACAGCGGGTGGATTCGTTGGTCGAATTGGAACAAGCCAAACGTTAAGTACAAATAGTACGATTAACTATTGGGATACTTCGTCATCAACACAGTCAAGTGCAATTGGTTCAAACTTAGGAACATTATCAGGAACTATTACAGGTTTATCTACTGCGCAATCACAACAATCTGGAAATTATAGCGGTTGGAGTATTACCAATCTTGTTGCAAGCCCAGGTGCTGCGCTTGCACCAGGAACTGAATGGTTAGTATTCAATGGTGGCACGCGCCCAATGTTGCGTTCTGAGTGGAGCAATTCAGTTTCTAATGCACATCAGTTGCAATTAATGGGCGCAGCATTAAGTGCGAAATATACATTAGCGAATGATATTGATTTTGCAAATGTGGATGTCAGTGATGTATGGGCAACAAAATTTACTGGCGCTACTTCTGGTACGGGGTTTGTTCCAATTGGTGATGTAGCCAATAGATTTGCTGGGGTACTGTTAGGGCAAAATTATGCAATTAGTAATCTCTATGAAAATACAACCGGTGTTGATTTAAAAGGCTTGTTCGGTTATGCAACGGGCACTGTCATTAAAGATTTAACTTTAGTAAATCCAACAATAATAGGTGGAACGGGTAATGATGTCGGTGCATTTATTGGGGTGTTAGGTGGTACCACTGCTAGCTCATCATATATAGATAATATTCTGGTTATAAATCCAATAGCATCAGGCCAACATATTGTAAGCGGTGCAATTGGGATAGCTGCATTTAATTCTAGCTCGGATTTGGCGATTAGAATGAATCGTATTGGAGTAATTAATCCTACTATTAGTGCAACCGGATTTTATATTGGTGGCTTATTAGGTGGAACAGATGATTATAATGTCGGTAATAATGTTCCTATTTCAAATAGTTATGTTATGGGCGGGACAGTGACAAGTAGTTATGCTGCGCAAGCCAATATAGGTGGTTTTGCGGGAAATGTCGGATCATCAATTTCTAATTCATATAGTTCTGCGAATGTTTCTACAACTGCTGGAGGTGTCAACGTCGGTGGTTTTATAGGTCGATTAGCATATAGTGGAAATACAGTAAGTAATTCATATAGTTCAGGTACTGTTACTGGTGGTTCACCAGGCGGATTTATTGGAACACACGATGGTGGAACATTAACAAATGATTATTGGGATGCAACGATCGCGCCAGGTTTGAATGGTGCTGGTTTTGGTAGTTCTACGGGTACGACAGGATTAACTACCGCGCAATTTTTACAATCTGGTAATTTTGGTGGATTTAGTGTTACCGATTTAGTTGCAAACCCAAGTTTGACTGCGACTCCTCCAGCAACAACATGGCTCATGTTGAATGGATTTACGCGACCCATGTTAGCTACGGAATGGAATACAACAATTAATACTCCACATCAATTGCAATTAATGAGTGCTGCATTAGGCGCAGGTTATACCATTGCAAGAAATATTGATTTTACAAATGTAGGTATTAGTGATGTGTGGGCATCCAATTTTACGGCGCATAGTGGAACTGGAACAGGTTTTGTTCCGATAGGTTATGCGTCAGCAAGTTCTAATGTTAACCCTGCTGTATTCGCGGGATCTTTGAATGGTCAAAATAATAATATTACAAATTTATATATTAATTTACCGGCAATTCTAAATGTTGGCATGATTAGTCAAACAGCTCCAACGAGTTTGCAATTCGTGCAAAATTTACAATTGCTTGATGCTTATGTAGTAGCCGGCACGGGTGGTGCAGTCGTTAGCAATTTACAAGCAAATTCACCAACAGCTCCTTCAATCTTGCAAAATATTTATGTATCAGGTTCTGTTATTGGTGGAGCAGGGACGGCGACGATTTCTGGCGCTGGTTTAGGTGGCATATCACGCGCGTTTGGTGGTGGTCCTGGTTATTCATTGGGAAGAAATTTAGTAAATGCGGCGAATGTTACTGGACCTACTTCAGGGTTTACATTGGTTGGTGGCATTGTTGGTTATTCGAATGGAACACTCTTAGATTCTTATAATATTGGTGCAATTATATCGAACCGAACAAATACAGCGAATGGAGCAGATACGCAAGGAGCGGGCGGTGTTATGGGTGAGAATGATACGGCTGGTTTTGTCGCTCGAGTTTATAGTTCAGGTACGGTAACTGGTTCAGTAGTTAGTGGTGCAGGCTCTTCTCCTGTTTTTGGAGGTTTAGCAGCGAAAAATGATGGGGTGATTGGGGTATCTAATTTCTGGGATGTGACAACGTCTGGTATAGGTAGTGATGGCAGCTCAACCAGTGCATGTGGAGTTAATGCAGGTACATGTACAGCTGTTGGTAAAAACTCAACGAATATGATGACAGCAAGTACGTTTACTAGCGCAAATTGGAGTTTGGCATCTAGTCCTTCAGTGTCAACACGATTACCTTCTGCAACGTGGATCATGATGGCATCATCTGGTGTTGACAGGCCTATGCTTGCTTCTGAATGGAATACCAATGTAAGTACCGCGCATCAATTACAATTAATGGGTGCTGCGCTTAATGCAAATTATACATTACAAAATAATATTAGTTTTGCAGGTGTAGGTGTCACTGATGTTTGGAACACCAACTTTGCGTCACCAGGTGGTGCGCTTGGATTTGTTCCGATTGGCGCGGGTACCGTTCCGACGCATCCCAATGCATTCACTGGACAATTTAACGGAAGAAATTATGTGATTAGTAATTTGTATGTGAACAAGCCGATTAGCAGTATTGGATTATTTGGCATGACAAATGGCGGTGCTATTTCAAATATTGGTGTAACTAATGCGACAGTGAAGGGAGCAACTGATGGCGCGGGTGCGTTGGTTGGATTTAATTTCTATACAACGATTAATAATGCATATTCAACTGGCGCAATCGGTACAGTGAGTGATACAGGAATTGTTTACGGTGGATTAGTTGGTAGTAATCTTGGTTATATTGGTGATTCTTATAGTACTGCAACAGTGGATTCAAATGCTAATTATGTTGGTGGATTAGTAGGAATAAATGGTAACAATGGTAATGGTATTATCAATCGCTCATTCAGTCTGGGTACAGTAACAATGAGTGGCAGCGGTCATACTAATGCAGGTGGGTTGGTTGGTGCGATGAATAATGTGAGCGCTATTTTCGATTCATTTAGTGCTTCACGAGTTGTGGCTAATACCAATACAGAAGTGGGTGGTTTAGTTGGTGGGGTTATAGGTTTGGTTTCGAGATCATATAGCATCGGTGTCGTATCAGGTTCGGGAACCAATACTGGTGGATTGATAGGTTTTAATGGTGGAACACTGACAAGTAATTTTTGGGATACTGGCACTTCAGGTAAAGCATCAGGTGTGGGTGGTGGTACTAATTCTGGTGTGACAGCAGGGCAGTTTGGTTCAGGTAGTGGAAGTGATTTAACGGTATCTGCAACATTTACTGGTGCAGGTTGGACGATGGATAGTAATCGTTGGGGAATTATTGCTGCGAAGTCTTATCCGTATTTATCAAAATTCTATTCAAGTACACCGCGCGCAATTTCTGGTACTTCTAATTTGGCGATTGGAACAACTATTGCATTAGCAGCAAATGGAGTGCTCTTATCAAATTCAGGATTAACACGTGGAACAACGTTAACTGGCGCAAATGGTTTTTATTACTTCTTAGAAAATAATGGCGCAGTTGCAGATAGCGCTGCTCTATTGGCACATGTCATCATTGGTGGTTCAGCGAATGGAATCACATCAGCACCAACGAGTGGGGGTAGTATTGTTGGGTTAACGCTGTCTGGAAATGAAGTGACTTTCGGTGATAGTAGTAATCCAGTAATAAGCAATGCAAATACTTACTTAGGAACTGCAAAAGGGGCGTTGACGACAGGATTATTGTATTCAGTTTCAAGTGGTGCCCTGACGCTTAATCCAGTATTTGGTCTTAGAACGAATAGTTCAACCGTATATAATCTTGACGGTGATATTACTGCAAGTAGCGGTGGAGCTGTTACATTTAATGGCCCAGTGACTTTAGCTAGTAATGCAACGATTAGTGCAGGTACAGCCGCAATCGCATTTACTTCTACAATCGATGGCGCTAGAGCATTAGCAGTAAATACAGGTGGTACTACTTTATTTAGTGGTGCAGTCGGCGGTGGTACAGCATTAACAAGTTTATCTACTGATTTTGGTGGTGTTGGTGGTACTACCACACTTAGTGGTGGTTCAATTAGAACGACAGGTCTTCAATCTTATCTTGATCCTATTTCATTGGGTGCAGATACTATATTAACTTCTACTGGAGCAGGTGGTATTAGTTTTGGTTGGACAGTGAATGGTAATCAAGCGTTATCAATAACTAATGGTAGTGGCACAACAACATTCAATCTTTTTGTCGGTGGTTTGCAAGCATTGACTAGTTTAACCGTCGGAACCAGTAATCCAACTGTATTACCTAGTGGTGTTACAACAGGTAATGGTGCGCAAACTTATAATAGTCCAGTTACGTTGAATGCATCGTCAACATTAAGATCTATCAATGGTCTTGGTATTACATTCAATAGCACGGTTAATTCTACTATCGCACAATCACAATCATTAAATATCTTTAATAGTAGTGGAACAACAACTTTTGCAGGCGCTGTTGGCGGTATTACTCCTTTGTCAGGGCTTTCAATTGGCACAGGTAATGCAACAGTTCTTAATGGAAATGTTACTACGAATGGATCTCAAGCATACAGTAGCGCAATAACAGGTAGTAGTGGTGTAACGTTAACTGCTAGTGGTGGTACTAGCGATATTACAATTAGTAGTGGATATTCTCTCTCTGGTGCAAATACATTGTCTCTTGTTTCAGGACGTGGAATTTATTTAAATGGCGGCACAATTTCTATACCTTCAGGTAGTTTGTCACTAAGTGCTTCACCAACAACTTCGCAAAGTATCACATCAGGGAGTTTTGCTTCACCCAGTGCAACAGGTGTCGCAGCTGCAATTAGCGTTAATAATTTTAATTTAATTCAAGGTCAGTGGTATCAGCTTAATGGAACATTACCTTCATTTAGTGCAGCAAATAATTTTCAAATTGCATCAGGAGCTTTAGCTGCATCTACTACAGCAGAATATTTACGTGCAACAGGTGGTACAGGTGCTAGTGCAGTTAATGGATATGTGATTACTGATGTCTATGGACTGCAAGGAATGAATACTGCAGTGACAGCAGGAAATGGTGGTAACAATTTATTAGCTAAATTCTTTAAATTAGGATCTAGCTTTAGTGCAGCATCAACAGCTACTTGGAATTCAAATGCAGGCTTTGTACCAATTGGTGGTTCAGCATCAAGTTTTACCGGAGGATTTGATGGCCAAGGGAATGCAATTGATGGCCTCACCATTAATTTACCAAGTGGTAGTTATGTTGGTTTATTTGGTCAGGTAGTCACGAGCAACATTATAACAAGCGTAGGTTTAACTAACGTTAATATTATTGGATCAGGTGTAGGTGCAGGTGGTGTTAACAATCTTGGTGGGTTAATCGGTCGTATTGGTACTGGAACGGTTAATAATAGTTATGTTACTGGTACCGTGACGCAAGCTGCCGGCGCAACATGCTCGAATTGTGGTGTTGGTGGTTTTATAGGTCAAGCTGATAGTGGTACAACAATTAATAATTCATATTCAGATGTTATATTTACCAATACACAAGGGTTTAGTGCGGGTGGATTTGTTGGTTGGACGAAAGCATCAATTAATAATTCATATTCGATGGGCAAGGTGCTTGGTAGCGGAGGAGCTGGTTTCATTGGATGGGCTGCGCCAGGTGCAAATATTAAGAATTCTTATAGTACTGCTTATGTTGTAAATAATACGGCGGGTGGTTTTGCAGGAACTGTGATTGGCGGTTCAAGTTTCACGAATAATTTTTGGGATACTGATACATCAGGAGCAGCAAGTACTAATGGTGGTGCTACAACTGCAACAGGTAGAACAACAGCACAAATGATGCAACAAACGACATTTTGTCCTAGCGGTAATTGCAGTGGTGACGCATCTCATTTTGATTTTGCTACTAACTGGGGAATTATTTCTGGTTCATCATATCCATACCTGACTGCATTATATACTTCTACTCCAAGTGTGATTTCAGGTATTGGCGTTGGTGCTGGAGCTGCTGGTACGACAATGCAGCTTGCGGTAAATGGTGTTAATACTACAACAAGTGGATTGGTAAGAGGTACCACTTCTGTAGGCGCGAATGGTTTCTATTATTTCTTAGAACCGAATGGAGCAATTTCAAGTGGAAATACGGTGTTAGCATATTTAACAGGTGCTACTAAGGGTAATGTGATTGCTACCGCTGGCAGTGGTGGTAATTTAACTGGATTAACGATTAGCACTGCAAATGGTATTGATATCGGAACACTTACCGATACAAATGCTTATAGCAACGCAACATTAAATACAGCATTTGTCAATTCAACTAATGTTCTTTATACAAGATCAGGTAACAATATAACATTAGGTAATGCAACCAATACGACTGGAAAATTAAATGTATCTTCATCTGGTGTTACATATACAATTAATGGAACGATTGGGGTGGTGGGTGGTGGAACAAGTACAGTTAGTTTCGCAGGGCCAGTCACGAATAATGGTAATAGTGTAACAACGAGTGGTTCACAAACTTATAGCAGTGGCTTAACAACAACAGCTGGTGGAGCATTTACAGCAAATGGTGCGACGAGTGATATTATATTAAATGGCGCATTAACGTGGAGTGGTTCTAATACATTATCATTGAGTGCTGGTCGTTATCTTTATATTAATTCCGATATTTCAAATGCGAGTGGTAATTTATCAGTAGGTGCATCAAATGGTTCGCAAAGCTTAATAGCGGGAACGATTGGTGCAGGTATATCAGGTAGCCCAACAACATTCGCGAATATTATCAATGTAAATAATTTTACATTGTCTTCAGGTCAGTGGTTCCAAAGAGCTGCATCTTTACCAGCATTTACTGTTGCAAATAATTTCTCAATTGCTTCCGGCTCTGCGTATAACGCTCAATTCAACGCGCAATTTAATCGTATTCTTACTACAGGTAATGGCTTAACAGATATTTATGGCTTGCAAGGTGTTGCAACAGGACCATTAGCAGGTACCAATTATGTTCTGGCAAATAATATTGATGCAAGCGCGACAACAAATTGGACGGTAGGTTTTGTGCCTATTGGAGAAATCGTCGGTGGTGGATATTCAGGTAATTTTGACGGTCAAGGTTTCATAATCAAAAATTTATATATTAATTCAAATACTCCTACTTATTTTACTGGATTATTTGGTATTACGAATGGTGGAACTATTCAAAATTTAGGATTAACAAATGTAAATGTAAATAGTTCTGGAAGTGGAAATCTTACAGGAGGATTAGCTGGGGAAATATATAATGGCACGACGGTAAGCAAAGTATATGTTACCGGTGCTGTCACTGCTAATACAGCAGGTATAAGCGCTGTTGGTGGATTAGCTGGTGGATATAATTCTGGTGTTGCTGGTGGCTCAATCAATAACACATATACAAACACTATTGTGACAATGTCAGGCGGGACTGCAGGTGCTAATGCAGGCGGCCTTATTGGAGCTATGTGGAATTTTGGTTTGTCTTCAACTTTAGCAGATAGTTATAGCATGGGATATGTAACTGCTCCAGGTGTTGGAGTTTCGGTAGGTGGCTTAGTTGGTGAATTTGCAACAAGCGGTAGTGATACAAGTAGCATTTCTCGCTCATACAGCACAGCAGCTGTAAATGGAACTGGTAATGTGGGTGGTTTTGTTGGATTAAAAGGTAGTCTTGGTGTATTTAGTAATAACTACTGGGATACAGCAACATCAGGGCAAACCAATGCATATTCTGGCAGTGGTGGTAGTGTTGCAAATGTAACTGGTTTAACGACTGCAAATGCAATGAAACAAGCATCATTCTCAGGGTACACATTTGATCCTACGCATTGGGGTATTCTTGAAGATCAATCATATCCATATTTGACATCAATCTTTGGTGCGTCAACACCGAGTGCTGTTTCAGGAATAGCAATAGGATCTGGTATGGTAGGTAAAGCCGTGCAGTTAGCTGCTAATGGTTCTGCTATAGCGGTAACGACGAATGGATTAGTTCAAGATAAAGCTTATGCTGGCGAAAATGGTTTCTATTATTTCTTAGAACCTAATGGAACGCTATCGAATGGCAACGTAATGTTAACTTATTTAACTGGAGTAACGAAAGGTAATGCAATTGCAACGGCAGGAAGTGGAGGTAATCTAGCTGGATTGAATATTAATGCAGCGGGTAATGTTGATATCGGTACAGCTAGCGATATTACAGCGTACAGTAACGCAATATTAAACTCAGCATATTTAAATTCTACTGACATTCTCTATACATCATCAGGTAATAACTTAACATTAGGTAACGCAACAAATACAACTGGTAAGTTAAATGTTTCTTCATCGGGTGTGACTTATACAATTAATGGGAATGTTGGTGTAGTGGGTGGTGGAACAAGTTCAGTAAGTTTTGCAGGTCCAGTCACAAATAATGGTAATAGTGTCACAAGTAGTGGTTCACAAATTTATAATGGCTTAGTGAGTAGTAATGCAGGCGTAACTTTAACAGCAAATGGTGCGACAAGTGATATCACTATCGGTAGTGGTGGTTATACAATGTCAGGCGCAAATAATCTAGCGTTAGTTGCGGGCCGCAATATTATATTCAATGGCCCAATCTCTGTTGCAAGTGGGACGTTAAATTTAACTGCTGCAACTCCATCATCACTTACAAGTAGTAGTATTACAACGGGATCAACTGGAACAGTTACCGCGAATGTTTTCAATTTATTACAAGGCGCATGGTTCCAAGTTGGAGCATCATTACCAGCTTTAACAATAACTGATTTTAGATTGAATTCAGGCAGTGGTCCAACCTCGGGCGTTCAATTTATTCGTGCAATAAATCCATCATTAACTTCATTCGGTGCTGTTGGTAATCCAATTCAGTTAACCGATGCGTATGGATTAGAAGGCGTTGGCTCTAATGCAACAACTTTAGGTGCAGGTGTCTATTACCAAGTTGCAAATAATATAAGTTTGAGTGGAGCATCAACGTGGAATAGTGGTGTTGGATTTGTTCCTATTGGGGATACAGCGACTAAGTTTAATGGAAACTTTAATGGCACGAATAAAACTATTAGCGGGTTGTATTTCAATAATAATGCTGCAAATACGGTGGGCTTATTTGGATATTTAAACGCAGCAACCATTTCTAATCTTGCTATCACTGGTGCGAACTTAACAACAGCTGACTACGTCGGTGTGTTAGCAGGTAGATCAACAGGTGCTACCAGTATTAGCGGGGTTTCAACAGCGGGTGCATTTACTGGATTAAATTTCATGGGTGGTTTGATTGGTGAATTTATTGGAGGAACCATCACGAATTCATCCAGTAGTGTAACTGTTACGAAGGGTTCTGGATTTAATAAAAACTTTGCGGGTGGATTAATTGGTTCAAATACGGGGACTATCTCAAATTCATATGCGACTGGTAGTGTAGCGGGTGGTTCAGGATTCCAAAATGTAGGCGGTTTCATTGGTGTTAATGCGGGTATCGTTACTAATTCATATGCAACGGGTAATGTAAATGGCAATGATCAAATCGGTGGGTTTGTTGGTACAACTGGAGCAGGAAATTCAATTTCCAATTCATATGCAACTGGAAATGTAGGTGGTGGTAGTTTTAACATTGGCGGCTTTGTTGGCTCACATGGGAGTGGAACGATTGATAATACCTATGCGATGGGTTCTGTTTCATCAGCTGGAGTTTCAAATGGTGGGTTTGCTGGGACCAATAGCGCAACTATAAAACGTTCTTATAGTACTGGATATGTGCAAGGTGCGTCAGGTGGTGGGTTTGCTGGTGCAAATACGGGAACAATTTCAAATAGTTACTGGAATGTTGACACTTCTGGTAAAGGTACAGATGGTAATACATCAAACAGTGCAGGAGGCACAGGTAAATCAACTACAAACATGATGACGCAATCAACTTTTTGTTCAAGTGGAAATTGCAGTGGTAGTTCAACTGAATTTGATTTTGCTAATACATGGGGAATTATTGCAGGAACTTCGTATCCCTATTTATTAGCATTCAATTCAACGACGCCACAAGTATTCTCTGGTAGCACATCAGGATCAGGTGCTGGCGCTGCAAGTACAATCAAGCTAGCTTCAAGCGGAGCTAATGTTGCAACTACTTCTTCAGGTGCAAACGGCTTTTATTATTTCTTAGTGCCAACAACACTCAATCCATATGTTGTGGGTGTTAATCCCGCATTGGTTTATATCAGTGGTGGAGTGAAGAGCAATGCAATTCAAGCTGCAGCAAGTTCAACAAGCAGTATTACTGGATTTAATCTTGCAACAGCGAATAATATCGCAGTTAATAGCGCAGGATTGGCTAATTCATCACTATCAACATTGTTAGGTTCTATCAGCGATACAAATATTATCTATACGGCTTCAGGCAATAATTTAAGTTTATTGAATTCAAGTTTAACGGTTGGTAATGGGTTGTCATATACAGTTGACGGCACGATTGGAGTTGGATCTGGTTCAACTAGTGTTTCATTTGGCGGTGTTACCGCAATCAACGCTGCATCAATTACAACTAATGCAGCAGCTGGCCAAGTTTATAGTGGCGCTGTCACATTGGACGCAGATACTATCTTAGCATCTGGTACTGGCGTCATTACATTTGCTAATACATTAAATTCATTTAATAGCACAGCACGTGCATTAACTTTAACAGGCAGTGGCGCAGAAACCTTTAGTGGTATCGTTGGTGGTAGTAATGCATTAGCAAGTTTATCTACCGGATCTGGATCAATCGCGATTAATGGCGTCGCAATTACAACCAATGCGGTGGCAGGTCAGCTCTATAATGGTGCCGTTACATTAAATGCAGATACTACGTTAACATCTGGTACAGGTATCATTACCTTTGGTAGTACTTTAAATTCACTCAATAGCACAGCACGTACACTCACTTTGTCAGGGAGCGGCGCAGAAACATTTATTGGCGCGGTTGGTGGCACGAATGTGTTATCAAGTTTAACAGCAGGAAACGGCGCGATTAATGTCAATGGTGGTTCAGTCGTTACTTCAGGTAATCAAACATACAATGGATCTGTATCATTAGGTAATGCAGCTACATTTACTGGCGCAGTATTAAGTTTTGGTGCAATCAATGGCGCAACTGCAAACAAAGCATTAGCGATAAATACAACAGGAAGCAGTAGTGTTGGTGGTGTTATTGGTTCAAATGTTAGTACGTTATCACTCAATCCAAATAGCAGTACAGGAAGCTTAACCTTATCAGCAAGTAACTTATATGCAGGTGGAACAACAGTCAATTCTGGTACTTTAAGTGTAACGAATGCAAATGGTTTAGGAACAACTGGCGCAATTGTAGTTAATGCAGGTACTTTAAGTTTAAGCTTAGGCGGTTTAAGTTTAGCAAATACTTCTAGCTTAACCTTAAATGGGGCTGGAGTAGGTGGAGTTGGTGCCTTGTATGTATCGGGCAATAGTGCTTCATCAAATGTAATCACTTTAGGAAGTGACAGCACAATTGGTGCAAATACGGGTGCGACATTAGCGTTATCAGGTGGCATTACGAATAGTAGTAATTTACTAACCTTTAGTGGTGCGGGAGATATATCTGAATCAGGTGTTATTGGTAGTGGTTCAGGTGGTTTAACGATGAATGGTACTGGTACCTTAACGTTAAGTAACCTCGCAAATACTTATACGGGTGTCACAACCATTAATTCAGGCACAATCAGTGCAGCAAAAATCGCAAGCTTCAGTGCAACAAGTTCATTAGGTGCAGCAAGTTCAGGTGCGATTGTATTAGGTAGCAGTAGTGCAGCAGTATTATCCTTAACAGGTAGCAATGATTCAAGTGATCGTACATTCACTTTAGGTGGATCAGGTGGTGGTACGATACAAATTGGTAGTGGTAATAACTTAACATTAAGTGGCGCAATTAATGGTTCCGGTCCATTAACATTGAGTGGTGCGGGTACCATTTCAGAGTCAGCTGCGATTGGTGGTAGTGTAGCATTAACAAGTTTAACGACGAATTTAAGTAATTTCACGCTCAATAATAATGTAACAACGACGGGAAGTCAGGTTTATAATAATCCAATTTCAAGCAGTTCAAGTGTGACATTAACAACAACAGGTGGCAGTGGTGATATTACCTTAGCTGGTAATTACACGATGACAGGCGCAAATACATTGTCATTGGTTTCTGGTAGAAGCATCTTGTTAAATGGCGCTAATACGATTTCAATTCCAAGTGGCACATTATCATTAAGCGCAGCGAATGCATCACAAAGTATTACATCAGGAACATTCTTATCACCTAATGCTTCTGGTGTTGCACACAATATTAGCGTTGCTAATTTCAATTTGGTACAGGGTCGATGGTATCAAGTAAATAGTTCATTACCTACTTTTGCAGCTTCTACAAACTTCCAAATTGCTTCAGGTGCAATTAATCCATCGAATGTTGAATTTCTTCGAGCAGCATCAAGTGGTCCTTATGTCATAAAAGATATTTATGGATTACAAGGTATTTATTCTAGTGCAGCATTGCGCGGCGCTTCCTATGTATTAGGACAAGATATCAATGCATCAGGGACGGTCAATTGGAACGGTGTCGAAGGATTTAGACCAATAGGTATTGGCACAGCTCCTTTTAGTGGATCATTTGATGGTGGTGGATATGTTATTAGCAATTTGAACATGAATCTTGGTACGACTATATTAAATGGTGACGGTGGGTTATTTGGTAATTTAACGGGTTCTCTCACAAACGTAAAGCTCGCGGATATCAATTATAGTATTACAACTACAGATTATAACTATAATCATAATCTTGGCGGATTAGTTGGCACATTACAAAATGCTGCTAGTATTACTAATTCATATGTAACAGGTACAATTAATGCGACTGACAACTGTGCTGGAGGATGTTTAACAGTCGGCGGTTTAGCTGGATTAGTTCTCACAAACTCAACAATTAGTAATTCATTTAGTAATGTAAACATTAATGCGACGATGAATAATTCGAGTGGAGCAAGTATAGCTGGCGGATTTGCTGGTGCGAATTGGACAGGTGCATCTCCTGGTATCACGAATTCATATAACCTTGGTGCGGTTACTATTACTGGTAGTAATGGAGGTAGTCATTACGCTGGTGGATTTGTAGGTTATAATGTTACAGGTTCATTTATAACGAAGTCCTATAATGCGGGTAGAGTCAGTGGTTCAAACGCATCATTAGGTGGTTTTGCTGCGATAAACAACGCTACAGTTAATACTTCATTTTGGGATACTGCAGCATCAGGTGTTGGTGCTGCTGTTGTTATTGGTTCAGCAGCTGGAATGACTGCGGGGACATTTGATGGTAGCAGTGGTAGTAATTTATCATCTCAAACAACATATACGAATGCAGGATGGGTATTTAATGGTTCTAATTGGGGAATTGTTGATGGTAAATCATATCCATATTTAAGCGTATTTTATTCAGCAGCGCCAAGCGTGGTATCAGGTGTAGCTGTGGGTCCAAGTGCAGCTGGTAGTACGATTCAATTAGCAGTAAATGGAGTTAATCTATCAACTAGTGGGTTAGTACAAGGCAGTGTAACTGCAGGTGCAAATGGTTTCTATTATTTCTTACAACCAAATGGCACGATATCAAGTGGTAATACATTACTAGCTTACATTAATAGTGGTAGCGTAAAAGGTAATGTTATTGGTACAGCAGGCAGTGGTGGAGGTCTTGATGGTTTAACAATTTCTGCTGCAAATAATATTAATATAGGTTCGGCAACTGATGCTGCTGCTTATAGTAATTCAATATTGAATTCAGCATATGTCAATTCACCTAATGTTCTCTACACGATATCAGGTAATAATTTAACATTAGGTAATGCAACGAATACGACTGCAAAATTAAATATTTCATCACCAACGAGCGCATACACAATCAACGGTACCATTGCAACAGTTGGTGGAGGCTCAAGTGCAGTTAGCTTCGCAGGCTCTGTAGCTATTAATGGTGGTAGTATCACGACAACGGGATCAGCAGGTCAAGTATACAGTGGCATAGTCACATTAAATGCAGATGCCAGCTTAACATCAGGTACAGGCGTCATCACCTTTGGTAGTACCTTAAATTCATTCGATAGCACAGCACGTGCATTAACCTTATCAAGCAGTGGTTTAAAAACCTTTGGTGGTGTGGTCGGTGGTAGTAATGCCTTAGCAAGCATATCGACTGGCACAGGGTCTATCGCAATTAATGGTGGAGCAATTACAACGAATGGTGTTGCAGGCCAAGTTTATGGTGGCGCAGTAACATTAAATGCAGATGCAAGCTTAGCATCCGGCACAGGTGTCATCACATTTGGTAGTACCTTAAATTCATTCGATAGCACAGCACGTGCATTAACCTTATCAGGTAGTGGTGCAGAAACCTTCAGCGGTGTCGTCGGTGGTAGTAACGCATTAGCAAGTTTATCTACAGGTACAGGATCTATCGCAATTAATGGCGGTGCAATCACAACCAATGCAGCGGCTGGCCAACTTTATAATGGCGCAGTAACCTTAAATGTGGATACTAGTTTAGCATCAGGTACAGGCGTCATCACATTTGGTAGCACATTAAATTCATTCGATAGCACAGCGCGTGCATTAACGTTATCAGGCAGTGGTGCAGAAACCTTCAGCGGTATTGTTGGTGGTAGTAATGCATTAGCAAGTTTATCAACAGGCACAGGATCTATCGCAATTAATGGCGGTGCAATCACAACCAATGCTGCGGCTGGCCAACTTTATAATGGCGCAGTAACCTTAAATGCAGATACCACATTAATATCAGGTACAGGCGTCATCACCTTTGGTAGTACCTTAAATTCATTCGATAGCACAGCACGTGCATTAACGTTATCAAGCAGTGGATTAAAAACTTTTGGTGGTGTGGTTGGTAGTAGCAATGCATTAGCAAGTTTGTCTACAGGTACAGGATCTGTAGCAATTAATGGTGGAGCAATTACAACGAATGGTGTTGCAGGCCAAGTTTATGGTGGCGCAGTAACATTAAATGCAGATGCAAGCTTAGCATCCGGCACAGGTGTCATCACATTTGGTAGTACCTTAAATTCATTCGATAGCACAGCACGTGCATTAACCTTATCAGGTAGTGGTGCAGAAACCTTCAGCGGTGTCGTCGGTGGTAGTAACGCATTAGCAAGTTTATCTACAGGTACAGGATCTATCGCAATTAATGGCGGTGCAATCACAACCAATGCAGCGGCTGGCCAACTTTATAATGGCGCAGTAACCTTAAATGTGGATACTAGTTTAGCATCAGGTACAGGCGTCATCACATTTGGTAGCACATTAAATTCATTCGATAGCACAGCGCGTGCATTAACGTTATCAGGCAGTGGTGCAGAAACCTTCAGCGGTATTGTTGGTGGTAGTAATGCATTAGCAAGTTTATCAACAGGCACAGGATCTATCGCAATTAATGGCGGTGCAATCACAACCAATGCAGCGGCTGGCCAACTGTATAATGGCGCAGTGACCTTAAATGCAGATACTACATTAACATCAAGTACAGGCGTCATCACATTTGGTAGTACCTTAAATTCATTCGATAGCACAGCACGTGCATTAACGTTATCAAGCAGTGGATTAAAAACTTTTGGTGGTGTGGTTGGTAGTAGCAATGCATTAGCAAGTTTGTCTACAGGTACAGGATCTGTAGCAATTAATGGTGGAGCAATTACAACGAATGGTGTTGCAGGCCAAGTTTATGGTGGCGCAGTAACATTAAATGCAGATGCAAGCTTAGCATCCGGCACAGGTGTCATCACATTTGGTAGTACCATAAATTCATTCGATAGCACAGCACGTGCATTAACCTTATCAGGCAGTGGTGCAGAAACCTTCAGCGGTATTGTTGGTGGTAGTAATGTATTAGCAAGCTTAGCTACAGGCACGGGATCTGTAGCAATTAATGGTGGCGCGGTTACAACGAATGGTGTTGCAGGCCAACTTTATAATGGCGCAGTAACCTTAAATGCAGATACCACATTAATATCAGGTACAGGCGTCATCACCTTTGGTAGTACCTTAAATTCATTCGATAGCACAGCACGTGCATTAACGTTATCAAGCAGTGGATTAAAAACTTTTGGTGGTGTGGTTGGTAGTAGCAATGCATTAGCAAGCTTGTCTACAGGTACAGGATCTATCGCAATTAATGGTGGAGCAATTACAACGACTGCTGTTGGTGGTCAAGTGTATGGTGGTGCAGTGACTTTAAATGCAGATACCACATTAACATCAGGTACAGGTGTTATCACATTTGCTAGCACCTTGAATTCATTCAATAGCACAGCGCGTGCATTAACGTTATCAGGTAGTGGCGCAGAAACTTTCAGTGGTGTCGTCGGTGGTAGTAATGCATTAGCAGGTTTATCTACCGGATCTGGATCAATCGCAATTAATGGTGGTGCGGTTACAACGAATGGTGTTGCAGGCCAACTTTATAATGGTGCAGTAACCTTAAATGCGGATACTAGTTTAGCATCAGGTACAGGAGTGATTGCATTTGGTAGTACCTTAAATTCATTCGATAGTACAGCGCGCGCATTAACGTTATCAGGCAGTGGTGCAGAAACCTTCAGTGGTGTTGTTGGTGGTAGTAATGTGTTAGCAAGCTTGTCAACAGGTACAGGATCTATCGCAATTAATGGTGGCGCGGTTACAACGAATGGTGTTGCAGGTCAACTCTATAATGGCGCAGTAACCTTAAATGCAGATACTACATTAACATCAGGCACAGGTGTCATTACATTTGGTAGCACCTTAAATTCATTCGATAGCACAGCTCGTGCATTAACGTTATCAAGCAGTGGTTTAAAAACTTTTGGTGGTGTGGTTGGTAGTAGCAATGCATTAGCAAGTTTGTCTACAGGTACAGGATCTGTAGCAATTAATGGTGGAGCAATTACAACGAATGGTGTTGCAGGCCAAGTTTATGGTGGCGCAGTAACATTAAATGCAGATGCAAGCTTAGCATCCGGTACAGGTGTCATCACATTTGGTAGCACATTAAATTCATTCGATAGCACAGCGCGTGCGTTAACCTTATCAGGTAGCGGTGCAGAAACTTTCAGCGGTGTTGTTGGTGGTAGTAATGCATTAGCAAGTTTAGCTACAGGAACAGGGTCAATCGCAATTAATGGGGGGGCAATTACAACGAATGCAGTAGCAGGCCAAGTTTATAATGGTGCAGTTACTTTAGGTGCAAATACCACATTAACATCAGGTACAGGTGTAATTAGCTTTGGTAGCACATTAGATTCATTTAATAGCACAGCACGCACATTAACATTATCAGGTAGTGGTGTAGAAACCTTTGGTGGTGTCATTGGTGGTAATAATGCATTAGCAAGTTTAGCAACAGGCACAGGTACGATTAATATCAATGGTGGTGCAATTACAACAACAGATACATTGGGTCAAGTTTATAATGGCGCAGTTACCTTGAATGCAGATACTGTATTGTCTTCTGGTGTTGGTGTTATCAACTTCACCAATATATTGAATTCATTCAATTCGACGGCAAGAGCATTGACATTAACCAGTAGTGGGACACAAACATTTAATAATACGGTTGGCGGAAATAACGTACTTGCTAGCTTATCAACTGGATTAGGAAGCACAGTGATTAATGGCTCTTCAATTAATACACAAGGCGATCAAAATTATAATGGCTCTACAGCGTACACCGCAAATTTAAGCTTGATTTCTGGTGGAAGTGTTAATCTAGGATCATATTCTGGTGGAGTTCGTAATATCATAGTTAATGCCGGCAATAATATTAATTTCAATGGAACGCTCGCAACTACTGGTAATGTAACGCTAACTGCTTCTGGTGGTGCTATTACAGAAAATGGTGCTAGTTATATCAATGGCGCTAATTTGTTAACAACGAATTCTGCAACAGGTACGTCATTAACAAATGCAAATACAGTTAATAGCTTTACTGCAACCAATACAACTAGCGGTGATATTGTGTTAACCAATACAGCTGATCCATTAACAATTACTTCTGCTGGTATTACACAAAATGCAGCAGGTGGCGCAGTTACAATTAGCAATCTAGGGGCATTAACAACGTCAGGTGCTATTGTAACGCAAGGCGGTGATGTCAGTCTTACAACCACCAAGCTCACGCCAGGCAGTAACGAAAATATATTAACGATCAACAATACGGTTACCACCAATGGTGGATCAATTTCCTTGAATTCTGCAAATAACGCAGGTAGCACAGCAACAGCGCTGATAATAAATAGTCAGTTGAATACAGCAGGTGGAGTTGGTGTAGGCACCTTCGCATTAGGTAGTGGTGTTGCATTGAATGCAAGCCCAGTTATTGGTGGTGGCGGTATTTCATTGCAAGGTAATGGCTTGGATTTAACTTTAGGTACTTTAGCATTCTCTTCACCACAAAGTTTCATCGTTAATCGTTATTTGACTGTCAATGGTACCTTGTCAACATCAGGTGGTTACGATATTAGTTTAACAGGCGATGCAGGTAACATAGGTGTTGGTGGCGTTATCATCAATGGCTCTGTCATTAGTAGTGGAAATTTAACAATTAATGGTTCAAGTCTAAATGGATTTGGTGGATCAAATGCAGCGATTCAAATTAATGGCACATTGCAAGCTAATGGCGACATTAATTTATTAGGAAATGTCGGTAGTAAAGATATTGTTATCAATGGCACAGTTAGTAATGTAGGTAGTAATGGAAATATTAATATTACACCAACGGGTACAGGAGTGATTCAATTAACAAGCCCAATTATCAATGCGCAAAATGGAACGATTACCTTTGGTAAGCAAATGAATTTAAATAGTGATGTTACAGTTACAACTGCTACTAATGGAGCGATTGTAGTTGCTGCCGGTGCTTCTGGTTCAGGTAGAAATTTAACATTAACGGGTGGTTCAAACTTTAGTGTTACAGGTCCATTCAGTGTGAATAACTTAACAGTCATAGGCGGTGCTGGAGCAAATAATAATTTAACCATCCAAGCAGCATCAGGAACACCAAGTTACTATTGGAATATCACGGCAAATAATGCAGGCCAGGTAGCAGGAATATCAGGATTAACAGGCGTATTTGGTTATACGGGAATAGCTAACTTCACAGGTGGCACACAAAATGATTACTTTACATTAAGTGGTGGAGCACTAGGTGGAATTGTCAATGGTGGCTCTGGTAATAACTATTTAATCGGAGACAATGTTAATAATACATGGATGATAACAGGTGCAAACTCAGGTACATTGACGGGGTTAGGTTCTGGTTTTAGCGGTATTCAAAATCTTACTGGTGGAAACGTAACAAATAACTTTGTACTCGCTGGTGGAGGCTTGAGTGGCTACCTCAGTGGTGGTAATGGAATGAATACCCTGACTGGTGGTAATCAAGCAAATACATGGGTTGTCAGTGAGCCTATTGGTGGCTCTGTCACAGGTATTGCTGGTGGATTTGGCGGCATACAAAACTTAGTGGGCGGTGCGGTAAGTGATAGCTTTACTGTTAACGGTGCTAACTACATTCAAAATATTACAGGTAGTGGTGGAGCATTTGCAGTGAATTTTGCTGATGGTGCAAGTGTTGTTGGTACAGTCAATGCAGGACCAACATTAGGTTCATTAAATTACAATTATAATTCTCCAGTCAGAGTGAATATGGCTGGTCAGTATAATGGAGCAGTTGTTAATAATGGTTCAGCGACGATTACACAATACGCTAATATTCAAACCGTCAATGGTGTGTCCGTATTAGCACTTCCTGGTAAAGCAAATACTGTTGTGATTACAGGTCCAGGTGCAGGTTATGTCAATGATCCATTCTTCTTTAATGGTGTAAATACTATTATTGGTGGAGCAGGTACACAAGTAAACTTCAATGCAGCTGCTCAATTGAATCGTCAACTAGGTACAGCGACAGTAGATGGGTTCACATTTAACTTTGCTGGTATAGATCCAATGGCATACTTTGGAAACATTGCATCACAAACACTGATGTCTACACAAATGAGTGCTGTTAACTCTGCGGTAGCCGCAGTTGCGCAAAGTATTGCATCGATTCCTGTTCTAGCGAATATCTTTGGTTATTCAGTGTTACCACAAACAATGTCAGTCTCAATAACCTATGGTGGTACTAGCAATAGCACTGCAAGTTCAACAAGCGCATCTTCTGGTGGTGATTCGAGTGCTACTACAAGCTCATCTAGTGCGCCGTTAACTGTGACACAAATAGTTGACAGTAATATGGTGATATTGATTAACTCACAAGCAAGTAATGATATGCAAATGCAAAGCCAACAACAGGTCAATACGGGTGGGATGTGTGGTCGATAAGTGTATAACGATATGCGCAATTCTACTATGCTAGCTGTAAATCCTAGATATTCTCTGCAATCAAATAAGGTGAATGGTGGGCACGCTTCGCTTTGTCCACCCTACAATTATTGCATAAGATGAGTTAATCAGTATATTGAAACTGCTGAGCTAACTCGTACTCTTCAGGTGTGTTGATCTCTAATGAAATTGCATCTGTGTGACAAACACGGATTTTATAGCCATGTTCAATAACACGTAATTGTTCTAGAGATTCTACTTTCTCCAGTGGAGTCTGTGGTAGTTTGCTATATTGTAAAAGGAAATCTCGGCGAAAAGCATATAAACCCATATGATTATAAACAGGTGCTTTTTCTTGTGTGCGAAAATAGGGAATAGGTGCACGTGAAAAATAAATGGCATTGTGCTGTAAATCAGTGATGACTTTAACAGATCCTGCTTCAAAATATTTTGTTTTCATGTCGAGAGGGTATGCTAGCGTTGTCATGTCAGGTGTTTCACCAGCAAGATAAGGTGCAACAAGTTGTTCTAACATGATGGGCTTTATAAATGGTTCGTCACCTTGTAAATTAATGACAACATCCATTTCAGGAAACTTTTCTGCAACGTGGGCGACTCTGTCAGAGCCTGTTTGAATATTAGGATCAGTCATTTCAACATGTCCGCCAATCTTGCGAATGACAGATGCAATGTCTTCATCATCAGTTGCAACAATGACTTTATCAATGACTTTGCAGCGAGCAGCATTTTCATAAACCCACTGGATCATGGGTTTGCCTTGAATGGGTAGTAAGGGCTTGCGTGCCAGACGAGTTGATTTAATCCGACTTGGTATAACGCAAAGAATTTTTACCATACTACCCTCTCAATTATTAGTAACTACTTGCATGCAAGCATAAACTAAACTTCGCGACTTTTTCCACCAAAGCTGTCTTTCTTTTTGAAAGATTTTGGAGCGCCGCTTTTTTCAAAGCGCTTATTTTTAAAGCCGTCTGTTTTTGGTTTACGATCATCGCCAAAGCGTGCAGGTTTTTCTCTAGATGAGTCATCTCTGCGAGCGCCACCTTCTTTGAATCGCACTGGTTTTTCTCTGCGACTATCATCGAAACGTGGGGTTCTTTCTTTACGGCTAGCGTCAAAGCGTGGAGTAGCTCCTTCTTTGCGACTAGAGTCAAAACGTGGAGCTCTTTCTTTACGGCTGTCATCAAAGCGTGGAGTTCCTTCTTTGCGACTAGAATCAAAGCGTGGAGCTCTTTCTTTACGGCTAGCATCAAAGCGTGGAGTAGCTCCTTCTTTGCGGCTAGAGTCAAAACGTGGTGCTCTTTCTTTGCGGCTGTCGTCAAAGCGTGGAGCTCTTTCTTTACGACTGTCATCAAAGCGCGGTGCTCTTTCTTTACGGCTAGCATCAAAGCGTGGAGTCGCTCCTTCTTTGCGGCTAGAGTCAAAACGTGGTGCTCTTTCTTTACGGCTAGCATCAAAGCGTGGAGTAGCTCCTTCTTTGCGGCTAGAGTCAAAACGTGGTGCTCTTTCTTTGCGGCTATCGTCAAAGCGTGGTGTTCTTTCTTTGCGACTGTCATCAAAGCGTGGAGTTCCTTCTTTGCGACTAGAGTCAAAACGTGGCGCTCTTTCTTTACGACTATCGTCAAAGCGTGGAGTTCTTTCTTTACGACTGTCGTCAAAGCGCGGTGTTCTTTCTTTAAATTGCGAAGGTTTAGTTTTGTTTTCTTCACCAAAACGTGCAGCTTTATCATTGAATGCATTTTCATATTTAGAAGCGCTGTCACGGAAACGTGATGGCTTTGATTTAAAGGACTTTTCTTGTCCTCCTGTCGTATCGTAAGATCTTTCCTTGCTAAAAGTTTTCTTTTTGCCAAAGCCAGATGATCTTTCACCACCAAAACTACGGCCGCCTCTTTGACCACCATTTGATTTTTGACCATGTGAAACTAGTTTTGGTTTTTTCTTTGGCTCTAGTCCAGGGATGGTATTGGTAACAAGTTTTTGACCGATGTAACGTTCAATGCGTTGAACATGAATTTGATCGCTAGGTAAGGCAAGAGAAATAGCTGTACCTAATTTACCGGCACGACCTGTGCGGCCAATACGATGCACATAATCTTCAGAAAATTTTGGTAAATCATAATTGAAAACGTGTGTGATGTCTGAAATATCAATACCACGTGCAGCAACGTCCGTTGCAACTAACAGTTGAAGCTTGCCACGACGTAAGCGATCTAGTGTTTTGTTACGTACATTTTGACGTAAATCACCATGTAAAGCGGCGGTCGCATATTCTAAGTCTTCTAACTCATCAGCTAATCTGTCTGCGTTTGCTTTTGTTGCAGAGAAAATAATAGCTTTGAAAATGTTATTGTTTGCAAGTATATGCTTTAACAATTCCATTTTATGTTGTGGATTATCAGCATAATAGAGTTCTTGATTAATTTCAGCAGGTGTTAATTTCTCATTAGATAAATCAACATAAGTTGGATTTTTTAAGAGTTTATTGATTACTTGTGTTAATCGTTTATCAACAGTCGCGCTGAATAAAAGAGTTTGTCTGTCTTGTGTCATATGGCTAGCAATGTGATTCACATCATCGATGAATCCCATATCTAACATGCGATCAGCTTCATCAAGAATTAACATTTGTACGCCAGATAAATCAATGCGGCCTCTTTCCATGTGGTCCATCAAGCGACCTGGGGTAGCAATAACAACATCCACTGGACGTGAAAGAGCTTGCATCTGTTTATGGTAAGGCATCCCACCTAATAAGGTAGCGATGTTAAGATGTAAGAATTTTCCATACTTGCTGACAGCATCAGTGATTTGTGTTGCAAGTTCACGAGTTGGCGACAAGATTAAAACGCGTGGTTTTCCGATCGGTGGTGTGCTTATTATGTGATTTAATGCTGGTAAAACAAATGCTGCTGTTTTTCCGGTTCCTGTTTGTGCGCAACCAACAACGTCTTTGCCGTTCAAGATCTCTGGAATAGCACGTTCTTGAATAGAAGTAGGTTGTGTATAGCCGCACAGAGTTAATGCTTTTACAATACGCTCGTTCAGGTTTAACTGATCAAAGTTCATGGGTTTCCTCAAAAATTTTATGTATGCAAGCCAGACGCTTTTTATAGTAAAAAAGGCGCGCTAAGGCTGGCGGTTAATGTGATCATCGCCAACTTTAAGCCTGATTTATTCGCAGGAAGTGTCCCATTAGAGATAACTTATTGTTATATAAGGGAAATCGAAATTGGAAATGATAATACTTAATATATGTATTGTTTTACGAGGCGTATGATCACAGTTTGGGCAGAGAAATGCAAGGAAAATCTAGCATTTTTGCATAATACCCATGGGGGGTGATTTTAGGTGGCTAAATCATCCCTTGCTTCCCAATACGCCATTTAACTGCTGCAATTGTAAATGGCACAATTTCATTATGAATATTCGCATGCTCACGTAGAGTGCGTGCAGCTTCATTCAATGTTGCGCCTGAGCCAATATAGTCATCAACTAAGAGAATCGCTCCAGGAGGAATGGCAGAGCTCTGTTGGATCAGCATGCGATCTGTTACATTGAATTGGCGTTGATCGTTATTTAATAACTCGCCTTGTCTTGCTGCTGGTGTTTCATTCCAATGTAAAAAAGAATCTAAAACGGGTGTATTCAAATGACTTGCCAATAAGCGAATGATTTTTTCGCGAGTAGCCCACGTGCGTGAGGGAAGTGGAATAATGCAGCCAAAACGATAATTTTTTTCTAAATCATTTAAGCATTCTTGAATCAGCTGAGATAGCTCATGCGAAATTACAAAATCAGATTGTGTGCGTTCACGCATAAATTGAATAAATAAATGAGAGCGTAATTTTCCATCGAGTGCAGCAATACCACAAGCCGTATCTTTAATTTTTCGAGATAGCGTAATGGGTACAGTTCGGCGCTCTAACCAAGAGGCGATAGAGGTTACGAAATCTTTTTCAATCGGTACTTTGGTTGAAGTGTTCGTACAAACACAGCATTGACCACAGTTTGTAGACGATGAATCACCTAAGGTTAAACGTAAAATAGTCATCAAACATGTTTTTGAATTTTTTGCATATTTTTGCATTTGCTGTAATTCATGTGTCTTCACTTCTAATTGGATTTGATAGCGCGATAGATCGGGATTGCTCAGTTTTTTAGTAAAGAGATAAACTTGAAGACGGTTTTCCAATGTCTTTGTTAAAAAACCTTGTTCAATTAATTCAGCAAGAATGACATTAATGCGTGTAGGGTGTAGCCCAGTTAAGCGTTTTAAATGAGAAAGATTTAAATGTATTTTACTAGTAATAATCGTGTTCAGCACAAGATTGAAATCCTGAGCGCTAGGTTGTGCTGAATCGATAAAATACGATTGAATACGGCTATCAGCTGGGTCATATAATAAAATGCCATCAGACGGTAATCCATCACGTCCAATGCGGCCGACTTCTTGATAATAGGCAGTAATCGATCCTGGCATGTCAAAGTGAATCACAAAACGTAAATTGGATTTATCAATTCCCATACCTAATGCGTTCGTTGCAGCAATGACTTTATATTTATCTGCAATGAAATTACTTTGAATAGATTGTTTCAATAGTGGATCGATGCCGGCATGATATGCAATGCTACTGATATTTTGTGTGGCGAGATATGCAGCGACAATTTCAGTGTTTTCACGTGTAGCGCAATAAATTAATCCTGAGCCATCTAACGAATTGATGAGTTGAAAAATTTTCGCCAACTTTTCTGCGATACCCGTAATGTGCAATATAGATAATCTAATGTTCGGTCTATTCATGCTTTCGCGGAAAACCGTGATGGCTTGATTGTCGATTTGCAATTGTTGCTTGATATCGATTTCAGTTTTTTTATTAGCGGTTGCAGTCAGTGCAAGTAATTTTAATTCTGAATTTACTTTTGCAACCGCTTGCACTAATTGAATAATGTTTCTGTAGCTGGGTCTAAAATCATGACCCCAGGTTGAAATACAATGTGCTTCATCGATTACAATTAATTTAATCGGTAAACGTAATAAAAAATCAATGCGATTTATATTTTCCAATTGCTCAGGCGCAACAAATAATATATTTATTTTTCCATTGAGTGATTTATTGTGTGTCGTGATATTTTCTTGTTCTGTTTGATCAGAATTAATGGAAGCTGCGGGAATATTAAAACGCTGGTTTAACTGTTGGATTTGATCACGCATCAATGCGAGTAAAGGAGAAATGACTAAGGTAATTCCTTGGAGTAAAACAGCGGGTAATTGATACAGAAGAGATTTTCCATATCCTGTTGGTTGAATACACAATAGACGATTTTGTGACATCACCGTAGAAATAGCTTCTAGTTGCCCGGGGCGAAATTGAGCAAAATGAAATTGTTTTTGCAAGATTTGCAGATATTCTTCTGTTGTAAATTGTGTCATTTACAAACTTCCTTATCATGTATGCGTGATTTTAACGTTAAGATAGCGTAGTGTCATGGATTGTAAAGGGATCTTTAAGAGTCCCTTAAGTAGATATTCATAGAATCGGTAGAGTATGGAACGGAAAGGAGGACGATCATGGGTGCGAGAGGTGTGGGGGAAGATAAAAAAGCTGACCAAAAAGCAGGTGGCGGATCTTGGAATCCTTTTGCGGCGTTGATGGGAAGTAGTGCTCCAACAGCAGATGACATTAAGGAAGGCGCTGCTGAGGTGGTGGAGGCAATGTCTGCCGCAGCTCACGAGTTATTACAAACCTACATTATTAATCCTAGTACAGTCCAAGATATTCGTAAAGAAATAGAAGAAATCTTTAATCCAGATGATCCCGCGGTAAAAACGTTTTGGGAGAGTCAAATCACCAAGCTCAATTTGGGATTTTATAAATTTTTTGTCTGGGGACAAGATATAGGTGATGATGGTCGCGTGATGAATGGTATTCCTTCTGGTGTTGCAGATATAGTCATTAAGCTTTATCAGCATGTTAAGAAAGAAAATAAAATGGTGAAAAATCCAAAGAAAACAGCAGATTTATTTAATGACCTGCAAGTAGTAGCTCAAGCTGCGTTTGATCGTAATTCATATTCTTGTAAGCAACCAACGCGAGATATCTATCGCATCATGCGATTATTAAATAATGAAATGAAGTGTATGGAAGGTACCAAAGTAGTGACAAAAAAATGGGAAGAAAATATTTCTTATGTTCATGAAGAGTTATTGGAGTGGCGTAGAAAATATTTACCCAAGAAACAATTGCAAAAAGATGAAAAGGGAGTCGCAGCTCCTGCAAAAGCAGCAGTAGTAAAAAACGGCTAGAATGTACACCCTCATCCCCTGCCCTTCTCCCATTCGTAAAAAACACTCTGGGAGAAGGGAGAAAAAGCATTATCACCTCTCCCACTTGTGGGAGAGGTCGTCACGTGCTTTTTACGTGACGGGTGAGGGGGCGTAAAAATATTCTCTTATGCTTGTGGTTCGGATATCTCCGACTCATACTTCCAAAACTTCGGTAAAAAGAAACAGCACAAGCCAACACCGAATACACACAACACACCGCCAGAAACAATGGATGCAGTGATGCCAAATGCAGCAGCAACCAGGCCTGCCTCTGTGTCACCTAAGCGTGGGCCGCTTAAATAACTAATCATTTCGATACCCGATAAACGGCCACGTAAATGATTAGGAATCGTTTCATTCCACATGATGCCGCGGAAAACCCCACTAATTGCATCAAAGCCACCGGCTAATGCTAAAAAGAATAAAGCTAAAATAAAGTTATGACTCAAACCAAAACCGATAATCGCAACACCCCAGAATGTCGCAGCAATAGCGATCGCTACGCCATGACGTTTGACTTTGCTAGCCCATCCAGTGAATAGAGAAACAACCAGTGCGCCCACTGCAGGCGCAGCATATAAAATTCCTAATGTTTTTACACCACCATAGGCTTGTGCAATGGCAGGAAATAATGCGTTAGGCATGCCGAATATCATGGCAACAAAATCAATGACATAGGTTCCTACTAACTCTTGGCGCGATAAAGCATATTTACAACCACTTTTTAGCGCGCTCCATGTTGATTCATCTTTTGTAATCACAGGTTTTGGAATGTGAGACATCATGCTGATTGCGGTTAATGAAATAGCAAATGTTGCAAAATCAGCGATGAACGTAGTTACAATTCCAAAATGCGAGATGATCAAGCCACCGATAGCAGGCCCGCCAATCATGCACACACTGAATTTAAAAGTGGAAATAGCACTGACTGCAGGTAAGTCGTGTTTCGCCACAATTTGTTGAGTGATACTGTCTAAAGCGGGTCTATGTAACCCATTGATGGCAGACATCAATGATGAAACAATAAAGATCATTGCAATGCTGGGTGTTGCTAAACTGGCATTAAATGCTAACAGCAAACAACCTAGCGCAAGTAGTGTTTCTGAAATAATTAACATCATGCGACGATGGTAACGATCAGCAAACACACCACCAATTAATGCCGTCACCAGCAAAGGTAGTAATTGAAAAAAGCTAAGTAAACCAACCATTAACGTTGATTGGGTTAAATGATAAATTTGATAGGGGAGCGCAACACTCGTAATCATCGTTCCCATAAACGAGACAAATTGCCCAAGCGCTAAGAAACCGTAATTTTTGTTGCGGAATAAAATAGATAAGTTAATGAAGTAGCTCATAAGAATTTTACTTGTTGGAAATGTAGAGCCGTATTGTACAGTGTTATAGATAAGGCTGGCAATCGTAAACTATTTAGATGTGGCCGGGAGCAGGAGCTGCTGCTAAGGGAAATACTGGCGTATTGGGCGGTACTGTTGGTTGTCCAAAAAAACTTATTGCAGCATCATCTTCTGCTCTGCTAATCGCGGTGCTAGGTTCAGGGCTTGAATTTTTGCGTGTAACAGAGTGAGTTGGTGTGTCGATGCGTAGCTTTAAAAATCGATGGCTATTAGTGCGTACTATGCTTGGAGTACTTTGTGAATGTGGTACGGTTGATTTTCTTTCTAGGTCAGGGAGATTGATGCTACTCGCATTTCTCAATCGTCCGCGTAAAGTAAGTGGATTATGCATATTTGGCGTTGATTTAGAATGTTTAGATTCGTTAGTTCTGTTTGCTGGGGATGCGTTATCTGGAGATGATGATTGACAGTCTGATAATGATGAGCTTGAACTAGTAGAGTGCAGTGAAACAGTTCCTGGCGATGCGCGTTTTATGGAGTGTTGTTTTAACTCGCCGTTATATTCATCAGTAGCATTGGTTTGAGCTAGTGAAGGTATTTCGGCAATGGTTGGAAGTTTTGCGCCTATTAGAGTATCGCTAACTTGGGTTGCTTTCGGTAAATCTAGTTTTGGGGTTGGGTGCATGGTGATTTTTGAAATCAATTTATCTTTAGGAGTATTGTTAAAAAGTTTATTCCAACAATTGATAAGAGGATTTTTAATGTAATCATCCCAGATACGTTTACCAAAACCACCTAAAATACTTCCAAATACTAAACAAGCAACGGCTCCTGCAATTGCGACTCCTGCCAGTGCAAAAGTAGCAGGCGGAAAAAAGCATGCTGCAGCTAATACAATAACTCCAAGTACGAAAAGTAGGGCTTGTTTTTTATTCATGTTCTCCCAGCACCCAGATCTCACAATCAATCCTGCGCCGATAACAAACAATAATGATGGTGGAAAAACGAATACAATAAATCCAGCTAAAATACCCAGCGCGACATAAAGAGAGCGTCGACGTGCTGCTTGTACTAATTCGAGTTTTTCTTTTAGTTTGATTTGATAGGTGCGGATTCGAAAGTAATCATCTATTTTACCATTTTGAATGGTGCGATGGGTTCTTATGGAGTTGAGCTCTATTTCTTTAAAATCAACTTGCGCATCGATTCTTTCTTTTTCAGCAGCTAATACTGTCTTTTCATCATGAGTTAATTCAGAGGGTTCTTTTTGTATTTGTGTAATTTGATTTTGGCGTTTTTTTAATTCTGCGATTTCATCATATAATTTTGTATATTTAGTTTTTAAATCATGAATATTAATGCCATCGGTTTTTAGTTCTTCTTCTAAAGATTTTAACTCGCACTCTGTTTTTGCGATTAGCTTTTTATGTCTTTGTACATCATGGTATTCGCGAATGGCTTCGTGGCCAAAATCAAAAGCAAAACCTGCGATATTGAGGATGCCAGAAATGCCGCCAGTAAAGAAAAAGGCTGCTAAATTTACTGAAAACCAAACTGCAGCATTCAGCATTCGTGCCCAGCGATCATCTTTATAGAGTGCGTTTGCTAAGCGCTCAGTCCACGATAAATGTTTTTCACTTTCATCAGGTAAGAAAACATGTTTTCCAATAATAAATAAGTCAATGAGTAACTCTATCCCGTAAGATAAGCCACCGATCGCAATCAGTGATTGAGCAGCAAATGCTTTAGGGATAAGGTTATATTTTGGATTGATGCTTGTGCTAATAGGTGTAACACGGTTGTAGCGTGACAGTAATAATCGTGCAGAAGTAAATCGGGCTAAAACGCGTTGCTTTAAGTTGGTGCTTGTCGCTAAACGCGCGAACCAATTCTTGATGCCACCCCAAAAAGAATTGTCTTCATGGAGTTCTGTATCATCAAACGGACCACTATCATTTTCAAGGATAGGTGCTGATAATGGTTCTCGAGAATATGAATACGAAGGTGTTGTTGGTTCACTGTCTTTTGTTTCTGGCGATCGAGTCGTTGAGTATTTTATTGCTTTTTGTCTAACTGCATTTTGTGTTGCTTGTCTTGGTCGTGGGCTATCTACCGTATGATCAATTTCACCAATAGCAGGTGTCATGACTTCATCAGTGTATAGCGTAGTAATTAAATGTGGTTTTTTTGTTTGTGCTAGTCTGGCGTAGAGTTTAGCTTTATGTAAATCAGCCGTAGTATCACTGCGTCGTATGATGCGCTTTCTTCCGCGACCTATTGGGTCGGGTAGAAATATTTCGCTTAATCCGCTTGCAAGTGTATGAACATGATCAAAAGTATCTGGATGGTCAAGTAAGTCTAGCGAAAGAAGAATTTCTGCTTCTTCTGATGTCAGTCTGCCGATTTCAGCAACAAGTGCGCTGTCTGGCTTGGTGCGCAAATGCAATAGATTAAGAGACGAATCATCGTCCTTTTGCGATATAGCTTTATAATCTGCTCGTTTTGGGCTGCTCATTCTTATAGTTTTAAGTGGGATTAACCCCTGGTTGATGATGTCAGTATACGGGAGGCAATATTAAGAAATTCTTAACTTCTAGGAGGTGGGTTTATTGTGTGCAGACTTGAATATAATATTTAGTTTTTTCATTAGGTTAGGCCTCGATTAGTCCAGCTGTTTTTTTCAAATTTTTTGCAAAATACCACTAATCTTTCCGAAAAGCAAAACACTTCAAATCATGACAATTTACCCCCTTCCATGTAGACTATGGCCACTTTTTATGAATATTTTGAGAGGAATCAATATGTTAATCCAGCCTAAAGTAAGAGGATTTATCTGTACGACAGCGCATCCCGTGGGTTGTGCCAAAATGGTTGAAGAACAGGCTAATTATGTCAAATCTCAGCCTGCGATTCAGGGTCCAAAGAATGTATTGGTTATAGGGGCATCTACTGGGTATGGTTTGGCGAGTCGTATTGTTTCAACCTTTGGTGCGGGTGCAAAAACGATCGGTGTTTTTTTTGAAAGAGAAGCGGAAGATAAACGCACGGCAACAGCCGGTTGGTATAACTCTGCAGGTTTTGAAGCATTGGCGCATCAGCAAGGTCATTATGCAAAAAGTATTAATGGTGATGCGTTTTCAAATGAAATTAAACAACGTACTGCAGATTTGATTCGTAAAGACTTAGGGCAAATTGATTTAATCATTTATAGCTTAGCTTCTCCACGACGTACGCATCCTGAAACCGGTCATGTTTATTCTTCAGTGTTAAAACCCATTGGTGGTACTTACACCAGTAAAACTGTGGATACCTTTAGAGAAGAAGTGAAAGATATTTCTTTAGATTCTGCTAATGATGAAGAAGTACAAAATACTATTGCAGTGATGGGTGGTGAAGATTGGGAAATGTGGATTGATTACTTAGCAAAAGAAAATTTATTAGCTCCAGGTGTGAAGACTGTTGCTTATTCTTATATTGGGCCTGCAATGACGCATCCTATTTATAAAGAAGGAACTATTGGTAAAGCGAAGGATCATTTGAAAGCAACATCGGATAAATTAAATCAAAAATTAAAATCACATCAGGGACAAGCATTTGTTTCTGTGAATAAAGCGGTGGTGACACAAGCGAGTGCTGCGATTCCAGTGGTACCATTGTATATTTCAATATTATTTAAGGTAATGAAAGAGCATGGTACACATGAAGGATGTATTGAACAAATTTATCGTTTGTTCCGCGATCATTTGTATGCAAGCAAAGCATTAAATCAAACAGATTATATTCGAATCGATGACAGAGAAATGGAAGCAACTATTCAGAAAGAAGTTGCAGAGTTGTGGGAAAAAGTGAATACAGAAAACATCAAGGCTATTTCTGATGTAGCTGGTTATCGCGAAGAATTTTATCGTTTGTTTGGTTTTCATGTTGCCAATGTCAACTATGATGTTGAATTAGATCCGAATGTGAAAATTGAGTCTGTGTAGTAATGAGTGGGGTGGGCAAAGCGAAGCGCTGAGTTATCCCCACGAATTTTTTATGGCAATATTCCCCTCTCCCAAAATGCTTTTCTTTGGGAGAGGGGCTAGGGGTGAGGGTGTAGGCCCTCATCCCCTGCCCTTCTCCCATCGTAAAAAACACTCTGGGAGAAGGGAGCAAAAAATTCGTGGGGATAGCTCAGAGCGTAGCGTGCCCACCTTGCGATTTTGAGAGTAAAACCAAATCACCCCATCGATAGTACTATTGGAGCAGCACTACTATTATTATCGTCAGTTGGACCAGTATTACTTCTGCCGAACAAAGAAGGTTGCTTCCCACTCTGTGCTTGAATCTGTGCGATAAATTCTGCCTGCGATATTATTTTAAAATCGCTTGGTTTTGCACTAGAGCCCGGACCGGTAGCCGCTTCGGGCGCAGGGCTGGCACTGCTAGCAGCGACAGCAACGATAGCTTTCTCATCTCTTTTCTTCGCTTCTTCAATCGCAGCAAGCGCTCTAGGATGAGTAGGAAATTTTTTCTGCCATTTAGGATCACTCCAAAATAGATGTGATATCCCTTTGGATTTAACAACTGGACGTGCAACCAGTTTATAACGCGTTGGTTTTGTCACAGGTATAAATTTGAAATCTTTTTCATCATTAGTTGGTATTGGAGGTGCTTCAGCTAGCGGTGCGAGTGAAGAATGTAATCTATTGAGTGCAGGTGCCGCGATGACCTGTTTATCTTCATCATGTTTTTTGTCAGGCTGATGTCTCATTGGCTTATTAGTTTCATCATCATCAGAGTCGTCATCTGAAAGATTATTTTTTTCGGCATTATCATTATCGTTATCCGAATCAGAATCATCTTCATCCTGTTTTTTCAAGCAAAGTACTCTATTGATGCGCTCCTCTCTTTGCTCCCCTGGTGCGGATTTTGCATACCAGTCATTTATCTCTGTTGTGCAACGTGTAATGGGATAAAACAAATCTAATAATGGAGGGCATTCATTTAATAGATTATCAATATCAGAAGTGACTACTCTGTTTATGGATTTGAATTGCATGCTATCACTAAATGTAGTGAGTGCTTTGTGGAAATGTTCAAATACAGTTTCTATATCTTTTTCATCGTGAGCATGGGGATCAACAAAGCTTTTTAATTTTGCGCGTACTGCATCAAGTTCAGGTGGGAGAGCGATTTTTGTTTGTATCAGGAGCATATAATAATCGATATTGATATATAACGATTTTACTAGTTGCACGCCTTTTTTATCACGTTGCTTAGATATATCGTTCATGATGTTATGAGAAAATTTTCTCTTTAGGGTAGCTGCTTCGTTTCTAAGGCATGTTGCTCGATCGAGGGTAACTGTTTGCTCAGTATTTTGTTGGTACCACAATTCAATGATAGGGTTCGTGAGTTGTAATAAAATCTCATGTCGTTGTAGTGGTTGTTGCTTGGCATCTTCTGCTTGTAAATCTATCGGTTGTAGTTTCACAGGCAAGCGAGTGAGGGCTATAGAGTGAATGGTTTCAACTAGTTTTGGGTTTTCACGTAAGTAATCATGAAATTGTTTTGAGTCATCTCGCGACTTAACTAGGCTATCACTTGCTGGATCTCCAGGTAATCCTAACAATAGTTTTCGCCAGTGTGATTCATGATCAATAGCATTTTTTAATTTATGGCTTAGTTGGGTTAATAAATATCGATGTATTGATCTTTGCTTGAGTGCAGTAACAGGTTTTTCATCTGTGGCAACACGATTAACTTGTTCATTAGTAGCAATAGCACTAGCCCATGTTTGAAATTGGGAAAGTGGCGTGCAATACGGTGCTGCGAAAAATTCTTTATTGGCATAAATGAATGAAAAAGCGTATTCAACAGGATCAAGTTCAGTGAATGCATGGAGCTCTTTTGGAGTTCTACTCTTGGCCATGGCTAAGGTGCTCGCACGTTAGTAATTGTGCAAATAATCTAGCACGTCAATTTGAGAATATGAAAGGAAATTAATTTTTGTTCTACATGTGAGGTGGATAAAGCGCAGCGCTGGGTTGTCCCCACTAATTTTAAAGATATCTAAATCCTCTCCCCATCCTTTACCCTCTCCTCCATTTAAAAAGGGCGTTGTTGAATAAATGGATTATCTCCCTTCTCCCGGAGTGATTTTTGCGAGGGGAGAAGGGTTGGGGATGAGGGCTTATCCCTAGCCCCTCTCCCAAAGAAAAGCATTTTGGGAGAGGGGAACAGTGCAAATTTTAATTTATGCAACAACGTCTTTAAAAAGCAATGGAGGAGGGGGAAATAGTACCATCAAAAATTCGTGGGACAGTTCGGGGTGCTACCAACATCTAGAGCAGGATTGATTGGGTCACTGGTAGCACCAAGAGGTTTGCTGTTAAACAAAGAGTTTTCTGAGCCAGCGAATCCACTTTGAGCTTGCATTTGTGCAATGTATTCTTCAGGAGTTAGTTCTGTGGCGCTGTTTGGTATTTTGTCAGTTGCTACAGCTTCTTTCGCTTCGCCTTTCTTTGCTTCTGCAATCGCAGCAATGGTTCTTGGATCATTAGGATACTTTTTTTGCCACGCTACGTCATTCCAAAACGTTGCTGATGTCCACTGTGCTTTAGTGACTTTACTTCTTCCGCGAGTATGTGTTGAGAGGTGGCAGCTAGGTGGTTTTTTCATTGGCACCAGCTGCACAGGATGAGCAATGACTGCTGTAGCAGATTCTGCAGCATTAGTTTTTTTCATATCATGTGCTTTTTCATTTTTACCTGTGACATTAATGGTTGATACAGATTTATATTCTGCAGTGTTCTCAGAGCTCTCATCATCTGATGAATCATCAGCTTTTCTTGCATTAAAGATTGCAATGCGTTTCAGGCGAGCTTCTTTTTGTGCAGTAGAGGCATCTTGTTTATACCACACTTCAATCTCCGTCATATGTTGTCCGCATTGGTGAAGTATGTGTAATAGTTTTGGATTTTTTTGCGTTAGCTTTAATAGCTTTACGAAGCTTAGATCCTCAATATTTTTAGTTAATATATTTTTATGAAGTTGATTAACGACTTCAGATAATCGATGTAGTAGTGATGATTCTTTGCTGTCTTTACTCTTTGTGCGATCTAGAGCATTAACTTGCTGTCTTAGATTTTCTAAAGCGGGTGGTAGTGGAATTGCGGTTGGAGAAAATTGCGCGAAAAATTCAATATGGATATAGAACAACTTTGCAAATTCTTCGAACATCTGCTCATGAATTTTTTTTTCAATTTTGAGGATTTTAGATATTGTTCCGCTAAATTGAAGTTTTTCAGCTTCAATTTTATCGTGTCGCAGAATATTAGTTTGGAGGCTTTGATTGGCTGTATACCATATATCAATAATGGGGTTTGATAACTCAAGCAAAGCAGAATAATACTGATATCGTCGGCTGTTGTTGGTAGTCGTATCGTTTTGTTTATTGAATCGATAAGCAGCGATGCTGAGAATTGCGTTGACCACTCTTGGGTTTTCACGCAAAAATGCATGAAATGCTTTTGATTCGTCTCTAGTTGAAAGTAGATTATCGCTGTCTGTATCACCCGCGCTGCCATAGACTCCGATGAGTAAGCATTTCCACTCTAGATCCAGCCCAAAGGTGTCGTCGTTGAAAGCGCTACTTGTTAGAGCATTCCGTAACTGAAAATTGACATGTGAGATAAAGTGTTTATTTGCACCTCTTTGTGCATTGCACCACGTCTGAAAGTTTTCTCCAACATGGGGTAAGTCAGTATACTTTTTACCTGCTGCGCCTAGCATCTTTGTATCACGACCTAAAAAAGGCGCCGCAAAAAATGCTATGTTTGCGTAGACGAATGAAAAAGCATATTCAACACGATCAATTTCAGTTACTGCTTTGAATTTTCTTGGATTTCTACTTGCTGACACTATGTAAATACTCACTCGGATTGTTATTGTGCAAATAATGATAGCATGGTGTTTTAAAAATAGAATAGAAAATAATTTGGGATATAGGTCTTATTCAGCATAAAACCAGTGTAAATGCTTGTATTTCTTAGGAATTAGTTTTAAATAAAGCAACTGTAATGAGGATTTATTGTGTATTCAGAGTTAACGTCAGCAGAAGAGCAGTATTATCGTCGGCATATCGCTTTAACTGAAGTAGGTAAAGCGGGCCAAATGCGGCTAAAAAAAGCGAGTGCCTTATGTGTTGGTGCGGGTGGTTTAGGATCAGCTGCATTAATGTATCTTGCAGCGGCAGGTGTAGGACGTATAGGTATTGTCGATCATGATGTGGTGGAGACTTCTAATTTACATCGCCAAGTTTTATATACGGTTGATGATGTAGGGGAAAAGAAAGTCATCGTAGCGCAGCAACGACTCACAAAATTAAATCCACATATTCAAATTGACACGCATGAGTATTTTTTAAGTTCGCAAAATGCATTCAAATTAATAAAGTCATACGATATTGTTTTGGATTGTAGTGATAATTTCAAAACGCGTTATGTTGTCAATGCAGCGTGTGTTAAATGGCAGAAACCGAATGTCTATGCTGCCATATCTCAGTTTGAGGGACAGTGCACTGTATTTGCTAACAATAAAAATTGTTATCGTTGTTTGTATCCTGCGCCACCTTTAGATTGCTTGAGTTGCGCGGATGCTGGTGTATTAGGTGTGCTACCAGGTATGATAGGTACTATTCAAGCGGCAGAAGTAATTAAATTAATTTTGAATATAGGTACATCATTACAAAATCGATTAATAAATTTAAATGCATTAACGCTGAAGATGGATGAATATGAGCTTGCACAAGATGAAAATTGCAAGACATGCCAGCTACATGATTTTTCAATTGAAGGAGAAACAATGTCAACAGAACAATATCCTGCAGAACTTTCTGTAGAAGAGTTTAAACAATTACGCGAAACGAATGCGGATTTCACATTGTTAGATGTGCGTGAAAAAATGGAATATGACATTTGTCATTTAAATGGTGTTTTAATTCCATTGCAACAATTGCCAGAACGTTTAGCAGAATTAAATAAAGAACATTATATTGTTGTGCATTGTCGTAGTGGTGGTCGTAGCCGTAATGCAATGCAATTCTTAAAGTCACAGGGTTTTGCAAAAGTGAGTAATTTATCCGGCGGCATTTTGGAATGGGCTGATAAGTTTGATACGGGTATGCAGAAGTATTAGCTAGCTCCTTCGTGCTATTAGAGGGGGTGGTGGTGTTGAAAAACACTCCCTTCTCCCAAAGCGCTTTTTGCGAATGGGAGAAGGGTCGGGGATGAGGGTTTAAATAATAAGGAACAATATGAAACTCAAAAGTATCATCGCAGCATTATTAGGATTGTTTGTTCAAGCAACACATGCAACACCTATAGCCTATACAGATCATGGCAAAGGCAAGGCAATTATATTAATTCATGCATTTCCTACCGATCAGCATTTGTGGGCACCACAAAAAGAATTACAAAAACATTTTCGTGTTGTGACGTTGGACTTATGGGGGTTCGGTAAATCACCCGCAGTGAATCATGATGCAGCAGTGTCAATGACAGATTATGCTGATGAAGTGAAGCAATTGATGAATAAGTTACATATTGATAAAGCCATTATTGGTGGTGAATCAATGGGAGGATATATCGCTCTCGCATTTTTACAAAAATATCCTGATAATGTTGCGGGTTTAATTTTATCTGATACACAAGCCGTTGCCGATACAGCAGAGGCGCAAAAAAAACGTGAAACAATTGCCGAAACACTTTTGAAAGACGGTACAGCAGAATTCATTACGGGTTTTATCAATAATGCTGTGTCTGTTTCTGCAAGTGAAAAAGTGAAGGCAGATTTATTGGCTATGATGCAATCACAAAAAGCAGAAGGTATGGCTGCAGCTTTGCGTGGTATGTCACTGCGTGCGGATACGTCAAGTATATTGAGTGGAACACAGTTGCCCGTATTAATTTTAAGTGGTGACCAGGATAAGGTGATTTCACCCCAGCAAAGTGATGCAATGCATCAGCTGGCAAAAAATAGCAAATTAGTCGTGATTCATGATGCTGGGCATTTGTCGAACTTAGAGCAACCGGTTCAATGGAATAAGGCTGTAGAAGATTTCTTTGAAACAAACTAAGTTTTGCGGTACCTTACGCACGAAAATGAATATTGGAGGGGTTAGTTTTATGATACATCTGCAAACAAATTATGGGGATATCGTTCTTGAGTTAGACTTTGAGAATACTCCAAAAACAGCAGAAAATTTCTTATCTTATGCGGCAAGTGGTTTTTATGATGGCACAATTTTTCACCGTGTCATTAATGGCTTTATGGTTCAAGGTGGTGGCTTTGATGTTGAAATGAGTCAAAAACGCACCGGTGAAACCATTGAAAATGAAGCAGACAAAGGTCTTACCAATAAGCGCGGCACGATAGCCATGGCGCGTACTTCTGATCCTCATTCTGCAAGCACACAGTTTTTTATTAATGTTGCTGATAATGATTTTTTAAATTTTAAATCAAAGTCTGGCGATGGTTGGGGCTACTGTGTATTTGGTAAAGTGGTAGAAGGGATGGAAATTGTTGATAAAATCAAAGAAGTTTCTACCGGACGTCGTTCTGGACATCAAGATGTGCCAGTGAATGATGTGATTATTGAGAAAGTGACTGTGAAGGATGTGGTGGCGTAATCCCTCACCCGTCACGTGTTTTTTCTCCCTTCTCCCAGAGTGTTTTTTACGATGGGAGAAGGGTTGGGGATGAGGGTTTTACTTCTTTAAAAACCGCTTAATTATCTTGATATATTCATCATGTGCATCAACAGCTAACGCATGTCCACAGTTCTTAAATATTTTTAATTTTGCATGCTTAATATTTTTAGCAATGGTCTTTGACTGATTAGGGCTGCAAATCCAATCTTTTTCTCCAGCAAGAATTAGCGTAGGGCACGTTATTTTTTTTAATTGCGGGATGATGTCATAGGTTCGTAAAAAACCACCAAACCCTTCGTTAAGTGCTTCGTGCGACCAAACAGTTTGTGATTTGCTGTATGGTTTGCGCTTCTTATTTTTTGAAACAGAATAGATAGATTCCATCGCTTTAAAAAACTCGAGTACATGATTTGGATTTTTAAATGTTCCATTCCATAAGTGTTGTGTGATTGCAATTTGCTTTGCATCACCACGTTCATGTAATGCTTGCTTTGCTTCTGCTAAAAAACGATAACTAGGTGCAGTCACTACTAATATAAGCTTATCAAGATTTCTCGGATAACGCGCAGCATAACCTTGCGCAACCATCCCGCCATACGATGTTCCTAAAATACAAATTTTTTCTAAACCAAGATGTTTGCGTAATGCTTCGATGTCTTCAATATTATTTTCAATTGTATAGTCTTTTTGTTTTGTCTTCTTGCTGCGTCCACAACCACGGTGGTCGATAAACACAAGCTGTGCGAAATTTTGTAACTCAATAGAGTGTTGCTTAAAACGTAAATGATCGCCACCTGGGCCGCCATGCAACATGAATATCACTGGGCGCTCAACATAAGTATCTTTTTCAGGGGCAATTTGCATGCCAGCAATATCAAAATAAATTTCAGTGCCGCGTAGTTTAGCTTTCATGAACTAAATCCTTTTCAAGAATAATATTTTTTAATTTTTGTTTTTTACAAACAAGATGAATCGAAAGTAATGAGCCTATGCTCACAAACATTAACCATACTGCAATTGAGCTAAAGTGACCAGTGGTGCGATAGAGGTACGATTCAATGATTGGCGACGTGCCGCCAAAAAAAGCCATGCCGGTGCAATAACCTAATGAGCTGCCGCGATAGCGGAATTGCATAGGAAACATATTTTTAAAAAATGCATTGCTAGGGCCGAAGAAGAATTCATTCGCAATCACGAGCAATAATATGGCTGGTAGAATGGTATAAACTTTCAATTGATCTAATAAGACTAATAATGGATATGAAAAGAATAAGAAGAACCAGCCTGCAGCCTGCATAATATTATGTGGTTTGATTTTAGTAGTCAAAAATCCTACGCCGATGAGTGTGACGACAGCACTAATCGTTGCGGTGGTGTGCATTAACATCATCGTGTGATTTGAAATAAATCCTTTTGTTGCAGCCACAGGTAGAATAAAAATTAAAGCGCTACTGAATGGTGTCGTGCACAATCCACCGATAAAAAAGCCAGCAAGTAATTCTTTAGGATAAGTGCGAATCAAAGTGAGAAGAGATTGTTTGTTCGGATCAGCCTGTTGGAAGTTTGGACTTTCAGGTAGGTTTTTTCTGAAGGCAATACCTACGAGACCAATGATACCACCAAAAATAAACGCGATACGCCAGCTCCATGCAGGCATGAATTTGGCAGTTAAAAAGATACCGACTATTGAAGCGAGCACTGATCCAGTGAGCGTCATTGCGGTGAGTAAGCTGCCAACTAAGCCCTCACGTTTATTTTGTGCATGTTCAACGACATAAATTCCAGCGCCACTGTATTCACCACCAAAACAAAATAACTGAACTGATTTAGCAATAACAATTAATACGGTAGCCCAAACACCAATTTGTGCATAGGTAGGTGCTATACCAATTGCAGCCGTTGCGATGGCGATACCTATCATTGAGCCAATGAGCGCACGTCGTCGACCGACAGCATCGCCAATACAGCCGAAGAATAGCCCGCCTAGAGGTCGTGCAATCACCGGTATAATCATAACGATATACCCTTGCATCAGTGCATCAAAGGATGATTTCCCTGGAAAAAATGCAGGTGATAGCATGGGAAGGAATATATAAAACAACGCATAATCGTAATATTCAACCAGCGTCCCAAGAGCAGCGCCGAAAAAAAATCGTTTTGCAAGAACGGGTTGTGTCATTTTGTCTCCAAATATGGCCCCTCATCCCCAGCCCTTCTCCCCATTCACAAAAGGCGCTCTGGGGAGAAGGGAGAAAAGCATTTTTCACATGACGGGTGAGGGCGGTCTCTGTGTTGTGCTATTAAAACACAATTTTATCATCAACTGAATAAATTTTGCAGCCAGCTAGCTTTTCGCGGTTACAGTATTCCAGGGCATCTTTCTTAGCTTCATCCGCGGTATTGCGGCCAGTGCGCCACCCAAATGATCCTTTGGGAGAGATTGCAAAGGCTTTGTGTAAATTACCTTTTTTATATTTTTCATACGCAGATGTGCCATCTTTATCGAGTGCAGATAATCCATCTGATGGTGTTAATTGTCTTTCTTTGATGTAGCTCTCAACAATAGGTGACCATCGGTCGATACTATTGACAGAAAATAAGCCGTGACCGTCATCACCGTAGTTATTGGCGATCATTAGATTAGCTTGCCCGCCGTGACTATTGAAAGCATCTAAGAATTTTTTTGCTAGAGTTGGATTAAAGGAGCGATCGTTTTTCGCATAAACCCATAGCATGGGAACGCGAGATGTTTCGCCTAGTTTTCCGAATGTAGAGATGAGCGCTGCTTCATTGCAAACTTGATCATTATTCAAAGAGCCGCGTCCACCAGCAAAGCTAATGCCTGCAACTAATCCAGGTGGTGGATTATCTGCAGTTAATGCAATCGTAGCGAATCCACCAGCAGAAACTCCGATGGCGATCACTTGGTTAGTATTAAATTGTGGTTTAGTTTTTAAGTAATCGATTGCAGCATGTAAGTCAGCAGAAGCTGCTTTTGCTGCTTTATCATAATCTGGATCTGCGCAAGTGTTAAAGTTTTCAGCCCATCCCCCACCCGATGTGCCGTAACCTCTGCGCATAACGATTGCAACAGCCCAGCCACGTTTTGCAAATACTTTTGCAATCGGTAAATATTTCCTGGCAGACATGATAGCACGCTCTTGTGGATTGCGCGGTGAACCATGGCTGATAATGACGACAGGGTGTGATTGTTTTGAATTTTTCTTCCAAACAAGTAACGCTTCTAATCCTTGTGGGTCTGCTGCTTCCATAGGAATTCTTACTGATTTTACGACTATTTTGCCAGCGAATACGCATGCATTACCTAATGCAAGGCATAACAAAAAAATAATAATTTTGCGGCATCCTGCCATAGTGGCTCCCGTTATTTGATAAATTCTGCGATTGATAAATCGATGCGGTGTGCAATTTCATCCGCTTCTTGTTCAGTAATAATGAGTGGCGGCAATAACCGTATGACTGTATTAGATGTAATGTTAAATAAAATTTTATGTTTTAAAGCAACTTTCGTAATTTCCATACATGGGCGATCTAACTCGATGCCTAGCATTAAACCTTTACCGCGCACTTCAATGACTTGCGGATATTTTTTTAAAGTGGTTTGTAGTTTTTTAACAAGATAGTTTCCCATTTTTTCAGCATGAGCATTGATGTCGTCAGCTTCAATTGTTTCTAAAACAGTATTAGCGACGGCGCAAGCAAATGGATTACCGCCAAACGTTGAGCCATGTTTGCCAGGACCAAACAAATTACATGCTTTATCACGCGCTAAACACGCACCAATCGGAATGCCGTTAGCAAGCGCTTTCGCAAGAGTAATAATGTCCGGTTTGATATTCGAGTGCTGATAAGCAAACCATTTACCAGTACGTGCAATTCCAGTTTGTACTTCATCTAAAATCATGAGCCAATCATGTTGGTCACATAAATTGCGAATATGTGTTAGATATTCATTGCTAGCAATTTTAATTCCGCCATCACCTTGAATGGGTTCCAGCATAATTGCCACAATGCGATCGTGATAAGTTGCTACTAATTGATCCAATTCTTGCGTGTCATTGAGCGTCACATGTTTGAAATCAGTTGCGAGTGGTTCAAATCCAGCTTGCAAGCGTTCGCTACCAGAAGCACTTAATGTTGCCAGTGTGCGACCATGAAAAGAATTTTTCATGGTAATAATGATGGGATTCGAAATAGATTTTTTACGAGCATATAAACGCGTTAATTTAATAGCGGATTCATTAGCTTCTGCACCGGAGTTACAAAAGTAAGCCTGTTCCATGCCAGCAACTTCCGTGAGTTTTGCCGCAAGTTTTACTTGGTTTGGAATGATGTAGGTGTTTGATGTATGAAGTAATTTCTCTGCTTGTGCAATGATAGTTTGCGTGACGGCAGGGTGCGCATGGCCGAGGCTGCAAACGGCTATGCCAGCTAAGGCATCTAAATATTTTTCACCTAGGTTATCCCATAACCATGCACCTTTGCCATATTCAAAGTGTACCTGAAGTTGATTGTAATATGTCGGCATTATATGGTTCGTCATGGGGAATCCAGTAGGTTATGATTAGTGCGTGATTATAGTGGCAATTGAGCAGTCTGTCATCCCGAGCAGGCTGCTCGGGATGGCAATTTTATAATGGAAATCAAAAAATATGCAGCAAACAACAAGTACTATAGTGATGGTCTCGCCAGATACATTTCAATTTAATATTGAAACGGCAAAAACAAATGGATTTCAGCAAGATATCTCGGTGCAGAATGTTCGTGATCAGGCATTGCAAGAGTTCAATGATATGCTAGAAGTCTTATCTGAGCATGATATTAAGACCATTGTATTAGCAAGTCGTGAAAATGTAGTAACACCCGATGCAGTGTTTCCTAATAATTGGTTTTCTACACACAAGCTGCGATCCGGTAAAAGGAATTTAATACTTTATCCCATGTTGCATCATAATCGCCGCATTGAGCGACAAAGTGAAATCTTATGTGAACGATTATCAGCGCAAGATATTGCGATAGATCAAATCATTGATTTAACAGAATATGAGAAAAGTGATTTAGCACTAGAAGGTACGGGAAGCATATTGTTTGATAGAGTCAATGAAATTGCTTATGCTGCAATATCACCACGTGCACAGCAAACAGTGTTAGAAAAATTATGTGGTTCGCTAGATTATTCACTCATTACGTTCCATAGCTATGATAAAAATGATGCATTGATTTATCATGCGAATGTCGTCATGAGTATTGGTGTGAATTTTGCAGTGGTCTGTCTGGAAAGTATTCGCGATGTTGCTGAACGCGCTAGTGTATTAGCCTCGTTACAGAAAACACATAAAGATATTATCGATATCACGCTCGAGCAAGTGTATGGCATGGCTGGAAATATTCTTGAAGTGAAATCGGCATCTGGCACACCGAAAGTCGTGATGTCAACAACGGCTTTCCAAGCTTACGCAACAAAGCAATTACAGCAATTAGAAAGCCACGCGGAGATCGTTGTCGTAGCAATCGATACTATCGAGAAATTAGGCGGTGGCAGTGCTCGTTGCATGATGGCGGAAGTGTTTTAATATGCTTTGCCCTCACCCGTCATGCAAAAAACGCATGCCGACCTCTCCCACAAGTGGGAGAGGTGAGTTTTAAAGTTTTTCTCCCTTCTCCCAGAGTGTTTCTTACGATGGGAGAAGGGCTGGGGATGAGGGCGTTTGAGAGCCCCTCACCCGCCGCATAAAAAGCATGCGTCGACCTCTCCCACAAGTGGGAGAGGTGAGTTTTAAAGTTTTTCTCCCTTCTCCCAGAGTGTTTCTTACGATGGGAGAAGGGCTGGGGATGAGGGCGTTTGAGAGCCCCTCACCCGCCGCATAAAAAGCATGCGTCGACCTCTCCCACAAGTGGGAGAGGTGAGTTTTAAAGTTTTTCTCCCTTCTCCCAGAGTGTTTCTTACGATGGGAGAAGGGCTGGGGATGAGGGCGTTTGAGAGCCCCTCACCCGCCGCATAAAAAGCATGCGTCGACCTCTCCCACAAGTGGGAGAGGTGAGTTTTAAAGTTTTTCTCCCTTCTCCCAGAGTGTTTCTTACGATGGGAGAAGGGCTGGGGATGAGGGCGTTTGAGAGCCCCTCACCCGCCGCATAAAAAGCATGCGTCGACCTCTCCCACAAGTGGGAGAAGGGTTGGGGATGATGGTATTAAATAAATTTAAAACCGCTTATTCGCCGAAGTTTCATGTGCTAGCACAACTTTATTCCTGCCTGTGTGTTTCGCAATGTAAAGAGCTTTATCAGCTGTTTCAATGAGTGATTCATAGGTTGAAGCATCATCAGGATACCCTGAGACACCTATCGACACAGTAACGGGACCTATGTTCTGATTGCCAACGTTAATGAGAATTTTTGCAGTAGCTAGGCGAATAGCTTCAGCGCGAACTTTTGCTTTGTCGATAGACATATCATGCAGTACAAGAATAAACTCTTCTCCACCAAAGCGCGCAGCAATATCAGTGCTGCGTGAATTTTCCAATAGAATGAGTGAAAACTCTTTTAATGCTTGATCACCAACATCATGCCCATAGTTGTCGTTGATACTCTTAAAGTGATCTAGGTCTAGCATCAGTACTGACAAGGGGTGTTTATTGGATTCCGCTTGTTTGATTTCTTTTGTGAGGAAATATTCTAAATATCGACGATTAAACAATGAAGTTAATGGGTCACGTGTTGAGTGGTAATGTAAGTTTTCTCTTAGGCGCACATTAGCAAGTGATAGGGCGCTCAGTTCAGCTAGAGCTTTAATTAAGAGTTTTTCACTTTCAGAAAAACCGTTATGGAACGAATGTTTATCAACTTCCAAGTTGAGTAGTCCATAAATATCATTCTGTGCGATGAGTGGTAAACAGAAATAGATGCGATCATCTTGTTGATTCATTTTAATGTGATTACAGAACAGCTCACTGCTGTCTGTGCTTGATTGATGGAGTTTTCCTAAGCGTAACGCCCAGCAAGAGTCATGAGTGAAGGTTGGCTCTTTGGTTCTTGAATCACCCCAGCTTGAGGTTGATTCTAAATAATTTTTTGACGCATGCATGATGTATAATGTGCCGCCTGCAAAATTTAATATTTTGCTGCAGTATTTGGCAATAATTTCGCTTAATTCCGTCACGCTTTCACATGCAAGAATAATGTCGCTCATTTCAACTAAAAGGGTAATTTTTTCATTCTGCTTTTGCAATTCCAGCATACCAGTATTTAGTTTGTTGTAAGCATCTTCTAATTTCTTTTGACTTTCTGAGCGCTCGGTAATATCACGAATAACTTGTACAGCGCCGACAATTTGGCTGTTGCTATTTTTAATTGAATTGGATGTGACTTCGTATACGTGGTTTTTACCATTTACATCAAAAGCTAGTGTCTTTGTCATGGCGCTACCGCGTAATGACTCAGCCCATAATGATAAGAATGAGTTTTCAGTTTTTAAATCGCTGGTAACTTCATCAAACTTTGTGCCTATCGTGATAGATTTCCCGAATATTTGAATAAATTCTTTTTCATAGGCTGTATTAAAGCTTAAAAAACGCATATCTAAGTCTAATGCGGCGATCATGTCGCTAGCGCTTTCAACTATGCTTTGTAATTCATTTTGGATGTCATTACCTTTGTGTTCAGCTTCCAGTCGCATTTTTAATTCACGATTAAATAATACTAAAGTAAATAACAAAAAAACGATGCTAATGGCGCTGCCAGTTACAAAAATAAGATTGATATTTTTTTCATTTTTAATAGCAGACTCATTATGTTCGTATAGCATGACTGATTCAATATCGATTATTTGATTTACTGAATCACGTATTTGATCAGAAAGTTCTTTTGATTTTTGCAGTAATTCATCACCTTCGGTCGTTCTGAGTATGTCATTTTCTTTCATCGTGCGTAGCTCAAACATAACGGAGAGTCGTTTCTCAAAAACAGCGTTGAGTAAATCAACACGATTTTTTTGTGTCATATTGTTTTTAGTTAACTCGGAAAGCAAAGCAAGGGATTGCTTTGCTTTTGCTATTTGGTTATTAATGTCTAGTTTATAGAGAAGCTTTCCCGTAACAAGAAAATCTTTTTGCGGGCCTAAGATAAGATAAATATCTTGTAGTGATTGGTTCGCTGCTTGGATCACTTGGTATGATTTTGTGACTTGATGATTAGCTTGAATCAAGTGATCTTTTTGCCATAAATAGACGCTAGCAATTAATCCGATAATAATAACGGATAATGCAAATGCGAGATTTATAAAAATCCTATTATGACTGCTATTTATGGTATGGGGATACATCTCGGGGATCATCGTCATCTTGCCCATTTATTTATTCCTTTTACTCAGAGGCGGCAGATAGTATGGTATTGATTTATCATAATCCAGAAGTATTGCTGTATAAAGTGTTGGCTAGGTGTTGTGACAGTAATCTAGGTTAATAAGCTGATAGTATTGATAAAATAAATTCCAGAGCAAACCGAATAAGCAGTGTTATTTTTGACCACATATGGTAAAAGGGGTTAAAAATAATTTTTCAATTGGTATATGTTTAGAGAGCTGTGTATTATTGCTCGCTATCTATTAAAAGGAATTAAATGAATGAAATTTCTTATGTTTGCGGCATCACTGAGAGCAGAATCAGTTAATAAAAAGTTGATTCAGTTGTCAGCATCAATCGTGCAAGAATTAGGGCATCAAGTTGATATGGCAGCGTTTAATGATTTTGATGCGCCTTTATATAATGCAGACGTACAGAATTCAGCGGGTATCCCTGAGGCGATCAAGCAATTTGTTGCGCGTATGCATGCAGCGGATGGGGTGATTATTGCAAGTCCAGAATATAATTTTTCAATTCCGGGTACGCTAAAAAATCTAATTGATTGGGTATCAAGAATGACGCCGATGCCATGGCAAAAACAATTAATGTTCTTGCTCTCTGCATCACCTTCATTAGTAGGTGGAAATCGCGGGTTGTGGGCGACGAGAGTTCCTTTGGAAGCATGTGGCGCAGTGGTGCATCCTGATATGTTTTCGTTAGCATCTGCGCATGAATCATTTGATGATGCGGGCAAATTGAAAAGTCAGCCATTGCAGCAACGTTTAAGTGAGATGATTAAAACATATATTTTATTTACCGAAAAATTGAGACAGAAATGAAATCAACGTTATATCAAGCAAAAGTAGTCGTAAAAAAATCTTCTATCAATGGATACGGAGTGTTCGCCGCTCAGTCTTTTAAGAAAGGGCAGATAATCGAAGAATGTTACATTATCGTTACGCGCGGTGGTGATAAAGGATTAGAAGATTTTTATTTTGATTCACGTGGTAAAAATGCGGTCGTACTTGGATTTGGTAGTATCTATAATCATGCGGATGAACCTAATGCAGATTATACGATTAAGTCAAAGCAACGTGTGGCTGTCTTCAAGGCATTAAAAAATATTCGCAAAGGCGAAGAAATTTTTGTGTCATATGGAGAAGAATGGTTCAGTGATCGTGGACGCAGAGCAAAGCATCACGATTAAAAGAAATGTCGATTTAGTAACTCAGGCCTATATTCAAAGTGCATGGTATCGTAGTGATACCATTTACCTCCCCAGATAAAGCCATGTTTCTCGAAGATTCGTACAATTTCCCAAGATATAGTGTTGTGATAATGTAGCTTGGTTTTCTCAGAAACAAGCATCTGGTTGTTTTGTAAATCCCATTGCCAATAATGTGTTTTATCTTTATTGAGATCGAAAGCAATGCCATAGCAATGTGCACTTAAGCGGTGAGAGTTTTCAATTTCACGCCAGCGGAATCCACCGGCGGGATTGTTCAAGTAAGGAATGAGTGTTGGATTTTTCTTTGCTAGCGTTTCTAGTTCACGCGACACTGATATTAAATGCTGATCCACATGATTAACCTGCGTAATCTCAATTGGAAATTGTTTGCCGAAGAATTTAGGTAACCAATAAATCGTTGTTAAATGTCGAATGACATCACGTTTTGATTCACCATACATTTTCTTAAAAAATGGCTCGTAACGAATTCTTCCGGCATCGTTAGTGGGGGAATAGTATCGATAATCTTTAGGTTTTCCTGTTATATAATTTCCATCGGATAGCTGATCAGCTAGCGAAGCATTATTTAATTGATTAAGAACATCGTGATGTCGTTGGCCTGTCTGCATAATCATGCCATCGTTCCAGATGATGGCATGATGTGTTTGTTGAGTTATAAAATGAGAATAAGATTTTGTTAAATCAATTTGAGTATATGCATATAGCTTACCGGAGGTAATTATTGCAAGGCATATGGCAATACGTCTAAATAATTGCATAAGGTTTTTATCTATTAGGCCAGCCGCGGCCAAATCCAATTCTTGCTACTAAGGTTGTATCGGCATCAATTTTATAATGATTTAGTGTTTTTTCAGAGTCATTATCTAACGGGCGGTCTTGGTGGGTAAAATACATATGCGCGTTTTCTGATTGATATAAACCTTGTAGGTTTACGCGTTTAAGAAATCGATTTTTAACTGACTCTAGTGTTTCTTCCGCATCTGTATCAATGACTTGAGTTTTTGTGCAGGGTGTTTGAGATGCTAGGTCTCTAATAAAAATACTGAATTTAGGCATAAGTCATTCCTTTGATTTAATCTGCAATCATATCTAATCCTACGTGATCAATAAAGCATAGGGGGTATTTACCCTATATGGGCCGGACCTTGCGTGGCATATATTGCAGCAATAAATAATATATAGCGAGATTGTTATGCCAAAAAATCATTACGAAACGTTAGGTGTTGAACGAACTGCAACTGCTGACGCAATTAAAAAAGCCTATCATGCAAAAGCAAAGCAGTGGCATCCCGATAGAGTACCTGCAGATAAACAAGCAGAAGCAACCGAAAAAATGAAAAACATCGTTGCTGCCTATGCAGAATTAAGTGATGCAGAAAAACGCACAATATACGATGCAACTCTTTCTCCAGATGTGACACCTAAAGCGAATACTACTCATAGTGCACATGATGCAAAATCTACGGCGGCAGCATCTAGTGCCGCAGCACCTGCTAAAAAAGATGATAAAAATGAAAAATCTTATGCAACGAGCGCTAAAAGCAAAGTGCCATTTGTTAATTTAACAGGAAAATATACCAAAGGTGTTAGTGCGCAACTTTCTAAAGAAGTAGGTAGTGAACGTTCTTCGATGATATTTCTGGATGATGAAACTATTTTGTGGCGAACGAAAAATTATAAGTCATTTGTTTATCATAATGTGATCGCTAGTGTTAGAAATCCAAACGGAACTCCTGTTGTCATGGCAGAGTTGGCAGACAAGTCTGGGCGTATATTTATGATGCAAGATGTACTAGGGATAGGCAATACAGAATCATTTACGTTTTGGAAATGGAATAAGCAGCTAGGAAAGTTAGAAAATGAGTATGAGGTTCTTTTAAAGAATTATTATCTTTTAGGTAGAAAACCGCGATTAGCTGATTTTATTCTTTCAAAAACTGAAAGCAGGATTTATTTTTTATGTTATGACGATGAGCAAAATTATAGTGATAGAGTCATGGGTAGAAAGTCGAAAGGTACATGGTTTTATTATGATATGAAAGAAAATCTGATAGCTCATGTTGATCATAATTCAGTTTTCAGTGTGGTAGCAGGCAGCAATGATATTAACATCGCGGATCAGGCCGGTGCTGTTGCTTTTACAGAGAGCTTAGGATCAGTAGAATATGGGCGATCAGCAGATGAGCGTTTTAAGTATCAGATTACTGTTTTAGATTTAAGTGGGAATCGTCTATATGAAATGATGCTGAAGGGTACTATTCTCAGTTCAGTATTGTTGTCACCTACGGCAAAATATCTTGCAGTGGTTACTTTAGATGATGGGACTTCAGTTAGTTTATATCACCTTGCAAGTAAGCAATTAGTGTGGAAAGAAAAAGTGTGGGGTTGTGATGTTTCTTCAAATGTGAATCAAATGCGATGGAAAGATAATAATTTTATATTTTTTGACAACTATGGTGTGCATGTTGTTAATCCAGAGCATTTACCGGCATCAATGGGAGATGCAAAACAAGGTTCTCCTACTATTGTTGTTCCTGGGCATTATATAAATGCGGTTGGGGTATTACCAAATGGTGATCTCATGGTGGCAAGACAGCAAAAATGGAATGAGCCAGTGGTAAAAGAATTATATCACTCACAATTTAGTTTAAATAATAATATGGAAAGTGATTCAAAAGTAATCGTGGTTGACTCAAAAGGTTATGCTACGTTTTTTAATAAAAAAGCAACGCAGCCTGCGCAAGCTACTAGTTTTGATTCAGCAAATGCTCCAAAAGGACCTGCAAAATTTTCAAATTAAATGATTGAAAGTCCCGTAGTTAATACGGGGTTTTCGATGAGAGCAACTATCGTATAATCATTCTGTTTTCTTTAATCATGAAAAAGGATTTTTATATGAGAAGGTTTTTTTTGTTACTGATAGTTGCAATGTCTAGTTCATTAGCATTCGCTGAGAATGCATCTGTTTATGTCTACAATAGTTGTCAGATAAAGTTGCATGTCAAATCATATCCTATGGATGGTAGCAAAGGTGTAGATAGCGCACTTGCACAAGCACAGCAAGTTGATGTGCCATTAACGAATCCCTATACAGCGATGGTAAGAGTGACTGATATGCACAATCACGAATTATTTTATACGGGTATCTGGGCAGGTCATGGGATACAAGCCATAGAAGATAGAGGGCAGTGTTGTATATTTGATAAGTGTATTGCTGAGTAAACCCTCATCCCCAACCCTTCTCCCATTCGCAAAAAACGCTTTGGGAGAGGGGAATAGTGCAGGTTTTGATTTATGCAACAACGCCGAGAAGGGAGTGAAGCGTTTCACCTCTCCACTTGTGGAGAGGTCGCCACGTGCTTTTTATGTGGCGGGTGAGGGGCTTGCTTATCCCATCATACGCCGTTGCGTGCTGGGTTGTAGTGCATGTGGTTCAGGTGTTGCAGTTGATTTTGCCGATGTTACATCTCGGTAGAGGCGATCAACGTTTAGCATTAAACCATCCAGTAGCTTAATTACTTTATCTTTATGCATAGTGTTATGTTGTAACAAATTAGAGAATTTAAAAGTAGATCCTTCTGACTTGTCATGTTCTGTAATAAATGAAGCTTTAGCATCTACAAGATCTATTTTTAGTTTCACAATAACGTCGCTTGATTGAATCAAATTATTATTGAGGCAGCCACCAACGGTTGCTAGTAATCCATCAAGAGTACTTAAGAGATTCTTTGCAGCAGCCACTTTGTGTTGGTTTGATTCCCGCGCAATTTTTTCATTTAGATAAGTTTGAACTCCGGCCCGTGCTTTGCTTAATGCAGTTTGCGTTTCGGTTAAATGATCTCTGATATCACTCTTAGGTGGTAAATTAATCTTTGCAGCTTCGTGAGCAGCTTGCTCATTGGCTTTGTTAGTGCGTTGCACTTCTGCAATACGTGCAAGTTCTGTGACGCACTGATCTTGGCATTTGCGTAATCGGCCTAGGTTATTATGTGCAGTAGCAGATTTTGCAGCATAGACAGCTTGTTGTTGATTAAATGCAGCAGTATACAAGTCAATTTCACGAACGCGATTGGCAAGAGCGGCAATTTTTTCTGTTACTTGCTGTTTGTTGGCTTCAGAAATATTAGGTGCAGCTAGTCTACGCTTTAATGCTTGCGTGCAATCACCAGCTAATTTTTTGATGGCAGTGGGATTAGTTGAATCATGTAATGCTCTTGCTTGTTGCGCCATACCACTGCGTGTTGCGACTTCACCAATGCTCATATCATAAATAGGAGATGCGTTAGTGCTTTTGTTTTGCTGTTCATTGACGGCAGCTTTAATTTTATTGTGATATTCATTGGTTTGCGCAGCAATGATTTGTCGTTGCTGTTCGCTATTTAATAAGGCGTAGGTTTTTTGTTCTTGCTCGATAGCTCTAGTCAGCATATCGTTATATTGTTGTATGCTACAGTGTAAATGTCTTGCAATGACAGTGGCGTGCTCTCTACCTTCCCCCATTAACGCTGTAACATCGATAGTGCATGATTTAATTTGAGCTTTGATTAGAATATTAGTGCTTTGAAGAGTGCCGTCAACGAGTTCTTCGTTCAATCTACAATCCTGTAGTAAGCTAGCTACATTGACTGCATTGTTTTTTTCAGTATACCATTCAATGCCATCCAGCATTTTTGCAAATTGTTTTCTGGTTTCTCTGAGTTCTTCAAGTCGTTGCGCATACTGCAGCGTTTGGTTTTCTAATTTAAAAAGTTCGCTGATATCTTTTACGTCACGTACAAAGGGAATGTCACGATTGATTTCAGTTCTCAGTTTTTCGATCTTTGCCTGATATTGATTAATGAGTTCTATTTGCTGTGTCATTTGCTTGTTAGCGAGTGCAAATTTTTCATCTAAGCCAGCGACAAATGTATTCATCATGCTCGTGGCGCCCATTTTCCCAAATAACTTAAGTCCTGCGCTTTCTGGGCCAGTAGCAAAGTGAGATAGATAACCTAATAATTGCGAGAGCTTTTCACCATTGTTATTCAGTAAAAATACAACAGCGTCTTTGAAAATTTGTAATTGATGTTGATGATTAATGAAGTAACGATCGATGCTTTCTTTGTATTCTGCATAGTGTTTTGCATTATTCATGTTATGGTAAATTTGGTTGCCTTCCAGCATGAAGTAGCCGTGTTGCATGCAGTTCGCCAAGCCTAGCGAATTATGGTTTTTATCAAAGTAAAATTCAGCATCAAAAAATAAACGTAATGGGCGTACTTCATTGGTAAAAGATGGATAATTTTTTGGTTTTGGCACATCAGGAAATACCATTTGCATTAAGTCATTACCATACCCTTTTGCATGTAGGTAATTTCGTAAATCACTGAGTAGTGTTGGTCTTGGGTTATCAGCAATATGATCTGCTTCAAAACGTTGAATTAAATCATAGATGCGTACACCGCCATCTGGTTTTTTCTTCACACCACTGGATGCGTAGCCTTCAATATCAGGCATGCAAGCCTCCCCTCGGATTTTTAATAATTTCTTAATGTTTTGTATGTATTAACATTATAGCGTAGATCTAGATTTTTGTGTGTCTCTTGCTTGTTTTTACTGAAAAATATGCTGTAACGATGTGTGAGAAATAGATTGCTATGCTCTAATTTATTGATTTATAGGTGTTTGTTTTATCTATATATGTATTTTCATAGGGTGGGCAAAGCGAAGCGCTGAGTTATCCCCACGAATTTTGGGTAGTATAATTCCCCTCTCCCAAAATGCTTTTTTTCTGGGAGAGGGGCAAGGGGTGAGGGTATAGGCCCTCATCCCCAGCCCTTCTCCCATCGTAAAAAACACTCTGGGAGAAGGGAGCAAAAATTCGTGGGGATAACTCAGAGCGAAGCGCGCCCACCAATGCTTACTACAATTCACTTTCCGCAATCGTATCGTCAAACGCTTCAGGGATTGTTTTTAGTAAATTTCTTGAAGCTTTCGCACCAAGTTTTTGTAGTTGCTGCGTTTTCACAATGATATTGCCATTTCCCGTTTGCAATTTATTCATGGCTTTATCATAAGTGTCTTGTGTGGTTTTCATTTGCAATCCTAACTTTTGCATATCATCAACTAAGCCAGCCACTTTGTCATACAGTAAGCCACCTTGTTTTGCAATTTCGAGCGCGTGCTTATGTTGTAGCTCAACACGCCAAATCGAAGCAATGGTGCGTAATGTTGCGAATAAAGTAGATGGACAAACAATCACAACTTTTTTATCCCAGGCATAACTGTGCAGCTCAGGATCTTGTTGCACAGCTAATGAAAAGGCGCCTTCAATAGGCATAAACATTAATACAAAATCCGGTGTATTGAGTTTATCTGAATCTTGATAGCGACGGACTTCTAAATCTTGTACGTGTCGTTTAACAGATGCTAGAAATTGCTTTAGATGAACAGCGCGCATAGCTTCATCTTCTGCTGAAAAAAAGCGTTCATAATCAGTGAGTGATACTTTGGAGTCTATAATCAAGTGTTTATCTTCAGGGAGTTTAACAATCACATCTGGTTTTAATGTTTGGCCAGTTTCGATATGTTTCATGCCGACATCCGTACCCTGCAAGATATAATCTTGATTTGCACGCAAGCCAGATTCTTCTAAAATTCGTTCAAGTATTACTTCACCCCAATGACCTTGGACACGAAAGTCTCCTTTCAATGCTTTAGTTAAGTTGTCGGTTTGTGAAGTCATTTGTTCTTGAATTTTAACAATGCGTTCAATTTCGGATTTCAATGAATGTTGCTCTTTTGCTTGGGTGCCAAAAGAGTCTTCGAGTTTTTTCTTAAAACCATCAATGTCGTTCTTTAACGGTGATAGCAATTCATTTAAGCGGCTTTGTGATTCCACTTTGAAGGTATTGCTGTGTTCATTGAAAATTTTGTTTCCTAGGTTTTCGAATTGCAATTTTAACGTTTCTTGCATTTGTTGTAATTGCACTAATTGCGCTGCATGTTGTTCAGTTAAAATATTTTTTTCTGTCTCCAGCGCAGACATTTTTTCACGTGTTGTTTGCAGTTCAGAAAGTTTTTGTGAGAAATCAGTCTTTAGCTCAAGATAGCGAACGTTATCATTTTCTAAGCGCGCTAGTTTTTTTGCAGTTAAAACAAAGTGTATGGTGTACCCGAATGCTGCGCTGATGATTGCAGTAATGACAATAAATTCCATGGGTGATTCTCATATGTGTTTTCAAGTAAATGGTTTTATCTCCTCAATAGGTGAGGTGGGTACGCTGCGCTCTGAGTTATCCCCACGAATTTTTAGTAGTATTATTCCCCTCTCCCAAAATGCTTTTATTTTGGGGGAGGGGTAAGGGGTGAGGGTATAGGCCCTCATCCCCTGCCCTTCTCCCATCGTAAAAAACACTCTGGGAGAAGGGAGTAAAAATTCGTGGGGATAGCTCAGCGCTGCGCCCACCCTACAAAATGTTATAGGAGATACGTTGAGCGGTTATTTTAGCTTATTATACATATTTAATCATACTTAATTGGTCATAATTTCCTGCAGCATTCGGTGCAACAGGGCTCTTTTCTGTTACGAAAGCATAGGTCAAAATGACATCTACTAAGGGTAATGGAATTTTCATTTTCATTGCTTCATCAATCCATTTTCTCATATAAGTCAATTGATAAGGTTCTGGCATTTGATTTAAAAACATAGCAAAGCCGATACAGAGAGAATGATGTAAATCAGACGCAAGTTGAAAAGCGCTTGGCCTGCCCTGGAAGAAGCGTGCTGGGTTATGAGCTTTGGATTCATTAACAGCAAATGCAAGTCCATTCATTGCTTGTGTTACGTGTTGATAGGCAACTTGTAAATTAGGCTCGCGCACAGCAGCATGTACGGATCCGTGCGCTAGGCTGACCGCGGTTAACCATTCTTGTTGTTTCTCATCTCGTTTTAAGAGCTTGAGATTATCCTCTGTGCATTTCACAGGAGTAAATAATGAGCCATCAATTACAGCAGTTTGTTTATGAGTTTTGGGCATGACAGTCATCACCGATTCTGATAAATCTAGGTATCTTATGATGGCAAATACCATGTCCTTTGGAAGACAGGTGACAGCAATAAAGCGAAAAATGTCGGCGCGAATAGCGGCTTCATGGCGCATAAAAATTAATTGTGAATTATTATTTAATTTTTCATCGTCCATTACTTCTGCGCGTAAATCGATGGGCTCACCATTGGCGCTGATAAATTGGGCTGTGCTGGTTTCATAAGCGGTTATATCTTTGGAGTGTATTACATAGTTTTCATTGAAATCATGATGAGCTACGGTTAATGCTGCGGTGGAGACATAGACTTTAACAAGTAAAGCATTGCGGAAAGCAGGCCAATTGTCTTTTAGTGCGTGTTCGCCGTGGTGTCTGGGTTGATCTAGGTGCGAGTAAGCAGAAACGACATTATTGAGTTTTCTTAAATTTTCAATGCGGTCATTGAGGAAATCAACGAACACTTTGTGATTAGCGCGCATTGCTTTGCTATCAAAAGCTTTAAAAGTAGGGATGATTAAGTAGACTCGGGTTACGCTCATAACACACCTCATTAAGTTTTTTTATGTAGTATTAACTTTAAAAGTAGGCGTGATTTCTTAAGAAAGCCTGAGGAAAAATATTTTATATGAAAATTTTTTAAAATAGTTATAGTGTGAAAGCGAGGCATTTTTGTGTATTATTCGCTCTATGCTGGGTGTGGTCATGTATGTGATATTTGTTACAATGCGTAAAATTTTTGAGGAGAGAAAGCTTTAATGAGTACTAAAGGTCGTCAATATCCACTTGATATAAAAGAGAGTGAGTCTTTCGCTCCAAGAGTAATGGTTTGCCGTGAACCCGGATCTAAAGTATTTGTCGATGCAAAGCTTTATGGAAGACTGTTTACTGCGGGCGAGCAGCTTGCTCCAAAGGAAAAAAAGGCAGGAAAAGCCGATCGGAAGATTAATGTGTGCAAGGCGGGTTAACAGACCTTATTAAGGAAACCGAGCGCCTTGGGTATGTCCATGTTCGGTTTCTGCGTCATAACTTAAATCATATTCTTTGTGTTGATTGATAATGTCAGTTGCTGCACTATTGGCAGCGTCACCTAATGCTTTGCAGCTACTCATTTCAGGATAATTTTGCAACGCATTTTCAATTTCTTTAGCAGCACCTTTGCCATTATCTGCGTGACCATTTTCGTGTGTTAGTAAATGTTCTGAAAAGCTTTCCCATTTACTTTGTAATGCACTGTCACCATCATCATAGTTAGTCCAATGTGGTAATTGGTAAACGATATCAAGGTAGACGCGAATATTTGTGAGTGAACATCCTGAATCTGTTTGATCATAATCATAACGCCATTTGATTGCCCATGATGTATAGGCACTCATGCGTGCACCGTGATCGGTAGGGCCTTGGTTATTCATTTGTTTTCTGAGCTCAGGCGCCGTGGTGCCGGAAATATCGTAATAATCTTTTTTTACCGAAGTAAGAGGAGAAGCATAGAGGTTGGTAGTGAGAAAAAAAATTAACCCAAACAGATATGTTTTTTTCATATAGTACCCTTATGATATTTTATTTTTTTATTGGCTTTATCGTTGAGGTTTGTGTTGGGGTATCATCAGGTGTTTTTGGGTTTAATTGAGCGCCATTCTTTATGTGTTTTGATACGATCGGGTTACACAATTCTACTAACTTATTAATTTTTGTGAGAAATGCTTGAGTACTAGGTGTGTCTAATATAGCTAGAGAAAAATGTACTTTTCCATCGTTACCTGCAATGATTAGGTTATCTTTTTTCCAGCGTAGAAAATTTCCAAGAAGGTGTTCATATTGTAAAGTTGGATTTCCCTTCAGATCATTGAGGTGATTACATAATTGTTTAATATGAACAGTAAATTCAAAAGCATTATCACGATTGATGTGTGGTTGAGTAGATGGTCGAGCATTGGCTTGTGCCCCTAATTTTTCGAGAAATTGTGCATCTCGAGTAATAATAGCAATCGAGTCCATGACAGCTTTTGCGTCTGTAGCCATGCCATCGATACCATTAGATCGTAAGGCAATGTTGAGTTCTATTTCAAGTACTGTTCGTGGATCATTCATATGCCGTGTGCGTGATACAGGTGCATCAGCGTCAAAGTTATCCCAGGTTGTTGCAACATCTGCTGCATTTGTAGCGGTGCCAGATGTTTTGCCGTCGCCGGTTAAATTTGATAGTAGATTTTTTGTTGTAGCCGCTGAAGATTCTGTAGCAGCTTTTGGTGGAGTTGCAGCAGCTCTTATTGCCGCTGCTTCTTTGCAAATGCTGACTAGAAACGCCTTATTATTTGAGTCATTTGCTAAAATGCTTTCTAAATGAGTCTTGTATTTATCAGCAAAATTCATGAGGTTTGTTCGTATTACACTGAAAACTGAATCTTTATCGAATCCCTCCATTGCGCGTATGGTATTGAGGATGACAGTTGCAGCAGCGGTGGAAGAATAAGTGCGTCCTCCTTTCGAATTATTATCTAAGTCTATCGCAAGTTGAGTATTGCTAAGCGGGGCTTTGCGAGCAGCGCTATCGATTAATTGTAATTGGTTTTTTAGAAGCGCTAATAATTCTTTATGAAATGCTTCATTACGTGCAGTTGACATACTAACTCCTCGCGCGTGTATGTATATGCTAATTATAGCAGCACACTATTTATTTAGATTAAATTTATATAATCAGTATGTTGCAATGCCGCTAGTGTTAAAAAACAATTGTTTATCGATTACTTCCAGTTCTTGAGTAAAAGTCTCTGCATCAGATGGCACATGTCCTTGATTAGGTGCAATGACCATTTTTACTGGTTTATTTAACAAGGTTAATGTTGTCATTAATTCTTTTCCTTGTGATAAAGGTACACGAATATCTTTCTCGCCATGAATAATCAGTAATGGAGTTTTAATATTTTTGGCAAAAGCTAGTGGTGAGTGTTGCCAATATAATTGTGGTGCATCCCAAACGTTTTTTCCTAAATAACGCAAGCCAAAATCAGTATCGTCACTCGTTGTTGCATAAGAAACAAAATCAGTGATGCCGTCGCCATCAATAGCAGTAAAGAAGCGATTAGTGTGTCCAATCGCCCATGCGGACATGTATCCGCCCGCGCTCCAGCCGGCAATGGCTATTTTGTGCGTGTCTATATTGTAATGTTGCGTTACGTAATCGATACCCGTCATGATGTCTTGGAAGTCACCACCACCTAAATCACCAAAATCTTTTTGTTTTTATTGTTGGCATCGCGATTCCATGTAACAAATGCAATTTGTTTGCTATTGGGTGATACGCTCGCATAATCAATGCGTGTAAAAGCAATGATGTCATCAGCGCTATAGGGTTGAGCAAGTAGCGTAGATGTTCATGCTAGTTAATAAGCATGCTAACAATAAGAGGCGTGATTTCATGATGATGGCCGTATTGACTAAGGTGTGGAGAATATATCACAAATTTTGTGGGCAAAGCGCAGCGCTGAGTTATCCCCACGAATTTTTATTCCCTTCTCCCAGAGTGTTTTTTACGATGGGAGAAGGGCAGGGGATGAGGGCCTATACCCTCACCCCTTACCCCTCTCCCAAAATAAAAGCATTTTGGGAGAGGGGAATAATACTACTAAAAATTCGTGGGGATAGCTCAGAGCGCAGCGTGCCCACCCTACAGTTTAGAGCGAAAAGCCAATTGTGCACTTTGATCGGGCATTAACTGCTGTGCCAATTTCGGATGAATAATACTTTTATAAAACCACAATGCGCTTGTCTCATGACTTGATTTAGCATCACCATTTACTTTAGTGGTGTGCATATCTTTAATTTCACCAAAATGACCGCTGATATAACGGTTGCTGTTAAAAACTCTCATCATGCCATTCGTGCTGGATTTACTTTCTGCTAATTTATCCATGAAGGTTGCGCCATCCACAATAATAACATCTGCTGGATCAGGAGCGGGTTCTAAACCGAGAGAGGTTTTCCACGTAGAGGCCATTCGTTGAGGTTCATCGTGAGTTAAGTTCGTACCATGAATAAATTGCGGGTCAAGAACTCTCGCCGCAGCCATTAAATCAGAATTTAAATCTCCTGAAGCATATAGGCTAAGTCCCATCAGCATTTTTGCATACCATAATGGTAACCCGGTGTAGTGATTTAAAAATGCAGAGCCTGCGTCATATGAAGAAGCATATGAGCGATCGACAAACACATGAAGATTGAGTTTGTGTTTTTCTTTAAAGAATGCAGCAACTAACATTGCAATGCCGCCGCCATAACAGTGGCCATCTAAATATAGATTCTCAGTAATTTCAGCATCATTCCACTTGTTTTTTTTAATGACATCCCACACTTCAGCGACACCGGACATTACAACATCTTCAATAGAACTTAATTCACTGTCATTTTCAGTGATAAAAGGATAATTAAATGTGCGTACATTACATTCCAATTCGTCAGTTTGCCGTGCTAATTCACGTAATTGCATTTGATAAATGGTCAAAGCAGGTTGAAATACAATGCGACATTTTTCTGTTTTTTTAGCTGCTGTGATATCAACTAGGACTTACGCATTGACAGCCTGATATTTTTCTGGCTTTGCAATAAAGTTTCGAATTACTTCCAAAAATAAGTTTTTTTGTATGTCATACCAATGCGGAATAATTTTATCAAATCGCATAAATTCCAAGCGTACAAAAGCTTTTAAAGCACAAAATATATGATTCTTGATTGGGTTCTCTCTCCTTACTTGAAAGCGCTCGATATTACAGACTTGCTTGATAGCGCGATGGAAACGCTCAATACTCCAATGCGCGGCATGTATTCTTTCAAAATCAACATGGCTAATTCCATCAAGATTATCTAAATCTGCAACACCAAGGATGTAATAGCGATATACTTTTTTGTACATCTGTCTAAACACCCTCACCATCCCATATTCTTTTAAATAAACAGATTTCCCATCTTGAGGCCAGTCTTCTAATGTCTGTATTTGAATGTACTTGCCTCGCTCTGTTGAAATGAGACGATTGTTTTCAATGCCAAATAAAAAATTCATATTTATTTTGCGAATAAATTTTAAATTATCATTTCCAGAATACCAGCTATCACCTGTAATCCATGCTGGAGTTAATCCCCACGAAATTACTTCAAGCAGCATTTCACGAAAATAATCATTTTTTGTTTTTCCTGATTTTTTATCACAAATACGAAAATTGACGGGCACGGAAATGCCATGAATATCAGTGTAAAATAAGCTAATTAAATTGATACCCTTTACAGGCCGTTTGTGTTTTCCTGACCAAAAATAATCAATAAATGCTGCTTTGCTAGAATCACTGTAGGGCTTATCAAGAACGGAATCGTCAACGCTCAACGTCCCGCCTGTTAATTCAATTTTTTCTTTTTCTTCGTCAAATAAATCTTTTGGCTCGTAGCGTTCTCTTTCTAAAAATCGATTGATGCTATCGTGGGACACAGATTGCAGTATGTCAGATAAGCGCGTGCAGCTTGTGTAATGGGGATCACTGAGAAGATATGAGATATACATATTTTGATTACAACAAGCGGTTGATGGTTTCGTCGGAACTCTCATATCCTATCCGTGGATTATTTTGCCGGACATAATATCATATTGGTGTCAATGCGTAAGTCCTATCAACGCTATCAATTTGAACTCCATCAGCACCCATAACACGTTCATATCGACAGTTAGGTGGAAAATAGAATTGCTGGGGCTCATAACTTGATAGTTCCGATGCATCACGCTGCCATAGCATTTTTAATAACATAGAAAATAAATCTTTGCTGCGCAGGTTGTAAAATTTTTCAGGTAATCTCGCCAAAGGTTTTTCTAATTGCATGTTGATCGTATCTGTTGATGCGACATGTGTTGTTGCTTGCGATGCTAATTCTTGTTGTAACGAGCGTTGATTAGGTATCGGTTTTAGTAATGAATAAACCGCTCTGACTGGTAGCATCATCGTGCGTGCAAGTCTATTGCCTGTCTGGTCAGGCGAAACAAAACTAACTACTGATGTTGCTGTCAACGCGGGATAAAGTGTCAGCGCAGATACTGCATTGTTACGCGCATCTTTTTTATTGCCCATCAAATAATTTAATGCAGCTTTGGGAATTAAGATGGCTGATGCGCATAAACTTGCGATACCAGTTAAGCCCCAGGCAATGGGCTGTATGATTTCTTTTTTAGCAATGCGAGCTAACCAGGATTGCTTGGGATATTGCGATTGTCTGCTTTTCATGCTGTAAGTAATTCTATGGTTGATTTTAGATCGCAATATTATGTTATGATCGCACATTTTAATAAAGAGAAATCTATGTTTGCGCGATTAAGTAGCTTTGCCAATCCTATAAAGAACCTAGTCAGTTGGGGTGTGGGTAAAGTCCATAGCTATCTACATGAGAATGGTTGGAGAATAGCAGAAAAATTCCGTACTCATACGGATGGCGTACATTTGTTTAACTTCGCTGCTTTTCGAGTCATGAATATTCAGGATTCAAAGTTATCTGCAAAAGAATTTGAAGCATTGACACGCGCATTGATGTCTTTGCCAAATGCAAATGCACGTTTCTATTTTCATTACTACACAGCGATCACGGGCTCGACGCCAGCGTTATCAGCCAATACTAAGGAAGGTAAAGCTCTAGTGCGTGATTGTTTTATGGCTGTAATGAAAATGTATAGCCAGGAATTTGATATTAAAAATGAGGTTCAATATTTTGTAAAAGACTTCAAAAATAAGTGGGTAAGCGATACGCGAAAAGCTATTGAAAAACATTTTTTAGCACGCTTTTCCAAGGCTGTTTTTGGTGTTGAGATTGATGAGAAATATTCTGCATTACGTGATCATATGTTTTGCGCAATCCATGATGAAAGACGCATGTTTGCATTTGGTTTATTACCAAAAGCCATTTTACAAATAGTACCTGGTATTAGAAATGATATGAAAGATTTCGATAATGAAATTAAAAAATTTCTAGTGGATCAATGTAATGCAATACAGAAGAATCCGGATAATTACTCGAGTGATTCAAATTGGATTATGCGTTGTGCAGTGAATAAATTTAAGAAAAGTATAGAAAAGCTATCTCCGGCGGAAATCCAACAGTTGTCAGTAGACAAAGATGTGCGCGTTGGATTTTTAATTATATTTGCAGTGGAAAATATTGCAAAAGTATTACACGAGCTACTAGAGAATGTCTCTACTAATCAAAAGCTAAGATATATGTTAAGTGATGAGAGTGAGACGATAGCTAGTGAGATAAGCAAGGAAAGGCCACTTCGTCATGCTGTCGTATTAGAAGCTTTGCGTAGAGGTTTAGGCAGCAGTGCTGTTAATCGATATACTGATAGAGAAATTAAAGTCGCTTGTGGAAAGGAAAGTATAACTATTCCAGCAAGAACATTTGTATCATTGTCTTGTAGCGTGATGGCAAAGCATGGTGAAGAATATCCCAGTAATACATTTTCACCGGAAAGATTTCTTGATGAAAAGGGCAATTTAAATAAGTTGTCTAAGTTTGGTGGCTTTTTCTTACCATTCGCTGATGGTGAGCGTCAATGTCCTGCGCAAGGATACGCAATTCACATATTAGAAAGATATTTGTTAGAGCTGATTAACATAGTAAAACGCGTTAGATTTCAAGGAATTGATTTTGTTGATGATGAGAAAGAGGTTGGATTGAAGCTTGGTAAGAATTTTACATGATAGTTGTAGAAGGGAAAATTATTATATTAAACCTCGTGAAAGATGAAGATGCAATATTAGGAATTGTAATTGAGACCTGATTAAATTGTGCTGAATTAAGTTAAAAGCAAAAGGTTAAGTAATGGAATCAAAATTATTAGTGCCATATCAACTATCATCCACAATTAAAATTAAAAATAGAATTGTGATGGCTCCCATGACGAGAAGAATGGCGATGCTAGATCATACTCCAATTGAAGGAATGGTAAGTTATTATATGAAACGAGCGGACGCTGGTTTGATAATCACTGAAGGAACTATCATTTCATCTGATGCTATTGGATATGGAAATGTTCCAGGTATTTTTACCAATAAGCAAATTGAAGCTTGGAAAAAAATAACGGACGCAGTGCATCAACGTGAGGGCAAAATATTTTTGCAATTATGGCATTGTGGAAGAGTATCACACCCACATTTTCATAAGGGTTTAGCTCCTATTTCTGCTTCAGCAACAATAATGAATACACCGTTAGGGCGATCAGGATTCATGTGTGGAGAATCTAGAACAGCTACGGTGGGTGAAATTGAAAAGATCATTGATGAATATGCAATTGCTACAAAAAATGCAGCAATAGCTAACTTTGATGGTGTTGAGGTTCATGGTGCAAATGGTTATCTAGTGGATCAATTTCTTCATTACTGTAGTAATCGGCGCGAAGATGATTACGGTGCTTCTCCTGAAAATATGGCGAGATTTTGTTTGGAAGTAGTTCATGCTTGTGGCGAAGTAATTGGTTTTGATCAAGTAGGGTTGCGTTTGTCGCCCGCTGGTCATATGAGTGAGATCATCACTGAAGAGCGAGATCAAACAGTTTTTAAATATTTATTACATGAGCTGGAAAAGAAATCTATAGCATACGTGCATACGGGAATCTTTGATGACTCAATCGTATATCCCGCTCTTGGTGGTGAAACAGCAACAGGGTTTTTGCGACAAAACTACAAACATAATTTGATAGCTTCTGGTGGTTATAATTTTAAATCCGCTGAGCATGGTATAGATACAGGGTCATTTGATCTGATTGCAATTGGTAGACCATTTATTGCAAATCCAGATTTAATCAAAAAACTGGAAGCCGGGGCTCCATTAGAGGAATATATGGCAAATATGTTAGAAAGACTTTTATAAAAAATACAAATGAGTGAGATACGTAAGATGTATAGAAGAGTAGAATTTTTTAGTTGGTTTAGTGAAGTTGTTAAATTATTTTTTTCAGAAATTTCTCAAAGAAAATAATATCAAGTTATAGATATTTATGAGTGTGACACAACGGGCTTTAATAAAGCTGTGATTAAAATATCAAGTAGTCATGTTGTTACTAAGTACGTTAGCGAGGTCGTTAAAGATGCCGATTTTATCGAATCTTTAGATAAAAAATCTATATGCACCCTAACCTATATAGCAACAAATGAAAAAATGATGCCAAAATATTCGATTACCACATTTTACTTGGATGAAGAGGTTAATGAGTATATCTTCAAAATTAAATCCAGAGAGGATGCAACCATTCTTACTCGGTCTTGTTCAGAAATAATTAATGATAGATCGATTCTTTTAAAGTTAAGTTCGCTAGATTCTAGTCGTATAGGTTATTGTGCGGGAATGAAAGGGATGGAAAAACAGAGTTTTAATCAGGTTGCTCATCACCATGAGTAGTTTCAGAACTTTTGAAGTATTAAAAAAAACAATAAGCAATACAAGTATCCCTATATTTTTTTGAGCTTATATTTGATTTTTTTATTAGCAACAGTTTGTATGGCTGGAAGATTGGTTCAGGTTGGTAATCTACTCTTACCTGGCGGAATATTCGTTTTTGTTTTTACTTTCACAATTTGTGAAATTGTTGGTGAGGTTTATGGATATGCTTATCCAAGACTATTTATTTGGATAGGGATAATCGCAGAGTTATTGTTTTCGCTCATGGTGACGGTGATATCGCATAGTCCGAGCCCGGAAAATTTTTCCCAAACAGCAGCTTATCAGGCCGTATTTGATCCTACTTTGCGTTATGTATTATTAGGTTTGGTTGGATTATTGGTGGGAGAGTTTTTGAATGTATATATTCTTGCAAAATAGAAAATACGGCGGCAAGGAAAGTATTCTGTGGTAAGAAGTTTTTTATCCGCCGCTTTGGGCCAGGCGTCACTCACAATTATAGTTGATACACTGAATTATACGGGGAAGATGAGTTCGTGCGATTTAATTTGGTTAATGATTTCAGGTTACTTATGGAAGATAGCTTTTGCTACATTTCTTGTTTTTCCATCATGGTTGATAGTGAAATATTTAAAGCGGACTGAAAAGGTTGATTATTATGATGTTAATACAAACTTCAATCCATTTTTGCTAAATTTAGATAAATAACGGTTAAGCGCAGATGGTAAATCCCAGTTATGAAAGAAAATCATGATCATATCCATGCAATATGCAAATTTTACATGTTGCCCTGGGTCTTTTTATTGTCTCTGAGCATCTTTGCGAGGTGTTTTCAGCGGCGACAAGAAAGATAAAGAAATAATAGATTTTTTTGCCACGATCTTTTGAATAAAGATAATAATTTAGAAATCATCTATATTTCCATTCAATGTAAAATAAAAAATCCTGTCTATAATATAGGGCAGCAAGGTTGATGAATCTTTTCATCATCGTTGATAAGCTGCTTTGCAAATGTAAAGTCCTCTCCTTTTAAACATGTGGGCGTGGGATCAAAGAAGCGATTTCGAGAAACCTTTTCTAAATTGTCTTTAAGTTTTCGCAATCTTTCAGCTGACTCACGAATTTCCTCTTCTGTTAAAGTAAGTTTCATTGCATTTCTTGGTTGTGTCATTGCGGGCCTCATTTTTAGCGTATTGTTAAGTCAAATTTGTAAAGATGTAGTGAGTAAAAACATCGAGGTCTTATCGATTAACTGTTGCAGTTGGGTAGTGCTACCTTGTGATAGCTTATGTATCGAGCTCATTGTTATCTCATTTATTATGTAATTATAGACACGAGAGTGTATTGAATTTGATAATAAACATGAATACGGGTGCAACCCCCCTATGAAAGAGAATTCGTGTAATTTTATTCAGGTTGCTGAAGCTTGCTATCCATCAGCAGAGAGTGTGTTTAATATACTGTGAGTTGGGGCGAATTTTTTCTAGATGCAAGATTTTATTTTTTGTGTGTAGTATGTAGAATGGTTATACCCCTTTAGGCTAATAAAACTCGGGCAAATCGATTTTCATGGAATAGACTATCGAATACATCATTTACCGTAATAATCATATGAGCACAGTGCAATAGATTTAGGAGAAAAAATGTTAACAATAGTAAAACCGTTTAGAATTAAGAAGCTATTTTATATGTTAACCATTATTACGATGATGCTATATGTATTGAAGGCCCAAGCAGATGTTTGGCAGTCTTCTCCTGGTCATCAGCAAATACCTATTTGGCCAGAAGGAAAAATGCCAGATGCATTATCTGCTCCAAAACAAGAATATATTACAACCATCACTCATCCCCTGATTGCTGGCAAACCATTTAAAGAAGTGTGGGATGTTACTCAACCTACGATGACAATTTACACTCCTAAAACAAAAAATACGGGAGCCGCAATAGTTGTATTTCCTGGTGGTGGTTTTCATGCGCTTGCGATTGATTTGGAAGGCATGGAAATTTGTCATTGGTTGACATCTAAGGGAATAACCTGTGTATTGTTAAAATATCGTGTTCCCAACTCGGGCCCCAATTGGGATACAGGTTGCAATTGTGAAGTTCAACCAAAAGCACCAGCAGCGTTAGAAGATGCACAAAGAACGATGGGGTTGTTACGATTCAATGCTGCGAAATGGCATATTAACCCGCATAAAATTGGTGTCATGGGATTTTCAGCTGGTGGATTTATGGTGGCGGACATCAGTACGCATTATAACGAACGTGCATATACTCCTATCGATGAAATAGATAAAGAAAGTTGTCGTCCAGATTTTGCTGTCGCTCTTTATCCTGGACATATGCGCTTGCATGATGTGGAATTTAGTTTAAATCCTGATATTATTTTTACTAAAGAAACGCCACCGACTTTTATCGTGCAAGCAGAGGATGATCCACAAGATTCTATTCAAAATTCAATTTTATATTACACAGGTCTAACCAATGCGAATGTTCCTGTTGAAATGCACTTGTATGCACAAGGTGGACATGGATTCGGCGTGCGAAAAACAGATTCTGCAATAACAGAATGGCCGCGCTTAATGGAGCGATGGCTTAAAACGATTGGTGTGGTTGAGTAGTGTTTTGAAGTATTCGTTTGCTGGTTTACAATCAGCAAACGAATTTAGTATTTATTGTTGAATCCCGCAAAGTTATGAAAAAAATCATTAGTCAATCACGTATAAGATTTACTTTACATGATTGTGTCGAACATATATCTCGATTGTTGAAGTCTTGATATTCCTGTCTATTTTTTAAAAAAAATACTTAATCACAGAATGAAGCTTAAATGTTAAGGCGGGTTATGTCCCATCTATTCAAATGATTGCTGATGCAAATAAAAAAGTGAATACAAAAAAAGAAAAGAAAACTGCTAATGATGTTATACAAGAAAAAGGATTATTACGTATGAAGAACCAGTTAGAGAATGATGCTGTCTCAGCCCAGACTATTGAAGAGTTTATTCACAATATTCGTGGGAAAAAGGTCATATTAGATTCTGATTTGGCTCAGTTATATCAAGTAACTACCAAACGCTTGAATGAGCAAATTAAGCGTAACATAGATCGTTTTCCTGATGATTTTCTGTTCCAATTGACGCAAGAAGAGGATGAGTCTTTGAAGTCGCAAATTGCGACCTCAAAAAATCAGCGTGGAGGTCGCCGTTATCATATCAACGTGACTTTGCTGTAATCAACAATTATAATGTCTTAGGTTGAATCGTTTTATAATTTATGTTGATTAATAGGGTATGTATGGCTGAAATCATGATTGAAAGCTGGCAATGCCCGTACTGTCAGTATTTTGCAACAATTTATGATGATAATGCTTCTGAGGATAGAGGTAAGATTTCTCATTACACAGACGCAGATGTCTATTTTATCTTTCAGTCAGTTACTTGCCCCAATAATAAATGCCGTAAGTTAAGTGCTGAAATTTCTTTTGAAGATAGAACTCGAGAACCCAACTCTCCGGCGCCAACAGTTTTTATTCCAAATCAGCAGATGCCATCGCATGCTGCAACTTGCAGAGTATCATCAGGCCTTGAAAAGAAATCGAATGGATTTTCATTGGCAATTACTACCTGAATCTAAGGCTAAAATATTTCCTGACTATGTACCATTGTCGGTTCGTATTGATTATGAAGAAGCTTGTAAGATTGTAAATCTTAGTCCTAAAGCATCTGCAACACTGGCGAGAAGATGTTTGCAGACTATTATTCGTGATTTTTGGGAAATAAAAAATAAAAGTACATTGAATGATGAAATAAATGCTTTATCTAGTCGCTCTGATATTAGTTCTGCATTAACTAAAGTATTTCATGACTTGAGAGAAGTTGGGAATATCGGAGCTCATATGGAAAAAGATGTTAACTTAATTATTGAAATTGACCCTGGTGAAGCTGAGCTTCTTATTAAGTTTATTGAAAATCTAATTGGACTGACGTATATCGAAAGATATCACCGTGAGCAACTTCTTAGTGAAATAGAAAAAGTTAGTGCAGATAAAAAATCTGACAAAAAAGATTAATAAGGATGTTTTAATGAATAGTTATTATGTGTATTTCCAGAAACATTCTCTTGAAATCATAGCAATCATTATCGCTTTCATAGCATTGATTATTTCCATAATTGCAAAACACTACGCAAAAAAAGCTTTTTCATTGTCGCTGTTTGATAAGCGATATAAGCTGTACTACGATTTTAAAATTCTAGTCAATAAGTTATTGCTTAATGATTCAAAATCACTTCATGAGTGTTTGAATGAGATAAAATTTTTATTATGGGAAGCGCAGTATATCTTTGGGAATGATGTGTGCAATTTGCTTGACCAATTTAAGGAACATATCACTGGAACTATTTTATATTATAAGATAGCGAATGATATGGCAGATGGCAGGCAGCCTGAAGATATTGACCTGGTGCGTAAGTATAAAGTGAATCATTATGACCCATTACAATCATTGCTCTCCGCCCTAATGGGAGAGAATGACTTATCAAATTTAAATTTTTACTTTCATAAATATATCGCAGACAGCGATTTTAAAAAACCATTGTCTACTGGCTTTTTTCAGTGCTGCCGAAAGCGTTAGTGAATTTTTTAAAATGTAATTAGACGATCTCTTTAATAAAATGTGCGTGTTTTTTGAGAGGGCGCGGAAGAGTCGCTCTCCGTGAGAAAGAATCTTTTTCTTGTTTTCTCTATGTGTTGCTCTTTCGCTGCGAAATCAAGCTGTGTGTAAGGATAGAGCTTGTTATAAATATCGTTTATTTCTGTTTCTGTATAAGCTTCTGTTTGTGTTTGATTGCAGATTTGAGCCACAGTAGTTGCAACGTTGTAGTGGTTGACGACGCTAACATCATTGCTTTTTATTGTAATATCTTTAAGGGCACACCTGTCAGAAAAAACAATGATAGATTGCATGGGTGCATTTCTTCCAACAAGATTTTTCAAATGTCTTATGTGAGCTGCATTCTGCATTATAGGATTATAAAAATATTCCTTATGGCAGCGACTACGACCTTGGGGTAGTGTTTGTGTCCAATTCCTTTGTGCTTCGTTGCCGAAAATCCAACCGCTATAATTCTTACATTCAAATACAAATAAACCTTTTGAGCATATCAAAAGCACATCAATTTCGGTTGTTCCATTATGTTTTGTGGGGATGAAAATATTGAGCAAAAATTTGCCGCCATTATCTTCAAAATGACGCAAGGATTCGTAAGTTAGGTATTCGGCGTATTTGCCTTTATCGTATTTAACAGATGAGTAGGGATTTTGTGTTACTTGATAATATGTACCCTTCCTATATTGTTGGTTTTTATATGCATGAGCAATAATAAAAAATATGATGGGCGCTAGGATGAAAAGTATACCCATGTAATCAACCTCAGTTTGTGATAAGCCTCCCTGGTTCATCTCTATAAAGAATTTGGTGTCCGCATAATTAACATAACTATCCCTCTTGGGTCTATACCTTTTCGCTCGGCTATAGTCAGCTTTGTTGAGTAAATCGGGTTACAAATCGGTTACATTTTATGAAGAGTGTATCTGATGAGGGTTGGCAAATTCTAAATAGAAGTGCGACAGTCTAAAAATGCTGTATATTCATGTTCTTGGGAAACTAGAATAGGCATGGAGACTGTCGCATGGGTAAGTATACTCATTTGTCGATCTCAGATCGACGTCGTTTTTTTACTTTGCTTGAAATGGGGCTATCTATAACTGAGATAGCCAAAAGATTGTCCAAACATCGATCGACCTTATATCGAGAACTTACCCGTAATAGTGACTCGGAAGGATATTTACCTAAGGCTGCTCAACTAAAAACAGAAGAACGAGCTAAACAAAAAAGGCCAAGCAAATTAGAAAGAGATGGCTATTTACGGGATTATGTTGTTAGGAGTTTGCAGAAAGGATGGAGTCCAGAACAAATCTCAGGACGAATGAAATTTCACAAACTAACAATTTATGTATGTCACGAAACCATTTATCAGTTTGTCTATCGCTCAAAAAATAAAGAATTTTATTATTGCTTACCCTATAAAAAACCCAAAAGACAAAAACGTTATGCTAGGCAAAAAAGTCCTTGTAGATACGGGAAAATACGCTTAATTACGCAAAGACCTGAAGATATTTCTACACGAAAACGGTTTGGGCACTGGGAGGGAGATACAATTCAATTTAAAGGCGCTAGAGAGAAAGTAGTTACAACACTTGTTGAAAGAAAATCAAGAATGGTTTTTTTAATAAAAAATAACAGCAAGCATTCACAAGGTGTCATGGATAAAATAAAAATAAAATTTGATAATCTACCTGAAAAAATGTGTAAGACCATAACGTTTGATCAAGGTTGTGAATTCGCTGGTTATCGATCACTTGAACAACAGATAAAATGCAAAGTTTACTACTGCGAAACACACTCACCCTGGCAAAAAGGAAGTAATGAGAATATGAATGGACGCCTAAGATGGTACTTGCCGAGAGAGACTGATATTGCCAAAATAACCCAGGAAGACCTTGATCAATTAGCAGCAAAAATGAACCGGTGCCCTAGAAAATGTTTGGGGTACAAAACGCCTCAAGAAGTGTTTATACAGCAGCACAAAAATGATTGTCGCATTTGGAGCTAGAATGCGCCCTTGAGCTTGCTTGTAACTACTTGATTTTATTGTGGGCCCACTAGGACTTGAACCTAGGACCAAAGGATTATGAGTCCTCTGCTCTAACCAACTGAGCTATGAGCCCGAAGAGTTGAAAGTATAACGAATTTAACGAAATTGTCATCAGTTTTGGCTTCAGTAAGTCTTCTTCCGTGCATAAGTGGGTTAATGTTTCCATTTTAACTCCATGAAACATCATAAATTTATCAACAATACCACGTATGTTCAAAATAAAACCCTAATTAGATGTATAATTTAAATAGAATCATAGACTCTTAGGGTGATAGTACATGCCAAATGTCGTTATTGTCGGTTCAGGACCAATAGGTTTGTATCTAGCTATCAAGCTACGACAAAAAGGTATCAATGTCACAGTTGTAGATCCTAGAGTCGGCGCGTTCACGCGCCCTGGTGTCTTAGATAGTCAAGTGTTTCAATCTCTCTCAACAAATACTGGTGCGGTGATAGCGCGATCAGCTTCAGAACATATAAAAGATGCAGAGCGTGGGCTATACAAGCTAGCTCTACAACTAGGTGTCGTTTTTAAACAAGAGAAGTTTTCCCGATTGGTGCAAGGTGGTGTGGAAATAACTCCAGACGTGCCCTTACAACAAGATGAAAAATCAGTTAAATCAGAAATACGTTGCGATTATGTATTTGATGCAACAGGTCCAGCTAGGGCTGTCATGCATGATGTAAACCAAAGTAAGGGAGAAAATATATTTGTTGTCGAGTCGGTTGCTGATAACCCATTTAAAAAACAATTTCTCGCATATGTATACATGGATGAAAAGCATTCGGCGTTGTTAACAACACCTCTTCCAGAGCAATCTAATCCACTACAGCGTACATTAGCATTAGAAGAATTGCGTACCAAGTTTGGATGGCCAGAGTTTATGGAGCCATGGTTGTACCTTTATAAATTGGAGAAAGGGAAAGTATCTATCTATTGCGATACACCACCAGGATTAGATCGACAACAAGAAGCAGAATGGTTAAAAGCCGTGTTGCGGCTTAAAACTGGATCTAAGGACATTGATTTTCAACAGCTAAAACAGCCTACCAAATACAAATCAAAGCCACGATTTCTTTCTTTTACGGTAGATCCTAAAAAAGTTCGTAAAGCAATACATGTTAGTGATGCAGGATTGCCGACAGTGATTCCGGTTGGTGATGCACAAATAGAACCTGATTACCGCCTGGGTATTGGAATTGAAAGTGGGATGAATAGAGTCAATGCATTGTTGTCGAACTTACAAGTCGACGATAAGATGTCAGTCAACGCAGATAAATATCAAGAGCAAGTTGAACTGTTGATGTCTCAGCATGCCAATAAAATTATTGAGGAATATAACAAGAGAAGAAAAAGAATTATCGGTGCGCTTAGAGTTGCGGAGCAACGATATCGAGATGCATTGCTATTAACAAAAGATGTCGCAATACAAAAAATAATTAATGCCGGTCTTGCAGAAAATTTATTTAAACAAGTAAACATTAAATGGGCAGCAAAAAATATAGATTTAGAAAAATGCCACGCACTCTTGGCTGAAGTATTAGGTTTGTTAGTGCCAGGGCAAAATACATTAAAAAATGACGCTGAAGCAATGCTGCTTAAAATAGCTGAAAAATATAGGGAGTCAGCAAGAGAATATTTGAAATATGATGATGATCGTTTATTTAATGCAGAAAAATATTTGCGACGAGGATTGGAAATATACGAAAAATTTTTTCCAGCAAAGAAAGCAGATATAAAAATACTATGTAGTAATTTAACGCGTATTGCTTATGAGAAAAGAAATTATAGTAATGCAATTGCGTATGCAGAAAAAGGTTTGAAGTACGCTGATAAGGTTGATGCCCATCCGTTTGTGGTGAATGGAATGAAGTATTTGCAATGTCTTGCATTGCTAGATCAAGCAATTCAACCGAATACAAAGCGTAGCCTTGCTCAGAGCAATTTTTACAAAGCATCTAAAATTGCAGCGACACTCCAAAAGATACGGGGTATTGCTCACGCTGATTTATCAAGGGTGCAAAACAAGCTGGCCACATGTAAGAAAATGCTCGATGAACCGAAGTCTAAATCACAGTACAAAGTTCGTAGATTATTTTCACTATCATCCGCAGTATCCCCGGGTGTTTCCGTAGCAGAAAAAAAGTTAGTGCAACAAGAGAAAAAAAAGTAACGTTTGATGCAAAATCTTTTTTGTATCATATAGATACAAAGAGACCGCGGTCGACAATAAAAAATCCGTAGGTAGGTTATAATATAAGCATGACAACAACTTAAGGCGTGCGTTATGCCACATGTCGTTATTGTTGGTGCGGGGCCAATAGGGTTGTATTTGGCTATAAAGTTAAAGCAGCGTAAGCGTTCGCTGAACTACATATCGGCTTGTATTTTAGTTAAAGCTGGATGAATTGCGGCAACAGTTTGCGATAATCTTGATCGGTTACGCATTGGCGAATACGATGAAGCATCATACAAAAGTATTTATAGGGTTCGATGTTATTTGCTTTGCATGTTTCGATAAGAGAATAAAATACTGCGCCCGCTTTGGCACCGAACGGACTCCCCATGAAAAGCCAATTCTTTCGACCAATTGCAAATGGTCGAATGGCATTCTCAATAAGATTATTATCAATCTCAATACGACCATCTTTAAGATAATTATTTAATAGCTCCCAATTGGCTAATGTATAGCGAATTGCTTCATGAACTTTGCTTTGCACTGGTGTTTTAGTGAGGCTGCTATCAAGCCATGTCTTAAACGCAATAAGTATCGGTGCTGATTTATCTTTGCGTAACGTGAAACGTTGCTGCGAGGTGAGATTACCTTCTCGCGCTTGTTGTTCTATTTTATAGATAGCCTTAAAGAATTTAATTGCTTCGTGTGCCAATCCTTTCAATTTTGTGATTTTCACAATGTCAGCAAATTTTCTACGTGCATGCGCCATACAGCCAACTCTAATGATGCTATCATTTTTATTTGCAAAGCTATAACCAGAATAAGCATCCGACTGTAAATAGCCAGCAAATCCTGATAGAAACTCTTCTGCATGACAGCCGCCACGCGTTGGTTGATATTCGTAAACAATATTAGGTTTGTCTCCACCACCGCGATAACACCAGATGTAAGATTTTGTCTTATTGCTACGGCCAACTTCATCTAACACTTGCACTGTTGTTTCATCTGCTTGAGTATAGTCATAAGAAAGAATATTTTTCTGCAATAATTTAACGAGTGGCTCACACAATTTAGATACTTTTAACAACCAACCACACAAACTGCTACGTGGCATATCAACTCCTAGTCTGCTCCATATATTTTGTTGACGATAGAGAGGAATATGATCGCAATATTTAGCAATAATGCTATAAGCAACTAATTCTGGTGTGGCAAGGCTTTTGGGTAACAATAAAGTTGGCATAGCAGCAATTTTTACATTTTCCTGACATGGTCTACAGGCATACTTCGGTCGAACATGTTGTACCGCGCTCAATTGTGCTGGGATATATTTGATTTGCTCGCTAATCTCTTCGCCAATGCAAACAAGATGTGATCCGCAAGCGCATATCTTTTCCTGCTCAGAAATATCATGAACAATTACTTCACGTGGAATATCCTTTGGGATCGCTTTTCTAACAGGATGCTTTTTGCGTTGATAGCTTTCAATGTCGATAGTGTCGTCAAGCTGATCTTTTAATTCGCCGACTAGCTCAATACCAAGTTCGTCAAATAAATCAGACTGAAGAATGTTCTTCTCTGAAGATGAACCATAGCGACGAGCTTTTTCAAGCTTAAATTCCTCTATCAATCGAACATATTGTTCTTTATAAGAAATGATTGCTTGCTGCTGTAGCAAAATAATTTTTTCTAGTTCTTCAACTGTTTTTGGAAGATTTTTTATGTCAATTTTCATGCGCCAATCCTAACAAATTAGCGCATAAAATACGATTATTTTTAATAAAAATGGCTGATTTCTTGCGGCAAACTGGCATCCCGATAAGAGTATTTGTCGCTCGCTAAAAGCCAACGGAAGTGCTCTTTTGACATCTCAATGTGGCCTTGCAAATTACGCTGAAAGACATATCTGCCTTTTTCTAAACGACGATACCAGATTGAAAAGCAGTTAACTTCATAATACAGCGCCTTTAATTTATTACCCTGCCTGTTGCGAAATAAAAACAACGTACCATTCATCGGGTTACTATGAAGCGTTTCAGTAATTAATACGCATAACGTGTTAATCGACTTTCTCATATCAATTGGATCGCTGTAAAATAATATCTTTGCGTCATCAATCATTAACATAGTACTAACACGCTGATAATTGATTTCAGATTTTCTGCTGATACTGTATTTGGTACGTGACAGCAAAACCCATTCGGCAAGTCAATTTTGATAACACTTAGTATCGACGTTGCTTGATGAACTTTGACTGGCGAGAATGAAGCTTGAGGCTTGTTTGATACACGCTGTGTTTTGTAGTAAGAAAATCGACAAAGTATTAAATTGCGTTGCGTACAAAATTCTTTTTGGGATAGACCACTTGCAGCTTGCTCATCAACGAGTGAAAACCATTCTTCGCGTGTTTTCGGTTGGGTATCGGTAATCATTGCATTGCTCCTTTTTGAAAAAGAGCATGCTGGCAGATGTCGGTTAGTTTAAAAAGATGGGGTTGCGCGAACGTTTACAAAGCAGCTGGGTGTAGATGTTACTGTCGCTGATCCTAGGTTAGGAGAGGCTACTCGTCCGGGTATTTTAGATCGAGACATTTTTTCACAGTTAGCCACAAATTTAGGGCTACCTGTTACACCATCTTCTTCTCGGCATATAAAAGATGCTGAACGTGAACTGTATAAGCTTGCAGAACAATTAGGCGTTAATTTAATAAAAACGAAATTTGCAGGTTTGGTTTCAGGTGGGATTAGGCTGGAAGCAGATGCGAAAGATGCTAAATCAGTCGATCAAAAAGAAGCAAAAGAGCCGTCGTCGGTAAATCAAATCACTTGTGATTATGTTTTTGATGCTACTGGACCGGCAAGAGCGGTGCTAGAAAGTGTGAATAAGATTGCACAGAAGAAGGTATTCGCAACTGAATCTGTAGCAGAAAATCCAATGAAAAATCAGTTTATTGTTTATGTAACAATGGATGCAAAGCACTCCCGAACAATGAGAAATCCTTTGGCGCTACAATCAGATCCGTTACAGCATACCCTAGCGTTAGAGGAATTACGTTCAATGGGATGGAAAGAATTTGCAGAGCCTTATTTTAATTTTCAAATATTAGAAAAAAATAAAGTTTGTTTGTACTGCGCAACACCGCCGGGATTACCAAAAGCAAAAGAAGAAGCATGGGTTAAAGCAGTATTGAGATTAAAAACAGGAAATCCAGGAATTGATTTTCAATATGTAAAACCATCGCGGAAATTCAAATCGAAACCGCGATTTATTCCATTTGCTGTCGATCCAAAAAAAGTGTCGGTAGCTGTTTCTGGTGATGTGGCGGGATTACCAGTTGTAATTCCAGTTGGAGATGCACAAATCGAGCCAGATTATCGCATGGGGATAGGAGTCGAAAGTGGCATTAACAGAGCGAATGCATTGTTAGCATCGATGCAAGTAAGCGCAGCAAAAAAAATAACAGTTGATAGCGTGGAATATCAGAAAAAATTAATCATTTTGATGGCTGAGCATGAAGATAAAATTAAAAAATATTATGCGTACATAGAAAATGATTTGATTGAAGTGTTGGAAACAGAAGAGGTTCGGTATAAAAAAGCTTTAACATTGGCTAATGATGATGCTCAGAGAAATCTTATCAAAGCGTCTCTTGCAGAAATTTGGTTTAGACAATCATTAGCTAAATATACGGATCTGCTTAACGTTGCGAAAACTGCAATTCAGTTAGATCAATATCATGAAATGAAATCTGAGATGCAGTTAGATAAAGTTATCCAAGTGTTAATTGACGTATTCAAGACAATATTACCATCTCAAGCGCAGTTGAAGGCTAAGGTGGACGCGCTCATGTTGGATGTAGCCAATAAATGTAGGGATTTAGCAAAAGTATATTTTAGTGTTGGGCATCATCGTTATTCTGATAGTGAGAAATACTTCAAAAAGGCTTTGGAAATATATGAAAAATATTTTCCGCAACAAATGAAGGAAGATATAAAAAAAATTCATTCTAATTTGGTAATGATTGCGTATTTGCGAGGGAAGCATGAAGAAACCATTGTTCGTGCTGAGAGCGGTTTAGCCTATCTTGCCGATGCAAACGGAGCTGATAGTAGTGACTTAGTGAATAAAATGTCTTACTACCTATGCTTGGCATTGTTGGATCATGCAAATAAAAATACGACGTCTGTTGATGTAGCAAGAATACATTTTGAGAAAGCAGCAAAGTTAGCGAATTGGTTGCGTGGTAAGCCAAAAATTAGTAACGCAGATGTTTCAAAAATGGAAGAAAAACTAAAAAAATGTAGTACTAAATTGAGTGCTCCACACGTGACACTGCAAGGTTCTTCTGTGTCGGTAGGCCAGTTTTTTGCAGCGCCAACACCAGCAGTACCAGAAGCACCTCCAGTATCAGCAAAGGCATCGCTTTTGGCTGGGAAGCAGCCCAGATAAGTGTTTTAGATGCAGTGCGCAGCGCTGAATTATCCTCACGAATTTTAGTGGCATTACCCCCTCCTCCCCTCGTAAAAATCACTCCGGGAGAAGGGGGTAAATCAATTTACGAAACAATGCCAAAAATGCGCTACATCTAAGCGGAATAATATAAATAAGGATTATGTGTTGCTGATTTGCTATAGAAATTTTCTGCGCCAAATACGCGTGTTCTTAATTCTTCATAAGATAGTTTCGCAACATCAATTTGATAAAATTCTTGTAGTAGATGATTTATCATAACAACTTGACCACGATCGATGAGCGTGGAGTCTTGTGTACCTTTCAGTAAGTTGAGTAGAGCGGAGCCGCCAGTCGTTTGTGTGCTAAAAATTCCAAAGCCGCGCACAATCATTGCGTTACGAATAATGCCAAAAACCATTTTAGCGAGTACTTCTTGAGTTAGTACGGTTTTTTCTTTTATCGGTGATAAATGAATATCTAATTCTTGTTGAATCGAACGCAATGCTTTTTCTTTTTCACCACTTTTGGTTAGCCAATGGTAGCAAAAACTGGTATTTGCTTTTGCAAATAACGCCAAATTTTTTACCGCATTTGCAGCAGCCATGCCTTTTGCATCAGCGCTAATGTCGCCTTCTTTTTTCTCGCGTGGTTTTGGAGCTGCACCGGCTTGTTCGTTTTTGGGATCTAATGTCATCTTCAATTCAGCGATCGGGTAGCCGATTTTAGATTTTGCACCTGTCGTTTCATCTAAGTAGTGTACATCTGAATATGAAGACGTTGCTTTTTGGGTAACAAAACCAAAACGCGAATAATAAGGTTGATTACGTGCCAGTGCTTCGAGTATGACGGTTTTGCCCGCCTGTTTTGCAGTCGCAATTAATGCTTGCATGAGCGCTGAGCCAGCGCCTGATTTCTGGGATGTGCGTGCAACACTCAGTGAAGTGATGTGTAGTGCGCTGCCTTCATCACGATAAAATAAAATACCTATAACGCTTTTTTTATCGTCTCTCGCAATAATGGTTGGATATTTAGTGAGATTAAACTGGGTTTTCTCTGAGCTGTAACGCATCCCGATAGCAAAGCATTCTTTTTCAATTGCCAATATTTGAGGGATATCCATTAAATCTAAAGCATTGCGTGGATTGTGATGGGCAATAGAAATTTTTGATTGGGGTGCTTTGAAGTCGGTGTGTAATGCCATGGTGTTTTCTTTTATTTATATAAGCCCTCATCCCCGGCCCTTCTCCCATGCGCAAAAAACGCTTTGGGAGAAGGGAGTAGCAGCTTACCTCTCCCGCTTGCGGGAGAGGTCGTCACATGTTTTTTATGTGGCGGGTGAGGGTATTTGTTACTCTTGTTCTTCTAAGAAACTGCGCAACTGTTCAGAGCGAGATGGATGACGCAATTTACGTAAAGCCTTCGCTTCAATCTGACGAATACGTTCACGTGTTACATCAAACTGTTTACCCACTTCTTCTAATGTATGGTCAGTGTTCATGTTGATACCAAAACGCATACGCAACACTTTTGCTTCACGTGGTGTGAGTGTATTGAGAATCTTTTGGGTAGCTTCTGATAAACCACTGCCAGTTGCAGCTTCAATCGGTGATTCTTGATTGACGTCTTCAATGAAGTCACCTAAATGTGAATCTTCATCATCACCAATCGGTGTTTCCATCGAAATAGGTTCTTTTGCAATCTTCAGCACTTTACGGATTTTATCTTCTGGTAAATCCATGCGTTTGCTGAGTTCTTCTGGTGTAGGTTCAACGCCAGTTTCTTGCAAAATTTGTCGTGAAATACGATTTAATTTGTTGATGGTTTCAATCATGTGTACTGGAATACGAATCGTGCGCGCTTGATCTGCGATCGAACGTGTAATTGCTTGACGTATCCACCAGGTTGCATAGGTTGAGAATTTGTAACCGCGTTGATATTCAAACTTATCAACCGCTTTCATCAAACCAATGTTACCTTCTTGAATTAAATCTAAGAATTGTAAGCCGCGGTTTGTGTATTTCTTTGCGATAGAAATAACAAGACGTAAGTTAGCTTCCACCATTTCTTTTTTCGCACGGCGAGCTTTCGCTTCACCAATAGACATGCGACGGTTTACTTCTTTAATTTCAGAGATGGTCATTCTCATTTGTTCTTCGAGCGTCACTAATTTCTTTTGTGCGCGCTGAATGTCAGGAACAAAGTCTTGCAAGTCACTGTAGTAAGGCTTGCCTTTATGTTGTTCCATCCATTCTGGATTGGTTTCATTGTTTAAGAATGAAGTGATAAATGCTTTACGTGGAACCTTACCTTTGTTAACACAAAGATCCATGATGTGACGTTCATGCGTACGGATTTCGTCAAGCAAGCCACGCATTTTGCGTGATAGTTTATTAAATTGGCGAGAAGCTAATTTAATATCCATAAAGCATTTTGCGAGAGCTTCACGGCGTGACATGGTTTTTTTGTGTTTGGCGCCTAAACGTTTTTCTGAGGCAATGGTTTCATCATACAAGGTGCGTAATTCTGCAAAACGTGCGCGTGCGATTTCAGGATCTGGACCGGTTTCTTCATCTAAGAATTCTCCGCCGCCTTCACCTTCTTCAGTTTCTTCATCGAGCAGTGCTGCAACGTCTTTACTTTCTTTGCCTTCGCCGCCTTCATCTTCTTCATCAAAAATATTGGGTTCTACGTAACCACTGATTAAATCAGATAAGCGCATTTCAGCTTTTTCAACGCGATCATAATCAGCAAGAACTTCCGCAATCATCTGTGGTTGGTTAGCGAGAGTCGTTAGCATTTGGTTCATGCCTTCTTCGATTCGCTTCGCAATTGCAATTTCACCTTCACGAGAAAGTAACTCAACGCTACCCATTTCACGCATATACATACGTACTGGATCGGTTGTGCGACCAAATTCGCTGTCGACAGATGCAAGTGCACTTGCGACTTCTTCTTCTGCTATATCATCGGAGGTTGCTTCATTATCAGATAGTAATAATTCTTCCATGTCAGGGGCAGTTTCAGCAACACGTATACCCATGTCGTTGATCATACTGATAATTTCTTCAATTTGTTCTGGGTCTGCTATGTCTGCAGGGAGGTGGTCGTTGACCTCAGCATAGGTTAGGTAACCTTGCTCTTTTCCTCGGGCGATCAATTCTTTTAGGCGCGAACGTTGTTGCTCTTGATCCATAATTCTCTGTACCTATTTTGAAGGAAAATAATCTCGCATTATAGCCTCTGTTTCGGTTTTGAACTAGAGAAAATTCATGGCTTTGTCAGATTGCCCCATAGCCTCTGCTCTTTTTTGGAGCAGTCTTTTCATGCTTGGCATCAGGTGCTTTTTTCTTGCTCCAAAATTTGAAGCAGTCGAAGCAACCCGTGGTTTCCTTTTTTTTCTTGGATGGATTTAACAGGCTCTGATTTTCACTGTATTCTTCTTGCATTTGTTCTGCACGAAAAAGAGATTCTTGTATTTTGGCATCAGTGGCCGCTCTTTTTGCGGAGCTTTTGGGGCTTTCTACAGCGTCATCGTCTTCTGAACCTGAAATCGGATCATATCCTTTTGGCATACTTCACTCCTGTAAAGTTGGGTTTTGTGCATTATGTTTGTTCTATGTGGGAGATGCAACCCCAACCCTTCTCCCACAAGTGGGAGAAGGGAGCAAAATATTCAAACTTTCCCCTCTCCCAAAATGCTTTTCTTTGGGAGAGGGGCTAGGGGTGAGGGTCACTTATTCGTCTCAATCAGGTTTTGCAAATGTTGCTTTTCTTCTTGTGAAAGCCCAGCTTGGCTAGCCGCTTTGGCGAGTAGTTTTTCAATTTGTTGCTTGGTGCCAAACTTCTTCAGTTGCTGAATCGAGCCCAAAAACTCACTGGCAAGTCCTAGCTCTGGAATCATGTGTTCTAAGTTAATTAACTTTTCAATCATTTCTAACTCAGGTCGATCGCGCCAGAATTCTTTTAATGTCGCAGCAGTCAGTTTTTGTTGCTGACAAATGGCGACTAACTCTTTCAATAAATCATATCCGCTTAACTCTAGTTCCGGTAAAGGTTCCGTGAGTTCATGTGCTAACTCGGGATTTTGTGCGAGTAACATGAGAGATAATTTTAATGGCGAAGGCGGGCGTGCTTTTCGCAACACAGGTCCCGTTGCTTTATTCATTGTTGCTTGTGGGATATCAGCACGAATACGCGCACGTTTGTATAATTCTTCGAGCATCATTTTTTTGAAAACACTTTCGGGTATTTGCTCGAGTTGTTCACTGGCTAATTTTGCAAAACGTGCTCTACCATCGAGGCTGCCTAAGTCAGCTTGAGTGGCAATCGTTTGAAAAAAGAATTGTGAAATCGTCAGGGCATTTGTCATGCGTTGTTCAAACGCTTCTTTTGATTCTTTGCGAATGAGTGAATCAGGATCTTCACCATCAGGTAGAAATAAAAATCGTACTTGTATGCCATCACGCATTAATGGCAATGTAACGTGTAATGCGCGCATTGCTGCTGTGCGGCCAGCATTGTCACCATCAAAACAAAAAATAATTTCTGCTGTGTGACGGAATAATCTTTCTAAATGATGAGTGGTTGTTGCAGTTCCTAGCGTTGCGACAGCATAGGTAATTCCATATTGAAATAAGCCAATGACATCCATATAACCTTCAACAATTAATGCGCGTGATAATTGTCGATTGGATTTTAATGCTTGATAAAGACCATATAATTCATGGCCTTTTTGAAAAATAGGTGTTTCAGGAGAATTTAAATATTTGGGTTCGCCGTTTTCTAAAATTCTTCCGCCAAAACCAATAATGCGTCCACGTCTGTCGTGGATAGGAAACATAATTCTTTCGCGAAAACGATCGTAAAATCCGCCATCATCTTTTTTGATTAACATGCCCGCTTCAAAAAGAGATTGTTTTTGTTGTGGAAAAGTACGTAATACGTTATCCCAACCGGTGGGCGCATAACCTATGCCAAAATCTTTTGCGATGGCACCAGATAAGCCACGGTTTTTTAAATAGTTAATTGCTTTTGGTTCGTCGCGTAATGCTTTTTGATAAAAGTCAGCCGCATCATTCATGATCTCGTACAGGTTTGTATACGTCGTGCTTTTTTCAACTTGTTGTGAAGATCGCGGAACTTCTAGCCCAGCGTGTTTTGCTAAGCTTTCGATCGCTTCTGGAAAAGATAAATGATCTAACTGCATAACAAAATCAAGAGCATTGCCGTGTGCGCCACAACCAAAGCAATGATAAAACTGTTTGCTTTGACTGACGGAGAAAGAAGCGGATTTTTCATTGTGGAACGGGCAGCAGGCGAAGAAATTATTTCCCGATTTTTTGCGTAATGGAAAACGCGCATCAATGAGATCAACAATCTCAATGCGGCTTAATAATAACTGGATGAAATCTCGGGGGATTAAATTACTCATAGCCGGTTATGGTGGCATGGGGGGTAGGGGATTGCAATAACTAACTTCCCTCACCCCTGGTCCCTCTCCCACTTGTGGGAGAGGGACCAGGGGTGTTACTCCCTTCTCCCGGAGTGTTTTTTACGAGGGGAGAAGGGTTGGGGATGAGGGTAAAATACTAAGCTAGCTTTTCTTTTACTTTCGCACTCACTGCAGCAACATCAGCGCGGCCTTGAACCTGTGGTTTCAAGAGTCCCATCACTTTGCCCATGTCTTTCGCAGAAGTAGCGCCAGCATCTTGGATAGATTTCGAGATCAATGCTTCAATTTCTGCCTCAGAAAGCTGTGCCGGCAAGTATTTTTGAATAACAACGATTTCCTGCGCTTCTTTATCGACTAAATCTTGGCGTTTTGCAGCCTCGAACTCTTTGATCGATTCGCGGCGTTGCTTCATCATCTTATCGAGAATGGCAAGCACATGTTCGTCTGTCAGCGTAATGCGTTCATCAACTTCACGTTGTTTGAATGCAGCTAAGATCAAGCGGATCGTCGCCAAGCGCTCTTTTTCTTGATTGCGCATAGCGGTTTTCATATCTTCTGTGATCTGTCCTTTGATCGTCGATGTCATAGCGTCAGATTCTCTTATTAATTACGTCTCTTGTCTTTTTCCAACGTCATCTTTTCACGCATGACTTTCTTTTGGAAACGCTTTACAGCAGAAGCTTTTTTACGCTTACGCTTCCAGGTTGGTTTCTCATAGAATTCATGACGACGTAAGTCTGCTAAAATGCTAGCTTTTTCACAAAGGCGCTTAAAGCGGCGTAAGCTAACTTCAAAATTTTCGTTTTCTTTAACGCGTACACTTGGCATATATGGTACTTTACTCCGTTATAGGATTTATGAAGAATGGCAGATTCTAATGGCTAATTCAGAGAAAAGCAAAGTTCTTAACAAAAATATGCGTATATTGGGTATTGAAAGTTCATGTGACGAGACGGGTGTGGCTATTTTCGATTCAGAAAAAGGCCTGCTTTCGCACGCACTCTATAGTCAAACAGAGATGCATGTCGAGTATGGTGGGGTGGTGCCAGAGCTGGCATCGCGTGACCATATTCGCAAGGTTATCCCCTTGATTAATCAAGCAATGCAAGAAGCAAATACACAACCAAAAGATATCCATGGCATTGCGTATACAGCAGGTCCTGGCCTAGTTGGAGCGCTTTTAGTGGGTGCAACGATAGGGCGTACGATTGGATACGCATGGAATGTGCCGACAGTGGCGGTTCATCATATGGAAGGGCATTTATTAGCACCTATGTTGGAGCCAAATCCTCCCGCTTTTCCCTTTGTGGCACTGTTGGTGTCCGGTGGTCATACACAATTAGTAAAAGTTGCGGGCTTGGGACAGTATAAAATTTTGGGCGAATCCGTTGACGATGCGGTAGGTGAGGCTTTTGATAAAACCGCACGGTTGCTTGGCCTAGGCTATCCAGGTGGAGCGGTTTTGGCGGCATTGGCAGAAAAAGGTGACCCTAAACGATTTCATTTTCCACGACCGATGATAGATAGGCCTGGGTTGGAATTTAGTTTTAGTGGTTTAAAAACATTTGCAGCGAATACAATTGCAAAAGTTGGATTAGATGAGACGTCACGTGCAGATATCGCACGCGCATTTGAAGATGCGGCTGTGGAAACCCTGACTATAAAATGTCGACGCGCTTTACGCGCGACGGGTTTGAACCGTTTAGTGATTGCAGGTGGAGTGGGTGCGAATAAAGCATTGCGTGCTGCGCTGCAAACAATGGTAGTTGGTGAGAAAGCAGAAGTGTTTTTTCCACGCATGGAATTTTGTACAGATAATGGCGCGATGATTGCGTATGTGGGTTGCCAGCGTTTATTAGCAGGGCAATCAGAACCGCTTGCTGTGAAAGTGTATCCGCGTTGGCCGATGAGTGAGATTGATAAGTAGAAAAAATTTTTCTTTTATCCCAATCTATTCCCCTCTCCCAAAATGCTTTTCTTTGGGAGAGGGGCTAGGGGTGAGGGTATAAGCCCTCATCCCCAACCCTTCTCCCCTCGTAAAAATCACTCCGGGAGAAGGGGGTAAGTTGGATTACGCAACAGCGCCTCTCCCACAAGTGGGAGAGGTGAAGGTTTTTTTAAAAAATCTTAAAACGGAATATCATCATCAAAACTATCTGCAGCAGGGCTTGCAGCGGCCATTGGAGCTGCATCTTCGCCACGTGACATAGCAGAGGAAGTGTCGCCAGTATTTGCATTGGCGCCTTTACCATCTAGCATTTGCATATTGTCAGCTACGATTTCAGTCGTATAGCGATCTTGACCAGAATTCTTATCTTGCCATTTACGAGTTTGCAAACGACCTTCGATGAATACTTTTGAGCCTTTGCGCAAATATTCGCCTGCGATTTCACCTAAACGACTGAACATCACGACGCGATGCCATTCGGTGCGCTCAACATTTTCACCAGATTGCTTGTCTTTCCAAGTCTCAGAAGTGGCTAATGTTAGGGTCGCTACTGCAACGCCATTCGGTGTATAACGAACTTCAGGATCTTTGCCTAAGTTACCAATTAAAATTACTTTATTAACGCCTCTCGCCATATTTTAGGTCTCCAGAATTCAGTTTCAGCATCATAGTACCCCAAATAAGGACTATGAGCACACATAAAAAATAAACCGCATGCAAACTCCATTGCCCATAAAGCCAACCACCTAATGTGCCGCCTGCAAAGATGCCCAAAAATTGCGAACTAGAAAAAATTCCGAGTGCAGTGCCTTTGCGAGATGGTGGTGCTGATTTGGAAATGAGCGAAGGTAGGAAAGCTTCAAGCAATGTGAATGCAGTTAGAAATAATAACAAACTAACACTGGAAATAAAGAGATTTTTTGCAAATAACCACCAAAATAATTGCGCGACGCCCATAAGACCGATTGCAATTAAAAAATACGATTTCAGTTTGTGATTTTTTTCTGCGGTCATAATCATAGGAATGCTAATCATGAATGCTAGCAGCATCAGTGGTAAATAAAGATACCATTGTTCATGTCCAGGTAAGCCCGCTAATTTATCAAGACTAATGGGTACCACAACAAATGTAGCGGTGAAAATGGCGTGCAGGAAAAAAATGCTGAGATAGAGGTGTGATAGTGTGGGGCTAAAAAGCTTGTCATCCCGAGCGCAGCGAAGGATCTCCCTGCGAGAGGGAGATCCTTCGTCGCTTCGCTCCTCAGGATGACAGGAGTTACGCTCCTCAGGTTGATAAGAGGGCACTACTGTAAACAACACCAAAATCCCCAGCAATCCAAACCCAGCAGCTAACCAAAACATCCCTGACATACTAAACCAATTTGCAAGCAGTGGCCCTAGCATTATAGATAGAGTAAAAGACATACCAATTGTCATTCCTGCGATAGCCATCGCTTTTGTGCGTTGTTCAGGACGAGTTAAATCCGCAATCATAGCCATGATAGTGCTACCCACCGCGCCCGCACCTTGCAGAGCGCGGCCAATAATAACGCCAGTAATGGTATGAGAAAGTGCAGTGATAATGCTGCCGACGATAAAAATCAGTAATCCAAAGGCAATGACTTTGCGTCGGCCAATGTGATCTGAAATCATGCCAAATGGAATTTGTAACAAGCCTTGGGTCAAACCATAGACACCCAGCGATGCGCCGATTAAGAAAGGAGTAGCCCCACGCAACTGATGAGCGTATAAGCTAAACAGCGGTAACACCATGAACAAACCTAATAGGCGTAGTGACATAACTGATGCGAGAGACCAGGCAGCTCGTTTTTCTGCTTTGTTCATTTTTTGTGGTATCATGGCCGGTTTCCGTTATATATTGTGCCGATAATAATACCTTGCTTTTTAATTAGACGAAAATACTTATGAAAGAAATTCAAATCCGTGGTGCACGCACACATAATTTAAAAAACCTCAGCTTGAACTTACCAAGGGATCAATTGATAGTGATTACCGGTTTGTCAGGGTCAGGAAAATCTTCCTTAGCATTCGATACTCTATATGCGGAAGGGCAGCGACGCTATGTAGAATCTTTATCTGCCTATGCGCGCCAATTTTTATCGATGATGGAAAAACCCGATGTCGATCACATCGAAGGTTTATCACCGGCGATTTCCATCGAACAAAAATCTACATCACACAATCCACGTTCAACAGTGGGTACCATTACAGAAATTTACGATTACTTGCGTTTGTTATATGCAAAAGTAGGGCAGCCAAAATGTCCTGAGCATGGGCAAATATTGGAAGCACAAACCGTTAGCCAAATGGTTGATATTGTTTTGAGTTATCCACCAGAAACAAAAATCATGATTTTGGCGCCAGTCGTGCGTGAACGTAAAGGTGAGCATGTAGAGTTACTACAAGAATTACGTAGCCAAGGATATGTGCGTGCACGTATCGATGGCAAGATGCTTGAATTAGATAATCCACCTGCATTGGATTTACGAAAAAAACATACGATAGAAGTCGTGATCGATCGTATTAAAGTACGCGAAGATATTCGCGTACGTTTAGCAGAATCATTTGAAACGGCATTGCGATTAGCAGATGGAATTGTCGTATTAGATTTTATGGATGATGAGATTAAGCAACAAGCTAAAACCTTCTCTTCCAAATTCGCTTGCTCAGAATGCGGATATAGCATTGCAGAATTAGCACCACGATTATTTTCATTTAATAATCCAGTCGGTGCATGTTCTACTTGTGATGGCTTGGGGGTGAAACAACATTTCGACCCTGATTTAATTATCACAAATCGCAAATTGAGTTTAGAAGAAGGTGCAATACGCGGTTGGGATAAACGTAATTCGTATTATTTCCAAATGTTAACGAGTTTAGCGAAACATTATCATTTTGATACTGATGTACCATTTTCAAGTCTTACCAAAAAAGTTCAACAAGTCATTTTGTATGGTAGTGGCAATGATTTGATTAAGTTTCAATATAAAAATGACGAAGGTAAAGGCTTTTCTAAAACGGATGTATTCGAAGGCGTTATTCCAAATATGGATAGACGTTATCGTGAAACAGAATCAGAAATGGTGCGCGAAGAACTCAGTAAATATCTCGCACAAAAAGCGTGTGATGAGTGTGAAGGTGAGCGGTTATGTAAAGCAGCGCGTTATGTTTATATTGATGATATTTCATTACCCGTATTAGTAAAGAAACCGATTAGCCAAACAAAAGTGTTTTTTGAAAACTTAGCATTATCAGGTTATCGCGCAGAAATCGCAGCGAAAGTTCAAAAAGAATTAATTAGCCGCTTAAACTTTTTAGTCAATGTTGGTTTAGATTATTTAAGTTTAGATCGCAGTGCCGATACATTGTCTGGGGGTGAGGCGCAGCGTATTCGTTTAGCAAGTCAAATTGGTGCGGGATTAGTGGGTGTTATGTACATCTTAGATGAACCATCTATTGGGTTGCATCAACGTGATAACGAACGTTTATTAAAAACATTGCGTCATTTACGCGATATAGGTAATACAGTCATCGTCGTTGAACACGATGAAGATGCTATTCGCAGTGCGGATTACGTATTAGATCTTGGGCCAGGTGCTGGAGTGCATGGTGGTAGTATTGTCGCTGAAGGCAAGCCCCAAGATATTATGGACAGTAAGGATTCGTTAACCGGGCAATATTTATCTGGCAGAAAAAGAATTGAAGTCCCTGAAAAACGTGGAGTTATAGATCCGAAACGTTTATTAAGAATTGAAGGCGCACAAGGAAATAATTTACAAAATATTACGGTCGAAATTCCTATTGGTTTGATGACTTGTATTACAGGCGTTTCAGGTTCAGGTAAATCTACTTTAATGAATGACACGATCGGACCTGTTGCTGCAAAAGTATTGAATGGCGCAACGCAGCGTGAGCCTTCTCCATTTGATGAGATTGAAGGCTTAGAGTTTCTCGATAAGTTTGTCGATATTGATCAAAGTCCAATTGGTCGTACACCACGTTCGAATCCAGCGACATATACAGGATTATTTACGCCGATTCGTGAATTATTTTCAGGAACGCAAGAAGCGCGTTCACGTGGATATCAGCCAGGACGATTTAGCTTTAACGTGAAAGGCGGTCGTTGTGAAGCTTGTCAAGGTGATGGCGTTATTAAAGTGGAAATGCATTTCTTAGCAGATGTGTATGTGGTTTGTGATATTTGCCAAGGAAAACGTTATAACCGCGAAACATTAGAAATCACGTACAAAGGCAAAAACATTCAGCAAATATTAGCGATGACCATTGAAGATGCACGCGTATTTTTCGATGCTATTCCTGTTCTTGCGCGCAAGTTGCAAACATTAATTGATGTGGGTTTGTCATATGTTTGTTTAGGGCAAAGTGCTACTACTTTATCGGGTGGTGAGGCGCAACGTATTAAGCTCGCGAAAGAATTATCGCGACGTGATACAGGTAAAACACTCTATATTTTAGATGAACCGACAACGGGGTTGCATTTTGCGGATATCGAGCAACTTTTAAAAGTGTTACATCGTTTGCGTGATGATGGTAATACCATTGTGATTATTGAACATAATCTTGATGTCATCAAAACCGCTGATTGGGTTATTGATTTAGGTCCAGAAGGTGGTGATAAAGGCGGAAATGTTATCGCGTGTGGGACGCCGGAACACGTTGCGAAGGAGCCGGGGTCTTATACTGGGCATTTCCTGAAGAAGATGCTGGTGGCTTAAACGTTGACATTTGTATTGCTCTTGTCGTTCCGGGTCTGCCTGTCATCCCGAGCCCGCCTGGCACCCCGAGTCTGCTTGTCATCCCGAGCGAAGCGAGGGATCTCCCTGGGAGGTCCCTCGCTTCGCTCGGGATGACAGGTGTGGGTTTTCTGTTTGTCATTGCTCTCATCATTTGTGCAGCAAGGGTGTTATCAGGTATTGATGGTTGTGGTGAAGCATTAATGCTTCCTGTTAGATAATCATCAGTTTTTTCTGGAGGAATAATAAATTCTTCATCATCGTTATTTTTATTATCGCTAAAACAGTTCGCTATTTTTTTCGCAAAACGAAATTTGTTATTTTTATCGTAATTTTCAAGTCCTGCAAATAAAGCTAAAAGAATACTGCCCGCAATCAACAGTGGTGGGCAAAAGAATCCGCCGAATATCATTCCACATGCAATGGTTTTTAATGTTTTATAAACTGTCGTCGCCTTATTTTGAAAATGCTGTTCTTGAATGTTGCTAATGATGATAGTTGAGCTTGAGCGATAATGTTTTAATTCTGTTTCAGATTGATCAATCGTATAAAAACTTTGAAGACAAGCCGGGACAACGGATGCGCAACCCACTATTAATAAATTTAGCGGATTTAAATAATTAAAAAAGCTCGCAACAGAAAAACCAATATTCAGTGCACAGCTTAATAGTGAGGCGAGTATTTTGGATTTACGTTGTGGGGCATCAGCAGGTAAGGCGTAAATATCGTAGATGTCGTGCGCAGCACACAATAATCCCGCGATAGGAGCGTAGAAAAACGATCCAATTTGTAGAAACTTTGCAGCTAAGAAAGAACCCTTCATTAATCCAATAAAAAATTTACGAAGTTTGTACCACGTAGTCGGCTCATCATCCGCTGATAAATAGCTGCTAAACATAAAACACATCCTATTGTTTTCATAGTGATACTAACAGGTTCAAATTTTTTTGAATATAGAATTTCTTCCCCTCATCCCCAGCCCTTCTCCCCATTGCAAAAGCGCAATGGGGAGAAGGGAGCAAACCAAGAATACTCCCCTCTCCCACTTGTGGGAGAGGGGCAGGGGGTGAGGGGCCTTTAAAATTATTATAGGAGACAAAACCATGCTATCCAATGCAAAAAATCTCAGAAAAAATATGACAGATGCAGAAAACTGTTTGTGGTACTACCTAAGAGATCGTCGATTATGTGGTTATAAGTTCATTAGGCAGTGTGTGATAGATAAGTATATTGTTGATTTTATTTGTCGCTCCAGAAAATTAATCATTGAGCTTGATGGCGGACAACATGCTGAAGCTATTGAGTATGATGAAAAACGAACAAAGTTTTTAGAAAGAGAGGGTTATCATGTTTTGCGAATATGGAATCATGAAGTGTTTGAAAATATTGAGGGAGTGTTGGAGGGGATTTTGTGTGAGTTAGAAGAGAATTAAAGCCCCCTCATCCCCAGCCCTTCTCCCCATTGCAAAAAAACGCAATGGGGAGAAGGGAGTAAATGCTAAATCTCCCCTCTCCCATTCGGGCACTAGTTTTCTCCCCTCTCCCATTTGTGCTTTTTACAAATGGGAGAGGGGCAGGGGGTGAGGGCTGTTCTTTCGTCATCAATTTTTGGTATCATCCCTCCCATGAACACATTCCCCCAACAAGAAGCTTCATTCATTATTCCAGGCCCTGCGGGCGATTTGGAAATTTTAACTGCGTCCCCTGAAAATATCACACGCTCAACCATCGCAATTATTTGTCATCCCCATCCAGTGCATGGCGGCACGATGACAAATAAAGTGGTTTCGACCTTAGCGCGTATGTACAAAGAATTAGGGTTGCGTACCGTGCGTTTTAATTTTCGTGGTGTGAACAAAAGCACTGGTGAGTTTGATAATGGACGTGGCGAAGTTGACGATTTAAAAGCGGTTATCGCATGGGTAAAATCCGTTGCGCCTGAATCACCTATTGCGTTGGCAGGATTTTCATTTGGTGCATACATTGCAGCAGTAGTTGCAACGCAAATTGATGCAGAACATTTAGTGTGTGTTGCACCGCCAGTGGTTAATTTCAATATGCCAGAAACTATTTCAGAAATTCCATGTCCTTGGATAGTCGTGCAAGGTGATCAAGATGAAATTGTTTCACCTGCAGCGGTATTTGAATGGGCAGAAAAACGTAACCCAAAACCTACTATTATCCGCATCGAAAATGCGAGTCATTTTTTTCATGGGAAATTACTCGAGCTACGCGAAAGCATATTTGCAGTGCTTTCTTCACCGAATTAATCAGAGCCGCGCGCGTAAGCAAGCGCTTGTAGAAATAAAAACGCCTCTCAGAGAGAGGCGTTTTAAGTTGATATACAATTTATTTTGGTCTGTATTTATGGGCTATTCCTTTTTCGAGCGAGCCTACGATGTTTGCATGCAAGTCGGGATCTTTTGGAACAGCAAGAGGTCTTCCTTCAATTAAAATATCTTTTGCTTTGTGTGTTTTCTTCTTATCGCCGGAACCAGGGTCAGTTATTTCTTGAGTGGTGCCAAGGGTTCCAGTAGTTCTATCTCTAAGTACACGTACCTCATCTCCGCGTCTACCGCTATTGAGATCTGGTGCTTTATACGTCGTAGAAATCTTTTTAAATGCTTCAACTTCAGCATCGGAAATTTTAATGCCGTATCCTGAATCATCTATAAAAGGCACATTAATCGATTGTAAGTAAATCATCGTGGCTTGTATTTCATATTGGTTTTGTATCGGTGGATTGATATGAACTAAGCCACCTCTGCTGTTTTGCATGAGAGAGTTAGCACGTGCTATAGCCATTTCAAAACAGTCATTGTTAGGTATTCGAGTGCCATCAATTGCTTGCATGAACCCTCCTTCCATTCGTTCAACCAATTTATCGCAATAACGATTCCAGAAGGTAACATCAAGCTCAAATGTATTTGTCCCAGCATTTTTATCAATGGTGTGTTGTCTTAACAGCTCTTTATATAAGTTATCTCCCGTAATGAGCTGTTGGCGTGACTGCAATCCCTGAATTACTCGTAGAAAGAAGTCTGTTGGATCACCAGCAGGTTTAATGGTGCCGCCGGTCATGGTTGTTGCTGCAACTGCTAATGCCTTAGCAAGTACATTAGTTGCTGAGTTTAGGCGTACGCTCTCAAAAGATTTTGAGCTATTCAATACTGAAACACAGGCATCATCTGGTAGTGTTCCATCTGTTGTTGGCGGATTTCTAGAGATGACAGTCGCTGTTGTGCTATCCATGCCAACAGCATGAATAAAGCGTTGCGCAGAGCTTCCCAGGCTAGGGGCTCCATCTACTGAGAGCTCGCCCTTGCCGCCTGCAGGAAGCGCTACTAATGCTGCTGGGCTGACTAGTCCTTTGAGGCGTTCTTGTAATGTGTTGCCAGGTTTTAATTTTATCGTCCACGTATAGATTTTTGATGAAGTGCGATTACTGATAAGATTTTGGCGGCTAGGTACGTTGGTGTTAGCCTTTAAGTCAGTTAGGTTTTTGACCACAATATCACTGTAAACAGCGGCAATTGCTTTATGCACAGCTTGATGCATACCTATTGTGGTTGCAGAGGCATTGTGTAGGGCGGCGCTTTTCGCATCTTTTGTTGCTGCATCTGATGAAATTGCCTGTGACCTTGTGCAGGCTGCTGTAAGGTCCTCAAGCCTTGTTGTGGTAGCGCTGGGGGCTCTTTTAGCGCTATACTCGCGAGTATTAGCAGCTGCATGAGTCATATTCTCAAAGTTAAATTTCAACAGGTCATAAGTACGTCTGAAACCTAGTATGTCGTTCTTTGAGAGTTTAAATGGCCCATCTGGAATAGCTGTTGCTGCTGCGCTAGCGCCCACTGCAAGACTAATTGCTCCTGCTGGATTTTTCGTGCCGCCTTTTTCCAATTGTTCTTGTGTAAAACCTGTTGTTCTAAAGAGAAAGTCTTCAAAGTTACTATATGGAAAATGTGCGTACTGGGTCGCATATTGTTGTCGTTCAGTGTGGTTCTGTAGATCATTAACTTTATCGAGCAAATTACTTACTTCATCATCTTTTATGCCTTTATAAAGTGGATTATTGCTAATGACCTGAATCTTTGTTGCTAGGGCCTTAATTAGTACCAGAAGAGCATCATGGTCAGTAAATACTGTAGCGTACTCGGTGGTTGATGGAGAGCGTTCACTTAATTCTTTGAATTTAGCAAGCAGTGTCTTGAAATCACCCTTTAAACCTTTTGTATCATCACCGAGAGCAGCAGTAACATGTTTTTCACGAACTGCAACTGCATTGGGGTCAGGTTGAACACCTTTGTCTAGCAGGAATTTTGCTGCAGCTGCAAGGGATTTCTCAATATTGGAGTAAGCATCATCATCGGGATATGCTGGATTTGTAAGTGCTGCAGTGCGTGCGGCCGGTTTTCCATTACCAAGAAGGTCTGTATCATTCATAGCGCCGATGGCAGCAAGTGCTTTTGCTTTTTGAGCTTTTTGTTCCGCTAAGAAGTTTTGTGCTTCTTGGATTCTTTTGAGTACTGGTTGTCCATTATTAACAAGTTGTTGTGCGTCATTTAATGCAAGAGATTTAGCTGTAGTTTCTAAGTCGGTAATGTATTTTGCATCTGTTACATCATTAGCTATAACTGCGGCTCCTGTTAACATTCCGTGTAATGTATGGTTAAGTTGCTTATCCCCTGTAAGTTTAAGAACTTTTGCTTTTTCAAGGTCAGCTCTTTTTTCTTGTATAGCATCTCGTAAGTTATGAGCACGAAGAAGGCTTAGTCGTTTTTCTGGGTTTGGATCACCTGGTTTAATATCAACTGGTTTGTTGTTTAAGGTAGTTCTTACGAGAGCGTCACCATCTGTTTTGGAGATGTTAGGTAAATTATTTGTATCAGTTGTTTTTGTGATTCTATCAAGTAAAGCTAGATAGTTTCGTTGTTCGATGATGTGATCACGAAGCGCATTTGTTTGGGTTGCTGGTAGAGTATTGGCGTCTACATCCGCGTTAATAGCCGCGCCGCTTGCTCGTAGGGCATTGATATAAGCTACGACTGCCGCATGGTTGGCATCATCACGTAACACAGGAAAATGAGCTAAATTAGCATCATTAGTAATGACAGCTTTCATCAAATCAGTGCGTCGAGCAATGATATGATCACGAAGCGCATTTGTTTGGGTTGCTGGTAGAGTATTGGCGTCTACATCCGCGTTAATAGCCGCGCCGCTTGCTCGTAGGGCATTGATATAAGCTACGACTGCCGCATGGTTGGCATCATCACGTAACACAGGAAAATGAGCTAAATTAGCATCATTAGTAATGACAGCTTTCATCAAATCAGTGCGTCGAGCAATGATATGATCACGAAGCGCATTTGTTTGGGTTGCTGGTAGAGTATTGGCGTCTACATCCGCGTTAATAGCCGCGCCGCTTGCTCGTAGGGCATTGATATAAGCTACGACTGCCGCATGGTTGGCATCATCACGTAACACGGGAAAATGAGCTAAATTAGCGTGATTTGTAATGGCAAGTTTCAATAAATCAGTGCGTCGAGCAATGATATGATCGCGAAGTGCATTTGTTTGGCTTGCTGGTAGAGTATTGATATTAACATCGGCTTCGCTAATAGCAGCGTTTTGTGCTCGTAGGGCATTGATATAAGCTACGACTGCCGCATGGTTGGCATCATCACGTAACACAGGAAAATGAGCTAAATTAGCATCATTAGTAATGACAGCTTTCATCAAATCAGTGCGTCGAGCAATGATATGATCACGAAGCGCATTTGTTTGGGTTGCTGGTAGAGTATTGGCGTCTACATCCGCGTTAATAGCCGCGCCGCTTGCTCGTAGGGCATTGATATAAGCTACGACTGCCGCATGGTTGGCATCATCACGTAACACAGGAAAATGAGCTAAATTAGCATCATTAGTAATGACAGCTTTCATCAAATCAGTGCGTCGAGCAATGATATGATCACGAAGCGCATTTGTTTGGGTTGCTGGTAGAGTATTGGCGTCTACATCCGCGTTAATAGCCGCGCCGCTTGCTCGTAGGGCATTGATATAAGCTACGACTGCCGCAGGGTTGGCATCATCACGTAACACGGGAAAATGAGCTAAATTAGCGTGATTTGTAATGGCAAGTTTCAATAAATCAGTGCGTCGAGCAATGATATGATCGCGAAGTGCATTTGTTTGGCTTGCTGGTAGAGTATTGATATTAACATCGGCTTCGCTAATAGCAGCGTTTTGTGCTCGTAGGGCATTGATATAAGCTACGACTGCCGCATGGTTGGCATCATCACGTAACACAGGAAAATGAGCTAAATTAGCATCATTAGTAATGACAGCTTTCATCAAATCAGTGCGTCGAGCAATGATATGATCACGAAGCGCATTTGTTTGGGTTGCTGGTAGAGTATTGGCGTCTACATCCGCGTTAATAGCCGCGCCGCTTGCTCGTAGGGCATTGATATAAGCTACGACTGCCGCATGGTTGGCATCATCACGTAACACAGGAAAATGAGCTAAATTAGCATCATTAGTAATGACAGCTTTCATCAAATCAGTGCGTCGAGCAATGATATGATCACGAAGCGCATTTGTTTGGGTTGCTGGTAGAGTATTGGCGTCTACATCCGCGTTAATAGCCGCGCCGCTTGCTCGTAGGGCATTGATATAAGCTACGACTGCCGCAGGGTTGGCATCATCACGTAACACGGGAAAATGAGCTAAATTAGCGTGATTTGTAATGGCAAGTTTCAATAAATCAGTGCGTCGAGCAATGATATGATCGCGAAGTGCATTTGTTTGGCTTGCTGGTAGAGTATTGATATTAACATCGGCTTCGCTAATAGCAGCGTTTTGTGCTCGTAGGGCATTGATATAAGCTACGACTGCCGCATGGTTGGCATCATCACGTAACACAGGAAAATGAGCTAAATTAGCATCATTAGTAATGACAGCTTTCATCAAATCAGTGCGTCGAGCAATGATATGATCACGAAGCGCATTTGTTTGGGTTGCTGGTAGAGTATTGGCGTCTACATCCGCGTTAATAGCCGCGCCGCTTGCTCGTAGGGCATTGATATAAGCTACGACTGCCGCATGGTTGGCATCATCACGTAACACAGGAAAATGAGCTAAATTAGCATCATTAGTAATGACAGCTTTCATCAAATCAGTGCGTCGAGCAATGATATGATCACGAAGCGCATTTGTTTGGCTTGCTGGTAGAGTATTGATATTAACATCGGCTTCGCTAATAGCAGCGTTTTGTGCTCGTAGGGCATTGATATAAGCTACGACTGCCGCATGGTTGGCATCATCACGTAACACAGGAAAATGAGCTAAATTAGCATCATTAGTAATGACAGCTTTCATCAAATCAGTGCGTCGAGCAATGATATGATCACGAAGCGCATTAGTCTGTTCATTAGGTAGCGTGGCTAGGGTGACATCAGCGCCCCCAGCAGTAGCGTCAACAACGCCATTTACTAAGCGAAGTGCATTAATATAGTTTCTAACAGCATTGCCATCAGCATCATCACGCAATATGGGTAATTTAGCTAAAGCGTCTTCTAAAGTAATATTAGCTTTAAGGGTTAAAGCAAGTTGCCGACCTTTAGCATAGTCTCGTAATGCAATTGCATCATCTTCAGAGTATCTCTGGTTATCGTCCATGTGACCGGCTAATGCATTGAATACAGCGTAAGCGGCGTCGCCATTCAGTACAGTTCTAATGGCAGTGGCAAGCCCTGTTTTTTGGGCGGCAGCGCCTAATAATGCTGGGAGGGCGGGGGGTGCTGCATTCACTAAATTAGCAAGGTTTCCTGGGTTGGCTATTGTATCAATGGCATCTTTAACGGTTTGTCTATTAAGCATTTGATCATCCTCTTCTTTTTTATCATCGTCCACAGCTGCTGCTGCGGGATGTAATGGAGCTGCCGCCATCGGATCTGCCGGTGGTGGTTTAGTTATTGAGCTTTTTACTATTTTAGCATTAATTTGTTCCAAATTTGCTATTTCGAGCCTAATTAATTGAATAGTTTCATCAAGTGAACCAGGTGCTGCTGGTGTTAAGTTGGGTGGTATTGTCCCCCAGGCTTTCCCAGTCCGGATTTCTACTAATCCAATAATATGTCCTAATGCTGTAGTGGCGTCTACTTGTAAGCGTTTAGCATCAGCTATGTCACTATTAAGCACAGGGTCTTTTTTGTTAATAAACGCTGCTCTCGGGCCATCGAAGGCTTTGGCAAAAGCTTTGATATCTCTATTTGCTGCTCCATCAAGTAATACGTTGACTTCTTCATGGGCGGATCTAGTGGTAGTATCCGCAATTCCTCTGTATTTTTGTCTTTCTAAATCGATAAGGCCAACAGCTGCTTGCGAAGTGCTGGTTCTGATGGCTTGTTCTGCCGCAGTGACTAGATCACTTATCTCATGTTGAAGACTGCGTTGAGACCCACCTATTGGTACTTGATGTATTCCATTATGTCTTTTATCGATGTCTTTACCATGAAAGCGTAGTGTAACTTCGCGTGTAATTGCATCCAAAGTGCTATCGGCTAATTTAGTAAGCTCTGCTTTGAATTCGTTTAACAATCTTTGTTTTTCTTTTGCTTCAAATTCTTGAATTGGGATTGCAGCAGCGTTTAGCATGCTTTGATTTTTTAAGCCATTAATCTGATCATTTAAGCGGGCATAATTGGTTTGAAAAGTGCTTTCGGATGTAAGAGTGACATTAGCATTGCGTTCAATAAAATCGGCTATAGCTCTAGTTTGTAAAGTTGCCAGGTGGTCTGCTGATTTTTCAATTACTGCCTCAACAGCTTTTGCAATAGGCGCAGGTGGATTGGCTATAGCTAGAGCATCGCGTTTAAGATCTGCAACTTTTGTTTGTAATTGCAAAGTTAATGCGTCGCGCAACTTGGCGAGTGCTTGTGTTCTTTGTTGGTTTGCGCTTTCTATTGCAGTGGTTGCTGTATCAGTAAATGCTTTCGTTACCAACACTTGTGCAGTCAATATGGTGTCTTGGACAGATCTTTCTGCTGCTGCAATTAAAGCACGTGTAGCACTTTCATCATCACTACCTTTGGATTGACTAAGAATTCTGGCTACTTCTGTACTTGCTGTAAGTATGATTTCTTCCGATTTTTGTGATGCAGCATCAGTTGCGCTACGTACAATAGTTGTTTTTGGTTCGCCATCAGGAATTAGATTTAAGGGAGGCTTATTGATTTCACTGTTCACAGCTTGCAGAGGCATTGCGCGTAATGCACTTTGTATTTGTGATTGTAAATGTGCTTTCGCATCGCTAATGAGTGCTTCGCGATTAAATGCAGGTCGTGATTCTACTGCTGCAAGATCGAAATTAATCTTCACGAGTTGTTGTCGAAATGCTGATTGTTGAGTTTTATCTACAACGTGAGCGATTTGTTGAGCAACTTCATGCGCGGTTGCTTTTAAGGTTAGTATTTGCTGAGGTGTGTTAGGGGTTGCTGGTGCTTTAGTTAAAGTATCAACCACGCGGCTAAGCTCTTGTAAGCTAGATGTTATGCTGCTAATAATTTTTTCTTGGGCTGCATGAGCGGCTGCTTGAAGTTCTTTTTCTTTTGCGGCAATTAGCGCAGCAACTGCTTGCATTTCTGTTGTGAAAAATTGTTTTTGTAGAGGATCTGTGACTGCGCGCAAGTCTAGTGTTTGAATAGCTTCTCGCGCGCGAGCAAGTTTAGAAGTCGGATTATCATCACTTGGTTTGATTTCAGCAACTACGGTTTTTAAAGTCACGAGCCTTTGGGTGATTTCAATAATAGCTCGTTGTTGCGCATCAAGTCTCTCGCTTACATCTCTAAGTGCGCCGATTGCCGCGGTAAAATCAAACTTAACTGCGTGCATAGTAGCAAGGCTTCGGTAGCCATCAAGCTGCGCAGCTACAAGTTGTAAAGCTTTATTATCAACTATAGATTGAGCTACTACTTTCATTAATTGTGGGATTGCCGCTTCTAAAATGGCTGTTGTGCTTGTTTCATGTGTGCCATGTACAATAGCTTTGTTGCGCAGTGCAGCTTTTCTTACTTGAAAATGCTCAGCATGTATCGCAGCTTGTAATGCCATTAGGCTGCCTGAGCTATGTGTTAGCTCGAGCGTAGCTTCATTCATGATTTGCTCGATTGCATTATCCAAATACTTTGTTGCGGCGGTCACTCCAATCATCTGTTCAGGTTTTGTGAATTTTTGAAGTCCTGCGGTTATTTCAGAAAGAATTCGAGCTTTATCGAGAACAAGGCTAGCTTTTAGGTCATCTAGCGCAGCATTACGTTCCCGCTCAATTTGTTCTTTCGCATCGACAGGTGCAGCGGGTTTAGGTGGTGGTGGATTTTTATCCCCACCGCCACCTGAATTGTTGCCACCACCGCTATTGTCTTGCGGTGGTGTGCCGCCGCCGCCACCTTTAGGCGCTGCGCTATTAGGAGCTGCTGCTGCATTGCTGTTGCTTGATGCTGCGCTATCGCTAGTGGTGCTGCCCCCGTCTCCACCTGTGGGTGCAGCTTTTACTTTATTTGGAGGAGGTCGTATTGGTAGTGGCCCAGCAGCAGTAGCCATGAAGTTTCGCATGAGCAATTGTACGTTGCTTCCTTTTTTCGGTGCTGCTGCAGGTTTAGGAGCAGCGTCGTCATCGAGATCTAAAACAGCTACGTCACCTTCATCATGGTCTTTTTCATCATCCGTATCACTATCTTTGTGATCATTCCTTTGCATGCGTGGTCCAATAGGTTGTGATTCATTGTCTGCATCTTCTGCGTGGAGATCCGATGCATCCGCTGCACGGTTCCCTCGCTCAGAGAGTTTCAAAAGACGGGCAAGGTCAATGGTAATCTCAGCAATGATATTTGGATTTTGATTGTGAAATAAGATTCGATCTAGCGCAACAAAGATTTGTGCATAAGTGGTATCGGCGTGAGTTTGTCCTGCGCCAAAAATAGATGCTAATGAGGCATCAGCTTTTAGTGTACGTAAATAACCGTATTCGGGTGATAGTTTTATTTCGATGAGTAATTTTTTAATTTGTTCTAAACCGGCGCGCGCTTTTTTATTTTGCTTTTGTTGTTGCGTGGGTTTTGCATTGCTTGCTTTTGGGTGTGCGGTATCAATAGCAGCGAGTGTTTGTAAAACTTTAGCCAATTGCTTTGGCAAAGTAATAAGCCCAGTGCGTTGACCTATATCTGGCGCACCGCTTGTAGCTCCTTCTGGATTTGTTTCATTTGCCCATGCGCGAAAATTATTGGCGTTTAATAATTTATTTTTTAAAGTTTTAACGATTTGCATTGATGTATTTGCAGCAGGTGCTTTTTGCCCTTCGTAGTTTTGTCTTAGCTGCGCGAATAAAGCTTGTTGATAGATAGCATCAGTAATATTTTCAATTGTCAGAAATCGATTACTGCCAATGCTGAAAAGTGGATGCGGTTCGACATAAGTTGAAACTTTACTAAGATAGGTTAGCCAGTTGCGGATAGCTGCAATGATTTTATCTTTGTTTGCTTCATCAGTTAAATGATTTGCGTTAATTGTTTCTGATTTTTCATCGCCAATTTTTATGGTGGGTAAATTTCCAAGATGTTTGACTACAACATCTGCATCACCAATGAGTCTTTGGGCGCCCAGTCGAACTTCAGGATTTTTGTCGATAAAAGCGACAAAAGCATCAGCTAATGCTTTCGGTTGAATTTTTTGAAGTAATGACGCGCTCGTAATTGGCATACCACTCGCTCGTTATTATATTTTTATTGTCTAATGATTTTATTATAAAACAGATTCGGCAAAAATGATTGGAAAAATGTTGATTTTTTGTGTGGAAGTGTTTGTTTTGGTTGAATAATTTAATGAAGCCTTAAGGTTTTGCGGTGTGATTTAGGTAACTCATTGATAGTTCGAGGTAGCGTATGTGTTCTTTTTTCTTGTTATTGTGGCTGGAGGATAACATACTACAAATGTAGCAATTTAATACATTGGTGGGAGGGCCTATGGGTGTTCCTATACGAATTGATGAGACAATTTATAACGAGGCTAAAAAAACGGCCCGTGCTGAACATCGTTCGATTCCAAATCAAATTGAGTTTTGGGCGATGATAGGCAAGTGTGCATTGGAGAATCCAGATCTTCCTATTGAATTTGTAAAAGATCTTCTCGTTTCTAAGCGTCAGGATCGGTCATTAGCAGAGCCTTTTAATTTTGGAAAAGATAGTGACTGATATTATTATCCGGCAAATGCCTGCGTTCAAAAAAGCCTATAAAAAACTTCATTCGAATATGAAATCAGAAGTAGATGAAGCAATCAGCATTATTGTTAAGAATCCAAAAATAGGCGAAGAAAAAAAGGCGATTTAGCAGGGGTGTTTGTATATAAGTTTAAAGTACATCGCCAAGAAGTATTGCTTGCTTATGAATGGCACCCAAAAGAAAGCATAGTAATGGCTCTGGGTGTGCACGAAAATTGTTATCGTAATTTAAAAAGATAATCGAATCGTTGTACACTCGTACTTGCCCACTTTTACTTAATACCTCTTATTTTTGAAAAATCGATCTTCGGTGCGGTTGACGAAGCAGTTGGTGCTTGGCTCTCGTTAGGTCTTGTTTTTTTCTTACGACGCTTACCAACAGGTCCTGGACCTTGTTTCGCATCAGCAGCTGGTGATTGATCCCAGATTGAAAAAGGCTTGGGTTTTGCAGGTTTATATAGTTTCGTAAACAGGCAAAGATTTGCATGGAGATTGTTAGATTGCAAGGACACAATGGGATGGCCATCGTAATCAAAAGCATTGTCGCGTTGAGTATTGTAAAGTGGTGCTCCCGCTACAATAACGACTCTGTGAGAATCCTTTTCTGGTAAGCAGGGTTTTAATATTTTTAATAAGATATTGAGTTCAGTTATCGTATTTGCACACGCAATGATGAGGTTATACTCCGACACAATATTCATTGTATTTTCGAGTGTCAGCGCAGGAGTCAAGGCATCCTGAAGTAAATCATTCGTGATATTTAAGTGTAGAGTCTCGCCAGTTTTTGCATCTAGGTGCGCTAATTGATAATGCGTTTGAGTCTTCTCTTCTTTTTGTTTCGCTTGAGCTAGCGATTCGATAAATACATCTCTTGCAGACTCAGCCTTGGCTCCTTGAATAGGGTCTGCAAGATGCCCGAGAAGAATTGCTGTCATTGGTTTGGTGCCTGAGCGTGCCATAGGATTGTCTTTTTAATAATTATAATTGGACTTATATTGTACTCAACATGGGGTTGTTTGTCAAAATCACACCAGATACTGCTTTTCCCCCCGTGGAATGCTAACAAATTTGGAAAATAAGCATATAATCTCGCCGTTCAGACACATTACGATAATTAACCATGCAATCGAGAATCACTATGCGTATTTATTTAAGTCTTTTTTTCTGTTTAAGCATAATTTGTGCGTTTCATTCGGTGTTTGCAGAAGAGAGTATGAGTCCTAGCTTTGATTGTAAGAAAGCAGTCACAAGCGTTGAGCTCGATATTTGTAGTCATCCTGATACAGCTGCATTAGATAAAAAAGTTGCTGCTGCTTATTTTGATCTAAAGGATCATCCCGGCGATCGTTTAAAAGTATCAGTTCATGAATTGGTAAAAGACCAACAAGATTGGTTGGCGAATAGAGGAAAAGATAATTGCTCAGGCGATTGTTTGCGTGATAAGTATAGCAAACGATTAGAAGTGTTAACCTTTCCAGGTGCGCCAGAAAAGTTAAGCGATGAAAAGTTAAAAGAACTAATTAGTTATTTTTCAGATAAAAGTTGTGAATCTGTATCGCCATTGTCAGATAGCAAAATCATGCAGTCAGAGGGGTTCAACACATTTGCATGTAAAGTCTATGAAGTTAATCCAGGTTTGGGTGATAAGTTATTTTCAAGTTGTTATGGTAGCAACATGGATAATTTCACCCCGAGTTGTGATTTCTCTGAAACAATAAAAAAAGTAGATGGTTTAAAAGAATATACTGAATTTTTAGGGGCATTATATGGCGCAGATAAAAATGGTTGCGGTAGCATGCGTTATGCAGCTTATCGCGAACAAAATTCTGCAGTGTTGCAAGCATTAGTTAACATCAATCCTGCAGGTGATGTAAATGACTCGCCTAAGCTACAACATTTTGCATTACAAGGCATTTGGGAAAAAGGTGAGTATGCAAGCTATTTGAAATTAAAACAGCGCGCAGAAAAAGGATTAGAAAAATACTATGTAGCAGTTAAAAAAGCTTCTGCTGCACAAGCGAAAAAAGCAGCGCTGATTCATGTGAGTAGTCTTACTAAGGTATACATCGATGAGCATTATAGTTCTTATGATGATTGGGGTTTGTCGGAATTAAATGATTTCTTAAAAACGGGTGTTGTACCTAATAATAAAAATTTTGAATATGAAACGGTGCTGAATATTAATGATCAAAAAGCAGATGTTAAACCTGATGTTCTGGCGTATTTTTTAAAGTTAGCTATTGTAAATAACTATTCAAAAAGTGATATTGAAAAAATTATTGATGCTGGCGCTAATTTAAATAATCCGCAGTTATCAGATACAGCATTAATGAATTCAGTTTCACATTTAGATATTTTGAAATTATTAATTACCAAGGGTGCGAATGTGAATACACAAAATTCATTTGGTAAAACTGCACTGATGTATGCAATTCAATATGGCAATTTAGATGCAGTGAAAGCGTTAGTGGAAGCTAAAGCAGATGTGAATCTTGCAACCAATAAGCTAGACGATTGGGATTGCGAGCATGCATTAAGTGCGGGTAATCGTACGCCATTGATGTATGCAGCATGGCATGCAAATACGGATGTTTTAAAATATTTATTATCGAAAGGCGCGAAGGCAGATGCGAAAGATTCTGAAGGGAATGATTATACGTTTTATTTGAAGAAGAATGATTATAAGAAGTAAGTTTAAGCCCTCATCCCCAGCCCTTCTCCCATTCGCAAAGAGCGCTTTGGGAGAAGGGAGCCAATCATTTCACCTCTCCCACTAGTGGGAGAGGTCGCCACGTGTTTTTTGCGTGGCGGGTGAGGGATGCTTAAAATTCAACAAGTTACGTTTACCTTAGAATAGTCGCTCCCCCCGTTACTCTCTAGCTATCTGCTATAATAAACCTATATATCCAATGGTTTTTATTAGATTGAGAGGTCCATGTGCCGATTAAGTTTGATAAAAATAACATGGAACAAGCAGGGGCAAGATTCGGTAAAAGTGGACATCCAACCTATTGGGCAAATATAGGCGATTATGCTGAAGGGAATTCTATACAAGTAAATGGTCGCAATCCTTTAACTAAAGCAAATAGTAATGCTGTTTATAAAGGGAATAAAAAGGGTGCGGGCTATTTATCGGAATTGGAAGTGGGTCTCAGTGCTATGTGGGAAGTGTGTGCAGGCAGTCTTACCGCGCAATGTGATTTAGTTGTTGAAGGTAATCAAACGGTCGGTGTTCTCTCAAAGAAATTACCTAATTTTCAAACGTTAGGTGAAAACGCAAATATCATTACGATGAGCGATGCGCAAAAGCGTGAGCTCGCAAAAATATTGGTGCTGAGCTATTGCCTCGAAGAAGATGATTTACATCGCGGTAATATAGGTTTTTCTAACGGCCATGTCGTTAAAATCGATCATGACATGAGTCTGTATCAGTCGGTTTCATCTGTGTCGGGAAATAGAAGAGGGTATCTGCGTATTAATGACGAGCATCGATTTGGTATATCAGCCGCTGATATTAATGGGTTTCCAGTTTTAACGGATGCAAATATTCATTATTGGCCAACGAAATATCGAGTATTAGAAGGCTCACCTGGATATGGAAAAAATGCCGCATTACGTGAGCAATTCACTGCTTTACAATATGATCCTGTTTTTCAAGAAGCAAAGTTTGATGCATTTTTTGAATTTATCAATACAAGTCCAGAAGAAGTTCAGAAAAAAATAATCCAACGCTTGGGAAATGATAAACCTGAAACGGTGAGTACATTAGTCAATGCATTTATGGCGCGCCAAGCAGAGATGAGAGTGACATTATTGGCAATGCCAGAAGCACAAGCACATTTACGCACGCATCCTGAATGTAATCCCGGGAATAGATACAGCAATATTGATGCACACGATACGCCACTCCATATAGCAATAAAAACGGGTTGTTTACATCAAATAGATATCAGTAAACATAGTGCGCACATTGATGTAAAAGTAAACGGTAAAACGCCACTGGATTTAGCAAAAGAAGCTAATAATCTTCCTGCCATCAAGTTTTTACTACAGCATGGTGCTAGTGTATCACGGCAAGAAAAGCAAAGTTTACTGTCGCAAGTCAAAGCATTTGAGCAACAGCAAAATAGCGCTCAAGTTGCTTCATATCGTAGAGGTTTAGAAATAAATGGTGATGTTGTTGCGGCTGCTCAAGATGCATTAGCGAAGATACGTGATGATATGTCACTAAGCTTGGATCAAAGAAAAGAAAAAGCGGTTTTAGCAATGCAGGTTTTTGCAAAGGCAGCTGAGACACCGTATCAATTAAAGGCTTTAGTGGGATTAATTGACAGCAAACAATTTAATTTTATGCGTCAATTATCGAGTGATTTTTGGATCATCCGTCAGATACGAGGTTCACACGGTGTTACTTCAACTTATAAGGCCGCTCTTCAGCAGATACAATCAGCGGCATCGACTATGCAAGAGCAGCCGCAATGGCGTGGAAATGCAGCGTTGCAAGCGGTGCAGGATAAATCGCTAGCGTCATCAGTCATGGGTAAATTAACAGGGTTATTAACGCGCACAAAAACGGTTGAGTTTGTAGAACAAAAACCAATGCAAAGAGAATCAATGGGAATGGAATTGCCAGATCTACAAAAGAAAGATCCGGTCCCATCACCTCGGGTGGCAGAGCCTGTGGCGCCACAAAAACCGGCTGGATCTCCATCTGTTTTTAAGTCATTAAGAGATAGCTGGAATCGTTCGGAGAGAGAGGGGCGAATAAAAGAATACGCTGGAACAGTATTGCAGTCGGTGGATGTCAAAATTAAAGATATGCAATTGAAGATTTTCGCGAAAGTAGCTGCATTGGATGCCTATCTCAAAAAACCAGGATTACCAGCTTCAGAGCTCGAAATATTGCTTCTTGAAAAATCTCGTTATATTACTGGCTTGAGCATGATTGATGAAATACGTCTAAGTGTAAATAACATTCGCGCGAGTGAGAGCAGTGATACGAAAGCAAGCGATTTGATGAATATGGTAGAGAGTGTTTCTGATAGATTAAAGGATGTTGATCAGAGGGTGGGCGAAATTACCGAGCGCGTTGAGGGCCAACAAAATTACAAAGTTTTTTATGATAATAACGTAGATAATATACGTAGCATGGTAGGTGGATATGCTCTTTTAACAAGTGGTGTTCAGGTGAGTGCTGAGGATGTGAAGCTCATGGCTGCCACGTTAGCAGAACGGCATGCTGATAAATTTAAATTCGAGCAACCAGCCGCCCATGCGCGGCATGATTGAGTGTCGTGCAGGTTATTTTTTTCTATACACTAATACCGAGTTCATCCCCCAGCTCATTGGTAACGATGTTTCTTGCATTAAATCAAATTTTTCTTTGTTGAGGCGTTTTGTTAAAACAATAATGCGTGTTCCTGGTTTTACTGCTTCAAGTTTTGGCACTAATGCATCCCATAAGTCAGGTGCAAATGCAGTTGCATTCATATGAATAATGTCGGCATCACTAAAATCAGCTTGCAAAATATCACTTTGGATAAATTCAATGTTATTTAAAATTTGCGGAAAAAATTCTTGTGCTTCTGGCATCCCTTTTAATTTAGTTAATAACGTTTGAGTGCATTCATATAATGCGGGCAAATATTCAATGCCACGACATTTTTTCCAATCATTGAGTAATGCAGCACAGAAAACAGCTTTTCCTGCGCCTGCGCCTAAATCATAAAAGATTTCACCAGGTTTGAAGTCAGCCATTGCAAGACTTGCCGCAATGCTAGGAAAGGTAATTTCACCATAGGTGAATGAAGGGTTGTCTGTTTTTAAACGTTCACGCTCTGTCAGTGAGATTTGCATCCCGTTGATATCTTTGTAAAGTTTATCAAGTATCATTAACCCATTTTTTAAACGTTTTGGGTAAGTGCTCCACAGGGATCGTCTACGCTGGCATCGCGCCCAGCCAATATAAAGCAGTATAATGGCTAATAATATGGCAATAGCGTTAATTTGACTCATGATCTCTCCTGCATGCAAAGTTAAACTCACCAGATTTTACGTGGTTTCACACAAAAAGAAAATTTTAATTCTAAAAAATAAGCATTTAAGGGATTTTATCCCTAGGCCTTCTCCCATTTCTAAAAGGTACTCTGGGAGAAAAGAGTAATAACGAATATTATATGGGCTTCAATAATAAGGGTGTTGATATAAAATGGTCTGTGTACGTAAATTTTTGAGCTTTACTCTTGCTGGATGTATGAGTGTGTTTGCTATGGCGACAAATGGTATGGAATCTCATACTAAATTATGGTCAGTGGGAACGGTTATTGGTTTAGTATCACCTGATAGCCAGGTCAAATATTATCTAGAGCCGCAGCTACGTTTAATCGATGATAAATACAAATTTAATCAATTCTTATTTTTAGGTGGGTTGGGTTATCAATTTAATTCGGATGTCATGGTGTTTGTAGGTCCTGGCTGGGTTGTATCAAAAAATCCACAAGGAAAAGTATTTCATGAATATCGCATTTGGCAGCAAGTAATGTGGCGTGCATATCTATCACCGAATTTAGTAATCAATAGTCGTACCCGATTAGAAGAGCGGCGTAATCTTGATGCTCCGCAACTCGCATATCGTTTGCGTGAGCGTGTATGGGCAAGAATTCCATTGCAACATTGGAGCGGCCATTCTCTATCTATGTTTGACGAAATGTTTTTTAATCTAAATCACCCGCAATGGGTTTCTCCTTATTTATTCGAACAAAATAGAGCATTTGTTGGTGTTGGAACTCAAATGTCAAAATCGACGGTTATCGATGTTGGTTATCTAAATCAATATATTCATAATAGAGTCAATCGGCTTGATCATGTGTTATTGCTGAATGTAACAATGATTAGCTAACTAAATTTTCTTTGTGCATCGAGTGTTAATCCAATCCCAACGCTTCCAAAAGCATCGCCTTGGATTATTTCTGCATTAGGAAATAGTTGATTGATATTATCACGTATCATGGGAATTTTTGTGGTGCCGCCAGTGTAAAACAAGGCATCAATCTCATGAGGCTGAACAGCAGCTGTTTTTACAGTTTCATGAATGGTATTAATCAAGCGTTGTACATCTTCTGCAATAATGTCATTAAACGCGGTGCGTAATACCGTTGTTGTTAAATGATTTTCAATAAATGCTAAATCAATAGCAACTTCATTTTCATCGCTGAGTTTTTGTTTGCAGTTTTCAACGGAGTCTAATATGTGATGTCCCGCGCGCTTTGTTAAAACATGTAATAGTCGTGAAATTAAATTTTCATGATGAGCGACGGTTAAAATAGATTTAACTTGTGAGACTGTTTTGTGAGTGTAGAGTGAGTTGAGCGTATGCCATGTTGTTAAATCATGGTAAAACATATTAGGAACTTCAATATCACTGCTGGAACCTTTAATTAAACTGCCCATACCTAGTAGCGGCATAATTTGTTTGATGCTTAGCAGCTTATCGAAATCAGTTCCCGCTATGTGTATGCCGCAATTGGCTAATACATCACGTGAACGATCAGTAGATTTACAGTTTGGATGTAACCGAATAATAGTGAAGTCTGATGTTCCACCACCCATATCAATAATAAGTGCTAATTTTTCAGTTTTAATCGATGTTTCATAAGCAAGTGCTGCAGCGATCGGTTCATATTGAAATGCAATTTCTTTGAAGCCGATGTCATGTGCAACTTTTTCAAGAGTGTCTTGTGCAAGCTTATCTTTTTGAATGTCATGATCATAAAAATGCACGGGCCTGCCGAGTACCGCATGTGTTAATTCGTGGCCCAAGGATTTTTCTGCTAGTGTTTTAAGGCGACGCATAAAATGTCCCAGTATTGCCGTATATGCAACCGATTCACCAAAGATTATTGTTTCATCATCCATGAGTGAAGAGCCCAATACGGTTTTTAAAGCCATCATTAGTCTGCCTGGAAACCCATGTAAATAGTGATCTATTCCTTCTTGACCAAAGACCCAGCTTTTGTTTTCGTTGTCACAAAAAATGGCTGAGCGGATGAGCTTTTTATCATTTTCTAATGGAACAAGTTGGCATGTGTTGTTAAGCGAGATGCCGATGGTTGAATTACTGGTGCCAAAATCAAGGCCGCAAAAGTGGGTCATGTGTGCTTCTCGATGTTGTTGATACGGTAATGTGGGGGCGGGGAAGATACACCGGTTTTGGGGGAAATGCAATATCTATACCCTCAGCCCTAGCCCCTCTCCCACGGAAAAGCGTGGGAGAGGGGAGGTAATGCTCCCTTCTCCCAGAGTGTTTTTTATGATGGGAGAAGGGTTGGGGATGAGGGTGTCAAATCGCTTTAAACAGCATCAAAACCGTAATCGCGATAGAGATTGGGGCTACATAGCGCACTAAGAAGCGCCAAAAGACATAATATTTGTTTTTAAAGTTGAGTTCACTTTGTGTGATGCTACGATTTAAAACCCAGCCTGCAAAAATCGACGTCAGTAACGCACACAATGGAATCATTACATTTGAAGTTGCATCATCAATAAAGCTTGCAATCGTCCAGTCGTTGAAAATACGTATATTCGACCAAGCATGATGCGATAATGCTATTGCTGTGCCAACAAGAATGGCGCCAACAAATACAATTAATGTTGCAGTAGGTCTAGAGAGATTAAATCTTTCAATTAAGGTAACCGTTGCAGATTCTGCCATTGCAATCGTCGGTGTCCATGCGGCAATCACTGCGGTTAAAAAGAATAATAAAGCAATGATGTCGCCGTTAGGGGCTTGTAGAAAGAAGAATAAAGTTTCTTGATAATTATGAATAGTGGATGGTGCAACATGTGCTGGCGAAAACAAAGGATAAATAACAAAATAAGAGAGTAATGAAACAATGGCATCCAGTACGACAACGATAAATGTCGAGCGGCCAATGGGCACAGAGTAGGGTAGATAAGAGCCGTATACTATCATGCTTCCCATTCCAACATTCAACTTAAAAAATGCGTACGTGAGTGCGGTGAAAAATACAGTGATAAGTGGCACATCAGGTGTGACATCGAATAAATAAGAACATGCTTGGCTAATATTACCCACAGTGCAGCTATAGATTGCTAAGCCTAATAAGATGATGAAATACAGAGGCACGGTGATGCGTGATAGTGTTTCTAGGCCACGGTTAATGCCGCGTAATACAACTAACATCGTGACGGTAAGAAAAATCAAAAAACAAATTTCTAATGAAACAAATGATCCTGTGATTTGTGTGCCTATATCATTCAGCATATTTTTATTAAGGCCCGAAGATGACACTGCTTTGAAAATATCGGTGAAATAAGCTGCTGGAAACGCGACGGAAACAGTGTAGCTCGCTAAGCTTAAAAATAAAATAACGAACCCTAGCCAGCCAATCCATCGCCAACGTTGGCTTGCTTTGGTTTCTAACGCTAAGATGCTGAATGAACCCACTGGATTTTGTTTACCGCTACGTCCAATCATCAGTTCAGCAAACAAAATGGGAATACAAATAAATAATTCACAAAAAATGTAAAATAAAAAAAACGTACTGCCATAAGAATAGATATAGAAAGGAAAACGTATGATGTTTCCTAATCCAACAACAGCGCCAGTCGTCACTAGCAAATAGCTAGTCATGGATCGCCATTGTGCCCGTGGTTCTATATTACTATTCATGTCAACTTCCTTCTGAGTCATTAATTTCTAGGCTGTGCTTGTTTTGCCAAAATGGCTTGATTAACTTCTTGTATTTTACCATCTAGTCTTTCAACAAGTTTGTCTGTCGATCCTAATCCAAATGTGTCTACTAGTTTCACGCGCTCTCTGTTGACCAATTGGTGGAGCACAGAGTTCAATTGATCGATAGAGAGTGGGCTCAGATCTAATTGTCTTAAGCCTAACTCTAGTCGATTAAGGTAAGCCTCTTTCGTAGAGTCGTCAATTGTCGTCGGTTGTGAAACAGCATTAACCGTTTTCTGTAAGCTTTGTTTTGCAGTTTCATCGATAGCGGTAAATTCCAGCATTTTCTTACGATCTGGATTATTTGTATCTTCAAAAATTGCTTTCATTCGTTTGATATCTTGTTCTGTTACGCGGATGACATAGCCTGTTTTATTGGCTTTGACTGGATCCGCACCTCTTGAAATCGCATAGATGAGAGATAGTCTTGCAAACTCTGCGTTACCTTTACAACCAGTGACAGCGATATCTGAATCTTTTAGTTTTGTATCTTTCATCGCGTTGAAACAAATATAAACCCAAGCAAGTAATTTGGGATTCCATTTGGTTGCGCTTTCATAGGCGTTTAATACTTTATCTACAAAAGGTGGATCCCTATGGAAAAATGATCCCATGCCTGACTCTTTAGGAATTTGTAGTCGAAATGTTGGATGTTCGGTGAGTGGCCTGATTAAGAGTTTATACAAATTATCTTTATTAATTAATTCAGGCGCAAAGGTTGCTTGTATGCGATCAATGTAAAACTTTTGTATATAATTACGTAGTTGATCGCGATCAACGGGATTATTAGCGAAACCTCCGGCGCTAAATAAAGCATCAGCAATAATATTGGCTGCTGATAATGTTGGATCTGAAAAGTCGATTAATTGTTTTGACGTAGCGCTAGTGATAATAGCAGCACCAGAAGTAATGGCTTTATTAGGATCCTGTAATGGGTTGAGCCATGGATTACCTAGGATAACCGCTTTATCATCAGAAGCAGTGACACCTGTTGTCACAACTGCCGATGCAAGATCTTGTCTGAGCACAGTTCCTGCGTTAGTAACTGGGTCAGATGAGCTACGGTTTGCTGAGAAATAATCTTGTACGCTATCCACCAGTGTTTTGTTAATACCTTTATTGACCGCTATTGTTGGTGCTCGATATTGTTTTTGCTTCGGATCTGCGCTGACAATCTGGCCTTGTTTGAGTCTATCTTGAGATTGCTCAAGCTTTTGTAGTGTTGCTCCCATCGTTGCAGATTTTCCCGCAAGTGATTTCAAGCTTTTAATCGTTTGTTCGAGTGTTTTGCTTGCTGATGAAATGATATCAGTGCTACTTGGATCAGTGTTATGTTGGATGTCACCGACGACTTGTGAAAGCTCCTGAGCTTGGGTGCTGAGGGCGCGGGTCAATGATGCATTTTCCACGCTGAAGTTATGTTGCGTTAATGTTTGTTCAACAGTAGCTTCCATTCGTTTGCGATCTATTGGTGGAGTCATAAATTGTGATAAGAGACTTGAATTTTTCATTAACTCAAAGATTTCAAATATTTTGAGTTTTTCTATATCCAGTGGAAGTGAATTGAATACTTCAATAATAGTTTTATGTGCGCTATCGCATAACTCATGTAATTGAACGTCACGACTACCTTTTGCATGGGCGCCTGACCTATATTTTTCGAGATAAATAATGAGCTCATCGATTTTTTGTTTATGGGCATGAAATTCGTATTGGTTTTCATTACCCTTTTTATTACAGCCAAGAATAACTTGAATTAAACGCAAGCGTGCAAGATATCGACTTGCAGATGTTCGCTTATCTTTTATCTGAGCATCAGGTAATAAAAATTGTTCTATACCTGCAGGTTCATTTGAGCCAAGTACTTCTTTAGTCTGTTGACGTAATACGGCTTCAATTTCATTACCGTATCCTGTTAGGTTATGACCAAATAAGTGGTATGCAAAACTGGTTCGTCTTTTTTTGCCAGAAGATCCACGAAAATGATGTTGGTCTAATAAACTGTAGTTTGGGTTTTCACGTATAAATTGTACTAATTTAGCTTTGTTTTCTGGTTTAACAATAAATTTTTTCTGTGCTTCATCGTAATCAAAGAATAAGCTAATTTGGATTTCTTTACCGTAACGTCGCATTGAGAGTAAACGTGCAAACATCACTTCGGTCAAATGGTTTTTTATAGCGCTACAACAAGCAGTTGTTCTTTCTTGTAGTTGTTTAGGTGAGAGTGCTAGGTCTTTATCTACTTGGAATTGTGAGTAAACAGCTTCGCTAACACCAATACGTTTTGCAAGTGTGGAAAGGGTGTTAGGGTCATGAGCATATAACTCACTTGCAACATGTAATTCATTTTTAATAATGGTTTCAATTTCTGTTGAGCTAACACTATTCGTGTTACGACGATAGACGTCAGCCATTTTTTGGCAAATACGGACTTCATCGGAATATTCTGATTTATGATTAGTGGGTTCACCACGCAAAACGCGCCAAATGACATGTAGCCAACCACGACGGCCAGGACGGACATTGGCATTGATATTTAGTAATGAACCGGCATGATCAATGCCAAGAAATAGAAGTTTTTCTTTTTCTGCATCAGTTAGTACTTTTAAAGACTTTTTAGTATTTAAACCTAAATTACCACTGTGCATGTCAAGATCTTTTGTGAATTCAGCTGCTGCAGAGTTTTCTTCGAATCCTTTTGCTCCCGCTTCGTGATACTCATTTACTGTTCTAAGTACGCTTGTTGCTGCTTCGTAGCCCATAGCTGCTTTGGTTGCTAAACCGCGAACGCGTGATGCTCCATCACCATTTGCAAGAACATGTAATTCATTAAAGTCATTAAATGCAATGGAAACAGCATAAACGTTTTCACCAGTTTTACGACATTTAGGATCATGAATTAAGAAAGTATTAGCAGAGAAATCACGTGTTTGATTTGCTATGGCTGCCTTTAATTTACCTGCTAATGATTCAATTATGTTTTTTGCATAATTGCTTTCGCGTTTTATCATAACACGCTGAAAATGAATTTTGCCGTCAGGAAGCGTTTTATAAGGAGTAATATACCATCCACCCAATGGGCCAGATTCTTGTGCACCACCTTCCCCTTTAGGGCCGACATAGCGATAGCGGTTAAAATCTTTAGGTAGTTGCTCAGCTAAATCCCTGTGTGTGGGTGTGTTGGTATTAATCGTAACAATAGGTTGCGCAAAAATATTATTTCGATTAATTGGATCGACTGGGATGCTCTCAATGACAGTTTTCCATTGTGCATCATTTATGTTTTGTTGTTTTATTTCTGCATTAATCGCAGCAACATCAGCTTTGAATGCATCAGTCTTGATTTTAGCGCCAGCTGCTGCTTCCCTAGTTCTTGCAGCAAGGACTATATTGCTTAACGGCTTTAAAGAATCTGGTAAGTGTTTAGTTGCTTTATTTAACAACATTGCTTGACGTTGTTCTGCTTCTTGTAATGCCATTTTTGCTATGGCGAGTTCGTTATAAGCTTGAATGACAGCATCATATCTTGCAAAATTTGCGGGAATGCCATGAGCTCTTAATGATTTGTAGAATGCATGTTTACCTGGCGGATCAAGTTCTTTTACTAGATCAAAAATAGATTGAATGGCGTTTACTTTAAAATCGCCACCTTTAGTAATGTCACTGATTAGTATGCTGCCTAATGAGTCAAGTGGATTAGCTTTTGGCGTTGGTTGCACCATAGGTTTTTTAAATATATTTGATGGGTCAGCTTGCGTTGAATCCATCACTTCTTGCCATTGGATAGAGGATATATTTGCTTCTTGTAGCGCTGTATGAATTGCAGCCATTTGAGGTTGTAATTGAGAAATCTGATCCTTATCTGAATGAAGATAAGCATTTATAATGCTAGCAAAATGCATATGATGCGCAATAGGGATTAAATTTTTTAATTTGTTATCTATATTTATGTAAACAGCAGCACGAGCAGCATCCGTTAAATATTTAAGTGAATTAAACAACGATTTAATAGCTGTTGATTTTGTTTTGTCGCCTTCACTTAGCTTATTGAGAATGGGGTTTAGATTTGCAGGAATCAATTGAATGAGCTTGTGCCATTCTTTTGCGGTAATATTCGCATCGACAAATGTAGCATTAAGATCATTTATCCCAAGTTGAATAGCGGCTATCTGTTGTGGATCGTTTGATGTATATGCCGCAATAGTAGCATCAACAACCGCATACTGTGCTGGTGGTACGTGATGTCGTAGTGCAGTATAAAATGCTATTTTTTCTTTAGGTTTTAGGTTTGGAAGTAATCCAACAAGGCTTTCGATGGCCTTTTTCTTGGTGTCATGACCAGCAATGATATTTTTAATTAAAAAAGCATCGAGATTGAAATTTTCTTCAATCAAGTTTGGCTGTGTGGCATTGATGCGAGTTTGTTTATTAACAGATAAATCGGATTGTGATGCATAAAGAGATTTTGTCGCTTGATTATTAATGATGGCATACCATTCATCAAAATCGAGAGGCCCATTATTTTTGTTTTTATAATTATTTTGCCATTCAGCAAATGCACGCTCTGTAGTTAATGTCAGTGGGGCTTTATCTTCCGCTTTACATGGTTCCCATTCGTTTTTGTCATTCTTTTTAACATAGACGAGGTCATTGGTGACTTCTAAATAAATACTGTCTTTATTGTTTTGTGCTTGCTGTGGATAATAGTTTTTATTTCTTGCTTTGGCTGAATAAGCTTTCCCACCTAAAAAATTCTTATTTCCGATGCCCGCGCTATATTTCTTTGACTCACAACCAATAGCGCGATTGTTCATGCGGATTTGGCGTTGAGAAGTATTTTCGAGGCTAAAGTTATTGCTCCATGCGCGAGACTCACCTAATCGTTTAACGGTTGCTTGAAATCGGTTTTTTTCCGCTCGCGTTTTTCCACCGGTCACTTTACTGAAGATTTGCTTAAGGTTGTCTCTGCTTGCGAAATCGGTAAATTGTGCCTCTGCTAAAGATGAGTTAAAAGTATCAGGTATGACTAAATTAAGCGTGGTACTTGCTGAAGCAGCCTTAAAGACATATTCCTTTACTGAAGGTTTTACTTCATCCAAATCTGTAATGCCTGAGTAACCTTTTTGAAGAGCAATTTGTAAGACGAGTTGTCGCATCTGTGACGTCTCTCTATCAATAGCGCCATCAATTGCGGTGACGTAATTGCCACTGTCTACGCCTTTATCTTTTTCATCTTTTGCAATTAATTCTTTATCGACTCTATCAATAATCGCTTTAGCTGCTGTTGTTTTTCCTGCAGCAGAAGGTCCACCAACCCACAAAACTAATTTTTCTTTCCACTTTTGACCTTTAACATGTGATGTTGCTTGCAAAAAAACAGCATTTCTAAATGACTTACTATTTCTTTCTTCTTCAATGGCAGCTTTATATAGTTTAAGGCCTTCCTTTCCTAATAAGTCTTCTAATGTAATAGTGCCATGATCAGGATTTTGATTACGTTTTTGTTCTTGCTGTGGAGTAATCCCTGGTGTGCCTGTTAATACAGTGACAAAATGATCAATTAATAGTTGACGTTTTCTATCTGAAGAAGGGTGGTCTGTTCCTTCATGCAAGGCTTGAACTTCAGTTGGTATTAGTAAAGCTTCCACACGAGCTTGTGATGCAATAGGTGCTTCAACTGTGCCGTTGTGTTCAACTTCGTAGTCGTCAAGCTTTTCAAGCCATTGTTTTTTCCAATCAGCAGCATCTTGTTGCGAAACTTTATAGTCTCTAGGGTTGGCCATGTGTCGATTCTCTAATATTGTTAGTCGTTAGCAATCTCGTTTTATCTATTATAGACCAATATAAATATTGTGGGAAAATTCTAAAAAAAATTTCATATATTTATTATAAGGTTAACAAAACCTGAGCGCTAACTTAAGTGGGGCTTAAAAGATCACTCCAAATGAGAATAGTTCTCAATTGTATTGACAGCTCGCGGGAGTGGATGAGAGACTAAGCACCATGCAAATCGTAGAATACTAACCCCCTTCTCCCAAAGTGTTTTTTGCGAATGGGAGAAGGGTCGGGGATGAGGGTGTTTCCCTCACCCGCCATGTAACAAGCACATGGCGACCTCTCCACAATTAGAGAGGTGATATTTCTACACGAATACCAAACAAATTAAGGCGGAAGCCATATGCAGCTAAGTCAAATGAAGGTCGGAGATAAGGGTCGAATCGTCAGGATTCAGCCAGGTGAAAAAGTCTATCGCCATCGCTTGATTTCAATGGGTCTTATACCAGGTACCGTTTTTACAGTATCACGCATTGCTCCATTGGGCGATCCAGTGGAAATACTCGTACGTGGTTTTGCCCTGAGTTTACGTAAAGGTGAGGCTAGCATACTAGAAATACAAGAAGAGGCGCTGGCATGAAGTGGGCTGCAAAATCCTGTTGTGATACGCAACAAGTGGCACAACATAAGCATATGACTATAGGTTTAGTCGGAAATCCAAATTGCGGGAAAACAACAGTATTTAATGCATTAACTGGTGCTCGGCAACGTGTTGGAAATTGGCCAGGGGTAACAGTAGAGCGTAAAAGTGGTTTTTTTACTGAATGTAACAAGACAGTCGAAGTGGTTGACTTGCCTGGTGTGTACTCGTTAACGGCGGTTTCTGAGTCTTCTTCGATTGATGAGCGTATTGCTTGTGATTTTATTTTAAGCCAACAAGCTGATCTGATTGTAAATATTCTCGATGCAAGTAATTTAGAGCGTAACTTATATTTGACACTCCAGCTTTTAGAAATGGGTGTGCCCATGGTGATAGCTGTCAATATGATGGATGTTGCTAAACAACGTGGCATGCAGATTGCGCTAGAGATATTGCAGAAAAAACTCGGTTGCCAAGTGATTGCGTTAGAAGCGAATAAAAATAAAGGGATTAAAGAATTAAAAAAATTAGTTGTGGAGCAAAGCCATTCTTTACCTAGTGTGAAATTGGATTATTTTGATCATGCGGTTTTGCAACAAGCGATTCAGTGTTTAACAGCAAAAACACATTCTGAATTTGATGCATTACGCTTGCTCGAAAACGATGTGCAAGCACAACAGAAAATTTCTGCTGATATCCGTGCGGATGTTGTTATGTGGCAAGAGCGAATTCATGCTGCAACAGGGGAAGATACAGATATTCTATTAGCTGATGCACGTTATCGTTTTATTCAAACAATTATTGCAGATAGCTTAAAGAAGAATACGCATGCAAAAACGACATGGACATCACGCATTGATAATGTGGTATTAAATCGATTCTTAGGATTGCCTGTATTTTTAGGTGTGATGTATTTTATGTTTTTCTTTGCCATCAATATCGGCGGTGCATTTCAAGATTTTTTTGATATTGGTAGCGATACTATTTTCGTCGGTGGATTTGCGCATTTACTATCGAGCATGGGCGCGCCAACATGGCTCACCGCATTGCTTGCGAATGGTGTAGGTAAAGGGGTTAATACCACCATTACATTTATACCTGTCATTGGTGCAATGTTTTTATTTCTCGCCTTTTTAGAAGATTCTGGCTACATGGCGCGTGCCGCATTTGTCGTCGATCGTTTTATGCGAATGTTAGGTTTGCCAGGTAAATCCTTTGTGCCGATGGTGGTTGGATTTGGATGTAACGTGCCTGGTGTCATGGCATCACGTACATTGGAAAATAAACGCGATCGTATTTTGACTGTGATGATGAGTCCTTTCATGTCATGTGGTGCGCGTCTAGCAATTTATGCTGTTTTTACCGCAGCTTTTTTTCCACGAGGTGGGCAAAACGTTATTTTCACGCTGTATATCATGGGTATTGTCATGGCAATGTTAACAGGATTGCTGTTGCGTAAAACTTTTTTGCATGGTGAGCCAGCGCCTTTAGTCATGGAATTGCCTGCATATCATGTTCCCAAAATTAAAACATTGTTCTTACATGCATGGCAACGTTTGAGAGGTTTTGTGTATCGTGCAGGTAAGTTAATTGTGCCTATTTGTGTATTGATTGGCGCAATGAATGCATTAAATATAGATGGTTCGATGAATGGTGGTGATGGTAGTACACAGTCATTATTATCTAGTTTAGGCCGTTTTCTCACGCCAGTGTTTGAGCCGATGGGTGTGCATGTCGATAATTGGCCTGCAACGGTAGGGTTGGTCACAGGTGTTTTAGCAAAAGAAGTTGTCGTTGGAACACTCAATACTATTTACAGTCAATTAGGTCACTTTGCAGATGTGTCTGGTGAAGCATTTAATTTTTGGGGTGGCTTGCATGCAGCGGTGGCGTCTATTCCAGACAATATCGGTCAATTGTGGAGCTCGCTGGGTAACCCCGTTTTAGCGAAAGCGCCTGTGCATACCTTATCACAAGGAGTGTATGGCTTAATGTATAAGCAGTTTGACGGACAAATTGGTGCGTTTGCTTATCTTATTTTTGTGTTGCTTTATTTCCCTTGTATTTCAACAACCGCTGCGATGTTGCGTGAGGTAAGTCGTGCATGGACAGTTTTTTCAGTGATATGGACAACAGGCATTGCATACTGCGTAGCAGTTTTGTTTTATCAAGCAGCAACGTGGATGCATCATCCCGGTAGTTCTTTAGCATGGGTTAGTGGAATTATTGCGGTGGTCACTTTTACTATTATGAGTGCGCGTGGTTATGCGCTACAGCAAGAAAAAGGAAAAGAAGTTTATGAACTTACTTGAAATTAAAAAGTATATGATGCAAGTAAAGGTCGCGAGCCTGGCGCATCTCTGTTCCTATTTTAATTGTGACACTGAAGTATTGCGTAATATGTTGTGTCATTGGACGCGTAAAGGTTGTATTCGCCAATTTACAAAAACACCCGCTTGCGGTGGTAAATGCAACAAATGTGTGCCTGCGGTGACAGAGATTTATGAGTGGGCAGGTGTATCGGTTGTAGTGTCATCCTGAGGAGCAAAGCGACGAAGGATCTTCCTGGAGGTGCTTTGAGTTTACTACTGGCAAGGAGATCCCTCGCTGGCGCTCGGGATGACAGCGCATGCTCGGGATGACAGCGCATGCTCGGGATGACAGCGCATGCTCGGGATGACAGCGCATGCTCGGGATGACAGTGCTTGCTCGGGATGACACTAATGTTCTCGCCAACCCTCGCGACTCTAGACGATTTCCGCTATAATATCTTGTAAGAATAAACGTTTATAAGGTGTGTTGGCATGGCAGAGCAAGTCAATTCGTTCAGTTTAATCAATATCATACCTTTTCAAGTCGTCAACGAAGGCGCCTCATATGGGCCTTTGTATTTGACAGAATTTATCGAAGTACCAGAAGCAGGTGGTAAAGTTCGTTTCCAAGCGGAATTGACTGATGGTCGCCCATTGCCGAAGGGATTGATCTGCACTAGCGAAGGAATGGTGAGTGGTATTCCAGCAGTAGGCACGAATGGTGTTTACGATATTCGGGTAAAAGTTACGAATGAAGAAAGCGACATTTTTGAAACCCAGTTTTCATTAAGTATTAGCAGTCGGATTGTTTTAACAACAGGCGATGCGGCAAATCAACTCAAAACCCAAGTATGGGAAGCACTAGCGAAAAATTTACCGATCCCTGAGTTTGATGCTCTTTTGGATCGCCCTATCAGTGTAGTAGAAATGTATTATTTGCTACAACGCTTTGGTGTTCTGACAGTGTGGGATGTTTACAATTTAGAAATGCCTGCAGAAAAAAAATTATTGCAATTAGAGGGCGTAAGTAAGCACTACAATGTTTATGATCGCGGTAGTTGTTTAATTGGCGCGCCCAAAGATTTATTTTCACATGAACGTACTTTGGAAGATGCATTGCAAACATCGCGAGCTATGGCGAGAGAAGTTTATAAGCGTAATTGGACGATTGAGCTAGCAGGATTTAATAAAATGGTGCGTGGTGCGTGGGTTGAGTTACAGCACTTAGGTGATAAAAATGGTAGGCATGTCGATATTTTACATTTTGATCCATCGTCAGATGACATGCGAGTTTATACTGAGCAAGCAAGAGCGATTGCAGCGGCATCAATGGGGATGTAATAACAATTAAATTTTAATGAGGTAGTGTGTATGTCAGGACCAGCAGTTCCACCAGGTCAACCAAATCCAGTAGCGGCAGGCGTAGCTCAGCCACCAGCGCAACCTGTGGCTCAACCACCGGCGCAGCCAGCAGCACAACAAAAACAAGAAGAAAAAAAACAAGAACCGAAAAAGCCACCCGCTGAACGTATTCAAGAGTTGGCGCGACAAATGACACAAGATGTCAATTATCACAAGCTTATTGCTTTTCAGGTTGCTGGCGGTGATGCGAAAATACAAGCGCAATTAGACAGAACGTTGGAAGGATATTATCCATGGAAAAAGTTAGAGAATGGATTTCAGGGTACAAAACTTCAAGTTGAATGCGATAAACTTTATACTGGTATTCAAGGTATTCCTGATAATTTAAGGGGGAGCTTTGGCAAGATTGTTGATAAGATGGAAGAGCAATTCAGGGAAGAATTTCATAGCATGATGTCCGGTAATGCATTTAATGGCGCAGGAATGGGTGTTGCAATAAAAGATGCAAAAGATGCATTTGCTGAGTTAGTTAAGGGGCAACCTAATGCGGGAGATCTCACCAAGGCATTTAATGATAGATTAGATGACATCAAGGGTGATGTTCTCAAAAAACATATGGAAGACTTAGTCGCAACAATGACGCGGTTACAGGATAATTATAAGCATAGTATGCTGGAGATCGTATTAACAAAAGATACGCAGAAAAAAACATTTACTAAAATTGCAGAGCCTGGTGAGGATGAGCCACAGGAAGATGCACAGATGAGTGTAGATAAACCGTTTGTAAAAGCAAAACCCGGCAAATATCAAAGTAGTCCAGATTCTGAATTCATTGTCCGTTTTTCTGAAGATAAAGACAGCAAAGCAGGGAAAATTGAAGTACTAGGTAAGGCCAGTAAGACCAATTGGTTTTGGGCCGGCGATAATGAGTTTATGCGGGCTAACAAAGAAAAAATGGATTTTGCAAAAAGTAAGTTGCATGCATCGGAAATTGTAATAGATTTCCCTAAATTGAGCAAAGAAGAGCATGTAGACTTAGCAATCAGTCGATTTAAAGATTTGTTGAAAGCCGCGACTGAGAAAGATTTAATGGTAACCATGGGTCCGACTTTCGAGAATATGCTTTCAAAACATAAGTCAGCAGATGAAATTAGAGTATTAATGGCTGAAGCGAAAAAGACGATTGATGCTCGGAAAGATAAGATGAGCAGAGCAGGTGGCGGCACTGGTGTTGCTAATTATGTAGCAGATGCGCAACGAGTTCTTACGGGTAGAGAAACCGATCAGACATCGACGGTTGATGGGATAAAAGCAGGCGATAAAAAAGCATCTGACGTACAGCAGGAGGTGCATCCTATCGCTCCTCCTGTTTCTGGCGCTGGCGTAGCCCCTGCGCATCCCGCAGATCCAGCAAGGGTGTCTGCAGAAATAACGGCGCAAAATGCACAATTAGCAAGTCTGCAAAAGGCCGCAGCGTTGTTTGATGCACAAGCCCAGGCAGCACGTGCTGATCTAGCAAAATTTGCAAATCACGACTTTAGTAAAGGAGAGCTTTTTGGGTGTAAGTCATACAAGGATTTTGCCGCTAAGTTGAAAAAAGGACTAGAAGTGTTACGCGCTCAAATAGTTGCTTCTGCGGAGAGTCTTGATGCTCGTGTTAAGCTTGGGGATGTGCAGGCTGCACCTCAAGGGCCAGGTGATCCGAAAAGAATAGATCCAGCTGCTGCTCTCGCACCTCTCTCTGATGCGGCTAGTCCTACCTTTAAATCTCGATTTGAAGCTCCATTAGCAGAGTTAGATACTGTGGCAAAAAATGTAAGAGATCAAGCTGTTGTAGTGGCACCGCCAAGAGTCGGATAGAAATCATGCTATACCAGTAAAAATAAAGGATCTCCTCGAGATCCTTTATTTTTTTCTAGCGTGATTAAGTCTTCATTCTTGTCATGGATGATTATCTTCGCTTACAATCTCCCCACTTTTTGATGTGATAACCATAGGAATCGCAATGCGTAAAAAAATCGTCGCAGGGAATTGGAAAATGCATGGCTCACGTAGCCAAGTGCAAACATTACTAGATGGTATTAAGCAGGGAGCACAGCAAGCAACAGCGGAATTGATTGTACTTCCTACGTTTGTGCATTTGCATCAAACAGCTGATGTATTGAAAAATACTAACGTTGCCTTTGGCGCACAGAATCTTTACTTAGGTGAAACAGGTGCATTTACAGGCGAAGTGTCTGCTCCTATGTTAGTTGAAGCAGGATGCAAGTATGTGTTAGTCGGGCACTCTGAACGTAGAATGATTTTTCATGAAGATTTAGCGTTGATTACCGCGAAATTTAAAGCTGCGCAGCAATTCGGTTTGATTCCAATTTTATGCATAGGTGAAACCTTAGAGCAACGCAAGGGCGATCAAACGCAAGCAGTCATTAAGCAACAGCTCACAGCTGTGATTGATGAAGTGGGTATTGCAGCATGCAAAAATGCAGTCATCGCTTATGAACCTGTGTGGGCAATTGGTACTGGTTTAACTGCAACGCCAGAGCAAGCACAAGAAGTTCATGCATTTATACGCCAAGAATTGTCAAAATATGATCAAGTTATTGCAAATCATTCACGAATACTTTACGGCGGCAGTGTGAAAGCGGATAATGCTGCAGGATTATTTGCGATGCCCGATATTGATGGTGGTTTAATCGGCGGTGCGTCGTTGGATGCGAAGAGCTTTTTAGCGATAGCATCTTGAGTTGTCATCCCGAGCGATAGCGAGGGACCCCCACGGAGGTCCCTCGTTGCTCCGCTCCTCGGGATGACAGAAGTACTTGAGTTCTAATTAGGTAGATGTAAAACTATGTATCAATTTATTATGATTCTTCATGTTCTTGCTGCGGTCTGCTTAGTCGGATTGGTTCTTGTGCAGCAAGGTAAAGGTGCGGCTGTTGGAGCTGCATTTGGTAGTGGTGCTTCACAGACCGTTTTTGGTAGTCGCGGTTCTGGTTCGTTTTTGTTACGTGTGACTATCAGTTTTGTTGCGATATTTTTTGCAACTAGCATAGCTTTGAATTATATTTCAAGCCATGCAGCGAAGCAGGAAAATTTGATTGTGTTGCCTGCGACCAATCAAGATGTACCTGTGCCCCCTGTTTCGCCCAATAGTATTCCAGGTGAGCCAACACAGAAACCTGTAGGAAATGTAAAACAATAAGTTAATAAGCGCCGAAGTGGTGAAATTGGTAGACACGCCATCTTGAGGGGGTGGTAGCGAAAGCTGTGTGGGTTCGAGTCCCACTTTCGGCACCAAACGACTTTTTTCCACTCTTCAATGAAGAAGAGTTAAGAATATTGGGAGAACAAACACAGTGCTGCAAAATTATTTGCCCATTCTGATCTTTCTGATCATTGGTGGTGTGCTAGGTGTGGCTGCACTTGTCATCGGTTTTATTTTAAGTCCAAGACGTCCCAATGCTGCAAAAAATTCTCCATACGAATGCGGATTCGAAGCATTCGATGACGCGCGCATGCCATTTGATGTGCGTTATTACCTCGTCGCAATTTTATTTATTATCTTCGATCTAGAAACTGCTTTCTTAGTACCATGGGCCGTTGTGTTTCGTAAGCTCGGCTGGTTTGGTTTAGCATCCATGGCTATCTTTCTCGGATTGTTAGTGATCGGTTTTATTTATGAATGGAAAAAAGGAGCATTGGAATGGGAGTAGAAAATCTCAAAACCCAAGGCTTTTTAGTCAGCACACTTGAAAAAGTAGTGCATTGGGCGCAATCAGGGTCGTTATGGCCTATGTCATTTGGTTTAGCTTGTTGTGCAGTTGAAATGATGCATGCCGCTGCCGCGCGTTATGACGTCGATCGTTTTGGTGTGTTATTTCGTGCGAGTCCACGACAAAGTGACGTCATGATTGTTGCAGGAACACTCTGCAATAAAATGGCGCCAGCATTACGTAAAGTTTACGATCAAATGGCTGAGCCGCGTTGGGTGATATCCATGGGATCGTGTGCGAATGGGGGTGGTTATTATCACTACTCTTATTCTATTGTGCGTGGTTGTGATCGCATCGTGCCAGTTGATGTGTATGTGCCTGGCTGTCCACCCACCGCGGAAGCGTTATTGTATGGCATCATGCAATTGCGCAATAAAATTAACCGTAAAAAAATTATTGAACGGTAAGGTATAAGATGACATTTGCTATCGACACCTTGTCTGCAAAAATTTCTGAAAAATTTTCTCATTTAATTCATCAGTCCATCATTGCATCACAAGAATTAACCCTTGAAGTAGCATCACAACATTTATTAGAGTTGTGTGTTGCATTGCGTGACACCACAGAACTGGAATTCGATATGCTAATCGATGTCTGTGGCGTTGATTACGCACATTATGGTTTAGCAGAATGGGAAACAAATACAGCGACATCGACTGGATTTGAGCGTGGAGTTCAGCCTCTTTTCTCTCCCGTCATTCCGAGGAGCGAAGCGACGAGGGACCTCCCTAATAATAAGGAGATCCCTCGCTCCGCTCGGGATGACAGTACCCATCAGAACGACATGCCGAGTCGCTTCGCATCTGTCTATCACTTGCTTTCAATCTCACGCAATCACCGTGTGCGTTTAAAAGTATTTGTGGATGATAAAACTCATGCGGTGCCATCCGTTGTAGATATTTGGCCAGCGGCGAATTGGTTTGAGCGTGAGGCATTCGATTTATTTGGTATTCATTATACTGGGCATCCAGATTTACGCCGTATTTTGACAGATTATGGTTTTATGGGGCATCCATTCCGAAAAGATTTCCCACTGATTGGCAAGGTTGAGGCGCGCTATGATGCTAAGACAAAACAAGTTATTTATGAACCTGTCTCAATTCAGCCGCGTATATTAGAGCCTAAAGTGATCCGTCACGATAATCGTTATGAGACGGGAGAACAATCAAATGGATAATTTAAAGCAAGCTGGAGCGTTACCAGAAATCCGTAATTACACATTCAACTTCGGACCACAGCATCCAGCAGCGCATGGTGTTTTACGTTTAATTTTAGAAGTCGATGGTGAAACCATCATCCGTGCTGATCCCCATATTGGCTTATTGCATAGAGCAACAGAAAAATTAGCGGAAAGTAAGCCTTACAATCACAACATTGGATATATGGATCGTTTAGATTATGTATCGATGATGTGTAATGAACATGGCTATGTATTAGCGATCGAAAAACTATTAGGAATTGAAGCTCCTATTCGCGCGCAATACATTCGCGTTATGTTTGATGAAATGACACGCGCATTAAATCATTTATTATGGTTAGGCGCGCATGCGTTAGATATCGGTGCAATGACTGTATTTTTATATGCATTCCGCGAACGCGAAGATTTATTAGATTGCTACGAAGCTGTTTCAGGTTCACGTATGCACGCTACTTATTATCGTCCAGGCGGTGTTTACCGCGATTTACCGCAAAAAATGCCACAATATAAAAAATCACGTTGGCATAATGAAAAAGAAGTGGCGAAGATGAATGACAATCGCCAAGGTTCATTGCTCGATTTTATTTGGGATTTTACAGAACGTTTTCCAAAATACATTGATGAGTATGAAACACTCTTAACTGACAATCGTATTTGGAAACAACGTACCGTTAATATTGGAATTATCACACCGGAGCGCGCAATCGCTTTAGGTTTAACAGGTCCAATGTTGCGTGGTTCAGGCGTTGCGTGGGATTTACGTAAAAAACAACCCTATGAAGTATATGACCGTTTGGATTTTGATATTCCAGTGGGTGTGAATGGTGATTGTTATGATCGTTACTTGGTGCGCGTTGAAGAAATTCGTCAATCGAATCGTATTATTCGCCAATGTGTAGAATGGTTGCGTCAGAATCCTGGTCCAGTGATGTTAGATAATAATAAAATCACGCCACCATCACGTGACAATATGAAATCAAAAATGGAATCATTGATTCATCATTTCAAATTGATGACAGAAGGCTATTGTTTACCTGCAGGTGAAGCATACGCTGCAATAGAACATCCAAAAGGTGAGTTTGGAGTTTACCTTGTTTCAGATGGTGCAAATAAACCATATCGTATGAAAGTACGTGCAGCAGGATTTTCACATTTAGCCGCATTAGATGAAATGGTACGAGGTCACATGATTGCAGACGTTGTCGCGATATTATCAAGTTTAGATATTGTATTTGGGGAGATTGATCGCTAATGACCGACACAACAAAGAATATATTGTCAGCTGCAACACGCGCTGCGATTGATGAGTGGTCTAAACGTTATCCTCCAGAACAAAAGCGCTCTGCTGTATTAGAAGCATTACGTTTAGCACAAGAACAAAATGGTGGTTGGTTGTCCGATGAATTAATGGATGCTGTCGCCGCACATTTAGAATTACCAAAAATAGCCGTGTATGAAGTTGCAACTTTTTATTCACGCTATGATTTAAATCCAGTAGGTCGACACGTCATTTATGTTTGCACGAATGTTTCCTGTATGTTGTCTGGATCAGACAAAGTGATGGAACATTTTCAAAAACGTTTGAATGTTGACGTGGGTGGTACCACAGCAGATGGTAAATTTACATTGAAAGAAGAAGAATGTTTAGCTGCTTGTGTGAATGCGCCTATGTGCCAAATTGGTAAAAAATATTATGAACATCTCACACCAGAAAAAATCGATGCGATTTTAAATGAATTGGAGTGATACTTGTGACGAATGAAGTTTGTTATCGCACATTACATTTAGATAAACCATGGACATTATCCACTTATCAAACTGTTGGTGGCTATGAACAATGGAAAAAAATCTTACGTGAAAACACACCGGCAGAACAAATTATTGATGCGTTGAAAGCTTCGGCATTACGTGGTCGTGGTGGTGCAGGATTTCCATCTGGATTGAAGTGGAGTTTTATCCGCCGCGATATGCCAGGGCAAAAATATTTGTTATGCAACGCCGATGAAAGTGAACCGGGTACCTGTAAAGACCGCGATATTTTGCGTTATAACCCTCATCAATTAATTGAAGGCATGGCGATCGGTGCATATGCCATGGGCGCTTCTGTTGGCTATTGTTATATCCGCGGTGAATTTTGGGAACCCTTCGAACGATTTGAAGATGCGCTTGCTGAAGCACGTGCAGCTGGATTGCTAGGTAAAAACATTTTAGGTTCCGGTTTTGATTTTGAATTGTATTCTCACCATGGTGCGGGTGCTTATATTTGTGGTGAAGAAACCGCAATGATGGAATCACTGGAAGGTAAGCGTGGTTTACCACGTTTCAAACCTCCATTTCCTGCAGCGCGTGGTTTATATGGAAAACCAACAACGATTAATAATGTTGAAACCTTTGCATCAGTGCCCGTGATTTTAGAAAAAGGTGCTGAGTGGTTTTTAAAACTTGGTAAACCCAATAATGGCGGCACGAAAATTTTTAGCGTGTCTGGTCATGTTAATAAACCCGGTAACTACGAAGTTCCATTGGGTATGCCATTTAAAGATTTATTAGAAATGGCGGGTGGTGTACGTGACGGTAAAAAATTAAAAGCGGTAATCCCAGGTGGATCATCCATGCCAATTTTACCTGCCGATATCATGATGAATATTGATATGGATTTTGATTCCATACAAAAAGCAGGATCAGGATTAGGTTCTGGTGCTGTGATTGTGATGGATGAAACTGTGTGTATGGTGAAAATGTTGGAACGTATTTCCAAATTTTACATGCATGAATCTTGCGGACAATGCACACCTTGTCGTGAAGGTACTGGTTGGTTGTATCGTTTGGTGCATCGTATTGAGCATGGAAAAGGAACGCTAGAAGATATTGAAACCTTACGCCGTGCTGCAAAAAATATTGAAGGCCGAACAATTTGTGCGTTTGGTGAAGCAGCCGCTTGGCCAGTTGGCGGAATGTTGAAACACTTTTTTGATGAGTTTGTGTATCACGTTGAACATGGGAAGTGTTGTGTTTGATACCCTCACCCCTAGCCCCTCTCCCACAAGTGGGAGAGGGGAATGAAAGATAGAATTCCCTTCTCCCGCAAGTGGGAGAGGGGAATGAAAGATAGAATTCCCTTCTCCCGCAAGTTGGAGTGGGGAATGAATGAGAGATCCATTCTCCCGCAAGTTGGAGAGGGGAATGAAAGATAGAATTCCCTTCTCCCGCAAGTTGGAATGGGGAATGAAAGATAGAGTTCCCTTCTCCCGCAAGTTGGAATGGGGAATGAAAGATAGAATTCCCTTCTCCCGCAAGTTGGAGTGGGGAATGAATGAGAGATCCATTCTCCCGCAAGTTGGAGAGGGGAATGAATGAGAGATCCATTCTCCCGCAAGTTGGAGAGGGGAATGAAAGATAGAATTCCCTTCTCCCGCAAGTTGGAATGGGGAATGAAAGATAGAGTTCCCTTCTCCCGCAAGTTGGAATGGGGAATGAACGATAGAATTCCCTTCTCCCGCAAGTTGGAGTGGGGAATGAAAGATAGAGCTCCTTTCTCCCGCAAGTTGGAATGGGGAATGAAAGATAGAATTCCCTTCTCCCGCAAGTTGGAGAGGGGAATGAAAGATAGAATTCCCTTCTCCCGCTTGCGGGAGAAGGTGGCCGAAGGCCGGATGAGGGTGTGAAAAAAGATAGCTGTCATGAGGATAAAGAATGTCTGACATAGAAATTGAAATAGATGGTAAAAAATGTTTAGCCAAACCGAATGCAATGGTCATCCAAGTTGCAGATGAGGCTGGCGTTTACATACCGCGTTTCTGTTATCACAAGCATTTATCCATCGCGGCGAATTGCCGCATGTGTTTAGTTGAAGTTGAAAAAGCACCTAAACCGATGCCAGCTTGTGCAACACCTGTGATGCCAGGCATGAAAGTTTTTACTAAAACACCCAAAGCATTAGCAGCACAAAAAGCAGTAATGGAATTTCTTTTAATTAATCATCCCTTGGATTGCCCGATCTGCGACCAAGGTGGCGAATGCGAATTGCAAGATTTAAGTATGGGATATGGCGCAGCGGATTCTTACTTTACTGAAGGGAAGAGAGCTGTCAAAGATCAAGACTTAGGTCCACTCATTGCAACTGAAATGACGCGCTGTATTCATTGCACGCGTTGCGTACGTTTTGGAACAGAAGTGGCGGGACTGAGTGAAATGGGTGTTACGTTTCGTGGTGAACATTCAGAAATTGGAACCTTCATCGAACACGCTATCAAATCTGAAATTTCAGGCAACGTCATCGATCTTTGTCCTGTCGGTGCATTAACTTCAAAACCATTTCGTTTTACCGCGCGTGCATGGGAATTAGAACAGCGTCCTAGTATTGCATCACATGATTGTGTTGGCTCAAATATCAATATACATACACGTCGTGGGGAAGTGATGCGTGCTGTGCCACGTGAAAATGCAGCAGTCAATTTAACTTGGATTTCAGATCGCGATCGTTATAGCTATCAAGGATTGCATCACGAAGATAGATTACAAAAACCATTCATCCGTGTTGATAATCATTGGAAAGAAGTCGATTGGCAAACAGCGTTTGACTTTGCAGTTGGTAAATTACAAAAAACATTAAGTACACATGGTGTTGAGCAATTAGGCGCATTAGCTTCGCCAAACTCAACCGTAGAAGAATTTTATTTATTACAAAAACTAATGCGCGCATTAGGTAGCAATCATATTGATCATCGTTTACGACAAACTGATTTCACCGATCAACAACACATGCCAGTTTATCCAGGCGTGAAAGAAACATTTACAGAATTAGAAAATGCAGATGCTGTATTGCTCGTTGGTTCTAATATTCAAAAAGATCAACCACTAGCATCGTTGCGTGTACGTCATGCAGTGTTAAAAGGTGCGGTTGTTGCTGCAGTGAATATGCTGGATTATCGCTTCCATTTTCCATTAGCAGCAAAAGAAATTGTAGCGCCAGAAGAGCTTCCGTTAGCCCTAGCGCGTGTAGCAAAAGCATTAGGTGTAGAAGCAAAAGAACTCAGTAATGTAAAAGTGACTGATGCAGCTCAAGCGATTGCGCAAATGTTACAAACCAAGAAGAATGCAAAAATCTTATTAGGTCCTAGTGCATTCAATCATCCGCAAGCAGCATTGATTCGCGCATTAAGTCAGACGATTGCAGCTAAAATTCAAGCTAGCGTTGGTTACTTAACAGAAGGCGCTAATGCGGCAGGTGCTTGGTTAGCCGGCGCGGTTCCACATCGCAGTGTAGGCGGCGAAAAAACTTCGCAAACCGGATTAGATGCACAGATGATGTTATCTGAAGCATTAAAAGCGTACATTTTATTGAATGTCGAACCCGATGCGGATGCTGCGAATCCGGTGTTGTTTTCGCATGCATTACAACAAGCCGAAGTTGTGATTGCTTTATCGACCTATAAAAATCCCGTATTAGAAAAATTAGCTGATGTGATATTTCCTATCGCGCCATTCAGTGAAACATCAGGTACCTATGTCAATGCGAATGGACTATGGCAATCATTTACAGGCGTTGCAACAGCTGTTGGTGAATCAAGACCGGCATGGAAAGTGTTGCGCGTGTTAGGAAATTGGTTGCAGCTTCTTGGATTCGAACACCAATCTTCAGAAGAAATTCGCAATGAAATGCAAGCCCTCGTTGAAAAGCATAAACCAACATCATCTTACGTACTTACGGATTTGCATCATTTAAACGCTAAAGTGTCACACGAGCTTTGTCGAATTGGAGATGTTCCTATGTATTCTGGGGATGCGATTCAACGTCGCGCGTCTGCATTACAAGAAGCACAAAAAATAGTGGAAGGTGATATTGAAGCTTTACGTATTCATCCTGCGATGGCTAAGCAATTAGCGTTAGCGGTAGATGAAGAAGTCACCGTGATTCAAAAAGATATTCGCATGCATTTGAAAGTGTCGTTCGATGAACGAGTTCCAATGCATGCCGCATTAATTGCAAGTGGATTACCAGCAGCGAGCAAATTGAGCGAGTTGTATGGTCCTATTCAGATATTAAAAGCGTGAGTGGGTGAGTATGGAGCAAATTTTAATAGTAGCTTGGATTCTCGCGAAAATTATCGGGATCATATTGGTCTTATTACTATCCGTGGCGTATTTAACGTTTTTGGAACGTAAAGTCATTAGCTATATGCAAGTACGTATTGGACCTAATCGTATTGGACCATTAGGTTTGTTACAACCGTTTGCAGATGTCATAAAGTTATTAAATAAAGAAATTATTATTCCATCTGCATCGAATCGATTTTTATTTATCATTGCACCGCTAGTGAGTTTGGGAACGTCGCTTGCCGCCTGGGCAGTTATTCCATTTGATCAAGTCGCTGTATTATCCAATATTAATGCGGGAGTGTTGTATGTCTTGACACTATCTTCGCTCGGTGTGTACGGTGTGTTAATTGCAGGTTGGGCATCGAACTCTAAGTATGCGCTATTTGGTGCATTACGTGCTGCAGCACAATCGATCGCATATGAAATCGCAATGGGTTTTGCTCTCGTTGGCGTCATGATGGCAGCCGATTCATTGAACTTAACCAATATCGTGAATGCACAAAATGGCAATATCTTGCATTGGTACTGGTTGCCATTATTTCCACTGTTTATTGTGTATTGGATTTCTGGGGTTGCTGAAACCAATCGCGCACCGTTTGACGTTTCTGAAGGTGAATCAGAAATTGTTGCAGGTTTCCACGTAGAATATTCTGGCGCAAGTTTTGCATTATTTTTCTTGGCTGAATATGCCAACATGATTTTAATTTCTGCTTTAGCAGCCATTATGTTTATGGGTGGATGGTTATCGCCTTTTCAAGGTATTCCATTTTTAGATGCAGCAACTGCTTGGGTTCCAGGATTCGTTTGGTTGTTGATAAAACTTAGTTTCTTTGTGTTTTGTTATTTATGGTTCAGGGCAACTTTTCCACGTTATCGCTATGATCAAATCATGCGTTTGGGTTGGAAAGTGTTGATTCCTGTCACGATTGTGTGGATCGTCGTCGTTGCATTAGCAGTGCAATGGCATGTTGCACCTTGGTTTGCATAGGGTATGGGGGAAGCATGCAACAATTAAAGCGGTTTATAAAAAGTTTTTCATTATGGGACTTGTTGGTCGGTTTAAAACTGACAGGGCGTTATTTCTTTGCACGTAAAATTACGGTGCAATATCCAGAAGAAAAAACACCGATGTCGCCACGTTTCAGAGGTATACATGCACAGCGTCGTTATCCGAATGGAGAAGAGCGTTGTATCGCGTGTAAACTATGTGAAGCAGTATGTCCTGCATTAGCGATTACGATTGAAGCGGAACCACGTGCTGATGGTTCGCGACGTACAACTTTATACGATATCGATTTATTTAAATGTATTTATTGTGGTTTTTGTGAAGAAGCATGCCCTGTCGATGCGATTGTATTAACACGTAATCATGATTATCACGTTGAGCAGCGCGGTGAAAATATTTTAACGAAAGACAAGCTGCTGGCGATTGGAGATAAATACGAAGCGCAGATTGCAGCGGATAGAGCTGAGGATGCGAGATATAGATAATAAGCTTCCCTCACCCCTAGCCCCTCTCCCACAAGTGGGAGAGGGGAAGTGTTTTGCTCCCTTCTCCCAGAGCGTTATTTATAGGGGAGAGGGTGAAAAGAAAAAGCTCCCTTCTCCCAGAGCGTTATTTATAGGGGAGAGGGTGAAAAGAAAAAGCTCCCTTCTCCCAGAGCGCTTTTGGCGAATGGGAGAAGGGTTGGGGATGAGGGTATAAATTAGATAAAAGGTACATATGCCAATATTACAAATACTTTTTTACGCGTTTGCGGCAATCGCAGTACTGTCCAGTGTGATGGTTGTTTTATCTGCCAATCCAGTGCGCAGCGTTTTGTTTTTAGTACTGACATTCTTTTCAACAGCAGGAATTTGGATGCTGTTGCACGCTGAGTTTTTATCATTGATATTGGTGCTCGTGTATGTGGGCGCCGTCATGACATTGTTCTTGTTCGTTGTCATGATGTTAAGCGGACACTTAGAAGGATCACGCGAAGGTTTTGTGCGTTACTTTCCAATTGGTATCATCATGATTGGCATGATTCTTACTTTGATTATCATGACAGTTGGGCCGCAACATTTTGGTTTAGATCGTATGCCTTCACCTGGTTTGAAAGGTGCAGACTACAATAACTTATTTGATTTGGGTTCAGTACTTTATACTGACTATGTTTATCCATTTGAAATTGCAGCGGTCATATTGCTAACCTCAATTATTGCGGCAATTACCTTAGCGTATCGTAAACCGGTTAATCGAAAAGGCCAAAGCGTTAGCGCACAGATTGCAGTAAGACCACAAGATCGTATTCGTGTATTAAAGATGTCTGCGGAACCTAAAACTAAGCCGACAGGAGGTGGAGAATAATATGTTTTCTTTAACAGAATGTTTGATTTTTGCAGCGATATTATTCGTGCTGGGTATGGCAGGGATCATTATCAATCGCAAAAATATCATCACACTTTTAATGTCAGTTGAATTGATGTTGTTAGGCGTCAATACTAATTTTATCGCATTCTCTTATTTTCTCGGTAACAATATCGGGGAAGTATTTGTATTCTTTATTTTGACGGTAGCTGCTGCAGAAGCGGCAATTGGTTTAGCAATTATGGTGTTATTTTTCCGTAATCGTAACACCATTGAAGTCGATCAACTTGATTTATTAAAAGGATAACACGTGAACAATTTGCTAACGCTAGCACTGCTTACGATTTTATTTCCACTTGGCGGGTCGCTCATTGCAGGTTTAGGTGGAAAATGGATAGGGCGTAAAGGCGCACACTGGGTGACAACCGGTTCCGTAGGTGTTTCATTTGCCTTAGCAACTTATATCTTCGCGCAAGTCGTTATATTAGGTAAGCCTGGAGTTGAAGGCGTTATTTACCGTTGGGTGACATCAGGATTATTTCATTTTGATATTTCATTACTGGTTGATCGTTTAAGTGCAGTGATGATTTTTATCGTCACTTTTGTTTCACTAATGGTGCACATCTATACGATTGGATATATGCACGATGATCCTGGTTATCAGCGTTTCTTTAGCTATGTGTCATTGTTTACATTTGCGATGTTATGTTTGGTACTAGCAAGTAATTTTTTATTGATGTTCTTCGGTTGGGAAGGGGTTGGTTTAGTATCATATCTGTTAATCGGTTTTTGGTTTAAGCGTGAATCTGCAGTATTTGGTAGTTTAAAAGCCTTTTTAGCCAACCGTGTTTCAGATTTAGGGTTCATGTTGGGTACCGCCTGTGTACTCATGTATTTTGGAAATTTGGAATATCATTTTGTTTTTGCGAATGTGGCAACGATTCTGAATGAAACCATTACTATTTTCCCTGGTGTACATGCATCAGTTATTACGACTATTTGCATTTGTTTGTTCATTGGCGCAATGGGTAAATCAGCACAGGTTCCAATCCATGTATGGTTGCCTGAATCGATGGAAGGCCCAACACCTATTTCTGCATTGATCCATGCTGCAACCATGGTAACGGCTGGGATTTACATGGTGGCACGTATGTCACCGTTATTTGAATACTCTCCTACAGCATTAAGTTTTGTATTAGTCATCGGTGCGACAACCTGTCTCTTTATGGGAATTCTTGCTGTTTTCCATCACGATATTAAACGCGTCATTGCTTACTCTACGTTATCCCAGTTAGGTTATATGGCTGTTGGTTTGGGTGCTTCTGCATACGATGCCGCAATTTTTCACTTATTTACCCATGCTTTCTTCAAGGCTTTATTATTCTTGGCAGCGGGTTCAGTGATTATGGCATTGCATCACGAACAAGATATGCGAAAAATGGGTGGGTTAGCGCGCTATCTTCCAGTGACATATCTTACTTTTGCAATTGGCGCATTATCACTGGCGGCATTACCACCGTTCTCTGGTTTCTATTCTAAAGATGCAATTATTGAAGCAGTCGAATTATGTAAAACCCCTGGCGCACATTACGCCTATCTTTGTGTATTAGCAGGTGCTTTCTTAACGCCACTCTATATTTTCCGTGCATTGTTTTTAACTTTCCATGGCGATGAACGAATGGATGCACATACCAAAGAGCATATTCATGAATCACCTTGGGTTGTGTTGATTCCTTTAATTTGCTTGGCAATTCCAAGTATCATTGCTGGCGGCATATTGGTAAAAAATATGTTGTTTGCTACACCACGCATGCTAGGCAACAGTATTTTTGTCTTGCCACAACATGATGTGCTACGCGAAATGAGTGCACATTTTGAAGATGCAACAGTAATGGCAATACATGCAACTCATTCATTACCTTTTTGGTTAGCATTGGCTGGTATCGTCACTGCCTGGTTCTTTAATTTGGCGGTTCCACAATTAGCTGAAACGTTAAAGAAACGTTTTTCATTCTTATATCAAATTATCGTGCGTAAATATGGATTTGATGATTTCAATCAAATTGTATTAGTGCATGGCTCACGCCGCTTAGGTAATTTATTTTATAAAGTAACTGATTTGAAATTAATTGACGGATTTTTTGTTAATGGTTCTGGAAAAGCAATTCGTTGGTTCGCACGTGTGACAAGACATGTACAAACAGGTTACCTCTATCATTATGCATTAGCGATGGTGTTGGGGTTATTAGTATTTCTCGCTTGGTTGTTGCTAGGATTTTAAATTATGTTTGCAAATTTGCCGTTGATTAGTATTTTAATTTGGCTTCCGGTTGTTGGTGCGATGTGCGCATTGATGGCTGGGGATAAACATAACGCTCTCGCTGCGAAATTGATCGCTGTGGTGACGGCGACGGCCAGCTTGTTATTGTGTATTCCACTGTACTTAGGATTTGATCCCAATAGTTTTGCGATGCAATTCCAAGAAAATCGTCTATGGATTCGAGCCTATGAAATTCATTATGCACTCGGTGTAGATGGTATTTCACTCGCGATGATCATTTTGACTAATTTTACTGGGCTTTTGGTAATTATCGCAGGATGTAACGCGATTAAAGTCCGTATTTCACAATACATGGCAGCATTTTTAATCATGCAAGGTATGATGATTGGCGTCTTTGCTGCAACCGATGCGATCCTGTTTTATGTATTTTGGGAAGGAATGTTAATTCCTATGTACTTGAGTATTGGTATGTGGGGAAGTTCAAATCGTTCTTATGCGTCTATTAAGTTTTTCTTATATACCTTCTTAGGTTCTATTTTAATGTTGATTGCACTGTTGTATTTGTACAATCAAACAGGTGTATTTGAAATTCAAAAATATTATGGCTTACATTTAGATGTTTCTACCCAAGAATTAATTTTCTTTGCTTTCTTCCTCGCCTTTGCGGTGAAAGTTCCCATGTGGCCAGTCCATACTTGGTTGCCAGATGCACATACTGAAGCTCCATCAGGCGGTTCAGTCGTTTTAGCAGCGTTGATGTTGAAGTTAGGTATTTACGGGTTTTTACGTTTTAGTATGCCTATCGTGCCAGATGCTTGTGAAAAGTTGGCATGGTTTATGATTATCTTATCGCTCATTGCCATTGTGTATATTGGTTTGATTGCGATTGTACAAACGGATATGAAAAAATTGATTGCTTACTCATCGATTGCTCATATGGGTTTTGGTACGTTGGGATGCTTCATGGTGTATGACATTATCCGACGTATGGGTGCGTATCAAGATGCCTATATGAGCTTAGAAGGTGCAGTGATTCAAATGATTGCGCACGCCTTTGGTTCTGGAGCGATGTTCCTTGGTGTCGGTATTCTTGCCGATCGAATGCATAATCACAGTCGATTAATAAAAGATTACGGTGGTATCGCTAACCGCATGCCAGTGTTTGCTGCGTTTTTCATGGTGTTTGCTATGTCGAACGTTGGCTTGCCAGGTACAGCAGGGTTTGTGGGTGAATTCATGGTTATGATGAGTGCATTCCAAGCGCATTTTTGGGTAGCGTTTGTTTCTGGTTTAACGTTGATATTAGCCGCGTCATATACATTGTGGATGTATAAGCGGGTATTCTTTGGTGAAATAGCCAATGAACACGTAGCGCAATTTAAAGATTTAAACTGGATTGAAGTAGTTAATTATTCATTGTTAACTGTAGGTGTGTTTGTTCTAGGGTTATATCCTGAACCTGTTTTAAATACATTGCATGCAACAATAGGTCATTTGTTACAGATTAGTTTGCCGGTTGTGAGATAGCCCTCACCCACCGCGTATAAAGCACGCGGTGACCTCTCCCACAAGTGGGAGAGGTGAAAGTAGCTCCCCGATGGGAGAAGGGTAGGGGATGAGGGTTCTTTGTTTTAGATTAATATGGAAACCATTATGAATTTTACAATGCCAATGTTTTCAGTAGCGATGCCAGAAATATTCTTACTGTGTATGATTGGGTTTATTTTGCTGGTAGATGTCTTCGTGAAAGAACGTTTTCGTGTGCTTACATTTTATTTAGTGCAAGCAACACTTATTGCGACGTTTGTCATGGTTGCCTTTCAATACGATGATTATCCTACCGCTATCGTTACCTTTAACGGAAATTATGCATTAGATAAACTTGCCGTATTGGTAAAATTATTTGTGTTACTGACTAGTTTTTTTACTTTTATCTACTCAGGCGATTATATAAAAAGCCGAGGGATGCCGCGCAGCGATTATTATATTTTGGGTTTATTAGCTGTGTTAGGCATGTTGATTATGGCCTCAGCCTATAGTTTCCTAACAATTTATTTAGGTTTGGAATTACTGTCACTTGCACTTTATGCCATGGTTGCACTCAATAAAAAATCAGCTATCGCAACCGAAGCAGCAATGAAATTTTTTGTGATGGGTGCTTTTGCATCTGGGTTGTTATTATATGGAATTTCCATGATTTATGGTTCAACCGGAACCATTATTATTTCTGATATTCCAAATGCAGTGAGTTTATTGTCGCATAACCAAGAGTTGGTTTTGTTGCTTGGTTTGGTGTTTGTATTAAGTGGTTTGCTTTTCAAATTTGGTGCCGTACCTTTCCATATGTGGGTACCTGATGTGTATGATGGTGCGCCAACACCGGTTACTTTATTTATTGCAAGCGCACCTAAAGTCGCGGCATTCGGTATTACGATGCGCGTGTTAGTGCAAGCATTACCAGCGTTGGTAGTTGAGTGGCAACACTACTTGATTGTTATTGCTATTTTATCCATGTTTTTTGGAAACGTGCTTGCGATTGCACAAACCAATATTAAACGTATGTTAGCGTATTCGTCGATTTCACATATTGGTTATATGTTATTAGGTATTATCGCTGGGCCAAATTCAGGCGATGGCTACTCAGCGGCAATGTTTTATATCGCAACCTACGTCTTTGTTGCAGCAGGAGCATTTGCGATTATTACTTATATGAGCAGAGGCGGAGTTGAGTTGGATAAGCTCAATGATTATCGTGGGTTAAATGCTCGTAATCCTTGGCTGGCATTTATGATGTTATTGCTGATGTTTTCGATGGCTGGTGTTCCACCAACCGTTGGCTTTTTCGCAAAATTGGGTCTATTGGAAGCGTTAGTTGAAGCGCACTACGTTTGGCTTGCGGCTTTAGCATTAGTGTTTGCGATCATCGGAGCTTACTACTACATACGTATTGTGATGTATATGTATTTCGAAGAGCCACCAGAAACCATGCTCGATTCACACATTACTATGTCACCTGGCATGTTAACTGCTATAACAATCAATGGAGTAGCTGCGCTAGCGCTCGGTTTATTGCCTAGCACATTGATTGATATGTGCAGGATTTCAGTGGGGTAACCCTCACTCGATATGCAAAAGATACCCCCTTCTCCCAGAGTGCTTTTTGCGAATGGGAGAAGGGTCGGGGATGAGGGCATCTCATAGCCTTTTTTCTTCATATCCCGTATAATCCCCGCAAACTTATAAAAAGAATCAATGCGAGGATCCAGGCTATGGGCTCATCTCATGCACAGTTAGCAGCGCAAATCAGACATAAATCAGTCAATGAGTTAATTCAATTTTTATATCCAGAGCAAGCCGATCTCAAGGCGTTCCCAGCTGATCAAAAGATCGAATCACATGACTTCAAAGTTTATGCGACAATACAAAAAAAAGATCCACCTGTTGCTGAGTTGAATGCGGATGAATATGCGTTTGATTTAGCAAGATCAGAATTAAATAGCACATCAGCAGAGATTGTTATGGGGAAACAAAAAGCTCCCCAGAATAATAAAGCAGATGAGTTTTTTCAAAAAGCATGTGTACTAATTTTTGCGCGCTTGGTAAATAAATTGATGGCCGGGCAAAAATTAAATGCGGAAGATATAAAGTATTTAGATTTTTTTCGTTGTCCAGCAGCGCCATTTCATAATATGAGGGTGAATTATGCTTTCTTTCAAGTAGTGTGGCAGAAAATAATAAATAACCCACATAATTTTTATGGAAGACAGCAAGTAAAAGTTTTATTCGCTGAATATCTAGATCTGCAATTAACAGAAGATAATCATGCTACTCCAGCGCATAAAACACTCAAAACGTTAATCGAAGATAAGCGTGGGCAGTTAGCAGGTTTAATTGATTTTGTTTGTGATGAAAAAGATTTTTTACGCACAGAAGTAAAAGATGAAAAAGGTCAAGTTGCTCATGCGTTTAAAATTGAAGGTGAGGATAGTAATGGTATAGCGAATAAACACGCGCATGTATATGCATTGGAGTTAGCTTTAAATGAATTAAATGATAAATATGCTGAAGCTATATATCAGAAGCGAACATTATCTACCAAAGAAAGTCGAGCAAATGCCTATTTTCAAAAGGCATGCATCATCATTTTTGTGAAAATATTAAAAAAATTGATCTCACGAGAATTATTAACTAATGAAGATCTAGAGCAGTTATCTTATCTCGCTAAGCCATTTCATGGGTTCAATGTAAATGCAAATAACTTAAAAGGCATTTGGAAAAGAGTGCACCCACTCATTAAGGATCAGCCCCATATATTGCATATAGAAAGCTTTTTTTCGCAACACATCGGAATTGGGTTGTATTCACAAAATGATAGGAAAGCTGACAAACAGGTTTTCTCACAAATCAATAGTTGGCAACAGATTGGTAATGAGGCTTTACCATTCTCTCCACGTATCAATATACTCAATCAGCTTTTTAGCGAAGCTAATAAATTAAATGTAGTTCATGTTGATAAGCCAAGAACGGCACAGCTAAAAAGTGTACGTGTAAATTTAGAAGCTGGAATTAAAGCGAGATTGGCAACGTTTCAGACATTGGAAAGTAAAGTTGAATATTTGTTAGTTTGCATCGATTTACCAGCAGTGCATTTAACGAGGACAGGTGCTGCTGGTAAAAGTGAGACCGCAAGAAAATTTTGTGAAACCATTTTAAGTTATTTACAAATCATTGAAGCACAGATTGCAAGTTTTGAATCTAATAATAAAAATAGAATGCAGGGTGAGATAAATAGTCGTTTTCAAAATGGGTCAAATGCAGAGCGTATGGTGACTGTTACTCAATACTATTATAAATTAGAGGCTTTTGCTAAGCTGCTTGAGCATGTGCGGATTAACAAAATTTTCCAATTACCTCACCGTGGAAGAAAAGCGAATTCAATACGAAATAGTGAAATGCATCAGCAAGCAGAGATATTGAAGGGCAGAAATGAGCGAAAGATTACAATAATTAGAGATAAGGCTCCTGCGTTGGTTTTGCCAGAAAAAACGGGACCAGCTCCTCGTCATGAATATCAAAGCTTGCGTCCATTGATTCGTTTTACAAGAAAGGTGAGTGGTGATGAAAGTCATCATGGAGACGATCAAAAGTTTTCTTTCACGCCATAGTGTTTACGGTGGGCACGGCCAAAGAATAGGATACCGCGCATGCGCGCGGTACGACGAATGATTAACTCATCAATTTTCCAGCGATTGCAGTCGCCATTCTCCTTGGCGACAGTCGCGTAGAAAACGCCATTACTTTATTCAGCCAACCACTTATAGCAATACTCTTTCCACGTTGTAGTGCATTAAAGCCAATTTCTGCAACGCATTTTGCACTCATGACAGTGAGTTTGTTTTCCATAAAAAATATACCATGCATGTTTGCACGATTTTGAAAACCTGTTGCTGTTGCGCCAGGGCACAGTGCTGTCACGGTCACGCCAGAATTTTTTAATTCATGCGCTAATGCTTCAGAAAAAGATAAGACATAAGCTTTTGTTGCAGAATACACAGCTAATTGCGGGCCAGCTTGAAATGCAGCAATGGAAGCAATATTTAAAATTTTTCCGTGTTGTTGTTTTAACATCGCGGGTAATAACAAATGGGTTAATTCAGTGAGCGCTGAAATGTTAACGGTAATCATCCCCAGCGTTTCAGTTAATTCAGAATCAGAAAAATAGCCATGTGTACCAAAGCCTGCATTATTCACCAACGTATCGACTGCTATTTGTTGTGTTTGTAATTCTGCAAAAATTTCTTTAGCCGCGTTGGGTTGTGATAAATCTTTTGCAATCACAGTCGTTTTTATTGCGTACTGTGTGGATAGTTCAGCAGCAAATGTATCTAATACATTTTTGCTACGTGCAACTAATACAATGCGATAATGATTTTTTGCAAAAATAGTAGCAAGCTCTTTTCCAATGCCGCTTGAGGCGCCGGTGATGAGTGCTGTTTTTTGAGACATTTGGAGCTCCTTATATATTTTAATTACCCTCATCCCCAACCCTTCTCCCATTCGCAAAAAGCGCTCTGGGAGAAGGGAGTATAGCTTAAATTCACTTCTCCCGCTTGCGGGAGAGGTCGGCTGCGTTTTTTGCATGACGGGTGAGGGTGCTTTCCTAATGAGCTTTCGGTGTTATAGTAATAGTTGGCAAAGGCATAGGATTTTGCGCAGAGGCAGGATTAGGATTGGGTGTTACAGGCAAAGCACTAGGTTGCTGAGCTTCTGGAAGTGTAAAAGCCTTCATATCTTTCACATCCATCCCTACTAAAGCAGCTGCTGTAGATCCTGTATCTTTCTTCTCTTCTGGTTTTTTTTGTTTTTTGCGTGCAGCAAGTGGCAATGCTGCGAGCATTAATTTTGTTTCACCAATTCCTAGGTTTGGAAAAGAAATAGCTTCCACTGGTTCAGAGCCGCGTTGAAATTTAACTAAATTTCGTACCGATGTTGCAAGTTTATATTCGCCGGCTGGCTCTTCAAAATAGGTGCTATATCCAACGTTAGTTGCTAGTGCTTTTAAGCCGTGACCAAAAGCTTTTAACTTATCTGTAAAAGTTGGATTCTTTGTCTCTGCTAATGATTTAGCATACTCTCTATTATATAGATTACTGATGTGAATAGGGTTTGGTGTATGAATCCAAACAAACGCTACATTTTCCGGGCCACCAAATGTATCTAAAATCTTTCTTCTGTCTGCATTAAAATACAATGCTTGCGATACTACAAAGGTAGGGTACTTTTCATTTCCGTTTTCGTCTTTTTCTTCAGCTTTTTGTTGCATTTGTTTGATGAGTGCCGGAACAATGCGTGCAACATCTGCTTCAGTAAGATCCTCATTGCGTTTTACTTTTGCTAGCAGGTCCGCAAGATCTGGATGTAAAAGAGTATTATCGCCTTCTAAAAATGCATCATCTGGTAATCCTAGGTGCTTAGTCAGTTCTTTCGCAACAGTGCTTTTTCCAGTGCCCATTGTGCCAAAGACCACAATTACTCGTGGAGTTTTTGGTATATTGCTTAGGATTTTTTGTTCTAGGCTTTTCAAAGCAGCAGCTGCAGGAAGAACTTGTTTTGGTTCTACACGTAACATAAATTTTGACTCCGAATACACAGTTTAAATAGTTACCCATCTAGTTTAAAAGCAGAAACCGTTTGTGGTGATGCATTTGATCCTGCTGGTGAGCCAGATAGTGATGAGGTGCTCGCTTGTGATGTGCGAGTAAACATTGTGCTCTGCGAAGGTGTACCTGTTACTGTTTTAGATGCAATAGCTGCTTCCAGCTTTGCTTCTTTTTGTTTTTTATAAATGTTCTTGATCATTTTATCAGTGGCTTTTATATCCAGATTAGCAAGATGATCTGCTAATGCGGCTTTTTCTGCTTTTTCATCTGCGAAAGTAAATGTCTTTAATGCGACGCTGAGTTGTTGGATTAAATTGGCAACAGGAACTGCACTAAGAAATTTCGTTACTTTGCTGGTGATGGAAATATTTCCTGGAAGATATCGGCTAACAACGGGTGGTAACTGATGCTGATATTGAAATTGTTCGCCAATCATTAACATTTCTTTACTTGTTAATTCTATTCCTAGGTGTAAACCAAAGTCATTTTTTAGTTTAAGTAAAAATTCAGCTTCTGGCTTAGCGTCATAAATTTCATGAATAGTTTTATTGAGAGATTGAATTATTTTAGCATCCAATGGCGCGCGAAGTTTTTTTAAGCGAGCACTGCTATTTTCTAAATGTAATAAAAGCTGAGTCACAGGCGAAGGTGTTATTTGTGTGAGCATCTGATGAACGGCAAGTAACACAGCAATAGTTTTTTGATCGCGCTGATAAAAAAAGCTTGTATGGCTTTGTTGAAGTAGAGCGAGTTTTTCTTCATCGGAAAAGACATCATAAGCTTTATCTTTTCTGACAATACATGCCATGGCTTTTAAATCACTGGAGATTGCGTTAGCTTCATCTGGAGCGAGCTTTGCATCTAGCATTTTTATTGCTTCAGCTGCAGTAACTTTTGCAGCTAATACTTGTTTAAGATGCGCATGCAGTTTTTGCAGCACTGGATTCATTTGCTTGCAGTCTTTCTCTTCTTGCAATTTTAATGTGTGCAGTGTGTCATAATATTTTAATTCAGCGCGTGCAAAACAAACTTGAGTCGCAATGACAAATTTAGATTTACTTGCTGCTTCTTCGGCTGCAGCTTTGTGCTTTTCCATTGCTCTGTTGAGTTTATTAATATCGTTTTGAAGTTCACTGCCGTCACTTTGTTCTTTAAGCACTATCCCAATTTCTTTTGCATCGGCAGGTAATAATTTTTTTTCAGTCTCAAGCATTTTTTTCTTTTGTATCGTTTTCAAAAATGCTTGATAAGAAACAAAATAACGGTGAAATGTGTTTGGATCTGAGTTTGTTATATAAGCTGTACGTGCAGCTGTAAATTCTGTGAAGCGCTGATCAGCACTTGAAAAAAGTCCGTGATTGCTATCTCTACGACGATCTTGTACCGCTGCTTTCCCTAAGGGAAGAAGTTGGCTTTTTTCGTCTAGAAGTGCGTCTACTTTTAAAGCTGCCTGAGTTTTAAGTTGGGTTAATTCATCTAGTTGTTTAACGTGGGCGATTTGTTTGGTGATAAGTATTTGATAATCACTGAAAACTTTTACATATTTCTCATCAGCCTGAAGCTGCATTTTTATTTCGCGATCAAGAGTGCCGTTAAGTGTATATTCTGTCGCAAAATACTCTGTAAGTGTGTCGCTATATTCCGTGCATACTTTAACAAAATCGATACGTTGTGCCATCACTGCCTCGGTATGTCTTTGTTCTGTGAAATCGATTCTAGCCGAGGGTTTTTGAATTAGCCATGTTTTTTAGCTATCGGTAATCATTTGTAGCTTTTTTTGGTAAAAATTTGTATTCTAGCACCCAGCCTGATGGGCTCTGCACAGTGGATTTGCTTCTTGTAAGCGTTGAATAAGTAGCTGAATTGCCGTGGCGAGATCTTCAGGAAGTAGATGTTCTGATGCAAGAGCCGTTTTTTCTTGGCTATCACGATAAGCTATAAGATCAATGACATTCGCTTTATCCATTACTATCATCCTTACCGGTAGATTTGATGGCGTCTGTGCTTATACTAGCCAATAATTGATGACGGGTGTATCAGAAAATACCAGTAATGTACCTAAGAGAATGCTTACAAAATAATCATGCGTTTATCCGATTTCTCATATGAGTTACCTCCAGAATTAATTGCTCGTTATCCTTTGGCAGAGCGTAGCGCTAGCCGTTTATTGCATTTAAATAAAGATACGGGTGAGATTATTCACCGCCAATTTTCTGATATTGTCGAATTATTACAGCCGAATGATTTATTGGTTTGCAACAACACGCGAGTGATTCCTGCACGTTTATTCGGTCATAAAGCCAGTGGCGGCAAGGTTGAAATGTTGATCGAGCGCATTCTAGATGATGTTCGGGTGTTAGCCCATGTGCGTGCAAGTAAATCACCAAAGCCAGGCGCGATCATTACCTTCGCCGAAGGCGTTGAATTTGAAATGCTGGGACGTCAGCAAGATTTGTTTGAGTTACGGTGTGTGTCTGGCCCAGTGCTACACGTCATAGAAAAAATAGGCGAAATTCCTTTACCACCTTATTTTCATCGCTCTCCTGAAGAAAGTGACAAAACACGGTATCAAACTGTTTTTGCGCAACATAAAGGTTCTGTGGCCGCACCGACCGCAGGGTTACACTTCGATGAAAGTACGATGGCTGCTTTAATTGCGAAAGGTGTAAGCATAGTCTATGTCACGCTCCATATTGGTGCGGGTACATTTGCACCTGTGCGTATAGATGATATTACACAGCACCATATGCATGCGGAATACTTGGAAGTATCGCAAGACGTTTGTGATGCGGTGAAACAAACTAAAGTATGCGGTGGGCGTGTAGTTGCAGTGGGGACGACGTCAGTACGTAGTTTAGAATGCGCATCTGCTAGCGGTGAGTTACAGCCTTATCGTGGTGATACCTCTATTTTTATTTATCCTGGATATCAATTTAAGAGTATAGATGCATTGATTACCAACTTGCATTTGCCGGAATCGACCCTACTTATGTTGGTGTCTGCTTTAGGTGGCTATGAAAATGTGATGCGAGCTTATCAGCAGGCTGTACAAGAGAGGTACCGATTTTTTAGTTATGGAGATGCGATGTTTGTTGGGTAGATAATACCCTCATCCCCGACCCTTCTCCCATTCGCAAAAAGCGCTTTGGGAGAAGGGAGTATTTTCGCATCTCCCACAAGTGGGAGATGGGAGTAAAAGTTTTTTACCTCTCCGACTTGTGGGAGAGGTCGACGCATGCTTTTTATGCGGCGGGTGAGGGGCAGGTATAGCAATCCCTGTTTGCGCATTACCCCTGAAAAAGGTAAATTAAGCAACCCATAAGATTATTAAAGGAATTCACCATGGCAATTTTCGATACTATATTAAATTTCATTATCCCTGCTGCACATGCAGCGGCAACTACGGTCCCAGTTCCAGTTGGCGCAGGCCCTCAGCAAGGAAGTGGTTTGCCAATCATGTTTATGTTGGTCATCTTTATCGGTTTTATGTATTTCACTGTATGGCGCCCACAAAGTAAGCGTGCTAAAGATCACAATCAATTGCTCGGCTCATTAACGAAAGGCGATGAAGTCATGACTGCTGGCGGAATTTTAGGTCGTGTAGCAAAAGTAACAGATAGTTATGTTTTACTCGCAGTTTCAGAAACTACGGAAATTGCAGTGCAAAAATCTTCAATCAGTGGTGCGTTACCAAAAGGCACAATTAAATCTATCTAATAAACATTTGTAAAAGTAGGGAATAAGATGGTGTTAAATCGTTACCCGTTATGGAAGAATCTAGTCATTATTTTCGTAATTGTAATTGCATTTTTTTACGCAGTTCCTAATTTGTTTCCTGAAGATCCAGCGATTCAAATTACAGGGGCTAATGCAACCATTGCAGTCGATGAAAATACCATTAGCAAAATTCGGCAAGCTTTAAAGACCGCAGATGTTCCCTACCAAAAATTACAAAAAGAAGATCGCAATGTATTGTTGCGATTCAATTCGACCGATACGCAGTTAAAAGCAAAAGAAGCGATCCAAGCGTCATTAGGCGAAGATTATTTGGTAGCACTCAATCTTGCACCGACAACTCCAGATTGGTTAAAAGATATTGGTGCGTTACCGATGAAGTTAGGGCTAGACTTACGTGGTGGTGTGCATCTCTTATTACAAGTGGATGTAGACTCTGTTGTAAAACAGCGTATTGAAGGTGATTTAAATAACATTGGGCAAGAGTTACGTAATCAACATATTCGTTATGCAGGCTTAACTCATCCAACACCAGATAGCATGGTGTTAGAATTCCGTGCTGCCGATCAATTAGAAAATGCATATGGATTTGTATCACAACGTTTTTCTGAATTTGTATGGAAAAAAGAAAACTTAACGTTGCAAGGAACATTATCACCTGTTTCAGTACAAGCGATTCGTCAAGATACTCTCGATCAAGAAATGAATACACTACGTCATCGTGTGAATGAACTTGGTGTTTCTGAAGCAGTGGTGCAGCAACAAGGTAATTCACGTATTGCAGTTGATCTTCCTGGTATTCAAGATTCAGCACAAGCTAAAAATATTTTAGGCAAAACAGCAACGCTTGAATTCCACATGGTTGATGATGAACGCGATGCGACACTCGGTACATCCTCTGCAGATACCAAGTTGTATACCTATCTAAACAGACCGTATCTATTAAAGAACCAAATTATTTTACGTGGTTCTGCTATCACGAGCGCACGTTCAGGGATTGGTGAAGATGGTCGTTCATCAGTGGATGTGAGATTAGGTGGTGGCGGTGAAAGTTTATTTACAAAAACAACGACAGAAAATATTGGCAAGCCCATGGCTGTTGTTTTTGTTGAAGTGAAATCAACAGTAAAAGATGTGAATGGACAAAAAACAATTGATTACAATACGGAACGTAAAGTAATTAGTATTGCAACCATTCAATCTGCGCTAGGCAATAGTTTTCAAATTACTGGATTATCCAGCGCTGATGAAGCACGTACGTTAGCATTGTTATTGCGTGCGGGTGCGTTACCTGCAGCGGTTACTATTATCGAAGAACGCCAAGTCGGTCCTAGCTTAGGTAAACAAAACATTCATATGGGTGTGTTGTCTGTTGAAGTGGGTTTTGTATTAGTCGTCTTATTTATGTTGATGTACTACCGTTTCATGGGATTAGTTGCTGATTTAGCATTAACAATGAACTTAGTGTTAATCGTTGCATTGCTTTCGATTTTAGGAGCAACGCTTACCTTGCCGGGTATTGCAGGTATTGTATTAACTGTCGGTATGGCCGTGGATGCGAACGTATTAATTTTCGAGCGTATTCGTGAGGAGTTGCGGAATGGCGCGAGTGTGCAAGCAAGTATCCATACGGGTTATGACAAAGCGCTGATGACAATTATCGATGCAAACGTCACAACGTTGATCGTGGCAATTGTATTATTTAGTTTGGGTTCTGGTACGGTGAAAAACTTTGCGGTTACTCTCACTATTGGTTTGATTACATCGATGTTTACAGCGATTACCGGTACACGCGCTGTAGTGAATGCTGTGTATGGCGCAAAATCAGGGCAAAAGATTTCGATTGGGTTGTAATTGGTTTTCTCCCTTCTCCCAAAGCGCTTTTTGCGAATGGGATAAGGGTTGGGGATGAGGGTTCAAATTTTTAGAGGTAAGCAACATGGAGTTTTTTAAGCAGAATACAAAAATTGATTTTATGGCGCAGCGTAGATGGGCGGCGTTGTTGTCAGTCATTTTGTTTCTACTATCGATCACATCATTAGTGATGAATGGCTTAACGTGGGGTTTAGATTTTACTGGTGGAACACAAATTCAATTGAGCTTTCCAGTAGCGCCAGATCTCAATCAAATTCGTGATCAATTGCAGGGTGCAGGATATAAAGATGCAACCGTCATTAGTTATGGTACATCGAAAGATGTGTTAGTCAGTTTGGTTCCAAAGAAAGAAGCGAATACGGATGCAAGCAAAGATCAAATTGTTAGTCAGGTTCAAAAAGTATTACCCACTGCGAAAATAGAGCAAGTCGATTATATTGGTCCACAAGTGGGGCAAGAATTAGCTACTAAAGGTGCATTAGCTATTGTTGTCGCTTTGTTGGGTACTATGATTTATATCGCATTGCGATTTGAAATGCGTTTTGCAATTGGTTCAACCGTTGCATTAGTACACGATCCTGTTTTGATTCTCGGTATTTTTTCTTTTCTGCATATTGAGTTTAATTTAATTTCATTAGCAGCAGTGCTAACGGTTATTGGTTATTCGCTGAATGATACGATTGTAATTTTCGATCGTATTCGTGAAAATTTCCGTAGACTACGCAAAGCAACTCCAGTGGATGTTGTCAATCAAGCTATTAATCAAACGTTGTCGCGAACGATCATGACATCAGTCTTAACGTTGATTGTTGTATTGGCCTTGTTCTTTTTGGGCGGCAGTATGCTCCATGGTTTTGCGCTCGCTTTAATTATTGGTATCGTGATTGGTACGTATTCTTCGATTTATGTTGCGGGTTCTTTATCGTTAGCATTAGGTTTGGATCGTCAGCATTTATTACCTCCTGCGCAAGAGTTATTGGATGATAGGCCTTAAAAGACGCCCTCACCCCTAACCCCTCTCCCACAAGTGGGAGAGGGGAATGTTTACTTTATCGGCTCCCTTCTCCCAGAGTGTTTTTTACGAATGGGAGAAGGGTTGGGGATGAGGGTTAAAATAATAGAGACAAACCCCATGACAAAATTCCCCGAATACGATTCATTTGATGGCTTAGGGCTTGCGCATCTGGTGCAAACTCATGTTGTTTCTCCCGAAGAATTATTAGATGCTGCAATTGAGCGCATCGAAAAAATCAATCCGCAAATCAATGCAGTGATATATAAAATGTATGATGAAGCCCGCGCGGCAATCAAACATAAACCATCGGGGTTATTTCAGGGCGTTCCGTTTTTATTAAAAGATTTAATTGCAGAGTATCAAGGTGCTCCGCTTTCAATGGGCAGTCGTTTTGTTAAAGGATTGTTATCAACGCAAGATAGTGAACTGGTAAAGCGTTATAAAAAAGCTGGCTTAATTATTTTAGGTAAAACGAATGTTCCTGAATTCGGATTAGGTTCAGTGACAGAGCCTGAGTTATATGGGCCCACATGCAATCCATGGAATGTATCACGCGCAGCGGGTGGATCAAGCGGTGGTTCTGCAGCTGCTGTTGCAACGCGTATGGTACCGATGGCGCATGGTAATGATGGTGGTGGATCATTGCGAATACCCTCAGCATATTGTGGTGTATTTGGATTTAAACCAACGCGCGGTTTAACACCTGTAGGGCCGCAAGTCATGCGTGTCGCGTTAGGGATGGTGACGGAGCATGTTATTACCCGCTCAGTACGTGACAGTGCAGCGATGTTAGATATTTCTGTTGGGCTAGAATTAGGTTCGCCTATATCACTTCCTGCGCCACAAAAATCGTTTTTACAAAGTTTGCATGAGGCACCTAAAAAATTAAAAATAGCGATATCAGAACAGCCTTTTTTTGTCGGTAAGCTTGCACCTGAATATGCTGCGTTTTTGAAACGTGCAGGGGAATTATGCCAGCGTTTAGGACATATTGTTGAGCCAGCTAATTTTTCTGTTAATCATGATGAAGTGTTAAAAGCGTTTTTAATTATTTTTATTGCAGAAGTGAATGCGCAATTAAAAGCATTGTCCAAATTGATGCATAAAAAAATAAATCTGGCTGAATTAGAAAAGAAAACGGCACTCGCCTATGCCGCAGCGGAAGTGTTTTCTGCAAGTGATTATGCGTGGGCTGTGCATACTGCAGATAAAGTATCGCGACAGGCCGCAGAGTTTTTTAAACGTCATGATGTGTTGCTGACACCGACGATGGGATTACCAGCGCCGCCATTAGGATTTTTTAAGTTAACGACCATGCAAGAAACCATTTTAGATATTTTGCGCTTTTTGCCGAATGGTCCTTGGTTGCGTAGCGCTGCAAAAGCAGCAGGAAAAAAGATTTTTTCGATGGTGCCGTATACGCCGCTCGCTAATTTTGTGGGATTGCCTGCGATGTCCGTGCCGCTATATTGGGATAAAGAAGGTATGCCAGTAGGGATTCAATTTACTGGTTGCTTAGGTGATGATGTGCGGTTGTTGCAGTTGGCCAAGCAACTGGAAGATGCGCAGTCATGGACAGATAAGAGGCCGATGGTGAAGCAGAGTAAGATGGTTTCTTTGTAAAAATAGCCCTCACCCCTAGCCCCTCTCCCACAAGTGGGAGAGGGGAAGATAAGAAGAATGTTTTTTCTCCCTTCTCCAGCAAGTGGGGGAGGGGAAGATAATAAGGATGTTTTTCTCCCTTCTCCAACAAGTGGGAGAGGGGAAGATAAGAAGAATGTTTTTTCTCCCTTCTCCAGCAAGTGGGGGAGGGGAAGATAAGAAGGATGTTTTTCTCCCTTCTCCCACAGGCGTTGTTGCATAAATCGATTTTCTCCCTTCTCCCGGAGTGATTTTTACGAGGGGAGAAGGGTTGGGGATGAGGGTTTTGAGCAAGGTATGTGCCTCCTAAAGATATTTGTGCCACTTCAAACACCCTCACCCCTAGCCCCTCTCCCAAAGAAAAGCATTTTGGGAGAGGGGAATAGTGCAGATTTTGATTTATGCAACAACGCCTCTCCAACAAGTGGGAGAGGGGAAGATAAGAAGGATGTTTTTCTCCCTTCTCCCACTTGTGGGAGAAGGGTTGGGGATGAGGGTATAACTACAAATGCGGCCCTAGCGTTTTGAATAACAACTTCAAAATCTTAGGATTCGCGGCAATCACATCGCCAGATTCAAGATAGTTTTCACCACCTGTGAAATCACTCACAATGCCGCCAGCTTCTTTAATCATGAGAGTGCCCGCTGCTAAATCCCACGGCGCTAATCCCATTTCCCAAAAGCCATCGAGTCGACCAGCAGCAACATAAGCTAAATCGAGGGTCGCAGCACCGGCGCGGCGAACATCGCCACAAAGTGGGAGTATGGCTTTAATTGCATTGGTGTATGAGTCGACGAGTTTTTTGTTATGACGAACAGGGCAGCCAGTGCCTAATAAGCAATCTTCTAGTGTTTTACGCGTACTAACACGCATGCGGCGATCGTTTATACGTGCGCCTTTGCCTTTGCTAGCAGTAAATAATTCTTGTCTGACGGGGTCGTAAATGACGCCGTGCTCAACTTTGCCTCTGTAGCTGACTGCAATTGAGACAGCAAACTGGGGGAAGCCATGAATGAAGTTGCGTGTGCCATCGATAGGATCAATGATCCACACGTAATCGTCCATTTTACCAGTGATTTCACCACTTTCTTCACCTAAAATACTGTGATCAGGGTGCGCTTTGCGGATAATGCTAATAATCTCTCTTTCGACCGCTTGGTCTACTTCAGTGACATAGTCATTTGGCTTTTTTTCACTAACAATGATAGTGTCGAGTCTGTCTAAGGCTCGCAAAATAGTGTTACCGGCTGCACGCGCTGCGCGAACAGCAATGTTGACGATTGGTTCTCTCATGGTATCTTCGTTAAAGAACAGTTAAATAAGGGCGCTAATCATAGCAGAGAATTTACATGCTCACAAATATTCGAATAGTATTAGTTAACACATCTCACCCCGGCAATATTGGTTCCGTTGCTAGGGCAATGAAAACCATGGGGTTGCGAGATCTTTTTTTGGTCGATCCAGATAAGTTCCCACATCCCAAAGCAGATGAAATGGCCTCTAATGCTGTTGATGTCTTGCAACATGCAGTGAGAGTATCAAGCTTAGAAGAAGCCATAGTCGATTGTAGCTTAGTCGTAGGCACTAGTGCGCGTTCCCGTACTATTCCATGGCCAATGCTAACTCCACGTGAATTGGGTGAAAAAGCCGTCGCAGAATCAGCCAATGCAAAAGTGGCCATTGTTTTTGGTAGAGAAGATTCAGGCTTAACAAACGAAGAATTACAGAAATGTCATTACCACGTGCAAATTCCCGCAAACCCAGAATATAACGTTTTAAATATTGCTGCGGCAGTGCAAGTGATTGCATATGAAATTTATGTAGCAAGTGCGCAGCAAACAGAAGCGCAAGAATGGGATTATCCTTTTGCTACCGTAGAAGCCATGGAAGGTTTCTATCAACATTTAGAAAAAGTCATGATTGAAATTGATTTTTTAAATCCACAAGTGCCGCGTCAATTGATGGCGCGGCTGCGCAGATTATTTAATCGTGCACGACCTGATGTGATGGAAATGAATATCTTGCGTGGGATATTGGGTGCCGTAGAGAAAAAAAATTAATGTTTGGTGGCATCATTCCCCTCTCCCACCGCAAAATGCGCGGCGGGAGAAGCGATGCTAGACTTGTAGGTAATGATAAGAGGTAGCGTGACCACCAGTACGCATTGTTCTAATTAGTTAATTCATGAATAAGTGGTGGTCTTGATAAAGCTTGAGGTTCTGGCTGCGGTTCACGAGATATGCAAGCGAAGAGTGAGAAACAGCAACTAGCTTTAGGTTGTTTTGTTAAATCAGATTCAGCATCTGTTAGTTTCTTCGCATCTGGAGGTATCATTTTTGCGATAGACATAGAGTACGAGCGAACGATTTTTGGTGGTGCGTCCATTGCCTCCTGATCTTCGTTTATTTCTAATAATTCATGTAGTGCATTCTTATTTAATGATGCTACGGAATTACCGAGGTCATTTATATCTCTGAATGCCTGCGATAAAGGATTTATTTGTTTCTTTAATCGTTCTATGGTTAGCTCATCTAATACTTTGAGTGATGGTAAATTTAATAGAAGTTCTACAGCTAATTCAAATCTTTTTAGATCAAGAGCAACATTGAAAAGTATGTCAATGTGTTCTTTAGCGTGCATTATTTTTTGTGGCTGCAATGCAATATCACAAAATAATTGATAGGTAGAGTTAATGCGGATAGCTTTAGGTAAAAACGATTCTTTGTATTTATCTGCTTGCAGCGCACAGCATGCTAATAGTGTAAGCGAGAGACATTGTAGTGCATGAGCAGGTAAGGGAGGTTGCTCCGCTTGATTAAATTCAAAAATGAGTTTGTAATAATGAAATAAGCGTTTGTCAGATAAAAGATTGACTCGTGAAATGGTAAAATAATCAGCTATAGCGCTACGTACCATAGGATTATTGCATAGGTCTAGTTCAGGGGAGGTAATGCTTTGCAAAAAGTTTTTATCAAAATCAATTAACCATTTTTGATTTATTAAGAGAGCATGAGCAATGAGTTCTTTTCGCTTTTCTGAAGGAAAATATAGCTGTACCTGTTCAATATAATCTTTCAGTTGTTTAGTGCTAAACCGTTTGATTCTTTCATCAGTATGATGTTGCACAAAGTGATTGATGATGGCATTTTCAGATACGTTATATTTATCGCGTATATTCTGAATATGACTAATAATCATTGGAGAGTTCCAATCAAGCGTAGGTATTAAAATAGCTTCAGCTAATTTTTGTTTTTCTTGTGCTGGGACATCGGCATTAGTGAATATCGGTTTTAACTTGGAGGCAAAAACGTTTGGCGTCTCCATTTCTGGATGTTCTGGGTTAGTTCTTATGACGCTAATTAACTTTTGGATGGCGCGTGTAGAGAAGTAATTGACTAATGCTATATAGATTTGAAATTTGTCTATCGATAAGCTATGTATTTTGTCTAAAGTATAATGCTGGTCAAATAGATGAAATAACTGGTTTTCGATATTAAGTTTGTATTTAGTTATTTTTTCTAATTGTGATAGGCACGTGTTACTGTTCCAATCGATGCTTAAAATAAAGGTGTCTGCCATGGTAGCTTTGGCAGCCGCAGATGTGCATAGCCCCATGCCGGTAGTCGTCTCTTCCCACTGTTGAAATGAGGCTGTATGGTAAGGAAATACTTCTCCTGTACATAAAGAGGAAAATATTTCTTCCACGTATTGTTTAATCAACTGTTGATTAGCGACATCTCCAGTGGTAAGTGCATCAGCATACAAGGTTTTTAATATTAATAGTGTCTGTACGCTGTGCTGTATAAGCGAATGCTTGCAATGTTTAAGTGTACTAATAAAGTGGGATGTAATGCCGTCTTTTTGTAATTCTTTTGCGATATCAAGGTAATCATACAATTCACTTGCGGAAAGTTTTTTTATTTTTTGTATGGAATAATATTTTTTAAATGATTCTATGTGTGGGCTGATATCAAATTTATAGTGTCGAAGTTTCTTTACCAAGGCTATGCAGTGGGGCTTTTTCCAATCTATATTTACCATCGCTGCGTCACTCATACGTTGTCGCATCAGAGGTGAAGTGTTCAAGCCTAGTTGTGTTATTAAGCTATCAATCGCTATATAGGCAGAGGAATCTGGTCCTATATAATTTCCTGGGAAAATGGCTATGTATATCGCTTCAAGACTTGTTTTAAGATATTGTGCTTCGGCATGTAAATTATTTTTTCTTGCATAGTGATATAAATTTCTTAATGTACTGATAGTGTCATTGAGCTCAGGTACTGCCATCGTGCCGAAATTGGTTTTTTTAAGTCGTGGATCGATAGCAGATAGTTTTTTGCGTATCAAAAAATTGTATAAAGTAGAAAAATCACTTGCGGATATTGTTTTTTGATCGGGTAGTGCTGTTAATTTTCCGCTACATAAATCATGAGTGATATCGATATCTCTAACGCTCTTTTTAAGTGATGTAATCGACATTTTAAGCTCAGAATGAAAATGTTTTTTTTCTGCAAGGTCAGTGAGTTGTTTTGCAAGAGTAGCTTTAGCGTCGTGTTTAGGCGATACAGTTAAAGCGTTTGCCGTAGTATTTTTAGTATCAGTCGGTCCTGTTGCTGGATCAAATGTTTCAGTAGCTAGCGCTTCTATTTGTTGATACTGAGGGTTGAATTCAAAATATGCATTAAAAACGTCAGATTTGTCATGGTGTGAAATGGGGTAGTGTTTATAATCCATGAGCTCAGTATAAATTTGTGCGCCAAAAAAAACTTTGCCTGACCAGGCATCAACTACAATCGTTTCAGGATTCCATGTTTCGGGTTTTTCAATATCTCCCATGGTGCGATTGACTAAAACAAAAGAATGATCTCCATTAAGGAGGTGAACTCTTTCAGTTTTAATGATATGCGTAGAATGATGTTTTCCTAGGTAATCAAACACTAGCTCAGCAAATTCACCGCAATTTGCTGTTTCGTGAGAGATAGCAGTGCTGGGCCCTCCACGATAACTCTGGGTTCTCATTGTATTTACTTTTTCACGAATAACCTTAGCCGTTGATTTTTTGTGACGTACAATCTCTGGATGAGTGGATGAATATTTAATATGTTGTCTGCAATAATTGACAGCACTGTAGCAATCTTGCAAAACAGGAATTAGCTTTGGATCTTGTTTTGCTTCAGGAAATTTATCTAGGATGTCAGTAGGATCTAATTGTTGTGTTAATTTAGGTAAATGATCCGCTGCAGTGCGCATCGATAGTGTTCTCATTATTTCCATGGTTAGTGGAGCGGCATTAGCTCGGGCACCGGAAAGTTTGTTATGCAGTGCAATCGGATTGCCATCTTTATTGCTAGTATGGCTTAACCACTGCAGCATGGCTTCTCTACCTAAATAGAGTTGCCATATCTTAAAAAAATGTGGCATTGCGTGTGGATGTCGAATGAGGTAATGCAAAAGATTTTCTTTTTCTTGATCGCGATAGGCGATGAGTTCTGCGACTCTTTCTGGTGAATCAAGTTCGCAGAGTTGCACAGTTGTTTCAATAGAGGCGCTATCAGGATTGGCATTGATTTCAGTAATATGTGCTTTGACTTGTTCGATATAGCTAAGCTTGGGTGCCGATACTGGTTTTGGTGCAGGCGCAATACTAGCTTCTGCCCCTTGTGGGTTGTTAGTAGCTGTTAACACGTTTTTTCCTCGTTCATCTTATTTCTAATAAGTTATGTGTGAGGAATGGGTTCCTCGGGTAGGCAAACGCCTTAATTATGGGTAAAAATTATACTCACAGGTGGGTTTTGAGTCAATAGGGGGTGGGAATGAGGGTGTTTTTCCTCACCCGCCACGCAAATAACGCGTGTCGACCTCTCCACAAGTGGAGAGGTGAATGATTACTGAAAAGGAGAGGGTTACTCTTTCAATTCTGCTAACGCATCTAAACCTTTATTAACCGCTTTGCGTTCACTGACGCGTTCCAGCCATGCGCAAATGTGCGGGATGGTATCTTCTTCAATGCCATAGCGTTCATATTCTTTTAGCCATGGGAAAGTTGCGATATCAGCAATGGAGTAATCACCCGCTAAAAAATCATTTTCAGCTAATTGATTTTCGATAATGGTGAAAATACGCTTTGCTTCATTGTTAAAGCGCTTAACAGCATAGGGGACTTCTTCAGGCGCGTGATACATAAAATGTTTAGTATTGCCGAGTGTTGGCCCGATTTTGGAGTTTTCAAATAAGAGCCATTGTAAGACATCAAACCGTTCAGAGCTTTGTTCTGGCATGAACTTACCGGTTTTTTCTGCCAAGTACATGAGAATTGCACCCGGTTCAAATATCACTAAAGGCTTACTTTCGGGACCGTTACGGTCAAGGATAACGGGGAAGATATTGTTTGGAGAAGACTTTAAAAACTCTAATTCAAGTTGTTCATTACTGCTTTTATTGACGGGAAATACAGAGTAATTCAAGCCAATTTCTTCTAACATAATCGCGACTGTATAAGCGCTAGGCGTGGGTGAGCCATATAACTCTATCATGACAACTCCTTTTGATTGTTGCTTCCGTGCGTAATCCGAGTAAATGCTCGGACTGCTAATATAATGAATATTGAATGAAAATCAAGATGTTACATTGGTTGCTCGCGATTCATGCTGTTGCATCAGTAGCCATAATGTTTGCTATTTTTGTGGGGTAGCTATAGAATCAAGTTCAATTTTAAACCAGCGGTTGTCAAGATGTTGAGTCAATTAACTTACGTTTTCAAAAAAGGTTCTTTCCCATTATTCGTGATGGTGGGTATGGTCAATACACTGTTTGGCTATTCCGTTTTTGTTTTGGGAATTTATTGCGGATTACATTATGCTTTGGCGAGTTTAATCGCATTTTGTTTAGGTATCGCTTTTAACTTTCAAACAACAGGAAAAATTGTATTTGATAGTTTTGATAAACGGTTAATTGGCAAATTTATTTTGGTTTATGTGTTAATGTATTTTTTAAATATCTCTTTGTTAAAAGCAGGAAGTTATTTTATTACAAACATGTACTTCAATGGTTTAATTGTCACAGTGATTATGGCAGTTATTTCTTTTTTACTTAACAAATATATAGTATTCAAAAAATGAAAAATAATTTATTAGCAGATGACTTAAATTATATTTTGGAACGTACCCCATCTGTTTGGGATGAATTGCGCGGCCAACGTATTTTTATCACTGGCGGCACAGGTTTTTTTGGCGTGTGGTTGTTAGAAGCGCTAACTTGGGCGAATGATCAATTAAATTTAAATTTATCTGTCACGGTATTATCACGTGACCCCAAAGCGTTTGCAGCCAAAGCGCCGCATTTAGCACATCATCCTGCGATTCAATTTTTGCCTGGTGATGTGAGAAATTTTATTGCGCCAGTCGGTATGTTTTCTCATGTGATTCATGCAGCAACTGAAGCGAGCGCAAAATTAAATACTGAAAATCCGAGTTTGATGTTAGAAACCATTTTGCAAGGTACGCGTAGAACATTGGCGTCTACCGAATCGATGAAGCCAGGCAAGTTTTTATTTGTGAGTTCCGGCGCAGTCTATGGTCGACAGCCGCCAGAAATTGAATGTATTACAGAAGATTATCAATGTGACATCAAGGATAATAAATCCGCTTATGGTGTTGGGAAATTTATGGCGGAGCAAGCCTGCATCGCTCATGCACAACAGCATCATTATGATATGAAAATCGCACGTGGTTTTGCATTTGTTGGGCCACACTTACCTTTAGGGATTCATTTTGCGATTGGAAATTTCATTCGTGATGGTTTGTTAGGTAAAACTATTCATGTGAATGGAGATGGTACGCCGTTTCGTTCTTATTTATACGCTGCCGATATGGTGATTTGGTTGTTACGTATTTTATGTGATGGCGAAAATGGTGCCGCATATAATATGGGTTCAGATGAAGGTGTTTCGATTGCGGATTTAGCAAGAACAGTGGCATCTTGTTTTGATGTTCCACCTGAGGTGATTGTTGCAAAGGAACCTGATTTGAGTCGTTTGCCTGAACGTTATGTGCCTTCAGTGCAAAAAGCAAAACATGGTTTGAACTTGACTGAAAGAATGTCTCTACAAGACGCGATTAAGAAAACGATTGCATGGTGTAGGGTACGGTAGTTTTTTACCCTCATCCCCGACCCTTCTCCCCTCGTAAAAAGCACTCCGGGAGAAGGGAGAAAATTGATTTATGCAACACAGCTATCATTATCCCCCTCTCCCAAAATATTTTTCTTTGGGAGAGAGGGATAGTGCTGGAAAAGGGGAGGTAAGCCAGAGGATTTTTAACCTAACGCTAATCTCTTAAACTGACTCAACGGCCTATCTGGCGCATAGTTATTGTCAATGGCAGCCTTTCCAGAAACTAATTTTCCTTTGTGATAAATATAAAGTGCACACAGTGCTGAGGCATGGTTATTGACAAGTGGAAGTCTTGCCGCGCCCAATAAGGCTTCATTTAATTCGTTGATAACTTCATCAGGCGATCTTTTTTCATCTAGATTAGGCAGTACTTTTGCTTTATCAAAAAACCACATGACATTTTTGCGTCGCTCATTGCTATCTTTATAGTTATATGACTCAACTTTATCGCCTACTACTTTGATACTTCCATTAGCAACAACCATGACAGGGGCTAATTTGCCATCTAGCTGTTCAATAACATGTTCACCCTTTTTATCTAGGCTTTGATGAAAGTGAAAGCTGGTTGTATTAACACCATCTGTTGCAGTTAAATGATATGCGCTGAGTGGTTGATGCCTTGCAAGTACATCTTGTATTTGATTTGTCGATGATGCATTTTCTGCGCATACACGATTAAAAAATACTGCCGGCATACCGTTAGGTTTTTTAATTTTGTTGCCATATGCGACGTTCATTTCAACTAACAGGCCGTGTTCATTCACAGCAGTTAATAATCCTGATAAAACAGGTAAACCAATATCAGTTGTTGTCTTTTTTCCGTTGATGGATCGTCGAATTTGCAAAAGACTATTTGCTACATCAAGTGAAGACCAATCTAATACGCGAGCAACACCAGTATAGTCTCCATGTTGGAGTGCAATCGTGGTGCATGCAGAATCTACTGGTGGTGCAGAGCCCTTAAAAGGATTGTAATTACGTAAGTCAGGCTGCAACTGGAGAAATATATAAAACTCAAAACTTAATAGGTCTTCTCCCGGTTTATTTTTCTTTAACCAGTTATTGTAAGCCAAGATTTTTCCATGCATTTCATCTTGATATTCAGCTGGAATAGTTTTAATAATGGGGTCTAGATATTTGCGTAATGCTGCTACATCATGGCTTTGTGGAGCACCTAATGCTAAGCGGGACCAGCTATACATAGATAAAAATGATTTCAGTACAGTATGCATAGCTGGAGCAAGAGCTGTGCCTTCAACATATCCGGCATCAAAATGATTATCAGCTTTAATATGTAGTAATGGCATGTGGCCGTCTTTTACAATTAATTCTGCCGTCGCATTTTGATATTGTGTTTTAGCATCTTGATACATGCATTTATCATCTTTTGGCATACCAAAAATATAGCTTTGTAAATATCCTACGGCAGATGCTGCTGCACCTGCTGCTACAGCGGCTACTTTCGGCATGCTCAGGCTTAGATATGGGGATAAGCCCAGTGCTGTGGCTGCGCCTACAAAGCTAAGAGCTTTCGTTGCGCGTGGGTGACTGTGTGACATGCGCATGAGTGCATCTAAACCGCGTAATGAAAGTGCGGTAGCTCCGCCGAGCAAGCTTAATGGTTTCATTAGCTGTGGGTGGTCGTGTGTCGTGCGCATCAATGCTTCAAGACATCGTAGTGAGAATGATGCGGGGTATTGATGTGGTACATGACTAGCTTTTGAATCATTAGGTTGTGGTGATGGTCTGGAGCTGTGAGACATGGTGTGAGCACTCTTTATTACAAAGTTGTGCAACTGTAGTGCCAAGAGGGTGGGTTATCTATAAGGTAAAAATCCCCTAGAGCTTGTGGTTAAGCAATAATTTTTACCTTAATTGGTATGATATGCGGCGATTTGCCGGCTTTGTGATGTAATCAACTTTTAGTAACAAAGGCAGTTTATCTGGGCGATGGCGGCGGTGCAACAGCTGACGCTGATGCTTTTTCATCTGCAACAGCAACAACTACTTTCACTTTTTTCCTCTTTAGCATCTCAGCAGCAACAGCTTGTGCTTTCGCTTGTTGAACTTCATCAAAATCTATATGCGGTCGTTGGTTTTTTAATAATGTATAAACATCTTTAAAGTCCATGGGTTTCTCGACTTGTGGATCTACACCATTAACCATTAAATACGCGCATGCTGTCATCACACTGCGTCCTTTACCTGCATAACAATGTATAAACATACTTTCACCCGCGCTGATATGTTTACGCATTAATTCTACGGTTTCTATTATTTTTTCATCATCGACTTTTGCGGTTTTGTCTTTGATGCTGAGAGCGTGAGTTTCTATTTTTGCGTCTAATGCCTTCCAGTGCTTTGGTGAAACCATTTCTTTTATTGAGCCAAATCCTTTACCCTTTGCTTCGTCAGGTTCTACAACGCTGACAATGAAACGTAATGGGCGGTCACCTAATTTTTGATCCGTGTTATTTGCAGTGATGAATTTCTGGATGGTGACTTCGCTATTATCGAACTTGCTACTCCACAAAGTAAGGGGGTGAGCTTCTTTGATGGGAATTCTTCCAATATACAATCCTGGTGAAATATAGCTGTAAGGTGCTCGTCCTGCATGTTCATAGACTTGAGTGGCAAGCATGCTAGCCGTGCGAGTAACTGTTGTTGCAGCTGTGCTTGCGGCACTAGCCACGGTTTCATATGCACTAGAAAAGAAATGAGAGAAGCTCATGAGAAAATCCTTTTTTCATATATTAAGCTCAGTGTAATGGGGGGTTGCTTAGAGAAATATTAAGTACCCTCATCCCCAGCCCTTCTCCCATTCGTAAAAAGCATTCATGGGAGAAGGGAGCGAAAATGGTTATATTAAATAGTTCTGTAGCTCTGCAACGCTATGAACAACGTGAGTGGGTTTAGCAGCGGTAAGATCTTCATGCTTACCAAAACCGTAAGTGACGCCGATGACATCAATATCATTTTTATGTGCACCATGGACATCATGGATTCCATCGCCAATCATGACAGTGTTGGGTTTCACAACATGAGGATAAAAGTTTAAAACGGATTCGACAATTTCAGCTTTGTTTACGCTGATTTGTTCAACAGCGGTTCCTAAAATGAAATCGAAATACTGTGACAAGCCGTGATGCGCTAACATCTTTTCAGCGAACAGAGTAGGCTTCAAAGTGGCAACAGCTAGTTTCGCATTATTATTTTTTAAGTAAACAAGTAATTCTTTGATGCCTTGATAAGGCTCGCACACATATACACCTTCCTGGCCGTAATGTTCGCGGTAAAGTTTTGAAACTTTCGTTAGTAATTCTTGATCTTGAAATAGTTCTTTATTGAATTTGTTTAAGCCTTCAGCCAATGGTGGGCCAATAATGGTTTTAAAATCAAATCCAGCGTGTTCAATTTGATAGAAATCCAATGAACGCTTTAGTGAATCAACCATTCCTGGGCTTGAGTCAACCAGGGTGCCATCGAGGTCAAATAATAAAGTAGAATATTTCATTTAAGCTTCTACTAAAGATTTTTTGTAACGTTCTTCCATTGTTAAAATACGCTTGTTAGCTTGTTCAACAATAGTGTTGTAATAGTTTCTCTTGTTTTTCAACCAGAGTGTTTCGAATTGTAATGCTTTTAAAATAGCTTCATTAGCTGTTTTGAAAATATGTGGGCATTGGAAAATAACTTTTCTGGTTTCAAAGCGATCTAAATGTCCTTCTGGGAATGCGCTAACGAAATCAATCGATTGCGCGGTAACACCGCCACCAACAACTACTTGCAAGTTTTTAGCTTTCGCTTTGCTTGCTAATTCAAGACACATATCTAATACTTTTTTACTGTTAATTTGATCTTCTTTCATGCCCATTGAGCCAACTAAATCAGAGCGGCCAATAACAATACCGCTGAGGTGTTTGATTTCAGGAACTTCTAACATGGCATTGAAATTATTGTATGAGGTTTCTGTTTCAATATTGATGAGTAATTCCATTTGTTCTAGTGATTCGCCATAAACTAATTTAGCGGCACCAATGAATTTTTGTAATGCATACGGGGTTTCAACCATGGGGCCAATAATGCGTTGTACACCTAGGTTGCCTGCATCGATCATGTCGCGAATAGCTTCACAGCCACCGACTTTGATATTTAAGTTTAAACCAGCTTTTGAGATAACATCTTTTAAACGCATGACTTCTTCGAGGCGGCTGCCTTCAGCTTCAAATTCAGCTTTGATCGCTGATAGTGAATGGTTTTCTTTGAGATCTTTCAATAAATCAACCAATTGCAGCTCGATTTTGTTCATAACGCTACTCCGAATACTGTATAAAAAAGGGTCTTAACTGTTTAAGAATCCGGCAATTTTCTCGAAATATGGCGTAGATTGCAAGCTATAATTTGGATGTTGTTGATATTTTTTGGGAAAAACACCCTCATCCCCAACCCTTCTCCCATGCGCAAAAAACGCTTTGGGAGAAGGGAGAAAATCTAAAATCACCTCTCCACTTGTGGAGAGGTCGCCACGTGTTTTTTACGTGGCGGGTGAGGGGTGTTTTAACTCTCCTCGGGGAGGATCTCAATAAGCATATTTTGCTTTAATTCATCGTGCGGTAAGAATGGCGCAAGATCTTCAAGTGGTCTTGATACCATGCGGCCATCTGGCAAGCGTTTCGATCCTTGTTTTGGTAAAAAGGCTTGGTCTGCAGTTAATACGATTTCACAGATAGCAGGGCCTTTGGTATTTAATGTTTTTTGAATCGCAGCTTCCATCGTGTCGTGATTGTCTGTACGTGCGAAAGGTAAGCCATACGCATAAGCAATTTTTTCAAAATCAGGAAAACCAATGCCACTCTCAGGACATACACCCACTAATGGTTTACCAAAATAATTGCTTTGGGTTTGACGAATAGAGTGATAACCATTGTTATTGAGAATGAAAATTTTAATAGGATATTGGTGGTATGCAATCGTCGCGAGTTCTTGGATATTTTGTTGAACGCTGCCGTCGCCCGCCATGCAAATAATTTCTTTTTTGCCTGAAGCAACGCAAGCGCCAATTGCTGCGGGTAAATCATATCCCATCGATGCACAACCTGAGTTGTGATACAAACGTTGGCCTTTCTTGAGTCGAAATGCTTGAAAGCCTACAACACAAGCAGTGCCATCGGCAGAAATAGTAATTTGATCTTCAGGTAATAACTCACTTAATTTATCAATAAAACAATAGGGGTTAATTAATTCTTTGCGATCCCAATATTCTTTGAGTACAACGGGATAACGTTTTCTTCTTTCCATGCACCAATCTAGCCATGCTGTTTTTGCTGGAATAGTGGTGTTTTCTACGGCAGAAATTAACTTTGTCAAAAAGTCATTGAGGTGACCATGGATAGGTAAATCAATCGTAATGGTAGGTTTGATTAATTCAAGTGGGTCAATGTCCACCATAATTTTAAATGCTTCACGCGCGAATGTTTTCCAGCTATAACCGACTTGACGTATATTTAAACGGCTACCGAGTGTAATCACTAAATCTGCGTTTTGAACCGCAAAATTTCCTGCTCGATCTCCCATGATGCCTTGTCTGCCAACATAGCAAGGATGATCATCGTGAATCACATCATGTGCATTCCATGCTGATGTTACGGGAATTGCTAATTTTTCAAGTAACTTAAAAAATAAATCATGTGTTCCAGCAACACGTACGCCACCGCCAGCAATAATGACAGGACGTTCTGCGGTTTTTAATTTTTCAATGACTTGTGCAATCGTATTGGCATGAATAACAGGTGTATGTGGAAATTCATTTTTTGGATTGTATTCGATGAGTTTAGTTTCATCTATCATCGCACCTTGCACATTCATTGGAATGTCTAACCACACAGGGCCAGGTCTACCATGTGTTGCGATATAGAGTGCTTTTTGTAAATAGTATTTTATTAATTGCGGATCAGTGATCATTTCTGCAAATTTAGTCATGGGTTTTACGCTAGGAATGATATCTGCTTCTTGATCACCCATTTGACGTAAGTTGAATTTTGCGCTGTAAATCGTCGTGTCATAACGCACTTGGCCTGAAATCACGAGCATAGGAATAGAGTCTGTCCATGCGCCAAATACACCGTTCATCGCGTTAATACCGCCAGGGCCGGTGGTGACATTGACTAAAGCCATTTGATTGGTAAGACGTGCATGGCTTTCCGCTGCCATAGCACACGCTTGCTCATGGTGACAAAAAATCGTGGTGAGGTCAGGCTGTTTGCCGAAAGCATCATTTAAATGCATTGCGCCACCGCCAGTAAGCATATAGACGTGCCTGATACCAGCTTGTGCGAGAAAATTTGCGATGTAATCACTAAGTTTTATCATGTCGAAACCTATTGTTGAGTAAGGCGAAAAATGAAGAAATTGGTTATGCAAAATACACGAAAAAGCCATTTTGAACAATCATCGCATTTCTCCCTTCTCCCAAAGTGTTTTTTGCGAATGGGAGAAGGGCTGGGGAAGCCACGCAAAAAGCGCGTGTCGATCTCTCCACAAGTGGAGAGGTGAGGGATAAAGGTCAAGGTTTAAATATCGGAGTAGAGCCTGGAGTTGGTGATGATGTTGGTTTGCTACTATTCAAGAACGCAAAAACTCCCATAATCGCGATTCCAGCTACAGCTGCTCCATAACCCCAAAGTTGATTTTCTATCTGAACACGCTGACGTTCTATTTTTTTAGCAAACGCATCGAGTGAAGCACGCATGTGTTGATGAAACTCTTTAGCTTGAGGGAGCTCGTGTAAGCCGAAGTTTGTAGTGATTACTTGATTGCCATTCACGTCTTGTTTTATTTTTATATGAGGAGAGCTCTTTATTGAGTTGTTATATTCTGGGTGTGAGCTGGTTAGATGAAAATCTAATCCATTGATAGAAGCATTGAAGCTCGATTTTAATATAGGATGGTCATGAATATAATCTTGTAGTTGATGTAATTCATGCAGGATTTGATCTTTTTGGGCTGCCGTATTTTCTAGTGTTGATAGATGTTGCTTATGTTCGAGATGTTTTGCTTCTGCTTCGCGCGCTTTGGCGGCTAATTGTTTAGTGACAGTGGCTAATGTAGATTTTGTTACTTCGTGGGCTTTTGTTTCAGAATCTACTGGAGGTTTTTCATCATCTGACTCAGCATCAAAAGGACTGCGTGGAGAAAAATCACCAATAGGTGAAGAGCCAACGCTGTCTCCTCGTTTGCGTACTATTCCATGTGCGTATGTTTCTATAGCTAAGCTCGGGCGTCTTCCATCTACCATAAAATATTATCCTTAATAAGTTTAAATGTGTTTGTAGACCTCGAAATATTTCACTCGTCCAATGAGTTGATATGCTAACCATTCGCGTTTGAAATTGGGGTTCTGTAAGAAAAAATGTAAGTAATCAAACGTAAGTTGTGATTGCTTTATCATGATGCGGTTATCTACAAAAATAATATCGGGTTTTGCATCATGAATGATCGCTGCAATAGATTGTGAAAATTCTAAAATGGGTTTTTTATTTTGAATAGATATGTTGGTTTGGCCAAGTTGAGATGTAATTTGCTCAGTGACTAAACCTGATAGTACCCAAAATGGTAAGTAAGGTTGTAAAATAAAAAGTGAATTTTGCGGTAAGTAGTCAGCTATTAGTGATGGTGGTGATGTGGAAATAAATAAAGTTTTTCCATGCAGTGAGTGAGCCTGAACATAATGGATAATAGCATTTAGATAGCTATATTTTTTACTCTCGAACGATGAGTAAGTGAATTGTGCAGTTGCTGCAATGGGTAGTGTGAATAAAAAGGCAACCATGACAAGATTGATGATCATGTTTTTTGAGGTCAATCTTTCTAAAAATAACAGCATGCTGAGTAATAGACTTATGGAAAGTGCAGGATATAAACGATATGCACTTGGAATGCCTTGAAAGAGATAGCTAAACATGCTGGCAATAATAGCAATACACAAAATAGAGTGTAACGGAGTACCACTATGTTTGCCGAGAAATAAATACAGGCAGCTTACCCCTAAGCAGTACAATAATAAGATGTCTGTCAAAAATGTACTAAAACTCATTTGATAACCTAGGTAGTAATACTTCTGCGTGAGAGGTATGACAGTGGTGATATAGCCTGGTTGTAAATAAATAACAGATAAGAGGTACAGATATAAGAAAGTAAAAATGATGATGGATTCAGTTCTAAATAACACAGACCATTTTTTTGTTTTATATAAAATAAACAATTCAACGAATACGGCAAGCAAAAGAAAGTGTGGTTTTATCGCAAAACCGATTGCCGCTAACATTCCTGCAGGGATTGTGATTTTTATTGAGATCAGTGTATTTTCAATTCGCAATGCAGCAGTCAATAAATAAGGAAAAATAAGTAACATGTAAATATGTTCGCGTTGTGAGAAGTGCACGGCAGGTAATAAAATATAGGTTGCTGTTAAGCAAATCATGCTCCAGCGCGCTATGCGATGATTATCGCTTGGAAAAAGTAGGTTTAATAATGTGGCGCAAAACAGGAGAGAGGTGGCGCTTAAGGTAAACACATAAATGCGTAGCGCAGTTATTTTAGCTAACCCACACCATTTCATTATTAGCACTGCTGGGTAGTAAATATAGATGCTCATCGGGGTGTTAATTTCGAGGAAGTTATTTTTATCAATACCACTCGTATGGATGCGGTTTGCTAGCTCCATGAGCCAACTGGTATCCCAGTTCAAAAAAATGTGACATTGTATCCAGAGGCCAGCGATAAAAATGCTGAGAAGGGCTGCGAGATAATAGGATTGCCTCATTTATTTCACCATGTGGGTGACATAGCTTTCGTTAACAGTGGTTGGATGATAATATTACAGCCTTAATGTAATTTCGCAAGAATATTTACTATGAACAAAATGATTTATCTTGATTATGCGGCCACAACTCCCGTCGACCCACGTGTTGTAGAAGCAATGTCACAATATTTGACGTTAGATGGGTGTTTTGGGAATGCTTCATCTATGCATGAGTTTGGGCAGCAGGCGAAAATAGCTGTGGAACAAGCTCGTGAAGAAGTCGCTGCATTGTTGCACGCAGACGCGAGTGAAATCATTTGGACGTCTGGAGCTACAGAGGCGAATAATTTAGCTCTCAAAGGTGCTGCCCAATTATACCAACAAAAAGGTAAGCATATTGTTACCGTGAAAACAGAGCACTCTGCTGTATTAGATTGTTGTCAACAATTAGAGAAGCAAGGATTCCAAGTCACTTATTTATCGCCGGAAAGAAATGGCTTGTTAGATTTAAATAAACTTCAAGCAGCGTTGCGTGACGATACGATTTTAGTTTCAATCATGCAGGTGAATAATGAGCTGGGTGTGATACAAGATATTAAAGCGATTGGCGCAATGACATCACAACGTGGGATTTTATTGCATGTTGATGCGGCACAAGCAGCAGGAAAAATTCCAATTGATGTGCATGCAATGCAAATTGATTTACTCTCATGCTGTGCACACAAAGTTTATGGTCCTAAAGGTGTTGGTGTGTTGTATGTCAGAAAAAAACCGCGTGTACGTGTCGCAGCGTTGTTGCATGGTGGTGGGCATGAGCAAGGGATGCGCTCAGGTACGCTGCCAGTGCATCAAATTGTAGCGATGGGTAAAGCGTTTGCAATTGCAAAAAATGAAATGCAGGAAAATTTTAAACATATATCAAAGCTGCGTGATATTTTTTTAAATGAATTGAAAAGTTGTTCTACTGTCAGTATCAATGGTGATTTAATACAGGGATTTCCTGGGATTTTAAACATTTCAATTGCGGGTAAAACATCGCAAGAAATCATGCAAGCATTGCCTGAGCTAGCCATTTCTGCAGGGTCAGCTTGTCATGCAAAAGGAAATGAGCCATCGTATGTATTACGCGCGTTAGGGCTTAGCTTTAGCGAAGCGCAATCAGCTGTGCGTATTTCCTTTGGTGTGATGACGACAGAGAATGATGCTAAGTATGCTGCGGGGTTGATAAAAAAAATCATCCTCTAATTCCCCTCTCCCAAAATGCTTTTTTTTGGGAGGGGGCTAGGGGTGAGGGTGTCAAAGCCCTCATCCCCAGCCCTTCTCCCCTCGTAAAAATCACTCCGGGAGAAGGGGGAAATTGAGAGATTTTTTTTAATCAAGAAATCTTCGCAACCCCAGTCCCTGTTGCCATATATGAATCCATTTCAGGTGTTAGCACTTGTACTTGAACATACGTGTTGTAATTTCCAGCTTGGCTGTATGGATAATCTAAAATTGGCGTGAAACCAAAAGCAACTGATCCATTCGGATCTAATGCGATCACTTCTGTATGATATGAGCATTGATATGCATTGGGACCTGTTTCAGTGCATGCGTTAACCATTAAATTATATTGACGCGGTGTTGAAAAATTATTGCGCAACATAATCGATACATAGTTATCTAAGCGCACCATGTTATTGACTGTGCCTTGTGTTGTGCCTGCACGTGCTACGAGAGAGACTTGATCCTCATTTGCAACGGTCAAATTCATTTGATTTAATGTTGCTAAATTTTGAATATCATTCGTTTTTATAAAGTTGAATTTAACCTTGCCATTTGACCATTCTTTTTCATTGATGATTTTACCTTGAAAAATATCAGCAGCGAAGAGATTAGTGCATGCAATCATTGCAGCAGCGAAACTTAAAATTTTATTGAGCTTCATATATATTCCTTAATAAATGATTGTCCATGAAGTGTGATATCGATTAGAGGACGTTAATGTAGCTACTAGCAACACCACTCATTTGTTTGGTATAGGTTTGATTACCAATCGTCGTAAAGTTAGTCGTTGTTAATACTTGCCCTGATGCAGAGACATAAAATTTTGCATTACCCTGTATGTTTTGTGAAATATAACCTTGTGGGTCTAAAGCAACGGAGACTTGATACACACCGCATGTGCGATCTTGTTGTGAGAAGTTAACGCAAACGTTTGAAGTAATGTTATATGTTTGTACCGTGCTTGTATTGTTTCTTGCTCTCACATTAGCATCACCTGTTAAACTAACAGCCGTACCAGCATCCGCTGTGATTGGCATCAAGTGTGCGGTGGCAGAGAGTTCACCGTTTGGAACTGTAAGATTATTTGATGGGGCAGATTCGAGAGTTTGTTTTGCATTAGCTGTCGTAAAAGTAAATTTGGCAGATCCAGTTGACCACTGTTTCTCACTGATAACATGGCCGCCATGAATTTCTAATGCAAATGTGTTTGCACTAAGTAAGGAGATGGATAAACAGCAAAGCAGTTTTTTTTTCATAAGTACTTTCCTTGTAATGGGTAAAAATCACTACCCATGTTACGTACCTATGTTAGAAATATAATACGGGGATTATCCCCCTACTTGGTTTTTTTCTCGGGAGGTAAGAAAGCAACTTTTATTGCAACAGGGGTCATGGTTGGATTTCGTAACCAATGAAAACGGACTAGCTGTTGTGAGGTTGTTTTTGGAAAACGTTTTTTGACGGCTTTATATGGAACATCGTCTGTCTCTGCTAAATCCCAAACGAAGATTGCGCCGGTTTCTTTTAATTTCTTTTCGTCAATCCACGAACTTACTTTGGGATTCCAATCAATGTAAACAGTTGGAGAGTCTTTAGAGTAGAAGGAAACATTTCCAGCAAGCCATCGTGAGCCTGCAACATAGCTGACAGGGGTATGATATTTTTTATGCCAAGCACGCGTTAAAGTCGAGGCAATCTGTTCGCCAGGGTAGTTTGCGCTGGAAGGTCTATCTGCACGTATTAAAGCAATGCAGTAGCCAGCAACCGCAATGCCTAAGATAAAAAATAAAGTAGCAATAAAACGATAGAATTGTTTAGGTGTGATTGCTGGACGTGTATAGGCTAATAAAATTAATCCCCAAAGTGATAGTAGCGGTTGTCCCCAGCCAGCGCGTAATTTAATTCCTGAGATGGCGGCAAGTAATACGGTTATTAAAAATGGGCCTAAGCCAACAAAGAGTAAGAAGGCTCTATCACTGCGTCGAATGTAGGTTACTTTTTCTTCATGATCGATAATGTCGTGATTAATCTTTAAAATATTTTCTCGAGTGACAGGGTCAGTAACGAAACGTTCATAAATTAAAATAGAAAATAATAATCCGGCTGGTAAAAACGCTTCGAACATTTGCCAGCTAAATTGTGCTGGGAAAAAAAGATGTGCGCCCCAGGTGGGCGGACTGCTGACCCGGTTGAGTGCGTAGTTGACGGTAATGAAATCATGTTGAAACAACCAAAAGACATGTGGAGTAATAATCGCAAGGAAAACGAGTAAACCAATATACATCGGTGTTTCTTTAAATGCTGTGCGTGCATGCTTATCATAGAGCACAAATAAAAACATAGGGAAAAGTAAAACAACCGTGTAGTACTTCGTCATCATGCTCAGGCCCGCAAAGACACCAGTGCATAACCAATCGGAGAGTTTCTTGTGACGAATAGCTTGGTAGAAAAATAAAATGGTGAGTGCCCAAAAACCAAGTTCTAAAGTATTATCGTTAAAATCGATCGCGTGAAAGTTATAGTATTGAATACCTTCTAGGAGTAATACCGCAATCAAGGCGTAGATAGGCGGCAGCATTTTTTTCCCGAGCTGCCATATAGCCCAAAAGCACAGTGCAACCGATAGCTGGCTGAAGAAGTAAACCATCCAACCTGAAGTGCCACCTATTTTTACGGCTATAGCGGTCAACCAGCCGTTCATAAAGGGATTTTTGTCATACCCCCACTCAAACTGGTGCCCCCACGTGCTCCCCTCCATAGCGTCAAGCGGCAGGGTGTAGCGCACGATAGTCGGCGCCAACGTCCAAAGTAGGACATGGGTGCATATAAAGGCATAAAGCCAATAACTGACGCGTTTAACCATATGATTAGTCTATTAAAGATTTAAAAATGATGCCTATTCTACTCGAAAGTACAGAAAAAAAACAACGTCAGTTATATAATATATGAGTCTGTTCTCAATCTTAGGTGAAAGCTGAGTGGTTAACAGGTTATAAAGTTGCTTTTTGCTGTTAGCGGAGGGGTTATGCCAAGCAAAACATTGAAAGATTACCTCGAAAGTCATCATGTTAAGTATTTGAGTATTCACCATTCACCAGCGTTTACTGCACAAGAAGTTGCAGCTGCTGCCCATATTTCTGGCCGGATATTTGCAAAAACTGTTATTGTAAAAATGGGTGATAAATTAGCAATGGTCGTGCTGCCAGCGAATGAACATATTAATTTTATGAGTTTAAAAGCGACAACAGGACAAAACAAAATTGACCTAGCGACAGAGATGGATTTCAAAAGTCGTTTTCCTGAATGTGAAGTGGGAGCAATGCCACCATTTGGAGAGCTTTATGGGATGTCAGTTTACATCTCAAGTGATTTAGCATTATGTGATCAAATTATTTTTAATGCAGGATCGCATTCTGAATTATTACAACTTTCATATGCTGATTTTGAACGGCTAGCAAAACCAAAGATTTTTACCACGCATTAATTCAGGGGCGCAAAACAGGTACGGTGGGCAGGCTGCGCTCTGAGTTATCCCCACGAATTTTGGGTGGTATAATTCCCCTCTCCCAAAATGCTTTTTTTTTGGGAGAGGGGCAAGGGGTGAGGGTATAGGCCCTCATCCCCAGCCCTTCTCCCATCGTAAAAAACACTCTGGGAGAAGGGAGCAAGAAATTCGTGGGGATAACTCAGAGCGCAGCGTGCCCACCCTACAAACTATGTTTTTGTATTGCTGCTGTGGGTGTATTTGCTGGTGCTGCTGGGCTACTAGGTGGCGCAGCTGTTGTTGGTGTATTTGTGGCTGAGCTTAGCGCTGCTGCAGATTGATGGTCTGGGAGAGCTGGTAGTTTATATCTGGCTGTTTTGGTGCGAACTGTTTTTTTAGTATTTGCGGAATGTTGAGAAAAGCTTGTAGCGCAGACTAATGTTGGTTGAGCCTGTTGTTTATAATCGCCCAACTGTTGCCAAATGGCAGCATGGCTATTGTTTGCAGCCGAGCTGTTTGATACTGTAGCCGCAGCTGCTGGTATCTGATAGTTTGATTTGAGATAACAACCCCATGCTTGTTGTAACAATGGAATCATCCATTCTAACTCTTGGTTTTGCTTACCGATTCCAATTCCACCTTTTGCTTTCACATAGCCATCAACTAAGCTGAGAAATTCATAAAGCTTAGCGATTGTCATTTCATTGAAAGGGATTGTTGGATTCTTGCGGAGTACAATTCTTTTTAATAAATAGTCACGCCATTGTGCAGCTAATATATTTAAGCGAACAATGGGTGGTATTTGGAAAGTAAATGCAGCAATACTGTCTGTCGTATCGTTATCGAATCTGCTGCGTAGAGACATGTGTTTTCCTTTGCATGGTAGATGAACCCATTTTGTAGATTCCTCATGGATATATAGTGAGAATCAATGAGGGATGTATACTAAATGTTAAAGCCGCATTTACGCATTACGTCATTAAATTTTCTACTAGCCGCATCATCTGCTGTTGTATGTGCTGTATTGCCGGCTGCAAAAACAGTCGCATGATTCATCTTTCCGTTTAGAGATAAACTGCTAGCTAGCTGATTAGTTAAATCACCAGAAACGGGGCATGTGAGTACTGCTTGCATAGGGCCGCCGCCTTGTAGTATTAATCCCATCTGTGAAAATGCATTGTCACCGTCAGCTTTTAACTTCGCAATCATTGCTGCTTTTTCCTGTGCTTCAGCTACTTTTTTCGCATAGTACGCTAATCCTGCTCGTGAGACATTGATAGCATTTTCAAGAAAGATCTCATTTGAACTAAGGGCGCCAGATTCTTGTGGATATTGGGGCCAACGTAGCTTGACTAAAACCATGAGTCGTTGCATTTGATGTGCAACCGTGGCGTTCATAGGAATATTCTGTTTAGCTTCTGCAGCTTTTTGGGCTAAAGCAGCTATTTGACTTCCAATTGCGCGCATTTCTACAATAATCGCTTGCTGGGGTGTTAATCGCGGTGCTTGTGCTAGTAAACGTAGCATGGTCATGGTGTGTTCCTCGCTCGGGTTTTGGATTTAATCATATGAGCGTATTCTACACACGGAGCGAATTAATTGCAATATTTATGACCATCCGGTGGTGTGGTTAGCAGGTTTCACTGCGATGACATTGATGGCCGGTTGTGCCACTTTCAACTTGAAGTGTGGCGTGATCAATACGGAATTTTTCTTTAAGCGTTTGATTTATGTGGTGAAAGTCTTCATCGCTGAGTTTTTGTTGTGGCATAACTAAGTGGGCGGTCAACGCAATTTCCTTGGTACTTAATCCCCAAATATGTAAGTCATGTACAGCAGTAACCCCAGGAATTTTTGCTAGATATTGATGGACTTGTTGTTCATCGATATTGTGCGGGACGGCATCTAAAATTAAACGTACTGAGTCGCGTAATAAACCCCATGTGCCCCATAAAATTATTAATACGATAGCTAAACCAGCAATTGGATCTATCCATACCCATCCTGTGAAATGAATAATAATAGCCGCGACAACAACACCGATGGAAATCAATGCATCGCCAAGTAAATGCAAAAAAGCGCCTTTGATATTCAAATCATCATGCGCACCCCGCATGAAAAGTAATGCGGTACCGCCATTTACAAAAATACCAACAAAAGCAACGATACCAACAATTTTTTCATTCATGTCGGTTAAGTGAAATAGTTTGTGAATAGATTCAAATGAAATTAATGCGGAAGTTGATACGAGGATCAAAGCATTAATGATAGCGGCAATAATGGTCGTACGCTTGAATCCATAGCTATATTGTTTGCGTGCGGGCAAGGATAGCAGCCAACTTGCTCCCCATGCGAGTACTAAGCCAAACACATCTCCAAAGTTATGTGCAGCATCTGCTAGTAAGCTCATCGAGCCGGCAATTAGTGCAAATACAATTTGGAAAATGGTAAAGCTGAAATTACAAATGACAGCAATTGCAAATGGCAAGTTAAATGATTTTGGTGGTGCATGATGATGACCATGATGCGAGTGACTATGGTCGTCGTGATCGTGATGTTCGTGACTCATGCTATTTAATCTCTGCGTAAATTATCATTGGCTGCCATCGGGGTAGGGTAACGTTTTACTACCCAGTAAGATGATACGATGAAAGTTAAAATAGTGGCAGCTTGTACAAGCGATGCGACCTCGGCATTCACTAATTTAACTTGTGATGCGAGATAAATAACAAGGAGTGAGAATTCACTGGTTTGACCGAGTCGTATACCAATTTCCCAACCAGTTGCTTTGGTTTCCCCTGCATTATGCAATAATTTTGAAAAAATAAATGGTTTTACGAGTAACATGCATCCGGCTAATAAAATAGCGGGAAAAATAATTTGTGGGAGTGCGCTAAAGTTAAATCCTGCTCCGATAGCAAAAAAGAATATGATGAGAAAGAAATCGCGTAATGGTTTTAAGCTTTCTGCTATATAAAATGAAATGGGATTACTTGCTAAAGCAACGCCGGCAATGAAAGCGCCGATTTCTCCAGAGAGTCCAAGATAGTGTGCCATTTCAGCCATGCATAAACACCAGCCGATTGAAATAATGAATGTATATTCGTGAATTTTATCAAACGCTAAAATTAATTTGGTTAACACAAAGCGTTCAACAAGATATCCAACTATCAATAAGCTTGGAAATGCGATAATAACTAATAATAAACTTCCAATAGCAAAATCGTGTGCTGCAATACCTTGCAAGAAAAGTAACATTCCGATGGCAATGATGTCTTGCAGTAAGAGTATGCTTACCATTAACTCACCAGTATGCTGGTGGTGTAGGATTGTGGTGGGCAATAGTTTTAAACCGATGATGGTGCTGGAAAACATCATGGTGATGCCAATCAATAAGCTAGCTTGATGGCTAAATCCACACAGTATACTAATTAAAAATCCCAAGAAAAAAAATATCGTGGAGCTTAAACAAGTAATACGACTCATTTTACGTAATGAGTGGAAAAGATTTTGTGGTTGTAGATTTAAACCTAGTAAAAATAATAAGAAGAGAATACCAATATCACCAGTTTGTTTGACTAACTGTGAGTCTTTAACAAGCTGTAATCCCCATGGACCTAGTACGGCACCTATCATCATGTATGCAATCAATAGTGATTGACGTGTGTAAAGCGCGACTGTTGCGAGGATCGCAGCGCCTACAAAAATCAAAAACATGATGTGAATGATTGATTGGGTGTATAGCATGTTTGTGTTGTGGCTCCTTGAACGTAGAGCTGTCATCCCGAGCGAAGCGAGGGATCTCCCTGGAGGTCCCTCGCTTCGCTCGGGATGACAGCATTATGTATTATGGGTTTATTAACCGTCCTCACTCAATGATACTAGTGTAGCATTTCCGCCCGCTGCTGTCGTGTTCACCGAAATAGCGCGTTCAACACATAGGCGCGGTAAATAGTGAGGTCCACCCGCTTTTGGGCCAGTACCTGAAAGATTTTCTCCACCAAAAGGTTGCACACCCACGACCGCGCCAATCATATTGCGATTAACGTAAATGTTTCCTACAGGCATACGTTTTTGGATGTAGTCAATGGTGGCATCTATACGGCTATGAATACCCAGCGTCAAACCATAACCCGATTGAATAATCTGATCGATGATAGAATCAAGTTCATTTGTTGCATAGGTGATGACATGCAAGACAGGCCCAAATATCTCACGTTCTAACATGCCAAGATGTGATATTTGGAATACGCAGGGTGCGAAGTAATGTCCATTCGGAATTTTATCGAGTGGTACTTGATAAAGTAACTTCCCTTCGCGTTGCATTTTCACGAAATGATTGTCCAGCATAGTTTTTGCATCTTGATCAATGACAGGTCCCACGTCGGTTGATAATAAGCTTGGATCATCTACGCGGAGTTCAGACATCGCACCACGCAACATATGTAGCGTACGTTCTGCAATATCTTCTTGTAAAAATAAAACGCGTAGTGCTGAACAACGTTGGCCTGCACTATTGAATGCAGAGTTCATGACATCGACAACAACTTGTTCTGGTAATGCAGAAGAATCAACAATCATTGCATTTTGTCCGCCTGTTTCAGCGATTAGTGGAATGATTGCGCCTTTGCGGTTTGCTAATGTTTTATTGATGATTTTTGCGGTATCAGTAGAGCCTGTAAACATGACACCCGCAATGCGATGATCGGCTACTAATTTCGCGCCAACTGTTTCACCATGGCCAGGTAATAACTGTAATGCATCAACAGGAATTCCAGCTTCATGCATTAATTTCACGGCATACGCTGCAATTAATGGTGTTTGTTCTGCTGGTTTTGCGATGACGCTGTTTCCACAAACTAACGCAGCAACAATTTGTCCCATGAAAATAGCAAGTGGGAAATTCCATGGGCTAATGCAGATAACTGTTCCACGTGGATATAAAGCTAATTGATTAAATTCACCGGTTGGACCTATTAATTCGAGTGGTGATAAATCCTCACGTGCGCGTGCTGCATAGTATCGGCAAAAGTCAACTGCTTCACGTACTTCTGATACGCAATCGTTGATATGTTTACCTGCTTCTCTGCAGAGTAAGGTAATCAGCGTCGCCATATTCTTTTCTAATAAGTTGGCGGTGATCTCAAGTATATATGCGCGTTTTTCTACGGGTGTATTTGCCCAGGTGATGTTAGCGATCGATGCATGAATTAGCGCTTTTTCTATGTCTTCATTTGTTGCTTCATGTACGTAACCAACAATAGTGTCTTTATTTGCAGGAGATGTAATGGCTTGTGATTTTTGCTCTGTCAGCATTTTTCCCGCAATAATTGGACCTGCTTTCCATTCTTGCGTGAGTGTAATGTCCATTGCTGATTTTAATGTTTCTAACTGCTGTATGTTTGACAAATCAATGCCTCCTGAATTAATTCTCTCTTTTCCAAATAAATTAATTGGTAACGGAATATGGGGGTGTGGTTTATGAGTTAAATTTGAAATACGTGCGACGGGATCTAAAATAATTTTATCAATGGGTGCTGAATCATCTGCAATACGATTGATAAATGAGGTGTTTGCGCCATTTTCTAAAAGTCTTCTTACTAAGTAACCTAATAAATCTTTATGGCTACCGACAGGTGCATAAATACGACATGGAATATTAACATTATTTTTCCCTACAATTTGATCATAGAGTGGTTGTCCCATGCCATGTAAGCATTGAAATTCATAATCTTTTCTATCGCCAGCCATTTCGATAATTGCGGCAACAGAATAAGCATTGTGTGTGCCGAACATAGGGTAAAAACATTCTGGCAGTGTTAATATTTTTTTAGCGCAGGCGAGGAATGACACGTCAGTAGAATTTTTTCGAGTGAAGACAGGATAACCTTCAAAGCCGTATACTTGGCTATTTTTGATTTCTGCATCCCAATACGCACCTTTGATTAGGCGTATCATTAATTTACGGTTGTGGCGTTTGGATAAATCAGCTAACCAATCAATAACGAATGGCGCGCGTTTTTGATATGATTGTACAGCTAAACCAAATCCTTCCCATCCTTGTAAACTAGGGTCGCTGAAAACAGCTTCAATCACATCGAGTGATAACTCTAATCTATCTGCTTCTTCTGCGTCGACTGTTAAACTAATGTTGTGTTTTTTTGCTGCTTGCGCAAGTGACAATAATTTTGGTACTAACTCACGCATGACGCGATCTTGTTTTGCAAGTTCATAACGTGGATGTAATGCAGAGAGTTTTATTGAAATGCCTGGGCCGTGAATATAATCTGCATCTTTTGAATTTTCACCAATAGCGATAATGGCTTGTTGATAGGATTTAAAATAATTTTCTGCATCTTCTGCAGTACGTGCGGCTTCACCTAGCATATCGTATGAATAACGGTAGCCAATGGCTTCTAATTTTTTTGCACGCTTGGTTGCTTCTTGTATGGTTCTTCCCATTACAAATTGTTTGCCGATAATTTTCATACCTTGCAAAATGAGTGGACGTATTAATTCACTGCCAACGCGACTCATTGTGCGCTTTAATGAGGCACCCAGTGTTTTTTGTGTTGATTGACTCGAAGCGAAAATTTTTCCCGTGAGCAATAAGGAGATAGTTGCTGCATTCACAAAAAGAGAATTACTATCGCTTGTGTGTTGTTCCCAGTCTGCTGTCGAGATTTTATCGTTAATTAATTTATCGACGGTTGCTTTATCTGGAATGCGCAACAGGGCTTCTGCTAAACACATTAAAGCAATGCCTTCTTCGCTGGAGAGATCATATTGATGTAAAAATGCGTCGAGGTTACCTTGTTTTTTACGACGTAATCTTGTGCCATCGACCAACTGATGAGCTCGATTGTGAATATGTTGTAAGGCTTCTCTGGAAAGAGTTGCTTGAATTATCAAGTTTTGTATACAGGTTGTTTCATCCATGCGGTAGGCTGCCGTGATAGCTTTTCGTAATGGGCTTTGCGGCGGTATTCGGTCAAGAATCATAGTTTCTTTCCATTCATAGTTTAGAACCCAAGGTTATTGGCAATTTTACAGGCTTATCTGTAATAAGCGAATTGCGAACCAACTTTTATATTTCATTGAACAATCACATGATCTGGCGTATTTTAGTCAATTTTGCGGCATTGGAAATAGAAATATTTATGTTAAATTCACAAAAAAAGCAATCTATGGCTACGAGGTTCAGGGGATTATTGCCTGTTGTCGTGGATGTAGAAACCTCTGGCCTTAATCCAGCGACTGATTCTATTCTAGAAATTGCAGCTGTGAGCTTAAAGTTAACCACCGATGGAATTTTAAAGACTGATCAAACTTTTGCTTATCATGTAGAGCCTTTTCATGGTGCACACATCGATCCAGAAGCTTTAAACATTACAGGAATAGACTTACAGCAGCCATTACGTATGGCCATATCTGAAAAACAGGCATTACATAATCTCTTTTTGAAGGTGAAGCAGTTGGTTGTAGAGAATAAGTGCCAGCGAGCTGTTTTAGTTGGACATAATTCTTGGTTCGATCTTGCTTTTATCCAGGCAGCAGCAAAAAGAGGTGGGTTTAAAACAACCCCATTCCATTCGTTTACTTCCTTTGATACAGCGACCTTATCAGCGGTTGCCTTGGGTGAAACGGTCTTGGCTCGAGCCACTCGAGCAGTCAAAATTCCTTTCGATGTTTCTCAAGCGCATTCTGCTATTTATGATACGGAACGTACAGCAGAGTTGTTCTGTCATATTGTGAATAAAATTACCTAAATTAGAGAATGTTGGGTGGGCAAAGCGTAGCGCTGAGATATCCCCACGAATTTTTAGTAGTATTATTCCCCTCTCCCAAAATGCTTTTATTTTGGGAGAGGGGAAAGGGGTGAGGGTATAGGCCCTCATCCCGTGCCCTTCTCCCATCGTAAAAAACACTCTGGGAGAAGGGAGTAAAAATTCGTGGGGATAGCTCAGAGCGTAGCGTGTCCACCATTCTAAAATAGATAGGCAAAAAAAAGCCCGCTTTCGCGGGCTTTTCGTATTTTCGATTGGATTAACCGAATTGTACAGCTGCACGTAAAGCGAGACCATTTGCAGTCGTGCCTGTGCCGCCGTAGGTTGCGCTGTAAGCCATGTCGTGGTTGAATTGAACGCCAAGATTGGTGCTCTTCCAAACATTTACGCCATAACCAGCCATCCAACGTGATCTTGGTAAGAACAAGTTCACAGCATTGCCAGAACCTTGGTAGCCCAAGTATACGTTTTGGTCTTTGTTCCAAGCGTTGAAGCCATAACCAGCTGTAATATCAGCAGACCATGGTTTAGCGCCAGCAGCAGCTGGGGCACCTGGTAGTGCAAGAGCTGAAATTGTTCTGGTAGCTAAATCAGAAGCACTGAATGATTGTAAAGCTGTTACGTAACGTAATGCTAAGCTGAATGGACCACTGTTTAAGTTGCCATGTAATTCAGCTGCGCTTACGCGGGTTTGGTAAGAACCGTTAATGCCTGTTGTACCAGCATTGAACTGACCAAGGCTGTAACGAACTCCGTTCACACCGGTGAAGTCATACATATATCCAACGCCAAGATCGTAACCTAACTGATCGTTTGGTTGGCTATAGTTTAATGACACGCCGTAGTTGTTCTTGTTATGTGAATCATAACCACCACCGTTAGCTGTGTTCACTCTACGCATGTCGTTTTCAAATGTGTAGACAGAACCATTGAAGCCCATTGGGGTTACAAATCCTAATTGAGCGCCAGTGTGCAACGTTTCAGACATTACTTGAGTCATAGACTGTGTAATAGGGTGGATGTTGTAACGACCGAAGTCTTGGAACATCTTACCAACGCGAACGAATGCAGGCATTACGTTCCAGTTACGGAATGTAACGAAGCCTTGTTCTAATTGGAGATTAGACTGAGCGTAGCTAGCAGAGTATACGCCAGACTGTGTGGTCATTAAACGGTTTACACCGAAGTTAGAGCCTACTGTGGTTGCTGTATTTGGTGTGAAGTTAGCGTAGCTCAAGCTAGCAAATGCTTGGGTCCAATCGTTAACATTTCCAAACACGTTTACATAAGCATCGTTCAATGAGAAGCGGCTTACGTTTTCACCAGAGTATCCGATGTGACGATTACCCCAGTTAGCGTCAAAATTCATGCCGCCAGCTAAAGATAATGGATCTCTGCAATGTACGGTAGGTAGAGCGCGGCCTGTGTTATGGCTCATCGCATCTAACACCATGGTGTAATTATCTACCACTGGGCATACTTCCACAGGAAGAGCACCCATATCTTTGTAGTCGTGTTTAACTACAACAGCGGTTTGTGACATCATCGCCTTATGGTGACGGTGATGATGATGTTTGTGCTTAGCTTGGGTCGCTGCTAACACGTCGCAGCTAATCAAACCTAACACGCTCATTGATGCAACAACGAGTTTTAGTTTCATGCTTTTGTATCTCCTTGATATATTGATTTGATCCGGACAGGTTAAAAACTACCTATAATCATTGGACAATGCAAGAAAAATTTAACTCGAGCATACATTGTATGAGCAGTTCGGTTTCTTACTCGCACTTTTTAACCAGATCATTAAAAAAATGGACAGCTTAAAGCAAAATATTTTCAAAACAAAAACTTGAAGCTAGACCCACTTTGCAGCGAAATTTTAAATAAAATGAAGGCGAATTGAAAGTTAAAAATGAAGGAATAATAAAAAAATTTTTTGAATAATTTCACAAAGATTGATCACAAGGTTTTTTGCTGCGAAAAAATAACCCACTATGCAGTGGGTTATCGATTTTTTCATGAAAGTTGATTACAAGCCTTCTGCTTTTTCAGCGAGAAAATTTGCAATTCCTTCAGTTGTTGGTTTGATCCCTGTTTCGCCTCTGGTCCAACCAGCTTGGCAAACTTCACCGTGTTTCTCATGATATTCTAGTGCATCAACTAAGCGAATTAATTCATCAATGTTGCGGCCTAATGGAAGATCATTCACGATTTGTGAGCGTACAATGCCATGGGTGTCAATTAAAAACGCACCGCGTAATGCAACATGCGCAGAAGGATGTTCAACACCATAAGCTTGGCAGATTTGATGATTAACGTCTGCAACCAATGAGTAACGAACTGGACCAATCCCACCTTCATTGACTGGTGTTTTACGCCATGCATTGTGTGTAAATTGTGAGTCGATAGAAACACCGATGACAACGGTGTTGCGCTTTTCAAATTCTTGGATGCGATTGTCTAATGCGATTAATTCTGAAGGGCATACAAATGTAAAATCTAAAGGATAGAAGAAAATAAGCGCATTCTTATTTTTAATCACTTCAGATAATTGATACTTACTAACGATATCACCATTAGCTAATACAGCTGCAGCAGTAAAATCAGGCGCTGTTCTACCTACTAAAATACTCATTTATGTTTCCACCTTATATAAGTTATTCAAACCGACTTGAGTTGGGCATTATATACCGTTCTAGAGCAAGCTGTCATCCCGAGCGATAGCGAGGGATCTCCATGGAGATCCCTCGCTATCGCTCGGGATGACAATATTTGCTCTGATGACAGCTTGAGAGGTATCGGGTATTATCGCCACTCCGCAATCAGGGATCATCCAGAATGTCAGAAGAGTTTTTACCGTTTTCACGGCCTTGTATTAGTCGAGCAGCTATTGATGAAGTTGTAGCCTGCCTTGAATCAGGTTGGATTACCACAGGTCCACGTGTAGCGCGATTTACTGAAATGTTACAAGAATATTTAAGTGCGCCTCATGTGTTGCCATTGGCATCTGCTACGGCAGGATTACATCTAGCTTTATTGGCGATGGATTTGCAAGAAGGTGATGAAGTTATCACTACACCTTTAACATTTGCAGCAACATTAAATGCAATCATATTAGCAGGTGCGAAACCTGTGTTAGTAGATATCGATCCATGCACATTGAATATGGATTTGAATCAACTACAAGATGCAATTACAAAAAATACGCGAGTGATTTTGCCAGTGCATTTTGCAGGATTACCCGTTGATATGGATGTTGTATATCAAATAGCAGAAACACATGGAATTCGTGTTATTGAAGATGCCGCGCATGCAATAGGCGCAGAATATAAAAATAAAAAAATTGGCAGCTTTGGTGATACACAAGTTTTTAGTTTTCATCCCAACAAAAATATGACGACAGGTGAAGGTGGTTGTGTAACAACATCAGATCCACGGGTTGCAAAACAGGTTAGTTTATTACGGTTTCATGGAATTGATAGAGAGACGTGGAATCGCTTCTCAAAATCAGGTAGTCAAGACTACGAAGTGGTCATGCCAGGTTTCAAATACAATATGATGGATATACAGGCAGCAATGGGTTTACATCAATTGCAAGACTTAGATGGATTCATTGAGCGTCGTACTGAATTAGCTATGCGATATCAAGAAGCATTAGTTGATTGGCCGCAGTGGCAGTTACCCAGTGAACCAGAATATTCACACAAACACGCATGGCATCTGTTTACACCATTAATTAATCCTGATGCCGCAGAAATGTCGCGTGATGAATTTATGGGGCAAATGAAAGATCAAAATATTGGAACAGGGTTGCATTATCGTGCTGCGCACTTGCATCCTTATTACCGAGATATGTTCGGATTTCAACAGGGAGATTTTCCATGTGCAGAAGATGTAGGTGAGCGTATTGTGAGTTTACCGTTGTTTCCAAGTATGACGGATGCTGAGCACGATAGAGTCATTGATGTTATGTATAGTATTTTTAGTCGAGTATAATTATGAAAATTCTTATTTTAGGCGCGAATGGTTTTATTGGTAGTCATTTAAGTGAAGGGATATTGGCAAATACAGATTGGCAAATTGATGCTATGGATTTGACAACTGATAAATTAGAAACTTGTTTAGGTAAACCAAAGTTTAATTTTTTTCAAGGTGACATGACTGTTCATAAAGATTGGATCAATGAACATATGCAACAATGTGATGTCGTATTACCGTTAGCTGCGATTGCAACACCGGCTACCTATGTGCAAAATCCATTACGCATATTTGAGTTAGATTTTGAAGCGAATATTGAAATCGTGCGCCAATGCGTGCGTTTAAAAAAGCGCGTTATATTCCCATCAACCTCAGAAGTTTACGGCATGTGTCCTGATTCTGCATTTGATGAAGAAGAAAGTAATTTGGTAACTGGTCCAATAAATAAAGAACGCTGGATTTACTCTACTTCGAAACAGTTAATGGATAGAGTGATTTATGCTTATGGCAAACATCATGGTTTAGATTATAGTTTATTTCGCCCATTTAATTGGTATGGCCCACGATTAGATAATATTTTAAATCCAAAACCAGGCGCATCACGTGTGTTGACACAGTTTATCGGTAATATTTTACGTGGTGAAGATATTCAGTTAGTTGATGGCGGCGCGCAACAACGTTGTTTTGCTTATATTGATGACTGTATTGCAGCATTGTTAAAAATTATCGAAAATAAAAATGATTGTGCATCAAGTCGCATTTTTAATATTGGTAATCCACTTGAAAATCTTTCAATTCGTCAGCTAGCGGAATTATTAATTAAATTAATTAAAACCTATCCAAAATATGCTGATGCTGCAGCTAAAACGAAATTGGTTGATGTTTCAGCTGAAAAATATTATGGAAAAGGATATCAAGATGTTGCGTTACGTGTGCCATCTATTCAACGCGCAGAAGATTATTTAGGTTGGAAGCCAAGTACTGATTTGGAAGCTGGATTGAAGAAGACGTTGGATTTTTATCTGCAGTAATAAAAACTCTCACCCGCCGCATAAGCTCACCTCTCCCACAAGTGGGAGAGGTGAGTTTTAAAGTTTTTCTCCCTTCTCCCAAAGCGCTTTTTGCGAATGGGAGAAGGGTTGTACAGATGAGGATGTCAGCTAACTACACTGCACAGTGTTGTCTATCACCGAATCATAATGTTCGATATTAGATGTAATGGCATTCGTAAAGGTAGCACCAGAAATAATAGCTTGATTGACATCAGCAAAGGTTAAATTAGCATTGCTGAAGTTCGCACAGCTTAAGTTAGCGTTGGATAACAGAGTGTGATCCAGTGTCGCGTTAGTTAGTGTTGCTTGGGTTAGTGTCGCATTCGTTAAATTAGCTTTCGTTAAATCCGCATTTTCCAAAATGGTATGATCCAACTTAGCGTTGCTGAGATTAGCACCAACTAATTTTGCGTGACTTAAATCAGCATAACTTAAATCACAATTGCTTAAGTCTACATTTTCAAAATTTACATTAGTTAAAATCGTATGCGATAAATTTGAATTTTGTAATTTAACTTTATCACTAGTGAATTGATAACCACGTAAATCAGATCCAGAAAGGTCTAATCCTGCTGATGTAGATTGTGTGTCGGGAAGTTTCGCAAGTTTCGCCATATCGATTGGATTGGCTGCGTAACAAGGTAGCACACAGCCAATCCAACTTAACATCAATAAACGCTTAAGCACGAGTCGTATCTCCTAAGCAGATACTCGGTGAATACGTGCTCCTAATTGTGTTAGTTTTTCTTCAATGCATTCATATCCACGGTCAATATGATAAATGCGATCAACAGAGGTTTCGCCATCAGCGGCCAATCCAGCAAGGACTAAACTAGCAGAAGCACGCAAATCGGTTGCCATAGTTTGTGCGCCCTGTAATAAATCGATTCCTTCGCAGATCGCTGTGTTACCTTTTAATGCGATTTTTGCTCCCATGCGTAACAGCTCTTGCACGTGCATGAAGCGATTTTCGAATATGGTTTCAGTAATAATACCGGTGCCTTCAGCAATGGTATTTACCGCCATAATTTGTGCTTGCATATCCGTTGGAAAAGCAGGGTATGGTGCTGTGCTGATATTCATAGCGCGTGGTCGGTTACCTTTCATATCTAATGAAATCCAATCCACACCTGTTTCAATTTCAGCGCCGGCTTCACGTAATTTTAATAAAATAGATTCTAATAAATCAGGACGTGTATTCTTCAAGCGTACTTTGCCGCGAGTAATCGCTGCTGCAGCGAGGTAAGTTCCTGTTTCAATGCGATCTGGAAGTACATGATAACTACCGCCTCCCAATTCTTTGACGCCATCAATTACGATGGTTGCCGTGCCAGCACCTGTAATTTTAGCGCCTAATACATTTAAGAAATTCGCTAAATCTTCTACTTCTGGTTCACGCGCTGCATTTTGGATAATGGTTTGTCCTTCAGCAAGAGTCGCCGCCATCATGAGGTTTTCAGTACCAGTCACGGTAACAATATCCATCACGATGTTTGCACCTTGAAGTCGACGGTTTGTTTTTGCTTTGATATAACCATTTTCAACGACGATTTCAGCGCCCATGGCAATTAAGCCTTTTAAGTGCTGATCGACTGGTCGAGAGCCGATAGCGCAACCGCCAGGTAATGAAACGTTGGCTTCACCAAAACGGCTCAGCAAAGGGCCTAGTACCAAAATAGATGCGCGCATTGTACGAACTAACTCATAAGGAGCATGTTGAGATTGTACATTGCTAGCATCGATCTCAATGTTAGAGCGTTCGTCCAAAGTTAGCCGTACACCCATTTGACCTAACAAACTAATAGTCGTTGTGACATCTTGTAGGTGTGGAATATTTGAAATATGAACTGGCGCAGCAGTTAACAATGATGCTGCTAAAATGGGTAGCGCGGCATTTTTAGCGCCTGAAATACGAATTTCACCCTGTAACGGCGTGTTGCCTCGAATAATTAATTTATCCATACTTATTGTCCTTGATTAAGTTGTTGCCATTCTTCTGGGGTGAATGTCTTAATTGATATCGCATGTATGCTACCGTCAGCAATTTGTTTATTGATTGCAGCATACACTAATTGTTGTTTTTGAATACGATTTTTGCCTGAGAACGCTGAGCAAATAACGGTGGCTGAAAAATGGCGGCCATCTTCACCTTCTATGAGGGCAATTGACTCGGTGAGATTCGTCTCAATCAATTCTTTTATATTGTGTGGTTGCATAGCGTGCGCCCCTAAAGCAAAATAGGGCACAAGGTTAACTTATGCTCTAGATACCGTCAAATTAAAATCAACCAAAGCAAGCTGGTGTACTGATTAAGGAGTGTCAGATTGGATATAAATACAGCAACTGGATTGTTAGAGCAAGCACGATACCTGCCTTCACCGCATTGTGATGACAGGCCAGATCAATTTTTGATCGACATGATCGTGGTTCACAATATCAGTTTGCCACCTCGTCAGTTTGGCTCTGGAGCGATAGAGCAATTTTTTTGCGGGAATTTGGATTTTTTGCAACACCCCTACTATTCAACCATCGCAACGCTTAAAGTCTCTGCTCACTTATTGATTGATAGAGCGGGTAAAGTGACACAATTTGTGCCATTCTCCAAGCGTGCTTGGCATGCAGGAGAGTCATTTTTTCAAGGAAAAGCACGCTGTAATGATTTTTCGATTGGAATTGAGCTAGAGGGTGCGGATGATATCGCCTTTGAAGAGAGACAGTATCTCACTCTCACGAATGTCATTAATGCCTTAATGAAAATATACCCTGCGATCATTCGGCAGCGTATAGTGGGGCACTCAGATATCGCTCCGGTGCGTAAAACAGATCCAGGTCCTGCATTTGATTGGCAATATTTAGATACGTTGTTGCAACTTTAAGGCTGATATTGCGAAACATGGTGCTGCAAGATAAACTTTGCAAACTCTCAAAGGATTTACCGCTATGACATTTATTATCTCCTTGATTGCGCTGGCAATTGAGCGCTTTTTTGATTGGAACCATCTGCGTTTTTGGAATTGGTTTTCCCGTTATCAGCGTTTTTTAAGTGGAAGAGTTGGGCAGCTACCTAAGGTATTGTTATTCCTATTAAGTATCTTGCCACCAGTGATCGTTATTGCCGCTATCAATTACTTCTTGTCAGGATTGTTGTACAACATTCCAAAAACAATATTCGGTGTTGTTGTTTTGATTTACTCACTGGGTCCTAAAAATCTATGGGCGCAAATCTATACCTGTATTAGTGCGTTACATTCTGCAGAACCACAAAAAGCTTTAGAGCATGTGAAAGCGACATTTGATTTAACAGCTGTAGATCATCCACAAGAGTTTCATCAAGGTTTTACACGTGCTATTTTCATTGCAGCAAACGAGCGTATTTTCGCTGTGATCTTTTGGTTTATTTTGTTAGGGCCTGCAGCAGCATTCTTATATCGTTTGCTGGGTATTACCACAATGCAATCCTCTACGGGTGTTAATAAAATAGCATCACAAGTGAAAGACATGGCAAATTGGTTACCCATTCGAGTGTTTACTTTTATTTTTGCTTTGGGTGGCCACTTCACCAATGTGATGAAATCATGGAAGCACTTTATCATTGCGAGTCCAGCGTCAAATGATGCAATGCTCGGAGAATGTGGCATTGCTGCATTAGATGTAGATGATATTGAAAACATTCCTGAAAATGGAGTGACAGAAAAACAAGCGCTTGAGTTATTAGATAGAGTTTTTGTGATGAGTATTGTTCTATTGGCACTTGTTGTATTGATTAGCTAATGAAACGGTCTTATCTAATTGGGGTGTTGTTTTTTCTATCTAGGATTGCGTTGGCGTCTTGTTCGGTAACAGATGATCATGGGCAGCATATTGTGCTCGCTCAACCAGCAAAGCGTATCGTCAGTCTCGCGCCTGATTTAACAGAAACACTATTTGCGATAGGTGCTGGTAAGCAAATAGTTGGCGTAATGCAAGGTAGTGACTATCCTGATGAAACAAAAAAAATCCCCATCGTTGCGCAATACAATAGTCTTAATTCGGAAGAAATCGCACTATTAAAACCTGATTTAATTGTTGCTTGGACAGAAGTCCCCTTTGTGTCGCAATTAAAAAAGACAGGTGTTCCAGTTTATTTGAGTGAGCCAAAAAAAATAATGGATATTCCCGCAACGATGCGGCGTTTAGCTTGTTTGACAGGGCATGCGCAACAAGGTGATCAACAAGCATTGTTGTTTCAACATCAATACGAAAAAATGCGCCAACAGTTTCAAGCTAAAGAAATGATGAGTGTCTTTTATCAAGTATGGTCTAAGCCTTTAATCACGGTGAGTCAACAAAGCTGGATAAATGAAATTATCATCTTGTGTGGTGGGAAAAATATTTTTGCGAATGTGTATGGCGCAGCACCACAAGTAGAAATAGAAGCCGTGCTTGCAAATAACCCACAAGTTATCCTAGGTAATGATGTTAATAATTGGAGTCACTGGGGTTCCATTTCTGCAGTTAAACAACATCATTATTATGCAATTCATGCAGATTGGGTTGAGCGTGCAGGGCCACGGATATTGAATGGTATTGATGAGATCTGTAACAAAATAAATGGAGTGCGTGAAGATGTTGTCAGAAAGTAAAAAATTAACGTTGCGTTGGTTGGGATGGTTTGGACTAGCGAATGTTGTTGTTTTTTGTCTCGCAAGTATGAAGTTGCTTTCTGCCATCTTGTGGAGTAGTACTCGGTATCCGATCTTAGTATATGGGACTAAGCTTTTTGCATCGGGTGTGTTTTATATAACATATCTAGGATTTTTTGCAGTACTAGCTTATTTGCCGTGTGTGATTCTAATTCCCATAGCCTTGATATTTAAAAATCGTAACTGGATATTTTTAACATATATTTTATGTAGTATTGTGACGGCTCTGTATCTTGCTTTAGATTCCATTGTTTATTGTCTTTATCACTTCCATGTTGGTTGGCATATCTTAACTATGATATGGGGCGCACATGGCAAACAGTTTTTCACATTATCAACACGAGAATATCATTTAATTTATTATGCGATCGCGGGAGTTTTCATCGTCGAATTTGTTCTAGCGCACTGGGTTTGGCAAAAAATTATTTTAAAAAAGCGGTATCTAAATCTAGGGAAATATATTGCCGGAATGTTAGGTTTGTGTAGTTATATTGCATTTGCAGCAGTGTATTTAACTAGTAATGTTGTTATTCAGCATGTGTTGATTGGTGCGGCTCGCGCGCTACCATTATATGAAAATATACATAGGCTAGTATTCTTAAAGTCGATCAATGCGCCATTGTTTGATCCACTACTGGAAGATGATTTGTATCAATTTGAATATCGAACTAAGCCCATTACTTATCCTATGCATGCGATGCAATGTGTTGCTCCTAAAAAAACAAAAAACGTTGTAATGATTGTGATTGATTCATGGCGTTTTGATATGTTGAATAAATCAGTGACCCCCAATATTTCACAATTTGCAGAGACTGCTTCTGTGTTTACAGAGCACCGTAGCGGCGGTAATTGTACAGGTCCAGGCGTGTTTTCTCTTTTTTATGGATTACCAGCATATTATTGGAGTGCGATGGATGATCAGCAGAAACAACCCGTGTTTATGCAAGAATTGTTACGCGATCAGTATCAAATCAATGTGTTGGCAAGTGCATCCCTGCAATATCCAGCATTCATAAAAAATGTGTTTTTACATATTCCTGATGTTGGACCTGCAGCAGAAGGAAAGACGCCTTTTGAACGTGATCAAACAATAACAAAAAAATTCCAGCAATTTATTGCTGGCCGCGATATGAATAAACCATTCTTTAGCTTTTTATTTTATGATTCTGCACATGCGTATTGTGAAATTGATAATGCCTTGAAACCTTTGCAACCTACGATTAAAGAGTGTCAACGAGAGACACTGACGAATGCTTCAGATCCTGTGCCATATTTGAATCGCTATAAAAATGCAGTTATGTTAGTTGATAATCAAATTAAACAAGTATTACAAACGTTACAAAAAAAACATTTATTGGATAATACAATTGTTATTATTACAGGTGATCATGGGCAAGAATTCAATGATACTCATTTAGGTTATTGGGATCATGGGAGTGATTTTACAAAATATCAAGTCAATACACCGTTGGTTGTCTATTGGCCTGGAAAAAAGCCCGCAAAATATCATTTTGTCACAACACATTATGATGTCGTACCTACGCTAATGACCAAAGTATTGGGCTGTCAATCTCCGACAATGGATTATAGCTTTGGAAGTGATTTATTTAGTAAGCATGACAAATCTTATGAAATTGTGAATAGCTATTTGCAATTAGGGGTGGTTGATAAGCATTCTATTATTTCATTAAGCCAATCTGGACATATAGAGGTCCAAGATATCAATGGAAATGTTTTGGATAATGTGGCTACTGGTAAAGCGGCTATTAAACAAGCGCTGCAGCAATTGAATATGTATAGTTAAGAGGGAGTGTGTCATCTCGAGCGAAGCGAGGGATCTCCCAATGAGGTCCTCGCTTCGCTCGGGATAACAGGCTGGCTCTGGGTGACAGCCACTAATCTACGCTTTAGCTTTAATTCTATTCGAGTTAGAATTGGCGGTATTCGTCAAAAATTCCTGGGGAACATAAAATGAACAAAACGCAGGTGGATATTGATCCTGTTGAAACAGATGAGTGGTTAGAAGCGTTAACATCAGTATTAGAATATGAAGGTCCAGAACGAGCTAAATTCATTATTCAGCAATTAGTTACAGCTGCTGGGCAAGCTGGAGTAGCATTAGGTGCAGCAGGTGGAATTCAAACAGCGTATTGCAATACGATCCCCGTTTCACAGCAGCCAGAGTATCCCGGTGACCGAGCTTTAGAGCACAAAATCGAAGCGGTTATTCGTTGGAATGCGATCGCAATGGTCTTATGTGCGAAGAGAGACGCCGGCGGAGTGGGTGGGCATTTGGCATCATTTGCATCTATTGCTTCACTCTATGAAGTGGGTATGAACCACTTTTTCCGTGGGATGACGAATGAATTCAAAGGTGACCTTGTTTATTTCCAAGGGCATTCATCTGAAGGGAATTACGCGCGCGCATTTTTAGAAGGTAGATTGAGCGAAGAAAATTTAATTAATTTCCGCCAAGAAGTGCACGGCAATGGATTGTCTTCCTATCCGCATCCATGGTTAATGCCAAACTATTGGCAATTCGCTACGGTGTCATTAGGTTTAGGTGCGTTACAAGCGATTTATCAAGCACGATTTATTAAATATTTGGAGCAACGAAAATTAACAGATGTTTCAGATCGTAAAGTATGGGTGTTTTGTGGTGATGGAGAAATGGATGAGCCAGAATCTATTGCTGCATTATCATTAGCATCACGCGAACATTTAGATAATATGATTTACGTTGTGAATTGTAATTTGCAACGTTTAGATGGCTTAGTGCGTAGTAATAACAAAGTCGTACAAGAGTTAGAAGGTGTATTCCGTGGCGCAGGTTGGAATGTGATTAAAGTCATGTGGGATAGCCGTTGGGACTCTATATTTGCAAAAGACACGAAAGGATTATTATTAAAACGTTTAACAGAATGTGTCGATGGTGATTTGCAAAATGCTTATGTGCGCGGTGGAAAATATACGCGCGAATTTTTATGTGGTGATAGCGAAGAATTAAAAGCCATTTTTGCAGATTTATCAGATGAAGAAGTGGGGCAATTAAATCGTGGTGCGCATGATCCAATAAAGATTTATGCCGCGTATGCAGCTGCTGTGAAACATAAAGGGCAGCCAACAGCTATTTTATTCCAAAGTGTTAAAGGTTATGGCTTAGGTACAGCGGGTGCAGAAGGTCGCAATATTGCACATAACGCGTTAGAGATGACAGCTGAAGAATTAAAAACATTCAGCAAGCGTTTCGATTTGCCTCTTACAGACAAGCAACTGACTGACCATAGTTTTTATAAGCCAGCTGATAGCAGTCCAGAGATGAAATACTTACAGGCACAGCGTAAAAAGCTAGGTGGATATTTACCAGCACGTCATGTGAAATCACAACCATTAAAAACACCTGCATTAGAAGCATTTGATGCTGTGTTAAAAGGAACTGGTGATAGAACGGCTTCAACAACCATGATGTTAGGCAGAATTTTCAATGTATTGTTGAAAGATGCCACTATCGGTTCGAAGATCGTACCAATTTTTTCTGATGAAGTGCGTACTTTTGGTATGGAAGCATTGTTCCGTCAAATTGGTATTTACTCGCATGTTGGTCAATTGTATACACCAGAAGATAAAGAACAATTAATGTTTTACCGTGAATCACAAGATGGCCAAATGCTTGAAGAAGGTATTACAGAAGCAGGCTGTATGGCATCTTGGATTGCGGCGGCAACTTCATACGCTACACATCAAATACCGATGATTCCATTCTTTACCTATTACTCTATGTTTGGTTTCCAACGTGTTGGCGATTTAATTTGGGCTGCAAGCGATATGCGTGCGCGTGGATTCTTAATCGGCGCAACAGCGGGTCGAACCACATTAGAGGGTGAAGGTTTACAACACCAAGATGGTTCAAGTTTATTAATGGCATCGGCTGTGCCAACGTGTCGGGCATATGACGCAACGTTCGGTTATGAAATGGCTGTGATTATTCAGCATGGTTTAAAGTGCATGTATGAAGAAGAGCAAGATGTTATTTTCTATATCATGGCAATGAATGAAAAATACGTTCAACCTGAAATGCCAAAAGGTGTAGAAGAAGGCATTATCAAAGGGATGTATCTCTATAAGAAAGCAGGGAAAGCAAAACATACCGTACAGTTGCTAGGGTCAGGCGCAATCTTGCGTGAAGTGATTGCGGCAGCAGAATTATTAGAAAAAGATTTTGCTGTAACTGCGGATGTGTGGAGTGTAACAAGTTATGCAGAAATGCATCGCGATGGTGCGGCCATACTTCGTGAAAATATGTTCCATCCAGAAAAAGCAAAGAAGAAAACATACGTTGAACAATGTTTAGAAAAACAAGAAGGCCCAATCATTGCTGCAACAGATTACATTCGTGCTTATGCAAACTTAATTCGACCTTATCTAAATCGTTCATATACGGTATTAGGTACAGATGGTTTTGGGCGTAGTGATACACGTGAACGTTTACGGCATTTCTTCGAAGTAGATCGTTATTATGTTGCTGTTGCTGCACTGCATGCATTAGCAGAGGAAGGAAAAATTCCTGCAAGCACAGTAACAGAAGCAATGAAAAAATATAATATTGACCCTAACAAGCCGAATCCAGTAACGGTATAAAGGAGAATTTATTTTGACAACGAAAAATATAACAGTACCAGATATTGGTGGCGCGACCGATGTAGATGTGATTGAAGTGTTAGTCAAAGTCGGTGATCACATTAAGAAAGAAACAGCATTAGTGACATTAGAGTCAGACAAAGCAACGATGGAAGTCCCCTCATCTGATGAAGGCGTTGTGAAAGAATTAAAAGTGAAAGCTGGTGATAAGGTTTCATTAGGTTCTGTGATTTTAGTATTGGAAGTTGCGGGTGCGGCTGTTGCGAAAGAAGAAGTGAAGCCAGCAGCAAAGCCAGCAGCAAAGCCAGCAGCAAAGCCAGCAGCAAAGCAAGAAGAGTCTACAAAGCAAGCTGTCAGTCTTTCAACTGCAGGAAAAGAGCAACAAAGTGCTCCTGTAGTAGTGGATAATCATGCAGACCTCCACGCAGGTCCAGTGGTAAGAAAGCTTGCGCGTGAGTTTGATATTGAACTATCAAAAATTCCAGCAACAGGACCAAAATCAAGAATTACCAAAGAAGATATTCAAGCTTATGTTAAAACACGTTTAGCACAAGCTGCGACAGGCGGCGGTGGAGTTGGATTACCAGCAGCACCTACAGTCGATTTTTCTAAATTTGGTTCTGTTACTACGCAGGCATTATCACGCATTAAAAAATTATCCGGTAAGAATTTACATCGTAATTGGTTGTTAGTGCCGCATGTAACACAATTTGTTGATGCAGACATTACTGAATTAGAAGAGTTTCGCGCATCACAAAAAGCAGCTTTAGAGAAACAAGGCATTAAGCTAACACCGTTAGTTTTCATTATGAAAGCAGTGGTTGCTGCTTTGCGTGCATTCCCGCAATTTAATGCATCATTAGATGCGAGTGCTGAAAACTTAATTTTGAAAAACTATTTCCATATTGGTGTTGCAGTGGATACACCAGATGGATTAGTGGTGCCAGTGATTCGTGATGTTGATAAAAAAGGTTTAAACGAATTAGCGAAAGAATTAAGTGTGGTGAGTGAAAAAGCACGCAATAAACAATTAACTGCAAATGATATGCAAGGTGGATGCTTCTCTATTTCAAGTTTAGGCGGTATTGGTGGTACGGCATTCACGCCAATTGTGAATGTTCCAGAGGTTGCTATTTTGGGTGTATCAAAAGCAGCACATAAACCCGTTTATCATGATGGAATTTTTGTACCGCGATTAATGTTGCCATTATCATTATCTTACGATCATCGAGTAATCGATGGTGCGGATGGCGCACGTTTTGCAGTGTATTTATCAAATATGTTAGCCGACATTAGAAACTTACTGTTGTAATAAGGAAAAAATCGAATGAGCGATCTTCAAACTGAAGTAGTAGTATTAGGTAGCGGTCCTGGTGGTTATACAGCAGCGTTCCGTGCAGCGGATTTAGGTAAAAAAGTGATTCTCGTCGAGCGCTACGAAAATATTGGCGGTGTATGCTTAAACGTTGGATGTATTCCATCAAAAGCATTATTGCATGCTGCAAAAGTATTAGATGAAGCACATGACGTGGCAGAGTGTGGGATTGAATTCGGTAAGCCTAAAGTGGATACCAAGAAATTACGCGATTGGAAAGGTAAAGTTGTTTCCAAGTTAACAGGTGGACTAAAGATGTTAGCGAAACAACGTAAAGTTGAAATCGTGCAAGGTGTTGGCCAATTCACATCAGCAAACGAATTAGAAGTGACAGGACCGAAAGGCAAGCAAACCATACGTTTTGATAACGCTATTATTGCAGTTGGTTCGCGTCCGGTTAAGTTACCATTTTTACCTGAAGACCCACGTATTATTGATTCAACAGGTGCGTTGGAGTTAGAAGAAACCAATTGTAAAATGTTAGTCATCGGCGGTGGTATTATCGGTTTAGAAATGGCAACTGTTTACAGTGCATTAGGTACTGAAATCACCATTGTAGAGTTTGCAGATCAACTAATTCCAGCAGCAGATAAAGACGTTGTGATGCCATTACAAAAACGTATTCAAAAGCGTTATAAAAATATTTATCTCAAAACCAAAGTTACTAAAGTAGAAGCAAAGAAAGATGGCTTGTATGTGACTTTTGAAGGTGAAGGTGCGCCTGATAAACCAGAAAAATTCGATCGTATTCTATGTGCAGTAGGTCGTATCCCCAATGGAAAAGACATTGCGGCAGAAAAAGCAGGTGTAAATGTAGATGAGCGCGGCTTCATTTCAGTAGATAAGCAAATGCGTACCAATGTACCGCATATTTTCGCAATTGGTGATGTTGCAGGAAATCCAATGCTGGCACACAAAGCTATACCAGAAGCGCGTGTAGCTGCAGAAGTGATTTCAGGTTTGAAACATTATTTTGATCCACGTTGTATTCCAAGTGTTGCTTATACAGATCCAGAAATCGCATGGGTTGGTATGACAGAGAATGAAGCTAAAGCCAAAGGTATTAAGTATGGTAAAGGCGTTTTCCCATGGGCTGCTAGTGGACGTGCATTAAGTATCGGTCGTGATGAAGGCTTAACAAAGCTTCTCATTGATGAAACGACTCATCGTGTGATTGGTGGTGCTGCGGTCGGTCCAAATGCAGGCGAATTGATGGGAGAGATTGGTTTAGCGATTGAAATGGGTTGTGATGTTGAAGATGTTAGCTTAACCATTCATCCGCACCCAACTTTATCTGAAACCGTTGCAATGGCTGCAGAAGTTTTTGAAGGAACGATTACTGATTTGTATATTCCAAAGAAGAAGGTTGAGTCTTCGTCTGCGGCGTAATACCCTCACCCGGCATGCAAAGAGCGCATGTCGACCTCTCCCACAAGGGCGTTGTTGCATAAATCAAAATCTGCACTATTCCCCTCTCCCAAAATGCTTTTCTTTGGGAGAGGGGCTAGGGGTGAGGGTGTTTGAAGTGGCACAAATATCTTTAGGAGGCACATACCTTGCTCAAAACCCTCATCCCCAACCCTTCTCCCCTCGTAAAAATCACTCCGGGAGAAGGGAGAAAATCGATTTATGCAACAACGCCTCCCACAAGTGGGAGAGGTGATTTAGTGTTTCTTCTCCCTTCTCCCAGGGCGTTGTTGCATAAATCAAAATCTGCACTATTCCCCTCTCCCAAAATGCTTTTCTTTGGGAGAGGGGCTAGGGGTGAGGGTGTTTGAAGTGGCACAAATATCTTTAGGAGGCACATACCTTGCTCAAAACCCTCATCCCCAACCCTTCTCCCCTCGTAAAAATCACTCCGGGAGAAGGGAGAAAATCGATTTATGCAACAACGCCTCTCCCAGAGCGTTTTTTGCGAATGGGAGAAGGGTAGGAGCTATCTACACTCCACCGGCCTAAACACAATACGCAATACATAATTAATAGTGTCTGCAATAGGTGGCGGTGTCATGATAATGCTGCTTTGTTCAGACACACATTCATATAATTGTTTTCCCTTACAAGACATATCTTGAAATTGCAGGAATGGCATGGCATCGACTTTACCGCTACTTTCAGTTTGTTTTGCGAAAGCTCGTGTATCGATTAACTCTGCGCACTCAATTTGTAACCAGCTATATAATTTTCCGATGATCAGAGAAAGGTTTAACTTACCAGGTAAAACAATTGCATAGTAACCATCAAATGTTGCATGGGCATCTATTGTTGTTTGATAGTTTTGATTGCCATCAGAATACAAAATAGGAATCGTTGCTTGGCGTGGTAGCATATCTCGTATATTTAATTCCACATCAAAACGATGTTGAATCAAGGAAGAAATCAGGATATCTACGCTTGCTACTCGCAATTCATAGGGGTAATTTGTCCGCGTTTTTTTAGATGGTGCTTCCAAATAAAAAACACCACGTCGACGTAAGCCAGTGATACCTTTCTCAGGATCAAATAGGGTAAGAATGTCTTGCGTACCGAGATTGGTTTCACCGTGGAATGATTGCAAATACTGTAATTCATGTTGTGTTGGAAAAAAGATTAAGCGGCCTAATTCAGCTTGGGCAACTTTTCGAAGTATGTTTAATGGTATGTCCAAATTGGTTTTTTTAAAAAATACATTAGCATCACGAATAAAGCGCACACAGCCTTGTTGTATGGTTTCTACTTTTGCATATTGTGTGTGATCTAGGCCCTTGTCGGCGAGAATGGGCGTTCCATCAGCTTGATAATCAACAACCGTATTTTCATTTGAAGTGCATAATTGCTCAAGCACTAAGATGTAATAAATAATCGTACGCAATGCATTTTCATCAGTAGAGTGAGCATCAAGCAAGCCAGCACGATTCTTTTCCCATCCAGGAGATTGTAAAACTAAAAGATAACGTCCAATTAACTCTACGCCAATTTCTGCGAAAATAGGTGCTAAGCGTCTTTGCGCGGTTCCTGCATAGCCTAAATCAACTAACATCAGTGTATCACCAGCTTGAATATCTAATTCACTTTTTAAATGATTCAATAATCGTTGGCGATAGTTTGCTGATTGTTGGCAAATAAGGTTTATGACTTCGGCTGATTGAATGATGCGAATAAATGCTTCATAAGGCTTTTCACTTTGATTGGCTAAAGCATCAATTTGCTCGATGATTTGTTCTGGTAATAAAAACTGACGACCTAAATCTTTAAAGCGATCTGTCTTCCCTATTTCAATTAAATAATTCACGATATCATCAATAGAACGAAAAGATGCGGCATAAGAAGTAAAACGACTAATGCGCACCCGTTTACCGACTTTCTGCCCCATATATGCTTCGTATGTTAAATCGAGTAGATGGCCATCACGTAGTACGAATGCAATTTTAAGTTTTTTGCCTTGTTGTTGTAATAGTGCGATTTCATGTTCAATAAATTTTGAAAATGCAAAAAGAATAGGACCTAAGCTTGTGTAACCCAGTAACGTACCAGGTTCTACTGTGTTTGGTAGATAACTACTAAAAATCCCACGAAATGGATGGTATGTAGGTTCAGGAGTGCCGTATGTGCCGGTGAGAATTTTTCCTGCTGCAGTGTGTAATCGCAATTGATCTTGCACTGCTTGCTCAAACTGCAAAAAATGTATCGAGTGGATGCCATGATGTCGTGGCGCTTGGAAATCGGCAATGTTATTGTCGCCGAGATGAAGAAAGTTATCGGCAGGTAAGTTTATATTTTGTAAGACATCATTGAACAATCCACCAGCTTTCATTCTGCCATGATCACTCGAACAAAAGATATGGTCGATTGCGAGCATAGTATCGGCAGGTAATGCACTAGCTAACAGCCGATGTAATTGATGATGAGAAAAATAAGTATCACTGACAATAATAATTTTTAAGCCACGCATTTTTGCAGCACGAATTAATTCAATAACAGGGGGGAATGCGTAACAATGTTCAATTTCAGTTGTGATTTCATCTTCAATTAATGCCTGAATTGTTTCTTCAGGTGCTGTAGGAAAGCCAGCGCGATATATTTCAGCTAAGCTCACATCGTATTTGTTATTTTTAAATTCTGCGATATTGCGTGCTTTGCCTTCACAGCTTTTGCGTAAATGCGCGCTGAAATGTAATGATTTAAATGTAGGTTTATTAGCTAAAGCAAAAAAAACATCTTGTGGCGACATGGTTTTGCGCCATAAAATCGTATCAAAACAGTCTAGTGATAATACTTTAATTTGCTGCCCGGATAGGTCTAGCAGGGATAGTAAATTGCTTGCATTGATTTGATTGATAGCGCTGATGTGATTACTGTTTTCTGCAATGATGCTCATCCTTGGCCTCATAGTGTTTCTGTCTGATAATAGAAACAAATTATATCACGATAGGTGTAGGGTGGGCAAAGCGCAGCCTTATCATTACCCACAAATCTTGAGTCCCTTCTCCCACCGCAAAAAACACGGTGGGAGAAGGGGCTCAAGATTTGTGGGTAATAATAAGAGCGTAGCGTGCCCACCATTCAATGGTACAAAAAGCAATTACGTAACAACGCTTCTAGTAAAACCTAGCTCGCGGCATGGCGTGTTGTGTTGGAGCTGGCGGTAGTATGGCTGGCATTTCTAAGACTTTATCGATGTTAAACGCAAAATCAACGCCTGCCAGGAGGTGCCATGTTGAGACACCTGGTGGAAACAGTTTTTTGATGAGAGGAGCTTTTTGCTTATGAGACACGCTTAATTTAACAAGCAGATATTGTCCCTTGTCAGAGCTAGTGATAGCGTAATGTATGTTTTCATTTAGCTCGTTAACTTTGAAGGCATTTTGAATAAACCGTAATGCTAGCGCATTTTTGAAATGGGTATATTCACTCTCAGAAACATGTGCATTCCAATTCATGGCATCTAAAAAAGCAGCTTGTTTGTCAAAAGCATTTTCTAATTTGATGATACTACCTATGTCTGAGGCGCAATTATCTTCAAGCATGGCGTAAGCAATACTAAAGCCAGTAATAACTATATTTCGCATATTATGTGGATTTAAGAATATCTTTGGATGTGCGCTAAAGTAGCGTTGGATATAGAGTAACATCAAAATAAAATAGTTGGGATTAATGAATATGTCGAATGGCTTTTCTGGAAATAGGCTGGGGGTATGTTTAGCATTGCGCGCATGTTTTAATGAAGTAACAATTGCAGTTAAAAGCTGTGTAACCGATTGACCATGCGGTTTGTCATCATGAAATAACTGTTGATTATCAATCTTTGGGTCAATGAGTTTTCTGTTATTTTGGCGTAACATAGCAGCTAATATATTTGCAGCTAGCTGCATATATGTGTCGCATTTTTTTGCTTCTGCACGTGCTGTTTTATCTTCACCATTATTTTCTTCTTCAACTTCTGCAAACATTTCTGATGCATGGTGTTGGAGAATGATTAAAGAGCGCTTTTTGATGAGTACTTTGAGTCTTTCAGCTTCTTTAGTATCAGTAAATGAAGCACTTTTATTGGGTAAGCTAGTGAGTGTAGCTTGTAAGTCACCAAGGAAATCAGTGAGCTCACCGGCAATAGTTGGTCTAAATCGATATGGTTGTCTTTCTGTTAACATTATTTTAATGTCAGTTAGCATTGTGTTGGCATCAATTTTGGTTTCACCTGATAGCCACTCATGCAGTCGATCTAAGCGAAAATCTTCGGTCGATTCTTGCTTCGAAAAGGTTTGTATTTTTTCGAGGAACACATTTGATGATTCTTTGTCGGGACTGCTCGTAGAATCGGCGCTACTGGCTTTATCAAGCTGTGATTTTTTATCTGCAGAAGTAGCTGGGGCCGTGGTAGGAGCTGCAGAAGCAGAAGCTGCGGCAGGAGCAGCAGCTGCTTTGATAGGTGCTTCTTTTTTTATGCTTTCAGTAGCACCTGTCGGTCCTGTTTTTTTATCTTTTTCAGCTTTATCCGCTAACTTTGCTGTAGCAGGCGCAGTCACATTGACGATAGCTTTTGGTGTTTTGGTTGGGGACAGTTTAGGTGTCGCGAGATCTAACGCGATATCTTCGTAAGTTGATTCGAAAAAATCGAATCTAGGTTCGATTGCTTTGGCTGCATCTAATGACGCGGCATAATTTTCTAGACGTTTATGCATAGTATTTTATTATTTTTATTATTATAGTCAGGCGCGCATGATCGCTTTTATTATGGTCAATGTCAAGAGTTGTGACTTTTTACAACAACCTTGTTCTATTTCTCATGTTCCCACAATACTTCTTGTTGTTTTTGTTCCTTCATTAATATTCTTGCAGCAACAAATAAAAAATCAGATAAACGATTGATATAGTGGAGAATGTGAGGGCTAAACTCTTGAGATTCTTTGAGCGTTACCAATTGTCGTTCTGCACGACGGCAAACTGCGCGTGCGAAATGACAAGTTGTTGTGGCTGCGTTGCCATTGGGTAAGATAAATTCTGTGAGTGGTGGTAGTTCAGTATTCCATTCATCAATACAATTTTCTACATGTGAAACTTTTTCTGCAGTGATAGCGGTGAATTGTGGTGCGCAAAGCTCGCCGCCTACGTTAAATAAATTATGTTGAATTTGTGTAAGACTTGTTTTTAACAAATGATTTTCAATTGGATTTGTTAGTAGCATTCCAATCACGCAATTTAGTTCATCGATAGTACCTAAGCATTCAATCATAATATGATCTTTAGAAATGCGTTCGCCAGGTTTGAATTGGGTTTTTCCATCATCGCCAGTGCGCGTGTAGATTTTTGATAGTCTATAACCCATTTTACTCTCCAAAAAATTTGAGCGTTAACCGGTTTTCGCTGGATGTTCGCTGCTCGAGCAGGGAATGTCAAGAATGCTGTGACAATATTCTCCTTCTTTGAGCAGGATTGTTGGTTCACGGTTGGTTAGTATTTGGCAGGAGGCACGGCAGATGCAGCTGCCGTGTTAGAGAGTGCTGTTACGCCAGATATTGCAGCTGGCGCAGGTTGAAAGGTTGATACTGAGTTTTTGCTAAGCATATGAAATGTGTTTGCGCATTTATACGCAATAAACCTAAAATAAAGCTTGGATATAGCTATCTCGTTAACATGTCTATTTTCTGGAGCAAAAGGCATAACGTACGTGCTGTCCTCATTGCACGGTCGTCTAAATGCAAATGGTGTATTTGGTATAATACGGTCGCCAATACACAGGTCTTTGCTTGCATCGAGATTAAATTGCTTTGGTAATAGTGCCCAGATTTTCTGTAACAATTCCATAAGTGCATTGAAATTATTTTTATTAAATTCATCAGTTAAAACAATTTCAAAGGGTATGAGCATTTTGCGTTTGAGTTCACGTACTTTTGCCAGCAATTGCAATTCATTTTCACTGGTTGTAGGTTGACCTGGCTGATTGTAGAAAGCTTTTAATTTTTCTTCTGCTGCGTCAAATGCATGCTTGTAGTATCCAATATCATGTGCGATAAATCCTTTAATATCACCATTTAGTACTGCTAAATTTAATAACGCCGAGATATCTTTAATAGCGTTTAATAATATATTTTCATCTGCAATTTGAATTAAAATATATAATCGATATAACGTAGCCGTAGCATTTTCTTCTGTAACGATAGATGTTTGTAAACCAGTTGGAAGAGTCACAATAGGCAAGGATTGATTCGGATTGGAAATTACAGGTTGCTTTTCGTCAAGTGTTAATGAAATTCGCATATAGTGATTTATTTCAGTATAAATTCGCGAATTTTTTGCAAAAGCAGATATTTTCAAGTTGTCTTCATCGAAAGCATACACATACTCAGTATGCGGAGTTAAGCGATCTTGTCTAAAAATGAAATATTTGCTAGGAAGTGGTAAATCACTCTTAGGGCAAAACCATTTTGCATTACCAGCTTCGATATTTAATTTACATAACAGATTGTGTATTTCACTACACATTTTTCCTACGTCGAGTAAATGTGTTGGATTTGAATCATTATGCAAATAAATAGCGAAAGGCAAATTACAGTGCCTGTAATATGGGATTAAGCTAGTTTGTACTTGATCAATTTCTTTTGCATGAGATTGAGAGCTTTGATTTCTTATCCAATCCTCGCACCCAGCAACCTTGTCACTATAGTATGTTTCATTTAAAAATTTAAAACCCGCGATGGTGCCGGCTCTAGTGGCTTTTTCAAGTATTATTGTAATAAGGGGCTTTACTTTTGGATAGGCTGCAAAATCGAGGCTAAGGTGTAGTTTGAACATGCCATTTTCACTAGATTTTGAATCGTATGAGCCGTAAGTGCCATACCATATCGTTGTATCCTGTTTGGCAAGCGGGGCGGCTGATTTTTTATCTGGTACTGTAAGTGATTTCATTGCTGGTATTTGGCCTAAACCCATTTATTTGCTTGATAATAACACATCACCAGGTATTTGTGTATTATCTTTGCCCGCAGAAAAAAATAGGCCACTCCAAAGTTGAGGGCCCTTGTATGGGAGCACACCATAACAAAATCGTTGAGGCTAGTATGAGTCCTAGGCTTCTTCAGCTGTCATTAGGAGATTCTCATTTTGATAAAGCTGTGTAATATGACTAATCCAATCTGTTGCCTCTTGTGAATCTGGGTTTAAACGTAAAGCTGCTTTGAAATATTCTAACGCTTCCATATTTTTATCTGATTGCGTCAGGCAAAGTGCTATGTTGTATTTAATCGAGAATTCTTCACCAATAAATTTTTCTGATAATTGGTAGTACTGAATTGCTTTTGCATAATCAGCAATCGCATGGAAGAAGATAGCGACTGCGAAATGAATGCATTCCACGTTGGGCATGAAATAATAATTTTCAGATAATTTATGAATATTGTTTGCAATAAATCGAATGGTATCGATATTTGCTGTTTTTACTTTTTCTAAAACATAACTGCTAATACGGCGATAGACGTGCGGATCCCAATCGGATAATTGCATAAATGAAGCAATCGCATCTAAATCTGAATTTTCTGCCATTTCGCAGATATTACGATAATTATTAAAGAAATCTGTTGGGCTATATTTTTCAAGAGAATTTTTCACAGCAATTCTTGTTTGTGGTAAATCAGACAGTGTCGCGCCAGAGGTGTAAACACATGTTTTTAAGCCACCACGTACGGATTGTGTGAAGAAGTCACCGCCAATATTTTGGAAGTACTGACCTATCGCATGGCAATTAGCCATCATTGAAAAACATCCACCATGAATGGTTAGTGATGGGTGGCCTAAGTTTTCCATTGCTTCAATTTCAGTATAGGCTTTATCTGACGAGATTAATAAAAAGTTATTATTTGCTAAACGTCTTAAATAATCCAAGCCACGAATGGAGCCTATAGGTAACAAGAAGCTCGTGTCTTGGAATGAATTTTTATAAAGATCCAATACTTGATTAATTGCAGCATTGTCGTAATGATCGCTGCTGATTTCTTTTGCTTGATAATCAACTGTCACGCCGCTCAGTTCAACGGGTTTGTTATTTTTTAAATTAGAATCTGGCGTAGATAAGTTGACTAGTAGTTCTGACAATACACCGTTCTGTACGCTGAAAGCATCATTGGGAATGGTATCGAATACATAGTTTGCAAATACACAAAGTGGATTCACTAATTTTGTTTGATCTAAAACAACTTTAGAATGGATTAATTGTGGCGGTACTTCTTTTTCCATATCATGGATTGCAAAATCTAATTGACCGCTTTCTACGAATGGCATAAGTGCATGATGTGATTGATGATAACGTAAATTAGCTTCAGCAAAATCAGTCATGACGAATACAATGTTTACATCGTGCATGCCATAGTCTTCGCGTAATTCATTAATTGCTTTAATGGTGTAATAACTGAATTGTCCTGGGCCGGTTCCTAATTCCATGACATAGAATGGATGTTGTTTTGCTTCAGGATGTTTTGTGATCCAGTCACGAATATAATTAACAACGACATTGGCATATGCTTTTGCAATAAATGGATTGCTGGTAATATAGAATGGAACATCGTGTAACCATGCTTCAATACCTTTATCAGCAAAGTATTGTCTTTCCATTTCCCAAAGATGGCATTTTGATAAAGACTTCTTTTGTTCGAAGATAATCGATCTGCTATTAAACTTGATACCCTTTGGTGTTTCTTTCGAATGTAACATGTCGTTATGCCCCGTTAGTTAAATCATGTGTTCAGTATAGGGGTATCGATAGGGGATTTTTACCCGTATCAAATACGGGGTTTTAGGCTATTTTTTAAGACTGCGTTAATAAATGTACAACCGCTTTTGAGGGCTAAAATAAAAAACTATGTATATTCAATAGGTTATGAGAGCCTCTGGCTGTTGACATTATCCCAAGGCGAGCCTAATATTTGCACACAAAATCGAGGATAATATGCTAACGTCACAAAAGCCACCATCCGTGCAAAATGATCTTGCTGCAGAATGTAAAGCGCAAAAGCTTGAAATTGTTCGCCTCACATTAGAATTAGAAAAATTAGAAAAAAGCTATGCGGGTCGCCTGCAACACATGGAAGAAGTATGTGTAGAGTTACGAGAACAAATACTGCGAGATCAGCTGGTAAATGATGCGTTAGCAGTCGCAGAGCAAGCACTTAATGCAGTAGCCGTCTCTACAGATATAAAAAAACAGTCGCCACCAAGACCTCCGCGGCCGTCACCACAAGTTATTGCGCGGTTGTTAAAACGTCAAGCGGATGCTGCGCCACCATTACCTCTTCAGCCACCAAGGTCATTAGTTATTCTTGCTGATACAGAAGACAGCGCTATTCCTAAAAAAGTTCCATCTTATTTACCAATTGTACTGAAGCAGTTTAGTCCTGTGCCAGGAAAGAGCTATGATCAAACAAGTGTATTGAACGTATTAAATCAATATATCCTTGATACGAATGCAGCATTACGCAAGCGATATCCAAATATGGGTGAATATTATTTACATGCACGAAGATTGTTACCACTTGATAGCGATGGAAAAATTCATGGTGCTTGTCATGGAATAGCAATTTATTGGGCGTGGTTATTTTCAAAGTTTCGTGAGAATCAATACCCATTACAAGTTGCAAAGATCTGTGAGTATAAAAAATCGGAGATAAATAATTTCAAAGAAATCTGTGATCGCTTTCACGATAATATATTTAGAGGTCAAAACCCTGAGCTATATATTGATGAAAAAATTTCTTGCTACGATATTCCTCGCATACTAGGTACAGTAAGAATAGGAGTCGCGATTGAAAAAGATTTTAATCTGGCGACATTAGAAACCCGGATGCAGAGCGTGATGGAGGAAAAATGTGATAATTTGGTTTTTCTTACCGGAACACTGAATCGCGCAGGTTATAAGTCGGTTCTTCATACTATCGTTTTAGCGAGGCGTGGTGCTGAGCAATATGTGTTTTGCGGCAATATAGAAACCGCAATAGCAATTAAAGTGAAAACAGCAAAGGAACTTGCATTTCAAATACGAGAGCAATTGGCAATTCAGTTTGGTATTCCAATTCGAACAGATGATCTTATCAAGATAAGAATAGATGCAATGTATATGCCTCAGCATAGGGTTGCAAAATCTCCTGTAAAGCAAGGCTACGGTTCTGCAAGTGCCGCACATGCGGCGATGTTTTCAAGTGTCTCGGCAGGTCAGGTTACAGCTGTTATAATAGGAGGAACAAGCTATGGCAAAGGGCATCAGCAGAAAAAATGAAATTACATAGACTAACAGTGAGTGATATTCCACGATTAGTATTAATCGAAGAATCGGCGCATAAAGTGCCGTGGACAGAAGATGTTTTTCAGCGTTGTTTTGAATTGAGATATCATATCTGGGGTTTGGAGTATGCAGAGCACTTAGTTGGATTTGGAATCTATTCATTACAAGTGGGCGAGTGTCATATCTTAAATATTTGTATTCATTCTCAACACCAGGGTGCGGGCTTCGGTAAGCATTTGTTTTTGCATATGCTCGATGATGCGCAATACCAGGGTGCGGGGATTGCTTTTCTCGAAGTGCGGCGCTCCAATGAGCGTGCGTTGGCTTTATATCAAAAAACAGGCTTTATCCAAGTAGGCGAGCGCAAAGGTTATTATCCTAACGGTGAAAAAGGCCGTGAGGATGCATTAGTATTTGCTCTGGATTTAGGGATAAGGTAAAATGCGCGGTTTTTGCACTACCACCATGGTGATGATTTGGGGTCCTGTCATTGTAATATACGGTGGGCACGCTACGCTCTGAGTTATCCCCACGAATTTTTAGTAGTATTATTCCCCTCTCCCAAAATGCTTTTATTTTGGGAGAGGGGTAAGGGGTGAGGGTATAGGCCCTCATCCCCTGCCCTTCTCCCATCGTAAAAAACACTCTGGGAGAAGGGAGTAAAAATTCGTGGGGATAACTCAGCGCTACGCTTTGTCCACCCTACAGTTAAGAGAGCTACCACCGTACAATTAAAACAAGGATTCAGATTAGTAATGTCAGAGCACAACAAGCAAGTTAATCAACGCAGAACATTCGCGATTATTTCGCATCCAGATGCGGGCAAAACAACCCTCACAGAAAAATTATTATTATTCGGTGGTGCAATCCAGTTAGCAGGAACAGTTAAGGGTCGTAAAGCATCTAGACATGCAACATCCGATTGGATGGAATTAGAAAAGCAACGTGGAATTTCGGTAACAACATCGGTGATGCAATTCCCATATGGTTCATACATTATGAACTTGTTGGATACACCGGGACACGCAGATTTCTCTGAAGATACCTATCGTACATTAACAGCAGTTGATTCTGCATTGATGGTGATAGATGCTGCAAAGGGTGTAGAAGAAAGAACAATAAAATTATTAGAAGTTTGTCGTTTACGTCATACGCCGATTATTAGTTTTATTAATAAAATGGATAGAGATGCACGTGATCCAATCGAATTACTTGACGAAGTTGAAACGATTTTAAAAATCCGTTGCGCACCGATTACATGGCCTATTGGTAGTGGACGTGATTTCAAAGGTGTTTATCACTTGTATGAAAATGCGGTGTATTTGTATGAGCCAGGTAGAAATCTCGTGCAACAAGAGGTAACAAAAATTTCAGGATTAGATAATCCTGAATTAGATAAGCTATTAGGTGGCTTAGCGGATGAATTGCGTTTAAGCGTCGAATTAGTAAAGGGTGCTAGTCACACGTTCGATCAAGAAGAATTTTTACAAGGAAAATTAACTCCTGTATTTTTTGGTTCAGCATTAAATAACTTCGGGGTACGTGAATTGTTGGATGCCTTCGCAGAATATGCGCCGCCACCAAAACCACGTGAAACACAAGAGCGAGATGTTGTGCCAAGCGAAACAAGTTTTTCAGGATTTGTTTTTAAAATTCAAGCCAACATGGATCCACAACATCGTGATCGTATTGCATTCTTGCGTGTTTGTTCTGGAAAATATGCGCAAGGCATGAAAATGTTTCAAGTTGGATTGGGGCGTGAAGTAAAAATAAGCCAAGCATTAACTTTCATGGCATCTGATAGAGAGCATGTGAATGAAGCGTATCCTGGAGATATTATTGGTTTATACAATCATGGGACGATTCAGATTGGCGATACTTTTAGTGAAGGTGAAAATTTAAAGTTTACCGGTATTCCTTATTTTGCTCCGGAATTGTTTCGTTTAGTGCGATTAAAAGATCCATTGAAATTAAAGTCGCTACAAAAAGGATTGAAACAATTATGTGAAGAGGGTGCAACACAGTTATTCAAGCCGCTTAATAGTAATAGCTTAATTTTAGGTGCTGTGGGTCTGTTGCAGTTTGACGTTGTAGCTTATCGTTTAAAGCATGAATATAACGTAGATTGTGTTTATGAGAATGTTTCTGTCGTGACAGCTCGTTGGATTGGCTGTAGCGATACAAAGAAATTAGAAGAATTTAAAAATAAAGCATTCGATAATTTAGCGTTAGATGGTAGTGATAATTTAACCTATCTTGCACCAACGCGTGTAAATCTCAATTTAACGATGGATCGTTGGCCGGATATAGAGTTCAGAACGACAAGAGAACATTGATAATTCGTTAGCTGAACAGGGGGATTTACCCCCTTATTGCAGGAGGGTTATTTTGTGCATAATGGAGGTACAAAATTATAAGCGAGGAGTTACACATGTCAGCTAGTGGTGTCGATTTAAAATCTCATGTTGCAAATGCTAAATTAGATGTCAAATTGGCTGTCGATAATTATCATCAGCTCGATGTTTATTATCAGAATGTTACAGATTCCTCTGCATGTTTGACGTTCTTCGTGAGTGATAGTATTCGCGCGGATGAGTTAACCCAGCTAGCTGCAGAGCGTTATAAAAAATTAGGTATTGAAGTTGATGAAAAAGCGAATATAACGGCTTTTCCAATGACGGCAGATGGGAAAATAAATTGTGCAGCGAGAATATGTCCAAATCGGATCGTGAGAGATGGATATCGCATTGGTTTCATGAGCAATATTTCAAAAGAAACATATGATGCAAATGTGCAAATAATCAAGCAAGCACAGTTTGCAGATGTTAAAGCAGCTGGTGCGCAGCGTTGTCCTAGTCCAGTTGCGGCAGCTCCTGCAGCAGCATTTTTTCAACATGTACGAGTTGATGCGGGATCTGTATCAAGTGCTCCGTCACAGTCGTCATCGGCAACGCCTGTTCCTGGCGGGAGCTAATGCTACTCCCTTCTCCCAGAGTGTTTTTTACGAATGGGAGAAGGGTTGGGGATGAGGGCCTATACCCTCACCCCTTGCCCCTCTCCCAAAAAAAAGCATTTTGGGAGAGGGGAATAATACTACCAAAAATTCGTGGGGATAACTCAGAGCGCATCTTACTCACCACACAAATAAAGTAGAAATCCGTTTATACAACATCCCCACGAATATGTTGATTTATTCTGGAACATCGCTAGGATATAGGCTTTAGTATTAGCGGTGAGATTTAGTCAGTGATAGAAGTTACTTCCATACAAATTCGGATTAAAGAATTAGGTCAGCGCCTCGAAGAAATTCGGAGGTATCTTTGACGTTGATTCAAAAAATGAACGTCTGCAAGAAGTGCAAGGTGAGTTAGAAGATCCCAACATCTGGAATAATCCTGAAAAAGCCCAAACTCTCGGTCGAGAACGTGCCCAATTAGAAAATATCGTTGCTACTATCGCCAGTATCCAAACTGGATTGGTAGATTCTAGTGATTTATTTGAATTAGCAGTCCAAGAAGATGATGTTGCCACCGTTGATGCTGTATTGGCTGAATTGGATAGCGTTACCAAAAAAATAGAGCAACTTGAATTTCAACGCATGTTTGCAGGTGAAATGGATGCAAACAATGCCTATATGGATGTGCAATCTGGATCTGGTGGCACAGAAGCTCAAGATTGGGCGAATATGATTTTGCGTATGTATCTGCGTTGGGGTGATCAGCATGGTTTTAGATGTGAACTGGTTGAAGCATCCGCAGGAGAAGTGGCTGGAATCAAAAGTGCAACGATTAAGTTTACAGGCCCATATGCGTATGGTTGGTTGCGTACCGAAACAGGTGTGCATCGCTTAGTACGTAAATCACCTTTTGATGCGAATAGTAAACGCCATACTTCATTTGCTTCAGTTTTTGTTTCACCAGAAGTAGATGAGTCAATTAATATTGAAATTAATCCAGCCGATTTGCGTATTGATACATATCGTGCGAGTGGCGCGGGTGGTCAGCACGTACAAAAAACAGATTCTGCAGTGAGAATTTTACATAATCCTACTGGAACGATTGTGCAATGCCAATCAGAACGATCGCAACATCAAAATCGTGATAGTGCAATGAAGCAGCTACGCGCGAAATTATATGAATTAGAGTTGCGTAAGCGTCGCGCTGAACAAGACAAGTTAGAAGCAGGAAAATTAGAAATTACTTGGGGAAGTCAAATTCGTTCGTATGTATTAGACATGTCGCGGATTAAAGATTTACGTACTAATGTCGAAGTCTCCAATACACAAGCGGTGTTAGATGGTGATTTAGATAAATTTATTGAAGCAAGTTTGTTGAGTGGATTGTGATATAAGAACTTTCCCTCACCCCTAGCCCCTCTCCCGCAGGCGGGAGAGGGGGATGTATTTACTCCCTTCTCCCACAGCGTTTTTTGCGCATGGGAGAAGGGTTGGGGATGAGGGTTTCATTTAAAGAGGATTAAACATGCAAAAAGCAGCAGAACATGAAGAAGTCGTTGTAGTCGATACGAATGAATTGATTGCGCAGCGTCGTTCAAAGTTAAGTACGTTACGTGAGAAAGGAAATGCATTTCCTAATCAATTTCGTCGTGATGCTTTAGCTGCGCGATTGCATGCAGAGCATGAAACAAAAACAGAGCCTGAATTAGAAGCACAGCCTATACCAGTGAAAGTAGCTGGACGTATCATGACACGACGCTTAATGGGTAAAGCTAGCTTTGTGCATTTGCAAGATATGTCTGGAAAAATTCAATTATATATTCGCCAAGATGAAGTAACACCCGAGGTGTACGAACAATTTTTACATTGGGATTTAGGGGATATTATTGGCGTTGAAGGTAAATTATTTAAAACCAAAACAGGTGAGCTTTCTGTTCGTGCAAAGCAGATTTTTTTGTTAACAAAATCACTGCGTCCATTGCCAGATAAATATCATGGTTTAACGGATCAAGAATCATGTTATCGCCAACGCTATTTAGATTTAATAGCAAATCAGGAAACACGCACAACATTTGCTATTCGTAGCCAAATAGTTGATGAAATCAGAAGCTTTTTAAAAGAACGTGATTTTCTTGAAGTTGAAACACCCATGATGCAGGTTTTACCGGGTGGTGCAGCAGCGAAACCATTTACGACGTATCATAACGCGCTTGATATGCCATTGTATTTACGTATTGCACCAGAGCTTTATTTGAAAAGATTGGTGGTGGGTGGTTTTGAAAGAGTATTTGAAATCAATCGTAATTTCCGTAATGAAGGATTATCAGTTAGACATAATCCTGAATTTACCATGTTAGAGTTTTACCAGGCCTATGCGGATTATAATGATTTAATGGATTTGACCGAAGAAATGATTCGCTGTCTTGCGGTTAAAGTGTTAGGAAAAACAAGCATTACATATCAAGAATTTGAATTTGATGTTGCTAAGCCATTTACACGCATAACAATGGTAGATTCCATTTTACATTATAATAAAAATCTTACAGCAAAAGACTTGGCTTCTATTGAAGCGGCCAAAAAGGTAGCGCAAAGTTTAGAAATTCCAGTGCAAGAATCTTATGGTTTAGGTAAAATTCAATTAGAAATTTTTGAAAAAACAGTGGAACATCGTTTAATTGATCCTACGTTTATTACTGAATATCCAGCTGAAGTATCACCGCTTGCGCGTCGCAATGATAACAATCCATTTATTACCGATCGTTTCGAAATGTTTATTGCGGGTAGAGAAATTGCTAATGGATTTTCAGAATTGAATGATGCTGATGATCAAGCCGATCGCTTCCGCAAGCAGATGGAAGATAAGGAAGCGGGCGACGAAGAAGCTATGCCATTTGATGAAGATTATATTATGGCGTTAGAGTATGGTTTACCACCTACTGCAGGTGAAGGTATTGGTATTGATCGACTTGTTATGCTTTTCACCAATGCAGCCTCTATTCGTGATGTGATTTTATTTCCGCATATGCGTCCTCAGAATTAAAATATCCTCACCAAGCAGCATGCTTTTTCCCCTCTCCTCCATGTTTTTGATGGAGGAGAGGGTTAGGGTGAGGAGGTATTATATAATCAGGAAACCTCATGCAACCCGGTATAACATTTATCGAGGTGATAATTACATTAATTATTATTTCCCTCGTGCTGGCATTTTCTATCCCATCATTCAAAAATAACTTACAACAGACTCGTGATAGTTTGCTTCTTGATAAGATGCAGCAAGCCATGCAGTTAGCGCGTCGTGAAGCGATTATGCGACAGGTGGCGGTTAATTTATGTGGCAGTGAAGATCAAAAGAGTTGTAGTGATCATTGGACCAATGGATTTATTGTGACGGCAAGTAATCAAATTTTATTTTCATTTCACGAGAGTAATCAGAGTGGAGTGATGCATTGGCGTGCATTTCCATTTTATGTCGATCAGCTAGCTTATTTGCCGTCGGGGCAATTGAGCTTTGAAAATGGAACCTTTTGGTATTGTCATGATAAACCACTTTGGGCGCTAATCATTAATCAAGTTGGGAGAGTAAGAGTATCCTATCCCGATAAAAATGGAGAGATACTCGATAACAAAAATAAACCATTACCGTGCTGAAATTTCATCTAACACAGATTGAATCGTAGCGGCTGTTTTATCCCAAGAAAATAATTTTACGCGTTCAAACCCTTTCAAGATTAAATTTTTGCGTAATGTCGTATCTTCACAAATTTTTTCGATTCCAAAAGCAATGGATTCCATGTGATAAGGGTCAACTTTAAAGGCTGCGTTACCGGCAATTTCTGGTAGTGACGTCACATTAGATGTGAGGGTTGGGATACCACAAGCCATGGCTTCGGGAATAGGTAAGCCAAAACCTTCATACAGCGACGGTAGCAATAAAGCTTGTGCGCCACGGTAATATTTTGCTAGTTCAGTATCTGAAAGATTCTCTACAAAAACAATGCGCTGATATAAAAAATGTTTTTCGATGGTGTCTTCAATTTCTTTTGTGCGTTTGCCCGTTAAAATTAATTTAATTTCCGGATCGATTTTTGCAATGCCAAAAGCATCTATCATACGAGCTACATTTTTATGTGGTTTTGTGTTGCCTACGTGAAGCAAGTACGGGTAACCCGGTTCATGTTTTTCGCCATGAGCGGTAAAAATGTCGCTGACGCCATTTGCCACAACAGTAATGTTTTCTTCAGGAATACCTGCCCAGGCAGCGATTTCTTGTTTTGAATAAACAGAAACAGTAATCAATTTACTTGCGTTGCGCGCAGAATTTTTAATGAATAAACGATAATACATTTTTTTTATAAAATTGGATTCGCCAGGAAAGTGTAAGTGAATCAAATCATGAATGGTAAATACAAATGGGATAGAGGCAGCAATCGTGGGATTGAATCCAGGATTGTAAAATACCTTGTAATTTTTTCGTTGCTGAAAAAGCTTATAAACTTGCCATGGAATATTTAGCGGTGAGAGTGGTTTGGGGCCTTTTTGGATAGTTTGGCAATGATTCAAGCGGGATAACACTTCAGACGAAAATCGTCCTATGCCATGTGCTCCGTGCCAGCGACCGTCTGCTAATATGTAGGGCTCCATTACCAACATTCCTCAGTCATGCTTGTTCCTGAAATTCCTTTTTCACCTTGCGATGTTAACGACAGGGTACCACAAGCCGCATCATTTGTATCTTGGGAATTATCTGGTGTAGCGCTTAATGTGAAGCCCAAGTTCGTCGTGTTTGTAATCGCGAGTGTGTAGTGTTTGGGGTTTTCAATATGTAACTCTGTCAGAGTGGCTCCCTGATAGCTGTTGTGTGTGGTGTAATATTCTTCTAAAGCAACTGCAAGTTTTGATAATGTGATTTCAGCTTCTTTGCGTGAAGCGTTAATTAGATGATGATTGTAAGTTGGAATAGCAATGGTATAGAGTGTCATTGCAATCGCAATGACAATCAGTACTTCAATGAGGCTAAAACCAAGTGTTGTTTTCATTTTGTATTTAATCGCAATGTAATTTCTGCCAAGCGCTTTCCTAGGGCAAGGCAAAGACGTTGTTCTTCATCAGAAATACTGTTTTTTCCATCATGTCCAGCAACATGTGTGGCGCCGTAAGGTGTGCCACCTGATTGTGTGGTATTCAAATCTTTTTCGGTATAAGGGATGCCAAGCAGCATAAATCCAAGATGGAATAATGGGAGCATCATACTGAGTAGTGTTGTTTCTTGACCGCCATGCATGCTTGAAGTAGAGCTAAAAACAGTGGCTGGTTTGTTAACCAAAGCACCTGATAACCATAAGCTACTGCAAGTATCAATAAAGTGTTTCATTGGTGCGGCCATGTTACCGAAACGTGTTGGGCTACCTAGTGCTAATCCACTGCAATTTTTGAGGTCGTCAAGAGTGGCATAGGGAGCTCCACTTTCAGGGACAGGAGGTTCTGCTATTTCAGTTTTTGGTGCAACCGGTGGAACAGTCCGTAACACTGCTTCACATCCAGGAATGGATTCTATGCCACGTGCGATGTACTGTGCCATCTGTTTTACGGAGCCATATCGGCTGTAATACAGTACTAAAATTTTAGTCATGATTTTTTTCCTTGAGCTTGCTTTTCGCCTTCGATCACTCTATCCATCACCCAATCTAATGCGCAGTCAGGTAATAGGCGTCTTAAAAATGTGAATAAATACGCGGGAAATCCAATGTTATAGTGCGCTTTCGGTGATGAACTTTCAAGTGCATGAATGAGCTTGGTAACCACTGCATCAGGCGTAACAGTAAATCGACGTTCATTTTCATCGGGTGCGAAAAAATAAGTTTCCATCGCTTGATATAATTTTTTATGGATAGATTCTCGTTTAGCAATCGTATTTTTATAAGTGGTGAATGCTTTGTTGCGTAACTCACTTAAAATAGGCCCAGGTACAATAATGGAAACATGAATTCCAGTGCCTCGTAATTCTTGGCGTAATGTATTGGAAAACCCTTCTAATGCAAATTTGGATGCGTTATATGCTCCGCGATATGGCATGGCAACAAATCCTAATAGTGAAGAGTTTTGGATGATGCGTCCATGGCCTTGTTTGCGCATAATTGAGATCGCCGTATTAGTAATCTCCATGGCGCCAAACACATTCGTTTCAAATTGTTCGCGCATCATTTCACGTGAAAGGTCTTCTACTGCACCTGCTTGCACATAGCCGGCATTGTTGAATATGGCATCGAGAGTGCCGTTGGTTTTTTCAAGTATTTGAGTGAATGCAGATTGTATGGATGCAGAAGAATTTACATCGAGCAAGATGGCTTCTAATCCAAATGCTTGCAATTTTGTGATATCGGCAGGGTTACGTGCCGATGCAAAAACGCGATATCCACGTTTTTGTAGTGTAGTTGCAGCACATAAGCCAATGCCGCTGGAACAACCAGTGATAAGAATCGTTTTTTGCATGGGTTGCCTTTTATATTTAATTACCCTTTCGTTTTCTCCCTTCTCCCGGAGCGTTTTTTGCGAGGGGAGAAGGGGTGGGGATGAGGGTCTTGGGCAGGGCTGTTTTCAATGCCCTCACCCCTAGCCCCTCTCCCAAAGGAAAGCATTTTGGGAGAGGGGAATAGCACCAAAGGGGGCAAGATTTTACTCCTACCCTATAATCTCAACGCTACTAATGCCCCGTTAGGCTCCGCAGTAGTTGGTGCTGCTGCAGGGCGTGTCTTTGGTGTAGTAGGATATAGTAATTGTAGCAGTTTATCATCTGAATCAAATAGCGCATAGTTGATCTGGATGGGTGTGGTTCCTGAAAATTTTTGTAATACCGCATGGTACCGTGGTGTATTGGGTAAGAGATGAAAATCAACGTTATTAACAGTTATTTTTAACCAGCCGCCACCGACTATGCCATGAATCTTTATATCATCTGGATGCTTAATTAAACGAGTGATATCCGCTAATAATTTTGAAGTGACATTGCCTAATTCTTTTGATGTCTTTTCATCAATTTGAAGGTGTAAGTTGCGTTTTCCGTCTGCTTGGTAGAGCGCACAAGGCTTGGATTGAATATATGTTCTCTTCGCTGGTTCGTCACGTAAGATGAGGATGCCACTATTTATTTTGGGAATTAATAGTGGAATATCTTTTTCTTCTATTCGCGCGTGATCTTTTGGCGGTTGAAGTGGCGCAGCTGTTGGTAATTTGATATGCGCAATTGGAGATGCATTATCACTAGAGCTAGATCTTTGTGTTCGAGCTCCTAGTAATGGTTCGCTCATGTCGTGATCTGATAGAAGTGGTGCGTTACGACCACGAGTGTATTCACTAGCATTATTATGATAAATGGTTTTGACTCCAACCCACCAAGCATAAGGTGTAGTAAAAATAGCCGCTAAAAATGCAAGACATACGCCTGCTATTTTTGATCCCGTGGCATAAGTTGCAAGTAGATACCCACCATATAGCCATGCAATCGGTGCTACAACTCCCGCTAAAATAGCATATCCCAGTTGCTTGCCAGGTTCTGTTGTTTGTCGTAGATAGGTGCGTGATAAACCTTTCAAATGCTGTTCTGCATTGACAGCTTCATTTCTAGCTAAAAGTAACGCGTCCAGATTTTGTTTTGGAGAAGCAGAGATGCTCACTACCGTCGCTGCAGCTTTTTCTGCATGTTCACGGGCATGACGTAGACTGTTTTCCACTCTTTCTTTTTCTTCACGTTGTGCATTGGTTTCTGCTTCGCGTCGCATTTTTTTAAGCGTAGCATCGATATCAATGGCATTAATACTGCGTCGTAATGCTTGTTCGCTGGTATCAAAACGATTTTTAATGGTGGCTAGTTGATTATTGTAATCATCGAGCTTCTTCAACCACTCGGCATCAAAGTATTCTTTTGCTCTTTGTTTAAGGCTAGCTATTTCTCTATCATAGAATTGCCCCAGGTTAGTGCATAGAGTTTTTTCTTCATCATTAAGATCGTGTAGTTGTTGTTTTAGATCGGTCGTAACAAATTGAGTGGCAGGCTTTGCTTTAATATGTAGATCAGCAGATAATTGCTTTATTTCATACTCATGTATGGGTTTCTTTTGCTCTACTGATTGCGCGATATTACGATGCAGAGCTTTTACTAATGCTAATTTTTCTGCGAGTGATTCATGAATTGATTTTGGTTGTAATAGTGCTGGCAAAGCCGCAAGTTTTTGATCGCTGGGCTTTTTAGCTTTAAACTCATGGACGTTAGCAGCGGTATTAACCAGTTGATCAAATTGTCTGAATTGTAAAGGTAGTAATAATGTACCAAATGTTTGTTCATACATTTGTTTCATATCACGGTCATACGAATTTTCTGTTAGACGTTGTATTTCGTCAGTCAAAGTTTTGATTGCGAGCGAAACAGATTTATCTATACCAACTCCTATTGCTTTTGAGGTGGCTTGAGTGATTGCTGCAATACAGGGTTGGATCTCAGGTAATTGATTGGTTTCAATTTCAATTTTTTGTTCTGTGGCTACAATTTTTAGCGCTTGAATTTTTGAAGCGTTGCTATGCTTGCTTTCATGTTGTAGTTGAGTTTTACATATTTCAATATCGGCAAGTAGTTGTTTGCGTCGTCCATGGAGTTCGCGCGCAATTTCTTTCTCTTTCTCTTTTTTATTGGGGGCTGCTTTTAAACGCTGCTTAATTAACTCAAGTGAACCCTTATCGTTTTCAGGCCAATTTTCAGCTCTTTCTGTTAAGGCTTTGACTTCAGCATCAAGTTGCGCAATGCGTGCATTTGCCTTACTTTCTAAATCGGTTATTAGAGCTTTAATCGTAACAGATTTAAGTTGGCCATGTTCGTACCCAGGTATTCTGTCACGTAAATTATCTTTATATTTGGTTGCAAGACGATTTAACGTTTGGATGGGATGCTCAATGTGCGCAGTACGAATTTTTTCTCTGACTTGTTGGATGTCAGTAGCTTGCTTTTCATTACGTTTTTTTATGCTATCTTCAAATACTTCTGTATGTGCCAGAGATTGGAGTGTTTCATGTAATGCAGTAAAAAATTGGATATCATTTCCGGAGTAACATGACTTGAAGTACGTGTCTACCCGCTTTTTCTTAGCGAATTGTTCAAGGAATTCTTTTCTAAAGGCATCAATAGCAATGGATTTTGCGCTGTGATTAAAAAAAGCAAGAATATAGTTACAGAAATCTTCGGGATTTTGCATTTCAAGAAATTTATGTAATAAGATATCTTCTGATATCTTAAAATCAGCGGCTGGGATCTTTAAGTTTTTTTCTAAGGCAATGCGGATTTTTTCAAAAACCCAGGCTTGGTCTAGTGCTGCTTCAGCACTTAAGCGATGGTGTGATCGAACAATGGTTTTGTAGGTGATGCGCAAAAGTGGGTTATTTTGTAAAGCCTCAGCAAATATTTCATAGCGAGGTAATAGATCACGAGCTATTTCAGTTTTGGGGTAGTCAGTGGGCCTTGGTGTACTCATAGTCTCTTCCTTGTCCATAACGCGATTCTTGAGTTTTAATTTCAGCCTTATATTTCGATCTTGCTCCTGCAAAATTAACGAAATATTAATGTGACGTAGACTTTTATCTGATGGTCTACGGGCTAAAACTTGCTATCGCCTTTCCTGGTATTCCTGGTAAAATACACGACTTTCGTAGGGGTTGTCGACAATTCTACTATGCTGGCTGTAAATCAGCGATATGCTGTGCTTCGCTGTTTTACCCACAACGAGTTGTCGATAATCCCTAAATTTGTGAAGAAATCTTTTTTTAAGGTATGTGTATGCCGATCTATGAATATGAGTGTTCTGCCTGTGGCCATCGATTAGAGGCATTTCAAAAAATGTCAGAGGCACCATTAACAGAGTGCCCAGAATGCAAAAAAACAACATTAAATAAGCTAGTTTCCGCTGCAGGCTTCCAGTTAAAGGGGACCGGTTGGTATGTGACTGACTTTAAAGACAAAGGGAAAGCGAGTACGTCAAGCACCACGAAAACAGATACTGGATCAAGTGGCTCAAGCTCTGGCTCTTCTAGCGACAAGGCTGATAAATCATGATGGCGTACGTCAGAAAGTATTTAATTTCCGGTTTATTGGTTTGGTTACCGATTTGGGTAACTATTCTAGCTATTAAGTTCATGGTTGATATTTTGGACAGCACTTTGTCTTTGTTGCCGGTGCAATATCAACCAGATACCCTTATTGGATACCACATTCCGGGGGTTGGCGTTGTCATTACCATGGCGATTATTTTGACGACAGGGGTAATCGCGGCTAACTTTTTGGGAAAACGGATAGTTGAATTGGGTGATGCAGTTATTGCACGTATTCCCTTAGTGAGAACGGTTTATTCTGGAGTGAAACAAGTAGCACAAACATTGCTGACTCCTGGCGGCCAATCTTTTAGGAAAGTTTTTTTAGTTGAATATCCTCATGCGGGTTCTTGGACTATTGGATTTCAAACTGGCGATACAGCCAGTGAGGTAATTACTGCTAGCAATCAAAATGAAATGATAAGTCTCTATGTGCCAACAACTCCAAATCCTACCTCGGGTTTTTTATTATTTTTTCCAAAGGAAAAAGTATTGGAATTGAATATGTCTGTAGATCAAGCGTTAAAGTATGTCATTTCATTAGGCGTAGTGCAGCCAACTTATAAGGTAATAAAATCAATTTAAAAGGTTAAAAATATGCGTAGTCATTATTGTGGTCAAGTTACAACGAAATTGTTAGATCAAGAAGTTAAATTATGTGGTTGGGTGCATAGACGACGAGATCATGGTGGCGTGATATTTTTAGATTTGCGTGACCGTGAAGGTATCGTGCAAGTTGTATTAGCCCCAGAGCAACAAGCTGCATTTAAAGTTGCAGAAAGCATTCGTAATGAATTCGTGGTGCAAGTGACAGGCAAAGTTCGACCACGTCCTGCAGGTACTGTGAATAAAGATTTAATCACTGGTGAGATAGAAATTGATGCTGGTGAAGTGGTTATTTTAAATCGCGCTGAACCTACACCATTTCCAATTGATGAGTATCATGATGTTGGTGAAGAAACGCGTTTGAAATACCGTTATCTTGATTTACGCAGACCGGAAATGTTGAATAAGATGAAGTTACGTGCGGCTATTTCGCGTTATTTACGTAATTATTTAGATGAAAGAGGATTTCTTGATATTGAGACTCCTTTCTTAACAAAAGCAACTCCAGAAGGTGCGCGCGATTATTTAGTACCAAGTCGTACTCGTCCAGGTAGTTTTTATGCGTTACCACAATCCCCACAACAATTTAAGCAATTGTTGATGATGGCGGGTATGGATCGTTATTATCAAATCGTACGTTGTTTCCGTGATGAAGATTTGCGTGCTGATCGTCAACCTGAATTCACACAGCTTGATATTGAAACTTCATTCTTAAATGAATTTGAAATCCAAGATATTATGGAAACAATGATTCGTGGCATGTTCAAAGAAGTATTACAAGTTGAATTGCCAAGTCCATTTCCACGTATGACTTATCAAGAAGCGATGTCACGTTATGGTTCTGATAAACCTGATTTGCGAATTCCATTAGAATTAGTTGATGTAGGTGATTTGTTACGTGATGTGGAATTCAAAGTATTTTCTGGTCCAGCAAATGATGCACAAGGTCGTGTTGCAGCATTATGTGTTCCAGGTGCAGCAGATATGAGCCGTAAAGAAATTGATGATTACACCAAGTATGTCAGTATTTTTGGTGCAAAAGGGTTGGCGTATATCAAGTATAATGCCGATGGATTGCAATCACCGATCCTAAAATTTATTCCAGAAGCGGCAATTAAAACTATTTTAGAACGTACCAAAGCAAAAGTAGGCGACATTATTTTCTTCGGTGCAGACAAAGCACAAGTAGTGAATGAAGCATTAGGTGGTTTACGTTTGAAAGTAGGGCAAGATCGCAATTTTGTTGCTGCGGGATGGCGTCCATTATGGGTTATCGATTTCCCAATGTTCGAAAAAGGTGAAGGACGTTTATCGGCATGTCATCATCCATTCACAGCGCCAAAAATCAACGATGTTAGCGAGCTATCACAAGATCCATTGAAAATTTTAGCGCGTGCATACGATATGGTATTAAACGGTAGTGAAATTGGTGGTGGATCAGTACGTATCAATACAACAGAAATGCAAATGACTGTTTTCCGCATGTTAAATATTACCGAAAGTGATGCGCGTGAAAAGTTCGGTCATTTATTAGATGCATTAAAATTTGGATGTCCTCCACACGGCGGTATTGCATTTGGTTTAGATCGTTTGGCAATGTTAATGACAGGATCATCTTCGATTCGTGATGTGATTGCATTTCCAAAAACACAAACTGCAAGCTGTCCATTAACCGATGCACCTGCTCCTGTTGATCCAAAGCAGTTATTGGAGTTAGGTATTCGTGTAAAAAAAGAAGTGGTTGAAGAGAAAATAGCGTAAGGAAAAGTTAACATGGCTGGTCATAGTAAATGGGCTAATATCAAGCGTCATAAAGCCAAGCAGGATGCAGTAAAAGGTAAGTTGTACACGAAGTTAATTCGCGAAATCACCGTCTCAGCAAAGCTAGGCGGTGGTGATGCTGATTCGAATCCAAGATTACGTGCAGCGTTAGATAAAGCGTTCGGCGCAAATATGTCTAAAGATGTCATTGAGCGTGCAGTCAAGCGTGGTGCTGGTGGTATGGACGGTGACGAGGTAGAAGAAATTCGTTATGAAGGCTATGGCCCAGGCGGCGTAGCAATGATGGTGGATTGCATGACGAATAATCGTAATCGCACAGTGGCTGACGTCAGACATGCATTTGCAAAGTGTGGCGGAAATCTAGGAACTGAAGGATCGGTTGCTTATCTATTTGCGAAGCAGGGACAAATGACGTTTGCTCCTGGTGTGAATGAAGAAAAAGTGATGGATGTTGCATTAGAGGTAGGTGCTGAAGATGTGGTAGTGAATGATGATAAGAGTGTGGATGTCGTCACCGCGCCAGATGCTTTTATTGCAGTGAAATCTGCTATGCAAAAAGCAGGTTTAAATCCAGTACAATCTGATTTGACAATGGCTGCTGCAACGAATGTTCCGGTTACAGATATAGAAATTGCAGAAAAAATATTAAAATTGACAGATATGCTAGAAGAGTTAGATGATGTACAGGAAGTGTATTCTAACGCAGATATTGGTGAAGAGATTATAAGTCAGTTATCTTAAGTTTGGGTGAGAGTCTAAGTCCTCACCCGTCACGCAAAGAGCGCGTGTCGACCTCTCCCGCAAGCAAGCGGGAGAGGTGAGATATATAAACTCCCTTCTCCCAGAGTGATTTTTACGAATGGGAGAAGGGTTGGGGATGAGGGAGTAACTGCTTATGATCATCATCGGTGTTGACCCAGGATCACGCATCACAGGCTATGGTGTGATTCGGGTAGAAGGGAATCAAAATTTCTATCTCGCCAGTGGTTCTCTACATGTGACTGCTGAAAACATGGGCGATCGACTTCTCAAAATTTTTTCCGGCTTACAAGAAATAGTTCACCTTTACCAACCGAATGAAGCCGCAGTTGAACAAGTATTCATGCATGAAAATGCCAGTTCAGCATTGAAACTGGGACAGGCACGGGGTGCAGCGATAGTAGCACTAGGATTACCGATTGCTGAATATTCAGCACGCCAAGTAAAACAATCAGTTGTTGGATATGGGGCAGCAAAGAAAGAACAAGTGCAACATATGGTGAAAAGTATTTTGAATTATTCAAACAAATTACAAGCAGATGAAGCTGATGCGCTAGCGATTGCATTGTGTCATGCACATACACGCCATTCATTAACCAAATTAAACTTAAAAGCGATGCCTAGAAAGCGAAGCAGTAGTTGGCGTAAGGTAGTGTTATAAATGGAGATATAATAAATGCTACAAAAAATTTTAAATAGAACAGCGCAAATTATTTTATCGCTACGCTTAAGTATTCTATCTATATTTATTTCACTATTTGTTATTTCCATGTTGGTATTAATTGGTGTGTCATACGCACGCTTTATGCGTACTGTGTCGTTTGTTTCATTTCAATCAATGAAACAAGCCGCTGAATTGATCTATGATGATTTAGTCGATGAATTAAATGATGTCGCTACCGAATGTGAATTTGCAAAATCATTAATTCAGCGTGCAGCAATTGATTCCCATAATCCCCAAAGTTTGATTGACTATACTTATGATTTCATGAGTGTAGAAGCAAAAAGCTTACCGAGTGTGCAGTCAGCTTTCTGGGGTGATATCAATGGTAATTTTGTTTCATCAGATAAGGTAGAAAATAAAAACATTCTGACTGAAGTCATGCGACGAGATACTACCTTCATGAGAAAGTTGTATACCCATGATGAAGTTGGGAATTTGATAAAAACAGAAGATGCTGCGGATATCGGTTATGACCCACGCAAACGCCCTTGGTTTATCGCAGCGCAGAGTGGTGAAAAAGTCATTTGGACGGATATTTTTCCGTATCGTATTAATGGTTATTTGGGGATTACCGCAGCTGCTCCAGTCTATAGTGATACAAAAAAATTCTTAGGAGTATTCGCACTAAATCTACGTTTGGACTATTTGAGGCACTTTATTGAAAGACAAAAAATCAGCGAACATGGCATCGTTTTTTTAATGACAGATCAAGGTAAAGTAATCGCATATCCGAATATAGAGCAGTATAGAAAAGGCAATTTAATGTCGATACAGGATGTACCTCTTCCTTGGGTGGTTGCATCATTTGCTGAATACCAAAAACAGCACCAGCAAGAATTTGTCTATGATTTCGATGGAAAGAAATATCTCGCAGTATACAAACCAATGCCACATCTTGCTACAAAAGGATGGTTAATTGCTGTTGTAGCACCTGAGTATGACTTTGTTAGCGAAATTATAAAAACAAACTATATTACCATCGTCATAGCGATAGCGATTTTGTTAATTGGTATTGCACTGATGAGTCGTTTAGTGAATCGTATTGTTACACCGATGAAACGTTTGGTGAAAGAAACCAATCGCATAAGACACTTAGACTTAGAAGGTGGAATGAAAGTTAAGTCTAGAATTAAGGAAATCATTGCATTATCCGATGCTATTTATGCGATGAAAAAAGGGCTACGCTCATTTCAAAAATATGTTCCTGCAACGTTAGTGAGACAATTAATTGATTCAGGGCAAGATGTGTTAATTGGTGGCGAAAAGAAAACGTTAGCAATATTATTTTCTGATATACAAGATTTCACAAAAATTTCTGAACATATGGAACCACAATTGTTGATGGAGCATTTATGCGAATACTTTGAGGCAATGTCACATATTATTGCGCAAGAAAGAGGAACAGTTGATAAATATATCGGCGATGCATTGATGGCATTTTGGGGTGCGCCATTACCAGAAGAGTATCCATGTCAACAAGCTGCAAGGGCGGCATTGCTTTGTGCGAAAAAACTCGCTTATTTAAATGAAAAATGGAGGATGGCTGGTAAGCCGCCTCTATACACCCGAATGGGTATTCATTTTGGTGAAGTGATTGTTGGAAATTTAGGTTCAAGTACTCGAATGAATTATACAGCGATCGGTGATGCGATTAATGTTACCAGTCGTTTGGAGAGTATTAATAAAATTTATAATTCACATATCATTGCAAGTGAAGCAGTGTATTTAGCAATTAAAAACCAATTCGTATTTCGATTTTTGGATAGAGTGGTCGTTAAAGGCAAAGAAAAGGTAATGTCTATTTACGAATTACTCGGCGATAAATTTGAAAAGTTTTCATTTGATCTAGATGCCTATAATCAAGCCTTTTCAAAAGCATACGCATGTTATTCTAAGCATCAATGGGATGAAGCAATCGCGCATTTTAAACATTGTGTCGTGTTACATCCAGAAGATCAATTGGCCCATTTGTATGTGGCGCGATGTGAAGAATTTAAATTACATCCACCTAAGGCAGATTGGAATGGGGTGTGGGTGTTTAAAGAAAAATAGAGAGATACCCTCATCCCCAACCCATCTCCCCTTCGCAAAAAGCGCTCTGGGAGAAGGGAGGGAAAACATTTTTTTCATCTTCCCCTCTCCCACTTGTGGGAGGCGTTGTTTCGTAAATCAAAATCTGCACTATTCCCCTCTCCCAAAATGCTTTTCTTTGGGAGAGGGGCTAGGGGTGAGGGTGTTTGACGTGGCACAAATATCTTTAGGAGGCACATACCTTGCTCAAAACCCTCATCCCCAACCCTTCTCCCCTCGTAAAAATCACTCCGGGAGAAGGGAGAAAATCGATTTATGCAGCAACGCCCTTGTGGGAGAGGGGCTAGGGGTGAGGGCTTACACATAGGCATTGACCCGACAAGAGAAATCCCGTTATAGTTCGGAAGTCGGTAAATTCGGAGAATGCTTATGTTGAAGTTTGCATCAAAGATATTGTTGAGTTTAATTGTAATCGTGTCACCTATTACAAGTTTTGCATGGAATGCTGTTGGTCATACTCTTGTTGCACAAATTGCTTATAATAATCTTACCCCGTCTGTAAAAGCTAAAGTCGATCAACTCGTCGCAACAATGCATAATGATTATAGTGGTATCACACAATTTTCTGATCTGGGTCCTTGGATGGATCAATTACGTAGTCAAAAGATAGAATCTTACACGCACTGGCATTATATCAACATGGCATTTTCTGCTGATGGAACATCAGTAGCAGGCGCCAAACAAGATACCGATAATGCGGTATGGGCAATCAAATTAATGTTACCTGTTATAGCAAACGATAAAGCGAATGTGCATGAACGTGCGCGTTTTCTCGCGTTTTTAGTACATGTGGTTGGAGATATGCATCAACCGTTGCATGCAGTTACACGTGTTGCAGCAGCGCATCCTACGGGTGATGAAGGCGGGAATGGATATCATATTCAATATCAAGCGAAAGGTATTAATGTCGATAATCTGCATTCATTATGGGATCAGTGTATGGGAGTGTATAGCGTAAGCACTTCGCAAAGTAATATTGATCCTTTAGTCAATACGATAACAACGTTATATCCAAAAAGTTATTTTAGTAATGATGTTGTCAATGATGTGAAACCAGAAGATTGGGCAAATGAAGATGTGCAAGTTGCACAGTCTACGGTTTACAATACTCCTGAAGGTAAAACACCTAGCGATGCTTATATTGCTGCAGGAAAACAATTAGCTGAGCAACGTACTGCGTTAGCTGGTTATCGTTTAGCAGCGATGTTGAATAGTTTGTTGGGGTGAGATAATTACCCTCTCAGTTTTCTCCCTTCTCCCATCGTAAAAATCACTCCGGGAGAAGGGAGAAAATCGATTTATGCAACAACGCCTCCCGCAAGTGGGAGAGATGACTGATGAAGCAAAGTCTTTTTCAAAGGGGGCTAAGCTCTTCGAAGTATCACAATGTTTTGTAAGCTACCTCGGCCGGTTTATTAAATTTCTTCTTAAACAGGTCACTTAAATTGCTATATCGAGCAGAAAATTTTGCATCGTCCTTTAAATCTGGTATTTGAATTTTTTCTAAATGTGCAGCGTGGCTTTTCAAGTTCACTGCATGACAAAATAAAAGTTTCCCCAATAACCGTGGAAAATATTTTTTATTTTGTTTTTCGTTTAGATAAGCAATGGTCTCATCAGGGGTGCGGCGTACTTTATTAAAGATATTTCCTTTCATGGGAATTTTGTCGTTGAAGGCATTCATGATGATGATTAATCCTGCTCTAACACTAGCATCATCATTGTTTTCTTTTTTAATTGCTTCAGTTACATTTAAAATGAGTTTTACAAACTTTGGATCTCGTTGCTTTAGTTTTTTTAACTCACTATGTAAGTCAGCAAGTTCATTTAATTGGTCAAGTAATTGCTGGCATTTTTCAGGTAATGCTACTGGCCCAGCTCCAACTTTCGTTTGTTTGGCATCGAGTTGTGCCATAAATTTATTATGTTTAACGAGATGAGGATATTTGGTTCTGAAGTTTTGGATTTTTCCAGCGTAATATTCAGGGATGTCGATTAAATTAAATTCATTAGGCAGTGCTATGTTGTATTTCAAACATATTTCAATATAAAGAAAGCAGACTAATCGTGTATAAGCATGTTTATGTGATTCATCATTTAATTTCGTTGCGATTGCTTTAATTTGCTCGTTATCACTTGCTTTAGCAGATGCAGGGGCATGATTCATAACAGTAGATTTTATGTGTTGAACAGCTGCCGCTTTCGCATCACTTTTTTTATCGCTTACAACGCTAGGGATGAGTGCTGCATCAATTTCATGTTTAAGTTTTTCGATGAAAGAAGTCATGGCAGCTTTAGATTTAGCTGATTCTTTTATCTGTTTGTAATCATTATCAAGACTTTTTGCCATGGCATAAATTTCTTTACAATCGCTTGGCCAAGCTGAATGATCGTTGCTGGCTGGCGCAGCAGATAGTGGGTTTGCTGCCGCGGCTTGTTTTGAGCCATTACCCACTGGATCAACAGGTGGCAATTGATCTACTGGGACGTGTGTTTCGTCGAGTCTGGCATACGCTGTATTAGGCATCTTTATATTCCTTAAGGTTTCATCTTAGGTTTTGCTTGCGGCGCAAGCTGGCGCTGCAGATATTGCGTGACATATTTTGGGAAATTGGGCGGCGCAATATTTTTGTAAGCCGGGAAATGTTTGCTATCAACTCCATGCAAAAATGTAGCGAGCAAACGTGGAAAATGTCGTTCATTTAATTTTGCATTTAAATATTCTACAGCTTCACTGCCACTGATTTTTACACTACTAAACCATTCTCTGCGCGGTAATTTATCTTTCAAAGTCGCTGCAACGACTCTAAGCCCGCTTTCATACGCTTTAGCTTCATTAGTTCCTCTTTTTATTTCTGCCTGCATTTGATTTCGAACTTTTAAGACTAAAGCGTTAAATTTAGGTTCTAAATGGCCAACAAAATTTTTTTCATCAGGATGCTTGATTCCATAATGTACTTCACCCAGTTCGTTTAAATGATCAATTAACTCTTGGCATTTTTCTGGCAGGGCAGCTGGACCACCTGCGCCACCTTTAGCATCTGCTGCAGTATCCGTTTGTAAAGCGACTAATTCAATGTTGGTTACTTTGCTAAATACATCACGAAAACGTCCATAGCGTTCCAAGTAATCATCTGGTACTACAATTAAAGAAATTAAGTCATACATATTTTGGCGATCAGTTTTATCATGCGCGGATTTTTCATCGACAAAATGATCAGAGAATCGAACATTCAATTGTTTTTCATAAGTGGAATAAAGTTCATAAAGTGCAAAGGCGAGTAAACGGTTATAGTGATGATCGTTTTTGCTGCCATTTAATTTTCCAACAAAACTGCTCATTTTTGCGAAGTCGAATTCTTCTAATCCCATTTTATTCAGTAATAGTTTTTCGAAAAAGCAAATAGCTTTTTCATTAGCGATAGCATCTAGCGCATTTTTTTCGGCATTTGCTTTGGTACTTTGTTGGTAGAGATCGCTGTTATCTGCGCGTGTTCTTAAGCAAGGGGCAACTAGTAAATTAATTTGTATCGTTGATGTGGCGTATCCTAGATTGTTAGCGTGCTTAAATTCTTTGGAAAGTGCATGAGTAGGTTCATATACGCCACTAATAGTGCAAAAGAATTCCGGTAAATTGATTTCTTCACCTTTCTTGTGTGTGCGAACATATTGTTTTTGCTTGGTTTTGCCAACGGCTTGTTCTTTATATAATCCGCGAATACTTGCATAAGCATCTGCAACACGATCGAGTAGGTTGAATGCATCATGACAGAGTGGCGTCCATCGGGTTTTAAATTGGGTAATAGGATCAATTTCATTTTCATCATCTGTAAAATCTTCGTATGAAGCGCCCATTAGATATCCTCGGAGTATATAAATTATAGTTTGAGTATCTTAAAGCATTTTTAGCCTGTGTTGCAGTATTTCTTTACACATTAGCGGGGGTAAGTGCCTTTTTTGTTATAATTTTGATCATTTCTTTGACGGAGAATAGTGGGTCTTGTGCATGAGTAATAGCAGAAATCATTGCTACCCCGTCAACGTGTGCATTCACTACAGCTGGTAAGCGTTCAAGTGAAATGCCACCGATGGCAACCAAAGGATATTGTAGAGTGCGGCGCCAACGTTTTAAATTTTCTAAACCTTGTGGTAAGAATGGCATGATTTTACTTGTAGTTGGATAAATTGGTCCACAAGCTAAATACGAGGGTTGTAATGTGTGTGCGCGCGCAACTTCATAATAACAATGTGTGCTAACTCCTAAGCGTATGCCTGCGTTGCGTATAGCGTTGACATCGGCGGTTAAAATATCTTCTTGGCCTAAATGGATTCCATATGCGTTATGTTTAATTGCTAATTCCCAGTAATCATTTATAAATAAGCGCGCCGCATAGTGTTTGGCAAGTTGAATGCTTTCTTTGATTTGTTCTTCAATTACGGCAAGTGGCTTATCTTTGATACGCAGTTGAAATGTAGAAATGCCTAAAGGTAATAGTTTTTTTAGCCATGATACATCATCAATAATAGGATAAAGACCCAGTGGAGTTGTATTGCATGGTGGAAAAGGTTTTGTAATATTGGTAAGTGGTTGATGTGATAAAAAAGGTAAATCAATTTGATTTTCAGGCCATGTTGTATGCGAAATATGATGAGCATTATTTAATGCATAACTGTGACGGATGCCTTGATTGAGATACATTTTTGCAATCACCAATGCATCTTTGATTTCATAACCTTGTGCTATAGTTGCAGCAATAGCTGACGCAAGTGTGCATCCTGTGCCGCGAATATTGGTGAATGGTTGGCGTGGTGATGCTAACCAAAAATCTTCAGTACCATTGGTCCAATAATCTTGCGCGAAAATATTTTGTCTGTGACCACCTTTAAGTAAAACATTCCTAATATTCATGGCAAGGATTTTTTTGGTTGCTGAAATGATCCCTGATTCATCATTAAAAGTTGAGTTAATGAGTATTTCAGCTTCATGAATATTCGGTGTTAATAAATCAACATGTGGAAATAATATTTTAAATTGTGAAATGTATTCAGATAAATTACCTGCAAATAATGGAATACCAGAGCTTGAATAAAATACGGGATCTAGTACGACATAACCATTGTAGTGTTGCAAGAAATTAGCGATAACGCTTATTAATTCTTTTGTGCCAATCATTCCAATTTTAATGGCTGCTGGAGGATATTGTTCGGCGAGAGTATCTATTTGGTTCTTTAATTCATGAGGATCAGTGAAGGTGGTGTGTGAAATAGTTTGTTGATTTTGTGCTGTTACGGCTGTGGTAATGCCGCACGCGTGTACGCCTAATGCATTTGCTGTTTGTATATCTGTTGATATACCTGCGCCACTGCTTGAGTCAGATCCTGCGATTGTCCAAATGATTTTTTTCATGTTGTGTGTTCCTATTGGGTTGTTTTCCCTCATCCCTAGCCCTTCTCCCATTCGCAAAAAAACACTCTGGGAGAAGGGGGGTAAAATATTAAAATTCACCTCTCCCGCTTGCGGGAGGCGTTGTTGCATAAATCAAAATCTGCACTATTCCCCTCTCCCAAAATGCTTTTCTTTGGGAGAGGGGCTAGGGGTGAGGGTGTTTGAAGTGGCACAAATATCTTTAGGAGGCACATACCTTGCTCAAAACCCTCATCCCCAACCCTTCTCCCCTCGTAAAAATCACTCCGGGAGAAGGGAGAAAATCGACTTATGCAACAACGCCCTTGCGGGAGAGGTCGGCACGTGTTTTTTACGTGACGGGTGAGGGTTGATGCCAAAACGGCGTATCAAGTAATGATGTGCTCGCATGTGCCATATTCCGCTCAGGCATGACGCCAGCTTCATATGCTTGACGTCCAGCAGTAATGGCATGAGAAAAAGCATTAGCCATTAAGATGGGATCATTGGCTAACGATACTGCTGTGTTAAGTAATACAGCATCGTATCCCATTTCCATTGCTTGAGTGGCGTGTGAAGGTTTTCCTATGCCGGCATCGATAATTAATGTTGTGTTGGGAAAACGCTGACGTAGCATTTCTAATGCGTAAGGATTTAATAAGCCTTTTCCTGATCCAATAGGCGCAGCCCAGGGCATCAAAATATTGCAGCCGAGATCAATTAAGCGTTGGCATAATACCAAGTCATCGGTGCAATAGGGGAATACTTCAAAGCCGAGCTCAATTAATTTTTTTGTTGCAGTTAACAATCCGAATGGGTCAGGTTGTAAAGTATAGTCATCGCCTATCACTTCTAGTTTGATCCAATTCGTTGCGAAAATTTCTCTCGCCATTTGTGCTGTCATGATGGCTTCATCTGCTGTTTTACAGCCCGCTGTATTAGGCAGTAGATGACAGTGAGTGCTTTTGATGGCATCGAAAAAATAATTTTTTTGTTGCGCTAAGCTTGTTTCACGCTTTAACGATACAGTGAGAACATTGGTTTGCGCAGCAGTAATCGATTTTTGCATGATTTCCAGCGTAGGGTATTGTGCTGTGCCTAATAGAAATCGACTTGTTATGGTTTTTCCTGCGAGTTGCCACATGTTATCCCCCTTGCATTGGTGTAATGATTTCAACAATATCATTTTGTTGGAGTTGTGTTGTTGGGTAGTTTGTTTTTGGAATAAATCGTTTATTGATGGCGACAGCAAAACCTTTGTTTGCATAACCATGATTATTGAGTAGTGTTTCTAATGTGGTTTCATTGGGCAAAGTCATTTCGGTATTGTTAAGTCGTAACGTAATCATGTGCTCCCCAGGGTGTTGCATGTTGAATACTGCGATTAGTGATGTAATTTGAAATATCATTTGCTATGGTTGGGCTAAGCAAGTATCCATGGCGGTGCAAACCATTGATGGAAATGCAGTTGGAATCGATCTGTATTTTAGGCAAATGATTGGGTAGTGTGGGTCTAACTTGGGTTGCTGTTTTTATGAGTCGTGCCTCAGCAAATCCAGGATGAATTGAATAGGCTGCTGTTAATAATTCCAGTGTCGATTTGACTGAAATGGCGCTGTCGTCTTCAGTTTCAATTTCACTAGCGCCAACTAAATAAATATTTTTTTCTCGTGGGGCGATATATAAGCTATAGCGTGGATGCATTAAACGTACCGGACGAGAAAGTGCTACCTCAGGAGCATGTAACCATAGAAGTTCTCCTCGCACCCCGCGTAAATGAGGAAATATTTTTTTTGCGCCTAATCCGCGGCAGTCAATGACATAATCAAATTGCTTTTTTAAAATGGTGATATCGTTCTCGCTGATGTTTTTTTCTTGCCAAGCAATGGAGTGATTTAACAAATATTTTTTTAGAGCGAGATAAATTTGTTGGCTATCAATTTGGCCATCTTCAGGAAAAAAATAGCCATGACTAAATTTTTTTAAATCAGGTTCCATTTTTTGTAAGTCGATGGAATTTAACGTTTGTGGGTAGTAATTTTTTGCGTGAATTAAATTAACATAATGCGAAAGCTCTGTGTCATCTTTTGGATGAGAAACAACAATGATGCCGCAGGATTTAAAACAAAGAGGCTCTTCAAGTTGTTTTACAATACGTGGCCAGTGTGTGGTAATACTTTCTTTTCCAAGATGAAAAATGAATGGATCTGCTCTATCTAATTCGCTAGTTGCGCTTAATAAACCCGCAGCAACCATGCTGCAAGTGTTATCTAGGTTTTTGTCTATGACTGTTATGTCTGCGCCTCGATTCAATAAATCCAGTGCAATTAAACGTCCTAGTATTCCAGCGCCGATGATGCAGATTTTCATCGTAAAGACCCTCACCCGCCACGTAAAAAGCACGTGACGACCTCTCCCACAGGTGGGAGAGGTGAAGTGCTTTTCTCCCTTCTCCTGCTTGTGGGAGAAGGGTTGGGGATGAGGGGCTTATCCATTCGCAAGCTCGCGAATCTCTTGCGTAATTTTCATCGAGCAAAACTTAGGACCACACATCGAACAAAACTTTGCAATCTTGGCAGATTCTTGCGGCAATGTTTCATCGTGATATGAGCGTGCAGTATCGGGATCAAGTGACAAATTAAATTGATCTTCCCAGCGAAATTCAAAACGTGCGCGCGATAACGTGTTATCACGTTCTTGTGCAGCAGGGTGACCTTTCGCAAGATCAGCAGCATGTGCTGCAATTTTATAAGCAATGATTCCAGCTTTCACATCTTCTTTATTAGGTAAGCCAAGATGTTCTTTGGGTGTTACATAACATAGTAATGCAACGCCATACCAACCTATCATCGCAGCACCGATCGCACTGGTGATGTGATCATATGCAGGTGCAATGTCAGTGGTTAGTGGCCCTAAGGTATAGAAGGGTGCTTCATCACATAAGATTAATTGTTTTTCCATGTTTTCTTTTAATAGGTTCATGGGGACATGGCCAGGACCTTCAATCATGACTTGTACATCGTGTTTCCATGCAATTTTTGTCAGCTCACCTAGTGTTTCTAATTCAGCAAATTGTGCATCATCATTAGCATCAGCGATACAGCCAGGACGCAAGCCATCACCTAGTGAAAAGCTAATATCATAGGCGCGCATGATTTCGCAGATTTCGGCAAAATTTGTATAAAGAAAATTTTCTTGATGATGAGTTAAACACCATTTCGCCATGATAGAACCACCACGTGAAACAACACCAGTGACACGTTGGGTGGTTAATGGGATATAACGTAGGAGCACTCCAGCGTGAATAGTAAAATAATCGACGCCTTGTTCTGCTTGTTCGATTAAAGTGTCGCGAAATATTTCCCATGTAATATCTTCAGCAATACCATCCGCTTTTTCTAGTGCTTGATAAATAGGGACGGTACCAATTGGTACGGGTGAATTGCGAATAATGTAATCTCGCGTCGCATGGATATTTTTTCCTGTCGATAAATCCATGACGGTGTCAGCGCCCCAACGAATGGCCCAAATTAATTTTTCTACTTCTTCTTCAACTGATGAGCTAACGGGAGAATTCCCAATGTTGGCATTCACTTTCGTTAAAAAGTTTCTGCCTATCACCATAGGTTCTAATTCAGTGTGATTGATGTTTGCGGGAATAATAGCTCGTCCACGAGCAATTTCACTGCGTACAAATTCTGGAGTGATAGAATTTTTGTGTTGACGATTTTGATTTTCACGAATGGCTGCATATTCCATTTCAGGTGTGATTATGCCTTGTTTTGCATAGTGAAGTTGCGTGACATTTTTTCCTGGGATTGCGCGACGTGGTGTGCGTTGTAATTGACTTGCTTGTATTTGCGCGGATTTTTGTAAAGTTGAAAAACCATTGTCTTCGATTTTAATACTTCTACCACTATATGTTTCGATATCATCGCTGTTAGCAAGCCATGTTGAGCGTATGTCAGGTAAGCCATCAGGAATAGAGGTTTGCACAGTCTGATCAGTGTATGGGCCTGATGTATCATAAACACAAAATGTTTCATGATTGGTTAATTGAATTTCTCGCATGGGAACTTGAATATCAGTATGGATGTTTCCATTAAGAAAGATTTTTTTTGAGCCAGATAATGGTTTGAGTAGTGCGCAATCAACTTTCATTAGAACTCCCACGTTAAGTAGCATAGGAGGTATGTGTGTAGATGCAAAGAAACTCACGAACGAATGCTCATGAGCTTTTCCACTTCCCTACGCAGGTCCTAGCCTATTCAGGTTTAAAGGGTTTAACTGTGTTGTGCACAGTAATCTCAGCCCAGCAGGGCTCCCCTAGTGATTTCGCCAAATTAAAGCATAAATAGTTTCGATGGGGAAGAGAGAATGTTATTCTTCTGAATGTCTCCTCACCCGCCACGTAAAAAGCGCGTGGCGACTTCTCCACAAGTGGAGAGGTGAGCTTTAATATGTTACTCCCTTCTCCCAGAGTGTTTTTTACGATTGGGAGAAGGGTTGGGGATGAGGGTAGAACTTGATAAAACAAGGATCGACAAATGATTGGACAGCTAAAAGGTATTATTCTAGAAAAACAACCTCCACAATTATTGCTCGACGTGCAAGGTGTCGGATATGAAATCGACGCGCCTATGAGCACGTTTTATAAACTACCTGAAGTTGGGCAGACAGTGACATTGCTGACGCATTTTGTTGTGCGTGAAGATGCGCAATTATTATATGGTTTTTATTCGCGTGAAGAGCGTCTATTGTTTCGCACTTTGCTTAAAGTGAACGGTGTTGGTCCGCGTTTAAGTTTGACGATTTTATCAAGTCTAGACCCTAATGAATTTGCACGTTGTGTTGCAAGTAATGATGCAGCGAGCTTAGTAAGAATTCCTGGTGTCGGTAAAAAAACCGCAGAACGTTTAATTATTGAAATGCGCGATAAATTATCCGAGTGGCAAGTCGGTGATATCAAAGAGTTAAATACATTTATTAATTCCTCTACAGAAACGAATTCGCGTAATCATGTCATTCAAGATGCAATTTCTGCATTGATTTCGTTGGGTTATAAACCGCAAGAAGCAAGTCGTGCAGTGTCAAAATTAAATAGCGATGGTTTAACAAGTGAAGAAATTATCCGTCGCGCACTCCGGGAGATGGTGGTATGAAAGACACGGATAGAATCATTACGGCACAGTCAGTGGATACAGAGACCGTCGATAGGGCTATTCGCCCTAAGTTATTAAAAGATTATGTTGGTCAACCATCCGTGCGCGAACAAATGGAAATTTTTATTCAAGCAGCGCGTGCTAGACATGATGCTTTAGATCATACATTAATTTTTGGGCCGCCAGGATTAGGTAAAACAACATTAGCAAATATCATTGCTAATGAATTAGGTGTTGGTTTACGGCAAACGTCTGGTCCTGTGCTTGAACGACCTGGTGATGTCGCTGCATTGTTAACTAACTTACAAGAACGCGATGTATTATTTATTGATGAAATTCATCGCTTGAGTCCTGTGGTAGAAGAAGTTTTATATCCTGCTATGGAAGATTATCAATTAGATATTATGATTGGTGAAGGTCCTGCAGCGCGTTCTATTAAGTTAGATTTACCACCGTTTACTTTGATTGGAGCAACAACACGTGCCGGATTGTTAACGTCTCCATTACGTGATCGCTTTGGTATCGTGCAACGTTTAGAATTTTATGCGTTGAATGATCTGACGCACATTGTGCAACGCTCTTCGAGTATTTTAGGGATCACCATTAATCATGAGAGCGCTGAAGAAATTGCAAAGCGTTCGCGTGGGACACCACGAATTTCGAATCGTTTGCTACGTCGTGTGCGTGATTATGCAGAAGTGAAAGCGAATGGTGATATCCAGTTAGATGTTGTAAAGCGCGCGTTAGATTTATTAGATGTTGATGATCAAGGTTTTGATATGATGGATAGAAAGCTCTTGCTCGCATTAATAGATCGATTTGCAGGGGGGCCTGTCGGTATTGATAGTTTAGCTGCAGCGATTAGTGAAGAGCGTGGCACTATTGAAGATGTCATCGAGCCATTTCTCATTCAGCAAGGTTTTATGATGCGTACTCCGCGTGGACGTATTGCCACGAAGCAAGCGTATTTACATATGGGTTTGCCTGTCCCAGAAAAAATAGTTTCCCAAAAAAATATTAGCCTGTTTGAGGATACATGAAAGAGCATATTTTTCGATTTCGTGTTTACATCGATGATACCGATTGTGTGGGTATTGTTTATCATGCCAATTACCTTAAATTTTTTGAGCGCGCACGCTCTGAATGGGCGGAGCAGGTAGGTTTAGGTTTGGAATGGCAGCGATCGCAAGGTGTGTTGTTAGCTGTCAGATCGGCAAAAATGGATTTTTTACAGCCAGCAAAAGTACATCAAATGGTCGAAGTGGTTAGTAAAGTAACAGATATTCGTCCGGCCAGTTTAATTTACGAACAATATTTGCGCTCGACTGATACAATCGCTACTATACTCTGCAAAGCAGAAATTAAAGTGGCGTGTGTTGATACCTCTTTTAAGCCAAAAGGGTTGCCAGCAGACGTTAAAATATTATTAGGAGAAGAAGCGTGACAGTTGATTCATCTTTGTGGAACTATTTTTGGAATGCCAGCATTGTTGTGAAAGGTGTCATGCTATTGTTAGCTGGCGCATCGGTTATGTCATGGACTTACATTTTGCAGCGCGGTTTTTATCTGAGCTCTGTGAAGCGGTCCATAGAAGTATTCGAAGAAAAGTTTTGGTCTGGTGGCGATCTTTCGCAAATTTACGCTGACACCATTCGCAAGCGTGGAGAAGTGCAAGGTATAGAAGCTATTTTCCAAGCTGGTTTCAAAGAATTTCTACGCATGCAAAAACAAGTAGGTACTCCAGTTGAACATGTGATGGAAAATGTGAAACGTGCTATGCATGTTGCTGAAATGCGCGAACAAGATAACTTAGAAATGCATTTATCATGGTTAGCAACGGTCGGCTCTATCAGTCCGTATGTTGGTTTGTTTGGAACGATATGGGGAATTATGTTGTCGTTTCGTGGTCTGGCCAATGTGCAACAAGCGACGATTTCAGCGGTTGCGCCAGGTATTGCAGAAGCGCTGATTGCAACAGCAATGGGTTTATTTGCAGCGATTCCTGCAGTGATTGCATACAATCGCTATGCAACAGAAGTGAGTCGTATTTTGAATCGCTTCGATTCATTCCAAGAAGAGTTTTCAAATATTTTATTGCGTCAGGCACAAGCGGCTGCTGTAAGTTATCAACGTGAACAGCGTGCTGAATTAGTGGTGGAGTAACCTATGGCCTATCTTCACAAGCGTGGATCGCGTTCACCTTTAGCAGAAATCAATGTCGTACCATTCATTGATGTTATGCTGGTGTTATTGGTAATTTTTATGGTGACAACGCCATTGTTAAATCAAGGTGTCAAAGTTGATTTGCCAAAAACACAATCCAAACCGCTAGCCAACGATCAAAAGCAACCGATTATCGTGACTGTTGATGCAGCAGGAAATTATTATTTAAATATAGCTGAAAAACCAAACGTACCGATTACAGAGCGTGTGTTAAGTAATTTGGTTTCAGAGCAATTAGCGCCTTCGCGTACGGCTGGTGCGACAGAACAACGCCCAGTGTTAGTGCGAGGTGATAAAAATACAAATTACGGCAAAATAGTGGCAGCTATGGTGTTATTGCAACAAGCTGGCGCGAAATCAGTTGGTTTAATCACAGATCCGCAACAAACAACGGTAGGTTAAAGGAATGGAACGGCAGCCAACATATCGTAGGCCATTGATCACTTCGATAGTGTTGCATGTCATCGTTTTTTTTATATTAGCGATGGGATTCCAATTAACAGGCGAGAATATTGTTTTTGAAAACACCCCAAATGCACCGCAAGTGATGAATGCAGTGATAATCACTGCATCGCCTACACCAGCTCCTCAACCACCGAAACCCATTCCACAACCGATGAAAGCACTGGCTGCGCCGCAGCCAGTAGCAAAGCCGATTCCTACACCACCACAGGTTGTAAAAGCACCAAAACCGGTGGTAACACCACCACAACAAGATGTGATTGCATTGGATGTGAAAAAACAAAAAAAGCTACAGCAAGAAAAAATTGAAAAACAATTATTAGCCGATTTGAAAAAGCAGCAAGTTGATAAAAAGAAACTAAAACAAAAAGAATTAGAAAAATCTTTTGCGAGTGAATTAAAAAATCTTTCTGCGAAATCGCTACAGCAACAAATGAAAAATGAAATTAATGTTACAGCAGATCAGGCTCGTCAAGCACAAGGCGTGGTCGATAAATATAAAGCATTGGTTTTACAAGTTGTTGGTCAGCATTGGATTATCCCACCGAATGCTGATAAAAATTCAACAGTGTCTATCACAATTTACTTGGCACCAGGTGGAATGGTCTTAGATGCGGAAATAGCAAAAAATAGTGGTAATCCAGAGCTAGACAATTCAGCGCGAGCAGCAGTGTTCAAATCATCACCGCTTCCTGTGCCGCAAGATACCAAAGAATTTGCATTTTTCAAAAAATTTACCGTGGTATTTAAACCAAAGTATTTTTTACAGGGTTAATGCGCTAGGATAGGAGTTAATACTTGTCATCCCGAGCGAGAGCGAGGGATCTCCAGGGAGGTCCCTCGCTCTCGCTCGGGATGACACTTTTTTCAATGGAGGGATGGCATGACTGTTTTGAATCTTATGTTAACACTGATTGCTTTCATGCTGTTTGCCTATGTCGCGTACTTGTCTAAAAAATTGCATGCTATCAAATCTAAATACGAATCAGCCAATGAAAAATTAGCAGAAGAAATTTCAAAAGAAAAAGTGTTTGCCAATGAGTTAGGTAAACTACAGGAAAAGCTGCAACAAAACATTTTGTCTGATGAGTTAACCCATTTACCCAGTAAACAAGTTTTTGAAGATCGCTTTAACCAAGCGATGCATCAAGCATCACGTTACCAATTATTATTCGGAATCATGTTTGTTGATCTGGATGATTTTAAAACAATTAATGATGCATTAGGTTATGACATTGGCGATCAATTATTAAAACAAGTCGCAGCACGTTTGCAAGATGTTTTACGTCAAGTGGATACAGTGACACGGTTTGCTGGCGATAAATTTGTGCTACTGTTACCGCAAATCGCAAAACAAGAATCATGCGCGTTTATTGCTAAACGCATCTTAGATTCAATAGCAATTCCTTATCGTATTAACGAGCAACAATTGTTTTTAACAGCCAGTATTGGTGTCGCGGTCTATCCTAACGATGGTGAAAGTTACCAGTTTCTACTAAAAGCGGCGGATACCGCATTAAATCAAGCAAAAGCACGTGGCTCAAATGGATATGATTTTTATCATGAAAAAATGCGTGAATTAACGCAAAGACAGTTAAAGTTAAATTCTAGTTTGCACGAAGCATCAGTGTATGATGAATTCACGATTTACTACCAGCCTATTGTTAACACAAAAACAAAATCAATTGTTTGTATGGAAGCGTTGTTGCGTTGGCAGCATCCTGAGCTAGGACTGGTTACGCCAGAAGAATTTTTAAAATTGGCAGAGCAAAATAATAAAATTGTTGAAATTGGTGAGCGTGTATTGCAAATGGCATGTAAACAATTTCAAGAATGGCAGCGAAATCATTTTCATGTAGAACAACTGGCAGTCAATGTATCTTTAAAGCAGTTGGAAAACCCACATTTTAGTTTTCAAGTGTCACAAATTTTAAAAAATTTAGAGATGAACCCAGCATCGTTAATTTTAGAAGTCACGGATGGTGTTTTTCATCGTGCTGAATTGCTAAATAAAAGTTTACAAATGCTTAGTCAAATTGGTGTGAAAATTGCAGTCGATGATTTGGGAACAGGTAGCTTGTCATTTAAAGAGTTGCGCAATTTTCCTATTAATTACCTCAAAGTAGATGGTGTATTAGTGCGTGAAATAACGCACAAACCTGAAAGCGAATCCATTGTGAAAATGATTAGTCTGTTGGCCGATACATTAAATCAACGCTTGATTGCGGAAGGTGTTGAAACAATGGAGCAACGGCATGCGATCGAGCGAATAGGGTGCTTCGAAATGCAAGGGCATTTATTTAGTCCACCGCGTCATCCAAATGAGTTTACGCAGGATGTAAAGCAGGCAATTGTAGAGGTTTGTAGTTAACGAATTAAAATTCTCCTCTCCGATTACTCCCTTCTCCCGGAGTGTTTTTTACGAGGGGAGAAGGGTTGGGGATGAGGGTTTCGATACCCTCAGCCCCTAACCCCTCTCCCAAAGAAAAGCATTTTGGGAGAGGGGAATATTGCGTAACGACGCCTATGGGAGAAAGGAAAAAATCAGTAGTTGAGGCGCTATCATAATCCAGTGACAAAAAATGCCCTGAATGGTAGTATGCGCTCTATCTAAAACCTATTAATGTATTCATCTATGGTATCCAAAATGCTTCAATTTTCGCCAATAGAAGTTGCTCTAGAAGAGTTACGCCAAGGCCGCATGGTTATCCTTGCTGATGATGATGCGCGTGAACAAGAAGGTGATTTAATCATTGCGGCAGAAAAGATCACGCCAGAAGTCATTAATTTTATGACAAAATATGCGCGTGGTTTAGTTTGTTTGACTGTGACAGAGCAGATCACAGATCGATTGAAAATTCCTTTGATGCCTGAGCGACGCAAGTTACCCAATCAAGCAGCATTCACAGTTTCTATTGAAGCTGTCAGTGGGGTGACAACTGGTGTTTCTGCGCAAGATAGGGCGCATACCATTCGTGTGGCAGTAAATCCAAAATCAACACCCGATGATATTTCGATGCCTGGTCATATTTTTCCACTCGTTGCGCGAGAGGGTGGGGTGTTAGTTCGCCCAGGGCATACAGAGGGTAGTGTTGATTTGGTCCGTTTAGCCGGCTTGCAACCTGCGGCTGTCATTTGTGAAATTACTAAAGATGACGGCACTATGGCGCGTTTCAGCGATTTGCAAGAATTTGCAGAACAACACAATGTGAAACTAGTTTCTATTAATGATTTGATTACGTATCGTTTTAAAAATGAGAGATTTGTCGATGAAGTTGCTTCAGCGCCACTACCTCTCAAGTATGATCCGAATTTCACAATTAAAGTTTACCAGAGCCAATTTGGCCAAACAGAACATATCGCATTAGTCCATAAAGATGTAGATGTTACAAAACCTGTCTTGGTGCGAGTGCATTCAGAATGTTTAACAGGCGATGCATTTGGTTCAGCACGCTGTGATTGTGGTTGGCAGTTAGAATCTGCATTAGAAAAAATTGCGCAAGAAAAAGGGATTCTGCTTTACATGCGTCAAGAAGGTCGAGGTATTGGTTTCAGTAATAAAATTAAAGCGTATCAATTACAGTCGCAAGGATTAGATACCGTAGATGCAAATCATAAGTTAGGATTTTTAGCAGATCATCGACATTATGGTATGAGTGCGCAGATTTTACATGCGTTGCAAGTCAAGCAGCTGCGTCTATTAACAAATAATCCGCGTAAAACAGAAGGCTTACAGCAGTTTGGTATTAATGTAGTCGAGCAAATTTCACATCAAGTTAAGCCAAATGAAAGCAATTTACAATATTTAAAAACCAAGCGTGATAAGTTAGGCCATTCGCTTGCTCTTGATGAAATAGAGGGATAGTACATGCAAGTATTAAACGTAAAAGATGTACCGGGTTGTTTTAACATTGCGATAGTTGTTAGCCGATTTAATGAAGATGTAACAACTAAATTATGTGAAGGTGCATTAGAGAGATTAAAAGAATTAGGTTTTTCAAGTGATCGTATTTGTGTTGCTTGGGTTCCGGGCGCAGTTGAAATTCCTATTACTGCGCAGCGTTTCGCGCGCACAGGGAAATATGCTGCAGTCGTATGTTTTGGCGCGGTGATTTATGGTGAAACAAAACATTTTAATTACGTATGTGATCAAGTTAGCCAAGGTTGTCAGCAAGTTGCATTGAGTAATGATATTCCTGTCATTTTTGGCGTATTAACCACAGACAATAAAGAGCAAGCGTTAGATCGAGTAGGTGGAAAAAAAGGTCATATGGGAAAGGAAGCTGTTGATGCTGCATATCAAATGGTTTCAGTATTAAGTCAAATTTAGGGAAGAAGTCTATGCCATCTTTTGATGTCGTGTCGAAAACCGATCAACATGAAGTGACTAATGCGGTTGATCAAGCTAATCGCGAAATCGGAACGCGATTTGATTTTAAAGGTACTAATTCACGTGTGGAATTAAGCAAGACAACGATTACATTAGTTGCGCCAACTGATTTTCAATTAAAACAAGTCGATGAAATATTGTGTTCTAAATTTTCGAAGCGCAATATCGATATTCGTTCGCTTGAATATAAAGATCCCGACGTAAAATTAAATGAAGCAAAACAAACGGTTGAAGTAAAGCAAGGTATCAATGCAGAACAAGCAAAAAAAATCGTTAAATTAATTAAAGAATCAGGTGCGAAAGTACAAGCTTCTATTCAAGGCGATCAAGTAAGAGTAACAGGAAAAAAGCGCGATGATTTGCAAGAAGTGATCGCGATGTTACGTTCGGCTAAAGTGGAATTACCCTTACAATTTGAAAATTTCAGAGATTAAACTATGACAGCAAGTACATTGAGTACGGAAAACAAATCTTGTTTTCAATTCAAAGCAAGTTTTGCACCTTGTGCAATACTACAAATGACGCGCTATGATTTAGCAGCATTAGATATTCAATTAAACGCAGCAATTCAACGTGCGCCTAATTTTTTCATTGGCTCACCTGTGTTAATTGATTTGGAAAAGATACCGCAGATCGAAGACTTAGATTTTGCAAAAATCAAACAAGTTTTGATAGGGCATGGTCTAGCTCCTATGGGAGTGCGGGGCGGTAATGAAAAACAAATGCAAGAAGCTGCAACCGCGGGTTTGCCAACAGTGAATATTGGTAAGTCTGCTGCTGATGCTCCAAAAAAGAAAGTCGAAGAGGTTCCTGTGCCTGTTGCAGTGACGTCAAAGCTAGTCACAACAGCGATTCGTTCTGGTATGCAAGTCTATGCAAAAGGCGGTGATCTCATCGTCACAGCGCATGTTAGTCCTGGCGCAGAATTATTAGCGGATGGTCATATCCACGTGTATGGTACGCTACGTGGCCGTGCGCTTGCCGGTGTACAAGGTAATGCGAGCGCCCGTATTTTTTGCCATAAGTTGGAAGCAGAGCTAGTCTCTATCGCCGGGTTTTATCTTACTAAAGACGATATTCATGATTTACCTGAGAATCACTCCATGATTCAGATTTATTTGGAAAATGAAAATGTTCAAATCAAGGGCATATAATTGATTTTTGCGTAAAATAATGTACGATGGCTTTGTTTTCTAATAATAAAAATTATAATAGAGGAAAAGCCATGTTATCTCATAAAGAATTAAAGCGCGCGTATCACTTTCATCTCTCTGCGGAAGGTTCTTACGCTAAAGCAGAGGGCATCTACTCAACGTTATCTAAAGCAGATGATGTCAAAGCACAAATCAAGCTATCTCAGCAGGCTCATGCTTTATATGCTTCTGCAGTAACTACATATGACAAAGCTATTAGCATATGTGAAGACTTTGTAAAGAGCCATGTGAATGATTCCAAACAAGAACGCAATATCAGCATTGCAAATTTAGCTATTTTGAACTATCAATTTCAACAGCTTGTTTGTGTGCTTTCAAAAATTAAAAATGATCCTAAAATTACTTCAGCTAAATATGATAGTTACATCGAGTATTTAAACACTGCACAGAAGAAATTAGTTGATATTCAATCAAAGTTAGAAGCCATGAAGGTAAGTTTTTTATCGAACGAGATTTCTGCTGTTAGTTTAGCTATAAAAAACTATCTAGAAGGTTTTGATGCGTATATCAATAATATAAAATCAATCTTGCAAAGACCGTTGGCTATGCCAGTGCTACCTAAAAAAATTCCGCATACTCAAGTAGCAAAAAAAGAAGAACAGACGAATGATCCTGAGATGGCGAGAATTTTAGCTGGTATAGCTCGCATGGAAAAAATGTCTTTAGCTGCAAAGAAAAGTGCGGCAACTAAGAAAAAAAAGTCGTTGTCACAAGAAGCATTGCCTTTATCCATTCCTGCGCAGGTTATCAAGCAAACTACAATGGCTAGCGAAAAAGAGGCAAAAGCTAAATTAGCAGCGGAGCCTTTGGTAACGCAAGTAAACACAGTAGCTGCAGGTGTTGTAGTGGTTGAAAAAGAAGTTCAACGACAAACAACATTGATATCGCCGGAAACACTTGAGAAAGCTGATACTGTTAGACGCAGCGCAAGAAAACGATGCGTTAGAGAATTATACAATCCACCAGTGGATCAAGTTAAGCTTCGTAAGCGTTCAAAGGTGCAAGCTCAACCCCGTGCGGAAATCACAGCCAAGAAGGTGGGGGCTCAGGATGTAAAAGAAACGAAGGCTCAACAGATCCAAAGAGAGTTAAAGCAGGCATCTGGTTTGTATGGTTCTTCTGCACCATCACAGAAAGCTGTTGCTGGAAGAGAATGGGTGACTTTGTTTACTAATCGTTTAAGCAAACATCCTTCCCATAGAGTGAGTGAGCCTCCAATTCAGTTGGTTCTTCCTTCTAAAGGTAAGGCTAAATTATAGCTTTTTTGGTTATATTGTCCTTCTCCCTGGGTGTTTCCCTCACTAAGAGAAGGAGGCCGCAAGTTTGTGTAGGGGAGATGGGCGTGGCTGAGGAAAAGCGTAGCATATCTACTATTAAAGAAGTACAGTCAACGCAAGAATTGTTATAACATATCAGTGGGAACTCACTTAAAAGAGGGATGAACAGTGACTAAAATAATCGTAGTGACATCGGGTAAAGGCGGTGTTGGCAAGACGACTACAAGTGCCTCGCTCGCTGCGGGTTTAGCGCAACGTGGTTTTAAAACGGTCGTAATCGATTTTGATATTGGATTACGTAATTTGGATTTAATCATGGGGTGTGAGCGCAGAGTTGTTTACGACTTTGTTAATGTTATCCGAGATGAAGCGAACCTCAATCAAGCATTAATTCGTGATAAACGTATCAAAGATCTTTATATCCTACCAGCTTCACAAACGCGTGATAAAGACGCTTTGACCATGGAAGGCGTGGCTAAAGTTCTAGATGAGTTAAGCAAAACATGTGATTACATCGTATGCGACTCACCTGCTGGTATTGAGCGTGGCGCGCAATTGGCGATGTATTTTGCAGACCATGCAATCGTTGTAACCAACCCAGAAGTGTCATCAGTGCGTGATTCTGATCGTATCTTGGGGTTGTTAGCGAGCAAAACTAAGCGTTCAGAAGAAGGTCGTGAGCCTGTCACTGAGCACTTACTGTTAACACGCTACTGTCCAAAGCGAGTAACTCGTGGTGATATGTTGAGCTTGGGTGACGTAAATGAAATTCTAGCGATTCCATTATTGGGTGTTATTCCAGAATCACAAGCTGTGTTGCGCGCATCGAACTCTGGCGAGCCAGTGATTCTCGATGATCAAAGTGATGCTGGACAAGCGTATCATGATGCGGTTGGACGTTTCTTAGGAGAAGAATTGCCACATCGCTTCATTGAAGAAAAACAAACATGGTTAAAACGTATATTTAGCTTCAAGGAAAAGGAGAATGTATGAAGTTACCAAACCAATTGAGTAAAATTCTGCATTATTTCCAACGGCCAGAAAAAACGGCTAAGTTTGCTAAGGAAAGATTACAAATTATCATCGCGCACGAGCGCGGTAACCATGATAAGCCTGATTATTTATCGGCGTTGCAGCAAGATATTATTGATGTGATTGCGAAGTACGTTGCGATTGATAAAGAACAGGTGAAAGTTGATCTTGAACGCAAAGATGGCTGTTCGATTTTAGAGTTAAACGTAACGCTGCCTAATTTTCAAGATAGGGCGGTAGAGGCGTAAGACTTCCCTCATCCTCGGTCCTTCTCCCATTCGCAAGAAACGCTCTGGGAGAAGGAGGGAAACTATCTCACCTCTCCACTTGTGGAGAGGTCAGCGCGTTGAAGTTACTATCTATATGAAATATAAAACAAAACCCCATGAGGAAGCTAAGAGTATCGACCCGGGCCGTGTGAGAGATTAGCTATATTTTTGCTGTTCGAACAAGCCAGATGTTATGTAACTTATTGTTTTTTAATATTTATTTTTATCCACCGCCAATTCTAAGTTCAAAATAGTCCTGCAGAGATATATTTTTTTGAAATCAATTAGTTAGAATGGGTGCTTGTCAGGATGACATTGGTTACAGGAAGGATTCTAGCAACCACTCCTCGTTTTGTATGCCCAAGGATGGATTTTTAAGCATGGATTGCTATTTTTACCTGAGTTGAGCATTTTCAGGGCGGATTTAAACCCCGCCCTTTTTTTTCGCCCCCGAAAAAGGGTTTCTCAGCAGAGTTTCCAATTATTTTGTGCGAGATATCTCACAAAACCTGTAAGATATTATTTGATTTTCTACAGCTATTTTTTATATAACCAACTGATTTTAATTGAAATTTAATCTATTTCTATGGTGTTATCGCCCACTTTAATAAAAAAAGTGAATTAGAAGTGATACATTTTATTCGCTTTGTGTATAATCACTCTTAGCCATTGGATGGCTACGGTGACTGAAAGGATCTCTATAACCACTCCTCGTTTTGCGTGTCCAAGGATGGGTTTTTTAAGTATGGATTGCTAATTGAGTTGAGCATTTTTGGACTATCTTTTGATAGTCCTTTTTTTTGCCCTAACTTTTCCCATCTCGTAATAAATATATCGGCGGAATCTCAATTTACTTAAGGTTTTATTATCTTGCAAATGCAAAATGTACGTGCTAATTTCGAACAAAATTACAACTATATAATGCATTGTATCAATAAAAAAAACAGCTAAGTGGAGGATGCTCATGTTTACCCAACCCCCTATCAAAATGTATCAAAAAAACGAATTGATAAGCTGTCGTGAATTTAAAAATGAAGTTGTTGAAAAACTCGCTAAATTCGAAGCGGATGCGAAATTATACAGTGATGCTATTCAGCATTTGCAAGACAAGATTGATGGTCTTGAGTTGGTAAGCGTACCATTGCGTCGTGCCATTGCGGCTAATGCAGATGCAACAGCAGGTGCACGCAGAGCCGCTGATATAAAATCCGCACAAGCTCAACCAGCAAATTTATTAGGTGACATCAAAGCAGGTATCACAGCACATTTGAAAGTCAAAGCTATACAAGACATCTTAGATGATTTAGGTGGTGATATTCGTGATGAAATTCAGAATCACTTTTTTAATAATACCCTTGATGAATTAAACCGAGAAAATGAAGTTGAATACCAAACCAAAATAAGAAAAATGAAGCGTGCTAAATATGGATTAGAGCACTTATTAAAAGTTGCGGAACATAATATTTTTGTAAAGAAAGCACAACAACAAGAAATGAATCAATTTCTTAAAGATTTCCAAAGCCGTCCTCGTGCACTTTGTAATTCTTTTAAAAAGACAGTTGCGGGTTTAGTCAGTGATTATGAAAATAAATATTTATTTGAGCAAACTGAAAGAGTTCAGATTGTATTAGCTGAGCTAACTGAAACGGTGGCGCTTATTCTGGCAGAACGCGAACCTGGCTCAGAAGGCGCGAATATTGAATATTACCAACATAAGCTTTTAGAGCTGAATGGTTTGTTATGGGCATTGTATCGGTACTTTGAGAAGACAACCACCAAAGAAGAGATGGAGTTAAGAGATAAGATATTTGAATTATTGCAAGTAATGCATATGAATTCAGATGATACTCTGAAGCAAGATCATATTTCTCCTAGTAAGTTATATAAAGCAAATTACTTTGATCAGGGCACCGTCATTACTGAAGATTCGTATGCTGCAGGGGTGAGTAATAGATATGCTGATGCAAAGAAAGAATTTGAAGGTGTTGTTGCTCAATACAAAAATACTGATCCTGCTATTTATGCAGCAAGTCATAGTTTATTAAAAAATATCGATGTAGAGTCTCAGCATCCACATCGCATCAAATTTTGTATTAATACATTGAAAGCAACAACCGTACGTCTATGTAATAAAGTTCCTGATGCATCAGAAGATGATTTTATTGCACGTGCAAATCGTTCACCAGGCGCTCCTTCATGGGCTAGAAAAATCTTGGGTGGAGCGATCTGTTTGCTTGGTTTAGTGGCAATGGCTGCAGCTGTATATGGATTTATTCAGACCGCGGGTGGTTCCTCAATTGTGAGTTTTGGAGCTCTAAAACTCGGATGGGCTTTATGGGGCTATGGTGTTGCGTATGTAGCCGGCTTCACAGTAGGTGGTTTGGGTGAGGCGTTAGGTGTTAGTGGTATGCGTCGTGGAATATCAGGCGACATGGTAAACATACATACCGCATCTGAAAATTCCCCAACTAAAAAACCAGAGCTTCCTAGGCCAAGTGGTGTTCCAGCTACTTTATATTCTGTAGCGAAGGCTAGTGAATCTGTGCGCGTTGGTGCTGATGTGAAAGTAGATCTTCGTCCAGTAGCATCAGCACCGCCAGCATATTCTCCAGCGTAATGTGTCATCTCCTCCCTCTAGCAAAAAATGCTAGTAGGGAGGGGTGTGAAATATATTTAATAAACTGTCTTTATTATTCTTGCTGAGAGTTCAGCATTCCTTTTATACCCCAATAATTTTTTTCATATCCACTGTTATAGAAACAGAGGGGGGATCATAACCCTAAAACCACTGGGGAGATTAAATGTACAATTATACACGAAGGTTTAATCAAAACGAGGTGTATGTATGTTTAGTAAGTTTAGTGCTCAGCCCGATAATAAAAATGGGGATGAAAAAAGTGTGGCTAGGATATTTCAAGCGGTAAGATCAGGAAATCTTGAGTTGCTCCAGTCAGAGTTAAAACAGAATCCAAATTTTCCAAAAGACGCAAGAGAGTATGGTATCACTTTATTGCATACAGCAATAATGCATACCAGTAACAACCCTGGATATTATGCTATGAAAGAGATTATTGAATTTTTGGTTAAGCTGAAGTTTGCGACTGATGCCCGATCAAAAGACTCTAATATGCATAGTATTCTTCATTCAATTATAAGAAGAAGTTTACATATAGATATAGTCAAACTTTTTCTAGAGAATGGTGCTGCCAATTCATTGTTGGTCAAAGACCGGGCTCAAAAAACTCCCTATGACCTTATGGTTGCAAAAATAGGGAATATTAATGATTCTCAAAAAGATGAAAAAGGTAATCTCTCTGACGAATGGCAAGAAATTTTCAGCCTCATGGATCGTTTATTGGATGAAAAAATGCAGAATGATCCTCTTATATGCCTACGCAAATAAAAATTTATTTGAATATCTCTAGTAGCATCATTTCTTTGATGTTATTGGACCAAATTAGTTCGTTGATTGCATTATCTGTTTTGTTAGCTAAATCAAGATTGCGTTTATTTTTGTTTTGCAGTGTATCATTTTGCATTTGATATAATTGTATTTCGCTCGCAGCATTTGATTCATGCCAGCTAGTCACAAGATATTGTTTGTTGGGGTAACAAATTAATTTTACGGCGGCAAATCCAATATCACCTAACGAAACATATTCTTCGCCAACTTGTTTAAACGCAAGATAAGGGCAATTGATGTTGCCGCATTGATCGGTGTTTTGAATAAATAATAATTTTAAATCGTTACATTCTGTACGGGTTTCATTGATTTTATGGCTATTGAATTGTTTTTTCGCTAAAGCTTGTGCTTCTGCATAACTGCCAGTGAATGCGAAACAGGATGTTGTTAGGCAAGTTAATAACAATCCTAAAATGAGTTTTTGCATGGAAATTTCCTTTTATTAAAGTACCCTCATCCCCAACCCTTCTCCCATCGCAAAAAACGCTCTGGGAGAAGGGAGCTTTCTTCCCCTCTCCCGCAATTTTTTCTGCGGGAGAGGGGCTAGGGGTGAGGGGTGAGGGTTAAAATCAAACTGGCTGCGCTAACTCAACCACAAACGCAACGCCTAGCTTCGCATAGTCGGTCATATGATTTAACGATAATACATCCATTGTATCTTGTGCTGAATGAATATTTGGATCGTCTTTGCCAAACTGTGCTTCAAATGGAATCGCTGCTTTAAAACCATTTTGTGTCCACGTTGCATGATCGCTACAAGCATAGCCACAAGAAGTATATTTTACAGGTTGTTTAACATAGGTATTAGTTAACGTTTCCAAATAGCTCGTCAATGATTTGTCTGTGTTATCGCTAATTAACCAAATAGTCGGATCATTTTGATTAGCATAGCCTGTCATATCCATATGAATGACTTCTGAGACAGGAATTTTTTTCGCTTTGAAATCGGCAACCACATGTTGTGAACCAACTAAGCCTTCTTCTTCAGCAGAATACCAAATGAAATAAATCGGTTTTTTGAAATGCATTCCGCTGGCTAGTAGTGTTCTTGCCACTTCAAGAACGGTAACCGAGCCACTGCCATCATCATCGGCGCCAGGCATTTTTCCCCACAAGGCACCTAGTGTATCCATGTGTGCACCGATCACAATCCCTGGCTCGTTAGAATCGCCTATTTTCACGACTAAGGAAGGTTGTTTGTAAAACATGCCCGTGCTAACAAAATAAGATTTCACATCGCTGCGATTTGATTTTTTAGCCAATTCGCAGCAGCCACGCCATTATCTGAGCCGGCATATCGATCATTAAAGTTGGATAAGGTGGTGAGGTTGCTCCACATATTTTGTGGATTAAGTTGTTTGATCAAGGTATTCACAGTTGTTGCATAGTGAATGCTATACGTTGAATCTTTTGCAATGGTTGGAGATTGTAAACTAGAGCGTAAAAAATCATGAGCAGCGATAGACTTTTCATTTTTGTAATTGTCTGTGACATTCACAAAGCCACCACAAGGTTTTTTTTGTTTGGTTTTTTCGAGCGTTAAGGTATTTAAATCAGAGTCATTGACTTTGATAAGCGAAAACTCTTTATTGGTTGATAGTGTTTGGTAAGTAACGGCAGTGTTTTTGATTAAACAGTTTGGAGCAATCAAAATAGCAGCATGGGTTGTTGCTGAAAGCGTAAAAGTTATTAATGATGCAATACATGTTTTCCTTAACATGGTGGAGCTCCTTGTGGTTGATGAAAAATCACCCTCATCCCTAACCCTTTACCCATTCGCAAAAAACGCGATGGGAGAAGGGAGGAAAATAATTTCACCTCTCCCGCTTGCGGGAGAGGTCGACGCATGTTTTTTATGCGGCGGGTGAGGGTAAAGAGTTTACTATCTCTTCACTTTCCGCATCAAACGTTGTTTCTTGCGTTTTTGTGAGTCAGTTAACACATTTCTTCTATGGCGATATGGGTTTTCACTGCTCTTCAATTCGAGGATCACTGGTGTGCCCTTCAGCTTCAAGCGTTCTTGAAACATGTTAGTTAAGTAACGCTTATATGAGTCAGGTAGTGAGTCAACTTGATTACCATGAATAATAATGCGCGGAGGATTGCTGCCGCCTGGATGGGCGTAACGCAATTTGATTCGTCGGCCTGACACTAATGGTGGACTATGTTGAATTAACGCATCTTGTAAAAGCTTGGTTAATTTAGGTGTTGACAGTTTTTTATGTGCTGAGTCATAGGCTTCATTGATTGAAGCAAATAAGGTGCCCACACCGGTACCATGTAACGCTGAAATAAAATGAATGCGTACAAAGTGTAAAAATTCGAGTCGTCTATCAATGGTCTTGCGAGTATGATCACGCTCATCATTACTCATGCCATCCCATTTGTTAAATGCGACCACCAAAGATTTTCCACTTTCTAAAATAAATCCGATGAGGCGTAAATCTTGTTCTGTGACACCTTCGCGTGCATCCATGATGAATAACACAACATGCGTAGCAGCGATGGCTTGTAATGTTTTAACTACAGAAAATTTTTCGGTGGCTTCAAAAACTTTGCCTTTGCGACGAATACCCGCAGTATCAATCAATGTGTAATGTGTACCGTGACGTTCTAGTGGTACAAAAATACTGTCGCGTGTTGTGCCTGGTAAATCGCAAACAATCACACGTTCTTCACCGAGCATACGATTAATGAGTGTTGATTTGCCGACATTAGGTCTACCGATGATAGCAAGTTTAATGCCTGCTTTTTCATCGTCAATCGTCTCTTCAATTTCTGTGTCACCAAGTATGACATCAATTAAATCTTCAATACCTATGCCATGTGCTGCAGAGATTGCTTGGGGTTGACCTAAGCCTAAAGAATAAAAATCGGCAGTGACAATCGATGGATCTAAGCCTTCAATTTTATTAACAGCTAAATGTGTATTTTTATTTAAGCTACGAAGTTTTTTTGCAATCTCTTGATCGGATGGAGTAACACCTGCACGACCATCAACGAGAAATAAGACTTGGTCAGCTTCTTCAATTGCTAAAGTAGATTGCTCGGTAGTAAGACGATTAATATCATCTTCTTCATCAGTAATACCACCGGTATCAATAACAATAAATTTACGGCCATTAATGAGCGCTTCGCCATATTGACGATCGCGAGTCATTCCAGGAAAATCAGAAACCAAGGCATCGCGAGTTTTTGTAACGCGATTGAAAAACGTTGATTTACCAACATTAGGTCTACCAACAATCGCGATGACTGGTATCATGTGATTAACCTACTCGATAGGCAGCAAGGTGCCCGTCTTTCGTCAATACATACAAGGTGCCGTTATCTACGATTGGTGCTGCAATAATACCTGAGCCATTGACTTTAACTCGCGCGACAAAGTGACCATCTTGTTTTGCTATCCAATGTAAGTAACCTTCATTATCTCCCACTACAATGTAATTACCCATTGTAACCGGTGCGGAAATCACACGTGCTTCTAATTTTGTTTGGCGCCAATCAACTGTTCCACTGTCTGCGTCAAATGCCCACACATGACTTTTCGCATCAGTAACGTATGCTCGATCATTGTCTCCCGAGATCCCCGTAAATGATGACATATCTTGTGACCAAACATTTTGCCCGGTACCGCTTTCGAGTGCGGAAATTTGTCCTTGATAGGTTGTTGCATAAATACGATGACCATAGAGATATGGATTCGCATCAATATCAATCATGCGTTGAATAGTGAAAGCCCCTTGTGCAACAGCTAAGGTTTTTTGCCATTGTAAGCTGCCATTGTCGACGCTGAGTTTGACAAAGTTACCATTGGCAAAACCAACGAATGCACTGTTACCTGCAATTAAAGGTGTGCTTGCGCCACGTAAAATTAAATTAGGCTCTGTTTGTTGATAGGTCCATAACAAGCGACCATTATCAACGGAATATCCGGTGACTTTGCCATCGATTGTTTTGATCACAACGACATTGTTGCCAACAGCGGGTGCAGCAAGAATTTCACTGGATGCAGTTGTATTCCAACGTGGTTTGCCATTCAATTCACTTAATGCGATGACTTTACCTGAGTGTGTGCCAACAACGACAACACCATTGCCTGCGCCAACACCGGCTGTGATGCCTTCATCTGCAAAAGATTCCCAAATCGATCTACCAGTGTTTTTGTCGGTAGCCGCAACATGACCTTTGACATCAGCAGTGTAAATTGCATTGTTATCCAGAGCGGGCGCTAAGCGCACATACTCTTTGCCAATGCCATAACCTGTGTTGGTGTACCAAAGTGAACGTACGTTTGCTTCTGAAGTGAAGCTCACTAATGGAGAAGGAGTTGGTGTGTTATCTTTATCAAAAAAACTACCGCAGGCTGATAAACTAACGCTGATGCATCCTAATATTAAAACTTTATTGATCGTTTTCATTAACCTTTTTGCACTCCAGCAAGATTATCAAATTTCATTTCAAGAATAGGGCGAGTTGTTTCAGCATTAGGAATTTCTTGTAATGCTAGCTCATAAGATTTGCGAGCGGATACTAAATCGTTTTTCGCAACGTAAGCATCACCGCGTGTTTCATCAACCATCCCCAGAAATGTTTTATCATCCAGGGTGTTTAATGTAATTAATGCATCATCTGGTTTTTTATCTGCAATTTGAATGCGAGCAATACGGATACGTGCAATTTCTATGATCGATTTATTTTTACTATTATCTATAATCCAATTTAATTGGGTGATCGCACCCGCGTAATCTTTTTTGACCGTAGCATCACGCGCTAACATGAATGCTGCCATTTGTGCATATGGCGACTTTGGATAATGGGAAATGAGCTTGTTAGCTTGCACATTAGAGCCATCACTATTATTTTGCGCGCGTAAGGTTAGCATTTCATCGTATACACCAGATGCATGCATTAACACTTTATTGCGATAGTCTTGATAGTAGCGCCAGCTATAGTTTCCGGTGAGGGCGATGGCAATCCCAACTAATACGGTTACTCCGTATTGTTTAACCCAATTCTTTAATTGTTGTATCTGTTCTTGTTCAGTTAAGTTGTCAGTCACTTGCGAGATCCTCTCCAGAGTCTTCTGTTGAGGCATTTTAGCGGATTCTAGACAAAATGCACGTGAAAGAGAGCGAAAGTGGGGCTGAGTTATTTTTATTTTGATTTAAAATTATACAGAAATAAATCGTCGAGTTGGAATATAATAATAGTATTAACAATACAAAATCGAGGTGATGGCTATGTCACAATCTGGATACGATATGGAAAGATCATTGATGATATCAAAATGGCAATTAGATATCGCTACTAAACTAAAAACAGTAAAAAAGGGTTCGGATAAGGAAAAGGCACTGAAAGCTGTTAGTAGTGCTATTGACGATGTTAAGGCAGCAAAGATGACAATGGAAGCTTTTGTTCTTATGGTTAATGGACAAATGGCTATATCTCACGTGCTGCAAAGAATTCATACGTCAGCGAAAGCATTTGTAGACAAAAATACATTAGCGGTGCCTGTTGCCAATGGACGGAGTAATTCATCGTCAACTGCAGCAGCTGGCGGTGGTGGTAAGCCACCAGTCAGTATGCATTTTCGTTCCAAGTCTGGTGGTGCAGGCCCAGTTGCCGATGCAAAAGAAATTCCTAAGCTGGATAAGCAAGGTGAGCGTTTACTTGCTGAGTTGGATCAGCAAATTGAAAATGTATTCTTCACGGAAGGAAAATCTGATCCAAAAGCACAATTGTTGGAAAGTATTTGTAGAGAATTTAAAAATGCGTTTATGCATAGTCCGCACCATAATGTTCCTGGGCATGTGAAATTGATGCTTGAAGACCATGCAAGAGATGTAGAAAGACAAATGCCATCCGCAACGAATCATGAATATACTGTGATCTACTTGCAAGCGGTGAATGATTTTGTTGAGGAATTAGCGAAGTCTTCTGCGCCAAGGCCGAAGTCGTAATGACGTTTCTTCGCGGCATTGTTTCCTAAGTCACCTCTCCCACTTGTGGGAAGCGTTGTTGCATAAATCAAAATCTGCACTATTCCCCTCTCCCAAAATGCTTTTCTTTGGGAGAGGGGCTAGGGGTGAGGGTGTTTGAAGTGGCACAAATATCTTTAGGAGGCACATACCTTGCTCAAAACCCTCATCCCCAACCCTTCTCCCCTCGTAAAAATCACTCCGGGAGAAGGGAGAAAATCGATTTATGCAACAACGCCTCCCGCTTGTGGGAGAGGTCGACGCGCGTTCTTTGCGCGGCGGGTGAGGGAAGAGCGCCCTCATCCCCAACCCTTCTCCCCTCGTGAAAAGCACTCCGGGAGAAGGGAGAAAAAAATTAGAAACCCACCTCTCCCATTGTAAAAAGTACTCCGGGAGAAGTGAATAGGGTAATTAGAACTGCTGCAAATGCTTTGCTAGCTCATCCACTGACAACGTCACCTGCGGTATCTCTTCCCGCAATGCTTTAACCGATACTTTTCCAGTGTTTGCTTCATCTTCACCTAATATCAAAGCAAATCTAGCGCCACATTTGTCGGCTTTTTTGAATTGATTTTTAAAACTGCCGCCACCACAATTTTGCAAAATACGAATACCTGGAATTGCATCGCGTAGCTTTTCTGAAATTTGCAAAGCCGTACCAAAATGTTCTTCGTTATCACAAATAAAATAAATATGCGGTGTTGCTGGCGTCAATTGTTGGGTTTGTTGAATCAATAAAATAATCCGTTCGATACCAAACGCAAAACCTAATGCAGGTGTTTGTTTTGCACCGAGTTGTTCAATTAAGCCATCATAACGGCCGCCAGAACAGACAGCACCTTGTGAACCTAACTCAGTGGTGACCCATTCAAATACGGTCTTAGTGTAATAATCCAAGCCGCGTACTAAACGTGGATTCACAACAAATGGAATACCTAACTGAGTTAAATACTTTTGTAACTTAGCAAAATGATCTGCAGAAATAGGATCTAAGTGTTCCGTTAACTTGGGTGCGTTTGCAATAAGCTCTTGCATCGCTGGATTTTTGCTATCCAAAATGCGCAATGGATTAGTTGTTAAACGACGTTGGCTGTCTTCATCTAATTGCGCACTGTGCTGCGTAAAATATTTGACGAGCTCTTCACGGTATTGTGCGCGAGACTCAATAGAGCCTAAGGAATTTAACTCTAACGTCACATATTGACGTAAACCTAGTCTTTCTAAAATGCGTGCTGCGGTTGCAATGAGTTCAGCATCGACATCTGGGCCTTCTAAGCCAATAATTTCGGCACCGGCTTGGTAAAACTGACGATAACGACCTTTTTGTGGGCGTTCATAACGAAAGTAGGGGCCATAATACCAAAGACGTTGAATTTGATTGTGGAACAAACCATGTTCAATCCCAGCGCGTACACAGCCAGCTGTGCCTTCAGGACGTAATGTCAGGCTGTCATTATTGCGGTCGAGAAACGTATACATTTCTTTTTCGACGATATCGGTTACTTCACCAATAGCGCGTTTGAATAATTCGGTTTTTTCTAAAATAGGTAAGCGTATTTCTTGGAAATGATAGCTTTGTAAAGTGGTACGCAGAATGTTTTCAACGTGTTGCCATATAAATGAATCAGTTGGCAAGATATCATTCATGCCACGAATTGCTTGCACTGCTGCCACAAAAACTCCTCATTATTTTATTTTTTTAATAAATGCTATCACTGTCACTATTAACTGGTTGATGCGTGCTGTGCTCTACGGGATCGCTGCTAGGTTCTAAGCCTGGTTCAGCCAATGCCATACCCATGTCACCTAAATTTTTATCTGCCTTTTTCGCTGTTTGTACAGGAGCTGATGGTTGTGTTGGTGCTACAGGTGTTGCAGGCGCTGAATTTGCTACATCAACTGGTGCGCTAGCTGCAGGTGTAGCTGGCGCTACAGGTGCTGCGGTAACTGGAGCTGGATTGCTTGCTACGGGTGGAATAGGAGCAGCCGGTGTTGTCTCAGCTGCTTTAGCAGTGGTTTCAGTAGGCGTTGCTGCTGCGCTGGGTGCTGCTGCAATGGTTGGTGTTGTTGGAGTCGGTGCGATACTCGCTAATGCTGCATGACTCGTTTCTGTGGTTGCAGCCATATTGTTAGAAGGTGATGTTGCTTTCATAAAGCTGGTTGTGTCACGTGGATGTGAAACCCACCACATGCTAACCATAGTCATTAAAATAGCGACAACAACATAAGTCATCCAACGCAAATAGTCGTAATTGTGGTTTTGGCGACTTGTTTTTAATACGGGCATCGTATCTAGAGATGGCATTTGGGGTGCGGTAGTTTCTAGCGTGACTAAAGCTGAGTTAATTTCTTCATCTGGGATGCTCAGCATGCGCGCATAAGAGCGTAAATAACCGCGTAAAAATGTAGCAGGCGGCCCATTTTCAAAATCTTCATTTTCTAAAATAGAAATAATCTTAGAGTTAAGATGTAAACGTGAAGCAACTTCTTTCTCCGAGAGGCTTAACGATTCGCGAGCATTTCGTAAACGCAAGCCTAAACCGGCATGTTTTACTACCCGATGTTTGTTCGCGTCTGCTTGTGTCTGCTCTCTGGTCATTGTCACGTCTTTATCCATAGTAAACCCATCCCTAGTTATGAATTCCATCCATATTCAGTTGCGTATAATAAGCGTATGTTAAGCTGTCGCCAAGTCCCGATTGCATTTGATTTTTGCAATAAGCAATATTTTTGAGGGCTAAGCCCTTGATTGGGGTGTTTGGCGTTGCCGCTGCTTGCCTAAAGAGCGGCAGTGAAGCGTCGTAAAATCCATTACGACATAAAAAAGCACCATAATTATTTCTAGCTATCCCTGAATCTGGCGAGGTATTGACGGCTTCAGCGAAGTAGCCATTTGCCAAACTCGTATTACCGATTTTTTCATAAAAATAGCCTGCGGTATCCAAAACAATCGGGTCATTAGGTGCTGCTTTCATCGCTAATTTTAATTCTTCATTAGCATGGAACATATCACCTTTGTGTAAATAGCTGAAAACAGAGCTTGCGTGAATGCGGGCAGATTTCGTATCGATAAAATAGGGCTTCATGCTGCCATTTTGATTGTGATAGCAGCAGCTAGTGAGGGTAACGAACATGATGGGAAGTATAACGCTACATTCTTTCATCGTATTCATTCAATCCATCAGAGGTTATTCATGTGATCATAGCATTAAATATCATTGTCATGCCAGCGTGCTCTTAGCTGGCATCCAGCGTTTGCTGCACTTTAATTTTGAAACGCTCACTACGTCTAGTGCGGTCTTTGACTTGTCCGACTAATTGTCCGCAAGCTGCGTCGATAGAATCACCGCGTGTTTTACGCGTCATGCAGTTTATATCAGCGCGCATCAATATATCACGGAAACGATCTATACTTGTTTGATCGGAGCGTTGATAACTGGTATTGGGGAAAGGATTAAATGGGATTAAATTGACTTTTGCACGTACGCCTTGCAATAGTCTTATCAATTGTTTTGCATGTTCTGGAGTATCATTGACATCTTTCAGCATGACATATTCCATCGTGACATAACGACGTTTGTCATCTTTGAAATAATCTTTGCATGCTGCCATAAGGTCTTTTAAAGGATATTTTTTATTGAGAGGTACTAATATATTTCGTAATTCATCATTGGGTGCATGCAATGAAACAGCTAGTGCTACATCGCTCACTTTGCGTAATTCATACATCGCAGGGATAACGCCCGCAGTACTTAATGTCACGCGACGCTTTGATAAGCCATAACCAAAATCATCGAGCATGATATCCATTGCGGGAACGACATTGTCAAAATTCAACAATGGTTCACCCATGCCCATCATCACTACGTTGGTAACAGCATGGTCATGTAAGCCATTGGTTTTGGAAAGGTTACGTACCGCCGTCCATAATTGGCCGATGATTTCATGATGTGTCAAATTACGATTGAAGCCTTGTTTGCCAGTCGAACAAAAGTCACAATTTAACGTACAACCAACTTGTGACGAAACGCATAATGTTCCGCGTGTTGCTTCAGGAATAAAAACCGTTTCAATGCAATTGCCATCGGCGAGGCGAATCACCCATTTGTGAGTGCCATCAGCAGATGTGTTTTCATACGCAACTTCAGGTGGGCGAACTTCGGCGATAGCGTCAAGTTTATCGCGTAAGGCTTTACTGAGATTGCTCATCGCTTGAATGTCAGTGACACCTTGAAAATGTATCCACTGTAATACTTGTTGTGCACGAAACGATTTTTCGCCCAAGCTGACAAAAAATTCTTCCATCGCTTTACGATTGAAGCCAAGGAGGTTTGTTTTGTTAGTTTGGGCGTCTGTCATTTAAGCTAACTCTGTTTGTGTTACGTAAGCTACGATTTCTTCTGGTTGGAAGAAAAACGCGATTTCTTGTTTAGCTGTGTCCGCTGCATCTGAACCATGAACCGCATTGTGATCGATAGAAGCTGCAAAATCAGCACGAACGGTGCCAGCTGTTGCTTCTTTAGGGTTGGTTGCGCCCATTACTTGGCGATTCATAGCAACTGCATTATCACCTTCTAAGACTTGTACCATCACTGGGCCTGAGCTCATGAAGCTAACTAAGCCATTGAAAAAAGGACGTTCTTTGTGAACACCATAGAATTCTTCAGCTTGTTTTTTTGTTAAACGCATCATTTTTGCTGCAACAATACGTAAGCCAGCTTTTTCAAAACGGCTATTGATTTGACCGATGACATTCTTAGCAACTGCATCTGGTTTGATGATAGAAAGGGTTCTTTCAACTGACATGTGTTTCTCCGAGGGTATTATTAATATATTCAGGGCGCGAATTATACATGGAAATTGGGGGTGTGGGGGATTTTTTTGAAAATCTCCCCGCCACGCAAAAAACGCGTGTCGACCCTCTTTTTCAAAGAGGGTATGAATAAATAGTCCCCTTCGAAAAAGGGGACGGACGAGCGTTAGCGAGTCAGGGGATTTTTACGCCTCCACAACGGCTCCATTTCTAATTTTATCTCGCCACATAGTTGCTTTCTGCTTTAATTCATTTTCGTCTAATGTCAATAACTTACGATTTTTCATGAGTTGTTTTCCAGCGACCCACACATCGCTAACTTGATGGCGTGAACCAGAATAGACGATTTGTGAAGTGGGATGGTAAACAGGTAATGTTTCAATTTCATCTAAATGGATCGCGATGAAATCAGCTGCTTTGCCTGTCGTTAACGAACCTGTGATATGGTCGATACCTAATGCTTTGGCGCCATTGATCGTCGCTAAGCTGATAGCTTGGCTTGCGGTTAAGCTTTCAGGGTTCAATGTTGATAATTTAGAAACGAATGCAGCAGAGCGCATTTCACTAATCATGTCTAAATCATTGTTGCTAGCCACGCTATCTGTGCCAAGAGCGACATTCAATCCAGCTGCTTTGAGTTTTTCAACAGGGCAAGCACCGCTCGCTAATTTCATATTAGATTCTGGGCAATGAGCAATACTCGGTTTGGTTTTTGCGAGAATATCTAAGTCTTCATCATTGATTTGTGTCATATGAATTGCAATCACACGTGGTGATAAAAATCCTAAGTCATGCAAACGTTTGATAGGACGCTTATTTACTTGCGCAAGTGACTGATTCACTTCATCTGCTGTTTCATGCAAATGCAGGTTAATTTTTAAATTATATTTTTCTGCAACTTCTTGGATGCGTACGAATGTTTTGTCAGCCACTGTGTAAGGGGCATGGGGCGCCATGGTGGTTGTAATGAAAGGATGGTTTTTATATTGTTCGTAAAACTCAATGCCTTTCGTAAAGTATTCATCAGTCGTCTGCGCCCAATTGGTTGGAAACTCAATAACAGTCATCCCAATATGTGCACGCATTCCAGCGATTTCTGCAGCTTCTGCTGTCGCTTGTAAAAAGAAATACATATCATTGAAACAGGTTGTGCCGCTGCGAATCATTTCTGCCATGGCAAATAACGAGGCATCACGTACGAATTCATGATTTACCCACGCTTTTTCTGCAGGCCAAATATGATTGGTCAACCAATTCATTAATGCTAAATCATCAGCTAAACCACGGAAATAATTCATCCCAATGTGAGTATGTGAGTTGATAATACCTGGCATGATAGCGTGATTAGTGTATTCATCAGTGCGAGCAGCACTGTAACGTTGCTTTGCTAGATCGGTTGGCAAAATATCTTTGATGATGCCTTTGTCGATGACGAGTGAATGATTGGTGAGAGTTGCTTGGGTTTCGATTCCTGTGATAACCCATTTTGCATGAACTATATGATCTACATTTTGCATATTTATCTCTTCGTAAGGTAAAAGTGTGCTTATTAAAACATAGTTAAAATGCGCTGTCATTCAGATGAGCAAGGTGGTAAAATTTGCCCAAATCCGAAGAGATTAATGCAATGCATACAAGACAAGATAAAATAATCGTTCATCTATTGAAATACGCGCATCTTCACGTTGATCACGCTAGAATTTTGTTAGAACAAGAGACCGAGGACGGACTGGTTTATTATGTTATTGATAATAACTGTAAACCGGAAGACACGGTATTTTTGGATAATGGAGTTTTCTTTGCGGGCATGTTGAAGAGAGCCGCAGAAGATATTTCCTTTGAAATCACGGGGGATATGAATGCCATGATTGACGCGTGGAAAAAGAAACATGCAGCCAGCAGCTTTAACCCTTTCACCAATAATTGCGCGGATGTGGCTATTTGGTTTTTACAAAAATTCACACAGGTAGGTAAGTTGGGGGTGACTGAGGGACCGGTGACGTTAGATTCTGCTATTGGTTTTATTCCACTACCAAGTTTCATGCAGTTTTGTAGTCTACCCGGTCGGTTAACTAAGTCAGTTGCAAGTGAGTTAGCAGAAAAATGTGATGAGAAGAAAACAGATCAATCGGTTATTCCGTTGCTCAGAAAGTATATTATTAAGCGAAAAAACAAGGGATTTACATTGTTTGGCGCGAGCATGCAGGCTGAGTTAAATGCGGCAAGAAAAACAATTTATTACCTACAAAAATTAGCTGTTGAGTTTGAGCCAGATGAAATTCGTGCATTACGTGAAAAAAAATCTGAATTGATTGCATGTTTCGATAAAGTTGAAAAGAGTCTGTTAAAGAAACTGCATGCTAAGTTAGATGAAGATTTATGGAATGATACGCAGAGAAATTTAGAGATGATGAAGTATTCATAGGCAGAGGGGCTTCCCTCACCCGCAAGAGGGAGAGGTGAGGTTTTAATGATGTTCTCCCTTCTCCCAAAGTGTTTTTTACGATGGGAGAAGCAACTGTGTTGAATGTCAAATGATTCTGCACCAGAATCCTCGCTAGTTGATGAGATGCGCGCAAATAATCTGCGTGGCGGGTCCTGTCACTACGGGTTTCCCGCTGTGCTCGTACCTGCGCGCAGCGGGATCCCTCCCTCGTGCCACCCGCCGCCAATCAGCTATATGCGCATCTCATCAATCATGATGCTTGCCAACGAGTGCCATCTCTCATTATTGCATTCATAATAATGATCAATTTCCTCATGCACGCAACGAGCGCAACTTTCTTTAACTTTCCTCTTCCAACTAGCTGATCATAAAATCGCTTGATACCCGCATTAAATTTTATTGCAGTTAATGCAGCCATATATAATGCTGCGCGTACAGGGGCTCTGCCACCCCAGATTTCTCGCTTTCCTTTACTTTGACCGCTATCTTTATTGAAAGGAGCAACGCCTGCTAAAGCGCTTATTTCTTTATGATTTACCTTTCCTAGCTCAGGTAAATGAATTAGTACATTCATTGCTGTCACTTCGCCAACCCCTTTTATTTCGTCTAGTCTTTCCAGTTTATCTTTCAATATCTCATCTTGATGAAACGATTCTTTAAGTTCTTTTTCTATAGCAACAAGCTCATTTTCTAAGTAACGTAAATGTTTATGAATGCGTTTTTTATTAGCTTGCGATGCATGTTCCATATGTTGTTTTTCTAACGAAAGTATCTTGACTAGTTGGTTGCGGCGACTGATGTTTTCTTGACGCTGGACTTCTTCTTCCTCTAGCAATGGTTGTGCAGTTGGGTTAAAAGCCTGACCAAATTGCCGAATAACTTGAGCATCAATACCATCAGTTTTAGCTAATTTACCGCTTGCTTTTGCAAAATCTCTTACCCGCTTTGCATTGACTACAGCAACAGCGAATTTCTTTTTTCGCAAATACATGGCCGCAAATCGTTCATAGCCGCCTGTTGCTTCAAGAATAATTAATGTACGCTGCTTTTTTGGCAGCTTGGTTATTAATTCTTTTAACCCTTTGTCTGTATTTGCAAATGTAAAGAGAGATTGATTATCACCTATTGCTACATCAAGCTTAGCTTTGGATACATCAATGCCAACGTGGAATTTATAGACTTTTTGCGCCATAATTAGTTTCCTCATTTCTCTGCCTTGTAGATTCGGAGTCAAAGCTCCCAGGCAACTGTTCGAGATAATGGGAATAAGTGTAGTGACCCAAGCTTCTCCACGGTTTAATAAAACCAAAGGGTTGACGGTCTACTACACTCTTATTTACTTACAGCTAATAAGTAAATAAATCCCCCTCGCAAAGGCTACCAATTAGGTAGTCTTTTGCAAGGGTTCTAACATACAAGGGTTGGGGATGGGTATACATATGCGAGTTTCATTTTTAAGTGTCATACAATTTGCTGCAGGCTATTGGCTAAAGCAACCCAAGAAATTTTTATTAATTCTTTCTATGGTATTAGCAGCTGCATTTATCGAAGCCTATTTGCCTAGTACGCTTTCTGCATTTTTAGCGGCAATAAGACAGCATCAGGATAAAAGCGTTATCTATTTTCATTTAGGCGTGTTTCTAGGAACTTATTTGGTGCAGGCGGTGCTATTTTCCATAGTTTATCTAGTCTACAATTCATTTGAGACACGGTTATTTAAAGAATTAGTGGATGATGTCTTTGTGCATGTCTATCGATTACCAGAAAAATTTTTCGTCAATACATTTACCGGTAGTATCATTTCAAAAATTAATCGCGCACGTCAAAAAATTGAAATCTTTGAAGATCAAATTCTTGTCCGCATTTTTCCAACAGTGATCATATTAGTAAGCAGTTTGATATTCCTTGCATTTTTATTTCCAATGCTGGCACTAATTATGTTTGGATACTTTGTTTTATTAGTCGTTATCAGTTCTATTCTTGTGTTTAACGTTTCTGGTCCAGCACAAGGAGTTTATGCAAATGCCCAAGATCATTTTAATGCGTTACTTGCAGATAGTATTAGCGGCATCACCACGACAAAGTCGTACGCGCAAGAACAGCATGAAAAGCAACGTTTTTTCGAAGTAACGGATGACTTACGAGTTAAAAACGTGCGTGCCTATCATTTAGGAAATATGGCTGGTTTTGTGCAGCGCATGCTACTGGTTGGGATGCTTGCAATTTTAATGGGTGGCGGTGTTTGGTATTTTTTTCATGGATTAGCGAGTGTTGAAAGCATGGCATATTTAGCTTTTGCATATACGATTATGCAATCGTATATTCGCGATGTCGGTGAAAACATTAAGAGTCTTCTGACTTCTTCATATGATTTGCATGGTGTTATTGAGCTGATCAATGAAACACCTGAAGTGAATATGGATTTAAAGCTGCCGCATTTGAAGATTCAGAGTGGAGAAATTGTTTTCGACAATGTTGAGTTTACTTATCCAGAGAAAGCAAAGCCTATCTTTAAAGATTTATCATTGACCATACGCGCAGGTGAGCGCATTGCATTAGTGGGGCATTCTGGAGGAGGAAAAACCAGTTTCATTCGCTTATTACAATGTCTTTATCCCATTCAAAAAGGGAAAATTCTGATTGATGGTCAACAGATTGATTTAGGATCGCGGCATTCATTGCGTTCTGCCATTGCATTGGTTCCACAGGACCCCATTTTATTTCATCGTAGTTTACGCGATAACATTGCGTATGCTAAACCGACAGCAACTGATGCTGAAATTCATTCTGCAGCACAGAAGGCGCATGTCGAACAATTTATTTTAGCGTTACCTGAGCAATACGAAACATTTGTGGGTGAGCGTGGAATTAAATTATCTGGTGGTGAGCGGCAACGTATTGCTATTGCAAGAGCAATATTAGCGGATCGTCCGATCCTTATTTTAGATGAAGCCACCAGCTCACTAGACTCACATAGTGAGCGTGCTATTCAAGATGCGTTGGTCACGCTGACGCATGGACGTACATCGATTATGATTGCGCATCGTCTTTCAACGATTTTGGATGCCGACCGTATTTTGGTTTTTGATCAAGGCAGAATTGTCGAAGAGGGTTCGCATGATGCATTGCTTAAAATCGAAAATGGTATCTATGCCAATTTATTTAAGTTGCAGTCGGGTGGGTTTATAGTGGAGTGATAAATCTGTGCATAAATCGACATGGTGGGCACGCTACGCTCTGAGTTATCCCCAAGAATTTTTTGCTCCCTTCTCCCAGAGTGTTTTTTACGATGGGAGAAGGGCTGGGGATGAGGGCCTATACCCTCACCCCTTGCCCCTCTCCCAAAAAAAAGCATTTTGGGAGAGGGGAATAATACTACCAAAAATTCAAAAAATTATGTAACGAGTATCATAATCCTGGCGGAGTTAAGTTCACCTTTTTATCGCTATTAGCATAAGTGTGATCTGAAACAGGGTATTCTTCATGAATTTTTGAAGAATCAACACCAGCGGGAATGCTTAATGGTGGAATGCTTTTTGCATTGAGATAAGCGCTATCACGATTCGAAACAAAACGGTTGCTATAAAAACCACTGCAAGCAGTCATCATGGTAATAAGGCTGAGAAGTAGAGCACTTTTAATAATACGCATACATATTTCCTAATAATGGTTATACGATGCCAGCAGATTGCATGGCTGTTTTTAATTCTTGATGAAACTTTTCACCGAAAGGAGTTAATGGTAAACGAATTCCCGCAGGAATTTTTCCCATTTGGTTTAATGCCCATTTCGTTGGAATAGGGTTTGATTCGAGAAATAGTTTGTGATGTAAACCTACTAATTCAGCATCAATTTTTTCAGCAATATCTTTTTTGCCAGAGGTTGCTGCGGTGCATAACGCATGCATTTTTTCTGGAGCAACATTTGCTGTCACTGATATGACACCGTGCCCACCACGCAGCATGAATTGTAGTGCCGTTGCATCATCGCCGCTGAGTAAGCTGAAGTCTTTACCGCAACGTTTTAAAATATCTTCAGCGCGTTCAATGTTGCCTGTTGCTTCTTTGATTCCAACAATGTTTTTGATCTTAGCTAGTTTTTCGACGGTTTCAGCCAGCATGTCGCATGCGGTGCGTCCGGGAACGTTATATAGCAGGATTGGAATATTAACTGATTCAGCAACTTTTTTATAATGTTCATATAAACCAAGCTGTGTTGGTTTGTTGTAGTAAGGAGTAACAATCAAAACACCATCAGCACCCGCGTGTTTTGCATTTTCAGTTAATTCTATGGTGTGGTCTGTTGAGTTGCTGCCAGTCCCTGCGATAACAGGAATGCGTTTTGCAACTTGTTTTACCACAGTAGAAATTAAGTCAAATTGCTCTTCATTCGTGAGAGTGGAGCCTTCACCAGTAGTGCCTGCGATGATCAAGCCATCTGTTTTTGAGGTGATATGCCATTCCACTAGGTCATGCAATGATTCTTTGTCTACGGTGCCATTTGCATGCATAGGAGTAACGAGAGCGACCATGCTGCCACGAAACATAAGGTATTCCTCATAAAAAATTTTTTCGATGGTAGCACTATCAAGGGTCTGTTGACAATTCTACTATGCTAGCCATAGCTCCTAAGTTTTCTGCAAATTTTTGCCTACCAAAATGCTATAAGTGTGTTGCCAGAGTGAGTATAATGTCTCCATTTTGACGAATCAGAAGAGGCAGATATGTTGAACAAATCATGGGCGCAACGCTTTTGGGGCGAAAGCGCGACCTTTACGCCGCTACTTATCGCGACGTTGGTATTGCTCTTTACCTTATTAGGTGCGCGTGAGTTATGGACTCAGGAGCATCGTTGGGCTGATATTGTGTTTGGCATGATGTATCACCATGATTATTTGCATCCTTCTCTTGATGGCCAAGATTATTATGATAAGCCCCTGTTGTCGTATTGGTTGATTGTCGGATTAGCAACACTCGTTGGAAAATTAAATGTATGGGTATTGCGTGTACCTTCTGCGTTGGCAGGTGTGCTGGCTGTATGGTCTATTTATCGTTTGGGTTCGCGCTTACAAAGTAAAAGTCTAGGCTTATTAGCTGGTTGGATGCTGTTAACAACATTTTATTTTATTTTTTGGGCGAGAACGAGCAGTGCAGATATGCTCAATATGGCAGGCACATTGTTTGCGGTGACTTGGTATTTTGATAGAAAGGATCAGCCTGGGTTTTTTACGTACGCTGTTTTCTTTATGGTTGTGGCATTGACTGCATTATGCAAAGGATTAGTTGCCCCCGTTGTTACAGTGTTAGCCATTTTTCCTGATTTATGTGTACAAGGTAATTGGAAAAAACATTTGCGTTTCAGTATTATTCTTGCTGCCATTCCAGCTGCAGTAGTTTATGTACTACCTTTTTGGGCTTCTACTTACTACAGCGTAAGTGGATATCATGAAAGCGGTTTGTATCTTGTTTATCGAGAAAATGTATTACGTTACTTCCAACCTTTTGATCACAAGGGCCCGATTTACACCTACTTCTTATATTTACCTATTTATATGTTGCCATGGGCATTTTTCTTTATTCCTGCCTTGGTAGCGTTGAAATCACGTTGGAAGCAATTAACGTGGTCATCAAAATGGATGACATGGTCGTTGTTTATTTTGTTTTTATTCTTCACGCTGAGTGGTTCGCGTCGTAGTTATTATGTATTGCCGCTCGTGCCATTTGCCATCTTGTTTACGGCAGATTGGATTTTAGCCTGCGCTGAATCAGCGAAATGTAATTTATGGGCAGGGCGCACTGCGTTGGTATTTTTAATTGGCTTGTTTATAAATTTTGGTTTGGTGCAGCCATTATTTTATTCGCAAGGTGGTTTGAATGCATTTGCAACGCATTTGCAAGCAGAGGCAGTGAAAATTCGTCCTTGGTCTGAATGGCAATTCATTATGTTAGATCCAGAAAGTAAAGTGCGTTTTTATTTGCAAATTCCTCCAGAAGTAAAAAACTATAGTGTTGTGGGCCCACGTGAGCAACAGACACATGATACGTTATTGAAGACGTGGCCTATATTACAAAATAAACCTAGCAACGCGATCTTTATTACGCGTAGCGCTTATGTGCCGGTGTTAAAATCGGAATTTGCCAATTACGACATAATTTATGTGCAGCCTAGTTGGAGTGAAAAATTATTTTCAAAGAGTGCGCAAAATGCCCCCGTGGCTTTTGTTCCGCGGAAGTGATCACGTTACATTTCCCTCTCCCATGATGCTTTTTGGTGTTGTTGCATAAATTAAAATTTGCACTGTTCCCCTCTCCCATTCGTAAAAAGCACTTTGGGAGAAGGGAGTAATTGTAAAAAGTATTAAGTTTATAATATGATGCTCCAAAATTTTTATAACAAAAGGAAACGGACATGACGGAAAGTTTATTTCAAAAGCTAGAAGAAAAAGTAGTGACAATGATTTCTGAAGTTGAGCAATTACGTAAAGAACTTGTGAGAGTTTCACAAGAGAATACAGCGTTGCTTGCTGAGAAAGCAAATCAAGCGCAAAAGTTGCAAGGGTTGGTAGCATTGATTGAAACATTGGATGTGACGAGTGAAGTTAGTTTTCTGCGGGACAATACAGTGACATCAATTAATCGTGTTGAAGAAGTAGTAGGTGCGGTTTAAGGCTAGGTTGTCTCCCGACTTGCTTGTCTGTCATCCCGAGCGTAGCGAGGGATCTCCCTGCTAGAAGGAGATCCCTCGCTACGCTCGGGATGACAGGCGCCCTGGGGTGACAACACCTAATCCACCCTGCACCCAATCTTCCCCTCCGCAAGCACTACCTCAATCTGATCACCTTTTGTCACTTGATTTGCACTGCGTAAAATTGTTTTATCTTTCGTGGCAATCGCAAAGCCGCGTTGCAATGTTGCCAGTGGGCTTAATGCATCAAGTTTTGCAGCTAAATTTCCCATATGTTGTTTTTGTAATTGTAATATTTGATGAATGGCTGTCATTAAGCGATTTTTATAGATAGTCAATTGTTGGTTGTTATCACGAATAAAGTGTTTCGGTGTGTTTGCTAATAATTTCTCGCGCAACATGTCTATTTTGGCGTTCAGTGTCGATAGTTTTGTGGTTTGTAATTTTACGAGAGCAATTTCACTGTGGTCCAGCCGCTGTTCTTGTTCTGCTAGGCGTCGTTTTGGATGCTGCTGCAATAAATGTTTTTGCATCCATGCTAGTTGTTGCATGGCATGCTGTAGTTGTTGTTGTATGCAGCGTGATAGTTGCTTTTTACTGGCATGGAGCGAAGAAATTAATTCATCAGTATCTGGAGAAATTAATTCTGCAGCGGCAGAGGGTGTGGGTGCGCGTACATCAGCCACAAAATCGGCGATTGTGAAATCAATTTCATGTCCAACACCGCTAATAATAGGCAATACGCTGCGATGAATAGCATGGGCAACTTTTTCTTCGTTAAACGGCCATAAATCTTCAATCGATCCGCCGCCACGCGCGACAATCAACACATCACATTCATTACGGCGATTTGCAGTGTTAATAGCTGCAACAATTTGATCGGCAGCAAGTTCACCTTGAACTAAGGTAGGATAGACAATCACAGTGGCTGATGGATAGCGGCGTTTTAACACACTTAAAATATCACGTATTGCTGCACCCGTTGGGGATGTTACAACACCAATTACAGTTGGAAGGGCGGGTAATTCTTTTTTGTATTTTGCATCAAACAAACCTGCTGCAGAAAGTTTTTGTTTCAGCGCTTCGAATTCTTTTTGTAATTTTCCAGTACCTGCTTCTTCCATGTGTTCGATAAGTAATTGAAAATCTCCGCGGCCCTCATAAAGACTAGCGCGAGCTTTTAATACGACATGAGCTCCATCTTTTGGTGTGAAGCTGAGACGACGATTTTGGGGTTTAAACATGGCGCATTTAATTTGCGCACCAGTATCTTTTAAACTGAAATACCAGTGACCTGATTGAGGGACGACAAAATTAGAAATTTCACCTTCTACCCATAGCAATGGGTAGGTGCCCTCGAGGAGAAAGCGGATTTCTCTGTTGAGACGGGTTACCGTATAGATTTCTTCTGTGTGACTAATATCGATAATGTCCATGGTGCTAGAATTATCTATAGTTCGTATATTGTCAACAGACTTCCAGTTTACCAGGTGCTAGCACTTGGGGCTTTAGCTGATCTGGTATTTTGTGTTATAGGCGACGATTTTATTTTTTCCAAAGTTGTATTAATGACATCGGTCATGTTTATAAGTAGTGCTGTGATCACAGGTTTATCTTTGTCACTAAGAGAATTGATTTCGTCAGATTGCATTTTATCAGTTAGGGTTCTGTGCAGCATTTGCAAATATTTTTCATCTCTAGGTTGATCGACGGTTAGATGATAATGAATTGGTTTTAGAAAATTTAATTTATTGATCATTGCGGTGTTCATCCCATCTTTTTCATCCTTAACATCAGAGATGTGTAATGCACCTACTGATTGGTAGATTAATATTTTATAAGGATAGAATCGCATATTTAGCTCTTCAAGGCATTCTGTTAAGTGTGCGGCATGTGAGTCTACGGGGTTGATATTATCTGTGTTGAAAAATCCGAAATAATTATCGGTTTTTTTATCGTTTGCTGAGCTTGGGTTTTTACTATCGTTATCCAGGAATGTTTCTGGTTTGTTGGCGAATAGATTCAAAATCCTTTGCCCTTGTGGGCCCGCGCAATCTAAGTGGGGAAGGTAGATATGACTCATAATAAAGAGCCCGATATCAGCGTTTTCTTCTGGAGTTAAAAATGTTGGATTGAGTCCGATAAAGTACTGTAAAGTTTCGTGTCGGATGTCTTGTCTTGCCATTGCCATGATACCGACGTTTGCACGAATACGATGGACTGATATTAAATCACGCTCGTCGTTTTTCACTATTTCAAGAATGTATAGGTAAGCTTTTTCAAATAGATTAGATATTTTTTCGCGTATTTCTCTCACACTATCGTGAGTAAATGGAATATCAGATGAGACTAGAGTTAAAGGTTGATCATTTAAATTGCTTTCGCTGTGCTGGCTTTCTAATATTAAATCCAAGAAAAGATCCGGATGGTCTGTCAGGAGGTTTTGTAGAGGCTCATAAGGACCTTCAATCAATGCAAGATAATAAGAGCAAATGGGATGCTGCTGGTGGTTGTTTTTTAAAGTTGCTAGTTCAGTAATAGCAGTTTCATTTCCTAATACTGCAGCAATAGTCCAGCATTCAAGTCCTTTGATCATGTCTTTCGGGGTACCTCTACCATCCAGATGCATGTTTCCCAGATTAGTTATTGCAAGAGTATCGTTTAAAGCGGCTGCTTTTTGATAACATTCAAGTGCTTTTTTCTGATCATCTACAACACCTATTCCACGAGAATACATATATCCCAGTACACGTATAGCACTACGATAACCTAAGCTGGCTGCTTTTTGATAATACTCAAATGCTTTTTTGTGATCTTTTTCAATGTTTCCTAGCTCGCCATCAAACCAGCATGCTAAATCATAAATTGCGATGGCATTCGCAGGGATACACTGTGCAGCTAGGTTGCAATACTTAAATGCTAAGGCCTCATTTTGCTTTATGCCAACTCCATAGAAATACATGAGATAAATAAACAAGAATTGAAATGAATTAAGAGAGTTAGGGTCTTTGTTAAACTTAGCTTCAAGTTCTAGCCCTAGTCTTGCAAATATACGTTTTTCATCCTTGTTCATCATGCTGATGCAATCATCAGATAACAACCAGTATTTTTGATAAGTTACATCACATTCTTTGGCTTCTAAGAGTTGATCGATAATATGAGTTATAGGAATTCCATTTACGTTAGACACGCCAAATTCTTTGCCTTCTAGGAATCGATTTGCGCTTTCTAGTTTTCTATCTAGTGCCATAGGAGCCTCATTTTGATTTTTAAATATTGTGTAGAACGAAGCCTGTCCTAGCTACTCGTATAAAACACCCTACTGTGGGAGGCAAGAAATGCTTAGGTGGCGAATTCAAGGCGGTAGTGATAAGCTTTAGAGCAAGATTAAATTGCAGGGATAAATGGACTTATGCTGCGCAAGACGTCTGTCAAATCAGGTGATGATACACCTCCAAAAAAGAAAACCAGTAAATCACGCAAAAAGACCACCTATATTCAAGGGCGTACGGCTAGTCTTGCTATGCCAGATGGGCCTTTTCAATCTACATGCAAAGATAAGAAAGCGACCTCAACATCTCAGGCATTATATGCCATGTATACGCAGTCTTACTCATTAGCTTATGCAGCATATGATCAATTATTTGGTGAGAAAAAGGTTGTGGCACCAGATGAAAAGAAGATAGCGAAAGATGAGAAAAGGGTGGTTAAGAGTGAAAAGCCCAGAAAACCATTATTACCATCTCCGGCTAAGGCGGTAGCTGCGCCAGCCTCAAATTCCTCGCTGTTGGGTGGGTGGCAGAATGCACTGCTGAATTGGAAGCCAAACGTGTCTTGTCGTTTGCCAGATGTGGCATGTGTGGCACCACATTTATCGGGCGATGCTAAAACAGTTGTATCTCTACGCGAACAAGTGCAAACCACTTATGATGCATCAATGCTACGTATGGTTGAGATTTTGAATGATGTCATCACTGAGCATGCGTTTCGCCGTGTGGAGTTATATTTTTTATTACTCGTTGCTGTATACGATAAACAAATTGAAATTACCCGTGGCACCACCGTCAAACAACATGGTGAAGGAACAAGAATGTTAGGTTCCCATGCATGCCACAGTTCATTTTTTCCAAATATTGCAATGACGCCGTTAGAAGAGGATGGTGAGTGTCCGCCACTAGAAAAAACTTTCTTTTCTGAAACACTCAATATGACGGTTGAATTGCCGAAAATAGTCAACGAATTTGATAGTGACCTTGAAGGTGGCGCCCATCCATCAAAGCCAGTCAGGGCTGCGCTGGTATTAATGAACAAGGTAGCAGCAGGCAAGATAACGCCTAAGCAAGCTCTTGATCAGTTTATGATGCCGCTGAGCGATTTTTTTAATGAATATAAGCCTAAATCGAAAGCATTAGCGACCATATGTCAGTATCAACGAAGTGGGTCATTAGAAATGGCAAATGAAGATTTAAAATCAGTAAAAGACGAATATATTTATGCCTGGCTGCGTATGACACCCGATGAAATTGCAGCAGTAAAGCGTGATCCTGCAAACTGGCAGCTGTGTTACAAAGCCATGCAAGATGAAATTTATGGAAAACCTAAGGTCTATCGAAAACCACCACCGCCACTAGCTAGTGATGCAAAAGCAGTTGGTTATATGGATGTTATTAAAGGTTATGCATCTAGTTTTGCTGTAACGACCTATGCAGGGGCATCGGCTGCTGCTTCATCAGCAACACAATATATATCCAGTTTTTGGTCCCAACCTAAGCCTGTTGCCCCGGTAGAGTTAGGGGCGCCTAAGCCAGCGGCATTGGAGAAGCGTTAAAAACATTGGTGACATCACGGCAAAAAAGTGTATAATGCGGCGTTAATTTTAACCAGCGTTTTATGGGGAAATTAACAATGCGCTTAGTCCAAGAAGCTTTAACGTTCGATGATGTTCTCTTATTACCTGCAGAATCCTCTGTTTTGCCCAAAGATGTCGATTTAAAAACGCGTTTAACAAAAGAAATTACACTTAATATTCCTTTATTATCAGCAGCGATGGATACCGTCACTGAGTCACGCTTGGCAATTGCCATGGCGCAAGAGGGTGGTTTAGGTATTATTCATAAAAACATGACGATTGAGCAGCAGGCAGCGGAAGTTCGCAAAGTCAAAAAATTCGAAAGCGGTGTTGTAAAAGATCCTGTGACTGTCACTCCCCAAACCTCAGTCAGCGAAGTGTTAGAAATCATTAAAACCTATAATTTCCATGCATTGCCTGTTGTAGCAGCTAATCAAGAATTAGTTGGGATTGTTACCAGTCGAGATTTACGTTTTGTTACCAATGTCGATCAACCAGTTGCGAATATCATGACCCCAAAAGATAGATTAGTCACAGTGGGTGAATCATTTGATCGTGGTGATGTGCGTGATTTATTGCATAAGCATCGTATTGAAAAAGTATTAGTGATTAATGATGCATTTCAATTGCGCGGTATGGTGACGGTAAAAGATATTTTAAAAGAACAAGAAAAGCCTTTTGCGTGCAAAGATCCTTTGGGTCAATTACGTGTCGGCGCGGCAGTCGGTACAGGCGCTGAATCGGAAGAAAGAATTGCAGCATTAGTCGCTGCAGGTGTTGATGTGTTAGTCGTTGATACGGCGCATGGACATTCAAAAGGTGTGATAGAGCGTGTACGTTGGACAAAGAACAAATATCCACATGTCGCTGTGATTGCAGGAAATATTGCAACAGCTAAAGCAGCGTTAGCATTGAAAGATGCTGGAGCCGATGCAGTGAAAGTAGGAATTGGTCCAGGATCTATTTGTACAACACGAATTGTGACAGGTGTTGGTGTGCCACAAATTACGGCGATTGCAAATGTCAGTGAAGCATTAAAAGGAACAAATGTTTCTGTTATTGCAGATGGTGGTATTCGTTATTCGGGTGATATTTGTAAAGCGATCGCAGCAGGCGCACATGTAGTGATGATTGGTAGTATCTTAGCAGGTACTGAAGAATCACCTGGTGAAGTCGAGCTGTATCATGGCCGTACTTATAAAGCATATCGTGGTATGGGTTCATTAGGCGCAATGGCGCAACGTCATGGTTCAAGCGATCGTTATTTTCAAGATGGGAATATTGATAAATTAGTTCCTGAAGGTATTGAAGGTCGTGTTCCTTACAAAGGAACTATTGTGAGTATTATCGGGCAATTAATGGGTGGCTTGCGTTCTGGAATGGGATATACAGGATGCGCAACGATTGATGTGATGCGAACAGAGCCTGAGTTTGTGCGTGTTACGAGTTCAGGTGTGCGTGAAAGTCACGTACATGATGTGCAAATTATTAAAGAAGCTCCAAATTACCAGGTTGATGGGAGTTTTTATAAATAACGCTACCTTAATACTCCCCTCTCCCAAAATGCTTTTTATTTTGGGAGAGGGGTTGGGGGTGAGGGCATGCACCCTCATCCCCAACCCTTCTCCCATTCGTTAAGAACACTCTGGGAGAAGGGAGAAAATTAAATTTTTAGGTGAATAGAGTATAACTGTAAAAGGCAAAAATATAATGACCAACATCCACGCACAACGAATATTAATTTTAGATTTTGGTTCTCAGTACACGCAATTAATTGCAAGACGTGTACGTGAAATTGGTGTGTATTGCGAAATTTATTCTTGCAATGTGTCTGCAGAAGACATTCGTGCATTTGCACCGCGTGGGATTATTCTTTCTGGTGGACCTGAAAGTGTGACAGAAGCAACAACGCCACGTGCATCTGATGTTGTGTTTTCACTAGGTTGTCCTGTATTGGGTATTTGTTATGGTATGCAAACCATGGCGGCACAATTAGGCGGTCAAGTTGCAAAAGGGTCGAAACGTGAATTTGGTTATGCAAAAGTCGAAGTTCAAAATCACTCATCATTATTACACGGAATTGAAGACTATGTAGATCACTCTGGAATCTTAGATGTTTGGATGAGCCATGGCGATCATGTTGATGTCTTGCCACCGGGATTTGAATTGATCGCGAGTACCGATAATTGCGCGATCGTTGCGATGGAAGATAAAAAACGAAAATATTACGGCTTACAATTTCATCCTGAAGTTTCGCATACACGACAAGGAAAAAGAATTGTAGAGCGATTTGTGTTAGATATTTGTGGTTGTGAAGCGCTATGGACAACAAAAAACATTATTGAAGAATCGCTGGCTGAATTAAAAACCATGGTTGGTGATGAGCATGTTATTTTAGGTTTATCAGGTGGTGTGGATTCTTCAGTGGTTGCAGCGTTGCTAAATAAAGCGATTGGCAAACAGTTAACCTGTGTATTTGTCGATACAGGATTGTTACGTTTGAATGAAGCGCATGAAGTACAAACGATTTTCGCGCAACATTTAGGAATGGATTTAATTACGGTAACTGCAGAGCAGCGATTTTTAACAGCGTTAGCTGGTGTTGATGATCCAGAACAAAAACGTAAAATCGTCGGTAAGCTGTTCATTGATATTTTTGAAGAAGAATCCAAGAAAATCAAAAACACGAAGTGGTTAGCACAAGGTACTATTTATCCTGATGTTATTGAATCGGCAGCGAGTAAAACCGGTGGCGCACATGTGATTAAATCGCATCATAATGTTGGTGGATTACCTGAAAAAATGGATTTGAAATTAATCGAACCATTGCGCGAATTATTTAAAGATGAAGTGCGAAAAATGGGGGTGGAGTTAGGATTGCCTTATGATTTAGTGTATCGACATCCATTTCCAGGTCCAGGGTTAGCAATCCGTGTGTTAGGTGAAGTTAAAAAAGAATACGCAGATAAATTACGACACGCAGATGCGATCTTCATTGAAGAATTACGCGCACATGGTTTATATGAAAAAGTAAGCCAAGCTTTTGTGGTATTTTTGCCGGTAAAATCAGTTGGTGTGTTGGGTGACGCAAGACACTATGATCACGTGGTCGCAATTCGTGTCGTGGAAAGTATTGATTTCATGACGGCACATATTGCACGTTTACCATTCGAATTTTTAGAAAAAGTATCTAATCGTATCGTTAATGAAGTGCGCGGCATTTCACGTGTGGTCTATGATATTTCAAGTAAACCACCAGCAACAATTGAGTGGGAATAATGTTTACGGAGCAAGATAAGATATTCATGCAGCGTGCTATTGAGTTAGCGCAAATAGCACAACAACAAAATGAAGTTCCAATCGGTGCATTAGTCGTATCTGATAATCATATCATCGGTGAAGGCTGGAACTCGCCCATCAAACACTCTGATCCCACAGCGCATGCAGAAGTGTGCGCGTTGCGTGCCGCGGCTTCACATTTACAAAATTATCGTTTATTGAATACAACGTTGTACGTAACCTTAGAGCCATGCATCATGTGTATTGGTGCGATTGTGCATGCCCGTGTGCAACGTGTGGTGTATGGTGCATCGGATCCCAAAGTGGGTGCGGTTGGATTTGCATTACAAAACAAGAATCAATTGAATCATCAAGTAGAATATTGCAGTGGATTACTTGCCGAACAATCAAGTAAGTTGCTAGTTGATTTTTTTAGGCAGAGAAGGCAGTGAAGTATTAACCCATCCCAAGTTTTTGTATTGGTCTTTCACAAAGCGCACCTTCATCTTTAGATTTGTTAGCAAATAATGTAGAAATTGCATGTGAAACATCTATAGATGGTTCTGGGTGTGCAGACAAGTAATGATCATTAAAATATGCCATGTATTTAGCCCAGGCTAAGTCATGCCTTTGAGAAAAATCAGGGTCTATTCTGCTCATTAAGTCAAAGAAAACATGAAAATTAGGAGCAGGTGCAAGAGCGGTTCCATTGAAATCTGGTAATGGAGCATTATATCCAGGAATGAGCTTTAAAAAATGTTCTGCTGGTCCTAGTATTTCGTGAATACTATGTAATCCACCGGCGACGATGTATGCCATTGTTGCAAGTAGATAAAGTTGTTTTAATTCGAGTGACTCGAGGTTTCCTAATGTTTCCATTTGACCTAAGAGTGCAGTGCACATGCCTGAAGCGCCAGCTACATAGATAGTGTCATTTTCAATGGCATCAAGCACGACACGAGCTCTATAATCTGGAGTACGAGTGATAACATCAGACTGCCAGAGTGATGATGCGTGGTTGCCTAAGCCAGTCCTGTCCTGGGAGGGAAGCATTAAACCCATATGATTTGTCCACAAATGAACGTGTGTGTTTCGTCCTCGATCTGTGTAATAGGCTGAATCATACATCAAAGTATCTATAATATATTTGCGACTGGTATATCCTTTTTGCTCGAGGGAGCTAATATGATCTTTGAAATAAGTGATAGGGTCTGCTTTTTCATCGTCTAAATAATCTTTTATTAATGTTAACAAATGACCTGTGGGTTTGCGTTGTGGTGCAGTAGTAATAGGGACAGTGCGCATAACTGTTTTTGCAAAGATACAATGAATACACATAATGGTAATGAGAGTGTTGGGGTCATTTAGTTTTAAAATATTTTTTATTGTTTTTAAAGTTAAGTCGGGTAACGATCCAAACGCATCTGCATTACCTTTTGGTGCAAGGATGTGAGTTAGTTGATTCAGTAAATTAATATTATAACCAGATTCAGCTTCTATGGAGTTAATAACTTCTAAGATTTGTGTAGATATTTTTTTTACTGCATCCATCATTGCATCTGTAGGATTCAAAATTAATTCGAGACAAATATCTGACTCTAGTCTTCTTTGTAGAAAATTTTCATATTTTTGTTCTAGAGTTTGTTTGTGATAGGGGCTGTATAAGAGAGCTAATTTTAATTGATTTAATCGTGATTTGTATTTAAGAGGTATGGAACCATCAGGAATATTTGCTAAGTATTGTTGAACTACTTCTACATTTTGTTCGTGATTTTCAATGGCAATTATTATTTTTTGCGTGCAATCAATTAAGTGAGGTTGTGGGTGTTTGTATTCTGCATTTATCTCCACAAGTAATGCTATTGCATAAGTATAGGCTTCTGTTTTTGAACGAAAAACATTTTTAGAAGGCAAAGGTTTTTTTTGCGGTTCGGCCTTTTGTAAAGGTGTTTTGGTGTCTTTTGCTTCAAATGAATTGGATGAGTTTGCCATGATATTATACTTTATTATTGTTATATTTTTTGTGCATCATAGCAAAATGTATACATAGACAAGCAGGGGGAGATATCCCCCTATTTTTTATGGCGTTGTTGCATAAATCGATTTTCTCCCTTCTCCCGGAGTGATTTTTACGAGGGGAGAAGGGTTGGGGATGAGGGTTTTGAGCAAGGTATGTGCCTCCTAAAGATATTTGTGCCACTTCAAACACCCTCACCCCTAGCCCCTCTCCCAAAGAAAAGCATTTTGGGAGAGGGGAATAGTGCAGATTTTGATTTATGTAACAACGCCATTTTTTATAGGTATATTTGCGTTAAGTAATAATATCGAGATTAATGTAGCGAGAGTTTTTGTTCGATTGCTTTATGTAACACGTCTCCATCTTTAGGTTTGTTAGCAAATAAAGTAGAAATAGCCTGTGAAATGTCTATAGGTGGTTCTGGATGTGCAGACAAGTAATGATCATTAAAATATGCCATGTATCGTGTCCATGCTAATTCATATCTTTGTGAGAAATCCGGATCTATGTTGCAGGCTAAGTCAAAAAATACGTGAAAATTAGGCGCTTTCGCTAGAGTATTATCTTTGAAATCTGGTAATGGCGCATGATAATTGGGAATGAGTTTTAAACAATATTCTGCAGGACCCAGGACTTCATGAATGCTATGTAATCCGCCTGAAACTATGTATGCCATTGTAGTTAGCAGATAAAGTTGTTTTAATTCTACAGATTCCAAATTGCCTAACGTTTCCATTTGACCTAGTAGCATAGAACACATGCCAGATGCACCTCCTACATAAATCGTGTCGTTTTCAATAGCATCAAGTACGACACGAGCATGATAGTTTGGTGTGCTGGTGGTAACGTCAGCTTGCCAGCATGATTGTATATGATGCGCTAAGCCACTCCTATCTTGCGTGGCAAGCATTAAGCCCATCTGATTGGTCCATAAAGGTGTGTATCCACCTCGTCCTCGATCTTCATAATAAGGTGAGTCGTACATTACTCTATCTGAAATATAACTTCGACTGTTCCGTCCTTGTCTGCCAACAGAAGCAATATGATCTTTAAAATACGTAATCGGGTCAGCCTTTTCATCCTGCAAGTAATCTTGTATTAGTTTTAGCAAATGGCCACTCGGTTTGCGTTGTGGTGCTGTCATAATCAGAGTGTCTCGCATGACTATTTTTGAAAATATAAAATGAATACACATGATTGTAGCCAATGTATCAACATGATTCTGTTGTAAGATATTTTTTATTTCTTCTATGCTTATATTAGGTAGCGATCCAAATGCATCAGCATCTTCTTTTGAAGTCATGCGGCGTCTTAGTGTATTCAGCAAGCCAATATCATAATGATGTTTAGTTTGTATAACATCAATCATTGTTAAAATATGCAGAGAAATATTCTTCACGACATCCATCATTACTTTTGTTGGATTAGTAATTAATTCGATACAAATTTCTGATTCCAATCTTCTTTGTAGAATGTTTTCAAATTTTTGTTGTGGAGTTTGCTTATGATAAGGGCTGTTTAAGATTGCTAATTTTAATTGAATGATTTGGGGGTTATATTTAGGTGGTATAGCATTATTTGGAATACTGTCGAGGTATTGTTGAACTATTTTTGGATTTTGTTCGTGATTTTCAATGGCTATTCTTATTTTTTTTATGCAATCAGTTATGTGTTGATTAGTGACTTTGTATTCTGCATCTATCTCGGTCAGTAATGCGATGGTATAAGTATATGCTTCAGTTTTTGAGTAAAAAAAATTTCTAGGTGGCAGTGCTTTTTTTTGTGGCGCAGCATTTGGAGCGGGTTGTTTAATATCCAATAAGCTATTTGAGTTTGCCATGAGTTATACCCTCCTTGTATTTTTTGCATCATATCAAATGTAATTATTCTATGAGCAGGGGAGAGATCCCCTTATTTTACTGAGGAGAGAATACTAAAATGGCATTGCATTTAATGATTCATTTATTGCAATGCCAAGGTATCGTTGCAATTAATTAACTGCGCTTTAGGGTAAAACTTGATTTCTCTTCCCGCTCCCATATAGGGTGTTGTGTGAATGGCTTCTGGTGTGTGGCAAGTAATCCATAAGAGGCTAGTGTTGGCGCGAATTTTTGTTGTGGGAAGGTTTCTGCAGATTGTTTAGCATTTTCTTTTTTTAATTCTTCTTCTCTTTTTCTTCTTTCTTCAGCGAGAACAGCTGTGCGTACAATTACATCGTATTGTTGTAATTGTGTGTTATCAGTGTTTACAGTTAAAGTGCCGCTTAAGATGGTGTGAGTTTCTTGTGATAAAAATTTTAAAGATTCAATATGTGCTGCATGGTCATAGGTATTAAATAAATGGTTAGTCATATCAGCCACAACTCTATCAACGTTGGTAGCTTCAATTTGTGTGTTGGGTGTTTTATCCATGATGGATTTTTGCAACACCCAGATAGCCGCATAGTATTCTATTTTTTTGTGCAGCAGTTTTTTGCAATCTTCTTGGGCATTGAATGTAGTTAATTTACATTTGGCATTATCTTCTGTTTTCATCGCGGTATTTCTGGCAATCTTTAATGTTTTAATAACGAAGCTATTTATTGAGTCACGTTCCAAATGATAAGTTATGAATTTTAGTAATTCAGATGCTAATGAAGGGATTTGTTGTGTGGTTGCTGATCTTAGTAATGACATTCCATGTCTCCTGATTGTTAGTGTGTGTTTCTCTATGCGCAATCATGCTGGAATGAGGTTAACAGGATTAATTTTTTCTACGATACGGGGAATATTCCCCTTTCGTAGGGTGGGCAAAGCGCAGCGCTGTAGTATTATTCCCCTCTCCCAAAATGCTTTTTTTTGGGAGAGGGGTGAGGGTATAGACCCTCATCCCCTGCCCTTCTCCCATCATAAAAAACACTCTGGGAGAAGGGGGTAAAAAATTCGTGGGGGTAACTCAAAGCTTGAAGGGGGTGAAGGGTTTGTTAGATTACTCGCGGCGTTTGGTTTTAATTTTTTGTACGAAATACTTCATGATTTCAGCATATAAATTATCTTTTAAAATTAAATCTTCTACGCCATAGTCGATGCTGGGATTGTCATTAACTTCAATGACCATAATTTTATTGCCAGATTGTTTGATATCAACGCCATAAAAACCATCGCCAAATAATCCAGCTGCACGTACAGCAATTTTTAAAATTTTGCTGGGTACTTTATCAATGGGTATACCTTCATGATCGCCATCTTTTACGCGACGACCAGAGCGCCAATCGTAAATTTGCCAGTGATCTTTCGCCATGAAATATTTACACGCGTATAACGGTTTTTTATTTAATACGCCAATGCGCCAATCAAAATCAGTTGGCACAAATTCTTGTGCAATGACGAGATCAGATTGATTGAATAAGCGTTCTAATTCATCTTCTAATGCCACATCATCGCTGACTTTGACGACACCATTGGAAAATGAACCGTCAGGTTGTTTCAATACGCAAGGCAAGCCTAATAAATGAATTAATTCTTCTGTATTGCCCTTGTGGACAATGACAGACTTAGGTGTAGGAATATTGGCTTTGCGGAGCAATTCAGCCATGTAAACTTTATTGGTGCATTTCACAATCGAGTAAGGATCATCAACAACCACGAGATTTTCAGCAAGCGCACGTCGTGCAAAACGATAGGTATGATGATTCATCGCTGTTGTTTCACGAATGAATAAAGCATCAAACTCAGGGATGCGGCTGTAATCTGTTTTCGAAATCATTTTCGCGCGCATGCCGTGATCTTCTGCGGCATCGATAAAATATTTTATAGCTTTTTTGTCTGATGGCGGATTTTTTTCATCAGGATTTAATAAAATGGCTAGGTCATAAGTTGGTCTAGATACACTTTTTGCGCGTATGCGTTTGCGTGAAAAGTAACCGCGCGCATAGTCTAGTACAAAAGGTTTGTGATGCTCTGGAATTTGATTCATAGGTAATGGCACGATATTTTGCAATTCCCATTTGTCATCTTCGCAAATAAATTGTGTACGTAAAAAAGGTGATGGAAATAAATTGTATAACTGTTTACTTAGGTTTTCGTATTTTTTTGTTGGATTTTTACCAAAGTAAATATTTAACTCGACACTGCCAGATTTGATGCGTGAAAAGCTGCGCTGAATCAATTGATCCAATTCATCTGAGATGATGCGAATAATTGACTGCGATTTCAAATCTTGAATAGTCGTAATGTTAGGGAAGCTGCGATGTCCACGAGCTTCAGCAAGCAAGGAGACATAGTATCCCATGCCTTGATAACGATACGATTGACAAAGATTATAGACTCGCGCGTCACTAATTTCAGCGTAACGGCTGTCAGTTAGATAGGCTTTGGCTGAAACTACTTCAACATCGGGGATATGAAGATTCCAGTCCTTGGGTTTGTTTACTACGACAATACTGTGCATTCAGCGCTTGTTAAGAAATTTTTTTGTAACTATGACAGATCTAAGGGTGGAGTCAATAAGAAATAAGCGCTCTTCTTGTTTGAATTGCTACCCGGTTTCAGCTGTCATCCTGCTTGAGCTGTCATCCCGCTTGAGCTGTCATCCCGCTTGAGCTGTCATCCCGAGCGTAGCGAGGGGTCTCCCACTTAGCAGGAGATCCTTCGTCGCTTCGCTCCTCAGGATGACATGTTCTTCAACAAACAAAAACCCCGCCGCAGCGGGGTTGGTTGTAACTGTCTACTTAGATTTGTCGACCAGTAAGCTGAGCAGCGAGTGTTGCATCATCTGGTTTTGGTTGGCCACTGCTAGGATGTGGAGCTGGAAGTAGTACCGCATTTGGTGCCATTGATCCTGGAGCTCGTTGTTGTGCTGATAAGCTAGCACCAGAATTGTATGGGTTGGTTTGCAGAGATTGAGCAGCCATCCTATCAGTAGCACTTGGCGTAACAGGAGATGCTGCTGAACTGCTAGCCATCGCGCTGGGTACTACTAGTGGGTTTCCTTTTTCCTCACCAAGAGCAGCTGCACGTTGTTGATTAGAATTTGGAGCAACTGATAATCTTTGCATTTGAGGACCAATATGCACTGCAGGTGCTACTATGGGTTGTGCATTACCAATAACTGCCACGTCAATAGAGCGATCTGTTTTTGTCATATTTTTGGTAACTAACGCTTCACGTTCAGCCGATTGTTTATATTTTTTGTATGCGCCAATTACTGCGCAGGCAAGAATGGATGCCATTGCTGCTACAACCAATGCGATACCGCCTGTTAGGATAGTTAGTGCCACAGTGACGGCGACAGCGACGGCAATTGCGGCAATATGATACCCAATATTTTTTCTAAAAGTTGATTTTCCATCTGCAGTTGCTTCAACTTTGGGCTCAGTATTATTTAATAAGACTGATTGCTTTGCTTTATCAGTGTTATTGCTTTCATTGTAATTTAAGCCTGCGTAGAGTGCGGCACCAGATACAAGTAATAATGGAATCCCAATTGGTGCGGTAAATGGAAATAAAGTGAAAGCTAAGCCGAGTAAAAACATACCCACAGCAGCGATGAATGCACGATTAACGTTTCTATTTTCACGCTGATGATTGACCGTAAGTTGTAATATATTTACTTTACGTTGTTGCATGTGTAATGCATCTAAGCTTATTTGAATAGCGACAGCACCGTTGAGGTCATTAAATTCAGTTTGTACTTGACCGATTTTTACTTTTAGCCGTTCAACTTCTGCAGTCTTACTATCTACTGCAAGTTGTGCTAGTGCTTTATTTTGGGCGCTTGCATAAGCTGTCAGTGCGGTAATGCGATCAGCTTTAGCTTGATTTAGCAGTTCTTTAAGGCTTGCAAGCTCTTTCATTTTAGAATCAATTGCAGCACGATCTCTTTCATTTAGAGCGCTTAGTTGAGCAATAAGGGATTTTTCTTTTGCTATTAGTTCTCCTTCAGCTGTCTCTAGTTCCTGTTTTGTGTGCTTATGTACTTCTCTTTCTTTGACATACCCTGCGATCAGGATTCCCATAAAAAGTGCAGGAACAAAAAATGGTACAGCAACCGCAGCTGCTAGTGCAGGAGCGCCTAATACTGCAGCAAGTGCAACGCCGACGATTCCAAGCGTTAAGCCATTTGCACCTAAGCGTGTTTTAAGATTATCAATGGATTTGTAATTCAATAGTGTATTGATGGTATCAATCAGTGTTCCTGCGCCAATTGCAAATAAGGCAAATGGTGCCGCAAGGACCATAAAGAACTTATTGGTTCCAATTAGATTGCCGTGTTCTGTAGACTCCATCGCGACTTTGGTTGTAAAACCAGTTGTACCAGTCAAGTCAGTGCTTGTAATACCTAGCCCAAGAGAGCTCATGAAATTAGCCCAGGTAACCCTGTTCTTAAGCCATTCCCAGTTGCTATTGTGCTCTTTTTTGTATTGTTTGATTTTGTTGTTTAGAAATTCAATTTCTGCATAGAGCGCGTTAATCTGATTAACCAGTTGCACATAGTCTTCATCCATTTCTATGCCGATAGAAGCTAGACCTGCGTTTTCTGTCATTGCTTTTTTCTGGATTTCTAGCAGCTCAATTTTTCGTGCTCTATAGGCGACTTGAGCCTCAGCGTCATCAATTATTGCTTGATATTCTGGTGAGAGCTGTTGATTGGCTACCGCAGGTTGAATATTGATTGGAGCAGCGGCTTTACTATCTGCATCACTGCTGCTAGCGCCTCTTGGTAGGAGGGATGCGCTTAATTGTTCAGTTGGAGCACTGTATATCATTGGGTTATGTGAATCAGCCATTTTAAACCTCGTCGCATAAAAATTTTTTCGTTGTTAGTAATATATGTCCTTATGCATAGTGAAGCAGGGTCCCGATTACTAATTAAAGGTTATTATATACCTTGATAATCATAATCACATATTACTATATTTTTTTTATTGTGTATAGTCCCCTTATGAACATTCTTGCCCTTTCCTACATTATAGTATAAATCTTGTTCCTTAATGTGCCCTTAACTCGTCGATTTGCCCTCGAGACGTTTTTCTAATACACTGAAATTAATGGCAATTGAGGTAATTCGCAGTGGTTACTATCAGCCGATCATTTATGCGTTGTGTCTCATTCTGTACCGCAGGAAGTTACGATCTTGTGGCTCTGGCGAATTCCTTTAAGCGAAAAGACTACATGACCCGTCTTTCTCGCGACGTGCTTTATGTGACGAGCGTTAAAAAATCCCTCGATGTCTTTTTCTTTAGTCATGGCTGTTTTGTGACGTGGGGTTTGAATAAGCGTCAAGAGCAAAAGTGGATAGATCATGTTACTCCATTTTCACGCGGGGTAAGGCCTCTGGTTGAAAAGGATCATTTTTGTTATCGCTTTGGTGAAGAAACAGAAATTGATACGCATGAACGTTTTCGCATTGATATGATTACATTGGATTCTGACAACCCCCAAATCAAATTAGCTATTTCATATGGTTTAGCGCAATCCATTAAATTGGAAGCATTTGAAGATTCAGTGCAAGATGCGATTCGTCAAAATAGTTATTTGCCTGAAGAAATTGCATCACGAGGGGTGATTTCATTATCGCGTACCGCAACATTCAAACGCATGGGTGAATTATTCTTATCGCGTAGTTCCATTAACTTAAATAGTGAATTCTTAGATGCGCCGGAGTTTTTTTGGCGTAATCCAAATCTAGAACCCTTTTATATTATGACAAAAAAGTTTTTGGATATTCCAAGTCGGGTCATGGCATTAAATCAAAAACTAGATGTGTTACAAGAATTGTTTGATATTTTAAATACGCAACTGCAGCATCGTCATTCCAGTATGTTGGAAATGATTATCATCTTGCTTATCGTCATTGAAATTGTGATTAACTTAATTGATATGGCAGTGAAATCGCTGGTATAAAATTCTGCAATAAACAGATGGGGAAAAAACACGGGTACACACTTTTATTTTCCTATGTAAACATTCCAATGCTTAGGCTTACAACAAGCTTATGTATATGACATTTATATAGGGAATAATATGGCACAAGATCGAAGTTCGGTATCATCTGCACCATCTGTAGTATTAGACCACAAAGAAAATCGCGCGCTATATTTAAAGGCTGAAGGTGAAGCAAAAAATTTTCGTAGTACGCAAGAAAAAATATTGAATGGCACAGATCCTGAAAAGCGCAGCGCTTTTGTATACCTGATGACGCAGCATTATGTGCGTGGGCGTGATTGGCTGTTGAAAGAAGTAAAAGATGAAAACTTGAGAAATCTTAGAAAGAAATTAAATAAACAAGATGATAAGGGCGTTCAAGAAGAAAGTAAGCTCCTCCAGCCAGATGCTAAACACTATGTATCTGCTTATGCTGCTTTTACAATAATTTACTCTGCATTAGCAAAAGATGAGAAACATCTTTCTACAGAAGAGCAGCATACGCTGAGTGTAATGAAATATTATTATGTATGGCCAGCGAATCTAAAGGAATCTCAGAAATTAGCTGAATTAGCAGCGAATAAAGGGTTGGCTGTAGCGCAACATCATTTGGCAGTCCTTTGTCTTCAGAAGGATAAAAAAAATCTTTAGGGGCACTTGCGCTTGCGGTAAATCAAAAAAATCGGAATGCTGAAAATAATATGGGTGTAGTTTTTTCCGCGGGTTATTGTGTTCACAAAGATTATAAGCGAGCAGTAGGTTGGTTTGCTAAAGCAGCATTGCAAGGAGATGCAGAAGGACAAAACAATTTAGGAGATTCATATGTTGAAGGTCAAGGTGTTCAACAAAATGTAAATACTGCAAGAGAGTGGTTTATGCTAGCTGCTGCACAAGATCTTGCTGCCGCACAATTTAATCTTGGAGCTCTTTATCGCTTAGGGGCTGGCGGATTACCAATTGATCACCCCAAAGCTATAGAATTATTTACTAGAGCGGCTGAGCAATATGATCCTCGAGCTTTATATCGTTTAGCTTCATGCTATAGGAGAGGTGCAGGAGTTAAACTAGATTTAATAATGGCGCTGGTCTGCGCTGAGCTGGCAGAACAACATGGATATCATCCTAAGCAAGATGCTACAGAGTTAAGACGGGAAATTATCGATTTATATGCAACTTCTCATATTGCTATTTCTTCAGTTTTCATAGAGGGTATGAGTGATTTTCTAAAAAAATATATTGTTGAAGTACGACTAAAATTAAATATCGATGCTAATAATGCTTCATGGTTAGCAAAAACGTTTTCCCGTGCAATGAATGATAAAAATCAGTATGCAAAATGTCTGCATGGTGAAGCAGTAAGATTATTATCTCTTAAGAAAAAAATAGTGAAAGAAGATAAAGAAGTTCAGAGTAAAAGTGAAGTGACCACTTTATCTATGTTGCCTTGTAATATGGCACTGATGAATGAGTATTGGAAAGAAATCATCGATGAAAAAATTAGACCTTTAATTTATAAAGATTTAAATAAAGCACGCGATATAAAAAAAGCGGAAGAGAAAAAAAATGAATTACAGTCAAAAGTAGAGATAACGGCGACAGATCGTTCGAATACCCAATTTGCAAACGCATTTATTGATGGAGTTATGCCTTTTTTGATGCGATGGATAGTAGAGTTTCACGATAGCTTTCCTATTTCTCTGGAGCAAGTGCCAATACTTATTAATATGTTTGAAAATTTTATTAGGGGCAATGTTAATATTGCTGATAGGTTCAGTCAGTCGACTGCTCTTGCGCCTTTATCAAATAGAAATACCTTAATCTACAGAGCTTTTCGGGAGCAGAATCCGATTCCTTCCACAGATCCAGCTATTCCTTCCAAACCTTTAGATGTTCGCAGTGTTATTTATTTTGCTTTAACTAACAACCTTCAGAATTCAGGGCCTATAGTTTTAGTTGATCTTATTCTAGATCATTTAGTCTCACTTGAATTAAAAGCTGATTTAAAAACAAGTTTATGGATTACTCCAGAAGTAGCGGATGCAGTAAGTGATTTAACGTATGCTGAATCGACAGCATTATTAACATTTAAATCGAAACAAAGTCGAAATGCATTTATTGATATGAATCAAAATGAATTATCAGGAACTATTGAAGATGCTAAAGTGGGAAACCCTTTGCAAGGTTATAGCATTCGCTTTATGGCTCAGGTACCTAAACAACGAGAACATTTGAAACAAAAGCTGTGCGTAGTAGAGGAATATGTAGAAGAGAAACAAGCTGGGGCTCAAGTGCGTAAGTAATTGGTGAGCGAAGCGTAGTGCTGACATTATGCCCCTCTTCCAAAATGTTTTTCTTTGGGAGAGGGGTTAGGGTATAAGCCCTTCTCCCCTCGTAAAAATCACTCTGGGAGAAGGGAGAATATCGATAGCGTGCCCACCATTCTAATTTATTTTTTTGCTTCGGAAATGATTTTGCTAATATGAAAACACGCCCATTCTGCTGCAAAGCGACGTGCGCGTTCGCCGCGATTGGGGGCTGCAACTTTATATTCTTGATTTCCAAATTGTAGCTTCACATCGGTGCGTGCTACTTCTTGGTTGTTTCCCCAATATTCTTCCAAGCCAGCCAGGGTAAACTGAAAATCGGCATTTTCCGTTTTATTGAATAATAAGTAAGGTCGTGTTGCAGGTGTTTCTAGAATCGATTGTAATAAACCACCCGTTGCATGATCATGAATACAAATCTTCTTTTTGTGAGCTAGTAAATATTCTTTTAATACATCGGATGCAATCAATTTGCCATCACTGATTAAATGGGATGAAATTTTTTCTTCGGCTATTTTTACAACGGCATTAAAATCCTTTTCATTAGTAGAAATAATTTTAAATTCCAAATAAGGATGTGCAATACGATAACCGGTGATGCAATCAAACGGTTTTGCTAGCGCATCCATTTCTTCTGCGATTTGACCTTCGCTGACATTAAACAGTAACCAACTTTTACGGAATAACACATTATAAAACTGATGCTCTAGTAATGTTGGAATAACAACTTTGTCCACCATAGGTAAACATTCAGAAGGTGGGCCTGGTAACATGAAAATTAATTTTTGTTTATATTGTAAAAAACATCCTGCGGCAGTGCCATCTGGATTTGCAATAATAGTCGCATCTTGAGGAAATAAAGCTTGTTGCCGATTTGATTCCGGTGGATTGTCGTAACCAAAACGTTTTAAACGAGCAACGATGTTTTCCCATGTGTCATTATCAAAAACCAATGGTTTATCTACCACTTCAGCTAATGCAAAACGTGTTAAATCATCGGATGTTGGCCCTAAGCCACCTGTAATAATTAATGCATCGTGTGATTCAAGTAAAAAGTGCATCGCTTTTTTGATTTCAAAAACTTGATCGGATGTTGCAGCATGCATGCCAATGTGGATACCCAGTGTATAAAGACGTTTTGCAATTTCTTGTGCATTTGAATTTAAAATATCACCCGTAATGATTTCATCACCTGTTGCCAATAAAGCAACTTTATGTAACTTTTCACTTTCACGTGTACTCATGTGGCATTATCCTGGTTTAGTGTTTTTATCATACGTAGAGCATCGCAGCCATCGTCATAATAATTTTTGTATTGATCAAAAGCGTGATAGCCATGTTTTTCATAAAAACGTATAGCGCTGACATTATCCATTTTGACCTCGAGAATAATAGCCGCTAATTCTTTTTGAGAGGCATTGTGCTCCATAGCATGGCACAGTGCAGCAGCGATGCCAAGGTTGCGATGATCAGGCAAAACAGCGATAGAATAGAGGCGTGCCTTATCAGAATTTGCACGATAGAGCATGGTGAGAGAGCCTATGATGGACTTATCCATTTCTGCAACAAAGACATCAGCAGATTTTTTTTTGATAAATGATCGAATTGTCGTGCGCGACATTTGATCATATGTAAAGCATGTATTTTCCAGCATTAAAATGCCTTCAATATCTTGTGTCATTGCTTTACGTATTTGAAATATCATTTGTTGGTTTCAGCGAACTGAATACGTGATAAAAGTGTGCCATGATATTACAGTACTTCTAATGATGACTCAACCTGTCATCCCGAGTTGCGAAGCGACGAGGGATCTCCTCAATAGAGCGAGATCCTTCAGCGTAAATAGCACGCTTCTGGATGACAACAAATATCCAAAAAGATGAGATCAACCGATGCCAAAAAATAAATTTGTCGAGAAACTTGTAGATTTCTTATCAGCTAATGCTAAAGACGTAAAAGCTGCTGCTGGAGATAGAGATGAGAAGCTGGATGCGAATAAGGCAAATGCTGAAGTAGCGCGTTGTTTTGATCGTTTACCGGTGTCTTTGCTAGATCAGGAAGCACTGGCGCGTTTTTGTGGACAGTATATTGAATTATTTGATGATAAAAAATTCAGTAAAGCGCAAATGCAGTTATTGCGTGAAGATATGGTGATGCAAGCATGCCAAGAGATATTGGATGGTGAGGGAGAGGTTCGTGAAGATTTAATTGGTAAGCTCAAATTAGTTGAGCACGTGAAAATATTAGGAATGGCAAAATTTAAAAATGCTGTAATCCAGGCATATTTGAATTATGCATTTAGTTCATTTGCGGGCAAGTTAAATGATAAGCAGAAAGGAAAAGTCGATGCGATGCACGTTGATGGAGAAAAAACTTCTCTCCCGCGAGCAGGGCGTATAGCAAATTTATTCAGCCAAAAAAATGTTATCGATAATATGGTGAGTATTTTTGTTTTTTCCCAAAATCTAAAGCGTATCAGTAATAATATTTATTTATTTTCAAGAATGGAATTATCCAGCTACTATGCGCAGCTATGCGGTAACATTGCTCTTATTCAATTCAAGGATGCTACTGATGTACAGCGCAAGGTGCTGATGTCGTTTTGGATTGATGTGATGCATGTTATGCAAGCTATCAATGATTATAATAGTTTTCATGCAATATACAGTGTACTGCAAACATTGAGAATTTCTGTTCGTGACCTTCACCCTTTGAGCGCGTTAAAAATTAAAAGATGTGAAGAGATTGCTAATCCACAGAATAAATATAAAGTGATGCGATCACTGATGGCAGAAGCCTTTTTTGCAGATGCAAATGTGGTACCGCTCTATTTAATGTATGATGAAATAAAGTGTGAATCATCGTATGAATTAAAATGGAAAAAAGCACTAGCAACGATTTTTGTAGATATTGAAAGGTTCTTGAATGATAAACTAAGCGTGAATTGTGGTGTGTTATATCAATCTATGCCTAAATTACTTGATGCGATACCGTGTATTTCTGCAACTGAAGCAAAATCCAATGAAGAGCCTTCACTTCTTTCACAACTGTTTTCGGAAACAAAAGCATGGCTGTTTCCTGATTTATATACCACTGCAGTGTCAAAGGTGGAGCATTTGTATCGTGAAATGTTGGCGAGTGACCGAGGCAGTGTTGTTGGTATTTTTCGACATGCAACGGATGCCGAGACAGCATTAAAGCAATTGCCAAATCCAAAAGCAGATGGTGCTATTGTCACTGCTAGAAAAGAAATAGAAAAAGTAAAAAAGTCTCTTTCTACATTGTATCGCTTTGGTTTGTATCGTGTGCCTCAAGAGGAAAAACTTGAATTGCGGAAAGCAGCACCGCCTGCTGTGATTGGAAAGGCTGCACTCGTTGGTGCTGCAACAGGAGCGCTGGCGGGTGTTGCGATTGAAAGCTGTCGGGCCACCACTGAGCTACAAACACAAAATAAACCCGAGACTTCTGTGGTGCATCACAGCATGTTTAATAATAACATTGGCATGCGCCGTCGTATTGCTGGAGGTTTGCTCGATAATAGCGCAGTAACGACTACAAATGTAGGCGCTTCTCGTTTATTGAATAAAAGGGATTAATTTGTAGGATGGGCAAAGCGAAGCGCTATCCCCACGAATTTTTGACGTTGTTTCGTAAGTTGATATTCTCCCTTCTCCCGGAGTGATTTTTACGAGGGGAGAAGGGTTGGGGATGAGGGCTTATACCCTCACCCCTAGCCCCTCTCCCAAAGAAAAGCATTTTGGGAGAGGGGAATAATACCACCAAAAATTCGTGGGGATATCTCAGAGCGAAGCGTGCCCACCACCATTAACTTATGAATTACTCTGCAGCTGATGTATCGGTATCGATAACCGCATCTTGTGCAACAACAGAAGAAGAAGCTTTAGTTGTAAGCTTTTCTTTAATACGTGCAGCTTTACCACTTAATTCGCGCATGTAATACAATTTAGCACGACGTACATCACCACGACGTTTTACTTCAATGCTATCAACGGTTGGGCTGTAAGTTTGGAATACACGTTCAACGCCAACACCGTGAGAAATTTTGCGAACGGTGAATGCTGAATTTAAGCCACGGTTGCGTTTTGCAATCACAACACCTTCGTAAGACTGTAAACGCACGCGTTCACCTTCTTTTACTTTTACTTGTACTACGACTGTGTCGCCTGGACCAAAAGTTGGAATTACTTTTCCAGCTTGCATTTCAGCTTCTAGCATTTGAATTACGTTTGTCATGGTTGTTTCCTCAAGTTCAATATCAATTCCGATGTTCTTTTATAAACTCCATTAACAATGTTAATTGGAGTGGATCCAAATTCATTTTCGCCAATAAGTCCGGTCGTTTGAGCCAGGTTTTACCTAGCGACTGTTTCAAACGCCAGCGCAGAATAGCTTGATGATTCCCGCTTAGCAACACATCCGGTACTTTTAAATCATCAAACAATTCCGGTCGTGTATATTGAGGATATTTCAGTAGGCCCGAACTAATCGAGTCTTGGGTTACGGATTCCTCATCTCCGAGAGCCCCTGGTATCAGGCGGGTGGTTGCATCAATCATGGTCGCGGCAGCCAACTCTCCACCTGATAAAACAAAATCGCCTATCGACCATTCTTCGTCTACTTCTGTTTGAAGCAAACGCTCATCAATTCCTTCGTAACGTCCGGCGATCAAAATAACACTTTTTTTCGCCAAAAATTCAACCGCTGCTTGCTGGTTGAAAACTTTGCCTTGCGGCGTAAGGTGTATCACCGTAGGTTTCATGGGAGCTGCGTCTTTCGCTACTCTGATGGCATCTTGTAACGGTTGCGCCATCATTACCATCCCAGGACCACCACCGTACGGGCTATCATCAACATTACGGTGCTTGTTTTGTGTGTAATCACGAGGATTCCAACACTTCACTTGCATTAAATCATTCTTTATCGCGCGGCCTGTGATGCCATAATCCAAAATCGAAAACATTTCTGGAAATAGGCTAACAACTCCAAACCACACTTAAATTATTTCCCAATCCACACGCATTTCTTTTTTTTCTAAATCTACTGAAAGTATGACGCTTCCAAGTAAATAAGGTATTGCGTGCTCTTTATCATTTTTTACTACTAAGACATCGTTTGAGCCGGTTTCGAGAACGTAACTAACGATGCCGAGTACTTTGCCGTCTTGATTGATGACGGTCAAACCTTCTAAATCGCGCCGATAATATTCATTCTCTTGTAAAGCAGGTAATTGAGAGCGTTTAATCGCAATTTGTTTACCAGTTAATACTCGTACCGCTTCAGGCGAGTCATATCCTACAAGTTTAGCTACCAAGCTTTTGCCATGCTCTTTACCATCGGTAAATTTGATGGTTTGCCAGCCTTGCTTGTCCTCAATATACAGCGGACTATATTCAAAAATATCTACAGCCCATTCAGTAAAAGAGTGGATTTTAGTCCAGCCTTTAATGCCATAGGGAGCACCTACTTTAGCAACTACAACAAAATCATCAGGGCTCTTGGTCACTACGGCATTACCTATCTCTATGCAACCGATTACGCTGTTGTTGCTGTTTGTTGAGCTGTAGCTTCAACATTTTTAAGCAACGCGCTAACGCGATCTGAAGGTTGTGCACCTTTAGAAATCCAGTAGCGAACTCTTTCTAATTCCACGTGTAATGGAATTTCTTTGCCGCGAGCAACTGGGTTGAAATAGCCAACGCGTTCGATGCAACGACCATCGCGAGCATCGCGTCTGTCGCTTACAACTATCTGATAAAATGGACGTTTCTTAGCGCCACCACGTGATAAACGAATAACTACCATTTGTATTGTCTTCCTATAAAATCTTATAAAGTATAAAGGTCACGGATTATACGCAAATTTCCATGGGTTGCAAATGTTTATGAATAATCTCACCTCTCCACAAGTGGAGAGGTCGACACGCGTTCTTTGCGTGTGGGGTGAGGGGCGGGCGGGGTAGCCTGCCCTCATCCCCAACGCCTCTCCCATTCGCAAAAAAACGCTCTGGGAGAGGCGTTGTTGCATAAATCAAAATCTGCACTATTCCCCTCTCCCAAAATGCTTTTCTTTGGGAGAGGGGCTAGGGGTGAGGGTGTTTGAAGTGGCACAAATATCTTTAGGAGGCACATACCTTGCTCAAAACCCTCATCCCCAACCCTTCTCCCCTCGTAAAAATCACTCCGGGAGAAGGGAGAAAATCGACTTATGCAACAACGCCCTGGGAGAAGGGAGAGTTAATATACTTACCCCAACGGTGGTAGCATCCCAGGCGGTATCTTGCCTTGCATGCCGCGCATCAGTTTCATCAAGCCGCCACCTTTTGAAAACTTCTTCATCATTTTTTGCATCTGCGTAAACTGTTTTAAAAGTTTATTCACGGCTTGAATATCGGTTCCAGAGCCACCCGCGATACGGCGTTTGCGTGAGCCATTGATAATATCGGGTTTGCGGCGCTCTTTCGGTGTCATGGAGTTGATGATGGCTTCGATTTGAATAAAAGTCTTATCATTCAATTGATCTTTTGCTGCTTGCGGTAAATTTCCTAAACCAGGAAGTTTGCCCACAATGCTCATGATGCCACCCATCTTGCCAACTTGGCGTAGTTGGTCACGGAAATCTTCTAAATCAAACGTCTTACCTTTCTTGATCTTCTTTGCTAATTTTTCTGCTTGATCGCGATCAAGATGCTTTTCAGCTTCTTCAATCAAAGTCAGTACGTCACCCATCCCTAAAATACGCGAAGCAACGCGATCAGGATAAAAAGGTTCTAAAGCATCGATTTTTTCACCAATACCCATGAACTTAATGGGTTTGCCTGTAATTTGACGAATAGAAAGCGCAGCACCGCCACGTGCATCACCGTCTGTCTTGGTGAGGATCACGCCGGTTAAAGGTAATGCTTCATTGAATGCTTTTGCTGTATTTGCTGCATCTTGCCCGGTCATGCTGTCGACCACAAACAAGGTTTCGATTGGGTTAATAGCAGCATGTAGGCGTTTAATTTCAGCCATCATTTCATCATCAATATGGAGACGGCCAGCGGTATCGATGATCACCACGTCGATTAACTTCGATTTGGCAGCTTGAATTGCGCCTTGCGCAATGACAACAGGATCTTGGCCACTGTGGCTAGGATAAAATTCAACTTGTAAGGTATTCGCTAAGGTTTCTAATTGTTGAATAGCAGCAGGTCTATAAATGTCTGCGCTAGTCACTAAAACTGATTTTCCTTGGCTTTTTAATAGGCGAGCAAGTTTTGCTACCGTGGTGGTTTTACCAGACCCTTGTAAGCCAGCCATTAAAATAATAGCAGGGGCTTGGGTTTGGAGATTTAACTCATCACATTTTTCACCCATTAAAACAACGAGCTCATCACGCACAATTTTGATGAGCGCTTGACCTGGTGACAGGCTATCCATGACGTCAGTGCCGATGGCCTTGGTTTGGATATCCTCAACAAAAGTTTTTACCACGGGTAGGGCAACATCAGCTTCTAATAACGCCATGCGTACATCACGCATGGTTTCTTTGATATTATCCTCAGTGATACGGCCTTTGCCGCTCAGGTTTTTTAAAACACGCGTTAAGCGTTCTGAAAGATTATTAAACATATTAACTCATTACGTTTGTTAGTTAATTAATGGCCGAGAAGTATACCCGATTTCATGAGAAGTTACAGGCAGTAATTGTCATCCAGAGGAGCGAAGCGACGAAGGATCTCCCAATGAGATGGAGATCCTTCTGCATAAAAAGCATGCTTCAGGATGACATTGCAGGCAGTATTAGAATGCTACAGTAGTATTGATTCTTGGTGTATGGTAACTGTAGGATTGTGTTTTTGTCGAAGATAATTAAGGGAACAGCTTGAGTCACTTTGAAATTGGAGTCCTGGCAACAGTCTTATTGCTCTTAATAGCAATGGCGGCATTTTTTTCTGGCGCAGAAACAGCATTAATGGCGATTAATCGCTATCGTTTACGTCACAAAGCAAGAATGAAAAAACGTTCAGCAGTCTTAATTCTAAAATTGTTAAAACGTCCCGATCGTTTGCTAGGGATGATTTTGATTGGTAATAACTTATCGAATATTGTCGCTTCCGCATTAGCAACTTTCATTGCAATGCATTATTGGGGAGATAAAGGCGTACTTTTCTCTACGGTTATTTTAACGTTTTTTATTTTGATTTTTGCCGAAGTAGCACCAAAAACGGTTGCAGCATTGTATCCAGAAAAAGTTTCACGTTGGGTGGCGTGGCCAGTTTTCTTTTTCTTAAAAGTATTTTATCCCTTAGTATGGCTAGTCAATTTTATTTCGAATTCAGTACTGCGTTTGTTTCGCGTGCGTGTTTCAGGTCATCACATCGAACCATTAAGTCGTGAAGAATTACGCAGCGTGGTATATGAAACTTCAGGAAAAATTTCACACCATTATCAAACGATGTTATTAGGTATTTTAGATTTAAATAAAGTGATTGTTGATGATGTCATGATTCCACGACATGAAGTTATTGGTGTTGATATTGATGACTCATGGGAACTAGTGCAAAAACAAATTGCAGATAGCCAGTTTGATTGGTTGCCTATTTACCGTGATAGCATTAATCAAGTATTGGGAATGTTGCATTTGCGTGATGTAATCCATTTAATGCTTGAGCATAAGAGTTTGAGTAAAGAAATTTTATTAAAGCATTTGCATGAACCTTATTTTGTTCCTATGGGAACACAGTTGAATATACAGCTAATGAATTTTCAGCAAATTCGTAAACGCTCTGCTTTAGTAGTAGATGAATATGGTGAAATTCAAGGGTTATTAACACTGGAAGATATTTTAGAAGAAATCGTTGGTGAATTTACCACGAATATGACGACAACTAGTAAAGTGAATTTGCAACTAGATGGAAGTTACTTAGTGGATGGGGCGACAACGATAAGAGAATTTAATCGAATTTCTCATTGGAAATTACCGACACGAAGCGCGCGTACCATCAATGGATTAATTACGGAATATGTTGAAATGATTCCGCATACCGGCGTTTGCGTAAAAATCGCAGGATATCCAATTGAAATCGTGCAAGTACAAAATAATCGTGTGAAGGTCGCGCAAATTTTTCCACTGATTCCATCAGATGATGCAGGAGATGGAGTGTAATTATTCTTTTATATCTTTCTTTACTCCCCTCTCCCAAAATGCTTTTTTTTTGGGGGAGAGGGGTGGGGGTGAGGGTATAAGCCCTCATCCCCAGCCCTTCTCCCATCGTAAAAAACACACTGGGAGAAGGGAGAGTTTGATACTACGCTTTACCCACCCTTGTAGAACAACCTAATAATCAAACAGGGGGAAAAGACCCCCTGCTTGTACCTTATTTAATTAGCATAGACTCCATCTCTACAAAATTAATAATAACAATAGAGGTTTCATATGTCAGATTCACGGTCGTCGTCAGCAGCAGCTGGTACAAGCGGAGCAAAATCAACTAATACGACAGGCAGCAAATGGTTTCAACGTTATACCAAGGCTCATGAAGCAGCTCTTGGAATTAAAATGATTACTCCACGTGTAAAAGAAACTGATGCATCAAGTCCACACGCACTGGTTGCAAGTACGACGGTTGATTTGCCATTGAATGATCTGAAAGTATATCTTGGTCTTGTTCGTGATGAGAAAGGCGTACAAAAACCTAATGTTGTCACAATGAGCCAATATTACAAAGACTATATTGGTAGCTTTGGATTCACAATTGATACCGCTGTTACAGCAAATAACAGGCACTTAGATGTTGAGCATCATACAAAACCGAAGATCATGAGAGATGGTGGTTTGGTTGCGCAAGCAAGTACTGTTGTGGCTCTACCAGCTCCGAGTAAACATGAAGAAAAGGGTCAAGTACGATTTGAACCGGCTACCAACCCAACTCCAGAACAATTAGCGCGTAAACGCGGTACAGTGACGATGGGTTTTAGAAAAACGGGACCTAACATGTATGAACCCATTAAGCTCCAACTACTTGAACGACACGAAAAAAGTATTAAAGAACTTGAAGCTAAGATCTATGCGATTCAGGATGAGATCGAGAAATTAGATGCAGGAGCGGTGGCGCCAGGCGCATCGGGTGCAGTAGCAGCAGATTCTAAAGAATTACAAAGAAACTTAAATGCTCTTGAGTTAGAACATGAAAAAATTAGTCAAAATGTTAACTCATATAAATTAGATCAGTCAGCATTAACATCACCTGCAAATATTGTTCCAAGTGCAACCGCTTCTATCATGACTGCGACAGAAGTTCCCAACGAAGTTTTTGCTGCGTTTGCTGCAAATCGATCTAATAAAGATGTCAAAGTAGCTTTAGATAAAATATCAAATGATTCTATCCTTTTATTGATTGGCACATTACGCTGTGAACCGAAGTTTGTACCTGCACCGACTTATACTCCACCACTTTCCTATAACGGAGGTCATGCAAGAACGACATTCGGTGGTGGCACAGGGCCAAGAAATAGTTATACGCTGGGTGTCAAACTACTAAGTGGTAGAACATTCTCAGTAATGGTAGGGCCAACCGACTCAGTTGCCGCATTAAAACAACGCATATTTGAGAGAGAGGGCGTTCCTCCACAAAGACAAAATTTATTAGTGGGGGGGCGACAGTTACAGCCTGATACACGTGCTCTAAGCGAATACGCCCTAAAACCGGGTGATATGGTTTATGTGACGGCTGGATTGAGAGGACAGTCAGTGCCAGAGCCTATGCCTGTGAAGTCTGCTCCTACTCGTAGTGCTACTCTTGGTGGCGCAGATGCAGTGCGCGCAGATATTAAATCGATTAGTATAGCATCAGGTTCACAAGATCAAGCTGATCGTGCATTGCTGGATGTGGCTGATAATAAACGAACTTACGGTACAGACGATTCGGGCGACAGACTCATACTTGACGATTTGCGCCTTGCATTTGTTCAAGGTCTTATTCTTAGAGATGAAACTAGAGCCTATGCTAGAGCAAAACGAAATGCTAATGATTTGATGGCTCTCAATTTAGCTGAAATTTATCATGATGTATTCGAGAAAATGTTTGAGCTGCAGCCAAAATTTCTTGCGAAGCTTATTTTCGAATTTGCTATTGAAATCCAACGTGAATTAGCTCTTTGGGGTGATAGCTCTCCGTATCATACTTTGAAAGTGACCAGTCATAACAGAGCGACAGCTAGTGCAACGCCAGATAATTTTAGAAATGCTCAGCAATTATCGACAGAACAGAAAGCACAATTAGCATCTTATGACAGTAGTATTGCGATGGCAATGCAAAGAATGTTCACTATCAATGGCGTAGACGCAGATGTGAAAACAGCTCAAGGTCGTGGCCTCTTTGCTAAATCCATTATGCAAAAAGCAGGGTTACCAGCGTTGTTAGATGCTGGTGTAGTTCATCCATCTGTTGTGTTAGTTGATACGGGAGAAATTGTCACGCAGGTAGATTTACCAACATTAAGCCGTGAACAACATGAAGCAATCGTAAAATACTATCAAAATGTTTGTCCTGGATTAATCGTGGCTCATACTTTAAATGTATCGACTCCAAAAAATCCAACATCATTGTATCTTGATGCGCAGATTTTATTGCAACAGATGCCTACATTATTTGATGGCGTGACAGTTAATACGATTCGTTTAGCGAAACGCAAGCGTAGAGATGATAAATCAGAATTAGAATCAGGATTTGGCGATAAAAAAGCGGCTGTTTCTGTTGATGCTCAAGCAACACCATTGAGTGATGCAGTGTTGCTTGATGATATTCAAGCGATGAGTAACCGATTAAATGAAGAGTATGAAAATTTACGTTTATATGGCCAAGATCGCTTAAAACTAGTTGCTTATCGACATTTAGCCTTATCGCAAGTTAAAGGGCTACTTGGAGATTACAAAGGCAAGAATCCTGATTTAGTCGCTATTCATACGGCATTACAAATGTTGCCTGATGTAAAAGCTGAAATCATTGCAGGAGAATTAACCTCTTATAGTGTGGCAGCGGCTGCAGAAGTGACTGAGGTGGTATTTACAGCTGTAAAATCGACGTTAGCAGCTTTAAAAGCTAAAACACAGCCATCAGGGTTGCTTGCCTCTTTACAGTCAGTATTCGGGTTTGGTGAAGATAAAAAAAATCAGCCACAAGCATTATTGTTATCAGCTTTCAAAGATGCTAAGTCTGCAATTACCTTTCTCACGCAAAAAATGCCGACAGAAGCAGCTGCACGTATTGACTATGTTAAGCAATATGCGAAAGTTGCGCACCTATGGAACAAAGATCATAACGTTCTGCAAGTTCTCAACCGAGATGTGTTACTTGAGAGTGCGCTTCTAGATGCAGAGAATGCAATTCACGTTTTCACATCGCCTCTTCATCATCAATTTGACCCAGCACATATATTGCAGATCTATCAAGCTCATCGCAATAACAGCTGGTTTGCGTTTAAAGTAAATAACCCACGTAACATTGAAAGCGCTACGCGACTTGTTGTTGTTTGCGGTGATGTCAAATTGTGTGCGGAACTTGCGAAAGATGCAGCATTGCTTAAGTTATTCAACATTCAAACTGCAGCGTTTGATGATAAAGCGGTTGTGCCACCAGTGGCTGCTGCTCCTAATCCACATCATTTGTTTGCACGTAATCCAGAAGTAGTGAAACAAGATTGTCTGAAATACTTCTTGGAAATGAATGTAGATCCATATGAAGTGTTAGGTGTTGCTACAGATGAGAAGGTAACAAAAGAGAAGGTTATCGCAAAACATAATGCGCGAGTCTTACCTGGCTTTGGTGTTGCGTTGACATCAGAAAGATTGCATATGCTATGTAAAGCTAAAGAATTAGCCTTCATATTCATTGATAATCCAACTGTCAGAGCAGAGTTTTTAACTGCGCTTGAACAGCCATTAGTATTAAATTTTGTAAATAGAGGTTTATAAGCTAATGGATCCCGCGGACAAGCCGGCGTTGTTGCATAAATCGATTTTCTCCCTTCTCCCGGAGTGATTTTTACGAGGGGAGAAGGGTTGGGGATGAGGGCTTATACCCTCACCCCTAGCCCCTCTCCCAAAGAAAAGCATTTTGGGAGAGGGGAGTAGTGCAGATTTTGATTTATGCAACAACGCCGGACAAGCCGCAGGACGTTGAGAGTGAATCGCGGTACGTTAAAAGTGTGCCGCGTGCGCTCAGTAAGTGTTTGTGTGTAATAACGCTCGCTGATGGTTGCGGCTCAAATGATGGAAAGTTAATAACAATAAAAATAATTCAACACGAGGTTAAGAAAACATGCAAGCAAGTTCAAGTAATTTACTGACTCTTGATGTACAAGTAAGACATAATAATTCTTCTCACACAGTGACGATCAGTGCGACAGACACACTTCTTCAATTAAAACAGCGAATTTTTGAAGTGTCTAGTGTTCCTGCTATAAGGCAAGGTCTGCTTTTTAATAATAATGTGTTAGCAGGTGATACAGCAACATTAAGTGATTTAAAGCTTCATGCAAATCATACGCTCTATGTTACTGGTATGCCGAGACTGGCGAGAGCGAGTCTACCTCCTGTGCCAGCCCCAGCACCCGCTGCCGCAGCATCTGCTGCACCAGCAGCGACGCCTGCATCGGGCACTGGAAATGCACAGCCAGGTACAGATATTGCTAAACTTAGAGCTTCGACACTTCAAAATTTTGTAACGGTTACTACAGTGTTAAGACCTCATGCAGAAGATAAAGCGGCTACAGCTCAAACTGCGCAAGCGGACGCGAATGCATCAAGGTGGCCGCGCGAGTCACAGGCTTATGCTGTTTATACGCGCATGCATACCAATAAAGATGGTTCAAAACAAGAATTAACAGGCATAGGTACTTTTGGTCTTTCTAATCCGTTTCAAAATACATTTTATTTTGCGATTGGTATTGGTATTGAAATTTTTGTTGAAGCACCGACAGCGCAGGCACGTTTGGCTGGGTCGAATGGTGTGGCAACGGGTGCATCAATCACTGACAGTTGGATGTTTGCAATTACGCATGAAATTGCGCATCAGTGTTTTGCATTAGGTTTACAGATCCGACAACTTCTGGAGAAGCTGCAATTATTATCTGTTGAAATTGCAGGTGTGAATTTGCCGAATGAGTTCCTTGATCCAGTGACAGGGCGCTGTTGTGTTTTGTTGGGCCACTTAGGTGACCCTGAGATGCCACGTGGTTTTAATGTCACGGTTCCACATCAACAACAGTGGATTTTACAATCGGTGTTACATGTGCCAGCACGCTTGCTGACATTTACTCAGTGTTTAGCGATTCGCAAAGATGGTGCTGAAGCGAGAAGAAAATTGGCGGAAGGATTTGTAAATGGTAAAAGTTTCAGTATTAGTAGTGTTGATCCTAATCTTTGGTTACAGGCTGCACCACCAACCGCACCAAACAGTAGCGCTGCAGCTCTCGCTGCATTAGGTGCTGCGCAACCTGCTCCAGCAGCCGGTGCAAAAGTGGTTGATGCAAAAGCAGCAGCCGATGCAAAAACAGCAGCTGCAGCGCGACCAGTCTTGACAGCGGCAGCAGCATCAACGCTCTATGGTGGATCGGCTCCAGCTTCTGCAGCAGAGTTAGCAGCTCATGCAGCGCAGAAAAATATATCTGCGCCAGCACCAGCGAAAAAATAGTGGAAGGGTTTACGGACTCTGTTTCAACCGGCCACTTCGTGTCGACCTCTCCCACAAGGGCGTTGTTGCATAAATCGATTTTCTCCCTTCTCCCGGAGTGATTTTTACGAGGGGAGAAGGGTTGGGGATGAGGGTTTTGAGCAAGGTATGTGCCTCCTAAAGATATTTGTGCCACTTCAAACACCCTCACCCCTAGCTCCTCTCCCAAAGAAAAGCATTTTGGGAGAGGGGAATAGTGCAGATTTTGATTTATGCAACAACGCTTCCCACAAGTGGGAGAGGTGTATTACACTGTTGACTACCGCACAATCAACGCAGCGACCACATCTCGATTTTCACTCGTCAGAATATTAAATGTACGGCAAGCCGCATTCGTATTCATGATTTCCACGCCAATTCCTTCGTTAATTAAATCGCCGTAGATTTCTAATGAGGGAAATAATAGATGTTCGCCTGTGCCTATAATCAGAATAGCAGGATGTAATTCAGTGATGACCTTCAGGTCAGCGGTGCAAAGTTCACCAATCGTTTGTGGCTTCCATGGTGTAATGAGTTGTTTAGCAGAGACAATAATACTGTTGGTATAAAATTCTTGATTGACTTGAATGGTGCCAGGTTTATAAGCACGAATTTGATACAGCGATGGGTTATCATCTAGCGAAAGTGACATGAGCATCTCCAACAACAAGGTATCTCTAGAAATCAGTTAACGATATAATACCGCCAAATTAAATTTAATTCACAGGAGTTTTCATATGTCAGAAAGTATTCAGCGCTTGCAGAATCCTACCTTGCCATTTAAAAATCTTGCCGGTGCCTTATTATTTAGCGTTTTTCTGGGGCCAATTGGTTTATTGTATGCTTCATCTGTGGGTGGTGTCACGATGATCATTCTTGGGTTCATTGTAGGCTGTAGTAAGTTGATCGTGCCGATTATTATGGTGTGGTTAATTTGTTGTATTTGGTCAGTGCTAGCTGTGAATCGCTATAATCGTAGAGTTTTATCTGCAATGTTGGTATAGGTTTTCAAATCGAAGGGACGTCGGAAAATGCAAAAAAAAATAACAAGACGTGTTAATAACGATCTTGAACAAATCGATTTGAAACTTCATCCATTGCTTAAACGAATTTATGCAGCACGTGGCGTGAAATCAGATGTTGAATTACAGTTAAGCCTTGAACACTTATTACCCTATCAATCATTATTAGGCATAGAGCAAGCGGTTGATTGCTTAGCCCAAGTATTGCGCAAACAAGAAAAATTTCTGATTGTGGGTGATTTTGATGCAGACGGTGCAACAAGTACAGCAGTGGCGATCCGTGCATTAAAAAGTTTTGGCGCAAAACAGATTGATTTTTTAGTTCCAAATCGCTTTGCATTTGGTTATGGATTGACACCAGAATTAGTCGATGTTGCAAAAGAATTACATCCTGCAATGATTGTGACAGTGGATAATGGGATTGCAAACCATGCGGGTGTTGCTGCAGCAAAAGCAGCAGGAATAAAAGTGGTTGTAACCGATCATCATTTACCTGCTGAAACGTTACCTGACGCCGATGCAATCGTTAATCCAAATCAACAGCACGATTTATTTCCCAGTAAAAATATGGCGGGTGTGGGTGTCATTTTTTACGTCATGCTTGCATTGAGACGTAAATTACAAGAATTAAATTGGTTTGAAGAGCAACAAATTCCAGAACCCAATATGTCAAAATTATTAGATATCGTTGCTTTAGGCACGGTCGCTGATGTGGTGTCACTCGATCATAATAATCGAATTTTAGTGCATCAAGGGTTAAGACGTATTCGAGCAGGCCAGTGTGTTCCAGGCATTGCAGCACTCATTGAAATCGCTAATCGTAATCAAGCTAGAATCGTGGCTACAGATTTAGGTTTTGCAGTTGCACCGCGCTTGAATGCAGCAGGACGATTGGATGACATGTCATTGGGAATTGAGTGTTTAATTACTGATGATGTATCGCGCGCAAAAGAGATTGCGCAAACACTCAATCAATTAAATGATGAACGTCGTTTGATTGAGCAAGACATGCAAGAACAAGCATTCGAAGTATTAGCAAAAATGCCAGCTAAAAAAACTTCTGCTATTCCTCACGGAATTTGTTTATTTGATGAGACATGGCATCAAGGTGTTATTGGTATTTTGGCATCACGCATTAAAGATAAATATCATCGCCCCGTTATTGCATTTGCATTGGCGAATGAAACAGAATTAAAAGGATCATGTCGTTCAATATCAGGATTACACATTCGTGATGTGTTAGCCCAGGTTGCTAGTTCACATCCACATTTAATTATTAAATTTGGTGGTCATGCAATGGCTGCTGGATTAACGATTCCACGTGATGTCTTTACTGAGTTTGCAGTTGTATTTGAAGAAACTGTGACACAACATTTAACTGAAGATAGTTTAAATCAATGTTTACTGAGTGATGGTGAGCTAGCGACAACAGAGCTGACGCTTGAGATAGCAGATGTATTGCGTGAAGCAGGTCCGTGGGGGCAGTCATTTCCAGAGCCCTTATTTGATGGTAGATTCTCTGTCATAGATCAACGACTTGTAGGCGGTAAGCACTTGAAATTAGTGCTCGAAAAAGAAAATAAAATGATAGAAGCAATTGCCTTTAATATTGATTTAAATCAATGGCCAAACTACCGTTGTGGAGAGGTTAATCTGGCCTATCGAATTGATATCAATGAATATAAAGGCAAACGTAGCGTACAATTGATAGTGGAGCAATTAGAAACAATGTAGCAATTTGTGCTGTCATCCTGAAGCGTGCTGTTTACGCTGAAGGATCTCCATCTTATTGGGAGATCCTTCGTCGCTTCGCTCCTCTGGATGACAAGGTGAGGAAAAATTGTCATGAGGTTGTATGCGTAAGTTAATAGTGTTAGCAGGCGCAATTATTGTCATCGCAGGGATGTCTCCATGGTTGAGTGGGCTATACTTCGAACACGTTTATCGTCAAATCATTTCATCTTACAATCGTCAAGGTAATGTCAGTATTCAATTATTAAAGTATGAGCGTGGCTATCGTTCTGCTGTAGCTGAAGTGCATGTCAAAATTATTAATCCAATGGTTAAATCTTGGTGGGAAGAGGTGGGATTGAAAAATCCGCAACTCGATTTTGATGTTGTGCAAACGATTAAACATGGTCCTGTTGTTTTTAGTGATGGAAATAAGGATGGATATGTTGTTGGTTTAGCGGCCGTTCATAATGACATGACGGTTTCAAAAGATATTCAATTGTTTTTTCAGTTAAGTGAGTTACATGTTCCATTCACACAAAATGATGATGTAGTCACCTTTGCAGGTAATTTCCGTAAATCATTTATCTTACCCAATTTTACTTGGACTGATGCGCGTGATGGTTTCTCTCTTCGAGTTCAAGATGGTATTAGCGGCGAGCTTTTATTTTCACCGCATCAAGATCATGTCAATGCAGATTTCCAGTTTTTGAATGTGTTGATGAAAGTAGAAAATAATACGCTAAGGTTATCTAAATTAGAATTTTCACTTAATCAATATCGTGGCTTAAGTGGTTTATGGTTAGGTTATTTGAAAATTGCTACCCCAGAATTTGTTTGGAATACCATAGGTGGAGATCAACTAAAAGTAACTGGATTTAATTTTTATGGTAATGCTGGTGAGCAAGCGGGTGAAGTTGCGGGAACACGTAATTTACAAATTAAAAGTATTGAATTTGCAGATCAAAGCTATGGTCCAATTAACTTGCAAGTCAGCGCGACGGGTTTGAAGTCTAAAGGTATTTTAGGTTTAATTGATGCATATTATACGGTGATGCAGCAAGGTGAGCTGTATGAGTCGCAACTGCAACGCAAGGTATCACTCATGACGCCGCGGATTATTTCAAAGAAATCTGAAATTAAGTTAGATAATTTAGAATTTAATTCGACAGATGGCATGTTGCAAATGCAGGGCAAAATGAATTGGCCATTAAGTGAAAGCTATGTGGATGATGCGTCGGAGTTATTGCGCGATTCAAGCGCGGAATTAAAATTAGAAATTTCTAAACCCTTATTAGAAAAAGTAGCTGCAACTGTTTCACAGTTACCTTATTTCAGACAGCTATCAATTAAGCGTCGTAGCGAGTTGATGAAGTTACAAGATAGTATTGAATTGGCAAATCAAGATAATTATTTGTATCTCACTATGCTAGTGCAAATGAAATTACTTTCGGAAGATACGGCCATTGATTTGTTAGAGTTACAAAAAGATGATCAGCCGCTGGATCGTTATGCCACATATGTAAAGCAAGTCTTTTTGGAGAGGCAAATTTCACGACCATTATCTTACATGATATTTTGGCGCTATGCCGGTGTGCGACAATCGATTGATCGTTTTGATCAAGCTATTATAGATGATAAAATTGCACGTAAAAAAGAATATTTGGATAAAGTGAATTTATGGCTTAAGCAAGGGTATATCAATTTAGATAAAGATATTTATTCTGTGCGTATCAAAAAAGAAAATAATGATATTAAGCTGAATGGTAAGTTGATAGTTGAGTAGTAGCTGTAGGGTGGGCACGCTTCGCTCTGAGTTATCCCCACGAATTTTTTGCAAAAAGCGCATGTCGACCTCTCCACGAGTGGAGAGGTGAATTTAAAATTTTTCTCCCTTCTCCCAAAGCGCTTTTTGCGAAAGGGAGAAGGGTCGGGGATGAGGGGTTTTATAAAAAACATGCGTCGACCTCTCCCATAAGTGGGAAAGGTGAGTTTTTAATATCTTTCTCCCTTCTCCCAAAGCGCTTTTTGCGAAAGGGAGAAGGGTCGGGGATGAGGGGTTTTATAAAAAACATGCGTCGACCTCTCCCATAAGTGGGAAAGGTGAGTTTTTAATATCTTTCTCCCTTCTCTCAAAGCGCTTTTTGCGAATGGGAGAAGGGTCGGGGATGAGGGCGTTCACAAGAAATACCTCACCCACTTCATCACTCTGTAACTATTATCTTCTGGTTTGTCATCTTCATTTTTTTCTTTAAAGAATCGGCACTCTAATGCGTAACTCGTAATGAGCGCAGAAATTTTTTCTGGTACATCCTGCATTTCAGCAGCAATGGCTTTTTGTAATTTTGTTTTTTCTTTATGCGGGATCGCTAATGGATATAATTCATAGCACGATAAAGATTTTTCAAGAAATAAATGATCATTAGGCATTGCAACCATATGATGCCTTCCATTACAACCTTCAAGTTCAACATGTAAATCGTAGCAGGGGTTATACGCAGCAATTTTTTGCTCGCCAACTCTACCTGAATTGTGAACCAGCACACCATCAACAATCACGGCGGATAATTTAGGTTGCGCATGATCTAAGAATGCTTCCTTAGTCATTAATTCTGTAACCAAGGTATGCTGTTGAACATGCCATACACTGAGTTTGGGAAACCATTGCGTCAAGCCATTTGCAAGTGGCGCATTATTAACTTCATAGATTGCCCAGAAAGCATTGTCATTCCATGGGAGAAAGTAAACAACTTCACGCTCATACAAAATGGTAGAGTTGAATGTTAACCACGTTTTTGCCTGAGGAGTAAAATCAAATAACATAATGCCGTATTGCCCACCACCGCAGATAGCTAATTGATTATGAGGTAGCATACTCAGATTTAATTTCCATGGAGTATTCCATGTGGCTGCTGGGGTTTCATAGTGGAAAGTCTGTGTTTCTAAGGTGACGGTGTCAATGCAAAACAATAATTTCGATTCTCTGATTTGCCAGTTTTGATAGATAAAAATAATATATCTGCCTGCAATGCTGATAGCATTATGGTATTCATAAGTGGTACCCAATGGCGCATCGATTGATTGATAAGAAAAGTCTTTGATATTCCATATATGTAACGATGTGTCACCGATGGTAGCAAACTGTTTATCATTTAATGATGTAATGTCGTATGCGTTTGGATGCTCAAGGATAAGAGGTTTATCTGGATTGAGTGTGTCGATAATGTAGACTTGAAATGTATTGACGTTTCTTGTCCCAATTAATCCAATCAAACGATTCGATAGTGGTACTGGTCCAGCTCTGAAATAGATTTCATTTCCTAAATTAAACGGCTTTTGTATAGGTTTTTTTTCATCGGTAGGTTTTTTGCTATCAAACAAGCGATCCGTGCTCATTTTGATTGTCCTTGTTTTACAAAGTTAATCGATCCTAAAATTGATTCACAAATTTTACCACGAGATCAGAAAATTGTTCAGGGTATTCCAAGATGGGTAAATGCCCGCATTCTGCAAAACAAAAATATTCCGCACCAGGAATTTTGTCAGCAAGCGCTTTAATTGATTTTTCATTGAAAATTAAGTCTTGATCACCAGCAATCACGAGTGTTGGTACATTCATTTGCCGAACCCACGTGTCAGAATTAAATTTATCGAGCGCAGCATATTGACCTTCATATCCTTCGATAGTGAAGGGGTGTGGATTGTTTGTTGCAAATTGTAATAAATTTTCTATCATGCCTGGTAGGCTTAAAAAGCGATAAGAAAATCCCCAGCTGCAAGATGCTTTAACTAAAGCACTTTGTGGTGCCTTCGCTTTAATTAATTCTAATTGCGCGCCAACATAGAGATGAAAGCAGCAATTAATATTCGTTGTGGAGTTGCAGATAATGGCTGACTTAACTAATTCAGGATGTTTGACAGCTAGCATTTGTAGAATAAACCCACCCATAGAGCTTCCAACAAAGTGTGCTTTGGCGATACTGAGATTTTCACAGAGAGTGATAAGGTCATCTACCATTTGTTCAATTGTGTAAGGACCGTTTGGAATATCTGTTTGTCCCGCACCACGATTATCAAACAAAATAACTTGAAATTTTTCTGCAAGTTTATCGGTTACTGCATTCCAAATAGTTGTATCTGCACTGAAGCCGGGGATGAGAAACATGGGCTCGCCTTTGCCATGAATTTCATAATACATCGAGATATCATTAACTTTGATTTTCGGCATGACAGATCCTTCTATGAAAAAAGTAATTCATGGATTGTATCTTGTATTTGTTGCGCTACCAATATGTTGGAGTTTTTGGTCAGTTACCAGGAGTTACAGGTGCCGCCTAGTCGTGAGCATTTATCATGAAAATCAGCACTCTCTACTGCTCTGACTTCTTGATTGTGGGCTTGATACATTAGTTCCGCGAAGTAGTTGAGTACTGAAAGCATAAGAGTAGATCTAATAAATGCATCAATTGTTTTTCCAGGCATTGAGTCTGTCAGTTTCATTTGTTCAGTAAATGCAGATCCACCAAAAGCAGCTGCGATTACAACATATAACAATAATACAATTCGCATATTACTTTCACGATTTTTTATGTTTTCTCTTTGTTTCCTCAATGCCTCGTCGTGCTTATACGGACGTGAAAAGAAGGTGCCGTAGCTGTCTCTTGCATACATTATTCATTCTCCAAATGTACTATTTAGCTTCCCAATTGGCGCGATTAGAGCAATATTTTGTTTGGGTCGCAAGTTGTTTCAGCTTGGATTTGTTGGGTATCAATGCTTGCTTTGGTGTATAAATAGGTCGTAACTTAGTCAGCAAATCAACTATGATTTAGAATCTCAGAAATCTTCTGCGCAAACTGTGTAGCTTAAAAATAAATTTAATCAAATAGTTACAGTCTAGTAACTTGCGCACAAATGATGGGTGATCATTTGTGCGTAAGTTACTGCCCAATATATAAGTTACGCAAAAAAGCAATATTGTAATATTGCGTAAATTAAATGGGTGATGTAAACTTACGCTAAAATGACTTTTAAGGGCTAGAGAGATGAAGGGGATTCCTTTTGTTGGGCGGCAGAAAGAGTTAAATGATTTTAAGCAGTTATTGGGAAAGAAAACCGCTAGTTTAGTCGTAATAAAAGGACGTCGTCGAATTGGCAAAAGTCGTTTAGTAGAAGAGTTTGCAAAAAATAAAAAGTTTTATACGTTTTCCGCTTTAGCTCCAACAGATAAAACAACTGATCAGTCTCAAAGAAATGAGTTTGCACGTCAATTAGCAGAACAATTTGATCTTCCGGGAATAAAATCAGATGATTGGGGTGGTCTTTTTTCATTATTAGCTATGTATACCCAAAAGGGATCAGTGATCATTTTGTTAGATGAAATTAGCTGGATGGGATCAAAGGATCCTGATTTTTTAGGAAAGTTAAAAATAGCATGGGATGTTTATTTTAAGAAAAATCCGCGGTTAATTTTAGTTTTGTGTGGTTCAGTTTCATCCTGGATTGAAAAAAATATTATTAGTAGTACGGGTTTTTTAGGTCGAATTAGTCATAAAATTACGTTGGATGAGCTAACATTATCGGAAAGTAATATTTTATTGAGGGAAATAGGGTTTAAAGGTTCCGCGTTAGAAAAATTCATGATTCTTGCTGTCACTGGTGGGGTTCCTTGGTATATCGAGCTAATCAAGCCAGGTATTTCTGCTAGTGCAAATATACAAAAATTATGTTTTGAGTCGGATGGGATATTAGCAGGAGAATTTAAATATATTTTCCATGATTTATTTCCTGAGCGACGTAGAGAAATTAGTAGAAAAATCGTAGAGTCACTAGTGAAAAATTCTTCAGAATACAGTGATATTATAACAGCTGTAAATTATCCGAGTGGCGGACCCTTAAGTGAGTATTTAGATGAGTTAACAATTTCTGGATTTGTCAATCGTGATTATTCTTGGGCATTTAAATCAGGAAAGTTATCTAAATTATCTAAATACCGTTTACGCGATAATTATTTGAGATTTTATTTACGTTATATTGATCCACATGTAGCGAAAATTCAAAAAGGGCAATTTAACGAAAGGGCTCTTTCTTCTTTGCCTGGTTGGGACAGTATTATGGGTCTTCAATTTGAAAATATTGTTTTGAATAATAGAGTGCTTGTGTATGAGCAGTTGGGTATAAAGTCTGAAGAGATAATCTGTGATAATCCTTATTTTCAGCGTAAGACAGCTAAGCAAGAAGGATGTCAGATTGATTATCTGATTCAGACACGCTATCAAGCTTTATTTGTTTGTGAGATTAAATTTTATAAAAAAGAGATTGGTTTGTCAGTCATTGACGATGTTAAAGAAAAAATATCAAAGTTGAAATTGCCACGTGGATTTGCTGGTTTACCCGTGTTGATACACGTTAATGGAGTCACAGAGGAAGTTAGAAAGGCAAATTATTTTTTTAAAATTATTGATTTTAGTGAATTCTTGACTGCTTGATTATTATGAATATATTGCGCCACGAGAATAGTGAGTATTGGGGTAAGTGCTTGCCTTAAGATATTTAATACTTAAGGTGAAGTCTTCACCCCAAACTTTTTCTAATTATTAATCATAGCGATTTTAAATAGTGGTGTTGCCATGCCATTACTATAATCAATTGCAATAAAACCGAACCCATCGATTGCAAATCCTGAATAGTAACCAGTGCTGTGACCATCTGTTATAACCTGCCCAGGGTTATCAGGTGCTCCATTTTGCGTTAAAGCACTTAAATCCAATTTTAATTTTTGATCTTTATTATTAACAGGTACTACAATGTCATTCAAACCTGTCACTTGAGATAATGTTCCATTTGAACTAAAAGTAGCAACGCCATTTGCGACAGAAGTACCATTGATTACAAAATAAATTTTCCATGTATTGAACGTTGACGTTTTGACATAGTATGTAAGCGCAGGGTGAGGATTGCTATCCGCATCATAAAGATTACATACACTAACAAAGTTAAAGGAATTTGTATTTTCTGGTGAAAATTCACTATTTGCTGGAGTGGTATCCATAGAGCTTAAATTTACGTATTTAAAAGCAATTAAATTAGTGGCTTGTGCTGGTACTACGTTATTTACTGGGATTTTGATATCGACGTAATTAGCATCTTTTTTTGATTCTGACATAGCAAATCCTTCCAATGCATCACCGCCATGCGTAATTAATCCTGTAGTTGGATTAAATTTAAAATTCGTACTCCGAGTGTAATGAATGGTTCCATCAGCTAGATTTTTTGTTACCAAATATAAGTGGTCATAAAGTAAAAGTGATAATGCATCTTGTAAGTAATTATTGCGAACATCATCTTTAGTTGCGGCAAAAACATTACTTGAGAGTGTTAATACTAATAACAATTGCATGACCTTCTTTAACATTGCTTCGCTCCTTGAGTGAATGTTTAAATAAAAAATCATAGACCGCACACTGTATCAGCGTTATATGGCGTTGGTCAATTTAGATGCTGTGTGGTGTTGTGTTTGTTCTATATGTGGGCACGCTACGCTCTTATCATTACCCACAAGTCATGAATCCCTTCTCCCGCCGTGTTTTTTGCGGTGGGAGAAGGGACTCAAGACTTGTGGGTAATGATAAGAGCGCAGCGTGCCCACCGTACGATATGTTAAATAAATCTAAGATGATTTCGTTTTTTCAAGGAAGAGATTGCTTTTATCCCTTTAACGATGGCGACCATTCCAATTACCTCTATGATGATCTCTGTTATGATGACGACTATTTTCCATCATGCCCCAGACCATTAGGGGTATAGCTACGCCAATGATTGCATTATTTAAATCATTATTGTAATTGTTATGGAAGCATACCCCTCATCCGCCCTTCGGGCACCTTCTCCCACCGCAAAAAACACGGCGGGAGAAGGGACTCAAGACTTGTGGGTAATGATAAGAGCGCAGCGTGCCCACCGTACGATATGTTAAATAAATCTAAGATGATTTCGTTTTTTCAAGGAAGAGATTGCTTTTATCCCTTTAACGATGGCGACCATTCCAATTACCTCTATGATGATCTCTGTTATGATGACGACTATTTTCCATCATGCCCCAGACCATTAGGGGTATAGCTACGCCAATGATTGCATTATTTAAATCATTATTGTAATTGTTATTATACTGATTATTATAGCCATAATTGTAATTCGCATTACTACAATATTGCGGATTATAGTTGCAATATGCCTCTCCATAACCGTTTGTACGGCAATAGTTTGGTCCATCACAAAAATCTGCAAAAGGCGCGCTACTGAAGAATAAGAATGCTGCTGTAACTACTGATATTTTTTGAAAAAAACGATAAGTAAGTGTTTTCATAAGAGCACCTCTAAAGTATAGTTCAAAAAAGTGCTTTATTATTTATATAGATTGCTTTATTGATTCCTAATTCGATAAAAACCACACTCAGCACCATCATCGAAAGCATTTTTATAGTTTTCCAGGCCACACTTTTCTAAGACACGAATAGAAGCTTTATTGTTGATCTCAACACAGGCAAAAATATAATTGGTAGAAATATTCTTTTTCGCCCATGCCAATAGTGCTGTTAATATTTCTGTGGCGTAACCGTTGCTCCAAAATTTTTTGTGCATGCTATAACCCACTTCAACTTTTCCATCTAAAAGAATAAATCCTGCACGTCCCATAAACTCACCTGAAGCAAGATTAAAAAAAAGAAAACAGGGTAATTTCGTATTTTCATAATCGAGAATAAATTCATTGATCAACGCTTCAGTTTGTTCTCTATTTCTAACGCCAAATTGAGAATATTTACGTACTTCTGGATCGCTTTCTAATCCAATAAGATACGGAAGGTCTTCTTTTTCAAGGAGACGTAGTCCAAGTCGTTTTGTTTCAAATGAGTATTTGTGCATAGACCCTCATCCTCAACCCTTCTCCCACTCGTAAAAAGCACTTTGGGAGAAGGGAGTAATATATTAAGAGCTCACCTCTCCATCCCCAGTGCTTATCTCCTACAAGCATAGCCTCTTATTTTAACCGTAATTTCTTGCACATCGGCGATATCTACTTTACGTGCAATTTTGGTTTTATAGGCAATCAATTCTCTTAGTGAAATAACAGGAACGTCAACGCCTAACACCGTGCTTAATTTTTCGCGAGTTAAATCAGAAGTTAATTCTTCCCACTGTTGTGTTTGTTGATTAAAGATTCTGGTTTTATAAGCGCCGCCTAAATCAATTTTCTGGCCATCATAGTCCAATGTCATGAGAAAAATATCCCAATTTTCATCTTTAAATTGTTCGGGACCAAAAATAATATACTCTTGAACGGCGGATTGAATAGTAGCAAAACACTCTTCAGGAATATCGATATCAATATCATCCAGCGCTCTTGTCGAGCCATAGACTTGTGCTGCAAGACCACCAGCAATTTGAAAGGGAATTTGGTGTTGACGTAAAATATCAACAATCCACTGTAATGCTTTTGAAGCTTTTTTCATAATTGCTCATCTTAAAGTTATTTTTGCTTACGAAGTTCATCACGAATCTTCATCCATAAAATATTGTAATGCCACTCTGGTGGAACATCTGCTTCTTCGTAATGGTCAGGTTTAAGTTTGAGATTTCCAGTTTTCATCAACACATCATAAACATTTTTATTTTGCTTCACTTTTTCATGCAACACTTCAACAATTATTTTGTAATGTTCACCTGGTTTCGCAGAACGATAAGTTATGCGTTTACCTTCGAAAGTGACCCAATTCATTCCCATTTTCACCATGTTTTCTTTACCGAGGTTTCCCGCATTTTTTGCATCCCACCCCGTCATTTGAGCGACTTGCGCACGCGTATATTTCCATTGAATACCAGGAAACTTCGCGCGTAGATCATTCGGGCCATCAGGGTATTTCATCATTTGCCAAAACCCTTCAACACTTGCATAACGTTGCCCATGATAAACAAATGGGGTTGCTGCAAAATTTGAAAGTAAGCCTAATTCATTTCTTTTTGAGAGAATGACTTCACCTGGTTTTGCTGTTTGTGGCAGGATTTCCCAATCGGGCTTGCCTTCAGTTGGGTATGCTTTCCACCAATGTGCAGGATAGGGGCTCGCTGCAAATGTAACCGCTGTAGTAATTAAACATAGAATAATAACTAATTGTTTTAACATAATAATTTAAGCTCATCGTTTGCTTATGGATTTTTTATTTATGGTGCGCCCGGAGAGATTATTCGCGTACATCCTGTACGCTTGCCCTTCGGGCTGCTCGCTGACGCTCACATTCAAATCGGCTATCCTGCCGATTTTGTCGAACTCCCTTGGTCGGGAGTTCGAATCTAAGATCGTAAAACAAATAAAGGTAATAACATTAAGAAGCAATATTATTACCTTTATCTGTTTGGCGCGCCCGGAGAGATTCGAACTCCCGACCACTTGGTTCGAAGCCAAGTACTCTATCCAACTGAGCTACGGGCGCATATCGTTGAAGCCAGCTATTAAAACAACTCTCTTGTTTAACTTCAAGATTTTTAATAAAAATCGTATTTTTTTAATTCAAATAGCTTTTTTTGCGCCCGGAAAATAAAAAAATTCCATCTATACTCAATAAAAGACACTATAAAAAGTGGGGTAGTGGTATGTCTAGTTCGGGGTCAACTCAAGATAAGGTTTATGGATATCAAAACGTATTTGATGCCTCAGATCCTGAAGATATGCCGTATGAATTTCAATATGGCAACCATGGCGGTGGCAAGCCAGTTCTAATTTGTTCGGTGAAACCTCCTTAAAGTGAGGTCACTGGTTTTAAAAGGCGGTGGCGCGCGCGGGTATGTTTACAAATCGTGTCTGCAAGAGTTAGAAGACAATGGCACATTGAATGATGTGCGAGAAGTCGGAGGAACTTCTGCCGGCGCGATTGCAAGTATGTACGCTGCGATTCCTTTTCCAAAAGGTAAACGTTCAGCAGCGATTGCTGCGATTGATATGGAAAAAGGTAAAGATGCTGTAGGAACTGGTTGGGGTTGGACTATATACAAAGTCATCACATTCATTCCACATTATCTTCTGTCGAGACCATTAAGTTATATAGGAAAGTTTTTTAATTGGATTGGAGGTGGAATTAGTAACAGTATTGGCAAAGGTGCTTTTTCTGGATTATTTAATGGGTTGGGGGCTCTCTTTGGTGTCGCTTCATTTCTGGTTAGTCGTGATACGTATGCTGCAGCTTATAATCTGATTAAGTCAGGATATTTATATCACGGTGATCAAATTCGAGAAGTGTTTCGTGGCGATATTCAAAAGCATGCTAGGAGTGCATTGTTTGCTTATCTCAATAAAAAATCAAATGCTGAACGCCTTAAAATACTCGATGATTTAAAAGGAATGGGATTAATTAGCAATTATCTATTGGACCAAGAAGGTAAGATATCATTTTTAGCTTTGGCGGATCATCTTCACGTTTCGACACTTCCATCATCTTGCAACCAAGTATCCCGATAGTGGTTTCAAAGATATATTTATTACAGGTACACAATACGGCGGTAAAAATGGAGAAAGTAAGTTAGCTATTTTTAATCATCAAAACTCGCCAGATATGCCAGTCGATTTAGCCGTTCGCATTTCAACTTCATTGCCTGTGTTCCATAAAATGATGAGATACAACGGCCATGAATATATCGATGGCGGTTGCGTAAATAATTTTCCTATTGATAAAGGTAGTGAACAAAGAAGTAGTGAGTTTGAAAGCAGATATATCAAACAAACACGTCTAGGTGTGCGTGTTGAATATGATGATGAAATGGATACATTGTGGCGTCCAGCAAAGCATGAGAATTTTGTGATGAGATGGTTTAACAATGTTAAGCGCGCGATATTTATTAAGCTGTCTGGTTACGATGTAGTAAAAAGCGAAGAAGATACAATCAATCTTGTTAAAAATGATTATGCGCATCGTACCATTCAATTATTTGATCAAGGAATAGGTTTAACTGATTTTGCGATGGATACAGCGAAAAAAAGTTTATTGGATAGCACAGGGAAAGCAGCAACAAAACAATTTTTTGCAAACGTCCAAGATGAAAGATTGAAAATTGTGAATGTTACTCAGTTAGATAAGCTGAAAAAACATCCTGCAGTTTTGAAAAAATTGTTAGACGCATTAAGGCAGAAAAAAATAACGTTTTCACCACCGCAGAGCCATCACCCAGAAGAAGCACGAATAAAGCTTTTGGGAGAAGTGGAAGGTTTATGTCGCGAGGCCGGTGTTGTTGTTCCTCTGCCAGCACGACAAGTTGTGAATGGTAGTAGTTCGGCTGTGGTAGCGCATGCGATGGCTTCAGTCGTTGTGTCAGCTCCTGCGGTGTTAGAGGCGACTGTCGCGCAGATGGCGCCTTCAGCGCCACCTGCAGCCGATGTGATTCAGTTGCATGAGGGTGATGGTGAGAGAGAATCTGCCGGAGAGCATTTACGGACTAAAGTGAAGTGATGGTCTACCTGAAAATATTTGACATTTATTTACCGCATCTCTACGATGGCGGCCTTGGTTAAACTCAATTATTCGGATTATTTGACATGTTTATTTGGTTTGTAGCTTAAATCTCTTTAATCAGTACCTATAGCTTTCTGCTATTGCTTGGGCGCTTTATGTGCGTCGTGTATTATTTTAAAAAGATTTTGGAGATACCAAATGAAACATTTAGAAAATGTAGTTCCCTCTGTTTTGCTGATTATCCTATTGGTCGGCTTTCCACAAATTAGTGAAACAATCTATACCCCTGCATTACCTGATATTGCCAGAAGTTTAATGACGTCGAATTCTTTGGTTCAGTGGACATTAAGTGTTTATTTTATCGGGTTCGCATTAGGCGTATTTTCTTGGGGGAGATGTTCTGATCATATCGGACGTCGTCCCGTAATGCTCCTAGGGCTTATTATTTATGGTGTAGGCAGTCTTTTATGTTTGTACTCGCCATCGATTGAATGGTTGTTGTTTGCAAGATTACTACAAGCATTCGGTGCTAGTGTGGGGTCTGTGATAACGATGACGATTATTCGTGAATCATTTCACGATATGGCAAGACAAAAATTATTTGCTGTTATCGGTATCGCATTGTCTTTGTCTCCCGCGCTTGGGCCATTCATTGGTGGTTATGTAAATGATTGGTTCGGCTGGAAAGCAAACTTTTTTGTTTTAGTGATAATGAGTATCGTGTTATTCATTGTTAGTTTTTACTCACTGCCTGAAACAAAAGCTGCAACTAATGAGATCGTTAAACCTGTAAAAATTAGTGAGCTTGCACTGGCGCTGATTAAAGATCCAAAAGTACTGGGTAGTGGTTTTATCATTGCTGCAGTCAACGGCATCTTATTTAGCTATTATGCGGAAGCACCTTTTATTTTTATAAAGTTAATTGGTATTACACCAGGTGAATATGGATGGCTAGGTGTGTTTATCATGAGTGCTTCTATGTTGGGATCTTTTTTATCGCATCGCTTAAGTGATAAGTATTCAAAAGATCAGATGATCTACTTGGGGTGTTTGATCACGTTGCTGAGTGCGTTGGTATTCAGCATCTTTGCTTTCTTGCATTTAATAGACGGTCAGCACGTTATAAGATCTATATTATTAGTGATGTTTCCTATGATGGGAATTATTTTAGGAGGGTGCGGCTTAATTTTACCTCTCATATTAAGTCATGCACTGAATAGTTATAAAGCTGTGTTGGGTACAGCGGGTGCGTTGTTTGGCTTATCTTATTATGTATTAATCGCTGCGTTCACATGGGTGATGGGTTTTTTACATTCTGGTACGCCTTTGCCTATGCCTCTATATTTTGCAGTCTTAGCGAGCTCGATATTTTTTGCTTATTACTTTTTAGTGAAAGGGAAAAAATAGGATGTTTGTTTTTCTTTTCTCTCAATGTCCTGCGGCTTGTCCGGCGTTGTTGCATAAATCGATTTTCTCCCTTCTCCCGGAGTGATTTTTATGAGGGGAAGGGTTGGGGATGAGGGTTCTGAGTAAAGATATTTGTGCCACTTCAAATACCCTCACCCCTCTCCCAAAGAAAAGCATTTTGGGAGAGGGGAATAGTGCAGATTTTGATTTATGCAACAAAGCCGGATTGTCCGCGGGATCCACTCCCTGCTCCCTCTGGGCGTCATCTTCTAGGGTAATTTAACCCCTAATGCCAGCAAGTGTAGTTTTCATATAATGCATCTCTTGATACGTAAAAATAATAACAAGAGGCGTATATGTTCGATCGATTACATTGGGAAAAATATAATGCTGTTGGTCTGGCTGGTAATGTAGCTGCTAGGCGTGTAGTAAATGGTAGTGAGACCTTGAGTTCGAGTTATACGCAAATGTTTATGGCAGACTGTAAGTTAGATGCTTTTTTAAATCTAGACTGTAAGAATGTATTGCAATTAGGCGCATGTACTGCTGATTTTCTCACAAGGAAGCAAGATGATGGTTGGAAAGTCATGGGGTATGATGCTGATGAGTCAGTTGTTCAGTCTATGGAGTCAAAAGGTATCCCAAGTCGCTTAATAGATTTAAATGGCGTTAGTAATTCAAAATTGAGTTATGAGGAAAAATTACAAAAAGATTTGTCATCTCCATGCAATGTATTGTCAATTCGCATTTTGCAATATTTGTCGGATCAAGCAGCAACTCTATTAATTTTTAGTTTCATTACTAACTCTGCTCCAGGAACAACTATTTTTATTGTTAATTCTGTAGAGGATGGTTCAAATTGCGCAACAAAGAAAAATTATTTTGCTTCCATATTTGCGCCGCGTCGGGATATTGCTTTTTTAAAGCATGAATTATCTTGTAAGGATGAAAAGCAATCTAAGCTCGATGACGAGGATATAGATGAGATGATAGTAGTAAAGAAGTTGGGGTGAGGGGTTATAATTTGATTTATAAGAATCGCGTGCAGCCATGTTCTTAGTGAAAGAAGATGGCTAAGCAGGTGCGGTTTTTAAATCTAATTTTGTCGTGATGTGTGGATAGGTATCGATTGCAACATCTATCAAAACCTTGTGATGAGGCTTGTAAGCAAATTTATGCAACTTATCTAGTAAGAATATTTTTTCATCGCTGCTAACAGTTTCTTTTTTTTGAATTTGGCTAAGTAAGGTTTTCGCTTTTTCTATTTGAGCTAGTGTCAATATATGCTGTGCTATTCGAGCAGCTATATCCGCTGAACTGGTTCCTAGTGCTCTGTATTGCATGGTTGTTTGGGTATCACGAAGTCTGCTACGTGTGCTTATTTCGCCGTTACATAAAATATTCATGAGGCAATCATATCGAGTGCCGTTTTTCTCTTCTGATAGAATCTGGCCGTAATCAGCTATGCTTGGATCTTTGAGGTCGTTTGCGGTAAGCATTTGGTGTAGGTGTAGATAATCATCTAGTGATATGGGCTGATTTTTTTTAATGGTTTCTAGAGTGTTTATTGCCCGTTCTAAGGGTTGGTATTTTCCAGCAAATACGATTTTAAGGTGTGTTCGCTTCGCCCCCACTTTTTCTGCGAGAAGTGCTTTGTCTTCTTCATTTGCAAGTAATTCGAGTTTTGTTTCTAGTGAGAGGATTATTGCAGATAGCTTGGTAGGAAGTGCTTTTGAGTCAATACTTGTTTTTGGTGTTGTATGTGGTGATCGTGGGGTAAACATGTTGTCTCTCTCGTTTGAATATTGGGTGTAATCTGAGGGGGCGCGCATGCGCATGGTCCAGAGAGATTACCCGCGTACATCCTGTACGCTCGCCCTTCGGGCTGTCGCTGCGCGACGTTCAAAATCGGCTATCCTGCCGATTTTGTCGAGCTCCCTCGGTCGGGAGTTCGAATAACAAAAAAGCCATATAGTCTTTATGATGCAAGACTATATGGCTTTTTTATTTATGGCGCGCCCGGAGAGATTCGAACTCCCGACCACCAAGTTCGTAGCCTGGTACTCTATCCAACTGAGCTACGGGCGCAGTTCCAAGAAGCCGTGTATTAAAACAACTAACTTCCTTAAATACAACTCTTTTCTAGAAGATTTTTTTCGAATTCTTAAGTGTGGCGGAGAGAGAGGGATTCGAACCCTCGATGGAGGTATAAGCCCCCATACTCCCTTAGCAGGGGAGCGCCTTCAGCCGCTCGGCCATCTCTCCGTGTCGCTTACATCACCTGGACTATATAAATGATTTTCAATTATTCTTCTACTGATTTCTTATCTTTTTTTGCTGGCTTCTCTTCTTTTACTGGCGCAGAAGGGGTCGCATTCTTTTCTTGCTGAATACGTTGGTAAATTTCTTCGCGATGAACAGAAACTTCTTTCGGTGCATTTATACCAATACGCACCTGATTACCCTTAATACCAAGCACGGTAACGATCACATCATCACCAATGATTAAGGTTTCACCTACGCGTCGCGTTAAAATGAGCATTTTAAATATCTCCTATAACTACCTTGTTGTGTGTAACTTTTTATCTATCCCTAAATATCACACGTTTTGCAATATTAGTGGTTCATAACACTTTGACTTAAGTAGCTATTCATTCGCTAACCTTTAGTCAATCCTGGATCAAAGTGTGCAATAGTAAACAAAATGATTATTTTGTGCAAACAAGTTTTTAAATTAATTTACATTTTTTTATCTAACGTGTGATCTTACATGATACCTAATTTGTGATCAGGTCTCCATACCAACGTATTCTTTTTCTAGAGGTAATTTGTCCAACTCAAAGGCTTGGTGGACAGCTTTTACTCCACGCTCAAGGTGTTCTTCATCAATAATGACAGAAATCTTGATCTCAGAAGTGGTAATCATTTGAATATTGATATTGGCATCGCCTAATGCTTTGAACATATTACTCGCTACACCAGCATGTGAGCGCATACCTATGCCGACGAGTGAGAGCTTTGCCACTTTGGCATTACTCTTCAGCGATTGAGCATTTAACTCTTTTGCAAGTTCTTCAATAATTTTCAAAGTCTTAGGATATTCTTTGCGTTGCAGTGTAAATGTAAAATCGGTTGTTTCTTTGGCGCTCGCATTTTGGGCGATCATGTCAATTTCAATATTGGCTTCACTGACTTTACCGAGGATGATGCCTTCAACACCCGCTTTGTTAGGTACGCCGGAGAGTGAAATAATGGCTTCTTCACGACTGAAGGCGATGCCTGATACTAAACGTTTGGACATGATTTTCTCCTCAAATGTCACCAGTGTGCCTGGGTGATTACTGAACGTCGATAATACACGAATGGGGATGTTATGTTTGCATGCTAATTCTACAGAGCGCATTTGTAAAACTTTTGCGCCAAGGCTGGCCATCTCTAGCATTTCTTCGAAGCTGATTTGAGCTAACAAGCTTGCTTCAGGAATCATGCGCGGGTCAGTGGTGTAAACACCTTCGACATCTGTGTAAATTTGGCATTCACTCGCTTTAAGTGCAGCGGCTAATGCGACGGCAGTCGTATCAGATCCACCACGGCCTAGGGTCGTGATATCGCCTTCTTGAGTAACGCCTTGAAAACCGGCAACGACGACAATGAAATTTTCAGCTAAGTTTTTTTGAATTAAATCTGTTTTAACATCAACGATGCGTGCTTTGGTATGTACATTATCGGTAACAATACCAATTTGAGCTCCTGTAAAAGAGCGCGCAGGGTAACCCATGGAATTTAATGTGATAGCTAATAATGCCATTGAAACTTGTTCACCAGTGGCGAGTAACATATCGTATTCACGATCGCTAGGTTCTGGTGTGATGGCATTGGTAAGTTGAATTAAGCGGTCGGTTTCACCTTGCATAGCAGAAACCGCAACGACAACATCATGTCCTTGTTGTTTTGCAGTAATAATGCGAGAAGCGACTAACTTTAATCTTTCAATGGTACCAACTGAGCTGCCACCGTATTTTTGTACCACTAATGCCATGTTGGTTTTTATTCCTATGCAATAGAGAAAATTTGCTTATATTCCAGGCGTTAGTATAGCTAAGCTTGTACAGAATGTGAAAGAGTTTTGAAGTGGGGCCTGGGCATGCGTCTAGACTTGATGCCCAGTATTTTGTGAATTAATTAAAATAATTTGTCCTGATGCTGTTAAGCGTCCGTTGATTACAGTGGGTCCGTTTTTTTGAGTGATACGTATCAGCATGACGCCATGTTTGGGTTGCTGAATATCAACCGAGTCTTTTGAGCTAATGTTGAAGCTATTCCACTCTACAATGGCTTTATCGCTAGTTTGTTTAATTTCAATATGATTTGCAGTTTGTTGAATAGTGACATTTCCTGCAACAATATGGCTGGTTTGAGGAAGTGCATAGCTGGTTTGCGAAAACACGCACACTGCTAATATACTGAAAAATAGTGATAATTTTATTTTTTTATTGATTAAAGCCATAAATACCCCCTCAATTTTGTGCTGAAATTGTACATTAATTGATCTTAAGGGTGTATTAAAGGGTCGGGGATGAGGGTCTTTGCTTTACCCGGCGTTGTTGCATAAATCAAAATCTGCACTATTCCCCTCTCCCAAAATGCTTTTCTTTGGGAGAGGGGCTAGGGGTGAGGGTGTTTGAAGTGGCACAAATATCTTTATGAGGCACATACCTTTGCTCAGAACCCTCATCCCCAACCCTTCTCCCCTCGTAAAAATCACTCCGGGAGAAGGGAGAAAATCGATTTATGCAACAACGCCGCTTTACCCGCTGGAGAGGTGAGAGATATTAACTTCCCAACCTCTCACTCACCCACGCATTGACAGACGCTATGGCATGCTTAAGATTTTCTGGTTGATTGCCACCGGCCTCGGCTAAATCGGGACGACCACCACCTTTGCCGCCGACTTGTTGGGCGATCATATTGACTAGTTCGCCAGCTTTGACTTTGTTGGTAGCATCTTTGGTAACACCAGTTACGATGCTGACTTTGTTGTCATTCACAGCTGCTAATGCAATCACTGCACTGCCTAATTTATTTTTTAATTGATCGACAGCTGTACGCAATGATTTTGTATCCATACCGTCAACAGTAGCAGCAAGAATTTTCACGCCATTGACTTCAGTTGCTTGTGACGCAAGATCTTGGCTTAAATTGCCCGCTAATTTTTCTTTTAATTGTTCTAATTGTTTTTCTAATTGACGAACACGTTCATCAGATAATTCTAATTTCTTTTGTAATTCAATTTCATTTTTTTCAAACCAAGTAATCGCACCTTCGCCAGTGACTGCTTCAATACGGCGTACACCGGCCGCAACACCTGACTCTGATGTGATTTTGAAAATACCAATATCACCAGTGTGATGCGCGTGTGTGCCACCACAAAGCTCCATAGAGTCACCAAAGCGTACAACGCGTACTTGATCACCATATTTATCTTCGAATAAACCAATTGCCCCGCTTTCCATTGCTTCATCTAACGTGGAAACACGCACAATGCCTTCATGATTAGAACGGATTTCTTTATTAACGCGACGTTCAATCGTTTTAATTTCTTCACGTGTTAATGGTGAAGAATGTGTAAAGTCAAAACGTAAACGATCTGGTTCAACTAGAGAACCTTTTTGTTGAACGTGTGTGCCTAACACTTCGCGTAAAATCATATGAAGCAAGTGTGTTGCTGTATGATTTAATACAATGGCTGCACGACGTTTTTCATCGACTTGCGCAACAACTGCGTCGCCAATGTTGATGGTTCCTTTGGTTAATGTACCAAGATGCACATGTGCTTGACCTTGTTTGATTGTGTCAGCGACATCAAAAGAAACTGTTTTTGAAATTAATTTTCCTTGGTCACCTACTTGTCCGCCTGACTCAGCATAAAATGGAGTGCGATCAAGAATCACAGAACCTTTTTCACCGGCATTTAATGTTTCAACGCTGTTACCATCACGATAAAGTGCAACGACTTTACCTTGATCGGTTTCTAAATCTTTATAACCTAAAAACTCAGTAGGCGAATCAATATTTGCGCCAACAGCATATTCACCTTCAAATTTGCTCGCTTGACGTGAACGTTCACGTTGTTGATTCATGAGGGTTTCAAAACCTTCATAATCTAATTGCAAATGTCGTTCGCGTGCCATGTCTGCTGTTAAATCTACAGGAAAACCATAGGTATCATAAAGTTTGAAAACATCTTCTGCAGATATAGTGCTATTTGATTTTCTAATAGCATTCTCGAAATGTTTGATACCGTTATCAAGAGTTAAATTAAATTGTTCTTCTTCACGTTGTAATACTTTTTCAATGTGAGCTTGCGCTTTACGTAATTCGAGATAAGCATCACCCATTTCAGTGACGAGTGGTTGGACTAATTTATAAAAAAATGGATCGCTTAAGCCAAGCTTATGTCCATGACGTAATGCGCGTCGAATAATACGACGCAATACATAGCCGCGTCCTTCATTGGAAGGAATCACGCCATCGGTCACTAAAAATGCGCATGAACGAATATGGTCTGCAATAACGCGTTTTGAAAAAGTGGCTTCAGCAGTATTTTTGTTGGGTGCTAATGTATTAATGCTTTTAATGAGATTGGCGAATAAATCAATTTCATAATTGTTGTGTACACCTTGCATGACGGCAGAAATACGTTCTAATCCCATGCCCGTATCAACAGAAGGTTTTGGTAATGGTGTCATAGAGCCATCTGCAGCTCTATCGTATTGCATGAAAACTAAATTCCAGATTTCAATGTAACGATCACCATCTTCATCTGGGCTACCAGGAGGGCCGCCTGCAATGTCTGATCCATGATCGTAAAAAATTTCTGTGCAAGATCCACAAGGACCTGTAGGTCCCATAGACCAAAAGTTACTGCTTTCGCCTAAACGTGAAAAACGTGTAGGATCGATTTTCATTTCTTTTAGCCAAATATCTTCTGCTTCTTGATCATCTTTATAAACCGTTACCCATAATTTTTCTTTGGGAAGATTTAATTCTTCAGTTAAAAATTTCCATGCGAATTGAATGGCATCACGTTTGAAATAATCACCAAAACTAAAATTACCTAACATTTCAAAGAAAGTATGATGGCGCGCGGTGAAGCCAACATTTTCTAAATCATTATGTTTGCCGCCCGCACGTACGCAGCGTTGGGATGACGCGGCGCGTTTGTATGCGCGTTCTTCTTTTCCTAGGAAGACATCTTTAAATTGCACCATGCCCGCATTAGTGAAAAGTAGAGTGGGGTCATTGCCGGGAATGAGGGAGCTGCTGGCCACGACTTCATGCTGGTGTTTTTTAAAATAATCTAAAAATACACTGCGAATCTGGTTAGCAGAAAGTTTTTGTATTGCTGTTGGTTTAGTCATGGTCTTCATAGCTCTCAAACACTTGTTCAATCTGTTCACGGGTAAAGCCACGGTATTGCAAGAATCGCATTTGTTGCGCTCGTACTTTAAAGTCTGTTGGTTTTTGCTTTTTGAAGCGTTTTTGCCAGACTTTTCGGGCTTCAGCAAGCCATGCATTATCGGCCATATCGAGCCCTTGATCAATGAGATCTTGGGAAATTCCACGTTCTATTAATTCTGCATGGATGCGCACGGGTCCCATGCCTTTGTTACGTCTAGCATGAATATAGTTTTCAACAAATCGAGCATTGCTTAGCAAGCCTTCTTGCTGTAGTTGCTGAACAGTATGTTGGATTTCGTTAAGATCGAATTTTCGTAACTTGAGTTTGCGAAATAATTCATCAGCTGAGTGTTCGCGTCTCGCAAGTAAATCAAGTGCAGTTTGGCGTGGGGTTTTCATGGGGCACCTGTGTAAGAAATCTCCCCGACGCCTAGCGGCGCCGACCCTCTTTTTCAAAGAGGGTTAAAAATGTTGCCCTCTTTGAAAAAGGCGTTGTTGCATAAATCGATTTTCTCCCTTCTCCCGGAGTGATTTTTACGATGGGAGAAGGGTTGGGGATGAGGGTTTTGAGCAAGGTATGTGCCTCCTAAAGATATTTGTGCCACTTCAAACACCCTCACCCCTAGCCCCTCTCCCAAAGAAAAGCATTTTGGGAGAGGGGAATAGTGCAGATTTTGATTTATGCAACAACGCCCTTTGAAAAAGGGGGCGGACGAGCGCAGCGAGTCGGGGGATTTTTATTTAAGCATCAACCTCTTCAACATCTTCCACTGATGCAGTAGTTGGAGCAGCGTTAGGGCTCTTTAATAATTTTTCGCGGAGTTTTCCTTCAATTTCTTGAGCCATTTCAGGATGTTCTCTCAAGAAAATACGAGCATTATCTTTGCCTTGGCCTATGCGTTGACCACTGTAACTAAACCATGCACCTGCTTTATCAACAAAATTATGTAGCACGCCAAGTTCAAGGATTTCACCTTCACGCGAAATACCTTCGTTGTAAAGAATATCAAATTCTGCTTGTCTGAAGGGCGGTGCAACTTTGTTTTTAACTACTTTAACGCGGGTTTCACTACCGACAATTTCATCACCATTTTTCACATTACCAATACGACGAATGTCTAATCGCACAGACGCATAAAATTTCAATGCGTTACCACCGGTCGTGGTTTCTGGATTGCCAAACATCACACCAATTTTCATACGAATTTGGTTAATGAAGATGACCAATGTATTAGAGCGTTTAATGTTAGCAGTTAACTTACGTAATGCTTGTGACATTAAGCGTGCTTGTAAACCCATATGTGAGTCACCCATTTCACCTTCAATTTCAGCTTTGGGGGTGAGGGCTGCAACAGAGTCAATGATCACAACGTCAACAGCGCTTGAACGGACTAACATATCTGCAATTTCTAATGCTTGCTCGCCAGTATCTGGTTGTGAAATTAATAATTCATCAACACTCACACCTAGGCGTTGTGCATAAGCAGGATCAAGAGCATGTTCTGCATCGATGAACGCTGCAGTGCCGCCTTGACGTTGGCATGCTGCAATAACTTGGAGGGTGAGAGTTGTTTTACCAGAAGATTCTGGGCCATAAATCTCAACAATACGACCGCGTGGTAAACCACCGACGCCGAGCGCAATATCTAATGTAAGTGAGCCAGTTGAAACGACTTCAAGGTCACGTATGATGGTTGCATCGCCTAAGCGCATGACTGAACCTTTTCCGAATTGACGTTCGATTTGACTGAGGGCTGCGCCTAATGCTTTTTTCTTATTGTCTTCCATTTAAGTGTCCTTTTTTTTGAGAAATAATGAGTTGGGTTGTTAGGAGAGGAATCCTAAGCGTAGATACAAATGTAAGATACATTATAGGGAAGTTGCTTTATAAAGCTAGTGTCTTTCACTCAACGTACCGCGCGAATGCGCGGTATCCAGGCTTGCCATTTTTTCAAGCAGCGACGGTTGGATCCCGCAGGCAAGCCGGCGTTGTTGCATAAATCAAAATCTGCACTATTCCCCTCTCCCAAAATGCTTTTCTTTGGGAGAGGGGCTAGGGGTGAGGGTGTTTGAAGTGGCACAAATATCTTTATGAGGCACATACCTTTGCTCAGAACCCTCATCCCCAACCCTCGTAAAAATCACTCCGGGAGAAGGGAGAAAATCGATTTATGCAACAACGCCAGGCAAGTCGTGGGAAGTTGAGGGTGGTGCGTCATTTAAATAACCAACAACCGCAACAAATTCTCCAGCGCTGTTTCAATTGTTTGCATACGAATTTCGGTGCGATTTCCAGTTAGAGATAACAACGTACATTGAGTGGCTAAATTAATTCCAGCATAACCAATCCAAATGGTGCCAACTGGTTTTTCTTTTGTGCCACCGGTAGGGCCAGCAATGCCGGTGATAGAGATACTGATCTGTGCTTGACTATTGCGCAGTGCACCTTCTGCCATTTCTTGTGCGGTTTCGCGGCTAACGGCGCCATGGTTGGCGAGTGTTTGTGGGCTGACGCCTAGTAATTCTTCTTTTGCTGAGTTGCTGTAGGAAACAAAACCTCGCTCAAACCAGTCAGAACTTCCAGATAATTCGGTGAAACAATAAGCTAGGCCACCACCAGTGCAGGATTCTGTTGTGACTAATTTCCATTCGCGAGCCTTGAGTTTTTCACTAATACGCAAGACTAGTTGGTTTATTGCTGGTGTCATGTGACTTTACCTTATAATGGCGTCGGGTTATAAAGCTCATAAATGAAATTAGGATGATAAACATGACTGAAGCACTCAGCAATAGCACAAAATCTCATACGCCGATGATGCAACAATATTTGCGCATTAAGGCAGAACATAAAGATATGTTGTTATTTTATCGTATGGGAGATTTTTATGAGCTGTTTTTTGAAGATGCACAAAAAGTCGCGCGGCTATTGGATATCACGCTGACTGCGCGTGGCCAATCTGCCGGTACTCCTATTCCGATGGCAGGTGTCCCATATCATGCTGCTGAAGCATACATGGCAAGATTGTTAAAAAAAGGATTATCCATTGCGATTTGCGAACAAATCGGTGATCCCAAAACCAGTGTAGGTCCAGTTGATCGTCAAGTAGTAAGAATTCTCACACCAGGAACAGTCAGTGATGCTGCGTTTTTAGAAGAAGGTAGGGATAACATCTTAGCTGCATTGCATGTGAATAATGGTACCTATGGCATCGCAACATTAGATATGAGCTGTGGTCGTTTCAATTTATTAGAGGTGAATAGCTTCGAAGGATTGCAAAGTGAATTAGAACGATTAAAGCCAACAGAGTTATTAATCAGTGAAGATGCAAATTTAACGTTAAATTATAATGGAATTCGTAAACGCTCACCTTGGGACTATGAATTCGAAACCGCATTACGATTGCTAACCCAACAAATGCAAACCCACGATTTAGCAGGCTTTGGTTGTTTAGATATGGGGGTGGCATTATGTGCTGCAGGATGCTTATTACAATATGCTCGTGAAACACAACGTACAGCATTACCACATATTCGTGCAATCTATGTTGAGCGACGTGATGAGAGTGTTATTTTAGATGCAGCAACACGTAGAAATTTGGAATTAATTACAAATCTTACGGGTGGTCAAGAGCATACACTAGCAGCTGTTTTTGATAATACATCGACAGCCATGGGAAGTCGTTTACTGAAGCGTTGGTTAAATCGTCCATTGCGTGATAGAGCAACATTGCGTGCGCGACAAGACAGTATTAAAACATTGCTGACAGATAGAAAATATTTGTCATTGTTAGATACATTAAAAAATATTGGTGATCTCGAGCGAATTCTTGCGCGCGTTGCATTGAAATCCGCAAGGCCGCGTGATTTAGTTGAATTGCGTAGTTCACTAGAAACATTGCCAAGTATTCAAGAACAGTTGGATAGTTGTCATCCTGAGGAGCGAAGCAACGAAGGATCTCCTGTTGATGGTGAGATCCCTTGCTACGCTCGGGATGACAGATTAAAACAGCTGCAAAAATATATTCGCGAATTCCCCGAGCTATGTGCCATATTAAAAAAAGCAATTGTAGAAAACCCACCAGTCACTATTCGTGATGGGGGTGTGATTGCGGAAGGCTACGATGCAGAATTAGATGAATTACTAAAATTAAGTGAGCATACGGGTGATTTCTTAATTGAACTAGAAGAGCGTGAAAAGAAACGTACAGGATTATCCACACTAAAAGTCGGATATAATCGAGTGCATGGTTTTTATATTGAGATTAGTCGATTACAAGCAGAGCAAGCACCGGCAGATTATATTCGCCGTCAAACCTTAAAAAATGCAGAGCGGTTTATTACTCCTGAATTAAAAGCATTTGAAGATAAAGCATTAAGTAGTCGTGAAAAAGCATTAGCTCGTGAAAAACTATTGTATGACCAACTGCTGGATAAAATTTTACTAGAATTAAATCCATTGCAAGAATCAGCTCATGCTTTAGCAGAATTAGATGTCATCACTAATTTTGCGGAACGTGCGGATACATTAAATTTAGCATGCCCAGAATTAACAGATGAATATGGTATTGAAATTACAGCTGGACGACATCCTGTTGTCGAAGCTGTATTAGAACAAGCGTTTGTGCCCAATGATGTTTCACTTACTCATCGTGAACGTATGTTAATTATTACCGGTCCTAATATGGGCGGTAAATCAACTTACATGCGCCAAATTGCATTGATCGTATTGTTAGCGCATGTTGGAAGTTTCATTCCAGCACGAGCAGCAACGATTGGTACCGTCGATAGAATCTTTACGCGTATCGGCGCAGCAGATGATTTGGCAAGTGGGCGTTCCACATTCATGGTTGAAATGACAGAAACAGCCAATATTCTCCATAATGCGAGTATGCATAGCTTGGTGCTAATGGATGAAATTGGACGCGGTACAAGTACGTTCGATGGTTTGTCACTTGCGTTTGCATGCGCAGAATTTTTAGCGCGGGATATTAAAGCCTATACTTTATTTGCCACCCATTATTTTGAATTAACCACACTAGCAGATGAAATTCCTATTGTGAAAAACGTACACTTCGATGCAACAGAGCATGGTGATAAAATTATTTTTATGCACACTGTTAATTCTGGCCCAGCAAATCAAAGTTATGGAATTCAAGTAGCGCAATTAGCGGGTGTCCCCCGTCCTGTGATTCAATTAGCAAAATCGAAGTTGCGCGAATTAGAAAAAAATAATCACATTCATTTGAATGCAACACAGCCGTTGCAAGCCGATTTATTTGCTACAAAATCAGAGCCCCATCCGGTGATTGAAAAAATTAAACAGATGGATCCAAATAAGTTAACTCCACGTGAAGCACTAGATTTTATTTTTAATTTGCATGATGAAGTGAGCTCTGAGGCATGAACCCACAAGTTTATTGTTATGAAAAAGTATTGATCCCTGGTTCGATATTTTATTTCGCGATAAAAAGATTGCCGCAAAATCAGCGTGACAAAGTCATTGCGGTGCAAGCCTTTTATCAAGAAATTGAAACAACTATTTTTCAATTTACTGATATGAGTGTCATTGAGGCAAGATTGAATTGGTGGCGCGAGCAAATATTTAAAATCATGCAACAAACACCGGATCATCCTGTTGCTTTGTTTTTGCAGCAGCAAAAAGTAGAAGTTGAAATGCTATTAGCTATTATCGATGGCTTAGAGCAAAACTTATATCACCAATCATTTAAAAATTTTGCGGATGTAATCACGTATTTACAATCCAGTACTGGGCTGCGAGAAACATTATTGGGTTGTGCTGATGAAAGTGCAAAATTGATTATTGCATGGTCGCACTATATTCAAAATTTGCATCGCTATGTGCAAAAAGAAATGTTGTGGTTTCCTGATGAAGAGTTGGATCAGTTTAAAGTGAAGCTTAATGATTTTTTTGCCTATAAAACAACGCCAGAAATTCGCGCGTTATTGCGGTTCCAAATAGAAAAAATGAATCGCTTACAGTGCGATGTGTCTGGGTTTCATTTATCACGGGTGAAATATGCTAATGCAGTGATGCAAGAAATTGCGAATAGTGATTTTATGGTGTTAGAAAGTTTTATAGATCTTACGCCATTGCGGAAGTGGTGGGTGGCTTAACTCCCTTCTACCCAGAGTGTTTTTTACGAGGGGAGAAGGGTTGGGGATGAGGGGCTTCAGCTATTTAAATGCATTCTTTGCCGTGTAATCGTTTCTTCTGTAACAGCAGGAATTTTTGGAATTACATTCGAAAAAGCATAAAATAATGCATGGCGGAAATACTATGGGTTGCTTACTCTACAAAATGGTACAACAAAGCTGACAGAATACTGTCGAAAACTCTGAAAAGTTATTTTCTATAAAAAAGTGATTTCCTGATAGGAAAGAAGAGTGTACGGGATAACTTGAATAGAGTGACCAATCCTGTAAGTTCTTCATTTCTAAAAGTCTATCTTCTTTACCATTAATAATAGCAATTGGGATAGGTAATGTTATTGGATTACGTTGTGGAATATTTGCATTTAATATGTAGTCAGCACGTATTTTGGGAAGATATAATTTTAAAAAATCAGTATTTGTAGGAAGATTATCTGGTGCACTACCTAATGATTTAACGTAGTGAATTAATTCGTCATCATCTAAATTATTAACAGAGTGTCGATATTTGTAATGTGGCGGCTCTCTGCCTGAAGCAATGTATAAGCTAGGTAACCGACGTTTTTGCTTTTGTAATTCTAAAATTAATTCAAATGCAATACCAGCTCCCATGCTGTGCCCATAAAAAATAAAGGGTTTCGAAAATGATTTTGGAAGTGCCTCTAAAATCAAATTAACAAGTTCAGTGGGAGAAGTAATAGGAGTTTCGGCAATACGTTTATCACGGCCGGGTAATTTCAATGCCCAAATATCAAGTTCAAGTGGTATAGCTTGCCATGGCCAAAAAACAGAAGCGCTGCCACCACCATGCGGAAAACAAATTAATGTCGCACGCGATTCTGGATGGCTTTTGATATTTAAAAACCATGTGCTATCAAGTTTAGCTAGCATGTGCTTGTATCAAGTAAACGAATTTCAATGCGCTCGCGTGATTTTCCTAGGCCAACTCGTTTCAATGAAACAAAACCAACTTCAGTAGTAGACTTAACATGGGTGCCACCACATGGAACTTGTGCAAAGTCATCAATTTTCCAAAATCGTTTTTGAGTGGCGATATCAGTAAAACCTGTATGAATGATTTTATCCGCTTTGATAATTTCATTGTATTGCTTAAGTATGCTTTCAAAATGTGTGGAAATATTATTTGGGCAAATAAAATCAATCCGTGATTTACTTTCAGCAATATGCGCACCAATTTTTTCGAAACTAAATTGTTGAGTTACAATTTCAAGAATTAATTCTGCAGCAAAATGTAGACGCATGAGGTTATAACGTCTAGGCCAATCAATTTGCATAGTGATCACATCGTTTATATTAAAGCCATGATCATCAGGTAGAGTATAATAAATTAGGCTGCCGTCGATTTTTGAGTCTAAAAGAGGAATGCCATTGACAGTAGCTTTATCACTTTCTTGTCCACCAGAAAATGAAAATGCAATGGTTTCATTAAACAAAACCTGATTGCCATTGACTGCAGCAACAGTGGTGTTCAATTCAGTTTGATATGTGTTTTCCCAAAATATTTTTTGCATATGTTTCCTGTGAAATTCTATACCCTCATCCCCATCCCTTCTCCCATTCGAAAAAAACGCTTTGGGAGAAGGGAGTTTGCCTGCTTGGGGTGAGGGTGTTATAGCATAATCAATTATTTCAACGCAGTTTTGAACCCAACACCACGATCAGGATCTATTTCATAACCAGAAATAAGATCACCAATTTTTGCATCAGTTTGAAGTTCCTGAAACATAGTTGATAAAAAAGCAGGTCTGCGTTTTGGAGCATCAGCAGTTTGCTTTTTATATTCCTCAGTTCCATCATCGGCTAAAGTAATTTGTATGCGTTCCATTGGTTTTTTTGCCGTACCTTGTTTTTCACGTTGTAATCTTACATAACCAACTTCACTCGTTGTTTCTACATGAGTACCGCCACAAGGGACCTGTGCAAATCCGTCAATTTGCCAATAACGACGCTGCGCTTTTTCATCGGAGAATGCTTTGATGATAGGTTTGTCAGCAGCGATGATTGTATTGTATTCTGCTAAAATTCTTTCAAAATGTTGTGATATATTTGCTGCGCATTCAAAATCAATGCGTGCGCCGGTTGCAACAATGTTTGCTCCCATTTTTTTAAAGCCAAGTAGTTTGGTAACAACTTCTAAAATAATTTCAGCCGTAAAATGTAAACGCATCAAACGGTAACGATTTTCCCAATCAATTTTCATTAACACATCATCGCCGACTTTTAGGCCATGGTTTTCTGGCATGGTGTAATAAATCACTTGAGGCGCATCTTTCGGCATGCGTGAATCTAGTACTGGAAGACCATTTACAGTTGCTATATCACTAGCTTGTCCGCCTGAAAATGAATAGGCAACGGTACTTGTAAATACCACTTCATTGCCATTTACTGCAGCAACCTTTGTACGCAAGGTATGTTGATATGGGTCTTCCCAAAAAACTTTGCGCATTGGGCCTGCATAGCTAAATGTACTTATCGCTTTGGGAACAGCAGCTTTGGGTACTACTGCTTTTGCATCTTTCTTTGCATTATGTTTTTTGTTTGCGTCTGCTTTTGCAGCAGGTTTTTTACTGTCATCTGGTTTTACAGTAGCTTTGTCTGTTTTTTTCCTAAGCATAAATGTCCTTTATATATGTTCTAGAGTTCTGGTATTGGTCCTGTCACTTCAAATAATCCTACGTTAGGATGAAAGACATGACTTGTTTTATAGTTTGCGTGTGCCGGAGTCGCAGGGTAGGGAATTGTCATGGGCTCTGTAATAATGACTGCGCCAGCGGCTTTAAGTTGAGTTAATGTTGCATGTAAATCGGGTGTTAAAAAAGCAGAATGATAAATAGTTGCTTCACGACCTTTTAATGTTTTGTGAACCACGCTTTGTTCAGAGCATGGTTCAACTAATTCAATAATTTGACCATCCGTCGACTCAAGCTTAGTAATGAAAGAATCAAATTTATCAATTTTTTGTTTTAAAAATAATGTTTTTTTAAAACCCAAAATTGAAAAAATTTCTATACTTTTATCTGTGGCAGTTGTTGCAAAAGCAATATGATCAAATTGATTATTTTCCATTACGGTACCTTATTGAATGCAACACCACGGTTATTTTCTTTTTTCACACGGTTACTTGGCTCAATATTATTTCCTTTAACTTCTACAACACCATATTTATGGAGTGAATAAGCACCGCCAAATTCTTCTACATGATCAGTATCGGGATAAACTTTTACGCTAGCAGGGATATAACGACAAACATAACCGAGTCGAGTTTGAGTTTTGCTGCTATTCGGTTTAGAGGCATGTAATAGTTTGGAGCGGAAAATAATAAATTCACCTGCTTTCATCACCATAGGAATTGCGCGTGATTCATCGGGTTTCCAATTTTTATCAACTTGGAGTTCGCGGTAATCATAACCATTAAAACCACGAGCGATACCTTCTTTAACTACAGAATCATTTTTTTGTGGGTTGAATTGTAGGCCAATGGATTCATCATAAAAGTTTTCTTCTTGTGTACCGGGAATGAAAACCATGCATGCGGTTTCTTCAGTTGCATCTGTAAAAGCTGTCCAGACATTAATGCAACCGCCTTGATCATTACTTTCAGGCCAAACTAGTTGTGGTTTGCCAGAAGCATGTGAAAATGTGTCTGCTTGATGCCAATCAGTGCCTTCTGCGCCAGGTTTTTTGGGAATAAATTCACTGCGCCAGCAAATAATATCATCACCTAATATGCGTTCTAAACGTTCTACGATTTCGCGACGACAAATATGTTCGCTTAGAAAATTAATATCTAAGTGTCTATCATAATTAGCAACCGCGCTATCCATCGGTGTTTCATAGGGTGCGTGTTCACGATTGAATAACTCAGCGCGTACATCTTTATAAATTTGTTTTATTTCATCTTCAGTATACAAAACAAAGGGACCAATAAAACCATTCTGATGGAACTGTTTTACTTCTGCATCAGTTAAACGGTGACTTCTTACTTCTGACATATTAGGTTACCTCATCATATAGTTTGGTTTGTGATCGGTATTTTTCACTTAGGCTTTCTTGTAACGCTTTGCGATTAATCTTGCCATTGCTGGTTAACGGAAATGAATCGCTCACTTCTATAGCTGATGGAATGCAATAACTAGGTAGTTTTGATTTTAAATAATTAATAACTGTGATTTCATCGTATTGCTGGCTGTTTGTGGCTATTTTGATAAAAGCAATCAATTGTTTATTTTCACTGCCAATAGTGCATAAACATACTTCTTCAACAAATTCTAAAGCCGAGATAGTATTTTCAATTTCGGTTAATTCCACGCGAAATCCACGGATTTTAATTTGTTTGTCGCAGCGTCCTATAAATTCATAATTTCCATTATGTAGTTGTTTTACCATGTCGCCCGTTCGGTAAAATAAAGTGTTTTCTTTAATATGGGGTAAAGAAATAAATTTCTCTGCCGTTAACTCAGGAGCATTAATATAACCTAAAGCAACGCCTAATCCTGAAGTATAAAGCTCACCTATTTCACCTGGTGGCACAGGTTGTTGGTTTTCATCGAGTAAGTACACTTCTGTTTCTGTAATCGCACAACCAATAGAGACAGGGGTTTGAATATTGTTTTCATTTTCAATTACTAGGCATGTGGTGAAAACACAGTTTTCGGCAGGGCCATAGCCATTAATGATTTTCATGGTTTTATTTTTTTGGAGAGCCCGTATTGCTGCGCTACTATGCATAACATCGCCGCCTACGACTAAATAACGTAAGGTGGTGAGTTTTTCTAAATCTAAGTTTGAGAAAATATGAAATAAACCTGTCGCGAGTAATATAATAGAAATATTTTTTTCAATACATAGCTTGTAGATTGCGGGGATATCACCAATATGATGCGGTGAAATAACTATTTGCGCACCATTAATGAGAGCAGCCCAAATTTCAAAAATACCTGCATCAAAGGAAGTATTTGAATGAAATAATATACTATCAGTTGAGTTGATATGAATATAATTTGTATTTTGTAATAATCGCACTACACCGCGATGTGGAACAATAACCCCTTTGGGTGTTCCTGTGCTGCCAGAAGTATGCATTACATAAGCAGGTTGTTCTGTTGTAATCACATAGTTATGATTATCATATTGAGTCGTTGCATTGAAGGCCGTGTAATCAAGTTGCAAGTGGAGAATATGCGAATCATTTAATTGATAACCATGTTTTGAGAGTGAAACAATCGTATTCGAATTTTTTAACATGATAGCTATACGTTCGGATGGTAGGCTAGAATCGATTGGCATGTAACTACAGTTTAATTTCAAAATAGCTAAAATCCCTGCAATCATTTCTAAGGATTTTTCTCCTACCACTGCAACCACAGAATTCTCAGTTACACCATTTTGCAGTAAAATAGTCGCAATATAATTCGCGTAATTATTTAATTGTGCGTAAGACCATTGTTGCTCTTCAAGCACGACAGCAGTAGCGCCAGGGTGCAATTGAGCATGATTTTCAAATAAGGTAACAATGTTTTTCATGAGTTATGCAGTTTCAGTTGTAGTAACTTCAAATAAAAATTGTAGCGTAGGATTTCGCATGAATTTTTCTAAACTAATATCGATTGTAAAATGTTTTTGAATTTCTACGATCATATTAATCGCACCTAATGAATCACCACCGGAATCAAAAAAATCGACTGTTGGATCAGCTAGTTTTAAAGTAAATTTCTGCCAAATAGGTAAAATGGTTTGTTCGCTTGGGTTCATGAGCTATCTCTTTAATATGTATTTCAATTCATATGTTATGGTGGGACGCTGCGCTTTGCCCACCGTATGAACTCTGGATGCCAGCTAAAAGCATACTGGCATGACAGAATTATTTATTATTTGCTACAAAAATTCGACCACCAGAAATACCCAGCTGTTTAACTTGGATATTGCTAAATCCAGCTTTGCTTAATTTAGCTTGCCAATCAGCTTCGGGTAATAGCTTCACACCCATGTAGAAACGATGTAAGAAACTAAATGCACTAGAGAAGGCCTGTTCATGTGAGTTTTGTGCGAAAGGAATTGCATCGACAATCACTAATGTAGCATTAGGCGCCGACTGGTTGATGTGCACTAAAAGTTTATCGAGAGTTTCTGCTTCAGGTAATAAATCATGAAATACAAAGCCAGCATGAATAATATCTGCATTAGCAAATACTTCAGCATCGCCAATTAATGCTTGAATAGGAGTAACTTTGACGTCAATTCGTTTTTCTAAACCAAGTTCAGTGATGTGTTCAACAGCTTTATCACACGCTTCTTTTGAAATATCAACGCCAACACCATGCATAATAGGAAGTTTATTAGCTAAACGAATTAATAAGCCACAAGTACCGCTACCTAAATCAACTACCTTTTTAGGATTTGATGCTAAGATAACTTCTTCTGCATGTGGATAAAAATCAGTTTCACCCATCCATTTAGATGTTCTAGCGACATGTTCACCACAGCGATGGTGAGTTTTAAGTGCTGTATCAAAGTCATTAATAAATGCTTGTGTATTAGCAATTAAGGGTGCGCATGACATCATGCCCCATGCAATATAACCAATTTTATTTTTCTCAGCATGATATGTGGATGATTTAGCGTATGTTGATTCTGAAATTTTAGATAACAAACCTAAATTAGTTAAGGTATCAAAATAATAATTCAAAAAATCTTCTTTAATATTAAGCTGTTTAGATAAAGTAGGTAAGGAAACATTATCACTGTCTTCAATTACGCCTAAAATTCCAGCTTTTGCTCCAATTTCGAAAAGGATAGCTTTACCAGCTAGATCTTGTGCTATTGAGCTGTTAACTAAGTTGCTTTGTTCCATGTTTTTCTCCTATGAATATACTGTTTGGTTTGTCGCTAAAGTCAAATATGAAAAATATGTAGCATTATTTCCATGTACTATATCTAAGTATTTTGTTTTAAGTTGTTCGGTAATGTTACCCACTTCTCCGTTGCCAATGAGTTTGTCATCAAGTGAACGAATAGAGGTTACTTCAGCTGCTGTACCTGTGAAAAAGGCTTCATCTGCAGTATAGGCATCTTCTAGTTTTATATCGGTTTGTATTACATTAAATTTCAGAGTGGTTGCAAGTGCAATAATAGTGTCACGTGTGATGCCTTCCAAAATGGTACCTACTTTTGGTGTGTAAATCACATTTGATTTAGCCATAAAGAAATTTGCGCCAATACCTTCTGATACATTACCTTCATGATCTAAATACAATGCATCGTGATAATGCGTCCCACGTAGTTCTAATGTGGCTAACATACCATTGAGATAATGCGCGCATAATTTGGCATTGATGACCGTTGATTCTGGATGCAAACGTTGGTAACTACTGACTTTAATATCAATTTGTTCATTACCAAAATATTTCCCCCATGGTAAACAGGCGATGACTACTTCAACTGGATTATCAGTTGGATTAATAGAAAGTTTCCCATAACCATAGAAAACAATAGGGCGAATATATCCTTCGTCCATTTCGCTTGCTGCGACAACTTGAATAATGGCGTCTGTTATCTCTTGTTTAGAGTAGGGGATAGACATCGCTAGTATCTCAGCAGAATAAAAAAGTCTGTCTATATGTTCCTGTAGGCGAAATATTGCAGGACCGTTTTGGGTTGCATAAAAACGTATCCCTTCAAGAGCGCCGCCGCCATAGTGCAATGTGTGAGTTAACACATGCACTTTGGCGTTAGCCCAAGGAACCATTTCACCATTATGCCAAATATGGGATGTCATATTAATTACGCTGCTGCTTTATGTCCTGATTGTAATAATGCTGCATCTAATAAATCCCAAAGGCTTGCGAGTGAGTCTAAGAAATCATTCATGCCTTGTAATAATAAATGCGCAGTATTGTCATTTAAGACAGACTCAACCATTTCAACAGCATATTTTTCATGTTGTTGTTCAGCGCCAATTTCACCGTAATGTTCCATTAAGTAATGCATTTCCGGATCATTAATGTCAATGTTATAAAGATTGCTGTCGATTAAACAAAGTTTTTCACCTGGAATTAATTGGCGATTTGATATTTTTTCAAGCGCAAGTGTGCTACCAATGTTGCGAATAGTGGTGTCATAATCAGTGGCTTCGCGGCGATTCATGACAGCAATTGCTTTTTGAGTTTGGAGTGCTAGACCAGTTGTGTGATCGTATCCAGGAATGTTTCCTAATAAATTATCAGAAAACTCTTTCAGCTTATTTTCAACGGCTTCTTGATCATATAAGTCAGAAAAAATTTCTTGGCCTGCCGCTTTATTTACAATATAACCCGCCATAGTTGCTAATTCAGGGCCGTGACTTTCTTCGCTTTCAACAATGGCTTTTTGAAAATGATTTTCTTTTACTAAGCCATGCGTTTTCATTGCATCAAGGTAATTGCCGCCTGGACGTGTTGAAGCGCAAAATGATTGGATTTGATGAAACAGCGCCCCTACAGCTTCTGCATTAGGATTCACTTCTCCCCAATGTTTAAAAACTGGATGGCTATAGCAACGATGATTTTCAATATTTTGTAATAAGGTGTTAACTGTAATTGACATTGAGCAAGCTCCTAGCTGTTATTGATAATATTAAATTTTGCAATCTGTTATATTTTTGCAATGCAAAAATTTATTGTGCAGCATGTACTCTTTGACAGGAAAGCCTTGAATGATATGTTCTTGCAGGATTCGTTCAATGACTTCTTTCGTGCACGATCTATACCATATCCCATCTGGGTACACAACCATTATTGGTCCACCATAACAAACTTGAAAACAGTTTGATCGTGTACGATAAACTTGTTTTGTTAAATTTAATTCAATGATTCTTTTTTTTAAAAAATCCCACGATTCAACGCTGGTTTCTAATGTACTGCATTTGGGAACTGATTGGTGACAGCATAATAAAATGTGATGTTTTACATCTGATAATGTGAGCTTTTTAATTTTAGCATCTAAAAATGCTTGTTCCCGTACTTGCATAAATATCCATTAGAATTTTAAAAAACGTTTAACGTAACCAGTCATCATTTGATAATACGATGGTGGTTGTACACTTTGAATTAATTGTACAGTGACTGCATCTTGTGCTTTTTGTGCATTATTTTGTAAGTGCGTTAATACTTGTAAAGCTGGCCCATAAAAAAAAGTTTTTTGATTTTTCAAAAGTATTGCTATTTTATTTTTGTCTTTTGTAAACAAGTCATAACAATCACAGGCAGTTTTATATTCGCGTAATTTTTGTAATTTTTCTTGAGTACCTGCTGGAAAGTATGCATACAGATCTGGTCGTGCTACGAGTTTATCAAAAGGTGCTGGAGTTACTTTGGGTGCTGGTTCATCGCTCTCAATATCAGCCATAATATCAGCTAATTTTTGATCGATAGGTGTTTTTACGAGTGCTAAAAGTTGTTTGGTTGTTTTTGCATCACCAATACTAGCTGTACCCGGGAAAAAACTATTGGGATAGTCAATCGGATTAGTTGCTGTCCCAGCAACAGTTGGATTGGATACGATGCTGCGCATTAAATCAAGGCGGAGTTTTTCTTTCATCTTATCTAATTCTCTTGTGCCAGTTGAGCTTGCTACACCACTTAAGCTGTTGATTGTCTTTTCATCTAATCGAGTAAGGAATTCTGTATTAATGTCTCGCGTTGTCATTAATACTTTCAGGGGGGTTCGTTGGGCCATTATTTATCTACTCGTTATATTTAGAATAAATTTTATCGCCATTCTATACGAGTTATCAAAATTTTCAATATTGAAATAATTATATATCGATGGTGATATGGAAACAAAAATTACAATCTAAGTTTCAATTTCTTAAAGTGTAAATATGAGGAAGATGATTTTTCCTTATTCACCTATCTTATTCATAAGAGAGGTCGACGCATGTTTTGTATGCGGCGATTGAAGGGCACAAAGCTCACAACCTTAAATTCAATCGGCGTGCCTTTGATCTAGTCATAACGTCTGTTGCAATAGGCATTGGTTTGGGATCTGGTTTTTTTTCTTGTGCTACGTCTAGGTGGGTGACTTTTTCGATTTTCAAATCCTTCAAAATTTTAGTTGGAGTATTGCTAGGATTTTTTTGATTGTTAAGTAATGCATCGACTGCAACTCTATTTGCTTTAGATTGGCGTTGAAAATCCAAAAGTGCAGATGTAATTTTTCCTGGATAAGATATATTTACCTGAAGGCAGAATGCTGCATGATTTAATATATAACGAATTTTTTCTATGGTTAAGTTTTGTAAGATCACAGTGATAACTTTATCAAATAATTCGTTGTTGGAGCTAATTAATAATTCAATACATGGCGTTTGAGTAACAGGCTTTGAATCATTATCAATGAGTGGTTGTTCAAGTGCCGTGATTAAATGCTGATATCCATGTGGTAAGGTAGAAATTTTTTGGGTGACATCTAGTAAAAACTCTTTTGCGAATAGATAGAGTATATATAATCCATTTTTACCTGTATCGCTATTGGTTGAGTGCAATGATTTTGCAATGATTTCATCGCCATCTGCTTTCAACTCAGCGACACAATTTAATATAGATTTTATATTATTCTTGCCGTAGATAATCAAGTCAATAAAAGCATCGTAATGCTGAAGAGTTCGCTTATTCAGGTAGGATTTTAATAAATCATATCCACCATCAGCTTGTAACATAAGTTGATATGCTTCTTGAAAATAATTGGGTTCAGATCTTGCAACTTGTTTTAAAGCACTAGGCATGAGTTTTGTGTGGGTGTCTCTTACTAAAGCTTGTGCGACGGCATTCGATATTTGTTTATGATCTTTTGCAGCTTTAAATATAACAGGAATATATTTTGGTGCGCGACGAGCGATGATAGCCAAACCATTTCCTTCAATAAGCTGCAGTAAGCTGTCTCGCAACATTTCTTCATATACTTCTTCGAGTGTATTTTTTACTTTGGGTTGATGTAAATATGCAACAGTAAAAGCCACAGCATATGACTGAATATCTATAATTTCATCTATTAATTTTTCTAAACTTAGAATCTTAGTGATGATGGGTGACTGATTATGATGATAATTAGGATCGTAAATGGCCCATTGATCATGATCAATATATCCTATGCGTATAGCGTGCCGACCATTTGTGACAAGGCTCATGCCACCTTGAAAATGCTGTGGTTTTAAAATGTTTCTTAGTTGTGCTTTTGAGAAATGCCCAGCTACATTAAACCATTCTTGTATGGTTTGTATTTTGTGATATGCACTCACCATTTCGAAATGTTTTTTATTGGGATCTAAGAGATTGTAGTGACTGAGGCCTTTGATGCCAAAATTTTCGATCAAGCCATCTGGTATGATACTAAATACATAATCAATAGCTAATTCAAAATAGTATTTGAGAGCAATATCATTCTGTTTCACTAAAGGAAATTTAGGTGGTTGTTCTAGACTTTCTGGTTTTCCATCCCAGCGAGAAACAATATATATTATCGCTTCCCATCCGCTGAGCATTGCTCTGCTTGTTTCTGCCATCGCAGTGTTTACGATGGCGAGCTCAAGACACAGGCCGCCATCACATGCTTCTTGTATTGCCATCATCATAGGTTGCGATGTTAATCCCGTGAACTTTATCATGCTATCTAGAAATGCTCTTTGTCCTAAGGGTTCAACATATTGTTTTTCATCTGCAGGCTGATTTTTTATTGCAATGGTGTCGAGTGAGAAGATCAGTTTTGCTTTTAGATGAGGGTAAAAATAGCGATAAACATTTTTTCCTGTATTAAATGCTCTACGAGTCAGTGGATTGTCCCATACAAAAGATCCTAGCCAATATGCGCGTGCTAACATGTATATCCTTATACATCAATATTGTGCGCAAGCATTCTTACATATTTTGTAAATAGTTACAGCATTATCGTAGCTACAAAAACTAGGGGGTTTTAACCTCTATCATAATATTTATGATGTCAGATAAAATGGGTGATCAAATTTTGCATACAAGAGGTTCAAATGTTTAGATTCCTTTTTGGTGATAGTAAACAACAAGATAGTAATAAGCAGCCGCAGGCAGGTGCTGGGCCTGATGGACAAGGAAAATGTTATAAGATTACGTTGAAAGGAAGAACCGTTCAAAGAGAGCTTATAATTAAGCTGGATAATTCAATAAAACAAGCTGTTGCAGAAACTAAAGAAGTAGGAGAAGACAATACTATCGTAGTCCGAATACCGGCTAAAGATGCAACGGTGGGTCAGCTTCGATCTGTTTTGGCACCCTATCTCACTAAAAGTGGTGAGTCTATTCGGATGATCATTATGGGTAAGAATCTGCATGATGGCTGGGATTTAAAAGATTTAAATATGGTTGATCGTAGTGCACTGTATCTTGTGGGTACTTGTCGTTGTCCATGTGAAGTATTGAAATTAACAGCCGCAGAGCAAGCTGCCAAAAATGCAAAAGATAATCGGGTGGCTGCTATTAACCAATTTGTAGCTGATAGCTTAGCTAGTAAAAATGTAGATGAAAAAGCATATAATGAATATAAATATGAAATTCGTATCGAAAAGATTATAGAGTTAGCTGCGAATGGTACTGAGACTAGTCGTCAATTGATTCTTGAGGATTTGAAGCAACGTTTAGCTCGAACAGCTTCTACAGCGGAATTGGAAGCGTTACATTCTCAAATCTCAATGAACCTTAGTCATCACAAATTGTATGATCTGAATCTCGAAATAGCCCAACTTACTGCAAAGCAACATAAGCTCTTACCCAAGCCAATACCAGCAAATGGTATGATTGCACTGCTTGAGAAGAAAGATCTTAAAGATGGCAAGGGTGAGGGCATGCAGGCGGGGTTGTCAGCCTCAGCTGCTGTGGTGCAAAAACCTAAGCCATTGGCAATTAATGGTAATGCATTTGCCTTGCTGCGTGATCACAAAGATCTTAAAGATGGTAAAGGTGAGGGCGTTATGAAGGTAGAGCCACCGGCACCCGCATTAGTAGCACCAGCTAGAAGGTAATCGTTCCATAAAAAAGAGCTAGATTATTACATGCGCTTTTAACCAAGGAGGGGGTTGAAAGCGTGAGGTATGTTGGCTGCTAAAATTTACATTTATTAAGGTACTTTAACATGGCAAGTTCATTTGCAACTGCATTATCAGCCGCTTCTACTGTCCAAACTTCAAAGGCTGACTCAGCTGGAAGTGCTTCTCTCGTAAAAGATCTCAAAAAAGAATTAGAACTTTTAAAAATACAAAAACCAATAGAAAGTTTTATTTTGATTTTAGTAGCAAAAGGATTTATTACAAAAGAAAATCCATTGTACGTGGCTGTTCATCAAGCTTATTTTGATGTCTTTCTAGCGGACGTAGAAATCAAAGATATATTGTTAAGCGCTAATCCTGCTGAAATGGAAGCATTTCTGATTTCTGATTTTACTGATTATATGGCAACAAAAAAAGATATTGCGCCGAAATTGGAAGAATTAGTCGGTGCTATTAGAAAAAAAATTAAAGAATCCCATTTATCTCGTTCGTACTATCAAACACTTGAAGCTAGTCATTCTGCTGATAATTTACTGAATGCGGCACGTTATCGTGCTCGTATAAAAAGTTCAGATGCTAAAACACAAGCGCAAGTAGATCAGCAAATAATTCACTGTGTTGAAAAAGCATCGAAATTAGAGAAAGAACAGAAAACTCCTGGTCGTGCAACAATCCTCTATGCAGGTTACTTAGTCAAAGAAAAAAAAGAAGCAAAACAAGTAGCAGTTGATGTTGATCTTGTCATTCAACGTCTGGCTAAGACACAGCAGGTAGATGAAAAGAAAGTATTAGGCGAAGCTTATTTGCTAAAAGCTACCCTAGAATCTGATTTAAATAAATCAATGCCACATTGGATAGCATCTGCTAATTGTGGAAATTATCAAGCTGCACTTGAATTAGAGCATATTTTTTATCGCAGTATGTTTGTCTATGACCAAAAGGTGGATCCTAAATTTCCTTACGTACAACAAATAGAGCCAATTAACTTAGATTTAAAAGCTGAAGTCGTACAAGTGTATGTTGGTAGTCAGTGCAGAAAAGATTTTTTGCGAGTTATGGAAGATTATGAGCAATCAGGGCCAGTGTTTTCTGCTTCATACGCTCTTCACAAAGTGCTTTACAATGATAAAGATGAAATGAAAAGAGTAACTGAAGCAATGTTGAATCCGGAAAAAATGCGCATCATGGGGCGTGAAAATAAAGAGTTGATAGAAGGGCTCTTCGTTAAAGCTCAACGTGCAGGTAGTCCATTGATGATATCAGATAATTTGATACAACTATTATGGGGTTATATCAAACAGCAAGCTTCTACAGAGACTCCTGATGCAAAAAACACTTCTGGTTTTCCTATAATAAATGTTGGAGATGCAACTCAGGCTTTACGTGAACTGATGATGTTTGCAAAGATGGGATATAACAGAGCCGCAAAATTCTTACAATTTCTTACGGATAATATTGATAAAGAATTGCCTGCGCATCCTGAAAAAATAACTTATATGAATAATAGAAGGGATTTTCTCGCATTGTTACAAACTTTTAAATTGGAGATTTTAGATGTCGATGCAGAGCATGGTGAGTTTTTTATCAAAATACATAGCGGTGAAACATCTGCTTTAGAATATCTAAAATGGAGTTGCAATGCTTTGCAACACCAAGCTAAAGTTATACAATCACTGCCATCAGCGCAGCCGGCAACAGGGTTAACTAGCTCCAGATTTTTTGCGAGTAATAGCCAATTATCATCGCCTGCCCAGGCTGCAAAGCTATCAGCATCTTCGAAGCAACAAGATGTTAAAAAGCAAGACTCTAAAGATGATTTTTTCGAACCGTTATTAGCTAATATCGCTACAGTTCTATCTAAAACAGATGGCGTACTAGATGCAAAGCAAACTGATACGTTAAATTCTATTGCTTCACAGCCAGCTTTATATAAGAACTTTATCAAAAAATGTCTTGAGCGCAATTATGTTTACGGATTGGTAAACAGAGGAATATTAAAGCTTTCCGAAGTTATTCCGGTATTGGTAAATAAAGATGTTTTTTCACTATGCCAACAAACTATTTTAGCATTTACTCAAGATGCTCTGTGTTCATTAAGTGTGAGTAAGCTACAGTTTGTGCAGCAGATGCTTAGCCAATTTAATGAGGATCAAAAAATTAAATTGCTATCGATGTTTTGTAAAAACGATCTATTAGCGCCAGTAATGAATCAAGGGTTGATTAGCTGGGGAGCGTTGTGTGTTGAAGACGCTGAACCTTTAGTGAGTTTTTTGGTTGAAGATCAAGGGCGTGCAATGAAAGAATTGGCAATGATAAATCGCGAATTCTTGCAACAGATAATTAGCACTCTCAACAAACATTTTACTGCTATGCTTCAGGGAGTTGGAATGCAGCAAGTTATGGAACAAAGTGCTAGTGCTGCAGCACCATCTGTTTCTATGGGTATGGCAAAAAAATAAGATAAATCCGGTTAAGAGGATTATGGGTTTTTTACTCCCTTCTCCCAGAGTGTTGTTTACGAATGGGAGAAGGGTTTGGGAAGAGTTTTTAAGTTGATGCTTAGGTGTAAGAGAGAGTCTAATCAGGTGAGTCGAGCGATTTCAGAAAATCACTTACTTCAGTAGGTTCTAACTCTAACCATTTGCCACGGCGTAAGTTACGCGGTAAACAAAGTGATCCAAAGCGAACTCGTATCAAGCGACTGACAGTGAGTCCTTGTGATTCCCATAGGCGACGTACAACTCTGTTACGTCCTTCTTTCACTAAAACATGATACCAATGATTTGTACCTTCGCCACCCGCATCTGAAATTTCATGAAATTGTGCATAGCCATCTTCTAGCTTCACACCTTTTCTTAATTTTTTGAGAATGTTTGGTGATACTTCGCCTTGTATGCGTGATGCATATTCGCGTTCGATTTCAGATGAAGGATGCATTAGACGATTAGCTAATTCACCATCATTGGTTAAAAGTAATAAGCCAGATGTATTGTAATCTAGGCGTCCAACAGTGATCCAGCGTCCATTACGCAACATGGGAAGATGATCGAAAACGGTAGGGCGACCTTCTGGATCAGAGCGCGAACAAAGTTCACCTTCTGGTTTATGATAAACTAATACTCGTGCGCGCGTTGTTTTGCTTTTTACAAGTCTGACTTCGCGGCCGTCAACAGAAATGCGTTCTGTGCCTTCGATTCTGTCGCCGATTTTTGCAGTGACGCCATTCACGGAAATTCTGTTTTCACTTATCCACGTTTCAATTTGGCGACGTGAACCGATACCGGCGTTCGCCAAGACTTTCTGTATTTTTTCACTCATTATGTTCTGTTTCTTCTTCTACGATATGGTGATGTGATTCTAATGTTTCTGGTGAAGTATCATGTTCTTCAATGATTTCAACAGGAGTTATTGATTCATTAGTATCATTGGCTATTGGTAATTCATCAGATGTTTCGCTTTGATTGACTGCTGATGTTTGTTCAATAGTGTTTGTAGATGGCTCTTCAGTGTTTGTTAAAGCTTCATCATGTGTCAGTTCAAGTTGAACCTGTAATTTTTCTTCTTGAGCTTCTAAATCTTTAATTTCAGCTAGTGTAGGTAGCTGATCTAATGTTTTTAAATTGAAATCATCTAAGAACTGTTTTGTTGTGCCATATAATGCTGGTTTACCTGGAACATCTTTATAACCGATCACGCGTATCCATTCGCGTTCTTGTAATGTTTTAATGATATTAGAACTCACTGCAACACCACGAATATCTTCAATTTCTGCGCGTGTAATGGGTTGGCGATAGGCAATCAAGGCAAGCGTTTCTAAAAATGCGCGTGAATACTTGGTAGGGCGTTCTTCCCATAAGCGTACTAACCAGGGACTATATTCTGTGCGTGCTTGAAATTGATAACCGCTAGAAATTTCTCTTAATTCGATGCCGCTATTTTGATAGCGATCTTGAATGCTTTGAATCGCAGTTTGAATCATGCTGGAATCAGGTTGTTCGCTTTCTTCAAACAGTTTTTGAATGTCCGCTTTTGTCAGTGGACGACCCGCGACTAAAATCGCTGCTTCAATAATTTGTTCTAATTTCTCAAGTGAGTTATTCATGCATTACCGCCTTTAAATGAATAGGCCCGAATGGTACAGTTTGTACGAATTCAATTAAGTGATCTTTCAATAGTTCTAGCATTGCAAGAAAGGTGACGACAACGCCTAGTTTTCCTTCTTCCGTATTAAACATGCTTGAAAAATCGATAAATTCTTTTTCCTGTAGCGACGACAAAATACGTGTCATGCGTTCGCGTACAGAAAGAGGTTCCATCTCGACTTTGTGACTGGTATGTAATTCTACACGATGCAATACATCTGCTAGAGCTAACATCAATTCTTTTAAATCAACGTGTGGTTTAGCTTTTTCTACCGTAATGTCTTCTATTTCAATGCTGGCAGAAAAAGTATCGCGGCCATGACGAGGTAACTTGTCTATGTCTTCCGCTGCTTGTTTATAGCGCTCATATTCTTGTAAACGGCGAATCAAGTCTGCACGTGGATCGAGCTCTTCTCCTTCCGCATTTTCGGTGCGTGGGAGTAACATGCGAGATTTTACTTCTGCTAAAATCGCCGCCATGACGAGGTATTCAGCAGCGAGCTCAAGCGAAAGCCCTTTCATCAAGTCCACATAGACCATGTATTGGCGTGTTACTTCCGCAATGGGAATGTCCAAGATGTCGAGATTTTGCTTTTTGATGAGATAAAGTAAAAGATCCAACGGTCCTTCGAAGGCATCCAATAAGACTTCCATCGCATCTGGCGGAATATAAAGGTCTTTTGGAAGTGTTGTCATAGCCTCACCACGCACTATCGCGAAGGGGGCAATCGTATTTTCTATTTCGGTGGTTATCGTTTCCATGAAAAGTATCTTACCGGATGTATGTCGTCTATTAAAGTGTATAATCGCTGGAGAAGTATGATAATAGGTGTGGTTGCCTTAGTAAAGAAAATATACAAAGATTAATAGGTCTAAGGGGTTATAGGCCTATGGTTGCATATACTGAGTGTCACTACTATACTTACAGTAATGAAGTAATACTGTAAGGAGTAATACTGTGCGTCTAACGACATTAACCGTAAAAGGGCAAGCGACTATTCCGTTGGAAATTCGCAAAAAACTTGAATTAAAACCGGGAGATAAGATCGCATTCGAAGTTAGAGACGGGGATGTCATTATCAGAAAAATCCAAGCCTTTGATTTTGAGTATCACCAGGCATTGACTGGCACGTTATCAGAATGGTCTTCTAAAGAGGATGATGAAGCTTATGAAGACCTATAAGCCATTCTCTATTATTGTAGTGCCTTTTCCATTTGTAGACTCAGGACACATTAAAAAAAGGCCTGCTGTTGTTTTAAGTAGTGAAGAATTCCAAAAACAAACAAAACATATTACGTTGTTAATGGTTACAAGTGTAAAGAATAATCCTTGGCTAGGAGATCATAAAATTATTGACTTGGATTCAACAGGATTGCGTGTTGAGTCTGTCATTAGACAAAAAATATTTACACTAGATAGCAGGCTTATCGTTAGTAGTATAGGTAAGCTTTCAACAGAAGATAAGCAGTGTGTAGTAAAACTTACAAGCAAACATTTAAATGCATTGAACTGATATGAAATTAAATCAAGATTTACAGTATGCAGCTACCACACTCCACAATGGTGGTCTTGTCGCTATCCCCACAGAAACCGTATACGGCTTAGCTGCGGACGCTAAAAATCCAGCGGCACTCCTGAAAGTTTTTCAGGCAAAAGGTCGGCCAGTCGATCACCCGCTCATTGTGCATATAGCAGATATCAGTCAATTAACCGAATGGGCCATCGATATTTCACCTCAAGCTTTATCATTAGCAAAACATTGTTGGCCGGGACCATTAACCCTCATTTTAAAAAAAGCGCCTGGTGTGAATGATATTGTCACGGGTGGACAAGATACGATTGGCATTCGCGTGCCAAATCATCCAGTAGCACTAGCCTTATTGCAGCAGTTTGGTAGCGGCGTGGCTGCGCCCTCAGCGAATCGATTTGGACGTATCAGTCCAACAACAGCAGAAGCTGTGCGTGAAGAGTTGGGAGATAAAGTTGATTGTATTCTCGATGGTGGTCAATGTGACGTTGGGGTAGAGTCAACGATTGTTGATGTAAGTGGAAACGATATCCGTATTCTGCGTCCAGGAATGATTACCGCAAAACAAATTGAAGCTGTGTTGCATGCGCATTTAGCTGTAACGAGTACACAACATACCCCTCGTGTTTCAGGTTCTTTAGAATCACATTACGCGCCAGTAACAAAAACAGAATTAATGTCTTCTCAGCAGTTACAAAAATATTTACAAAATATTCCTGCCTCTGATTTACCGCTTGCTGTGATGCATTTTAAAAATATTTCAGTGACTGAAAAAATTCATTCCGTATTAATGCAAGAAGATGCAGCGCAATACGCACATGATTTATATAAAGTCTTAAGAGACCTAGATAAAAAGCAATTTAAAAAAATCATTATTCAAGCTGTGCCTGATGATTCAGGTTGGGATGCGGTGAGGGATCGGCTCAGTCGAGCAACCTACTAGGGTCTATTGACGGCTCTACTATGCTGGCCATAAGTTCTTGATATTCTGTGTTTCGCTGCTCATTTACTGATAACGTAAACTGCGCTGCTCGTCGCGCCTCGATTATCAACAAAATACTGGGTTTGGAAGTAACTCTAAGGGCTCTTTTAAAGCTTGTGTTTTTCTTCATTTCACCTGTATTACGCTCATATGTATCAACAACCTATCGCCGTAAACTATGGGTATTCCTTTGATCTAAATAGGATAAATAGAGTTATTAAGTTAGTTTGGCATACGGGCATTTACCCCCTATTTTTAAGTGGCTTATAAGTGCTAAATTTGTTCAGACAAAAACTTACAAATCAGAGGATATTATGAGAACTTTTACACACGCACAAGTTGAACAAAACGTTGCTGACGCTATGGGCTTATTATTTACCGATATTCATAACATGTATCGTTTCGACTCAGAGCAACGCTTAGTTGATAACGCTAATATCGTTGATGCTAAAGGTACACCAGTAACACTAAAACAAAGTAAACCATGTGGCTTTAGAAAAAATGGTGACATGACAGATTACACATTGCGCTTGGGCACGATTGAGCAAGCAGCTCAGTTTGCAGAATATTATAATAAACTTTCACCCAATTGTATTGTTGCGTGTGAACCACTTAATGATGGTCAATGTTATAAAATATCCTTTAACACAGTACAATTTGTAGATCAGATAGTTCCTACATTAGCTAAGCCAAAACCTGCTTTAGCAAAAGATGATGCTAAAGATATGAAGGGTCATGGTGCTCAGTTTTTCAAGCCAGCAGTAAAACCACATGATGTTTCGCACCTGAATACAGAAGCACTGATGGCGAGCTTTAAATCTAGTTTAGAGTTAAAAGATCAAGATGTTCGTGGTGCAGGTGTTGCAGTAGAAAACTTACTTGCGAGAGTCTGTGGGTTAATGCAGGATCAAAAGGGTTCTGCGTTTTCTATGTTAAATAATGGGATTATTCATTTCAATTTAGCCGTACAGAAAAATGAACATCATCAGTTAATTGAATATAGATTCCCTAAGGCTATGGTGGCATACAGCACACCCAACAGATATTCTGTGATGTTTGATAAAGACTATTTTGTTTCAACTGTATACCCAGAATTAGTGAAATTGCGCAACAAGGATATATTAGCTGATGTAGAGTATTCGTTAATGCCTAGAAAATAGAAGGATTGAATTATGTTACCACTCTCTCACAGAAAATACTGTGAGAGAGTGAGTAATAATTAACTTACCTAGCAGTGCACTTTAGCAAGAGGTAAGTTCATATGAACTGGATGTTTCTCTTTATATCGTAATCCCACAAGCAATGAAGCAATAAATAAAATAGGAATAATCATAAACGCAGATTCAAAATTTGCGACGGAATAATAGGGAATACCATCATGCATCGTTCCATCCCAGTGCCATTTCAATAATCCCCCAACAATCGGATCTATCAGCATAGGGCCAATCATAATAATCGTATTATTAAAGCCTGATGCAGTACCCAATACAGTTTCAGAATTATGATCATCGATCATTGCAAAACTTAGCGCTTGACCTGCGCTTGCCAAACCAAAGATGAATAGCACAATTGATAAAGCAGTTAAGTTGGTGATATGGAAAAAAATCATGAATGGAAAAATAAGAATGCCAATCAATGCGGATAATAAAATAGAAAATTTTCTTTCTTGTAAGTAGCTAGATAGCATGCCAATCAAAATACTTCCCACGCCAGAACCTATCCAAGCAATAGCAACTAACTGACTAGCGACGGTGACATTGATACCGAGTTTTTCACGTAAATAGGGGATTCCCCATAAACTTGCGAAGGTATAAAACGGTGTCCATAACAGCATGGCATACAAGCCAATGTGCCAGTTATGTTTGTTTTTAAAGACGGTTTTGATTTCGTGAAAGTAGTGATGTTTGATATTCGTGTTCTGATTTTTTTTAAAAAAGAAAATAGTAGCAACGATGATAAAAACAGGAATGACATTCAACCACAAAATAGCTGAACGCCAGCCGACTGCAGCGGATAAAAAGGTCAATGGATATTGACCACACAGGGCACCAACATTACATGCAAACTGTGCAATACCAATGAGCACGGGAAGTAAAACGACATTGAAGTATTCTTTACAAACGAGAATCATAATAACAGCCGCACAACTAGCGCCTAGTCCCATTAAAATTCGTGATGTAATCGCTTGTGACATCGTGTGTGCATGTGAAAATAGGAAGAGAGCAATCATACATATTAGCGATGAAATGATGATGATGCGTTTCGTACCGAATTTATCACATAAGACCCCTGCAGGAATTTGCAGAAGATTGTAAGAATAAAAATAAGATGAAGCAATAATTCCAACTCCAATAGCTGAGGTGGAAAAAGTTCGCATGAATTCATCAACAAAAATACTTGGGAATGACTGCATGACGGGATCAAATGAATAAACGAGTATCCCTACAATAAAGCAAATGCCTATGGCTAATCCATGTCGAGTGAGTGTCACGCGAAATTTTTCCTTAAAAAATAGAAAATCGAATTTTTTGTAAACCCATGGCGTTCGAATTCAACGGTGTATCCAAGTTTTTGATAAAACTCAAGTCCTTCCCAATCCATTGTGTTGACAGCAGCAAACGTGCAGCCACGTGCTTTTCCTAATTTTTCTGCTGCATCCATTAATTTTGCGCCGTAACCTTGGCCGCGTAGTTTTTCATCTATCCACAGTTGGTCGACGTACACACAGCCATAAAATGTATAGCCATTTGCGCCGCCGACAATAGTCTTATTTTCATCGCGTACAAAAAAGGCAAATCCTTGAGTTGCTGTTTGATCACGCTTTTGTTGTGCATTGTGTACGAGGCCTTGCGATAAAACGGAGATATCTTCTTTGCTAGGATTGATTTCTTCCATGATGGTGTGATGATTCATTTCTGCTCTCATTTATCAATAAAATCGCATCATGATATAAGATCTTAAGGTAAAAGCAATGTTTCGCAAATCGATATTCCCCCTTCTCCCGGAGTGATTTTTACGAGGGGAGAAGGGCTGGGGATGAGGGCTGATACCCTCACCCCTGACCCCCCTCCCAAAGAAAAGCATTTTGGGAGAGGGGAATAATACCGCCAAAAATTCATGGAGATAGCTCAGTGCAGAGTAATAGTGATTTACGCAGGACCTTTGAAGACTGGTACCCTAGGTATTTGCTGAGCTTGTGGCGCAGGTTCAGCTGCTGGTTTTTTGCAGCGAAATAAACCCAATGCTGATTTAGCGTAACTACCAATAGTAGAGACGGTTTTAGATGCGCAATTATAAGCAGAATTAAATGCATGTCCTCCGTAGTGTAAAGCTGTTGATACAGCTTTGCCGCCATAATAACTGCAGGTAGATGTCATATTCTCCAGATACAGGCCATTGGCTACGCAGCCTGTTGTAAACATTGGCATTACGATTTGTTTTAGTATTTTGGTATCAATGATGTGTAATGCTACCACTGCTTGAGTAGGAGTTTGCATTAAGTCTGCAATAACATATCCAGATGTAAATATATTCTTATATAACTGAGGATAATATTTTGATACGTTAATCCGGCTTAAATAGTTATCTACGAGCCAAACAGAAGCTGTGCCTATGAAGCTTCCTGCCAGTACACCAAGCGTTGTATGAACTTGATGCGCTAGCCGGGTCGTTTCTGTAGCATCTGATCGTAGGGGCAGTCTAGGCAAAATTTGAGTTAGTATGGCACCCAAAATTTCAGCTGAAAACTCAGCTGAAAATAAATTTATCGCGATACTTAGTATTATTCTGTGAGGGTATGCATGGTAAGCAAGCTCAGCATTTTTTTGCTCTGCTGCTCGTGCGTTTGCCTGTTCTTGTTGTTGCTGTACTGCTATTTCCCTTTCGCGGATATGTTCTGGAGGGGTCGCATATACAGCTCTCTCTGGAGTATCGTATACAGACCAAAGTTTTTCGAGTCTAATTGGTAAGCCTGCGCTAATTACTAGTCGTTTGAGAGTGCTCTTTGCTTCATCTGTAATATCATTTGCAAGCATTTGTAATTGTTTTGGAATCTCTATGTCTTTTTGGTTTTTAAATCTTTGGTTGAAACTATTTAACTCTGTAACAAAGAATTTTTTTCTTTCTTTATCAGTTTCTTCATCATAAACAATTGAAACGATAGTATGTTTTGTCCATGGTGATTTTAAGCGATTAAGCCGTGCGATATTATCCTCGGTACGTGGGATAGCATCCATTTGAGATTTAAGCGCAGTGATGAGGGTTGTGGCATCATATAATGGCTTTTCCTTACGAATCGTTGCGTCATGCTTTTTATCATCGACACTCAGAATTTTAACGGGAATATATGCTGGGGCGTAACTGATTAGGCATACTAAATGCCTTGGGATTTTATAGGTAACAGAAAAAGTGAATGTGTCTTCTGTTGTCTCGTCTTTATTATCTAATGCTAATCTTGGAGCAGCCATACGTACCTTGTTTAACTCTATCATTGGGGCCTGATCTTATAAGAATTACAGATGATCAATTAATGAGGGATATTTCCCCTAATCAAATGCTGTAATCTGGACAATCTCTCAAAATTACCTATACTTCACACCATGAAAAACACACATCAAACTCAAGCATTATCTGTTGTTATTCTTGCTGCCGGGCAAGGAAAGCGTATGGATTCCACCTTGCCTAAGGTCTTGAATCTATTAGCGGGTAAAACAATGTTAGAAAGAGTAGTAGTAGCTTCATCAGCACTTACTTCACTTCAAACAATGTTAGTAGTTTATGGCTATCAAGGTGCAATGATTCAAACAGTATTAAGTCATTTTGATATCACATGGGTTGAGCAAAAAGAACGATTAGGTACAGGGCATGCGGTATTACAAGCCTTGCCATTTCTGCCACCAGAAAACCGGGTATTGATTTTGTATGGCGATGTACCATTGATTACTGAGCAAACCTTAAAAAAATTTATTGATGAAACGCCTGATGACGCACTAGGTATTATTGCAGCGAATTTCCCAGATCCAACAGGAATAGGCAGAATTATTCGTGATGTTAATGAAAATATTATTGCAGTCATTGAAGAAAAAGATGCAGATGAAGCGGTGCGGAAAATTCAAGAAGTCAATACAGGTTTTTATTTGGTACCCGCGAAATTTTTACATCGTTGGTTGCCGCAGTTGTCTAATCAAAATGCGCAGCAAGAATATTATTTAACAGATATAATTGCATTTGCAGTGAATGATAATGTACCCATTCATGCGCTGCAACTAGCAACGCATCATGAAGTATTGGGAATTAATGATCGTAAGCAACTTGCTCAGGCTGAGCAATGGTTGCAGCAATTTGCAAAATAATCTTATTCAATTCCGGTAATTTAGCTTGTATGCAACGCACTAACTGAAATTGTGCGCGTGCACGTTGTAAGTTATGTTCAGGAAAGTGGATTTTGTAATACGTATCTCCACTTAAGTAATCAGTCAAAAATCGTAATCCATGAATAAATGGCATAAGTGGTGTAGCGATAGCAAGCGATGCGATTTCATGAGAATTTAAACTGGTTTTTAACTCATGGATAAAGCCATGACTAAACGCAGAAAATAATTCCGTGTTAAATTGGATTTTACTTAAATCTTTTTCATCTTCAGCTGCTGTATTGGTAATGGTTCTGACCGCATCACTAAAATCATAATGCACATAACCAGGCATCACTGTGTCGAGATCAATGAGGCAGAGTCCGTTATCGTTTTCATCAAATAAAATATTATTAAATTTGGTATCGTTGTGTACGACGCGTAACGGGATTTTTCCTTCTCTACCTAAGCGCATCACACTTTGCATCATATCTGCATTGGCATAGGCGAAATCAACTTCAGTTTGGCAGTGGGTAATGCGTTCAAGATGATTTTGTTGTAGTGCTTTTTCGAAGTTAGCTAAACGAAACTCAACATTGTGGAAATTAGGTAATGTTTCATAAAGAGTGTTACTCGGAAAGTCGGCAAGTGAATTTAAAAACTGGCCTATCATTCTACCTGCTTCATTCGCTTGCTTTGTATTGGTTGCTAAATCATGGGAGTAAGAATCGCGGATGCAAATATAGCAAGCCCAATAATATTGTTGTTCGTCAATATAGAACGGTTTTTTATCATGAGTTTTTATTAAAGTCATGCTATGGCGTTCATGATCTATTTGCGGTGTTTGCGCTAATTTATTTTTTATAAAATGGGTGACTTTATCAATGTTCTCTAATAGTTCGCGCGGTTGTTTGAATACATGATGATTAATGCGCTGTAAAATATAATCAGGTTTTGATGATTCATTGGTGATAACTAAATAAGTATCATTGATGTGTCCTGAGCCGTAGGGTTTTGCTGATTGGAATGTCGTGTTGGTATTGAAGTGAGAGAAGATGGATTCGAGATTATGAGTTTGCATGTGATTTTTTCTTATTTAATTTTTAAGCCTCCTCACCCTAACCCTCTCCTCCATTGAAAGCATGGAGGAGAGGGGACAAAAAGCTCACCTCTCCACTTGTGGAGAGGTCGACACGCGTTTTTTGCGTGGCGGGTGAGGGAGTTACTGCCCCTGCGCCAACGTATAACCTAACTTCCCATCATACGTATATAAGTTTTCTGTCTTAATGACATCTAAACCTAATTCATTAAATTGTTTCAAAATATCAAGAATGTCCTCTTGAGTAACAGTCTTTAAATTTTTGGTATCAGTCGATGATTGGAAACGGCAGCTACAGTGATGTGCATAAGGCGCATCGATCATACTGTTAGGCCAAATTTTCAAACCACGGCTAGTGATAACAATCGGTTGTAAATTGCCAGAAATCTTTTTCAAGCGTTCACCTAATTCTTCAGGTGATAATGTTGGGTTGTCAATAAAGACATCGGTACCCACTAATTCTTTTTTCGCAATCACACGCTTTTTATCACCGTAACATTCAATTTTCGCGCGTATATCATTTGAATAAGAAACTGGTTTAAAGTGTGATGGCTTTTGTCCTAAACGTGCAACGACAGCATCAGCGAATTCATCCGTATTTGCTTTTTGTTTGCTATGTGTAGCTGAATAGATATCTGCAGTATGAATGCCATCTTCTAATGTTTTTAACCAAGCATTTTCAATCAATGTTGCAGCAGCAGGTTGATTGATATGAATCAACATTTGAATAGCCGCATTTAATAAACCGGAAGGATTTGCAATTTTCTTGCCAGCAATGTCAGGCGCTGAGCCGTGAATCGCTTCAAACATAGCCACGTGGTTGCCAACGTTAGCAGAACCCGCTAAACCAACAGAGCCAGCAACTTGTGCAGCAACATCTGATAATATATCGCCATATAAGTTTGAAGTGACAATGACATCAAAACGTTCAGGAGAAGCAGCGACTAATGCTGTCCCTATATCAATAATCAAATGTTCTGTTTGTATGTCAGGATATTCAGCTGCAATTTCATTGAATACTTGATGGAATAAACCATCAGTCATTTTCATAATGTTATCTTTGGTTAAGCAAGTTACTTTTTTACGATTGAACTTGCGTGCATATTCAAAAGCGTAATGCACGATACGTTCGCAACCTGGACGCGTCACCAATTTCAAACATTGATAAACTTCATCTGTTTGACGATGTTCGATGCCTGCATAGGTGCCTTCTTCATTTTCACGTACAATAACAAGATCCATTGTAGGATGGTTTGTCGCTACATAGGGAGCATAGGCAACACAAGGGCGAACATTAGCAAATAATCCTAAAGTTTTACGTAATGTCACGTTTAAACTTTTGTAACCGCCACCTTGTGGTGTGGTAATGGGGCCTTTTAATAATACTTTTGTACGCTTTAATGACTCCCATGCACTATCAGGAATACCTGATGTATAGCCTTGTAGATAGACTTGTTCACCAATTTCGATAATTTCTGGCTGAATAGGTGCATCTGCAGCGGTAAGAATTTTCAGTGTCGCTGCCATAATTTCAGGGCCGATGCCATCACCGTATGCAATAGTGATAGGGGTTTTTATTGCCATGTTGTTTTCCTTTAGTGTGTGTTTTCAATTTTGTTTTGATTTTGTGGAAGTAAAGCTTGTACAACTTGTTCCATGCGCATTGAACGTGAGCCTTTCACTAATACGCTGGTTTTGTCATGTATTTGTTTTTTCAACATGAGAACTAATTCTTCTTTATCTGTGAAATGTAAAGCATTGTTACCAAATGCTTGTGTTGCGGCACTTGATAATTCACCGAATGTAAATAAATATTCAATCCCTGCATCCAATGCTTTTTGACCAATGTCAAAATGTAATTGTTTTGCATTGGAACCTAATTCCTTCATATCTCCCAGAATTAAGATTTTTGTGCCATCCATTGTCGCTAGCGTATTAATTGCTGCGCTAACAGAAGCTGGGTTTGCATTATAAGTATCATCAATTAAGCGTACAGTGTCTGATAGCATGTGTTGACGTAAACGACCTGGCGCAGCTTGAATTGTTTCAAGGCCTTGTTTGATTGCATCTAATGAAACTCCAAGCGCGATGGTTGCAGCAGTTGCAGCGAGTGCATTCATCATATTGTGTCTACCGAGTAATGGTAGGTTAACCACAATATTTCCTTTGGGTGTTTGAATATTAAGTGCAGTTAGATTATGTAACTTTGCTGTAATGTCTGCAGTATGTTGCATGCTGAAACTATAGTGTTGATGGTTGTCTATCATTTGATGCCATAACTCATAGTAGTCATCATCGCGATTAAGAATTGCAATGCCATCATCATTTAATCCAGAAAAAATTTCACCCTTAGCATGTGCAACACCTTTTACGTCAAGTAAAGCTTCGAGATGAGCTGCAGCAGCATTGTTTACGATTGCTACCTTAGGTTTTACTAAGTGTGTGAGATAGTGAATTTCGCCAGAGTGATTCATGCCCATTTCTAACACGCCATAACGGTGGTTAGCATTGAGCTGGCATAACATAATAGGAACGCCAATGTAATTATTTAAATTACCTTCTGTTGCTAATACATCAGTTGCATTACCGCACTCTGCACGTAGAATCGATGCAATCATGTTTTTCAACGTTGTTTTACCATTGCTACCTGTGACTCCAACTAATGGAATTTTGAAACGATCTCGCCATGCGGCGCTAATATGTCCTAGCGCATCTATTGTGTTTTTTACAATTAATTGTGGAATGGCAGAATCAACTTTCTTGCTGACAATTGCGGCGCATGCGCCTTTTTTAAAGGCTTCATTAACAAAATCATGACCATTAAAGTTTTCTCCTTCAATAGCTATAAATAAGTTTTGTGGGACAATTTTACGAGTATCTGTACTAACTCCAGTAAATTCAGCATCATGCGTTAGTTTTTCAATGTGCAGTATGGTTGCAAGCTCAGAAAGTGTCATAGTAATCATGTGTAAAAACAGTCCTTTTCAAAATATGATGTTGTATATTAACTGATTTTATTATGGATTTCATGAGGTCTCTCCGTTATAAGTTTAATATCACGCAGATGAGGCGATACTGGTCAAATACAGATCAATATAATAGCAACCTTGAAGCATTTTTTAACCTAGCCTTAACTTGGTCATTGCTACGATAAGTGTGTAAACATTCATCAATCCAATAAGGGGGTTGTTTATGCAGTCTCATAAAAAACAAGATGCGGCAAAAGGCGCTGCAGAAGCGTTTGGTATTGCAGCTAGCGTGACAACATTTATTTTTGATGTGGTAGGATCATTTTTCAAAATACCGGCTCTATTTAAATGGATTGGCGCAGCAGTGGTAGGATTAATTGGCGCGTGTATTGGCGGACGTAACGCTTATAATGCAGCTGAAGAAAAGGAAAAGAATGAGAAAGAAGCATTGGATTTAATGCATGAAGAGCGGATGCGCATGATCGAGTTGATGAGTAGGCCTCAGGTAGGGCATCATCATAAAAAGCGTCGTCATTCGCATCATGGTGGTTTAAGTACTGGTGCTATTCAAGCAGAGGTTGGTTTGGGAAATGCAGCAGCGGTAGTTAACCATGGTCCTGCAGAAGTTAAAATGCCGGCATTATCACCGCGCAATGATAGATTGTTTCGTGCTAACAACCCTGCTGGTGCATTGGAGTTAGTGGGTGTGGAAGCAGATGAAAAACGTATAGTGTATCAGCGTCGTTAGTAGCATTGTCATCCCGAGCGTAGCGAGGGATCTCCCTGCTATAAGGAGATCCCTCGCTACACTCGGGATGACAGAGCTTTCTGCTGAAGAAGATATTTATTAATGTGATTGAGAACAAGATGGTACTGCCAATATATAAAGAAATAGATTTTGTGGAGCCAATAAAAATATTTAATCATTTTGCTATGCATGATGGCGCAATATTTTTAGATAGTGCTAAATTGATGGATGGATGTGGAAGATATAGTTTTATCGCAATAGATCCATTCTTAAAGCTAAGAAGTAAAGATGGCGCTGTTTACATTGATAATGTTGAGCAGGTTGGTGATCCATTCGTTATATTGAAATCACTATTGCAACAATATCAATTACAAACGCTACCAAATCGTCCGCCATTTCAAGGCGGTGCGGCAGGTTTTCTTTCATATGAATTGTTACAGCACATTGAAAAAATACCATTGGCCGACGATAGGGTTTTATTTTCAAATATACAAATGGGATTTTATGATTTAGTGATTGCATTTGATATTGAGAAAAAAACAGCGGGAATATTTTCGTCTGGGTTTCCACGTATTGAAAATCGTGAGAGCTATGCAATAGCAAGATTGCATTGGCTTATGCAAGAGATGCAAGAGATAACAGACTTATCACCCTTATCAACTGTGGTTTGTGCAGATGATGAGATTCAAGCAGATTTTTCTAGGGTCTCTTATGTTGAAGCAATTAATAGGGTAAAAGAATACATTTTGGCAGGCGATATTTTTGAGGCGAATTTAACGCAGCGTTTTTATGGAGAATTGCCGCAGAATTTGCAACCTTTTGATTTGTATCGACGCTTACGACATTGGAGTTCAGCCCCATTTTCTGCGTATCTTCATTTTGGTGATGAAGTGATTGCATCTGCTTCTCCAGAACGTTTTTTACAATTACGAGAAAAGCATGTTGAAACACGCCCTATCAAAGGCACTAGACCGCGAGGAAGAGATGCTATTGAAGATACTGCCTATATGTTGGATTTGCAACAGAGTGAAAAAGATCACGCTGAAAATGTGATGATTGTGGATTTATTACGTAATGACTTATCACGAGTGTGTGAAGCAACGAGTGTGCAAGTGCCACAATTATGTGGTTTAGAAAGTTATACGACGGTGCATCACTTAGTTTCAGTTGTGAAGGGAAAATTGAAAAATCAGTATGATGCTATCGATTTGTTGCAGGCGACGTTCCCAGGAGGATCTATTACGGGTGCACCAAAAGTGCGTTCGATGGAAATCATTTCTGAACTTGAGCCAATACAGCGTGGCCCATATTGCGGTAGTGTCGGTTATATCGGTTTCAATGGTGATATGGATACATCTATTACGATTCGTACGTTAGTAATGAAAGATAAACACTTTAGTTTCCAAGCTGGCGGGGCAATTGTTTTAGATTCAGATGCAGAAGAAGAATATTTAGAAACATTAACGAAAGCAAAAGCACTACGTTTAGCACTAACACAGGTTATTTGAAAAAATGATTTTACTGATTGATAACTATGATTCATTTGTCTATAACTTAGCGCGTTATGTAGTAGAGCTAGGCTACGAAGCGCAGGTCATACGTAATGATGAGATTACGCTTAATGAAATTAAGAACTGTAATCCATCACATATAATCATTTCACCTGGTCCTTGTACCCCAGCTCAAGCAGGGATATCATTATCATTAATCACAGAGTTTTATAAAACCATCCCCATTCTAGGTGTATGTTTGGGGCATCAAGCCATTGCACAAGCATTTGGTGGTAGTGTAGTTAGAGCAAAAAATCCTATGCATGGAAAGTCATCGCTTATCCAGAATGATCAACAGGGACTATTTACAGGATTAAATAATCCATTGCGTGTTGCGCGTTATCATTCATTAATTGTAGCAGAAGAAAATTTTCCAAAAGATTTAGCTATCACCGCGCGCTGTGATCGTGGAGAAGTGATGGCATTAAAGCATCGTGAATTTCCAACAGTTGGGGTGCAGTTTCATCCGGAGTCTGTGTTGACGGAAGGTGGGTATGAGATATTGCAGAATTTTTTAAGATCCTCTGTGTCATCCTGAGGAGCAAAGCGACGAAGAACCTCCTGGCAAAACACCGTGAAAGCAAAATCTGGGAGGTCCCTCGCTGCGCTCGGGATGACAGCTGTTGCTTGGGGGCGTTAGCTTTCTTCGTACTTAAACCCCAGGCGATCAAAATGCCCTTCTAGCTCATCAACATTGTTAAAGCGAATTTTGACGAAGCCACCGCCTCGATCTTCATAATCAATATTGACTTGATTACCTACATAATTAGAAAGTTCAGTTTCTAAATGTTTTAAGTTGGTATCACTGTATTTGCCTTCATTCATTGCAGAGGGTTGTAACAGTTTTTTTGCTTCTAATTCTATTTTACGTACACTCCATCCCTTTTGTATGGATTTATCGGCAAGAGGAAATTGGTGTTGTGTTGGAATACCAGCGAGGATTTTTCCATGACCTTCTGAAAGTTGGCCAGAGACTAATAATTCTCGAACACGAGGATCTAATTTTAATAAACGTAATGCATTGGTGATGGTAGTACGTGACTTGCCAACAGCAGCGGCGACTTCTTCATGTAAGTAATTAAATTCATCAATGAGTCGTTGATAAGCTTGAGCTTCTTCAATGGGATTTAATGCAGTGCGATTTATATTTTCGATGATAGAAGCTTGTAGTGCTTGTTCGTCAGTGTAATAGCTCACTAAGCAATTGATTTCAGTCATCCCTGCCATTTGCGATGCGCGCCAACGACGCTCACCCGCGACAATTTCATAACGACCATCTTTTAACGGCCTGACCACTATAGGCTGCAAAATTCCACCAGTACTCTTAATTGACTCAGCCAGTTCTTCCAATTGTACGGTATCGAAATGATGACGCGGCTGGTATTTTCCACGTACAAGTTGTTCAATTGAGATAGTGAGTAGTGTTGGTTTTGGCTTTGCCATATTGCAATCTCTAGGTGTACGATTTTGATGCGCTATTCTACCTATTTTTGCAAAATTTTGCTATGTGGTTATAATGACTTGATTGGTAAAGCAATAACATGACATTTAAGGAAGAAATCATGAAACTATCTCGTTGGTTCTCAGCTTCATTGGCTTTGGTTTTTGGCTCTATTTTCAGTTTATCAACCCATGCAGCGGACAATTTTCAAATGGGTTCTTATGACCCTGGTCAGCAAAGTGCGCAAACAGCAACATCCTCGCCCTCATCTTCGTCGTCATCACAATTTCAACCCTATGCCTCGCAATTGTTTCATGCGGATGATCCTACTGCAGGTAATCCGAGAGGTGGCGTGACATTGGTGGAATTCTTTGATTATCGTTGTGGACATTGCCAGCGTATGGCTTCTGTGGTTGCTTCCTTGATAAGACGTAATCCTAACTTACGCGTAGTATTTAAAGAGTTTCCTATCTTTGGTGATACTTCAATATATGCTTCAAAAGCTGCATTAGCTGCAAGAAATCAGGGTAAATATTTTGTATTTCACGAAGCATTAATGAATTCAAGTCAGAGTTTGACTGCAGATGTGATAATGGATATCGCGAAACGTGTTGGTTTAGATATCAATAAATTAGCGCAAGATATGAAAAATAGTAATCTTGATTACGTCATTAAAAGCAACGACCAGTTAGCAACGCGTATGGGTATCAATGCAACACCTGTGTTTTTAGTTGGTAAAACAAATGGTGGTAAAAATTCCGGGATTACTGCGGTGTATGGTGAAGTGGATAGCGATAGAATTCAGCAAGTCATTAATGATATGAGATAGCGAGTAGGTGGGCACGAAGTGTGCCCACCTTGCTATCATTTTGGCGCGGCGGCGGGTTTCGATTTATCATCTGATGCTGGTTTCGCTTTATCATCCACTGTTGGGATGAGTGTAGTAGCAGCACGCTTAATTCCCCGCAAATGATCCGCAAACAAATGTCGTGAACGACAAAAACGGCCAGCAAGATTTCCTTGGGTGAGAGCAAACTTTATTTCGCCGTTAATTGCCTCTAAATGAGCGGGATTGTTATTTTTGTGAAACCCCACTTGATTAGATATGATTGTTTTTGCTAGTGTTAGTCTTGCATCATAATCTGTTTGTGAATAACCTGCTTTTGTCCCTGTTTCGCTCTGTCTTTTTACTAAATAAGTTATTACACCATCGATTTTTTCATCTAAAGCGACAGCTTTTTCTTCCGCTCCCTTCTCATCTTTTAACTTGTTGAGGGTGTGAAAATAAGAGCCGCCAAGCCACACAGGGGTATTATCAATTTGCTGTGCCAATAATTTTTTATCATCTTCAAATAAATCATTTGGGTTGGTGATGGTCTTCCACATCAGGCATGCACGACGTAGCGCATCTTCGTCTTTAGGTTGTGAGTGGAAATATTTGGCGTATTCCAAGTGAGCGATCATGCCGCGAAGACGATTTTGTGATTGTGATTTTGTGTCGTCGTTTTCAATCGCATTAAGCAGTTCTTTGAGTGCTGCAATTTCACTTTGATATCTCTGAGCAGCTAACGCGCCTAAGTTTTTTCTAGGTAAGGAAAATTTAATGCGGAACATATTAATTTCAGGAGTCTTACTCTCATATGATTTCCATGGTATGACAGGTTGTGTTGCGAGCTTGTAGACGGCTTCAAGTAGCTTGAGCGAGTCTGCAAGTGGCGCATGTATTTCACTGTTTAAACAACATAGCAGTAGTAGCTCATTATCCGCATGGCTTCCCGTTAGGTGCGATGCTAATAGCGCGACAACATTGTTTACCTTTCCGAATGTGGCAGCGAGTAATAGACCATGTTTAAATGGGTGCTTAGCGAATGGTATGTGGGTCAGTAATGGAAAGAGTGTGGGAAATTTATCTGATAAAGCAACATAATCAAATACGGTAACCTTTTCTGTAAACATGTTGCTAGAAGTGGCTTTTTCATCTTGTAATCTTTTAGAAATCGCATCCAATACTCCTTCTTCATTGACGCCTTCGTTCAAATCTATACGGCTCATGTAGCTCGAGGTGGTGATGGCTTCTAAGGCTGTAGCGCTACCAAGTTTGGCAGCTAAAAGTATGGGGGTAAAGTTTTTGTCATCAGTCGCATTGATGGATTCTTCATTGAGTAACGCATGTATTTCCTTTTGATCGCCAGCTCTTACTGCATCAAATATAGTTCGTTTTACTGCCATGTATTTATTCTCCTAGTGAGGGGCTCACAATAATGGTAGTAACATAGCACGATTTTTTTTGATATTCATCAGGGTAATCTGGGGTTGTATTGCTAGTGATGTATGCACTAATAGTTGATAGTGCATTCTACAAATTGAATTTTTCTTTAATAAACGTAAATTCAAAAGCTTTTTTAACAAGGCTAGATCGATTGTTACAATGTAATTTCGCTTTAATCGCATCAATGTAGTGTTCGATGGTTTTGGGAGACAAGTTTAACTCTTGTGAGATTTCTTTGATTGTCATGCCTTGTACTAAACAATATAAACAATCTTTTTGACGTGGAGATAATTCAGGTAGATCTAAATTTTCAGTGTGCAAAATAGTTGTGACACCGATAATTCCAATTGGATTATGCTCTTTATCGCGTAGCGGCATCTTAATGCTTTTGTATGATACGCGTAGTTTATCAATGGTATTCACAGTGGTTTCAGTGAATTCAAGTGCGGTATTGTGCTGTAATACTAGCTTATCATTTTCACGATATGTATTCGCATCTTGTTTTGTTGTGGGAAGATCGTAATCACACAAGCCGCGAATATTTCTCGTTGAAATTAATCCCAAGTCTGCCGCCATAACATTGTTACAGCCAAGGAATTCACCGTTAATATCTTTCCAATAAATGCGATGATTGGGTAAATCAAGTAGAGAGTCGACAGCAACATTGAAATCAATTTGATGCGAAGGATTGATGTGCGCATTAATGTCGTTAAGAATGATGTGGCCTAGATCTTCATGTGTTTTAGTTGTTTTCATTGTAAAGATTCCACTTCTCGTTATTAAAAGTGTATCACAAATGAACACCAACTCAAGGGATTTTTCCCGTATATTCAAGTATTTTACTATTAATTAGGTGAATTTTTACCTTAAGGGTTGATCCCTGAGGGAAAATTAGCTATTATTACCTCTAATAGAGGTTATCTAAAAGAGATTAAAATGAGCGAGCGCAGCCGTACAAGGTACACCATTTTAGGAATGCTAACTTTCGATAGTATGAGTGGCTATGAAATTGTGAAAGCCATAAAAGAAAGCACTAATCATTTTTGGTCTGAAAGTGAAGGGCAAATTTATCCTGCATTGTCACAATGCGTTAAAGAAGAGTTAGTAACTTGTATAGAAGAAAGTGCTATGCGTTCTCACAATATTAAAAAAACATATTCGATTACAACGAAAGGCAGGGAGTTATTATCTGCTTGGTTAAAGAAAGAAGTGCAACCTACTTCGATACGCAATGAGTTGCTGTTAAAAATATTTTTTGGAAATCATGTTGATCGTCATGACACGATACATCATATCACTCGTCAGCAAAAAAAATTAGAAGTTGAACTGCATGAATATAAAAAAATATATCAAGAATTAAAGATAAATTATAAAGATTCTCCTAATTTGCCATATTGGTTGATGACATTAGATTTAGGTGTGCAAAGTGCAGAAACGGAATTGCTCTGGTGTGAAAAATCATTATCCCTTTTACGTAGTGAGTAAGCTTGTATGTTAAAAGATGTTATTCAAAGTTTTCTACCATGGATTCTTTTCTCAATTTTAAAAGGACATACTCAAACGCAATTAGATGTAGCCGTCATTGTGTCTGCTATCACAGCCGTTGCATTTGAATTAAAAGCATTGAAGAAAGGATTTGTATTAAGTTGGGGAACATTGATCTATTTTATTTTCTTATTGATTGCAATTGTCGTGTATAAAAGCGTGTGGGTGTTAAATCATGAATGGCTGCTTTCGTCAGGAACTTTGGCATTAATTGCTTGGGTTTCTGTTTTAATTCGACAACCGTTTACTATTCAATATGCAAAAGAAATCGTAGAAGAAGAGAGTTGGAAGCATCCACTTTTTTTAAAAATTAATGATATTCTATCGATTGTGTGGGCATGTACGTTTGTATTGCATGTTATCTTACATTACACACCTGCAATAATAGATCAAATTGTTAGTTATGGTTCAACAATACTTGCTGTGTATTTTACGCAGTGGTTTCCGGATTGGTATAAGAAGAGGCAAATTAATTTATTACGTTAATAATGGTGTTTTTTTGGAAGCCTGATTAAATAATCTGTACGCTACAAAATATCATGTGTGTAGCGTACAAATCGAATTGCTTAGCGGCACTTCTGATGAGCTGGATGCCACACGCCATGACGCCAATGACCCTGTTTCCAATAGCAGCTACGATGGTGTTTGTAGCGCCAACATTCTTGATGCGCTGGAACATATCTTCCATGGTGATAATGTGCTCCTACCCAGCGACACCCGCTTCTTGCTTCTGTCACATTAACAAGGCCGAAAAAAGAAATAGTAGCAATTGCAGATATTATTGCGATGCGAAGCTTGTTCTTCATACATCCTCCTCGATGTTGTTCTAAGTTTTTCAATTACTCATTATGAGCCAAATATGTCTATTGATACAGAGTATTTCGATAACATCTTCAATTTAATAGAGAAAATATCTCACTATACACAATCAATGGCTAGTGGTATAAATTGCGATTCAAATATTATAAAACGAGTAGATAACGCTATGTTTCTTAGACCAAAAACAGCAGAGCCGCGCTTGGAAAAAGCTCTCTCTAATCATGTATCAATGGACTTAGCTAATGCTGTGTTTGTTATGCGTGAACTCATTACCTTAGCGAATGTTGAATATCTCGTTAAAGAAATTAATACCGGAAGATTTAAAACTATAGACTTAGAATCATCAACATTTGCAAGTGTTGCAGTGTTTAACAAAGTGATGGTTGCATTGAGTTCACCAAGTAGTAAAGTGAAATCATTAAATTTAAATGGTGTGTTAAAAAGTCTGGTTGATGGAAAGCACCATGTAATAAAAGATGTTTGTGCTGTATTAAAGTCTGTGCCATTAGAAGATTTTTCACTAGCAGATAACCATTTGTCTGATGACAGGGGTGAGTTAGCAGTTGCACTCAATAGTAATAAAACATTAAAACATGTGATGTTATATAGAGGTAATTTCTTTTTGAAACGACCTGAAGATGTTGCAAAATGGAAAGATACAATCAATACCGATTTAGCGGCAGAAATATTAGATCGTCGCAAATATTATTTTGATATCTGTGATGAGCTCCATTCTGAAGTGGCTGATACAGCAATTGTAGAAGCAGAAGATGTTGGTTACAGATCTAAGCGAAATAAAAATAATTAATCAATAGGATTTAAAATGAAATTTTGTTCTAGTCACGAAGCAATCGAGCATAAGAATAGTGAAACCTGTACCGCAACAGAATTTCCTATCAAAGATGAGTTGATGGATTTTGCAATGGTAAAAATTGCTGGACGCTATCCAGAATCGAGATATCTTATAAATCGTGAATGTAAAGAAATCGCGTTTGTAAAAGAAGGTAGTGGAAAAGTCGTTGTGGACGGAAAAGAACAGTTACTGAACCCAGGCGATGTTGTATTGATTGAGGCAGGCGAAAAAATCTATTGGGAAGGTGACATGGTTCTATTGATCTCATGTAGGCCGGCTTGGAATATGTCTCAGCATCAATACGTGGATTGATAATTCTACTATGTTGGCTGTAAATCAACGATATTCTGTGCTTCGCTGCTCATTTACCAACAACGTAAACTGCGCGTCGATGCTCGACTATCGTGGATTTCCAGCGCAACCTAGCGAATTATTTGTGATTGAGACTATGTTGGCTGTAAATCAAAAATACCTACCGAATTAAATCCCCTCTCCTCCATTGCTTTTAAATGGAGGAGAGGGCTAGGGTGAGGAGGTATAAATCATTTTTTCGCGAAGCGACAAAACAACACTGCGCTCGGTGTGGTAACAAGAGTGTACGGATATTGATCACCCTGGAGTCCCTTAATGGAAAATTAATGTAGCTTTATACTACGATCATTCTATATTATTAATTAATACGTTACATCGTAGCTCTTCCTCCTAGGATGAAGGTATTAACATGGAATTTTAAGTTCATATGCCATTGAAATCGATGTTCTCAAACTTTGCGAATCGGATAAAGTTGCTCGCTTCACATGAACGAGTTGCTGCGGTTACTATTCATTTCAAAAATTTCTATGCACGTCATCCCCGTATCTCACTTATTGCAAGCATTCTATTTGCTACATTGGTGATAGTAAAGTGCGCAGGTATTAGTTTTTCACATCATCATAAACCAGGCGTTACCGTTGTATTAGCGCAGGCAAAACAAAGCGATGTTCCAGTTTATCTACCAGCATTAGGAACAGTGACAGCTACTTATACCGTTACAGTAAGAACACAAATTAATGGCCAGCTTTTACAGGTTGCATTTCGTGAAGGTCAAATGGTAAAAACAGGAGATTTACTCGCGCAAATTGATCCTCGATCTTACCAAGCGCAATTGGTTCAATATCAAGGCCAGCTTGCACGTGATCAAGCAACTTTACAAAATGCGCAACTTGATTTTAAGCGGTATCAGTTGTTATGGAAGCAAAACTCCATCGCTAAGCAAACATTGGATACACAAACATCATTAGTCAAACAAGCTGAAGGGAATGTAAAAGTTGACGAAGGATTAATTGAAAATACAAAGTTAAATTTAACCTATACACAAATAAAATCACCTATTGATGGTCGTATTGGCTTACGGTTGGTTGATGCGGGAAATTATATTCAAACATCAGATACCAATGGAATTGCAGTGATCAATACATTAAACCCAATCACTGTCATATTTACTTTGCCAGAAGATACTTTGCCACAAGTGATGGAACAAATTAATTCTGGGAAAACACTAGTAGTAGATGCCTATGATAAACAACAAAATAAGCTATTAGCCTCTGGTAAGTTACTCTCGATTGATAACCAAATTGATCCAACAAATGGAACAATCAAATTAAAAGCGATCTTTGACAATGAAAAGCAAATGCTGTTCCCAAATCAATTCGTGAATATACAATTATTGGTGACAACACTATCAAAAGCAACTGTTATACCCACGGCAGCTATTCAACACGGTAATGAAAATAATTTTGTATATTTGGTACAAGACGATCAAACCGTAAAAGTAACACCCATTAAGACAGGCGTAGTTTATGACGATTTGACTGTGGTGACCGAGGGTGTGAAGCCGGCTGACTCAATCGTAATTGATGGCACAGACCAATTAACAGATGGCGCAAGTATTTCACTTGAGGAGCCAGCAACAAGCGATAAGCATCATCGTCGGCATCATCAATCATGAGTGTGTCTAGTCCATTTATTGTAAGACCCATTGCAACATCATTATTGATGATAGCAATATTATTAGCTGGCTTATTCGCATATCAATTTTTACCTGTTTCTTCATTACCGCAAGTTGATTATCCAACAATGCAAGTTGTTACTTTTTATCCAGGAGCTAGTCCCGATGTAATGGCATCGTCAGTGACTGCTCCATTAGAAAGACAATTTGGGCAGATGCCAGGGTTGAATCAAATGAATTCGACGAGCTCTAATGGCGCTTCACAAATCACATTGCAATTTTCGTTAGATGTTCCATTAGATGTTGCGGAACAAGAAGTTCAAGCAGCAATTAACGCAGGTTCTAATTATCTCCCTGCTAATCTTCCCAATCCTCCGGTATACAGCAAAGTTAATCCTGCAGATACGCCGATTATGACGCTTGCTATTACATCTGCAACGATGTCATTGCCACAAATGGAAGATTTAGTTGAAACACGGTTATCACAAAAAATAGCAGAACTACCCGGTGTTGGGTTGGTGAGCATTAGTGGCGGACAACGTCCTGGTGTAAGAATTCAAGCGAATTCTACTGCATTAGCAACGTATGGATTATCACTAGAAACTATTCGCAATGCAGTGGCCGCAGCGAATGTGAATGCTGCAAAAGGTAGTTTTAATGGATCTAGACTAGCTTACACAATTAATGCAAATGATCAGTTGCTTTCAAGTAGCGATTATAAGCCTCTCATTATCGCTTATAAAAATGGTGCACCTATTCGTTTATCTGATGTGGCGCAAGTGATTGATGGGGTAGAAAATGTCAATCAAGCAGCATGGATGAATGAACAACCTGCAATCATTGTGAATATCCAGCGTCAACCTGGCGCAAATGTCATTGCGGTAGCAGATAAAATTAAACAGTTATTACCTAAGCTACATGCAACACTTCCAGCGCAAATGCAAATTACTGTATTAAGTGATAGAACCGTCACTATTCGAGCATCAGTCGATGACGTGCAATTCGAATTAATATTATCAGTACTGCTAGTCGTAGCGGTGATCTTTGTTTTTTTGCGAAACTTACCGGCAACAATTATTCCAAGTGTCACTGTACCATTGTCTATTGTAGGTACATTTGGAGCGATGTATCTCTGTGGATTTAGCTTAAATAACCTAACGCTGATGGCTTTGACTATATCAGCTGGCTTTGTGGTTGATGATGCAATCGTAATGATTGAAAATATTGCGCGTTATATTGAGGCAGGTGAGCCACCATTTGCAGCAGCAATGAAAGGCGCAAAGCAAATTGGATTTACCATTTTATCGTTGACCGTGTCATTGATTGCAGTGTTAATTCCATTGTTATTTATGAAGGATGTCATTGGGAAATTGTTTCGTGAATTTGCAGTGACAGTGGCTGTGACCATATTGATATCGGCGTTTGTTTCACTGACATTAACGCCCATGATGTGTTCTAGAATTTTGCGACACCGTTCAACACAGCAAATGAGCGAGTTTGAAATAAAGAGTGGTGTGGTTTTAGATAAAATCATTCATTATTATCGAGTGTCATTGCAATGGGTATTAGCAAATCAAACAAAAGTATTATTACTTGCGGGTATTACTTTGCTTGTGACCATTCTGCAATGTTATTTTATTCCTAAAGGTTTTTTTCCAGTACAAGATACAGGTTTTATCCAGGGTATTTCAGAAGCGCCGCAATCTACGTCGTTTCCGGCAATGGCAGTGCATCAACAAGAATTAGCAAAAGTAGTTTTATCAGATCCCGCTGTTGAGAGTCTTTCATCTTTTATTGGGATCGATGGAACGAATATGACAACCAATAGTGGTCGAATGTTAATTGCATTGAAGCCACTTAATAAACGCGATGTAAGTGCAAATGAAGTGATTCGACGACTACAGAAAAAATTAAATAAAGTAGCTGGTATTACGCTGTATATGCAACCGATACAAGATTTATCTATAGATAACCGCGTGACAAGGACTCAATACCAATATAGTTTAAATTCACCCTATGTTGATGAATTATCAAAATGGGTGCCAAAGTTCATCGATCAATTACGAGAGTCTTCCATTTTACTTGATGTTGCAAGCGACCAACAAAATTTAGGTTTACAAACACTCATTAATCTTAATCGTGATACTGCTGCGCAACTGGGTATTACTGCACAAATGATTGATGATGTGCTATACGATGCTTTTGGACAACGACAGATATCCACTATTTTCACACAACGTAACCAATATCATGTGGTACTAGAAGTGAATCCAACACAGCAAATACAGCCTAACGCATTAAGTTCAATTTATTTTAATACGACCACTGGAAAGCCCATTCCATTAGCAGCATTTTCACAAATCACACAAGGTGTAACGCCGCTGACTATTAATCGGCAAGAACAATTTCCTGTCACAACAATTTCATTTAATCTGGCGCCATCAGTTTCTCTTGGCGAAGCAATTCATGCAATAGATAAAGCAAAACAACAAGTGGGTATTCCAGAAGGTATTTTGACAAGCTTTGAGGGCGCCGCAAAAATTTTTCAAAACTCATTAAGTAACGAAGGTTGGTTAGTCTTGGCTGCCATTATCGTGGTTTATATAGTTTTGGGTGTTTTATACGAGAGTTTTATTCATCCGCTGACTATTCTTTCTACTTTGCCTTCAGCGAGTATGGGCGCGCTATTTGCTCTGTGGATATTTGGTCATGCGCTCAGTGTCATTGCATTAATTGGGATTATTTTATTAATCGGTATTGTAATGAAAAATGCAATTATGATGATTGATTTTGCATTAGAGCAAGAACGAGTTTATAAAAAATCAGCGCGTGATGCGATTTATGAAGCTGCTGTATTACGTTTTAGACCTATTTTGATGACTACCATGGCATCATTATTTGGAGCAATACCAATTGCCATGGGCAGTGGTATGGGAGCTGAATTACGTCAGCCATTAGGTATTGCAATCATAGGTGGTTTGATAGTCAGTCAATTGTTGACTCTGTATACCACGCCAGTGATTTATCTCGCATTCGATCGCATGCTGCAAAGCATCAATCAGTGGATTGCAACGAAGTGGGGTTCAGCAATACCCAGCTCGGAGCAAGAATGAATCTATCAGAGTTTTTCGTTCGTAGACCGATTGGTACCATCTTATTGGCGATTGGGGTTGCGATTGCTGGCATAGTTGCATTCAATTTATTACCTGTTGCTCCATTGCCACAAATTGATTTTCCAACTATTTCCGTACAAGCCTCATTACCAGGCGGTAGCGCAGAAACAATGGCGACGTCTGTTGCGGCACCATTAGAAAAACAATTAGGGAATATTGCTGGTGTTACTGAGATGACATCCAATAGCAGCTTAGGATCGGCACGGATCACATTACAGTTTGATTTATCACGTGATATTGATGGCGCAGCACGTGATGTGCAAGCTGCGATTAATGCAGCAAGTAGCAATTTACCCGCAAATTTGCCGAATAATCCTACGTATCGAAAAGTAAATCCAGCTGATGCACCGGTGATGATTATAGCGCTGACATCGGATATCTATAAAAAAGAACAAATTTATGATTACGCAACAACGATACTACAACAGAAGCTGTCACAAGTGGATGGTGTTGGGCAGGTTGTTGTGGGCGGAGGTTCACTGCCTGCGGTGCGAGTGGAATTAAATCCGACGATATTGAACCACTATGGAATTAGTTTGAATGATGTGCGCACAGCTATTGCATCTTCCAACGCAAATCATGCGAAAGGGCAGATACAGATCGATCATCGCGTTTCAGATGTAAAAATGAATGATCAGCTATTTAAAGCAGTTGAATATAAACCATTGATTATTACCTATCGCAACAATGCTCCGGTGAGATTAGGAGATGTTGCAACCGTCGTAGATTCGGTAGAAGACGTGCGTAATGCTGGATTATCCAATGGAAAGCCAGCTGTCATTATTATTATTTTCAAACAGCCTGGCGCGAACGTTATTAAAACGATTGATCACGTGCGGGCGATGTTGCCACAATTGAAAGCGACTATTCCTACGGCAATAGCAATGAATGTCATGATGGATCGTACTGAAACAATCCGTACCTCTTTGCATGATGTAGAAAAAACCCTCTATATCGCAATGATATTAGTGATTATTGTGACCTATATTTTTCTTGGTAGTATGCGCACAATGATTATTCCTGGTGTCGCTGTGCCACTTTCATTACTTGGTACATTTGCCTGTATGAAATTATGTGGTTTTAGTTTAGATAACTTATCACTCATGGCACTGACAATTTCTACTGGATTTGTTGTCGATGATGCTGTCGTTGTATTAGAAAACATTACACGTCATGTTGAATTAGGTAAAAAACCATTTCATGCCGCTGTGCATGGCGCACGAGAAGTTGCTTTTACAGTGGTATCAATGAGTCTCTCATTGATCGCAGTATTCACGCCAATTTTATTGATGGGTGGAATAGTCGGTAGATTATTCCGGGAATTTGCTATTACGTTATCACTAGCTATTTTAGTTTCACTTGTGATCTCACTGACTGTAACACCAATGATGTGCGCTTATTTAGTTACAAAAGCACACAATGACGATAGTTGGTTTCAAGCATTTTTTAAAAAAATGCATATGCGATATCAAACAACATTGCTGTGGGTCTTGAGCCATGCAAAGCTAACATTGTATGTTACATTCGGTACCATCATTTTAAATGTCTTACTATTTATCGTTGTTCCAAAAGGTTTTTTCCCGCAACAAGATACGGGAAGAATTACAGGATCAATTCAGGCTGAACAAAACATTTCATTCGATGCTATGAAGAAAATCCTTACTCAATATGTCGATATTTTAAGAAAAGATCGAGCCATACAAAATGTCGTTGGTTTTGTTGGAGGAGGTTCTGGAAATTCGGGCCAGATATTTATTACGCTCAAACCATATGGAGAAAGAAGTGCGTCTTCAGATACGGTGTTAAACAGGTTGCGCCCAGAATTTGCGAATATTGCTGATGCAAAATTATATTTGCAATCGGCGCAAGATTTATTGATTGGCGGTAGACAAGGCAATTCACAATTTCAATACACATTATCAGCAGATACTTTGGAAGAATTAAACCATTGGTCGCCTATCCTCATTGATAAGCTAAAGCATGTTGACGGCATCGCTGATGTGAATAGTGATCAGCGTAATCATGGTTTAGAAATGTTTGTAAATATTGATAGAGATAATGCAGCAAGATTGGGAGTAATAACAAAGAATATCGATTCAACTCTATATGCTGCATTTGGTCAAAGCCAAGTATCGACGATGTACACTGCAATGAATCAATATCATGTCATTATGGAAGCGGCGCCGCAATATTGGCAAAATCCAGAAACATTAAATCAAATTTATGTTCCATCATTATTAGGTGCAATGGTGCCGCTATCAACATTTGCTAGCTATAAACCAGCATCAACATTGCTATCTGTGAATCACCAAGGTCAAGCGCCATCTGCAACGCTGTCGTTTAATTTAATGCCTGGCATAGCATTAGGTGATGCTGTCAATGATGTTACAAAAACTATTAGCGCGATGAAGTTACCTGCTTCCATTCATGGCGCCTTCAAGGGAAGCGCACAAGCATTTCAATCTTCACTTAAAAATGAACCCATCTTAGTATTGATGGCGCTAATCGCAGTTTATATTGTTTTGGGTATGTTATATGAAAGTTTTTTACATCCGGTTACCATTTTATCTACGTTGCCATCAGCAGGTGTTGGCGCATTACTCGCGCTGATTATATCCGGTGTAGATTTCAGTATTATAGCATTAATAGGTATTATCCTGTTAATTGGGATTGTGAAGAAAAATGCTATTATGATGATAGATTTTAGTTTGCATTTAGAGCGGACAGAAAATAAATCACCACGTGATGCCATTTATGAAGCGGCTATTTTACGTTTTCGTCCCATTATGATGACGACAATGGCTGCATTATTAGGCGCTTTACCATTAGTACTTGGATTTAGCTTAGGTTCAGAGTTGCGTCGCCCGCTCGGGATTGCAATTGTAGGTGGTTTAATCGTAAGCCAGATATTAACGTTGTACACTACTCCCGTCGTCTATTTAGCATTAGGTGAATGTAAGCAGTGGTTGAGTGTGCAATTACAAAATAAAATTAAATTTAAAAGGTAACACATGTTATTACGTCTTATATTGATTGCCGGGTTGAGCAGCATTATTGTCTCTTGTGCTGTGGGTCCTGATTATGTAAAGCCAACGATGCAGTTACCTGATAATTACAAAGAGTTAGCAAAAAATTGGAAAGTAGCAGCACCGCAAGATGATTGTTTGCGGGGTGATTGGTGGAAAATATTTAATGATCCGCAATTGAATGCTCTTGAAGATCAATTAAATACATCGAATCAGACAATCGCTACAGCAGAAGCAAATTATCGTCAAGCTAATGCTTTAGTCGATCAAGCGCGTGCTAATTATTATCCTACATTATCTACAACCGCAGAGATCACTCGTCAAAAGCAAGGCTCAATGGGAATATCCAATTCAACCAATATCGGTGTGAATACGGGTAGCTCCGGCGGTTCAGTCACGACAACACACTCTTTAGCGTTTAATGCAAGTTGGGAGCCTGATATCTGGGGCGCAGTGAGGCGTTCTGTTGAAGCAAATAATGCAAGTGCACAAGCCAGTGCGGCATTGTTAGCACTTACTAAGTTATCAGCACAAGCTTCATTAGCGCAATCTTACTTCCAGTTACGTGCATTGGATTCAGATCAAAAATTATTAGATGAAACAGTTGTTAGTTATCAAAATACATTATCGATAACAAAAAATCAGTATAAGTCCGGTATTGCGGCACAGGTAGATGTATTACAAGCACAGAGCCAAATGGAATCAGCACGAGCGTTAGCGCTAAATAATAAAATTACGCGTTCGCAAATGGAGCATGCAATAGCGATATTAATTGGCAAGATGCCTGAAGATTTTTCTCTACAAAAAAATCCATTGCGAACACAGTCACCAATGGTGCCCATCTCTGTGCCGACTTTGTTGCTTGAGCGACGTCCAGACATCGCACAGGCAGAGCGTTTGATGGCACAAGCAAACGCTCAAATTGGCGTCGCAAAAGCAGCTTATTTCCCATCACTAACATTGTCAGGTTATGGAAGTTATCAAAATACTGGATATGCAAAATGGTTCTCGCTGCCTGGCATGGCTTGGGGATTAGGCCCGCAATTAGCTGAAACCATATTGGATGGTGGGTTGCGCAAAGCCACTGTTGCAGCTGCACGTGCTGGTTATGATTCTAGCGTGGCTTCATATAAACAAATTGTATTAGCAGCATTTCAAGATGTAGAAAATAATTTAGTTTCCGTACGTGTCTTGAAAGACAAAACACGAGTGCAGCAGCAAGCTGCTAGGGATGCGAAACGTGCGCTACAAATGAAGATGAACCAATATAAAGCGGGTGCAGCAGCTTACACTGATGTGCTAACTGCGCAAATTGCTGCTTATACGGCTGAGAAAAATGCGATTGATAGTGCGGGATTGCAGATGACGTCGGCAGTAGGGTTGGTTAAGGCGCTGGGTGGAGGCTGGGAGTGATGCATTTCTCCCTTCTCCCAGAGCGTTTTTTGCGAATGGGAGAAGGGCTGGGGATGAGGGTAGTCAAAGATTAATATCATGCGAAATAATTTTAATTTCATCTTGATGTTTGTGAGCTACGATTAACGTATATTCTGGCACTTCAATCCATGTTGTCGTGTCTTCTGTGAGTGGTTCAGATGCAATGATAATGCTAGAACGCCTTTCGCCACTTTTCATTTTATATTCATTATCGTAACAACCGTAACCTTCGCCATAGGTATACCAAAGTGAATGGTAGCCTAAGTGTGCAATATCTTGTTCGCGTTCTTTCGGTAGCCATCCATAATCAAATACAAAACGAGTCGCAGCAATAAATTCACCATTCGAAATAAATAAGTTAACGGGAGAATTCACGCGAATATTGTTTTTGTAGCGAACATTTTGAATGATTTTCAATGTTGTTTGAATAGCTTTTATAATTTCATCAGTAGTAACATTTTCATGGTTACTAGGTAGCTGAGAAATAAACACAGCATAAATCCACTCACTATCCGTTGTCCCTAGAATATATTTTTTATATTGCGGCTTAATATAATCTAGTAAATCAAATTTCATCGTATTAAATTCACTAAGCTGCCCATTGTGCGCCAAAGCAATATGAGTTCCTGGAAAAATAAATGGATGCACATTTTGATTGGATACAATGTTTTTTTCAGAATATGGTACACCGCGTACATGTGATAATAGACAATAGGATGAAAGCTTTTTTGATAAACTACGCAAGTTTTCATCATAAAATGGAAGTTTATCTGTTTTATAAATGAAGGGTACCGATGGATCATGAGATGATTTATCCCATGCAATAAGACCAAAGCCAGCAAGATTAAGCAGGTGTGACATGTATTTTGGATGATAGCTTTGCTTGATAAATGAATTATCTGGTAAATACAGTAATTCATCGATCATAATCGGTGATCCAAGATAAGTTAATACTCTACACATGTATTCCTCATCTGTTATATAGTTCGCAATGCAATCTTACGTCCAATTTATCGGAAGATTTTTCTAAATACGTATATGACTTACATAGATAATCAAATATTTTGTACCACAGTAATGGATAATTCTTTTGTAGTAATTGAATATTTTCAGGCGATGTTTTCAATAATACTGCACGTTCACAGGTTGTGAACATCATATTTGATGATTGACTATCAATATGAAACGTACTGCTGATAATTGACATTGGGCCTAGCACAGCTAATTTTGTGCTTTTATTATTATTGATTATACTGACTTGCACCGCACCAAAGATTACTAAATAATACGCAGGTGATTCTTCGTGAGCTTTAATTAGAGTACAGTTTGTCGGCGTTTTTACTAATTCGCTATGTGTGAAAATCATGTCGCATTCATCAGGCGTAAAATCTTTAAAAAAATCAGCTTTCTGTAATTTATGTTGATTGATGTGCGCATCTGAAAAAGTAATGATTTCAGGTTTAGCAAATGAGTTCATGATGTCAGTAAAAAAAGATCGTGTTGTGATATCTGAGCTTGACATCATATCTGTGATTTTATGTTGAATTTTTTTAATGCGGCTACAAATTTCTTCTGTAATTGCTTTTGTAATTTTATATTTAATTTCTGGATAAAATACGGATAGCATATCAAAATAATTTGCTGTAATCAGAAGGCATTGTAAGTTGGTATCAGCGATTACAGTGGCATTTGCTGGGCACTTTTCAATTAGACTTGCTTCACCGATAAAATTGCCAGGTTCAAGTATGGCGAGATTTAAAATATCTTTCCCTAGGATCCTCACGGTAACCAATGCTTTGCCTTCGATAATAATATACATGCCTTCGCTTTTTACGCCTTGACGGATAAGTACATTTCCAGCGGAAAAACTAATTTTTTGGCAATAACCTAGTAAACCATCTAGCTCCGTATCGGTGAGATACTTGAATGGTTTAGCATGGAGTAAGTCGTTTTTTGATATTTGACTTAGCATGCTCTGCCTTATTGTTGGCTATATAAAATATAGTTTACCCCGAATTGGCGCTTATTTTATACAGTTAAATTTTCAATAAAGAGGAAAACAACAATTATTCATGAGGTTAACCGATAAATACATTTTTAGAGATTATGATAGACTACGCATTTTCGAGCATAGGAAGTGAAGTAAAATGCATAATTACAATAGCATGCTAATCAAGTTCAAAAATATCTTCGGATGAGCGAATACCATGTCTGAAGCTATGTCGCGATATTTTGAATACTATTCTAGTCATCAAGCACCATTTATGCATCAGCAACTTGTAGAGTGGCGAAATACGCGGCCATTAGCTGGGTTGAATGTGTTGCACAATGTGCCGCTGGTGCCAAATACTCTGTTAAAAATTTCATGCTTAGTTGCTGCAGGCGCTAATGTGGTAGTGACCAATCCTAGTTTCCTTGAGGCGCATCCTAAAGCAATTCAAGCATTAAATGACGATAAAATTTGTTATGTGAAAGATGTTACTGCTTTAAATGCTAGTGATTTCGATATCTATTTCGATTGCTGTGGTGAGCTACATCAAAAGTTAGGCGCGCCAAATATCGGTGCTATAGAATTAACAGCAACAGGTGATCATTATTATCGGCAACAGCAATTATCATTTCCAGTGATTAGTATCGACAAAACACTGACTAAGCAAATTGAAACTATTTTTGGTAGCGGAGATAGTGTTAATAAAGCGATTACACAATTAACCAATATTGATGTAACCAAAAAATCATGGGTTGTATTTGGTTTTGGAAAAATTGGCCGTGGCATTGCATATTTCTGCGTGGAAAATAATATACCCATCGTTGTAGTTGATAGTAATGAACAGGCGCGAATGAGCGCAGAAAAATTTGGTATAAAAACAGTTTCATCAGATGACTATGAGCAACTTAAAATAGTGTTAGATAAAACAGATATCGTTGTAACATCCACAGGAATGGCAAATGTAATTGGCCGGTATCCCAAAGAGTGGTTTGCTAATAAAATTCTTGCGAATATGGGAGTGAATGATGAGTTCGGTGCTAATTATACTGCAGATGAAGTGTTAAATAAAAAGCTGCCAGTCAATTTTATATTAGATGATCCGACGCCTATTGAATGTATTGATCCAGAGCTCTATGCGCATAATGTTGTCGTATTTGAGTTGCTAAAGAAAAAATTAGCTCCAGGTGTTAGTGATATGTCTAAAGCATTAGACAATGAAATTGTGAAAAAATGGTGTGATTATCACGGTCATGAAGTTGATTCCATGACTGAATGGTTTATTAAAATGTAAATACAATACAGAGGAATGCTATGGGTAAAAAAATAGAACCAATATTAATTCGAGAAATTTTTATTGAATATGGCCGCGAAGATGATAAACGTCGTCCGTCGAGAGTGTCAGATATAAAGCAAATAAAAAATCAAATTGATCAATGCATCATAACTGGCAAGTATGACGAATTACAGAAGCTATTAGTACAGCGATTTGTATATCCTGAGGTAATACGTAGCTACGAAGAGTCAATAGAATTACCTAATGACAAACGTTATTTTACATATAATGAACATTATGTCAGCACGGTCGTTGAAGCATTATATGATAGCTATCCAGATGAATTTGCATCTTTAATAGGGATTGCATCGGTATCCGATCAAGTGGGTGAAGCATTCCTGGGTAGCCTAAAAGGTACTGATTTAGCAAATTATCAGTGGGATATGGCAACGAAAATTAATGTTGGACATGCAGTAGGGAATTTAAAAACTCATGGTCTGGCGCTAAATGGTAAAAAAGATGCAAGTGGTAGTACTGTTGTAGCTTTAGCGAAATTGTTAGATAGTAAATTACCTGATGATAAAAAAGTAGATGAAAAAGATGTTTCTGCTAAAACTAAGGTGGTGAGATTCAAAGACAAGTTAAACTTTATTTCTGCTGCACATTCGCAAGATGAAGCACTTGAAGCTGGCCGTAGTTGCTTACGATTTCTTAGTTGCTTCAATACTAAAACAGCTGCGGAAGATAAAATCGATGCAGTGCAATTAGCAGCAGGATTACCAAGCATTAAACCTCGACAAATTAAATAGGAGTTATTATGGAAGAGAAGCTGTTACCAAAATGGATGATGCAAACGTTAGGATTGTTACTTATTATTTTTGTTCTGTTGTTAATTATTGGCAAAGTAGTTGCAATCAATGGTTCTCCACAAACCATGAAAGTGAATGCAGTGGGTAAGGTGGCAGCTGTTCCTGATTTAGCAACGGTGAATGTAGGTGTTGTTTCTGAAGGAACTGATCCAGTTGATGTTAAAAACAAAAATAATGACAAAATTAATCAAATCATTACCTTTGTTAAAGGGTTAGGTATTTCAGAAAAAGATATAAAAACATCTGGGTTCTATGCATCACCTAAATATAATTATGCAAATGGCCAGAATGCGATTGTTGGTTTTCGTGCAGATCAAACGATTACTGTCATCGTGCGAAACATTGATAAATCACAAGATCAGCTAGAAAAAATGTTGGATGGAGTCGTTAATGCTGGCGCAAATGAAATTCAAGGTGTGAATTTTTCATTTGTAGATACTGATAAGCTACACCAAGCCGCAGTCAAGCAAGCGATTGCAAAAGCAAAAGAAAAAGCTAGCCAATTAACATCCGATGCAGATTTGCATTTGGGAAGAGTCGTGAATATCACGGAAGACAGTAATGAGTATGTGTCTCCTATGCCGTTAGCAATGACCAATATGGCTGTACGATCGAAATCTGTTGCGCCCAATATTGAGCCTGGTACGCAAGATATATCAGCGAGTGTTGGATTGGTATTTGAAATTTATTGATATAATTACCCCCTTCTCCCAAGGCGTTTTGTTGCGCATGGGAGAAGGGCTGGGGAGGGTATAGCAATGACAAAAACAATAATCCGCCTGCTATTTATCTTTTTTATTACGCATTGTGCATTTGCACAAACATTCAATCCAACTGCGACAAAACAATTAATTCACGCAGCTCGTGAAAAAATGCAAATCCCAGGGATGGCTGTCGCCATTGTTTTGCATGACAGGGTTGTGTGGGTGGGTGCAGATGGCTATGCTGACATTGAGAATCAAGTACTGGCTTCACCAAAAACAGTATGGCGTTTAGGGTCGATTTCTAAGCCTATTTCTGCCACAGCAGTGATGCAATTAGTTGCAGAAAATAAAGTAAAATTAAAAGAACCGATTTGGACATATATTCCATGGTATCCAAGAAAAAATAATACGATTACGGTTGAAGAGTTATTAACACATACTTCTGGTATTCGACATTATCATTATGCAGAAGGTGAAAAAGAAAATATTTTAGCGTTTAAATCAGTTCAAGATGGTGCGAAAATTTATAATGTTGATAAAGAGCCATTGCAATTTAAACCAGATACTAAATATTTATATTCGAGCTATGCTTATTCGCTATTAGCGGGAATTGTTGAGAGTGTCACTCAAAAATCATTTGCCGCATATTTACATGACAATTTATTTCTACCTGCAGGTATGTTAACAGCAGGCTTAGATAAAACTGATGAAATTATTCCACATCGTGCACATTTCTATCGTAAAGTGAATAACGAAATCATCAACGCTCCTTATGTTGATGTCAGTTATAAGTGGGCTGCAGGCGGTATTATCGCAAGCGCAGAAGATTTAGCGCATTATGCGATTGCGATGGATGACAATAAATTGTTACCTAAATCTTCGATGCAGTATATGTATACGCCGCATCATTTAGTTAGTGGTGTCAGTACAGGATATGGAGTGGGTTGGCATATAGAATTAGATTCAAAGAAACAACGCTGGGTGTATCACAGTGGTGCTGCGACAGGTGGGTCTACCTTTATTTTACGTAATCCAGAAAAAGGTTTAGCTGTTATTATCTTATGTAATTTAGAGCACCCAGGGTCACTGAAAGATCTTGCGGATCAGATTGCCAAAAATTTACAATAATTTAACGAGCACCTAAGCTTTTTGGTAAAGTAAATGGTTTCGCAGCAGCAGGCTTAACTTGCTTTTCATCTGCTGGTAATGTTTTTGCTGATTTGATTCCTACATAAAATGGCAGCTTGTCGAAAAAACTTAACCCATTGGGCTTAACAGCATACATTGCTTCTTCATGAGTAGCTTTATGTTCTCTGTGGGTAATGTATTTAGGAATGTCATCTGTCGTCAATTGTTCAATGAAGATTGCTTGAGCAAGAAATGGTTTTTTAGCTTTAATCAATATAGCGTTGATTTGTGCTAGAAGGCTATTGTAAGCAATTATTTTTTGCCCATTAATATGTAACGCAAGCACATTGGCTGGATGTAATAGGCTATACTTTCCCGCGTCTTTTGCAGTTAGTTTTTTAATAATGATTTCGAATGGTATATCTTTAAGTGCTTCGCAGATTAAGTTAAAACAATTAGTACGTTTGATTTCTAATAATGCAAAATAAAGTTGGCATTTAAATATCACTTCAGCAGCAGGTTTTTTTGCTAAAGATGGGAGGATTTTTTTCATGCCATCATAAAAATATTTAAATGGTTCAATCAGTTGTTCAGGATTAATTTGATAGCGTAACCAATTTTGTGGGTTAGTGAGCATATCCATAAAAATCATAATGCCAGCAGGTGTTGGAAATGGCATCTTAGATGAGAACTCTTGATAATGAATTAAGTATCCGCCACGGGAATGTTCTTTGTTCTGACTTTGATTGCCACGTAATAAAAAGTGACAAAACTTTTGTGTGGTTTGATCACTTTTGAACTCTATAGCCATGCTTTCGCGATTACAAAAAAATCTAAAATCACAGTCTATCCAATCCCATATTTCACGTGTCCATTTCACATTAAGTTGAGCACGAGTGATATCTACCATTTGCATCATAGCATGATGAATATTTTCAGATAGTGAGCTTAAAACATTGGCATGATGCTTATCATGTCCACTAGCTTCTTCGTCAACAACATCTTTATAATCATGTACAGACTCAAAAGATGCTATTCCTTGATAAGCTATAGCTTGGGGACGAAATCGACGTCTTACACCAAATTCAATATCATCCATAGTGAATTTGCCCAAACGCGGGATGCTTCTTGTGTGTCGCTCTAAACCAATTTGAGTAATCCCAATCGCATCTTCAAGAGCGCATGTAGGATGAATATAGAGTAATTTTGTGTTTGTAACTAAAGAAGAACCTGCACCAGAAAGTAAAAGCGTTGTCGTCAAGCTACTTAGTTTTGGTATATCGATTTCAAAAGTAAAAAAATATTGTTCTGATAAAGGTAGTGCTGCAACAAGCGAGCGTAAAGCATCGAGTTTGCCATTAGCTTGATTAAAGCTATATAGCCCTTTGTTTAATCCAGCGATTAAATAATTAAGTGCGTCTTGGGTAAACTGACCTTTGTCATCTAATACGCGATGGATGTGAACTTTAGTTGTATTGTGTTTTTTTAAAAAACTAGGAAGTTGCATCAATCGTAATAAGGTGTACGCTTGTTGAGGAATGATTTGTTTGGTCGCAAATAATTTTAATACTACGGGTTGCAATTTGGGATTACAAAAGTCAATGGTTTCCCAAGAGCCAGATTCAAGTTGCTTGCTTAAGAGTGCAATTGCGTTCTGGTCATTGCAGTCAGCAACAACTGCTTTCCCTAAAAAATAGCTGTATTCAGAGTATTTTTCATCCCCTTTATCGTCGCAAAACATTTTTTGCGAGTGATCTAGAAAAGCTTGCCAAGTCTCTTGTGGAGTTTTAGGTGCTGAATTAAGTCTTGTCGCGGCCATGTTAGTATCAAATTTATAGTTATTATTTTAGGCCAATATTAATGCAGAACTGTTCAGGTGTCAATGTGCGCTTAATCTCTACTATTGAGTTCTATCCATAATTTTGTTGCGCCAGCTACTGCTGCAGGGCCTGTGAAAATATTAATGATTGGAATCATCGTGGTGAGTAGTACACTTGAGCCAAATGTGAGTGAGAGTACACGATTATTTTTTAATGTAGATTTAACTTGAGAGAGAGATATCTTATGGTTGTCACTCGGATAATCAACGTATTGTAGAGTGATGTACCACGCATTAAATACAAACCATAAAACAGGCGCAATGGTTTGAATGATGGGGATGAAAAATAATATGAGTAAACAGCATGCAGGAATAAGGTAGCTTCCTAATAATGATAGCTGACGACGAATGATTCTCGGCGCATCACGCAGTGTCGCACTAAAATTTTGTCCTTGAGGCATTTTTCCGGTTAAATGGAATTCTACTTTTTCTGCTAATAAGCTATAAAATGGGGCGCAAATTAAATTAGTGATTGTGACAAATGTATAGAGAATAATGAGAAAAAAACTGATGAAAAAAACCAGCCACAATAATCCAGTTAACCAGTGTAACCAATGCGGAAGATAGTGATCTACCCAGTGATTAAACTCACCAAAGTAATATTTGAGAATATAGAATAAACCAATAAAGAGTATGATGTTGATGCCTATTGGAATAATAGCAAAGCGACGTAACCGTGGTTGGAATATAAGTTTAAAGCCGTCAATTAAGTACTGAATGCCTAGCATGTTTTCATGATCTCAATATAAATAATCAATTACGATTAACCTCAACGTCCCGCGGCTTGTCCGGCGTTGTTGCATAAATCGATTTCCTAGCCCCTCTCCCAAAGAAAAGCATTTTGGGAGAGGGGAATAGTGCAGATTTTGATTTATGCAACAAAGCCAGTGGATCCGCTGGACGTTGATAGAAGTGTGCCCCTACATTTAATGCTATCTAACCATATAATATGCTAAAATTATACAATAATAAGTAGCAAATTAAGAGGTCGCCATGGGGAGTTCTGGAAGTAATGTAGGCTACATAGAATTAGATGAAAAAGCAGTTAATCCGCGAGATGAAAAGCGCTCGAATGATATTCGCATCATCGAAGAAAATACCGCGGGCATAGATTATGCTATTGGTGATATCCATGGTTCTGATGAAGCATTTAAAGAAGTATTAAAACTCTTAAAACCAGAAGATCGATTAATTATTGTTGGCGATATTGCAGATCGTGGCGCAGGTAGTTTAGCAATATATAAACTGCTCTTGGCAAATGTTGGGAAAAAGCCGGAAATTATTGTTACCAGGGGAAATCACGAGCAATTGTTACTTGATGCTTTTAGTGCGATTAAAGATGAAAAAACTTATGCAAAGCTAAGAAAGTTACAGGGTTTACAAGACAACCTGAAAGAGTATGATGCTGCCCGTCTGAATGAGGATCACGAAGAAGCGGTTGGCATACTTTCTAATATCATGTCTCAAATAGAAATGGTCTTAGATTTAGATAGGGATGTGGTTAATCGAATCATGCTCTATATCCAAAATGGCGGTGGTTGGATTTTTTCTAATGAAACAACTTTTGCTGATTTAGAAAAAATTGCAAACTATATTAAAACACAAACGAGTTACATTGTTACTGTTGATCCACAAGCAAATAGACCTTATCACGTAGTACACGCTGATATGCCAGCATTGTTAACCGATCAAGAAATATATGTCCGTGCATGCAAAGGGCTGGGATTGAGTGAAGCTGAGCGTTTGCATGCAATGTGGGCGCGTAAAGATGATAAGAGACATCCCATTGAAAGTGTCAGATCATCCTGCACCGTTCCGGTCATTTGTGGACATGATCCACTTGAAGGCGCGCGACTGGATACTAATCATATTAATCATGATATCGGCACGTATAATTCAAATGTGTTATGCCTCACCAATTTAAAAGACGGTAGTTGTCAATCTATTAGCGTTCCTCAGCAGCTTATAGACGGTAAAGCCTTGGTTTGTATTGGATCTGTGAATGCTGCTCTACAGCACAACAACACCATTTATGATTTAATCAATAAAAATGTAAATAACAAAGCAGCTGAAATTGATAAAGCAATCATGGCGTATATCAATAAAGTTCATGCTCAAAAAAGTCCGAAAGAACAAAAAGAACTATATCTTGGAATTTTATCTCGCTTTACCCTTAAATGGGATGAAACAAGGCGCGCAGAATTTGCAAATTATTTGTTACAGAATTCAAATGGCCATCTTTTAGCAAAAGAACGCCACTGGCATCGCTGTTCTCAATCGAATATTGAAACTAGATCATTTCATCAGGCTCTTGGTATGCTTGGCGTAAAACCAGTAAATGAAACCAATACAAATTTCAGTATTAACATGGAGCAAAAAGCATATGCGTTTACACGGCATTATTCAGTTTTTAAAGATAGCCAAAAACAAACTGATCGTTTTGAGCAAGCTTCGCAAGAGAAACGCAAAAAGCCCATGAAATAATTTTTAAATGTAGTTGTAGCTGATTTGTAGTATAATTACGCGATAATTTAAAATTTTTATAGTATATCAATATGTTAGCAATGCAAAAAACAACTAGCCAAGTTATTCTCTGTACTATTGGGACTATCCTCGAGTGGTATGATTTCTCGCTTTTCGCGGCATTATCACCCTATTTGTCCGCAGTTTTTTTTCCACATACCGATCGTATAACCGCAGTGATGTCTGTGTTTGTTGTATTTGCATCTGGCTTTATCATGCGACCGATTGGTGCAGTTTTCTTTGGGTATTTTGGCGATAGAAAAGGACGTAAATCAACTATATTATTGACCATTATATTGATGATGGTGGCTACAGCAGGTATTGGATTTATTCCTGCAGGTACGACATTAGCAAGTATTGTTTTAGTTATTTTACGCTTATTACAAGGCTTTGGAGCGAGCGGTGAGCAAGCAGGTGGTTCAACACTTTTAACCGAACAAGGCTCATCTAAACATAAAACTTTTATTACCAGCTTTGGAATTTTTGCTTCAATCACCGGACTATTTTCGGGGACATTGATATGTGTCATTACTTCTAAAATATTAGGTCATGATGCGATGTTAGCATGGGGATGGCGATTGCCATTTATGCTAAGTATTCCATTCGGATTAGCTGGTTATTGGGTGCGTAAGTCTCTTTTAGAGTCACAAGAATTTATTAAAGAAAAGCTAACAAATAATTTAAGCCACTTTCCTCTTGCAGAATTGTTGAGGAAATATAAAAAGAATTTAATTATTATTATGTCGTTTTTCATCCTGACAAATATTTGTTTTTACATTAACTATATGTATTTTGAAAGCTATGCATTACAACACCATAAGATTAATGAAACCCAGGCAATGTACCTCAGTTCTGCTGCGACATTGATGTATGCTGCATCAGTTGTCTTTTTTGCCCATATAGCTGATAGGGTAGGTAGGATATGGATGCTGGGTATTGGGTCATTCTTGCTGGCTACACTGACTTACCCTTTGTTTATGTGCATTATCAATGGGGATTTTGTCGCCCAGTTGAGTGGGCAGTTATGCTTTGCAGGAATAATCGGTATTTTTTCTGGGTCAGTCATTGCTACAGCAGGTGAGTATTTTCCAATTCATGTACGTTATACCGGTATTGGAGTTGCAGTTAATATTGCTGCTTCTGTATTTGGTGGTACAGCGCCGCTGGTTTGTGCTTATTTAATTAAAGCTACAGCGAATCCAATATCACCCGCTTTATACATTATGATTTGTGCTGTTATTGTCTGTGTGATTGTCTTAACCTCAGTTCGTAGGGTGGGCAAAGCGTAGCACTGAGCTACCCCCACGAATTTTTACTCCCTTCTCCCAGAGTTTTTTTTACGATGGGAGAAGGGCAGGGGATGAGGGCCTATACCCTCACCCCTTACCCCTCTCCCAAAATAAAAGCATTTTGGGAGAGGGGGATGTATTTAATAAAAAGGATTTTGCGTGCTAAAACAAAGGATGCTTTTTTCAGTATATTTGATTGCGATATATCTATTCGGTTTTTATATTCAATCTCGCTTGTTGTTGAATTGGGATGTGAGTTGGCTGATGCATGCATCGCAACGCATGTTGGCAGGCGGTAGTTACACCAATGATTTTTTCGAGATTAACCCCCCGCTAATTCTATACTTATACGTGCCGCCTGTGTTATTGCATAAAATAACAAACATTTCTATTGTCTGCTCACTCCAACTATACGTATATAGTATTGCAACGATTTCGCTATTTGTTTGTAGTAAGTTAGCTTCCAAAGTTTTCTATAATCAAGTTGAATTAAAAAATATCGTTATTATAACGCTAGCTGCTATTTTCATGCTGCTGCCCATCTATCAATTTGGTCAGCGCGAACATTTATTATTAATGCTGACATTTCCATATCTATTCTTAGTGATTTATCGATTAAAAATTGGTGAGTTTTCAAAATATAGTGCCTGCATTATTGGAATATTTGCAGGTCTTGGTTTTGGAATAAAACCTTATTTTTTGTTAATTCCACTGTTGATAGAGCTCTATGTAGTCTATCGTAAGAAAAATATATTTTATTTTATCAGAGAAGAAACATTATCATTAGCGTTGGTTATGGCGCTGTATCTCACACTTATTTATTGCCGACACCTGGATTATCTTACAATCGTGATGCCTATATTCAAGATACTATATTATTCTGGATTTGAATCATCGTGGAATATGCTATTGTTAAATCCTTTAACAATATTTGCAATGACGTCATTGGTTTTAATAGTGGTTTTTTTTACTACTACTCAAGAAAGCGATTTTTTTGCAGTGATTACAATTTCTGCCGTAGCTTATTTGATTATTTATTTAATTCAGAAAACGACCTTGTATTATCATTTGATGCCTATGTTAGCAAGTATCGTGTTATTGATTTCGACGAGCTACAGAGAGCTCTTTGCACGAATAGGCAAAGTTAACAATAACTCAAGTGGTGAACTTTCTATTTTATCTTTTTTTGGATTTACGCTGACAGTTTATGTCGTCAATAGCCAAATTAACTATTTGTTTCGCTATGTGTGGCCAGCTTATATTATTATTTTAGCCGTTGCGTTATTTTATGTAAGTTTTTCAAAAAAGTTTATTCACAATCGGATTCAACAAGTAGTTATTATTGTATTTTCAATAGCCTGCATTTTGGGCGTCGTAATTTTCACGCAAAGTATTTTACTTAATGATTTCACTATCAACCTATCAACCAATATGCTCATGCTTGCAATGGTAATGTTAGTGGGGCTCGCTCTGGTTGTTAAAAGATTGAAGTATGCATTAGTGATGTATTTGGTATTTGGTGGTGCTGTTTTTTCATGGCCCGTGTGCAGCTTATATAATTCATATCTAGAATCAAAAATGCTGCGTGCTGATAAGTTAATTGATTTTTTGAAGCCGCTGGCTGAAAACCAATCCATTTATATCTTTAGTAGTAGTACAACGAATTTATTCCCTGCTGTTGATTATATTCATGCTATCCCTGCTACGCGATTTGCGTTCATGGGCTGGATTCCCATGGCTGTGAAGCACCCCTCACCTGAAGTCAATGCTGCTGTCAATTTTCTTAATCAGGCGCTGCTAACTGATTTAAATGCGCAAATGCCGAAATATATTTTAATTGATGACACGAAAATCAAGCCTCATCTTGGGCAAGCCTCTTTTAATTATTTAACTTATTTTGCGAATGACAGTCAATTTCAAAAACTATGGAAGCATTATCATTATGTTACGACTTTTGAGTCGTTGCCTTTCTATAAATTAAAGGTATATGAAAAAAATTAGGTGTTGTTGGTTGTTTTACAAGGTTGCACTATTCCCCTCTCCCAAAATGTTTTTCTTTGGGAGAGGGTATAAGCCCTCATCCCCGGCCCTTCTCCCCTCGTAAAAATCACTCCGGGAGAAGGGAGAAAATCGATTTAAGCTACCCTTGCGCAGTAATCTCATATCGAATATCTATAATGGTCAACACTTCTTTGCTGGTTGGTGTTTTAAATTCAATGGTGTCGCCGACGCGAGCTTTAATTAATGCTTTTGCAATAGGCGAAATCCAGCTGATTTTACCTATGGTTGCATCTGCTTCATCGATGCCTACTATTTTAATGACGTGGTCAATGTTGTCTTTTTGCCGATAGGTGACAGTGGCACCAAAAAATATTTGTGTTAACGATTGTTGTTGCTTAGGGTCTACGACAATAGAATTTTCCAATCGCTTTGTGAGATAACGCACGCGTCTGTCAATTTCACGTAAGCGTCTCTTCCCATAGATATAATCCCCATTTTCAGAGCGATCACCATTGCTGGCAGCCCAGCGCACTGTTTCAACAATTTTGGGGCGTTCAGCTTGATACAACTGGCGTAACTCATTTTGCATTTGTGTAAAGCCATAAGGAGTCACATAGTTTTTGTGTTGTGATGACGATGTGTTTTCTGGGCGTTCCGGTTCTTCTGCATCGTCAGATTCTTTGGTAAATGCTTTGCTCATGGTTTAGGATTCTTTCTCGTGTCTACGTTTGCCTTTTATAGCAAGAAAAAGCAGTTAAGCCAATTTCCTGATTATTGCTAAGCTATGTGTGCACAAACAATGATCTATAGGGTGGTTTTAGGTAATGAATTGTTAATATTGTTCTGTTAGTATTCACACAAAATACCCTTAATGGAGTGGTTAATATCTATGCATCAACGTGCGCACAGTAATGGTTCATCTGAAGGTAGCAATGATAGACGGATAGCTAATGCGGTTGCTTTATTTAATTTGGCAGCAAGATCGCAGATTGGTATGTTTGAGCAAGCCAAAAGGAATTTAACTTGCTGTGGATGCACCGTTGTTTGGTCTAGAATCAAAACACAAGTTAATCTATTTTCGACCTCTGCAGAGTATTGGTTTCTTGCTGCGTTGCACGACATACATGATGGTGTTAATTTTTCAAAAGGCTTAGGCTTAACCAGTGACTGGGGACGCACAGATTCTGAAGCAAAAGCGTTAAACCAAAGTCATAGAAATAATTTACCTAAAAAGATTTTTGACTTACGTTTGATGCGCGCTAATCAAGTGCAAGCGATGGATGGCTATTTAAAACCATTAAATGAGCTCGCAGATGAGATTGCAGGCAGGTTGTTAATTGACAAAGATGCAGCAATTCCACGTATGGCCGCAGTAAAACCCGTTGTACTTTCTGTAGCAGCGTCAGTTGTTTCTGGAGATTCAAAAGCATTTGATGCAAAAGCACTTGATGGGGGAGCTGACTTAGGCGAACCAGGTGAGCCTGGAGCATCTGAGCCACTCAATGTCGGATCAGCAGGGTTTAGTATTGTTAACTACGGCGCTGCAGTTAGAAAAAAATTGCGATGGATCAGAGACAAGCTAGATAGAATTTCAGATAAAGCAAACAGTCTCGCTACTTATAATGATTGGCTGCAACGCTACGAAACGTTAGAAAATAATATTCAAGCGAGCATAGATGAATATAACAAAGCACATACTGCGCAGGAAGAATATTATGATCGTTTGCTCCTTGCGCTAGACGAGAATAAGGCTGAAACTGATAAATTAATTACTGCTGCGGGATTAGCGCCGCAGATTGAAGGCGAGCAAGCACAACCCGTTAATATTGGTCCTCGTGGATTAAATAGCAAAATTCCAGGAATTTTATTAGGTACTGGATTAACATCACTCATTACTTTTTTCCCTGCAAAAATGATTGCGTTACATGCATCTGCTACTGCTGCAAAAATCGCATTAGGTGTGCTGAGTGCTCCTGTGGCTCCTTTCATTGTTGCTGCTGGGATCATTGCATCAGTTTGTGGTACAAAAAATATTGGGCAAGCTTTTTGGTATGGATCTATCGGCAATCGATTCCGTGCAGATGGTGAAGAAAATACTCCCGAAGTCAGTAAAAAAGGTTTGGCAGGTAATATTGGTATTGCTGCATGTATTGGTGGTGCGGTAGGTACATTAATATTTCCAGGTATTGGAACAGCGATTGGGTTAGCAATTGGTGCTGTTGCTGGTTTAATTCTAGGTGGGATTGGTATTAGAAACTTGGGTCTTGCATTCCGTGATTTCTTTTATGGATTTGGATCTGGTTTTATGGGTGGGATACTAGCAGGCTTTGCACCTATTGCTAACTATTCAGAATTTACAAATCGTTGGGATGAAACGATTAAGAAAAGAAAATTTGCATTACCAGGATTAATTGTTGGTGGAGTGATCTTTGGAGTTTTCGGTGCGATTGGACGTATCATTAAAGATTTCGCAGTGGGTTTGTGGGATGGGCTCGTTGGCGGCGCGCAATTTGGATTTTCACCATTTGGAAAAAATGGTGCGATCGTTAAGAGCATACAAGATCATGCAAAAGATTTAAATATCGCTGCATTCCCAGGAATGTTAGTGAGTGGAATTGTTTTTGGATTCTTTGGTGCACTAGGTCGTGTAATCAAGGATATTGCAGTGGGTTTGTGGGATGGATTAGTTGGTGGATTACGATTAGGGTTTTCGCCATTTGGGAAACATAAAGTCACGCAAGATGCTGCAGAAGTAGAACATGAAAATCATCAACCGCTAGTTGATAGTGCAAATAAACATTGGAAAGAGAGAAATATTTTTGCATTCCCCGGCATGTTAGTAAGTGGAATTGTTTTTGGATTCTTCGGTGCATTGGGTCGTGTTATTAAAGATTTCGCAGTGGGTTTGTGGGATGGTCTCGTTGGCGGCGCGCAATTTGGATTTTCACCATTTGGAAAAAATGGTGCGATCGTTAAGAGCATACAAGATCATGCGAAAGATTTAAATATTGCTGCATTCCCCGGCATGTTAGTGAGCGGAATTGTTTTTGGATTCTTCGGTGCATTAGGTCGTGTTATCAAAGATTTCGCAGAAGGTTTGTGGGATGGATTAGTTAGCGGATTACGATTAGGATTTTCGCCATTTGGAAAGCATAAAGTAACGCAAGCTGGTGCAGAAGCGCGAGAAGAAGAACATGAAAATCATAAGCCACTAGTTGATAGTGCAGCTAAACATTGGAAAGAGAGAAATATTTTTGCATTCCCCGGCATGTTAGTAAGTGGAATTGTTTTTGGATTCTTCGGTGCAGTGGGTCGTGTTATTAAAGATTTCGTAGTGGGTTTGTGGGATGGTGTAGTTGGTGGATTGCAACTTGGATATTCACCGTTTGGAAAAAATGGCGCGATCGTTAAGAGCATAAAAGATCATGCGAAAGATTTAAATATCGCTGCATTCCCCGGCATGTTAGTGAGCGGAATTGTTTTTGGATTTTTCGGTGCACTAGGTCGTGTTATCAAAGATTTCGCAGTGGGTTTGTGGGATGGACTCGTTGGCGGTGCACAATTTGGATTTTCACCATTTGAAAAAAATGCTGCGATTGTTAAAAGCATAAAAGATCATGCGGCAGCTAGAAATATCGCTGCATTCCCTGGCATGTTAGTCAGTGGAGTAATCTTCGGATTTTTCGGTGCATTGGGACGAATTTGCAAAGATTTTGCATATGGAATATTAGGCGGAATATTTTACGGTGCGCGATTTGGTTTTGCGCCTAAAGAAAATAGCAAAGAATTTACGACAGAAGTAAGTGAGCAATATAAACAACGAAATATATTCCGCTTAGTTTTCGGAGCTATTCCTACTGGATTATCAATTGTAGTTGGCTTGATATCACGTGCAGTATTTGATTTTGGATTCGGATTTATATTTTCAGCAAAAGCAAGTTTACAAGCCGGATTTAGCTACGGGAAAGATACTAAAGAATGGAATCAATGGTGGGGTATACATCGTTTAGTTGAGAACCATGGGGCATTACCAGGATTATTAGTGAGTGGCTTTGTCTTTGGGCTCTTTGGTGCATTGGGTCGTAGTATTAAAGATTTCGCAGTGGGTTTGTGGGATGGGCTCGTTGGCGGCGCGCAATTTGGATTTTCACCATTTGGAAAAAATGGTGCGATCGTTAAGAGCATACAAGATCATGCGAAAGCTATAAATATTTTTGCATTCCCCGGCATGTTAGTGAGCGGAATTGTTTTTGGATTCTTCGGTGCACTAGGTCGTGTTATCAAAGATCTTGCAGTGGGTTTGTGGGATGGACTCGTTGGCGGCGCACAATTTGGATTTTCACCATTTGAAAAAAATAGCGCGATCGTTAAGAGCATACAAGATCATGCAAAAGATTTAAATATCGCTGCATTCCCGGGAATGTTAGTGAGTGGAATTGTTTTTGGATTCTTTGGTGCATTAGGTCGTGTTATCAAAGATTTCGCAGAAGGTTTGTGGGATGGGCTCGTTGGCGGCGCACAATTTGGATTTTCACCATTTGAAAAAAATAGCGCGTTAGTTAAGAGTGCAAAAGATCATTGGAAAGAGAGAAATATCTTTGCATTTCCCGGCATGTTAGTGAGTGGCATTGTCTTCGGATTTTTCGGCGCATTGGGTCGTGTTATTAAAGATTTCGCAGTGGGTTTGTGGGATGGGCTCGTTGGCGGCGCACAATTTGGATTTTCTCCATTTGAAAAAAATGCTGCGATCGTTAAGAGCATAAAAGATCATGCGAAAGATTTAAATATCGCTGCATTCCCAGGAATGTTAGTGAGCGGCATTGTCTTCGGATTTTTCGGCGCATTGGGACGAATTTGCAAAGATTTGGCGTATGGAATATTCGGCGGCATATTTTACGGCGCGCGATTTGGTTTTGCGCCTAAAGAAAATCGCAAAGAATTTACGACAGAAGTAAGTGAGCAATATAAACAACGAAATATATTTCGATTGGTTTTCGGAGTCATTCCTACTGGGTTATCAATTATAGTTGGTTTGATATCACGTGCAGTATTTGATTTTGGATTCGGATTTATATTTTCAGCAAAAGCAAGTTTACAAGCCGGATTTAGCTACGGGAAAGATACTAAAGAATGGAATCAATGGTGGGGTATACATCGTTTAGTTGAGAACCATGGGGCATTACCAGGATTATTAGTGAGTGGCTTTGTCTTTGGGCTCTTTGGTGCATTGGGTCGTAGTATTAAAGATTTCGCAGTGGGTTTGTGGGATGGACTTGTTGGCGGCGCACAATTTGGATTTTCTCCATTTGGAAAAAATGGCACGTTCGTTAAGAGTGCAAAAGATCATTGGGAAAAGAGAAATATTTTTGCATTCCCCGGCATGTTAGTAAGTGGAATTGTTTTTGGATTCTTCGGTGCATTGGGTCGTGTTATTAAAGATTTCGCAGTGGGTTTGTGGGATGGGCTCGTTGGCGGCGCGCAATTTGGATTTTCACCATTTGAAAAAAATGGCGCGTTAGTTAAGAGTGCAAAAGATCATTGGAAAGAGAGAAATATTTTTGCATTCCCCGGCATGTTAGTGAGTGGAATTGTTTTTGGATTCTTTGGTGCATTGGGTCGTGTTATTAAAGATTTCGCAGTGGGTTTGTGGGATGGGCTCGTTGGCGGTGCGCAATTTGGATTTTCACCATTTGGAAAAAATGGTGCGATCGTTAAGAGCATACAAGATCATGCAAAAGATTTAAATATTGCTGCATTCCCCGGCATGTTAGTGAGTGGAATTGTTTTTGGATTCTTCGGTGCACTAGGTCGTGTCATTAAAGACTTCGCAGTGGGTTTGTGGGATGGATTAGTTGGTGGATTACGATTAGGGTTTTCGCCATTTGGGAAACATAAAGTCACGCAAGATGCTGCAGAAGTAGAACATGAAAATCATCAACCGCTAGTTGATAGTGCAAATAAACATTGGAAAGAGAGAAATATTTTTGCATTCCCCGGTATGTTAGTGAGTGGAATTGTTTTTGGATTCTTTGGTGTACTAGGTCGTGTTATTAAAGATTTCGCAGTGGGTTTGTGGGATGGGCTCGTTGGCGGCGCACAATTTGGATTTTCACCATTTGAAAAAAATGGCGTGTTAGTTAAGAGTGCAAAAGATCATTGGAAAGAGAGAAATATTTTTGCATTCCCCGGCATATTAGTGGGCGGAATTGTTTTTGGATTTTTCGGTGCAGTGGGTCGTGTTATTAAAGATTTCGTAGTGGGTTTGTGGGATGGTGTAGTTGGTGGATTGCAACTTGGATATTCACCGTTTGGAAAAAATGGCGCGATCGTTAAGAGCATAAAAGATCATGCGAAAGATTTAAATATCGCTGCATTCCCCGGCATGTTAGTGAGTGGTATTGTTTTTGGATTCTTCGGTGCATTGGGTCGTGTTATTAAAGATTTCGCAGTGGGTTTGTGGGATGGATTGGTTGGTGGATTACGATTAGGGTTTTCGCCATTTGGAAAGCATAAAGTACAGCAAGATGATGCTTTGCTAGAAGCAGAACATGAAAATTATCAACCGCTAGTTGATAGTGCAAATAAACATTGGAAAGAGAGAAATATCTTTGCATTTCCCGGCATGTTAGTGAGTGGTATTGTCTTCGGATTTTTTGGTGCACTAGGTCGTGTTATTAAAGATTTCGCAGTAGGTTTGTGGGATGGATTGGTTGGCGGCGCACAATTTGGATTTTCACCATTTGAAAAAAATGGCGTGTTAGTTAAGAGTGCAAAAGATCATTGGAAAGAGAGAAATATCTTTGCATTTCCCGGTATGTTAGTGAGTGGTATTGTCTTCGGATTTTTTGGTGCACTAGGTCGTGTTATTAAAGATTTCGCAGTAGGTTTGTGGGATGGATTGGTTGGCGGCGCACAATTTGGATTTTCACCATTTGAAAAAAATGGCGTGTTAGTTAAGAGTGCAAAAGATCATTGGAAAGAGAGAAATATCTTTGCATTCCCCGGCATGTTAGTGAGCGGAATTGTTTTTGGATTTTTCGGTGCACTAGGTCGTGTTATCAAAGATTTCGCAGTGGGTTTGTGGGATGGACTTGTTGGCGGCGCACAATTTGGATTTTCACCTTTTGGAAAAAATGCTGCGATTGTCAAGAGCATAAAAGATCATGCAGCAGCTAGAAATATCGCTGCATTCCCTGGCATGTTAGTGAGTGGAGTGATTTTAGGATTTTTCGGTGCATTGGGTCGTGTTATCAGAGATTTCGCTTATGGTATAGGCAGTGGTGTTATCGGAGGATTTAGTTCTGGATTCACCTCTGATAAAGAACGCGAAAAAAATAAGTTGCCAGCTGATCAAGCAATTGAGGGTCCTAAGCCATTTGCAGAAGAAGTGAAAGATAGCCCATTCTTGGCGCGTTTGAAGTGGCATTACAAGCAACGAAATATTGCGGCATTAGTCACGACGGTTATATTTGGCGGAATATCATGTGCGATAGGCAAGCTGGTAAGTTTCTTCTATGGTGTAGCAAATGGTGCTGCAAAAGCATTCGAAGCGAAACGTACTGGAACACCTGAAAACCATGATGCTTATAAGACAGCATTTACTGATACAAATATACCAGGAAAGATTGGTATGATCCTGGGTGGTTTTTTTGGTGCGGGTGTAGGATATCTAGCAAATAAAGCAGTCTGGGAAGCCATTGGTTCAGGGCTCAAGAAAGTTGGATTGCTCATTGTTGGTGCTATTGCCTGGACAGCAAAACATATTCTTTGGAAGTCGATCACCTGTATTCCAAAGCTATTGTGGTCATGCGCTAGTGCAGTTGCAGATGCTTGGTATGGATGTTTTTCAGGAATTAAACTATGGAGAAATTTAGTTAGTGCTGTTCCTATTATCAGTCTAATTGCTAAAAAGACAGGTGCCATGTCATCAAATCGCTTCGCACCTGACGCATTGATGCCGTTGAAACGCCGTTTAGAATGTGATGTTCAGCCGCAAGCAAATGTTCCTGCTAACGAACAAAAAGATGATGCTAAGTTAAGACATAAAAAAGCAGCAATTCTACATTCACTCAATGAAGCTGTGACGCAATTATTACTAAATGTGCGTAGCGGCCAAAAAGAAATTGAGGGTGACAATAGTGTTGTCGATGCAGCGAACGATGCATATCCATTGATGCGTACATTACCAGGGCTTAAAAATAATTCAGAAAAAGTCTTGAAAGCTTTCCACGAAAAATTATTGAATGGTGAAATTGAATTTAAAGATATGAGCGCTGGAGATGGGGACGCTAAAGCATTATGTGCTGCAATGAATACTTCGCTGGCAACACGAGATCAAGCAAGTTTTAAATATCGAATTACATTATTTAAAAACTGCTGCTCACGTGAAGTATTGCAAGATGGATTTGCGATTGAATTGAACGGATACCAGCTAGCATATAATGTTGCGACTGATAAAATTACTATTACACTGAAGACAAATTATCATGCAGAAAATGCTACAAGATTACTTGATAAGGCGCCAGTATTAGTCGGTGATGCTAAGAAAGGTGATGGTGGTAATGTGTTTGCTATGCCTGTACCTTCAGCACCTGCACTACTAGGAAGAGCGTAATTTGATTTTCTTCTTGTCCACAGAAAACTCTGTGGACTTGAAGATGAAGGAGGTTACTTTAGAGTAACTTGAGAAATGATTTTTTGCGCGATTTCGGTATATTTTTGCATAAAACCGAATAATACTTCAGAAAGCATTGCAGAATCTTCAGCATCTAATTCATCAACATCATCTTGATGTAATCCAGTGAGTTCACACATCAAATAATGTAATTGTTTAGCTTCAGACATAGTTTGCAAAATACGGAAGTGTTTATGCTTCATACGTTGCACGGTCAATTTATCAGATGTATGTGTCGCATCTAAGCCTTTAGCCGCGTTGAATTTTGGAAATACAGTTGGAACTACTAAGTTGAAGGTAATTGCGTTGGTATTTTCTGTCATAGTTGTTTTCTCTTGTTGGTTTTAAAAGCGAGTTAATAGTAGCATTTTCCCGGATAAAAGTAAAATATATGACCATCCATGGCAATGAAAGTTTAATTAATTAAGGTGCAAGAGGAGTTATCTCTAGTGCTGGTACCTTATCGATGTTAATTCGTAAATTAGCCGTGTCAAACATACTCATCGATGCTTGTTTACCATGTGCGCTTTGTAGGTGAGTAGCGATTGCTGTAGGAGCGGCAGCGCCTCCGCTACCAGGACCAGCAGTTATACCGCTTCTAATTCTGTTGATAGGCTTCACGTTTAATAAAGTGGTAGCAACAACTGCGCCTGTAGATAACTGAGCAGTGGGTGACATTGGAGTTGCTGGATCAGGTGTTATTACAGCACCAGCAGGAATACCTAGTCCAAGTGATGGAGGCGGTGCTAATGCACTACCACCATCAGCACGTGAGCGACTTGCAGTGCGTGGTCTGCCATGAGTAGGGCTAACCACAGCGCTATGTGGCGAGCCTAGTGCACCGCCACCGTTAGCATCGTTAGCAGCCGCGCCATAGGCGCATGAGCTTGCCATTGCAGACACTTGGCGACTACGCGGTGTTGCATTACCTGGCACAGCGGATGGCCCTAAGTTAGCATTTGATGCAGCAGGTCTTGCGCTTCGAGGTGAGGCATCACCAGCTTTTATATCACGTGGAGAAGCATTACGGGGTGAGGCGTTAGGTTTGCTAACCGCAGTCATTTCGATAGCTTGTACTTTTGTGCTGCGACAACAACATGTGCACCACTTTAAAAGAGCACATACGTTATTCCAGCTAAACAGTTTTGCTGCACCGAATGTAATCATTTTTAAGAAAAAAATTGGAATAGCGGGAAGTTTGACGATACAGCCTACAAAATTAAATATTGCTTTTGGGACGATATGATTTTTACAAAGAGAACTTAATCCATCGACTCCCAGATTAATTAATCCACACCATCCCTTTCCAATGTCCATTGAAAAGTTTGTATAGTGGAATAAATTAGTAAAATTCCATCCCGCATCGTGGGCAACTATTCTATGTAAGTTGGGTGCTTTAATATCGGGATGTATTTTGAAAAAGTGAGACTCTTTTAATTTTTTTATTAAGCTAATTAAATTATTTTTTGTATTGTGATTTGTATTACTGACTTGTGCATCACTCAGTAGAGCTAGTTGTGCTTCAATCCTATCAACTTCATAGAGTAGATGGAGGCCTTGATCAGTTGAGTGTAATTTATTGATTGCACCTATTAATACATTGTTTACAGCATTAATATGGGGAAGTAGTTTATAGATAGCATCAATAGCATCTGCAGCGGCTGCGCCTTCAAGGAGATAATGAGAGCGTGCAGTGTTTTGTGACGGTATTTTTGTCCATTCACAAAAATTGGCGATGACGACTCTGCCAACGCTATCTTTAGGATATTTTCCACTTTTTCTGAGATTTTCTGAGAAATTATTGTCGGTTGCTAATTCAATATTAAAGAATTTCGCAACAAAATCTTTGCATAAGGCTTTAAACTCATTACCAATGCTTGTAATTGGCTGTATTGGCACAATAGGTTCCTTGGGGTGGAATTTGGTTAAAATTATACCAATAAATGCTTATGGAATGGTTAAATATTTTTCATTTGTGTAACATATTGATAAAATGTAGGATTAGGGTGCTAAAATAGCATGGAGAGTGAAAAACAGATGTTAAATAGAGAGATTAAGGCTTATTTACTGCTATCCGTATTAGTGATTTGTGGGCTAACTAGTTCATTGATTACAGCCACGAAAGTAGTGCATATCGGTATCGATTTTCCATTTTCAAATATCATATTTTCAATCATGACTTATCCGATTGTGGATTGCATATGTGAATTATGGGGTAAACAAGCGGCTCGCCAAACATTGTGGTTAAGTTTGTTAAGTCAGGCATTAGTCGCAGCCATCATTCAAATATCTATCTTTGCGCCACATCCTACTTATTGGAGTTTGCAGGTCGCCTATCAAGAGATTTTATCTGGAGGTATTAAAGTCTTTTTCGCTAGTTTATTAGCGTTTTCAGTGTCACAGCTCCTTGATATTGTTGTGTACCAAAAAATTAAAGAATTATCACAGGGGAAATGGTTATGGTTGCGAAGTAATATCGCGACGTATTTAGGGCAAACTATCGATTCACTAATTTTTGTTAACATTATCTTTTACAGTGTTCCACAAAAGTGGGAAATAGTCTGTGGATCGATAGCTGTAAAAATTCTCTTATCTTTTTTAATGACACCGATCGTTTATCTGATTGTAATGACTACCAATAAATACCTAGATTCAAAAACATTAGCGTTTCAGGGTAAGTAACTATCTCGGGTGGGCAACGCAAAATTGCCCATCCTGCATTTATTTCTTTTTAAAAATACAAGTCGTGTAATATATCCACCATAGCAATACTATCGTGGCCATCACACCTAATATTCCTGCTAGAAACGTTAGATTATCTGGCATTATTTTCAAGACATCCGTTGATTGTTTAATTGCAAATGGAATGGCAAGAATGACGCCCATTAGTGATGCGCCAGCGACGAGTCCGCAGGCAAGAGACAAGCCATTATGTTTGCGTTCTTGAGCGATTGTCTCATTAGTCGGATAACGCTTTTTGAGTGAGCGATCTACCACAAAGGCAAACAAGCCACCGATAACAAAGGGAAGTGTTGCATCGAGTGGCAAATATATTCCGAACCCTAATGCTAGTACGCTTAAATGAATATATTTATCACGTAAAAAACGATCTGCAACAATCGTTGCAGCAGCAATTAGGCCGCCAATGAAAATCATATTCCATGGTAAATTAGAATTAAATACACCTTGTGCTAATGCAGCCATCATGCCTGCTTGAGGCGCTGCTAGCATTTGTCCTGGTGACATGCCTGGTCGTGGAAAAACACCACCAATACCATATGCATTAAATAGCAATTCTAAAATCCAAGGAACTAAGAATGCAGAAATAACGGTACCAAGGATTAACATCACTTCTTGTTTCCATGGTGTTGCGCCAACCATTTGTCCTGCTTTCAAATCTTGTATAGTTTCATTCGTGATATTTGCAGCGCTCAGAATCGCGCAAATGACCATTACAAATGCAATGGCAAATAGTGTTTGTTGCGAACCGGCGACTAAGCTGATGTGGCCGTGCCATAGTACTAAAACAATCAGTGAAATAAGTAAGATTGCAGCAATCGATAACGCTGAAACAGGGCTATTAGATGAGCCGAATAATCCCGCAAAATATCCACCGAGCGCAGAAAAAATAAAGCCTGCAATAATAACGAATGTAACACCAACACCCACAGTAATGAGACGGATAGTTTGAGAAAGTTGTAGTTCAGCGGGAGAGAGTGCTTGATAAAGTAAGATCGCAAGTGGAATACATAATAAAACGGCAGCCCAGCTAGCATATTTAATCGGGATATCGCGTTCGGTACGTAGTGTGCCATTTTGTGTACCAACGGTTTTTACTGAGCGGAAAGAAGCTTGTAAGCCACGTACAATTGGTTTAATAAGTGTGAGTAATGTCCAGAAGCCACCAACCATCATGGTGCCGACACCAATATAGCGAATATGATTGTCCCATACATTCGTAGCCGCATTTGCAGCGTCATGATCACCAACACCATAATAAAGTGTTAATGCAGGAACGCCAGCCACCCAGCCAATGAACACGCCAATCAACGTACTTACCGCAACGCTTGGTCCAACAATAAAACCTGCTGCAATGACTGCAGGATCAAAACCGATTTCAAAGCCATATGTGAAACGATTTGCAACGGTTTGCCAATATTGAATGCTACCACTGAATATTTGCAATCCTGTTTGTGCAAAACTAATAACACTACCGAGAATACTGCCAGAGATTAAATGACGCATATCTCCTTTGCCACTTGCGCGTGCTTTTAATACGTATCCAATTGCTAAGCCTTCAGGAAAGCGCAACGCTTTATGTTCTAATAATACTTTACGTAATGGAATAGTGAATAAAACACCGAGAATGCCGCCAATAAGAGCAATCCAAAATGTTTCCCAATAATGAAAGCTGGTCCAGTAATGAATAATAATCATCGCAGGTAACACGAATGAAATCCCTGCAATAATAGCTTCGCCTGCAGATGCTGCTGTTTGCACAATATTGTTTTCTAAGATATTCGAGTTACGAAAAAGACTCAGTACTGCCATCGAGATGACTGCAGCAGGGATAGATGCTGATACTGTCATTCCAATTTTTAATCCAAGATATGCATTAGCTGAAGCAAGAGCAATTACTAATATCACAGACAATACAATCGCTTTAATTGTGATTTCAGGTAGTTTTTGACTTGCAGGAATAAATGCTTGATCGCTGGCGGAGCTTGTATCGTGAGCAGTCATAAGTTTTCCAAGAGCAATTATAAAAATGTTTTTTGATGTTAGCGTTATTTAATAGGGTAGTCGAATGATTTTTAGTGAATCAGTCGCGTGTGTGGATAGGGCAATAATTATCCTGGATTTCTATCGCATCTTTTCCAATCTATATATAGTTAGTCATGATTTGAGTTGTATATAAAGGTCATTCAATTGATTAGATTTCACTTTTTTCAAATCCGTATTTATTACGGATATTATCTTTGTATTTGAATATATAAACTAAGCACTTTAGATGAATTAGTGAGGAATTATGACAGAACAAAAAGCGATATTAGATCTATATGGATCTTATTATTATAAAAGTGGCACAACTGCAGTATATGAATCGGATAGTACGCAGCAATATTATTTCAAAACGTATATTGGTAATCATGAAATTGATGTAGCATTCGGTGATTCTGTCTACTACATTTCTGATGATAAAAATGAAGCGTATGTAAAAAAAGGCCCATGCATTATTAATTCAAAGCATTGTGCAACACTGATTAGAGGTTATATGGGTTCACCTGTTACTGCATCCTTAAAAGAAGGTACAGTTTTACCCTATGTGAATGGTTGTTCAACAAGACAGATAATTTACCCACAGAGATTGGGTGATCCTACACTGCAATTTTTGAAAATACCTGCATACAGCAAAGAACAAGCACATCATATTCACTCAACAGCACGAGTAGTTTATGTATTGCGTGGTTCTGGCGAAAGCATTGTAGGGATGGAAGGTAAATCAACCACGGTTAAATTAGAAGAAGGCATGGTTTGTGTGCTTGAGCCTATGTGCCCACACCATTTCGAAACTCCACATGGTGAACATATTGAAGTTGTTCCACTTCATGTTTATTCATCAACTGGCGCATTAGAAACAGTGCATCCTATGTTTAATGGTACACACATGATGAACCAACGGTGACAATTCTACTATGCTCGCCATAATCCTTGATATTTTGTGCTTCGCTTCTCATTTACCAACAACGTAAACTGCGCTGCGATGCTCGAATATCAAGTCTTTCTGGTGCAGTCTAGTGAATTGTTAATACACCATAGTATGAGTTGAATAAATGAAAGCTAGCAAACAGGCAATTCGGAACGTAATGAAATTAATGGGGCTTACATCAATTGATGGCTGTGCCCCTGGTTTTTTTAATATATTACCGTTAGGAAATTGGGCTGATCGATGTATCAACTTTTTGACGAATGCTATCAGAGATGTGTTTGATGTACAGTCCGTTACTTTCCCACTATTTTTCCCATCAGATCATGAAGACATTAAAAAATTAATTAACCAATTTGATGCGCGTGGGGAAGTATTTCATTTGCGTGATGACAATCTAGCTTTAAGTTATAGCCCAGATCCCAATCTGTTATTGTGGTTATCTAATAAAGAAATCAAATCAGCACAATTGCCTTATGCGATAGAAACTTTAAGTATCTTCTTAAGGAGAACAAAATCGGGTGGATTGAATGGAATCGATAGAGTAAGGCAATTTGCATTTCCAGGCGTTTTTGTTCTATCTTCTATTATCGATGCTGAAAAGAATGTGTTGTTGTTTTTAAACCAAGCTGCAAAAATTATGGATATGGTTTTTGCGAGGTCTTGGAAGTTAAAAATTACGACACATAAAGCTTTTTATGAAAGTCATGTTGAGCATTTTCAAACGATTGAAAAAACAGTAGGTATGAAGGCAGAAATAACAATTGTTGACAATCAAACAAGGTATTTTGCATATAAACTAGGATTGTATGCGGATGGTAGTTATGCGGATTTAATGATTTTTAATTTACAGTGGGATAATAGCAATCCAAAGCAATTTAATATTGTACTGGATTCAGGTGAAGATTTAATGATTATGCACTCAACTCTCGCAGGTGCGATCAATCGAGTTTATCCAGCGCTGATTGGGAAAGGAATTGCAAATAATTTACCAATATTTCCTCCATTGGTTGCCCCGTATCAAATTGGAATTATTTATCAAGAAAATGATATGAATAAATCACTCATCAGTTCGTTAATTGATGTCTGTAAGAAAAAATATTTTCGCTATTTTATTCCTGATGATATAAATTTTAATAAAAAAATCGCATCTGCAGACAATTTCTGGATTCCATATTTAATTATCGTCCCTAGAGATGCAACTACATTGGAAGAATTAAAGATATTTGATCGGACAAATGGTAAGATGCAAATGTCCTTTACCGAATTACAAGAATATTTAACGAGTTTGATCACAACACATAGTGCTTTGGTGCATCATAACCCAATTAGAGAGTTACCATTTTGATATTTATTATTCGACTGTTAACGGCCACCTGTTTTTTTGCATTGTTAGCAAAAGCTAATATTTGGCTTACGCCTATCTGTAATGCTATTTTGGCAATTGGATATAGAACATTTTTAATTTTTTCTCCTGTGATGTCGAAATACTCGAGAGGCTTCGCAATTTCTGTTTCATTACTGTTTTCATTTGTCGGTATGCTGTTGTTTTTATTTAATAGTGAATCATTATTGATACTCGGCGCTATTTTACTGGGAATTGGAATTAGTGTGTCAGGTTATTTAATACGATCTGAGGCAGCAGAGACAGCTTCTGGCGCTGCGCACAATAAAATTGCTGCTAATCTTGGAAGTTTTTTTGCAGGATTGATTTTGTTGTTTCCGGCAATTTCAAAAATGCAGTTTTTTACTTTAAATACACTTATTATTTTTGTTGCGTTGGTCATTGCATTTTCGATTGATAAACGCCCTAGAAAAATTAATTTGGCATTGCCAAAAAACACTAGTTTAAGTCGCATGTTGGGTTGGATCTTATTGGGTATGGCGCTAGGGATTAAGCTATTTAGTGTATTTTCTGTGTTGCCACAGTGCTTGTTATCCTATGATAATCATCTTCCTAATTGGTACGGGATGATGATATTCGCTAATGGATTTACGATTATATTATTACAATTACCTATTATTCATCTCATCGAGAGGATGGGGCTTCATAAAGCTACTATTGTTACATTGGGTATTATGCTATTTGGAATGGTATTGATAGCATTTCCTAGGTTATTGCATGTTTATTATTTTGCAAATGCATTGCTGTGGGTGATATCACTATCATTGGTTGAGTGTGTTGCGAGTTATTTAGATGTACGTGGTGCTCAATCGGGTTGCTTGTTAATAAAAGAGCTTTCAGTTGGTGTTGGTGCGGGTGTGACTGTATTGGTTAGTCGGGTGGTTCCACAAGCCTATTCTAGCATTTCTTTGGGAGTTGTCGGCGCTCTTTGTATATTGATAGCCTATTTCTTATTAAGAAAAGATCTCGAGTAAATTGCATGCGTGTTGGTCATATTTGTTTGGCGATATTAATTGCTGTATTGTGGGGTGTTAGTTTTGCAGTCATGCAAATTGGGTTACAACATATTTCTCCATTATTTCTCTGCTTTTTAAGATTTTTCTTAACGTGTTTTCCCGCGATATTTTTTATTAAAAAACCAGATGTATCATGGTTCTTGCTTTTAGGTTATGGATTGATGATGTTTACCGTCAAATTTTCATTATTATTTTTTAGTATTGCTGCTGGGATGTCAGCAGGGTTAGCTTCATTGTTGGTTCAATGGCAAGTGTTCTTCACTATTGTTTTGGCAATGTTTGTTTTTCATGAGTCGCTAGCTAGGCATCAATGGGTTGCTATTGCTATCGCACTGGTAGGGCTCATGATTATCGTCGTGCATGTGGGCGGTGAAATCAGTGTGGCTGGATTTGTTTGTGTCATGTTTTCAGCACTAGCATGGGGTATAGCAAATTTACTCTCTAAAAAAGTAGGCAAAATTAACATGTTAGGCTTGGTAGTGTGGTCTAGTTTATTTGCATGGCCGCCATTACTGTTATTGTCTTTCTTCGTTGATGGTAGTCATAAAATGATGTCCATGTTAACCCATTTCTCAATGGTAGAAATCGCATCCGTTATGTATATGGCCTATCCTGTGACATTGCTTGGTTTTGCGATATGGAGTTTTCTATTGAATCGTTATCGTGCAGTCACAGTTGTTCCATTTGCATTACTTATTCCGATCGTTGGGATATTAGCTTCAATTATTCTATTTCATGAGACGCTAGAGTTATGGAAAATGGCGGCAATCATATTAATCATATTGGGTTTAAGTGTGAATGTTGTTTCGTTAAAACCACTTCATTTTTTTAAATATAAAAAACAATCCAGTGCCACAGAGAACAATTAATCCTAAAGCATAAAAATAACCATATTTCCATGCTAATTCTGGGATCCATTGGAAATTCATGCCATACACCCCAGTGATGAGTGACAAAGGTAAAAATATTGCGGCGAAAGTGGTGAGTATGCGCATCGTTTCATTCATTTTTTGCATGAGAGCATTATCAATTTGATCTAGCATGCTATTGAGTACGTCACGTATTGAATCGATTTCGTGGATTACCATATGACTATGATTCGATAAGTTATGTAATGAGCCGCGGCATTGATCTGAAATAACAGTGCTTTTTCTTCCTGAAATTCGCGCTAACATTTCACGCATGGAAATCATATAACGTTTAATTTTCATAATTTGTTGTTTTATATTTAATACTTGGTCATATAAATTTTGATGTGATTGACGTATTTCTACATCCATTTGATCTGAGATTAATTCAAAATTAAATAACACTTTAGCGTATTCATTAACGCTAATATCAAATAATAAAAATAATAGAAAACAAGGAGTTTTAGCGTATTTAATAGATTTGTGATACGTAGCTTTCAATTCTTCTAATGCCGTGATGGCTTGTGAAGCAGCGGTAAAGAAATATCGGTCAGTTATATGAATCACGAGTGGGTTAAAAGCAGGTTCTTCATCCCTTGTAATCTCAGATTGGGAGAGTGCTTGTATCTGCAAAGTAATTTGATCGTCTTCATCAATTAATTTGGGCATAGGGTCATCATTTTCACAGAGATTGATGACGTGCTCTGGTAAATGCAGTTTTGTTGCAAGAGCATGAAAAAATGGTTGTTGTGTTAAGTTACTGTGTATCCAATAAATTTTATTTTTATTGGCAGTATCGATATGTAACTCATCAATCGGAATGATTGTAGATGTGCTGTTTGTTAAATCAAATTCAACGGCAAGAGAATTGAGAGCATCCATGCTCAGCCTCGCAAATTATCAATTCCTTCTAGTATAAGCGAAGTGACCTAGTCTGTCATCCAGAGGGAGCGAAGCGACGAAGGATCTCCCAATGAGTTGGAGATCCTTCAGCGCAAATAGCACGCTTCTGGATGACAAGCATTGCTATTCAGCAGCTTGATAACCAACAAATCCTAATGGCATGTCTTGTGGGTAATTTTTCAAGTAAGGTTCTGCATTGTCTAATGCATTATTTACTTTAGCTAAATATTTTTTTAAGTAAGATGTTGACCCTACGATTTGTCTAATTTTCGCTTCATATTCGTTAACTGAAACGCCACCTTCTGATTTATAAACACAAACCCAACCTTTTCTATGGTTGACTTGAGCTTCTTCAGCGCCAAGGAATTCTTTTACTACTTTGCCGCCTAATCCAATTCCATAGCTGCCTTCAACAGCGTGAGGAACCCCTGGTGCGGTCCAGATAGAAGGCGCGGTAAAATCTGTAGATTGAATTTCATTAGGTTGTGGGCAGTTAAAATTGTTCTTCGCTGCATGTGCGGTTGATGCTGCGATGAGACTCGCGATTAATATATGTTTGATTTTATTATAAAAACTAATTTTTAGCATGGTTTTTGCCTCCGTTATTCATATAACCTGGTTGCGCATAATAGCATAAAAAAAGGCTATTATGCGCAAAAAATCATACTTTGGAGTTGCGATTTTTATAGGATTTGATAGTAAGAATACCTTACTCCAGATGACGCTGGAGTAAGGTGGAAATTATTTCTTTTTGCCTGGTCCAGCAGGAGGATTGAGTGATGTTAGTATATCAGCTGATCGAGTAGATGGCGCTGCAGTGCCTGATAGCATCGAAAAATGAGATACCTTATATGTAGGTCTTAGTTCGGCTTCTGCAGGGACATAACGAATGCTAGCGTTAGCATTTTGAGCCGCAGTAATACCCGCCATTTGCTTCGCATCATTTTTCCCTAGCAATGATTGTTGGTTGCTGATGAAAGCTTCAGGGATCATTGTAAAGATAAGTATTTGTTCTACTTGTGCACTTGCAAAAAACTTGGCAATGAATTGTGGGTCAAGTGGATCAGAGGCGGTAGCTTTACCAATTGCAATTCCACTCCCTGTGCACTCAGCGCGCCATGTCCATTCAAGTTGACGTGCAGAATGTTGTCTCGCTAACTCTTGCACGCTCGCAGACAACCTTTCTATTACTTTAGCCACACTGAGTTGATTAAGTGTAGGTAATTGCTTTTGCTCGGGTGCTGGTGCTGCTTGTTCCGATCCAAAGCTGGATTTTCTCAGGCTCATGCAAGTATTCTCATCTGGTAATTTTAGTGTAGCGAATTGTAGAAAAACTTACTTAAAACATTCTTAAGTGCCACGATTAAATTTCTCACTCCGGTGGTGCCGGAGTGAGATGCAAAGTTATTTAGGACCGCGGCTATTTGGTTTAGCTGGTTCTGCTGCAGCTGCAGGTTGTACTGGCTGTGGTAACGCGGGTGTTCTGGTAACAGATGCATGTATCATAAACATTGTAGCAATGACACGAGGATTAGCTTGTTGTAATGCTTTTGCATCAACTGGCTGATGTTTCACATCTATATCTTTTTGCATCGCGGGTTGTATAGCTACTGCAGCGCCAAGATTTAGTAGTGGTATCGCCATTACCAGCATGACTGCATCTAGACGTGCATTAGCAACGAAAGTGACCATAAAAGCTGGATCCATTTGGTCAGTGACGGTAAGTTCTCCCGTTGCCGCTCCATGTCCTATGGCTGTAACACGCGTATGCGATAGAAGGTGTCCTCGGTTAGGGTGTTGAATTGCTAACTGCTTAGCTTCTCGAGCTAATAATGCTTGTACAGAAATGATAGTAGCCTGTGTATGAATACATGGTTGAGCGGGTCTTTTTTGATCTGCCGCTGCTTTACCATCATCCGCTGCACTTGCAGCATTATTACTTGTTGGTTTCCGTTGCATATTGTAATTCCTCATTAGTAGACGAATGTTATAGTAGGAAACCTTTCTTTAAGCTATATTAAGTGGGCATTTAATTTTTGTTATGCCAATGATAGCCAATATCACGAAATGGATTTTCGATGCCAGAGCTACTAACTACGTTATCAACTACCGCAAAAAAAATTGAGCAAATAAATATTCCTTTTTCAGAATTTCCGCTGACAAAATAGATTGTTGAAAATGCAATTGAAATTACGTTGAAAACATTTCAGCGCGCCATGGGCTGAATGCGCAATTAATTGAGAAAATTAAACAAGACGCTAAATTAGCAACGCAATACAAGCCCCAACATCTACTTCGCAGTAGCTAGAGCAATGGTGCTAAAATAAGTTAATTTCTTATTTTGTATGGAAAAAATATAACTCTACATGATGTATAATAATCTATAGGGCAATCAAATTGCATTAATGGGGTTAACTCTATGCTTTTTCAACAAAATGTAATGCGTCCTCTTGATATTTGCGATCTTCCGTTTGATGATTTTTGCAGATTTTTTGTAGATGGTGCTTTGTTGCAAAGAGAGCGGGGGTGGCTACTTTTTGAGGCTCGTGAGCCAGGATGTCTTAAGGCAATATGTGTTGCAGCAGAATATGCTTTTTTTGACGATATAGATAATTTAAAAATGTCTGCTGAGTTGATCAAGGGTATACATAAGCGATGTAGTGCAAAAGTCACAAATTTAAATTCAGTTGATTTTACTCCGGGAGAATATCGAAAAAATATTTCTGGTTTTTTTATTAGGTATCCAACACGGCAATGTTTGGAAGATACAGAAGGGATTTTGCAACGTCATCGCGAGGCTAAGTATGATAGTGATAATCATTTAGCTGAAGTTGATAAAGCTTACCAGCAGATTTCTAAAAGTGCGGCGGATGAGAAAGAAGCCGAGGTTGCTAAGGCTTTGCTACAAGCTAAAGATTTTAGAGGTCAGACTGGTGCTGCGATTATTATAAAAAATTCAGCTCACGTTAATACATTTGAAAACACATTTATAAAAAATTTCCCTAATCATAAAAATATTTATGATGCATTGGCAAGTTATCAAGGTGAGGGAGTGAGTTTTCGAGCTGTGTCGCCACACGTAATAGAGCAAGAAATGCAATACTTTATTGATCAATATAATAAGGACATAGTGGCTGCAAGAGATAATGAGAACAAATTAAAGATCATTGCAGAATTTATTTGGGAAATTGATCATATTCATCCATTTCGTGATTGTAACACGCGGACTAATATGGTTTTGTTAAACAGACTATTGCGACAACATAATTTAGGTGTCGCAATGATCGAGGACCCTAATCGAATAGAGACCTTAGGCAAGAAAGAGTGGATGGATGAGGTGAAGCGCGGCATTGCGCTGGCTAGGCAAGTGCATTTAGGTGCGACCATTAAAGCGGGGATGGCTGATATTAGCCATATACCAAATGCCGATAAGCTTAGATTTAATGCCTGGAGTCTGCGACTATACATGTTGGCAAGATTGGAAAAAGAAAAAACCCCACATCAACTTCTGTTAGCTTTAAAAGCAATTATTGAAAAAATTGACTGGCCAGTGAAAGGGTTAGATTTTTGGAAAAAGAGTATTATGGTTGGAAAACAAAAAAAATATGTGCCTGATGGAGTATATTATCAATTTCTTGAGATCCAGAAAGCAGTAGAAAATCCAAAATGTAGTGTGGCAGCTTTAGCGGAAATAAAAAAAATCGCAACTGAGCGTGTCCGAGAGGCTTCAAGTAATAGAGATCCATTTGTTGCTGTATATTATGATTTATTGCGTGAAGATCAGGCTCATCTATCATTGTTGAGTCGGGTTAATGAGCCTGTCGGAGATCAAAAGAGAGAGCTGCGAAATGGATGATTTTAGTCAAAGAGATAAATCAATCCAAACTCTACTAGGTTTGTTTTTGGTGTAAGCGTAGTGCTTTTGGTCGTTGCATTGCTAGTAAGCACAGTAAAGCTTTCGCTGCGATAATCGATATGGCTATATTCCATGCGCGCGCTAACATGTTTTGTAATGCCTTGTCTGAAACCTAAACCATAACGAAACCCATCAATACGCTGATTAATGTTGTCTATTGAGCTATCAGATGAAGAAATTTTTAGGCTGCCATTGGCATAACCAACGCGAGCATACAGTAAAGTGTCGTTTTTCCAGAGATAACCTGGCAACAAGCTTAAGCCATAGCTGTTTTGAATGCGGTAGTGTAAAGCTGAATAAGTTCCACGGATGACTTCTTCATTGGATGATTGAAAGCCGACGGAGCTGAGGTTAGCATTTAATTCACCGGCTAAATAAAATTGATTATGCGTCCAGCCATAACCGCCGAATAGTGTACCAAAGATACCCGTTCCAGATAGATTTGTGCTGTCACGTGCATCAAAGCCGCCAACTTGAGAAATTCTTGCAGCTTGATTGAAGCTTGCAAATTCAGGACCTGCACCCGCTCCAAGGTAAAAGCTGGAGCTAAAACAAGGTGTAGAAATGAGTAATGTACTGACTAACGCTATTTTCCTTAACATGGCGAATCTCCTACGAAAAAAATATATCCAGTATATCGGTATTGCCAATATTTTTACTATAGAATTCTCAACAGACGCTAGAGCTTTTTAAAAGAAAAATTTTTTCTGCCTGTATCTTTTGTGTCATTTTTATGGAAAAATTGTCCACAAGAAAATTGAAGGGAAGCACTATGTTTAAAAAGGTTTTGCTTGGAATTGCGTGTGTTTGTTTGCCGATGATTTCTATAGCGAGTACTCATCACCATAAACACTACAAGCGTCACTACAAGCATCATCGTAAACATCATGCGGTGCGTGTCGTTCGTTTACCATATAATGCTGCATCCCTTGCAGTCGCAAATAACCAACTGAGTGTTGGTAATCAAGATATCCAGCATTTTGAAAGTAACTATTTAAACTTAATGCGCCGTTGGCGTGTCCCTGGTTCTAGTGTTGCAGTGATGAAAGACGGTCACTTGTTGTATGCACAAGGTTTTGGATATGCTGATGTGAGCACGCAACAAAGTGTAACACCTGCATCATTGTTTCGTATTGCAAGTATTTCAAAAGCGATTACAGCTATTGCTACATTGCAATTAGTCGAGGCACATAAGGTTTCACTCGATGATAAATTACCTGAAATTTTAAATGATATGTCTCCGCTAGGTAATACGAATTTAAATCCTGCGATGAACAATATTTCTTTACGCCATTTGTTGACGATGTCAGCAGGGATGGATAGAGGTGTTAACTCAAACTCATATGATCCCATGTTTGGACCGTGGCCTAGTTCGGTGACAGCGCGCTTAGGTGAAACACCCGCATCGTGCGAGCAAATGGTTGCAATGCATTTGGGAATGCATTTAGCATTTAAGCCTGGTACACAGTACGCCTACTCCAATCTAACCTACTGTACCTTAGGTTTAGTCATTGATAAAGTCACTGGGAATAATTACGATCCGCAAAACTATTACAATTATGTTTACTCGCACATTCTCACGCCATTAGGTATTAGTGATATGCGTTTAGCACATACTGCATTAAGTGCACATTATCCAAATGAAGTTCATTATTATCCTTATTTCTCGCAAAGTAGCGAACGATTGGCATTAGCTAAATTGCCATACAGTAATACCAATTTATTAGAAAATAACTATGCAGATGGTGGTTGGTTAGCAACAGCAACTGATTTAGTAAAAATTGGCGATGCATTTGCAAGTTATAAATTAGTGAGTAAATCTGCTGTTGATACGATGTTATCGCCTCCAGCATATTTACAATATAGTGATAGAGCAGGTGATAAATATTTTGGTATGGGTTGGTCAGTGCATTGGGTACGTAACACGTTGAGTTGGGAAAAAACAGGAAGTTTTACTGGAACCAATGGTTTCTTGCTCCATACAACCAATGGTTATACCTATGCGATTCTCTTCAATACGCGTCCTGATATGACTAAGAGCCTGCATCAACAGGTCAAGCAATTGCTCTTCAAAACACAGTTCGAGGCTACGGTGTAGCGCACTCAACTATTTGATTTCACATGGTAACAATCACAGCACACCCAAATGCTATAATAGAGGTATAAAAATAGTATTGAGGGGTGTGTTGTGTCTAAACCTAGGTCTCTGCCTAGAGTAACGCCTGAAGCTTGTTGGTTACGTGATGAGTTGTTTCCTGCTGCTAGAGATTTTTATAAAAGTAAGCACGGCAGTGGTGACTATCGTGGGAAATTTGAACTCAATATTGACGCAGTTAATTATCATGTAAATACAGGTGTTGATGCTTTTGGAGTCTTAACCGGTATCATTGAATCGGCATTGAGTGCGCAGTTGGAAAAATACAGCCGACCTGGTTTCATTCACTCAATATTCAATAAGCAACAAGTATCACGAGAACAAAAGTTTGAGATCTTAGCAAAGAAGTTAAATAACAATAAAAACGATCACCATTATACAAGAACCTTAGTCGCCGTATTGCAAGAAATGTATAAGGTACGCAGAAGCTAAGGGTTATCCTCAGCGTTATACGGCCAAGCAGTTAAGTGGCATACAGTTAGATGGGAATCTTAAGTTGCCAGCATGTTCTTCGGTGAATCCTGTGGCGCAACAATCTGAAGTAAGGGCTGCTACTCCAGAGCCGCCACAACCTGTTGCTGAAGAAGGTCAGCGACGAGGTCCTAAATAACGATATCTATTGTGGATTTGAAGAGACATCTTTCCCATTCATATATAAAACCCCATTTTCAAATGTCACTAACGTGACATACTCATCATTTTCTTGAGTAATAAATCCTTGAGATACTAAACCTTGCAACGTATCTTCATTAGTGTGCGGAGATGCTTTGGGTGAAGAGCTTCCTGTGTCTTTCACTGTAAGCACTGCTTGTTGCATGTTTGCATACTCTTGCTTTAATTGGGTAGCTAGATCAGCAGAGATATCATGTGATGTTGCGAATGTATCAAGATTGCGATTGAAATCATCTAGTGAAGAATTTGATTCAATAAGATGGATAATTTGAAATGATGTAGATGAAGTAATTAATCCTGCAGATGCCATTTGATTGATGTTGACTATTAGTTTTTGTTTGGGTGCTTCAGGGGCTGATGCACTATCAATGGGTTGTGTATTGGTATCTGTATGTGATGTTTCATTTTGATTGCTATTCACGCTGTTCATTATCTCTTTAGCTAAAATAGATGATATTCGAATCGTTACTTTAGCTTTTGCATCCATGGTTAAATCATCCATGGATTTAGCCATAGAAACATTTTTAGAAAAACTAACTTGACCATTTGATAATAATCTTCCATGACTCGTTGCCAAGTTGATATCTGCGTTGATGGTTGTTGTAGGTGAAATTAAAGATAAAAAGATAGGAGTAAACATAGTTAAATTAGGTTCAGTGTTCATCAATAGTTTGCTGGTATCTTGAATCTGACGTTTGAAATTAATAAAGCCTTGGGTTTTCAAGTTGAGTAGTGAAATTGTAATAGTCGATGGATTGATTACAATCTCTGGTGTTGTGATGTTGTTTACCGCGATATTAACTGTGCTATCAATGAAATCTTTGTCATGAATGATGTTGGAAGTATTCATGTTGAGGTTAGAAAGCGAGGCGCTAATCATGTTTGCGGCGGTAATATTAAAGCCAGGATATTTAACTGAGAAGGAGCCAACGAACAAATTACTTGTATCACGGCTTAAAACATTTTCAAGTGTTATTGGTTGAGAGGTGATTTTTGTTTCATCATCTGAATACACTAGGTTACCGATGATAGATTTTGCATTAATATTTTGAATCTGATTATTAACCACATGCAGATCGATATTGCCAATTAAGCCATCCCAGCTGAGCTTGCCTTTCTGTCCTAATGCGGTTGAGTTTGATGGTGGCAATATATATTGTGTTTGATAGTCACCATGTGTTGTGACGAGTGTGTCGACATTGATGCTACTTGCAAAGGACACCGCATCTAGCATTAATTTAACAAATGCAGGTGAATGAACAACGCTATGGATATTAGCTCTTGCAGGTATCCAGTGGTTGTCTGATTTAACCAGCGGACCATGCTGTATGTTTTGCTCGACAGTGAAATCAGTTTTCACTTGAGGTCCAGTAGCAGTGAGAGAAATGCTATTTGGTGAAATAGTTAATTTTACATTAGAGCTAAGCCACCCTTGTTCGTAGGAATCAACTTTAATTTGCATGGTTGACTCTTGGTTCAGGGAATCAATTAATTGTAGATAGTTTTGTTTGAAAAGATAACCGCAGATGTAAGGTGATGTTCCGAGAGCAATGAGAAGAATAAGCACTACAATACCAAGAGATCTTGATCTCATATTTATTTCTCCAAAGCTATATCACACTATTATATCATAATTTAACTCATTGATCTTATTGTGATTAGTGTTCCTTTACAAAAGTGAAAGTTTTCTGTAGCGTGTCTGCAAAAAAGGAGGGGGTATGTTTTCCTGGGCTTATAGAATGATGGGTTGGTCAGCAACAGATGAAAAAAAGAAAGATGAAGAAAAAGCGCATAAAACCATTACAGTTATACAAGGACCTACCAGCACTACGGTAAGGCAGTGTGGTGCCAGTTGTAGTATTACAAAAACACCAAATTCCTCATTAAAAAGTTCTAGCACGGGCTTTGCTGCTAAGAGTTATCGTGCTAATGATGAAAAATCAGATGCAGCTATATCTTCATTTTTTACTCCAGAATTGCTAACAGCATTAAAAGAAGCTGCAAAAAATGGATTGTTGATCGGATTTGCAATGGCTCTAACAGAAGAAATCTCTACTGAAATACTTTTGCGTAATGAGTTTCAACCCAAAAATATATATCGGATCAATCAAGTTATAAAGTCACTGTTATTATTAGGTTTGTTCAGTGCAACACTTCATCAAGCAGTGACCATTCCAGTGCTAACACATTTAATTGCCAGGGTACCAGGTTTCAGCATGCAAAAAGCGACTTGCGCGACCTTAGCACCAGTTGTGTCTTACGATGCAATGAGCTCGCCATTAGGGGTTGCTGGAACACTACTGACATTTTTTACAGGATTAGCAACTGGGTATGGCGCTAGTAAAGCAACTGAAGCTGGTTATCGCTATGCTAAAACGACAATGCGAAAATCATCATCACATTAATGACGTGCTGCAAATCGTGAGACAATCATGCAGCAAACAGTATTACTACCTACATTCAGCATGGTAGCAAGTGGGTCGATGATAATGCTGATGGCTGCAATGATAATGAGCGCCTGTGGTGGAAAGCCGTAAAGCGATAAAATTAACATTTCACCTATCATGCCACCGCTGGGAATGGCACCCATGACAGTGCCAACGAGTATGCTTACAATCATTGCAGTGAATATGACAAAGGGTGATGCAAATGCTAAATGGAAAATCCCAAATAAAAATGCAATTTTTAACATGCCGCCGAGGACAGAGCCGTCTTTGTGAATCATCGTGCCGATGGGAATAACGAGTTCATAAATGTGATCTGCAATCCCCATTTTTTTTGCAGCTTCTAAATTAGCAGGAATGCTTGCTGCACTGCTACAGGTTGCGAGTGCAGTGGTAGCAGGAATGAATATATTTTTCCAAAAAGATTTTAAGCCTTTCAGTTTTCCTGTAAACAATGCAAACAAGCTAAATGCAAGCACGAAATAGATGATCCCTGCGGAGTAATATAAAATAGTTGCACGTGAATAAGTTGTAATAATAGTTGTGCCAATGCTGCTAGTTAATACTGCAAAATAAGCAAAAAAACCAATGGGAGCATAATACATGACGATTGAAAATGCTTTCATAAAGACATCGGTGCCCGATTGAAGAAATATGGCAAAAGGTTTGGCTTTTTCACCCAGCTTTGCTGTTGCTAGGCCAATAATAAAGGAAAATACAATCAGTGCTGTAATGCTGTCCCGTGCAAATAATTTTGAAATATCAGAAACAGAAAAGATATTTATAATTTGGTCAGCTATGTTGACGGTATGTGAATCAAATGTGGCAGGCAAGTTTAGTGAAGCATGGGCTGCAGGTGGGAATAGGATAACCATGAAAAACATGTAAATCGCAGCGATCATGCTAAGTGTGATAAATGTTGTTAACATGATTAAAATCAATTTTCCCATTTTTGTGGAATCAGCTATATTTGCAATGGCAGAAGAAATTCCGAAAAATACTAGCGGAATCACAAAGGTGAAAATTAGATTTAAAAAGATATCACCAAAGGGTTTGAGAATTATTGCTTTTGTACCCAGAAAGCTACCAGCGGATATTCCCAATACAATAGCTGCTAATAATATGATGGGGAAATGGTAAGCTTTAGTGCGAGCAAAAAGCGACATGCGGATTTTCCTGTTCAAAATCAGCAGTATAATCGATTTTAAGCTGGTAGGTATAGCCAAAGTTTTTTACAATGTTACATTGGGTTTTTAGAGAATTGACGTAAGCATTGATAAAAGTTAGGTGAGGTTATTGATAGGATGCATACAAATAGAGATCAAATAATTAATGAGTTAGTGGAAGCTATCATTCAGCATTTGCGAGAGAAAAAAACGGATTACGTTGATTTACCTAAGTTGCAAGTATTGTTAGAAGAAGCAGTGTTTTCAGCAAATGTAAAAGAATTCGTTTCTACACTACCTATCGAAAGTTTAACTGCTGTAAAAGATAATAAAGCTAAGCAAGCCGAATTAGCAAAGAGTGTAGCTAGAGCTTTATTGGGTTTCTCTACAGTTAAAGATGCATTAGATAACTTTAATAAGTTAGATAAGAGTAAATTTATATTAAATGGAATTAATTGGGGTGATAGTATTGTTAGTATTTTAGAGGCGAATAAACAAAAATTAAAATTAAATTCGGCATTTAAAATGCATCATGTTGCAGCAACACTTGCAACAAAGGTTTGTGATCAGAAAGGATTAGATTGTAAAAAAGTTTCGGCAATCGCGGCAGGTATGATTGCTGGTATGGTAACTAGTAAACCGTATTATCTCGGGTTATTTTACGAAACAAACTTAATGGCGTATTCACTAACACAAGCAAAACCGCTTGTTTCACAGTCAGCAGGCGAGATATTCGATGCTGCTGTAGCTTATTATTTTTTGTCAGAATCAAAAGAACATGACGTTGAAAAAGCAATGTTAGCAGGTAAAGCGCTTGGTCAAACGGCTAATGGCGATGTTGCTGCTCTGTTAGCATTGGTTGGTATTGATACTAAAGCGGAAGAAAATAGAAAGCTAAGTCAGAAGTGCAGTGTTGCATAAATCACAGGCTTGATGGGCACGCTACGCTTTGGGTTATCCCCATGAATTATTTGCTCCCTTCTCCCAGAGTGTTTTTTACGATGGGAGAAGGGCAGGGGATGAGGGCCTACACCCTCACCCCTTGCCCCTCTCCCAAAAAAAAAGCATTTTGGGAGAGGGGAATAATACTACTAAAAATTCGTGGGGATAACTCAGCGCTGCGCTTTGCCCACCCTGCAATTATCAACTTCGCGCTACTCACTTTCAACTTCCCGCGGCTTGTCCGCGGGATCCAGTAGTCGCTACTCGAAAAAACTTAAAAGCCTGGATACCGCGCCTTCGCGTGGTACGTTGAAGCGGCTCTGATTCGGTGGCGCACCTTACAAAAATAGAAGTGTATTATATGAATGAGAATCTAGCTGAAATAAAATAGTCATATGTTAATATATGCCGATATAAAATCATGATTTAGGAGGAATCGCAGTGCTATTTCAAGTTATAACAAATATTGGTTGGGCAATTATTTTTACCGTTATAGGTGCGCTAACCGGTTCGATTTTAGTTATCCTCGCTGCAAGTCGGCTACCGCGTTTCATCGATAAAGTCACTCCCAACATTGACTCTGAAAAAGAAATTATTCGCGGTAATATCGCGATGGGTGAATATTTTGGACGAGTAACAGCTGCAGCTATTCTTGGAGTGAGTTTAGTCGTTGCTGCTTCAATCATCGGTGGGTTCATGGCAGCACTGCACGGATAGATGATTTCACAATGAATTTAACAAGGCCAAGCTTTCTCATCATAGCCGTCATAAGTTTATTGTTCTCGCTGAACGTGTGGGCACGTGGTGGTGGCGGATGCTTTGTTGCCGGCACGTCAATTGCTACACCAAATGGTGATAAACCTATTCAGTCTTTGCAGGTAGGTGATACGGTATGGTCACGTATTCAAGGCGTACGTAAAATTGCGAAAGTAGTCGCTACTACAAAGGTTGACCCAGATCATTATCTTGAAGTGACTGTTGCTGATGCAGTGTTAGATGTTACAGATGAGCATCTGATCGCGATAACGCGCGGTGTGTTCCGTAAAGCAATCAATCTTCATGTTGGCGATCGCATTGTCAGCTGGCGACAGCATCATTGGCAAAAGTTACCTATTTTGTCTATTTCCCGCGTTAAGATAAACCAGCCTGCATACAATCTGTTAGTTGATCGTGGCGCAACGTATTTTGCAAATAGTGTGTTGGTGCATAATAAAGGCTGTTTTTTGCCTGAAACACCAGTGCTTAAAAGTGATGGATCCAGTGTTGCAATCAGTCGTATTGTTCCGGGAGATTTAGTTAAAGCATACAATAGTGATGGCACTATATTAACGACAACAGTAAAAAATGTATTAACGCATAAAGTTGATACTTATTACACGGTCATCACAGCAAATCGCGTATTAAACGTGACGGGTGAGCATCCTTTTTATATCGGAAATGGAACATTCAAAACAGTTGAAGCATTACATGTAGCTGATGAAATTTATGTGCTTGAAGATAATAAATTATCCCCACAGAAAATTTTACAAATGCGGCAAGTTAAGCAAACAACATTAGTTTATAATTTGCAAACTGATGAACCACATACTTACTTTGCGTCAGGAGTTGCAGTACACAATAAAGGTGGTGGCTGTTTTCCCGCAGGAACAAAAGTCACTACGCCAGCTGGGCCTATGTCAATCGAGCTTCTTGCGCCAGGAAATGAAGTGATTAGTATCGATCAGATTGGTCGCAAGTATGTAACACGAATACAATCCGTGTTCGCAACTCGTTCTGCTATTCTGCAAATTGAAACAAATCACGGAATATTACAAACAACAGCTGAACATCCGATCGCAACTGAAAGCGGTCAATTTATCTTAGCAAGTGAGCTTAAGCTACATGATAAAATTCGCCAAGTGATCGGCAATAAAATTGTTTTAGCAGAAGTTAGTAATCTAAAAAAATTACCCGTCGCATATGTATACAATTTACAAGTCGATTCACCACATACTTTTATTGCAGACAATTTTCTAGTCCACAATAAAGGTGGAGGATCATTTAGAAGTGGTTCCAGTGGCAGGACCTGCGCAGCAAACGATGCCGCTTGTCAGAGAGAATCGTTGATTGGTTTAGGTTCACTAGCCATATTTTTTATTATTTCATTTTTTGCAGGGCGTACCAAAAAAGACAATAATAAAGATGAGTTAGATGTATTGTTTACACTTAATCAAATAAGAGCTAAATCAGTTAAAACGGTTAAGCTTGTTAATTTTATTGCTCGTCAAGATGATACTTTTAAGCCGGATTTATTATTGACGACAACAAAATCAGTTTTTATCAAGCTACAAAGTTGCTGGACTGTGCGTGATTATCAGCCTATGAAAGAACTGTTGATGCCTGACCTTTTTGAACAGCACACATTGCAAATTGACGGCATGATTCATAATCATGAGATCAATCAAATTGATAATTTAAAAGTAGATGCGATCTATCTTGTTAATGTTCGCTATACAGAGAATAGAAACCAACGTGAATTTACCGCTCTAATCTCAGCTCAGGCACGTGATTTTTATCTTGATGATAGAACAAATGTTTTTTTACGTGGTGATAAGAGCATTGCAAAATTCCAAGAATTTTGGACCTTCCATTTTCAAGATGGTCAATGGTATTTGCGTGAGATAGAGCAAACAGCTGAATCTAGTTATTTAAAAGATGAAAATTTCTGTGAAATGTTTACGGATGCACAAATTGAAAAAATATATGAAGGTAAGGTTGATGATTTAGGTGATACGGGAGCTTGGGTGACAAAACCCGTTGCTGGCAAGCTGCAAAATGTAGAACGCATGTTGAATTTCTTAGTTAGATCTGACTCTGCATGGCAACAACAAGAAATGCTAAAGCGTGTGCGTAGTGTGTTTACCAATGTACATATGGCTCTTGAGGCTGGCACATTGAGTGATGATGTAAAATGCCAACTCTTTCCTGCTGTTGCAACTGATTTAACAGAAAGATTAGATGCTTGGAAAACATTAGGCAACTCTATTGAATATAGAAATTTTTGCATACGCAAAGTTGAAATCGTATTAGCTCGTAGTTTTGCGGATAAAAGTACGAATGAATTTGTCGCGCGTATTTGTGCGCACGCACAGCGTATCCAGACGCGAAATGGTAGAATTGCATCAGAAGATCCATATGTAACCTATTTTGAAGAGTATTGGACATTTGGCAGGCTGGATAATGAATGGAAGCTAAAAGAAGCATTACCTTCTAAGCAAGGTGAGCAAGCGATGCAGGCAGATAATATTGAAGAAGACACCTCACCTGATTTAGTTAAGTGGTATTATACGAAAAAGCGATCGACGCTATGAGTTTTTTGTAGGGTGGGCAAAGCGTAACGCTGAGATATCCCCACGAATTTTTACTCCCTTCTCCCAGAGTGTTTTTTACGATGGGAGAAGGGCAGGGGATGAGGGCCTATACCCTCACCCCTCTCCCAAAATAAAAGCATTTTGGGAGAGGGGAATAATACTACTAAAAATTCGTGGGGATATCTCGTCGCTGCGCTTTGCTGATCCTACATTTAGAGCGCTGTTATCTCTTGAAAAACCAATACATCACTAGAAATATCTGCAGTCGCAATTTTTTCATTTTGCTTCATCGCATCAGAAAATTGTTTGTTGAGGGTTTCATATTTTGGGGTTAGTGATGTCAAATATGAAATTTTATTTTTCATGATGGATATTATTTTTTGTGCTTCTGTATATGAGAGTAGATTCAGCGAATCAATGCCCAAACCTGTGCTGTCGGCGGATAAATTAACGGTGTTGATAAAGACAGTTTGGTCTTGTCCAATCTTTATTGATATTGGATAGTTTTGATTGAGTAACTTAATGTCGCCGAATGATGTTGTCCATGCGATTCTGTTGATTTCGTTAATGTAGGCTTGCATTTGTGTATTTAAATTATAAAATTCATACTCGGTGGTGCTTGACGTTACAGTATTGGCAAGTTGTTGGATTTGATTTAAGAGATCACTTATTTTCTTCGTATCAGTTAATATGGTATCTGCGATAGCGTGACCACCTGCTTCATTAAGATTTGAAGACATAAGTGGTACTTGCATGTTGGATGTCGAGAGAATTCCTTTGCAAAATTTGATCCCTAAAAAGCTACGATTATCAACTTGATCAGGAATCAGGTCAGTATAATAGTATCGTATATCATTGTACCCACATGTTTGTGTGATTTGATATACATTGTGAGTATGTGCTTGCGGTGTGACATTTAACATACATCCATTATCAGCTGTTATGCATTCTTCACCATGCACAAGCATTTTTTTATCTGGCTTAGTTACTTTATTTGCGTCAGCGTGATGAGTATTTTTATGTGGTAATAACAAATGATTTTTTTTCAGGGCAACTGTTTTTTTGGATATCTGATTAGTAGTTAAGTCTATTTGTGTAATGATTTCATTGCTCGATGTACTATCAGTAAGATTATTGATTTGATCATTGATACTGTATTCAGCTTGATAATTTAAACCAAGATTGGTTAGTGTCATTAGCGCCATTTGTGCATCAGCATTCGATGCCAAGTTGAGCGAACCAAGATGAAGACCAGAAGATCCAGTAGTTAAGTTCGGCAACCATACCGTAAAATTTTGGCTACCTTGTGAATTTGTAATAGTGATTGGATCAGTGCTTGAGAGTAAGTAAGTCCCATTATAAGTACGCGAATATGCAATCGTATCTATTTGTGACATCAAATTTTGAAAGGTAACGTCAAAGTTTGATAATTGAGTTGATGAGTACACTCCACTTGATGCTTTTACCGCAAGTGACTGCATGTTTGTTAATATGTCTGCAATTTCATTGAATCCAGGTTTGGTTGCGTTTAAAAATAAGATCGCATCATTCTCATTGTTATACGAGTTAGGTACAGATACAAACGGTAAAAATGTATTTGAAATCGATGCAACTCCATGACACAGCTTAGTTGCAGTAATTTGATTATAAATAATTTGCATATTTACGGGTACTTGATAATAGTTTCGTTGTTGATCATGGTCGGTGATTTGTGAAATATGGTATTGACCACCTGCTTTGCTAATGAGAAACAAAGATGATGGTGCAGCTTCAATGCAATCGTCGATTGTCGCATTGTATGTTTCTACTGATGGATCAAGGAAGCGCTGGATTGTTGGATCGGCATATGCGCCTATGGTAAAACAACTGCTTAAGATAATTTGTCCATATAAGAGTTTTTTTACTGTGGCTGCGATAACAGATTTTTTGTAACAAGATAATGACGCATTTTTCATAATGACTACACTCCATGTAAAGATAGTTAATCCAGTGATAGCTGGTTTCAATTCTCAAACAAGTGATGTGATGACTTCTGATATGGTGCGTAAATTAAAGACGAATTAAGACTGTAGCATAGTACTTTAAATTAGCAAAGTGAAAATAATTTATATACTTTGTTGATATTTAGCGATCATGGTGATGAAATAACGGTCATGTCCGGGTATTTAGCTATAATTTTATTACTTTAAAAGCGGTAGAGTAAAATGATCACTAATCGTAATGGTTACCAAGTTCGCCGTGTAGAAGGCTATGCCTGGGATTTTTATTATAAGTTAAATGGATCAGATAAGCCGTTCCATATTAACTCCCGCTACAAAACACATATCACTATTCATCGAGATGATCTTGAAAAGGCTAAACCACTTGTTGTTGCATTTTTACAGCAAAAGAAAGTGCATGGTTTCAAAGTGGTTATTAGTCAGGATGAAGTTCTTGGTAATGTGCGTGGTAAAGAAGTTGTTATCTATATGCATCGTCATACTCAAAATGATGTCGCTGAGTATGAGACGCAAAGTCAATATTGGATTGATCTCTTGACTGAATTAGAAGGTTTATTACTACGCAATCAAATTCGTCCAGGTGTAGTTGGTGCGGGGCTCTCAATGTATCCAGGTAGTAAAGGCTATGTTTACTATCGTGATAGTCACAATATATTTAATCGCTACGTCAGTATAGATGATCAGGTTAGCGTGGGATTTACGAATGAAGAGGCAAAGCATATTTCACCGCCGCGATTGTTAGAGTGGCATGGGTTGAAAGGCTTGCACACAGATGCCAAGGATTACAAACAACTTGCAGCACATAAAGACGATTGTAAGGTTGTTGCAAACAAATCATATCCTGTTGCGATAACATGGAAGGCAATCGCAGATATGAAGCGTGATGATATCAATATAGCTGATGTATATTGTCGAGATATTAGAGATAACATTCAAAACCTTGTGTGTGGTTCCAGAGAAGAAAGACCCCATCTCGACCCAAATCAACGTTTAATCGATTTATTTGCGAATATTTCCCCCCTGAAGTTTGGTGTGCTTGATTCAAAAATAGATGATTTTGATAGTCAGTTAGAGAAAAATAAAAAATATCTAGGTTACATATTATATGATTGTTTGTTGATGGCAGAAAAAATGATATTTGCTATCGTTCATCATTTAGGAATTGAACGTTATATTCGTGGTAGTGTGGCAGGGGCGGTGTATCTCTATTTTTGTTTACCACTTGTTGAGAAATGGAAAGTGAATCCATATGTGTCTGCGGGACAAATTATTGATCCTGAGATTTTGATTAAAAATATCGTAAAATTTGCTTTGCGCAAAGCTAGGGAAAATGTAGTTGATAGTGATCAATTCAGTGGAATAACTTATTTTGGAAATATTACTGAAGAAAATTTCGATAGTGTCTTTGAGTCGGCAAAAAGAGTCGTTGATGTGACGCCAATTCGTTGTTTAGATGATAAAGGATTAACATTGCGCGGTGTATGTGAGTTAGGCGAGCTCGCTGATGAACGTGTACAGAATGCAATTTCTGAGTTGAAAAATTATCGTGATGAACGTGCTTTACAACGAATCAATGATGGTTCTGAATATAGCGGTTGGTTTAGTTGGTTCAAACGTCCAGAGAAAACCATGGCAACTAATAAAATTTCTGCTGCGGACAAGTTGCAAAAGTTGTTTGCTGGTGATGTTGTTGATCCGCATACTAAAGCTGAATGGGATGCGATGTTTGATGACAGTTATGGTCGATTAGGTAAAATGGTTGAGCGTTTTAAAAAAATGAATATTTTACCTAAAATCACGCTCGCTGACGAAAAACAAAATCGTAGGGTGGGCAAAGCGTAGTGCTGGGGTATCTCCACGAATTTTTTGCTCCCTTCTCTCAGAGTGTTTTTTACGATGGGAGAATGGCTGGGGATGAGGGCTTATACCCTCACCCCTAACCCCTCTCCCAAAAAAAAGCATTTTGGGAGAGGGGAACAATATCATCACAAATTCGTGTGGATAACTCAGAGCGTAGCGTGCCCACCCATTTACATTATATTGCACCAACACGGTTTGTCTTGTACATCGGGAGCACGTGGTGGTGCTGGTCTAACAGCTGGCGCACGATACATTCCTGCTGCAGATGGATTTGCCGGTAGTGGTTGTACAGCGGCACGTACTTGCAGTGCCTTTGCATCTGCAGCAGCTTTTTCAGCACGATCTAATTCCATATTAGCCAATTCATTCAACTCAGCTAATGTTTTTGCGTCAGGCGGATGGTTGGTATCTTTGTATTGCGCCTCATTGCGTGCAAATAAATCTTCGACAACAGCAACAAAGTCTCCATTTTTTTCATGAGCCATTGCAGCAACGATAGCTTTTTGTTTTGCAGCGATAGCTCCAGCATCAACCTTTTCATCTTTTTTTGCAGATAACGCATCAGTTGCTTTGTCATGTTCATTTTGCTGTAAGTCAACTAAAGTGAGTAGCTCACCTATGCGTTGTGGTTTTGCGTTGTTATGAAGGTTTGATTCAAATTCATTGCCTATGTCATCAGCAGCAGCTTGATATTCACGGGCAGCACCTTTAAAGTCTTTTGCTTTTAATTGTGCCTCTGCTTTTTCATCATGTTGTTCTGCCGCTTCTTCAAATTCTTCTGCGGCTTTAGCGTATTTCCCCGCTTTGAATTGCGCAACGGCATCGCTTTCTAGTTTTGCAGTATCGCTATTTGATGTTCCATGAGATGCAGCCATCATATACCTCCAATGTAATGTTATTTATGTACGACAACTTGTTTTGGTTTTGCTGGTGCTTCATGAGCAGCGGGTGCGTAAGGTGGAGGTGGTGCAAAATGACCATGGTGTGCAGCTGATGCAGCATTACTTTGTGCATTCCATTGTGCTGCTTTGGCAGCGCCAGGCTGGCCTTCTACGTTTTTTTCATCAAGCGCATGTTTGTGTACTGCATCAGCTTTCTCGTGTTCTGCTTCAGCCATATGTAACATTGCCATTTGTTGTCGCAGAGTAAGGCGTTTTTTTGTTGTATGCATCGTATCTTCCAATGCTTTTAACATATCTTTTTCTGCAGCTAAGTATTCACTTTCTGCTTCTGCTAATTTTCCATTTTTTTCTAATGCTTCAGCTTTTTCATCGTGTTGTTCTGCTGCTTCTTCGCGTTCTTGTTCAGCCTTTTCATAATTACCTGCTGCTTCGTCAAGCTCTGCTTGGTTATCTAATTTATCGGTAACACTGACAGGTTTAGCTGCGGGAAAGATTTGTTGAGATAATGACATCGTAGTTCTCCTGAATTGTTTAGTGGTTAATTCAGGGGGAGCATTGCAAAATATGAGGTGCAGAAAAATAGTTTAAAATAAATTGATTGTTTCTGTTTATGCTGTAAATAGCGGATTGATTATTTGTCGCTTGGAGATGAATACAGTACTTTCTGTGCAATGCGTATAAAAATAGTATCGTTGTTGCAATGAATTAAGAACCTTTATGCAACAGTTTGTTGATATTTTTAGATTAAAGAAAACATAATTATGATGTAGCCTCGAATGAGGCTACGTTAGATTGACGATTGCATTGAAAGAAGTGGTGAATTTAAACAGTATCCGCTTTTTCTTTTTCCCACCAACGAGAATTATCTGGCGCGTAATTTTTAAAATCGACAATATGGCGAACAGCAGCAATAGGATCTGCGGTGATATGCATCATCCCAATGTGATTGCTCATAGTGAATTTTTCTTCGTTGGCACGTTTGAGTTGCATAATTAAGCCATCATAAAATCCATCAGCATTAAGAAGAGCGACTGGTTTAACAGGGTTATCACTGGTATTTTTATAACTCGCGAATTGGTTGATAATGGAAATTTCTGCGATTTCATCGATGGTACCTAGGCCTCCAGGAAGCGCGATGAATCCATCAGAGAGTGTAATCATTTTGATTTTACGTTCTGTGTAAAGTGACTCGATCAGTAAGTTATGATCTTTGATTCCAATGTGTGTGACATCTAAATCTTTAATTTCTGGTGTGACCACGCCGATAACGTCGCCGCCAGATTCGATTACGCTATCTGCAACGATTTTCATTAATCCGGTATTGCCTGCGCCAAAAACTAAGCCGTATCCTTGCTTTACAATCTCCTTTCCGAGTAGTTTTGCAATGTCTTTGTATTTTAGAGCGCCGTTTTCACTTGTCCCGCAATATACGCAGATATATTTCATATACATGCTCTCTTTTTGTTGGTTTATATAAAAATCATGCGCGTATTATGTCAATTGGTCAATATATTGGTAAGAAAGATTTTGACCAAAACATGATCATTCTATTTATTATATTAGAATTGAAAACATTCAGTTTCAAAAACATGGCTTAATTTTCTTTCAGTATTCTGTATACTCGACACAATATAACTCAAATGAGGAGAAGACGATGAAAGGTGACTATGTGCCATTAGCTGGCGATGAGAAAGGTGCGGTTCATTCAGGTGGTCCTATCAATTGGTTCTTAGGCTTGTTTGGTTCGAAAAAACAAGGTGGGCAGATTGTCAATGCGCCGGCTGCAGCACCAGCTGTTGTTGTGTCACCAGTTACTTTCACGAAATGTGCTGCAAGGATAATAAGTATTGCTGATTCATTTACATTGCATGGAGATGAAAAAACTTCATTCGGCTCATTGCAGGCGGAGCTTGCATCATACATCGAGTTGAAACACAGCAAGAGTTACGACGAAGCAGTGCATCTTAAAGTGATAGCAAGCTTAGATCATGCTATTACAATGATGGGTAATAGTGCGTTAAAAAATAAAGTTGAGCAAATTCGTGCGCAGATGTCAGATGATCCAGTTCCATTTCTCGCTAGTGCGCTTCGAAAATAAATATTTTATTTATTGTAAAATGGTGGGCGCATTGTGTTTTGCCCACCCTGCATTAGACTTTTTGCACGTAGATGTTTATCGCCATCATGTTGCTTCATCTTATCAACGGTAGCTGTTGATGCATGCATCCCAAAAAAATTCCAGATACTTTGTATTGTAGTGAGTGTAGGTGCTGGTGCTTTTGTATCAGGCGCTTGCTTGCGTTTAGCAGCTTGTGCTTGCAATTTTATTTCATAGGGTGGTTTGGGGTGGCTATTCAGTTTTGAGTTATTATTCAAATTGAATGGAGCGATTACATGGAAGTCAGGATTAAAGAAAATTGAAGTTATATATTCGCGGTCTTCGGCAGCATTCCTTGTGCAACGAAAACCAAACAAATTGTTGCGTAATTCATTTAAATTAAATCGGCAGAAAGTTCCATTCAATGGGTCACACAATACCGCATTGTGCCATTTTGTATAATCATTTCCTGGGTTTTTTCCAATCACCAAAAAAACATGGTCACCATTTACAAGTTGGAATACTCTGGCTTTTCCGTTTGAGAGTACCGCGCCTATGGCCGCAATCTCTTGACAGCCTACGGGTCTATCTTTAGTTTGCACGATCGATTCATAGATGAGAGTGGCATTTTCCAGCTCATTATCAGTTAGCTTTGCGTCTATTGGAGCGCTATATTTTCTTCGATTATCAGAATCGGTATTAAGTTTATCTTTGCCTTTTGTTTGGGTTGCATAATCTGGATGTGTAATAGCCGTTAATTTTAGTGCTCTAACTTTATTAATTAACTGTACGGCATGTAAAACATTTTTATAGAGATCACTTTTTTCATCTAATCCTGGATAGCGAGCCTCAATTTCTTTTTCGTCAATTAATGCATGCATCGGTCTAAATTGCTCATGCAATACTAACTGTTGTAGTTTTTCTTCCATGAATTCTTTGATTTCATCAGGGCGTAGATTGACTGATATGGCGTCACTAGGTAAGTATTCTTCGCGTTCGACATGATCTTCATTATCTTCTATTTCAAAATAAGCATTACTTGATGCGGACCTAGCTAACAAAATTTTGTCTGCAGGGGTTAATTGAACAAGAATATAAGTAAAAATGTCTTTGTTTGTGAGCTCTCCAGCAAGATGTAATATATTTTCATTTGTTTCAGGGTGAATTATTTCAACAATCTGAAGTCGATGAGGGTCATTCAGTGTATCATTATATAGTTTAAAGTATTTTTCGAGAGCAATCTTATCAAGCAATCTAATTGCGCGAGCGAAATCATGAAACTTTACCATCTCAATCGGTTTTACAAATATCGTTCGCATGCTCACTGTATTTCAATCCCTGAAATAACGTATTAAATATTCGCATTATTTTAGCTGGTTTTTAGATATTTTCAAAGCGAAGCGTGCCTACCTTACTTCTAAGATTTAGATTCTGGATTGATAGTTGAATTTTCGAGATTCTTGATCCATTTTTCCCTAGCTTCATCGCCCATATCTGTTTTTTTAATAACGTAATGCAGAACATAAATACCAGTATCATCGCCGGTTATCATTTGTAGTTCATCCTGTTGCTGATTTTCAGGTTCGAGCACTCTAAATTCAAAAATCACTTGTGAGGGCGACTTTTTGATGTAATGAATATCCATTTTAAAACCTGTATTTTTGAGCTGATCTATCATATTTTCAGCCCATTCTATTGGTGTGACTTTTTTTTGCATGCCAGGCATGTATGAACTGGTAATTAATTCGCTCCAGTTTTCAACACTTTCGTCACCAGTTACATATTCAACTGTTTGTATTGTTTCATTTTTTTCTCCCCAACCTATTTTCCAAGGGCGATGATCAAATGTAATTTTCAATTTTTCATATTTTTTTACTGCAGGGTCAACAGTTGAGGGGCCTTGAGGGGTTGTGCTGCAATACATATCTCCCTGAAAGTTATAATATTCTACGCATTTTTTCGTGTTTTCAGGGCTGACTTTTACTAAGGTGTTGGGATCAACAGCGGCATTAACTATTTGAAAAGAAAGAGTTAATGCTATGAATAGATATTTTTTCATCTTAAACCTCATAGTGCACTGTATTTCTTTATTATAGCATTTTAGATTTAAGGAAAATTAAAGATAGGCGCTGTAAAATGCATGCCATTATTATACCTGTACACATTAGTACAAAACCGAGGATGTTATGCCGTCGTACCGTCATGAACAAGAAATCAAATTTACTCAAGCAAGATTGCAACGTCTCGATGAAATGATTTTTTCAAGAGAGTGTGAAATTGATCGATATCTTACTTTTAGAGATAAATTGCTAAGAATACCTAAAGTACAATTAAGAGAATACCTAGATCAAGTTTATGAAACGCATATTCTTGAGGCGGAAATGATAGCTTTATTGTTGTATCACAAAACGGCTAATCAAAACGTCCGTGGTCATATAGGTTTCTGTATGCGAATTGAAGCACCGGCATCATCCTTTAGTCGAAAATATCATACTGTTGATAGACGATTACCAGAGCATGAATTAACAGATTGCAGAGTTGCTGATTATAACTTTTTTCTTAAAGCAGCAGCTAGTGAGCTTCATCACATTGTACGTTCGTCTGCTACAGGTGATTGGGTGTCAGGCAGGGTAGCTCCATTAGAGCATAGAAAAGAAAGCTTGAAGCGCGAGATGGATGAGGTCAAGCGTGAGTTAGATAAATTAACTAATCAAGTCATCACCATGAGTCCGTCAGAAAAAGCAATCGATATGATAGTGACTCTCTATCATAACCGAAGAGATAATTTAATTAGGCACCTAGAGCAGCTATTGGAATTAACCCCAAAAAATAAAATCTCGAATTGGAGAGACGCATTAGAAGAACAATATAATTATTTGCTATCTAGTGATTCTTTTGTGGATTTTAAAGTGCTCAAGAAAATCATTTGTAATGCGCCAAGTTATATTGGCACTGCTAGAGCGCAAGTGGCATTAGATTTTGTACGTGAATATGACATAGTCAGTGACTATCATGATTCACTAGTGAATACTCTAGCATTCTATCAAGAAAAATTATTACAACCTAGATATTATGATGTAACGTATTCAGGTAAAGTATTAACGCAGGAAGAACAACTAAAGCATAATTTAGATCGTGAGATGGATTTGATAGTGCTTAGTAAAGCATGTAAACACCACGTTGAACATCATCATCCGATTACAGAAATTATTAATGCTGCATTACCTGAACTTAAATTTTATGCGGCTAGGTATGCATCACAGTCTAGTGTTTACAAAGCAGCAAAAGGAAAAGCGGCTAAAGAATTAATAGTGCTATTAAACGATATAGCTAAATTATTAACACTCTATCCAAATATCGATGCACAAGCGGTATTAGCACTACAAGTTAAATTTGCACCGCTCCGCCAGACTTTGATCGATGCAGTTCGTGCAGCGAATGAAAGCTCATGTACATTGTTTGGTGAGAAAGGTGGTGGTCATATATTGAAAATGATTGATGATAAAAAAGGTATAGGCGCGTTACCAGATAAGTTAGATAGATTAATGCAAGATAATGCAAAGAGACAGCAATTATTACGTCGATCAGCAAGTGGATTAGATTTACATGTGGACTTAGTTGACGAGCAAGCTTCTGTGGCACCTGTTCCAGGGAAAAAATAATATATTTGACTGATGCTGTCACCCCGAGCGATAGCGAGAGATCTCCATGGAGGTCCCTCGCTATCGCTCGGGATGACAGTGCGCACAACTACCCCTAGCAAGATAAGAATACATCGTCTATATTGATGCCTTGAACAAAATCATAATGAAAGGAATCAAAATGAGAAAATGTACTTTAGCAGTATTAAGTCTATTGTTGATCAGTGGCATGACTCATGCCGCAGCAGAAAAGCAATCAAATCCATTTTTTACGCCGAGTGCTTTACCATTTGAAGCACCGCCATTTAATAAAATTAAAGACACTGATTATTTTCCTGCATTTATTCAAGGGATGAAAGAGCAACAAGCAGAGATTAATACGATCGCCAATAACCCTGCGCCAGCAACATTTGAGAATACAGTGGTCGCAATGGAAAAATCAGGCCGCCTGTTAGAGCGTGTTTCTGAAGTATTCTTCGCAATTGTGCAAGCGAATACAAATCCAATATTAGATGATATTCAAAACAAATTAGCGCCATTACTTGCGCAACACCATGATCAAATGTATTTAAATGCAAAATTGTTTGCGCGCGTTAAGGCAATATATGGTCAGCAGTCAGATTTAAAGTTGAATCCTGAAGAGAGGCAATTATTAAAGATATACTACCAAGAGTTCATTCATGCAGGTGCGAACTTAAGTGCTAAAGACAAAGAAAGACTGCAGCAGTTAAATAAGAAATTGGCTTCGCTTGAGACGGATTTCCAGCAAAAATTACTTGCGGCTAATAAAAATGGAGCGTTAGTTGTTCAAGACAAAAAGCAACTAGATGGATTGTCCACTAGTGAAACCGCTGCATTAGCCTCTACTAAAAGCAGCAAAAAAGCCTATACCATCGCATTGCAAAATACGACGCAACAGCCACTACTGCAATCATTGAAGGATAGAGTGATTCGCGAAGCATTATATGAAAAATCATGGAATAGATCCGAGCAAAATGACAAAAATGATACGCGTGGCATTATTGCTGAAATCGCGCAATTACGCGCTGAAAAAGCAGCATTACTTGGTTATCCCAATTATGCAGCGTATGTTCTTTATGATCAAATGGCTGAGACGCCAGAAGCTGTGCATCATTTCTTAAGTCAATTAATTCCTGCAACGGCAAAGAGAACGAGTGAAGATGCAAGTGAAATTCAAAAGCTCATCGATCAAAATAAGCATTTTGAATTGAAGCCATGGGATTGGAATTATTACTCTGAACAAATTCGCAAAACAAAATATGATGTTAATGAAAAAGAAGTAAAACCGTACTTTGAATTGAATCGCGTATTGATCGACGGTGTGTTTTATGCAGCAAATAAACTGTATGGTATTACATTTAAAGAACGACATGATTTGCCTGTGTATCATCCGGATGTGCGTACCTTTGATGTGTTTGATCAAGATGGTAAGCAGTTAGGTTTGCTGTATCTGGATTATTTTCAACGTGATAATAAAACTGGTGGTGCATGGATGAATAACTTCGTGCAGCAGTCTGCGTTGTTAGGTACCAAACCAGTCATCTATAACGTTACTAACTTTACAAAACCAGCTAAAGGTGAGCCCGCATTATTATCTGCTGATGATGTGAAAACCATGTTCCATGAATTTGGACATGCATTACATGGTTTATTTTCTAATAGTCAATATCCACTCTCCAGTACGAATATCGCTAGAGATTTTGTCGAATTACCATCGCAGTTTAATGAACACTGGGCATTATATCCAGAGGTGTTACAGCACTATGCGGTGCATTACAAAACGGGTCAACCAATGCCGCAATCTTTAGTTGATAAAGTCATTAAGGCGCAAAAATTCAATCAAGGTTACGCGTTGGGTGAGATATTAGCTGCTTCTGAGTTAGATATGGAATGGCATGAATTACCGGCTAAAACAGCTAAATTAAATGTAGATGAATTTGAAACGAAAGCATTAAAAGATTCATTAACGAATTTCCCTAACGTAGCAAGTCGATATCGTTCAAGTTATTTCTTACATATTTGGGCAAATGGATATTCTGCAGGCTATTACGCATATCTATGGACGGAAATGCTGGATGATGATGTTTATGCTTGGTTCACGCAACACGGTGGATTAACGAGAGAAAATGGGCAGCGTTTCCGAGATATGATTTTATCACGTGGACACACAGAAGATTATGGCCCTATGTTTAAAGCGTTTTATGGCGAAGACCCTAATATTGAGCCTATGTTGAAGGATAGGGGCTTGGTGTAATGAAAATCTCCCTGACACGCATAAAGCGCGTGTCGACCCTCATTTTCAAAGAGGGTTAAGGCTTTAGTCCCCTTTGAAAAAAGCGTTGTTGCATAAATCGATTTTCTCCCTTCTCCCGGAGTGATTTTTACGAGGGGAGAAGGGTTGGGGATGAGGGTTTTGAGCAAGGTATGTGCCTCCTAAAGATATTTGTGCCACCTCAAACACCCTCACCCCTAGCCCCTCTCCCAAAGAAAAGCATTTTGGGAGAGGGGAATAGTGCAGATTTTGATTTACGAAACAACGCCTTTGAAAAAGGGGACAGACGAGCATAGCGAGTCAGGGGATTTTTGCAAACAACCACCCGCTATCATCTAACTCAGGCTGAATCCCAATCACGCCGGTTGTTGAGCCACCACCCCATAAAATAGCAAATACATTTTCTTTTTGGATTGTAGCTAAACGATTTTGATGCCAATCACAAGTTAAATAATCCACAACTTTATTGGACGTCACACCGTATACCGATGGATTGCTGAGTGTTGCTGTCGCAATGTAAGATTTTAACTTGCCGAAATTTAAATTTTTATCGCCAAGAAAATAATCGGGTGCTGTGGAAGCGTGATCATTACGCGTATCGATATCATTATTCATTTGCAAATGCCCACCAGGAATTTGCCACAACATAATGGGCATGTTGTTAAAATGGGAGCTGATACCATAAACATATTGCATATAAACATCCCAATCATTGCAATTATATAAATAGCCATTATTAATGCCTGCGCCATTTAATGTGCTGTCAAATACATCACGTTCCCATTTGTCAAACACGATAAAGTCAGGTCCATATGTTCCTTGTTGCGCATTCATTTGTGTTAGAAAATCATTTTCATTTTTAATATGTGTTGCAGTGATGTCTGGATTTTTGGCTGCAGCATGAACCCATAAATGACCGGAAGAATCACCTGCCCATACGTTATCTTCCCAGCCAAATGTCACATCGGGACCAAATGTTTTCATAATCCAATTAATAGATGTATTGTAATCAGCAATGGTAGTGTTCGGATTTAAAAAGAGTTGTGGAATTGTGACAGCATATGATAAATCACCATGTTGTTGCAAAAATGAAATAGCCGTTTGTAAGCCAGTTGCTACATTAATAGGTTGATTGAATGGAATAGGGCAATAGTTTGGAGTGCATTGGATATGTAATTCGCCTAAGTAATCAGGGTTTAAAACAACACTGACTTTTAAATCTGGATAAGATTCGATAAGTTGTAGTAAGCGAATCAAATTAACATAATGTAAATATAAATTATTTGTTTTGCTCGCAGGATCAATATCCAAATCTTGTTGCATAGCCCAAGCACCATCGCTGCCATCTACAGTATAAAAAACAATAACTGGATGCATTGTTTTTCCAGTTTGCTTTGCATATGCCCGTGCTTGATCTAAGACGTTTTTAACTTTAGTATCTATATCAATAAATTGTCCGCGGTCGCCTGCGCCATTAATTCCTGCATAGGTAAACATTGCATCAATAGGGCGCTGCAATAGGGCTTGGTAATTGCTTTCTCCGCCATTGACAGCTGTACCCATGGCAATGCGATCAGTGGGCCAGCCGTGTGGTGTGGTTGCATGGGATGCAAGGGGAGTTAATAGGCTGAATGACAAGATTGCTTTTGTAAGGTAGTTCATTGAGCTCCTCGTTTGAAATAATTTTTATTGTAATTGTGCGTTATTGTAGCAAATATTTGAGTGGAATTCTAACGTATCACGGCTAATTGTCTAAATTAAAGTAAAATAAGGATGCATTATGCAAAGGAAGGCTAATTCAGGAAAAGATGCTGTTAAGCAGCCATTAGATCAAAGTACTACGATGAAGGTTTCTGTAACCCTACGTGGGAAGGCCATGGATGATGAGGTATATAGAGCATTGGAAGAAACAAAAAGATTGATAGCTGCTCGTCCACCAGTATCGCAGGATATTCCTAGACATGCCGTTCATTCTTATGCAGATCCTAGTTATCAGCGGTGGAGTCAATATCTGAATAGCAAAAACAAGAACCCATTAGCTACTGCACCCAAAAAGCTAGGAGATGAACGGTCTGGGCTCACGCACAAAAAATAAGATTTTTACTCATAACTTCTGACGAAATGTTTTTTCTTCGTCAGATAGTTTTTTACTTTCATCTAGAAAATTACTGTGCGCGTTTTTTATATTCATACCATCATGTATCATGTCATAAATATCTTTGGAATGAGTAGAGAAAAAAGTAAAAGAGCGAGCGGTATTTAAAAAAGTACTTACGGTATTGCTCTTAAGCAATGGTTTCTTGTGATCTATCGCTTCGAATTCTAAAGTCAAAATGCGTTGTTTCGCAATCTTGCGGACAAGACTTTTTAAGTCATCATTGTTAGACGTTAAAAGGAATTGATTACATTCCTCCATCACAGCTTTTTCATCCGCTAATGCATTAATTTTATTTTTGATAGCCTCAAGGACAGAGTTATCGTTTACGAGATGATGAAAATGCATGGGTCTGGAGTGTTGTAATCGATTAGTTGTCCTTACAGTAACAGTATGTGGTTGAGAGGGCCCTATAAATCGCCCTTGAGCAGCTCCTGCACGATAAGAATGTTTAGCAGCAGCATAACCTTTTTCACCTGGTTTATATGTTTTAAATGATCCGCCATTTCTTCTGGTGTAACTAGATCCTTTTTTTGTGAGAGTAAGTATGCCCATGCTTTTTATCCAGTGTATAAGGTTAATAGGTGATTGTCATCCCGAGTAGCTTGTCATCCCGAGCGCGTAGCGAGGGATCTCCATGGAGGTCCCTCACTACGCCCAGGATGACAGCTTAGGTATGATTTTATTTTATAACATATCGAATAACAATACGTGTATGTGAACCTAATGCTCTAAGTAGGGTGGAAATATCGGTATTAATTTTATCAGTAGAAATGTTGTTGTGTTTGCTTAATTCGTAAAGATTAACATTCGTTTCTGTTTCATAAAATATATAGTTAGGATCAAGAACATATTTTTCTGGGAAAGTGTTAATGAGGGTATCATCAATTTGATTTGCAAATTCATGTGATTCATAGGCAATAATATTGCGTGGATATGATTCAGAATAAACTGGATAGCGCGCATCATTTTTTAAATCACTTAATGCAGTCAGCATTATTCCATTAGATGATACATTTTGAAATTCAGTTTTTACTAAGTTGGATTCATAGTTTTCTAGGCTCATATGCTTATTGGTAATTAATTGAATAACATTTTGTTTTGTAGATGAAATGCCAATCATATCTAATATGTCAACAAAGATAAGATAAGTTACTGAGGTATTTGGAACCATTGTCGTGTGATAAGGTTGCGTTAAATCTTGCATATAGTGTATTGCCCATCCTAAAAAACGATATCCCCAGTAGGGATGCTTCGTAGAGAAAGCATATTTCGCAAGAGTTAAATAAAGATGAATTCTGTATTCAAGATATGAGTGCTGTATAAATGGCGCAAGGGTAGTGAGAATAGAAGACTCATAGTAAAAAGCCATATGGAAAGGTGCTTGCGAGCCAATGGAGAGACGCGGATTACCAAATGGTTGCTTGCCTAGCCCATAGGTATTGCCAAAGCTAGAAGAATTATCTTCCCACAGTTGTGTATCCATACCATAGTCAGGTTCATCAGCGGCTGTAGATAAGATTTCGAGTGGCGATAATTTTTCTTGTGGTGAGACACCTTCAATGGGAGGATTCGGCACACATACCCAGGAAGAATTTTTTGGGATAACGTCATAGCGCTGTAATGGATGAGAATGAATGCGATGTACTTCACTAGGCGCAAATTGAATATAGAGTGGATGTGCGATATCAGGATTCACTCGAATGGCTTCTATAAATTGTGTGACGAGTGACTTATCTTTTTTGTCTCCGGTAAATTGGAGTGCTGTGGGTAAGGGTGCGTAAGTACTTAAATGTGATGTTGACCATGCTTCATGATCGCGTAGTAGTGTGACCAAACCAAGATGTTCTTGCTGCAGAAAATCTTCTAATGGTTCAGCTGCGATAGTGGGGCGATGGTCAATCGTAGAGTCATTCTTTAATGCGCCATAGGTTAATAAAAAATGGCAATCCCACGCATAACTGTGGCACGAAAATACGGCGAGTAATAAAGTTAGTAGCAATTTCATATCAGCGCCTTATATTAAACCAATATGCATAGAGTGCAGGTAAAAATAAAATAGTTAGTAACGTTGCTGCAAGTAATCCACCCATAATGGTCGCTGCCATTGCACCCCAAAATATACTGCTTAATAATGGGATCATCGCTAATATTGCGGCTAATGCGGTTAGCATAATAGGTCTAAATCGTTCTACCGTTGCTTTTATAATAGCTTCATACGGTGGAATATTTTCTTTGATATTTGTTTCAATCTGATCAATGAGAATGACCGAGTTACGCATAATCATACCCATCAGTGCGATTAAACCTAGCATCGCAACAAAACCGAATGGCATATGAAATAATAATAGTGTTAGTGTGACGCCGATCAAGCCCAGCGGTGCGGTCAAAAACACAATGATAACGCGTTGGAAGCTTCCTAATTGCAGCATGAGTAATAACATCATGACACAGAGCGCCACAGGTAGTACGGCTACAATAGATTCTTGTGCTGTAGCGGATGATTTCGCAACGCCCGCATTATTAATTTGATATCCATGGGGAAGCTTCTCACGAATAGGTAATAGTTTCTCATATAAATCTTTTGCGACATCCAGTGGCTCAGCTTTACCAATTACATTGGCATTTACAGTAATCGTTAGTGCACCGTTACGGCGCCAGATACGATTTTCTTCTACACTATTTTTGAAATAAACAATTTGATCGAGCGGAATATATCGTCCTGCTGAGCTATAAATATTAATATTTTTTAATAGATCTATATTGGTGCGCTCTACTGGTTCACCACGTGCTTCTATATCGATTAATTCCGTATTTTCACGGTATTTGGTGATAGGATAGCCACTTAGAATAGTATTTAAATTAAATGCTAATGATTGCCCTGAAACGCCAATCGCTCGAGCCTTATCATTATCAATGACTAATTGTTGATTGAATGTTTTCCCCCAATCATTGTTCACACCTACCGTATTGGGGTGATCTTTAACTACATGACTCACTTGTTCTGCAATGCTGTATAAAGTATCTGGATTTTTCCCGCTAATTTGAAATTGAATAGGGTAGCCTACGGGAGGTCCATTTTCTAAGCGTGAAATTTGTGGCGTTACGAGTGGGAAGTCATCATTAAACAATTTGTTCAAACGGTTCAAAACAGCTTCACGTGTCTCACCACCTTTGGTCATAATCACCATTTGCGCGAAGTTAACTCGGTTTTGCTCTAGACGTAAAGGCAAATAAAAACGTGGTGTATTGCCACCAATATAAGTTGTGATATTCACAATGTTTTCATCATCTGCTAATATTTTTTCTAGTTTGTTAACTTCGTGTTCTGTTGCGCTGTAGGGCGATCCTTCTGGTAATTGCATGCTAACCAATATTTCTGGTCGTTCAGAAGGTGGAAAAAATTGTTTTTGTACGAACTTAAATCCTAGTACAGAAACAACAAATGCGATAACAGTAACGATGATCACGAACTTGCAGCGATCTATACATGTTGCGACTAAGTTGCGAATAAAGCGATAAGTTGGAGTATCGTGTGAGTCATGGGCTGTAGGTTTATGGTCTTTTAAAATTTTATAACCAATATAAGGCGTGAAAATAACAGCAACAAACCATGAAGCTATCAGTGAGATTCCAACGACGCTTAAAATTGAAAATGTATATTTACCCGTATCTGATCTTGCCATCCCTATTGGTAAAAAACCTGCAATAGTGATGAGTGTGCCAGTCAGCATTGGAAAAGCAGTTGATGTATAGGCAAAGGTTGCCGCAGAAAATGCGTCAAAACCTTCTTCTAATTTACGCAGCATCATTTCAACTGCAATCATCGCATCATCGACTAATAATCCAATTGAAATAATTAATGCACCAAGAGAAACTCGTTGCAAGTCAATATCAAATAAATACATAAAAGTAAATGTAATAGCGAGTACGAGTGGAATAGAAAAAGCGACAACCGCGCCTGAGCGCATGCCTAGACTAAAAAAGCTAACAATCAATACGATAATGACTGCTTCAAATAAAGAGTGTACGAAGCCATGCACAGCTGTTTTAACCACTTGAGGTTGATTAGAGACTTGGTGAATTTCCATGCCGTGCGGTAATGACGCTGTAATGGAGTCAAATGCTTTGTTTAATGATACTCCCATCTTTAAAACATCGCGCTTACTTTTCATGGAAATAATAATCCCCAGCGCTTCTTTTCCTTGATAGTGCATTTTGAATGAGGGTGGATCTTGGTAGCCGCGATGAATTTTCGCGATATCACCTAATCGAAAATCACCATTAGGTGTGTGAATGTTTGTATTACGAATACTTTCTATTGAATCAAATGCTCCTGTAATACGCAGCAAAATTTCATTTTGCGGTAAGCGTACTACACCTGCCGGCTGCATAGCATTTTGATCACGAATGGTATCTAGAATTAATTGTGGATCGATGCCTAGAGTTGCTAATTTACTATGTGAAAATTCGATATAAATTTTTTGTGGTTGATCACCAACAATTAATACTTTACCCACTTCAGGTAAACGCAGTAATTCGCGGCGAATATCATCCGCTGCAAGTTTTACATCAGCGTAGTTAAAGCCATCGGGGACAATGGCGTAGATTGAGCCGTAAACATCACCAAATTCATCATTAAAAAATGGGCCGATGATTTCAGGTGGTAAAAGGTGCTTGATGTCAGCTACTTTTTTTCTTGCTTGATACCAGGAATCATTAATTGCTTCTTTGCTCAAGCCTTCATCTAAATCAATATAGAATTCTGCTTCGCCTGGTTTCGCATAGCCGTACAGTGTTTGTGCGTTTGGGACTTCATTTAAGTATTGTTCTAAGCGCTCAATAATTTGTTGCTCAACTTGCATAGCGGTTGCGCCTGGCCAGAATACAGAAATGACCATGGTGCGAAAATTAAAATCGGGATCTTCTTTTTGATTTAAGTTTAGATAACAATAAGTTCCGATAATGAAAAACACGACCATCAAAAAGCGAATCAATGGTTGGTTTTTTAAAGCGAACTCAGAAAGGTTGAGTGATTTCATAGCTGTTATTCATCAACCAGTTTTACTTTTTGTCCTTTACGTAAACTATTCACACCCGCAGTAACAATCCATTGTCCTGCTAATAAGCCACCTTTGACGATAATTTTGTTATCTTCATATCCTCCTAAAAGAATTTTAGTGGGTTGTACCGTCATATCTTCTTGGTTCACTATCCATACGGATGGATTATTATTTTCATAATAAACGGCAGTAAGCGGAATTAAAATTTGTGGCCGTTCGGTATGTTCATCTGCTTCAACATTTGCTGTCATCCCTAAGCGTACACTTTTATCTGGGTTCGTCATGCTTAACTTGACAACATAGGTTCGGGTAACAGGATCAGCTTCACCCGAGATTTCTCTTATTTTTGCATCGTATTTCACTGCAGGATGGGCCCAGAGCGTGACAGTAACGTTGTTAATATACTGCCATTGTTCGATGCGTTGTTCGGGAATGTTAATTACAATTTCTTTTTCATCACTGCGCGCCATTTGTATGACCGCTTGTCCTGGCGAAACGACTTGGCCAGCGTTTGCCAATGTTTTTGTAATAATTCCAGGGTATTCAGCGTATAGCTTGGTGTAATTTAATTTGCGTTTTGCAAGCTGTAGCGATGCTTGAATTCTTTCGACGGTTGCAGAGTTGGTTTCAAATTTTGTTTTTGCATCTTGAAAAAAACTATCACTGATATGCCCTTGTGAGAGCAATTGTTTATAACGATTGAGATCATTCTGTGAAAGTAGAAGGGTGCTTTTTGCTGATTTTAGTTGAGCATCTATATTTTCCACATCTAATGTAAGATCTTTCGCATCTAGTTCTGCGAGTAGTTTGCCTGGAGCAACGCTTTCACCAATTTCAACATAGCGATTACTGATTTTCCCGCCAACTTGAAACGATAGCGTCACGTCATTATGTGCGCGGACTACCCCAGCGTAAGAGTAATGAGAAAGTAGAGTGGTTGGCTTGATTTGTTCAGCGCGCACGGGTCTTACTTGCGTAACATCATGGTGACATGAGCTAATGAAAATACTCATGGCAGCAATCAAATATAATTTGTGTGCGCTCGTCTTTTTCATATAATCCTGTCTTTTGACTGGTTATATTCCTAAAAAGAATAATCCCCATACTCCAAAAATCTGATGTGACAAGGTAACACCGACTAATGTATGGTGACGCGAGTATAACCAACCCCATACTAATCCGGTGACGAAGACAAAAGATGCCACCATGAAAGGAAAGTGGAAGTGGGTGATACTAAATAAGAGATTAGAAAGGAATATGGAAATATAGACTTTATTTTTCCCGGTTAAAAATTCTTGAAATGAACTCTGCAACAATCCACGTGTCACCAACTCTTGAAGTGGCACAAAGATTAAATAGACGACTAAGATGAATATTTCAGTTCTTAAGGGAAATAGATGCGTGATGATTTGGCCATCAAATAATGAACGTGCACTATATGACGGGACGAGTTCCATAAATAAAAATTTAATAATAATGCTCGCTACAATCATCCCAACAGTGAGCATTGCCCCTTCATATAACGATTTGCGCCAATTTTTTAAGGTAATCCCATATAAATCTAATGGATAACCTGATTTCAAAATGATGTAAAATGTAGCGCTTGTGAAAGCAATAATAACGGGTACGGTTACGATACTCGTTGTTGAAACTTGAACATGAATCTCATTTAATAATTTCAGAGTAATCATATACAGTGCAAGCATTGCGACAACATTCACGATTAATAAGCCCATAGCAACTTGGGCTTTTGCTTGTTGTAATTCTTTGCGTAGCGCTTCAGTTACCGTGTCGTTGGTATTGCGTACACGAAGTGCGAGCTCTTTCGCAATGTTTTGTACCATAATGGGATAAAAGGGAGGTTCAGTAATGAGGTTTTTCGCTGCTTCTGCAAGTTGACTTAATTTACTGGCTATCGCTGTCTGATCCCACTGTGATTTTGAGGTTGCATATAATTTTTCACGTGAGAGTTGTATTGCTTGCGTCATTTCTAATGCTTTAACTGTTGCAGAGCGCGGTGCATTGTCGAGCAACGTAATTTCACCAATTACTGTATTGGGGCCAAGAGTTGCTATTTGATGTGAGTGATCTAAATGGTCATCAAATTTGAAAATACCTACCTGACCTTCAATGATAATGTAAATGTTGTCACATAATTCATTTTCTTGAATTAAAATATCATCGGTATTGAAAGTGGCAACTGTAGAAAGTTTCAAAATAGATTTGAGTTGGTTTTCATTGCAGCCATTGAAGAGGCTGTTTTGGCGAAGAAAATCCAGTAAGTCATCATCTGAAATTTCTTGGTTCATGGTGTTCTCCAGGGGGCGGCGATATATTTACTTATCACCCTATATTAGCACTCTTGCTTGGATAGGAGTATTGGGGGTTTTTCCGGGTCTGTTTATAATTCTGCTATCCTGGCCGTAAATCTTTGATATTCTGTGCTTCGCTGCTCATTTACCGACAACGTAAACTGTGCTGCGATGCTCGAATATCAAGTCTTTCCGGCGCAGCCTAGCGAATTATAAATATCCCCAATATATTATTGGTATAAATTAAATCTATTGTGTTGGGATTGACCGAATTTTGAATTAAGCCTGAGTGATATCACATTCAGGCTTTTGATTTTGGACTTAGCGTACTGAAACCAGTGGTGTTGCAGAGCAGGTCAGGGTGACATCGGTCACATTGTCCAAGTTGTGGATTGTAAACACTGAATAATTTGCATTGGTAAAATAAACATTATCCATTTCAATTTTGCTGCCGACTGGAAGAAGAAATTGTGAGCCTTTCTGTACATCATTTACTTTGACTTCGCTAAAGCTTACGCCATTTGGAGTATACGTTTCTAATGATAATGCGGTGTCAGAATTTGCAGTTGTTTGACAGACTAGGGTATATGAAGTTCCAGACTGCATGCCTGCAGGGGATCCTTTGCTAACATCAAATGTAACTTGTGAGCTATGTGCAACTTTTATTGCATCATATTGGATATTGAGGCTTAAGCCGCCTGCATAAGATAAAGAAGTTGCGCCTAGGAATAACCCAGCGATTAATAATAGTTTTTTCATGAAAAGCCTCGAATAAGTAAGAATAGTATTTAGATTATTTGAAAGTAGAATGATACAAAAAATCACAATAATGTCTTCTAATAAATCGCGCATAAAAGCTTTCTTTTTGCTATTTAGTGGTATATTATATACACAGGCTTAAAGGGGCGCCTATACCCACAAAAGAGGATCTCACCCTGGTTTATATCGGTTTTTCTGATATTCATTAAACCTTTTGTTATGCCAGAGAGTGGGTTATGGCTAATATAACAGAGGTGTTTATATGAGTAAGCCACATCCTTCCTATAGTGTTGCAGAATGTAAAATTCAAGCGTCAATTTTATTAAAATCATTGCGTTCATCGGATCCAAGTAAAGTACTTTCTGCGGCGAAACGATTTCAAATATTACCTGAATTCAATCATGTGGTAATTGAAGAAATCGCACAGCAAGATATTAAGCGTAAACAAGCGTTAACAGTGATCGCCATCGAAAAAGGTTTTAAATCATGGAGTGAATTAAAATGCCAATTACCTTTTATTCGCGGTGGTTTTTTAAATCAGTGGTTTAAAAACTATGAAGGAGCAAAATCCTATTTGCAATTGAATGGCGGATATTTACTTCCTTTTAAAAATCAATTTTTTGTATGTGAAAGTGTATATATGCAGAATCTTGGTTTCAATCTTGATGATCCCGATTGGAAAGCCATAGGTTACGATTGGGCAAATCCAAGTAATCAAGATGCATGGCAACGGTTATATAAAAAATGGATTGCGATCCAAGAAGGAGATGGTCATGAGTAAGCCATTGCCGAAGAATATGTATTTGCAAAACATTTGGGAGCCACTGGTTGCTGAATCTGATATCAATGATCCTATTGTGATTGGAGAAATTCCTAAAGAATTAAATGGAACATTTTATCGTAATGGGCCTAATCCGCAGTATGTTTATTCGGATAAGTATCACATGTTTGAAGGTGATGGGATGTTGCATGCCATTACTTTTCAAAATGGTCATGTCAATTACCAAAATCGATGGCTACGCACCGAAAAATTTTTAGCAGAACGTAATGCACGTAAAAGTTTATTTGGTGGGATGCGTGATCATGGTACACGTGATGAATCTGTTAAGCATTGTTCTGGTAGTACTGCAAATACCAATGTGATCTGGCATCATAATCAATTGTTAGCGTTGAATGAAGGTAGCTTGCCATATTGCGTAGACACACAAGATATGACACGTGGTGAGGTGTATTCATTTAAGCAAACGTTTGATCGTACGATGATGGCGCATCCTAAAATTGATCCCGTGAGCAAAGAGCTAATTTTCTATAGTTATTTTGGTCCTGATTTTAGATACTTTGTTGTGGATCGTCATGGAAATATTTCTTATCAGACAACGTTGACTATGCCATTCAACTGTATGATGCATGATTTTGCTATCACAGAAAATTTCAGCATTCTGCCATTGTTCCCATTAACATGGGATTTTCAGCGTATTATGCGTAAGGAAACCGTATTTAAATGGGAGCCTAATTTAAATACGCGTTTTGCTATTTTGCCGCGTTATGGTAGTGAGCAAGATATCATTTGGTTTGAAGATGAAGCTGCGTTAGGTTTTCACGTGGTTAACGCGCATGAAGAAAAAGATAAAATCATTTTGGAAATGGTTGTGATGGACAATATTTCTAAAGATGCAGTCGCATTTTCTGATGATAACATATTTTATGTTAATTATCTGACGCGCTGGACGTTTGATCTTAAAAGTAAAAAAATTAAGAAAGAACGTTTAGATAATAAAAATGTGGAATTTCCAAAAGTCGATGAACGATTTACGGGTAGAAATAATCGGCATGCGTATATGAATGCGACATTGGATCAAGATTTACAACATCTTTATGATGCTATTGTCCATTACGATATGCAAACGAATGACAAGCAGATTCATCATTTTGGAAAAGGATCTTATCCATTGGAGCCAATTTTTGTTCCACGGACACAAGAGGCAGCAGAGGGCGATGGATTTCTCTTGAGTTACGTTTATCGTGAAGCAGCTAATAGAAGTGATTTAGTCCTTCTCGATGCACAACGTGTGGATGAAGAGCCAATTGCGATGATTCAATTACCACATCGCGTGCCTTTTGGGTTTCATGGGTGTTGGGTGGATCATCTGTCATCCTGAGGAGCGGCGCGACGAGGGATCTCCATGGGGATTCATCGTTTCTCTCGGGATGACAGTACGGCTTTGCATCTGCTATGATTCCACCAAAAATCTTTTTGGTGGAATCACATGTCAAAATCACTTAATCACTTAGAATGGCTAGCGAAATTAATTTCATACGACACCACTTCTCGTAATTCCAACTTACATTTAATTTCCAATGTGGCAGATTGGTTCGCGGCACACAAAATACCAGTGCAGTTGACGTATGATGATAACAAGGAAAAAGCAAACCTGTTCGCCACTCTTCCAGCGCACAATGGAGCAGTAGATGATGGTTTAATTCTTTCTGGGCACACCGACGTTGTCCCCATTGATGGGCAGCAGTGGGATAGCGATCCTTTTACAGCAACCATTGTCGCTGACAAGTTATACGGTCGTGGTGCGTGTGATATGAAAGGATTTATCGCGGTTGTATTGGCACTGGTCCCACAATTTAAAAAATTACAATTACAGAAACCATTACATTTTGCTTTTTCTTATGATGAAGAAGTCGGTTGCACTGGTGTTGTTGGCTTAATTAAAGGAATGCAGGCATCTGGCATCAAACCAACCGCATGCATTGTGGGTGAACCAACAGAAATGCAGCCAGTCGTTGCGCATAAAGGTATTAATGCCTATCAATGCAGCGTTCACGGACGAGCTACTCATTCATCACTGGTTACACAGGGCTGTAATGCAATTGATTATGCGGCACAATTTATTTTACAAATACGTTCTTTGTGCGAGCGATCTAAAATACACGGGCCTTTTGATCAATATTTTGATGTGCCCTTCACGACGTTTTCTACGAATGTCATTAAAGGTGGTAATGCGATTAACACTATTCCAAGCTATTGTGAATTTGCATTTGAGTTTCGCAACTTACCATCAATGAATCCACAATTGATACGTGAAGAACTACAACAATATATTAAAAATGAAATATTACCTGGCATGAGGCGAGAGCTTGCTGATGCAGATATCAAAATACAATCGATTGCTGAAGCGCCTGGTTTAGAAGCCTCTGAAGATGCAGCGATTACAAAACTTGTTCGTGAAGTGACGGGTGATCAATCGATTAAAAAAGTTGCATATGCAACTGAAGCGGGTTTATTTCAACAGTCAGGTGTGCCGACGATTGTTTGGGGGCCGGGTAGTATTGAGCAAGCGCATCGTGCTAATGAGTTTATTGCTTTAGAGCAATTGGTGAAGTGTGAAAAATTTCTGTTGGAGTTAGTAGCAAGACGGTAGATGGTGGGCACGCTACGCTCTTATCATTACCCACAAATCTTGAGTCCCTTCTCCCACCGCAAAAAAAACACGGTGGGAGAAGGGACTCAAGATTTGTGGGTAATGATAAGAGCGTAGCGTGCCCACCCTACAGAGGCTTAAGTCTATTGCTAAACTATCCTCGCATCGATAGGATAGTCATCTTTGTTCACAAGGATATAATAATGATTAGATGGGACCTTGCTCAACGTCAAATGAACAATGTCAAATGAACAATGTAGCTGCGATTACTTTCTGGAGTCAATTCGCATCATATACATATAATACTGTCCTCATACTTTTTTTAACACGTCCGTTATTGCTTCATGGCTTAGGTTTTTCAGAAAAAAACGCATATGCTTTCTTTGGTGTTTATACCGCGTTTATTTATTTAACCTTGCTAGCGGGTGGGAGTATAGCTGATAGATTGCTTGGCATACGCCGTGCAGTATTAGTGGGCAGTGTTATTCTTGCGTTTGCATTTTTTCTCGTATTTTTAAGTGGTTTTACTCTGCAGTATGGGCATGATTTATTTTTAGCAGCATTTGCTTTAGTCCCTGTTTGTGGATCTATTTTAAATGGCGCAGCTTCAGCGCTGGTTGCGCGGATTTTTTCTGAATCCCCTTTGCGTATTAAAGCTGGGATGACTTTATATTACATGGCGATTAATGTGGGTTCTTTATTGGCAACGATTTTTTCGCCGATGATGATGAATAATAAATATGGCCCCTTCATGATATTTGGACTAGTCGTCATTGGAAAAGGATTGTCAGCATTAAATTACGCATACCGTTATGATCTCTATGAAACGGTGATGGATGCAGTTGATAAAACAGCAATGACGCTTAAACGATGGTCTTTGTTATTGATTTATATCTTAGCTTTTTTCTGTTTAACCTACTTAGCATTTAATGCAGTGTTTCTTGCCAGTTATTTGATTATTTTGGGTTGTACGTTATCCGTTCTATGGTTTCTTGGCAAAACACTGACACTCGAGGGTGAGGTGCGCTTTAAGCAGTTAATAGCGGTGGTTTTGATTTTAGAAGCAGTGATATTTTTTATTCTGTATAACCAAATGAATACGTCTATAGTCTTATTTGCAGGCAATAATTCAGATTTACAATTATTTGGTTTTAAAGTAAACCCAGCGCAATTTTTAATGTTTAACCCGCTTTCAATTATTATTTTAGGATTGTCATTACCTTATTTTTATGGCGCATTTCCAAGGTTTAAAATTCCATATCAATTTGCAGCTGGTGTTGTCATTGGCGGTATTGGTTTGTTAGTTGCTTATGTGGCAACGTTGTTTGCTAAAGATGGATTGATTAATGGTAATTGGTTTGTCTTAATTTATTTTATCTTAGCAATCGCAGAAATGTGGGTCAGTGCGATTGGCTTGAGTATGATAGGGTTGTATTGCGATAAGGAGATGATGGGGTTTGCGATGGGCGCTTGGTATATTTCTACTGCCTTGTCGAATCCAATTACAGGTTTGTTAAATCAAATGATCGCAATTCCTGAAAATCTTAAAGGCGTGGCTAGTTTGAGTATTTATCAACATTATTACTTGGGCATGGGTATTGCAGCCATTGTGGTGGGTATCATTATGTTTTTTGTAGCGAAACAGATTTTTAAAATGGCAAATATGCGTCAGATTGAATTACACTAGATCAATATGAGAGAAGATATGAGTTTCCCAGGTAAGCTGGTTTCTAAAATAGGCGATAAATATTACGTTGTTTCCATGGATGAAAAAGCGTTGGAAGAACAGCGTAAACCTATTATGCAACGTGTGTTTGGTGAGATGGATTATTTAACGAAACTTGATTTGCTATTTTCAGAAGAAGAAGCGGCAAAACAAAAAGCGTTGCTATCACGAATGGGAAATTTATTTAAATTATTTTATGGTGTGTTCACAGAAGATGGAAAGCTTATTGGTTGGTCCAATGGCGATCAAGTCAATGCAGAAGAATATTATATGCGTGCAACAGGTATTCTTCCTGAGTTTCAGGGGAAAGGAATTTATAAAGAACTGTTGAAGATAGTGATTGAGACGGTGAAACAGGAAGGATTTCAAATCATCTCCAGCAAACATTCTGCATCAAATAATAAAATTATTATTACGAAACTCAAGGCCGATTTTATCATTGTGGGTATGGAAATCAGTGATAAATTTGGCAACTTAGTTAAACTGCATTACTACTCTAATCCAGAGAGGCGACGAGTCATGGATTATCGTGCTGGAATGATTCCATTTGATGCTGAATGGGAAAGGCTGCGTTTAAGCCTTTAACCCTAAGCAGATAGCTTTATGAAGCAGTATTTGCAATTCCCATAAATGTTTTCATGCTCTGTGCATCGATAATCATGTAACGAGGTTCTGCCATGGGGCGAAAACCTTTATTTGCAGGCAGTGCATCAATAGTAAATGCCATGGTATATCCCGCGTTTTTTGCAGCTTCTTCTAATCCAGTATTGTAAATACCAAATGGCCATGCGAGTAGAGTAATCGGTTTGCCCATTTTTTCTTCTAAGATTTTTTTAGAATTTGCTAATTCACGTGCTACATATTTTTCATATGCAGATGCAGACAAATGTCTTTTTGTTTGTTTAAAGTTGGGGTGGGTATTGGTATGGGATTGAATATCAAATAATCCAGTTTGTTGTAGTTCTTTTAGCTCTTCCCAAGTCATAGCATTTTTACCTTGAGAAATCGTTCCTGGATAAATAAACAAGGTCGTAGGAATGTTATATTTTTTTATGATGGGATATAGATAAGTGTAAGCAGATTGCCAGCCATCATCAACCGTCAGCACGATAGCTTTTTCAGGCAGAGAGGTACGTTTGCCTTGTATGTATTCCACTGCTTCTTGTAAAGGAATGAAATGGAATCCATGATCTTTTAACCATTTCATTTGTGATTCAAATTTTTGTGGCGTCATATTCATGCTGCCAGGTTTAACCGGGTTTAAATTGTGATAGCAAAGGATCGGAATATTGAGAGAGTGAGCTGCAAATATGCTGCTTGAAATAGTCAATGCGATCATTGTGCTAATGAGCTTCAAAGAGCGTAACATATGAATCCTCCTGGAATTATCTGTCATTCTGAGCGCAGCTTGTCATCCTGAGCGAAGCGAAGGATCTCCTTTATGAGGGGGGTCCTTCGCTTCGCTCAGGATGACAAGCTGTGTTCATGGTGACGTCAATGGATAAACTTTATTCTACCCCTATCGCTGCCGTAGCATCAATATTGTTTTTGTTTTACACTATATTTTACCTACACTAATATGATGGAGAAGTAGATATGCGGCTTTCTCGTGTTGGATTCGCAGTAACCCTTCTTGCTTTATCACTTCCCGTACTTGCAGATCAATGTCCTCCTGCCGAAAAAGTTATTAGCTGTCATGGCAATGAATGCGCATATCAGCGACTATCAGGGTGGACGGAACGAGTTTTTTATACAGATCAAGGCAAAGAGTTTTCTTTTCAACGCGCACGCGTTCAAGAGACAGAGCAGGGGAAGAGGCTAAGTTGTTTCTACACCTTTATCGATCCTACAACGCATAAATTTATGCCGCCAGCGTTGGAATTGATAACTATTATTAACTAGGATTTTTTAGTAATCATTACTTTACTATCTGCGGCTGCTTCACTAAAAATCGCATTTAATTCTACGATAAACGGATTTTTGCTGGCTTTATGAGCTCTATTGAGCTCATTTTGGCTGCAAAAGTTAATTTGTTTTTTTGCTTTCGTAATTAACGCTGCAAATTCTTGTTGGGGAGTTGCTGTTAAGGTTGCATGCGAATTGCCACCAAACAGTGTTCCACAATATTTTTGCACGGTCACTTTGTTCATTGCGGTAATGCCTAATCCTGCAACAATGCACGATGCTAAAGCCATTTCAGAGCCTAGTGTATCAGCACTACTAATACTTAATTGAACTAGTGGGTTATTAGAAATAACGGCAACTAATGTATAGAGAATATCTGCAGAAGTAATATCTTTAATGCTTTGTAATTGTCGAAATGCTCTAATCGCATTTTTCATGGCTTCGCTTTGCAATGCGGCGATGGGTGATGTTGCAATAATGCCTAACAGTGTTGAGAGAAATCCGGCGCCATCTAAGCCACTTAATGCAGTTTTAGCACCTTTATAAAATGCTGCGCTCCCAATACCTCCACAAACAAGGCCTGCTAAATTAATCGCGGTTTCTTTGTTGCAGAGTTCAATCGGTGTGAAAACAGTTCCATATTCACTTGCAAATCCTAACAAAGCATCAATTTGTTCTGCTGTTTGTAATTGTCCGCATTGATTAAGAATTTTAGTTAAATCATTATCACTTATTCTTTTACCGCGTATTGCAAAAGCATCTAAAAAACCACAGATTTCTTGGCGTTTTCTAAAGTCATCTTCTGTCATCGCGCGCTTGAACCATTTGACATTGTCAAACCAAATTCTCATGCCGCGAGAACCCATAATAGTACGCGTGAATCCAGTGAATAATGCCATCACTAATGCAAAGGGTACATTGCCAGTGAGAGCTAGAAAGCTGTAATAAGTCGTTGAGCTTAGTGAGATTGAGCCTAATGCTCCGGGAACAACAACGCCGATATTTGCCAATACTTGTTTTGCAGAATGCTTACTGCCATGTTTTTCTAATTCTTGTAAAGCTGCGTTAACTGCTTCAAAATTTTTGGATCCCGAAGCAAGCATTGTTCCTGTGCCTAGCAATGTTGTGAACACTGCAATCGCTGCAGTGTTATCTGTGCGTGAAGCCACAAGTTGTCGTCCAAGTTCAACAAGAACAGCGGAACCTGCAGCGCAGGTAACAGCACTAGTAATGGAGACAGCTTTGTTGCTGCGATCAGGTGATGACAGTTGTGCAGCGCTCTTTGCATCGCTAATGGTTATCGCAACGTCAGGAGGAGGTGGCGCTGAGGACGCAGAGGCGCTAGGTGCTGATCCCGGCTTAGGGGTGTCATTAGCGCTACTGGGCGCAGCACTTTTAAATGCTGTGAGCATACTATCCTCGTTACAATTCTAATTTGATCAAAATTATACCAGATTGATTCTTAAGATAGGGTTAAATTGGGTGACTTCCTGTGGATGATTTGTTTTTCCAATTACGTGATTGATTTAATTCATTATCTGAAAATACAAGAATTACCTATATTGCTTCATTTTTAGGGGAGTCCTGTATATGAGTCGATCTAGATCTTCACAAAAAACTTGTTGGTCAGTGATGGCAAACTTTTTTTCTAATTTAACACCATCAAAGTTACTCGTAGGTTATTTGTATGTTTCAAGTTATGTTCTAGGTAATGTTGCAAAAGCTCAAAGCACAGAAACTGGTACATATTATTTGGGAGGAAATAGACATTCAACTGAACCATCCACAGTTTGTAAGAATGCGACGCCAGGATGTGTGTTGAGCGTCAGAGGGTTATTCAGCAATAAAAGTTTGCAGGGGTTTGATGTTCAGCAGCAGTGTGATGATCCTCAATATCATGGGCGTGGTAGTGTAGCAACGCAAATAAGAACTGGGTTATTTCATGGAAATAAACTCTGTGATGCAAAGCTTACCAATACTGTAGCAGACAGCAAGCTTGATACGAGCTTTAGGCATAATACTGACTATACGGTAGGTTTTGTTGCTGATGACAGTGTGGAATTAACGTATTCAAATTTGTTAAGTAATCCAAATCGGCCATCACCATAATGCAATGAATTTATTGAATCGCTTGAATAAGTTCAGAAAAATATTTTGGTGACTCAGGTCGGTTATACCAAGCGAGGACTAAACGATTTGTAAATGATTTTCCTGAATTAAGGATAATGAGTTGGTTGGAGTCGACGTAGGATTTGCTGACTTCATTAGTTAATACACCATATCCATAACCATCAATTAGTAATTTTGTGAGTGGTTCATTTTGATTGACAAAGTGACGCTCTGCTTTAGCAAGTTGTGAAAATTTATATTGATTCAAATAATTTAGCGTCATTGGATCAGCTTCTGAAAAATCGATAATACGTTCTGTGCGGATAATGTTATCTAGAGATCTTTTTTTCCACTGACTGGTACAAACGAGTTGATATTTTTCAGGTGCAAGTGGTTTAATTTCCATTTCTTTAAGTGTGTATGCTGGCTCTATAATAGCAAGTTGGCTCGTGCCAATTTGTAATGATTTGATACGTTGTTCAGAATCATTAATATCAAAGGTGAGCATTAATTCTGGAAATTTTTTCATGATAAGCGCGCACTTAGGAATAATGCGCGAACTCATGATGCTAGTAGGTCCGGTAATGCAAACCCGCACGGTAGAGCTCGTACCTGAGCCGCGAATAGTCGCTAGCGCTTCACCTTCGAGGTTTAATGTTGCATTACAATAACGTAGCAGCGCTTCACCATCAGGCGTGAGATAAACACCTTGTTTAGTGCGTATGAATAAGGTTGTTTTTAAGCGAGCTTCTAGTGAACGGACACGCTGTGTAATGGCGGTTTGCGATAAATGTATTGCTTTTGCAGCGCCATGCATACTTTTGTTTTTTGCTACTGCAATAAACACTTCAAGTTGAGGGTTAAGCAAAGTCATTTTAGGTTTCATAGGGGTGCTGTATTCTAGTTAAACATGCCATGTTTATAGCACGATTTCTTTTGTTATGACAACAGATGCAGTAGTATGTGTAGGGACTAGTCATATGTGATTTGAGATAAAAATATTTTCTGACAATAGGATGATGGCTCATGAGTGAAGAGATGAAGCATTTCACACAACGTGTTTTAAATGCCTATTCACGCATTGAAAATCCACGTCTCAATGAATTAATCGCGTCATTGATAAAGCATTTACATGCTTTTGTAAGTGAAACAAAATTAACAACCATTGAGTGGGAATTCGCGTGGGATTTTATGGCAAAAATGGCCGCATTCACCCATGCAGAACGGAATGAATTTTTGTTATTAGCTGATGTGTTAGGAATGAGTCAATTAATTGAAATGATGAATCATCAGCGTCCAAATGATGCGGCAGGGTACGCGCTAGTCGGTCCTTTTTATAGAGCGAATGCACCGCTGAGACAGTATGGTGCGAGCACGGTGAGTGCTGATACGCAAGGAAAGCGTGTAAAAATATCTGGAAAAGTAGTTGAGCTGAGCACTGGTAAAACCATTGCCAATGCAATGCTTGATGTATGGCAAGCGGCGACGAATGGATTATATGAAACTCAAGATGCAAATCAACCTGAGATGAATTTACGCGGTAAATTCAAAACCAATGCAGATGGCTCGTATGAGTTAGTTGCGTTAATGCCAACGCCTTATCCTGTGCCAACCGATGGTCCAGTCGGAGAAATATTGAGAGTAGCTAAGCGTCATCCTAATCGGCCAGCGCATATTCATTTTATTGTTTCAGCGCCAGAGTATGAAACTTTTATCACACAAGTTTTTGTCGCAGGTGATGAGTTAGTGCAAACAGACGCGGTATTTACCGCTGATGCAAATATGATTGGTCAATTTAAAAATGATGGTGACCAATATTCATTGGAATATCATTTTCAATTAGCAAAAGGTAAATCAACTTACCCTAAAGCTCCAATTCAATAAGGTTGTACTATTCCCCTCTCCCAAAATGCTTTTTTTTGGGAGAGGGGTTAGGGGCTGAGGGTGCCCTCATCCCCACCCCTTCTCCCCTCGTGAAAAGCACTCCGAGAGAAGGGAGTAAATCGATTTATGCAACATAGCCATTTAATACGGAGGCAGGATGAATGAAATAAAACAAATAATCATCGGTACATGGAAACTTGTTTACTCAGTTGAAATTGATTCTGCCGAAAAAAAACATTATCCATTTGGTGAAGATGCGATTGGGTATATTATCTATAATGAATTTGATCGCATGAGTGTGCAAATTTGTCGAAGAGAGAGAACCAAGTATCACTCAAGCAGTTTTGTTGCGGCTACTGCAGAAGAATTAATTCATTTACCAAAAGATTATATTGCTTACTTTGGTCGATATGAAATAAATGCAGATGAAAAAATTGTGCGTCATCATGTTGAAGGACATTTATTTCCAAATAATGTGGATACGATTCTTGATCGTAAATACCATTTTTATGATGACAAAATGTCATTAAAACCATGGGATGGTACAAACCGAGAAATTTTATGGGAGAAAGTTAAGTGAGATATTGGTGGTGCTCACGTTTCATTTTTTAAATACAAGACATACAATCGTTACAAACACCATGGTTAGAAATACAGGGCGAATAAAGTTCGCACCTTTACGAATAGCCAGTTTTGCGCCGATGCGACTGCCGATGATCTGGCCTGCAGCCATGCAAATTGCAATCGGATAATTAATATTATTCGTTACAATAAAACAAATTAATGCAGCTACATTCGTATTAAGGTTATAAGCCTTGGTATATGCAGTTGCATTCGTAATGCTTAATCCTAAAAAATACATCAAAGCAAATGTCCAAAATGCTCCTGTACCTGGCCCTAAAAATCCATCATAAAATCCTAAGCACAAGCCAAATATAATGTAGAAGGTGTTTTCCTTCATCTTTGCAATATGTGGAATTTTTCCTAATTTTGGTGAGAATAAGCTATAAAGTAAAACAATGAATAATAAATAAGGAATAATTTTTTTTAAAATATCACCATGTATTAGTTGTGCAGTGATAGCGCCTATCACAGCACCAATAAAACTAATGAGTAATCCAACGAGTAATTTATTTTTATCAAGCCACCCATGTCTATAATAATGATAGGTTGCAACGGAAGTGCCGCAACAAGATTGCAATTTATTAGTTCCTAAAGCAATATGCGGAGGTATGCCAATGCCAAGCAAAACAGGTAAAGTAATTAAGCCACCACCGCCTGCAATGGCATCCACTGTGCCAGCAACCGCGCCGGTAAAAAATAGTAATGAGTAAATTTCTAAAGACATCATTTAATCGCTAAAAAATAATTTAATGCAATTATATGGCGTGCGCTTCACTTTGTCATATTTTTGTAGGGTGCGCAGCGCTAAGCTATCCCCACGAATTTGTGATGATATTGTTCCCCTCTCCCAAAATGTTTTTCTTTGGGAGAGGGGTTAGGGGTGAGGGTAAAAGCCCTCATCCCCAACCCTTCTCCCCTCGTAAAAATCACTCCGGGAGAAGGGAGAATATCGATATGTGATTCAAGCTCAAAAATTTGTGAATGCGCAGCAGTCGATTCAGATCCTGAGCCAGAATCAGAACCTGAGTCAGAGGGTGATTTGCCTGCGCCGCCCGTATCACAAGCGACTGCAAAAGATGGATTATTCAATCAGGGTTTGCGTGATAAAGTCGTAAACGTTCGCGCAACCCCATCTTTTTAAACTAACCGACATCTGCCAGCATGCTCTTTTTCAAAAAGGAGCAATGCAATGATTACCGATACCCAACCGAAAACACGCGAAGAATGGTTTTCACTCGTTGATGAGCAAGCTGCAAGTGGTCTATCCCAAAAAGAATTTTGTACGCAACGCAATTTAATACTTTGTCGATTTTCTTACTACAAAACACAGCGTGTATCAAACAAGCCTCAAGCTTCATTCTCGCCAGTCAAAGTTCATCAAGCAACGTCGATACTAAGTGTTATCAAAATTGACTTGCCGAATGGGTTTTGCTGTCACGTACCAAATACAGTATCAGCAGAAAATCTGAAATCAATTATCAGCGTGTTAGTACTATGTTAATGATTGATGACGCAAAGATATTATTTTACAGCGATCCAATTGATATGAGAAAGTCGATTAACACGTTATGCGTATTAATTACTGAAACGCTTCATAGTAACCCGATGAATGGTACGTTGTTTTTATTTCGCAACAGGCAGGGTAATAAATTAAAGGCGCTGTATTATGAAGTTAACTGCTTTTCAATCTGGTATCGTCGTTTAGAAAAAGGCAGATATGTCTTTCAGCGTAATTTGCAAGGCCACATTGAGATGTCAAAAGAGCACTTCCGTTGGCTTTTAGCGAGCGACAAATACTCTTATCGGGATGCCAGTTTGCCGCAAGAAATCAGCCATTTTTATTAAAAATAATCGTATTTTATGCGCTAATTTGTTAGGATTGGCGCATGAAAATTGACATAAAAAATCTTCCAAAAACAGTTGAAGAACTAGAAAAAATTATTTTGCTACAGCAGCAAGCAATCATTTCTTATAAAGAACAATATGTTCGATTGATAGAGGAATTTAAGCTTGAAAAAGCTCGTCGCTATGGTTCATCTTCAGAGAAGAACATTCTTCAGTCTGATTTATTTGACGAACTTGGTATTGAGCTAGTCGGCGAATTAAAAGATCAGCTTGACGACACTATCGACATTGAAAGCTATCAACGCAAAAAGCATCCTGTTAGAAAAGCGATCCCAAAGGATATTCCACGTGAAGTAATTGTTCATGATATTTCTGAGCAGGAAAAGATATGCGCTTGCGGATCACATCTTGTTTGCATTGGCGAAGAGATTAGCGAGCAAATCAAATATATCCCAGCACAATTGAGCGCGGTACAACATGTTCGACCGAAGTATGCCTGTAGACCATGTCAGGAAAATGTAAAAATTGCTGCTATGCCAACTTTATTGTTACCCAAAAGCCTTGCCACACCAGAATTAGTTGCTTATAGCATTATTGCTAAATATTGCGATCATATTCCTCTCTATCGTCAACAAAATATATGGAGCAGACTAGGAGTTGATATGCCACGTAGCAGTTTGTGTGGTTGGTTGTTAAAAGTATCTAAATTGTGTGAGCCACTCGTTAAATTATTGCAGAAAAATATTCTTTCTTATGACTATACTCAAGCAGATGAAACAACAGTGCAAGTGTTAGATGAAGTTGGCCGTAGCAATAAGACAAAATCTTACATCTGGTGTTATCGCGGTGGTGGAGACAAACCTAATATTGTTTACGAATATCAACCAACGCGTGGCGGCTGTCATGCAGAAGAGTTTCTATCAGGATTTGCTGGCTATTTACAGTCGGATGCTTATTCTGGTTATAGCTTTGCAAATAAAAATGATAGCATCATTAGAGTTGGCTGTATGGCGCATGCACGTAGAAAATTTGCTGACATTGTGAAAATCACAAAATTGAAAGGATTGGCACACGAAGCAATTAAATTCTTTAAGGCTATCTATAAAATAGAACAACAAGCGCGAGAAGGTAATCTCACCTCGCAGCAACGTTTCACGTTACGCAAAGATAAATCAGCACCGATACTTATTGCGTTTAAGACATGGCTTGATAGCAGCCTCACTAAAACACCAGTGCAAAGCAAAGTTCATGAAGCAATTCGCTATACATTAGCCAATTGGGAGCTATTAAATAATTATCTTAAAGATGGTCGTATTGAGATTGATAATAATCTTATTGAGAATGCCATTCGACCATTTGCAATTGGTCGAAAGAATTGGCTTTTCATGGGGAGTCCGTTCGGTGCCAAAGCGGGCGCAGTATTTTATTCTCTTATCGAAACATGCAAAGCAAATAACATCGAACCCTATAAATACTTTTGTATGATGCTTCATCGTATTCGCCAATGCGTAACCGATCAAGATTATCGCAAACTGTTGCCGCAATTCATCCAGCTTTAACTAAAATACAAGCCGATATGTAGTTCAGCGAACGCTTACATAAAGTCAAAGCTGTGTTAGCTGCAGAAAGAGCAGCATCACACACTCCAAAAAAATAGATTCAGTGTGTGGGCAAAGCGTAGCCTTATCATTACTCGCAAGTCTTGAGTACCTTCTCCCACCGCAAAAAACACGGCGGGAGAAGGGATTCAAGACTTGTGGGTAATGATAAGAGCGTAGCGTGCCCACCATGATGCGAGATCATTTCTAACTCATATACCCCACAACTCTTCTAACACCCCAAATATTATTTTGATAAAAACATTGTGAAAACACACGATAATCAGCGCCTTGATAATGACTATCGATAATCACCCAATCACCTACTTGTGGTTGCCAATTGTTGGGACAGATTTCTTCAGGTGCGATTTGACTTGGATTAACATCGCCTGCAGCAAAACCAACTTTTTTACCTGTCCATGTGATGACGTGGGTAACCATCGATGTAGGATTGTTACCGCCGTTACCAGCAAAACCTAAAAACAACAAATCGCCAGGCTGTAACAGCGTTAACATTGTTGGCGTAATATTACTTGGAGTCGGTGACGTACTATTATTTAAAAACACCGAGAAATAGCCATTCGTTCCAAATCCACCGCATTCTGGTGATTCTTGTTCAGTTTGTCCATTCTTACAAACTAAAACGCCTGCGGGAGAATTTGGATTGCTATTACTAAATGGTTGCAATTGATTTATTGAACTTTGTCCGTTGGGAGTTAAATTATCTTGTGAACCATTGGATGCTTGTCCAGCTTGATAACCGGTATCACTATTAAATTGAATACCAAATGCAAAGTTATAAATAAACGATGTGAAGTCACTACAGTCTATTCCATACCACATCGCATTATTGTTTATCCAATTACTTGCGGTTTCAGATCCTGTACCACTGTAATTCCATCTGATCACTTGTCCATAGGTAGAGCCAGGAACTAAATTGACATTAGTGCTGCAATAGCCACCTTGGCTTCCAGAGATTGAGCCACGTGGCGTGCCATTGCTTACCACTGGCGTTGCAAAATCAGGAACGTGATGGTGACAATAATTCATTTTTCTTTTTACCCAATAATCTTCTGCAGCTAATACACGATTTTGCATCCATGCGATGTTTGCAGTGTTGCTAATACTAGTTGTTGTGCATGCTGTCAAATTTGGATTTGAGGAACTTAAAAATAGTTGATTACGTGCAGGACCCCAAGATTGAATAGTGCCCGCATCAATCGTGGTTGAATCAAATATTTGTGCTAGTGAAGAATTAAAATTAGCAATATTTGCAGTACATGATTCAGAAATAGGGCCAGGCGTCACTTGTGTAGCCATTTGATTGACATCAAGTGGTTGGCTGCAATACACAGGTTGTGATGCAGAAAAACAAACTTTAGGGCCGCCTTGAACATTGCCACTGACATTGCTATTAATTTGCAATTTGATAAGGCATTGTGTGCCGGCATTTAAATTAAAAGTAGAAGAACAATATTGATAACCCGCATTAGAAACTAGGGAAACACCGGCCGGTAGATTCACGATACCGATGTTTGTTAAATTGCGACCGCTATTATTAGTGACTTGATAAATGGCGGTTCCTGTTTGTCCTTTTACCAGTTGCGATTGCGAAGTGACATTTGGCGTCACTAAAAAAATGGGAGTGCTCGCCCAACTGTTTACCCCAATACTATTAATAAGTAAGCTCCAACAGATACCCTGCAAATATTTATTCATATTTTTTCCTTAGCCAAGAAAGCTGAGCTGTGCGAGAAATTCATTCGTATATAAATGTCGATGACTAATCATGGTGGTACCACTTTGCAATGGTGTCGTACCCAGATTGGCATTGCCTAAATCAGCAAAGCGATAGCCTGCACCAACACGGATATGCTTTTGAATATCAACATCGATACCTAAGCCAGCAATGTACGTAAACGATCTTGTTGTGTGATTAGCAAATGGTTGTGTCATGGGAACATTATCAGAACTAGTTGGGTACTCAAGATAACTGTATGCTTTATTCAGTGATTCACCTAAACCTAGATTGATATAGGGATGCCATATTTGTTTAAATGCGCGCGATAATTTTGTTTCAATCAAAAAACGCCGGCTTTGTATTTGATATTGATAATTCAAATTATTAAAAGCAGGGTCAGCAAATTGATAGACATATCCATTCGCATCAAATGAACTATTTTGATAGTAACTTAATCCTAATTGTAAGGACCAATTCTGCAAAAGTGCGAATTCGCCGCCTAAGAATACTCCACCAACAGTTTCTATATCATAATGATTACGCCCTACGTATGCATTTTGAAATGGTGGAATCAAGGTGATGTTTTTTGACATATACACATTCGTACGGTCAGAACCGAGTGCAAAACTCACAAAGGGATGAGCTGTTGCAAATGCGCTGATGGGTAATAAAAACATGGCTAGGCAAGCTAGAAAAGTCCGTTTCTGCATAATACATTCCATTGATTATTCAGCTAAAAATAGTAAGTCGTCTAGCCTAAAAAAACTAGTTAATTGTCATTCGATTCCAGTTACCAAAGTAATTAACTATATCTAAGGCCCAAAAAGTTTTTTCTCTCTATCTTTTGGAGGCTGTGATGTGGGCGCAACTTCTTGAGGTCCCTGAGGGGACGGCGTGATTCTTGCCATTGTTTTAGCAAGTGCATTTTGAGAGTGCTGAAAATGTCTCAGGCGGTTATGGAAAGAGTTTGGATTATGCCAAGGTCTCCAACCAGAAACTTCTACACCACAAATTCCACAGGTACAGCGATCACGTTTTATCATCATGGGGTCGAATTTAAAGCCGGCTTTTTTTATCTCGTCTTTTAACCTACGTGAATGTGGCCACGGAACACCTTTGCGTTGTAATTCCCTATAAGCATGAAAACGATGTGGATTTCTTGTTAGCATTTCAGCGACTTTACGTTCTGTCTCTTGCATAAAAGCACTTGTTTCATCCATCCAGGCTTTATCTGCGGCAATGATTTTGATATACAGCATTGGGTCAAAGAGCGTACCAGCAGGACGTGGCAGCTTTAATGCCCAATCAATACGTTGACATAGTTTGCGTAAGATAGTTTGACCTTTGGATTGGAGCTCATCAATCACTCCATCAGTCACCATATTTTCAGGTCGTGACATTGCTGCAGCAGCAGCCTTATCGCTGTAGGTAGCATTTTTACTGTCCGCAACAGAGCGGTTTGGGTTCACAATATAGTTTTGTATTTTTAGCCAACCGGGTAGCTGGCTGATTGCAGAAAGAGTATTCAATATATGTTTTGCTATATCGTGATCTGGTGATTTGTCATCGTGCGCTAACATTCGAGCGGTTAGCTCAATTTGATCCAACATGAAAGCGAATTCACTATTAATGAAACGATCGACAGTAGGCTCAAATGAAAAGTCTGTAGTGAATGGCATTTCATTTAATGATGGTAGAACAACGTTAGGGTTAGGTTGGGAATCGACAAATGCACAGAGCGATTGCCAATCCGGTATAGCTTTAACTTGAGGACGAGTGACTGCTTTAGAATAGTAAGCTTTAGTATTTGCGCCAGCAAACATACTGGTATGAACGTTGCCATATGGTAGTTGTTCAGTGAACGAATTTGTTTTTGGTTCAGTGGCAACAGGAGGAAGCGCTGCTACTGTATTAGTTGTTGCATCACTTGGAGTATGATCTTTTGCGTCATCTCGAAATAATGTTGCTATCGAATCTTCTAATTCTTTGTCGCCTACATTGGCTTCAGTCTGTATTGACCAGCTGGCGGTAAAATTAGTAAAGCGACGTTGAGTATGAACTTCATCAACACCATTTCTTTTCCGCCTTTTTGCATGAAGATGGATTATAGGGCGCCATGATTCCTTAGCAACACGTTCTGCAAAGTCAGATCCTGCAGCAAAAGTGATATTTAAACAATAATGTCTTCCACTCACTAATTGTAGGTAGCTTACATCTTCGCGTTTAGTCATATCTCTAATGCGTTTATATACCAAAGTGTTGGCTTTTCCTTCGTCTGGATGTGTTCTTACAACAACAGAATGTGTTCTTCGTGCATCATTAGCAGATAACTTATGTTTATCTTCAGGCACGCAATCTTTGTATTTATCAAATGCTCTGCTTCTGTACCAGAGTAATGCGCGTTTACCACTAGGGATTGCTTCTTCCTCTTTTGATTTAAGTTGTATTGGTGCTTTGTCAGAGATAACAGTATTAAATTCGAATACCCATTCAGCTTTCTCGAGTGGAACATCAGCAGGCCCAAGTGTAACACACATAGCAATAGGTCTGTCGGGTGACTTGAGCTCTTCTTGGGTCCAATCAGGGACAAAAGTCACTGTCACGGTTTTTGGCACAGGGAGTAAGCCTGTGGCTTGTCGTGTATTTTCTCGCGGAGCTGTTGGAGCTGTAGTAGCTGTCTCAGCAACGTTTCCCTGAGAAGAATGTGTGGTCGGGCGCATACAATTTTCTCTCAAATTTTGTAATAGGCTGTGCACAATTTATATAATTGTTTTATTTATGTCAAATGCTGTCTAGATTCTGAATTCAGAGTTGTAGTTGTTGAATAGGCGTTTTACGAAACACAGCCCATTGATAAAGGGCTGTGCTTTATAAGTTGGGCAACCTAGCGCTTGCCGCTAGCACCAGGTTGAGGCGTAGCGTGCAGTTTTGATTCTGCTTCTGGAGAAGTGTTCGTGGGTGGATTCACAGGTATTTGTAAAAACCTAAGAGGGCGGACATGTTTTGCTGCTGGAGGTGTCGCAGCATTCGCACTGCTAGAGCTAGATAAGCTTAAGTTGGATGAACTGCTAAATTGTGTCATTGCAGCTGTTACAGGCTGAGCGTTAAATTGAAGTTGATCCATTACGAAATTTAATCCCAGCGTCAATACTTCAATATGTGATGAGCCCTTGGGGTCAGTTACTTTTTTAGCAATAGGTGTTCTAAGCCCTGCTTGGCTATTTAAAAACGTAACCAGAGAATCTAAAATGTGTCTGGCGATAATAATACATTTATTTTTTTCTGTAGCGGACTTAGTGATAAAAATGTCATTAGGAGTATTTGGAAATGCTTCCTTGAAATCTTTTTTCAAGATTCGAAGTAAAAAATTACCCATGTTATTCATTTCGGGATGTGGTTCTACTACTGGGGTTTTCTCGATACAATATGCTAAATATTCTTTTGCACATATTAGAGGTAGAAATTTTATGAGATGAGGATTTTGATTCATCACGTGATGAAATTGAATCTCTGTCCAGCGATGTTTATTCTGTTCATGATCAACATATGAAAAATATTTTATGCCATGGATGACGTCTATTTGCAGCATAGTTGCTTGACTCTGTTTAGTGAGCAACGCAGCTAATTCGCTGCAACCTATATCTTCGTATTTGAGGACTAATGGCCAATTGATTTTTCTGTATAGAGTTTCAATATGCAATGAAGTTTCAGCAATGAAGTCTGAGTAAGCAATAAAGATTTGTTGGGGCGTTAGTTTTTTCGCGTTATCTCGCGGCCATCGGCTGATATCACCGAGGACGGAAGCATCAAGCAATGGTAACAATGTGTGATCGTTTACTGTATAGAGTAAATCGATTGCAGCTAGTTTTAATATGCAGCTATCAAGCTCACACGTCTTGATGTTATTTTGAGAATAGCTAGCTCTGCGTGCTCTTAATTTATTTAGTAGTACGTCTCTGATAACTTGATCACCAAAAAAAGTAAGCGTGGGATTCCTTACGGATTGAGTAGCTTTACTTTCATCTGGTGCTACTTTAAATTTTTTCAGTGCATTGGCAAGCGCAGCTTCTGATTTAGATTGAAATAAAGACGGAATAAGCGATCTGCTGATAGCAAATGCGTCTTTTATAGTGGTTTTTCCATGAAATGCTTTTTCAATTTCTTTGTCATCTGTCGTTTTATTACAAGAATACAAAAGAATAGCATCAAAATTTTTGCTATCCGCTGATTTTGTCATAACTTCACAAAGATCATTAATGGCCGTATCAATGGCTTTGACTTTCATTAGCGAATATGAATTATTAACATCATTCAATATATCTATTGTGCTCATATAAATTGTTTGGAAAAGCTCGCCATGCGATTCTATAAGTAAAACATCAAAATTGCCTAACAGATTAACTAATGCGGCAGCTAAGCTATTTTTTGCGTTGTCGTATGATTTGTTTTTTTGAGAGTTGTGAACAATCGCTTTATCTTTTATATCCTGTGGATTACGCTGCATATTTAGCTCCTCGTTGATTATTATTAGTGTTAAGCATGAAATCGCGGCTGTACTATTATAGTCAAAAGAGTGTTATTCCACATATGGGCGAATTAACCCTATCTTGAAAGATGGGGTTATTGGATGTTCGAAAGGATTTAAATAAAATGGAGGGAGTTGTGTAGCTACAATATTTTCATACTGTAGCTAATATTTCAGGTACATCCAAACGACGATAATAAGATTGAATTTCTAATGGTGATGATGCATTGGTCGGTTGTAAGTGAATATGAAATTGATCAACATCATTAATTAAAAGAACATCATCAATATCGACATTGTCATCGCAATGCGGTTCATGAAGTGATAAACATAGTTCTTGTTTAGCTCTTGCTAAGACATCAGATTTTGATTGTCCTACATAAAAACCAATTTGGTGTTGTTCACCAAAATGACCTGGCTTATAGCCACCGAAATTCACAAAAAATAATTTATTAGTATTATTTGGCTTATCGTTGCTGAGAGTAATTTCATGTCCATCGGTTAATGTCATTTCGATTGATGAATCAATGTGTAATCGTTTGGTGATGCCAAACCATTTCTTTACGAGAGAGGGATAGGTTTCTTCTAGTGTATTTCCTACAACAAATACAACATCATGCAACTCAGTATTGCAACCTTCAGCTCTACCACCTAGTAAGACAGCAAATAATTTCATTTTAATGTTCTCCTCGAGTTTTAAATGCGGTGGGCAACGCGCAGCGCTGAGTTATCCCCACGAATTTTTACTCCCTTCTCCCAGAGTGTTTTTACGATGGGAGAAGGGCAGGGGATGAGGGCCTATACCCTCACCCCTTACCCCTCTCCCAAAATAAAAGCATTTTGGGAGAGGGGAATAATACTACTAAAAATTCGTGGGGATAACTTAGCGCAGCATGCCCACCGTTGGCATTACGCCACCGCAGAAATCTGACGCACAGCAGCAAGACCTTTCCAATCTTCTATATCTTGGTCTGGTTTTTCATGGCGATATTTTGCGTAGAGTGCAATACCTTTAAGATCTTCTAGTACGTCAACAACTAAACCTTTCTTCGCAAGCATAGTTTCATTACCAGATGCGTTGGTAACGTCACCCACAACGACTCTGCTAAATTGACGCATATAAAGTAATGTCGCGCAAACATCACAAGGGCTCAGTGTAGTAAAGATAGTTGTACAGCTGAAATCTTGTCTTCCGGCATCCCTGATTGCGGAAGTCTCGCCATGATTATAGGGATCATTTTCTTGGACCAGAGTGTTATGACCTTTACCAATGATTGCACGCGTTTCATTATTGATAATGACTCCGCCAATCGGGCAGCCACCTTCTTCATATCCTTTTTGTGCGAGTAGCACGCCAATACGCATGAAATCCGCATCTTTTAATTTTTTAAAAAATGCTTTTTCTACAACAGCATACAAACTTTTTGTGGGTATATGGGCGATGGCATTTAATACTTCTTCAGTGACAGGGGTATCACGGGTAATTAGTTTCATAAAAGAATCCTCAGGTTTGAAATTTAGGATGGCGGTAAGTCTATCATGAAGTCGAGCGATAAGTGTTCGTTTTTGTCAAAAGTGGCTATATAATTGTTTGATTTTTATTGGTCTGTCTTCATAAGTGGTAGCGGAGAAAAATAATGAGTTCAACGCGTGGTTTAACAGTAGTGTTTGGTTTTCCTGCTTGGAGTAGTGAGAAGCCCACGTTACAAAAAGTGTCACCAACAAAGTCATTGCTGATACGCCCCATGCTTTGTGAGCAACAGGCAGCGCAAATCAGAAATCGCACTATAGATAGTATTGTTGCGGGTAATACTGCAGATATTGCTTATCGGTTTCTACAAGCGAGAAGAGGGGAAAATAATACCTTTTATAAGGTTATTGTGATTGCTCTTGCTGTTATTCTGCTGTCTAAGTTTGTGTTCAAAGATCCTGGATCACGTTTGGTCATGTTAGCTTGGCTTTTGAATTTACCCCCAAATATCAGCAACACCTTAAGATACAAAGTGACAAAACAGTTATGTGAGGAGTGGTTAACTAGAAAATTAGGAAGTGATAAAGTTAAAAAAATTAGAGATTTAAGATTTAATAAAGCGGGCATGTTTCAGCTGAAGACTATTCTGAATGATGAAAAAATTGATGTGACATCTTTAGCGAATAGAAATAAAGATGGCTTCTCGTATTTTCCGTGCTTTAACATGGATAAATAAGAAATGACTGCCCCAACTAATAACGCTGCTACTTCAAGCAACAATGGTAGTGCTAGTACCAGCACAGCATTCATTTTGCTGGAAGCAGCTGATGATAAACAGGTTCAAATAAAAAAGCCTAAGCCTGCTAAAGAAATTACAGTGGTTCCTTTTCCTGTTTATGATGACAATGTTTCAGCTCATTCTCAATCCGCAATATATGCCGAGAACTATCAAACCATTGATGAAGTAGAGGAACAAAGGAGCGATCCTGCCTATTTATGTTTATTAGATGCAGTGGATGATTTAAATCTTAGCGAACAGATTCCTATTGAGCAGTTTGAGCCAACAAAAACATTAACTGTGAGTACTGTGCTCAAGAAATCATCGTGAGGGGGGGGCGAGGGCATAAGCGCCCTCATCCCCAACCCTTCTCCCATTCGTAAAAAGCACTCTGGGAGAAGGGGGTATATCAAAAAAATTAAGCTAGTTGCTGCAAAGTACTCAACAATCCATCTTTGGTAATTTCATTATTTAATTTATCGGTATTCAATTGGTTACCTTCTTTATCAAAGAAAACCATTGTAGGAACACCTAATACATTATATTTTTTCATGATGGTTGCTAGCTCTGGATTGCGTTCTGAAAGATCCACGCGAATTCGTGTAAAGGCTTTCATGTCTTGTCTAACCTCTGTGGATGAAAGTACATCGGTATCAACTTTTTTGCAATCAGGGCACCATGTTGCAAAAAACTCTAGCATGACTGGTTTGTGATCTTTTTTAGAATCTAGAATTTTTTGTTGTAACTCAGGCATGGTTTGAATATAGGTAAATAGCGAGCTTGGTGGTCGTGGAGCATCAGCTGCTGCAACAGCTGTATTGTTGCTTGTTGCTAGTGGGTTTAAAAAGCTATCGTGTCCACTTGCTGCGCCAATAAACAATGTGATGCCATAAACCAAAGCAAGAATGCTTATGCCATGGAGTGCAGGAGATAGCTTTTTTTCTGCATTAAAATTCAATGCGCCAAAAGCGACAGCACTAATGATTAATAAGCTTGCGGTTAAAAACATCGTTGTTTGAGTTGATAAAATACGTGACATCATCCAAATCGCTAAGCCTAATATTAAAACGCCAAAAATATGTTTGATTGTATTCATCCAAGGACCTGCTTTAGGTAATAAAGTTGCTTGACCGACACCAAAAAGAATAAGAGGTAATCCCATTCCTAAGGCGAGTGAAAATAAAATTAAACCTCCTTTCGTTGCACTACCTGTTTGACTAATAAAGGTGAGTACGGAGAGAAGAGGTGCGGTGACACATGGGGATGCTATCAAGGTTGAGAGTACACCCATGATCGCAACACCGATATAACTACCCTGTTTTACCGAGTTATTTGCATGATGTAACTTATTTTGCAAAAACGCAGGTAATGCAAGATTGAAATAACCAAACATAGAAAATGCCATGACTACAAATATCATACTAAAGCCAATGATGATCCAAGGCTGTTGCATGATGGTTTGTAACGTACTACCCAAGTAGCCTGCAAACATCCCGGCAATGGAATACGTGAAAGCCATGCTCAGTACAAAGACCAGTGACAAACGTAGCGCACGCTTAGAGTTACGTTGTTCCTGTCCGATTAATATAGCAGAAAGAATGGGAACCATTGGTAGTACACATGGAGTGAATGCCAATAAAATTCCTACCCCAAAGAAACTAACTAGGGTCAATAGTAAAGGGGTGTGATTGATAGCTGCAACGGTGACATCTGCATGTGCAGAAATCGATGCTGTTGCTAGCAATACACTAAGCAATAACTTATTTTTCATAGTTACCTCGTGAAAATGAATTTACAGATGTACTTCACCTCGCCACGTGTTTTTTTACGTGGCGGGCTCAAACCCTTCTTCCATTCGTAAAAAACACTTTGGGAGAAGGGAGCGTTTGAAAAAATATTTAAATTTTCGGAGGCTTATCAATGCGTCGTTGATGACTGGTTGCCAGATATCCAAGAATAAAGACAAAGAATATTTTTCCAGTGATGGAATCAAAGAAAATTAAATGATTAGGCAAAATACTTTGTAATTGAAATTCGGCTTGAAAGGGGCAAGTAGTTTGTACTACTGACGTTTTAGTTTGTGAGCATGGTGATACTTGAGTAACCGTCGAGTTAATAACATGAGGGGCTGGATTCGTTAATTGCCAAAAATACGGGAACACAGCCATAACGGCTAATAAAAGCAGCGTTATGAATGAGTTATATCTTTTTTTATTAGCAGCGGTCATTTGTTCAAGTCATATTAATTATTCTAACGCGTTATCTAACCACAACTAGGCGGTTTTGTCGATCTTGTGATGCTCCCGTACGGATTGATGCTCACTATAAGATCAGGTGATAGGTAGCTTTTTTATTGATACCAGAAGCTATCTATCACTGCTGCAATTAATTCTGATTTGGATTCGACACCCAATTTAAGCTTGATGTTTTCAAGGCGATGTTCGATTGTTCGTCTTGAAAGATTGAGAATAATACCAATTTCTCTCGCAGATTTACCTTTGATTAAATGTGACAGTACTTCTATTTCACGACTTGATAGATAGACGTTATTTAATTCTCTACCGGTTGTATGTTGATTGTTAGCAGTCAAGCCAGATTGTGTAACAAGGTTTAATCGAGAGATCTGTGATAACGAATTCATTAATGGTTGTTGTCCTAAAGCAATCGAGCAACCGAATACACCAATAATGTTATCACTATTGTCGTACCATGGACATTTGACGGTGAGACAAGTTAAATTGGTTTCATCGCCGCGTGAAAAATCTTCTTCTATCACTTTAATATATTGATTTTTCATAACATCAATATCATTAGCGGTGACACGTTCAGCACAGGCATTATTCGTTATTGAAAATAATGATTTGCCAACGGCTGCATTTGCGGAAGAAGATCAAATAGTTTCAGCATTAGCTTCGTTCATCATGAGATGTACGCTGTCAGTATTTAATAGATAAACATTGAATGGAAAATTTAAAATGTCTTCAACACAGAAGCTGGTATCGCGAATTGACGTTGTTCTAGTTTGGTCGGGTTTAGTGAATTTGATACCATTTCGATGTCGATAAAACTTTTGCTGTGTGCTGGTATCTATAACCATATGATTTTCCTAAAGCTGACCTAATAATCGCGCATTGATCAATATGCTCCCAGAAAAGGCTTAACATTTTATTAAAGTAGCACCTTCAATTCACAAAATGCTAGGTATCTAGAGTGCATTTTATAATAGATAACGTTTATACTCTGCGGTAATTGGGCGTAGACCCTGACGAATTACTTACACTTCATGGATTGAGTTAATATGACCATAGCAAGATTAGAAGCGTCAACTGATCCAATCGTAACTCCTCCAGATACAAAAGCATTACCTGCTGGTGTAGAGATTATTGATACATTTCACCATACGGCATTACCCCAGGGTGGAAAAGTTTTTATAGTCGAAACAAAAAGTTTTTTTAATGCATGTGCATTAGTGCATGTCACTCCAAAGGGAGAGGTTTTCATGTTCCCTAAGCGTGATATGTTTTACAGGCAGCTGACAGTGCATCCAGGGGGTAGGTTCGTATATCAATGGAATCCTCTTACTTTAGTGTGCCCCCCGTTTGCCCATTTTTCAGTGCATTGTTATGATTTGACGACAAGACACGCGATTAAAATACCGAATAAGCGACGGCTCGCGGCAGTGAGTGGCACAAGTGATGGACGCTATGTTATGTGTTTCTCACAAGCAGATGGTCGCTTTGAAGTTTGGGAAACCATTAAGCAACGCAATCCTCAACGAGTTGCAAAAATTACAATAAACGATATTGGATTTTGCCCTGAGAATTGCATGCATTTAAGTACGGATGAAAACTTCTGTGTTATTAGTAGCAATTTTGAAAATATAATCATTGATGTGAGTGATAAAACAAAACCGGTCGTCACGAATTCTATTCGTATGCCAGGAGTATTGTGGACTCAGTCTGTTACATTGTTACCTGATCAAAAACACTTTCTCACAACCAATGCACTCAACGGTTTTCGAATTTTTGATATTGATGCAAAGATGAATGCAAAATGTAAGAAGCTAGTGCCATTGTCAGCAGATTGCAAAGGATTAGCAATGCGCAATTGCGTTGTTGTTCCAGATGATAAGCATGTTATCACTTTCGCATCAGAGCATAAGCTAGAAAGACCGGCATTATTTGAAGTATGGAATATTGAAGATACGTGTTCTCCTGTGCGCGTAGCAGAATATACAGCGTATGTACCATCTCGTCGCTTTAGTTTATCGATGACACCTGAATGGAAGGTGATGTTAGGTGACGGCAGTTTAGTTGAATTTCCTGAGCTTAAATTAGCGACTACATTTCAGGCGCTAATGAAACAGTTTGCGGATATGCCTGCACCTGTTTCACAGCTAAGTCTTGAGTATTGCCATCGGATGTTTAAGCCTATAACCCAAATAGTGGCGAATCAGCAGGGGCAAGATGTAAGCCGGGAGGAATTGCCAGCGAATTTTCTAGTGAAGTTATAGCAATATTTTTTATATTGTAAACAAACAGTTGTAAAATTTCTCGAACTTTTCATAGGGATCTTATATTTCTGCGGGTTTTATCAATTATAATATAGATATCACTTGTATCGAGTTTAGCTATTATGCCTGATCCATCATCCGATCAAAAACTTGCACCGCGTAAACAAATGGTTAGTCAGCGGGTTCAAGCGCTTGATGAAGTCAAGCAGGGTGATATTATTATTGTGGTGGGTGTGGTTGAGTCTACGCAAGACAATGCATCAGAAAGAGCTATTAATCAGCGCACACTTCAAGCGCAAAGTGTCGTCTCTAAAGCGGTAGGCCTAAATCTGGCAACACATATTGGTGTAGCTCATGTCGATGGGAAGATAACGCATCTTACAGGGCGTGTTGCGCAAGATAGTGCAAAAGATTTTTTTCAAAATCATCCAGGATGTTCATTTATCATCTATAGACCTAATAACCCTGAGGTAAGTAAGGCGATTGGACAGGTAATTCAGCAGGATTCAGCGGCTAGGCTGTATGATGACGTTAGATGGAAGCAGGCGGCATCTGTAAAATGTTTTTTACCTTCTGTTTTTCATAGCGGTGTCGGCTTTCGAAAATTATCTGCAGAAAACATATGCTCAAAATTTGTTTTGCAAGTCATGAAAAAAGCAATGACTTTGCTTTACCCTAAAGACCCTAAAAAATGCGATCAATTGGTTGGTGTTAGTTCTAATTCGTTACCCAAAACAGTGGATGACTATTTTTATAGAAATGAAAACTACTCTGTTCGTGTGGTTCCAAAATCTCCGATGCTATATTTTGCATTGAGTGGGAAAATTTATGGTTATCTAGAAGGATATAAAAAAATTGCTGAAAAAGGTGATGCAAAAGATAAGCTGAAATATGAAAAACTAAAAGTGGCATTTGATGAGGCTGTGAAACAAATTCCTAATGATGACGATGATGTGCAAAAATGTATTAAATTAATGGTGCATGTTTATGATGCCTTAAGCATGTCAAGAGGTGTGCTTGCAAGTACAAAATATAAAGAAGTTGTCGGATTTTTGAATGAGAATGGTATCCATGAGAATGACTATCTAGCTGTAATAAAAGCTAATAAGGAATTAATTGCTGTTCCTGTAGCAGAGCCTCCAAAACCAACACGTTAAAGTCCGTTAGCTAATCCAAGCACATCATTTTTTATTAAAGCATAAGGTCTTAGAAAACCGTATACTACCCCTTCATTTTTGAAATTATTAAGTTACATAAAAAAGGGTTAGCAAATATGATTACCTGTCTTCTTTTCATTTTATTGCTTCTGGCGATCAGTTTGCTTATCTTTAAATGTCATAAATCTGGGGTATTACTTTCATTCGTGATGTTGATGGGTTTTCTATTAATGGGTAACGGTGTTATTCCATCAATAATGCTAAAACATTTGCAAGATCCATTTGCTATTGAAACTATTCCAGTATGGAAATCTAATAATACGATTATTCTTTTGGGTGGTGGTACAGTAAGTGCGGCTACTCACGTTGAGCCATCAATCATAGCGTATTCTAGAATAGTAAAAACAGCTGAGCTTTATTTGCATTGCATTAGTCATGGCAAGAAATGTGAAATCATTATCAGTGGTGGTGATGCGGCGAAAACCAAGCAATCTGAAGCTGAAGTTTATCAAGATAGCTTAATTCAGCTAGGAGTTAAAAAAGAAAATATTATTCTTGAATCTCATAGCATGAATACATACCAAAATGCAGAATTCACCAGTGAGTTATTACAACAACATCATACTGATCAAGCTATATTAGTGACATCAGGTATTCACATGAAACGTTCGCTCTTGTATTTTGCAAATTTTGGTGTGACTGGAGTGCCTGTGGCAGCAGATTATCTTTCTGCACCGTTAACGATCATTCCAATCGGATACAACTTTGCGATGGCTGATTTTGCAATTCATGAATATGCAGGGATTTTACGTTTGCACATTTACAATTATTTAGGTTGGAATGTGCAATCACAAAAGGCTGGGGCGTCGTGAGTTCTACGGCAAGCTCGCAAATAAATGTATTTGTAAATTCAAAATAAATCCATGCTTCATACAATACTCCGCAGCATATTCATGGTTGCGTTGGTTTTTTTTCATATCGAGAAGGTCAGGTTCCCAAAAGCTAATGATTTCGTTAATGTCAGAACGTTCTTCAATGGTAAGGTCACGTCCTTGATCGCGAATCGTTTTAACACGTTGGGGTTCTTGTTTGTAAATATTCATTGGACTAACAAATATTTGTTTACCAGTTTCTGCAGCCCATTGATGAGCCCATTCGGGTATTTCACTGTAAGGTAAATATTGGGAATTTTCAGGGGCTGACATTACAAATTTTAAATAATCTGCGCGTTCTAGCATTTTTGTGTTAGGTTCAAAATAGCGAACACTCTGACCTTCTTTTTCTAGACATTTTGGGCTGACAACTAACGTTGTGCTGTCTGGAATATTAGGTAAAACAGAAATACCGTTTGATTCAATTTGTGTGTATCGAAAATATTTTTGTGCTTCATGTAAAAATGCAGCTAAATTAGTTTGTAATGAAGGTTCACCACCAGTGATAACAAGTGCTATTTTTTTTGAAAAACCCGTTGCCCATAAAGGAGTCGACATGTTGCGCTTTTTGAAAAATTCATCAATGATTTGATCTGCTTCAGCAAGTAATGACGCAAAGTTTTTCCAATCACCTGAATCAAAGTAAGTATCGCAAAATGAGCATGCTAAATTACATTTTGCTAGGCGTATGAAATAAGCTGGATGACCACGATAAGGCCCTTCGCCTTGTAAAGTAAAAAAACGGCTGGCTACGAGAAGCTCATCATTTTTCGCATCTTTAAAAAAGGCTTTTCCTACTATTTCATTTGTACCAAACATTTGTTTACCTATCGTGAGGGGTGTATTTGTTCTTGTTGTCGCTCAATGTATCGCGAAGAAATGAATTATATACGATTATACGATAAAAATACAAAAAAGCATGAGACGCTTTTTGGCGGGTCTTGGAGGTTTTATTTAAAAATCATGTAGTTAAAAATTACACGGAGTTCTATTTTAGTGTTGGAGTTATGCTCTTGTGATTTATCGATGTGTCATTTATTGCTGCTGCCGTTGCATTCATCAATTATTTATCTTCTCTTACGGAAGCACTGATCAGTGGCTAAGCTAATTACGGCACTTAACGCAGTGCAAGGATTAAATGATTTGCATCGCTGATAAAAGCCAATCATCGAATCGGCTGCATAATACAGTCGTAAATTTCCATTAGATTTAAATTCTGGTTTAACTGGAATTTTATTATCTCGTAAATAATTGGCAACAGGTGTTGGCACTAATGCTGATAGCTTATGCGCTACATCTTCTCTTTTTTCATCTTTTGATAGGGTGGTGTCTTGCTCTTCTTTCCACGCTTGTCGTGCTTTAGTCGATGAAAATTGACTATAGATTGGATTACCATTAATTCGAATTGTCGGTACGCCGTACCAAAATTCATTTACTCTGGCCATGGCATCTTCAAATTTTTTATCTTCCGCATTACTTGGTCTGACACTTCGCAGTAATTTAGAGTGGTAATTTTTGGCTGCTTCAGCTGCGCTGCCATTAAAGGCAACTACTTTTACATTGCGCTCAAGCTTTGCCTCTTTCACTACCTGTCTTGCTAAATTAAAGCGTTCAAGCAATGAAAGCGTTGTGTTTTTTCCAGTGCTATTTGCTACACCAACAATGACACGTGCAGTTGTCGTTACTGCTTGTTGAATAGTATCTACATGCCCTTTATGCATTAGATCAAATGTTCCTGCAAAAAATACACCGTTTGCTTTATTTCTTTTTTCAGCTTCTGAAATGCCGAGCATCTTAACTTTTTTCCAATTTCCTTTTGCACGCGCAGACTGTGTAGCCGATAAGTCAGATTTATGATCAGCATCAGTTAGATTGACTAATCCTTCCATTTTTGCCGTTCTTCCTTTCATCTAAGCCTCTCATTAAGGTTGTTACTGTCAAAATAATAAAATATCTTGCAAACCATAGATAGTCTAGTGATCTGTGAGCATGGATCGATAGTAGAATCATAGTCCTGTGTAGGGCTCATATCGAGAGATTATATGTACTATAATATAATATGTAGTGTGAATTAATAATTAAAGCTACCTTGTTTTCATATATTCGGGGAGAGGCATGCTATGCCGCTTTTTGTCAACGCGTAGCGCCAATAAGAAAGCCAGTTCGTGATGTGTTTGGAAGAATGGCTTCCAACGATATATTATTAAAATCTGTCGTTAAAAAATTCTTTGATAATTCATCTAAAAAAAGAACATCGCTGTTATCTGCAGCGAGCCATGTAATGAGTGACAATTTTATTGTTGGAGAAGATCACACTGCAATGTCTCCCAAAAAATTTCTAATGGAAAATATGCAAGTGTTAAAGAAAGCAGGATTTACGACATTATTTATGGAACATTTATTTTATGACGATCAGCAAGATTTAGATGATTATTTTAGAACGGGAAAGTTTTCTGACAAATTAAAACAAAGGCTAGACGATCTTGATAATGGTTTTGGCGTGCGTCATTCAACGGGTAAAGATTCTGAAACAACCAGTAAGTGCTGGAGCAAGTATAATTATACTGCGCTGGTAAAAGCAGCTCGTGAGGCGGGGGTGCGCATTGTAGGAATTGATATAGAAAATGTTTATAAAGCTCAAGCTATTGGTGTGGGTAACGAACAAAAAAATATAGATAGCCGCCTTGCTTATATGAATTATACAGCACAAGTTATTATTAACAGAGAGCAGAGTGGTCACTCTGGAAAGTGGTGTGCTCTAATGGGTAACACGCATGTAAGACAGTTTAGCCATATCCCAGGTGTAGCAGATCTAACAGGTGCGAGAGCTGTCTATGTTTTTGATGAGGCAGAAAGAAACAGACTCGCTAGAATGGAAGTGAATGCCTCTTTCGTTGTTGATGAGGATGTTACTTTTCGTGCCGATCTTTTAATCCATAATCACCCCGATAATCGATCTCCATCATTATCAACAGCTTTACAATCCACATCTACGTTAGGAAGCGTAGCTGTGATGCTCGCAACGTCACCTGCTTCGGGAATGGCATGCCCTCGCGTTCTCTTAACTAATACAATGCAAACACATGCGGCATCTGAGGTGAAGTTACAAGATCAAATGCATCTAACCGCAGTGGTATTTGCTCCTACGCAAGTTTTTTCATATGATGATGCGATTAAAGTAGCAAATACAATCTGCAGGGTTGCGAGTAGAGTCTCTGGAGACAGTTTTGTTACGAATATTAATGCTGTGCTCACTAATGTAAATGAGAGAGGAGAGGGACCACGTTTTTCACCAGATGAAATGATGAATGAATTAGTTAAATTAATGAAAGACGATCAAGTAAAACATAATCATGATCGTTTTAATAAAATCCTATTGGATGTACAGCCTATTCAAAGACCTCGCGGTCTTGCCAGATCATAGAATAACATATGATCACAAGCAGTGATGTTAGGAAAAATGCCACGTGAAATATTGCTTTAGACTCTGGCCATAAATTGTAGAGTAAATATTGTCAAACGCGATTGTCTTTCCTATACACTTATATATGTAAATAATGCGAATAATACGTTATTCTTGCGCCTCATTTTATATCGAGGCATCTATGGATAGAACATACAAAATATTATTAGCAGTTTTCTTATTGTTAACAACGAATTACGTATTTGCAGATTTACCATACACACCAATTCAATTTCCCCGCGACGAAGGTGCGCATTACGCGAATGTTCCGTATTCCGTTGGTATTATGGATGAGTGGTGGTATTACGTTGGAAAAATTACTGCGACTGATGGACATAACTTTGGTTATTGGGTCAGCTATGTTTCCTTCACGGCTAATTTACGTGGTATTACAATTCAAATTCCTATGTTGCAACTTCAAATTACAGATATTGATAATCAAAAAGTGTATAACACCACAGCGCTTTTTCCAGCAAGCCAAACAACACTTTCAACAAAAACATTAGCTATTCAATATGGAAACGCAGCAAGTTTGACAATAAATACTGATGGAAGTTATCAGTTAAATGGAAAAATAAAATCTGATCAAGGTAATATGCTTGATTACAATTTAAAATTATCTAAAACGAGGCAATCACTTTTAGTCGGCAATAATGGTTTAGTTGAAATGTGGAATCACACCAATTCTTATTATTATAGCAATGCATTTTTAAAGCCTGAAGGATATATTAAAATTGATGATCAGACCTACACCGTCAATACAAACCAAAGCAGAATGTGGATGGATCATCAATGGGGTGATTTTTTAATTAGCCCACTAACCCAGTGGTATTGGAATGGTATTCAATTAGATAATGGTATTGCTATTAATTTTAGTACTGTATTAAATGCAGAAAAAGATGCTCCACCGCGCATTAGTGCAACTATTCAGATGCCAAATGGAGCAAAGTTAATAACAAAAAATATTTTATTTAAAGCAATTCCACCTGTTTCAGGGTATGTGCAAGCCGAAGAAATATCATTTCCTGATATGAATCTGCAGCTCACGTTGCAATCATTCAATCCTGGTCAGCACATGCATAATATATCTGAAAGCACTGGCGCAGTGACGGGGCTATATAATGGTAAGCCTATCAGTGGTATAGTCCAAATGGAAACAACAGTTGTGAAGTAGAAGAACAAGTTTTTGTATAAATAACTTATCTCAGGAGAGAGCGTTCAATGAAGACAGTATTAATCACGGGTACATCAACGGGTATTGGGTTTGCCACAGCTATTCTTTTTGCAAAAAAAGGTTATCGCGTTATTGCAACGATGAGAAATTTTGCTAAAGCAGCTACGTTACAAAAAATGATAGATAGTGAAGCGTTGAATATTTCTATTAAACAATTAGATGTGTCAGATGAAAATTCTATTCAATTAGTTGTCAATGACATTGTTAAGGAATATGGTCACCTAGATGTTTTAATTAATAATGCTGGCGCAGGTTTTTTAGGCGCAATGGAACAAACATCACTTTCTCAAGCTCAAGAAGTCATGGATGTTAATTTTTTTGGTGTATGGCGTTTGACACAAGCAATACTGCCTATCATGCGAAAAAACAAATCGGGTCATATTATCTCAGTGACAAGTGTCGGAGGGTTAATTGGTCAACCATTTAATGATGCGTATTGTGCTGCAAAATTTGCGGTTGAAGGGTTAATGGAGTCACTAACGCCTATCGCACAAAAACTCGGGATTCATGTTTCTCTGATTGAGCCAGGCCCAGTTAATAGTGATTTTGTTTCATCAGTAAAACAAATTAGCCCTGTACTAAAAGAACATTTAGTAAATGACTATCAACCTATGTTGGATGCTTACTTAAATGCAACGACGCAAGCGTTTTCACAGTATGGGCAAACTCCAGAAGAAATCGCTGACGTTATTTTAGCAGTTGTAATGAGTGAACAACCTTGCTTACGTTACCAAACATCTGAAGTTAGCAAGAAAATGGCGGGGATCAAGTTAGTTGATACAACAGGAAATCAAGTCGTAGCGCTTACATCTGGCCGTTTAGCATAGGCAATTCTATAAAGCTCACATTTAAATCTCAACAGTATTCAAGAAGGGGTATCATTCGATACCCCTTGTTGTGTTAAGACGCTTTGTAAGCTACTTACGCAGCACCATTAGCACGAGTCCAATCAGCAATAGCACGATAAAGATATAGAAAATGATACGTGCAATTTCAGCTGCAGCAACGGCAATTCCTGTAAAGCCTAATACTCCAGCAATGATTGAAACTAAAAGAAACACCAGTACCCAACGCAACATAAATATTACTCCTTCTTTTCAGAACAACAATTACCACATCCTACGTGACACATTCCACAGTGTCCTCCAAAACAGCAAGAGACGGCACCTACAAAAAACAATACAAAAATTAACAGAGTTGCATTGCCAACCGTATTGACAGCCTTTTCTGAGTCAGCACTGACAGCGATGCTTGTGCCTCCTGGTGTTGTCGAAGTTGATATAGTTTTTGAGGGTGTTTGATCATTCATAATGACGACAGCAGAATTAGAAACGGCTGCAGCATAGGAAGAAACAAACCGACTCATCGGCATGGCAAGTAAAACCATTAAAATGAGAGACACACTCCATGTTGTAAACCCATACAATGCACCTAGGTTACGTTTCTCACAATATGGACGTCCAAGATATCCAGCAGTATATCCAGCAACAAACATTGTAGCTATCACACCAATCAATAAACCAATAAAACCTCCAATCGCAAGTGAAATCAGTCCCGCTTTTGTGGTTGTTACCAGTGAAAGACCGATCGCAACGCTAAACACATTTAATAAAAAACTTAATCCGATACCCACTAGCGCTCCGACTAACACGGCTCGTCCTGAAATATATTTTCCATAAAAGAAGCTTTTGCAATTGGGATCAGATTGGCCTTTTTGTACCATTGATGTTTCGCACGACATAGCAATCTCCTCGTTTACAAATTAAGAATTAAAATGCATGGAAAATTAAATAAATAACAATTAAGAGCCCAAGCGGTACTCCTAATAACCAGGCGACAAGATATTTAAGCATAACGACCTCCTGCTTACATAAGTAGAAAAATGCGGAAGATGAGATGATCCATCAGGTTGGAGGAATTAGGCTTTAGGCGCTACCGATTGGTAGTATGACAAGGAAAGGATAAAGTCTACCCTAACTTTCATTATAGACCATTTTCGGCGTGCTAAAAAACTATAGAAAAAACAGGGGCTAGCATAAGAAAGGATTGGATGATGCCAATATAATGAGTGATTATATCTATCAGATGGTAAATATTTATATTTTTTATGCATTTCACACTGGGGTTAGATTTCCTGCTAAGATCAATTATCACTAATTATAAAGGATTTATGTGAAATTAAATAAATACCTGCCATCTACAAATGCACTGCAGGGCTCAAAAGGGGTGAAATTTTTAAAAAAACATTTTCACACTTCAGGCCTTTGGGCGCATGACTGTCAAGCTGTCGCTAGAGGTGTTGCAGCTGGATTAGCAGGTTCCGTGATTCCTGGATTCCAATTATTTTATGCAGCAGTATTAGCAATAGTATTACGTGGAAATTTACCTATTGCTTTAGTTTGTACATTTATCACGAACCCGTTGACAGTCATACCTTTCATGTATTTTATTTCTTTTATTGGAAATTTAATTTTAATGAATGAACGTACGCAATTTGTTTATAAAAATTTTCAATTTAATTTTTCTAGTTGGCATGCGTTTTGGAGCAACGTCTCTGCATGGGCATTGCAATTTGGTAAATCATTTCTTGTAGGCTTACCGATTGTCTCACTAGGCCTAGGTTTGCTTGGCTACTTTGGAACAGTTTTATTTTTGAAATTTGTACTTCCACTGCTTCGCAAGCATAAAAAATAAATTATCTATTAATGCAATACAAGGTTTTTTACTGTCTCATTCCTTTAAAATCAAGTGTGACTAGATTTGCCGGCACTGGCCCACACATTAAATAAGGGACATTTGCAAACATACCTTGCTGGCTTGGTCTAGATATAGGCGCCATCAGTTGATACTGAGCCGGCATGTGTACTGCACTCCAGCGAGCTTGCGCCCACGAAATTGATGCTGCCAATCCGTTCTCTGTGTGGCCAACTGGATCTTTAAATGTGAGGGAGGTATTTAACATCAGCGGATTTTGACTCAAAATAGCAAGCGTATGCTAATGGTATCTGCAATATCCCAGTAGGGTAAATTTTTAAGACCACACATAATCAGTAATGCATGAATTAATTTTAAATTGACACTATTTGCAGATTGCAATTGCCGAATCTCAAATATGAGCCAAGTAATATTGGCAGTAATATCTTTGGCTAATGCAGGAAATAACTCTACAAGAAGATTATGTTGAATTAAGAAATCAAAATATTCTTTTACATAATTTGCTTTGCAAGCTTTTAATAATTGTGAGCTACGCTGTATATTGAAAATTTCCATGGTGTCACTAAATTCTTTAGCTTCAATTTTTATGTCGATGAGCCGTATCATCTCTTCAAACTCATACTCTAACTTAGAATAATGGTGCTATTTTGGCCAACATTTTTAGCGTTGTTAGCAGCAATAAGCATGATTTTTTTAAATTCAGGATTTTGCTGACGAATTGCGTAGCTAAATAAAATATTCGGATTATTGTTGTCAAGCTTAAGTGCTTGTTCAAAGAAACCAGCGGCTTTCTCTCGGTAATGTTCTTTTTTTATTGGATCTTTCTCTTCTAAAAAAAGCTTTTTGTATTGATTACCTTCTTTTTCTAGTGACTTAATCATGAAGAATTTATTTTTAAGATCAATAAGGGTTAATTCTTCTGCCCCAGCTTTTTTATCATTATTCTTATGTGATATTGACACAATCGTCTCCTCGTATCATTCTGCTAAATTTTTTCTCAATTATACTGAATCAAGTTGATGCGCAAAGGTGGTGCAAAACCCCTTAGGTTTAGAGATTTTGATGGAGTTGCTGTGAATTAAGATTACCTATCATGATAAAAATAACGCAAAACTTGTCGCAATAATCTTATTTTACACAAAGAGTAACTACGTATTTTTATTTGAAATAATATTTATTAACAGAATCAAGTGATTACTTCTGGGCTGCGCATAGGTATTAAAAAGTGTTGTATAATAATAGTCTGTTATCGTAAAACAAAGGAGTCAGTGTCATGCAGAAAGCTTCTGTTAAAACTAGAAACTCACATCATAAATCACCAGACTTATATGGTGATCTTCAAAAAATAAAAGCGATGCTAGCTCAAACAACCAGTGATGCTCGTCATCAAGCAAGTGATTATATAGAGCAATCATTTGAAAATGTAAAAGATAAATCAATGGAATTACAAGATAGTGTTACGAACTATGTAGCAGAAAAACCACTCCGTTCTTTAGGGTTTGCAATGCTAGCGGGAATAGCAATTGGTTTTCTCATTAAAAAATAGCATTAAGGATTAATATGACGAAGAAAAAAGGATATTCTGTTCTTAAGGTCATAATGGAATTAATATTAATTCTCCCTAATGTAATCAGCTTTGTCAGTAACTTAACAAAGCTGATTAGTTATGAAGCTCGCCTAGCCGCTAAAAGTATTTTTGTTATTATCATCTTATCACTAATTTGTACTTCGTTATTATCAATTTCTTGGTTATGTCTGTTATGTTTACTTTATATCTATCTGCTAACCTATTTAAGTACCGCAATATCTTTGCTTATCGTGTTTTTCGTCAATACAATCATTTTACTATTTTTTGGATTACTCCTGTTACATACCAAAAAGAATTTGGAATTCACGGAAACACGTGAAAATATTTGTGCGATGATGCAGCGTGATTAAATCTGATATAACATTTCGGTGCGATGACGAAATTAACTGGTTAAAGTTGTAAATGATGGTTTTGTATGTCAAAAGTATTGTGCTATCAGTATGATGTATCTGTTTGATTTCTTTTGCTAAATAAATAATCATTAGGTATCCGCTTGAAATGGTTATCATTTAAAATATAACAAATAACTACAACAAAAATAGGGCTATACTATTGATGATGGTGTTGGAATGTAACATCAGAGACATAGTTTTTTCTTGATATGAAAGAGGATATCGTCATGTCTCAATTTAAAAAGCAACATGCAGATCAAACGAAAGACCGTCAAACAAAAGCCGCTCCTGGTAGTGGCTTCACTGTTGAACGTCAACAACCTAACATATCAAAAAAGCAAGATTCTCAAACAACTGCTACCAAAGCTACAACTCCTGCGACTGGAAAGCGCGCTCCTGATCGCCATTAATTGTTAAGTCACGTTAACAGACTCTTTTGTTTATTTTAGTAAAGCGTCGTTCTTGCGAACCTACACAGCACTAATATGCCTATTTAAATGCTTGAAAGAATAATTTTTAAAGAGTCATTTGGAAAGTATAAGGACTTACTTAGAAATCAATTGCTATTCATAGTAAGGAGATATCGTTATGAATAAAGACATTATTCAAGGTCAATGGAAAGAGCTAAAAGGTAAATTACAGCAACAATGGGGAAAGTTAACTGATGACGAAATTAGTCAACTGAAAGGATCATATGATGAATTGGAAGGTCTTCTCCAAAAACGTTATGGCTACAAACGTGATGAAGTAGAAAAAGAAATAGAATTGTTTGTTGATAAAAATAAAATTCATTAATGTGTTTATTAGTAAAGGCCAAGTACGACTTGGCCTTTATATTTTAGAAATCATGAATATGTATTGATGATGAAGAAACTAAAAAACAATATTATCTAGTAGTTAGATTTATTTGATTGCGAGCACGTCTCGCTAGGCTTAAAATATAGTATGGTCAGCTAACCTGAGCGGAGAACCTTATGAAACACATATTGGCGTCTGTTTTCTCTCTTGGAATCCTTGCATCGGCGCATGCAGCAAACTTGGTGCAAACTGCAAGTGAACCCTTTCCTACCGTTAACTGGACATCTAAAAATGCAGCTGAAGAAGTTACAATTCAAAATGGCACAGGTGCAAGTCTTGTCATTCAAATCAAAGTGAAGAGTGATCCTACATTAAAGCTAACAGGCGTTGACGTAAAAAATTGCGGTGAAACAGTTCATATTAATGCAGGAAATTCTGCAGTATGTACTACGAATGATCCTAAAAATCCTGTTACTCTTAAATCTGATAGTATGAACGCTCCTGCAAGCGGTGAATATCAAACGAAGCAACAAAATATTATTGTCAGATAAAAAGTTTTATAAGCGATTTTTTAATTAAACCTTCTTCTATGGAAGTGTCGCTTAAATCTCATCCAAAGACATTGCTGTTTATGATTTATTGTGAGATCACCCCTAATAGTTTGAGTTTTACTAAGGGTGAAGAAGCTCGTAATTATGAAATATTATACTCATTCACTCGTTAGCTACTGTTAGGATTAAATCGCTTAAATCTTTTGGCGCAGAAATCATAGGCAAATGATCTATCTCAAAATGATAACAAGCAAAATTCTTTGCTTTTGCTATCAACAGAAATTTAGTCATTGGATAGGAGCTTTTGGTGCAATAAATATAACTGGAATTAATTTGCGAATGTATTTCTTCATTTACAGATATTTTATCTGAAAAACTTTTTAAGCTTTGCTCCGTTACCATTGAGTTACACCAGCTTACATTTTCTTTAGAGTATTCATTTTCACTAATTAAAAATGCTGGGATTAACCATCCATCACCTTGTGAATTTGCTGAATCAATAAAATATTTTGCTAATTCTGTATCAACTAAACTTAATAATGAATCACCAGTTTGTGGTATTAATGCATCAATATAAATAAGTTGTTTTATTCGATCTGGAATTTGAGATGCTACACTTGCAATGATTAATCCGCCATAGCTGTGTCCGATCAAATTAACTTCAGTTAAGTTTTCATATAGGATGACATTTTTAACATCTTCAATATGTACATCTATTCCAATTTCCTTAGAAACAAGATGTTTTCTTTCGCCTAGCCCAGTCATTGTTGGTGTATATACCTTATGACCGGCATTTTCTAAAAAGGCTTTTACATGTCTCCAGCACCAGCCGCCATAAAACCCACCATGCACTAATAAGTAAGTTGCCATCGCATCTCTCCATGCAAAAATGGCGCATTATAGATGTATAAGTCTCATTGGAACCAGGGTAAAATGCATGCCATAGACGGTATAAGCTGGGTGAGGCGTTTAAAATGTTCGCTCAATACTGACATCCTACCCATGAAATCTGTCGAAAAGGTGGTGGCCGTGGTGGGGCGTGATCGTCCTATATGGTATATTCTTGAGCAAATTTCGTGAGAAATGTAGGGCGCAACAATTTTATCTACGGCAATAAGTTGTATAACAATTGATTTGATGCGGTGAATAAGTTAGTCTAACCACTTGAATTAAAGAATAATTTAAATATTTCAGATAGAAGAATATTTTAGTTGTTAAATTGAATATTGTGTGTATAATTACTGTACATAAGTTTGTTATGGCTTTTTTACCCGTTTTTCGCATAAAATGGGGCTCGTTAATTTTTAACTTAATAAAGGTAGTACGTATAATGGCAGCTCGTGAAAAAGGAACCGTTAAATGGTTCAACAATGAAAAAGGTTTTGGTTTTATCGAACGCGAAAAAGGTGGCGATGTATTTGCTCACTATAAAGCTATTCGAGGCGATGGACATCGTTCTTTAGTAGAAGGACAACATGTAGAGTTTACTGTTACTCAAGGCCAGAAAGGACTTCAAGCCGAAGATATTACAGTTATCAACTAATCTTCATGTAAAAACCTATGCGCTCAAGAGTATTTATATTCTTGGGCGCATTTTCTTTTTAGCCAAGCCATCAATCACAAAACCAGCTTCTGAATCCTCCTCATCGTTCATACATCGTGTCTACCTCTTCCCTGCATCTAGAATTTAATCGTAATGGTTGATATTGTGAGTATTGAATTGAGGTCCAAGGATGAAAATGGAAAAATATTCTCGAATTTATCTATTACTGATTGCATTGATATTAGTTTGGGGGCTAAGTTGGCCAATTAATAAGATTGGATTACAGTACATGCCGCCTATATGGTTTTCAGTAGGTCGGTTAATCATTGGTACTATTACGATGTTTACCATCGTTGGGCTACTTCGAAAACATATCAAGCCGCAACTGAAAGATTTAAAAATAATATTGGTTATTGGATTGCTGCAAGTTGGCTTGTTTATGACGCTAATTAATATGGGCCTATATTATGTTGATGCGGGACGCGCTGCAGTTCTTGTTTATACCACGCCAATTTGGGTAGTTCCGATCAGTATATTTTTCTTCAAAGAAAAATCGACTTTTATGAAATGGGCTGGATTTATTTTTGGATTAATTGGAATTATTATCTTATTTAACCCTTTCGCAATCGATTGGCATAATCATAGTGCAATGCTAGGAAATGAATTGCTACTTTTAGCCGCGTTATGTTGGGCTATCGCTATTCTGTGTGCTAGACATATGCACTGGGCTCATACACCCTTAGAGTTAATTTCATGGCAGCTGTTAGTAGGAGCAATTCCTGTTGTCATATTCGCTTTCATTAGTCAGCCACATCCCCTGATTATTTGGAATCATTCTCTGTTATTGTCACTCGTTTACAACGGTGTACTCGCTACAGCATTTGCTTATTGGGGAACAGTCGTTATTAGTAAAGAGTTATCGCCCGTGACCACCTCGCTTAGCTTATTAGCAATACCAGTCTGCGGACTTATTTTTTCAGCTTTATTACTACATGAAATCATTACTAAATCTATTCTCATCGCAATGCTATTTATTTTAGGTGGATTGATGTGTGTCATCGTTAAAAGATAAAAAATGAATAGGGTCGAATCTTTTCTCAGCTTATACCTCATGATTCATATTAAATCGAAAAAATGTTAAGCTAAGCGCCCTGAATTTGCGACTTGAGTGACAAAACGACATGAAACAAGCTGATAACAGCCCCAACACAAATGAAATATCCTTTACATCCCTTGAGTTACGAGAAGGGTTGCTGAGTAACCTCTCGACTTTAGGTTATGCCACAATGACGCCCATCCAAGCACAAAGCTTACCAATTATGCTGAATCGTGAAGATGTTATTGCCCAGGCCAAAACGGGTAGTGGCAAAACAGCAGCGTTTGGACTAGCGTTACTAAACCACTTAAACGTAGAGAATTATAGAGTACAGGCACTAGTATTATGTCCCACTCGTGAATTAGCAGAACAAGTCAGTCAAGCTTTGCGCCAACTAGCGCGCTTAATGCCAAATGTAAAAGTATTAAATCTTTCGGGTGGCATGCCGATGAAACCGCAACTTGATTCACTGCGACATGGCGCGCATATCATTGTAGGAACACCGGGTCGTGTACAAAAACATTTAGATAAAGAAACACTATCATTAAATAAGCTGCAAACATTAATTTTAGATGAAGCAGATCGTATGTTGGATATGGGATTTTTTGATGCTATTCGTGACGTCATTATGCTTTGTCCTAAGCAACGACAAACACTTTTATTTTCTGCCACTTATCCTGCTGAAATTAAAAAAATAGCTAAAGAATTCATGCAAAATCCAAAAAGAATAATGATAGAAGAAACCCATGACGAAATTGATATCAAGCAAACTTTTTATGAAACGAATAATCAAAAAAACAAGTTTCCAATATTGATATCTTTATTAATACATCATAAACCAACTTCAACACTTATCTTTTGTAATACCAAAGAACAAACAATGCAATTAGCTACGATGCTTAATAATGAAGGCTTTAGTGCGATTGCTCTCAATGGAGATATGGAGCAAGTAGAACGCGATACAGCTATCATCCGTTTTAAAAATCAAAGCTGTTCTATTTTAGTGGCGACAGATGTTGCAGCACGCGGTCTCGATATTAAAGAGCTTCCAGCTGTCATTAATTTTGAATTAGCGTTTGAACATGACGTACACATTCATCGTATTGGTCGCACAGGACGTGCTGGCAGTAAAGGCTTAGCACTCAGTATCACAACACCAGCAGATGCAGAGCGCCTTTGCGCGATTGAAGAGGGCTTAAAACAGGATGTTGAATGGGGTGAGGCAAGTGAATTATCTAACGATGGAAAAATTTTATCACCTGAGATGGTAACGCTATGCTTAAGTGCTGGCAAAAAAGATAAAATTCGCCCTGGTGATATCTTAGGTGCTCTTACTAAAGATGCTGGTTTAGCGGGAGAAAAAATAGGAAAAATTGATATCACACCACTTTATTCCTATGTCGCAATACATCAGAGCCAAGCAGATAAAGCATTTAATTATTTGAAAAATGGAAAATTGAAAGGTCGTAAAGTGAATATCAGAAAGCTTAAGTGATAGCGGCAAAAATATTTTTCATGCTAGGGTCTGTCCCCCCGATCCTAGCCAACTACTGTAGATTTTCGGCAAACCAGCGTGACTTTCATCACTACTAATCACTAAGCTTGCAGCCTCACTATTTAATTTGAGGCTGACCCATGCAACAAAACACATTATTAGAAGAAGCGAAATCACACTTCGATCACTGGCGATTAACAAGACATGCACTGCACTTCGTAAAGCGTTAAACGTCAATTCAAATGCCCAGTTGCTTGCATTAGAGGGAGGTAATCCATCTCCACAAGAATCAAAAGCAATTGCTTTTATTAAGAAAGCGGAACTTTATCGTCAACAATGGATAAAAGCAGTTGCATTGGGTACTAAGAATCTTCGCAATGTTATTATTCCAGCGGCAGAGGGCGGTTTATTTGGTACATTAACGGATGGATACCATTACCAACCTCTACTCCGCATGACAAAATCGTTAGAGGTTGCAAATGCAGTTAACAATCATGCCGTAGCGAAGCCAAATGTTGTAGCTAGTAACAGGTCCTAAATCATTAATGATGATGCAATACATTGCATCATCATTTTTTTTATTCGATTTAGTCAGTACAAATCAAGCATATTTTTTATATTTATTGGAGATTCAGAATATCTATGGTACTTGCTACCATTTCATTGAAAAACTCACTGTTTGCATAATTTGTTAAAATAACAACAGTGAGTTTTTTATCTGGAAAATAATAATATTCCCCGCTAAATCCAGAGCTAGAGCCGCTATGCGCCCAAGTTGACTCATTACCAATTTCTTCGCGCCAAATACCAAGACCATAATCATCTGACATTTGTAACATTTGCTGTAATGACTTATCAGATAACAAAGATTTATTTTCTAATAATGCTTTAACAAAAACGCCCATATCTTCCGTGGTTGAAATAATAGCGCCATCCCCTAAGCCAAAACCATCATTGAGTGTTGTGACATCGGTTATTTTTTTATTAATAACGTCATAGCCATGTGTTATTAACCCGTTAAAGCCGCCAGATTTTTTTTCTTGAACTTCCATATACGTATTGTTGAGAGAGAGCGGATTAAATATATATTTTCTAAGTTGTGCTCCAAGTGTTGTTCCGGTGAGATGTTCAACAATACTTTGTAACAGCAGATAATTCGTATTGGAATACTCATACGATGCTCCAGGGGAAAATGTGGGTGCTTGATCGTAGATTATTTCGATAGCTTCAGCTGGAGTCCAGTCATGATCTGGTTGTTTGCCTATTTTGTTAAGGTAGGCATTGTAACTTGTATAGTTTGGGATGCCACTGCGCATTTGTAATAACTGGCGGATTGTTACTTTGTCGCCATTGGGGATACGTTTTATATCAATAGTAGCGGGTAACAGTGTAGAGATATTTTCATCGAGTTGTAATTTACCTTGTTCAATTAATTTTAAAACAACAACGGCCAAAAAAGTTTTGCTCATGCTAGCGATACGAAAATTATTGCTAGTTAGTATGGGAGTTTTCGTTTCTTTTTGAGCATATCCCGTGGTGACAGTGATTGTCCCTAGTGTAGGCGTAGACACAAATAAGGCAGCCCCTGGTGTAGCAGAATATTCAGCAATCGTTGCATCTAGAAGTTTTTGCAGTTGTGAGGTTGCTAAGGTATTGTTCGCATGTGCAGTGGTAATGAAAATTGCTAGGTACAACAACAAAAAAATTTTTTGAGCAAATGTTATCTTGTTCATTTAATACCTACAAGTGAAAATATAACATTATAATAAGCGAATTTCTTAGAGATCATTAGTGTTATTTTTTTCAGCTATCTGCCTCCTAAGCGCAAGGCATAAAAATACGGGTATTTTCCCCCAGGAAATACGCCTAGGGTCTTCACGCATGGCTTTTTGATATACTATAAATAAAAATAATAAATAATGAGAGTGCTGCATTATGTCACATCCTAGAAATCCGCGAGAAGCAAAAAGCGCTCCCGTCATCGTCAGCTCAAGCAGAGAAGCACTTCCTGCTGCTCCAATGCGAATTAAGAGCTGGCTATTCGCTCAATTAGCAGAAAAAATGCCGCAGCTATGCGTCCAAACACATGCACCATCAATCCATTGTACGATCTAACTTTGCTTGCCATCTGAATGCTCGTTTTTTCCTCAAGCCAATTAAAAAATGATTCGATCGGTTGACGAATACTCGAGATAGCACTTGATAATAACCTATCAGCAGAGTCCAATATTTTTTGTCCTTTCTGCTTTTTGACAGGCGTGTGTAGCAATACAGAATCATCACGTAAAATGGATTTATTTTCTTTTTGATATGCTTTATCCGCGAAAACGTTTTCACTTAATTCAGGTAGTATCTGTTCATAGGCTTTGCGATCACCGAGCCCAGCATTTGTTAATCCAATGAAGCTTGGAATAGGAAGAGAACCTTTTCGATAACATCCTAAAACATGCAATTTTACGCCGTAATAATACATTTTCTTTGTCGTGCAATAGCCATTGGATGTTGCAATTTCGTTTGCAACTTTTGCTTGAAAACGTCGCCCCTGTCTTGCCATTACTATTGGCATAGAGTCTATTAGTTGATGCGTTTCAAAAAAAATATCCTTGGGTAAATTTGATTACAAAGATTCAATCAGCGGAACGAAAACATCACACGCACGATTAATGCGTTGCACAAAAGCAACATAGCTAGGTAATTTCGGAAACCAAGGCTTCAAATAACGCTCCGCGTCTTGATAAATTTCTTTGAGTTCTCGACGTTTATTCATCACGCCATAATGAAAAATCGTAATCACTTCTTCATCAGAAAAGCTTAAATCTGCATGATTTGTCATGCGCTCGCAGTATGACCAAAGACGGCTTTTATATTCGTTGCAAATAAAAAGATACAGTGATATTAATTTACCTTGCCAGTCCATTTGGAATTTTCCCTACTTCGTCAAAAGTGGTATGAATTTTAAATGATCACTGGCTTTTTTAAGTTTTAGATAATTACTAGACATAACTATCAAACCGGGTAACCTTACTTTTTTCAAGTACTTTGTCAGATTAAGTCGGAACTAATACACTTTTAACCAGGATAAGATCACTTAAGTTTGTAATCATTCTCCACTAATTTTTTTTCGCACCAGGATTAGCTGGTATTTGCACTTGTTTGACATCCACAAGTATTGCGGGTGGTTTTCCTTGCGGGAAAAAACGATAGGCATTGTCTTGCGAACGATCTATTTTGAGCTGTAGCATGGGATGTTGTTTTAAAATCTCTTTTCCCTCATCTGTGGTTTGCAAGTAGTGATAAGCCGATTTACCTTGGTATTCACCCTCTGGTAACACTGTCATGAGGGTTTCTATATCGATTAACTTACATAAACGCGGAGTGTTAAGTAACAACTTGCGACCATCTTGATTTGCTAATAAATTGAAAAGTGCAGATTCACCACGGGATTTCCCTTCAAGACAAAGGCTATTTAAAGCTTCTTTGCTGATTTTAGCGGTGAGCTTGGCATCACTGGCGAGCAATCCACGCCCTTCAGGATTTCCCGCCAACCAATACACCGCCGATAGCCCGCGATCAGGTCCTTCTAAACCAATACTATTTAATCCACTCTCTTGAATTTTCGCTCTGAGCTTTTCGTCTTTAGCCAGCAATACTAGCCCGTCAGGATTTCCCGCCAACCAATACACCGCCGATAGCCCGCGATCAGGCCCTTCTAAACGAATACTATTTAATCCACTCTCTTGAATTTTCGCTCTGAGCTTTTCATCTTTAGCCAGCAATGCACGCCCGTCAGGAAATCCTGCCAACCAATACACCGCCGATAGCCCGCGATGAGGCCCTTCTAAACGAATACTATTTAATCCACTCTCTTGAATTTTGGCTCTGAGCTTTTCATCTTTAGCCAGCAATGCACGTCCGTCAGGATTTCCCGCCAACCAATACACCGCCGATAGCCCGCGATCAGGCCCTTCTAAACCAATACTATTTAATCCACTCTCTTGAATTTTCGCTCTGAGCTTTTCATCTTTAGCCAGCAATGCACGCCCGTCAGGAAATCCTGCCAAACAAGACACCGCCGATAGCCCGCGATTAGGTCCTTCTAAACCAATACTATTTAATCCACTCTCTTGAATTTTCGCTCTGAGCTTTTCATCTTTAGCCAGCAATGCACGCCCGTCAGGAAATCCTGCCAAACAAGACACCGCCGATAGCCCGCGATCAAGTCCTTCTAAACCAATACTATTTAATCCACTCTCTTGAATTTTCGCTCTGAGCTTTTCGTCTTTAGCCAGCAATACTAGCCCGTCAGGATTTCCCGCCAACCAATACACCGCCGATAGCCCGCGATAAGGTCCTTCTAAACGAATACTATTTAATTCACTCTCTTGAATTTTGGCTCTGAGCTTTTCATCTTTAGCCAACAATGCACGCCCGTCAGGATTTCCCGCCAACCAATACACCGCCGATAGCCCGCGATAAGGTCCTTCTTGTAATACAGCGTTGAAACCTTGCTCGCTGATTGCATCACAGAGGGTTGTATCTTTTGTTAATGCAGCCCTTCCTAGTGGAAATGCGGCAAGCTCAGTCACTGCTGATTGGCCGCTATAACCTTTTTGATCTGATATTGCATTGAAGTAATCCGATAATTTTAAAATCGGAATGAGCTTTTGGAGTCCGACTTGATCTTTTGCTTCTAATGCCACTGTTAAGTATTGCATGCGGAAATAACGTTGTTGCTGTAATAAAGGATTAGCAGAAATCGCTAATTGTACAAATTTACTTGTCAGTGGTGATGGACTCACACCTTGAATTGCTTGACGACAGAGAGGGCAATTTTGATTTGCATTACGCCACTCTGAAATCGCTTCGCTCTCAAAAACATGACCACAGCCGTTCACTGAAACAGGGTTATAAAAAATTTGTGCTGTGATAGGGCAGGTGATTAAATCGGCTAAGTCATCTGTATTTACAGGAGTCGTACCCTTCACGTTTTTATCTTCATGTAACATAGTCACTTGCCTCGTTTAATATTTAGTTTGATTTTTTTAGTTATGCCTTTGAATTACTATCGTTGTAAATTGTGTGCAATGTTAACTCGACTGAAAAAAAACATTACCCAGGAGTATCCCGGGTCTTTCTGTTATACAAGGAACCACTAGTAAACATGTTATTAAGCAAGTTGACCGTTTATTAAGTAATGCAAAAATAGTGGTATGGGATTTTTTTCTTTTCTGGATACCTTACATTATTGCCTCTCGTAAAGAAGTGGCTATTGCAATGGACTGGACAGATTTTGCATTGGATGATCAAGTTACACTATCATTCCAGATGTTAACTTCACACGGGCGCTCCACGCCGCTTATTTGGAAAACATTTCGGAAATCCACATTAAAAAGCCATCAGCGTCAGTATGAAAATGAATTACTAAATCATTTAAGAAAGGGGGTGCCTGAAGATATAGATGTGACGATAATAGCAGACAGAGGGTTTGCTGCCGAAGCAACCTTTCAAACAATTGAAGCACTTGGATTTAAGTATGTTATTCGTTTTAAAGGTGGTTTTTATGTTGAAGATTGCAATGGTATAACAAAGCTTGCGCGAGAGTGGCTTTGTGAAAATGGCAAGGCAAGAACATTACGTAATGCAAAATTAACCGAAAAAAAAATCCTTATAAGAACAATCGTCTGTTATCGAGAAAAAAGAATGAAAAGTGATTGGTGTATTGCCTCAAATAAAGAAGAAATTACATCATCTCAATTAATAACATTATATGCAAAGCGCTGGTCTATCGAATGCTCATTTAGAGATTTAAAAGATGACCGCTTTGGATTTGGTCTGGAGAATGTTCGTACCAGAGCTTGTGATCGACGCGATAGATTGCTTTTACTCGGCGCTATAGCCGTTATTTTATTAACACTATTAGGAGCTGCGGGAGAATCAATTGGATATGATAGATCCTTATATTCAAGTACCGCAAAGAAACGTCAGCTTTCATTAATTCGTCAAGGTTCGCACTGGTATAGCGCCATCCCAAACATGCCTGATAAACGACTTTTCCCTCTAATCGATGCATTTGCCAAGATTATTAAAGAACAAAGCATTTTTAATGCCCTTTTTTTCGTTATTTAAAAATGAGGGGATCATTGAGATTAATACCCAGGAAAGTCACGGGTTGTTTACTTAGCGGTCGAGGTGTATATTTATCGATCTATTTATTTGTGTGAGGTAAAATATGTTTTCTTCAGCAACGGACTCAAAACAACATCTGGCGTTAGATTTTAAGTCCTCCTTTTCAACAATAGCCAAAACGTTAACGGTAGAAAGCAAAACAGAAAAAGCGGCTCTATCAATTGAAGAAAAGTTTGATGCTATGGATCAAGAAGCTGAAGAAATGATACAGGCAATGTCTGTATCTGATCGCAAGTTAGCACTAGAAAAAATTCTAGCAGAAAAACCCGACGCCACTATAACAGATGAAGAACAAGAGACATTACTTCAACGTATGACTCAACAAGAGAGAGATGAAGCAGTCAATAAAATTCTTGCTGCAGAAGAAAGAATAGATATAGAAAAACTAATTAAAATAGAAGCAAGGTATAGCTTTAAACTAACAAAAGATACGCATACTACAATTTATACCTTAGATTCAAAAGATAAGAATTTCTTTTTCAACAATAAAAGAATCATAAAAATAAGATTATTTTGGCAGGAATATGACAGGGATGAGTTTTCTCCTATTATCGATATTAATCATGTTGAACTAACGTCAGTTGATCGAAAAAAAATATTATTACCAATTGATTGGGATAGTTTTCTAACATTACGAAAAATAGAATATAATATCGATGTTGAGCAAGCCTTTAGGAATAAAGGAAGAACAGCATTGCCCTGGAAAATCTGCGCTAGTGAAATAATGGCGAATTTCGATGAATTCTATTCGGCTTTACATATCGTACTTGCCCAGTATCTCGTTAACAAACTAAAAGAAGAAAAAGTTAATTGTGTGAAGTTATTTGCATTTGGTACAGGAGATGGTAATGATATTACTACAGCATTAAAAGCATTAATGAACCATCATATTTTAGCAACCGGAATAGGTTTTGATTTCCATAAAGAAAGCATTGCCTTAGCACAGAAAAAGCAAGCAGAGCAAAAGATATCTCTTCCTTGTCTTTTTAAAGAAGGCAATACAGAAAACTTACTAAATCTTGTCACAGCCGAAAAAAGCAATGCCATTTTTTCAAAACAGACTGGAAAAAGCAAAACAGTAATCATGTTTTGTGGTGCGCTAACACGAAGAGTTCTTAATAGTACGATTGATGGTTTAGCTGTAATTCAACAAGCACATCGGTGTAGTGACCTGGTATTTTCAACAGGCTTGGAAGAGACTTTATTTACTAATACAATTGCTAAACGTTGTGGCTGGCATAGTCAAATTTTGAGTATTCATCCTCCTGAGAGAATGAAACGCTCACTATATATACTTAAAAAGCCAACTCTTTTAGAAAGAAAAGAATCGCTTAAGAAAAAATTACAAAAAAAACCGGAAGTACTTAATTTAGCAATGAGCGCTGATCCTGTAGGAGACTTACGACTTTTAAAAGATAGTGATACAACAAAAGTAAGAGTCATTAATTTATCTTGGGCATATTTGCTAGAGTCTGACATTGAAATCTTGATGAAAGAAAATCTATTACAAAAATTTCCAAATGTAACAATCCAATATAATTCTTATTCAAAAAACATAGCCTCTATTAAAGCAACACCTTCAAGTTCATTTACACTGGAATTTATTTCCTCACCAGATGAATCAGAAGTACCAGAAGTTACAGATGAGTTTGTTGCTCGACATGGTCTCAAGAGAGGTTAATATTCATCATGTCTTAACAGGTGCAAAAATAGTTAAAGAACAGACAATGTTGAATGAAATTTACTTAGCGGGATTTTATATAGGCTAGTACCAATAGGCTACATAGAAAATCACGCTAAGAAACGTATCCGCTAATTTAACCACCCTCTATTCAGCCATCTTTTTTTAGCTCACACTTGCTACCAATAACGATCTATCAATTGTATAAGGAAGTAGTTTTTCATAATCATAGATAGTTTGGCATTGTGGTAACGCATTCAGCACATAGCGCAAATAATCGTAAGGTTCGATTTTATGATATTTGCAAGTTTCAATAATACTGAAGATCGTTGCGGCAGCATTCGCACCTTCAACGCTGTTTGAAAACAACCAGCCCTTGCGTCCGATGACAAATGGTTTGATTGCGCGCTCTGAGAGATTATTAGATATTTCAAGTCGAGGATCTTTAAGGTAGTTTATAATTTTAGGCCACTGATTTAACGTGTAACTGACAGCTTGTCCTAGCAAGCTTTTAGGAGGAATATTGGGTTGATTATTTATTAAATATTGCTGCAAATCATCTAACAACGGTTTTGCTTTGTTAAGTCTAGCAATTTGTTTTTCAGAGAGAATTAAATTTTTAATTTCTTCTTCGAGATGCGCTAGCTTTGCAATGCAATTGATAACATACGTTGCAACGCCTTCTTTGTTTGGCATGAGTTTTGCTACTTCAACAAATTTTCGACGTGCATGATAAAGACAGCCGACGAGTGTGGTATTCAGATTTTTGTTTGCGAGCGAATCATAAGCAGCATAACCATCGCAATGCACAAAGCCTGTAAAATCTTCGAAGAAATTAGCTGCTACTTCATGCGAACGTGAGTGATGATAACGATAGTAATAAACAAATTCCTCTGGAGGGCCACCGGCAAAAAGCCACATGTACTTTTTGCTTTGCACACCTTTGTTAGGTTCTTTGAGAACTTGAGTGGTGGTTTCATCTGCATAAGCAATATCGTAAGTTAATATACGGTCGTGCAAGAGTTTTAGTAATGGGAATAAAAGCTCGGCGCATTTTATCACCCATAAACTAAGAGTGGCTCGCGGTATGTCAACACCAATACGTCTAAGTATAGTCTCTTGTCTATGTAGCGGAAGATGGTCTTGAAACTTCGATACAAGTACGTGACTTAGAAGCCCACTTGCTGCAATGCTGCGTGGAATAGGTGCCAAGGGTTGCTTAGCTAATTTAATTGTTATTTGGCACGCCTTGCAGGCATATTTTTTCCGAATGTGTTCGATCACATAAATTTTTGCGGGAATAATTTCTAACTGCTCGCTTTTTTCATCTTTAATGTGCGTTAGCTGACAACCGCAGGAGCAAGTTTTCTCTGCTTCGGGTAAATCATAAATTCTAGGCACGCGAAGTAGTTCTGCAGGAAGTGCTTTGCGGCCTACTTTTTTATTTCTCGTGTAAGATGCAACTGTAATTTCTTCTTCTTGGGCTAGAATTTTTAGTTCCGACTTTGGAGGTGCAGCTTCATCAAATAATGAAGCTTGGTTGGCATTCATTTTTTCTGATTTCGCAGCAAACTGGCGTAATTGATACGCTAAAACTTGTTCTTCTAAAAATTGAATTTGTTTCGCTTGCTGAGTAACAAGAATATTCTTTTCTTTGAGCAAGTTAATTAATTCTTCTTTTGTAGTATTGCTAAAATCTTCGTGTATTTTCATGCTGGGAATTATACGATAAGTAGCTATAATTCCCAGCATTTTATGCATATTGATGATAATTAATTTCGGGAAAATTTCGCATCAAAGAAAAATCTAAACCAGCAAGCAATCCATATAATTGTGCCTGCGTAATCTCAAGCGTATCGACAATATTTCTTGGTAAAATAAAGCGGTGCTTCTCTAGTCTCTTGTAATAAAGTGCAAAACCATTTGCGTGCCACCATAAAATTTTAACCTTATCTTTTGCTTTGTTAAAAAAGATAAATACATTGCCACACTGTGGATTATCATCAAAATGATTTGTCACTAGAGCACATAACCCATCAATGCTTTTTCTAGCATCAATAGGTTGCATACTCACGTATATTTTTATTTCTTCACGAAATTTAAGCATTATTCCATCCCGATACTCTGAGTAATTTCGTGAGTTGTTCTAGCGATAAAGAAGCAGAAAAATGCAACTTATAGCCCTGCGTATTTTCAAGTACGATAACGGATTGAGTGAGTGTCTTTTCTTCACTGTTGTTTTTTATTGTTAAGGGAATAAATTGAGATTTAGGTTTATTCTGTTGTAATAACTTACTACGTGCGTATGAAAAAGTATTTAGACTCAATTCTAAACGGTCGCAATAAGCTTTTTGATTTTCACCACTTTTTTCCCATGCGCTTATTATCTCACGCCATCTATCCATATCAAGTTGAGTGATTTTTTCTGATCGATTTTGCATTGTATTCTCCATTCATTTTGAAAAATTGAGTTTAGTGAAGTTAGGGCGTGTTGTTTAGTGGGTGGTTTAATTGGCGCTTACAGAAAGCTGGTCTTGAATAGTAGATAAAGCAACTTTCGTGATTGTATTTATTCATCTCATAATTGAAATATTTCATTACCGCAACAGAAACAGAATGGGGCACTATTCGTACGAGTGATATACGCAATAGAGAGGGGTTTACCCAAAATGAAGCAATTGACTATAAATTCAGATGAGGAAACTTTCCGACACAGTCAGCACAATCTGTTCTTCGACGTGAAAGCAGAAATTGAACAAAAGGGATATTTTCATTTCAAAGACACTGTTGAACCCAGATTCTTTGAAGATATGGCTCGATTTTTAGGAATTGAAGTTGTCCGAGATGACATTAAGTTGAAGAAGAGTATCTTGGGCGTCTATTCTCCCGCACCCATTCCTTTTCATACGGATGGCATAATAGCAGACTACGTTGGTTGGTATTGTGTTCAGCCACATCCCGTCAAGGGAGCACTCTTGCTAATAGATTGCGGCGACATCTTTGACTGTCTTTCAGAGGAGGATTTGACTGTATTAGGCCAAATTGAGTCAGGGCCTCCAGTTCAAAACCATACTGTTCCTTACCATCGCCCCATCATTTCGTGGAGGGGACAGCGCAGAGTTCTATTCTACACTCCATGGAACGTGCGCCCGATGGAAGAAAATCTCTTACATGTCTTTGAAAAATTCCAAGACTATTTGAAGGGGAAAGAAATGAATAGAAAAATTTCAATTCACCTAAAGCAAGGAGAATGTCTATTCATCGACAATAGGAGAATGCTGCACGGACGAGATGCTCTGCCTTCTGACACAACACGACATCTCATTCGAGTTTGGCTCTCGATAACGTCATTCGAGAAAGAATTATTGCCAATAGTTTATTAGATTTTCTCGCCGTATGGTGCGACGAGATTTTAACTGGAGGCACCGCCTCCATAACATAAGGGGAAAGTACAATGGAAGAGATCGCTAATATCGATATCAGTTTTGAGCCGATTGACCAGCCACCGGTTCTCTGTCACTGATGAGGATAAGTTCGACGCCAGGGCGGAAGCTTTGGCGTTAAACAATGGATAAGCCATGAATACAAGCACAAAAAATTCGACGTTTAGATTTTTTGGAGTTGGGCCCGAATGGAGTCCAAGTCTTGAAAGTGAGTTGATCGTTCATGTTGACCAGCTCGATTGCATCGAGCTCATACCAGAAAATTTTTTCAATGATAAACGGAGCAGTTTCTTAAAGCTATTAGCTTCTAGGAACATACCTGTTTCCATTCACGGAATGAATTTGTCCATCGGATCGGACGAAGTTCTTGCTGAAAAACATCTAATGAATGTTTTGAGAATCGCAGACGAAGTAAATACCTTTCTTTTCAGTGAACATTTGGCGATGACTAAAATAGATAACTGGGATGTAGGACATCTTATCCCTCTCCCATGGACCGTTGAGGCGGCGGATATCGTTTCAAGAAAGGTGGAACGGATCCAAAGAATTACCAAAATCCCTTTTGCGTTTGAACATATTGCTCATAGATTTTTCTTCCCAGAGAGTGAGCTTTCGGAGCAAGAATTTATTAATTTGATTCTTGAAAGAACTGGATGCCATTTGGTCCTCGACTTGAATAATTTGTTCGTAAACTCTAGAAACGCCGACTTTGATCCATTTCTATGGTTGTCTCAAGTACATCTGGAGCGGACGGCGCTCGTTCATTTGGCTGGGGGATATAAAAACCACCGTGGTTTTTTCATAGATGGACACAGTCATCCAGTGCCTAAGGAGGTATGGGATCTTTTCGTGGATGCATTACCAAAAATCCATCCATTAGCAATAATAGTTGAACGCTCGGAAAATTATCCTGGTTTTTCGGAAATCCAAAAAGAACTGGCACATGCAGCCGCCATGAGAAATACGGCACTTGAGCTCGAGGGGAAGTCATGAGCTTAAAGGATTTACAGATAAACATCGCAAGGAGTCTGTTACAACCCACAAGCGAAACAAATATGCAGATCGCTACAGTCTTAAACGGTGAAGATTTCATGGATTTTAGAAATGAAATCAAGGAAGAAGCATGGAAGTACACAGAGTCGGTAACGTCCTTCATGTATCCCTTGGTGCAGAGAGAATCATTACAGGAGATTTGGGAAAAATTGTTCTGGCCTTCAAACAAAATCTTGTCTATCGCGGATGCGGGAATTGGTTTCCTACGGTTTATCTCTGAGCGCAATCAAGCAGCTAACCTAACAGACAATCCGAAAATATTGAGTCTTTTTCGTTTTGCGGCAGATTACTATAAGCTCTACTTTTCAGCGGACACAATGTTTTCTTCATTGCCTCAGGCTGCTCTCCTCCGGCACCGGTGCTTTGCAATTACCAAAGTTGAAAATGTAGTTGTTGACTGGTTCTTTAGCCTTCATCGAAAGGAAAAATTGGATATTTCAGAGGTAGTAAGCCATGAAAGAGTGGAATCGACATTCCTTCTAATTCTAATAAAAAATATTGGAAAACCCTTAGTTAAAGTTTTTAAGATCGATTCCGAGACAATTTGCTTTCTTGAAAATCAGTTGAACTCATCGGTCAAAGTCACTAGCCTTCCCGCTAGTTTTTCCAAGCTAGTTGAAATAGGCCTTTGCCAAAATGTTTCTGAAATAAATCAGATTAATTATGAACATCAATGATTTAATTGAAAAAACAAAATTATAACATCAGGAAATCAGACTGATGCTATATTAAATTTATCTGTTTTAGCACAAGGAATTTTAAATGATATTGCGAGAATAATTCGGCCAGGAATAAGCGAATCACAAGCCACAGACGCTACATATCTAATTTTCAATCACGGAATTGATAAATTATGGCATCGCCCACTGATTCGATTTAATAAAAACACACTATGTACTTTCAAAGACAGATCAGTGACAGATTATATTTTACAGGAAGAAGATATTGCATTTATTGATATTGCAATTGTCAAAAATGGTATTCTCTTATCCAATCATGCTAGTCATCGAAGCTTGCAGTTATTGCTTGCAGCTTAAGATGTGCTAGAGAATCACACGCCGGGTTTTCTTTGATAATCGACTGTCGGGTTGCTGCATAAGCTCCCGGAAGACTGCTGTTTTTGCGTAAACGTTCGCCTAAACACATCTTTTTAAAATAAATAAAATCCTGCATCCTGCGCTCCTCAAAAATACGGAGAGTACCTCTATGATCAGCAACGCCCATAAAGAAAAGCGCGCAAAGTGGAAGGTTTTAATTGATGAGCAAGAAGCAGTGGCTTATCCCAAGAGGAATTTTGCAAAACACACAATATACCTATTACACCTCAAGGTGCGAATAATGGCGAATGTAGGACTGTAAAATTATCCGTAATCCGTGATCGTAATAATAATTTATTTTTACCGATGTTCCTAAAAAAATTCAACGTAGCTTCAGTAAAATCAAAAAAAGTTTCGTAATATTTATTTGCAGACACTTTTTCATGCATGATTTTCCATAATCGCTCAATCGGATTAAGATTTGGTGAATATGGCGGTAAATAATGTAATTCAATTGCTAAACTTTTAGCAAATTCTTGTATCGCTGGATCTTTATGATAACCTGCATTATCTAAAATAATATGTATCTTATGTTTACCAGGATGGTGTTTACGTAAACGACAGAAAAATCCTGCAATATTATCGGGCGAGGCTGGAATACACACGTTACTGCTTATCACATTGGAATGATTTAACAAGCTATCTGAAAGATGGTCGGATTGAAATCGATAATAACTTAATTGAAAATGCTATTCGTCCCTTTGCTCTTGGTAGAAAAAATTGGTTGTTCTCTGGGAGTCCATCGGGTGCAAAAGCAGGTGCAATTCTTTATTCATTGATTGAAACTTGCAAGGCAAATAATATTGAGCCATATAAATATTTCTGTGCGATGCTGAATCGTATCCGTGAGTGTTACTGTGAAGATGATTATCGGTATCCGCTAATTTAACCACCCTCTATTCAGCCATCTTTTTTTAGCTCACACTTGCTACCAATAACGATCTATCAATTGTATAAGGAAGTAGTTTTTCATAATCATAGATAGTTTGGCATTGTGGTAACGCATTCAGCACATAGCGCAAATAATCGTAAGGTTCGATTTTATGATATTTGCAAGTTTCAATAATACTGAAGATCGTTGCGGCAGCATTCGCACCTTCAACGCTGTTTGAAAACAACCAGCCCTTGCGTCCGATGACAAATGGTTTGATTGCGCGCTCTGAGAGATTATTAGATATTTCAAGTCGAGGATCTTTAAGGTAGTTTATAATTTTAGGCCACTGATTTAACGTGTAACTGACAGCTTGTCCTAGCAAGCTTTTAGGAGGAATATTGGGTTGATTATTTATTAAATATTGCTGCAAATCATCTAACAACGGTTTTGCTTTGTTAAGTCTAGCAATTTGTTTTTCAGAGAGAATTAAATTTTTAATTTCTTCTTCGAGATGCGCTAGCTTTGCAATGCAATTGATAACATACGTTGCAACGCCTTCTTTGTTTGGCATGAGTTTTGCTACTTCAACAAATTTTCGACGTGCATGATAAAGACAGCCGACGAGTGTGGTATTCAGATTTTTGTTTGCGAGCGAATCATAAGCAGCATAACCATCGCAATGCACAAAGCCTGTAAAATCTTCGAAGAAATTAGCTGCTACTTCATGCGAACGTGAGTGATGATAACGATAGTAATAAACAAATTCCTCTGGAGGGCCACCGGCAAAAAGCCACATGTACTTTTTGCTTTGCACACCTTTGTTAGGTTCTTTGAGAACTTGAGTGGTGGTTTCATCTGCATAAGCAATATCGTAAGTTAATATACGGTCGTGCAAGAGTTTTAGTAATGGGAATAAAAGCTCGGCGCATTTTATCACCCATAAACTAAGAGTGGCTCGCGGTATGTCAACACCAATACGTCTAAGTATAGTCTCTTGTCTATGTAGCGGAAGATGGTCTTGAAACTTCGATACAAGTACGTGACTTAGAAGCCCACTTGCTGCAATGCTGCGTGGAATAGGTGCCAAGGGTTGCTTAGCTAATTTAATTGTTATTTGGCACGCCTTGCAGGCATATTTTTTCCGAATGTGTTCGATCACATAAATTTTTGCGGGAATAATTTCTAACTGCTCGCTTTTTTCATCTTTAATGTGCGTTAGCTGACAACCGCAGGAGCAAGTTTTCTCTGCTTCGGGTAAATCATAAATTCTAGGCACGCGAAGTAGTTCTGCAGGAAGTGCTTTGCGGCCTACTTTTTTATTTCTCGTGTAAGATGCAACTGTAATTTCTTCTTCTTGGGCTAGAATTTTTAGTTCCGACTTTGGAGGTGCAGCTTCATCAAATAATGAAGCTTGGTTGGCATTCATTTTTTCTGATTTCGCAGCAAACTGGCGTAATTGATACGCTAAAACTTGTTCTTCTAAAAATTGAATTTGTTTCGCTTGCTGAGTAACAAGAATATTCTTTTCTTTGAGCAAGTTAATTAATTCTTCTTTTGTAGTATTGCTAAAATCTTCGTGTATTTTCATGCTGGGAATTATACGATAAGTAGCTATAATTCCCAGCATTTTATGCATATTGATGATAATTAATTTCGGGAAAATTTCGCATCAAAGAAAAATCTAAACCAGCAAGCAATCCATATAATTGTGCCTGCGTAATCTCAAGCGTATCGACAATATTTCTTGGTAAAATAAAGCGGTGCTTCTCTAGTCTCTTGTAATAAAGTGCAAAACCATTTGCGTGCCACCATAAAATTTTAACCTTATCTTTTGCTTTGTTAAAAAAGATAAATACATTGCCACACTGTGGATTATCATCAAAATGATTTGTCACTAGAGCACATAACCCATCAATGCTTTTTCTAGCATCAATAGGTTGCATACTCACGTATATTTTTATTTCTTCACGAAATTTAAGCATTATTCCATCCCGATACTCTGAGTAATTTCGTGAGTTGTTCTAGCGATAAAGAAGCAGAAAAATGCAACTTATAGCCCTGCGTATTTTCAAGTACGATAACGGATTGAGTGAGTGTCTTTTCTTCACTGTTGTTTTTTATTGTTAAGGGAATAAATTGAGATTTAGGTTTATTCTGTTGTAATAACTTACTACGTGCGTATGAAAAAGTATTTAGACTCAATTCTAAACGGTCGCAATAAGCTTTTTGATTTTCACCACTTTTTTCCCATGCGCTTATTATCTCACGCCATCTATCCATATCAAGTTGAGTGATTTTTTCTGATCGATTTTGCATTGTATTCTCCATTCATTTTGAAAAATTGAGTTTAGTGAAGTTAGGGCGTGTTGTTTAGTGGGTGGTTTAATTGGCGCTTACGATTATCGCAAGCTACTACCTCAGTTTATACAACTTTAACTAAGTTAAAAAGCGAACGTAGTTCACTGAACGCATACATAGAGTCTATTAGTTGATGCGTTTCAAAAAAAATATCCTTGGGTAAATTTGATTACAAAGATTCAATCAGCGGAACGAAAACATCACACGCACGATTAATGCGTTGCACAAAAGCAACATAGCTAGGTAATTTCGGAAACCAAGGCTTCAAATAACGCTCCGCGTCTTGATAAATTTCTTTGAGTTCTCGACGTTTATTCATCACGCCATAATGAAAAATCGTAATCACTTCTTCATCAGAAAAGCTTAAATCTGCATGATTTGTCATGCGCTCGCAGTATGACCAAAGACGGCTTTTATATTCGTTGCAAATAAAAAGATACAGTGATATTAATTTACCTTGCCAGTCCATTTGGAATTTTCCCTACTTCGTCAAAAGTGGTATGAATTTTAAATGATCACTGGCTTTTTTAAGTTTTAGATAATTACTAGACATAACTATCAAACCGGGTAACCTTACTTTTTTCAAGTACTTTGTCAGATTAAGTCGGAACTAATACACTTTTAACCAGGATAAGATCACTTAAGTTTGTAATCATTCTCCACTAATTTTTTTTCGCACCAAGATTAGCTGGTATTTGCACTTGTTTGACATCCACAAGTATTGCGGGTGGTTTTCCTTGCGGGAAAAAACGATAGGCATTGTCTTGCGAATGATCTATTTTGAGCTGTAGCATGGGATGTTGTTTTAAAATCTCTTTTCCCTCATCTGTGGTTTGCAAGTAGTGATAAGCCGATTTACCTTGGTATTCACCCTCTGGTAACACTGTCATGAGGGTTTCTATATCGATTAACTTACATAAACGCGGAGTGTTAAGTAACAACTTGCGACCATCTTGATTTGCTAATAAATTGAAAAGTGCAGATTCACCACGGGATTTCCCTTCAAGACAAAGGCTATTTAAAGCTTCTTTGCTGATTTTAGCGGTGAGCTTGGCATCACTGGCGAGCAATCCACGCCCTTCAGGATTTCCCGCCAACCAATACACCGCCGATAGCCCGCGATCAGGTCCTTCTAAACCAATACTATTTAATCCACTCTCTTGAATTTTCGCTCTGAGCTTTTCGTCTTTAGCCAGCAATACTAGCCCGTCAGGATTTCCCGCCAACCAATACACCGCCGATAGCCCGCGATCAGGCCCTTCTAAACGAATACTATTTAATCCACTCTCTTGAATTTTCGCTCTGAGCTTTTCATCTTTAGCCAGCAATGCACGCCAGTCAGGAAATCCTGCCAACCAATACACCGCCGATAGCCCGCGATCAGGCCCTTCTAAACGAATACTATTTAATCCACTCTCTTGAATTTTGGCTCTGAGCTTTTCATCTTTAGCCAGCAATGCACGTCCGTCAGGATTTCCCGCCAACCAATACACCGCCGATAGCCCGCGATGAGGCCCTTCTAAACCAATACTATTTAATCCACTCTCTTGAATTTTCGCTCTGAGCTTTTCATCTTTAGCCAGCAATGCACGCCCGTCAGGAAATCCTGCCAAACAAGACACCGCCGATAGCCCGCGATTAGGTCCTTCTAAACCAATACTATTTAATCCACTCTCTTGAATTTTCGCTCTGAGCTTTTCATCTTTAGCCAGCAATGCACGCCCGTCAGGAAATGCTGCCAAACAAGACACCGCCGATAGCCCGCGATCAAGTCCTTCTAAACCAATACTATTTAATCCACTCTCTTGAATTTTCGCTCTGAGCTTTTCGTCTTTAGCCAGCAATACTAGCCCGTCAGGATTTCCCGCCAACCAATACACCGCCGATAGCCCGCGATAAGGTCCTTCTAAACGAATACTATTTAATTCACTCTCTTGAATTTTGGCTCTGAGCTTTTCATCTTTAGCCAACAATGCACGCCCTTCAGGATTTCCCGCCAACCAATACACCGCCGATAGCCCGCGATAAGGTCCTTCTTGTAATACAGCGTTGAAACCTTGCTCGCTGATTGCATCACAGAGGGTTGTATCTTTTGTTAATGCAGCCCTTCCTAGTGGAAATGCGGCAAGCTCAGTCACTGCTGATTGGCCGCTATAACCTTTTTGATCTGATATTGCATTGAAGTAATCCGATAATTTTAAAATCGGAATGAGCTTTTGGAGTCCGACTTGATCTTTTGCTTCTAATGCCACTGTTAAGTATTGCATGCGGAAATAACGTTGTTGCTGTAATAAAGGATTAGCAGAAATCGCTAATTGTACAAATTTACTTGTCAGTGGTGATGGACTCACACCTTGAATTGCTTGACGACAGAGAGGGCAATTTTGATTTGCATTACGCCACTCTGAAATCGCTTCGCTCTCAAAAACATGACCACAGCCGTTCACTGAAACAGGGTTATAAAAAATTTGTGCTGTGATAGGGCAGGTGATTAAATCGGCTAAGTCATCTGTATTTACAGGAGTCGTACCCTTCACGTTTTTATCTTCATGTAACATAGTCACTTGCCTCGTTTAATATTTAGTTTGATTTTTTTAGTTATGCCTTTGAATTACTATCGTTGTAAATTGTGTGCAATGTTAACTCGACTGAAAAAAAAACATTACCCAGGAGTATCCCGGGTCTTTCTGTTATACAAGGAACCACTAGTAAACATGCTATTAAGCAAGTTGACCGTTTATTAAGTAATGCAAAAATAGTGGTATGGGATTTTTTTCTTTTCTGGATACCTTACATTATTGCCTCTCGTAAAGAAGTGGCTATTGCAATGGACTGGACAGATTTTGCATTGGATGATCAAGTTACACTATCATTCCAGATGTTAACTTCACACGGGCGCTCCACGCCGCTTATTTGGAAAACATTTCGGAAATCCACATTAAAAAGCCATCAGCGTCAGTATGAAAATGAATTACTAAATCATTTAAGAAAGGGGGTGCCTGAAGATATAGATGTGACGATAATAGCAGACAGAGGGTTTGCTGCCGAAGCAACCTTTCAAACAATTGAAGCACTTGGATTTAAGTATGTTATTCGTTTTAAAGGTGGTTTTTATGTTGAAGATTGCAATGGTATAACAAAGCTTGCGCGAGAGTGGCTTTGTGAAAATGGCAAGGCAAGAACATTACGTAATGCAAAATTAACCGAAAAAAAAATCCTTATAAGAACAATCGTCTGTTATCGAGAAAAAAGAATGAAAAGTGATTGGTGTATTGCCTCAAATAAAGAAGAAATTACATCATCTCAATTAATAACATTATATGCAAAGCGCTGGTCTATCGAATGCTCATTTAGAGATTTAAAAGATGACCGCTTTGGATTTGGTCTGGAGAATGTTCGTACCAGAGCTTGTGATCGACGCGATAGATTGCTTTTACTCGGCGCTATAGCCGTTATTTTATTAACACTATTAGGAGCTGCGGGAGAATCAATTGGATATGATAGATCCTTATATTCAAGTACCGCAAAGAAACGTCAGCTTTCATTAATTCGTCAAGGTTCGCACTGGTATAGCGCCATCCCAAACATGCCTGATAAACGACTTTTCCCTCTAATCGATGCATTTGCCAAGATTATTAAAGAACAAAGCATTTTTAATGCCCTTTTTTTCGTTATTTAAAAATGAGGGGATTGCTGAGGAACATACCCAGGAGAGTCCTGGATATATTTTGTTGCTAGGTTATATACAATGTATTCATTTATTACAAAACAACGTAGGAGTTAAAATGAGTACGAGTCGAATATTTAAAAGCTGTATTAATGCTGCATCTGCAGCTGCTGAGTTTGTTGTTGATCATACGCAAAGAGTGGCCAAGATAGGTACCATGACATTAGCTGGAGCAGGGACAGGATATCTAGCGGCTGAAGCTTATGTAGCGCCACAATTGAATGTAACAAATTTCAGTCAGGGAGCAAATGCTTTCACTGTTGGTTTTAACCAAAAGCAAAATAGTAGAATTCGTAATAGTTATAATAACCTTTATTTATTTTCTGCTGGCGCAGGCGCCATTGCTGGATTTTGTGCTGGAGTAAAAACACAGTATTTTCCATTAGACTCTAAGGCCAACACTCCAAAGAATAAATAAATTATCATCTCACTAATAACCGGATCCAGCGCATTGCGCGCTGCTGTCTGGAGTTAATGTAGGGTGGGCAAAGCGAAGCGCTGAGTTATCCCCACGAATTTTTACTCCCCCTTCTCCCAGAGTGTTTTTTACGATGGGAGAAGGGCAGGGGATGAGGGCCTATACCCTCACCCCTTACCCCTCTCCCAAAATAAAAGCATTTTGGGAGAGGGGAATAATGCTACTGAAAATTCGTGGGGATAGCTCAGAGCGAAGCGTGCCTACCTACAATAACGCCAATATTCTCTAGGGTCAGTTACTATGAAATCTGCTTCTATGTCTGCTAAATTTTCCATTCCGCTGATTACTCCTGATTCATTGCAATGGATAAAATTCTTGGGGCAAGGAGGATGTGGAAAAGTATATAAATGCAATTACAGGACAGCGACAGAGAACCTATCAGTTGCAGTTAAAGTGTGTAACAAAAAAAGTAAATATTTTTTTAAAGAATTACAGGCTTTAGCGAAAGTCAGTCGTGCGCAAAATATTACGCGATTATATGGGTATGGATACAGTGGTACCCACATACCAGGCACACTAAGTCGCAAATTTTATATTGTCACAGAGTTTGTATCACGGGGATCGTTAAGTTCAATTGTTGCTGATCCTACTGAACGATTAGATTGGCCTATTATTTTAAAAATTGCACGTGATATTGCACTAGGTTTAGCAGAATTGCATAAAGAGGGAATAATCCATTGTGATATTAAATTAGAAAATATATTTATTGATAAACACTTCAATGTAAGAATAGGTGATCTGGATTGTGCAAATTCAGCTGGTGGTACCTCATTCTATATGGCCCCAGAAATTTTATTGTATGAAGTCGAAACACCCAGTTGCGCAACAGATATGCATAGCTTAGGGATGACGTTTTTAGAATTATTTAACATGAGAAAATTTAACGAACTGATCGCTTTCCAAGATAAATTTGATTCACTACTTCGTTGGCGCAGTTGGTATGGATATAGTGATAAGGCAGAAAAAGCCATTATGCGTGTTGCAACAGAAATAGATTCAAAAATAGATTTTCCAGAAAATTATCTTAAAGGATTTCAGAAAATCATTATGGCTTGTGTAAGTCGTGATCCAGCAAAAAGACCGACGGCAACCCAAGTGGTGGTGCAATTGAATGCTTTACTCGTTGGTGCACCTGAATCACAACCAAAGCGACTCTCAGTTATAACCTTAGATAAATTGCAAGCTAGAGAAGAATTGAAATGGTTAGAAATTCTTACTATCGCAGTTGATGTAATTACTGAGCTATGTTTTTTTCACCAACAGAACAAATTACCTATGGTTATCACCCCACGGTCAATTTTGATTTCTATAGCTCATCCTGCAAAAATTGACGACACGTTAATAACTCTGGAAAATGAACTAGAGTGTAACCCTAATTATTTTTCCCCAGAATTTAAGGAGACTAGAGAAGTATCTTCGGCATCCAATATCTATAGTTTTGGAATGTTATTAATAGAATTAGCGGACAAAGATGCATGCGATAAACTTCACTTTACAAAACAGCCATTTACAGTAGATGATTTATTAAGTGAAATGGTTAGACCTAAAGATTGTTTATCAGGGCACTTTGCCGCATATAAAGCAATTATTGATAATTGCTTGCATCACAACCCAGAAGATCGCCTAACAGCTGATACAATAAAAAAACGCTTACATGATTTAATACTTAAATGTGCGACTTTTGAAAAGCAACGTAAGCTTAGTGCTTCCTCGACAGATATAAAACCTTTAATAGCAAACTCAATGTTTGCACCTGAAAAATCAGATACCAAGCTAGCTAAGCAATCAATCGTGACAACACATATTGTTAAGCGGTTACATGGCGGGTAAAGAGATAGTGTGCCCATTAAATCAGAACCGCGCGCGTTAGCAAGCGTTTATGTGGCTTGGAAAGAATGTAGGGTGGGCAAAGCGTAGCGCTGAGTTATCCCCACGAATTTTTACTCCCTTCTCCCAGAGTGTTTTTTACGATGGGAGAAGGGCAGGGGATGAGGGCCTATACCCTCACCCCTTACCCCTCTCCCAAAATAAAAGCATTTTGGGAGAGGGGAATAATACTACTAAAAATTCGTGGGGATATCTCAGAGCGTAGCGTGCCCACCTTCTCTCAACAAATTATTTAGGCAACAATGGAGGAGCAAACTCATTTTGAATACTTTTCTCTGCTGGCGGAGCTGCTGTTAAGTTCTGCGCGACTCGTAAAGAAAATTTCTGAAAGAAGCTTAGCTTTTTCTTTGGTTTAACCGTCACAGCAGTTGTAGTTGAAGCTTGTGTTGTTTTAGCTGGAGGAGCTTCCTTTGCTAAGGCGACAGATGGTGCTGCAACGACAGGAGGTGGAGCTGTCGTACTTGCTGGTGCTTTAGCGGTAAGATCTTTTGTCTCAGACTTTGAATCTTGTTTTAAATCAAGAGAAGGCACCGCAATTGTCGACAGATGATGAGTTCCATTTTCTGCAAATTTCTTTGCTAGCATCTCACGCCCTGCTTGACCATGATCACGTATCAGTGTCCACTCATCAAATGTTAAAAGTCTGATAGTAATTAATCGTACCGCTTCATTTCCTAAAGTAAAGATTTTAGGAAGAGTAGGAGTAGCAAGACCTAATATCACTGCGCAGTCTTTCGTAACAGGATCTAAATAAGGAGCAGGTACTGTAATATCAGTAATCTTAAATGAAATCCAACCTAATTGATCAATCTGTTGACGGAGTAAAGGACCTAGTTGCGCGGTTTCATGGCTAATTGCATAAACCAAATCAAATATCCAGCTTTGCTCAGCATCACCAGTAATATCTTTTTCTGGGCATTCTGCCATGACTTCCATACCTGTCGTTTTATTATCTTTACCATTGGTGGCATCATATAATTGAAAACTTGAAATCAATATTGTTGGCGTGTTATTTATATTTCGGCGCATGACATAATAAGTTTGCGATGGCCAAGGAATAGGCGCTAATGTCAGTACGGATTGAATATCACCTGTGGCATGAAATCTTGCATGCAATAAGTTTCTTTTTTCTGCAACCTGTTGCTGCGGCTGATTTTTCTTGTTATGCGCAGAAGCTTTCTTTTCCATTTCCATTTGCTTACTTGAGGCATGTAGCTGAAGTTTCTTTGCGGGTGCAGGAGTAAAAGGAGAGGGATTTTGTTGCTTAGCTGCGTCTTGTGCTTCTTTAAGCTCAGCTTCATTTAAATCCGGTTCATTATGGTTTGCCCAGTTGGTGGCGAAGTTAGTGAATCTTTTCCAGTTTTTTATTTGTGATTTACCTTGGAGTTGTGGTCTTTCCGCATGAACATAAATCTTAGAATGCCATTGCTCAGTTTCAGCTTTTTCCTCGATGAGAGATCCTGTGTCGAATGTTACATTAAGTAGGTATTTACGACCATTAACTACCATCCAGCGATGGTTTTTACGATCCCACTTTAGGGTGTTAGAGTTTTTTTCATCAGGATGTACACGTAAAACAATGCTTCTGGTTTTTAACGCATCTCTATGTGATTTTGAAGTACCAAATAACATTGCATCTTTATATTTATTATTGACACGTCCATTAAACCACATAAGCGCTCGTTTAGTTTTTGGAATTGATTCTACGGCATTTTCTATTGGTGGTGAAATTGTTGATTCAACATTTAGAAGGAATCGACCTATCCAATGTGCTGTGCCTGGTTCTACGTTTTCAGGACCAAACAGCAAGCAAAGCTCAACAGGAAATTCGTTTTTAAGCTCTTCTTGCTTAAAATCAAATACCACGGTCATCGTGGCTGTTTTAGGAGAACGTAGGGAACCTTTGAATGGTTTTGTCACTTTAGCATTGTCAGCTTTCTTCTGTGTGTTAGGTTGTACTTTTTGTCCTGTTTGCATGTTTGTTCTCTGTAATTATATGGCATTGAAAGCAGCCAAAATGTTACAGTATGTTTTATGTGAAAAAATCCCAGGAGTTTCCTGGGGTGCAGACTCAGTAATCCCCTCATTTATTAATACAAAGATTGAATATCAGTAGAAAATTTGTAAAATTAGTTCCATTTTTTAAACTCAAAATAAACCTTAACTTTATAAAAATGGATTAGCTGAGATAGATTTACGTAAATTGCCGCGCCGAGTTATACACCATGAAATAATATCTAATACAATATCCAACATATTTAACGATGAAATACACTCAAAACGAGTGCTCTCTATATCAAATGCAGTACAAGGAGTGCTTCAAAGTGCTTCTTTGGCTATTCATGCTATAGGCCACGGTCTTTCTGTTATACAAGGAACCACTAGTAAACATGCTATTAAGCAAGTTGACCGTTTATTAAGTAATGCAAAAATAGTGGTATGGGATTTTTTTCTTTTCTGGATACCTAGGACTTACGCATTGACACCAATATGATATTATGTCCGGCAAAATAATCCACGGATAGGATATGAGAGTTCCGACGAAACCATCAACCGCTTGTTGTAATCAAAATATGTATATCTCATATCTTCTCAGTGATCCCCATTACACAAGCTGCACGCGCTTATCTGACATACTGCAATCTGTGTCCCACGATAGCATCAATCGATTTTTAGAAAGAGAACGCTACGAGCCAAAAGATTTATTTGACGAAGAAAAAGAAAAAATTGAATTAACAGGCGGGACGTTGAGCGTTGACGATTCCGTTCTTGATAAGCCCTACAGTGATTCTAGCAAAGCAGCATTTATTGATTATTTTTGGTCAGGAAAACACAAACGGCCTGTAAAGGGTATCAATTTAATTAGCTTATTTTACACTGATATTCATGGCATTTCCGTGCCCGTCAATTTTCGTATTTGTGATAAAAAATCAGGAAAAACAAAAAATGATTATTTTCGTGAAATGCTGCTTGAAGTAATTTCGTGGGGATTAACTCCAGCATGGATTACAGGTGATAGCTGGTATTCTGGAAATGATAATTTAAAATTTATTCGCAAAATAAATATGAATTTTTTATTTGGCATTGAAAACAATCGTCTCATTTCAACAGAGCGAGGCAAGTACATTCAAATACAGACATTAGAAGACTGGCCTCAAGATGGGAAATCTGTTTATTTAAAAGAATATGGGATGGTGAGGGTGTTTAGACAGATGTACAAAAAAGTATATCGCTATTACATCCTTGGTGTTGCAGATTTAGATAATCTTGATGGAATTAGCCATGTTGATTTTGAAAGAATACATGCCGCGCATTGGAGTATTGAGCGTTTCCATCGCGCTATCAAGCAAGTCTGTAATATCGAGCGTTTTCAAGTAAGGAGAGAGAACCCAATCAAGAATCATATATTTTGTGCTTTAAAAGATTTTGTACGCTTGGAATTTATGCGATTTGATAAAATTATTCCGCATTGGTATGACATACAAAAAAACTTATTTTTGGAAGTAATTCGAAACTTTATTGCAAAGCCAGAAAAATATCAGGCTGTCAATGCGTAAGTCCTAGAATCTTTGTAATCAAATTTACCCAAGGATATTTTTTTTGAAACGCATCAACTAATAGACTCTATGCCAATAGTAATGGCAAGACAGGGGCGACGTTTTCAAGCAAAAGTTGCAAACGAAATTGCAACATCCAATGGCTATTGCACGACAAAGAAAATGTATTATTACGGCGTAAAATTGCATGTTTTAGGATGTTATCGAAAAGGTTCTCTTCCTATTCCAAGCTTCATTGGATTAACAAATGCTGGGCTCGGTGATCGCAAAGCCTATGAACAGATACTACCTGAATTAAGTGAAAAAGTTTTCGCGGATAAAGCATATCAAAAAGAAAATAAATCCATTTTACGTGATGATTCTGTATTGCTACACACGCCTGTCAAAAAGCAGAAAGGACAAAAAATATTGGACTCTGCTGATAGGTTATTATCAAGTGCTATCTCGAGTATTCGTCAACCGATCGAATCATTTTTTAATTGGCTTGAGGAAAAAACGAGCATTCAGATGGCAAGCAAAGTTAGATCGTACAATGGATTGATGGTGCATGTGTTTGGACGCATAGCTGCGGCATTTTTTCTGCTAATTGAGCGAATAGCCAGCTCTTAATTCGCATTTTAATGTTTATCCAGCAAATCAGATGGAAAATCTTACTGATTATTATAACCTTTCAATTAATGGTCGGAGATATAATTTTTTAAGTCGTTTTAATCCAAGGTATCATTTGATTAAGCCAGCTGCATTTTTTAATTTATCAGACGCAGAGTGTACAATAACACCTGGAGATCCTTCCCTGCCAAATACAGAAAAATATAAGCGCGAAAAAGCAATGCTAGCTTCAGCTTTACTAGATAAAGCTGAAGATATGAAAGATTCAAAGCAAGCTGTATATGATGTGGAAGAAAAAGAAAAACAAGAAAAAGCAAAATCGACATCTGTTTCTCAAGCTAAAAAAGACGATGCAAAAGATTTAAAAACAGGCTCAAATCAAGCTGAGCAAAAGCCAGATCATATTATTTTGCAAGAAAAATCAAAAAAACCGCGTTATGTATTAGAAAATAAGAATGGAGAATTTAAAAACTTTACACCAAAAGAGTTATTCACACGAGTGCTCAGTGAGTGTGAGAAAAAAGATAATGTTGGTATTAGTGCTGTAAAAAATGCTTTTTCCCAAGCATTTGGTCTGTTTTGGCGTGCTGACAGTGCTACTGTTCTTGATGGTTTTCTCGTTATTCGTGTTGGTTCTAATAGTCCAATGGGATGGGTTTCAACAGTGGTTAATCTTATTAAAAAGTTAAAAGATGCGAATGTGATTGCTACCAGTTTTGACTTAAAACAAGATACTTCTGCTGTTGTTGCTCATGATAATGAATTAGTGGTTAGGATACCTATTAATTTAATCAACCAAGCAATAGCTTTCACTGAAAAATCAATGCAACTAGCGCCTAAGTTAGATCAGAGTAGTAGACACTATTTTTTTCAAGATAATGGTTCATCTAATACGCAAAAAATAGAGAGAGCATCAGTTAAGGATGAGAAAAATTTAGTTGCAATGTCAGCTGATCGATACGATTTATGGATGAAACAGTATCATGGACACAATGGTACTCATAATCAAGAGCTTGTCGATTGGTTGTCATGTGACCATGGTGGGAGGCATGTTAAAAGTTATGATGAATTTTGTAAATTAGCTGCTGAACTAGTTAAAAAAGGATATAAAACGAATCCTCCACCATCTGAAATGGAATTTAAGGCAGGGATGGATGCTTGGTTACGTCTATGCCCACAGTATCGTTAAGTCTATTTGTTAAATTTCTTCGATGATGCGGCCATTTTACACCTTATCTACTGACCTTTGTTGCATCATTTCTGAGTTTGGTAGGCACGCTACGCTTTGGGTTATCCCCACGAATTTTTAGTAGTATTATTCCCCTCTCCCAAAATGCTTTTATTTTGGGAGAGGGGTAAGGGGTGAGGGTATAGGCCCTCATCCCCTGCCCTTCTCCCATCGTAAAAAACACTCTGGGAGAAGGGAGTAAAAATTCGTGGGGATAACTCAGCGCTACGCTTGCCCACCCTACATGTTGAAAAAAATTTAATTTATTCTATTGACGGCCTATGCGCGCAGCAATGACTAGCACTACTCCAGCAACTACAATGACGCCACCCAGCATTGGTGAAAAATAAACGGTGTTGTCATGTTCAGCAGTAATCTTTACATTACCAATTTCAGCAATTTTTTCTTGGCTTGTATAGGTGTAGCCGCGATAGCCTAGTAATATAATTCCCGCAATAATTAATAAAATTCCAGCAATATTTGTGATTGATCTCATATTTCCTCCACTTATTTTGGTTTCGATCTGTCATTGATATGCATGATCAGAGAAACGATAAATAATACGATAAAGACAAAGAATAATGCTCTTCCAATTTCTGCAGAGATAAATGCTACACCGATAAATCCAAGTGCACCTGCGACAATGGCAAGAATAAAAAAAGTTAATACCCATGACAGTAACGCAAATGATGTCTTAGTTACATGCATTAGAGATGTAATGATAAATAGTATTAAGAATATGATAAAAATAATCTTTGCAATTTGTGTGGCAGCAACAGCGACACCCGTAAAACCCAACAGTGCTGCACAGATTGCTATAACAAGAAACGTTAAGGCCCAGGACAACATATTAGCCTTCTAATTGTAAATTAGATTACATATATAGTTTACTCTGAAATAACGCTAATTTTGCGTGGCTAGTACTGAATATGCAAATATACTCGTACAATGAATTGATTAGAGCTCTAAATATATATCATTGAGCGTATCTTTGAGTTATTTGCGTTGTACTGTAGTATCAAGCCCTTATTGTACTTAATCTTTAATTGCATGAATCCATTGCTAAAGAGGATCTACCCAAATAAGCTATACTACATTGATAACATCAGTATTACTGGGAGGCGCTATGAAACCAATCGTGCTCGCAGCGTCAGCTTGTTTAGCGGTAAGTTTGTTAACAGGTTGCGTTGTAACGTCAGGCCCTTATTATAATAGCGGATACTATTACAATAATGGTTATTACAGAAATGGTTATCGACCATATTATCCGAATCGTTATTATCCCAATTATTCCTCCGGATATTATTACTATCCTTATCGACATCGTAATTATTACTATAATTCATATCCATCGACCTATTATTATGGTGGTGGGCATCGATGGCATAGGCATGGATATAGATATTAAGAATGTGTAATAGTTTTTTTAGTAGGCTAGATTAGGAGAGAAGGGTGGATATTCAACAGCACGATATGACTGACGCAGTGAATGCAAAACTAATTTCTAGTGAACAAGCATCGCAGCTTTGGTCGTTTTGGCAGACACAACATAAAGATACTCCAGGATTTAATTTAACGCATGTGATGTATTATTTCGGTGGAATCCTTGCAATATCGGCCGTTACTTTATTTGTTACCCAAGCTTGGGAGCATTGGCGAGGCATGCCACTTTTTATATGTAGTGTTATATTGTTTGCAATTGGATTTTTGCTGTCACGATATTTCATTAAAACGAATCTGGTCATACCCGCGGGTATTATGTCTACTTTCAGCTTAGCTGTCGTACCGCTCGCTGTTTATAATATTCAAGTTGTTCTCGGGTTTTTTCCAGATCAAATTTATCAATATCATGGCTTTCATGATTGGATTAACTGGCGTTGGATGCCGATGGAAGTGATTACTCTGTTTGTCGGTGTCGTGATGTTGTACTTATATAATTTTCCATTTTTGCTTTTTCCAGTCTCTATCTGTCTATGGTATATGAGTATGGATTTGTTTTGTTTGTTAACGATGGTGGATGACTATCATTCCAGATCATTATTCTCATTGTTTTTTGGAATATTGATTATCGCGGCCGCCATCTATATGGATTTTAAGTATGACGAAAATAAAAAAGATTATGCGTTTTGGTTGTATATATTTGGTGTATTGGCATTTTGGGGTGGGTTAACATCGCTTGATTCAAGCAGTGAATTAAATAAGTTTTTTTATTGTTTGATTAATATCGGTATGATTCTGATAAGTGTAATTCTTAATCGCCGCGTATTTGCTATCTTTGGTACAATCGGAGTTTTAGGTTATTTAGGCCATCTTTCATTCACTATATTTTCTGACAGCTTAGGATTCCCTGTCGCATTAGTATTGCTTGGAATACTCATTATTTTACTCGCAACTCGTTGGTCGCGTATCGAAAAAAGCATGATTGAATTACTCCAAGGCTATATTCCTCATAAGATATTGAAACGGATGAAATGACCTCGGTCACCAAAGCAGCCCTGTTGTCGTTAAATAGACAAGTTTGATTGAATTTGTTATGGTTCCTGTTGGCTGTTTGAATGGAATTTATTAATTTACCTATAAGGAAATCTTCATGCGTAAGATTCTATGTTTGGTTGCATTCGCTCTTTTGACTCAGCAAGCAATAGCAGGTGCGGCTCATAATGGGAAAGCTTGTGGCGTCATCGCTAAAGCGTGTTTAACTGCTGGATATGATAAAAATGAAGGTCCAGATAAGCAATTTTGGCATGATTGTATGCGCCCCGTTATTTTAGGAAAAACAGTCGATAGCGTTACCGTTGATATGCCTACTATCAAAGAATGCCGAACTGATAAAATTGCAGAATTAAAGCAAGAAATAAAAGATATTCAAGGTGCAATGAAAAAATAATAGTATTATTTTTAAAGGAATAAAAATGGAAGCAAATTTGCGAAAAAATATTAGTCTGTTGGAATCACACGCAAATCCTGCAACTTGCAAAATTGCTGGGTGTGAAGCAAGCTTTGCAAAAATGGCCGCATAATGACTTTGATAGTGTTTATGTATTAACTTACGATGATCATGGCAAGGTAGATAAATTTCAGATACTTGAGCAACAATATCCTGTAAAGCTCAATCAAGCTTGGGATGAATAGAGAGAAAGTGTTCGTTTTCTGGTTTAGTGTCAAGAAACGAATATTTGACCTTTTTTATTGTGCTTGCTAGTTTATTTGGTAATGCCAAATATTTTTGCAAGGTAATCTTTGTGAGCGTCCACCTCTGTTGGGGTTGTAAAAAATCGATAATAAAGATTATTTGTTGCTAGAGTTTTAACTTCTGTGGATGTAGTAACAGGTATAGGTGTTTTAGTCGGATGATTAGAAGCTCCTACGCTATGGGTAGTATCTGTATTTTTAATCGCTGACGCGTTAGTTGCTTGTGGATTTTTTTGCTGTGAGCTACTTGTAGTTGATTTAGAATCTTTTGTGTCAAGTGAAGTGGCAATCTTAGCTGTTGTGGTTGTCGTTGAGTTGTTAGTCGCGCCGACTGTGCTATGTTTTGCATCTGTTGCTTTTGCTGGTGGTGCACTTGCTACTTGTGGATTTTTTTGTTGTGAACTAGCTACATCATTAGAATACATTGCATCTAATACTTTATGAAACGCAAGTCTTCTATCTTCTATCGCAGTTTTATATTCATTGAAAAGGTCTAGCGTATAAATAAGATTGAAGTCAATGCCAAATAAAAAGTCAGCCTCCATCACATTCATTTCTTTTATGGGGATACCGAGATATTGAGCATAATACTCATTAGTCCAGTGTATATCTGATGTAAATTTATCTGCTAGCATTAATGCTGTAGTAAGTACGTTATGTACATTATGAGTAGTCAAAGCAGATCTTGTCATATCAATATATCGATCAAGATAGATTAACATTATAACGTAAATTCCGTATGGTAAGTTCTTAAGACGTTTATGAAGTCCTGCAAGATAATTCTCGACTGATGTAGTAGGTGCAATTTTTCTGGCCATAGGAACAATACGTTTTATATCTTTCTTGCTATAATTTTGAATACAATTTTGTAGAACACTACCAATTATTTTGAAATAATCTAGGTCTACTATGCCTTTTTCTTCTTTTTCAATTTCTTTTTCTTGAGCCATTTTTGTAGTTTGAAGTGCTTTTTCTTCTTGATCTTGTAGTCTGTCAATCAATGTATAATCAATTTTTTCATCATTTTGCAGTGTAGTAGTTGCAGTATGAGCATTCGTAGGTTTTGATAGCGTAGTTAGTAAAGTAGCGCCTGAATGTTTTTGAGATGCACCAGATGCACCAGATGCACCAGATGCACCAGATGCACCAGATGCAGGTGATGCTTTAAGGTCTTTAGGTGCGGTAGTTGTTAGCGACTGTGCTGGTTGTGTTGTATGTGATGTTCCTGATGCGGTCATTGGCTGCCCCTCGATAAATATTTATTATTGAGTAATTTTAGACCGGGTAATTTAATAAACATACCCAGGAGTATCCGGGGTATGTTTATGGGTTGTGTTACATAAATATCAGATTGCTCTTCTCCCATCGTAAAAAACACTCTGGGAGAAGGGAGAACACAGCCATTAACACGTCATGAATTTTTCATATTCATAGCAGCAGCTATTTTGACTTCAGTTTTTTTACTACTATGATTTCGTCGATATGATCGCCATTAAGTTTAGCTTGTTTTTCATCCTTACATGATAATTCATGTTTTAAGAATTCAATGTCTTGACGCGGTGCAAACATAGAAGCAAAATAATTTTTCTTCATGGTACAACCCGCATTATTGGCTACCATGTTAACAATAAAAATAGTTGTGCCTGGAGTTGAATTGGCAATTAAGCTAAAAATTAATAGTGTTGCTGCTTGCTCCGATAAGTATTGTAATATCCGTATTGATAATACATTGCATGGAGATGATAAATCTTTTTGTAATTTTTCTTCATAACTTAGTTTTGAATGACTAACACTATTTAAATCTATCAAGCGACACGGAATACCTTTTTGTTCCATAGTGTGTGTGGCGGAGACAGCTGCATCATAGCCGATAACTTTCCAACCGTTATCATTTTTACGGGTAAGAAATTCTGCAGTACTTGCGCCTAATTGCAAAATTCTTTTGCATTCAAAATTTAAAAAGGCATCTAACTTACAGTCTCTCATAAACATTTGCGTGTAACTATTGCTAAGTGTTTTTCTGCCATTTACTATACGCACAGCCATTCCACCAGTAATGGAAGCTTTAGCGTACTCTTCCCAATAGGAGTGATCAAACTCAGATGACTTAGTACTAGATTTTTTTTGCGGCGAATGGCTTGAGCTCATTTTTATATTCTCCTCATTTTTGTAATTTACAGTCGTGGGTAAAGCGTAGCCTGGCCACCCTGCACGTAGAACGACATAGTCTTTACCTTAACTGAGTAGTTGAAACAATTTACACAACTGAGGAGTTGAAATATTTCCCACAACAGCTGATTTGCTATCCATGGGCTTAGGCGCAGTAGTAAAAAAGCGAGGATAAGTAGCTTCTTGCCGTGCATAATCAAGCATTGTATCTTCAACATAACGTTCATATTTATTGTATTCTTCAACAGTAAAATGATGCTTGTCGCCAATGCCAGAAATAAATTGGGCATTCAATTCCTGCATTTTATACAGTGAAAACCCAGCGTTGCGCGCAAAATTGAAGTTAGTACATTCCTTATGCATTACATGTTTCATTGCAAGTCTCAATGCGGCTGCAAACAAGTGAAGTACATCAAAATCATTTTGAATTGATGCTTGGGTTAATTTAGGGAGATAGCGATCAATATAAATTAACATCGCAATATAGCTTTCGCGCGATGGCTGAAACAATTGATTTAAACGAGCGAAATATGTTGCAATGGATACGCTAATTTTTCGTTCTGGTGCGATTTTATTTTCTAAATAAATAATAAATCTTTCGAGAAAAATTGGACATACACTATTTTTTACATCACTTCCTTTTTGTTGAGCCACTTCAGCTTTTTTACCATCTGTAGTTATAGCGGTTATGGGGTTATAGCCGGCAGACTTTGGTAAATCAACTTGTTTTTGTAAAGCAGGTTGAGCTTTACTGGGTGCGAGAGGGGCTGTGTTATTTCCTTTGTTTTCTAGTGGTGTTTTAAGATCTTTAGGTGCAGTTGGTTTGACTGGCTGACGTTGTTGTATAAATGGAGCTAGTTTTTCTGGATGATTTGCAAAGGAATTTAAAAAATGTAACTCTTGATTATAAAGATCCTTATTTATATTAGCGCCGAGTGTTTGTGCCATTAATTTAATAGTATTACGATAGGTGTCATCAATCTCACCTGTCCCGGATAGTGTAGCAATATTGGTTATTGGGCCACCTTCATATTTATGTAACCGCAATGTAACATTTCTGGGTATTAAGTCTGAATTCTTGCTTAAAAAATTTTTGAGCCCATTCAGAATATCATCTCTGTCATCATAAAAATCAAATACAATTTCTGCATCCCTGTTTTCAGAAGCTACTTTATGCATTTGCGCGTATAAAAGACTTAGTTTAGAGTCATCAAATATCCAGTCGCAATGTAGGCCTGAATTTTTGTATTCATTATCATCAATTGAGTTTTTAAAATTTGACCCTGAAGGTTTGTTGCCATAAAGATCTGACATTAAAAAATTATCTACACGACAGATTTTATTTTTTATTCTGGTATTAAATTCTTTGCATAGTGTGTTTAATGCAGGAAAACATGACTCCGACTTTTTCCTTATGGAATTCATGAAATCAATATAGCTAGATTGCCTATTAGAGCCAACCATAAATATAACGTCATTAAAGCGGTTATCGTCTATTGCTTTACATTCACTTGCGATGAATGCTTCATTGTGCTTGATAAGCCTATTAGCATTCTTATCATCATTAAGATAATTTAGATTAAAGATACATCCATCAAAGTCTAATGATCGTACGTTAATGCGACGTGGTGTTCTTGCGGTTGCCATTGTGTGCTCCTCGTGAATATTTATTATTGTATAATATTAGATCAGACGGGGGTGTTCGTATACCCAGGATTATCCGGGGTATGTCTCATATTTGTGTTCATGTATGATATATGCTCATGTTAAATATAAAACTATAAAATAACGAGGATAAACGATGGCAGCAGCTCATAAACAATTTCCTGATGAAACAAAGCGTTTTGTTAAATATGAAAAGGGACCTGCAAACGGGTTCGATAATTATGATATTGATCCTAATAATCGTCACTATTCAAGATTTAAGTTACATATCAATTTAGAAGAACAATCATTTCAAGTAAATATCGCAACAGTTAATTCTATTCTTGAAAAAGTAGCTAAACAATTTAATCCACATGTTTTAGTTGGTTTCAAATATAGGCACTTATCGATTCCGCAAGACTACAGGTTAATGGCACGATGTTTTCAATTATTTTTAGAACTTCAAGATTGCGACTTGCTTACTAGATTAGATAGTTTAATTAGTCTCATCGAGTATGAAGCCTTAAAAAATACTATGAAAGAAAAAGCAGAAAATATGCTGCAACTCTCAAATGAAGAGCAACAAAAAATTTGTAATAATGTAGCACAAGGTTATTCTCTGCATAGCAGACAATATGAAGGCCAAGGGCAATATACGCTTTATTTTCCAAGGGGTATTTCAGCAGAAAATATGGCGCATTTTGCTAAATTGCTCAATGAAAAACTATTGGAAGAGAAATCTCTGATATCTGGTACATTCGCAACTAATAATTCTAGCATAACTCCATTTCTTTCTTTTAGACAAGATAGGCCAACAGATGAAAGTGCCTATGATCATGCTGAATATAAACATGCTGTTACACTAGAACAAAAAACAGAGTTGGCATTAAAAGCAAGAGCACTGCAAGAATCTTCAGATCATTATAAAACGTTAGTGCAAGCTTTTAAGGCTCCTGTAGCAAGCGCAACACCATCTACAGCACCATGTTGTTTGCTCGATCTTTCTGCGGAGCAATTGAAGGCTTTATCGCTGTTTGCAAAACAAGGTTATCAAGAGAGTCAACTATCTAAAACAAATTCAAATGTAAAATTCAGTAACAAACCGAGTTAATTGGGTAACAGGGTTAAGTGTTAGTTTGACAGTTCTAAAGACTGTTAACGGACAATTTAGTATGGCTACATCTAATAAGAATGAAAAATCAAATATTTCTCCGGCCAAAGTGGATGAGAAAAAAGCTGTAAAATCTACTCAGGTTTTATTTTCTTTGCCGCTTATTGAGAAGTGTTGCCATCTTTTAGATTGTATTTTCAATAATGCTGTTTGCGATCTAAAATTGTATTCTGAAGTTTTTGGAAATACTAAAAGCCATGTTTTAGTAGTATTCGGTGAAGGGCACATTTTAAGATTGAATAGTTTTATAAAAAAACTCGGTTGGCTGCCAGGCATCAAATGCGACCATCATCGAAGAATGTCTAATTTTCAGCTATGAGAATACAAAAGCCGCACTACCTGCTTGACTAGCTCATGTCACGTAGTCGCTTGTATCAAGCGCCTAGTAGGCTTTAACAATAACTTTTGTTCCTACATTCACAAAATTGAAACGTAACCAGCGTGCATCACTTGTGTGGACGCGTACACAACCATGGCTTACATTGCCAGGTACAACTTGATTAGAACCATGAATTCCTTGCCCACCATTGAAGTACATGCAATAAGGTATTTTTGCGCCGCCTTTATTTACCGGATATATTTTAGATACACACGATGAGCTACCTAGCGAATTAATTCGAAAAACTCCCGCTTTGGTTTTACAAGGTCTACCAATATCAGGGCACCATTTCCCCCCAGCAGTTGCTAAGCCAGATCGTACTAATTTTCCATCGGCAGAGAATGCTTTCCATGAGTGTTTCACAGGGTCAATGAGAATATATCTTTCAGGTGGTTTTTCTTTTTTCGTCAGCCGTAATTTTGCAGTAATCGTATCGAGTTTTATTTTAATTGTCGGTGAAGCATTGAGGCTCATTTCGGATGTGGGTAGGTTAGGAATCTGTATTGGTTTGTTATTCAGGGCGGCTGAATAACTTGTTTTAGCTATCAGGCAACAAACTAAAAATAAAAAATAGAGAAATAGCTTCTGCATATTCCCACTCCTCGTTTTTATTGTTGTACTGTATACATTTTACCCCGTATTGGCTTATACGAGTAAAGTTTTTCGTAACGTCTTATTTAATAAGGATGCTGGATATTTGCAATTTCGATGGATTTCTCTGATGTTTTAAATAAAATCAATAGGTTAGAGTGTTTATATTTAAGTTCATCTTAAGAATAGCATGTTAGTATATTATTTCTACAAAAGAGGGTGAATATGTATGTCTTTTAGTTCAGTGATTGATGTTAGCAAAGAGTTTCAACTTATACGCTGTGGCGGTGGAGTTAAATTGCTATCACCTGATAATAAGATTGTTAATCACAAAGCATACAGTGTTGCGCAGCTATTAAATATGCCATTTAATGTATTTTTCATGGATACATCTGGCACCTTAATACAAATGAACGAGAGTTCAGCAGATGCATGCGGATTCGTTTCTTTATGTGATGCAATTGGACGAACAGTTTATTCAATCGCAGATAAAGAAGTAGGAAATAAAATTAAAAGACATGATAATTTAGTTATTGCCACAAATAATTTCATTACTAAAGATGTTGAATATCAACATGCTCACAGCGACAGTCTATCTTCATTTGTTTCATTTAAATTTCCTTTGTACAGTGAAAATAATCAAACCATTGGCATATTTGGTTGTGCGATTTCTCTGGATAATGATAAGCAACAAGATTATTCAAAGGCATTGTTGCCATTAGTGCAAACAGGTTTATTGATGTCAGGTGCACCACAAGCAGTTATGCATTTTGATACTCAACTAAAAGATATTCATCTTACATTACGCGAACAAGATGTCTTGCAACAATTGTCATTAGGTAAATCAAATAAAGCAATTGGATTATCACTTGGAATTGCACAGCGCACAGTGGATGAGTACTTAGCTAAGCTTAGGTCAAAACTAGATGTTAGTTCTAGAAACGAATTGGTAGAAAAAATTATTTCGCTTCGTCAAGAGCAACATATGTTGCAATAGTCGGTAGTTTTAAAAAATTTTTTATTTGCCAAATAAAAAATCAATGCCTGAAATTCGGCGGCAGCCATTCATAAAAACAGTATAATGCTTCCATGATTCATTTATCAGTTCTATGTTGGAAGCACCTATGTCAAATATAAAATCTTATTATAAAGCTTTAATTACGAAAGATACTAATTATGAAGGCATTTTTTATGTTGGCGTCAAAACAACGGGTGTATTCTGTCGGCCTACTTGCCCAGCAAGAAAGCCCAAATTAGAGAACTGTGAATTCTTTGCGACAGCACAACAAGCTCTTCTTGCATCTTATCGACCATGTAAAAGATGCAGCCCTCTTTCTCACCCTAATCAAACCTCTAAACTGATCCAAACACTTGTTGCTGCTGTAGAAAATAATCCAGAAAAACGCTGGAAAGATAAAGATTTTCGCGAATTGTCAGTTGATGTTTCTACTGCACGCCGCCAATTTAAAAAGCGTTTTGGTATGACATTTGTTGAATATGCTAGAGCGAGGCGATTAGGGATAGCGATGAAAAAAATTAGAGAAGGTGAGTCTGTAATAGAAGCACAGCTTGCAAGTGGGTATGAGTCTAGCAGTGGGTTTCGTGATGCTTTCTCACGTATTATGGGTGCAGCACCGACCAAGATAGGATGCCATAAAGTATTAAAAGTATCTTGGTTAGATACACAGCTAGGTCCCATGGTTGCAATTGCTGATGATCATGCGCTTTATTTACTGGAATTTATAGACCGAAGAGGCTTAGAGCGTGAAGTGGAGCGTCTTAGAATGAAAACAAAATTCGCTATTGTTCCTGGAGTAACAAAACCAATTCAGTCTATTGAAAAGGAATTAAAACAGTATTTCAATGGCAAATCATTTCAATTTAAAACGTCACTTTGTTTGCTAGGATCTCCATTTCAAAAACAAGTTTGGGAAGAGTTAACAAAGATTCCACCTGGTGAAACACGGTCTTATTTAGAGATAGCGAAAGCTATCGGTAAACCAACCGCTTTTCGTGCTGTCGCACTCGCGAATGGTGCAAATCAATTAGCTATTGTGATTCCTTGTCATCGCGTTATTAATTCAAATGGTGAACTTGGAGGTTATGGTGGTGGTGTAACACGAAAAGAATGGTTGATAAATCATGAGAGGAATTGTAAAGCTTGATCTGTTGATTTAACTAATAACTTCATTTGTAACAATGACTAAAAGTTGCCTTAACTCTATCAATCACTTATATTGGTACATTCAGCGATTACTATGTTTGCAAACACATATAGGGAAATTACTATGAAGAAAAGTCCAGGAAAGACAGCTAAGAAAGCGGTGAACAAAATCTCTAAAAAAGTAGCAAAAAAAGCCAAGAAATTATCTGCTACCACCAAAAAATTGGCTAAAGCAAAAGGAAAACAAGCGCAAAGCTTCATGAGTAAAGCCAAAAACAAAATGAATGCTTTGAAGAAGCAATCGTCTAAATCCTTAAAGCGTGCGAAAGATAAAATATATGCTACTGAAGACGAGATTGTGAATTATGTTAAGGAAAACCCTATAAAGACTATTAGTACTGTTGCTCTCGTTGCCTTAATCACAGGGTTTGTTACTCTGAAAAGTAAAAAATAAAGTAAGTATGATTGAATTAGTTTTTCTGTGAAATGCGAACTCAGTAAAGAATTTCTTTGTAAGAAAAGAAATTCTTTACTGTAGGAGAGTTTTCTAATTTAGCTATCATTTATGTTGTGGACTAGATTGATTTGCTAAAGGACGTTTTAAATGGTTTTGTCTCATCCATTCTAATAAATTTCGATGTGTTTCATCTAAATTAGTCTTATTAATCCCTGCTAGATGTTGATAAAACTGCTGTGTTTCTTCGTATCGTTCAAAAGGTTTTGATGAGATACAATTGGTTAAGCATCCAGTAACGCCTGTGTATTCTAGCGCTTGTTTTGCAAAATCCTGCATCTGCAGTATTTTTTTTGTAGCATCTTTTTTAATAAAAGCATCCTCTTTTTTCTTTTTTTGCATAGTGCCAATCATCTCAGGGGCTTTATTGTTACTGCTATCCCAAAATTTTAAAGACCATGTTTTGCTATTCCAAAATTCTTTCTGATTTAAGCAATCTTCAATGAGTTGATATAGCATATCATCAGATACTTTATTATCAGCTGCAGGAGACTTATTTTCTGCTGCGGTAGCGATTGTAGTTGTTGTAGCTATAGAAGTTGGTGGAGCTTTAGGCGCGACAGTTGCTTCTACAGTTGGTGATGCAATTACAACTGGAGGTTGTTCTTCACCAGATATGAATGCTCGTACTTCCGAAGCTGCTGCAGCAACCGCATTACTAACTACAGGAGGCACATAACTTGCAGCTGTAGATGCCGCGGCTGACGCAGCAGCAACTACTGAAGCTGAGGCTGTAGATATTGCATCTCTTACAAACGCAGGTGTGTTGTCTCTCATTGCATAGCCTGCATTATAAACCCGTCTTGCTGCTTCATCCATATAAGTTGGTTCTACTAATGATGGATGGCTTGGATCAATTGCGATGGGGCCTATGGGCATGCCTAGGTCCACATAACCCTCTTCAGTTGGTGGTCTTGCAGGAGATGATGGTGGAGCAGGGGGAGTGACTTGCTTATCATCCGCAGTGCCTAGTCGTTGCATCAGGTTGGCTTTAAGAAATTTCTGGTAGGTAGTATCTGTAGCTAATGCAATACGATTAGCCTCAAATTTTTTGTCATCTTCTAATTGTCTTGCAGCAGCAGATTTCGCATCTATCTCATGTCGAATAAAGAGTTCAGGAGGTACATCAGTAAATGATGAAGTTGTAGATGCATTTAGCGCGGGTGCTGTAGCGGTACTGCTAGCAGAGGCAGAGCTCCCGCCATTCGGAGCGGATGGTGCATGACCGGGATCTGCAATAATTATAGATGCAGTGCTTAATGTCGATTGAGCTAAAGGATCATCTGAATTTGGCGCAGGCAGAGGAACCGTTCGAGATAGGGTTTGGCTGTCTGTCAAATCGAGTAAAGCATCTGCAGGACGTCCATTTTGAGCTATCGGCACGCCAGAATTTACTTCAACTAGGGTTGTAGAATCGCTAAGAGTGGTTCGCTGCATAAGGTAATACCTCGGTTTTTTTATTTGTTATATCGGGCATAGTGCAAACATTATACCTTGGTTTCATTGCAGAATTATTAAGGATTGATTAATGATAGGTCTATTTAAGTATAATTAGTTTAAATTCAATACGATAAGGTCTGGTTTAATCTAGGTAGTTGTTCAGCTCACCCTAACAAACCGCTTAAAAGGAATAAAAGAGAATACCCAAGGAATTTCTGTCGCAATCAAGAATAAGACTACGCTGGGTGGGAAATACAATAAAGCAATACTAATACCCAAAGATAGGTTATTTGCGCCAGAGCAAAGTGAATATGATATTTTTTCTTCAACAGTCACATTCTTAAAAAATATCCAACCAACAATATAAAACAATAAAATCGCAAAAGAACTTATTATTAAATAAAGTAATAAATGTTCTGGAGATTGGATAATTGCAGTTTTACGTTTGGCAACAGCGATAGTAAGTGTTATTCCAATTAATAAAATCGATACAACAGGCCCATCACGGTTTGCCCACGCGTTTAATGAATTTATTTTTCGTAGCATTAGAAAAAATATCACGGGTATAAGAATCGAGCCAGCTAACATCACTAGCATATTTTTGGTAGGGATCCCAAAGCTTTCACTCACTACCATTGAAATAATAAATGGAATGACAAAGGGCGCAACTAAGCTGCCAACAATTAATAGAATAAAAGCGAGTGCTACATTCCCATTAAATACATGACTCATTGTCGGTGATGATGTTCCGGGCGGAAGTAAACCAAGTAGCAGCAGGCTTAAAGCGATTGTATCAGAGTAGGGTTTTACTAAAAAAAATATTGCAATCGGAAGTAAAATAAATCGCAAGATTAAAAATAGAATTATTCTGCTGATTTTTACTTGCATAATTTGGCTGACTTGAATTTTAAAGCCACCCAAGAAAATAACTATCGCCAGTAAAACAACAACTACATTTGTTGGAATTTGCGCTAACCCAGGAACAATAAATCCGAGAATGCAAAATAACAACAAAATCACACTGACATTATTATGAATGATTGCTCGCATAGATTATTGCTCTTTTTATTCTTGAAAACCTAGTTCTACCAAAATACACGGCCCATTTGCAATGACATTAATATTATTTTGATGACAAAGATCTATTGCTAGCTGACTCTCTGCACCAGGCTGCATCCAAATATTTTTAATTTTTTGATTGATGGCTTGCTTAACAATTTCTTCCGTTACAGATGGTGGAGTTATAATTGAAATACTTTTTACAGTATTTGGCAAATCTTGTAATTGTTTAAAACATTCGAGTCCTTCAACATCTTTCGCTACAGGATGGACAGGATAGACTGTTAAGTGATGTTGTTGATAACATCGCAATACTTTGTTACCAAATTTGCTTCGATTATTTGAAGCGCCGATAACGGCAAATGCTTTTGACTCAAAGAATATTTTTGTATTCATATTGTTTCCTTATTCTCCCTTCTCCCGGAGTGATTTTTACGAGGGGAGAAGGGTTGGGGATGAGGGCCCTCACCCGTCATGCAAAAAGCGCATGCCGACCTCTCCCGTAAACGGGAGAGGTGCTTATTTGATTACTACTGCGATTTCCCTCGCATTTCAATAGGCCAAACATCAACAACGATATCATTTTCAGTTATATAAAAGAAATCATATAAATTAATGGTTGGGTCACAATGCCCAACCACTAACTCTAAAACATCATTTAAATTAGGCAAAGCAGTAGGGCGAAGGGGTGTCACTCTTCCATGTTCATCGCCAGCCCAATCATAAGTAAATCCCACGGGCTCGCAAATAATAGGTTTTGTTGGTGCAACATATAAAGCTTTCCAGCCCGCATCGCAAGTCACATGCGTTTTTTGATTTGTACTGACAATAGAGGTTAGTAAAGTTAATGCAGGTTTAAAACGCGTATTCTGCATGGCATCCTCTTTGCTGCCAATGGCTCGATACTCTGCATCCATTACCGTATAAGATCCTGGCTGTACTTCTGTTACCTCTGGAATAGTGAGGTCAATATTATAAGTTCCCGTGCCGGAACCTGATAAAATGTGACAGTTAAATCCAGCTGATTTTAATTGTTTAAAAACACCCGCAGCTTTGGACATCAGGGCATGTGATGTTTCAAAGCGTTCTGCATAATTTTGTATATGTTGTAAATTTCCTGCATAACATTGAATACCCATTAATTCTAAAGTAGAGAATTTTTTTAAATCATGCGCAAATGTAAGTGCATCGGTAAAAGTAACACCTGTGCGTCCCACATTTGGATCAATGTCGATTAATATTTTTATTGTTTTATTTTGTTGTTGTAGTGCGGAATGAATTGCTGCGGCGTTTTCCAGGTTATCGATTACCACAATTAAGTCGGGGTCTAATGTGACACACTCGATTAATTGAGAAATTTTTTGTGATGTGGTCACGGGTGAGGTAATTAACGTATTTTTCATTCCATGGGTTGCTAAAACTAAAGCTTCTGACACTTTCGCTGCCGATATTCCGATTGCGCCTGCTTTAATTTGTTCTTTGCAAATAGCGATACATTTATGTGTTTTAACATGCGGCCGCACATTCTTTTTTGCTGCATTGATTTCTTGTTGCATGCAAACTATGTTTTCTAGTAGCAATGATTTATCGATCACTAAGCAAGGGGTGTTTAGCTGAAACTTATGTAAGCCAATTAAGTTTTTCATTTAATGATTCATTCCTGGTGGATTCACTGACAAACTTGGAGTTTTACTATCAGCGGTGGGTGCAGTACTGGCTGTAGATGGAAATGTGCTGAGTGCTCGCAATGGTGAAGTTGTTGGCGCAGTATTACATAATAATTGTTTAACTTTGTCTGCAGTTAAGCGCTTTTCTGGGTCAAGCAGTAGGCAAGCTTTAATTATTTTTTTATATTGATCTAACCGAGCTGCATCACACAATGCAGGTGGAATGATGTTCGCTAATCCTTCCGTAACCAGGTCTTCAATCTGATCCACGTCAACCTTAGAGGCTATTGGCGATACAACATATTGATAAAAGCCATCTTGGTCTAGCATTTCCCATAAAAACATACCTAATGCATACATATCTCCAGCTAATGTAGGTATACGATGTTTTGCACTATTCCCCAGGTTTTCTGGTAATTCATAGTGTTGGAATTCCATTATCAAGAGAGGCGTAGAAATACCAAGTTTAGCTTGATAGTCTTTATCAATAAATACATTACTGACATGTACTGCTGCATGTGGAATATGATGTTGATGCAAAAATGCTAGTCCATTGATGACGCCTAGCATTATTTTTTCAATTTGCAGCCAAGTTAAATCTTCTCTTACTAATAATTTATCTGCTGAATTTTTAGCAAAATACTCAATCACTATAAATGGACTGTTTAGCCTTGGTGTTATGCCTGATTCTACTTTTGCCCTGGGCATTAAGCCAAACTGTGCAACCGACATAATATTGGGATTTATTCCTGTTACTTTCATCGCATCAAATGCATCTTTCACTCGTTGAAAGTTGGCATCTGCATACCTGCCACGATAGATTTTAAAAATTCGATTACAAAGATTTTTATCGTTAGATTTTGCAATGAATGCAGAGTCCCCGCAAATTAAAATTTCTAAATCAGTTTGCGTATCAGCTGCCTTTAAGGCAGAAGTAGGCTCAGCTTGAGTACCAATAGGGCGTGTTTCAACAACGGCTTTTTTTGCATCGTGGGCAGGTACATTTGCCAGCATGGTTTTTAGTCGCGAAGCGATAGCTGCCATGGTTGGTCGTTGTGTTTTATCTGGATGATAACAACTTTTGATTAATTGCTTATATTCAGCTAATTGTTCTGTTGGGCAGTCAAGTTTAACTTTTGCATCATTGAGTAAACTGTCAAATAGGCTTTCGTATAAATAATTTGATGCTGTATCTCTCTTGGAGCGATAGTACAACCATGCATACCCAGGTAGATGGCGACGTGTTTCATTCATTCGTGGATTGAATGTTGTAAGCATGGCAACACCAAAGCCATACACATCAGCTTTTGTCGTAGATTCACTCTCAGGTGGCATGAAGAACAAAGTTCCGACGCTATCAATCTTAGCCTCGTTGGCGCTAACAGCAGTACCATAATCCGCTATTTTCACATTAAAATCTTTATCAACTAATAGATTGTCTGGTTTAATATCTCTATGTAGTATATTTATATTGTGTAAGATCGCTAATCCTTGTGCGGTTTGACAGGCAATTTTAAGAATTAAATTCCATGAAATAATTTCTGTTTTATCAAGAATAATTTTCGATAAAGCGGATCGAGCGACAAATTCAATAACAATGTAATTTTGTCCATCAGGTGTTTCTTCAAGAAAATGACCATACCCATACACTTTGGGAAATGTAGAATGTTGAGGAAGTCCATTTGTATGTAGTCTTTCTAACATTTTTAATTCATAGACGAACTCATTAGCTTCTTTAAAAACTTTGACTGCAACTTTAGTTAATTGGTAATTACCTTTAAATACGGTTCCATATCCGCCTTCGCCCGCGCGACGAATCAAATATAATTCATTACATGGAATAAATGGAAAATGACTCACTACATTAGTTGCATCTGTTTGAGCTGGAGCTGTGGGGTCTGGTTTGAGTCTAAGTTTGCTTCCTGAGAGTGACATCATCAAATCTCTTTAATTAACGCATGAAATTTAATCAAGATCATTTGAGATGTCAACATATTTGCTTTGGTTTTGCCTAGCAAGATAATAGGAGAAAATATCTGTGAATTTTCCCCTGACGTTTTCTACGATCTAAAATACATCTGCAACAGCCCATGAAAATTCAGTATTGGTAGAATTTGTATTGAAATACTGTGGGTCTTTGAAAAAATCGATGGGTTTTTTGTATTCTTCTGGAGATGATATGTCGCCAGATGAAACGCGGGCTACGCCATGACAGCTCATGCAATTAGACTCTATACCGGAAGGTAACCCAGGTTCTAGATAAGGGTTAAAGCATACATTCATGACATTTCCACCAGGGGTTGTTGTTTGGCTGTAAGTGGTGCATGTTGCATAATTATTCCAAGGTGTTTTTAAATTTTTGGGTTGGCCGGCTTTGCTCCCTGGAAAAGCATTTGGACTATCTGTACCTTGAGGTTCCCAATAAAATGTTTGCCAGGTCCAAAAAGGAACTTCATGAGTATTGACATGAAGAGCAACTAAGACTGCATAATCACCTTCATCTACTCCGCTCTTACGCCCACGACGGAAAGTTGCTGCTTCGTTTGCATCTAACTGGAATGAATAAAACATTCCTATGGAGCCATATAAATAATTCTTACAAGATAAGAAATCAGATTTATTGGCTTTAGTGATTTCAAGTGGCGTTGCAGGGCGAACGTGGTTTGTTTGTCCATGGGGGTCGACTAATACGCATGTGGTCCATGTGCTGCTAGCAGGTGCCTCTGGTTGGGTGGATGCTGCGGGGCCTTGCCATAACGGTATTGGTGTTAAGCCTGTTGTTTTAACTATGCTGAAAATAGATTTTGTTTCAATTGCTGTGAGAGGAAAACTTTTAATTCCACGTTCTTCAATGGGAGTCGGGCTAGGCCATGCATTGTTTAATTCCAGTAGGCCTTTGCCGGTATTGTAACTATAGTTTTTGCCGCCAGGACCTGGTTGGGGTTGCATGATAAATACTGCTGCATCTGAATTAAATTTTTCAGATGACATCAGTTGTACTTCCGGTGGATCTGATACTTCATTAAATGATGACTTGCCCTTAGCATGAATTAGTTGGCGAGGAATGCTGAAATCATGTAACGAGTGACGATGTGGAGTGACGTTATTAGAGGAGCTTTGAAAAACATCGTTAGAAGTAACCCAGGTTTCCCAAATAGGTAATTGTTTGTCTTGATACACTTCTCCTGAATCACTTGTTAGGCCTGACCAATATCCCATGCATGAGCGCGAATTGCAGTATTATCAGGATTGGTAATCCAGTGTTGTATTTCTTGTGGAGAAGTAGGGAAGTTAAAGCCAGGTGGTATTGGTTTTGAATTGATATCTGACAAAACATGCAACTTAGTTGTGGCGGCGTGAGTGTAAGCAGCAATAAATATTAAAATTAAGCTTAAGATAATTTTGCGACTCATGGGCTTCTCTCTCATTTAAGAGCTAACAGGCTAGCATAAAATCTCAAAAGACGCATCTATAGACATAATCTATTAACTAAATAGTTATAATTGATTTTATCTATTGATTTTTATGCCATATCTTTATTCTCATATTAATCATATGAGCTGAGGGTATAAGTGAATATCAGGCACCGTATAGCATTAGCATTAAAAAAACATAATATTAGATCAGATGGCAAAACCGAAGATGCGAAGCTATGTGTATTCAACGAAGGAGTAACTAATAAATTTTTCAGCATTCAAAGTTGCTCAGGCGTAGAGTATGTTATCAGGATGAATGGTAAGTTATGGCCGCCTTTCACTCGGCTACATGAAAATAAAAACTTAAAGTTATTAAGAGATTTTAAAATTGATACCACAGTTGTCGAGAATGATCACGTGCGTGGTTTTCAAATTTGTAAATTACAAGATAAAAAGCATCAATTTAACGAGCAAAAACTTAATCGTGTTAATCCAGTTGTATTAAAAAAAATTTCTGCAGCAATCAAATTAATTCATAATATTAAGTATTTTAAAAATCAATATTTTATAGACAAGCAAGTAACCGCCGCTTACTCAAAATTGTCTAAAGAAGATCAACGACGATTTGAAACGCAATATATTTATCTCATGAGAATACAGTATCACCTCTGTCTAGATACAGAGTCAACAGTCTCATCTCATAATGACTTGCTTCCTTCAAGTGTCTACATAAGTGAGCGTGTCGCAATTGTTGATTGGGAATATGCAGGATTAAATCATAGGGCATATGATTTAGCTTTATTTTCTATTAAGTCAAATTTGCATACCGAAGATCAACAATGATTAGTTAGCTTATATGATCCATCCAATCAATTTGATTTGAAAGCATCATTCGTTCAAATGAAAGCGATAGTCAATTTTTTACTGCTTGCCTGGCATCTAAGTTCAAATCGAGTTAATTTGTTGAATGCAAATTTGCTCATGATTTCTTTGTCCGGTTCAATTAGTGACGTTGTAAATGAAAGTTCTGTGCGGTGTCTACGCATGCAAAATCGGTTACTATTTCCATCGGCTAGATTAGAAAAATCAAATCATGATCTTGATGAAAAGCACGAGCAAAAAAAATATGTTATAGGCAATAGATAAATCTGCTATAAAAGGGATGGAGTCAAATGCTTGTTCTTGGGGCCTCACATGAATTTGGTGGTCCCGGAAAGTGCTTTCTAAAGTGATGCATTTGGCTGATCATCGCGTTAAGATATAGTAAATCAAAATGGATTAAAACGATGGTCATTTCTCTTGTTGAAAGAATCATTAAGTATGTAAATAGATCACCAGAAAATCGAACACAATTAATGCTTGTATTGGCATTTTTTATTATTCCAGTAATTGGATTAACGGTATTATTTATCATTATGCGAATATATTTTCATTAGCAGTGCTCCGCTATTTTTTTAGCGGCTACTCTTGTTCGATATTCTTTAAGTATTTCTTCAGCGTTATTTTGAGCAGTGTTTTGTAATTGACGAGTGGCTGTGGTTGCAAGCTTAGATAGAAGTTTTGAATCGGAATTATAATCAATTGTTATTACTGCTTTTGCAACAGCTGCTGCTAGTTTTTGTTCTTCTGGCGGCAGTGTTTCACTCATTGCGTTTTTATATATTTCAACAACGGCTTCTGGTGCATATCCATATGGATGTTTACCAGGTGGCGGCACTGCTAATGCCGCTGTGCTTGGAAATAAGGTGCTCGTGCTAGCCATATCTAATTAATTCCATGTAATGTTAAATTCGTACTGTATTGGTAGAAAAATTCCGATTTTATACTTTTTTAAATTCGGCTAGAATTATTTCATGAGCACTGGTTGGCTAATTATTTCCGTGTCGTTTGTTTTTTCTGCTGCGTAGGTTTTTTGGTAGCAGCTTGCATCATGCTTCTGACGGGTCCCGGAGCTTTATAATTGAAATCATCAAACTCATGATAGTCGAGTTTTTTGCCGAGTACTTTCTCAATGGCGCGGACTTCAGGGTGATCTTCATTTGTGGTTAATGTGAAGGCTTCACCTTCTTTTGCAGCACGACCTGTGCGACCAATTCTATGAATATAAGTTTCAACGGTGTCAGGGATGTCATAATTGATAACGTGAGAGATACTGCTGACATCAATACCACGTGAAGCAATATCGGTAGCTACTAAAATTTGTAATGATCCATCGCGGAAACCGCTCATTGCTGTCATGCGTTTATTTTGTGATAAATTACCTTGTAGCGATGTCGCGCTAAAGCCAGCTTGTTGAAGATTCTGCGCTACTTTTTTTGCGGTATGTTTTGTGCGAGTAAAAACTAAAATAGATTCTTTTTCAATTTGATGCAAAATATGAATTAATAATTCTGTTTTAAGATGTTTTGGCACTGGAAAAAGAAGCTGTGTGACAGACGTAGCAGGCGCAACGCGGCCAATTTCAACTTTGATTGGTTTCTGTAAAACATCATTCGCTAAATTATGAATCGCTGCAGGCATGGTCGCAGAAAAAAGTAAGGTCTGGCGCTTCTTGGGTAAGAAACGTAAAATTTTGCGAATATCTGGTAAGAAACCCATATCAAACATTTGATCGGCTTCGTCGAGAACTAACGTGTCTACTTTCGATAGATCAATCGTGTGCTGTTGCAAGTGATCTAATAATCTGCCTGGGCAGGCGACCACAATATTCACACCTTGTTTTAAATGTTTAATCTGTGGATTGATATTCACGCCACCAAACAAGGTTATGCTGCGTAATTTAGTCCCTTTGGATAAGGCGCCAATAGACTCATGAATTTGGTGTGCTAATTCCCGCGTAGGGGCAATGATAAGCGCACGTATGCCAGCTTGGGGATTGCTCAGCATTTTTTGCAGGATAGGAAGTACAAACGCAGCCGTTTTGCCGGTGCCTGTTTGTGCCAAGCCCATGACATCATGCCCTAACAAAATAGGTGGGATGCTTTGCTGCTGGATAGGTGTCGGTGTTTCGTAGCCTAATTCACGTACAGTAGATAAAAGAATTGGTTTTAAATCAAAGGATTGGAAGTTCACTAAATTTACTCAATATTTAAAATCGTACTATACATGATCTATGGTTGCAGGTCTTCATAATTTTGGGGTCGGATCGAGGTCATGCCTAAAGTTAGTCTATATTTTGCGGCGAATAAATAGATTTTTGGATGGTGATATTTTGATAAAAGAAGAAAGTGGAGGAAGAAGTACAAGCTATAGTTTGAAACTGAAATAGCTATGGATGTGATCTCAGCTTTTATTTTTTTACTGGAGCAACTTGCGCTACTGGGGTTTGTGTTGGTGGAGGTGCGGCTTGTGCAGCAGCAGGGGCGCCGCCAAAGAATGGTAGTTTAAATATATGCATTATCAACTTTAGTTATTATTTACAAAGAATCACATAAAATTCAATTAGATATCAAGTTAAAAAAGGTGTCGAATAGATGCAGCCCCAGTTGTCATTTAAGAATAGACAACTTCAGTTTGTAAATTATAGTCTTTCAATATATCGTAAATTTCGTGCGTAAGCTGAGTGTCATTCTTATGATTGATGATATTTACCTTCACATGTTGTCCATGTTGTTTCTGCAATGTAACACTGATATCGATATGAATACCTTTATCTTTTAGAGGCAAGAAATCATCAGATAGTGTTCGTTTAATTGCATCTAAACGCAATTGAGGCTTAAATATTTTTCCTACCTCCGTTACAGGCATTGATTCAAGAATATAAATATTTTTGGGTGTTGCGGCGCGCTCAACAATTTTATCTGAGATAAATTCTAATAATTCTTTTTCATCCACCGATTGGTTCGGATGTAAGCTGACATAGGCGACTGGTAGCTCTCCCAGTTTTTTGTCAGGTTTACCAATCGCTGCTGCTGTAAGCACAGCTGGATGTTGATAAAGAGCTTCTTCAATAATTTGCGGATCGATATTGTGACCGCCGCGTATGATGAGATCTTTGCTTCTGCCACGTATCCAAAAACAACCTTGCTTATCTTGATAGCCTAGATCACCCGTATCAAACCAGCCATCAGTGAATGATTCTAGGATTAGATTTTTATAGCCTTTAAAAATATTCGGGCCTTTGACCATGATATGTCCCACTTCATCGGTTTCACAGTCACGCAAATAATGATTATCTTCATCCGTTATAGCCGCTTTCATTTCTTGAAATGGAATCCGTAATCCCACAGAGCCAATTTTTCTTTCTGCATGGCGAGGGTTTACAGAAATAATGCATGCGCTTTCTGTCATCCCATAACCTTCATGAACTTTTATTCCAGTATGTTTTTCAAAATTTTTGATCGTTTGGATGGGTAGTGGTGCAGAGCCGCTAATGCTGTATTTTACTTTACTTAAATTAAATTCTTGCGTAGGTATCGTACTTAACACATTGAATATGGTTGGAACCGCTAAAAAAACACTAACGTTATATGATGAAAGTAATTGCCACATGTTTTTGATGACTGTTTCATCTCTAAATCCTTGAGGTGAAACCAATAAGACTTCAGCGCCCAATATGAATGGCGCAAGACCACAAGCAACCACTGCAAAAACATGAAATAATGGCAAGCATGCAAATAAAATATCATCAGGTTCAAATAGCATGGCACGCATAGCATATGCAGAATGCATAAGATTCGAATGAGAAAGCATTGCAAGTTTAGGTGCACCTGTTGTCCCACCGGTATGCAGATAGCATGCAATATCATTAGCTTGTACTTCGTAAGTGTTTGTCAGTTGTTCGCTATTTTGTTCTGCAATAAATAGATCAAAATCTAAAATTGTTTTGTCTATGCCTGGATTTTTTAAAGAGTTTATATTAGTTGAAGTGAGGCGCGCTAAATCAATCACTAAGATAGTTTCAAGACTGGGAACATTTTTTGAAATCACAGAAATTTTTTCCCATAATGCTTCGTTAGAAGAGGGCGATAGCGTAACTAAAACTTTTGACTGCGCAGCATTCATTATCGAAATAATTTGTTCGGCTTCTAGCAAAGGATTGATGGGATTTACAATGCCGGTTGCTTGTGCTCCCCAAATGGCAAAATGTGTTTGTGGTAAGTTAGGTAATAATAGTGAAACAACATCGTTATTATTGACGCCCAAATGATGCAATGCATTTGCTGTTTGCGTGACTTTCTTTAATAAATTCTGATAAGTAAATAGCACTGTTGTTTTTTCTACATCTCCGCTCAATAAAAATCGCAATGCAATTTTATGGGAGTGTAGTTTTGCTGATTGCAAAAATACTTGATACGTATTATCAGGCAAGTTTGGATTTATTTGTTCTAGTGCTTCTATTGCAGAAAGATTCGCAATCCTTTCCATGTGATTAAATCCCTTTTAGTTTCAATTAAATTACGAGCGCAAGGCTATCGTCGATTGCATGATATTTGCTTTTGATCTTGTTAACCAGTAAATATTCGATTGAATTGATATGTGTTGTAACCATGTAGGGTGAAAACTACCCTGGTGCAAAAGGGAGGTGACATCATTTTCTACCCAGGAATCTGCTGGGTGCTAATGTCTTTTCTTATTATGTGAGCTTGAGTGTCATTATGTCTCCCTACGTTCCGTGTGTATGTACGATGATACTGGATCCCGCGAAAAGTCGCGGAGCGTTGAGCGTATACTAACAAAGCGAGTAATGAATTATGTTGAAGAAAATAACTTGATTTACTGGGTAAAAAGGTGGGCGCTCTGTGCTTCGCCCATGCCTACAAAGGCGTCACCTAATCTCAATTTTTCCAATTAAAATAATTTTCAATGATTTCCCTGACGGTCGCTAATTTAATTCCATCATAGCCACCAAAATTTAAGAAGAGATCGCTTACGATTTCATAGGTATAACCGATGATTCCTGATTTGCTGGTGTTGATGGGGATTTGAATATTAAATTGAGAATTATTTTCATTTGGTTTTTCTAAGCAATTAACTGTGCTATTTGGATATTTCCAAGAACCTAATTCACGGTTTTTTAAATCATCCCACTTAAAGCTAAATGATAAGTGCGTATTTAGACTTGCATTTAACGCTTTTGCAAAGGCTATACCGGTTGTGATTGCATCAGAAACACATTCTATTTGCAATGCAAAATCTAATTTTCTAAATGGTAAGTGAATAAAGTTTTCTTTGAGGTCTTCCTCAAGTGTTCGGTAATGATAAAAACATTTTTCTTTTGTAATCACCCAGAAATCTAAAGCATCTTCTCTTTTAATAAAGGCTTCATACCGATGCTTGTGATATTGAGGTCTTTTAGTTTCATCGGGGCTATTCAATAAAATCACCCACAATGGCCAACCAGAAGGGCTAGGGTTGCTGCTTTTTAAGATATCGAGTAGTGACTGACTTATCGTTAAATTCACTGAAGGGTCATTAATTTTAAAAGCAACTTGAAAAGATCCTTGTAATGACTCTGATGGAATGTTTTTTATTTGTTGTTCAAGTTGTGTGTATCCATATTCAATGCAATTATATTTTGAATTCTTTAGTTGTGTGTTGGCAGAAGGTGAAATTTCAAAATAATCACGGATTTTTTGTATCTGCATTGAAGTAAGGTTTTTTTGAAAAAACTTAGCGATATCGGTTTCCTTATTTTCTAAGCAGAGATTTATTAAGACATCCCAGTCATTTTGTTCACGTGGTTGACTACTGCTGACCACACCACTTGAAGAAAGTGTTCTAATAAATACACTTCCTTGTCTTAATATATTCTTTTGATTTTGATCATCTAATAAATCTTTTTTTACAAAGGCAGGTGATTTAATGCCTGAAGGTATAAAGATAAATGGGTATAGCATTTCATGTCTTTCATAGAAATAAACATTTATTTCTATTCGAGTGGAGCAATATTGAGAAACGATGGTTTGAATGATATCGGGATGAAATGCTTTCGCTTCTTCTTTGGTAAAGCCAGTGTGAAACTGTCCTTCATCATCGAATCCTATTGCCAGCATTCCACCATCTTTATTGAAAAGGGCAATACAATTTCTGATTAGTTTGGCTTTGCCTTCGTTGGTATCTAGGTCTATTGTTTCTTTGAGTTCTACATTTAAATTTTCTGTTGGATTAGCTAGAAAGTTTTCGACTCTTTGCCTGTAATCCATAAGCACCCCGTGAAGAGTTCCCTTGCTTTAATAGTATGCTTTTTGGGGTTGAAATGACAAGAAAAATTGGGTTATACACTAATTCACCCTGCGTTCTAATCATTTTAAAGGGGGCGCTGATTTAATTTACAAGAGTTGTGGGTGAGGGGCAAGACACCAGGAGAGTCCTGGGTTGTTCACTTAGCGCCCTAAATGTATAATAATTGATCTATATATTTATGAGTGGTAAAGCATGGCTTCATCAGCTATGAGCTTAAAACAGGCTACTGTTTGCGATTCAAAATCCTCTTGTCCAACAATAGCCAAAATGTTAGATGTGAAGCGAAGCAAAAGCTCCGCAGTTAGTTGTAATGTGGGTGCTCTAAAGAAAAAATGAGGTCAAATCTACATTTTCTAAAATTGACGTACAAATGAATCTTACAAAGGCGAGCATTTGACCCAAATTCCACTCAGTTCTATAGTATAATTAATAATAAGTTAATACGTTAAGTAATAGGAGTAGGGTATGGCTAGAGCTCGTAGCATTTATCCTGTATTTGTGGAATTTAAAACTGCATATAATCCGACAGCTGGGCAAAAACAACAGATCGATATCATTTTAAAAAAAGATATAGATCCTAAGACGCTTCCCTATGCTGACGTTTATACTCAAGCAGTACTTGAGGGAGTTGGTCTAGAACGTAAAGCAGTGGGTGTAAAAAGATTTAATGATTGCAGACTTCTTTTGCGAGGTGATGACCGTTCGCCAGATGAAATATTTGAAGCTGGTGGATTTCATCCACAGTATACTAATCCATTAAGTTCTCCTAAAAAGGGAAAGGATATTTTAGATGTTAATCAACATCGATTTTTTCCAGAGGGCTCTGGACTGGTCTCTTGCACATCTTCACTAGGAACCGCTGGGCACTTTGCTGATACCTCTGGTTATGTATATCTAGTTAAAGCAACTGGTGCGATCGGTCCTTGTGCGCTGAATAGAGAGTTGGAATATAGTGTGCCCGGTGGGGTAGATGCTGAAGATATTGTTGCGTATCGAAAAAAAGGCTCGAAATATTCTTTTTGTGGATCTTCAATTTTTATCAATAAAAGTTTTATGAATAGATATCCAGACCAAGTAAATGATGTCATTCAAGCTTTTTTACAGAAAAATGAATGCTGTGTAGATGCATCTCTGCAAGCAACCGATGAAACTGATGCAGAAAACCAATCTAATACAGGGAGCGAGTATTATTCATTTTTTCCTAAGGTTGAAATAGAAGTAGAGTCTGATTCAGACTCAGACTCTGAAGAAAATCATGCCAACGTGGATACTGAAGGTTTAAAAAATACTTTCGATACGGATGAAGTATTCAAGGGGCCTCTCATAATTAATATTTTAGGAAAGAAGAAATAAAAAAAGGTGGGGTCATATCTCTCCAACCCCTGAGCAAAATACAAAATGGGGTTTGCATTTTCAATTGAATAAATATAAATTAATTGCCACAAAGCAACGGACATCCTAATTCTATCTCTTTCTTTTGACTTAATGGTCTTCTAAATGAGTTTGATAAAAGCAGTACTTTATTAAGTATAGGTAGTTTTTTTAAATCATCGCCTACCGCTTACGCAGCTCTAGAGCCCATTTTTCTCAAACTACTAAAACAGTTACAATAGACTGTTGGCGCCTCTTCGTAGCACTTGCCACGACGATTAGTCGGAACAAAACCAGGTACGTTACTGAGAAAACAAATCCCTATCAAAACTGATCAATGGAGTGAAGACAAACCTGGATTCGTCGAAGGCGACACTGTTGCACACTGCGGTACAACTTTATTAGGAAATTTTATTTGGAGTTTAACCATGACGGATATTGACGATGCTAGGAAGAAGTTGTCCTGAAATGCCTTGCACTGCAATATTTGACGAAGAAGAATGGCAGGCGGTGTATAGAGTAATACACCGCAGTCCGCCACCAAACATTCCGCCTAATTTAAATACAATGTTACGAATGATTGCTGGCTTGGGTGGTTTTTTAGGACGGAAAAGTGACGGTGATCCTGGGGCTCAAACAATATGGATAGGATTGCAACGAACAAAAGACTTTGTGGTAGCAATGGAAGCATTAAATGCAAGTGGAGGTTAGGCCGTGCAAATCATCAACCCCTCATCCGCCCTTCGGGCACCTTCTCCCACCGCAAAAAACACGGCGGGAGAAGGGACTCAAGACTTGTGGGTAATGATAAGAGCGTAGCGTGCCCACCGTCTTTTATTTTATGTCAGTTTAGTAAATAACGCGATTTCATGATGAGGCCATAAACATTTGCCACAGACACAGTGATTAATGTTCTATGTCATTTACTCACATTAAGTCAAATCTTCGTATAGATTTTATTGGTAATCTTCCATCCATCTGCTGATTTTAACAGCGAAAGAAAATCGTTGAATTTGAAATCTGCGAATGTCAGCTGTACCTTCGCAACTGCTGTATCACTGATATAATCAATATCGAGGATCTCAGATTGAAATTGCAACGGCAATGTTCCATTCTTTTGTTTATCATCAATTTTTGTAAACCATTCTGTTGTTGCTAGTTCGTTGATTGTTCCATCTTCTATTGCCATCAATTTAGCTGTTGAGTGAAATGCCATGCGCAGCAAATCGGTATTATGCTTTTGATAGCCTTCAATATAAGATTGAATGGTGTTTGTAATAGCTGCTTTTTCTCCGTTATTCATATCAATTTCCTAAGTTAAAATTTTAGAATGCCATGCCGCGGGATCTCTCAGAATTGCGCGCCCAACTGCGGCCAAAGAAATTTGCCGACTAGTAATCGCTTTATCGATGTATTCACCACTTTCAATGCCACCCACACCTATTACTGGCGCATTAATGACGGCTTGAATCTTTGCAGCTTCTTCAACAAGATATCCTTCTGCTTCGCGATCACGCGGTCGACGCCAGCCGCCAAGTCCGGATGAGACATTAATAATATCAACGTCTAATGCAACTAATTCGTTAGCCACTATTTTCATATCATCAACTGACAGACCATCAGGTGTAAAATCTTGTCCGGGGATGCGTACGGCCAATAATAAATTTGGATAAGCAGCGCGAATCTGTAAAACGATTTCACTCAGTATTCGCATGCGACCACTTAATGTTTTTCCGTAGCCGTCCATCCGTTGATTAGTAATAGGGGATAACCATTGATTAAGTCCGTAGCCGTGAGCGCTATGCAATTCCACCAAATCAAATCCCGCATGAACGGCTCGACCAGCAGCAGCAAAGAATGATTGCTGCCATAATTCGATTTCATACTTGCTCATTGATTCAGGGGTTTCTAAAATACGATCTTTTACTGGCACGGCGATTGCTGAGGGTGCCATGAGTGAGCCATCTGTTAGGTCGCGCGATGTCTTGCCACCACTATGTACAAGTTGCAAACCGGCAATCGCGCCGGAATTTTTTATAAGGGTAGCAATTTTGGAAAGCCCAAAAATATGCTCATCAGAGCTTGCGCTCAATTGGTTAGGTTCGCTGCGGCCACTGCGGTGAATATAAGTATATTCGACATTGATTAGTCCAGCGCCTGACTCAGTGAGACGTTGATAGTGAGCGAAGGTTTTGGTTGTAGCAAAACCATCTTCATCAGCAGTTTCTGAGGCCATTGCTGGCACCACTATGCGGTTTTTCGTTTGATATCCACGACCTAAGTCTAGTGGCGACCAACGATTGAGTGAGTGTATTGTGTGTTGTTTTGTAGTATTCATAGGTAGCTAATATACGTAAAATTTAAATCTTGAAAAGAAACATTTTTTCCGATATTGTTTCGATTATGGAAATATTCGAATTACGCTATTTTCTTGCGGTCGCCAAACATCAGAACATCCATCGAGCTTCTGAGGATATTGCTATTTCGCCTGGATCGTTAAGCAAAGCACTGTCTAGGCTGGAATCTGAGCTTGAAACCAAGCTTTTTCGTAGAGTCGGTCGCAATATTGAGCTCACAGAGCAGGGGCGTTCTCTACAGCATCACGCTAGCGAAATTATCCGCATGGAAGAAGCAACGCGCTTGCATATCAAAGGCCAAGATGGGCGCTTGCATGTCACCATTGCTGGGCCAGAAGTCATTCTCAATGGTATTGGTTTGGAAGTAGTGCAGCAATTACGGACTCGATATAAGAATAGCACAATTGAATTTATTTCTGCTGACGATAAGAGTGCTGTCGCTGCAGTGATGCAAGGTACCGCGCATCTAGCGGTAACAACCTCTGTCGTGCCACCTGGCCTCAAGGCTAAAACATTGCGACATTGTATTTTTCAAACGTGTATAGGTGAAACGCATCCACTTTATTCATATGTAAAGTCTGGAAAAAAACTTCCCGTAGAAAAATTAATGGAATATCCATTTGTGTGCCCATCGCGAGGAGTGCTGGGTAATATCAATGCGGAGCATGCTGCTGATGGTTGGCGCGAAGATAAATTTCCGCGGCGTGTAGATTTCGTCACAGCAAGTTTAAAGTTGATTGAAGATATTGTGTTGAGTGGTAAAGCAGTTGCTTATTTACCGGATTATTTGATCAGTAAAATCGGAGCTCATCCGCTGAAGATTATTGGCTGTCCCTACACTTGCGAACAGAAAATTAAGTTAATCGCAAAGAATCCGTATCACATTCATTGGTTGAATCTGTTGTTTTAAATTCATCTATCTAGAATGCCGACACGCGGATTCGAACCGTTGGTTTACTAATTGCTAATTATAAAAATCTATCCTTAAAAATCCAACCGTTGCAAAATTTGCAACGGTTCAGTTAATTATTAATCCTTAAAAATATCTATGTAAATTAATTTAATCAATGGGTTTAAATTTTTCAGAAACATCACCAGCTAATTCGGAATTGGTCGATAAATCAAGCTTCATAATTGGTGAGCCAGCTTTAAAATTAAACTTATCCATTTGTGTCCAAATATAGTTAAAATTTATTGATGAGTTAAAATAATAAACCCGGTGGGTTAAGTCAGATACGGTGCGCCATATTGTTGGTTCAATTTCCGGACGTTCAGCGCTAGACATACCATAAGGCTCAGAAATATTTTCTACAACACTAAGCAAATTCGTTATCGCTTCAGTTGTGGATTTGGTTTTAGGTAGATTCATCCCATAATGAGTTGCACGAACAAATCGATCCGATGAATCTGTTGTGCCAGGAAGCGATCTATCTCCACCAACTCCTTTATATTGCTTTAAATTTTTTAATTGTAGATCAAATGTAGGAGAATTTGTTAAGACTGCATAATTACGATCATGAAAAATATGTACTACACCATCAATATATTCAATGATTGCAGAATCACCTTTAGAATCTTCCAGTGCTAAATGAACATTTATTCCATCCTGTGTTCCAGGGTAAAAAAGTGGCTCTAATTGAAATGATTTTTCTTCTGTAAAATGCACTGCTTCATCAACACTCTGGAAATTATCAAGATAAAATTGTGCCCACAAAGCGACTGATATACCCGCTAATTTTTTATCACGTACTCCATAATTAGCCTCATCTAACCATAATATGTGAGCTGCGAAACCTCGTTCATTCATTCCATCAGTAGGCATTGCATCAAATACTATGGCAACGATACTCCCATATTTTGAGGTCCATTTTAGTGAGTTGATAGAAGCCAGACCTTCGCGTTGAATATTACGAGGATAAACTATCAAATTAGTTTTCATGTCTTGATACCAATCCATCGTTCGTCCAACTAAGACTGCTTGACCATTAGTCGCATTTAAAACGCGTGTACAGGCGAGCAGAGAGCTAGTTGAAAAAAATAATCCTAAGAGCAATATTAATGTTGTAATAACAAATCGATTATGTAATTTATTGATCATAAAACACTCCCATAGTGAAAAATCCTAGTTGTATATAGCAATTCAGTCTGATGAACAGTCCTATAGAAAATTAATCAGCTTTACAGAGGAATTATAAAATCGTAACTAGAACAGAAAGATGAAAACTAGATGACAAAATTGTCATTTTGGAAGGTTAATAATTATTTCAGTACCATTACCTATAACACTGCTAACCAATATTGTTCCATGATGCAAAGCCACAATAGATTTCACTATTGCAAGCCCAAGACCGGTTCCACAGGTTGATTGCGTTCTGGCTGTGTCCGCTCTATAAAACCGATTAAATATATTTGGCAAATCTTTCTTAGCAATTCCGACCCCAGTATCTGTTAATATAATCTGAACAGCTTGGTTATCCATTTCTTTAATTGTAAAAATAACATTGCCACCATGAATAGAATATTTTAAAGCGTTAGATAAAATGTTACCTATCATTCGGCGAAACATGACTGAGTTCACGGATGCTATTGCTTCACCCTCATGAGATAGTTGAATGTATTTCTCATCTGCAACAGCTTGATAATATCGGCACATTACATTAATTTCGTTGGCAAGATTCAATTCTATTTTTGATATATCAAATTGAGGATTTTCAGCGCGAGCTAAAAAAAGTAAGTTTTCTATAATTTGATACAAACGATTTAACTCTTCAAGATTAGACTCCATTACTCGTTTATAATCTTCTATTGAATAATCTTGAAAAAGCGCTACTTCCGTTTCACCCATAAGATTGGTAATGGGAATCCGCAACTCATGAGCAAGATCATCTGAAAATACAGTTAGACGAGAGACAGATTCTTCAATACGATCCAGCATTTGGTTATAAGCAGCTGCTAGCTCATTTAATTCTTTTGGCCAAAATTGAGGGTCAATGCGTTGCTGCAAAGCATTAGCAGTGATTTTTTTTGTAATACTGGTCAGCTCATATAAGCGGCGCATACCACGCCGAGATATTAAGTAACCAATCAGAATGGAAAAAAGTGCGCCAGCAAATAAAACAATTATACCGTACTTGCGATATGTATTTATCACTGCTTTTTGATATGACACATCCAAGGCTATTTGAATCGTCCATAAATGGCTTTCTTTTCCAACGTTAACCGATGACCACATTAGTAGATAATGGTTATCATCATCTGTTTGCCACCACTGACACTGATCTTGCTTTGCTAATGACGCTGTTTCAGCGGCAAAAAAAGAATTATGCTTAAGGATCTTATCCATATGCTGTGTTTCAGAGATAACTGTTTTATTATGATCAAGTACACGAATATAATAATGGTAAACAGAGCTATTTAGCGAAGAGGGTATATCAGTTATTTCTTGTTTTAATGCTATAAGGTTATTTGGCTTGGTTGCTAATATGTTTTTAATAATATTAATTTCATCTGATAAAAATTGATAATCTGCATTATGTAAAATATTAACCATGCCTAAATAAAAAAACAACGAAACAATGAATATCAATATAAATGTAGATAAACTGTAAAAAAAAGTGAGTTGTACAGAGATGGAGGGGGCATCTGAGAATAACTTCTTAATGTTCTTCAAGAATATATCCTCTTCCCCGCACAGTATGAATTAGTGCTTTTTCAAATTCGAAATCAATTTTTTTACGTAAACGACGCACTGCCACATCAACAACGTTTGTTTCCGTATTAAAATTTATATCCCAAACTGACTCCGCAATTAAAGTGCGCGACAATACTTCTCCTGGATGTTCTGTAAAAAATACCAATAAAGTAAATTCTTGCGAGGTTAAATCTATACTCTTACCACCACGATTTACCTTATGTTTGATTAAATCAATTTCAAGATCAGCAACTCGAATTTTATCTGTTTTTTGACTAACATGGCGTCTTAATAAGGCTTTCACTCGCCCTAATAGCTCAGAGAAAACAAAGGGCTTAATTAAATAATCATCAGCGCCCAATTCAAATCCTTTGACCTTATCTTTAACTGCATCACGGGCAGTCAGGAATAAAACACGTATCTCTGGATGTAAACTGCGTAATTCTGTTATTACAGCCCAGCCATCTAATTTAGGAAGCATCACATCAAGAATAACAAGGTCATAATCATATTCACTGGCAAGAAATAAACCTTCTTTTCCATCATGTGCAATGTTCACAGTATAACCACTTCCTTTTAGGCCGTTAGAAAGGTAGTTAGCTGTTTTAATTTCATCTTCAACAATGAGTATACGCATGAGGGATATCTATAATGATTTGTAAGGTTATTCGCAGAAATTCTGGCATATTTCTTCTACATGAAGTTTTGTGTTTTTCGATTTTATTGAAATTCCTATTTTCTACTGATGCCGACACGCGGATTCGAACCGTGGACCTACTGATTACTAATCAGTTGCTCTACCAACTGAGCTATGTCGGCGCTATTAAAAGCAGAAAGGAATTTTAGGGTAAAGCGCCATCTAACACAAGCTTTACGTAAGAGGGATCTCCCGGTGAGATCCCTCGCTTCGCTCGGGATGACAGTACCAAATAATAGTTATTTCCCCTGTGTAGGCAGAGGAGCGCTTTGATTGACTTGCACGGTTGGGGCATCATTCTTCACGTCAGCTTTATTATTATCAGCTGCTGCTGGAGGAAATAAAGAAGCGCGATATATAGGGCTCGGGAGCATGCTTACCTTTAAAGGAATCGCCTTAGGTACGCTGTTAACAAAAATTTCATGAACTACAACGCGAGTTTCATTAAGCCAATTTTTACCGATTATTGATTTAGGGTTTTTTAACTCTGCATCAATGAGCTTAAGCATGTAATCCATCAACTCTTGTTGCTTTTTAGATTGTGCGTCTTCTTTTTCACAATCAATTTTTGCTCTACAAAGAGCAACTAGAAATTCAGACGATCGGGGTTCAACTTTACCTAATGTTTCGCGAATTTTTCCTCCTAATTTTTGCCAGCCTAGCGCAAACAATGTGTCTTGTTTTTTAGAAAGTTCGTTCATTTTCTCGCGTAACTGATTAGGAGTGACATTCCCTTTCATATCGCCAAGCTTTACCATTTGAAAAAATGTAGTGACATCGCTATCTTGATCTTCATCGGTATCTAAGCTTTCTATTTTTTTATCATCTGGCAGATTTACATCTTTCATATCTTTTTTACAGTCTTGCAGCGGTGCGTTTGCGTCTGATTTTGTATCTTTAGGTAAAAGTGATTGTTCAAGATGGCCAACTCCTTTTATCACTAAATCATAGTGACTGTTTCCACTGGCGATCAAAACCGCCATTTCAGGTGAGATTTTTTGCTTTTGTTGATTGAGTGTACCAAGTGATAGATCTAACAAAGATTGGCCGACTCGCTTGTTTTGTTGCAACGTTAAGTTTTTTGGATTACTTATTTGTATGAAACATCGATTAGCTTTAAAAAAGTTATCAATCACTCCCACATTATTTTTATCTTGTAGCGCATAAAAGTTTAAATATAAATCACCTAATGCTGCTAATAAACGATCTTTCAGCGTGGAATCTTTGACAAAAGGTATCGCTCTTTCAAGAATAAAAATCCATTTTCCGAAATCGTAACTCTTATTTCTTTGATCTAAACGTAACTGATTTAGAATGAATGAAATACCTTCATTAGGATTATTAGGTAAGTTTTCTTGTACGTTATGAATGAAATCATAAAAATCTTTCATTACTTTTATGAGGGCGTCTTTGTCAGGTTTATTACTTATTTTTATATTCTTAGAAATATTTTTTTTAATTTTTTCTAAAAGTGCAGGCGTAAAATAAGATGGCGGGAGCTTTCGTATGAGCTGAGTACAAGTGTCGAAATCTTGCAATTCTATTACGGTCTGAAAGCTGGTCCAGCCTCGTGGGCTTTCGGTCAGCGCTGCTCCGCAAAGAGCTGTTTCACCCATTCTGTCAAACACTAGTTGAATGGCGGTTTTGTCTGTACTTTTTACAATGCCCTCAAAGCAGGTTTCTCTAGGATGTCCAAACCCATATTCATCTTGTGCTGACAAGACTGCATCATTTAGCATTTCTGTACTGATAAGCTGCAAAAAATCGTCAGTTAAAATTTGATGACGAAAAACAAAAAATAACAGATTGTAGCCACTGACACTATCTCGTTCTAGGATAATACTATCTAATAACTTTTTTGCAGATTGTTCTTCTTTTTTATCAGATGTGAGATTATGGAGTTCGAAGATAATAGATTGAAATTGTTCTTTAGCACAAAACCTTGCTAACTCAAAAAGCACAGTAGATTTGCGATTGATGGGTGAACCTTGAAAGTTAATGCTTATTTTTTCCAAGCAGATTTTAGCAAATTCCTTTGCGCCATATAACTTGAAAAGTTCTTGAATTTTTTCCTCCCGCAGATCACGTTCTCCAGTTGGCGTTAATGCTCTCCATCTTTGTATGTTCCGTGCAGACTCAAGTTGTTCTTTGAGATTGTTTTTTCTGTGGGGTGAACTTGAAAACATATTACTGACCTCATAAAGTATTTTATAATTTTTTAAGGAATCTGTATCACATCCATGGGTTGAATCTGTTGTTTTAGTGCTGTTGTCCATCCTGCAAAGAAATACAAATTGTTATTTCCTCTGTGTAGGCAGGGGAGCGCTTTGATTGACTTGCGCGATTGGGGCATGATTCTTTGCATCAATTTTATTATCAGCTGCTGGAGAAAACAAAGAAGCGTGATGTATAGAGTTTGGGATGATGCTTACATTTAAAGGAATCACCTTAGGTGCGCTGTTAACAAAAATTTCATGAACTACGGCGCGAGTTTCATTAAGCCAATTTTTTCCGATTGTTGATTGAGGGTCTTTTAACTCTGCATCAATGAGTTTAAGCATGGAATCCATCAACTCTTGTTGCTTTTTAGATTGTGCGTCTTCTTTTTCACAATCTATTTTTGCTCTGCAAAGAGCAACTAGAAATTCAGACGACCGGGGTTCAATTTTACCGAATGTTTCGCGAATTTTTCCCCCTAATTTATGCCATCCTAACGCAAATAATGCGTATTGTTTTTTAGAAAGATCGTCTATTTTATTTCGTAACTGATTAGGAGTGATATTCCCTTTCATATCGCCAAGCTTTACCATTTGAAAAAATGTAGTGACATCGCTATCTTGATCTTCATCGGTATCTAAGCTTTCTATTTTTTTATCATCTGGTAATTTTACATCGTTGAATTCTTTTTTGGTATCTTGTAACTGTGCGGTTACGTCTGATTTTGTATCTTTAGGTAAAAGTGATTGTTCAAGATGGCCAACTCCTTTTATCACTAAATCATAGTGACTGTTTCCACTGGCGATCAAAACCGCCATTTCAGGTGATATTTTTTGTTTTTGTTGATTGAGTGTACCAAGTGATAGATCTAATAAAGATTGGCCCACTTGCTTGTTTTGTTGTAACGTTAAATTTTTTGGATTACTTATCTGAATGAAACATTGATTAGCTTTTATAAAGTTATCAACAGCACCTGCTTTGCCTAATTGCGAATATACTTTTAAATATAAGTCACCTAATGCTGCTAATAAAGGATCTTTCAGCGTAGAATCTTTGGCGAAAGGTATCGCTCTTTCAAGAATACAAACCCATTTAGCGATATTAAACATCTTGTTTCTGCGTACTAAATGTAACTGATTTAGAATGAATGAAATGCCTTCTTTGGGATTCTTAGGTAAGTTTTTTTCTAGGTGATGAATGAAATCATAAAAATATGTCATTAATTTTATGATGTCTTTTCTGTAATCATTATTACGTATTTCTATATACTTAGAAATATTTTTTTTAACTTCTTCTAAAAGTGTAGGCGTAAAATAAGATGGCGGGAGTTTTTGTATTAGCTGATTACAAGTGGCGAAATCTTGCAATTCGATAACTGACTGAAAGCTTGTCCATCCGAATGAGCTTTTTTGCTGTACTGCTGTATAAAGAGCAGTTTCACTCATGCTATCAAATATTAATTGAATGCTGGCTTTATCTGTATTACTGACAATACCCTCAAAGCAGGTTTCTCTTGCAGATCCAATTGCAAGTTCACTTTGTGCTGCCAAGACTGCTTTATCTAGTATTTCTGGACTGATAAGGCGCAAAAAATCATCAGTTAAACTTTGATGTCGAAAAACAGTGAATAATAGATTGTATCCACTACTTTTATCTCTTTTTAGGATAATACTATCCAGTACTTTCTTCGCAGATTTTTCTTCTTTATTATCAGGCGTGAGATTATTGAGCTCAATAATAATAGATCGAAAGTGCTCTGGACGGCAAAGCGGTGCTAGCTCAGAAAGCACGGTATTCTGATACTCGATCCTATTGTCTAGCGCATCAAAATCAATAGTTACGTTATCCAAGCATATTTTAGCAAATTCTTTTGCGCCATATAAGTTGAAAAGATCTTCAATATATTTAGGCTGTATATCGTGTATTTCAGTCCGCTCTACGTGCCATCCAGAGGTCCTCAGCACATGCTCAAGCTCTATTTTGAGACTATTTCTTTTGGGAGTTGAACTTGAAAGCATGTTACCTACCTCGTAAAGTATTTTATAATTTTTTTGTTGCGTAATTGTACACCATATTGATTTTTTCAAACTACGGGTTAGTTCACCCCTGTTGGTTTAGCAAGCCAAATCTGTGATTAGTGCAAAGAATTCGTAACATATAGATTGGTTGAGTCATTTGTTTTAGACTATAAATGTAGGGTGGATTAGGGTAAAAAGCACGTACTCTGCCTTAGAAAAATGTAAAATAATCACGTTTTATTTTAGTAATTAACAGGAGTTTTTTACGATGTCAGCGTCAGGATGCGATATTCAATTTTCAACATTTGTCACTGAAAAAATAATTTTAAGAAATGTAAGCAAAAAAGTGCAAGCTATGAGAGAGGTTGTGAAGGCTCTGCAGGTATATCATCTTCAGGGTTCTCCCGCTGACTCAGAAGAGCTATATTTATCTTCGGCGGCATTATCACATTACATTGATAGTATCTATCAAGATTTATTTTGCAATGAAACAAGTAATGATAATAGGATAATTCAGGGTACATTTGATAGTTGTCGCATAACAGAATGTATTTCTTACTTTGTTGATTTACTCGATGCTGTGATTCAACAAGCAGATAAAAATAAACATCTTCCTTTCCCTTGCTGTAGAGTGCAATTAATGAATGTACTCAATGAAACAATATTAAATAATGTTGAAATTGAAATGCAAAACGCAACGAGAAATGTTCCGCAAGAACAAGCTGTTAATCAAGCAAGATTGGATTTAAAAGAAATTTCAGTGTCTAATCCAGCAAATCCTGGGCAGATCTTTTATAAAAGAGCTTACGCACGGGCCACATTAGAGCGCTATCATTTAAGCCAACGTTTTTTAGCAGAAAAAGCAATTATCACTACTGCGCAATCTGAATGGAAAAAACTGGCTTATCAGGTACGCCAGACGGTGATTCCTGAAGTCATTATTAAATATATTTATAATCGATATGATGAAAAGCACGTGCCAGCAGAAGAAAGAACAAGTGGTAGTGCTTACAAAAGAGCGAAGTAGGAATAATTGGGTAAACCCTATGAGCTCAATAGTAATACCCGTGGCTGCTCCTGTTTCTGCTCCGCCTGAAAGAGCTAGCACGACTGGTACAGCAGCAGCTGACTCTGTAACTACGCCCACTACACCGACTACAACTACTTCTCCTTAAGCAAATGAAATCAAATCAAGCCAGCAATCTTTTGGTTAATGCTGGTTTGATTTCACAAGTAATGGGGTGGCACTTTGTGAAAAGATGCGATCTAATTTATTCAGCTAATAATGATGGTGATAAAATAAGAGCTTCTTTTTGAGCTCGAGATAATTTCTTTATATAAATTTCAACTTTCATTGCGCTAGATTTGTCTGAAAATTCCCATTGTTGAGCGATTTTAATAGGCGGAAAACTGCGAGTATATTTGCTGGCTGTGCCATTGACGTGAGCTTGATATCTTTTTTCTAAGTTATTGGTGTACCCTGTGTAATAACTATTATTTCTGCAATGCAGAATATAAACGTAAAAGACATCTTTCATTACACTTCTTTCCTTAATGGGGAGGCTTTTTCAATTCGCACATGATAACCGAGTCCTTATAATATTAGTTGTTAATTTTCATTTTAAATATTAAATCCACCACAATCACTTAAAAAGTCTAAATATTAACCGTTCAATGTCGGTTTTAATCCTCTCAAAAATGTTAAAATAGTATATAAATCCCAAAGGTTAAGGCTACTATGAAAGATCACATTATAATTTGTGGTTTGGGAAATGTAGGCTTTCATGTTTTTGAATTATTGCAACGCGCAGGAATTCAAGTAGCCGTCATTTCCGAAAAAACTCATGAAGAGTGGGCCTGGCAGGTTAAGCAATCTGGCGGTTTATTTTTTCATGGTGACGCAAGGGATGATAATTTATTGTTAGATGCCGGAATTAAAGACGCGGTAGCTATTCTTGCATTAACAAATCAAGATAAAGTAAATTTATCTATTGCTGTCGATGCACAAAAACTTAATCCAAAGATTAAAATCATTTCTCGGATTTTTGACACTGAATTAGGTAATTTAGTTGCTGGAGCATTTGACATACAACAAGTATTTAGTACATCTGAATTAGCAGCACCTGTATTTGCACATAGTATTACTCGAGAAAAAGTGCTCGGACAATTTGATTTTAACGGCAAAACGTATTTGGTGAGTGAGGAAAGTGTAAAAGACCCCCCTGCAAATGTCATGTCATTAATTGCAGAAAATGATAGGCAATTAATAGCAGATTCACCGATTAAAACTAAAGTAAAGATTTCACCCGTTTTAAAATTCTTACATAAATATTATAATTTGCGTACGCCTGCATTTGTATTTTTTCAACGATTTATCATAATATTATTTGCCATTATATGGATTTCTACTTTTTTCCTATCCTGGGCGATGTCGCTTAGTTTTACTAATGCATTATATTTTGTTATTGCAACTGTATCCTCTGTTGGTTATGGGGATATTAATTTTTTAAATTCGCCAGATCACTTAAAATATTTTGGTTGCATATTAATGTTAACGGGCACAGCCATCATTGCAATTTTATTTAGTGCTGTGACAGAGATTTTTCTTGCTAACAAGTTGCCAAATATCACTGGTGGCAGGCCTACACCCAAAAAAAATCATGCGATCGTTGTTGGAGCAGGGCATATTGGTTCTAGAATAGTTTGTTCTTTATTAGAGTCGGGAATGCCAGTCGTTATTATTGAAAAAGATGCAAATGATGCCTATCCTGAAGATGTTGTACGGCAAGTTTCTTTGGTGAAAGGCAATGCAAAAAGCGAGGATACTTTAGTTCGTGCCAATATTAAGCATTCGAAGGTTATTTTTGCGATTACAGATGATGATATCGAAAATTTAAGTATTAGTATCGCCGCAAAAAAAATGAATCCCACTATTATTGAAGTGAGTCAAATCAATAACACAAAAATAGGTGGTACGTTACAAAGGACGTTGTCGTTAGCAAGTGTAGTTAGCGTACCAAACATTGCGGCGCCATATTTCGTAGCTGCAATTTATCAACCTGACATCATATTTGCAATTGAATGGCATAGCAAAATTATTTATGGATATCAAAAAGATGATAAGTTACAAGTATCGACTTTGAAGTTGACATAATAAAAAGATGCAACTTATTTGTTCTCATAATTTTTCTAATAATTCTCTCGCAAATGTCTCAGATTTTGCCAAATTCTTCAAGCGAGCAAGCGCCACCTGATTTTGCCGGCGAGCAGCATCAAAATATAATTCAGCGGCTTTTTTTAAATCTCGCCATTCTTCAGGCCCCATTTCATAAAATAAACCCAACATAAATAATGATTCTGTATCTCCGGCATTTGCAGCTTTTTCATACCACTCAACCGATTGATAGATATCATTTCGATTTCTATAAATTTGTCCTAACATGCGCTTGGATTCAATCACTGCATCTGCACTTTTTAAGAATAATGCTTCTGCTTCTATTTCATTTTTTTCTGTTCCTTCACCATTTAGATACAAGCAAGCTAAATGATATTGTGCCTTGGGTAAATTGGCTTCAGCAGATTTCTGATACCAAAAGAACGCTTTAGTAAAATCATGTTTTATTAATTTACCTTCGCGAAAAATGCAAGCTACGTCATATTGCGCTTGCGGAAGATTTTGTTCTGCTGCTAAAAGATAGTAGCGAACGGCTTTTTTGCCATCCATTGGAATATTGATTCCATCGGCATACATCAAACCTAATTTATACTGAGAAATAGCATAGCCTAATTCTGCTGCACGAAAATAGTAATCAAATGCTTTTTTGAAGTCTTGATCGAATTCAATGCCATTGAAATATAAATCACCTAATTCATGGATGGCTTCTGCGTTATGTAACTTGGCTAACTTAATCAACTCTTTCACATCACGAGACATGGGGAATCCTTTTTGATTAGGCAATATATTAAGTCATACAATAGGGGTGCGTCTATGTAATATGCAGTCTAGATGTGTTGTATAAGTACGCCATCAATTTTGTTTTATGAATTTATCTCATTGATTAATAGAAATTTCTACGAGTTGCAAATAGCTATCATTTTCGGAGCACATGGTCACATATGCTATAATAAGCTTATCCAACTTTCAAAAATAGGTGGACGACATGACCGGTGTGCACTCAAATCCAGAAAATTCGCTTCCACTTCTTCTCGCGGCAGCATTAAAGGCAGAAGCAGAAACTCAAAATACAGACCTTTTTAAAATTTGCAGCAAATTTAAGAACCCAGTGATAGTTAATCTCTTAATTGCAAAAGTATGCAAAGCTTATACTGATGTTAGAGATGAAACAAATTCTATGCCAGAAGCAGCCGGCAAAAATTTTATTGATGCTATCATGGCTATTCGCCTTAATCCGAATGATGATGATTTCTCGCTTAAAGTTGCTGAATTTGCAGTTGATGCTATTAACTATATTTATAAAAATGCTGAAACTTTTAAACCGCTGCTACTAAAATTAGTAACGTCAAATGATTCTGATAACATGAAATTCGCGAAAATAAAGCAAGGTATGGAAGGTGTGATGAGAGAATTCTCTTGGTTAGAGAAACAAGTCATCGAGGTTCATCACGAGAGTAAGCATCACTTGGTAAAGCATAGAAAAGCTTTAACGCCTACGCACTCTAAAGCAGAGCTTGGTGTCGATCAAAAAAAATTGCAAGCATCTGCGTCTGCAGCTAGCTTTACTCTGCATGGTACAAAGCCATTGCCAGTAAAATCTAAAGCTCAAGCAGCTTCTTCCATAAAAAGAAAACTTAAGTAAATCACGCTCCAGATTTGTAGGGTGGGCAAAGCGCAGCGCTGGGGTTGCCCCCGCAAATTTTTGGTGCTACTTGCTGGATCGATATTCTCCCTTCACCCGGAGTGATTTTTACGAGGGGAGAAGGGTTGGGGGTAAGGGCTAAACACCCTCACCCCTGGCCTCTCTCCCAAAGAAAAGCATTTTTGGGAGAGTGGAATATTGCCATAAAAAAATCATGGGGATAGCTCAGGGCGCACACCTAATATTCATTAAAAGTGATAGCTTAAACCAAATAGCAATGTGTTAGTAGTTGCTACCGCATTGTTTTGTGAAATCTTATTAGAGATGAACACGGTGCTTTCGGTTAGTGATGCTTCCCAGGCTGGTGTGAATTGATAACCTAAGCCAATAGCAAGCTCTGGTCCGATTTTGCTACCGTCCATAGAGTGGCGTGCATAGATATCCATTCCATAGCTATTCAATGAAGATTTAGCCGTTGATTTTTGATTTAAATATGCAAGACCGGCTTTACCAAATAAATCAAAACCAGAATTGAATGTATATTTTAAAACGCCGAGTAAATCAGCTGAATAACCAGAATAATCGAGTGTATCTTTAATGAAAAATATATCTTCTTCCATGGTAGCATGTGGGAAATAACCTAAGCCTGCTTCAATACCGTAATTAAAGTTATTATCACCCCATAAATGACCACCAGAAGCGCGCCACGCTGTTCCCGTTGGGCCATAGATACCAAATTGAGTACCATTTACGAGATAAACACCACCCACTTGACCTTGAACATAATTGCCTGATTGTGCCAACGCTATGCTAGGCAACAATAGAATTGCTAGAAAAACTGATCTCACTGAATATCTCCAAGTTTTATATTATCTTTTTAATAAAATTATTCGCGAGTATGCTAACAGTATTTTTTAGAGCTGTAAACTTTTAGCCCTATAAATTAAGCGTATTTATTCTTAAATTTATTGTATATTTTTTCAAAAATGAATGAGCCTAGCAAAAGACTAATCATCGTATAAACTGCAAGAGGCGCGTGTTTGTAAGTATAGATTTCGAGAATGCCAAATAATATCAAACACAATAACAATGATAAAATCACAATGAATTTGTTTGCGCCAGTTTGCGATAGAATTTTTAAATGGCCAGTATTGACCGCTGCATAAATTAATAAAAATGCACCGCTACCCATCATAGCAACGCTCGAAAGATTAAAAAATAAAACAAATATAATGACAAGTAGTGTTGTAATCAATAAACCACCTGTCGCGCCATACCATTTCTTGCGCTCAAAAGTAGCTGGTAGTTCGCCATCTCTGGCAATCATGTAACTAACATTTGCCGCACCAAATAAAGTCGCATTAATCGCCGATGCGGTGGAAAATAAAGCGGCGATTGCAATTAATTTAAAACCCACGGTTCCTAGAAATGGTTTAGCAGCTTCAGCTAAAGCATAATCACCTGCGGCATTGATTTCTGCAGTTGATAAAGTGCCAACAACGGTGATAGATACGGCAATATAAATTGCAATGACAATAAACACGCTGAGATAAAGCGCTAGCGGTAAAGATTTTTGTGGATTATTCATGTTAGCCGCTGCATTAGTTACTAAACCAAAGCCTTCATAACCAATAAATAAAACACCGGCACCAAAAAATATATTTTCTACATTAGTCCAATGCGATATTGATAGATTGTCAGGGTGTATGAAGAATAAACCTGTGACTGCAAACATAATTAAAATAGCTACTTTAATAAAAACAATAACGACTTCTGATTTACCGACTGAGCTGGCACCCAACATATTAATGAATGTAAATAGAATGACGATGCTGGCTGCTATACTTTTCAATAATAAAGGAGATGGAGTATTTGTAAAAAATGTCATGCAGTAAGCAGAAAAGCCCTGAGCATAAAGTGCAATCGAAATAATATATGCGATCCACATAAAAATATTGATGCCACCACTGATGGTGCCTTTACCCCAGCCTTGTACGAGAAACTCAACGGCACCGCCTGCAGAGGGAAATTTAGCACCGAGCTTGGCGTATGAGTATGTAGAAAACAAAGCAACAAATCCGCCGATTAAAAATGAAACCCACATCGCAGCACCTGCTGCTTGAGCGACTACGCCAAGGATAGAGAAGATACCAGCGCCTATCATGCCACCAATTCCTATGGAGACAGCACCAGCAAGAGATATTTTAGAAGACGTCGGTTCCATATGAGCCTCATATATAACATTGCAATTTATTGACTGGTAGAAGTGCAAATTCGTAATAGATGCAGTATGTCACAATATTTATTTTTGATCAAAATAATAAGCTATTTGTTAACAAAGTTGATTTGGTTTTGTTTATGAAATATCTCGGAAATGTATTGATGCTGTATTTTAATCAATAGCGCGTAACTAGTATGTAGAACAGATGTGGCCTCGCTTTATATTCGGCATTTTTTTATTGTTGAAGTCAAATCATTTGCAACTTTTTGTGACTTTGTGTGCCAAAAGGTGTTGCGATAGTCATCACTTAGCCAACAAAATCCTACTGTTAGTGGGGTCAGTAGTATACCTAGTAAAACACGAAAGAAATCTTGTCCCCGGTTTTTGCTGCCATTAATTTTTGTTTGAGAAAAAGCATCTACAGTTCGTATAACATCAGATTGAATTTCATTTAATGGTTTGTCCCGCGCGTTAATCTCTTCAACAATTTTATTTTTAGCTTCAACAAACAACTTATGTTTTTCACTGCTGATCTTAAGCTTGTGTTCATCTTTTTTATTTTCCGCGTCTTTTATGTCACTATCATGAATCACAATTCTGTTATCTATGGGTTTGATTATATTTGAAATAACCCACTTAATATAATTAGCCTTATTCCTCTTTTTTGTATATTCAACTTCCTTGGCTTCTTTCTCTTCTAAAGCTTTGATATACAGATCAATTCGTTTTTTCCGTTGCGCAAGAGATATATTTATTTGTTCTCTTACTCTAGCTTTAAGCTCTTCGAGTCTTTTGTGCTTATCAGGTAAGTTTCGCGACTGATATTGATCTGTGCTTTTAGCTTTATTTAATAGTGACGACAGTTGTGCTAATCGTTGTGGTATGGATGGATCACTTATGAATAGAAATTGCTTTTTTAAATCACGAATAAAAGGAGCAATGATTTTTATATTATTTTCCCAGTTTAAATCTTTAGCTCCTTGACCAGTAATGGGTTCTAAAGGAGTGCAAAAGCACTGGCTGTTTTTCATTAGGCTAACCTTGTGTAGGTGTAAGGTAATGCCTTTTGGCATAAACATGCCATTGTTAAACGAGAAAAAAGTATGCAAAGATTCTAAAATCTCGGTGTTATCATCAAAAAAATAAAAATTTCTTGCCCCTGGATTTTCACAAGCAAACTTATGTATCTGAGCATAGAGTAAGCTTATTTTCCATTGATCAAGCAAGCAATCAGCGTTCATCTCTGCGTGTTTCAGGAATGATGGCCAGCAATCTGGCTGTTCCGCCAGAGACCGACAAAATGATTCTCCGTGAGGAAGCTTGTCATTGGTGTCTGCTAATAAGTATGGAACAATATCAACTATGGGCAAACCATCATGAGGTTTTACTGCTTGATTTAATTGATGGGCTAATTTTAATAAACTTCGATTACAATAACCATTGAGTCTATATTTTAGATTGTGATTGTAAACCTCTATGCTATGCGATTGGCGATTGCTGCCCACCATTAACAGTATTTTACTTGGTTTAGTGTTTGAAATCACTGAACGTATAATGTGATAAAACATATGTCTATCAGGGCAATCTTCCCATTCTGAAACTTCAAGAGTGCCATCATAGTCAAGTGAAACCATATCGACAGGCTGCGATAAAAGCTCTGATTTAGAGTCCTTTACTTCAAGTACATTACCTGGCGCTGGCATAACTGTGCTCCTCGATTTATATGCTTTTTTTAAAGTAGTACTATATACAAGTGTAAAATGGCTTATTAGGTGGAAACTTCCCCTGGTAGAAAATACGGCATAGTGCTTTTCATCTAGTTTAGTTATCTACAAAAATTATTAATTTTTTTCACAGGATTAACCTTAACATCTGGATTTGAGTTATGAGCTTTACTGTCATTAGGTTGCAAGTTATTATGTGAAATAGCGGGTTTTGGATTGGGCCACAGTGAAAGGCGACCAGCTCCAGTCAGATTATGATGCGGTGACTGGTAAATCATTTTTATTCTACGAAGTGCCCAGGCGTTACCATGTTCAAGTGCATGAATATAGTTGTGTAGCGCATTGTTGGTTTGCTTTTTTTGCTCAGCAAGAATGCCACGACAAAAGTATACAGCGCTATTAGTTAAATTTTGCGAGGCTAAGAATTGATAGAGTTTAGCAGGCTGCATGGTAATAGCGCCTCTCTCAAAAAGTGCAATGACTAATTCTAAATTCTTTCTTTTAACAGCCATATCGACTATTGATTTTCCTTTACGATTGATAACATCAATATTCGCGCCATTTCCAATGAGTTTCAGTGCAATGGCAGTTTGATTATGTTTGGCAGCTAAAAATAAAGCGGTTTCATTGTTATTATTTTTTATCTCAAGAGGGGTTTTTGCGTCGATAAATAAATTCGCTGACGCTGTGTCGCCTTTCGTGATCGATCGCATTAGTAATGAATTATTATTTTGATAAAGAACATTAACAGGTGCTCCGCAAGAAATTAATTTACGCATCATTTCCAGTCTTCCATTGTCGTACGCAAGTGATAATGGATTAGCGCCGCTAATATTTTCTTTGCGCAACATGTCTCTAGTTTCTTTTGTTTCCATCAGGGCATCAAAAGTACGCATATCATTATGTAAAATTGTTAACATGATTGGCGAATTACCGTCAGGATCACAAAGAGTCACGGATGCACCCAATTTAATTAATTTTATTGCTGTGGATGGCATTTTGTTGTTTATCGAGGTTATTAAGGGTGTTTCTTTTTTATCATTGAGTGTGTTGAGAGGGAATTTTGCATCCATTATAATCGATGCACTTATCTCATGACCTGCGTCAACATATAGATTAAGTGCAGTACCAGTGCTTACATTTACATATCGAAATCTAGTATGATCATAAACAGATCTCTCATATTCTTTATCATGTGGGACTTTTTCTAGCAATTTTTTTATAAGAACAATGTATTCATGATTCTCAGATACGTTGCGTTGAGAAGCTAATAATTCAAGAGCAGTCTTTCCACCCGCATTCATCACATGTGCTGATGCACCCGCGTTCAATAATTCCAGGGCAAATGAGTAGTTGCCATGTTCAACAGCCTTGATAAGTGCTGAGGTTCCATAATTGTTTTTGGTGTCAAGTGGTGAGTTTTGAATAATAAAAGTTGTTATATCTGGCATTCTGCAAAGCTCAGTATTTTCAGCTAAAAGTAGTAATGCAGTCTCTCCATATACGTTTTGTTGATGCAATATTGAATCAGTCGAAGTTGATAGATTTGAAGATTTTGAGTCAGCAGGAATGCTTTTTATATCTTTATTATCTGCAGCATAAAGTTTATTTTTTTGCATGCTTGAATCGGCGATAGCTTTTAATATGATACGTATTATTGCAATGGCATCATTTTTTGATTTTGAATATTTAATCGTAATAATGGCAGTATTTAAAATGTTATCATCGGCTTGATTTTTAACGTCGATTCTAGCACCATTATCAAGTAACAGCTTTACCATGGCAGGATTTAATTGCGACATTGCTTTTGGAAGCAGCTCTTGGTTTAGGTCATTACGTGTATTAACATCAGCGCCAGATTGAATTAATAGTAGTGCCATTTTTGTATCATTATTGTTGACAGCAAGAGCTAATGCAGTATTCCCAGAGGGATTTTTTTTCTCAAGTAAAATACGATCATCTGATGTAAGTATTTTTTCAACGGTTTCATATTGGCGCTTGTGAACTGCGGATCTTAATTTTGAAGAGCCCATGGTGTGAAACTCTTTGAATCGTGATAATTTTTCTTTATTTTTAGCGAATGAACGAAGGATATTCCATCCATCTTCGCTATTATATGCATCTCCAGCTTCAGAAAATTTATGAGATTTACGTAAGGTCTTAGCATAGTGTATGTTGGCAATCCCAGTGCCTGTAACACTGCCAGATCCATGCATGAGACCATCATAGGGTTGTAATATCAAACTTACATTTTTCGGTATCAAATCAGAGTTAACATCAAAAAAGATATATAAATTATATAAAATGTCGTGACGATCATCTATTAGTACAACACTTATGTTGGTATTAGGATATCTTAACGCGATTCTTTGTACGTGAGCATATACTATATAGAATTTTGAACCTTCCCATGGGGATTTTAATTTGCTTACTCTGGCACTTGATCCGTCTGCGCGTTTATTAAAGGTATCTGGTAGTGTGTATGCGTCATGGTAAACCTTATGTTTTACTAAAGTTTGAAAATGAGGACAAATGATATCTGGGATGGCGTCTTGAATACATCCTGACTGATAATATTTCGAGATTCTTATGTCATGGTCATATGTTTGTCTTGCTGAGCCACAACTGATATGTGCAGTCGCGAAAGGATACGCATTTACCATGTCTGACATTTTGGCGAATAATGCTGGATTGTTCTTTATAATTCTGGAGTGCTCGGATAATTTGCTTTCTGATGATTTACTTTTATAGTATTCTTTGTTGTAAATGCAACCATCGGCATCTAAAAGAATGTGAATCACTTGATCAGCGTGACTTTGCATTTGAGCTCCTCGAGTCGTAAGTTGCTTTTTAAAAAGCATTATAGACAAATGCGTGATAACTTATTTACGTGAAATTTTCCCCTAGAAAACAGCGCTTATTGATGTAAATAGATAAATACAAATACGTGTAAATTTACCCTATAAAATAGAGTAATATATCAATCCTATCTGAAAAATATCTTTTGAAATATTACGCGAAATATTGAGCCATATTGAAATGTCATTTCATGAAATTTCACGAGATAATTCCTGCAGTTATCGCTATTTGAAATAATGTACGACTTAAATCTTTTCTCATGCGAATCTTCGATTGTAGATAATTTTCCGTATAAAAATCTCATCTGTATTTTCAAAGAGTGAGGAGAGTGTATTCTTGCTTGTCGCGTTTATTATAGAGATCGTAGTGTATAATTGCGTTATATCGCACCATGTATTTAATTGGTGATCTAATAATATTTGCAAAATAGAGGCTCGAAGATGTTTAGTAGTCATAAACCCATAGCGTTGTTTCCTAGAAATCTGCCTGAAGTTTCAGATTCGGAAATGCAGAAAACGATAAGTGAGTTTATTATGGTGGTTGATACCATTCCCGAGCTGTATGAAAAACGTTTCGCAGAGTATGACAAGTTGTTCGAGATACAGAGAACCTTTGAAATGGAAGATGATTCAACACAACCTAAAATAGCTGAGATGCGAAAGAAGCTTAATGATATACGCGATAGCGCTGAGCGAAAGAAGCAATTCTCTGAATACGGTGCACGAAGAAAAATATTAGCAGATCATTCGTTATGGACATCTATTAGTTATCAATTGCTATGTGATTTTTCTATAGCTGCTGCGAAGGGTTACACGGGTTCACTGACTTCTGAGCAACGTCTTCTTATTTTGAAACGTAATAAGTCTGATAAGGAGCATCAGAGTCTTATTGAGGCTGCAAATAATGCATTGATACAGTATGCAGAAATAGAGGCGCAGCTACTCATGTTAACGGCTAAACCTTATCCCCCTGTGCAAGAGGATATGGCAAGTCCAGAAACGTTAAGTGCGATTAAAAGCCTCAGTGACCTTATATCTAATTCGATTAAAGATAGCAGAGCTCTTATAGCTCTGGAGACTGGAATAACGGATAGCAGAAATGATGTAAGAGGATTATCAAAAGGAATTAGAGATAAGCTAAGTCAAGTAAAAAAACTAAAAGATCACTGTGTAAGCAAGGAATTTGATTTTGTTCATAAGTATGGTCATATGCGTACTGTTGAGTTGTATGAAACACTGCAGACACTTATCGTGTTTCTTGATCTATTGAATAGTAGAGCTACTCCATCTATAGCTGAAAGTGCACGAAGTAATGTTGCTGGCGTGTTGTCATATATTCCAGGGTTCACACGATTAGCACAGCTAGCACCTTCTGTCGTGTCTAGTATAGGCGCTGCTTCTGTTGAAGAGATGAGTTTGCGGGGTAACTTGGATAAATATAAAGATGCCGTGCTCATTGAAATGAAGAAGATATGTGAGATGCTCAGTTTGTGGGAACTCCATGGGAGCCCAGTTAGTCTCATAGGCGAAGAGTTGTATCATATTGATCCAGCCAAGTTTCCCCGAATCAATTACAATCTTTTAGATGATATTGATCTGGAAATAAGAATGCCGATGGAGGTAATGCGAGAAGGAAGTGTCACTGAGCGTCGAAGCTTAATTTTAAAATCAGCAAGAGAAATATTAAATCCCACCAAGGTTAATATCGAAATGGAAAAGATCGGTCTCTTCATATCGAGAATGAGATCTAAGCCAGCACCTGAAATAAAAATTGATACCGCGCATTTTGAGAGTAAACAAGATGAAAAAAAACAGGTAGTCATCCCTGTAGCTCAAGCCTCTAAGCTTCCTTCCGCACCGCTGCCTAGTGCTTCGACTAATCAAAATTTAATTAGTCAAAGCCCTAAACCTACTAGTTCTGTGGCGCATCAAAGTGCTCCGATTAATCAAAATCTAATTATTGAACCCTCGGCAAATATAGTTGTGCATCACAATCACTTTAATAGTAATTCAAACGGTAGAAACTCCAGAAGTGCAACACTAGAAGCAAAGCAAGATGAAAAAATAGAGGCTAAACAAGAGCCGATTGATTTTAATAAATTAATTCCACAGCTATATCAGAGGTTAAACGATGCATTTAATACTATTGTACGTGTTAAAGACCTAGAGTTTATTACGCATTATGTGTATGGAGATTTGTTGAAAGCGATTCATTCGCAAGCGCAAAAGAAAATAGAAATGATTAGCAGTGAAGCTGATCACGCTAGAGCTGAAAATATAATCGCGATAATTAATGGATTAGCAAATGACTTAATTAATAGACTCATGGCAAAACCATCGAAGGGAGTGGTATTTATACTCGTCACGTTTTGTCATCCAGAAGGAGCGTTCTCCAAAGCTATTAGTGATCCTGCTGTAATAAAAGCAGCGGTAGATAACTTGCAAATGGCATACAGTGAATTTGGGCCGAGCTACCTTGAAGATAGTTTGCTACATATTAATGTAGCAAATAAGCCGCAACAAACTTTCCAATTGCGTGACCAAAAGCATTCCGCAGCTCCTAGTAAAGAAAATGTAGGACGCAATGATGGTAAACACATGGTTGCTGATTTAAAGTCTTTACCTGATTATCAATTGTTTCTCAATCTGAAAGCTTATAGATCTGCATTAGCTAAGGAAGTAAAGAAGAAGCCAAATAATAGAACAAAGGTAATAAAAAAATTATTTGTAGATAATATCATGAAAAATTATATCTTAATTAAGGATTTGAAAGCATGCTTGGAGGCTCAAACTAAAATAGTGGGGCAAGATACGTATAATATGCATATTATTGATGGATTTAACTCTAGATTAAAAAAATGTATTGACGACATCCATAAATTCAAACCCGCGGACTCACAAGTTAAGTTAAGGCGAAAATAAATAGAAGGAAGGAGTGCTTGTGTTCGAATATTGCACCAGGTAACAATAATGGTTATTGGAAAACAGCCAATACACTGCCACAATATTATCAATAATGACGAGGACATGTCTTTAATGCCTGAATAACTATTTGACAGCAACATATTTTTGAATAAAAATTATCCTTAAATTTTTACAGAGGGCTCTCAATGAATAAGCTCATTTTAGCCATTATAAGCTGTACCGTAATATTAAGTGGTTGTGCCACAGGAAGTAGCTATGTTGAACCTACCAGTCAACCAGTTGCAACTATCCAAAACTATAATCTAGATAATGGGTTAACCAATTGGGATATGGCTCGTATTGTGTCTATCGATAATAAAAATGTCGGCGCTTCTCTATCTCAAGAATTACTGGGTTCTGATGCCAAGGGTGATACCATCACTATTACACCAGGCCAGCATACATTTGTTGTTTATACACAGTTTGCTCGCTCATTCTTCGGTGGAGCAAATGAAGCTTACTCTGAAGTGACAACTACTCTTGCAGCTAATAATCACTATAAAATTAACGAAAAAGTTCAAGATTCACATGTATTAATTTGGATTGCCAATCTAAATGGTCATGTAACTTCACCCATCGTGTCTGAACCTTTTCATACAGTAACAACTCAAACAGTATATATGCCCGTGGTAACAGGACGTAAATAAAAAAATAGGGGCACACTCTCCACTCACTAAGCAAAATACAAATTTAGCTTTTTATTTTGATTAGGGATTGAGAAAATAGGGGCAAGTGTTACCATTTAACAGCTTAGTTGCCAAATGGTAACACTTGACCTTTTTATCTTTTATCTTTAAATAAAATACTGCCTAAGCCTAAGAGGTGGCTAAATGCCAAATAAACTCTACATTCCAGAAAAATATTTAGCTTATGAACATATAGCCTATATAAATCAAATTTCAAAACCATTATTTGATCGTTATGCCATTATTTTAATTGATTATGCACGTATTTATTATGATGCATCATGGTTGTTCTTTACGAATCAATCTAATATTACTCAGTATTTCTTTGACGCAGGATCCACCTTTTTACCCTATGTAAACATTCAAAAACAACAAAGTTTTTGTTTTGTATCTACTCTTGATAAATTCAAAGTTCATTTATCAGAAATTAAAGAAAATTTTGCGATAGATAATATATTTGCATATATTGACAAGCAAGAAAAATATGTTGACGTTTATTGGTTTGGTGCGCATCGCAATCGACCCGGTATGATTAACTTTTATGTAAATAATTTAGATCTTATAAAGAATTATGCGGAATATTTCCAAGATAAAGCACAATCCTTAATTAAAAATGCAGAAAAAAATAAAATTATTATTCCTGCTAATATGGAACGAAATTACACCAATGCATTTGAAAAAATTAAGCGGATAAAAAATAAAAACGAATTTTATATTGAAGATGACAATGTAAATATTACCCCAAGAGAAATGGAGTGTTTGCAATTAATCATTAAAGGATTCAGCGCAAAAATGGTCGCGAATAAATTATTTTTATCTGTTCGAACCATTGAGACTCATTTAGATAATATAAAAAGAAAATTAAATTGCACTTCCAAAGAGCAATTAATAGAAGTTGCATTTAATTATTTTATAGAGTCAAAAGAGTACTTTAATTAACTCATTGCTATCGCTATGAAGGTCGATATCAATTACTTGGTATATATTTTCAGATCGTTTGTAGTGTCGATATTTACCTAACATATGGGTTTGCTCTCCAACTAGATAAAAAAATTAAGAGTCTCGCATTTTAGACATTTATAAATATATATTATAAGTGTACCATTCCCACAATCAATATTTCGCATAAGGTGAGTTAATATCTACTGCGATACAAAAGCCATGGGAGGAATAAATATGAAAGTAGTGATCATCACAGGTGCAAGTCAAGGTATTGGCGCAGAAATCGCAAAGAAATTTGCAGTATCACAAAAAGATATTGTTTTAATATTGTTATCTCGATCAGAAGAAAAATTACAAGCAATTACTAATCAATGCCGAAATTTAGGTGCTGATGCGTATTATTATATTTGTGATGTAACCGATGAAGATCAAGTAAAAAGTGTTGCGAAAAATATTTTATCAAAATGGTCAACAGTAGACGTGTTAGTGAATAATGCTGGATTTTATCAACCGTCTTCATTTTATGAAACAACAGCATTTGAATTTAAATCTCAGATTGATAACAACTTAACAAGTGCTTTTCTTGTCACGCAAGCTTTTCTTCCTGCGATGGTTACGCAAAAACATGGTGATATCTTTTTTGTTTGCTCTGTTGCTTCACTGCATGGATATGCTGGCGGTTTTGCTTATTGTGCAGCTAAACATGGTTTGCTTGGATTGGCACGTACATTACGTGTTGAAACCAAAGATAAAGGAATACGTGTCATATCATTGATGCCTGGTGAAACATTAACACCGGCTTGGGGAGAAACACAAATTGCATCTGATAAGTTTATTCCGGCTGATGATATTGCAAATATTATTGTAGATGTTCATAAGCTGGATAGACGAACTAATATTGATGAAATTGAAGTACGTCCTCAGAGTGGAAGTTTTTAAAATAATTAAGCAACATTTAAAAAACATCTACCAAGATGGCGAGTATTGAGGCGAATGCAACTACCGAGGACTTCTCGGTAGTTTAAAAATTCGTTGATTCAAATCGGGGTAACAAGATTCGAACTTGCGACCTCTGCGTCCCGAACACGAAATCATAATGTATCTCAGTGTGTCACTATAAATAATGATTAAAATACTCTATAAAATAAGATATTTTTTGATATTACCAGAGCTGTCTTTATATATGATGATTCACTCAAATACATTCACGCTGCACTCTAGTAGCACTCCAGAAATAAGTGTTAGAAATATAATCAGCTTATTTTGGGGAGCTCCTTGCCTTTAAGTTTGTCTGTAACAAGTTCAGCAAGAAATTTGCAAAATGGTTCTATGTTTTGTCGTACACTGGCTTCTTCCAATGTGGACATATATTTATTACGTCGCTCAACAGGCACAACAATCCATGGATAACCACCAGCTGCTAACATGACATTCATTAAGAAACGTCCAATTCGTCCATTACCATCCATGTAGGGATGAATATAGACAAAAATAAAATGCCCAAGTACAGCTCGTACGGCGGCATTTTAAAAAAGAGTGTAGAGAAAAAGAATATGTTATATTTCACAAAAAATAACTTAATTCTGCAGGGGCACTTCTGGCGGTTCTTTCACTAGACTCGTACAATGTAGTAGTCCAATGACAGCCAACACGATCAAGCACTGGGATAAAAAAACCTATGGCGTTAAAAGCCACTATACACAAAGCTGAAATCATTATTAGTGACATGGATCGAGGCTATTATTACACCCATGCGTTAACACTGGCACAGCATCCATCGGAAACGCTGGAGCGATTGATGCTGCGACTTGTGGTATTTGCGTTACACGCCAATGAGCAACTTGTCTTTACTCGTGGCCTTTCTGCTGTAGATGAACCAGAGCTTTGGCAGAAAAGTGCTACGGGTGATATCGAGGTATGGATTGAGCTTGGAGAGCCTGATGAACGTCGTCTACGCCAGGCCTGCGGTCGTGCCAGACAAGTTTGGTTATATACTTACGGTCGCGGCTCAGATGTTTGGTGGCGGGGTATGCAAAACAAAGTTACGCGACTGAAAAATTTACGTGTATTACGCATTGCTTCAACGATACTCGCACAACTTGCCAAGCTTCATCAGCGTAGCATGCAGCTACAAGTAACGGTACAAGATAACCAGCTATGGTTATCCAGCGGTGATCAGTGTGTTCTGGTAGAAGCAGAGCGGCTGTTGTGGATAAGTTAAAATAATTAATTTTAATCGCTTTTAATCTTTTTATTTCTTACTAATCTATAGTAGAGCGTGTTGGCAAGATAATGGTTTTTCAGCAAGTTGCATTGATATGCAATTTTGCCGAAACCTTACTAATACACTGAAAGATCATTAAACTTAATCAACGGATTTAATCTATTATTACAGGGATAATTGATTTAGTAGATGCGTTATATCTAGTAATTATAAAAAACCTGAGGGAATTATATGTATGTACCAAAGTCATTTGTGAACAAAAAACTCGAACAGTTGCATCAGCTTATAGAGAAATTTAATTTCGCTACACTCATAAGCAATAATAACGGTGAAATTGTCGTAACACATATTCCAGTATTGCTTAATCGCGATCAGGGGCAATACGGTACGCTCATCTGGCATGTAGCTAATCTTAATCCTCATTCAACTGAGTTTGATGGAAGTAAGAGTGCATTATTAGTTTTTCATGGACCACATGCTTATATTTCTCCCGCGTGGTATAAAAGTGCACCTAGTGTGCCCACATGGAATTATGCGACTGTGCATGCTCATGGAATTCCTAAAGTAATTAACAAAGGACAGCTCACCGAAGATTTAACGAAGATGGTGAGCCAGCATGAAGTTGTGATGAGTGAGTATGCTAATTACATAATTTCTGATGAATATAAATCAAAGCTAATTGAGCATATCACAGGGTTTCATATGGAGATTACACAGTTAGATGGGAAGTTCAAACTGGGTCAAAATCGTAGCTTAGAAGATCAAGATGGGATGATACAAGGCTTGCTTAAACAGAATAGCCCTGGCTCGATAGTATTGGCTGACTTTATTGTATCTGTTAGAGATTCAGAAAAAACATAACTAGCGCTCGTCACTGTTCGCTTTGCAAATTTCTATCAACGAAAAGAATGTGCGCCTGCTTTTACGCCCAAGTGCGTTGCTTTTCAGCAGATTATTTAGGTGTTATTTAATTTTGTCTTCATCTACGTCGTCGTCCTTTTGCTTCAGCAATACCATCAAAAGGATTTTCTGGCCATTGATGTTTTGGATAACGTATCTGCAGTTCTTTTCGAGCTTCTAAATAGCCGTCCTTCCAAAAACTTTCTAAATTACTAGTGATTTGCATAGGCCGAAAATTAGGGGCTAACAAGTGTAACACGATCGGAACTTTCTCAAATGCTATCATCGGTGTTTTTGTCCATCCAAAAATTTCTTGAATTCGCACCTCAAGGTAGGGCGGTTTATCAGATGAATAATGAATAGGTATTTTACTGCCACTAGGTACTTTGATTTGAGTAGGTAATTCAATCTCTAGAGTTCTTTTTAATGCTTCAGTTAAATTATTTTCGAAATAAAAAACTAAATTTTTTTTCAATACATTACTAATTTTGTTTTCATTCATGCAAGCTTGACTAAATGCCTGCAAACAGAAAGATTTTTTTAAAAAACCATCGTCAAAAATATCAAGCAATTCATTCTGCTGATCCATTGGAAGAAAATGTAAGTGTGTTCGTAAAAAAGATATTCTTTGCCACCATTGTTCTAAGTGACTGTTATTTTTAAGGGTGTTATTCCAGTTATCGACTAAAATTTGCGGAATTTTTTCTGTTACTTGTGCTGCGGTCGCAAGTGAGAGAGTGGGTTGCTCTAGCGGCAAGTCCCATAACGATTGAAATTCTTGTTGATAGAATTGATTTTTTTCTGCATCAAAAAAAATTTCTTTTTTCTTTAAAATCTGGTTTGCATAAATGTTAAGTAAAAAATTTTCTTCAATTCCACTTGCCAGAGTCACAAGAGTTTCAGTTTCATTGGTGCTCTCAATGCCATCTAATGCAATAAAAAACGTACTAGTTTTTACAGAAGTTTGGCTGGATAACTTGATTCCTCGGCCGCCTACCATTAAGCCGCGATCTGTATTTTTTCGGCGTCGACATAAGCGATCACCAAAGGCAAATAGCAAAAGCATTTGGCGTGCCTCATTTTCTGAGTAAGACCTATGAGATAAATTAAAGTTGAATTTTTTGCTGACCTGACGTATTAACTGCAAAAGCTGTTGATAACTTTGGAAAACCAATTGCAAAGCTGAATCGCTTCCTGCTGGTGTTGTTTTATTTTTTAAGAATTGATTCAACACTTCTAGGCGCAAACTTAAGTCGCATTCAAAAGCACTCTCTTCTATATCTAAGATATCTCTTTCATTTAATAAAGCGGCCATTTTAGCTGCAAGATCAATGCAATCATTTTCCATTCCAGCAATGAGTAATCGTGCTAAACGCACGGGGAGTGGGAATAATAAGAGTTGCTGACCTATAGTGAGTAATTCATTGTTGCTACTCAATCCCCCCATGGATTGTAAAATTTGGATGGCACGATCTATATTTACTTTTGGGGGCTTCTCAAACCAAGAAAAATTTTCGAAATTTCGTATTCCTTGCGCAGCTAAAAATAGTAAATGATCGCTTAAGTCAGAGCGTAAAATTTCGGGAATATCAAACTTTATAAATGATTGCTCATCAGCTTGGGTCCACATCCGGTAACACATTCCTGGAAATTGACGTGCAGCACGGCCCGCACGTTGCATTGCGCTAGATAAATTAATGCGTGCTAACTCTAGCCGAGAAAATCCAGTTCGTAAATCTTGCTTCATGATCTTTGCAAGGCCTGAGTCAATTACAATGTTGACTCCATCTAATGTAACAGAAGATTCTGCTATATTTGTAGAGAGTATAATTCTTTGTCTAGAGGATTTTTGTAAAGCCTTACGTTGCATTTCTAAAGGTAAGCTACCGTGCAGAGAAATGATTTCAATATTGTTAGTGTTAGCCCAAATAAGTAAACGTTGTTTTGTGTTTTCAATTTCTTTAATGCCAGGTAAGAAAACTAAAATATTCTTAACAGTTTCAGTCTGTGCTGAATGTATAAGACGAATTAAATTTTCGTAAAATTTATTTGGGTTTTTAAATAAAGGAGTCGTTTTTTGATAGCGTATTTCAAGTGGAAATAATTTCCCGGGAATTGTGAATATAGGACAATTTCCCAAGTAGGAACTAATTTTTTCTGCGTCAAGCGTTGCAGACATGACGACGATTTTAAGGCTTTGGCTTAACAGTTGTAACTCGTGTAATAATCCTAATGCTAAATCAACATGCAATGATCTCTCATGAAATTCATCGAGAATGACCATATCTATGTCTTCTAATTTAGGATCGTTAATTAAATGTCGTGTTAGCAAGGCCTCCGTCATAAATATTAATCGAGTCTTAGATGATGTCTTATTTATAAAGCGGACTTGATATCCCACTTCTTCACCCACACGCCAATTATTTTCTTCAGCAATGCGATGAGCAGCTGCAATGGCAGCCATTCTTCGTGGTTGGAGAACGACTATTTTTCCTTTTACTGTGGAGAGTAATGCCGGCGGCAAACGAGTGGTTTTACCAGCACCTGGTTGAGCTGTAATTACCAAATTATTTTCAGAAGCAATTCGCTGCAAGATCTCTGGAATAAAAGGGTCAATAGGTAAAAGATTAGAGTGATTTGCTGAAATAACTTTTTCCTCAGTAAAATAAGAAATAAGTGGGGCACGTCTACGCAAGATGTCAGTGGTGGTTATCATTGACCTGTTGTGGAATGCGTCATAAATCGGGGTAACAAGATTCGAACTTGCGACCTCTGCGTCCCGAACGCAGCGCTCTACCAAGCTGAGCTATACCCCGTCCACTTGCGCCTAATAACTTCTTGCGACCACAAAATCTGATAATTCACTCAATGCATTGCGATAGGGTGAGTGAGGAACACGTATCAACATGTCATTGGCACGTTGCGCATGTTCTTTTGCTGTATTTGCGGTGTATTCGATTGCTTTGGTTGATTCAATGATAGTAAGAATATCATCGAGTTTTTCACTGGAGCCTAATTTTATTGCTTCACGTATCAATGCAACTTCAGCAGGTTTTCCATATTTCATTGCGTAAATTAATGGAAGAGTAGCTTTGCCTTCTGCTAAGTCATCGCCAATATTTTTTCCCATTTCTTCTGCTGATGAACTGTAATCTAATGCATCGTCAATTAATTGATATGCAATGCCGAGTTGCATCCCATAAGATTGCATCGCAGTCATTTGTTCTTTGGTGTAATCGCTAAGTGCAGTACCAATTTGTGATGCGACTTCAAATAGTTTTGCAGTTTTACGTTGAATGACTTCAAAATAAGATGCTTCTGTTGTGTCAGGATCACGGCAATTAATTAATTGTAAAACTTCACCTTCAGCAATGATGTTTGTGGCATTTGAAAAAATCGTCATGATTTCCAAATTTTGTAAACGTACGATCAATTGGAATGCGCGCGAATAAAGAAAATCACCGACTAATACACTTGCTTCATTTCCCCAAATCGTATGCGCTGTTTTGCGGCCACGACGTAAGCCAGAGCTATCGACAACATCATCATGTAATAAAGTAGCTGTGTGAATTAGCTCAATAGCAGCTGCTAGTTCTATATGATGATTGTGCTGATGATTAAAGGCCTTGGCTGTTAAGAGCACTACCAACGGGCGTATGCGTTTACCACCACAATTAATGATGTATTCGACCAAGTCATTTATTAATGGAATATCTGATTTTAGCTCCCTGCAAATGAATCGATCCGCGGCTTCTATATCGGATTGCACTAGGGAACGTATGGAGTCTAGTGGCATGCTGTTTGAGTTCTCAATCAATAGGTTATCTAAAGTCACAAATCGTATGCGGCGCGGTGGATACCTGTCAAGGCCTCATTCTAGCGAATTGTCATTAGATCTCGATTAGAGCAGAATCTATTCCTTGCATCTCGTCCTTTATTTAGCCTATAATGCCCGGTTTTCAGCGTATACATAAAATTAAATTGATATGGAGTACTTAAAATGTATGCAGTAATAACCAGCGGTAGCAAGCAATTTACCGTTAGAGTAGGCGATAAACTTAAGCTCGAGAAGCTTGTAGCAGACGTGGGTTCTGCAATAGATTTCGATAAAGTTCTTTTAGTTTCTAATGGCGACGATATCAAAATCGGTAAACCTTTTGTCGAAGGTGCGGCTGTAAAAGCATCTGTGGTTGAACACGGTCGTCACAAAAAATTGACTATCGTTAAGTTCCGCCGTCGTAAGCACCATAAGAAGCAAATGGGTCACAGACAGTATTATACCGAAGTTAAAATTGAACAAATTGTTGCTTAAGAATTGATAGAATAGGGGATAGCAATGGCACATAAAAAAGCCGGTGGTAGTACGCGTAACGGCCGCGATTCGAAACCAAAGTATTTAGGCGTTAAACGCACAGGTGGTCAAATTATCAATGCTGGAACGATTATTATTCGTCAGCGCGGTACGAAATTTCACCCTGGTCGTTATGTCGGTATTGGTAAAGACCATACATTGTATGCTTTGAAAGCGGGGCGTGTAGTGTTTGGATTCAAAGGTAAATTGAACAAACGTTGCGTTAGCATTGAGCCAGTTGAAACAGCTGCTGCTTAATTTGTTTGTTGAAAAATTAAAAAGCCTCGCGATAAGCGGGGCTTTTTTGTATTTAAGATAGTACTCCCTTCTCCCGGAGTGTTTTTACGAGGGGAGAAGGGTTGGGGATGAGGGTGCTTGATGAGTCCCTCACCCGTCGCGCATAAAGCGCGCGCCGACCTCCCCCGCACGCGGGAGAGGTGAATTTATAAAGTAGAAGTGAAGAGATAGGGTAAAAACTAAAATGAAGTTCATAGACGAAGCAAGAATCCGGGTAGATGCAGGCAATGGTGGCAATGGCGCTTGCAGTTTTTTGCGTCTCAAGTTTATGCCGTACGGTGGTCCCGATGGTGGAAATGGTGGCGATGGCGGTAGTATCTTTATCCAAGCCAATGAAAACCTAAACACACTGGTCGATTATCGTTTTACGAAGCGGTTTCAAGCAAAGCATGGGAAAAAAGGTGCTGGCAGAGATTGTACAGGTAAGGATGGCGAAGATCTGGTCCTAGATGTTCCAGTCGGTACCATGATATATGATGAAGATACTGATGAATTGATTGCCGACTTGGCAAAAAATGGTGAGAAAACCTGTGTTGCCAAGGGGGGATCACACGGTGTTGGTAATGCGAAATTCAAAAGCAGTGTCAATCGCTCGCCACAACGCACAATCCCGGGTTCTCCTGGTGAAGTGAGGAACTTACGCCTAGAACTTAAGGTGTTAGCTGATGTTGGCTTGGTGGGCATGCCAAATGCCGGTAAATCGACGTTGATTCATGCTGTTTCAGCCGCACGTCCCAAAGTGGCTGACTACCCATTTACAACCTTACACCCTAATTTAGGGGTGGTCAGTGTTGCTAAGTATCACAGTTTTGTCATCGCAGATATTCCTGGTTTGATTGAAGGCGCAGCAGAGGGTGCTGGGTTGGGGATTCGATTTTTGAAACACGTCATGCGTACGCGGCTACTATTTCATATGGTTGACGTTGCGCCTGCGGATGGTGGTGATCCGGTTCAGACCTTTAAGTCGATTACGAAAGAATTAGAAAAGTTTCATGACGATTTATTGCAAAAAGAGCGTTGGTTAGTGATCAATAAGATTGATTTATTGCATGAAGATGAAGTCGATGCGGTCTGTAAAGATATCGTGAAACGTTTGAAGTGGAAAGGAAAGGTATTCCGCATCTCTGGTCTAGGTCACGAAGGAACAACTGAGCTCATGCGTGCCGCAATGCAGTATTTGGACGATCAAAAAACTTTGTAAGAACCTCGAGAAAAGAGGTTAGTTTTAATTTTTCTCCCTTCTCCCGGAGTGTTTTTTACGAGTGGGAGAATGGTTGGGGATGAGGGTGTTTCCCTCACCCGTCACGCAGAAAGCGCGTGTCGACCTCTCCCGCAAGCGGTGAGAAAAGATACGTAATGTTTTTTTTAAAGGCGCAAAAAACACAAAAACCCTGCTCTCAATATGATTGAGGGCAGGGCTACGAGGAGACAATCGTTAGTGACTAAGCAGACTTGCTTGCGCGAGCCTTAGTTGTTTTTGTCTTTGTTGCAGCAACTGCAGCGCCTTCGGTCATTTTGCGGATTTGCGCAGTTAAACGACTTTTATGACGAGCGGCTTTGTTTTTATGAATCAAGCCTTTATCTGCCATGCGATCAATCACAGGCACAGCTTCTTGTAATGATTCTTCAGCTACTTTCTTGTCGCCAGCGGCAACAGCAGTAATAACTTTCTTGATATATGTGCGAACCATAGAACGCATGCTTGCGTTATGGCGGCGGTGTTTTTCAGACTGACGCGCGCGCTTCTTCGCTGATTTAATATTAGCCAAGGGTTTCCTCCAAAAATCTTTGATACTTCAAAGGGTGCTAATGATGCAGATTAAATTAGGTTTTGTCAATTTTTGAGTAAAGAAAATTAAATTTATCTGATTGTTATGTTAGGATTGCCGGCAATTAATGAAGCCCTCACCCGCCACATGAAAAGCTTGTGGCGACCTCTCCCACAAGTGGGAGAGGTGAAAATGGGCTTTACTCCCTTCTCCCAGAGTGTTTTTTTTACGAATGGGAGAAGGGTTGGGGATGAGGGGAATATAGTATGGAGATTCGGGATTTATGAGTAAGAGCTTATTTAAATCATCTTCAGTAGTTGCTGGGATGACACTATTATCACGGGTCTTTGGTTTTTTACGTGATATGGTCACAGCCCAATTCTTTGGCGCAACGGCAATGTTCGACGCGTTTTCCATTGCTTTTAGAATTCCCAATTTATTACGACGCTTGTCAGCGGAAGGTTCTTTCTCGCAAGCTTTTGTCCCTGTTTTATCTGAATATCAAAAACAAAAATCTCCCGAGGAAGTGAAAGGATTTGTCGATGCCATTTCAGGTACTTTAGGATTTGTTTTGCTATGCATGACGATTGCGGGTGTGGTGTTAGCTCCATTGATCATCAGAGTCTTCGCTCCTGGATTCAGTACAGATGGCGCGCGTTTTGATTTAGCCGTCACCATGTTGCGTATCACCTTTCCGTATTTATTTTTTATTTCACTGGCTGCGTTTGCCGGCGCAATTTTAAATACCTATAGCCGTTTTTGGGTTGCAGCATTTACTCCAGTATTACTGAATGTTTGTATGATTTCTGCAGCGATGTGGTTGTCTCCTCAAATGCATACACCGATTGTTGCATTAGCATGGGGTGTATTTGTCGCTGGTATTATGCAGTTATTTTTTCAATTTCCGTTTTTGAAAAAAATTAATTTACTGCCTAGGCCGCGCATTAACTTTCAAGACCCAGGTGTCCGTAGAGTATTAAAATTAATGGTGCCAGCATTGTTTGGGGTATCCGTTTCACAAATTAATTTAATGTTAGATTCTGTATTTGCCTCTTTGCTCGTCGTTGGCAGTATTTCTTGGATTTATTACTCAGATCGTTTGATGGAATTTCCATTGGGTGTGTTTGGGGTAACTATTTCCACCGTCATTTTACCGCATTTATCACGTCATCATGCGTCAGGTTCAGATGAAGATTTTTCACTGACAATCGATTGGGCGATTCGTTGTGTCTTATTAGTGGGTATTCCAGCTGCTGTCGTTTTTGCTGTGATTTCAGGGCCGCTGTTAAGTACTTTATTCCAGCATGGTCATTTTGATGGTTACGCAGTTTTAATGGCGCGAAAAAGTTTAACTATGTTTGCACTGGGTATTACGCCGTTTATGTTGGTAAAAATTTTGGCATCGGGGTTCTATGCGAAGCAAGATATGCGTACACCAGTACGTATCGGTATTATCGCGATGGTTTCTAATATGGTGTTTAATGTCATTTTAATTTGGCCGTTAAAGCACGCAGGAATTGCATTGGCGACATCGCTGTCTGCTCTGATTAATGCGGGCATGTTATTTTATTATTTACGATTAAAAAAACTTTATACACCACGCGCAGGTTGGAAATTATTTGGTTTTAGAATTCTATTTGCAAATGGGTTATTAACTGCATGGATGTGGTTCATGTCAGGCAATATCCAATCTTGGATCACTGCTCATACTTGGTGGCGTGTGGAATATTTGAGTTTCTTATTGTGTTCTGCAGTCGTTGTGTATTTTGCAGGGTTATGGATTTCAGGTATGCGTGTGCATGATGTTTTAATTCCGTCGCAGAACTAGCCAAGTGGGCAAAACGCAAGAGTGCCCACCAAGCCTGTGAAAGTATCAGAGTGAAGACGAAATTAACGCGATGATTGCACTGATGGTCTGGCATAACCTTCTTGTATCGCAACAATTTCGGCAGGGGTGTTAGGGCTGCCTGACATGGTTGATACATTCTTGAGATGTGTAACAGCAAGGCTTTGTAATTCTATAGCATTGTTACCGACAACTTCTGACTGAGTACGTAAACGTTTTAGACCGCCATCCGCATTGTTGATTTGATTTCTTAATGTCATGCTGCCATCTTGCGCACTTGGATTTGGCGCCAATATTCTGAGAATATTTGTGATAGCTTGATCAATGTCAGTGTGTACACGAGCCATTTCTGTTTTCAAGCTTTCTAATTCTTGTGTATAAGCACCAAATTTATTGGTGAATAGTTCTTCTTGACGAGCAAGTAAGAGCTTGTTCGTATCGGATTTGGGTAGTCGACCGGCAATTGAGCCTGAGAACTCCAGTAAGCGTTGGATGCTTGGCGCAATAGAATCTTTAGTTGCCATGGTTTGACGAATATAGAGTGAAACTAATGCTTTGAACACGGTATTCGTGGCTGGAATGTTAACAACGTCTTTGCTAACCTTGGGTTCGTAGTGATTAACCATCAACGCTTTATAAATCGAGCTAGTTGACCCTTTAGAAAAAGGTTTGATGGTGGCCGCCGCTGGGGGCTTTGGCATTGACGCTGGTCTAGGTGTGGTCATAGCAGCACTCGTTTTATCTAATACTTTACTATTAATATAATAATAGCACTTTTACAAGAAATACCATATACACGTATAATGCCGATGCGCTCATTAGCATTAGTCCCGTAAGTGGGGAGTGGCGTAGTTACACAAATCAATTTTGTGCTAAATGCATGGTGGACACGCTGAGCTTTGCCCACCCTTGCTACAAAATAAAACATAGGAATAATCAGTGGCGTTAGAGCTAATCCGGGGATTGTACAACATAAAGCCAGGCCATCGTGGTGGGGTGCTGACCATCGGTAATTTTGACGGCGTGCATCTAGGTCATCAAGTCATTCTACGGTATGTCAAAGAGCTTGCCGGTCGGCTGCGAGCGCCTTCGCTGGTCATGACATTCGAGCCCTTACCAAAAGAATTTTTTGGTAAAAATCCATTAATTCCACGCTTAACACGGTTGCGAGAAAAGTATCATGCTTTTGCAGCATGTCAGATGGATTACCTATTTCTCATGCGCTTTACAAAGCAATTGGCAGAGCTAAGCCCAGATGATTTTATTGCAAAAATCCTTTTGCAAGGGTTAGGCGTGAAGCACGTTGTCGTGGGCGATGATTTTCGTTTTGGTTACAAACGCGAAGGGGATTTCGCACTGCTACAGCAGGCGGGGAAAAAATATGGTTTTAGCGTCGAAAATATGCAAAGTTATCTTGTCGAAAATCAGCGAGTCAGTAGCACGTTGGTACGCGAAGCGTTAGCGAATGCTGATCATGCTGCAGTGCAAAAGCTATTAGGGCATCCCTTTTCGCTATATGGTCGTGTAGTTCATGGTGATAAGAGAGGGCGCATCATTGGTTTCCCTACAGCAAACATTTATTTGCATCGTAAAGTGACTCCTGTTTCTGGGGTATATAGCGTGAGAATGCATGGGGTAGAACCAACGCCTTTGCCAGGTGTTGCAAATGTAGGGATTAGGCCAACAATTGGTGGCACCCGCAGTATATTAGAAGTACACTTATTTGATTTTGCGCAAGAGATCTATGGACAGCAAGTTCAAGTCGAGTTTTGTAAAAAAATACGTGATGAAAAGCGTTTTGATAATTTAGAACAATTGAAAGAGCAAATTTGGAAAGATGCCGAGGCGGCAAGAGAGTATTTTAAAAAATGAAGCCCTCACCCGACATGCAAAAAACGCATGTCGACCTCTCCCACAAGTTTTACTCCCTTCTCCCACTTGTGGGAGAAGGGTCGGGGATGAGGGGCTTTTTAAGAATTAATAATTGGATAAAAGCATAATGAGCGATTATAAAAATACGTTAAATTTACCTAAAACAGAATTCCCAATGAAAGCGAGCTTAGCGCAGCGCGAGCCAGAGATATTAAAAAAATGGGAAGCGTTAAACTTGTATGCAAAATTGCGTGAGCAAGGTAAGAAGCGCAAACGTTTTGTATTGCATGATGGTCCTCCTTATGCAAATGGCCATATTCACATGGGTACAGCAGTGAATAAGGTTTTAAAAGATATCGTTGTTAAGTCAAAAACACTCAGTGGTTTTGATGCACCTATGGTTCCAGGTTGGGATTGTCATGGCTTGCCCATTGAATTAAATGTTGAGAAAAAAGTAGGAAAACCAGGGCATAAAATTTCACATGCCGATTTTCGCAAAGCATGCCGTGAATATGCAGCAGGATTTATTGATATTCAGCGTGAAGAATTTAAACGGTTAGGATTAATTGCTGACTGGGGAAATCCTTATCTCACGATGAACTTTACCTATGAAGCGGATATCATCCGCAGTCTCGCAAAAATTTTGGCGAAAGGCCATTTGCAAAAAGGATTTAAACCCGTTTATTGGTGTTTAGATTGTGCTTCAGCATTAGCAGAAGCAGAAGTGGAATATAAAGATAAAACATCGCCAGCAATCGATGTGCGTTTTCGAGTAGTTGATGAAAAAGATTTTCTTAGTCGCACAGGTATTACGAATACTTCTTTGAAAAAAGGTGTTTCTATTCCAATTTGGACAACCACACCGTGGACGTTACCAGCAAATCAAGGTGTAGCATTAAATGCAATGCTAGATTACGCCCTCGTGTTTGTACAAGATGAAGTGCTTGTGATTGCAAATGATATGTTAAAAGGTGTAATGGAGCGTTATGGTGTTGAAAAATACCAAGTGCTTGGTACTGTGCGCGGTGAAAAACTTGAAGGCGTTAAATTACAACATCCGTTTTATGAACGCAAAGTGCCAGTGATATGCGGTGAGCATGTGACTGTCGAATCAGGTACTGGCGCAGTACATACAGCACCAGCACATGGTGAAGATGACTTTGTTGTTGGAAAAAAATATGACTTACCGGTAGAAAATCCAGTGGGTGATGATGGTTGCTTTACAGCAAGTACACCGCTATTTGCTGGTATACACGTCACAAAAGCAAATGATTTAATCATTGAAACATTAAAAAATAATAATGTGTTATTACATCTTGCGAAAATATCACATAGCTACCCACACTGTTGGCGACACAAAACACCTTTAATTTTCCGTGCAACACCACAATGGTTTATTGGTATGGATAAAAATGGATTGCGTCAATCTGCATTAGATGCAATTAAGCATGTGAATTGGATTCCAGATTGGGGTATTGGACGTATTGGTTCAATGATAGAAAACCGTCCTGATTGGTGTATCTCACGTCAAAGAACATGGGGTGTACCGATTGCATTATTTTTCCATAAAGAGACGGGAGAATTTCATCCACGCAGTGCAGAGTTAATGGAAATAGTAGCGCAGCGCGTAGAAAAAGAAGGCGCTGATGCATGGTACGCGATTGATGCAAAAGAATTGTTAGGTGATGAAGCGGATCAATATTCGAAGTGTACGGATATTCTCGATGTGTGGTTTGATTCAGGGGTCACACATGAATGCGTATTACGCCGCAATCCACAATTACAATTCCCTGCAGATATTTATTTGGAAGGTTCAGATCAACATCGTGGTTGGTTTCAATCATCATTGCTATCTTCCATGGCTATGAATGGCGAGGCTCCTTATAAAACTGTTTTAACACACGGTTATGTGATTGACATTGAAGGGCGTAAAATGTCGAAATCACTCGGTAATGTCATCGCGCCAGAAAAAATTATTCAGTCACTTGGCGCAGATGTTCTACGTTTATGGGCTGCATCGATTGATTACCGCAATGATATCAACGTATCAGAAGAAATTTTAACGCGTAACTCTGAAACCTATCGGCGTATTCGTAATACCGCACGATTTTTCTTAGCAAACCTTGATGGTTTTGATCCAGAAAAACATATAGTGAAACCAAGTAAAATGTTGTCTCTAGATCGTTGGGCAGTTGATTTAGCACGTCGTGTGCAAGAAGAAATTACTCAAGCGTATGATGCTTATCAATTCCATACGATTTATCGCAAACTCCATCAGTTTTGTTCGGTAGAAATGGGAAGTTTTTACTTAGATATTATTAAAGATCGTCAATACACTACAAAAACAGATAGTTTAGCGCGACGCTCAGCACAAACAGCGATGTATCATATTATGGAAGCATTGGTTCGTTGGATGGCTCCAATCTTAACATTCACCGCAGAAGAAATATGGCAATTCTTGCCAGGCAAGCGTAATGAATCTGTATTTTTAAATACATGGTATACAGAGTTACACGCGATTGCAGAAAATGAAGCGATGGATCAAGAATATTGGGAAAAATTACGTTTAGTGCGTGATGCAGTGAATAAAGAAATCGAATCACAACGTAATGCAGGAAAAGTAGGCGCGGCGTTAGAAGCAGAAGTAACACTCTATTGTGAATCGGGTTTGAAAAAACAATTAGATGTATTGGAAAATGAATTACGCTTCGTGTTAATTACCTCGGGCGCAGAAGTGAAATTAACCAATTCACATAATGTCGGTGCAGTACCAACGGAAGTTTCCGGTTTGTCTGTGACAGTCACGCCAGTCACACACCAAAAATGCCAGCGTTGTTGGCACAGACGTGAAGACGTCGGTGCACATCAAGAGCATCCTGCATTGTGTGGGCGTTGTATTGAGAATGTAGACGGGAAGGGTGAAGTTCGTAAGTTTGCTTAGATAGTGGGTAATTCTACTATACTGGCTGAAAATCAACGATATTCTGTGCTTCGCTGCTCATTTATCGTTGATTTTAAGCGCAGTCTAGTGAATTGTCAGCAGACCCTATGTATTCATAACCCTCTTTGAAAAAGAGGGTCGACGCGAAGCGTCGGGGAGATTTAGTCAAAGTAAAGAGGATGTCAAATGATCTGCAAATGTTTATCATCAGGATTACGTTGGATATGGGTTTCTGTACTTGTGTTGGCGCTAGATCGTTACACAAAAGTATGGGCGCAAAAGCATTTAATTTTCCAACAAACCAAAGCAATCTTTCCATCATTTAATTTAGCATTATCATACAATCGCGGTTCTGCATTTGGATTTTTAAATCATGATGCAGGATGGTATGCAATGATGTTTGCAGGCATTGCTATCGCAGTTAGCATCGCCATCATCATTTGGTTGGCACGCTTGAATGTGACACAACGTTGGTTAGCCATCGGATTATCACTTGTATTGGGTGGTGCATTAGGAAACTTATGGGATCGATTTAGCTATGGTCACGTCATCGATTTTATTCAAGTCTATGTAGCAGATTTGTATTGGCCTACGTTCAACTTGGCTGATTCTGCAATTTGTATTGGTGCAGTTATGTTAATGGTTGATGCGATCAAGAAAAAATGAATTTCATGATTTGATCTGCCATCCAATCAAAGTCTGGATTATACGTTAAACGTTTTCTTGCTTCAGATGTTAATTTTGATTGATACAAAAAATCATAAACCATATTTTCTACGCGACTGAATGCACCATACACTGTATTAGTTGCGTAGATGTGGCTTGCATTAGCATAATCACCGTGTGCACCATAATGGGGATTACTTGGTGATACTGGCAACGCAATATGTGAAATACCTTCGATATTCATTTTTGGAAATGCAGATTCACGGATAATAGTATTGGGTAAATTCGTGCTGGTGAGTTCATTATTGTAAATCACCATTCTATCGCTAGGTTTGGCGTAAGTTTCATAATAGCGCATCGTTGCTTGGGCAGAAACAGTTGTATCGGCATCTGTTAAAATATAAAATAATGGGCACGTTATTTTTTTCGTTTTACTTAATGATTTAATTAAGTGGGATAATAGATAAACTTGGTACCCTGCATTAAATGGAATAGATTGATATTTTGCATAATCATTTTCAGTTTGTATGTGCAGCCACTTAGCTCTTTCCCATGCCCAGCTAATCACTCTGTGCCAATTGGTCGAAAAATCAAGCTTAGAACGAATTTTAATAGCGGGTGCTAGCAACACGATGCCATCGATTTTTGCGTGATGTAAAGCGTGATAGAGAGCGAGTGAAGCACCAGTAGAGAAGCCCACAATATATAGTTTATCGACTTGATTTTTGAATGAGTGAATACCGTATTTAACGGCTTGTAGCCATGCGTGATAGTCTACATTTAGTAATGCTCCCGGCACAGTGCCATGTCCCGGTAGTAAAATCGATCTTACTAGGCAGCGTTCTTGTAGTCGCAGTCCTATATCTTTCATGATAAATGGCGTATCAAGTAAGCCGTGAAGTAATAACACCCCTGTGTTTGATGGATTTTTAGGTGTTAATTCGTAAGGGCTATTTGCAGTTAGGATAAGTTCTTTTGTATCATGCAAATCATTTCTTGTAGTCGCAATATTGTGTTGAGACTGTATAATATAGTCGCTAAACGGAAGATCCAAATTATAAATGGGGTAGCGAATGTGTGGATCGTTGAATAATGCCGACATATCCTTTGCTGGCCCAATATGATTAGATACGTGAATTGTAACTGTGTGTCCACCAAAGCACAACGTGCAGTGGGATATTGTATCTAGGTCGCGGAATTATGTAAGGGTTAAGTTAAAATGAGATCAATATTTAAAATAGTAATACCAGGACTCCTATTCGTTGTTGTGGCAAGTGCTGTGTATGCGGGTCCGGCTGCGGATGGTGTTGGTTCTATCGCTTGGAATATGCTGGAGCCAATTAGTGTGTTAAACGATTTTATCACGACAGCTTGCTATATTATCGGTGGTAGTTTGTTATTCGCAGCGTTAATTAAATATTTTCAACATCGTGTTAATCCATTTGCGGTGCCTATTAGTACGGTAGTTTGGTTAGTTCTATTTGGCTTAGGATTAATTTGCTTGCCGTTAGCCTATAAGCTGGCATATAGTGAGCCACCGGCATCGGCGACTGTCCAAAGTGAAGTAGTAAAAAAACATGATTAATAAAAACATCTTTAAAATAGCACTCTGTGTAATGGTTTTAGGATTATGGGGCTGTGATCGTAAGCCACTGACTTATGTTTATTTAATGCAGCATGCAGATGAAATGCAACAAGCAGTTGCAGATTGTCAGGGGCAAAGTACGCCTGAATGTATGATGGTGAAAAAGGCTGCGCAAGATTACGTAGATTTGAATAATATCCATCAAGATAATCCAGAGTTATTTGGCCAAAGACTTTTGCAAACGCAACAAGATTACGCAAAAGTAACGGCAGATCTCAACACGCTCAAGCAAAAACCAAGCGATGCAAATAATCAAAAGCAGATGGTTGCGTTGAGTGAGCAAGCTACCGCATTGTCTGAAAAAATTAGTGCGATGTTGGCGATTGTTGCGTTGACGAGCCCTGAATAATAACCCTCATCCCCAGCCCTTCTCCCACAAGTGGGAGAAGGGAGTAAAATATTCAAACTTTCACCTCTCCACTTGTGGAGAGGTCGACACGTGTTTTTTACGTGGCGGGTGAGGCTACGGCAACCGACTACGTGAAGTCGGATCAGGCGGCAGAGTACATCCATTAGCAACTGCAATAGCACATGATTGAAAATCCACTTTAACTGTATTAATTACTCCTCCACCCATAGGTGGCGCAAAACTTGCATCGGCAGGTAATGGATTCGTTGTACAGTTTCCTGATTGACAGTAATAAAACTGATGTGGTTTTTGTATGGTATTGATAGAAAAGCTACGTGCATTGACTGCACAGGTGACTGCAGCGGTATAAATAGGTTGTTTGCCGCCTGGAGATGTCACGCCTGGCAAACCATTACAAATTCCTTTGCAAAGACAGTTACAGTAAGGGAAGTTTGGGCCGTAATCACTTTGTAACAGGTTGGGATTGACGCCACTAACATAGGTAGACCCCGGAGGACATATTGGCAAGTAGGCGCGCGAACTTGCTGGGTTATTTGTTTTTTGAATAGAGGCAGGTGCAATGACACGTACATAATCAAATTGATATTGTGCTCCGATGGGAGATGTTTCAATTTTAGGTGCGGGCTTTATTTTTGAATCTGCAAATGCAAGCGTAGAGACAACGCAGAAATAGAGTAGCATCCCACGTGAAAATAACTGACTATCCATAAATAATTTTCCCTAAAAAAATCCCCGCAATAGCGGGGATGGTGAGAGTTAAACTTTTTTTATTTCATAGGTGAGCTTGGATCATTAGGACCAGCGCCACCACTAAGGTTGCAGGCCTTGTAATCTAAAGCCATCGCGTACCCAGGATCAATATACCCATATTTAGCAGGAACGGGTCTCGTTTGAGCTGATCCTCCTACCCAAGCATCGTAGTGATACATGGTAGTCGGTGTAACAGTTGGGCCACTCGCGCTGTAATATAATACAGGTGGACCAGCGTTAAGATTAACGCCAGCTAGAGGAGGTCCTTCATACACAATAGGGAGTAAGCATTGTACTGTAGATGTTATGTTATTACCTGTTGATGGTGAGCCCCAAGCATAAGCAGTTCCTTTAATTCCCCACAGTGGGCTTTGAGTGCTGCATGTTTGACCGAGAGCTGTTTTACACATGCATCGATAATTAGCGTAATTGAATGCGGTTGTGTCACTCTGGCTTAGCGGGCCACCGTTATTAGCAGTTTTTGGATTCCAAGTGCCTGGATATGGGATGGAGTTGAAGGGACAGATTGGGACAAAGCTTCGCCATGAGGAAGGCGAGCCAGCACCAACGATACCATACACGCCTGAAGTACGTGTGATATCAAAGATAATATAGGCTTGGAAACGGATAGTTTGCTTCTGAGGTGTCGCTATTTGATTGTAATAAACGGATTTTCCAGCTTCGGCCGATCCGGCCGCATAAGCTGTCGTCGATCCACACAAGAAGGCTGTGAGTGCAGCAGCTCCACAAATACTTAGTTTGGTGCGCATAAAATCGATTCTCCTATTAACTAATCTGGGTGAAGATTCTCAGAAATCCTTGTTAATAAACGAGGCATTTCTTTCCTTGTCAGAAACATCCAGGCCATTGGAGCGCCAGCCGTGAATCCTAAAGAATTTACCATGCTCTTAACAATAGATTATATACCATGATTAAAAAAAAGTCTTTAATAGACGGTAGGTTAGCGGTGGTAGGGGTGATTTTGCAGTATACTCATGGCCCTATATAATTGCTCCGCCAAGAGAATTCTGACCAAAGGATGGGGTAGGGTTAATGGCGACAATGACCATTTAATATCTGCTTTCTGTAGGCAAGCACTAGAAAGGCCATCAGGCCCGCCAATAAGTAAGTCGATGTTGCGACCTTCCATATGCCAGTTTTTCATTTGAGTTGCTAGTTCAGGGGTAGACCATGAGTGGCCTTTTACATCCAGAGCAATGACTCGATTGCCAGGTTTAATCGCAGAAAGAAGCTTATTGCCTTCTAATTCAATGAGTTTAGGGATATTGGATTGTTTTAAGCGCTTTTCTGCGGGAATTTCCACAAGCTCTAGGAAGCAAGAAGAGGTAAATCGCTTCGCATACTCTAAATAGCCTTCGGTAACCCATGAAGGCATTTTATTGCCGATGGCGAGTATGCGTATGAGCATGCGGTTCCCAAAGGTTTTCTAAGTCGTAGAATTCACGTGATGCTGTTTGCATGACGTGTACCACAACATCGCCTAAGTCTACAATAACCCATTCGCCTTCTTGCTGGCCTTCCATATGAATAAATTTATGTTGCTGCTTTTTAGCGTCAACAACGACATTTTCAGCAAGGGATTTTACATGGCGGCTAGACCGGCCAGTGCAAATAATCATGGTATCTGTAATGGTAGTCAGTTCACGAACATCGATCACGACAATATCAATTGCCTTCAAATCTTCGAGCGCAGTAAGTGCTAATTTTTGTATGGTGTCTTTTTTCATAGGTTGCGATTATAACCTACCAATGCTGTATACGCCATGCTGTTGTATATATTTATAGACATTATTGGGCAATAAATAGCGCGGATTTGCATCCATAGCAAACTGTTTGCGAATGTCTGTCGCTGATATTTCTAGTGGGGTCACTGGGTGAAATACGATATTGCCTGCCAGGGTGTTGTGCAATGTTTCGGGGTTTTTTTGCAGGCGTTGTTTTAATAAATCAGCAATAATCCCGGCAGTGGGCAACTGGTAATGAGGTCGGTGGACGACAATTAAATGTGCCCGAGTCAAAATTTCTTGCCAGCGATGCCAGCTTGGAAAATTTAATAATGCATCAATCCCCATGATTAGACACAAGGGTGTTTGTGGTAAGTCTGTACGCAGATGACTTAAGGTATCAATCGTATAAGACGGTCCTTTTCGCAAAATTTCGCAGTCGTCGACGCTGAGAGCAGATTCGTTTTCTATAGCTTCTCTGACCATAGCTAGGCGTTGCTCTGGAGTCGCAATGGGTTGCTTGCGATGCACGGGTTGGAAGCAGGGGATCAGCCGCACTTCTGCTAAATCAAATGCTTGATATAATTCCAGCGCGCTACGTAAGTGCCCAAAATGAATGGGATCAAATGTGCCGCCTAATATGCCAATTGCGCGTTGTAGTGTTTGCATGGGGGTATTATACGATCTAAATTTCAGAATCGCTACGCAATGAATGTCATTATTCCCTTCTCCCAGAGTGTTTTTACGAAGGGGAGAAGAGGGTCTAAAGCTCCCTCACCCGACATGCAAAAAGCGCATGTCGACCTCTCCATAAGTGGAGAGGTGAGTTTTTAATTTTTTCTCCCTTCTCCCAGAGTGTTTTTACGAAGGGGAGAAGGGCGTTGTTGCATAAATCAAAATCTGCACTATTCCCCTCTCCCAAAATGCTTTTCTTTGGGAGAGGGGCTAGGGGTGAGGGTGTTTGAAGTGGCACAAATATCTTTAGGAGGCACATACCTTGCTCAAAACCCTCATCCCCAACCCTTCTCCCCTCGTAAAAATCACTCCGGGAGAAGGGAGAAAATCGATTTATGCAACAACGCCGGGGAGAAGAGGGTCTAAAGCTCCCTCACTCGACATGCAAAAAGCGCATGTCGACCTCTCCATAAATGGAGGGGTGAGTTTTTAATTTTTTCTCCCTTCTCCCAGAGTGTTTTTTACGAATGGGAGAAGGGTTAGGGATGAGGGTATTTGATAAAAATCCCTCAATGAAGAGGTGAGTTTTTAATTTTTTCTCCCTTCTCCCAGAGTGTTTTTTACGAATGGGAGAAGGGTTGGGGATGAGGGTATTTGATAAAAATCCCTCAATGGAGAGGTGAAAGATTTAATACGTTACTAGTTTTTCAAACTCATCCCACACATTCCCAATCTCAGCGCCTTTGATAACGCGATCGATTGCGGCAGCTTGTGTTAATAAGCCCCAGCAGGATTGTTGATTTTGTTGTTTTAAAAAATGTTTTACACTCGCCTGCCGTTTTTCAAAAATATTATATTTATTAAATAGCGCAGACAGTTGCGCGCCTTGATTTAATTGCAGCATGATGTCAGCCATAGTGCGAAATTCGCGAGTTAAAGCCCATAGAATGAGTGTAGGTTCGGTATCTTCTTCTGCGAGGCTTTGTAAAATGCGTAAAGAACGTGATTTATTTCCCGAGAGAGTGCTTTCCACTAAATCAAATACATCAAAGCGTGTATTATTTGAAACAAACTCATTGCTAGTGTTTTGCTGCTTTTGTTGCTCAAACCCGTAGAGTAAATACATTTTTTCAATTTCTTGTGCTGCCGCAAGTAAATTTCCTTCAGCTTGCTCAGCTATAAAATCGACTGTATTTTTAGTGAGATTCAATCCTGTTTTTTTCGCACGTTGCAGAATCCATTGAGGTAGTTGATTGCTTGCAATGGGCCAGATAGGAAGATAAACACTGTTTTTTTCGAGAGCTTGGAACCATGCGCTTTTTTCTGTTTTACCATCTACTTTATTGGTGCGAATAATTAATAGTGTATCTTGTGTTGGTGCTTTGACATATTCTTGTAAAGGTTTGGTATTGTTTGCAGTGAACTTAATGTGATGCATGTTCAATTCAATAATTTTTTTACTCGCAAACAAAGAAATACTCTGTGCTTCTGTGTAAAGAGCGTTACTCCAATCAGCACTGGAGTCAGCGGTAATGGAGATTTTTTCTGTGTAATCGTGTTCTCTGGCAACTTTACAGATAGCATCACGTGCTTCTTCAACAAGTAATAATTCATCGCTACTCAATAAGTAAATTGACGCAAGATTTTTTGTGAGTTGCTGTTCTAATTGTTGGTGCGCTATTTTCATGGCTGTTTATTATGCTTATTGATGATATCAGTAATTTGTTGCGATGAAATGCGATTCATCATATCAAACACAATGGTCCTACGCATTTGTTGGAATAACACAATAGCTTCATTGCTGCCACCAAGAATTTGGCCAGAATTGATAGGTAGCGTTCTGCTTTGAGAAAGAGTTTCTGGTGAAGTGATGAGAGTGCCATTGGGTTCTGTAATTTGAAAGGCAACGCTTAAAATCAAATTATATTGGCGTGTTTGTTGTGTACCGCTGACACCGAGTAACTGTTGGTTAGTTGTATCAGATAAGATTTGCAATACCGTAGTTGCATCTTGTGGTGAATCAGCAATATAAACACCAGATGATTTGAAATATTTCTCTAGATTTGTCGTTAACTCGCCATAAGGGCTAGCTGTTTTGATGTAAATACGTTGTAAAGGTTTGGCAAATATAGTTTGGCCGCGCGGATGAAAACCGCAGCTGGTGAGGAGTAAGGAAAGTAGTAATAATGTTGTCATCCCGAACGTGGTGAGGGATCTCCCAAATAGTTCTCCTCTTACTTTCACAGTGTGATGCAGGAGGTCCTTCGTCGCTTTGCTCCTCAGGATGACAGTATGCTTAAAACAATCCATTTTATTCTCCAACTACAATATTCACTAATCGTCCAGGAACCGTAATGATTTTTTTAATCAGTTTATTGGAGATTGTTTGTTGTACTTTTGCATCTTGCGTTGCAATTTCTTCAATTGTTTTCGTATCTGCTTGGATAGGAACAGTGATGCGGCTACGCAACTTTCCATTGATTTGCACAACTAATTCAATCTTATCTACTTTCATCGCTGTTGTATCAACTTCAGGCCAGCTAGCATCGATGACCAGTCCGCCAAATGCTAAATCATCCCATAATTGATGAGCAATGTGTGGGGTAATCGGTGCAAGTAAGCGTAATAAAATACTCATACCTTGATGTGCAATGTAGTGACTAATGTCAGCATGTGTACCTGTTGCAGTAGGAATTTTGACAAGTAAATTAAGCAGTTTCATGCATCCAGAAACAACAGTATTTAATTGCAATCTTTCATAGTCGTAGCGTGTCTGTTCTAAAATTTCGTAAATTTGACGTAATACATTGCGTTGTTCTGGATCTGATTTTTCCCAATCTAATTTTGCATGAGTTGATTTTTGGATAGCATCCTGTTGTTCATGTGCAAACGCCCATACTCTGCGTAAGAAACGATATGAGCCTTCTACGCCGCTATCAGACCATTCCAAACTTTGTTCTGGGGGTGCCGCAAAAATCATAAATAATCTTACGGTATCTGCGCCGAATTTTTGGATAAGGCTGACTGGATCAACAACATTACCTTTTGATTTTGACATTTTGGCGCCTTTGTTCAGCACCATACCTTGCGTTAATAAACGAGTGAAGGGTTCATCAAAATTGACTAATCCTAAATCGCGCATCGCTTTATGAATAAAACGTGAATAGAGCAAGTGCATGCAAGCGTGTTCGATACCACCAACATATTGATCCACTGGTAGCCAATACAAGGCGCGTTCATCTAGCATCGCATGATCTTGGTTGTAGGAAGCAAAGCGTGCGTAATACCAAGATGATTCAAAGAAGGTATCAAATGTATCTGTCTCGCGCTGTGCGGGACGTTTGCATTCTGGGCATGTGGTATTGATAAAGTCGGGCATGTTTTTTAATGGAGATGACACACCAGAAAATTCAACTTTTTCTGGAAGAATGACAGGCAAATGATCTTCGGAAACAGGAACCGCGCCGCAATGATCGCAATTAATCATTGGAATGGGTGCGCCCCAATAACGCTGCCGTGAAATACTCCAATCACGTAAACGGTAATTGACTCTGCGTATACCTTGATGGTGATTTTCTAGATAACTGATGATGTCATTAAATGCGGTTCGTGAATCAAGACCAGTAAATTGTGCTGAATGCGCTAACTCACCGACTTCAGTATAAGCTGCTTTATCAAAATCCCAATCATCACCAACAGGGATCACAACGGGTTTGATAGAGAGATGATATTTCTTTGCAAATTCAAAATCGCGTTCATCATGTGCAGGGACAGCCATTAATGCGCCAGTGCCGTAATCCATGACAACGAAGTTGGCAACCCAAAGAGGTAGTGCTTCACCTGTGATAGGATGTTTTGCTGTGAATTGTGTTGGCACACCACGTTTTTCAAGTGTGGCCATTTCAGCTTCTGCCACTTTAATATTTTTGCATTCATCAAGAAACGCAGCAACTTCAGGATTATTTTTTGCTGCTTCTTTTGCAAGAGGGTGTTGCGGTGCAATTGCAATATAAGTAATACCATAAACAGTATCTGGACGAGTGGTGAATACCGTGAGCTTTTCTTTTGATTGATTGATATCAAAATGAATTTCTACACCTTCAGAGCGGCCAATCCAATTACGTTGCATGGTTTTAACTTGATCTGGCCAACCTGGAAGTTGATCCAAATCATCTAATAACTCTTGAGCATATGCTGTAATTTTGAAAAACCATTGTGGAATTTCACGACGCTCAACTAATGCGCCAGAACGCCAGCCACGGCCGTCCACTACTTGTTCATTCGCTAAAATGGTTTGATCAACGGGATCCCAATTCACTTCCGCATTTTTCTTATAAACCAAGCCTTTGTTGTAAAGTTGAATGAAAAACCATTGTTCCCAGCGATAATACTTCGGATCGCATGTCGCAAACTCACGGTCCCAATCATATGCTAACCCAAGCATATTCATTTGTTTGCGCATTTCAGCGATATTTTTATACGTCCATTCAGCAGGCGGAACTTTATTTTGAATAGCTGCATTTTCTGCGGGTAAACCAAAAGCATCCCAGCCCATCGGCTGTAATACATTTTTGCCGAGCATGCGTTGATAACGAGAAATCACATCATTGATGGTATAGACCCGCACATGTCCCATGTGTAGACGACCGCTAGGGTAAGGGAACATGGTTAAGCAATAGTATTTTTCTTTTTCAGAATGCTCATTGGCAGCAAAAGTGTTATTTTTTTGCCAAAAATCTTGGGCGGTTTCTTCAATGGCCTGTGGATTGTATTGTTCTTGCATGTGAGTTCTCAGAAAAAAGTTAGATTGTATCGTAGGATACAATACAGGCAGGGTGATGTCATCTTTGGTTTTTTGTTTATAAGTCAAACAGTAACTCTTTGAAATTGTTGCAATAAGCTGGTTTCATGAGCGTTGAGCATTTGCACAGAATGATGGGCCCACTTATTTTAATTTTTGGGAATTGGCATTAGGTGAAATATACCCTAGGGGAAATATGCCTGGTTGTTATTACTACACTCAGTCAGGTATGATATCTGGTCAATTAAATAACAATTATAAAAAATGAGGGGCAATATGTTTTCGTTCTTTAGAAGTTTGTGTGGTTCAAAAGCGAGCGCAGAACCGCAAAAAAAAGCAGATCAAAAGTCACAACAACCGCAAGTAGCGCTAGCTAAAGATTTAGGTGCTAAGTTTATTCAACAAGAAAAAGCAGTTGATGTTAAACAAGCAGTAGAATATAAAAATGTTCCTTGTAAAAAAATGTATTATTTAAAATGGTGTTCGATAGCTGAATACAAAGCGCTATGTGAGCAAAAAGAATTAAATGCAGATTTTATTTTCGAAAGAGTGCCTGTTTCATCTACATCTAGCACTTATATTACTGGAACACCTGATCTTGCTGCAGCACGTAGTAGAGCTCATCCTAATGTTCAAACATATTACCCTATGAATCCCCTATTTATAGCAATTGTGTGTGTTGAAGTTCCTGAAAATATAATTAAAACCACCAATGAGAATAATAATCCTGAGGTAGCTGCTTTTATGAAATATCGTTTTGACAAGGATAGCTTGCAATTAAGTAATATTGTTTCCATCACGAGTGCTTCGGGTAAAGCGCTATTCGAAAGAGAGGGTGTGGCGTTAAGCCGTACGCAATACGAGCCTCAGTTTCATCTAGAATTTGGTCGTATCATGTCATGGTGAGCAAGATAAGTTTCATTAGCTAATACTTATGGACACATTAACGCGCGTAAGTTATTTTCGTGCGTTGATTGTGTTCTGGGTGTTTGATCTAAGTAACTGAGTTGAAAATGCTTATCGATTTTATCTCCTGGCAATACTGTTCCAATGTAAGAGGTAAAATGATAGTGGTCATTGTCATCAACAACGCGTGCATTCGTTTGAGTGATCGCAAATAAGTTATGCTTGGTAGCATAACTTATTTGCGATCAGCAATAAAATCAGTAGATGCATAAGTGATGCTTTTATCTTTTACCCAACAACCAATAAAAGCGTGCCCGCTAAAAATAATAGGGGCCCGGTCGTATTTTTTAAGACAAGAGATCTCCTGATGCGAACACTATTCAGGAGATCCTTTTGAGTCAGCTTACATTATTGTTTTAAAGCCTTTTGCTTTTTTTGTTGAATCTGTCCTTTTAATTCGTCTATTGTATCTATTGTTTTGCTGAGTACTGTGCCCAAGCCTGATGTATCGACTCTAAAGAAAGTAAATAAACAACTACCTTGACTGATTCTTACTCGTTTATCACGTGCACAACCGTGCAGGTTATTTAGAATAATAGCAACATTACCATAGTCATTCTCTCCTAGTTTGTCACGTCCTATATCTTGCTTGGCTTGTTCCATTGCCGCATAAATTTCATCTACAGAGTGCACTCTTTCCTTGAGTGCATCCAAGTGAGAATGATGATGGTGATCAGTTATTTCAGTAATGTATTTTAACCCTGCTATCGATAACGTTTTTGGTTGCTTAGATAGTTCAAGCTTCTTGTCAAATTTAAATAACGTACTCTCTAGAATTTTTTTCCTAACTTCTATATGTTCCTGCATCGCAATTCTTTCATCAATATGTGCTTTGTCGTAACTACCTTTTATTGCCTCTAGACGATCTAGCATTCTCTTGTCAGCTAGAGGTGGAGTAATATCTTCACAGGTATTATTTTTTCTGTTGACATAAAATATTTTTTGCGCGTCTTGTACCCGTACGTAAACTGCATCGGCAGTGTTTTTAGGTAAGCTCTTAATAATATATTTTTTCTTGAGTTTTTGGCATGGAGGTATCAGAATCAGGTCAGCCATTTTTCTTTTTTCATATGTTGAAAGGCCATCTTGTAATTGGTTGACAACTTTTCCAACTATACTTCGTCGTTCTTGCTGAAACTCGACTGATACCCCTTTCAAGTCTGTGTCAGCGAGATTCGCGTTAATAATATTTTGTATTGGGTTGCGTATGGCTTCTAATATTAGATTTCTAGAAATATTAATTGGTGATCCATTGCCATTTTTTATATGATCATATTTCACGTAATAAGGGACTATATTCTGTTTGGGTATCCCTGCGGCTTCGAGAACAATCTGTGTATCCATAGCATGTTGCATGCGATAGTTATGGTTGTTTTCATCGATGTCTCGATAAAGAATGATAAATAGATTACATTTATTTTTAGGATCAATTTTACAGGTTTCTAAATAGTTTGATGCCATTTCTGTAAATTCAGACTGTTTTGTAGTCGTATGAAAGCGAGCTACGTGGCTCGAAGATAGCGGCCCAGATTCTAATTGAAAATGTCGAGCAAGATGCCCTTGTTGACTATGATCGATGAGATAGCGGCGTACTTCAGCTTTTTTTTCATCTGATTTTTCTTCATAAGCATCGGTTAGGGTTTTCAGCATATCCTCACAAACAGAAATTTTAGTACCGCTAGGGTCTACTTCAGTTACCCCTGTGCCGCCACAGATGTATATACTAATTGGCGTATGAATATCTGGAATGGAGACAACTCTTTTTGGTAACGATAACTTTTCATCTTGATCTGGGTGTTTGCGTTGCATAAATTTAAACCTCGTTTATTACTTTTTAAAATATTATTATGGAGGTGATTATAATATACACAGCAAATTTGTTAAATATGGTGAAAAACACCCTCAATTGGATACGGGTTTTTAATATAGACATGAATGAAGAAAGTATAAGTTTACGGACACATCATTGCGCGTAAATCCATTTTTTCTGATAGGTTGATATCGGGTTTTTGATCTAAATAACTGAGTTGAAAATGCTTACGTCCAGCTTGTGAAATCAATTCTTTATCTTCTGGGTAAGATAATTGTAATGGAAATAAAACCGACTGGCCGATGACCGCACGCCGTGTTGCTGGATGTGGACTTAATCCCCATAGGTTTTGATATGTCATAGCGAAAGGTTTGTTATTTTGGTCTGTAAAAGTTCCCACATATAAAAACACATGGCCACCGACGTAGACAATAGTCATTAACGGATGACCGTTTTGCATGAGATAAGACAATCGTTGTTGTGATGAAAGAGAGGTTAAATCGATTTCTTTACCAACGTATAGTTGATTTGAAGAATGGCGTGGTAACCAAATGCCAAATGGTGTAAATAAATTTTTTAATTCTGCCGAACAATCATTATGAAAATTCAAATTCCCCCAGCCATATGGACGTTCAATTAACTCATCCATAAGGTTTGCAAAATGCTCAGGTGTTGCAGTAAGAGGAATTGACTGCGCTATATTATTTTCAATGGGAACATAAGTTAAATGCGCTGTTTGGGTTGCATCACGAATAGGAATCATCATGCGAAGATGATGATTTTCATTATCACCCGGAAAAACAGAGCCAATGTAAGCGGTAAAACGATATTGATTATGTTGGTCTGTAATGCGAGCATTTGTTTTGGTGACGGCAAATAAATATTGCTTAGCTGCATATTTCCAATCAGCAATAAAATTTTTAGAAACATACGCAATGTTATTGTTTTTCACCCAGCCAATAAAATCAGGTGATATCACGAGTGCCCACATGCGATCTCTTGAGGTCGTAATGACATAGAGTGGTGTTCCAGCCCAGACAGCAGATAATTGCAAATTATCGAATGGATAGCCTTGGCCAGGAATTTTGTAATGATAGTAACTAGGATCATCGGTAGGTAGTGCACGTAATAATAAATTATCAGTAGCAATCGCGAAATATTTGGGTGAGTAAGCTGGATAATGTAACTTAATGTTCGCGCGAATAGCATTAATCCATGCTGCAGTGTGTGGATGATAATTAGTATCATAACCAATTTCTTCGGGCGCATTATTTCTATTATCAAAATGAGAGATATTTTCTAATTCTATGGTGACAATATTGTCTTCACGCGCATGGGATAATATGTTGATAACATATTTAGAATTCCATGGAGAATTGATTCCATACAAGTGTTGGTATAACTCATTTTTATGCTGCAATTGGAAATGATAAGAAACAAGCGGTTTACTGTAAGTAGGATTATTCTGAGAAATCCAATAAGACACTTCTTGATTATAATTATTTAACGGAAATTTTGTTGCAACCATATTTTCTTTTGCGCAAGATGTGAGAGCGCAAAAGAAAATAATAATGACGTTACGAAATGTCATGTAAGCGATTCTCGCGGCGTGCTAATACAAGCAATACGATCAAAATGATTAGGACAGGATCCATGCCAAAACGTTGCCATGGAGTTCTTCCAACATAGGATTGAATGGAATCAGTTAAAATATAGGATTCAAATGCTGGCGCAACCGATTGAACTTTGCCAGTCGGTGCAATGAAGGCAGTAAGACCATTATTTGAAACAAAGATCACAGGCCGACCGAGTTCTGCCGCGCGCATTTGTCCCATTTCAAGGTGTTGTGCTTGTGCAATGGAATGACCAAACCATGCATCATTACTGACGGTGAGTAGCATGCCTATTGTGCTATCTTTAAATAACACTTGTTCCGGGAATGCAATTTCATAGCAGATATAGGTAGCCATTTTGATATTGCCAATTTCAAATGGTTCTACTGCATGAGGTCCAGGAATAAAATCTGACATTGGAATTTGCAGAATATCAAACAGTCGTTGAAAAATGTTTTTCAACGGTATGTATTCACCAAAAGGAACTAAACGTTGTTTTGTATATTCTCCATGACCATCACCGATTGTGACTAATGCATTATAGAATGAGTCAGTTTGCGGCGCGGTGATGGGAATACCTGTAATTAAAGCAGCGTGATGTTTCTTTGCTGTTTGATCCATGGCATCGATAAATGTCGTCACGTCTTGCAACGGTAATGGAATTGCAGACTCAGGCCAGATAATAATGCGACTGTCCCAATGTTTTGCGGTCATTTTTTCATAACGATCTAGTGTTGGTAGGATTTGATCCGCTGACCACTTCAATTCTTGAGGAATATTACCTTGCACTAAACTGATTTTAGTTAATGCACTTTCTGGTTTTGTCCAGTGAATGAAGCTTAAGACACTACCGATGGCCCAAAACAAAAAGAGAAAGAATAAGTTGAAATACATTTCTTTATAAAGTTGTGAGCGAACGAATTCCACAGCTTTATAAAGTAGTGCAGCACTAAATAGCACGAATAATGAGACGCCATAAACACTGAGAAGAGGAGCATATCCTTTTAGTGGCGAATTAATTTGGCTATACCCTAAAAATAACCATGGAAAGCCTGAAAATACCCAGCTACGTACCCATTCTAAGAGGACCCAGATGGCTGGAAATGCAAAGATAGCTTTGGGTGTTGTTGCATGCGGAAAATATTTATTGAGTAAATAGCCATTGAGTGCAGGAAAAAGAGCAAGTAGAGCAACAAAACCTGCGGTAAATAAAAATGCGAGTGGTGCAGAGGTGTTCCCATATGTATGTATGCTAATGAAAACCCAGTAAACACCGGAACCGAATAAACCCAAACCAAATAACCAACCACGTATAAATGCACGCTTTGTTGTGCTCTGCATCCATATAGCGAGCAAAATAGCCGGTGAAATAATCGCTAATGGAAAAATTCCAAATGGCGCGAAGGAAAGTGTGAGTAAAATACCACAAATGACGGCGATGATATCGAGTACAAGCGGTTTTTTAAAAATGTCATAAGCTGGCATAAATGAAATTCTACCCTGAGTAATAATGTGCTCAGTTTAGCGGTGATGCTTGGATGGCGCAACATGCAAGCTGTTTTGATTTACTCCCTTCTCCCAAAGAAAAGCATTTTGGGAGAGGGGAATAGTGCAGATTTCGATTTATGCAACAACGCCGGACAAGCCGCAGGAGGTTGAGGTGCGGGGTGGTTGTTTGTGGAAAGTTGCAAAATATAGCGTTAAGAATAACTTAAGTATCAAAGTTATATAATTGAGAACAATTCTCATTTGGGATGAGATTTTTTTTCAATCAAGGAATAGAGTCATGTCATTTGCGCGTAGTGTTACACCCCCTGTTGATGCAAAAAAATTAAACGAATTATTTAGCAAAGCTGAAGATGTTTCCAAAAAATGCACCTCTGAAAAGGCAATATCTGTCGCAGCACTCTCTAAATTAGCAGTTGAACCATTAGATGAAAAACTAATGGAGACGGCAATGCAAACGCTGGAACACGAGGTTGTATCGAGTGTTGTCAGTAAAAATATTGTTGCTGTATTGCGTGAAACTTTTGAAGCCTATCGCGAACAAAAACTTACGGTTGACCAATATGCAACACTAGGATCAAAAGTGAATCATGCGCAGGTTCTAGCCACATTAGGTAGAGAAATAAATGATCTTGTCACTCAAAGCGATAGCTCATTTTCTTCTATGATGGCTCGATTTAGACTTGCTAGTTTTATATCTTTTGATGCAACCTTCTTAGAAGGTTATAAACAGTTTTCAACATCGGCATCAGAGTTTATTGGTGCATGTACTATTCCCGAGCCTGAAGTAAAAGCAATGTTTGTTACAAATGACGTTCATCACGCTTTAGAACAAACATTAGGAGCAGCCAATGCTAGAGTGGCTAGTTTGCTGAAGGAAAAAACTGATGAAGTGAATGCAACTGCTGCAGAACAAAAAGCTCACGATGCAACCAAAGCAACATTGAGTGCAAAAGCACAAGAAGCAGATAGTGCAGCAAAACGCTTAGTCGAATTACAGGCGAAGCTTGCGACGCAAGCAGAAGAACAGAAAAAAGTTGAGAAGCAACTAGCAGACTTAAAAGCACAGCTTGTTGTGCAAACAGAAGCGCAGAAAGCATTAGAGGTACAGAAAACACTAGCGAGTACAGCGTTCGTTGAAGAGCAAAAAAAATCGGCTGCATTACAAACTAGATTATCAACGTCAATCGTCTATACACTAGATGAGCATGACCAGCTTTCTGGCTTAGGCAGTAGAGCAATAACCGTATTGACTTATTTGCGCAAAGATAGGGAAATTGCGGCTGCACTCGCAGCGTTGCAGCCTTTGCAATCACCTAGCGCAATAATATTAAATATAAAGTTAAAAGCAATTTTTGATTATTTCAAAAATTATTATGAAAAAAAGATATTTCGCACTGAGCAAGATTTAAAAGATGAAAAAGTTGAAGGCCCCCAAATCACGCTAGAATATATCAAGCAAGTGCAAGCGGACTTTGAGAGCGGCCTTCGTGGATTGCGTTCTGTAGGTACAGTCAATTGGAAGCATCCGCATGGTCTTATATCTGATGGTTTCACTCGTGTTGGTTTGCCTGATACACATGGTCGCGATGAAAGATTAGAAAATGACTGTATAAAAGTTCAAAGCTATTTTTTAATGATAGAAGCATGTTTAAATACAGTAACTATCAGAAAAGTAGGGGAGTTGCGTTCCAATGCAGCTGATTTTATTGATGGAAACAAAGAGTCTTTGCTTAATGCAGCAAAAAGTAATCCCAAGCCAAGATTTCATTTTGGAGCCAGCATGCTCTTCTCACCATTATTGCTATCAGGCGGAATATGTGATTTTATCTAAATGGGTTATTGATTTAGTGATGAGTATTAAGCCCGTTATATTTGACGGGCTTAATAAAAATAGAGTTATGCGCTTTTATCACAGGTTTCTGTACTCATGACAGTATTGTTAACGTATACCCATGAGCCATCTAAGCTTCCGTTAGGTTTGACTTGATAAATCATAACACCTGATTTAATTTTTTCTTCAGGGTTTATGAATATGGTTGCAAGAGTGTCAGGAGCAGTTTTGCTGAATATACCGGTTCCAGTATAAGAAACATCACCAGATTTCCACATTAGATTATATGCATCCCCTGTTTTTTGTATCACTAAGCTAGACGTGTAATTAGATTTTACATTAGCATCAAATCCCGTGCATTTGTAGTTACCACTTATATCAGTGCTCGCAGATGCCATGCATGAAAAAATACTCATAGCAGCGCAAACGGTAAATCTAACAATTTTCTTCATTGTGTTCTCCTAAGGTGTATTGTTGATTGATGAGTGGTTGGTTGTAAAATAATTTCCATTTTCTGTAATGTACTGTAAAAAATAATCTGAAAAAATCCCACAAGAAAAATTTATGGCGTACGGTGTTATAAGTGAATGTATTTTCAAATTTTTTAAGCAAGATCGTAGTAGCTTCTTTAAGATGATAATGTGGTATACCACTAAAGAATAAATGATGTATAACATGGCAGTTAGAAATATTATGATGAAAGTCATCAATGCCAAATCCGTAGCGTCTATCAATAGTTTGTAGGGCACCTTTTTCAAATGTCCAATTTGAATCATCAAAGATAACAGTGCTCTCACTATGGTGCTGCATGTAGGTAACCATGAAAAGCCAAAATGCAAAGACAATCCAGCACCCACCATAGAAGCTCATGAAAAATTGGAATGTATGACAATATATAAAAAGTAAATAGAGCACAGTAAAGACTAGAGCAGTGCTGACAACGCATTTGATTTTATGTCGCATGCCTGAATTTTTATATAGTTTGCTAAATGGATTGATATGAGATCCATCGCTTAATCCTACATATAAATAAAAAAAATATGAAATGAATGGTGTTATGGGAGAGTAAATATAAAATTTTTGTAAAATATTAAATTGTTCCCATTCTTTTTGTGTAAGCCAGGGGTGGCTATTATCTTTAGTCATATGATTGTGATGCAGGTGATGTTTTTTATGAGAAAAAGCCCATGGCCAATAAGGAACAAGCAATATGCTATGGCATAGATTTCCACAAAAATCATTTAACCATCGAAATCGTGAAAATGTATGATGTCCGCAGTCGTGTCCAATTACAAATACGCACCACATGACAAAGCCATAAATATTCCAATAAATAATTAATCCTAGCCATGATTTTGCAAACCAAGAGTAAGTGACAAAGGCAGAAAGTAATAACAATAAGTCACGTAATAAATAATATGATGAAGTAAGAATGTTTTTTTCAAAACAATGGGTAGGGATTGTGTGCTTTAAAGCAATTCGTGATATTGATGTAGTCACACTATACCCTCAAGAGCTGTTTACTACGTCGAAATTTGTATGAACATAACATAGTATAATACAAATTGAGTCTAGGTTAGTTACAATATGTTTTTCAATGTAAGAATGATAAAATAATGCCATGAGATTGTTCTTCATAAGGAGATCGCGTTGAGCTCAGCCAACGAATTAGTCAATATTGTCAGAAAGTGTGAAATTTTCTCCTCTCTTGATTATGAGACGTGTGCTGCGATCGCTCCTACGTTTGAAATTTTAAATCTCAAGCAAGGAGATATCCTATTCAGAAAGAATGACGAGTCTGATGGTTTTTTTATTATAGTTGATGGCAGGCTTGAGGCGTTAATCGTTGGTAGTAAGCATGCAACGATTGAAGTAATCGGTTATATGTATTCTGGAGAGCCTGTTGGTGAGTTAGGTGCGTTATCAGATACATCAAGATCTTTAACAGTGCGTGCTGCAGAAAGTTCCTCATTGTTGAAATTATCGAGTGCCAAATTCAAAAAACTTTGTCATGACTACCCATCGATACTGTTTGCAATTGTAAACCCAATTATTCGCCGATCACAAAAATCGATTGAGCTATTAAGCAAAGAAAAAAAATTAAATGTTGTTGTGGTGCTTGCAGCGAATGAAAATACTAAATTATCTGAGTTTACAAAACGACTAGAAAGCGCTGTTGTAAATTTGAAAGATGTGGTTGTCTTCACTAATAATGAAATGGATTTACCAAGCCCTTCAAAAATAATTTCCAGTCAAAAAGAGAGATATCATCATCTAATATTCTGTTTAGAATCATTTAAACCAGAGGTTATCGAGGATTATTTAAAAGTATGCGATAGTGTTTATCTCGTTGCAGAAGAAAATTCGAATTATATCATTAATCCAGAAATACTAACGGCAATTGCCAAAATTGAATCACAAAATAAATTTGAATTAATTATATTACATTCAGAAGATACTAAGTATCCCTCCAATACCAAGAAATGGCTTGAAAAAGCAAATTTTAATTTGCATCATCATATTCGCATGGGTCATCAAAGCGATTACGAACGTGTATCACGTTTTATGATGGGAAATGCAAATTGCTTGGTTCTCGGTGGTGGCGCAGGTAAAGGTTGGGTGCACCTAGGTGTTCTCAAAGCGCTAATTGAAAATAATATTCCTATTGATGCAGTGGGTGGAACGAGTGTTGGAGCTGTTGCCGCTGCTAGCTATCTTATGGGAGATACTTTGGAAGAAGTCGCGGATAATTTTAAAGAAATTATTGATGGCGCATCGTATGCAACATCAATATGGGAAGTCACATGGCCAAGCGTTTCTTTCATGAGTGCAAAACATGGGACAGAAGCATTACGAAATGTGTTGGGAGAGCGTTTAATAGAGGATTTATGGATTCCATTTTTCTGTGTTTCCAGTAACTTGTCAGCACATTCAATACATGTACATAAAGATGGGTTCCTTTGGGAGGCTGTGCGTGCTAGCGCATCCATGCCAGGCATTATACCTCCAATGGTAATTGATGGGCATTTATTTATGGATGGTGGCTTATTAAATAATTTGCCAGTTGATATTATGAAAGGATTTGTCGGATTATCTAATAAAATTATTGCAGTTAAGTTGTCGAGTAATGATGTTGATAATACAATATATAATTTTCCACCTGTCATGACATTTAAAAATTCTATATTGAACCTTTTAACAGCTGAAAATAAAAAATATGTTTACCCACCGTATTTTGACACGCTGTTAAATGCATTTTTGTTAGGAGCTTCAGCAAAAGAATCTCAAAATGCGCTGCTTGCGACTATATTAATAAATCCTAATTTAACCGGATTTAGTCAATATAATGTGAGTGAAGACCAAAGACATCAGTTATTACGTATTGGACACACTAAGATGCTGGATCACTTGAAAGACATATAATTTACTTTTTTACAATATTCCAGATAATTCTCAATTAAGCGCTCATCAATTTTAGGGCAGATAATATTAGCTGATTCTAGTATATTTTGTGTGATGCTCGTACCCACATGCGTGCTAGCATGTGCTGAAACCATCGCAGGATTAAACTGTAGAAGTTCAAGTGTTCTTGATTTATATGGGTTACCATTATGTAATAAAGTTTTATTACGTAATCCTTTCATGTATTCATCAATTGAAACCTCATCTATTTCATATCCAAGTTTTTTCATACAATCAATGACATGATGATAAGGTTGTGTTGTAGGATTAGTTAAATGATAAGTGCCATAGATTGCAGGATGTTCTAGGCTAAGATACAGCATCCCTTTGGCAACATAATCTACGGGTGTGATATCGAACAGCATGTTGCTTCGAGCTGCAACTTTAGTATAAATAACAGTACGTATAATATCGTAAAAAATTCCGGTGAGCTGCGGAAGATGTAGTGGATAACTGCCTGTCATGCTATCACCAAATATATCGCCAGGTCGTATAATGTTCCATACTAGTCCATTTGACGTTGCGCATCTTACTAAGTACTCGGCTTCAAATTTAGTTTGTTGATAACCCATTTTTTTAAATGACTGTTCTCTATCAAAATCTAGTTCTGTGAAATCAGGGTATTTATCGAGGGCAAGGTTTCCCATAATGCTATAACTCGATACGTAAACTAGATATTTATTATGTGTTTTTAGTGCAAAATCGATCGCATTCTGTGTTCCTATGACATTAATAGGGACTAGTGCTTCATATAAACCATGGAGACTGACTATACCTGCACCATGGATAACCACATCAATTTTATTTTGCAGATCCAGGTAAATATTTTCTGAAAGGCCAAGGTTGGGAAGTGACACATCACCTAAAATAAACTGTACGTGTGTGCTAATCTTTTCAATTACTTGGGCTGGACAGTCATATACGGTGAGTAATTCTATCAATTTGTTTGTTGCTTCCTGTTGCGATTTTGCGCGCGTGAGTAAAAATAACTTTTTATCAGTATCTGTAAGTAGAAGTTTAGTTAAATATCCACCTAAGACACCGGTTCCACCCGTTATGAAAAGATTATTAGATATGAGTTGTTCAGCGATGCTAGTAGCAGGCTGTGCATGCATAGGTGACATACGTGGTGGCACAATTGGGCAAGATAGGATAGGTTTATCCGTGGGTGAATTCTTTTGTTCAATAATATCTTCGCAGAATTTCATTATGTTGGGGTTTTTTAACAATGTATCGAGTGATACAGAGTGTTCCCCAAATTTAGCATGAATTTTTTGAATAATTTCTATTCCTAATAAAGAATCAATTCCCAGCTCACTGAAATGAGTGGCGGAATTAATTTTATCACTAGGAATTGAAGCGACTTTAGAGATGGTTTCAATAGTGAATTGAATCACACTTTGCAACTCACTGCTTATGCTTTCTTGATGAAAATCGTGTGTATGATGATGCAGATTTTTTCTATGTAAAATTTCTTTTACTATCTTTGGACGTATCGCTTTTTTCATTCCAGCTGTCCGAGGAATCTCGTCGAAAAACTCAATATATTCGATGCGTAGATGTGAAGGTAGTCTACCTTCTCGAACAGAAAATTCTTCTAAAATTGAATGTTGTAGCTCTTGAAGTGACATATTGGCTGAAATTAAAGATTTATCAACTACGACAGCCGCATAGATTTCATCGCAGCTCAACTCAGAATTATAAATGCCAACGACGGTACACTCTGTGATACCAGTAATATCATGATAATGATTTTCGATATCATATGGTGTTGCTTTCTTCCCGCAAGAAGTAACAATTAATTCTTTCAATCTGCCATCGACTGCCAGATTTCCATGTGAATCAATATGTCCAGTATCTCCTGTATGGAACCAATTTTCTTTCAGGCATTCTTGTGTAGCATCTGGGTTTTTAAAGTAACCAAGCATCACAGAAGGAGATCGAATGCATATCTCACCGGTGCCATGTTGGTTGGCATCTTCAATTTTAATTTCACAGCCACTAATCGGTTTGCCAATCATTTTTTTACATTTTTGTTTAAGGTCTGTTAAGACGACACAGCCAGAAGTTTCTGATAGCCCATAGCCTAATAAAATATCGAAGCCAATGGCTTCGAAAAATGCTCTAATTTTATCGCTAAGAGGTGCTCCTCCACAAAAAATCAACTTTAGGTTTCCACCAAATGTTGCATGGATACTAGGAAATAGTTTTTTTCCAAGATTTAAACCAAAATATTTTTTTATTAATCCACAGATAGTAATCAAGAGATAAGCAATATGACGTTTTAAAAAAGACTGCTCGTTTATCTTGCCACGTATTTTTATATAAAATAAATCTAAAAATCTAGGAACGCCAAGAAAAATAGCAGGTTTAGCATTTTTAAATGTTTGTAAGATCAGGTCAGCTTCTAGTTTGTTAACCATGCAAATTGTCTTCCCGCCGCCAAATACAACTTGTGTCAATGTTGTAAGTCCTGCTATATGGTAACAAGGTAGTATAGTAAATGAGGTATCAGTCATGTCAATAATGTGTTTACAGGTTGCAACATGTAAGAAATTATCATGTGTTAACATGACTGCTTTATATTGTCCGCTTGTTCCTGAGGTATAAATGATGACGGCAACATTCTGATTTGCATTCTCACTAGGACCAAATTTATTTGGTAATATGTCTTTATTGATAAAGTCGAGATTGCTATCAATGACAGCAATTGGTAGGGTGCTTAATATTGTGTGAATGTTTTTTTCAATTGAGTTTTTAGAGAGAATTACGCAGCGTACTTCTGCAAATTTTATTTGAGCTGCTATGTCTTCCAAAGGTGCAGTGGGGTCAATTAAAACCGCAGTCAATCTAAGTTTCGCTAGAGCCATAAAAACGGTAATCCATTGCGGTGAGCTTTCAACTATAATTGCAACGCGATCACCTGGAAATAATCCCATGTCGTTGAGTTGGTTTGAGGTAATAATGATGTGCTTGTTTAGTTCACCGAAAGATATTTTCTCACAGCCATCTTTTTGGAAATATTGTATTGCGATATCGTTTTTGTGATCTAGAATATTTTTTTCAAATTCAGTGTAAATATTTTTATTGCCAACAGCAGTGCTAGGATTTGGGCGCATATACCACCAAATAGAAATCGACACTCTATTCAGTATAGACCATATTTTTTGTTATATTGCAGTTGATTTCTAACTGTATCATTTATAAAGAATAATAGATTCTCTATGTTACAGTTGTGCTACGTGTATTTCATATCATTACCAGAATTTGATGTATAATTAGCAAATGTGTTAATAATTCATAATAATAATAAATTTTCGGGACACAATCGCTTATACTCTGATTATATTGTTAAAGTAATTTTAAATGTGAGGCCTGTGTATGAAGTTTCAGGTAGTGTATGAATACGATGTCGATTTTGATGCTCCCCTCGAGCAGGTATGGAGTCGTGTCTCGGATACTAATCGCTTACATGAAGTTTCTGGCGCAGAAGCATACACAGCAAATGAAGCCATTCAAAGTGATAAATCAATTATTCGATATTGTCGTGGATATCTTGATAAAGCAAATGTAAATTTACTTTTTGTTTGGGATGAGACATTAGCGGAATGGAAGGCGCCGTACTATATGCGGCAACAAAGAAATTTTGAAAGACCATTTCGTGGATCTATTGTTTTAGAGTTTCATTTAACACCGATTGCAACAGGGACAAAAGTGCATACCAAATTAACGTATTTTGGTGATTCATTTTCAGGTTGGTTATTTTCGAAGTTGGGTGTTTTTAAAAAAATATCGAATATCCGTTGCGCTGCAGCAATAGATTTTATCAATGCTAAAGAAGTTAGTACAGCTGGTCAAAATATAAAAACGTGGAAAAAACCAATTTATAATATGGCGCAGATAAGTCGTATTGATCAGATTATCAATAAAATAAATACGCAGACTTTTGGTAATGAGCTAGGGAAGAAAATTGCGGGTTATATTATGTATTCGTTATTGGTGGATGTATCACATATTCGGCCAATACACATTTCTAAAAAATGGGAATTACCAGAAGCAGTTGTGATTGAAGCTTTTCTACAGTCTATGGTTTTGGGGTTGCTTGAAATGCGCTGGGATATTTTGTGTCCTCAATGTCGAACAGCTAAATTGGAAACAGCGGGGCTGCATGAGATTCCTAAATCGGAACATTGTGGATCATGTAATATTGATTTCAGTCTCAACTTTAATGAAAATGTTGAAATGACGTTTTTACCTGCGAAGTGGTTACGGGAAGTTGGTGAGACAACGTTTTGCATGCTAAGCGCTCAATTAACACCGCATATTATCGCTCAGTTACGAATCCCAAAAAGTCAAAAAAATATCTTTGAGCATCCTTTGAAGCCTGGGGTATACCGGTGCCGTGCATTGGAGGATAGACGCAAGGTTGAGTTTGTTATATCTGAATCAGATACAACATTTCCCGTTATTCAACTCACGAATGATGATTTGATTATTATGCCAGAAAAAAGTGATGAATTGACTTTGATCAATAATGCTGATCATCCACGATACTTTCTAATTGAAGATTTAAAATATAAAGAAGAGGCATTGACGGGGCAGAAAGTGACATCAATGCATGTCTTTAGACAGTTGTGTCCAGAGCAGCTAATTAAGCCGGGAGACAATATAGGTATTTCTCAACTCACAATTCTTTTCACAGATTTAAAAGACTCGACCGCATTTTATTATGAAATTGGTGAGTCTAATGCGTATCGCGTTGTGAGAGAACATTTTTCATTTCTTTCAAGTATCATTTATAAAAATCATGGCTCATTGGTAAAAACAATTGGTGACTCTGTGATGGCGGTGTTCTATAGACCGCAAGATTCTATTGCTGCATGTTTGGAAATTCGTGAGTCGCTGAAAAATTTCAATGCGACTAATAATTGTAATATTACGATCAAATTAGGCGTTCACCAAAACAACTGCATTGCAGTTAATATTAACAATATACTGGATTACTTTGGTACTGCAATTAATGTTACTGCTAGATTGCATGGATTAAGCGATGGGGATGACATTATTGTATCTGACACAGTCATGCAAGATCAGACAGTTCAATCTGATTTAGCCAATTATGAAAAAATTAAATGCTCTGAGAGAGTGAAAGGAGTGCCAGATCCAGTAGAGTTTTATCGGGTGTATAAAAAGCCAAGCTAACTGAAACCTGAATGAATATTCACTAATAGGTGGTTTTTATGGTTGATCGAAATCAAAAAAGTATTGTTATCGTTGGTGGTGGTATTGCTGGCTTGACGGTCGCAACGTTGCTAGCCGAACAAAATTTTTCGGTCACCATATTAGAATCAAGTGATCACATTGGTGGTCTTGCCAAGAGTATCCGTACTCCAGAGGGTTATCCTACTGAGCATTCAATCCGAATATATCACGATTTTTATCATTGTTATTTTGACATACTCAAACGTATCAAAACAAATCAAGGAACAGTGTTAGATAATTTAGCTAGTGTGGCGCAATATTACCATACGAGTGGTACTGGAGAGCTTTACTTACCAAAAGCCAAAAAGTTTTCTTCTGATATTTGGCGTATACCGAATATGTTTAAATTTATATATTTTCTGATGAAATATAGAAATATTAAATTCAATGACATTGTACGTATTTTAAAAGCAGATTCATTGTATAGGTTATCTGAGGAATCCATAAAAAATAAATTGAATAATACCACTGTAGAGCAACTGTTTAAGCTAACAGAAGATGATGTTGCTTTTAAAAATACGATTATATCACTGTTAGTTATTGCTGCTGGTGCAGGAGAAGATTCTGCTGCGGAATTTGCAGTTGAGCTTTTGAATTTATTAAAGCCTACATCTAATTTGTATATGATGAATGGCCCGACTAGTGAGCGTGTGTTTGATCCATGGGCGGATCATTTAACATCAATGGGCGTTAAAATACGTTATAACTCTCATATGTTTGATTTTGATATTGTCGACAATAAAATTGCTAAGCTCTACCTAGATAGTGGTGAAATAGTACAAGCTGATGAATACGTTTTTGCAACATCAGCACTGCAAGTGAAAAAAATATTTTCTGGTAAATTAGCGCCTTATTACGAAGAGAATAAGGGAAGTACTTTTGAGTGTGATTGGTCTGACGGAGCGCAATTTTATTTGTCTGAATTACCAAAAACAATTAACAAAAATAAGATGTTTAAACCCGGCGTGTTGCAAGGCTATCTTGATAGCCCCTGGCGGTTAGTAGGTATTATTCAAGGAGAGGATTTTTGGCATGATGTTAGTTTGCCGCAAGGATGTAAATATGTTTTTTCTGTCGCGTATACCGACGTCAATAAAAAAGGTGTTATTTATGGGAAACCATTTATTGAATGCAGTCAGGAAGAAATTAAAGATGAATTATTATTGCAATGCGGCTTTCAAGATTTGAGTGTGGTAATAGACTGGCGTATTTCGTTTGGCATAAACTTTATGGATAATCAAACATATCAATCTTCGTTAAATCAATTGCCTCCACATTGTGCTCATCAGCAAGAGCAAGGTGATTGGATTCTTTCTTACACTCCTATTTTAATACCAAAGCCAGGGTACTATGCCCTTGCTCCTGATGCAAAAACTAAAATAGACAATCTTTTTCTTGCAGGGCAATATTGTAATACGACAATGACTATTCCAACTATGGAAAAAGCTGCTGAGTCGGGATTTTTAGCTGCGATGGCTATTGCTGATAAACATCAGTTAAATGGCTTAATTAAGAGACCATTTAAGAATTTTAACACTCGTGAGCATACAATCACTCGCCACGTAGATATGTGGATAAAGTCATTGTTTAAGAAATAAGATCCATGCAGTTTCATTAGTATGTAGAGCTTTAAGAATGGAACAGCATGACTTCTCCGCATTCGTTGCTGATTGCTATTCTCACCTGATCTTTTAAAAAATGAATTTCATGCCATTTTTTGCCGATGGGAGGGATAGGGTATCCAATGGTGAGCTCTATCTTGCTAGGGTGCAAGAGTACACTGTTGCGTTTTAATACTTTGCGAGTTCCCTTAAGTGCTAAGGGTATGATAGGAATATTCATTTCTGCAGCTAGTTTGAAAATACCTAGTTTAAACGGTCTTAGTCCTGGTCTTGATGTAAATGTACCTTCTGGAAATGCTAAGAGAATTTTCTTATTTTGAAGTTCGCTGCGAATATTTTCTAAATCAGAGATGCTTTCCAACATATCGTTTTTATTGATGGAGATATAACGAAATTTTCGTAAAAACGTTCTTATAATGGGTGCTCGGAATAAGCTTGATTTGCCAATAAAGCTGACTCTGTTTGGTAATGTCGACATTAATATGAGGACATCAATATAACTGGCATGATTGATTGCAAGTATTGCAGGTCCACTAGTTGGTATTTGATTTAATCCAGAGACAGTAACGGGGCAGCGTAGCAGCAATGTAAGGCTCTTAATCCAGTATTGGGTAACCTTATATGCAGCGCGATGCGGCAGTATAGATATTGCTAACCATACTGGAAGTAATGTTGTCGTAAATAGTATTCCGGTATAAAGAGAATATAACAGAACAGCTATTTTTTTTGTGAATCCAATGCCATCTAATAAAAACTTTTGTGTGATAAGTTTTACGAGTTGGGTTTTGAAGGAAACATTTTTTTTATGAAGGGTATTGTTCAAATACAAAGTTTTACACGCGGATCGCTGTAACTTACCACTGGATGTTTTAGGAATGGTCCTGGGTTTTACCAGTATAATTTCATCAGGAGTGACATCTAAATGTTTTTGTAATGCAATACGAATAGTATTTTTCTGTGTTAGTTTTTCTGCTTCAGTTTTGCAATTTGTTTCTGCTACCACAATAAGTTTTTCTGTGCCTGTTTCAGCACTCTTTGTTCCAAAGGCAATAACACACCCTTTGCGAATGCCAGATTGCTTCCCAGTGACGCTCTCAATTTCGGTCGTACAATAATTTCTACCGGCTTTGATTATGAGGTCTTTTATTCTACCAGTCACATAAAGTTCGTTATCGCAGATGTATCCTAAATCACCGCTGTCTGTCCATTCTCCATGTTTAACAGCTTGGGTTGCCTCTGGGTTATTATAATATCCCAGCATGGTAGAGGGGCCTGAAAATTGTATTTGACCAATTTGTCGTTCAGGTAAGATAGCACCAGCCTCATTAACAATACGAATAGCATGTTGGTCCATGGGGTTGCCACATGAAACAAATTGCAAAGTGTTTTGCGCATCGCTGGTGCTGGGCAAAGCATATTTTTGCATTTCAAAGGCATGTCTATCGATGATGTCTATTTTAGGTTTTCGCCCAATTGGGGGGGTAGTGAGTCCGAGCGATGATTCAGCTAAGCCATAAACTGTCATGAAACTTTCTTCTTTAAAGCCATGTTCTTTGAATCGTTCATAAAACGAATGTAAAGTTTCTGGCTGTACGAGCTCAGCGCCATTGATTGCCATTCGCCAAGTGGAGAGGTCCAAGCCTTTCAATAAGCTGCTATCGATTTTTTTGGTACAAAGCTCATAAGCAAAATTAGGTCCTGCAGAAAGTGTTCCGCGATAACGATGAATTGCTAATAACCATTTTTCTGGGCGCGTTATAAAAGTGAGAGGTGACATCACTACAAAAGGAATTCCAAAATATAAACTTCCTAACCACAATCCGATTAATCCTAAATCATGATAAAGAGGGAGCCAGCTAATCGTTACATCAGTTGATTGAACTTGGAGTGCTTTGCCGTAAGCTTGAATATTTGATATTAGGTTACGATGTGTCAGCAAAATTCCTTTCGGGTTTGACGTGCTACCTGATGTGTATTGAATCAGGGCGTAATCATTTGCTTTGCCGCGATGAATTTTTTCAGCATCGTTGGATATTTGTAGCAGCTCAGCTGCAGTTTTTACGACTCTAATACTTGGAACATGTGGTCTTAATAATTGGCTTATGCTCTTAGCTTGTTGGAACGTTATCAATGCAGAAACTTGCGCATTATTTAAAATCGTAGCTTCTTTCGTTATATAACTTTCTAATTGAGAAGCTTGTGCAAGTGGGTAAATTGGAACTGGAGTACAGCCCGCTAGTAGAATACCCATGAATGCATAAAAAAAATGTGGGTGTGATGGCAGCATAATAGCAACCATTTCTCCCTCGTGAATTCCTAATTTTTTTAAAGCTGATGTTATAGATTGTGCACGTTCAAGAAGTTGTAGATATGTTATTTTTTCCTCAACGCCATCCTCATCTAAGAAATAGATATGCGTATTATCTGGAGTATTTTCTGCATGGTTAAGTAATACATCTTGTAATGTCGTGCAGCTTGTTATGTCATGAGGTGATTGAAGAGTGGTGCGTTGAGTTGTCTCATGAATTTTCAGATCATAAGGTTGGTAACTTGTATGCGATTGAATAGCATTTGCAATATCTTGCAAGGTTTCAGCTTGTGCGATTAGCTTATCAGCCAGATTGATATCAAACTGCTTTTCAATACGCTGAAATAACTCTAATCGCATAATGCTATCAATACCCAAATCATGTGTCAGTGAACACGAAAGTGAGTTATTGGGTAATCTATAAGATATTTCTGATTCAGATAATAGTGCTTGTACCGTCCCGCATAATTTGCTCTCAATCGATAAATTTTTTGATGCTATCATGTCACCTTAATCTCTAAATGCTCCACACTAATTGTGCTCCAGCCATGTCAGTTGATGTTGTTACTGACCCATCAGTATTCGTGCCGGTTACGAGATTAGTGTTATTAATGTATGTTTTTTTCCAAAAAATGTGAGTGTACACTAAGTCACATGCAAGTTGTGAGTTAATAGTATATCGTCCACCTATTACAGCCGCTAACTTTGGAGCATCTGGGGCGGTAATATTGCGAGTTGTTGTATGTGTCGGTGATCCCAGAAATCTAAGAGCCCCTCTTAACAGCCAGTTATTGTTATATTTGTAATGTGTACCAACGGCATAGTCGAACGTATTGTTGTATTTGAGTGGGTCAGCAACGTTAACTGTGCCCAATGGGTTGCTTGGTAATGGGATGCTTTGGTAGTTACGGGCTTTGTTGTAAGCCAGCGATCCCCATTGATCATACGTGATGGTTCCCATTAAAGCCCATTGTTGATTAAGGTCATGGTACAAGCTTAGGCTGGTCGTAGCAGGGAACAGTGTATAGTATTGGAATTGACGATTACTAAAAGAGTATCCACCTGCAACAGATAGGCCGCTATCACCCAATAACCGTGCTGAAAGTTTAGAGCGATAATTTAAACCGATACGTGTTGTTTCAGTGGGAACAAACATAACACCCACATGGCCACCAAATCCCCACTGCTGGGCTGAAATATGCGACACAGCATCATTATTGGGAGCGATTGTGCTAATCGAAGGCTCTAGTAAGCCTTTGCTAGTGAACTGTAATGTAAAGTAGTTAAAATCAGGGCCCGCACCAATAGACCACTTATCATTGATTTTCCATGCAAGACTTGGGGATATGTCTACTGATTTGGTATATAGCTTTGTCATGTTGTAACGTACGATGGAAGTGCTCTCTCCCCAATTTTGACCGAGGCCCCAAGCTGGCGCAGCTGTTAAGCCAAAGCTCAAGCGTGTGTTAATAGGTTTTACATAGTGTAGCCCAGGTAGTAGTGGAGATTGGTAAGACGTTGCGTTACCTGATTGGGTGTAGATAAATGATTGACCCGGTGTGGTAGCTGTACCAGAAAATTTTGCTACGTTATATCCCTGTATGGCACTCAATACAAGTTGCTGCGGTAGATAGACTATACCAGCAGAGTTATACCAGTTAGTGCTCGCATCATTGATAACTGCTGCATCGCCCCCATCCGCTAATGTTGATGCGCTTTGAAACTCAAGCTTATAATTTGATGCATAAGTTGGAGCACATAATGAGGTTATGCATCCTATACAGATGGATAACGATAGCTTTTTCCAATGACGCTCCATTTTAAGTGTTCTCCTTTGGCCTAATCTGTCTGGGTAACCCATATGATGCCATAGAGATTATCAAATGCCCATTAAGTTTTTCTTCAGTATATTGATAGAGGTAGCAAGCTTATCAACCAATGTTTTCTTCATGTGATAACAAATTTCATACACTGTGCCATCATTGCATTTTTCAATGAGGTAATCGTCGCTGGTTTTGATTTCATCAACTAATTTGAGTTCTAATGCTTGTGTACCTAACCAATGTTCACCGGTTGATACTTTTTCAATATCTAATGCAGGGCGATGTTGTGCAATCATATCTTTAAATAAACGATGAATATCTTCAATTTCTTCACGTAATTTTTCGCGCCCCTCTTCAGTGTTCTGGCCAAACATAGTTAGTGTTCGTTTGAAATTTCCGGCGGTAAGTTGCTCAAAATCAATATGGTGTTCTTTCAATAAACGGTGAAAATTAGGTATTTGTACAATCACACCGATAGAGCCAATAATAGCAAAAGGCGCAGAAATAATTTTATTTGCAACGCTTGCCATCATGTAACCGCCACTGGCTGCTACTTTATCAACCGCAACTGTCAGGGGAATATTTTTTTGACGTATACGTTGTAATTGGGCTGCAGCTAATCCATAAGAATGTACCATGCCACCAGGGCTTTCTAAGCGGACAACCACTTCATCTTCTGGTGTGGCCACACAGAGTACTGCCGTTACTTCTTCACATAATGATTCTACTGCGGAAGCTTTAATATCGCCCTCAAAGTTAATGACGTACGTTTTTTTGGTTGATTCTGGTTGATCGTCTTTGTCTTTTTTTGATTTCTTTTGTTCTTTTTTCCGTTGTTTCATTTGGTCTTTTGTTAACACTTCAGCAAGCAATTCTTCTTTTGTTTCATGGTACTCATCACTCAAGTTGTCGACAGTGATGCCACCAAAGCCACCTTTGCCGCGTGAGAGAATCGCTAAGATTCCGATGAGCAAAAGTAAAATTAAAATTACAATAATTAATGCTTGCGCTGTAAAAAAGGCAAGTTGACCAAGTGACGTTAGCATGAATGCTCCATATAATATGTATAAACTATAATATCCCTCATCCCCAACCCTTCTCCCATTCGCAAAAAATGCTCTGAGAGAAGGGAGAAAAAATTAAAATATTCTTCCTCTCCCGCCTGCGGGAGAGGTCGCTACATGTTCTTTACGTAGCGGGTGAGGGGTGTGTTTCTCTAATCAACATAATCACCGGCGGTGATTTATGTTTTTTCCCTGCAGGGATTGGTAAGGTGACGCGCTTTAATTCCAAATCTTTAGGAGTATTAGCAAGTAAGACATTCGCATCAATTTCAATTTCTTCTGAAGATTTTTTAAAGATCCAATTATAAGTACTTGGAATCAAGCTGACAGTGCCGACCCATAATGGTTGATTGTTAGGATCCAGTACAATAGATGATTCCCATAAACGTAAGACTAAAACATTTTTTTTGTTATTCGTACGTTTTATTAAAATTAAGACGGGCTTTTTATCTAAATGAATAGGCGATACCAACGGAACATTTTCAGAGCTCTGTACATCTGTAACACGTTGTAACACGCTAATCCAGTCACGTTCTGGTGGTGTTTCCCAACCATTAGCAAGTAATGTACTTTGAATAGTAGTCAAGCTCCCAGACCATTGCACATTGAGAGGTTGTGATGCAACGCCAAAACGATTAACACGAAAGTTTTGTATATGTGAATCTGTGTGATCCCACCAACTTGTTTCAGTGATATGTGAGATAGGATAGTCTGCAAGCGAATAATTTTTTGATAAATGTTGGAATGAGTGGAATGCTAATCCGCCACACCCAATCAGCAACATAATCAGTGCCAAAAAACCAACCTTGCCATAATTGTTTTGTGTATCTAATTTTCGATTGTATGAAATAGAAATGAAAATCAATATGCTCGCGCCTAGTAATAATCCAGCAAGTACATCAGTGAACCAATGCGCGCCCAAATAAAGTCTCGATATACCCACAAGCAAGGCAATGAGCATCCCACTAAACACAAGGAACTTGCGACGTTGTGGATAGGCAAGAGATGTAATTAATGCAATACCAACAAAAAAGACCGTAGATAATGTTGTGTGACCACTGGGAAACGAATAGCTTGCGGGTGATTGTACAATGCCGCCTGGGCGAGGTGAGTGAACTAAGTCTTTAATAACTTCACTGCCACCTATGGTTAAAATCCCGAGAAATAATACATGCCAGGCTAGATAAGTGCGATTGGTAAACCATAGCCAGCCAGATAAAAGAAATATCACTGGGACAACAATTTGTTTTTCACCCAGTAATGTGAACGCAAGCATGATTTGGTCAAATGTAGGTGTACGAAGACTGCGGAAAAAATGCATCAAACTATTATTAATTAAGCTATTAGGTGAGCCATGTGACATGACATAGCACGTCAGATAGCAAAAACAGGTGGCTGTGATAATAAAATAAAATGCTAATACCAACTGACCATGTGTTTTATGGATATTGTGATGACGTAATGCAACCGTAATAATCTGTGCGTAGCGTGATCTTTGTAAACTTCTCCATAGACGATTTAACACGCTTTCAATTTGGTTGCTGACCATGACAAAAAATTTAATCGTTGTCCAAAAGCAAAATATAACGAATAAAATAATCATTAATAAGCTTAAAATAGCGTGGACAGCAATATCAGGTGGTAATTCAAGTGATGCAACACCCAGTACGATACCTGGTAGCATGTAAGCTGGAGCCCAACCAATTGCAGAAGTAATATTAGCAAGATAAAACTGAAATGGTTTCATGCCCATCATGCCTGCGATCACAGGAACAATTGCGCGTACTGGCCCAACAAATCTGCCGATAAACACGCTTTTCCCACCGTGTTTATGGAAAAAATATTCTCCTTTGTCTAGCCATTCTTTATTATTACGGAAAGGCCAAATTTGTCTGATGTGTTCTTTGAAATGTTTACCGATCATATAGCTGATGCCATCACCAATAATCGCACCTAAAATGGCGCAAATAACAGTGGGCCAAAGTGGAATGACGCCAGCGCCCGCTAACGTACCTATAGCAGTCATGGTGACAGAGCCTGGAACGATAGTGCCAAGAATCGCGATAGATTCACCCGCAGAAATTAAAAAAGTGGCAAGGCCAGCCCAGTGTGGATTCGCATTTAACCATTGCAACATGGGATTGATAGTGTCTGACATGGACATAACGACTTTTCATTCCTTTAATAAGTTATTTTTTAACTCTTACTTCGCGCGTGCTTGTCATCCCGAGCGTAGCGAGGGATCTCCATGGAGGTCCTTCGCTACGCTCGGGATGACAACAGGTGTGTTCACGATACAATTTCACCAGCAGCTTGTTTATCAGCATGATACGATGACCTAACCAATGGGCCACTCGCAACATTCTTAAATCCTAATTCTTCTGCTAATGTTGCCCATGCTTTAAATGCATCAGGTGTAACATAACGATCAACTGGCATATGGAATTTGCTTGGTTGTAAGTATTGGCCTAGCGTTAGCATATCTACATCGTGTGCGCGTAAATCTTTTAGTGTTTGAGTGATTTCTTCATCAGTTTCACCTAAACCTAACATAATTCCAGATTTTGTTGGAATGTTGGGATAACGACGTTTGAACTCTTTCAGTAACATCAATGAATGTGCGTAATCAGATCCTGGACGTGCTTGTTTATACAAGCGTGGCACGGTTTCGATATTGTGATTGAAAACATCCGGCAAGCCCAGGCCGGTTTCATCTAATGCAATGTCCATACGACCACGATAATCAGGGACGAGTGTTTCAATTTTAATAGTAGGAGATTTTTCACGAATTGCTTTTAAGCAGGCAACAAAATGGCTAGCACCACCATCTTTTAAATCATCACGATCAACAGAAGTGATCACTACATAACGCAATCCCATTTGTGCGATGGTATTTCCTAAATTGAGCGGCTCATTTTGATCAAGAGCATCTGGTCTACCGTGAGCAACATCACAAAAGCTACAACGTCGGGTACATTTGTCACCCATAATCATAAAAGTTGCTGTACCATGGTTGAAACATTCTGGCAAGTTGGGGCACGCAGCTTCTTCACAAACCGTTACTAATTTATTATCACGTAAAATCTTTTTTAATTTGGTCACTTCGGAAGTAGCAGGAATACGGACACGAATCCAATCAGGTTTACGAGCTGGTTTGTCTGTGGGTTCAATTTTAACGGGTATGCGTGCTAACTTTGCAGCTCCACGTTGCTTTTGACTTGGATCGTTCGATTGCATTGCTTTTCCTATGTTGATGTTGTTGTCGCGCTAGTATACCCCAAATTCTTACTTAAATAGGAGAGTAGCTGTTCTGTAACGGTATCAAATTGTATATTTGGTGCAAATTCAGTAAGTTGCGTCATTTGTAAGCGCGCATAGCCGCAAGGATTAATGCGCGAAAATGGCTCAAGATCCATGCAAACATTAAAAGCCAACCCGTGAAATGAACACCCTTTGCGTATGCGTAAACCGACTGAGCAGATTTTTTTTTCGTCTACATAAACACCTGGCGCTTCACATTTAGCAAGTGCTGTTATGTGGTACTCAGCCAATAGTTCGATAACTGATTTTTCTAAAATCGTTACCATTTCACGGACATTGAGTTTTTTACGGCGTAAATCAACGAGAGGGTAAATGACTAATTGGCCTGGACCGTGATAAGTCACTTGGCCACCACGATCGACTTGAATAACAGGAATATTGCCTGGATTCAATAAGTGTTCTGGTTTGCCATTTTGACCTTGAGTGAATACGGGTGGATGTTGTAACGCCCAAATTTCATCTTCAGTGTCTGTCGTACGTTCATTAGTGAACTTTTGCATGGCTTGCCAACTTGTTAAGTATTCTTGTTGGCCTAATAAGCGAATATTGACGATATCGGTTTTCATAGCACCATTAAAACATTGGGGTTGCTAGAGAGATCTTTGTAAATAGCATCTAATTGTTCTTTGCTATCAACATGTACGGATACTGAAATGGCAACGTATTTTCCATCGGTACTTGGGCGATGTTGAAAAGCATTTTCTTTGAGATTACTACAATGTTGTTGCACGATGCTGAGGACAGTTTTTTCGAACTCATCATTTTTATTTCCAAAGACTTTAATTACAAAGTCACAGGGAAATGTTAGTAATGTTTCGTTGGTTGTCATGGTTGTCCTGTTTTTTTTATTAACCCTCATCCCCAGCCTTTCTCCCATTCGTAAAAAACACGCTGGGAGAAGGGAGCAAAATATTTCACTTCTCCCATTTATGTGGCGGGTGAGGGTTCATTAAAGTTAACTATTGTTCACCTTATCAGTCGATTTGGTAAATAACTTATGAAAACTATAACGCACTGAATCTGAAATAGAGCGGAAGAATCCACCTTTTGGATTATCAGTGAGAGCAACTAAGTCAGCTGAAGCCAATACTTGGTTATTCAAGGTAATATTTACTTTTCCATAAGCTTGTCCTTTCACGATAGGTGCTTTTAAATCTTGAACTATCATTTGGGTTTGTAAATTTTTCGATTGTCCAGATGGAATGGTTAGGTAGTAATCTTTTGTAACACCTAGATTCACTTCACTTTCTTGACCTTTCCAAACATGTGCAACCGCTAGCTTGCTGTTTCCTTCAAACATTTTGTGGGTTTCAAAGAAGCGGAAACCAAATGTTAATAAGCGTATAGAGTCTTCTGTGCGAGCTGAATCACTAGGTGCTCCCATCACAACGCTAATTAAACGGGTGCCATCTTTGACAGCAGAAGAAACCAAGCAGTATCCAGCTTCGTCAGTGTGACCTGTTTTCAAGCCATCTGCGTATTGGAAGCGCCATAACAAACGATTACGGTTTGGTTGGCGGATGTTATTCCAGCTGAACCATTTTTCTGAATAAAGTTTATAATCTTCAGGGAAGTTTTTGATAATCGCATTTGCTAATGTTGATAAATCACGTGCGGTAGAGTAGTGATTTGGATTTGGCAAACCATTGCTATCTTCAAAATGACTGTTTGTCATGCCTAAGCTTTTTGCTTCTGCATTCATCATGCCAGCAAAAGAATCTTCAGTGCCGGCAACAAATTCTGCCATTGCAACGCTCGCATCGTTTCCAGATGCAACGACAATTCCTTGAATTAAATCACGGACTGGAACTTCATCATTCACTTTAACAAACATGCGTGAGCCGCCGGTTTGCCAAGCTTTTGTACTAATTCTGACTTTATCATCTAAGTGGATAGAGCCTGCTCTGAGTGCGTCAGAAACAACATACATCGTCATTAATTTCGTTAAACTAGCGGGTGCTAGTTTCGCATCAGCATTTTTTTCAGCTAAGACTTTTCCGCTATTAGCATCTAATAAAATATAACCTGAAGCATCAAGGTTCGGTACGGTAGGCGCAATATAGGTTTTGGGCTGCGTTGGCACAGGTATAACTGAACCTGCTAATGCTGGCACGCTGAATGCGGATGCCATCATCGTCACTGCAATAGACAATAAAAATTTGTTTGGTGTTGGCTTGCTTAACATAGTAGTTCCCTGAATATGCCCGTAAAAAAGGCAAAGTTTATCACAAACGGGCTATGAAAAAAGGGTGATGACAAAAAATGTTAGATCTTTTTAAGAATTACTGCTAGCCGCTAGCTTTTTAGAAAATAACACAGTAAGATTTAGCTTGACTGATTAGCTTCCTCCGTTTATATACGCATCATAATCAGTCTAGTCGTAAGTCTCTAGGCTGTATTATGATGAAAGCCCTCTCTATGCCATCCTCACTCTGGAAGTTGACCAGTTAGTTTGTTGTGACTGGGTTGGCAAGAGTAATCAAAATCAAAATTTCATGATCATTTTAAGGAGTAATAAATGTCTTTTTATCGTTCACTAGCTGCTACTGTTGCGGCAATGGGTTTAGCTACAACCGTATTTGCTGCTGATGAAAGCACAACAGCAACCACAGCTACCCCTGCTGCTCCAACAGCTGCAATGCAAACTGCAGATGCAACTGTAACAACAACCACCACAACAACAGCTACCGAAACTAAAGTTGATCTTAACAAAGCAACAGCTAAAGATTTAATGAAAGTAAAAGGTATGAATGGTTCTAAAGCAAAAGCAGTTGTTGCGTATCGCAAAAAACACGGTGACTTCAAAAGTCTTGATGAATTGAAAGATGTTAAAGGATTCAAAAAGATGAAAGATGACAGTTTAAAACAAATTCAAGAACAATTGACCGTTGGTTAATTTGATTGATAAAATCGCGAAAATTAAAAAAGGGTGCATTAGCACCCTTTTTTGTTATTTACAGGGCAAGTGTTTGAGAGTTTTGAAATAGATGTAGGGTGGGCAAAGCGTAGCGCTGAGTTATCCCCACGAATTTTTTGCTCCCTTCTCCCAGAGTGTTTTTTACGATGGGAGAAGGGCAGGGGATGAGGGCCTATACCCTCACCCCTTACCCCTCTCCCAAAAAAAAGCATTTTGGGAGAGGGGAATAATACTACCAAAAATTCGTGGGGATAACTCAGAGCGTAGCGTACCCACCTTTTGACAGTACACGTGCAAATATAAACATAGGTGATACAAATGATTGTACCAGTAATATTATGTGGTGGCTCAGGGACAAGATTATGGCCGTTATCTAGAAATTCATTTCCAAAGCAATTATTACCGCTAGTGAGTCAGCGCAGCATGCTTCAAGATACGGTGACACGAGCAGTTGGATTAAAAGACGTGGGTGCGCCCATCGTTATTTGCAATGAGGTGCATCGGTTTTTAGTCGCGGAACAATTACAAGAATTAGCATTGGAAAAAAACACTATCATGCTTGAGCCTGTAGGCAGAAATACGGCTCCAGCAGTGACACTCGCAGCGTTGCAAGCATTAGCAATGGATAAAGATCCAATGTTGCTAATTTTGCCTGCCGATCATGTCATTAAAAATGAAAAAGAATTCCAAAAAGCAGTTGCTGCTGCAAAAGAAATTGCAGCGCAAGAAGTGATGGTGACATTTGGTATTGTGCCAACTCATGCAGAAACTGGATATGGTTACATCAAGCAAGGTAGTGCAATTAAGAATACAGTAGGATTCCAAGTTGATTGTTTTGTTGAAAAACCCAATGCAAAAACAGCACAAGAATATATTGATTCAGGTGAATATGTTTGGAATAGCGGAATGTTCATGTTTCGTGCTTCAACATTTATTACTGAAATTGAAAAATACTCACCTGATATTTTAGAGCATTGTCGTAAAGCATTCGCAAACATTGCCCATGATTTGGATTTTTATCGTATACCAACTGAAGTTTTTGTAGCCTGCCGTAGTGACTCTATCGATTACGCAGTGATGGAAAAATCAAAAAATGTTGCTGTTGTGAAATTAGATGCTGAATGGAGTGATGTCGGTTCATGGGATGCATTGTGGCAAGTAAAAAGTACCGATGAAAATGGCAACGTCGTGCAGGGTGATGTTTACCTTGATCATGTAAAAGATTCTTATGTACATGCTGAAAATCGCATGCTCGCAGTGGTGGGGGTGAGTGATCACGTCATTGTTGAAACTGCGGATGCTGTATTAGTGGCTCACAAAGATAATTGCCAAGATGTTAAAAACATCGTGAACATGCTAAAAAATAAAAATCGTACAGAAATCGATTTGCATCGCAGGGTTTATCGTCCTTGGGGTTATTATGAAATCTTAGATGGATCAGGTGGCTTCCAAGTCAAACGCATTATGGTGAAGCCTGGTGCTAGATTATCGTTACAAGCGCACAATCATCGTAGTGAGCATTGGGTCGTTATTGCAGGGGTTGCAACTGTTACCTGTGATGAAGAAATCAAAGACTTAACTGCGAATCAATCGACCTATATTCCTATCGGGGCCAAGCATCGTCTAGAAAATCGAGGCAAAGAACCATTAATGATCATTGAAGTTCAATGCGGTGATTATCTGGGGGAGGATGATATTATTCGCTTTGAAGATCAGTACGGTCGTAAGAGTAATTAGAGTAAATTGATTTTCTCCCTTCTCCCGGAGTGGTTTTTACGAGGGGAGAAGGGTCGGTGACCCTAGCCCCTCTCCCAAAGAAAAGCATTTTGGGAGAGGGGAATAGTTCAGTTTTTCATTTATGTAACAATGTCTTATAGGATTATAAAAGCTGGTTTAGGGCTAAATATTCTAAGTTATCAGTGTTATCAGCCTGTTCCGTTAGTCGCCATAAAAAATCAAATACTTACAACAAGTAAAAAATATAAATTTTGTGCCATTTCTAGCATATAAGCCGAATTTAGAACTACAATAATAGTATAAGAATAGTTAATAAAACAAATTAGTTGGAAGTCGGTGCTATGAGGGTGGTATGCAGAATAAACGTGCTCATAAAAATGAAGCCGTTTATCAGCTAGTTCGTAATGTGATATTGAAAAAGCTGATTGTTCTAGCGAGCTGTGTTTTGGTGACTGGCGTTGTGTACGCTAATCCAGAAGGCGGCGTTGTGACTTCAGGTACCGCAGACATAGTTCAATCCTCCGGTCACACACAGATTAATCAAGCAAGTGATACTGCCATTATCAATTGGCATAGTTTTAATATTGGATCACAAGAAGCAACACACTTTCAGCAACCATCAGCAAGTTCCATTACACTCAATCGCATTAATCCCGGACAAGGTGTATCAGAAATTTATGGAAGTTTAACTTCAAATGGCAGAATTATTTTAGTCAATCAAGCAGGCATTTATTTTGGACCAGGTGCACGTGTTGATGTGGGTGGAATTATTGCATCAACGAGTGACATCACCGATCAAAATTTTCTTGCAGGAAAATATATCTTTGACCAACCCTCAGCACAGCACGGTACTATCATCAATCAAGGTACAATCATTGCGGCTAATCATGGGTTAGTTGCATTGATTGGTGCAAATGTGTCGAATGAAGGTTACATCCAAGCCAACGTAGGTAATGTTGTGCTGGCATCAGGAAATAAATTCACAGTTGATTTAGCTGGTGATGGCTTAGTTAGTTTTGCGATAGATGAAGAATCATCTGGTTCTGGGTTCGATCATCAAGGCAAAAAAATGCAAGATGGTGTGCGCAATAGCGGTAAAATTGTTGCGAATGGTGGAACGATTACACTTGCTGCTCGTAATGCACAGGGCATAGTAGATCATGCAATTAATATGGATGGTGTTGCAGTCGCTCATTCAGTTAAAAAAAGACATGGTGAAATTATTTTATCAGCCAATGGAAATGTCAAAGTATCAGGAAAATTAATTGCAACGGGTAAACATCATAAATCAGGCGGTAAAGTAAAAATATTTGCACCCACCATTCACATTGCGTCACCTGCATTGATTGATGTCAGTGGAGGCATAGGTGGGGGTGAAATTTTAATTGGCGGTGACACACGTGGTGCTGGTTCTCAACAGAATGCAATGCATACTATTGTCGATGATGGCGTGTTATTAAAAGCAGACGCAAAATATAATGGCAATGGCGGGAAAATTATTGTTTGGTCTGATGACATAACAGAGTTTCACGGTTCCGCTAGTGCAAAAGGTGGAGTATATGGCGGTAATGGTGGCTTCATTGAAACATCAGGAAAGTATTTGAATGTAAACCGCGCGCAAATAACTACATATGCATATCATGGGCAGAGCGGAACTTGGTTGCTTGATCCATTAGATATTATCATTGATTCTGCAGATAATAATGTCACTTCAAGCTCACCGTTTACACCAACGGGAACTGCGTCAACCATTGATGTTGCTACGATTAGAGCTGCTCTACTATCAGGTAGTGTTGTTATCGATACAACAGGAACATCTGGTCCTGAAAATGGTGATATCACAGTAAATAGTGATATTGTCTTGCCACTCGGTGGGATTGGTAACTTGACTCTTAATGCCGCTGGAAATATTTACATTAATGCTAACATCATTATGGGTAATGCGAGTAATCAAAATAGGAATCTTACGTTAAATGCATTGAATGGCAGTATCTCTGATGTCAGTGCAAAATATCTCGGTGCTTATGACATTACAATGACAGCACAAACAATTAGTTTCACACAGGGATCAACGATACAAGCATTTGGTGATCTCAGTCTAGGTGGCGGAACACTTACGATGACTGCAACGAGCGCATCCAGTAGTGCAATTGATTTAGCGAATACGATTTTAGATACGCAAAGTGCAGGGACAACTGGATCAGTGATTCTGCAAACAACAGATCCAAATGGCGGCATCAGTTTAAATAGTGTAAATGCATGTACAGGTGGTAATCCATGCAATGTTTCCATTTCAACCCCGCAACTAACAATAGGTACTGGAGGGTTTAATTTTGGAAGTAGTTATGGGACACAATCAATAACGATGTCTGGTAGTGGAGTAGTGAATTTCTATGGAAATATCAATGGAGGTAGTGCGCCGACGTTAAGTACATCGGGCGTACAGAACGTTTATGTTACCGATACAGCAAGTCTTACTCAGGCAGCAAGTTTATTGCAAGCTAATGGGAATTTATTTGTCACAGCGGGAGATTATTTAGAAACCGTTACCATTAATACACCTATAACCATATCAGTTTATGGTGGTGGCGTAGTTTCAGCACAGAATTACAATTTTAATGCACCAGTTAGTATTTCCGGCGATTGGTTTGTTTTTAAGTTAGGTAATTTTACCTTCAATCAAGATGTGACATTAGCTGGCTCAACTGTGCTTGATGCAGGTGGTGCAAGCGCAAATATTGATTTTTATGGAAAGCTAAATGGTCCATATAGTTTAACAATTGATAATCTATCTGATTCAGCTAATTTTTATGATGTAGTGGGTGGGATCACATCACTTGGACAGTTAACAATTAATGGTTATATCGGTAATGGTACAGTCAACATTTACAATAATATTGCAACTGCAGGTGATCAAAATATAAATGTAGACACAATTAATGTAAGTAATATGTCAGGCATTACACTAACAGGTGGTTCTATCAATTTAACAGCTAGTTCAATTTCTGGTAGTGATGACTTCACAATTAACAATAGTAGTACTAGTACAATTCAAGCAAGTCTAGATTCATTCAATTCATTTACAAAAGATGGGTCAGGAACTTTAAACTTAACATCGCCTAGTACTTATACAACGCTAACAACGATTAATAATGGTGTTTTGAATGTAACAGATAATTCAGCACTGGGTACATCCACAGTGACGGTTAATTCAAGTGGAACTTTACAAGTAACGGATGCGTATATTGATAATGTCACGACGCTCAATGGTGGTACTTTAATTGGTGTAGGAGATACACAAGTACTTCAAGTAGAGTTAACGGCAGATAGTATTATAACAGTAGCGAATGCATCAGATTACCTGACCATTCCACTTATAGAAGGCTCGTCTGGAGTTACGTTAACAGGCAGTGGTACCATCGAATTACAAGATGTTGGTACAGGAAATACGAGTATCGGAAGCATCATTTCAAATGTCGATAATCTAATTTTGAATGCTGGTTTTGATTCTACAGGTAGCCAAATATATAATGGCACATTAACTCTAAACGATAGCCTTAGTTTTTCTGTCAATGGTACAGGTGATATTTATCTAAATAATTTGGTTGGAAATGGGTATGACCTCTATTTTGCTAATTATGGAGATAGTGCAAATACAATTAATGTCAGCTCAGGTTCAACGCAAACATGGGATATTGGTGCAACCAATTATGCAATGATTGCAGATATTCCTGGCTTAAATAGTTTGATAGTAGATGGCTTTGCGAATATTGCAGGTGGTGCAAACATTGATATCTTTAATTTAGATGGTGGCACGATTTCAGGATCTATTAATGGCGGTGGTGGTGCAGATAATACCATCGCAGTCACAGATGGTAGTGATGCTATATTCAATGTTTCAGGGCTTAATAGTGGTTCAGTGACTACTACGGTCAATAGCTTTTCTAACATACAATCATTTTCAGGTGGGTCGGGATCAAACCAATTTATATTTACTGGCTCAGGTACCTCTACTGGATTTCTAGATGGTGGTGTTGGTACGAGTTCACTTGATCTTAGTGGTATTACAGGAAATGTTGACGCACAAATGAGCGCTGATCATGCTGGCGTAGCATATTTAGGAAGTAATCCTCTCGTTGCTTTTGATAATATTGGTTCTATCGTGGTTCCTACTATTACGCTTGCCAATAAAGCAAATACCGTTTACATCACTGCATATGGCATTGGTTATATCAATGATCCATTGAATTTTAGTGGTGTTACGACATTCAATGGTGGTAGTGGCACACAAATTATTTTTGATACAGGATATGAAGTTAATTATAATTCAGGTACCAACTCTGCAGCATTCACAGGTGGATCTATGCAATTCGCTGGAATACCTGCGGGTGCATTTAGTTCGACATTTGTTCCGCTACCTTCAAGTAATGGTTCAACGCCAACTATCACCCCAGCACAAAGTCCTATTGTTACTAATGTGATTACGCAGGCTATTATTAATTTGCCGGTAGGTTCACCAACAGCAAGTTCTGGTTCTTCAGATTCTAACTCGGATTCTAGCGCAGACTCAGATAATGCGAATGCAGCAGTCTTAGATGTTTCTCTGCCAGCGGTTATTGTTAATCAAAATATATCAACATTACAGCAAAACCAACAACAATTGGATACGCAATTAAAAGATAATCAAAAGATTGGTTGTGTCAGATAAAATTATTTCTGTAGTTTCTTTTTATCTACTTCTGGTTCAATACAATCTTCATCATTGAATTTAGCGCGCACTGGAGGCGCTTTAAACTGTTGCGAAAGTGGAGCAGATTTGATTAGCGGATTTGGCTTGCCTGCATGCTTACTATCATTCGCCGGGGGAGTCGTGTCTTTTGCAACACTTAGTGGCGCTTGTTGTGCCATGTGTTTCTTGAAGTATTCGTAGTAACCACATTTTTTTCCGAATTCAGCAGCATTTAATGCATTTCTATCAAAGGCACCGATATACAGTAGCGGTTCATCTAGACTTGTTGCTGTGCAACGAAAGGTAAAATATTCAGATAAACGCAAATCTACTCCCGTGATTAAATGGCTATTATTACTAGGCGCGATTTTCTTGCTTTTTAAGATAGCGGATATTTGATTACAGAGTGCCACCACGGCTTGTGCATTTGCTTCCGAGTAATCGATATGTAAATAAATGCAGTAAGGGGTAGCATGCATCCGCGGTTGATCTTCACCAAATTTGTTTGCTGCTGCTAAATCAAGTACTTTAAAGGTATCCGCTAATTTAACCACCCTCTATTCAGCCATCTTTTTTTAGCTCACACTTGCTACCAATAACGATCTATCAATTGTATAAGGAAGTAGTTTTTCATAATCATAGATAGTTTGGCATTGTGGTAACGCATTCAGCACATAGCGCAAATAATCGTAAGGTTCGATTTTATGATATTTGCAAGTTTCAATAATACTGAAGATCGTTGCGGCAGCATTCGCACCTTCAACGCTGTTTGAAAACAACCAGCCCTTGCGTCCGATGACAAATGGTTTGATTGCGCGCTCTGAGAGATTATTAGATATTTCAAGTCGAGGATCTTTAAGGTAGTTTATAATTTTAGGCCACTGATTTAACGTGTAACTGACAGCTTGTCCTAGCAAGCTTTTAGGAGGAATATTGGGTTGATTATTTATTAAATATTGCTGCAAATCATCTAACAACGGTTTTGCTTTGTTAAGTCTAGCAATTTGTTTTTCAGAGAGAATTAAATTTTTAATTTCTTCTTCGAGATGCGCTAGCTTTGCAATGCAATTGATAACATACGTTGCAACGCCTTCTTTGTTTGGCATGAGTTTTGCTACTTCAACAAATTTTCGACGTGCATGATAAAGACAGCCGACGAGTGTGGTATTCAGATTTTTGTTTGCGAGCGAATCATAAGCAGCATAACCATCGCAATGCACAAAGCCTGTAAAATCTTCGAAGAAATTAGCTGCTACTTCATGCGAACGTGAGTGATGATAACGATAGTAATAAACAAATTCCTCTGGAGGGCCACCGGCAAAAAGCCACATGTACTTTTTGCTTTGCACACCTTTGTTAGGTTCTTTGAGAACTTGAGTGGTGGTTTCATCTGCATAAGCAATATCGTAAGTTAATATACGGTCGTGCAAGAGTTTTAGTAATGGGAATAAAAGCTCGGCGCATTTTATCACCCATAAACTAAGAGTGGCTCGCGGTATGTCAACACCAATACGTCTAAGTATAGTCTCTTGTCTATGTAGCGGAAGATGGTCTTGAAACTTCGATACAAGTACGTGACTTAGAAGCCCACTTGCTGCAATGCTGCGTGGAATAGGTGCCAAGGGTTGCTTAGCTAATTTAATTGTTATTTGGCACGCCTTGCAGGCATATTTTTTCCGAATGTGTTCGATCACATAAATTTTTGCGGGAATAATTTCTAACTGCTCGCTTTTTTCATCTTTAATGTGCGTTAGCTGACAACCGCAGGAGCAAGTTTTCTCTGCTTCGGGTAAATCATAAATTCTAGGCACGCGAAGTAGTTCTGCAGGAAGTGCTTTGCGGCCTACTTTTTTATTTCTCGTGTAAGATGCAACTGTAATTTCTTCTTCTTGGGCTAGAATTTTTAGTTCCGACTTTGGAGGTGCAGCTTCATCAAATAATGAAGCTTGGTTGGCATTCATTTTTTCTGATTTCGCAGCAAACTGGCGTAATTGATACGCTAAAACTTGTTCTTCTAAAAATTGAATTTGTTTCGCTTGCTGAGTAACAAGAATATTCTTTTCTTTGAGCAAGTTAATTAATTCTTCTTTTGTAGTATTGCTAAAATCTTCGTGTATTTTCATGCTGGGAATTATACGATAAGTAGCTATAATTCCCAGCATTTTATGCATATTGATGATAATTAATTTCGGGAAAATTTCGCATCAAAGAAAAATCTAAACCAGCAAGCAATCCATATAATTGTGCCTGCGTAATCTCAAGCGTATCGACAATATTTCTTGGTAAAATAAAGCGGTGCTTCTCTAGTCTCTTGTAATAAAGTGCAAAACCATTTGCGTGCCACCATAAAATTTTAACCTTATCTTTTGCTTTGTTAAAAAAGATAAATACATTGCCACACTGTGGATTATCATCAAAATGATTTGTCACTAGAGCACATAACCCATCAATGCTTTTTCTAGCATCAATAGGTTGCATACTCACGTATATTTTTATTTCTTCACGAAATTTAAGCATTATTCCATCCCGATACTCTGAGTAATTTCGTGAGTTGTTCTAGCGATAAAGAAGCAGAAAAATGCAACTTATAGCCCTGCGTATTTTCAAGTACGATAACGGATTGAGTGAGTGTCTTTTCTTCACTGTTGTTTTTTATTGTTAAGGGAATAAATTGAGATTTAGGTTTATTCTGTTGTAATAACTTACTACGTGCGTATGAAAAAGTATTTAGACTCAATTCTAAACGGTCGCAATAAGCTTTTTGATTTTCACCACTTTTTTCCCATGCGCTTATTATCTCACGCCATCTATCCATATCAAGTTGAGTGATTTTTTCTGATCGATTTTGCATTGTATTCTCCATTCATTTTGAAAAATTGAGTTTAGTGAAGTTAGGGCGTGTTGTTTAGTGGGTGGTTTAATTGGCGCTTACCTTTAAAGCCTCTAATTTTATTGTCTAAGATTGCTGTTATTAACAGTTGTCTGATCTGAGTAATGACTGCATGGTTGTCAACGCTATTAATAGTGATATGTAATTTAAACGGCTCAAAGCAAAGAAATGTGCCATTCATTTCGGTGCCTTCGCATGGGGCATTGGGCGAAAGGGTATTTGAATATGCATCCCAGATGTCTAAGGATTTGATATACGCTGCTGCGGGTTTGCGTAGAAACATGGGCGATTTTCTCGGGTGATTGATGGCTTATATTGTATATAAAATGTTCATAAAAAGCAATATCAGTCACTTTATCTATCGAGTTACGACAAAATCAAAAGCTTATTGCAATTTTAGCTCAATATATGTACAATATGTGATCTCTTCAAACTAAGTGAAAAACATGAATTCAGGTTCAAAACCAAAGCAATACGGCGATGCAAAAGCTATTGCAAAAAAGCCAACGAAGTTTCCGAAGCTAAAGGTAAATCCACCTACAATTCAATATTCATGGTTACTAGATAGTTTTCACGTTTATAGCAATGCAGAGATTCCTCTTATAAGGGCTGTAGATATTACAACTGATCAAGCCGTTTCTTTCGATCCATACAAGTTACATATTCGTGTATCAGCAAAAGAATTCATAAGTGTATTTAGAGAAATTAATGAGTTATTGTATTTAGCCATCAATTCAAGAATCATCAAAGATTTTAAAGTCTTAGATCCTGAAGTGGCAAGCAAGATGAAGGACGGTAGAACAGTTAATTGTCCTTATACAATTTATTTATTTCATGAGTATGATAAAGAAAATGCTAAAAAAGTGGCAGAGTTATGTTTGCAGATTGAAAAAATATTAAAAAATGCAAAAATCGCAGTCGCAAACAAAAAGTATATAACACCGAGCGAATTGGAGTTATCAGAATATTTTTTATATCGTATGACAACCCTCAATCCAAAAGAAAGAATGTATGTTCGTGCAACCAATGAATATGCGGATTTATTAGAGCAAGTTGGTCGTGAATCTGAATATTTTCAAACAATATTTAAATTAATGCAGCCAGTCAAAAAACCTGTAGCTGCTGTCTCTGCTGGAGCATCGAAATATGTATTATTACCAGGGCTTAATGATCATAAACAGCATGTAGTAAAGAAGGTGGCTGTGAAAGCTATAGTTCTTGCTCGGTAGTATTAAGCTCTCACCTATTCCACTTGTGGGAGAGGTGAGGTAGTCTTCACTCCCTTCTCCCCAGAGCGTATTTTTGCGAAAGGGGAGAAGGGGTGGGGATGAGGGTTTTGAGCAAGGTATGTGCCTCCTAAAGATATTTGTGCCACTTCAAACACCCTCACCCCTAGCCCCTCTCCCAAAGAAAAGCATTTTGGGAGAGGGGAATAGTGCAGATTTTGATTTATGCAACAACGCCTTCCACTTGTGGGAGAGGTGAGGTAGTCTTCACTCCCTTCTCCCCAGAGCGTATTTTTGCGAAAGGGGAGAAGGGGTGGGGATGAGGGGCTTACTCGTGAAACTCCATTACCCTATGACCATTTTCTTTGATCACTTGATCACGATGAGCTTTCTTCAAATCTTCATGTACCATTTCGGCAACTAAATCTTCAAAAGAAATTTTTGGTTCCCAACCTAGTTTTTGTTTTGCTTTGGTCGCATCACCTAACAACGTTTCAACTTCAGCTGGACGGAAGTAACGTGGATCAACCGCAACAATGCATTTACCATTTTCATCAAATGCTTTTTCATCAATACCTGTACCGCGCCATTGTAATTTCAGGCCCATTAATTCTGCAGCGTAATTAATGAAATGACGTACACTGTATTGTTTGCCGGTAGCAATGACAAAATCTTCCGCTTTTTCTTGTTGTAACATCAACCATTGCATTTCAATATAATCACGCGCATGGCCCCAGTCACGTTTTGCATCTAAATTTCCAATATACAAGCTATAATCTTGGATACCCAATTTAATGCGAGCAAGAGCGCGAGTAATTTTACGTGTTACAAACGTTTCACCACGTAATGGTGATTCATGATTGAATAAAATTCCATTGCACGCATAGATCCCATAGGCTTCACGATAGTTAACCGTAATCCAGTATGCATATAGTTTTGCAACAGCATAGGGAGAGCGTGGATAAAATGGAGTTGTTTCTTTTTGTGGTACTTCTTGTACTAAACCATATAATTCAGAAGTAGACGCTTGATAGAATTTCGATTTTTTTTCTAAACCTAAAATACGTATCGCTTCTAAAATACGTAATGCACCTAAACCATCTGCATTAGCAGTATATTCTGGTTCTTCAAATGAAACGGCAACATGGCTTTGCGCAGCTAAATTATAAATTTCATCAGGTTGCGCTTGCTGAATAATACGAGTTAAACAACTCGTATCTATCATGTCACCATAATGTAAAATTAAATTGCGGTTTTCAACATGCGGATCTTGATATAAATGATCAATTCTTTCTGTGTTAAACAATGAACTACGTCGTTTAATCCCATGTACGATGTAATCTTTTTTTAATAAAAACTCGGCAAGATAAGCGCCATCTTGTCCTGTTATACCTGTAATCAGTGCAACTTTTTTCATATCAATCCTTTTATGCGGTAACAGCAGTTCCTAGTGTAAAGCCGGCATTGGTAGCATCTTCATAAAACATTTTTACTGTTTCCAATGAAAATTCATTGAGATCTTTGCCTACTAAATATAATTTTTTCAAAATATCATTAGTAACGGTAATGATATGACATCCCATTTCAGCGGCTTGAAAAATATTTAGTAATTCGCGTGGGCTAGCCCAAATTAACTCGAGTTGTGGATGAGCCTTCATAATGTTTAATGCATCTTGCATGATAGGTAATGGATCACGACCTGTATCTGCAATGCGGCCAGCAAATACTGAAATGCAAGCAGCAGGTCCGCCAGCTAATGCGTGCGTAATTTCACGTACTTGATCTAATGTCATCAAAGCAGTTACGTTTTGTTTCACACCTGCTTGTGCTAGTTTGTGAATAAGTGGAGCAGCAGATTTACCTAACGTATTCGTAACAGGGATTTTGACATAAACATTTTCGCCCCAGCTCGCAATTTGTAATGCTTGTTCATGCATCTCATTGAAATCGTCAGAAAATACTTCGAATGAAATTGGTTGACCTTCAATGTATTGTAAAATATCACGAGCAAATGCTTCATAATTGGTAATCCCAGCTTTTTTCATTAAAGTAGGATTTGTTGTGAAGCCTTTGATGTAGTGATTTTGCTGCATTTCTAAAATGCCTTTCTTATCAGCGCCATCAGCAAAAATTTTTACGTTTAATTTATTGATTACATGCATAGTACAACTCCTTTGTTAATTAGTGGCTATGTTGTTCCAACAACAATCGGTTTATCTTGTGTTTTTGGGAGGCTAAAAATACGTAAAATCCAATCAGCCGCATCTTTTAAATGATTAACGATGAGGTCTGGTTGTTCTGGAGATTTTTCTGCGTAATGCTGGTTTAACCAAATCGTTTTACACCCAGCACGTTGACCAGCTTCAATATCTTTCCAGCGATCACCAATCATAAAGCTATTGGCTAAATCAATCTGATGTTCGCGTGCAGCATCAAGTAATAAACCAGGTAAAGGTTTGCGGCATTGACAGTGATCACTATCATCATGAAAGCAAACTCGAATTTCATCTAAGGGTAATTGGGTTTTTAAAGCATGATTAATGGTATCGACCAATGCGCGTGGAGTCGTGCCGCGGGCCACATCTGGTTGATTGGTCGCTCCAATTAAAAGATACCCAGCATTTTTCAGAGTGACTAATGCTTCATACACACCACCTGGTATCATTAATTCATGTAATGACGCAGGTGGGTAGGGCTTACCTTTTTTAACGATGGCGGCATTCAGCACGCCATCTCTATCGAGAAAAATTGCTTTCCGTAACATTTACTTTACCGATTCCCATTTAGTTTGTGCAACTTTCAATTTCGGATGTGAAACTAATAAATGCCAAATAACAGATTGAAAAGCTTCAGCGTGTGGTGTGGTGTTGTCAGGATTGAGTGTTGGGATCATCACGCAAGCATCCGCTACTTGTTTTGTATAACCACCATCACGTCCGACGATGCCAATGACTTTTGCATTAACTTCTTTTGCAAATTGCAAAGCTGAAACTAAGTTAGGGCTGACATTTTTTTCTAAATTGCCACCGCCAACGGATAAAACCAATACGGTGTCTTTGGATTTTAATTTACTCACTTCTAACCAGCGCGCAAAAACGCTAGCCCAGCCATCATCGTTGGTGCGTGCAGTTAATTCAGAAACATTGTCAGTGGGTGCGTAAGCTTCAATGCCTACAATCTTGCGAAAATCATTGACGGCGTGAGATGCATTGGCTGCGCTGCCACCTACACCTAATACAAATAAACGGCCATCTTGATTGCGAGTAGCGTGGAGAATTTCGACAACTTTTTCAATTTCTGCTGTGTCTAACTGTTCAATAATTTGGGTTGCTTCTGCTAAAAACTGTTTTACGAATGGCATTTCAAAACTCCTTTTAAATATATATTCACCTCTCCCATTTATGGGAGAGGTCGCCATGTGCCTTTTACATGGCGGGTGAGGGTTCCCTCATCCCCAGCCCTTCTCCCATGCGCAAAAAACGCTTTGGGAGAAGGGAGCTTTTATATGGCGAGGTAAGATTTTATTCTTATATCGCTTCACTACATTGCGTCAGATAATACCCTAGCTCTTCAATTCCGGCAAATGATCCAACCTCATAAAATCGATCATGAATTTCACATGATGAAAGTTTCTGTTCGATTAGCATTCTTTGGTAGAGCAATGCTAGATCATATGTCGTATTTTCTGGAATGTCATCAAATGCTTTCTTGTTAAATACACCCAGGCCATAGTCAATGTGATGCATTTGTTCTGTGCGATTAACTTTGTCGTATTTTAAAATTTTGCCATTTAAAAATTCGACATTACTGGTATCCCATTTTCCGTAGTTATTAAAAACAGTCATGAGAGCAGGTTTTTGTTGTTGTAGAAATGCGTATTGCACCGGAACAAAATTACAAGGTAGATATGAATCGCCATACAATACAAAAAAATTATCGTCTAATTGTGATGATGCTTTTTTAATTGAACCAGCCGTACCTAACAGCGTATCGCCGTCAAAAGAATAGTGTACCTCTATGCCAAATTGTTGACCGTCACCGAGATAATCTTGCAGCATTTCACCGAGAAAACCAACGCACATGACAACATTTCTGACACCTTGACGATGCAACAATCGTAATTGATGAGCAATAAACGGTTCACCGTTGATATCGATTAATGCTTTTGGGATTTTTTCTGTGACAGGCCGCAAACGGGTCGCTAAACCACCTGCGAGGATGACTGTTTGAAATAATTGTTTTTGCATTTTTTGTTCCTTTTCATTTTCACATCACCCTCATCCCCAACCCTTCTCCCACTCGCAAAAAACGCTCTGGGAGAAGGGGGGTAAAAATTAAAAACTTACCTCTCCCGCTTGTGGGAGAGGTCGCCATACGTTTTTTGTATGGCGGGTGAGGGTACTTTTAACTCTGTGCCACTACCTGCGTTCCCGCAAAATCAAAACGGAAACGAACCTCTTGTAAACCAGCTGCGCGCATTTCATGTCGTAATTTAACTTTGTCATCAGCGTAAAACATTAAAAATCCACCGCCACCAGCACCAATCATTTTGCCACCGAGCGCGCCATTCTTACGTGCTAACTCATACCAATCATCAATGTGATTGTTACTCATATTGCTTGAGCGCTTTTTCTTATGATCCCAATGGACATTCATTAAGTTAGCAAATTCATGCAAATCACCTTTTTCCAAAGCATCTTTACTCTTCAAGCCTAAATCTTTCGTGAAATGCAAGTTTGTGATCATGTCGCTATCTTTTTGCTTACTTTTCACATCTTGTTCTTTCAAGATATTGGAAGCAGAGCGCGAATAACCAGTAAAAAATAGTAATAAATTATCTTCGAGATTGAATAAAGTTTCTTGATCGATCTTCAATGGCCACGCTTCAACTTGTTCATTAGGTAAAAACCGGAAACATGTCACGCCACCATAGGCCGCAATATACTGATCTTGTTTACCAATAGGTTCTTGCAATAAATTCAACTCAATGTGGCAAGCTTCTTCAGCGAGCTCACGAGGATGGACGAGATTTTTTTGTAATGTATGCAATGCTTTTAATAACGCCGTCGTAAAGCTCCCAGAAGAACCTAAACCTGTTCCTGCTGGAATATCAGCCATACTGGTAATTTCTAGATGCGGAGCCGATACATTTAAATGCTTTAATGACTCGCGAATAATAGGATGTTCAATATCATCGATCGAAGTGACTCGTTCAAGTTTAGAATACTTGACTATAAGTTCTTGCACAAACGTTTGATGTAAAGTGATATAAACATATTTATCAATAGCCGCAGCAATTAAAAAGCCACTGTGATCACGATAATAAGAGGGTAGGTCTGTTCCACCACCGCCAAGAGAAATACGTAAAGGGCTGCGTACAATGATCATGTGTTTGATATCCTATAAATTTCTTCCACAATTTTTAATGCTGCATGTGCGTCATGCAATCCTACTGCAGGTTGTCTATCTTTCGCGATATCTTCGATAAATTCTGCAAATTCTACATCCCATGAATCATCTGCCATTGGAAATTCCCATGCAAATGTTTCTGGCGGCCCCATTTCTGGAAGCATTTTATAAAATGTAATTTTTTCAGTACCGTAACTTCCACCTAATCCGTTGATATCAATTTTCCCATTACGTCCATAAATTTCAAATGAAAATGTATTTTTCCATTCTGTACAACTGGCATGTAGAAATGCGGTTTGTTTTTTCGCTGTTTTAAGTAAAAGAAAACCATTATCATCGACTGGCATATTCCAATAATACGTATGCGCGAATCCTTCCACTTCACTAAAATCGCCAAGAAACCAGCGCGCTAAATCAATAAGATGTACACCTTGATCGATGAGCTCACCGCCACCAGATAATTCCGGTTGCGCACGCCATTCTTTGTCGTAACCAATGCGGCCACCGTGGCCATAACGGGCACGAATGAACATGAGGTCACCGAGCTCGCCGTTATCAACTAATTCGCGTGCTTTACGAAAGGCACGGTGATATCGATGATTGAAACCAACACGTGCTAATGCGCCAGATGTTTTCGCGGAAGCCATCACAGCTTCTAATTCGCTACTATGACGTCCAGCAGGTTTTTCAATTAATACGTGTTTACCAGCAGCAACTGCAGCAAGTGCAATTTCAGCTAATGATGCATGTAAAACGGCAATTACAATCACGTGGATGTCATCACGTTTGATTGCTTCACGCCAATCAGTATAAGCAACACAACCTGGATGTTGTGTAGCAAGAGATTCAGCGCGTTCTTTGATTTGGTCGACACAGGCTCTTAAGGTCGCCTCATTGAGTAAATGAATACTTTTAGCGCGTTTTTGCCCAATCAAACCACAACCAATAATTGCAATGCCTTTCATTAAACATCACCCCATTCTTTACCACGATCTTTTGGAATAATTCGACGTAATGTATAAATATCAGAATTTTTTAAATCATCAATATAGTTGGGTAAGTCTTGCCATGGATCCCAGATCGCACTGATCAGTTTTCCTGTAACTCCATCACTTTCAGATGAAGCCAGGAATGCACATAGATTTGCGCCAGGCTCTGGAGAAGATCCGCCTGATACTTTTTGTTTGATGGATTGGTTATAAAATGCTTCGCCCACTTTGTCTGGACCTGCAGCTAAAATTTCATCGAGTAAACGAGTGTTTAATGCGCCTGGTGCTATCATGTTGACATCGATGTTAAATGCAATTAATTCTTCTGCAAGTGTTTCACCAAATCTGACAACACCCGCTTTAGATGCAGCATAAGCACTTAAAAATGGCATTGGTTTTGTTGCGCCACCACCCGCGACAATTAAAATCTTTCCTGCTTTTTTTGCTTTCAAGTGTGGAAGTGCATATTTGCAAAGTAATACAGTGCCTTTTAGATTGATATCAATCGCAGTAGACCACTCATCCCAATCAATATCTTCAATAGGGCCTTTTGTGCCATAAACGCCAGCGTTTGCAACAATGATATCTATACCACCGAATTCAGTAATAGTAGTTTGGACAAGTTGTTCAACTTGTTTTGGGTTTGAAATATCGGTTTGTTGAATGAGAACCTTTGTATTTTTTGCCAGTGTTGATAATTCACGGTAAGAAGAATTCAGTAAATCAACATTGCGTGCGCACAGCATGACATGCGCGCCTTCCAAAATGAATTTTTTAGCAACTTCAAATCCAAAACCTTGATTTGCACCTGTGATAATAGCGCATTTGTTTTTTAATTTCATACCATTCTCCCAACTGAGCAGTATCTTATGCGCGAGTCATTACCCAATGTATTCATTAAGAAGCCACTTGGGTCAAGTACGAGTGGTTGTTTGTTATTTTCTAAAAGTAATGCTGGCTCGAGATTACGAAAATCTGGCCATTCGGTTGCAATAACAATAGCATCAGCGGTGATTAATGCTTCTTGAATGGAAGATTTAAGTTGAATGAAGTTTGCATAATCACTCGGCAATATATTGATTGCTGGATCGTAGGCATTTACTTTAACGCCCTGCTGATGTAACCAATTACACGTCTCTACCGCAGATGAGCGACGTAACGTATTGGTGTTTACTTTGTAAGTTAGCCCTAGTACTGCAACTGTTTTATCTTTAAGTGATAAAAGTTTTTCAGTAATTTTTCTATGTACCCAATCTTTGTGATGCGTGTTGCTTTTATTTACGGCCGTAATGAGTGGCACTGGGTGATTTTGTTTGCTGCCAATTTTTTCTAAATATTGGATGTCTCGTAATAAAGTGCCGCCAGCAATTGCACTTCCTGGTCGCAAATAAGCTTTAGTTCCAATGCGTTCTTCTGTTTTTAATCCAGCTTCAACTTCACGTGCATCAGCGCCAACACCTTCGCATAGAGTTGCGATTTCATTGATAAAAGTAACGGAGAGCGCCAGAAATGCATTTAATGCGTGTTTTGTCATTTCAGCAGATTCAATCGACATCCAAACGAAATTTTCTGTGAATGCTCCCAGTAGAGCGATAATTTTAGTTTGATCATGTGAATCTTCTAATCCAACGACGAATCTATCTGGCTGAGTGAAAACTTGGATTGCTTTTCCTAAGCGTAAATTTTCAGGGATATAGCCAAAATGTACATGTTTGGTCGAAAATTTAAAGTTGAAATCTTGTTGAATCTTTCGAGTTGAACCGACAGGTAATTGGGATGAAAATAAAACAAGAGCATTGGGTTGAATGTACGGTGCAATTTTTGCAAATTCATTGATGACGAATGCAACATCGGCGTGGTCATTTTCATCGACAGGAGTATCAAAGTTAACCCAGATAATTTCTGCTTCACGAATGTCAGCTGGATTATGGGTGTATGTCAGTTGCTTTGCTTCGTAACTGGTTTTGAGTAAATCGTCTAATCCTGGTTCAGAGATAGGAGTAACGTTTTCTTTTAAATTTTCAATTAATTGAGCATCCGGATCATACGCTAATACTTGATGGTTTGCTTTTGTTAAACAGGCAGCAGTGACCAATCCTAAATGCCATAAACCGACGACAGCTATTTTCATGCGCGTTTCTCCAATACCCATGGATTTTGATGTAAGTATTTTATAGTTTGCTGGACGCCTTGTTGAATGTTAAGTTTTGGCTTCCAACCAAGATGACGAATACGAGCTGTATCTAAAAATATAAATGGATTATCACCAATCCAGCCGCGTTCACCACCCGTATATTGTTTTTGTGGATTTAACTTTAAATATTCGCAAATCCAACCAATCGAATCATTTACTTGGCAATATTCATCTGTGCCTAAATTGAAAATATTAACTTTATCATTTGCATTTTCCATAGCCCATTGAATGGCATCAATACAGTCTTGAATATACAAATAGGATTTACGTTGTTGGCCATTGCCCAGAATAGTTAGATTCTCTGGATCATTTAATAACTGTTTATAAAAATCAAATACGTGGCCGTGTGTATAACGTTCGCCAAGAATAGATACGAAACGGAAAATGTAGCTTTGGAAATTAAAACCTTCACAGTACGCTTGAATTAATCCTTCAGCAGCGAGTTTTGACGCGCCATATAATGATGTTTGAACTGGAAAGGGCGCATGTTCTGGAGTTGGGATGACAGCTGATTCACCATAAATTGAGCCAGTCGATGCAAATGCGATTTTTTTAACGTTATTTAAACGCATAGCTTCTAATACATTAAAGGTAGCGATAGTATTTTGCTCTAAATCTCGATTGGGATGATCAGTTCCAAAACGTACATCAGCATTTGCTGCCATGTGAAAGACTACATCGACATTTTTCATGGAGTCAACGACGAGATCACGATTTAATAAATCACCTTCAACTAATGTAAAGCGTGGTGACTTATTTGCATCAACTAAGAATTCATGTAATCCAGTTGAGAAATTATCAAATCCAATGACTTCATGGTCTTGTTGCAATAATCGATCTGTAATGCTGCTGCCAATGAAGCCAGCGCAACCGGTAATAAAATATCGCATGTATACTTCCTTATTGTTGTATTTTCTTTTTCGGCTTTAATGTAATACCGATGCAAAGATTAATATTAATCAGTGGAAAAATCAGTGGAAAAAAGCTTTTATGAGTAATCGTAAAATATTTCTTTAACTCATTGATAATTTCATGGGGTCGATTGAGATGTTCTCTTTCAATAAACCATTTGTAAGGTTGTTTGTAACGTCTTTCAAAGATTCTCTGTGATGAGATTTTTCGTGCAAGTGCATAGCCTAAGCCGCCCTCGCAAGGAATGACGATAGAAAAAACGCCAGCATCTTTGTTACATAAGCGATACATTTCTTTGACGGATTCCGGCAAATTCGGTAAATGCTCTAAAACATGGATCGCTAAAATTCTATCAAAATAGCCATCTGCGTACGGTAATGCCTTTTGGCAATCACCAACATGTGCTTGAATTTCTGGATGTTTCTGGCGAATTTGTTCAGCCATGTTTTCACGCATTTCTAAAGCAACATAATGCTTTTTTTGTTCGGTGCTCAGTTTTTCATAATTTAAATGTTCGCCTAACCCAGCACCAATTTCTAATGTAGTGGTGAATTGTTTTGGTGCATGCTTTACAGCATAGCCGTGATTAAATTTTTCGAGCAAGCCATAGCGTGATTTACTGGCAAGCACTTCATGCCAATGTTTCATAAAGTCATTGCTAATAGCAACTTGTTCTGTCGTCAGTGGAGGAAATGTTTTGGGCCATTTTTGCATTTCATTATTCCTTGTTCACATCTTAATTTTGCAAACTATACTGTTGGCGAAATACAAAGTATTTCATCACTAAAAAGCTCATTCCTGCAGAAGTAATGGTTGTTATAACCAATCCAAAATAAGGTGATAATTTAAAAAAGTCTACTAATAGCCACATAATTGCTAACATGCTGCTGTAATTAATTCCCAGCATAAAGAGATACTTCCCAACATGTTGTGATACATTTTGATTGGTTGCTTCAAAAGTAAAGGTGCGATGTAGTAAAAAATGTGATGTCACAGTAATCACATATGCTATAGACACCGCTATTTTATAATCAATATGTAGATTGCCATAAAGCAAATGAAAGGATAGAAAGTAAATGCAAAAGGTAGCTATCCCAAATACGACAAACTTTAACAATTGTACCCGATGCGCTATTGCATATTGCAATAAAAATTTAAACATCTGTTATACCCGACTTAATTTAAATTTAATGATAGCTTTCAGCCAAGTTAATGGATCTCTGATGACTCGGATTTTCTTTCCTTCTTTGAAAGAGCGTGAGCGGTAGTTGACTGGTATCTCAATTGGAATATAGCCATTTCTCACTAGTTTAATTAATAATTCATAATCAAAATCAAAACGGTTACATTCAAATTTAATGCCAGTTAAGCAGTCAGCACGAAATACTTTATACATGGTGAATGGATCTTTTAATTTTAATCCAAAGAGTACATTCACAAGGGTTGTAAAAAACCAATGTCCAAAATTTAAAAAATGACCGGCTAAACGCTGGTCGCTAAATTGACGCATTTTCCACGCACGACCACCATGGCGAGCACCCAAGACAAAAGCAGCTTCTCCAGTAACTAATGGCTCGATCAATACATCATAATCTTCAAGGTCATACTCATCGTCTGCATCTTGGATCAGTACAAAGTCACCCGTGATATACTGTAATCCCTCGCGCACAGCATTGCCTTTGCCCATAGGCTTTTCTTGAAAGATTAGTTTTACGCGTTCACGATCTTTAAATTCAGTTAAAATAGCTCTGGTGTTATCGGTTGACTTGCTTTCAACAATGATCAGTTCAATTTCCAAATTGGGAATTTCTTTTGCAAGCACACGCTCGACAGCACCGCGTATGGTTTTCTCTTCATTAAATGCTGCCATGATAATAGATAATTTTTTTGTATCTTTGGCTTCCAATCTTTGTGATAGCATGACAATGCCACCCGCATCTAAGTGTATCGGTTGACGTCTAGCAAACTGCGGTAAGAATTTTCTCATCATTTTTAAGAGACTTGTAAATGGCCGCACTGGATAACGGTCAAAATGTTGGGCAATGTAATCTATGCTCAATGTTTTTTTAGCTTTATGTGTTTTAATATTACCGAAATTTTCAGAATAGAGTAATTGTCTCAATGTTTGCTTGGAAAAATACCATAAGTGCTCTGGCTTAAACTCCATCCATTTATTATTCATTACCCGTGCGGAAAAAGAGTCAGTGCTCGGGACGATAGTGATCGCAATGCCATTAGGATTCAATAAGGAGTATGCTTTACGGAGAAATTCGCGTGGATTTCTTACGTGCTCAAGCACATCAGCAAAAACAATAAAATCAAATTTTTCAGTACTACTTAGGAGTTGATCAATTTCTCCAGTTAATACATTTCCTTTATCACCAAGTTTTTTTGCAGCGATAGCAGAGGCGTGTTCTGAGTATTCAATACCCGTCACAGTTAAACCTTTTGCAGCAGCACGCAATAAGAAATCACCATGACCACAGCCAATCTCAAGTAACTTGCCGTGTAATGGTTTTTTTAGATAGTCCTCTAGATGAAAGAGGTATCTATCTGCTGTACTGGATTTGAGTGTAGATGCATGAGAAAAATCATCGGATTCACCATATCCATTTAAGAAATAATTGGAATTATAAATTTCGGCTAGTTCTTGATCGGTTGGCTGTGGATTTAAACGCATTACGCCACAGGTTGCACACTCTTCAACACGGAATTTATTAATTGAAAAATCATAATGGATTTTTTTTCCATGGCATATCAGGCAAGTATTATTAATAATAGTATTCGTTTTCATAAGTATCCTTTTAATTCGTATTTACTGTTTGCCTATATTTTTCAGCATCCCAGTTCAATAATTCATTTATTTCATCGTCGTTTAATGCTGAAGCATCATTCACATTCGCTTGACGTAATACGACATTCAAATAGCAATCAAGCATAGCTTGTTGGCCGAGGGTAATGTTGTGGTGTACGACAATACCTTGCTTTTTGATAAATATGCATGGAGCTTGCGTAGGTTGTTCGTCACTGAAAATTGCATGCTTACCTAAAAATACGGCATGATCTGGATATAAAACCCATTTATTCTCCGTAAATGCTAAGGAAATAGGATCAATGCTCAGATAATGCAGGTGAGTGTTCGTAGGTAATCTATATCCTTTATCGTGCCAATCATTTGCCAGTTGATTTAATGCATTTATATCAAGCGTTTTATCTATATCACGAGGTTTAATCTGACATCGTGATAAAACACTATGGAGTGTCGAATCGACTTCTTCAATCGTATCACCAGCCACAACTAAACCATGATTACCTAAAATTAAAATATTAGGCACATCACGATGTTGAAGTGTAGCGATAATCATTTTTGTCAGCGGTAAGCCTGGTTTAACATAATCAATCCACGCCCAATTTAATCCATCTAGAATAGTGCTTAAACGGCTTTTTGCATGCAGATGAATAGCATGAGCAATGACATCAATCGCATGGACATGAACCACTATTGTTTGAGGTAACAATGCATGTAACGATGTTTCAATGGATGAGCGTAAGCCATCATTTTCTACTTTAGCTGATGTAAAATCAGTTTCATCTTTTGTAATTAAAAGACGTACTCTATTTAAATCTAATGCAGTAAAGATTGGTTTAGCATTTGCATCAGCTAACCAAGTTCCCGATGCTTTAATCCAAAGTGTATTATCATCTTTCCATGATATATTGCCGCCAGCACCTTGAACGAGCATGGGGTCATTGCCAAGAGTGGTAGAATAATTTTGGATTAAGGTTTGCAAAATCATAATTTAATCCTATAGGGAATAGTGAATGCACTCTTAGGGTTAGCTAAATAAAACCAGGAGCAACCTTCTTGTACTAGGCTTAGTTTTAATAAATACTCACCAGGGCGATGTGGAAATGCAACATAAATAGGAACAACTGTAGCTTGATTGGGTGCAAGAGTGGTTGGCAGTTGACTTCGATTACCATCTTTCACAACTGAATTGTCGCTCGCTTTCAACCATTGATAGCTAACATTAACGGCGCCTTTACCTTGGTAAGGTGAGAAAGGTTCGGAAGATGTGTTGGTAACTTTGACATTGATAACAGTTGATTGTCTGAGAAATAATGATTTAACAAAACTTGTTGTCGGTGTTTGTTCAATTGAAACAGGTGCTACTGATGCACTATATGATTTCAAACATGTCGGTTCGCTGGTTGTATATTGAATTTTGTCTGCTGCATGATAGGCGGCAGAATTAATGCGATCCCATAAAAATTTATCAAAAAATAAAGAAATTACAATTAGAAAGGCAATGGAGACTTTATTCATTTTCCAGTCATTGATGCATGCAAGGAAAGGAATAAGAAAAATAAATATATTGCTCGCTTTGAAGTATCCGCTGTAACGCATCATCACAATGGGACCAAAGCAAACATACATACCAATTAAGATAAGAAATGCACTAGAAATCCCAAAATAGATCGGGTTATCAGTTGAAGAGAGCTTTATTGATCTTATAAGTGAACGAAAGAGATAAGCGGCACTTAATCCCAGTAATAGTATAAATAATATGATGCCAATACTTTCTTCATAAGCGGGCCAGCCAGCACCCATAATAGGATGTTTTCCTTGGAACCCTGAAAGCATAAAATAAAATATATTTATAAATGGAGGACCCAGTACATCACCAGCTTGAGTTGATGGCGACACATTAAATCTAACTCTTAAGTATATTTGCCAGCCAATCATGATCATGGTTGGCAATATATGAATCCATGATTGTTTTATAAAGTTAACAAAGTTAGATGGTTTAAATAAGAAAAAAACCCCTTTAGTGCGTAGACTATCAATAATGACTCCCAAGGTTATAAAAATGGGAACTAATACATAAACTTCTCGTGATAATGCAGCAAAGGTGATAGCAGCTAGATAAATAAAGTGGCGCTGACTCATCAAAGAAATAAGCGCAATAATTAAAAAAGCATCCGCAGCGGAATCAGGTAAACCATGCAGTAATGTCAGCTGTGTACCACAGCCTAGTGCCCATAATAGCACCCAATACGGACTATAGCCTCGTGCTTGAAAAAAGAAAGCAGCAAATCCTGCCGCAAGTATAATCAGTAATAAGTTGGTTCCATAATAAGTAAACGGGCTCACCCAATGCTGGCCTGATAATTTCGAAATTATTTTCGCAAATAATGGTAACCCAATGCGTTGATAACGATATGCATTTGAATCAATGTGTTGTAGTGTATCTTTTTTTGCAAATACATCATTCGAAATATAATAATAAAATTGTCCATCCCAGCCTGTTTCAATGGGGCCTTTATACTGTACAGTAATTCCATGGGCTTGCAGTTCACTCGGTATGCCAAATTTTTCAGCTGGCATAAAAAAGAAATTAAAATTGCCATCCAGTGGACCTTGTATCGCGAGTATTAACACACTAAGACAGCATATTAACGTTGTGATTACGACGACAAGCGGATGGAAAATTTTTCTTTTTATGCTAATTGCGGCTGACATTGCGCACTTTCCTTTCTTACCACATGTTGCAATAATTTTCGTAATTCTGAAAATTCATGAATAATACAATCTGGTGTGTTATCGTCGTTGCCAATTTTCACTCCCGAATGTGATTTTTGAATAGTCACTGCATTAATGGCTTCTCTAGCTCCTTTGATATCATTGATCGCGCTATCACCTACCATCCATATGCAATCGGATTTAGGATTTATTTTTTCAACGGCTAATTGAAATGAAGCGGGATGCGGTTTATCAAATCCAGATTCTTCGCTCGTGATGATATAATCAAAATAATGATCTAAATCGAAATAAATAATTTTACGAAATTGAATTTGTGCAGTGAGGTCTGTCACAATAGCGGTAGCGATGCCGAGTAATCGCAAGTCATCTAATAACTCTTTCACTTCATCAAATAAAACCGCATTACTCAAAAAAGTACGCCAGTAAGTTTGTTCAAAATCAAGCGCACGTAACACTTGTGAACCTAACCCTAAAATTTCCATCATACGTTGCAGATAGAGTAAGCGACTATGTGAGCTAGCGGTTTCCTTTAACTGATTTTTAATTTCTTCGCGCGCCTGCGAGAAGGCTACATCAAACTGTGCAGGACTAATTAAGAGAGTACGCGTCACTTTATCTCGCACCGCTTTCATAGCGGCTTCATGAGCTGGATCGTAATGATATAAAGTGTTATCCGTATCAAAAAGAATGGCACTTGGTAATTGTTCAAAACGCGATGGATTAAATACTTTCATCAGAGTAAGCGCTCACTAAGTGATTGGTTAATGTGGGATAAAGTGATTAACTGCATTAATCCACGTACCCCATCTTCCCAGCGTGGGATTGCATCCAAAAATTCATGCATCAGTGGAAATAAGCGTTTAGCAGCAAATGCAATATCATCTGCTGTGGTTTCACCTTCAACCGTTAATTGAACTTCATTATTGTCAGAATTCATTTCCATATCGACATGTAATCCACAGATGCCAACGAGTGCTTTTACGAGAGACTCTTCATTTAAACCACGGCGTGAGCTCACTGATAATTTCAAGCGCACAGGGCGTGAGTCATCCATCGCTTCTAAAATGCGAGGATGAATAGGCTGTAATGACATCACTAAATCAGCATGAACAATTTGAGGTTTAACGAATTTTTTTGAATCTTCTTCGCGCGTATTTAATGACACTAATACTTTTTCTAAGCTATGACCACGTAAATTAACATCGCGTTGAATTTTGAAATAGCGACGTAAGTCTTCATTAATATCGAGATAAATTGTTAAATCATAACAGTTGCGCATCATCGGTAACGATAGTGCATGCAGTCCACTAGCAATAATGAAATCATTACTTTTGACTTTGTAGGGACGAGTCATTTTGCCATTTTCATGGTTATAGTGACGAGAATAAATTGTTTTTCCATTGCTTAACGCCATCAAATCTTGCGTATATCGTTCTAAATCATTTGCACGAGGATTTAAATGTGTCATCACTTGCCAGATGGGTTTTTGTCTATCCCACAAATGATAATCATCGCCAGAAATAGCGGTTACTGAATGTTGCCCAAATAAATTTTGAATGCACGCACTAAGCGTGTCTTTGCCTGAACCTGAGTCGCCTGCAATACCAACCACGAATGGTTTGCGACTTAAGCGAAAATATTCATTTGCTTTAATGAGTTCTTGCCAGATGCGTACAACGAGGACTACACCCAATGCTAAGAAAATAGTATGTAAATAAGCGATGCCATGCATGCCAAGGAATTGATTTAAATTGATTGCAAAAGTATCCGCAAAATGATTGCCAAGAATCAAAGGATTCTGCGTAGTGAGAAAGTTGATTGCGATGAATAGACTACTGAAAATACCGACCAATAAAATAGCAGTAGAACCACGTGACGCTTGATATAAAATCAGCAGTGGCATAGCCCAGATAAACCAGCCTGGTGACGCAGGGGTTAGTAGAACAACTAAAAAGAAAGACAATCCAAATAGCAAATTCAATAATTCAAAGTTAATTCTACGAACATGCCACGCAAGATACAGCATGAGCAGATAAACCATGGGGAGGAGATAGATAAGCGTCGTTTCTCCAATATTTAAGGTGAGTTGATAGATCTTCCCCATTTCTGGATTGTGAGTCAGCATGAAGAGAGCATCATGTGAAACTACAAATGGCAAACCGAGGGCGAGGGTGATAGCACTCAAGCTGTTGATATAAGGCAGTAGCAGTGACCGTAATGCACGATTTCGAAAAAGGTAGATAGCAAAAAATGGGATAGCTAAAATCATGCTTAATTTTGCGGAAATAGCTAAACCGCAAAATATTCCAGCTTGAATTAGTTTTTTTTCTTTCGTGAAATACAAAGCAGCGCACAGTAACGTGATTGGAATTAAGTCATTTAAGCCAAGCCAGTATGTGGAAAATAAGATAATGGGTGATAGCCAGTAAGTGGCTAGCAAAAATTTGTCTGTTGTTTTAAATAGTAAGCGCAGAATAAATAAGAGTGCCAAATCAAAGCCTAATAAAGTAAGTCCGTAACCGAGATAAACTGATGCACCGATAATTTTACAAATCAATGTTAACGGTATAAATGCAAACCACATGGCATAGCCATAAGGAAATGCGATATCAGAGCCGCCAGCAGCAAGAAATGTTTTCCAGGGATCAAAAGTTAAATGTTGGGTTGTGGTATCTAAGAATGGGACATACCAGTGTAGGGCTGGTTGGGGCATGACAGCGAGTAACATGAAAAATCGAATAATTAAGCCGAGATGGAACAAAGGATTTTTGAGAGTTTTTCTCATATTACAATCCTTGTATTAATAACATTAGCTATTTTTTCTTCCATTAACTCAATCTCCATACCTTTCGAGGCGTATTATAAAGTAAATACAATAAAATCCAACAATACTTTTTTAGGTCAGAAGATAGACAATCAGTTTCCTATTGATAGTGAGAAGTTCGGATGCTCTTGGAGTAGTTATATAAAACATAATTTTTAAATACCAATGGGTGGGAATAGTCGATAGATACACTAGGCCCACTCTTATTAAACGTTTGCATAAGTTGAATAAATTGGTCATTTTTATCTTTTTCCACAGCTATGACATTATGAATTTCTGTAGCTTTAAGATAGTTATAAAAATTTTCAGCAGATGACCAATGCTCATTGGCATCCGGCCAATCATTTTTGTCTATTTTCACAAGAAAGCCAGGATAATAAGCATTACCAATATAGTTTCCACTAAATGAGGCTAATGTATTAAGTTCGCCGCTACCGACTTGATATACTGGGTATATCTTTATTTTCTTAGGGGATGTCTGCAAATAAGAGAGTAAGTCTTGGTTTGTATCGGATGGAAGATTAATCCAAAATGATTCAGAAAAGCTTTTCAAACGGTGAGTAGTAAATTCCTTTATATGTGGATAAGTGCCTATACAGCAAATAAACGTAAAAATATAAAAAATAGTTTTATTAATAGTTTTTGTGCGTAATAAATGAATTAAAAAAATAAATCCAGTTAACATGCTCGTGACAGCAAATTTGTGAACAGCATCCCAGCGATTGATATTATCGATAGTAATAATCAGTGGAAATAAACTTGAAAATAAAAAAGTGATCTGTGCAAATGAAATGATTGTGATCTTTGATTTATTGAAAAATGTGCTTATTTGTTGAGGTAGGCATACTAATGCAAAGGGGGTTAATAGAATCCAAGGGCCTGTTAAGCGTAGGGTGTCAAAAGATTCGGTCATATCTCTGGAAAACATGCTTGGTTTTAAATATTTGATTCTAGTGTCTACATGAGCATAATGAGAGCCTTTCAGGAATGCAGAAGGTATGTATTTTGATATCCAGTAAATTCCTAGAAGTGCAATGATAAATAATATATTTTTGGTTAGATTGGATTTTTGTTTGATGTTATTGACGGTATCAATGATACCAAGTATGAGTATTGAAACCCATGCAGTAATAAATAAAGTAGCATTTGCTGAAATTAGACAGAATAATAATAGGCAAACTTGCCATGATATTGGAGAGTCATTTTTCCAAAATAATAATAATGAGATTATGAAGAATATCAAGCTACCTAATACCCATGTATTGCTGAAATAAATATCAAGAAACATAAGATATTCATATCCATCAATGCCAACAGTACCAGTCCATACCCCCAACATTGGAAAGCTAGAGGCAAACAAAAATAAAAGCATGCAAATGAAGGATATTGCATAAGATTGTTTTGCCTCTCTCGTTATTAAAAACAAGAAAGTAAGTGATAAAATGGAGAGAGCAGGGAATAATACCACTAATGTGTGTAGCCCATCCCATTTTGTAATATTTGAAACAGCGCCTGCAAGAATCAGAAACGCTTGGTGATAATTCGCAGGAAAATCAGGAAATGAAGAAAAAGAAAGTGGTATTAATCCCTGGCTAGCACGGATAGTCATGCCAATTAAATCTGTGGGATAAACAATATCATATATTCCAAAATTATCTCGCATCACATAAATCGCGAGTATTATGATGAAAAAAGGAGTTAGAAATAATAAAAACCGGCTGGCTTTATCTTCAAGATAAAGATGTGTTTTATTGCGATATGCTAAGAAGATGGCAAGCATACTGCTTAAGGCACCTGCAAGAAGATTTATGTAACTAGGTAAAGGTATTTTTATAAAATGCGAAAAAATAAGCATAAGACTTGGATAGGTGGAAACTAAAAAAAACACAAAGAGACTCGATAACAAAAAATAAGTCTGGGTAGCTTTGAGTGAATAGTTTGAGTTAATCATCTTTAGTCTTAAATCTAGTATTAAATTTCTGATCAGTAATGCAATATAAACTATAAAGTTATTAATTCCTATTCAATATTGGCTTGAATACGTAGTAGATTAGCTTTACTAATTTGATCAAACCAAATGTGACCTTCTTGCACAGCGGTAATGTTTAGTTGATATCTGCCAGAGATTTCTGGTGTCGATACCTTGAGTGTGTACTCTCTACTTTCGCCAGGTAATAGAAATAAGTATTTTTGAACTTGTAAGCCGCCGATATCGATTTTCTCTTCAGAATATAGCCCTGTTCGTAATCCATCATAACAGTAATAATTGTCAGTAGTATCTAGCCAGTGATAGGACAAATGAATTGGGAAAGGTGGCAAAGATGATAGTAGTTGTGTGCCTGTATTCTTTACTTTTATTTTGACAGCGACGGTTTCATTTTTATGAAACGCTAAAAAATGCTGTTCACATTCAATCTCAATAGATATTTGCAAATGAGGAAGTTTGTTTTGTGTAAACGGTAGAAATGGATTGAAAAAATCAACTGAGAGAGTTTGGTCATAGTTAATATTAGGTATCAATTCTCCTGGGTGTTGAAGAGGAAATTGTATTTCTGCTGTTGGTAATGAATTCAAAAATGTAACTACATTGTTTTTTGGTGTTATCTTGGTTAAATTCTTATTAGGCTGAATTGATAAATAGGAGTTATAAATACCAAACAGTGCCCATTTATATTTCCAATTTCCGACTGCGACCGTGGTGTAATAGGGTAATAGTCGATTATTGTTGTTTTCTATTTGAACGTCAGATTTTAAAAATTCCTGAAATTTATCCCAACGGCTTTTCCATGTGCCAAATGTACCAGTAAAAATATGCGCACTAAAGAAATAGCTATTGTCTTGATTAGGATAATTCCCTAATAAGTTTGATCCTGATATTTGGAGTATCGGTTCATTTTCTTCATGATGTTGCAAAAGCTCCTGGCAATACTGTAAGAAAGTAGCATTGGGTTGGAAGCCATGTTCAATGATTATTCCGTTGTCGTGATTATTAAAAAATAAGCTAATTGCCTCATAGGAAAGATCGCTGTTTTTTGGGAATTTATAGATTTCAAATTGAGAGTGATTATTGTGTAAAGTACGTGATAATTGTTCAAACCATGCAGTATTTTCATCTTCATCATAAATTGCAATCTTTAGGGTTGACCAAGAACATTGTTCAATTATTTTAAATGATTCAAGATCTGACTCAGATGATAGTATTAATAAGATGGGAGAAGAAACGTTGATAGTTAAGCGTGAAAATTTATTGGGAAAGATAGTTGGTGCTGTAATTTTCTTTCCAATAAAAAGCATTCTATTCACTTCAAGTTGCTCAGTATGTAGCAATTCAAAATGTTTTATAAAATGGGATTGAAACCAGTCGCTAGAATAATGCGCCATCTCGTTTGAAGTGACTCTAGTAAGACCATCAATGTGAGAGAAAGGCATAAACTCTATAAAGATATATTTCTTTGTAAATTTATGAAATTGTTTGAGAACGAATTCTAAGTCGGCTCGCATCCCTAGCAATAAGTGATGAGTAAGTGCTAATGCAAAAACAGCATCACATTGTAAACGTTGTTCTGGAGTTTTGTTACCGTAATTGTGAATGGGCGCTAACACATTCAGTAAGCAGCAAGAAATCTTATGTTCGCTATCAATATGATTTTCAGAAAACATATATAATTTGTCGATAGCATTAGAATCAACATCAGAACAAAGAATTGACTTTATTTTTTCATTGGATGCTAACAGGCGTGTAAAAATTCCAGCATTACCTCCAACATCATGTGCAGATTCAATATGAAATTGATTGCTTAGTGATAAAATTTTATCAAATCGGGAATAGGGTTTGTCAGTTTGATGATGAGCTAGGTATGAGTCGTGATAGTTACTCCACAAGCTATCATTTGTAGGTTCAATAAACGAATCTATGATTTTCATTAATAAATCGAAATTAGTTTGAGTGTGTAATAAATCCTGAAAACCAGTCAAATAATTTTCATTTTTAGGAAGGAAACGATTCCAGTAATTATCTGCTAAGACTCGGTGGGCCAAATAGAAGTTGTTTTCTGACCATAGTTTTAATGGATATAAATAACGACTAATAAATTCGTCTAGAGCAGCCCATTGATTATTTTCATATTTTTTAACAAAGCTACCAAGATCGACAAACTGAGGGTGCGCTCCATGAAATAACACATTAAAACCATGGCAATCATATGTTTGATATCCATAATCGAAAGCAATTTTATTAAGTCTCACAACGCATTTTGCGGCAGCTTTGAGCATTGAATAAGACCATTCTTGTGGTTGTATTATAGTAGGTATTTTTTCTTGCTCTATTAATAAGTGATCATGTGTATTTATGGATGAAATTTTTGTTATGGGCATTAAATAATTAGAAGCTAAGACGTCGATTAATCCCGTTGAGATTAACTCTAAAATAAATGCTTGATGAATTTTATTAATTTTACGATAGACGGTATTTTTATAAAAAAATACCGATATCAATGTATTTGCTAACATTGATTGAGGAGGATATTGTATGTCTTGGTGGTCTAAAGTCTTTTCTGGCATTGTTAGCTCGGATTGCTACATACTACGTATAATTCAGCGGCATTTTCAGGGAAATCTTTTCCTAGTTCATAAAAACCATTGATCATCTCATCTGTCCATGATTGTTCGATTTGTCCATTAGACACTGGTTTGAAAAATACACCGCCTATTTCATGAAGATGTAAGCCTGCATTTTCAATATCAGATCTCAATGTTGTCGGTGTGTAAACTCGGCGATGGCCTAAAGCATGATCTCGTGAATTAAGCTCACAAGGATTTGCTAATAACTTCATTTTTACGGCAACTAACCGATGAATTGATAAACCATTGGGAACGCCGATTAAAATTTTCCCATTAGGTGCTAACCAATCACGAATTCTCAACAGTAACTCAACTGGATTTTCAATATGTTCCAATATATGTTCCATGATAATCGTATTGAATTTTTTTGTGGGTATATAGTTTTCAAATAATGAGTGAATCTTTGTGAGGTTCGATTTGTTTGGAATTGATTTGAGTAGATTGCTAGCGCCATCAACAACAGTCAAGTGCTGAAAATGATCGACTAAATATTGAGTCATTTCACCTTGAGCAGGCCCTAATTCTAGACCTTCGGGGCCTTGTAAGTGTGGTAACAGCGTCTTATATCTGAAATGAATCAAACGTTTGTCAAAATTTAATTCTTCAGTGTGATACCAGTTAGATAATGATTCCACTCGCTCAATTTCTTCCATAACAGTATTCCGTTCCATTGCTAGTGCGGCATTTTGACATAGGGGCACGATTTATTCCAATGTGTTTTATCTAGATAAGATGTTGAAAAATTTATATCTGTTTGGAATTTGACTAATATTTGATATTATCCGTGAAAATACTTCATTCAAGGAGTTTATGTGGCAAGGATTCAAGTAGGTGGGGCAGGCGGCGCCCCAACAAATAATTTTATACGATCTCTGCGAGAGTCTAGTCGGAATGACTATATCATTGGCACAAGTTGTATTCCATCCGATTTGTTTTTGTCTAATGTAGATGAACGCTATGTTATTCCAGCAGCAAATGCAAAAAATTACGCAGAAAAATTCCTGAATTTAATTCATAAGACGAAGCCGGATTTTATACATGTACAAAATGATTTTGAAGTCCGTGCTGTTTCTCGATTACGGCAACAAATTCAGGCAATGAATGTTAAATTGTTCCTTCCTGACGAAGAAACTATCGAATGTTGTGTTAACAAGCAGCAATCATATTTAGTTTGGCAGCAAGCAGGTGTTTCAGTACCAAAAACAGTTTTATTAAATTCACCAACGGATTTGCGTTGGGCATTTGATAATTTGGGCGAAACCATTTGGTTAAGAGCGATTGAAGGTGGTGGTGGTCGTGGAGCGTTGCCAACCAATGACTATGACTTTGCCCGCATTTGGATTGATCGCTATAAGGGCTGGGGTGCTTTTACTGCTGCAGAATTGTTAAGTGACAAAACGATTACCTGGCAATCTATTTGGCATCAAGGTGAATTAGTCGTCGCACAAACTAGACGTCGGCATAGTTGGAATTTTGGGGATAGAACTTTATCAGGTGTGACTGGAATTACAGGTGTAGGCGAAACTTGTTCTATTTCAGAAATTGATACATTAGCGCAAGATGCGATTCGCGCAGTATCCACAGAGCCACATGGAATTTTTGCAGTTGATATGACTTACTCACACGATGGTAAACCAAACGTGACAGAGATCAATATCGGACGTTTTTTCACTACGCATTACTTTTTCACAAAAGCTGGGTTAAATTTTCCTGAAATATATTGCAATATTGCATTAGAAAATAAGTTTCCAACGCTGGCGAAAAAAATTAATCCACTACCAGACGGATTAATTTGGATAAGAGGTATGGATGTTGAGCCTGTGTTAACAACAGTTGCTGAGTTAGAAAGCTTGGAGCATGCATAATGTTTTCTTCATTAGCTGGAAAAACAATTTTAGTAACTGGTGGCACAGGGTTTGTCGGTAAGCGGTTATTGCAACGATTGCAAGCAGTACCAAACATAAGTATTTTAGCGTTATCACGTCAACATATGACAGCCACGAGTTTAAACTTGCAATGGTTGCAATGTGATATGCAAAAGCTAACAAAAGAGTTTTGGCGTATACATGATATTAAAAATATTGATATCGTTTGTCATCTTGGCGCATTTATCCCAAAGTCGACTGATGAGATTAATAATGTTGATCTGGCTTTCGAAAATAATTTAAATGGCATGCGTCATTTATTTGATAGCTTGCCGAGCGCTCCCCAGCATGTTTTATTTACAAGCTCTGTCGATGTTTATGCTAAGTCTTCAAATTCTATTATCGATGAAAATTTTCCTGTTGAACCATCTAATTTATATGCCGCATCAAAATTGTTTGGTGAACAATTAGTGAAAGTTTATGCTGCTATGTGGAAGAGCACATATTCTATATTACGATTAGGTCACACTTACGGTGTAGGTGAATTTGCATATCACAAATTTATCCCAGAAGTGATTCGTAAAGTTTTAGCAAATCAACCCCCGATTGTTTATGGAGATGGGTCAGTTTTGCGCGATTTTTTATATATTGATGATGCAATTGAGGCTCTACTTAGAGCATTGACTCGTTCGCCTTTAACATCCATGTTGATTAATGTCGTCAGCGGGAAATCAGTATCTCTTAAAGAGATCATCGAAAAAATTATTGCTGTATCAAGCAAAGATATTAAGCCTCAATATGATTTTGAAAAACCAAATGGTGTTTCATTAGTTTTTAATAATCAATCGATGGTCGAAGCATTAGGTACTTGGGACTTGGTTTCATTAACGAAAGGTTTGGAAAATGAATATCGTGATTTCTGCGCACAAGCCGTTTAATAAAATCATCTTTGATTTAGATGGACCCATTCTAGATGGTAAATTACGACATTATCAATGTTATGCTGATATCTTAATCGAACAGGGTTTTCAGCCATTAAACATAGATGATTATTGGGCAATGAAACGTGATCGTGTGAAGCGCACGGTATTATTACATCGTAGTCATGCAGAAAGCATTTACGATGTTTTTTTAGAAAAATGGCTTGATCGTATCGAAGATAAAAAATATTTAGCGTTTGATAGTTTGCAACCACGTGTTTCTCAAATATTGTCTGATTTAAGCCGGCAAGGTTATCAGTTAATCTTGGCAACTTTGCGTCAGAGTGCAGCTAATTTATCTTGGCAATTAGAGCAATTAGGTATTATTAGTTATTTTAAGCATATTGTTTCTGTGCATGATGCTAAGCTGAAATCAACAGCAGTAAAAGTATTGTTAGAGAAGGATGATTCAAAATGTTTATGGATCGGTGATACCGAAGTTGATATCGAGTCGGCGCGTAAACTAGGGCTACCCATTGCTGTTCTTGGGTGTGGTTTACGTACACTCGAATATTTGCAATCGTTCAACCCTGATTATTCAAATACTACATTAGAAGCTTTGCTGCATGCTTCAGTATTGAATTCAAGGGCAGACATAACAACACTTTGAGGCCGTGATTTTGTATTTTCAAATGTACGCCAGACGTAAGATCCAATAATTCCTAATCCCATTAAATTTAATGCAGCAAAAAATACAATGGTGATAATAGTTGTTGCATACCCTGGAACAGGAATAGATCCTAAAACTTTAGCTATAAAAATGGTAACTGCGGAAAGGGTAGAAAAAAATATTCCAACGCTACCAATAAAATATAATAACCTAATGGGCAGATCAGTAAATGCAAACGAGCTATCCATAGAGTATTTTATTCGTTTACGTAGACTAAATGCGCTTTTTCCTTCGAATCTTTTCAAGCGTTGATATTCAATAAATTTACGTCTAAATCCTAACCAAAAAGCTAATCCTAGCATTGAACTGTTTAATTCATTCAGTTGTAATAGTTGATTTCTAAAATCAAGATTGCAGCCGATGATATCTACCCCACCTGCTGGCATATCATTTAATATCAATTTTCGATAGAAAAACCAAAATGTTTTCGCTAATACTTTTTGTAAGAGCGGGTCTTTTCTACTTGAGCGCACACCGAATGCAACATCGATGGGTTCATGCTTGAGAGACTTAAACATATTGATGATTAACTCAGGTGGCTCTTGTAGATCAGCGGCCATGACAGTAAAAAACTGTCCTTTGGCTTTTTCTAAACCTAAGCGGAATGCTGCGTGTGAGCCAAAGTTTCGTGATAATAAAATCAGCTGGGAGCGAAACGAAAAACGAGACAAATGTTCTTTTAATAATGCATAACATTGATCTGGGCTTGCATCAATGACGAATACGACTTCCAAAATGTCATCTAATTTTTGGCTGATATTTTCTAGCACATCAAGTAGTTGAAGAATAGAACCTTCATTTTTGTAAACAGGTATCACTAATGAATACATGCTATATGTCCATATTGTTCTAAATTGATCCCATCTTAGTAATGAGAGTTGGATGCGTCAAGCAGTCTCTTATGATTGAATAATTTTTTGTAAAAAATAATTCGTAGTGTAGGATTTTTTAACGTAATTTTGTTAGTATGCTGAGAACTTATTTAATAATGAAATATGTGTGCAGGGATTGAACATGGCTTTAAAGGATTGCATTTTTATTGATTTGCCTCGTGTTGGTGATGAACGTGGGTTTCTAACTTTTGTTGAGAATGGTCTTCATCTTCCTTTTGATATGCAGCGAATTTACTATCTATATGAAGCACCGAAACATGCAAAACGTGGTGGACATGCTCATAAAGCGCTAAAACAATTAATGATACCCATATCTGGTAGTTTTGATGTGTTACTTGATGATGGCACAAACAAAAAACAAATTACGTTAAATCAACCTTATCGTGGATTATATATATGTCCAATGATATGGCGTGAACTTGATAATTTTTCTCCAAATGCTGTTTGTCTCGTTGTCGCATCGACAGGTTATGATGAATCAGATTATCTGCGTGACTACAAAACATTCTTAACTGTCGCGAAAGGTGCATATGAAAGTTCCGTTTCTTGATTTACAACCTGCATATTTAGAGCTGCAACAGGAATTAGACGATGCTTATAAGCGCGTCATGCTTTCTAGTCATTATATTTTGGGACAAGAAGTTGAAAAATTTGAAAATGAATTTGCATTGTATTGTGGTGTATCACATTGTATAGGTGTTGGTAATGGTTTAGATGCATTGCATCTTATTTTACGTGGCTATGATATCGGTGCTGGTGATGAAGTTATTGTGCCAGCAAATACATATATCGCAACGTGGTTAGCCGTGACCTATGCAGGAGCAACACCTGTACCAGTAGAGCCAGATACTACCTATAATTTAGATCCATTGCTTGTTGAAGCAGCGATTACGCCACGAACGAAAGCAATTATGCCTGTTCATTTATACGGTCAAACGGCTGACATGGATGCAATACGTAAAATTGCACAAAAATATAATCTAAAAGTAATTGAAGATGGTGCTCAAGCACAAGGCGCGCGTTATAACGGAACACGAGCTGGTGCTTTAAGTGATGCGGCGGGATTTAGTTTTTATCCGGGCAAAAACTTAGGTGCATTTGGTGATGCAGGTGCTATTGTGACAAATGATAGTGTACTCGCTGATAAAATTCGCCAATTAAGAAGTTATGGTTCAAGTATTAAATATCAGCATGACATTAAAGGATTTAATTCACGCTTAGATGAGTTGCAAGCGGCATTTTTGAGAGTTAAGTTAAAGAAGTTAACTGAATGGAATGAGCGCCGCAGCAAAATCGCACAGCAATATTTAACTGGGTTGCAAGGTTTATCAATTGAACTACCTATTGTTTTAGATTGTAATGAACCCGTGTGGCACTTATTTGTTATCCGCAGCCAAAGTCGTAATCAGTTACAAAAAAAATTAAGCGAACGCGGAATCGGTTCATTAATTCATTACCCATGTGCACCACATGAGCAAGCTGCGTATCAAGAATTTTCGCATTATGAAGGTGTGTTACCACGCACAGAACGTTGGCAGCATGAAATCTTGAGCTTACCTATTTATCCGCATATGAATGAAGAAGCAGTAAGCTATGTTATTGTAGAGTGTCGCGCTATCGAAGCACTTATGCCAGCGTGAACTGGCATATCTACAGTACTCAATGATGTATCATTGCAGCATAAGGTCGTAAATCATAAAATATAATGTAATTTTGATCATTGACGAGAGCAGGTTTTAAGTGAGTTATAGTGTTAATTTGTGTTTCGATTTCTTGGCCATGATCAGCATATCCTTTACGATTGATATACAGTCCAGTAAAACCAGCATGGATCAAATCATCTAACATTTCTTTAACCGGTTTTTTCGTGACATTACGTTGCCAAGTTGCACCTTCACGACCTTTCATTGCGCCAAAACTCCAGCGTAGTTGATGTGAATGTAAATAAGTTCGAAATTGATCATATGAGCCCATATCGTATGGATCAGGAGTTTCAGGAAAATCTACATATGGAAGTTGCATAATCATTGTATTCTTTGGCATTAATAGTTCGATGCTATTTACGAAATTTTTGTCACTATCAAATTGAATTCTATTTTCAATTAACTGAGGCATACGCGGAACTTGATCAAATATACCTAAAGCAATTAATACAATCGAAAGTCCCCAGAATGTTCGGTTGGAAAAGCGATTTTTTAAAATGAATTGTAAAATAAGAAAAAAAGTGGCTAATGAAAAGAATGCAATGAACACACTTATTCTATTGCTGCAACGTACCATAGGACTTAATAAATACGCAAATAGTGAGCTAAATCCGCCAGCGGTGCCAAATAAAACAGCTGCAATATTCAGTCTAGCTAAATTATATAAAGTAGAGGTGTTTGCAGCTAAGTTTTTTATGACTAGGAGTAAAATCAATAGACAAAAACCAATACTGCCAATGAACCCTAAACTTGCGGTCGTATTTTCCTTGTTGGTAATTGGTGCAGTAGCATTGTATTGTGATTTGAAGTTGGCTAAGTGGCTAATATGATGTTGATCAGTTGGGAAAAGTAATTGGCTGATTTTCAAGCCATAAAATTCAGATTCAGCAGGATTTCTTTGTGCAATTTCCAAATTCGGACCATGCTGAAGTTTTGCAAAAAAGGTTGGTAAGGTATTAATGAAGATAGTTGCAGAGATTATAGCGATTAAAATAATGGCGCGGATGATAGGAAGCCAACGCTTCTTTTCAATACTTGCTACCATGCCAGCAAAAAACAATAAGTACACTGCAAAAAATGCATAATACAGTCCTGAAGCAGCAGCAATGACACTTGCAATTACCATGCCTGCGCATTGTAAGTATTTGCACTTAGAGGTTTGATCGCGATGTTCGCATATAAGAAATGCAGCGTCATTTAAAATTGCTAACATTAAATATACATAGATGGGGATAATATATAAAGCTTGTAAGTAGATATGTCCCAACTCAATTCGTAAAAAATGATACGGAATAAAGCAAAATAATATACTCGCTGCAAATGAGAATGGTTTGTTAATGCCTAGCCGTAGAAATACAAATAAAGATGCAATTGCTGTTATGGGGAATGTAAATAGGAAAAATAAATTAAGTACTTTTGCGAAGCTACTCGTTGCTAAGGTGAATAATTTCAAAATAAGAAGTATCGCGCCTTCAGGAATGGGGTAATCAGTAAAATCATAAATAGATGGTGCGCCTAAAGCGGGATTTTTGAAGGTTAAACCGTTTTCTATGAATGTTTTGACAATGACACCGGCAGGTAAACCATCGTGTCTGTAATCAATCGGAATGCCGAGGTGAAAACCTTGCTTATACATTATAATTAATATGAGTAATGTACTTATAAGTGCAGTAAATGCATAGAGCCAAAAATTATTGCGATTATTATTGATATCAGTAAGCACGATAGCTCCCTAAGTTGAAGATATATTACGCTGATATTCTTTGATATTTTTACGTAAATTAAAACTAAAATTCATCGTACGATAAATAAATTTTCGTTTTGCCGCCCAATTGATATTCCAATGTGATACACCGTGTGCACGTTTTCCAAAAAGAACATTAAAACGATATGTTTTTATTCTCGCATATTTCGCTTGATAGTATGCGTATAAATCGAGAGAGAAATCATGTGGCGCATTCTTCCATGTTTCAAAAAACTGTCGTGAAAATAGTGTGGGTTGGGCATTGATATCCCACATCGGTTTGCCTAAGAGTATGGTTTCAAATGCACTCATCCCCATTGTGAAAACAACATCACCCAGTGGTCTACCAAAACGTTTCCCTTTCACAAAAATATTAGGCCCGTATTTTTCGAAAAAATGTAAACCTTGCAGGGCATCTTGCGGATCGGTTTGCATATCAGCATGAGTCCATCCTAAAATTTCGCCTTTTGCAGCACGTAAGCCAGACAAAATACCAAAACCATACCCTTGATTGACTTCAACACGCACGCTTCTGCAACCAGGATATCTAGGAAGTAATTCAGTTAATACTTGAGGGGTGCTATCTGTTGAGCCATTGTCGACTAAGATAACTTCAATATGGTTTTCTTTAGCAACGTTTTTGCAGCGCTCTAATAACAAGGGTAGGTTAGCCGCTTCATTGTAACAAGGAATAACGAGAGAGAATTTCATATCACACCTTTGATAAGTTTTCTTTGAAAGCAAATAATTTCATGCCGATAAAGTTAAGGGTTGCTGATGTGCCTGTCGCAAATAAAAAGGCGATTTGCATGGCTTCTGGAAATGTATTTAATATATGGAGTATGAAGCTATTAATCGCGACGTTCGCACCTAACGTGCTTGCATACAATATAATAAAACGAAATAAGCTTCCTGGCGCATGTTCTTTATGTCCAAACGTCCATATTTTATTTGCAAAATAAGCGAATACCGTGCCGGTAATAAATCCTGTCGCTTTGGACGCGTCAATACTAAAGATATTAAGCCACAGTAATGTCTTATAGGTTAAGAAATCAACGATTACAGTTAAGACGCCAACAATTAAAAATATTTTTAATTCTTTACGTATCATGTGGTACGTTCCAATAATTGTGGAATTGATTTTTTGTATCGATCTTCTAAATAAGTCATTGCAGGTTTCGCCATGTCGGCATCATGTTGTAATTGATATGAGTGGCTATGCCATTTATGAAAGCAAGATTGCCAATATTCAAAAGTACGTAAATCATTTGGTGTTCCCCATGAAATGTAATGATCTACTTCAAATAATTTGCAGTTTAATCCCAATTCAATTGCGTCATTGATGCAGGTATCAATATAAAATTCCCCATTTACGCGGCAATTACGATTCATCATGTGGTCCACACAACGACGAAAATCAGCCGCACGTTTAAAGATAAAGGTTCCCAATACAATAGGATCTGATTGTGGAGAAGTTAGTGGGACTTTTACAGAAATTGATTTAATCGTATCTTTTTCAGAATCTATCCAGCCATACATTTGCGGATGTCTTAATGCATTAGTATGGCCGCGTGCACCCCATACAATGACATCAACCGTATCATCCTGTATCAGTACATTAAGTTTTTCTGCATCATATAAAGCACCATTGTCACATGCGCCAAAAAGAATAGGGCCTGTGATATCTTCGTTTAATGCATCTAAACCAAGCAGTGCAGTGCAAGCTTGTCCTTCTGTGACTTCTGGAACAGTCACTATAGAGATATTTTCATATTCGTGTGAGAGCGTTGTTTTCACTTTTTCATATTCTGGCATGTCACTTCTGACAACAAATATATAACGTTCCGCAGCCGGTAAATCATTGGTTGCTTGAATCACCATGGGTTTGCCAGAAACAGGTATTAGTGGTTTAGTTGTTGTATATCCCTCACGTGCAAAACGTTGGCCCAAGCCTGCCATGGGGATGATCACTGTACCTAGTTTTTGTATGGGTGATGATGAAGTTTGTAAACGCGCAAAGATATCAGACCAATTGTTATATTCTTTGAGATCTTCTGGCGTACCCCATTGCATGAAGTGTTGTAAATCATAGACTGCGATAGGATTTTGGTTGGCTAATAAAATTTTATAAGCAAGGCTTACATAAAATTCACCACCAATGTGTAAACTTTGTTGTACTGTTTTTTCAAAAGCAGACAGCATTAATTTACCACTGGAAAAATAATAAGTGCCGCTTGAGGCATACTCATTCATGCGATCAGGCGTGAACGGTTTTTTTTCTTGAATATCAAGTAATACGCCATTGTTTTCACGCATATAAGCATAATTAGTTGTGCCCAATGTGTGCGGGTGAAAACCTTTATACGCAGGAATAGCGCCATCGCATTTTGCGATGTGTACCCATTTTTTGAAATGTGACCAATCCCAGTAGCAAGTAAAGTCACAATAATTCACCACCACAGGACTAGATGGGTCTATGTGTTCTGCAGCAAGTCGTACAGCGTGGATAGGGCCTAGCTTGTGTGATGGAATGCTAACGATTTTTCCAGTAGGGCAAAGCTCATGCAAGATGTCGCGCATGCGATACTTGGGTTCTCGCAAATGATCTTCATTACAAATAAAGACAAAGTTAGTTTCACCAGGAAACATATCGATTACATGAGCAATGATGGGTTTACCATCGACCTCGATTAAGGGTTTGGGTACGTTATATCCCGCACGTTTAAAGCGTTCGCCGAAGCCTGACATTGGGATGATGATTTGCATTATATATGTTCTCAATCCATGAATTTTATTGGCATAAATATATCGATCTATTAAATCGCTGTCTACGGTTAGTAGCTATATACCTTGAGTTAAAGGTATGTTGCGACACGGCCTGTTTGTATGCCAAAATGCGCGCGAATAGGATTTACACATGTGTATAAGTGATACACACAAAAGGAGAGGCATGCACCAGCAGCAAAGTATAGTTCACGATCGATATCGTGCAGATATTGATGGTCTTAGAGCCATAGCAGTTCTTTCAGTGGTTGCATTTCACGTATATCCCAATTGGGTTTCAGGTGGTTTTGTTGGGGTTGATATTTTCTTTGTTATTTCTGGCTTTTTAATCAGCAGTATTATATTTGGTCGACTAGCAAATGAAAATTTTAGTTATAAAGATTTTTATGCAAGACGCATACGACGAATTTTTCCGGCATTAATTTTAGTATTAGTAGCTAGCTGGTTATTTGGCTGGTTTTTTTTAATGTCAGATGATTATGAACAACTCGGTAAACATATAGCGGCGGGCGCAGGGTTTATTTCAAATTTTGTACTTTGGAATGAAGCTGGTTACTTTGATATCTCGGCAGATGCAAAGCCCTTATTGCATTTATGGTCGCTTGGGATTGAAGAGCAGTTTTATATTCTTTGGCCTCTTATTCTTGCTTTGGTCTGGAATCGAAGTCACAAGATACTTATTTTAACGATAGCAATCGCAATTGTTTCATTTGCATTAAACATTTACACCAGTCATGCGAATCCAGTAGCTGCATTTTATCTTCCTTATACACGTTTTTGGGAGTTAATGATTGGTGGGATATTGGCATATATTTTATTACATAAACCCGACTGTTTGCCGCGAAATAATAATTATCTGCCAATGCTAGGTTTATTGTTGATTCTATCAAGTGTGTTGTTGCTCGATAAAAGTAAAGTTTTTCCTGGTTGGTGGGCATTGATGCCAACGATGGGAACGATTTTAGTCATAGCAGCTGGACCGAATACATGGGTAAATCGAAATGTATTCAGTACGCGCATCTTAGTATGGGTGGGTCTAATTAGCTATCCATTGTATTTATGGCATTGGCCAATTTTATCATTAGCCTACATTATGAATGCATACGAGACACCATCACTGACAGAGAGGTCACTGATCATTGCCGCGAGTATTCTGCTAGCTTGGATGACATATCAGCTCATAGAAAAACCAATCAGATTCAAGCAATGGATTAAACCTACCAGTTTGTTTGCAACATTATCCATTTTATTAATAATGGGATTTTATACTTATCATCTCGATGGTATAGGTCATCGAAAAATTAATGCCGATCCAAGAAATGTTTTTTTACATTATTACATTTCGTTGCATCGTAAAGGGTTGTCAAAGTCTTATAGAGAAGAATGTGACTTTTATGATTGGCGATATGCAAAAACTAAAAATGCAATCAGCAGTGACTGTTTACGCGTCGGTGCTAAAAAAACATACTTTCTGTGGGGTGATTCTCATGCTCAAGCATTATCGTATGGCTTGAGACACTTACTACCACCAGGTGTTACATTAGCGCAAGTTGCAACTAGCGGTTGTCGACCAAGCATTTCAAATGTAGAAGAATTATTGCCAGTGAAAGTCTGCAATAAAAGCAATGCGTTCGCAATGGAAGAAATAAAAAAGCTAAAACCAGATGTTGTTATTTTGGCGCAAATTTCTCATCATGAACAAACAGATTGGGATGCGATTGCAGACTTTATTCACAAGAATGGTGGGGGACAAGTCATTTTGCTTGGCCCTGTTCCTGAGTGGCAACCCTCTTTACCGATAGTTATCACACAGCACTATTGGAATAAAGATTATAAATTTGTAGGAGATGGACTTGATAAAAACTCATTGATTACAAATGCAGCACTTGATGTGAAATATAAAAATTCAAAGAAGTTAATTTATATTTCTCTTACCGACGAGTTATGCCAAAAAATAGGGTGTAGAGCAACTGTGCCTGGTGTTCCACAACAAAATTTGCTAGTGCTAGATTATGGTCATCTAACCTTGCCAGGCTCAGAATATGTAGTAAAAAACATTATGCAAAAGCATTATCCTTTGTTACTACAAGCTTAGGTTTTCTCTAATAGCATGACTCCGCTTTTACCCTTTGACCAAGGATCAATAGATTCAACAAGTATCTTATAATGGTTCAACTGCTGTTGTTCTGGTCTTTGAACCGAAGGTATTGAACTAAAGGCTTTTGGTAATGAGCTATTTTTTAAATAATAAAACAATACAAATTTAGCATCTTTTGGAAGGTTATCTTCTACCAAATCAAACGGAATAAAATTAGGTCGCTGTGCAATGGTACTGATTTTCGCAAGGGTAATGTCTTTGGGTAATAGTTTTTCAGGATAAGTAGGAAAGCCTTGTGGCCAAAAGAGATAAATCTTTTGATTAGCAAATTCGTGCGTATTCTGGGTTATATATTTTGTAATAGGGTCGAAGTTGAATACAGTTTCTGACTCATGAAATAATTCATCATTAGGTAAATATTTTATTGTGATTAAACCGTTCGCGACTATTCCTATTATAAGTAGCATAGGTGCCAATTGTTTCAACTTATATGATGATTGCCAAATGAAGCTAATGCAGGTAGTTGTTAAAACGATGAAATCGGCATAGTAAAACAGATAGTTTCGAGACCAAGGCATGTATCCAGGTAAAAATATGGATTCCATCAGTAAACTGGCTGCAATGCCACTGATAGCGGCGAGAAATAAATACGGGGACTTTTTAATTTGTGGGATAAAGAAAAATGAAAATATAGCTAATGGGCCAAGGTATATTGCAGCGTATTTAATTAACTCTACATAATCTTGATCGAGGAGAAACTTTATGGAAGTACGTGTTTTATCCCACTCAGTGTAATGTGATTTTGATATGTAATACATGACGAAAGGCACTAAACCGATTGCTAAATACCAGCTTGCAGATATCAAACGAATCAAGATAGATTTTGTAGTATCGATATTAAAATAGCGCCATATCATAGCTGCAAAGATAATCCCACAAGCACCAGTTACTCCTGATTCTCTCGTAATGGGTGCGAGCGATACTACGAAAATAGCGGTCATAACCATTTCTTTTGATTTATCTTTAACTCCCCATGCAAGCAACGCAAAAGATAAAATTAAAATACTGACATAGTGAAGTTCAATGTAAAAACTCATTGTATATGAAAGCAAAAGAGCAGAGGTGATGGGTAGTAGTGCTAGAAAAAAACTAATAACTTTTGACTGAATCATGATACGTGCTAATAGATATGTGGATAACACGACAGCAAGATAATTAATAAATAGAAATAGACGTTGATCGCTAACAGAGGCTGTTTTCCCAAGTAGCATTGTCCATAAGGTTACTGGAACATAAGCGAGTGATGGATAAAACATATATTCAGCATGGAAACTAGGGCGAGTATGGTGATGATGGAAAAGAAATCGTATCCAATCATGGAAATCTTCAGCCATAATTGGAACTCTAGTTGTATGAAAGCTTTCATCGCCATAGGTATGCATAGGGAAGGAGGCTGCATATTCTGCATAATGTTGCCACATTATGAAACTGATAGAAATTAATAAGATGATAAAAAGAATATCTTGAAAATGGATGGTGTATTTTGGAAGTGTTGCTTTATTTCTTAAGAGTACAAAGCAATATCCTAACGGAAGCATACAAAGTAGCGTAGAAACTAGTAAACCTTCAGTCCAGCTACTAATGAAGCCTATCCAGCTTTGGTGCATGGCTAATTGAATTAGCCATGCAATGAAAACAATTAATTGTAATCCTATTAATATTAGAATAGATGACGCCAGATATTGATTGGATTTTTTTAGCATTTTACATTTTCCCAATTTGATAAATTCTGTATGGATCTGAGTCGTATTGTATAGTTAATGGAAATTTATCAGTGGAGACAAAATATTTGGCAGAGACATGGTTGCCATTTTTTAATATTTCAGCGGCATCAGCAAAGTTTGGTTGTGTATTAGTCCAAAAAGGTGTGAGGAATGGTGCATTACTCTGTTCTTGCTTTTTATCAAAGACAACAGTAGATATATCGATATGATTCCTTTCAAAATAGATAAAAACTTTATTATAGGGTGATTGGCTGGTTGCAATCATATACATATAGTGCTGTTCTGCAAAGGTGCTAAATGCCGCTCCTACTAAAACAATCAATATGGCTATCTTGGCTGTATGTGATCTATTTCTCAATAAATAGATAGCAAGAACAAATGCGCCGAGTATAGCAGGTACAAGTAATCGAAGTAGAAGTGACGGCATTTCCATTTGTGGACGCCAGTTTACCAGCCCATGATCGGTTAAATAAATAATGGGAGAAATTTCTGGCATAGAAGTAAATGCAAGTGGACTCCGGGAGTAAAGTGGTGTAGCAATATATGCAATAAGTGTAGTTAGGACAATGCTAGAAATTAGTAGTTTATTGTGAACAATTTTATTCAACGAAGTCTTAAAGATTAAGTACATGCCTATGCTTATAATCAACGGAAGAATGACACTGAAATAACGCCCATTAGGCATTTTGTAATTAAGTATTTTATAGCTCGACATGCCAAGTGCAGATAAGGCCATCAAACCAAAAGCGCACAAGATAGCAAATAGTATTATATCTCGCGTAATATTATTGAGACTTTTCCATTCAACAATGAGTAAAGCAGTGCAAATTCCAATGATTCCCCAGCTACCGACAAATACATATGAAAATTGATAAAAAAAGCTAAGTAAGATTCCAGTGGCGATACTGAGATAACCTTCATGAATTATCCGCCAATTCAAATCAGCCGTTGCAGTTGGGTAACCAACAATGCTTAAGCCCATATGGTGATAATGTAGCATCCATGGAAAATCTAATGCGAAACAAGTAATGATTGCAATAATAGCAAGAATGCTGTTTTTCCAGTTTTTTTCATTCAAGCTTGTTATGCAGTGGTACGAGAGAGTTAAGAGACCAGCGATTTGTACTGCTAATCCTGCTGCAGGCTTGGTGAAATATAAGCTAGCTAATGTAATACCCAGTAATAAGCTGTTTATGAGAGTTGATTTTTTGACGTGCAAACAGAGAAAGAGACATGACCAATAAAATAAAGATATGTAAAGTGGCTCAGCCCATACTAAATAGACAAATCCGCTAAATGGAGTCAGTAATACAGTAAGTGGCAATAAAATTCTTAGCCAAAAATGACTAAATAATTCTTTTGCTAAAAAATAAGCTGGAATAATCGTAGAAACGAAAAAAACGATATTTAAAATGCGAATCATTTTATAAGTTTTGGCAACGGTGCCAAAGTAGAGTAAGTTAGAAATAAGGAGAGGATAAAGTGGACCATATTGTGTAAATGGGCTTAAGCTTTTTCCTTGGTAAATACTTCTAGCAAATGAAAAATACGTCAGCTCATCTCCAAAAATATATGGACCCGTAATAGGGTGCCCATGTGTTAAAAGAAAATATGCGAATAGTATGGCGGATATCGATAATGACCAAGCAATGAATGCTTGAGTCATTATCATTTCTGAAAAAGCGATTCTTTTTTTCTGTAACGACAAGGTATTTTGCATTATATTTTCCAGGTTATAGTGAGCAATTTTTAAATATGATGGTATTCGCAATTTACCATATTGAATGGTGTATCTGAGTTATTATAAATTTGTATTTGACCAGCGCTATCAGCATTATTATCAGTTAATTCAATTGGAGTCTTACCCGTTTCTATCGTGCCATGATAATGCCAAGCAGCTGTGAGAGTAGGTTGTATGCTAAAACAGTATAGATGCTGGCTCTTTGGGTTAAATGTATAATTGACAGTAACACTACTATGCGGCGAAACACTAACATCGTAAAATGGTGGTGTAATAGTAGACGCAAGTGTTATGCCACTATATAAACCTAAAAAAATGACTGAAAAGCTTTTCGTTATTTTCATATATACCTCGAGTACAGGATTGATGATATTAATCTGTGCTAACTGCATGTGCAGATTTTATATTTTCTGGCCATTCATGATTATCTAAATTTCTCTGATCTTTCTGTATGACTTTAGCCGATAGTTTCTTACCGAAATTGCGGCATGGAAGCTCAATATAGCGATATGAGATTTCAACGAATAATACTAAGATCGCAAACACTCCTACTGCCATGAATATGCTTTGAAAGGGAGTGGGTGAAATCCTTAAAGCATTTCCATCTGCAGTTGTCCATTTCAGTTTAATTAACAAGGCATTTGCAATCATGAATGTTGGTATGTGGGTTAGGTAAAGTGTATAGCTTCTTTTGCCAATATAAACTAAACAAGCATCCAGCTTTTCACTAATGAGGGGTCTTATACCAAAGCACACAAGCATTAAAATAAATAAACTAATTAAAGCAGCTGTCTCAAAAATTTTATGATTTATGGCTAGAGACTCAGCATGAATTAATGCATATAATGCCAGCCATAAAAATACTGGACCAACAATTTTTAAGCCCAATATTTTTATTGGATGTGAAATATGTGTAGTTATTTTAGGAAGGCTATATAACAATTGAGCGAATGCAATTCCATAAAAAAAGCTATCATATCTAAAATAATACCAAGCTAGTGGGCGCGGAAATAAGAAACCAATCAAAATAATAGCTAACGAAACCCAAAAGACTGTATTTTCACGTATAAAAAATAACAATAGAGGTAGGAATAAATAAAATTGCTCTTCTGTATTTAAAGAGTGGTGATATCCAAGCGTCAGCGGTGCATTTTTAACGAGATAAAAACCAAAGGCTGACATGTAATTATAAAGATATGCAACAATACCTATAGCTTCATGCAAAGTGGTATTGAAATTAAGAAAATATGGAGAAGGCAAGAGGTAAGATAAAGTTAACAAAATACCCAGCCAACAAAAGCAAATAGGCGCCAATCTAAAAAAGCGCCTGGTTAAAAAGCTAAGCCAAAATGTTAGAAAGTTATTTTTTAGGATACTCATTGAGGGTAGAATACTAGAAAATACCACAAATCCTGAAATAACAAAAAATAGGTCAACGCCTAGTCCCAGATTTGTATTAGCAAAAATGGAATGCTCTTTCCAGTGTCGAAAGTATAAAAAAATATCCATATGGCCAATCACTAGCATAATCGCAGCTGATGCTCTTAAGCTATCAATGCCGTCAAAATATTTTTTATTAGACATGTTATTCCTATATTTTGACACAATGAAAAAACTGTATATATCCATCATTAATATTTTCTGTAATTTTTTTTCCAAACATGAAGTCGGCATAGTGAAAGTCATTAGTAGCTACGGTTTCTTGCATTTCACAAATTCCTAGCGCCGCTTTGATTGTAAAGCCAGCACTGAGTAACATGTCTTTCAATTGTTCTGGAATATATTCAATGTAGTGTTCAGGATGAATAAAGCCACCGCCGTAATGGCGGGTATGAATTTCAGTTAATAAGCGATTTGGTGTATCTAAACAAAAAGAACCGCCTTTTTTTAATACACGATAAGCTTCGTGACACATGCGTTCGCCAGCTTCGTGGGGTACATGCTCGATACTCTGTCCTGACCAAACGAAGTCAACACTGTGATCTTCAATGTCTTCTAATTTAGTCATGTCAGTATAACGAACAACAACTTGACCATAGGTAGATGAACTATCTACTACGATATCCTTGTAATATTCATGGCGTTCATCTGGTGGTAAATCAATTAAGGTCAATTTATCAAATTGATGCGGATAACCCATTTTGTGCAATGGGCTATTTGCGCCACCTAAATCTAAAATTTTTGCTCCTTTAGGTAGGTAGTTGGTTACTAAGTCAATTCGTGCTGCATGAATGAAATTAAGATGTTCATCTAATGCCTTTTGACGTATTGTTTCAGACACCCAAAGTCTGTCATTTGTTTTATCTAATACAACAGAAATAAGTTGCTCTGTATGATCTGACCATGTGTTCCATTTGATTTCCTTTGAAGAAATAATCTGTTTTTTTGAATACAGATTTAACCACGTAGTAATTTCACTTGCTAAATCACAGTATTCCAGTCCATTAAAATAATGCGCATGCTGTTGCGCCACTTCACGAAATACTGGAATATCGCGCGCAATAATCGGTAGGCCATACTGTGCTGCTTCTATCAGTGGTAAGCCAAAGCCTTCGCCTTCACTAGCGGCAATTAGACACGAAGAAGATTGATAGATTTTTTCTAGATATTCATCGCTTGCATTTTCTATCCAAATTAAGCGGCTACCTAATTCTGGATGGATGTTTATCTTCTTTATAATTTCTGGGATCGTTCTACGTTCATTTTCTGCTAACGGCTTCCAACCTTCTTTTCCTACAATGATAAGTTGAATGTCATGTCCTTGCTGCCATAGTTGAGTAAATGCATCAATCGTTTGTAAATAACCTTTTCTAGGTTCAATGGTGCCTACCATTAAAAAGCTAGGTTTACTTTTTAATTTAGTAAGGAGTTCATTTGCACCGTTTGGTAATCCTAAAGTAGGAGCTGAAGCATTTAGGTCTGCGCCTAAAGGGGCTGCAGAAATTTTTAATGGTGTGTGACGTAAAGAATTTTGGTTGGCATATTCTTTTTCTAACCAGTGGCGAATTTCGTCAGCAACGGCATGAGAAATTCCAATGACTCGATCTGCAAATTTTACTACTTCGCTTAGCCAAGCTTTGTGAGTATTGTTTGCACCCGCTGGGAAAAACTGTGGTTGCAAAATAGGTAACAAGTCATAAACTAAGAAATTAATTTTTACGCCAAGAGCTTGCCACTCAGTAAATAGGCCTGCTTGGGCAGCTTGAGTGATTTCGTAGGGTGCGAAATCCGCAGCATAAAAAATGTCTTCCTGCGAAATATCGATAGGAGGGTCAATTAATCCTTGAAGTTGTGTGATACCTAAAATCTTGCACATGTATTGTCTAGCATAACGGTAATGCCATTTACCAAGTTCATTTGATAAATAGATGGGTTCTATACTAAATCCATGCGGTGGGTTTTTAATTAATTCCAGCAGCTGCGAACGAACAACACGTTCAATTCCTGTTTTTAAATCAGTACGTACAATTGTGGTAACGTCGATCAGTAATTGTTTTTGTGTTGGTTGTGGTCGATTTGAGTTTGCAATTGCTTGTGAAATTCTTTCAATATTTATTTTTGTATGGTGATCGTCTTGAGCTAAAGCTATAGCTTTGATTAATGCTGATGAGTGTATAGTTTGCTGTTGATAGATTTCTTCAATAATATTTGCATATTGTGATGCACAAGACACAGGTGAATGCTTTGTAATAATGTGTGCATGTGCATTTTCTGCTAATTGGGCTCTATACTGTTCATCTTGCCACAGCTTTTCTAACGCAGATATAAGCTCATCATCTTGAAATTCATCATTTAACATGAGTGTTGCATTTGTGGGTAGCTCAGCCATAGATCCATTGGCATTGACAATTGTCGCTAATCCATAATTCATGCAATCAAGTGCTGCTGCTGATGTTTCCCCGCGAGACATTGTTCTTAACTGAACACCTACATCAGCTGCTTGCAGATATTGTTCATAAACTTCTTTTTCAGTCCAGCCGGTGACACGTGCACGATCTTGGCATTGATTAATGTTAATTGTGTTAATAATATTCTGGCCATAATCACCGCCGTGATTAATGCCCACAAAAACTAAATGGCAATTTAAATCTTTGCTTAATCGTGATGATAGCCAAGCCTTGAGTAAACGATGACTTAGTTTCGTTGGATCTACTAAACCAAAGCTACAGATTACAAATGCATTATCATCTATATTTAAAGATTTTCTTGCCGCGGTTTTGTTGCTATTTGTAACAGGTATACGTAATAAAGGAATCACATTCCAATTAGCAGCAGCATTTTCTTGATACCATTTATTGGCGAGTTGCTTTGAGTATTTTGAATGAACCATGACGCCAAGAGCATTTTGCAAAATTTCTAAATTACAGGGATATTGATTTTTAGTCTCATCAGTTTGTTTGGTAAATCTTGACTGAATAGCAGCATATCCATGTGAATGGAATAATGCTTTTGTCCAAACATGAGGAATATTTCCGGTGATTTCTTCATATGCAAGCATGCTACTCATATAAAAATCATGCAACATCACAGCACCTGGATGGTTACGCAAAAGCTCTAGCATATGTGTGTGAAACGGGCTATTACCAAATTGATATAAGACTCTAGCATATGATTTAGCATTTTCTTTAAACCACTCAGCTGAGTAGATTGGTAGATGAGATAGTTCAGCTGGTAAATTTACCTTAACTTGATGAGTGATAAGTTCAATATCATAATGTTTTGTTAATTCTGATAATAATTCAGCACTATAATCTGCAATCCCCGTGCGCTCTGGCGGCAGTGGTGAGATGAAAGCAAGCTTAGGTTTTTTTGTTATAGGCAAAGTATTTGTTTGCGTTGAAATTCTTGCAAAATAATTTTCTAATGCGGTTAGTGCTTTTTCAGCAGATTTTTCCCATGAGAATTGTGTAGCTTGTTTAAGGCCATGATTTTGTAGTCGCAGACGGAAGCCTTCATCATTGATGACTTGTGCTATTTTATCTGCGATTGATTGTGGAGAGTTTGGGTCAAATAGTGCTTCGTCGAAGTTGATGACTTCTGGGACGCTTGTGCTGTTGGATCCAATAACAGGTACACCGCAAGCCATCGCTTCTAATACAGGTAAACCAAAACCCTCTAATAGAGAGGGGAATACAAATAATTCAGCTAGATTGTAGAGTATGATTAGGTCATCGTTAGAAATGTAATCTGTTAAGATTAATTCATCTTGGCCAATGTGGAGTTTCTTTCTTAGCTTTTCAATGCCATCACGATATTCCACATTGATTTTGCTTGCGATAATAAGTTGATGGGTATTGCGAATCTCTTTTGAAAGCAAGCTATAGGCTGTTAGTAGACCGTTTACATTTTTTCTTGCATCGAAACCACCAGAAACACACAAGATAATTTTTTTGGTAATAGCGTATCGATTTAGAAGTTTAGTTTTTTCTTCGATAGTTATATTTTTTTTCTGGAAACATGGCTCAGTAGCAGTTGAAATATTGGTTACGTTCTTACTATCCAGATTTAACAAATCAATGGCGCTATTTTTCGAGTAATCAGAAATGGCGAGTAATAAGCCAGCATTTTTGAGTGATTCAATTTTATGATGGTAATAGTGTTTTTGAGTGGTGGCTGATAGATATTGATCTGGGTTTATTAACGGAATAAGGTCATATAAAATAACCGCAGTGTTTTTGCTTGATGTAAAGCTACCAATAGATGTCGTTGCATTATCAACGTATCCTTCAAATAAGCTAGAAACTAAAACCATGTCTGGATTTAATTGCGTGATAAATTGTTCACGAATTTTTTCAGCAATACGGGCTAGTGAAGAATTTGCAGTATTGTATTCAGCGACCGGAGTTGGTGTTGAGAATAATCGAATTCTTTCAGCTGGGATTAATCCCTCAAATTCACGGCGAATTTCAACGGCACTTTCTGGAAATGCCGAATTAAGTGCTAACCAGATTTCATGTGTGCCAGGATTTTTAGCTATTGCTAATGCGAGTGAAAGTGAGTAACGACCAATTCCGCGAAAGCGACTTTCGGTTTGAGCTCCTTGTAAATCAATGATTATTCGCATTAACTTTTTCCTTGTTATTAATCATATATTCTAATCGACTGTATATGGTCGATGCGCGTGGTGAAAGTTGATTTACCACTTCTTCAATCGGGCTTGAAGATTGTTGTCCATTGTTTTCTGTATGTCTGATCATTCCTTCTGGAGTCATCACGCCGCTTTTAATCGCAAAATTACGCAACCATTCTTTTTGTTTCGGGAGTTGATTTATCACTATACATCCAGCTCGCTTAATTTTGGGTCGACTTAACGCTATTCGTAAGCTAATAATTAAGATTTTTTTGATTGCTTTTTTAGATAAAACACATAGTTTGGATAATAATTTCTTGCTATATAAGAGGGGATTTATTAATGCTTTCTTTGCAAATATTAACAGGGTAACGACTTTCCATTTTTTACTGTTAATGATATTTTCAACTTGTGCTTTATATTCATCAGCGCAATTCCACCAATATTGCGTTTTTTCTTGTAATGCAGATATTTTGCAATTTGCAAACTCAAGTTGGTTTTGCATGGTTTGAATATAAGATTTTAATTCGGTATTTTGCTCTAGTGCTAAGTTAAGATCTATATTTAAGTGTTCAACTTTTTGTTTTTCAATGAGTAACTTGGGCTCAACATCATGTTGAGAATTCAATAATTGATTTTGTAATTGTATATAGTGTTCTTTAGTGACAGCCGCTTCCATGTGTGATTTTTCCAATTGATGTTTTTTCATCAGTAATGCGATATCAGCTTGCTGATAGAGAGTTTCACGTTGTTTAATTTCATCAATAGAGTTTTTTACTGAAATTAATTGTGCTTGTAGTTGTTGTCTAACATCCTGTTCTAATGTAGATAGTTTGCTGTCGTGTTTTTTAAGTGTAGTTAATGTCGCATCAGTTCTTTCTTGTAATACTTTTATATTCTGATCAGATGATTCAATATGATGTTTTACCTGTTGATCATATTTGCTAGCTAATTGCGATAGTCGAATTCCATAGTCTTTACTGAATGCGTTATCAAGTAAGGCTAAGATTTCAGGCGCAGCAGTTTTTTGTGAAACAATAGAGTAATCACAGCTAACACCTTCTAAAATATTTTGAATACCAATTTTATCGAGGAGATGTGCTGGAACAGGTTCTTGTAAATAGAGTATTTTCGTTCTAGTAAATTTCGCATGTTCAGCTACAAATGATAGTAGTAGAGCTGGGATTGGCTGATGATGTGTAGGATCCATATAGAAACTTGACGTACCTACCATCAAGTTTTCGGAGTTAGGAGTTTCTAAAATAAGTAATCCGCCTGGTTTTAATACGCGGTTTGCTTCTTGCGTCAGCATACGCAGCATTTCAAATGAAATGTGCTCAATAACATGGAATGCAGAAATTACGTCGATACTAGCTGATTCAAGATTTTTTAAGTATTGCAAAGCGTCAGACTGGATAGTGTGTAAGCCACGTTCTTTGCATGAAAGTAGCATGCCTTCGTCTAGGTCTACACCTAACGTATCAAAACCATTTTTTTGCAATAAATCTAGCCACTCACCGCGGCCACATCCTAAATCTAATGCTTTAGGTTTATCAGAAAATTTTTTGAGGGGAAGAATGAAAGGTAAATAAGCCTCCAGCCGTGATTGAATTAATTCAAATGAACCTCTATAGCGGTCCTCAAAATCACGATAAAACATGTCGCTCATTTATTGCTCCATTTAGCCAATGCTATTCCATTAATCACGCCAGTTAGGGCGCAATCATAACAAAGGATTTTATAATTGGTAAGCGCTAAAAATGTTTTTGATATAATTTAACGCAGATATTGCGATGAAATAGTTACATATTATTTATCGTTTGATATGATGCCCATGATTTGTGCGCAACTGAAATAAAAACAATGACACCTTGGAGAAAGCAATGGACACTGCTGAAAAATTACCATCGGTATTAATGACTGGATATCGTGGATTCTCTGGTAAATATCTCACAGCAGTGATGAGAGAGAGAGGGTATGTCGTTCATGGATTGGTACGAAATGAAGCGGTAGCGCAGCACGAACATCTGTGTGATCTTTCTGACCGAGCTAATTTAACTCAGCTTATAAGTAAAATTAAGCCTGATTATGTCATTCACTTAGCAGCAATATCGTTTGTCGCACATGGTTGTATCAATGATTTTTATCAAACTAATGTGATTGGAACTGTAAATTTACTTGAAGCGATACAGCAATCTGGTGTACAGCTTAAGAAAGTCATCATTGCAAGTAGCGCGAATATCTACGGAAATCCAGGGCTAAATTTTATTTCAGAAGAGACGGCTCCACAACCCATGAACCATTATGCCAATAGTAAAATGGCGATGGAAAATGTCGCTAAATTATATTTCGATCAATTTCCTATTATCATCACAAGACCGTTTAATTACACCGGTTTCGGGCAGTCAGAAAGTTTTTTGGTACCCAAAATTGCCGCACATTTTAGAAATCGATTACCAACGATCAAATTGGGTAATTTAGATGTGATACGTGATATTTCTGATATTAATTTTTTAGTTGAAAGTTATATGCGTTTGTTAAGCTCTGCAGTACATTCAGAAATATTTAATATTTGTTCGGGTGTTGGATATTCATTGCTTGAAATTATTGAGATGTTTGAAAAAATTTCGGAATATAAAATTAAAATTGATGTGGATCCAGGTTTGGTACGTGCAAATGAAATTAAAAAATTAATTGGGTGTAATAAGAAATTAGTTTCAGTTGTGGGTAATATCCAAGGTTCAAATATGATGACGTTGTTGAAAAGCATGTTGTTGTAGGGTAGGCACGCTTCGCTCTGAGCTATCCCATGAATTATCGATATTCCCCCTTCTCCCGGAGTGCTTTTTACGAGGGGAGAAGGGTTGGGGATGAGGGTATTTCAGAGAGCCCCTCACCCGCCACGCAAAGAGCGCGTGTCGACCTCTCCCACGAGTGGGAGAGGTGACGACGTTTTTCTTCCTTCTCCCAAAAAAAGCATTTTACGAAAATATAAAATTACACACTCTTACATCAATACCACCTTGCATGAAATGATATGTTTCCATCTTTTTTGCTTTTATTTCTTTGCAAAATGCAGACCATGAGGCTTCAGTAGGGCAGAGAATTAAACCTGTAATCTGATATTGCTTATTGTTAAGTTTATTTAATGTGGTAGCAATTTTTTTATAAAATGTATCCGTATCATTATTTTTTCCTAAGCGAATGCCATACGGTGGGTTCATTAAAATAAACGTATCATTCTCTATTGAAAGAGGTAAGTTGAAAAAATCATCGTTACTGATGTCAATGATCTCTTTGCTATTAATTTTTGATAAGGCATCAAATTGAATACTGTTCTGTTGCAATGCTGCAACGGCAGTTTTTGCATTATCGATGCAGTGTATTTTAAACGAATGATCTGGCAGCACAGATACCGCTGCTTTTTTCATTAGAAAATGAAAATGCTCATCTCGAAATAAGGGCATATGTTTTAGTGCGTAATCTCTTTCTAATAACCCAGGCATAATATCCAATGCAAATAATAGATATTCAAATGCAAACGTGCCTGTGCCAGCAAAAGGAATAAGTATGGTCTTTGGTTTGCAGTTGTTTGCAAAGCTTGATAAAGATCGAATACAACTAGCAGCGGCATCTTCGCGTAACGGTGCGCTGGCGCTCAATTCACTACGATATCCGCGTTTGTAAAGTGATTCACCTGCTAGTGAAATACTGAGTGTTAGTCTATCTTTATAAAGTGATGCATAAACAGTGCTAGTTGGATTCTCATTATCAATGACCGCATAGTCTTGTAAAATTTCTTGTAAAATCTCTTTTAAACCACCTTCATGAAACGCATGGCTAGCGACAGAGTCAGTTTTGATTTTAATCGACATATTTTTATTGAGATACATATCCCAGCTGACAGCGCGGCATTTTTTTTCAAAAGCAGCTCTTCCTGATGCGGGTCCCTCATAAATAATAAGTCTGATATCTGTAAGGCATAAACTACGGAGTAGTAATTCAATGACTGCAAATAAGTGGATTTCATCTACGCGGATTTCTTTCTCTGTTTTACTTATTTGACTGCCATATTTTTGAGGAAACCATAATTGCTTAAGTATGGTATCGATTTCAGATATGGCTATTTTGTCCATTCCTGATGGATAGGTGATTAAAATGGATTGGGGCGTTCCATAGATGTTTTTTTTGATTTTTCTGTCTTGGGTTGGCATAGGAGTTAATATACCTTAATGCATTGGATAATAGCCATAATTTGATTTCGATCAAATATTGATCATTTTTTGCTGGTGTGATATTATACACCTCCATTTAGTAAGCGAGTGTAAGTATGCCAAAATCAAATAAAAAACCCGCCGTAGATGCTTCTACCAAAGTGATTTTAGATAAAATTTTTATATTAGCTCAAAAACGTGCGGACATTCGTAAAAACGCAAATAAAATTATTAATCATATCAATCATATAAACAGAACTGATTTGGTCAAAGACATCGATTCGCCACATATTCGCACCATGACCCATCAGCCTGCGATGGAAATATTCTCGTCTTTTACAGGACAAATGGCTGGAAGCATGGCTGGGATCTATGTAGCAGATAAGATAAAGACGGATACTAATTTATTACAGACGGATTTTTCGCAACAAGTAGCACTTGGAGTTTCGTTTCTAGTAGGTTCTGCTCTAGGTTTTTTTGCTAACTTAAAATTTACACGTGAATCTTCATGGTCTTTAATGAGTACAGAAAATAATTTGCGTAAGTTACATGGCGATTACCAACAAGCAGCGCAAGATATTGCAGCGTTGAAACAGCAATTGAAACGATAATAACATCGTGGGCAAAAGCGCAGCGTGCCCACCTTTTCCCTCAGCGTCCCGAGCATTCGCACAGGACATTAACGGTTGATTTTGAAATTACTCCAAGTCGAGTTAGAATCAGACGATATTTTATCTGGGATATTTCACATGCTTCGTACAAAAAACATAGGTACAGCCATCTTCTTGTGCATATTGACTATAGCGATTGCATTTTGGGTGCTGTGTGCAAAAGGATTTAGTCTTTATGTGCCATTCGTCTATGCCAACGATGGTTTGTTTTCTGGTGAAGCGATTAAATCAATTATCGACACTGGCTGGTTTTTACATAACCCGTATCTTGGTGCACCAGGTATATTCAGCCAAGCAGAGTATCCTGTGTCTGATCAAGCGAGTTTTTTGATAATTAAATTGATAGCGTTATTCACGCAGGATTATGCACTCATCATCAATATCTTTTATCTACTGACATATCCTTTGACTGCATTAGCTGCATTTATCGTTTTACGCAAATTCAATATGCGTACTGAGTTGGCGTTTGCAGCAAGTATTGTTTATACGTTTATTCCTTTTCATATGTTGCGGGGAGAGTCACATTTATTTTTAACCGTATTATATGTGATCCCAATTTATCTGTGGCTCGCTTTTGAAGTTTATGAAAAAAAATCATTAGCATGGATAGCCAGTATTTTGCTTAGTATTCTTTGTGCGGCATCAGGTGTGTATTATGCTTTTTTTGCAAGTTATCTATTGTTCATCACAGGAATATTAGGTTGTTTATATCAAAGATCGTATAAACCATTTTTAAATGCATTCAGTTTAATAGTGGTTATTGTCTCTGTCGTCATTATCAATATATCACCTAGTATTATTGCATCGCATCGTAATGGGGTAAATACTGAGTTAGCAAATCGCCAAGCGCTTGAATCAGAATTATATGGGTTGAAAGTCACGCAATTATTGTTACCTATCGATGATCATAGAGTTCATCCATTTAAAATCAAACGGCAAGATTATGATAGAACGGCACCGAATGTGACAGAGAATGCAATGTCTTCTTTGGGATTAATCGGAAGCATTGGATTTATTATTTGTTTATGCGTTTTATTTTGGCGAGAGCGTTTAATCTTAAATCGTTGGTATTTGTTAAGTCGATTAAATATTGCTGCCGTCATGTTAGGTACCGTTGGTAGTTTGGGTACGCTGTTTGCCTATCTTATTTCACCTTCCATTCGTGCGTACAACCGTATTGGTGTATTTATTGCATTTATGGCGATCGCTGCATTTTTTACATTGATTGAATGGTGGGTGTCAAAAAGAAAATTTAAAAACATAACTGTAGTATTTATTGCTGCAATGCTCATTTTACTCGGATTGTTTGATCAAGTCGGTACAAAGCGGTTCCCTAATTATGTTGCTGCAAATCAAGCATATAAAAGTGATGCGCAATTTGTTAAGCAGATGGAGGCAGTATTACCGCAGAATAGTGCGGTGTTTGAATTACCAGTAGTGCCGTTTCCTGAAAATCCTGCTGTCAATAAAATGGGGGATTATGAATTATTTAAATCCTATATGCATTCACATCACTTGCATTGGAGTTATGGTGCGATTAAAGGACGTAAAGTGCTGGCATGGCAGCAAGCTATTAGCAGATTGCCAATTGATAAAATGCTAGAACAATTGGTATATGCTGGTTTTTCTGGAATTTATATCGATAGAAATGGATATGCAGATAATGCTAAACAAATTGAAACAGAATTAAATAATACATTAAAAGTAAAACCCATTGTCAGTCATGACAATACCTTGGTTTTTTATGACTTACGTGATTACGCTAATAAGTTGAAACAAAGCATGTCCTCGGATGTATGGCAGGCAAAAGTAGCATCGATTAATCATGAGCTATCATATGAAATGAAATGGTTTGCAGGGTTTCATTCACATGAAGATGTTTTAGATCAAAATCGTACGGCGAAAGAGCCAGAAGCTATCATTAGAATCGTCAATTACGATACTAAACCAATAGATTTAAAAATTGCATTTGATGTTGTTAGTGATTCACCTGTGATCGCTGCGGGCGATTTATTGGGAGCGCTATCTGAGGTTCAGCATGTCAATACCGTTGTCTCAGTATCACCAGGAGTGCATTTTATTACACTAAAGAAAAGCTCAAAACTTCCGATGGCTGATGAGAGAGGTAAAAAGGTATATTTCAAAATAAAAGATGTAATTATTGAATGATATCTCCCTTCTCCCGGAGTGATTTTTACGAGGGGAGAAGGTTGGGGATGAGGGCTTAATACCCTCATCCCTCTCCCAAAGTAAAGCCTTTTGGGAGGGGGGCTAATACGACCAAAAAAAATCGTGAGATAGCTCAAAGCGTAGCATACCTACCATTTTATCTGCTTTTTTCACTATAATCACCGACTTATAGGGGGATTTTACCCCTTATTTCCCATGGCACCTCGCGGATATAATGTGTAAATATTAATCATTTATCGAGGTGTGTCATGCAAAGTAGTCAAGCCACGAAACCCATTAACGACCCAACTTCCGTATTGGTAGTGGATGAGAGTAAAGGCGGGCCGCTTGTTTCTACACTCGGTTTGACAGCTGATTCTGATATTGGTATCCCACGTGTAGTGACCGCAATGACTGTTCCAAGTGCGCGTCCCTATTTCTATCTAGATGGAAACGGAATGGAATTTGACTCAGCTACTTTTTTTGGTAGTGGAGTGATAGCAGGAGATTTAAATCACAAACGCGACGTTGTTATGTATCAAATTGATAGTCAAGATAGCAAGCTTACAACGGCAGTCAGTATTTATCACACTTGTATTAGGCATCAGAATCTATGTTTCGGTCATGCGAAGTTACTGATGGTTGGTGATGATAAGCAAGTAGACGCCATGCGACTTCAAGTTGCGGATACAAAGGTACATTATCATGTGATGAAAACCATGCTCAGCTCACGATTTAGTTTTAATAGCATATCAGCTGCTGTAAATGGTGTCTTGCTCGATCATGACTCTGGTTTCGGGACTATAAAAGATGGGCCATATGGTGTTATTCATGAATATATTATGCCGACGGATGACGATGTGCGCTTAATGAATCGTCATGAGTTATTAAGAAAGACTCAGCAATTAGCGAGAGCATCTAATTGGAATCAAGAGTTGCAAAAAAAATTAGATGAGTATGCTAAAGACAAAATTAAAAAAGATTTTAAAGGTTCTGATGAAATATTTTATGCTACACCTCGTGGCAAAGCGGTTAAAGAATTAATTGAATTAAATAAAGCAGCGGGTGTATTTTGCGCGGACGCAATCACTGCAAGAACTGCTTATAACAAGCTAGTCGCTGGAATCAATAAGGTCATTGAGGATGGCGTATTTGTAACAAGTATGAGTGAGAGACTCTTTAAAAGTCATCCTATGCATGCTTATTTAGTGAAATTGGCAAAAGATTTAAAACCTGTTCCATTGGTTACTCCTGTTGTGCCACGACCTGGAAATGGAGGTGGAAGTGGCGGCAGTGGTGGAGAATAAACAATTGAGTAATTGTGGATAAAGTAAAGCGCTGAGTTATCCCCACGAACTTTTTTCTCCCCTCTCCCAAAAAAAAGCATTTTGGGAGAGGGGAGAATATCAAAGCATGTCCACCTGACTGGTTAATCCCATCTTAAGTTTACATTGTTAGCATCAAATTTTTAATCTAGTCAAAAGGAATTTATGGCTCTTGAGCGTGCTGAGACAAAAGTAGATACACGCTATATGCGTTTTTTACGTGGATACTTCGCGGATGCTAAGCAGTTAATTGATACTTATCACATAGATCTTGAGAAACATAAAAGTGCAATAGCAGATGCGAAAAGTACTGCCCCTAAATCTCTGCCACCTGCTGCAAAAGATGTGCGTGTCAAAAGCCATTTATTTATTGATGCAGCGCGCGTACACGGGGTTTTGTCTGAGATTAGCCGTGTTTTCAATCAGTTTCCATTAGATTATAAGAGTGAACCTGTTACTCATCCCAATATCACCAAAGAATATATTCCATTTTTTTATTCTCTGATTGAGGAAGGATTGGAAGCAAAAGATATTACTGCGACAGGCGAAGACTTGGAAGTTGTGATTACTGTTCATCCATTTGTTTTGCGTCAATTAGAAAAGTTAGCTGCCAATTTAATTTATTTAGCCTGCGAAGAATTATTAGATGAAAAAGGCGAGCTCAATGCCGATCTGTTAGCGTTAACAGGTATTGATAAAGTCATTACTGACTGGAATAAAGATGCTAAATTTAAAAAACGTATTCCAGAAATTTTACCGCAAGTGATTACTTCTTATTTTACTCAAGTAGCTACAGGCAATATTGCTGAAAAATCAAAATATAAAGTCCAAAGCGATGCAAAAAAAATTAAAGTCCAAGCACATCTATTATGCGTACTTGAAAATATAATCTTCAAGCGGCGTAAAACAAGTCAAGGTGATATTGGTGAGCCTACCCATTTTTTATTAGAGCATATTGAGTTATTTCAGTTTTACCGTAATTTCACAGCTTGTTTAGAAAAGCTATCGCCGCAAGTAATCATAGATTTAATTCAAGTAGATGTTCATGAAAGTATTCGTGGTGGTTTATGTGATGTGCGCATCCAATTTTGGAGAAATGTAGTAGAGCATTTAGTACGTTACGAAGAAGCAAATCCGGCACATATAGCATTAGCAAAAACAATTGGCGAAGGATTAAACGGTCAACATAACGTTGTGGCAATTGCAAAAGATGCTCCTGCTGAAGCGAAAGTCATAGATGCTACTAATAAAATTGATACGGTACGTGATTGGCTAGTGGTGCGGGATAATGTTTGGCATATTGATAATTTTATCCTGAACTTTGTCCATAGTAAGTCATTATCTGAAAAAGAATACACTGATTTGCAAGGATTTCGTTATTCGGTTTCATTGTTGAGTCAGCCTCTTGAAACCATATTGAAAAGGGCTTTACCCGCACGTCAATCTGATGTTAATGCCTATTTAAAATTATTTCCTAATCTGGAAGCGAATAAAGTAGTCAAACAAGTGCCATGGAATGGAGTTATTTGGCCGGGTGCATTTTTCAGATTACCTTCGCGTATGAGTGTATCTGCTGAGAAGAAATTAGATTTTTCAAGTAATGAAGAAAAAGCAGTGTATGAGAATTTAAAATCAGGTATGAAACCTTTTTTAGAACGCACAGGCAATCAAACAAAATTATATAAAAAGCTAGCGCCTGCGGCCAAAGATGAAAAAACGGAAGCTAAATCATTACATATACTGCAATGTACCTGTATGCGGGAATTATTGCGTGATATTGAAAACGGTTTAACTGCAAAACCACAGAAGAAAATGTTGGATGTAATCAATACTTGGAAGAGTACGGTAGTTGGCCCTTATTATTTTGATGAACAAGGTAAGTTGCCTGCAGCTGCTACAAATTATGGTCTAGCACGTGTGTATTTAGATTATCGCGGCTGGGGGCAGTATGTTTGGAATCCAGAATTAAAAGTGCTTGTTGATCAAGCGGTGCAAAAGTTATCGGTAGCAGCGCCAGCTGCTGCAGCGAAAGCGACGATGTAGTGGTGTAGGGTGGCCGCTGACATTATTCCCCTCTCCCAAGATGCTTTTTTTTTTGGGGAGAGGGGCAAGGGGTGAGGGTATAAGCCCTCCCCAGCCCTTCTCCCATCGTAAAAACAAGGGAGAATGTTGATTTAAAAATTCGTGGGGATAACTCAGAGCGAAGCGTGCCCACCAATGATGTATTCAAATCCAATCATTCAAAACAAAACCAACACCGATACTATTGGTTTTATGATTATATTCAATCAAGCTTTGGCCATATCCATGAAAATATTCGGTATACAACGATAAATTTTTCGCAACGGGATATGATAAAGATAATGTAGTAGATCCACGAGCAAAACCACTTTCTACATTTTGTGTTTGAATAGATGCTACTACGTTGTGAAATTTATATGAAAATAAAAGTGAATCGTAACCAAGGTAATGCGCGATATCCGGATTATGCAAATTGCTAGATTGATTCTGGAATATTAAACCCCAAACTTTAACTCCAAATAGCCAGTCGGGCCCAGATACATAGCTCGATGCGATCGCGCGATTCCAGCTTCGTTCAAGATCACCACCACGTCCATTAGATTGATGATCAAATCCTCCAGAGACTAACCAGTTACGATAAAAATGACTGGAGACAAAAATTTCTGGTTCGTAATTTGTTTCACGAAAATATTGTGAAGACGCATACACTTGCCAATAACTTAATTGTGTATAAGCAATATTTAATGATGTCTTATCATTAACAAGTTTAGGAATAATCGGCATGGTTAAGCTTATCTGCGCTTTTAGTTCTTCATGCATGACTTGTTGATTATTCGGGGTGTTGCTCTGATAGACTGCTGTATCAGGTGTTGCAGTGTAATAAAAAGGTAAGATATAAGTAGGTCTGTATAGTGCAATCGACCATGGATTATCTGCGGCAAGTTGCATGCTATGTATTCTCTGTTCTAAGGCTGATTCACCTTCAGGTGTAATCTTTTCCACAACGGCTTGAGATTTTTGAGTAAGTGACGGAGCCTGGGTTGTTGGTGTGGTTTGAGCAGCAGCGACGAAGCTGGTGCTAAGCAGCCAGATGCAGCTACCGAGAATAGTTTTATTTAGCATGTAGAAATCGTCCAGTTTTGTAATGGTTAATCTATGATCATATTATTATCAAAATACGGTATATTGCATGAAACGTGGGTTTAAATCAAATTGCTGTGGTGATGTTTTTAAAGAAATGGCAATATTTCTATAATAGTAGTGTAGGTGGGTAAAGCACAGCGTGCCCATCGAAGCTATGAATGGTGGGCCCCACCCTTTTGGAGGCATATATGCAAGCGAACACAAAACAAAGCATCGATGATGTCGTCGTTGCCACCAGAATTTTAGTCAACGAAAACATTATCGATGGCTTTGGTCATGTTTCTGTTCGTGATCCAAATCGGCCAGATCGCTATTTTATGACTCGCGATAATTTCAGTGGGATTGATAGAGACGATTATATTATTGAGCTGGATTTAGATAGCAATGCTTGCAACTCCAATGGAACTAAGCTCTCGCTAGAGCGTTTTATTCATGGTGAAATTTATCGCGCGCGACCTGATGTGAATGCCATTGTGCATACCCATTCTCCTGCTTTAATTCCTTTTGGTGTTAGTAAGACAGCATTAAAACCGCTTTATCACATGTGTGGGTTTTTGGCGGCGGGCGTTCCAGTTTTTGATATACAGCATCAGCATGGCATAACGAACATGTTAGTGCAGAGTAGCGAATTGGGTCGCTCGTTAGCTTCGTCACTCGGCAAAAGTGCTGTGGTGCTCATGCGTGGTCACGGCGCAACGATTGTTGGTAGCTCGGTGAAAGAAGCGGTCTTTCGCGCAATCTATGTGACAATCAATGCCCAGCTCCAGCCAACTGCAATGCAGCTGGGAGATCCAAAATTTTTAGATACCGAAGAAGCTATTAAAACGGATGAACTTCATCATGCGGTTTTAGATCGTCCGTGGGAGTATTGGAAAAGCAGGCTTTAAAAGATGGAAAATTCTTTAAGCAGAAACCCATTTAACGACATAACGTTTTACTCATTTTAAACCCTGATTTATTGATTAGAGCAACCTTGTGGCTAGAATCGAAGAAATGTTGCTTCATTTTTTATATTGGAAAACTCTTACGCTAGACTCGGAAGTCTAATCCTAATATACTGCACGGCGCAATTTGGCGATACGTTATAGATGACAGTAAAAGATAAAACGGAGTTTTTTTGAAGAAAATAATAATAGGGATATTATTTTTTAGCTTATCTGCGATAGTACAAGCTACAACTAATAGTAATCCCGCAAACTACGCTGCTTTTGACTTGCTTGTTTGGCAAGCAAGAGAAGGCGGTGCTGATAACTGGACAAAAACCATTGCATCACCAGGCGCACAGCAAGCTGTGCAATTGTATGAAGCACCTTTTAGCTGGAATGAAGGTATTCGGTTTTCTGTGGGACACTTTTTCTCTAAAGATAGCGATGCATTTTTGACGTTAACGCATTACAATGCAACCGCAACAAATCAAGCATCGGGGGTTGTTTACTCTTCACTAGATGCAAACTATTTTGCTAATAATACGAATGGCGCCAACTTTGGGCCGTCATACCGAAGCGCAGATATCAACTGGAAAATTTACTATAATACGATCAATGCAGAAGTAGGGCGCCAATTTCCAATTGATAGCGTATTAACACTGCATCCTCATTTAGGTTTGAAATTTGCGTCAATCAACCAAGATATTAAAACTAATTGGTATAATCCAATCACAACCAATACTTTTACCGCAGCAGCTGAAAATCTTAAGAATAATTTTTCAGGCATAGGGCCTGTTTTTGGTGTTGATTCTACATGGCCAGTTTTTGTTGGAAATAGTCAATCTGTTGATATCGTTGGTAATGCAGCAGCAGCTTTAGTTTGTGGTCAGTGGAACTTCAAAGATGTATATAGTAACAATCAACCAACTACGATTACTGTCAACAGTAACAGCATCAATGGGTTGAGTCCGACGATAAATGGATTGCTAGGTTTGCAATGGAAAATGAAATTTGCCACATCAGAATTAAGTATTCGTGCAGGATATGAAGAAGAAATTTGGTTTAACCAAATGCAGCACTATTTCTTGGATACAGGAAAAATGAATAGATCGACTACCTTCCAAGGCGGCAATCTTCAAATTAAATTAACTTACTAAAGATTCATTATGAGAAAAATAATAAATTATTTTATAGCGTTAGTGACATGTGCTTTATCTTCTTATGCTTTTGCAAATGAGCAAACGTCATCAATAAAACCATTTGCAGAGCTTTTGTATTGGCGTGCAGCAGAAACAAATTCCAGTTATGCAATGACGATCAATTCTCTCAACAACACAATAAATGTGATACAAAGCGAGCCTAGCTTCAATACGAGTGGCGGTGTCAGGGCAGGATTATCTTATTCGCCTGGAGATCATTTTTGGGATACAAAGTTTTATATAACACATTATACAACACACTCTAGTAATGGTGTTGGTTTAGGCTCGCAAATTCTTTCGTCATTGTTTTTTAGTGGATCATATTTTATTAGCCAAGATATATTTTTTGGCGGATACACAGATTGGAATTTGACGATGAATACAGTGGATCTAGAAATTAGCCACGCAATGCATCCAACTCCCACATTAACATTCTCGCCCAAGGTAGGTATAAAAGGCGCGTCAATTAATCAATCGATTAATATTGATTGGAATGCCTTTTTTTACAGATCAACAGAAGATCTCACCAATAATTTTTCTGGTATCGGTCCCAGTTTTGGTGTCGATACAAAATGGAATTTCTTCGGCGATTTCAGTCTTGTTGGCGATGTTTCTACAGCACTGATGTATGGTCAATGGAATGATAGTGATGTTTATCGAAGACCAGCGAGTTTCTTAACAACAGCAACAACTATTTCAAGTCATGCTAATAATTCTAAGCTCGGTACGAGTATGATGGATTATTATTTAGGATTTGAATGGCGTCATCGTGGGAAATCTGATGTGTCAGTAAGGCTAGGTTATGAAGGTCAATACTGGCCTAATCAGTTGCGCTTAATTGCAGTTCAACAGCTGCGAACTTTTGGTGATTTAACATTTCAAGGTGCCACATGCAGGGTTACAATCGATTTATAATTTTTAGTTTATTACTCGTTAGCAGTGTGACACATGCAAGTGGTGTCTTTCTTGATGCGCTGCATTGGCGTGCTACAGAAACAAATAACTGGGTATACAACAATAGTCTTACTACCCCAAATCAAACACTCAATTATAGTTCAATCGAATTCAACTATAGTACTGGGTTTAGGTTGGGAGGAGTTTATGAAAAAAACAAGAATGACGTTTTGTTAGCATACACGCGTTTTGATACAACTGCCCGTGATTCAGCTAGTGGAAATCTGCAACCTAGTTTTATTGGCAGTGTGACGGCAAAACCTTCACATGCATACTTGTATAATTCAGGGCAAGTGAATCAACATATCAATTACAATGTAATTGATTTTGATATAGGACATCGTTTTGACCCAGCTCAAGCACTTTCACTACATCCGTTTATTGGTGTTATGGGTGGCTTGATTGATCAAACCATTAATGCAAAGTATTTAGGTTCTACTTCTGCAGATGAACAGTTGATTAATGACTTTAAAGGATTCGGGCCTAAAGTTGGTATTGATACTGATATTCAGTTATTTCAATTTCAAGCGGTGCATCCAGTGTTATTCGCTTCATTTGCAACAAGTTATTTACTCGGCTATTGGAAAATCAGTGATACTACAAACGCAGCACCTGCTAATAATGTCAACGTTGTCGCTTCTAATCCTCGTATGGGCGCAGTTACTTTGCAGGGTGCTATGGGTTTCAAGATTGATTACAAACAACTGCAATTCAAACTCGCATACGAAATAAATGATTGGCGTGACCAATGCCAGATTTTTGATAATGACACTGGCGCACACAATAATGATTTAATTCTGAAGGGATTGACGTTGGGAGTTCATTATCAGTTTGGGTAGGTTGCTGTCCTGATCTTTAGGGTGGGCATAGCATGCCCACCTTGCATACACATTATAGTTATTGTACTGCAGACAAATATTCATGAGTGATTTTCTTTGACTTTTATGTAAGAACGTAGGGTGAGCAAAGCGCAGCGCTGAGTTATCCCCACGAATTTTTAGTAGTATTATTCCCCTCTCCCAAAATGCTTTTTTTTGGGAGAGGGGCAAGTCGTGCCGGCAAGCATATACAAGAGCAAGATAAATTTTTAAAATTTAACCATTATCATGATGTTGTGGTACAATTATGAGCATGGTTATTTGTAAGTTTCGATAAGAAAAAAACAATAAAAACAATTAGATAAAAAGCAGTCAAACCGAGGATTAGCGCGCATGCCACCTAAAAAATTAGATAAAATCAAACTAGAGTCTGGTGTAACCCTTCCAAATACTACTCCTAAAGCACACCCGAAAAAAAAGAAAAAAAATCCAGACCCTGCTTATATTGATAAGCGCAAGCCGCTTACTCAGGCACCTAAAAAAGATATCTATGCTTTGCGAGCAAACAAAGCATTAACAGTTAAAAAGCCAGATGGAAAAAATACTCCGCTAAAAACAGCCGTAGCAATTCATGGATCTCCTTTTCTCGGGTTATTGAATACTGAGAAAAAGAAGGCGCTTCATAAAACATATACGGTAAAAATACCCAGTCATATTAAAGTAAAAGAATGGCAATATTCAGCTGATGGAACGCCAAAGTGCGCTATTACTGAAGACAATAAAAAATTATATCCGACAACGAATAATGGGATCTTTTACTTTTTTTCAAACCAAGCACAGCTTGATCAAAAGACAGAAAAACCAGCACAAAGAGTGATACTAACGCGCTCCAAAGCCAAGCAAACTAAACAAGCTAAGCAAATAACACCGCCACAGACCATACAAAAAGAAGTGAAAGTGCATCTTTCAACAAAATTACTGGACTTGGTTGCAAAGGAAATCAAAAAAAATAATGGCAAGCGTAAACAATCACAAAATAAAGTAATGGGTGGAAGTGCTGCAGACCAAACACAAGTCGCAGGTCTATCTCTGAAGAATATGTCTGAGTGGGGACATTTAGTTGCATATAGATTTTTATGTGAAATTAGTCAGCACAGGGATAATTTGGTTTCAATGACTAAAGAAGCAAATACCGAAATGATGGTTATTGAAAATGTTTTAGCTAAGCTTGCGCAAGCATCACCAGGCGGAATTGATCTACACGTTGTTGCGGATTTGATTCAGGGTACTCATGTCGCAACAAAAGTAAATTATAAAGTTACATTTGGTAACTATGAAATTCCATTTGTTTTTGACTGTCAGCAAGCGACGCAACCGCATATTTCAAATGCTGAGATTGTGAAATTATTTTTTAATATACTTTTCTCAGATGAAAAAAAAGCAGCGAGCACAAGCATCAAAGCGAGTACTGCAAGCCCAGCTCCCCAGTTTATTTTTTCTAAGTCTTTACAAGCATCGAAACGCAAATTAGATTTCTCAGCTACTTCATCAGAAGAAAAGGATCAATCGATAAAAGTAAAATTACAACGTAAATGATTATGATTTCCGCGAGTTTTTGTGTGGGCAGCGTAGTGTGTCCACCAAATTAGAGCTGCGCGCGTAAGCAAGCGTTGGTGTGCAGTGATGCTTGCTTACGGTTGCGGTTTGGATATCTAACCTGATGTTATTTTTTTACGGTAGGAAGAGTGGAGGTTGGTTCTGGCGCTGGAACAGCGGGTTTCACTACTGGTTGAGTTGGTGCTTCGGCTTTTTGAGTAGGTATTGCTGCTTTTTGATCTTGGGTTTTGGTGGTCGAATTTAATTTTTTTATTTCCCATGAAATTATTTTTTCATCTCAGATATTTTATGATTATATGGAATAAGTTTTGTTTCTTTCGCTGCACTTTTTGGTTTTTTTCTACAGCAGAAAAATCCAAACTTCATAAATTTAAAATATGAATCTAATACTAGTAATGCAGCGAAAATATGTGTCGGAGGAATATGACTCGTATTAGCATGTCCTTTTTTAGTAACAGTGTTCAGCTCAGCTAAATCAGCTTTACAACCGATGGCTTGATTTTTGATAGTAGTCGGAATTGGTCCGATATATTTCTTATGAACCTCGGGGGCAAAAATAGATGCTAGCCGTAATGTTGACATGAATGAATATAGCTCATGGTCTATATTTTCCCCAATTGCACAGAAAGCAGGAGATTCTTCCAAAGCATCAGCCCCCCAATCTTTTAACATTTGTTCAGCTGTTTTTATTCCTGTGATATCAATACAATCACCGTTCGGTAATTCGCAAAAACCATGTATGTAATTACCATTTTTACGGAGTGCTTTCATTTTCCAGCCATAATTATCACTCAGCTCTCTCATTAACATCCAGCAGCCACCTTGGGTAAAATAATCTATCGCTTCATTATCGATACAACGAAGTTTTATTTTATAGTTTTTTTCGTCAATTTTGCGACGTATATTGCACCGCTCTGTTCCTTTGTAAGCTCGTCAAATTCTTTATAACTGTAGTGTTTCCATTTCTTTCAATATAAGAAGATTTATTATCTGTGGCTTTTGCAAGAAAAGGTATTATGCGTGTCATGCTGTTGGTAGTCGTCCTTGCTTCAGGGTTAGGCGTTGATTTTACATCTGCAAATTGTTTTTGACTCAGGCTCACGTGATTAATCCTCGTATGGTATTTTTATATTGAGTTAGCAGCTTGTTTTGATAAATATATAATTTCTCTAACGAATGGGCGTAACTCTATCAAGCGTCTGTGCGTTTGTTCAATTGTAGTGGTAGTGATTGAGTTGTAAACCCAGGGGATTCCCGGGTGTTTAGTTTTCCCAAAGGTTAATATGCATATTTGATGGTCTTCATTTCGCATTGATATGAGTAATGCATTATCTATTGATAATCGTGAAGCTTTATCATAGTAAAATAAATTTAAAGCAGTTACACCTTATAATACGAGACGTTCACGCAAATAAGGAACGGAAATAAATTGCTCGAGTACATGTAGCAGTCGATATACTTTTTCTAAGTTCTCTGCTTTGTAATGAGGTGCTTTTGCATTTGCTAATAACTTTTTTTTAGCTGGAATAGATAAGTTATATACCCAGGAGGGTCCGGGGTATGTTTTTAAAGTTAACTGCCTTAAAATTTACCAATAATAAATATTTACGAGGAGCAAACAATGACATCTATAAGGGCGCAAAATTTATCATTGGATAACTTTGATCGTAAGCATACTGATGAATGAATATTTTCTGAAGTGACTATGGGTTACGATTTCAAAAACTTTGCTCTCGATAATTTATTAAAAAATATGCCTGGCATTATTTGGATAAAAGATGAAAATTTTTGTTATGTAGCTTGTAATCAATCTTGTAAATTTTTTATTGGAGCTCGCACTGGAAAAATTTTTTTAGGACGATCAGATTATGATTTGCCGTGGGATAAATATGCTGAAATTTATCGTGAAGGTGATCAACTGATTTTGCATGGCAAGACATTAACATTTCTACATCCTGTGCGTACCTTTGATAACAAGGAATTGATTATTCTCACCAAAAAATCTCCTTTTTATGATTCAAACCATCAAATTGTAGGTATTACAGGTTATATTACTATCGTTGCGTCTCCTGCTATTGTTAGCAGTATGACTAATACATGTCGATTTGATTCTGACATTATCGAAGGAAAAAATAATCGCCCAGTACAGTATATTCTAGATGAAGATCTTGCGCGGCTTGAGCTAACGAAACAAGAAATTAATTGTCTTTTTCTTTTAGTCAGAGGCAAATCAGCGAAGGAAATTGCCAATCACCTTTTTTTATCCATTCGTACTATCGAAAAACATCTTGAAAAAATCAGATTGAAACTAAAATGTAATTCTCGCTCAGAAGTCATTGATAAAGCTATTTCAGTTGGCTTTATTAACATAATCCCTAGTGATTTCCTCATCGAAATATGGGGGAAAACTAAATAAGTAATCAAATATACGTAGTTTCCACCCTATTATCATCTATGAATTTTTAGGAAAATATTTGTATATAATTATTTACGAGGATCATTTCATGCTAGGCACACAACAAAAGTCACACCCCATTGATTATAAGAATACAGATCAAACTAATCAAATTAAAGAACAACTAAAAGGTATTTTAATTGATAGACTTATATTGAAAAGAGTGATAGCTGGCATACTTCACGATGTTCCATTTAGATATATTAATCTATCTAAAGTTGATGCAGAGCGTGAGCACAAATTACTGATTATAGAAATGAAGAAATTAGCAGATCAATTAACTGATGAAGATTTTTTTTCGGTTCATAAAGCTGCGCAAAAGGTATCAGCGTTAATGGTTGGCGTCTCGTGCACTGGTTTTGGGTCAGGCATATCTTCTGAACAAAAATCTCAATTGAAAAAGTTTAAATACACACCTAATAATCTTGAAGAAATGATAAAGAAAGGCAAAGAATTATTAGCACAAGACTCCTTATATGATTCATTTTGGAAACATAACTTAACACCCCATGAATTAAATATTTTATTAATATGTTTAGCTAAGGGTTTATTGACTGTTAAGCCCACAACGAAAACTGATGGTAAACTTGATTATGATACTGCAATAGGATGGATTGCTGCTCAACAAATGAAGATAAAATTATATCAATTAGAGATAGCTTTATGTGAACAAGATGAACAGCGCCAGGAATGTCCAGACTCTAAATCATCTTTATCGCCTGCAAGCGCGAATAGCACAACTGTTTGTAATAATGAGAAAGTAACCACTGTGCTGCTTTCTACTTCTATACATGCTAAATTTGCACCAGCTAAACTTAGCACATCTTCAGATGCTAAAAAACAGCCGCCGCAAAGCAAAACTGCTGCCAACAATTCTTGTAGTGTTATGTAGGATTAAACGGTAAAGCGTTCGTTTTTGGGAGCTTTGTATCTTTGCCCCTTTCTCCCATTGCGTTTTTTTGCGTATGGGAGAGGGGGTGAGTGTGTTATTGTGTTATTGATAAATATTCATGAGTAATTTTCTTTACGACTTCGCGGTAAAAATCAGGTCTCACGGTGCGATGTAAATCAATAATTTTTCTTGAGACATAGAGAGAAGGTGAGTCATTAACACTAGTTGCAATGTCACTGATAACTTCTTCAGGGATTTGTGTTTCATTGGCAATCCCTGTTAAGGTGTATTCTTCGGAATCTAAAATATCGTTTATTACAAATAGTAAAAATTTTGCTTCAATCATTGTGTCCTCCTTTTCAATGCTGTTATGTTTGAGTATTGAATTTAATGGAAAATCTCAATGAAGTAGATATTTGCTATAATAGTGTGATGGTGTTACTGGAGTATATTCAATGCGATTAAAACACTTCCCAGCATTTCTATTTCTAATCTTATTCTCTGTTTCAGCAATTGCATATACACATGTGCATGGATTTGTGAAAAGAAATGGTACTTATGTTGCACCCCATTATCGTACTAATCCAAATCACACAAAATATGACAATTGGTCAACGAGGGGAAATGTGAATCCTATTACAGGTAAGAAAGGATATCGAAATCCTTATCATTAGGGGTGCATATGAGTATAAGAATCCTATCTATATTCTTTGTATTTATCCTTTTGTTAGGATGTGATACTAAAAACCCTAATTCTGATCGATCTATGGATAAAATCAATAATACAATTTCACAGCTGGAAAATAATATTTTAATTTCGAAAAAGCAAATTGAAGATTTAAAAAATGATATGCAAGAATTAAAAAATGATGTTTATGAAAAAAGAGGTCGAGATATAGTTAATGAGATTACTCATCGGGTAGCAATGTTTACACCTAGCTCTAAAGATTTTTCAACAGTTAATACTGATGTGGGCATGTTTTATATTGCTCTTAAAGATATTCAAAAATATGCAAATGGATACAAATTAATTCTGTCTATTGGAAATCCAAATAGCGTTACTTACAATAATCTTCATGTAACTGTTACTTACGGAAAAAGTATGAAGGGTTACGATTGGGTGTTAGATCTATTATCATCAAAAAAATATGAAGCAACCATTCTTGTCGATATATTGCCTAATTATTGGAATGATATATCTATAATATTATCACCAGCGCAAATAGAAGAACTTGAGGCGTTCTGGGTAGCAATTAATCCAAGTACTGTAAAGTTAAAGATTAAAGAATCTGAACGTTAGTAAAATTTATGAGGATGGCTGCTATGATTATATGTAAAATAAAATCTTTATTGGTTATATCGTTATTATTAATTTTGACTGGATGTGCAACTGTAGGTAAACAGCAGGGGTTATGTGAAAAACAGTATTCATCTTTTGCAGATATTGTTCGATGTACTAAGCAATCATTACTAGCTGTCAGGCCCAATGTAATAAATGATCCAGAAATTAAGCTATATTTTTTAAAAGGTGATGAGCTATCTGAGAAAGTTAATAAAGGTGAAATTTCGGAAGTAGAAGCTAAAGTTGAATGGCAAGCTCTATATGTAAAATTAAAAGCATACGAGGATGCAAGGTGGGATGCAGTTATTGCTAATCTAAATGCGATGACACCTAAGCAAACAGATTGTATTTCAGGCGGTTCTATGACGCATTGTACGACATATTAACGTTTATATTTTATTAATATAAAACCCTTGAGGTATTAGAATGAATAACTGGATTGATGTTAAAAAAGAATTACCTGATAAAGATGGGCGTTATCTTGCGCTTTGTGGTGGAGATATGTTTTTTGCTCGTTACAATAAGTCTTCTTCAACATGGATGCGTGATCCAAATGAAAGTGGGTTAACGCAATGGGTAACGCATTGGATGCCTTTGCCTGAATTACCTAAAGAGTAAGACGTTTATGATGTTATATAAATATTTTCCTCCTGAAAGGATTGATATATTACACAATTTGAAAATACGACTTTCCCAACCTGCAATTTATAATGATCCTTTTGAGTTAAGTCCGCTTTCATACTCAATGATAACCGAAGAACAGTTTAATAATATTATGCCAGTACTTCTTCAGTATCATGGCGGCCCAGAAGATGAGATTATCAAAATTAGTAAAATTACATATGCAGATTTTATTGCGGACCATAGCTATGTTTTGTCGTTAATTAAGGAAGTTGTAACTTGTGGCAGTTTGGCTTTATGTTTGACAGACGTACCAAATAATTTGTTAATGTGGGCTCATTATGCTTCTTGTCATAATGGATTTGTTATTGGTTTTGATACCAAACATGAGTTTTTTACGTGTCCTAAAGGTAGCTATTCCTTAAAGCGTATTGCTTATCAAGTCCAACGTCCCTTAGTATTTTTTCCATATCCTGATCCTAGTGCATTATATTTCACTAAAAGCCTTGAGTGGGAGTATGAAAAGGAATGGAGGCTGTTCAGGCGACCATTGGATTATTATAAGAGTGGTACAGATGGTTATGGCTTTCCAATATACTTATTTGACTTACCTTCTGAAGCTATTAAAGAAATAATTTTAGGATGTCGAATGAGCTTGTGTATGCGGGAAACTCTGAGTGCGTTTGTGAGGAAGGAGTATCCTAATGTTAGAATTAAGAGTGCAATGCTAAGTAATGCTAAGTTTGAATTGATTATTTCCGAAGATATCGAAAAATAAAATGATATTGATTCGTATATGCTAATAGTTGTTATTTAAATATCATGATCTGGTTCTTCCCATGATTGATTTAATATATTTTTTGGAATTATCAAATTCCAGTTTTTTACTAATTTTGAAGGGAGATTTCGATTAGATAAAATGTACTGCGGAATAGAGGGCTTTAATTTTATTAATGATTTTAATGCGTTGTTATCAACTTTAAAAGCACCTTGGCGTTGCTCAAGGAAATAACGATTTGAGTTGCAGATCATCCTTTCGCTTCGGATTTGCTAGTATAATTTAATTCAGTGGTATCTTGTGGCAATAATACAATGGGTTCTTTACGCTTTCGTTCAATGGTTGCATTTTGGTGAGGTTGTAAAATTTTTTCTCCTGTTACTTCAGCATTATCAAAAAAACGGTACGCCGCCTTGGTTTCTGCCCAGCTTTTTGCTGTAACAGGAATGCTTTCTGGTGGCTTTCGACTGAGCATTTCCAAGATATTTCCTACGCGATGATTTAAGCGTGCATCGCCTAAATTGGCTGTTGCCATTTCTTCGATGATCCAGCTATTAGTTGATTGATATCCGTTTTGCATCTTTCAGTCCTTTTTTGAAAGAGGCCATGATAATTGCTCTATACTGAATGTAAACCAGAAACCAAGGGGCAGCCCAAATAAAACACCAGACCATGCAAATCATCAACCCCTCATCCGCCCTTCGGGCACCTTCTCCCACCGCAAAAAACACGGCGGGAGAAGGGATTCAAGACTTGTGGGTAATGATAAGAGCGTAGCATGCCCGCCATTAATCATTTGGTGCGCACGGCCAAAAAGCAGCCTTTGCACATCCTGCATAAGAAGGAGGGATAATGATTTAACCTCCTCACCTAGCCCTCTCCTCCATTTAAAAACCAATGGAGGAGAGCGGGTAAGGCTTGTTTATATAAAACCCGGGGTGGCACTGTGAATATTTTTTCGCGCGCAGCCTGCGAGCGTCTTGAGCGCAGCAAAGGATCTCCATCTGATGAAGGAGGTCCCTCGCTACGCTCGGGATGACAAGTTACTACGCAGTCACAAACTGCTTAGCAAATTTTTCAAATGAAACGTGCATGTATTTCATCATTTCGTCATTCAAGCCGTGATGGCAACCAATTAACATTCCGCCACGCATAACTTGATCTGCGTTTGCATATCCAGCTGGTGCTTCTTTACATTGAATATGGTTGAAGCCTGGTTGACGTAAAATGTTACCAGTGAAAATAGTGCGGGTTTGAATGCCTAATTTTTCTAAGAAAATTTGTAATTCACGACGCTTGAATGGTGCATTGTCACGTACGATTAATGGGAATGCTAACCAACCGGTACGGCTATCCGCTAATTGTTTTGGGAACATGAACCAGTCTTGGTATTTAGCAAAGAAGTCATAATGTTGTTTGAAAAAGGTTTCACGTAATTGAATGTTTTTATCTAATTTCGCTAATTGTACTAAACCAAACGCTGCGCCCATTTCAGATGGTTCTAAGTTATAACCAACCGCTTCGAAAATAAATTTCGCATCATAATCTAAACCATCAACTTGTACGTTGAAACGGTTTTCAATGGCTTCTGATTCAACGAATAATGATGAGCTGCGGCCCCAGCTGCGGAGTAATTTAGCGCGTTCTGCTAATTCAGCATTGTTTACGCATAACATACCGCCGTTGCCAGCGCAGTTAATAACGTGTGAACCGTAAAAACTGGTGGTGCTGATGTCAGAATAAATACCTGCAGATTGTCCACCAATGGTTGCGCCTAATGTGTCAGCTGAATCTTCAATGACAAATAATTTATATTTGTCTGCTAATTCACGAATTTTTTTCCAGTTAGGTAAGTTACCTAATAAGTTAGGAATCATGACTGCTTTGGTTTTTTCTGTAATCATGGCTTCAATTTGATTGGCATCAATATTGAATGTAGCAGGTTCTACGTCAACGAAGGCGGGGACTAAGCCGTTTTTGATAAGTGGAGCAACGGTGGTTGAAAAAGTGAGAACAGGTGTAATAACTTCAGAGCCTGGCGCTAAACGTGCGATTTCTACTGCTAAGTAATTGGCTGAAGAACCTGAGTTAACCATGATACCGTGTTTCTTTGCGAATAAAGCAGAAACGCCTGCTTCCATTCCATGAACGTTTTTACCCATTTGGGTGGAGGTGCGTAATACGTTTACTACTGCTTGCACTTCATCTTCACCATGTACTGTCATGCCATATGGAACTCGAATATTTTGCATTTGTTTAGCCTCTATAGTAAAAAATAAATTATTTTGACCCTCATCCCCGGCCCTTCTCCCATCGCAAAAAGCGCGATGGGAGAAGGGAGTGTGCAGCCAAGAGAAGGGAGTAATTCGGGGAGATCTCATCCCGCCAAAAACTGCTCTATCTGTTTCACTGTCACTGCATGCATATCTTTTTTATCTTGATATGCTTTGTACCATTCAATTGTTTTTACTAAACCCATTTCCAAATTCCATTGCGGTTGCCAATCCAATTGCGCGTGTGCTTTGGAGCAATCTAATTTTAAATACGTGGCTTCATGCAATTTATTTGGATCTTGATCTAAATACCAGCTCGCTTTATCACCCCAATGTTTTACAACAAAACCAGCGATCCATTGTACTGGTTTGATATCATCATCCGTTGGGCCAAAATTCCAACCTTCAGCGTATTTTTCTGTGTCGGTATAAAGTAATTGTGCTAACTGTAAATAACCACTCAATGGTTCAAGTACGTGTTGCCATGGGCGCAATGCATGCGGATTGCGAATACAGACGGGCTTGTTATCCATGCACGCTTGCACAATGTCAGGGATTAATCTGTTCTTTGCCCAATCACCGCCGCCAATCACATTGCCAGCACGTGCAGAGGCCAAACCAATATTTAATTTTTTGAAATAAGAATTGCGATAAGCTGATGTTACTAATTCAGCACATGCTTTGCTATTGCTATAAGGATCATGACCGCCAAGCGTATCGTTCTCACGATAACCCCAATTCCATTCTTTGTTTTCATAACATTTATCAGTGGTAATATTCACTATCGCTTTGGTGCTACCCACTTGACGTATTGCTTCTAATACATGCGTCGTACCTAATACATTGGTAGCGTATGTTTCAATCGGTTCTTGATAAGAGTGCAACACTAATGGTTGCGCAGCCATATGAAATACAATTTCAGGTTGATGTGTTTTTACAGTGGATAACACTTTTTCATAATCACGAATATCACCAATGATGCTCGTCATTCCATTTGCAACATTGGCTAACGTAAATAAATTGGGTTGGGTAGGCGGCTCTAGCGATAAACCAACTACTTTTGCGCCCACGTGTTGTAACCATAGCGATAACCAACTACCTTTAAATCCAGTATGGCCTGTGACAAGAATTTTTTTGTTATGAAAAAATGATTTCATTACCAAATCTTCCATGGAGCTTCGCCAGCTTCCCAAAGTTCTTCTAAATGAGTTTTATCACGCAGAGTGTCCATCGGTTGCCAAAAACCTGTGTGTGAAAATGCGGTCAGTTCACCTGCGCTGGCGATGTTCTCTAATGGTTCTTTTTCCCAGATGGTTTCATCATCTTGAATGTAATCGATGACTTTGGGTGATAACACGAAAAATCCACCATTAATCCAACCACCATCACCTTGTGGTTTTTCTTTGAAGCCTAATACTTTTGTGCCATCAAAATTTAATAAACCAAAACGACCAGGAGGTTGTACTGCAGTGACGGTTGCTAATGTTTTATGTTCTTTGTGATATGCGATTAATTTTTTAATATCAACGTTAGCAACACCATCCCCATACGTCATGCAAAAATCTTCATCTTTGACATAGGGTGCAATGCGTTTTAAACGGCCACCGGTTAGGGTTTTCTCGCCAGTATCCACTAAGGTTACTTTCCATGGCTCAGAACTGTTTTGATGTACATGCATGGAATTTTTTTCCATATCAAATGTGACATCTGACATATGCAAAAAGTAATTCGCAAAATATTCTTTAATGAGATATCCCTTGTAGCCTAAGCAAATCACAAAGTCGTGAATACCGTGCGCAGAATAAATTTTCATGATGTGCCATAAAATTGGTTTACCACCAATTTCTACCATCGGTTTTGGACGTACTACGGTTTCTTCACTAATTCGTGTGCCTAAACCACCCGCAAGAATAACTGCTTTCATAATTATTTAGTCTCAAAATTAATACGTTCATCTTCAATTACTAACGGTCTTTTTAATACTTGGGTGTGAATACTTAAAACGTATTCGCCTAACATGCCTATAAAAAATAATTGAATGGATGTAAAGAAAAACATACCAATCAAAATAGGCGCGATACCCAGTGGAAATTCATTCCAAAAAATAAGTTTTAAAAGTAAAAATAATATGGCACATACAAAGCTAAGTGCAGATAATGAAAATCCTACCATTGTTGCTAAACGAATAGGTACTTTGGAATGACTAGTAATACCTAGCATTGCCATATCATACAAGGTATAGAAATTATTTTTTGTGATGCCGCGTTCACGGCGTGGTTGATGAAATGGAACTTCAGCAACTGGAAAACCTATTTCAGAAATCAAACCGCGAAAGTATGGATAATTGTCATCAATTTCACGCATGGTTTGAATCATTTTTTTATCGTATAAACCAAAACCTGTGAAATTCTTAATAAGTTTTGCATCTGAAATTTTACTAATAAAGTGATAATACGCTTTACGAATGGTAGACATCGGGAAGCGTTCTTTGCCTGTTGGTTTTGTGCCGGCAACCACTTTGTAACCTTCTTCCCATTTTTTCAAAAACTCTGGGATAAGTGATGGTGGATCTTGTAAGTCGGATGCCATCAAAATGGCTGCATCACCGTTGGCTTGCAATAAGCCGTAGTAGGGGGAGCGAATATGGCCGAAATTGCGGGCATTCACGATAATTTTTATATTGGGATCTGCAGCAGCAAGGGTTTTTAAGATTGAAACGGTCTTATCAGTGGAGGCGTTATCAATGAAAATATGCTCATAGCTGTATTGTGATAATCCAGCAAAAATAGCCTTAACTTGCTTATAAAGCTCTTCGACATTGTCTTCTTCATTATAACAAGGACTTACAATACTAATTAGTTTCATATTTAGCCTAACAGATGCAAAAATTGGGCGAGATTATAGCATCTAAGTTGGGTGGGGGAAAGCAAAGGAAGTGGTCTAAAAGTAAGCATGGCAATCTTTGCGCCTCCCTTCTCTCAGCGCGTTGTTTGCGCAGGGAGAGGGGCTGGGGATGATGGCGCCCTTACCCCTAACGCCTCTCCCAAATAAAAAGCATTTTGGGAGAGGGGAATAAGAGTCGTGGGACTTGCTATTCCCCACCAACATCGTAAAATATTCGCAGTTAAAATATTAAACAAGTGTGGCCATGGAAGCATTTAAAACCCTAGTGGATCTGAGTCCCAGTCTCGATGACGTCAAATCAAGTGATCCTGCGCGATTATTCGCGATGTTTGCCGCGGAACAAAAAATAACATTGTCAGGTATGCTCTATTCTCAAGACAGCAATGTTTTTGTGCGTAAACGGCAAATATCAAATCGTAAAGATTCAATAGCGCAAGCCTGTTATTTTTTTCATGATGCATTTCATCATGAAATATTTTTCATGGTTAAGTTGTTACAGCAATTCAAGCTAAGACGTTTTTTTTCTAAAGCGAAACCACAATATGATTTGCATGAAATTGATAAATTATATGATGAAGTCATGTGGCGAAATGTATTTAAACGTTATATTGATGTTGGTTTATACCAGTCAATTTTGAGCAAGAAATTTTACTATACGAATATGACAGCGCGCGCAGTGTCGCAAGTTAAATCTGTAGGCTATGATTTTATGGTATTTACGCATGTAAATGCTATGCGTGTTTTGCCGGAAACGAAAAAAATTATTCGCTTAAAAGATTCAGTCTTGCTATCGAATCCTGATTTATCAACACCGCATGAAACAAATCAATATTTACAAAAGTTACATGCAGCAAGTCGTGATAGTTATTTCGTGTGTGAAACGGACGCAGTTTATAAGCAGTTATTGCAAATCTATCCGCAATTACTGAGTAGAGCGTGTGTGATACCTTCCGCAGTGAGTTTTGCGTATACAGATAATCACGATTTTGCTATCTGGAATACGTTGCTTCAAGCTCGTTCAGTGGTGCCATTGAAGTTAGGATTAGATGATTTTTGTAATTACATTCTGTGTGAAACGGATTTGTCACCAAAAGATAATATATCAGCGCTTATTCATGCTTGGGAAAAAATTAATTTTCAATATGAAAACAAGTTACGTCTAGTTCTAGTTTCTAAGCAGGACACTGTTTCTGCTGAAGCGAGAAAGACGTTACAGCCTCATTTAGCAGCAGGCGATATTCTCTTGTTACAAAATGTAACGGAACTCGAAAGATCATCTTTATATTCAAATGCGTCAATTTATGCTGCTGTTGGATTTTCAGAAATCGCATATAACGCAGTTCTAGCAGCAATACATTATGGGTGCCCCGTATTATTGTCTGGGAATCAATCGCTATTTTTAGATGCGGTTTTTAATTGTGATGCGCATGCGGAAGATTCGATCTTTAATGGCATTGAAACCATTTTATATCGTGAAGAATCTGAAAAGTTACGCGCTGATCACCAAAATAAAGCTGAGAAGAAGTCGGCATTATTTACTCCTGAAAGAGTGTGCTCGCAGTGGCTGGCATATTTTGCAGATATTAAAAGTAAAGGTTAAGCGATGAATAAAAAGCATAAAGTCTTATTTGATCTGTGGATTACTTTTTTAGGTGGTTATGCAGGTATCCCACAAGATACACGCTTGAATTTTGATGTGTTATCGCAATGTGATAATGTTGAGCTGGATGGTTTTTCCTATACAAAGAAAAAAACTTTAAACTGGCGGCGTAAACCTGTTTCAATGGATGTAAATGAAAATTTAGTTGCCGGAAACGATTTTTTATTTGACGCCATTGCTGATGTTAAGCGTGTAGAGAATACTTTTTTTCGTAAATTAAAAATTTATTGGCAGGTGGAAATAAGCAATACTATTTTAAAACAAAGATATGGTTTATATCCTTTTGTTGATGAGTTAAAAGAAACTTTATGGCGCTGCTTTTTTTCAAAAACATTGTCAGCAGATGATAAACAACGCGTGATGCAGGGTAAGTTTTTTTACTCAGATATTTCGTGGCGCGATATTATGTTGGCTAGTTATTTTATGCGAAAAACTTACTTAAACACGGATGGTTATGATTTCATTATTTTTCCAGATGCGCGTCCGGTAACGGTTTCTAAAGGAACAAAAAAAATTGTTAGATATCATGATTCATTTCCTATTTTGTGCCCTGACTTTTTTCAAACATATCATTCATTGATTCACTTAAATAGTGTGAAAGCCTGCGCAGATGACTCCTATTTCGTCTGTAATTCCGAGCCAACACGTGAAACCTTAGTGGAAATGTTTCCTGAAATTGAAAAGCGTTCGTTTGTGATTCCACCCGTGGTGAAGCAACAATATTCAAAAGTGAATAGTTGGGAAGCAGTGAAGCAAGTTTGTTTATCTAGAGCATCATCACAGTTAGTTAAACAAGATCATTTGCCAAAACTATTTGCGCAGAATTCTGGTTCATTCGATTATATTCTTGCGTTATCAACACTAGAGCCAAGAAAAAATTATTTAAACTTAATTCGTGCCTGGGAAAACTTATATTATCGCTATAGTCATAGTGTGAAATTAATCATTGTGGCAAATCCTGGCTGGCTTGCTGGTGAAATTGAGTCGATAATGAAACCACATATTGAGTTGGGAAATATTATTCATTTGCATAATGTGTCATCTGAAGAGTTGCCATATTTATTTTCTCACGCGAAATTTTTTGCATCGCTATCTTATATCGAAGGTTTTGGTATTCCACCAACAGAAGCAATGCAATGTGAATGTCCTGTATTAGCATCCGATAATTCTACGCATCGTTGGTCAATGGGTGATGCGGTTGTGTATGCAAATCCATATGATGTGTCAGCTATTACCGATGCCATGGCGAAGTTATTGTGTCTAGATGGGGCTGAACAGTTGCGTGAACAGTTAGCTAAGAAAGGTCTTGAGCGCGTAAAACGTTATAGTGTGGAGAGTGTGAAAGCACAGTGGAGTGAAATGTTATCAAGTATTTAGATTTAGTTATGGACATCCTATGTCTTGCTGTGTGAGTGACAGGCTAACAGTTCTCGGTCAGAATGAGTTATTTCAGTAGGGGGTTTTTCCCGGGTACCTAGATTATATAAATGTGATTATTCTCCTTAATTCTAAATAATTTAAGAAGAATCATATGCATAGTTTCACTGCTAGTTCTAATAATGCTCCTTTAACTATTGATACTCTATTAAATGATGAGAATTACCGTAGTTTTCCAAATAGCGAGATAGTTGCTATATTATCGAATCCAGAGCATTTAAAAAGAGAAGACTTATTAAGTAATGAAAGATTTCTCCATTTCTTAAGTAGAGCAAGAGTTTCTATTACTTTAGATCCTAAGTCTGATGATAATGATGTTAAAGCAATTCTTAAACGCATGTTGGAGCAGCAAGCAGCAATTCTAGAAGAGCCCTATTATTTAACTTATTGTGCCAGTCTGATGAAGGGGCTTATTAAATTAAAACAATATTCGAAGCAGTTGCCTGAGGGTTTTCGCAATTTTATTACACAAACTGAATTAAGTACCGGTGTGAATATTGATGCTGCACAGAATTTTCTTCGCGATTTATATAATAATACTATGATGATTTGTTACGAGGCTTTCGATGGTTCTCAAAATACAAATGAATCTGCAGTACGTGTAATGCAATTTCAGATCAATACACTATCAAAACTTTCAGAAGTAACCAATAACATAGTTGATTTCGTTACAAGACCCTCTGTAGACGCTGCTGTTAAATGTCAATTAAATGCAGAGCAGCTTAAGTCTAACGTTCACTTTGGTAGGTTATCTGGTAGTTGGAAGCCTTATGTTGGCGGGCTTTGTTCGTTCCTGGGCGCTATTGGAGTGTGTGTTGTAATAGGTTTGATGGCGGCTGCTGTACTTACTGGGTGGGGTGCGATAGGGGCCGTAGCTGGTCTTTGTTTACTTCTTTATATAGGAGAGAAATTAAGAAAGTCGCCATCAACGCTAATCCCAAGTCAGCATGCGCCCACTATGAATAATACACTGAGTGGAATCGCAAAATTTGCTAGTCCTCGTTTGTTTAAACCTGCGGATTCAACATCAGGTGCTGTTGTTCCGCTTGCGCGTGAGTCAAAAAGTTCTGCTGATGTCTCACTTGTCGCAGGTATTCCTTATCCACGTAGTTAAGGGTAATCACTTTTACTCCTTTCTCCCAAAGCGTTTTATGCGCATGGGAGAAGGGTGGGGATGAGGGTATGGAAAAAAACTACTGATTCGGTCTTGTCGCTTCGTAAATTTTATAAGCTTCTGACACTTCACCAAAAAACTTGACTGTGCCACCTTCAAGTAATATTACTTTATTGCAGAAACGTTTTACGCTTTCTTCAGAGTGATTTGCCATGACAACAATACTAGATTGATCGAGTAAAGAAATCATGCGTTGTTCTGCTTTTTCCATGAAGCTCGTATCGCCAACACCAAACACTTCATCGATTAATAAAATTTCTGGATTGATTGCAGCAGAAACCGCAAATGCTAAACGCACTTGCATACCTGATGAATAAGTACGAATAGGCATAGAAAGATAATCACCTAGGCCAGTGAAGTCTGAAATTTCTTGAATTTTATCGTTTATCTCTGCGCGTGAAAGACCAAGTAACGTACCGCGCATGATAATATTTTCATAACCGGTAAATTCACCTTCGATACCTTGCATGATGTCGAGCAAAGCAGACACATGGCCATCGATTTTTAAATCGCCATGCGTAGGTTCGTAAATACCAGCCAGCAAGCGTAGCAACGTACTTTTACCCGCGCCATTATGACCAATTAAACCCACTCTATCGCCGTGTTCAAATGTCAGTGTGATATCGCGCAGCGCACTAACGATAACATGCTTATTAGCATCTTCCATGACGTTGCCGCCAGTGGCGATACGTAAAAAACGTTTTTTGAACGAACGCGCATTCACGTTATAAACTGGGAATTCAACATTAACAGCGCGTAAATCAATTTGTGCCATGATGTTTTCTCCTATACCCAGTACACAATGCGTGCACGATAGCGTGTGAACATGGCATAACAAAGGAAGATGCCGAGTATAGTGACTGCACATGCCATACAAAACTCATATAGTGATGGTGCTTTGCCAATGAGTGGGTTACGAATTAATTCGATAAATGCATAAAACGGATTAGCGTGTACGACAAATTGTTTGTCTGCTGGTAATGCTTCTGGTCGCCACATAATAGGTGTGACGAAAAAGATAACTTGAATCAAGCTTTTTACAATTTGTGAAACGTCACGATAACGCGCACCTATCATCGCGAGGACTAAGCCAAAGGTTAAGCCGTTAATGTAAAAAAACAATAATCCTGGAATTAATAATAATGTGTTGAAATTTACTTTCGCTACTTCATGGAAAATTGCTAATACAGGAATAATAACGACGATGTTATGAAAGAAAATTAAAAAATTCCGCATCAATACACGTTGAATATACAAGCTGTACGGCAGTTTGATTTGTTTAATCATGCTTTCGTACGTCATGAATGTATCAATCAATTCTGTGATCGTCGAAGAGAGTAATGCCCAGCTCAACATGCCTGATACTAAAAATGGAAAGTAGGTTTGCATGTCGGTTTTAAATAAATGACTGTACAAGAAGCCCATGGTGTAAGCAGTGATTGCCATACTGAGCGTGATCCAGAATGGACCTAATACAGATCGGCGGTAGCGTAGCTTTATGTCTTGATAACCCAACATGAACCAAACACGCCATTCAACGAGGCTTTGTTTGATATCTTTCCAAGCAAGTGCCCGTGGGTCACGTTTGGGGAATATCGTATGCGATTGAGAAATAGACATAAAATGTAAGCTAAGCTCCATAAAATATGGGCCGGAAGTTTAACATGGGTGATGGTGGTTGTCGATGAGATGCTTGTTAGGCCCTTTGAATAAGGCGTTGTTTTCCCCTCTCCCACAATGCTTTATTGGCGTTGTTGAATAAATCGATATTCTCCTTTCTCCCGGAGTGTTTTTTACGAGGGGAGAAGGGTCGGGGATGAGGGAGCTTGAGCGAGACATCTGTATTCTAAAGATATTTGTGTCATTTCAAACACCCTCACCCCTAGCCCCTCTCCCAAAGGAAAGCATTTTGGGAGAGGGGAATTTGTAGGAGGAGTTATATTTTTTGATACACCTTCAACGTCTCTCTCGCGCACTTATCCAATGTAAACTCCTGCGCTCGAGTTTTACCGCGTGAAATTAATTCTGCACGCAAATTCCCATCACCTAATAGTTTTTGTATGGCGGAGGCAATTTCACTCGTACTGAGCGGATCAACTAGATATGCCGCATCGCCAGCAACTTCAGGCAATGCAGTGGTATTGGAGGTAATAGCTGGTGTGCCTGAGGCAAAAGCTTCTACTAAGGTATAGCCAAATCCTTCGTGTAATGAAGGGCAAAGATAGAGGGTTGCTACTTGGTAAAGCACACGTAAATCTTCTTGCTCAATGTAATTCAACCAATATCCCTCATGATTTGCTGTGAGCTGGTTTATGGTTTGGATAATATCATCAGCTCCCCAGCCCGCTTTCCCAACGATAACGAGAGGATATTGTTCACGTAACTCTTTGGGTAAGGTTTGAAATGCTTTGATGATGTTAATCACATTTTTTTTGGGTTGGATGGTGCCAGTAAAAAGTAAAAATTGTGGGGGTAGACTTAATTTTTTCAGTGTTAGTGCTTTTTCGTGATCACTTACTTTATCAAACCAACGTGGCGCAATACCATTGTGAACGACACTGATTTTTTTTTCTGGAATGCCCATGAATTCTACTAATTCTTTTACCATCGCATGTGACACGGTAATAAAGTGTTGTGCCCAGCGAAAAGTTTGCTTGCGTAATAGATTTTTTAACACTCGAGTTTTTGAAGGGTACCACTCAGGGTGAGAAAACATCAGTGCATCATGAATCGTAGCAACGACTTGTGTTGATGAGATACGCGGAATCATGTGATCAGTGATGTGTAAAATATCCATTTGAAAGTCGAATTTTTTATATAAGCTTGGCGCAACAAATGGAATTAAGCTTGCTATGGTTGCTGCGGTATAGGGCAGTGGAAAAATATTTCCGCGTGGAAAAGCCGATTGTTTCAGCCAATTTTTAAATGTAGGGAATGAAAATGGCATGACTTCATGATTTAGTTTTTTGTATTCATCAAATAATGTTTTTGTGTAAACACCAATGCCATCGATTTTTCCTTGCGTGAGAGCCGGTTCAATCGTGCTGCAGCTTAATCCTATGCGCATGTTATTTTCCTAGAGCTGTCACAGTGTCAGAGATGTATTGTTTTATTTGTGCTTGAAAAGCAGTGTTAGAAAATCTCGCTGCATTGGCAACACAATTTTCTGGTGTAAACTTCTCTTGTGATGCTTCAAATTCTTTTACTGCTTGTGTTAATGCTTTAGTCGATTGTTCTGGAAAAAAGATTCCAGTGGGATTGCTGCTATCAAGGCCATTGATAGATTCTAAGCAGCCACCTTTGCCATAGGCAATGACTGGGGTGCCGCAAGCTTGTGCTTCCACCGGCATAATACCGAAGTCTTCTTCTGCGGCAAAAACAAAGGCTTTTGCCTTTTGTAAATACTGCGCAAGTTCTTGCGCAGGACGGTAACCTAAGAACTCAATGTTTTTACCGGCTTTAGCCATAATTTTTGCTTTATCGGGTCCATCACCTATGACGATTAATTTTTTATCAGGCATATGGGTGAAGCTTTCCACAATGAGATCCATTTTTTTGTATGGCACCATGCGAGATGCAGTCATGTAATAATCTTCTTTTGTGGTGCCAGGTGTAAATTGAGTGGTGTCTACAGGAGGGTAGATGACATCGGATTCACGACGGTAGGTTTTCCAAATGCGTTTTGCAATGAAGTTTGAGTTGGCAATAAACTTATCAACGCCATTGGCTGTGCGTAAGTCCCATAAGCGCATTTTATGCAAAATACATCTAGCAATCATACTCTTAACGCCAGAAGTTAAACCGGATTCTCTTAAATATTGATGTTGTAAATCCCAAGCATAACGCATAGGTGAATGCACATAGCTGATGTGAATTTGATCTGGTCCGGTGAGTACACCTTTGGCCACTGCATGAGAGGATGAGATCACGAGGTCGTAGGCTGAAACATCCAATTGTTCGATCGCCATGGGCATAAATGGCAGATATTGTCTGTAATACTTTTCAGCAAACGGGAAGCGTTGAATGTAAGTGGTTTGTGCGTGTTTATGTTTCAAGATTTCAGCACGTTTGGTTTCATCAAAAAAATCAACGACAGCAAAGAGATCTGCGTTGGGGTAGCATTCGAGTAAATTTTTTAAGACTTGCTCAGCCCCGCCCATTGTGACAAGCCAGTCACAAACAATTGCTATTTTCATGGTGTTTTCTTTGTAAAAGTATTGGAGATTCAATAGAATAGCACTTTTCTCCCTTCTCATGAAGAAGGATTGATGAAAGATGCAGGGTGGGCGAAGCGCAGCGCTGAGGCATCCCCCACGAATTTTTGACGTTGTTTCGTAAATCGATATTCTCCCTTCTCCCGGAGTGATTTTTACGAGGGGAGAAGGGTTGGGGATGAGGGCTTACACCCTCACCCCTAGCCCCTCTCCCAAAGAAAAGCATTTGGGAGAGGGGGATAATACCACCAAAAATTCGTGGGGATATCTCAAAGCGCAGCGTGCCCACCGTTTAATTTAAATTAAGGTGTTAGTAAATGATTCACAAAGGGTTACTAAAAGAATATTCACGAACTATTTCGTTTGTGTTGCGTGGCCTTGATGTGGTTGCAATGATTGCAGGTGGGATCATTGCATTTTATTACAAATTCCATCATGTGACGTTGCCATCCAGTTATGTGAATGCATTAATGGTCGGCGCATTGATGACAGCGGTTGTTTTTCCATTTTCACATATTTATGATTCCATGCGTGGCCAAGGTTTTTGGGTCACGATTAAAAAACTTCTTCAGGCTGTTATTTCTGTCGCCATATTATTAGCTGGTTTAGCATTTATTACCAAAACAGGAAATGAATTTTCGCGCGAATGGTTCTTTACTTGGACTGGTTTTGCATTTTTATTATTAGTTTTATTTCGTTGCAGTTTGCTTTTAGTTTTACGCTTAATGCGGTCGCATGGTTGGAATGAGCGTCGCGTTGTTATTATTGGTGCAAATGAATTAGGGCTGCGATTAGTTAAAACTATTCACGGTGCAGTATGGACAGGATTTCAAGTGATAACGATTTTTGATGATAATCCGGCAGAAAAAAAAATAGAAGGTATAGCTGTCACAAAAATGCCTGAAAATCTAGATCAATATATGAGGCAAGAAAAACAAAATATTGACGAAATTTGGATTGCATTGCCTTTGCGTGCTGAAGAGCGTGTCAAAGAATTGCTGCATGAATTGCGCCATCATACTATTGCAATACGATATATTTTAGATGTATTTGGATTAGGATTATTAAATCATTCTGTCACTGCGTTAGCGGGCTTGCCAACCGTCACCATTAATTCAACACCGATGGTAGGCATTAATCGTATTATTAAAGCAGTAGAAGATAGAGTGTTATCATTTTTCATTTTATTATTGATTAGTCCTCTCCTCTCTATTATCGCGATTTGCGTGAAACTTAGCTCACCAGGACCTGTGTTTTATAAACAAAAACGCATTAGTTGGAATGGAAAAGAATTTGATATGTTGAAGTTTCGTTCGATGCCTATCAATGCAGAATCTCAAAGTGGACCCGTTTGGGCAAAAGCAGGCGAAAGTAGAGCGACACGAGTGGGGCAATTTTTACGGAAAAGTAGTTTAGATGAATTACCACAATTCATTAATGTATTGCTTGGTGATATGTCAATTGTAGGCCCTAGACCTGAGCGTCCTGTTTTTGTGGATCAATTCAAAGAACAAATTCCTCGTTACATGCAAAAGCATTTGGTGAAAGCGGGTATTACGGGATGGGCGCAAGTCAATGGATGGCGTGGTGATACCAGTTTAGCAAAGCGTATTGAATATGATTTGTATTATATTGAAAATTGGTCTTTAGGTTTCGATATCAAAATAATTTTCCTCACAATTTTTCGCGGGTTTATCAATAAAAATGCCTATTAAACCTATCTTACTTATTGGTGGTGCCGGATATATCGGTTCGCATATGGTGTTGTTTTTGCAAGAAGCAGGATACACACCTATTGTATTAGATAATCTTTCGACGGGGCACAAAGATGCTGTGCTTGATGCTGAATTGATTGTTGGTGATATTGCGGATGAAAAGTTTCTGCATGATTTATTTAAGCGGTATTCATTCTCTGCCGTCATGCATTTTGCCTCTTTCATTCAAGTGGGTGAATCTGTTAAAGATCCAGCGAAGTATTATCAAAATAATGTCGTAGGAACGGTGACATTATTAAATGCAATGTTAGCGGCGAATATAAAGCATTTTATATTTTCGTCCACTGCAGCCGTCTATGGCGAGCCACAATACACACCGATTGATGAAAAACATGTGTTAGCACCAGTGAATCCATATGGACATAGCAAGCGCATGGTGGAACAAATGTTAAAAGATTATTCGCAAGCATATGGTTTACAGTATGCAGCATTGCGTTACTTTAATGCCGCAGGCGCGGATCCTAAAGGACGTTTGCGTGAACGACATGAGCCAGAAACACATTTAATTCCTCTGATTTTACGCGCTGCAAATGGTGAGAGTGAAGCGATCACTGTATTTGGGCGTGATTATGCAACAACGGATGGAACCTGTGTGCGTGACTATGTGCATGTCAATGATTTATGTGCGGCGCATTTGATGGCTTTAGAATCATTGTTTGCTGGAAAAAAAGAATTAGTTTACAACTTAGGTACAGGGCAAGGTTACAGTGTGCAACAAGTGATAGATGCAGTTGCTAAAGTGACGGGTAAAAAAATTAATGTGAAAGATGGAGAGCGTAGAGCAGGTGATCCAGCAGTGTTGGTTGCCGATCCAACGTTAGCAATGCGTGAGTTGCAGTGGACGCCGAAATATGTTGAGTTAGAGGCGATAATAAGAACTTGTTTAATTGAGAAGCCCTCACCCGTCACGTAAAAAGCACGTGCCGACCTCTCCCACAAGTGGGAGAGATGATTTTTACTCCTTCTCCCAGAGTGTTTTTTACGAATGGGAGAAGGGCTGGGAATGAGGAGTAAAATAGGAAAACGAAAAATGGACATAAAAAAATATTTAAACGAACAATTCCAGAAACGGATTTTTATTTTGGATGGTGGTATGGGAACCATGATCCAAAAATATAAATTACAAGAAGCAGATTATCGTGGTAAACGATTTGCTGATTATCCGCATGATTTGCGCGGTCATAATGATTTACTTTGCTTAACGCAGCCACAGATTATTACTGAAATTCAATCTGCGTATTTAGATGCAGGTGCAGATTTTATTGAGACCAATAGCTTTAATTCCAATTCTGTTTCATTAGCGGATTATCATATGCAAAGTTTGGCATATGAATTAAATCTTGCAGCAGCAACTGTCGCACGAAATGCCGCAGATCGTTTTACCAAATTAAATCCTGACAAACCACGTTTTGTCATTGGCATTTTAGGTCCTACCAATCGTACTGCTTCATTATCACCTGAAGTCAATGATCCTGCATTTCGTAACATTACCTTTGATGAATTAGTTTTATCTTATACCGATAGTGTACGTGGTTTAGTTGATGGCAAAGTTGATTTATTGATGATAGAAACCATCTTCGATACTTTAAATGCGAAAGCAGCGATTTTTGCGGTTGAAAAATTTCTTGCAGAAAATCAATTAAATATTCCCGTGATGATTTCATTTGCAATTACAGATGCCAGCGGACGTACTCTGTCTGGGCAAACCACGGAAGCATTCTGGTATTCAGTCAAGCATGCGCGACCATACAGCGTTGGATTAAATTGCGCGTTAGGTGCGCGAGCATTGCGTCCCTATGCACAAGAACTTTCAAAATTAGCTGATACATTCGTGACGATGCATGCGAATGCTGGTTTACCCAATGCATTTGGTGAGTATGATGAAACTCCTGAGATGATGGCAGCAACGATTGAAGAGTTTGCACGTGAAGGATTTTTAAATATTGTTGGCGGTTGTTGTGGTACAACACCGGAGCATATTAAAGCCATTTCTGATGCCGTAAAAAGTATTCCCCCACGTAGAATTCCAACCATTCCTAAAGCATGTCGTTTAAGCGGTTTAGAGCCGTTGATTATCGATGAAAAATCTTTGTTTGTGAATGTGGGTGAGCGCACCAATGTGACTGGATCCACGAAGTTTGCTGATTTGATTCGTGAAGATAAATATACAGAAGCATTAGACGTCGCTCGTGAACAAGTCGTTAGTGGCGCACAAATTATCGATGTGAACATGGATGAGGGTATGTTGGATTCACAGCATGCCATGATTAAATTTTTAAATTTAATTGCTTCTGAACCTGATATTTCGCGCATACCCATTATGATCGACTCATCAAAATGGTCAGTCATTGAAGCTGGGTTAAAATGCATTCAAGGGAAAGGGGTTGTCAATTCCATTAGTTTAAAAGATGGCGAACAAGCTTTTCTAGATAAAGCACGATTGGCTCAGTTATATGGCGCTGCAATCGTTGTCATGGCATTTGATGAAAATGGACAAGCAGATACAGAAGCACGCAAAGTTGATATTTGTAAGCGATCATATGATTTGCTGATTAATAAAATTAATTTTGCACCGGAAGATATTATTTTTGATCCAAATATTTTTGCAGTTGCGACTGGCATTGATGAGCATAATGAATATGGAATTGCATTTATCAGTGCAACCAAGAAAATTAAAGAAACATTACCCTACGCATTAGTGAGTGGCGGTGTAAGTAATGTTTCATTTTCATTTCGCGGCAATAGTGCAATACGTGAAGCAATTCATACAGTGTTTCTTTACCATGCAATCCGTGCTGGAATGGATATGGGGATTGTTAACGCCGGCGCGATTACCATTTATGAAGAGATACCAAAAGATATGCTAGAGCGTGTTGAAGATGTGCTATTCAACCGCAGGGCTGATGCAACAGATCGCTTGCTTGAAGTGGCTGATACATTAAAGTCGCAAGTGAAAACGAAAACAGAAGATTTATCGTGGCGTACGAAACCTGTCAATGAGCGTCTGACGCATGCGTTGGTAAAAGGAATAACACAATTTATTATTGAAGATACTGAAGAGGCACGTCAGCAGGCTAATCATCCATTACGTGTTATTGAAGGCCCATTGATGGATGGTATGAATGTTGTAGGCGATCTGTTTGGTGAAGGTAAAATGTTTTTACCACAAGTCGTTAAAAGTGCGCGAGTCATGAAGCAAGCGGTAGCGCATTTGATTCCATTCATTGAGGCGTTAAAAACAGGTCAAGAAGTTGCAAAGAAAAAAATATTATTGGCAACGGTCAAAGGTGATGTACACGATATCGGTAAAAATATCGTAGGTGTCGTATTGCGATGTAACAATTACGATGTCATCGACTTAGGTGTTATGGTTTCATGCGAAAAAATATTAGATACTGCACGGGCAGAAAATGTTGATATTGTAGGGTTGAGTGGTTTAATTACGCCATCGCTAGAAGAAATGATTCATGTTGCCCATGAAATGAAAAGATTAAAATTTAATGTTCCCCTCTTGATTGGTGGAGCGACAACATCACGTGCACATACGGCTTTGAAGATTGAACCGAATTACAATCATCCGACAATACACGTGGTAGATGCTTCACGTGCAGTGGGTGTAGTCAGTAACTTATTAGCGGACAATAACGAAAACTTTGTGCAAGCAACGCGTCTGGAATATGAAAAATTACGTGAACGTCATAGTAACAAGAAATCAGAAAATGAGTTACTTGCGTTAGAGCTCGCGCGTGTCAACGCATTCCACAGTGATTGGATGCATTATAATCCACCTGCGCCGACGATCTTAGGATTAAAGAAGTTTGAAAAATTTCCAATTTCAGAATTAATTCCATTTATTGATTGGACGCCATTTTTTCAAACATGGGAGTTGGCTGGGAAATTTCCATCAATACTGAAAGATGAAGTTGTAGGAGAAAGTGCGCGTAGTTTATATGAAGATGCGTTAGTCATGCTAAAGAAAATCGAAAATGAAGCATGGTTACAAGCGAATGCGGTCATCGGTTTTTTCCCTGCTAATAGTGTGGGTGATGATATTGAGGTCTATACGGACGAAACACGAACACAAATTGCTGCAAAATTCCATATGTTGCGTCAGCAAACACAAAAAGCAGCAAGTAAGCATAATATTTGTTTAGCTGATTTTATCGCGCCTAAGTCATCTAATGTGGTTGATTATATTGGTGGCTTTGCGGTCACGGCTGGATTGAATATTGAAACCATGCTACAGGATTTTGAAAGTAACCATGATGACTATAATAGTATTTTGTTAAAAGCATTGGCTGATCGTTTGGCAGAAGCATTTGCTGAATGCATGCACGCTATTGTACGTAAAGAATACTGGGGTTATGCGCAATCTGAGAGCTTAAATAATGAAGATTTAATTGCGGAGAAATATCAAGGCATACGTCCTGCACCTGGCTATCCTGCTTGCCCAGACCATACTGAGAAATCTGTGTTGTTTGATCTGCTACAGGTTGCGAGCAATGCGGGTATACAATTGACTGAAAATTTTGCGATGTGGCCAGCATCGTCAGTCAGTGGTTTTTATTTCTCGCATCCAGAATCACATTATTTTACTATAGGTAAAATTGGAGATGACCAAGTGGTCGATTATGCGAAACGGAAAGGGATGGGCGTAGAACAAGTAAGACGTTGGCTAGCCACCCATTTAGCGGAATAAGAATTAAGTATGACAACGAAGATAAGTTTTGAGTTTTTTCCACCAAAAGCCGAAACAGCAGTGATTCAATTGCGTGATACCGCTACTATTTTGTCGCAATTAAAGCCCAGTTTTTTTTCTGTGACGTTTGGCGCGGGTGGTACTACTCGGACAGGGACGATCAATACGATTAAGATGCTGCAGTCGGAACTTTCGAATATTCCTGTGGCGCCACATCTAGCCTGCATTGGTTCAACGAGCACCGAGATTGCTGATGTATTGGAGAGTTATAAGTCGCTAGGATTGCGCCGTGTCGTGGCACTACGCGGTGATTTACCGCCCGGTGTTGACCCAGACGCATGTGAATTACGTTATGCGAGTGATTTAGTCGAATTTATTCGTAAGCATCATGGCGATCATTTCCACATTGAAGTTGCTGCATATCCAGAAGTGCATCCGCAAGCTTCTAGTCCGGTCGATGATATTATCAGTTTAAAGAAAAAATGTGATGCGGGTGCTGATAGTGCGATTACACAGTATTTCTTCAATGCCGACGCCTATTTCTATTTCTTAGATGCATGTGCAAAAGAAAATATTTTCATGCCAATCATTCCTGGCATTATGCCTATTACTTCGTTCGGAAAATTACAGCGCTTTTCACATGTTTGTGGCGCGGAAATTCCACGATGGCTAAGCAAGCGTTTAGAAGCATATGGGGAAGATGACGAATCAATTAAAGCTTTCGGATTAGAGGTCGTCTTTAACCTATGTCGTAGTTTGATCTCAGGCGGCGCGCCAGGGTTGCATTTTTATACCTTAAATAACGCTGATTCTTCCGTGAATTTACTACAAATGCTAGGAATTCAAGGATCTGATTTTTCATTGTAATTGTTGTGTAGAGTGGATTAGGGCAAAGAACGCCTAATCCACTCTACAAAAATACCATATAATATTTATTGGCCGAGTTTGAAAATGGGGCCCAGAAATGCGTCATTTTCATTTTTAGGAAATTGATTTTTAAATGCTTCAAGTTCTATCGATAACGTATGTGGAAGTTCAGCCCTTGTTGGATCTAATGCAAATGTCAAAATTTTGCTGCTGATGATTGCATCTATATCATTCACTCTGCTAGCAAATTTTTTCTCAATGTTAACTAAGGCAATTAATTGGGCGGGTGTATGGGCAATTTTTCCAAGAAATTCTTTTGCTGTTTGCAGGGCTTGCTGAGCAAGCATGAAAGCGGGTGTGACTTCTGTTTGCATTAGGTGTGTGAAAAGATATTCTTGATCAGGCTCGATGCTCTTTAATATGCGGCTAACATTTGACTGCTGTACTAGTAATCCATCAACGGCAGCGATTGCAGTCGCAAGTGGCTTCGGCAAATCAAATTGGCCAAAAGATTTGTTATCATGTGCATTTGCCATCGTTGAATACCTTCTTTTATATACTATTATACTTTAAGAATGATGGCTTTTTTAAGGTGATAGTTATCTACATGAAATTATTGCGGATTTTGTGATTGAGGCTTGATTTCATTCCCCATCTACTACTGATAATGAAAAAGTTGGGATGGGGATGAGAGTTAGTCGCACTTAGCGTTTGCTATTTACCTTGCTTTTCTTTCTTAGCGGCGCGCTTTTCTTTCATAGTTTTAGCAGGTTTTTTCTTGGTTTCTTTTTTGCGATCTTGGCCTTTACTCATTGTGTTACTCCTTTGGATGTAATCTTATTTATTGTTGAGCAATATTGCGCAACTGTCAATATTTGAAAATGATTGTTATGTGATGGGCACGCTTTGGTTTGCCCATCATACACTATATCTTCCTAATCATCCCGCTCACAGCCGCAATAGCAGCATTCCAATTTAATCTAGAGTCATATTCATGAAATGCAGCCAATGCCATTTCTTCGTAGCGCGAGTAATTATGCATAAGGCTAATTATATAGTCTCGATAATGTTCTATCGGTGCATTTAAGCCAAAGGTCATGCCATTCACATGATCTTTTACGATGGTAGAGATACCACCAACATGAGTTGTTAAGCAGGGTAAGCCAAATGCATTCGCTTCACAAAATACAATTCCATAGGCTTCAGCGCGTGACGGTACAATAAGAAAATGTGACTCACGTAACAATCGATTGATTTTGTTTTTACCTTCAGGCGTACGTTTTGAGATAAAACCATGACATTTAATATAGTTTGGAATTTCAACATCGTTTGGTGGCAAGCAACCAACAAAGTTGACTTCAACTGGTTGACCGGCATCGTTTAATGCTTTTGCAACTTTAAAAACGATATCACCGCCTTTGCGTTCCCAGTGTTTTCCTAAAAATAAGAGCTTCACTGTGTCACGCGAACGTGATTTTAGCATGGAACGAATATCATGAATGGTGTGATCACATTCAATATTGGCGCCGAAGGGGACTACTTTTACTTTATCTTTATCAGCACCATAAATTTCTACTGCGGTACGTGCTGCCCAATCGGAAGAAAATAACGCTAGCGAGACGCGATCTAAGCATTCTTTGGTAATAATATTTCCCTGCGCAATGGAACTTGAAGAGTGGCTGGAAAATCCAGGGTAGAACCCAATCAAGCTCGCGTACAAGCCATCTGTCCATAACACAATAGGTTTATTACTTTCGAGATAGCAAATAGGATTAATTTGCGGTGCCACGATCACGTCATGTGGTAATGATTTCAAGCGTTGAGCAACTTGCAGAGAATAATGTTTGGCAGCAACAATATTAAAACGCGGACTTTCTCGTTGCCCACTAGCTAATTTTTTCCATACTTGTTTGACTTTAAAAAAAGGAGCTACACGACGTTTTAATCCACCAATATGATCTACTGAGGCGCCGCTTTTTTCAAAACTGTCTGCCATATAGTATGGCGTGCCTGACCAGTTGCTAATATCACGTGAATCAAAGGTGGTTGTGAATGCAATTCTCATTTAAATTCCTTCACTTAGTATTCGTGTTCCATAAGTTAATTTATTTTCCATATTCTCCCTTCTCCCGGAGTGATTTTTACGAGGGGAGAAGGGTTGGGGATGAGGGCTTCGAGCAATACCCTCACCCCCGCCCCTCTCCCAAAGAAAAGCACTTTGGGAGAGGGGAGTATCACACTATTTGATTTACGTAACAATGCTCTTAATAATATCTAAATTCCAAAATATGTGGTTAAAACATTTTGCTAATATCACGTGAATCAAAGGTGGTTGTGAATGCAATTCTCATTTAAATTCCTTCACTTAGTATTCGTGTTCCATAAATTAATTTATTTTCCATATTCTCCCCTCTCCCAAAAAAAAGCACTTTGGGAGAGGGGAGTATCACACTATTTGATTTACGTAACAATGCTCTTAATAATATCTAAATTCCAAAATATGTGGTTAAAACATTGCAATGAAAATGATTGTGTTGCACGCTCAAATCCTTTTTCGCCCAGATCAGTGCGTGCAGAATGTGAAGTTTGATATAACTCCAGCATTTGTTTTGCTAACTGATCTGCATTTGCTGCATCAATTAAAATACCTGCGTCGCCAACGACTTCAGGTACGCCGTTTACTTTGGTTGCGATAACAGGGATTTTAGCCAGCATCGCTTCTAATAGTACACGACCAAAAGCTTCTTGCGTGGAAGATGAAATATAAACATCAAACGCTTTCATGAAACGATAACCATCCGGTATGAATCCTGTAAATATCACATCATGCGTGAGATTCAATTCTTGTACTTGCAGCTTTAATTCTTGTTCTAATTGTCCTTCACCAAGGATGATGAGCTTTGCATTGGGGCACTGTGGTTTTATTTTCGAAAAGGCATTAATTAATGTCTTTTGATCTTTATTAACAACTAAGCGGCCTAGTGTACCAAATAAAAAAGTATTTTCATCCACATTAAATTCTTTGCGAGCAATGTCACGTGAAAAATAATTGGGTATTGTTAAGTCAATATCTATCATGTTGTAGAGTGTGATCACACGCTCAGATGGAATTTTCCATATTGATTTGCGCAAATCATCGCGCACGGCATTGGAAACACCACCAAAAACCATATTATCTCTCGCTAACATCGCTATCAGTAATTTGCGTGGAATGCTAGTTAATGTACCTAGCTCATGCATAACTGAAAATAGCGCGGGGATTTTAGAAAACAATGAAACCCACATCATGATATAAGTTGGTTTATAGCGATGGCATACCGCTATTTCAAAGTGTTTTTCACGTTGTAATGCTAACATTTTGCGGATAGCAAACAGTTTGAGGCCACGTGTGGAATTTTTCGGGCTATTGAGAAAAATCACATTGTCCGCTAAGTGTTTCTTGCGGACATGTTCATCAGGTTCACCGACGAGATAGACAACGGTGACTTCATAATTTTTTTGATCAAATAACTTTGTGTATTGGTTACTAATATCAATAAATTGAGTTGCATAACCATGCCCAAAAAGTAAAACATTTTTTCGCATGATTTAGTAATCCAAGCTTCCATCTTCTAATACATCTTCTGCATCAAATTCTTCCAAGCTTTTTTCGATGCGGCTCAATCCTTTGGTCACTGATTTTTCACTACGACTGAGTGATGGGTTTAATACGGTCGTGGCATGATTAATGTGATCCATGTAGCGCAACAATTTTTGTGATGAAAGGAAGAGCATCTTGTGTCCATTTTTCACTAAACAACGATGCATTGCTTTTCCTGCAACTTCTTCACCATCAGAAAAGCCAGTGCTGTATTTTTTTATAAAATCAGTTTTGTATAGGGCGCAGTGGCTGCGTAAATAAAAGTGATTGTGGTTTACGCCTTCGATCGCGTGGTCTTTTTTACCAATAATGGTGTAATAAGCTAGCTGTACAGTACGTTCGATGGATTTGAAAGCATTTTTCCACCAGGGCTTAGATTCAAGTTTCCATGATCCGACACCAGCAATATTGGGATCTTTCTTGATATTGCGTAACAAGAATGGCAACCAGTCGCCGTTGCGGACTAGGGTATCTGTGTGAATTGATAATACGAAACGGGTATTAACTTGTTCTAATGCCTGATCTAACGCGCGTGAATGCGATAATGCTGGGCTTTCTCCGGGAATTGCTTTGCGCTCAATTAAGGTAATCCATTGCAAACTGCGTAAATATTCTAATGATGTATCCGCTGAATCGTTATCAATGACAATAACTTTCGCTAATTGTGGGTCAGTATGTTTGCGTATAAGACGTAGACATAATTTGGTCAACTCTAGTGTCTTATAGTTAGGGATTAAAATTGTCACTTCTGGTGCGCTCATGTATACTCCGGAGACTTAAAAATAGACATATTAAATCGTTCGATCGGTGTATAGCAACCAAAATCATAAAGGGTATTAAGATGAGAAAAGGAATCTTGCTAGCTGGAGGCTACGGAACGCGTTTTTATCCAGCAACACGGAGTATTTCTAAGCAATTATTACCGATTTACGACAAACCAATGATTTACTATCCACTATCCACGCTAATGTTAGCAGGGATGCGTGAGATTGCGATAATTACTTGGCCACATGAAATGCATTTGTTTCAAAGTTTGTTGGGTGATGGTTCCCAATGGGGAATTAAATTGACTTATATTCCACAACAATCACCAAGAGGGATTGCGGAAGCATTTATTTTGGCGGAAGAATTTATTGGTAATGATTCTGTATGTCTGATGTTGGGTGATAATGTTCTATACGGTGAGGGCGTGGCTAGAGCGCTCAACGAAGCGAATAAGCAAACATCGGGTGGTTGTGTATTTGGTTATTACGTAAATGATCCTGAGCGTTACGGTGTAATTGAATATGATGGTGATGGAAGGGTAACTGACATCATTGAGAAACCAAAAAATCCACCGTCAAATTATGCTGCCATTGGTCTTTATTTTTATGATAACAAAGCAATTGAAATTGCAAAAAAATTAAAGCCATCACTACGTGGTGAATTAGAGATTACAGATTTAAGTCGTGTGTATTTACGTAAGCAAGAGTTGCAAGTAAAAAAATTAGGGCGTGGTGTAGCTTGGTTAGATACCGGCACTCCATCTGCATGGCTTGAAGCTGCAAATTTCATTAAAATTCTCGAGGAAAGACAAGGATTAAAAATTGGCTGTCCCGAAGAAGTGGCATATCGAAAAGAATATATCGATGAACATCAGCTATGTCGTTTAGCTGAGCCACTCATGAAAAGTGGTTACGGTCGTTATTTATTAAACATGGTGGAGCAATGCGAGTTAGCACAACAGAATTAGAGGGTGTATTAATTATAGAGCCCAAGATATTCACTGATAGTCGTGGATATTTCTACGAAACATATCAAAGCGAACGCTATGGCAAGCATGCAATACCAGAGCGTTTTGTGCAAGATAATATTTCGCATTCAACGAAGGATGCGATTCGTGGATTGCATTATCAATTAGAAAAACCGCAAGGTAAGTTGGTCTATGTTTTATATGGTGCGGTTTTAGATGTGATTGTTGATGTACGAGCAGGCTCTACAACGTTTGGTAAAGTATTTACATATGAATTAAATGACGTGAATCGTACGCAAATTTATATTCCACCAGGTTATGCTCATGGATTTTGTGTATTGTCTGACAGCGCTGGTTTTGCTTATAAATGCACGGATTATTATCACCCACAATCTGAGTACGGCATTCACTGGAATGATCCTGATTTAAATATTCAATGGCCAACGATGACTCCCGTTGTTTCTGCTAAAGATGATTTAAATCCGCGGTTAAAAGATATGTTGCCTGAGCATTTGCCGCGATGAAAATATTTCTTACCGGTGGTAATGGACAACTAGCTTATGATTTAAAGCGTCAAATGCATGTACGCGCGATTGATTATTCTGCACCTACACGACAAGAATTAGATATTACGAATAGAGAGCAAGTGCTAGCCGCATTAAAATATACGAAACCAGCTGTGGTTGTTAATACGGCTGCGTATACTTTAGTTGATAAGGCAGAGCAAGATGCTGAATCGGCATTTGCTGTCAATCAAGTCGGTGCAAAAAATCTTGCACAAGCTTGCGATGAGTTAAGTATTCCATTAATTCATGTGTCTACCGATTATGTTTTTGATGGAAAAAAGCAAAAGCCTTATCTTGAAACTGATGCGGTGCAACCACTCAGTATTTATGGCGAAAGCAAATGGCGTGGCGAGCAGGAAGTGCAACAATATTGCGAAAAGCATATTATTTTACGTGTTAGCGGAGTCTTTGGTGTACATGGTAATAATTTTGTTAAAACAATATTGCGGCTTGGTAAAGAGCGTGATGAATTACGTATCGTGGCAGATCAAACGATTTGTCCAACGCCAGCAAGTGATATCGCAGATTTAATTTTAACGCAATCGTCTCATTTGCAATGGGGTTTGTATCATTATTGCAGTGAGGGGCAAGTGTCTTGGTATAATTTTGCAAATGCTATTTTTGCAGAAGCACAGCAATACACAAAATTTGCAGTGAAAAAAATACATGCCATCTCTACAGCAGAATATCCAACCGCAGCACAGCGTCCTGCTTATTCTGTCTTAGCATGTGAAAAAGTAACATCAACGTTTAATTTCAAACCAATACATTGGCAAAAAGGTTTAGTAAATGTCATTCAATCAATATACACCGCATAATGTGTTGGTCACTGGTGGCGCAGGTTTTATCGGCGCGAATTTTATCCATTATTATTTAAAGCAAGATTCACAAGTGAATATTGTGAATTTGGATTTATTGACCTATGCTGGATCGTTAGAAAATTTACGTGACGTAGCAAGTCATCCACGGTATCAATTTTTTCATGGCGATATTTTAAATGCAGAGTTAGTTGCAAAAATATTACGTGAATGCAACATTGATACCATCGTCCATTTTGCAGCAGAAAGTCATGTAGATAGATCGATTACAGGACCAGCGCAATTCATTCAATCTAATGTGGTGGGTACATTTACTTTATTAGAAGCTGCACGCAGCTATTGGTTGAAAGAAAAAAAATGGGATGCAACGCAGTGCCGTTTTCATCATATTTCAACAGATGAAGTGTACGGTACATTGTCCAAAACAGATCCTGCATTTACTGAATCCCATGCTTACGCACCTAATTCACCTTATTCTGCATCGAAGGCTGGATCTGATCATCTTGTACGAGCGTATTTTCATACGTATCAGTTACCGACGACGATGAGCCATTGTTCTAATAATTATGGTCCATTGCAGCATACAGAAAAATTTATCCCAACGATTATCCGTCAATGTTTTAAAAATGAAGCGATTCCGGTTTATGGTGATGGTAGTAATATTCGTGACTGGCTCTATGTCACGGATCACTGCGATGGCATCGTCGAAATTTTACGTCACGGGAAAATAGGGGAATCTTACAATTTAGGTGGTGAAACAGAGTTAGATAACTTAACGGTGGCTCGCCAAATTTGTACCCTCATGGATGAGTTGTATCCTCAAGCTGTACCCTATGCTTCACTCATTACCTTTGTTAAAGATAGACCCGGCCATGATTGGCGTTATGCGATGAATATTATGAAGATTAACAACGAATTGGGGTGGATTCCCAAGGAGTCATTCTTGTCTGGGTTGAAGAAGACAGTTGGGTTTTATGAGGGTTTTCATCTCTCCACTTTGTGTGCCTCATCCCTAACCCTTCTCCCATACGCAAAAAGCGCTTTGGGAGAAGGGAAAAAATAAACTCACCTCTACCGCTTGCGGGAGAGGTCGACGCATGCTTTTTATGCGGCGGGTGAGGGCAGCTAGTGACGCTGCGAGTACAGTATGATAACATTGCGACCATTTCCCGAATTACCTTAAGTGCTAGGATCTACATGAAAATTACTAAGGCTGTGTTCCCTGTTGCAGGCTTGGGAACTCGATTTTTACCAGCAACAAAAGCCAACCCAAAAGAAATGATGCCTATCGTTGATAAGCCATTAATTCAATATGCCGTTGAAGAAGCGGTTGCAGCCGGAATTACCGAATTAATTTTTGTTACGAGCAGTAGCAAGCGGGCGATTGAAGATCATTTTGATTCAAATTATGAATTAGAATCTAATTTATTGGAACGCGGTAAGTTTGAGCTGTTAGAAATTGTCAGGGATATTTTACCTGAAGGTGTGTCATGTGCTTATATTCGCCAGCGATCACCACAAGGCTTAGGGCATGCGGTACTATGTGCGAAACAGTTAGTCGTTAATGAACCGTTTGCAGTGTTACTAGCAGATGACTTAATTGATGGTGGTGATAAGTCTTGTTTACAACAAATGGTTGAAGTCTACAATAAGCGGCATGCTAGCGTAGTGGCAGTACAAAAAATCCCTGCGGCTGATACTAAAAAGTATGGTGTAGTTGATGTCTCTGAAATGAAAACAAAAGATGTAAAAATTAATGGTATTGTTGAAAAGCCTGATCCATCAGTGGCACCATCAAACCTAGGTGTTGTTGGACGTTATATTTTAACGCCACAGATTTTTACTTTGTTAGAAAACACAGCGAAAGGTTCAGGCGGCGAAATTCAGTTAACAGATGCTATCGCGAGTTTATTAACAACAGAATCAGTTTATGCATTAGAGTTTGATGGTAAACGATATGATTGTGGCAGCAAGTTAGGTTATCTTGAAGCTACACTAGCTTTTGCTCTAAAGCATCCTGAATTAGCAAATGATTTCAAGCGCTCATTAAGAGATTTTGTTGCATGCATGGAGTGATTCAGCAAAGCAAAGGTAATCTACGCTGGATATTTGGTTTTGCCATTTTAGCTAGCTTAGGATTGTCATTATGGATTAACCTACATGAGTATGTTGTTAATCCAGATGCCATTTGCTATTTGCAAAGTGCAGCCAGTGTCAAAGATGGGCTGTATGCTGCTATTCATATCTGTGATCAAGCGAAGTGGCCTCTATACGCGTTTATCATTTATTATTTTTCTATTATTGCGCATCTTTCAACTCAAACATCAGCCTATGTTATTGATGCCATTTTTTCGGCAATAACAGTCATCACGTTTATGAGTATCGTGCATTTTATTGTGCCACGAGTGCGTGTTGTGATACTTGCAGCGATTGTGATTTTACTTGCGCATGAATTTAACTCTATCAGACAGTATATTGTTAGAGATCATGGTTTTTGGGCATTTTACTTAATGTCTATTTTTGCCATGTTGCATTTTTTCCAAGACTTAAAGTGGCGCTATGCATTTGCATGGAGTCTATGCATCGGAATTGCAACGCTGTTCCGGGTGGAGGGTGCTTTATTTTATCTATTGGCGCCATTAGTTAGCTTTTTTGATTGTAGGCATCGATTTTTGCAGCGTGTGTATGCCTTCATCAAGTTAAATTTAATTACGATTTGCGGTATCAGTGTATTTGCGACAATTTTTGCAATTCATCCACATTTGCAGTTGACTAGAGTAGGTGAGTTACAATTTCAAATCATGCATGGTAGTGACTTTGTAGTACAACATTTTTCTGAGCTGAAGCAGTCTTTTGCAAAAAATATTCTCACAGCGGATTCGGCAAATGAAGCTGGTGTGGTTTTATTTCTCATGTTTGCATCATGGTATCTCTACAGTGTAGTAATGAATTTATCAGTTATTTACACATTTTTGGTTGTGTATGGCTGGGTAAAAAAATCGATTACAACTGAAAGAACAGTTTATCCAGTATTATTCGCTTATATCGCGATTAATGTTCTCATTACCGCCGTGTTTTTAGCTGAACACATGTTTTTATCAAAACGATATTTAATTGCCATGTCGTTAGTTCTCATGTTTTGGGTGCCATTTGCTTTGGATATGATTTTAGATCGTTGGAAGAAATGGTGCATGGGGCTTCTACTATTTATTATGTTAGTGTCGTCATTGGGCGGTATCTTAGATTTTGGTTATTCAAAAAAATATATTTATGATGCAGGTCAATGGTTATCTGAAAATGCACCAGCCAATGCCTCCATTTATAGTAATGATTATCAAGTGCTGTATTATTCACACCATTTTGGCAATGATATTTTTGATAAAGCGCGTGAGTATAATGATCTTAATGCATTAAATAATGGTGTATGGAAGCAATTCGATTACCTTGCGATTCGAGTGACTAAAAATGAAGAAAGTACAATTACGATTGTAATGAAGCAGATTAATTTCCCGCTTGTTAAAGAATATTCTAACAAACGCGGTGATCAAGTTAAAATTTTTCGGAGGAATTAGCCGTGAACATTGCTGTGATCGGTGCTGGATATGTGGGCTTAGTAACGGGAACATGTTTTGCTGAGCTTGGTAACAATGTTACGTTGGTTGATATCAACAAAGAAAAAGTAGCGAACTTAAAAAAAGGTATCATGCCAATTTATGAACCTGGCTTAGAGCCTATGGTTATTTCAAATTGTGAAAGTGGACGTTTGCAATTTGTGACTTCATTAAAAGAAGTGAAACATGAGCCGCATGTTATTTTCATTGCGGTAGGAACACCTAGCGATAAAGATGGTTCTGCTGACATGAAGTATGTACTTGAAGCAGCGCGCAGCATAGGGAAATATATCAATGAATATTGCATCGTCGTTGATAAATCGACAGTGCCAGTGGGTGTAGCTGACCAAGTTAAAAATATTATTCAAGAAGAATTAAAAAAGAGAAAGTTAAACGTAAAATTTGACATGGTGAGTAATCCAGAATTTTTACGTGAAGGTGCAGCAATTGATGATTTTATGAAACCAGATCGTGTGGTGATTGGTTATTCTTCCAAGAAAGCAAAAACGATTATGCATGAACTCTATGCGCCAATTTGTCGTAATCCAGAAAAAATTTATTTCATGAATGTAAAAGATGCTGAAATGACGAAGTATGTTGCGAATGCGATGCTGGCAACAAAAATTTCATTTATGAATGAAATGGCAGTGTTATGTGAGCGTATGGGTGTCGATGTAGAAAACGTGCGTATTGGTATTGGTTCTGATGCACGTATTGGAAATGCTTTTATTTATCCTGGTTGTGGTTATGGTGGATCTTGCTTTCCAAAAGATGTGAAAGCATTAGTTAAAATGGCTGAAAATAATGGCTTGGATCCATTGGTGTTGCGTGCTGTTGAAGAACGTAATTATCACCAAAAACGTGTGTTACCTGAAAAGCTAAATAAAATTTTCGGAAATGATTTATCTGGTCTCGTTGTCGGGATCTGGGGGCTGTCATTTAAACCGGGTACTGATGATATGCGTGAAGCATCATCTATTGTATTGATCGAGCATCTAATTGAGAAGGGTGCCAAGGTATTAGCGTATGATCCCGTTGCAATGCCTGTTGCGCGTGAAGTTTTTCCTGCGGAATGGTTTAAAAATAAAAAATTACAATTAGCAGAGCATCAATATGATGCAGTGAAAAATGTAGATGCTTTAGTGTTAGTAACAGAATGGAAGCCATTTTGTTATCCTGATTTAACCGCAATGAAAAAAATGATGCGTAGACATTTGATTTTGGATGGACGCAATCAATATGATCCTAAGCAGATGAAAGATGCTGAGTTTGAATATCATGGGATAGGGCGGTAATTGCCTCACCCGCCATGCAAAAAGCGCATGTCGACCTCTCCACAAGTGGAGAGGTGAATATGAAATTTTTCTCCCTTCTCCCAGAGTGTTTTTGCGGAGGGGAGAAGGGTTGGGGATGAGGGGCTCGCCTATATTACAAAAAGTGCATTTGACCTCTCCACAAGTGGAGAGGTGAGTTTAATATCTTACTCCGTTTAGGATTTTTTATAGGTTATAGCGCTGCTCTTCAGCTGAGTATCCGATTGCAACAGAAGCTCGCAACGATGATATAATTGGTCGTAACAAGTCTTGAAAAAACTACGATAAGCAAGTCCACCTCCGCGCGTTTGCTTCTTCCAGAAAACGTCATAATAAGAGTTAACCCCTAGCTCACGCTCAGCTCCTGGAGTGCCAGCGAAGTCTTCGCCATCGATATCAAGCTTTCGTACTGCTTCTTTCTTGCGATTAAGTATATAGAAAACCCCAACCTCTAATATTTTTCGCATACGCGGAGAGAAATCTTTCTCAATTGCAGCGCCGATGATCTCATAACAAAATCTGTCAGCGAGTGCCCCAGCCCAACCACCTGGATCATTAGTTTTGCTTGTTGGTAGCTCTTCACCTCTTCTTGTTAATGCATCAAAAGCGACATACAGCAAATGAAGGCGGTTGAGTTGCGTGCTATTTTTTGCAAATGCTACAAATTTTTCTATCGCTGGGTCCGTCTTTTCGTCATTATACTTGAGTGCTTCAAAAACTTCTGTCACTGCTGCGACATTGGCATCTTCTCTTGCGCATTTTTCATTTTCATCTTCAAGCGGTATTGCGAGCCTTATTTGCTTTAAACTTTGGGGGAATGTTGCTGGCAATAGTTCCTCATGTAACTTCATTAATCTGTTTGCCATTCCTTCAGTAATGACTTCACCTTTTGCATCTAAAATAGTGACATCCAGATTCATGATAGCTTGGATAGTTGCCAGCACAAGAGTCGCAGATAGATGGCTTTCTTTTTTGGCGTGGGCTTTTCTGATATAGGCTTCAACTTGCTCCAATGGCGCTGCGTAATAGGCTAGAGCTAAAATTTCCTGCTCAAATGATGAGTGAAAAAAGCCAAAGGATTTCATAAGCCATCTAGGATCAAATGAAAAATCCCAAATAATTCTTTTAATCTCAAAGTACATACCATTCCAAGTCGTGGGTGTGACTTCTTCGAAATCCTGGTAAACAACCAGCGCGGTGGATTTAACATCATTATTATCTTCTGCTTGTGCGGATGTCGACGAAGAAGAAGATGATGACGATGAGGCAGATTGATTATCGTGGTTTGAATTGCCAGCTGGTGTTATTGATTTCGGCTGATGGTTAGCATGCATGGTATGGCTCTCGTCGTTTATATTTTTTATAGTGAGCCATTTTAGGTCAAAGCGTGATCTTGTGTTACGGGGGAAAACCCCCTATTTGTTTGCAAGACTCATACTACAAAAATGGGCATCAAGTGCATCGGTGCGCAAATAAAGATCAAAATTTGATACATTCAGCATAATCATATATTCTAAATAGATACTCACGTATTCTTCATCACCCTTTGAGGTCAAAAATGAAAAGAAATAATCTAGCGATTATTTTTGTAGCATTGCTGGCATCACCTTCTTGCTTTGCAGTTGAAACGCCAAAAGATTTTCCTGAGGGTCTTTTATTTAGAAATAAACCGATTGATTCACTTTGCATTTTTGAAGGGACAAAAATTACCAATGCAATCGAGCTTAATCAATGTGGGGTAACTTCTGAAAAAGGCCGCATGATTGACGGTTATGAAGATAGCCTGATTGCAAAAAATTATGTTGGTTATGATTATGTATGGCCAATGGAAGGCGTTGGTCTGGCGCGCGGATTTAGTTACTACAAGCCATATGGCAAAGTAGGGGAGAATTATATTATTTTTGCAATTAATAATAGCGGTGGTAGTGGAGAATTCACTGCAATTAATTTAGTTAAACGTGAAAAAGATGCTTTACGAGTTCAAACCTTATTGGAAGGTGATCGTTGCAATAATGGTATTGATGAAGTAACTAATGAAAATAATAAACTAACCTATACCGTTAATATTACGGCATTTGATTTCTTAGAAATTGCAAAAGATAATCCAAATAATTTGCAAGCGTATAGAGACTTAGAAAGTTGTGCGGCATGTTGTAAGGCAACGGCTATTTTTGAAAGAGATTTAGCAAAATTTGAAGATGAAAAGCTTTCTTACATTGATCTTGATGCATATGCGTTAGATAGTAGTTCACGCCAAGGTAAATATCAAACTTGTTTTGATGAGTTGATGGCAAAGTATAAGACGGCTGGTAAGTCGCATTTAACATTAAATGATTTAAAAGAATTTACCCGTGAATTTAATGATACATGTGTCATAAAGAAAAAATAAAAATACTGTTGACAAGTTTCGATGCCAGCTGCAATATAGTTTTGTAGATACAAATTCCCTTGTTAATTTTCCGACATCCCACCTTTCATTTTTCATTTCACAAATCCATTCATTCAATATGTGTCATCTCGAGCGAAGCGAGCGATCTCCTAAGTTCGGCATAAAATTTTCAAAACAATTACATTATATAAAAAGGTGCTATATGAAAATAACAATTTCACATGCAATTGATTACCGTAGTTTAACGATGATGTATCTACCACAAGAGAAATCACGGCGTGAATTAATGGTAATGCCAGGAGCTGGTTGTACCATTGGTTGTTGTTCCACGTCTTGTGGTGCGACAGCGCGGTAAATCTATTTAGTTATTATTTCCTGAGTCACTAGAATTAGCGCTTCAACGCTTATTAAGGTGCATCTTTGGTTTGGTGGGCGCGTTACGCGCTGAGTTATCCCCACGAATTTTTTGCTCCCGTCTCCCAGAGTGTTTTTTACGATGGGAGAAGGGCTGGGGATGAGGGCCTATACCCTCACCCCTTGCCCCTCTCCCAAAAAAAAGCATTTTGGGAGAGGGGAATAATACTACTAAAAATTCGTGGGGATAACTCAGCGTTACGCGTTGCCCACCCTATATTTTAAGCGTCATCTCTCGAGAAATTGCATGAAAAATCTAAATGAAAAAATATCTATTCTTAATACTGCAAATTATGTTAATGGTTATAACCCATTAATCCCATATCCAAATAGTATTGGGTATCGACCGAATGCATTGCGATATGCAAATAGAAACGAATATAAATCTCTAGCCGAAGATTTTTTAATTAATTCTTATACAGTGCGAAATGATATCGAAAATCAAGCAAGCTTAGAAAGTTATACTTGTGATGCTGAGTTAAAATTAATATCTATGCTAGATAATCGATTCTATGATGAAAAACAAACAATAAAATTACCAAAAAGCATTCCATTAGATCTCAGTTTGGGTGAGGCAATAGTAAAACGTAGATCGATACGCCACTATACAGGTGATAAAATCGAGTTAGCACACCTAGCCACCGCATTGCGAGCATGCTATGGCATTTCTGGTGAAATCAACGTTAGATCAAACACTGGAAATTTGTTTCCGATTAAAGTGAGAACGGTGCCAAGCGGTGGTGGATTATATTCATATCAAATATATATCGTCTCGCTCGCAATAAATAAATTACCAGTGGGAATTTACGAATATATAGTCAATAAAGATATTCTCTATCAAGTTGATTCAAAGGATATTATCGATAATCTAATTCGTGCCTATACAGTGACGGATGATGCAATTTCAATTTCTCGCGCTAATTATCTAATTTTGTTTGTAGCAACACCTTGGAAATCCATGCGTAAGTACGGTAGTAAAGGGTTACGATTTGCATTACAGGAATTAGGCGCGATTTCCCAAAGCTTTCATTTAACCATGGTTGCATTAGGTCTTGGTAGTACAGATTGTGCTGCATATTGTGAAGATGAAATGAATGCTGTTCTGGGGTTTGATGGAGTGAATCAATCTGTTTTGCACACGGTTATCGCAGGAGTTTATTCATGATACAAGAAAGTACAAGTAAAAGAAAAATAGATCATTTGAAAATAAAAAGCTACTTTAGTTTAATTCCTCATTCATTAAATCAAGTCGAATTACGAAAAGGCGTTTGGGATTCTGTGTCCTATATGTTGAATGATGATACTGAGAAAGGCGTTTTATTTTACGTATTAAGTGATTTAAATGGTGAAAATTCTGTATCAGATATAGCAAAAAAATATAATTTGTCGCGCTCTGATATTGAAGGGGTAGTCGATCAACTTCATCAATTAAATGTCATTGATTTTTATGCTACGAGTATACTGGATCATTATGTTGATCAAGCATGTCCGAGCGTGATGCAAAGGCATTATGCAACAGATGGTGTCAGTGCAAAAGAATTGATTGTGTTTACAGATAATGAATGTTTTGCTGTGATTCTCGATAACTTAGCAAGTTATGTGGATAAATCGAAGATAGCGCTTTATTCAAATGAAAGTGATTTGTATGCTTCTATATTAAATTCTACTGACGATTGGTTATACGATGAATTGAAATTAGAAAGAATGTTGGCGGCATTTTCAAGGTTAAAAAATAAATTTATCATAATTTTACAGAAAAATATGAACCCAGTTTTTTGTTCCCGATTTAATGTTATTGCAAATTATTTAAAAATATCGTGGATACAGGCAGCAATTGATGGGCCATTCTTATTCATTGGGCCATTAATTACGACACAGCGTGGCGCTTGCTATGAGTGTTTTGAAACACGGGTCAGTATTAATCTGCGACAGCATGATAGTTATGTTCGGTATAAGCAGGCGATAGTGGATCAAAATATTTATCATAGAGCATATGATGTATTGCATAAGCCATTGATCAATTTACTAGTGTCACATTTATCGTTGGAAGTTATTAATTATATTGCATTTGGAACTTCATTTTTACGTAGTAAGGTACTTTCAATCTATCTTCCTACTATGGAAATAGTATTCAATGATGTTTTGCGTTTATCAACCTGCTCAGTCTGTGGTGTGGTAGAGCATAAAGATAATTCACAATTGTACTTTGACTATCAATCAATATTTCTAGAGGAGTAGTCAAATGCTGAAGATAAACTATCAACTGGATTCATATCATATCAATACAAAGTTGCTGCAAAAACGAATGCTTGGAACTTTGTGTGGTATAGACAATGAAATTGGATTCATGTTGCGATCACAGCTCGACCCAAGGTTGGTCATAGCAGGGGCAGAGTTAACTGGATTGCATCACTTATTAGGATTGCCGCACCCAGGAAAATCAGCTTATCATCTCGGTGGTTGTGGGATTAAATTGAATGAAGCCATTATACGAACACTGGGCGAGACAATAGAGCGTTATGCTCAAGTCATAAGCGGTAATATTAACCACAAAGATATTAAATTTATTTCATATGATCAGCTAGCAAAAGCAGATGATAATATCATTCCAATCGATAGCTTAAATAATTTTGTTTCATATCAATACTATCAACCAGGATTTCCATTTCAAATTTTCAATACAGAATTGCCTATCAGTTGGATTAAATTATCTTCACTGTTGGGGAGAGGGTATCTATGGGTGCCTTTGCAAATGGTATTGGTTGGATATCAAATTAAACGTAATAAGGGTGAGCATTGGATATCATCTGCTGTTACAACAGGAACGGCAGCACATACTTGTCAATATCAAGCTTTAGTGAATGCGCTATTAGAATTAATTCAAATTGATTCTGCAATGGGACATTGGTATACAAATCAAATTGCCCTGCAAATTCAACTTGATTCCCGCGTTGACGTATTTAAAAATATTTTTTCTAGGTCTAATAAGCATAAACAGCACTGCTTTTCATTTTATTATCTCAAAAACCCTGATTTACCAGGCTTAAGTATTGCATGTGTGTATCGAGCGGATGATAAGTCATTGCCAGCAGTAGTGGTTGGGTTGGGGGTTAGCTTTTCTTTAGATGAGGCCATGTATAAAGCCTATCTTGAGGCTGTAGGCATTATGGGATTAGCAAGGATGACGATTGCTGACAAGTATCAAAATCATAGCAATCACAGTATTAATCCTGCAGCAATATATGATTTAGATACTAATGTTGCTTACTATGCGCTGGGTAATTTAGAAGGCTTTTTTAATAAAAAGTTTTCTTCTCGAGAAAAAGTTTCAGCAGCAGATTTACCTGCTGACATGCATACAGATTCTAAGAGTTCAGTAAAAATATTATTAAATGCTTTTGCACAGAATGAAAAACAATTGCTGTTTCATGATTTAACGAATGTAGAGGCACAAGATCTTGGCTTTGTCGTGCCGCGAGTATGGTCACCCAATTTGCTGCCATTATGTCTGCCTAGCGCGCCATTTTTGAATCATGTGCGATATTTGGATTTTGGAGGTGTTAGTCATGATAACCCACATCCATACCCATGAAGTGGACATATATGGTATTTGCATTGTTGCGACCTTATCGCTAGGGTGCTCAAATATTGCAAGTCATATTCATAATCGCTGGTTTGCTGTTTCAAAATTAAATCCAATGAAAATTCATTGGTTCGTAAAGCTGGCCATTGTTTTATACAGTGTAATGTTTTGCTCTATCAGTGAATATGTTTTGTATTACGATCGTTATATGGTTTTTTATATTTTACTGGCTGTATTGATAGGTTATTCATGTATTCAAATTGAATTACTCTTGCTAAGATATTTTTATCGTGCTTGTTATACTGATAAAACGTTACAGTATTACACATATCAAAATATTCATTATGGTTATGCCTCAGGCATTGCTGCAAATGTTAAATCGACCAAAGTGAGTATTCAAAACATTCATTCGCATCATGCGGCATTAAATTCTGAAATAAAAAAATATGCTTTATTTGATGTGTTAGTTATTGCAGTGTTAGAAGAGATAATCTTTCGAGGATTTTTATTAAAATTATGTAGTAGCCTATCGCCGCAGTATTTGGTTGATGCATCACTATTTGTGACGGTAATTTTGTTTGCAGGTTGTCATGTTATTTATGGTAAGGGTCAATTTTTCTCAAAATTAATTTTAGGTTCGGCTTGTTTGTTTATCGTAATCTGCTCTAAGTCTATTTTTCCTGCGATTATTGTACATGGCATCTTTAATTATTTTGCCTACCAGCATTATTCATTGGTAAAAGGTGCGCGAGTGGGGGCTGCATATGTATTTTAACTTCCTAACAAAAATACTGAGTTGCTTTTTTATCGTATTGCTGTTTTATAAATATATAAAAAGTATTGCATACCGTTATGCTGGTAATATCGCAGTTTATTTAGGTTTTACAAAGTTTCATTCGTATGAAGTAGCAAAAGGATTTGTGGAGTTAATGTTAATTGTCATCGCCCATGTTGTATTTTGCATAATACTTTTTCATGGTTATCATCTTACTTGTGCAGATTTAGGGATTCGATATTTTCCTGATATGCGGCTGATTGCTCAAGGCGCATTATTAGGTGTAGGCGTCATGGGTGCGTCGTCATTATTAGGACGTATGTATATTGAGTTAATGAAATTCTATTCTTCGCATACGTCAAGATTAGATACAAAAAACTGGTTAACAATGGCGAGAGGAGGGTGGATTAGGCATCACTATCACACTATCCAAGTGTTGCCAATTCCAGTGGCGATAATGGTTACATTAGGACAGGTGTTTGCTGAAGAGCTGGTTTTTCGTGGTGTATTTGTCAATGTATTTCTACCATGGGGGATTGTCGCTGCGGTTTGTTTTTCAACACTATTCTTTATGTTGATGCAGGTATTTTATATGCCAAATCGTATCGCTAGTATTTTTCCTGTTATTGGTGCTCTTGTGGTTGGTGTCATTAATAGTTATTTATTCATAGCAACACACAATTTATATCCGCTCATCGTTGCTCATATCGTTTTTTTCACTTTTGCTGTTCTATAAATCAATTTTCTCCCTTCTCCCGGAGTGGTTTTTAGGAGGGGATGAGGGAGGATAGTGAAAATTTTGCTTTATGAAATTGAGCCCCTATCATTATTAATCTAAAAAAGGAAATACTATGCGATTTGGTTTATCTTTTCTTCCTGATGCCGATGCGCAATCAAAATCAGCAGTAGAATATTTTGATGATGCGTTACGGCTTTCGATTATCGCAGATCAATGTGGTTTGCATGCTATAAAAATGACGGAACATTATTTACATTCTTACGGTGGTTATTGTCCTGATCCATTGCAATTTTTGTCTGCGGTTTCTAGTGTGACGCAACGTATTCGATTAATGACAGGTTGTGTACTACCTGTCTTCCATCATCCTATTCAATTGGCATCACGTGCAGCGATGTTGGATGTCATGAGTCATGGTCGCTTGGATATGGGATTTGCTCGCGCTTATTTGCCATATGAATTTGATGCGCTGGGTATTAATATTGACGAGAGTAGAGATCGTTATGCAATGTCTATCGAAACGATTAAAAATCTTTGGGTTACGGATAATGTATCTGTTGAGTCCGATTTTTTTAAATTTAACAATGCGACCATTTTACCGAAGCCACACCAAAAGCATCATCCACCTATTTGGGGCGCAGCAGTTATGTCGCGCCAATCTTTTGCATGGCTGGGTCAACAAGGATATAACTTATTGGTGACACCACCTCCTGGTCCAATTGAAAATCTTGCTGAACGATTGGATATTTATCGTGAGTGTTTTGAAATGTGTAGTAAAGATGGGAGTAGTAAGCCTGACATTGCAATTAGTTTGCCACTGCTACTTGATGATAATCACGAGTTAGCTATTCAAAAAGGTGATCGATATCTGCAACATTATATTCAAACATGGCATTCAGCAACACTCTGTTGGAGTGGTAAGCAATCAGATGCATATCCAGGTTATGCAAAAATCCCTGAGATTCTAAGCCGATTATCGCCTTCTGATATGCGTTCTTATCAGCAAGCGTTGGTAGGGTCGCCACAGCATGTTGCAGAGCAAATACAAAAATTACGAGACATACTAGGTATCGATTATTTTCTCTGGCAAATTGATTTTGGTGCGCAGCCATATGATCTATCACTGAAAACATTGGAGTTGTTTATTGGTGAGGTGCTTCCACTCATATAATGACTGGGGTCCTGTCATCCTGAGCAAGGCGAAGGATCTCCATCTTGGTAAGAAGTTCCTTTGCTTCGCTCAAGACGCTCGCAGGCTGCGCGCGAAAAGAAGATTCACTTGGCGCTGATGTAAATAAAGGTAATCTGAGCTGTACGCGTTAGCAGGTGTTTGTATGTTGTGGAGCCTCTAAGAAAAGATGTTTTCCCCTCTTCCACTTTGGAAGGCGTTGTTGCATAAATTAAAATTTGCACTGTTCCCCTCTCCCAAAATGTTTTTCTTTGGGAGAGGGGTAAGGGGTGAGGGTGTAAGCCCCAACCCTTCTCCCCTCGTAAAAATCACTCCGGGAGAAGGGAGTATGGCTGAGCTACATCAACACTATCTGCCCATTCCTAGATTTAGCATGTGTCGCTTCAGGGTAATTTGATGTGTTGATGGTATTATCCAATACGTTTTTTACGCCATCTGTAGGTAAAATAATAGCGCCATTGCTTGGCGTGCTTTTTATTGCAACTTTCGTCACCCCAAAATTTATTAAGCCATCGCCATAGAAATCAACCGTTGTCGTTTGTGTTTGATCATAAATGAAAGTCGTGGTTTGAATGGCGATACTTTTACGACTTTCTAAACCAGGCGCAACTAATTGCTCGAGGCCTGCGTCAGAAATTTTTGTTATTCCATAGTCGGGAACGCCGATATTCCAATTCGGATACTGAGGTAATGGATTGTTTCCTACGGGATAACCATCAGTTTTATTACCTACAGTGGCATTCAATATTGCTGCATAGTCAATTGTAGTAACGGTTGCAGTTTGTTGTTGAGTTGATGTTGCATGTGTCAATGCAGATGATAGAGAAAAAGCGGTTATTAAAGTGAAAGAGAGTAGGTATCGATGGAATTTGATTTGAGTATGCTTGAGCTGATGACAAATCCTTTGTCTAAGCATTTTCCCTCGCTAAATATCATCCCTGTTGCTCGTACTATATTAAGTTCTTTTCAAAATTTCAATCATTATTTAAAAAAATCAAATACGATTTTTTGTAATGTTGTTAAATCTTCACAGACATTCACTGCATCACAAAAATCATTGCGATTTGGTAAGGTGCGCGCATAGTATTTTGCAAGTTTACGGATTTGCAAAATCGCGAATTTTTCACTGTTTAATAGCTGTATTAGTTCATTGGTATGTTCCAGGAAAATTTTTCCAATCAACTCCAGAGGCATTGGTATGAATTTTTCGTCATTCATTTCCATCGTTAATTGTTGAATGAGCCAAGGCTGTCCCACGCCGGCACGACCAATCATGACACCGGCACAACCTGTGGCGTACATTTGTTTTAGGGACTCTATGCAGCGAATATCACCATTGCCAATCACGGGGATAGTTAGCTGTTTAACAAAATATTCAATTTCATTGTGATTACAGGGAGTTTCATAGTGCTCAGCCCAATGTCTACCGTGCACAATCACAAAATCAGGCATAGCATCTTGGAGCATGCTCGCAATTTCATGATTAAATCGTTCATCACTATTGCCATCCACACGAATTTTGATTGAAACAGGGAGGTGTGTGTTGTCTTTCATAGCGCGAATCAATTGATAAAGTTTTTTGGGTTCGGCTAATAATCTCGAGCCTGCACCGCGGGTGCGAATCTTTTTTACGGGGCATCCACAATTTAAATCAATCAGATTTGCGCCGAGGCTAGTTACACGACGGACGGCTTCTGCGAGTTCATGTTCATCCGTGCTAGAAAGTTGAAAACACACTGGGCCTTCTGCCGGATCAATTTTAACAAGGCGTTCTAGTGCTTGGGCTGGTTGATAGATAATGCTTTTACACGAAATCATTTCGGTACATGAAAAAGCGGGTTTCCCATATTGCCATGTCAGGCGTCGAAAAGGCGCGCAACTAACCCCTGCAAGAGGCCCCTGGATGATATTGGTAGGAAATGTGTGATTTCCAATGGTAAGTGGTCTGATCATAGTGTGGCGATTTTACTCTAGGTGGGGAGTGGTGACAATTGTACCCTCATCCCCAACCCTTCTCCCATTCGCAAAAAGCGCTTTGGGAGAAGGGAGAAAAAACACGTGGCGGGTGAATCACTAGCCTTTTTTGCCAGAAAATAGCCACCTGTGAATGGTGGGCGCGCTGCGCTTTTCCCACCTTACATCCGCATATTACTTGTTTTATAATGCCTCATTAATATACACAGCGAGAATGTTAGGGTAGACTACGCACCTTTATGGGAAAGTAACTGGAAAATATTTATGGCATTGACACCTAAGTTCAAACAAAAAATTAAAGCTCATGCGCATGGTTTGAGACCTCTTATCTATTTGGGGCACCAGGGTTTGACGGATGCAGTGAAGAAAGAAACGGATAGGGCGCTAACAGATCATGAAGTGATTAAAGTGCGTATTCAGTCTGATGATAGAGAACATAGACGCGAGTTATTTAAAGAGTTATGCACATCCTTAAAGGCTGAGTTAGTGCAAGTGATTGGGTGCATTGGCGTGTTATACAGGGAAAGTGAAAAAGAAAAATAAAGTATTGTCTAATAAGAGGGGGTGAGAATGAGAAAAATTTTAATGTTGGGTTTTTCATTGTTTATCGCAGCTCAATCAGTTTCTGCAGCTTCTGTGCCTTTAGGTAGTGGCATGATTGGTAATGGTACGTATTATCCATCCTCGGTACAGATATCTTTGGATAAACTGGATCCTAAGACACAATATTATGTTAATTGTAATATCGTAGATCCTGACGCAAAAGAATATCCAGTGACAGCAACATTCGAAATTTCTCGTGATATGGCGAAAGGCGGTATGGTGCTTTTTGATGGAATGGGTCTAGTTGGATATACAGCAACATTACGTGATAACGATACTCACGCTATAGGGTTTCCTAATGTAATGACTGGCTCATCAGGTAAAGCTATAACAATGACTTGGAAAGAAAGCAAAGGAATTGCGAATCCAGTTGCTTATGACTGTTCTGCTTTTGATTAATTAGGTGCCCTCATCCCCAACCCTTCTCCCCTTCGTAAAAAGCACTCTGGGAGAAGGGGGTGATAAAGCTTGTTTCGATGCTTTCTTACGGTCGCGGTTCGGATGTGAGTGGTGGGCACACTGCGCGTTTTACCCACAATGTGTTACTTATTCACTCGAGCTTGGGGTTGGTGTAGTAGCAGGTGCAGTAGTTGCAGGCACTACTTCCGTCTTTACAATTTTCCATTCTTTACCTTGTTTCTTAAATTCATAATGCACGATTGTTTTGTCACCATTCGCTGATATTAATACCGCTTCAAGTTTTGCATATTTGCTATCACTATCATTGAATTTTGATGTAGGAAATTTAATGTCTTTGTTGTTACTGAATTCAGGATGTTGTTTTACAAAATCTTGGAAATCACTTGCAGAGACAGTATCTGATGCTTCATATGAGTAAGCATCGTTGATATTATTGGTTTGGATTGCGGTAATTTGATCTTTTACCACATTTTCTAATTTCATATCTTTATAGCCAACAGCTACTGCAACGGTAATAATAGTTACGTAGAATAGGACGCCAAGTGCCGTCAAGGCTGCCATGATAGTTGGAAAAGCATTATTTCTTTTGAACTCTAAATAACGTCCTTTTGAATCTGTAAAGTTTCTACATGGAATAGAGTAGTAGTCATACACAAACCATATTCCAAGACCACCAAAAGTAAATAACATTAAAAGGGCGGTACCAATTTTTCCAACATAAAAACGATGTGCACCAAGAAATCCTAAGAAAATACATAACACCCATGCTGTGACGCCAGAATCAGGACTGATAACATCGCCTGATGTTTGTTTATCACCACAGGTTGCACAAAAGGAAGATGTAGCATCCATACTATTACCGCATTTACTGCATGATGTAGTAGTTGTCATGGTGGGCTCTCATGAAATGATACATGTTTTAATGATAGCACAGTGTGTACATAAAGTGGTTTTTGCGAAGTAACTATATGATTGTATTGGTAGGGTGGATTAGGCGCTTTTTGCCGTAATCCACCATACAATGAAGATTAACAATGACTTATATCAACACCCACATCTTGCATTGCGTTTTTGACACCAGCAGTATCATATTTTAATTGCTGGGTTGCTTTCAGTACGCCGCAACCTGCTTCAGCAAATGTAGTATTAGCTGTCCAGTAACTCTTGTTAGCTAATATCATTACTTCAAATGCTTTTTTGGTTGTCCAATTAGATGCGGTTGCTATGTCATAAAACACTTTATTGAAAATGCCGCTTGTGTAGTGCACATTCAAGCTGTCGGTATAACTTTTCATGTTAGCAATTGATTTTCCATCTTTGGTAGGATCATCCATATAACGCAGTGCTTGATTACCTTTGAAAATCTCTGGACCGATTTGCCAGTTATTTTTTCCATAAGCGTAATCTTCTGCAGCTTGTGCAGCCATATCAGAAAACGATTCGTTTAACCCGCCTGATTGTTGTTGATAAGTTAAGTTAGAATGCTCAGCAGTAAATCCATGGCTGACTTCATGCGCGCCAACGCCTAATGAAGTTAGTGGATAGAATAATGAAAGTCCATCACCGAAATACATTTCACGCGTTAAACTTAAGAAATATGCATTATCCATCACTTGACCAAATTGATCGCGTGCATGCACATTCATATTTAACATGTGTGGCACAGTGCCCCACCAATCAGTTAAGACCTCAGTATTGTATTGCTTCTTATACATGTCTTTAATAATTTTACCGATATATAACGCATCATTTGCTGGAGAATAACCACCATTCACTTGATCTAGATCGCCATCCCAGTAGGCATTGCTATGCGAGCTATCTGGTTTTTGACAATCAAATTGTGCAACATCAGCATCGCCAAACCAATTGGTTTTATGATTGTCGTCTCTTACTGTCACAGTATCATTTTGTAAGTAACAAGTATGTGTGCTGGCATCACGTCGGATATCAAGTAATGGATGTGCAGAGCTGGAGCCATCATAAGTGCTTTTGCCCATTTTATCGTTGCCACCAAAGCCACTGCCGGTTGCTACATCTAATGTTTGCAAATCATTCCATTGCTCATAGGTCGCAAATGTTGTCGCATCTAAAATATAAGTTGGTACCGCCGTTTCGCCGTGAGCACCCTTCGCGATGAAAGTAATATAATATGCCCAATGCGCTTTTTGATTTTTATCAACATATACTAATAAATTTGTTTTGGTATGCGCAGCATCATATGTTTTGTTGCCAGATTTTTTTTGAAATAATCCTAATGCATATTGGAACGCTTTACTTGCTTGTTCTTTAGTAAAAAGCAAAGCTGGTGCATTACTCAAATCAGCATCTAAATTTTTAAATATCATACCGTTCATAGACGAATCTGCAGAAAGATTCGCAAGCGTAGCATGTGTATTGTGAGGTACGTGTGCAACGCTTTCACTTCCCCAAACAGGATAGCTTGCAAATGTTTGTTGGAAACGAATATGAGTTGTGCCAGTAACATCGACATTACTACTGGTTTGCTTAATCGCCGATTTTGAACCAGCTGTTGCGGTAGCAACGGGTTTTGTCATTGACTGTAAGAGTGAAATAGATTCGTGACGCAAATTAACGGGTGTTGCAGCCAAAACGCTTGCTGAGCAAGCAATTGCAATAGCGCTCAGCGCTAATATTCTAAAACGCATAACCTTCTCCATGGTGATTTAAAATGCGATCTCATCATTCATGAGAATGTTGATGATGTCAAGGTGTTGATTTGCTTGGAATTTTGTTGCATCCGTCATCCTGTACGATGTTATTGTCATCCCGAGCGCAGCGAGGGACCTCCTCAATGAGACGGAGATCCCTCGTCGCTTCGCTTCTCGGGATGACAGTGATAGAAACGAGGTAAAAATAGGTTTTAGAATGTTTTTTTGGTATCGTTACAAAAAAATATAATGAGGGGCGGTATGTTTGATAAGTTATGTGAGGAAATAAATTCAGTACTAGATGCCTATATGGCTAAAGTAGGGTGTGGGTTTTTTACTCGAAATTCTCGTATGGTTTTAGTCAGAAATCTTCGTCTAGCGATGCAGAGCAAAAATCAGCAAGAAGTGATTTCTTTACTGCTGCACTTTGCGATGAGTATGCAAGGTCCTAATGCAGATAAAGGAGGTTTAAATCGCAGTCGTTTACATAATGCATTATGGGGTAGCAGTATGACAAATCGACACGATGGCGTATATCAGCAATTGTATGATTTCGTTTTAAGTAAGGACGGTAATCAGTTTCACGGAATGAAATTATTACAAAATGGAAAAGAAATACAGTTAAATCTTAATAATCATAAACAACTATCAAATTTGATAGGATACAACTGGGCTGGAAAGCATAGTTTAATCAAAAGAAATGTTTTAGGAGCAGAATTTAAATGTCGATAACAAGAATTGTTTTTGATATGGGCGATGTTTTATTGCCGCTTAATAAGCCAAAGATGTTTGCTGCATTTGCAGCGCTTAGGGAGAGCAAAGAAGTAAAGGAAGTAGAGAGAATCATTGCTACTGACGAAGCTCAAGCTGTTTGGGATAAATTCGATCACAATATGTCGCCAACAGATTTTCGCACGAATATTAGAAGAATTTTAAAGATACGCGCAGAAGTTCCAGATGAAAAGATTGATGCTGCGTGGAATGAGTTACTTGATCCGATTACACCGAAAACAATACAATTTTTAAAACAATTAAAAGCAAGTAAGAAATATGAAATTGTTTTGTTAAGTAATAGTAATCCTATTCACTTTGAACAAGTTGTTAAGTTATATGAAAAAGATTTCTCAGAGTGTTTTCATAGGCAGTGTTATTCGCATCATATGAATAAAGCGAAGCCGCAGGCAGATGCTTATTTAGAAGCATTAGATGATTCAAAAACTCAAGAAGCAATATTTTTTGATGATAAAGAAAAAAATATTACTGCTGCGCGTAAAGTAGGTATGCATGCAGTACAGGTTCCTAAAGGTGCTGATATTACAACGATGGTGCATGAGAGTATTGCAGCTGTTGCAAAAGCAGAAGCGCAAAGGCAGAAGCAGCAAGCTAGTTGGGTGAGAATCGGATTATTTGGCGCATTTGTTGCAGCTGCTGCTGGCGTTACTGCTGCGATTTGTGGGGCATCAGCTAGCGCGAGTAATGTAACGCTGAAGAAGTAAAGAATTTCCCTCACCCCCGACCCCTCTCCCATCGCAAAAAGCGCGATGAGAGAGGGGAGAGATAAAGCTCCCTTCTCCCAAAGCGCGACGAGAGAGATAAAGCTCCCTTCTCCCAAAGCGCAACGAGAGAGATGAAGCTCCCTTCTCCCAAAGCGCGACGAGAGAGATAAAGCTCCCTTCTCCCAAAGCGCAACGAGAGAGATGAAGCTCCCTTCTCCCAAAGCGCGACGAGAGAGATGAAGCTCCCTTCTCCCAAAGCGCAACGAGAGAGATGAAGCTCCCTTCTCCCAAAGCGCGACGAGAGAGATGACGCTCCCTTCTCCCAAAGCGCGACGAGAGAGATGAAGCTCCCTTCTCCCAAAGCGCAACGAGAGAGATGAAGCTCCCTTCTCCCAAAGCGCAACGAGAGAGATGAAGCTCCCTTCTCCCAAGGCGCGACGAGAGAGATGAAGCTCCCTTCTCCCAAAGCGTTTTTCGCGAATGGGAGAAGGGCAGGGGATGAGGGTATATCAAAGTTTTTTTTCTGCAACTGAGGCAGTCTGTTGTTTATTATTAACCGGCGCCACAACCGGTGCACGAAAATAAGATAGCGTAGTAAGCAATCCTGTTTTAAATGCCGTAAATACACTGACTGGTTGACGCGCAATATGCTTATTCACCATATTGGTTGCTTGTTCAGCGGCGCAACGCACATCTTCAAATCCACCCACAGCACACGTAGTTGCATAAGCGGTGCGGTTATCTGGATTCATTTGCTGAGCTTCAAGTGCTAAACGTGTAGCCCAAGGTATGGTCGAGTGATAGTCAGTCCATATTTTAGTATCGACAATATCAACTTTCTCTGCACCAGCTTGTTTTAATTCTGCAGTTAATTGCTGTTTTGCTTCTGCATTAAATACAAAAGGAGTTTTCCCTGCAGGTAAATTGATATAAGCAGTACATAATCTCCCATCTTCAGGATTGTCACGATCATCTCGCGTGGTAATGAGTGCGAGCATGCCAATACCTTTTTCTTCATACGCAGGTGGTACAAAATGAAATTTTGCAGGGACACCCTGTAACTTGCAAATCGCAACCGGATAACGATAGTATTTCATTTCATCTACAACTTTTTGTTCTGTTGTAGATAGTTCCATACCCAATGTCTTCCATTGTAGTGGTGGTATTGCTAAGACTAATGCATCAGCTTTAACGTCGTGAGTATTATTATCACTTCCACAATATTTCACAGTAACTCCTTTGGGGTCACGTGAAATTGTTTGTATGTTTGCGCCTTTCACAACATGTAATGGTTTAGCGATAGATTCAATTAAATGTTGATATCCACCATGAATACTAACGACACCACGTTTATTGAAATAGGGAATTGGTGTTGCACTTAATAACAACGAAGGAATCGTTCCTAATCCCATGTATTCCATCACAGAATAAGTAGGACAATGTTCCATTAAGCCATAACCAAAGCCCGTTACAAATGGTTTTAAGAATGCATTGATTTCACCAAAATGATGCTTTTGTGCAAAATCCGCAAAAGGTAATTCAAAATCTTTAGGTAAAGGAGCCGTATTATTGCGCGCTGATTGATACTGATGAACTTTATAAGTGAAGCGCGTAACTTCATAACCAAATCTGCCGCTATAGCGAAGTTTCTCTAACCATGACATGGTTTTTAATTTTTGCATGAGTGGTAAAGTTTTCTCATCATTATCTACAACCGCTTCAAACCTCACTCCATGTTGTAATGCGGCTTCAATGGGAAGTGTATAGTTAGGAGTTAGAAACACAGCACCAAATTCTGTTTTTAATTTTGGATTTTGACGATCAGTGAAGGTATGGCATTTTCCGCCTACAACATTTTCTTTTTCTAATACAGTTGCTTTAATGCCTTGTAATTCTAGTGCTCTAGCGGTAAATATACCTGCTGGCCCACCGCCTGCAACAATAACGGTTTGAATAGGAAGTCGTGCTCTGGGTTCTGACATAGGTTCCTCGGTTAACTTATGCTTGTTATAATCCACGCGCATTGTAACAAACGACCCACATATGGTCAAAATAATCACAACATATTGAATGATAGGAATAATGATGAGTACAACATACCAAAAATTGAAAAATACATTTGCTGAAGTTTCGCAACTGACAAGTATTCAACATTTAATGTTGTGGGATGAAGCGGTAATGATGCCGCTGGGTGGTGGAGAAGCGCGAGCCAATTCATTGGCGACATTGAATGGCGTGATACAAAAACGCATCAGTGAACGGAAAATTCAAAAATGGATTGCAGCAGCAAAACAAGAGTCATTGTCTCCATGGGATGCAATGAATTTGCAGTGGATAGAAAAACAATATATTCGCGCGCAATGTGTTCCAGTGAAATTAGCAGAGAAACTAACGCGTGAAACGATGCGTTGCGAACAGGCGTGGCGTAAATTGCGCACGGAAAATAATTGGAAAAAATTTCTGCCTTATTTGAAAAAATCATTTGCGGCTGTGAAAGAAATTGCGAAGCGACAAGCAGAAGCTTTACAGCTTGAGTTATACGATTCACAAATTGATATTTATGCTCCTGGATTCAATCAAAAAATCATAGATCCTGTTTTTGCAGATTTAAAAAATCAAATTCCAGTCTTAATTAAAAAAATTGTGGATAAACAAAAAACGTTTCTAAAGCCACGCGGACCTTTTGCAATTGCATCTCAAAGAGAGCTAGGTTTGCAGGTTGCTAAAGCATTGCAATTTGATTTTGAACGTGGACGACTTGATGTGAGCCATCATCCATTTTGTACAGGCACACCTACTGATGTCCGTATGACAACACGTTATACTGAAGATGATTTTATTTCTTCATTATTAGGTATTTGTCATGAATCAGGACATGGGCTATATGATCAAGGATTACCGCTGGATTGGATGGATCAGCCGGTTGGCCAAGCACGTAGTATGGCTGTACATGAAAGTCAATCGTTGCTAATCGAAATGCAAGTATGCCGCTCACGTGCTTTTTGTGAATTTCTTGCGCCGTTGGTCGCGAAACATTTTGGAATGCAAGAAGCATTTTCTGTCGAAAATCTTTATCACTTTGTAAGTTATGTTGAGCCTAGCTTGATTCGGGTTGATGCTGATGAAGTGACTTATCCATTACATATTGTTTTACGTTATGAAATTGAAAAGAAATTATTTAATGATGAGTTGAAATTAGAAGACTTACCAGGTTACTGGAATGAATCATTCGAAAAATATTTTGGTATCTCAACATTAGGTAATGATAAAAATGGCGTGATGCAAGATGTGCATTGGCCATCAGGTGCATTTGGATATTTTCCTGCGTATACATTAGGTCGTTTGATTGCAGCGCAGTTATTTAATACGTTTACACAGTCAAATACTAATTTTATGAATCAAGCGAAACAAGGTGATTTTTCGCAATTGATTACCTGGTTACGTAAACATGTGCATTCGCAAGCTTCTTCTGTTGATGTGAATACCTTGTTACGCAATGCAACAGGATCAGAGTTGAATGCAAATCATTTCATTCAGCATGTTTGTACTAAGTATGAGGTGTAAGCAGTGTTAGTACAATTTGTTACGATAGGTTTATTAATGTTATTCGCAGTAATGTTACCTGGGCCAGATGTGGCCCTGGTAACAAAGAATACGATATCTCACTCGCGTCGTGCAGGAATTTTCACATCATTAGGGATTAGCTCGGCTAACTTAGTGCATTTAACCTATTGTGCATTAGGCTTGGCAGTGGTGATTGCGCATTCTGTTTTACTGTTCGATGTGATTAAGTATATCGGTGCAGCTTATTTAGTGTATCTGGGTATGGGTTCATTGCAATCTTCTACCAGTAAACCTCATACACATGATGTTGCTGCAGTAAAATCCTCAATGTCAGATAGACGCGCATACTTGCAAGGTTTTTTGTGTAATTTATTAAATCCGAAGGCGACACTGTTTTTTCTCGCATTGTTTACTACGGTGGTGAAGCCAAATACTGCGCCAGTTATTGTCGTTGGTTATGTCGTTGAAATGTTTTTTATCATTATTTTATGGTTTTGTGGCCTCACACTTTTATTGTCTCACGGCAAAGTAGTACGTGTACTCGATCGTGCTGAAAAATACATTGCGAAAGGCTTAGGAGTGCTTTTGATTAGTTTTGGTATTGCAATGTTGTTTGTGAGGCAGTAATGCTGCCCTGTGTGTGATGAATATAGGTAAAAACCCCCTATATAAACTTTTCTTAGATTGTTTAAGATGAGCAAAAAATAATAATAATGAGGGTGGTTACATGCACAGTCGAGCAGATATTGCTTTTGCATTAGCGTTAGGTAAATTCAATCAATCAACAATAACAGCGTCTTCACCGTTAGCAAAAGATTCAAAAGGTGGTGCCGGTCCTAGTGGTGAGTCAAATGTGGGTGTTCAGCTTGTTAGTTCGCCGTTAACACTTAGTGCGCAAGTTCAAACAGTTCCAGTACCTCCTTTGAAGGACGTAAAAGATGGTAAACCATTTCTAGATATTAAAGACGCTAAATATGATTCAAAGCCTGGTGTCTCATCATTACTAAATGATATTAAAACTAATACTTTAGCTATTCCCTCTGCTCCTCATTTGGCGCCTGAAGTTAAATCAAGCAATATTGTGCTTGTATTTGCGCATTGCTCAGCTGGGCAGTTTGGAGATTATGTACAAAGTGGTGAAATCGCTTATGCTCTTGGTAAACATTGCAAATCAACGGGATCTTCTCAGCAGTTTGTATTAGTTAGCTCTAAAGATGGTATTGAAAAATTCAAACAACTTTACTTAAAAAATTCTAATGATCAAGCATTAACGATTCACGGTATGTCTTTTGGGTTTACTGCTTTAGAGGATTTTGTTTTATCTGGTCAATCCGCGCAGGTAAGTCACTTTGTCAAGGTGACCGGTTGTGGTGACTTTGATTTCGATCTTGTTCGCCAAGCCACAAATTCTAAAACAAAATATTTCTATTTAGCCCCACCTTGGAACGATAGTACATATGCTAGTTCTTTTCAAAACGGATTTTTGAAAGAATTAAGAGAAGGGCGTGTCGGTAGTATTTATATGGGTGTTGGTCGTGGACGTCTCGGATTTACTGTTTATGATGGACCAATCGAGCAATTAAATCATCATGCCTACTTCAATGTTACAAAGAAGCCGTTTGCGTTTGCATATTTTAAAAATAGAGGCGGGTGTAGAAATCATAAAGCGTCTTTTGCGGGTGATTTTATGCAAATCGCTTATCAATCAACTTACAAAGCAAGCAACTACGTTTTTATTGGCGATGAGTATGATATTGAGATTGGAATAAAGCGACTGGTAGCGATTGCAAATAATTTAAAAGTTGTAATGTATGCACCTCAAGATCCTACAAGTAAATTGTATAGCATGAAGGCTGGTGCGGTGCAGGTCGAATTAGAGCAAGCGGGCGTGCCTCATGATGAAAAGAATACGGTCAATGTTGTTGCTTTAGATCGAGTGCCTAATGAACAAATGCGTAGTTTAATGCATACATCGATTCCCTTTATGGGAGTAGCGGGTGTTATGTCAATGTTAGAAGCTTTTGCTCTTGGGAAAATTCCAATGGCTGTACATTTAAGAAATAACCAAGATTTTTTTGATCAACATGATGAGTTCCTCTCTTCTTCAGTTTCTTCTGGTCCGTCTAGTGTGCCTGGCTCAGCTGCATCAGTCCCATCTGGTTCATCGAGCTCAGCAGCTGCTGCAAGCTCGGTTGTTGTCGCTACTTCTGGTTCATCTAATTCAAGCCTGCAGGCTAGAATGTTAGCCAAATCTTTATTATGGAATCAATGTCAGGGTTTTTCAGTTGATACTATTCCGCACGTCGTCGCACTATTAAATGATGAGAAAGTAGCTGTTGCTTTGCAAAATGCAAATAGACGTTTTGCAGGAACAAATGCGACGAAAGGAATTTTTGATGCTTTAGGAGTATCATCAACTACTGGAATAGCTGCAACGGTAGAGGCTAGTGATGATAAGCATTACTATTCAGGCCTGATGTCTCCGTCAGCGATAGTGGCAGCTCCAGCTCTTACTTCTACGGTGCTTCAATTTGATGATATTACAATGATGCTGTTATTCGGTATGTACAGGCAGGCTCTTGTTTCACGGATGGGTGCAGGTAGCTCAAGTGCTGCAAATACAAATAACTCACCAAGACCCTTTTAGACTTTAAAAAGGGTTGACGCAAATTTAGTTTTAGCCATGCAATTTTCATGCGTGGGATTGGCAGTTGATGCATAAGCTTAATCTGATGATAGGCGTAAAACACCCATATTTAAACTTTTCTTAGATTGTTTAAGATGAGTAAAATAATAATGAGGGTGGTTACATGCACGGTCGAGCAGATATTGCTTTTGCATTAGCGTTACGTAAATTAAATCAATCAACAATAAAAGTGTCCTCACCGCCAGCAAAAGATTTTAAAGTTGTTGCGAGTCCTAGTGGTGAATCTAACCCTAAGCCTGTCGCTATGCTGTCATTAACTATACAAAAGCCAGTAATTCCTATGGCGGTGTTACCTTTATCTGCATTGGAAACAAAAGTCCCTCAGTTAGCTGTTGATGTTAAAGAATCTGGAAATAATGCTAATTTGATTGTTGCACTTCCACCAAAAGATTTTAAAACGAATACAAATAATATTGTGCTGATATTTGCAAATTGTAGTGCAGGGCAGTTTGGCGATTATGCGCAAAGTGGTGAAATAGCTTATGCTCTCAATGAGCATTGCAAATCAACTGGTGCTTCTCAACAGTTTGTATTGGTTAGCTCTAAAGATGGTATTGAAAAATTTAAACAACTTTACTTAAAAAATCCGCAGGCTCAAGTATTAACTATTCATGGGATGTCTTTCGGATTTGCAGCGTTGGAAGATTTTGTTTTATCTGGTCAATCCGCGCAAGTAAGTCATTTTGTCAAAGTGACATCGTGTGGTGGAGTTGATTTTGATCTTGTTCGTCGCGCTACAAATGCTAAGACAAAATATTTTTATTTAGCTGCTCCTTGGAGCCCTGGTTATTACGCTTCTACTTTTGAAAATGGATTTTTGAATGAAGCAAAACAAGGGCGAGTAAGTAGTATTCTTATGGGTGCGGGTTCTGGACGTCTTGGTTTCAATATTTTTAATGGCCCAATCGAAGCATTAGATCACAGTGCTTATTTCAATGTGACAACCGAACCGTTTGCTTTTGCATATTTTAAAAATCGAGGCGGATGTGAGCATCATCAAGCGTCTTTCGCCGGTGATTTTATGCAAGTAGCATATCGCTCTACTTACAAAGCAAGCAACTATGTATTGATTGGTGATGATTATGATATCGAACTTGGTATATCTAAGCTTATAGAGCAGGCGCCACATTTGAAAGTTGTTATGCATTCTGAAAACAAAAAAAGTAAATTATATTGCATGCGGCCTACTGGGGTGAGCTACAAACTCCAGCAAGCAGGTGCATCTCTTGATGAGAAAGATGCTGTTAAAGTGGTTGCTTTAGACCGTGTGCCAGCTGAGCAAATGCGGAGTTTGATGCATGCATCTATTCCTTTTGTAGGGGTAGCTGGTGTGATGTCTATGTTAGAAGCTTTTGTGATTGGAAAAATTCCATTGTTTGTCTATGTAAGAAGTAACCTTCTATTTTATGATCAGTATCGTGAATTTTTGGCTTCAGCTCACTCCTTGGGTTTAAATCAACAGTCGGTTACGTTAGCCGGTTCTTTAGAATGGAATCAATGTGTAGGCTTTCCCGCTGATAAACTCCCGCCTATAGTTGCATTATTAAATGATGAAAAAGCGGTTACTCCTTTGCAAACTGAAAATAGACGTTTTGCAGGAACAAATGCTACGAAAGGAATTTATGATGCATTAGGGATATCTCCAGCTGCCGGATTAGCAGTGCCAGCGAGAACGAGTGATGATAAGCAGCATGTTCCAAATTCTTTGGTTGCTATGGATTCTAGTGCCATTGAAATTAATAGCTTAAATGTACCAAGTGGCTCACCAAAGCCCTTTTAAAATTAGCTCCGTTTGACTTTTAAAAGGGGTTGGCGCAAACTTGGTTTTGGCCATGAGATTTTCGTGCATGGGATTTGCAGTTGATGTATAAGCTTATGAATTTTAAGCATATTAAATCAAATTTTTTACCTTAAGGAGAGAAAAAAATGAAGAAAATCAGTCTGTTAGTTGCAACATTATTGGTCGGCGCATTTGTTAGCCCAGTTTTTGCAGATGGAGATGATCTAGCATGGATTGGTAAATGTATGATAGACAATCAAAAACAAGGCCAATCAGATGCAACTGTAAAAGCATACTGTACTTGTATGAATAATAAGATGTCTTCATCTGAAACCAAATCAATTACTGCCTGGGAAAAGACACACAAAGCTGAAGAAGAAGCTTGTGGAAAAGAATCAGGATGGTCTGGTCAATAATCACCCCTGTTTTTTTGTAAAAAAGAATACTTCTTAAAAGCCCTAGATAATCTAGGGCTTTTTTTTTACGTATGTGTTGAATCACCCTATGTGCTATTATTCGTCAATAATTTAATAATAGAGTTAAACGAGGTGGTTATGACAGGTGCACGTGCCGATGTTGATCAAAAAATTCAAGGTCAGAGTGAGGATAAAGAGTCAGTTGGAAAGCGTCCTTATTTATGCGGTAACACTGGCGATGTGATTTGGCTGGACCGTGTGCCAAAGAGTCCAGATGAATATTTGCAACTGGCAAAACAGTTGAATGCATCTGAGTGGGGTGATAACCATTTATTTTATGGCGAAAAGCTCGCACAAGTAATATCTGATTTGATTGAGGTTGCTCATGGGAGATATAAGGGCGAACATCTATTCAAGGCTGTTGCATTAGGAGCTGAGAATGGTAGTGTTAATCCTGAATCAAGCTCAAGTGAAGTACAGGCAGCACCGGTGTCTCAGCAACTATCGCCACCATCTGTATTACCAGCAAGGAGTGATGAAAAGCAGCAACCAATTAAATTATCACTAAGTCGTTCTACATCGATGTTGTTTCAGCAACCACCGCCGCTATCACAGCAATCACCACAACTAGTACAGAATACAGATTCAACATTACCAGAAGAAGATATAGTCGATTTCAGTCAATTTGATGATGATGGTCGTCCAGCTGGATTTGAGTCAGTTGATAATGATTCGAATGATTATCTAAATGGGTTTCGTCGTAGATAGACTTAAATGTTTACGGTTGTAATGTTCTATGAGCGGTGGGCACGCTACGATCTGAGTTATCTCCGCGAATTTTTGATGTTATTTCGCATATCGATATTCTCCCTTCTCCCGGAGTGATTTTTACGAGGGGAGAAGGGCCGGGGATGAGGGCTTGTACCCTCACCCCTAACCCCTCTCCCAAAGCAAAGCATTTTGGGAGAGGGGAATCTTGAAAAACCCTAGAAAACTAGGGCTTTTTTTTACGTATGCATCTAGTCACTTCGTGTGCTATTATTCATCAAAAATTTAATAATAGAATAAAACGAGGTTGTTATGGCACGTCCACGTAGCAGTGTAGATCAAAAGGTTCAAGGTCAGCGTGATAGTGTTGAGTCAGTTGGAAAGCGTCCTTACTTATGCGGTAACACTGGCGCTGTAATGTGGTTGAGTCGTGTGCCAAAAAGTCGAGCTGAGTATTTGCAACTAGCAAAAGAGTTAAATGTTTCTATTTTGGGTCGTAATTATCTATTAGCTCAAGGAGACCTTGCGCAAGTTATTTCTGATTTGATAGCGGTTGGTAATGGGAGATATCAGGGCGAATATTTTTCTAGAGTTCATGCATTAGAAGCAAGTTCAGCACCACAAGCAGCGCCAGTGTCTCAGCAATCACCACCACCTGTAGCAGTGTTACTAGCAGATAATGATGAAAAGAAACCGAATAAATTATCATTAAGTCGTTCTACCTCGGTATTGTTTCCGCAGCCCCAGCAACTACGGCAATTACCACAACAACTATTACAACATCTACAAAATGCAGATTCAAAATTACCACTAGAAGATATAGTTGATTTCAGTCGACTTAATGATGGTAGTCCAGGCGGGTTTGTATCAGATGACTCAGATGATAATTTAATGAGTGGTAATCAATCTCACCAGTCATCGCCACCACCAGCCTTAACGTTAGCAGTAAGTCATTCTGCATTGGATGATGATGGTCGCCCAGAAGGATTTGAATCAGCTGATCATTATGATTTAGATGAGGCATATCTAAAGGGATTTCGTCCTATGTAGACTGAAATGGTTGCGGTTTCCCCTCTCAGCAATCATTGCTGAGAGGGGAAATATCATTACAGCGCTAGTAAGATTTCTCTTCCTGGTTTTTCTATTTCACCATTAGGTACATAGCGATTTGCTAAAATAACAATACCTGATTGTTGTTTTGGAATCACTGCAATATAAGCACGAAAGCCATTCGTTGCACCCGTCTTGTCTATCAATGCATTATCAACAAATTGCGGATCAGAATGTTGTTCTGCACGTATAGGGCCTACACTCATTTCTCTATCTGGATTGAGTAATTGTTCTTTATTGTATTTTTTAAAGGGATAAATAACCCAAGATAATCCTTGGTCTGCATGTGGTGTTGATACAAAAGGTGTTTGTGCAAAACGCATTGCATATTTTATATCATTCGGTGTGCCAGGTGCGCCAACCGCGGCTTTTAAGAATTGTAACATATCTTTACCGGATGCTTTGGCTGCGCCTGCTGCTGGACATGGTCCGATAACAGAAGCTGCAACAGCATGACCTTTTGCATCATATCCTTGTGCAAGATTTTCTGTATCCAAACTAGAAAGTGTTATACCAGATGATTTCATTTGTAATGGAGAAAAAATTTCTGCTTGGTACAGATCATTAATATTTTTCCAATATTTATTTTCTAATGCATTACCTAATAGACCGATACTAATATTTGAATAAGCCCAATCATTCGTTGTGCTTGGTTTCCAGTGTGAAAGATATTGTTGTAATTTTTCAGAATGATTTTTAGGTAAACCAAATGGTAACCCTGCTGTATAAGTCGCTAAGTTTTCTATCGTAATTTTTTTGAAAGAATCATTATGAGAAAGTTTAGGGAGATATTTGCTTGCAGGATCAGTCAAAGCAATGTCATGTGAAAGAATGTCTTTTGAAACCAGTAGAGTGGTGAAGAGCTTGGTGAGAGAGCCGATTTCAAAAACAGTATTTTCTGTGACGGCAATTTTTTCATGAGAATTAGCATAACCAAAATAATAGGAATGGGCTGTGCCATGATTATAGACTTGTACCGCAGCTCCCGAAATGTGATTAACCTTCATCCATTGCGAGATAGTTTGTTGGACCAGAGGATCTAATGATTTTGCTGAAGTCTCAGCGTAGCTATTGTAACTTGTTGTAAGTACTGTTAAACAAATTGCTGTTTTTAAAAAATTCAATTTCATAGTGTTTTTACTCCATTTTTGTGGCACTTTATGCTCCATCGCACATGAAGAGAATTATACATGAAATTAAATATTTTCGTTATTGCCATAACAATATTGTTATCAGGTTGCTCCATGTTGGAGCAAATGACATCCTCTCAGCAACAACGTCAGGATAAAGTGGACGCATTGAAAGCGCATAATCAATTGCGCGCATTGCATCACGCACCTCCATTAACATGGGATGCGAGTCTCGCATTCTATTCCCGAATGCACGCAAGTCATTGTGTATTCAAGCATTCGCATACACGCTTTGGAGAAAATATTGCATCAGGTTATCCTTCCATTACTGCTGTAGTGAATGCTTGGTATTCAGAAAAAAATATTTATTCGTACGCTCGTCCAGGATTTTCAGAACAGACAGGGCACTTTACCCAAGTGGTATGGAAGTCGACCAAGCGAGTAGGATGTGGTGTTGCATACTGTGATGGTAAAAATGGTGTGCATGGGCAGTTTTGGGTTTGTGAATATAGCCCACCAGGTAATGTTATTAATCCAGGTTATTTTAAGAGGAATGTGTTGCCGGAGTGATGATCCCTCACCCGCCATGCAAAAGCGCATGGCGACCTCTCCCGCAAGCGGGAGAGGCGAGGTTATTCTCTCCCTTCTCCTAGAGCGTTTTTTGCGAATGGGAGAAGGGTTGGGGATGAGGGTTTCAGAAACATTCGATTTCCTAGCAAATTAATTCCAAGACCACTAATAACGAGCAAGCTTGCATAGAGTTTCCATGGATGGAATGCTTCACCCATGAAGATGACGGAGCATATCAGTGCGACAATAGGGACGAGTAGAGTAAATGGAACGACGGTGCTGATGCGATAACGATTGAGTAGCCAGCTCCACGCGACATATCCAATCCAAGTAGAGATGTAAACAATATAAGAGATTGCTGTAATTGTTTTCCAGCCAATGTGCTGGATTTCATGCATCATTAAATGTGGGCCTTCGAAAATAAATGAAAGAATATACATTGGAAATGCAGCAACAAAACTTCCCCAAATAACGAGTGAAAGCATGTTATTGGTATTTACTTTCTTTGTAATCAGATTTCCAACGCCCCACGTTGCCGCAGAAGCGAGAATGCAAATAAAACCTAATGCAGAAATGTTTCCACTAGTGTGTGTTGCGACAACACCAATGCCAGAGAAGGAAATCAGCGCTCCTATAATTTGCCAGGTGTATGGCATTTCTTTCATAATCATCGTCGCAAAAAACATACTAAAGAAAACTTGCATCTGCATCACAAGTGAAGCGAGTCCTGGTGTCATCCCTAAATACATTCCCAAAAACATGAGCGCAAACTGCAATGCGAACATAACTAAGCCATATAAGACGACCATCTTAAATGGAGCGTTGGGAGGTCTGATGAAAAAAATGAGAGGAATGCTCGCAAAAGTAAAACGTAGCGCGCATAGAAATAAGGGTGATACTTCTTCAAGTCCCAGTTTAATAAAGAGAAAATTAATTCCCCAAATAACGGCGACAAGTATAGCGAGTAATAGGTGGGTAATCGGCATAAGAAATATCGAATAATTATTTTAATGAGTTGGGAATTCTAGCAAATAAGCGCTTGGTTTACACGAACGATTTAACATGCTTGAATCAAGATTGACCATAAAACAGGTGGGTGCTAGCATAGCCACATTTTGTCATCCCGAGCGTAGCGAGGGATCCCCCGGGGAGGTCCCTCGCTACGCTCGGGATGACAGCGCATAATCCACCCTGCAATTTTCAGTTAACAAGGATATAAATATTATGTCTGTAAAAGTTGTAAATATAGATACATTGGAATGGGATACAGATGAGCATGGCGAATTTGCATTTTCACGCAAGCAAATTGCGCGCATGGCCGGTGGCGAAAAGTTAGGTGCGAGTCTCTATAAATTAATGCCGGGGAAGAAAGCATTTCCATTTCACTTTCATCATGCCAATGAAGAGGCTATTTTTGTATTAGAAGGCGCAGGTAGCTTACGTACCAATGATGAGATGAAGGCAATTAAAAAAGGTGATTACGTTGCGATGTTAATTGGACCTCAGCATGCACATCAAGTGATAAACACGTCAGATGCGCCATTAATTTATTTATGTTTTTCCACCATGCAACATCCAGATGTTTCAGAATATCCTGATTCAAAAAAAATCGGTATTTCAGCGGGTGCTGCACCAGGAGCGAGTAAAGAAAGATTTCTATTAAAAGGATATTACGAAAAGGATTCACACGTAGATTATTTTACTAACGAAGAATAGCAGGTAGATAGATATATGCGTGGAAGAAATGCACCAAGTACAACGGCACTGAGTAGGTATGCACTTGCGGCGAGTGTCGATGCAAAACCATTTATACAGCGTGTGATTGATGAAGCAACAAAGAAATTTGTGTCAGGTTACACTATAATGGATAGTGAAATAAAAAGGGTGCAAGCTGATTCCGAATTACAGAAAAAATATAAAATATATGAGAAGGAAAAACTTTTATATTTAAAAGACGATAAATTTACCTCATGGGAAGCTAATTGTATTACAGGTACCAATTTTATTGCTGCTCGTGGACCGGTGGTGATCGGTGATATTAAAAGTTTAATGGCTGATACAGCATTTCATCCTAGCTTACAAATCAAAAGTATTGTGGTTCTTAGTTCGGATTTTATCTCGCAAGATGATTTTACTACGCCTGGTGTGGTATATGATTATTGTGTTAGCCCACCACCCATGCAATGTGGTGATTACAATGTGGAGTGTAAATCAGATGCTAAATCGAGCTATGACAAACAAACTAAAGTAACTAAACTAAATGGTGTTGCAACGTCTAAATTAACCGTGCAGAAAATGGTTACTGGGGCGGATAGCAAAAGAACATCTGTCGATACTAAAGAATTGGATGTCACCGTTATTGGTTTGCCTGATGGACGTAGCTTTGAGTTAAAGGATGAGGCTATCGATATAAAAGAAAAGTTTTTGAGTCTATATGAAAAGTCATTGCAAGAGAAAATCTTCGTCCATTGTTTGGCGGGTTGTGGACGCACGGGTTTGTTGATTCTTATGCTTGAGTTAACAAAACAATATTCGAATGTGTTCAATTCGCCAAAACCTGAAGTGGTAGCTGCAAATATTCATCTTGTATTAAATAGACTGCGTACAACGCGTCCAGGTCTAGTGTTTACAGAAGACCAGTTTGCTGCAGCTATTCGTAACGCAAAAGTGTTACATGATTATCGTCTAGAAAAACAAGCTAAGTTGAGAGCCGAGATAGAGATGAAAAAGCAAGCTGAGTTGCTTGCTACAAACGAGCAAAACAAAGCGAAAGCAGCGCCTGTAAAAGTGTATGCGACGCGAATGGGCGCGTTTGCTTTTCTTGTATATGTGGCTAAGCAACCTCTTAAGGTGGCTGATAAACCACCCCATGGTTTGCCGCAAGCATCAGCAAAAAGATAATTTAGAGAAGGTAATAAAAATGAAATGGATTTTATATCTTATTATAAGCTTAATAAGTTTTAGTGTGGTTGCAGCTGAAAAATCACCGCAAGTGATAGTCATTGGTGCTGGCGTGTCGGGATTATCCGCAGCAGATTACTTAACGAAACATCATGTCAATGTTTTAGTGTTAGAAGCTAGTAATCGAGTTGGTGGTAGAATTAATACTTTTTCTCAATGGGGGCCGCGGTTAGATTTAGGTGCCTCATGGATACATGGGATTAATAAAAATGTGATAGCTGATTTAGTCCATCAAAATCATATTAAAACAATCCCGACTGTTTATGATGACAATGAATTTGTAAAACGTTTTGATTCATCGGTGATCTATCATGCGGATGGAGAAAGAATCACAAAGAAAGAATTAGCAGAATTAAAACATCTAGCGAAGCAATTCGAAGATTATATTGCGGCACACCAGCATCAAGAATTAAATCAATCGATTGAAAGCGATTTTCAAAAATTTGTTACACTGCGTCAATTACCGACGGCTACAGCTGATTTGCTGCATTATATTGTTGATCTCATGTATACCTATGAGTTTGCAGAAGATATGGATAAGCTATCGTCTGCATCGGATAAACCCTATGATCAATCAAGTGCAACAGGATTAAATGTCATATTTCCTCAGGGTTATAAACAAATTTTACCATTGATTTCACAGCATGTGCCAATCAAACTGAATCAACAGGTAAAAGAAATTCGTTACGGTAAGGATGGAGTAGATATTGATACACAAGATTCTCATTACCATGCAGATAAAGTCATTGTTACCGTGCCGTTAGGTGTGTTGAAATCAGGGAATATAAAATTTATTCCAGCATTACCAATGGAAAAGCAAAATGCGATTACCCAGCTCAAAATGGGAGTGTACGATAAAGTTTATTTGTTGTTTGATAAACCATTTTGGGATAAAAATGTAGAATGGATAGGGTATGTGCCAGCAACACCAAAGCATCAACCGATTGACATCATGAATTATAATAAGCTTGTACATAAGCCAATTTTATTAGTTTTCTTTGCCGGAACGCTCGCAAGGCAAATGGAAAATTGGAATGATGAAAAAGTAATTTCATATATCATGACACGATTGCGTGCAATATATCACGAGCGCGCAACCATGCCTGTGAAGTATGTGATTACACGCTGGAATCATAATCCAATGAGTTACGGTTCGTATTCTTATCTTCCCCCTAATGTCGATGTTAGTAATTATAAAAGCTTAGCGAACACAGTCGCTGGTCAATTATATTTTGCTGGAGAAGCGACATCAGCAACAGACCCAGCGACTGTACACGGTGCTTATATGTCAGGGGTGAGAGCTGCAGAAGAGGTTATGCATTAAGTGGTAGGCAAAGCGCAGCGCTGAGTTATCCCCACGAATTTTTTGCTCCCTTCTCCCAGAGTGTTTTTTACGATGGGAGAAGGGCAGGGGATGAGGGCCTATACCCTCACCCCTTGCCCCTCTCCCAAAAAAAACATTTTGGGAGAGGGGGATAATATCATCACAAAATTGAAATTTCGCAAATCTGGTCAATACTATATATTTAGCAACTAAGCTGGGGTTATCAAATGGTGTGGGCTAACCGTTTGATTTATTTTGTTTTCATCCTGTTTCTTGTTTCGTGTATGCAAGAACATGTGGATACATTTCATGTTGCTAAACAGAGCAAGGCAAGTCAATCACCGAATGTAACGTTCTTAAAAACATACAGTTATCAACAAACTACCTCGTATACCTGTGGTCCTGCAGTGATAATGACATTATTAAAACATTATGGCCGATTAAATTATGGTGAAATGAATAGGCAAACAGAAATGCGTATAGCGGCAGAAATGGGGACGACAGAGTGGGGAACACAACAAGAACAAATTGCGCATTGGTTGGAACAAAACGGATTCAATGTTAGCTATGGACAGGGTGTGACAATAGATATGATTTTGGATAGCTTAAAAAGTGGAGTACCTATCATTATTTCTTGGAATGATTGGAGTGGGCATTTAACGTTAGCAGTAGGGTATAAAAATAAAGAGCTTGTTAATGGTGCGGTTCAAAATATTATTTTAATTGCTGATCCCAGTTCGAGTAATGCTATCGTAGCAAACAATACATTGGTACGAGGAATTAATGAAGTGGGTACTGATCAATTACAGTCAAATTGGTTTTTTGCTAAGTACTATTTCAATCCTAATCATGTTGCAATTGGAATGTATATTATTGCAACGCCAAAACGGTAAGATTGCAAGCAGCGATAAGTTTCAAATCATAAAGTAGTTGCTGAGACTTTCAGATGTGATTAGTATGATAAACCCTTGAAATATGGAAGATTGGAGGAGGCATGGCTGCTTCAGGAAAGGATGTATCGGTTAGCGCTGCATCACAAGATACAAAAGTGATGTTAAGTGAATTAAAGCAATCACTCACCACTTATGTCATGACTCAAAAAGGAAAAGAGCTCGGTGACTACGCTAGCGGTCATGATGTCAAATTTGAGACTAATCTACACGCAGCAGAAGCTTTCTTATGTGATAACGATGCGAAATCAGACTCAGCTTCTGATCGATGGTGTGGGTGGATTACACAAGGCTTATTTGGCGTTGGATACGGTAAGGAAGGTGATCTTGGTATTGCTAGAGCTAAGCAAGTCTATGCACTTTATTCGCAGTATTTGACTCAGGGTACTAAAAGCGAATTTTTAACATCGTATATCGCATTACTAGAATCGAAAACATTTAATGGTGCTCTAGGTGGTAGTAAGCACCTTGAAGCGAGTTGTTGTGACTTACTGAATAAATGGATGGATCTTAATATTCAGCGTGTTGTATTGCTGGATCAAAAGGGATTGGCTTCTCGTAGGGTAACTGAAAATTTAAACATTCTGAAAGCCGCTCATGCCAAAGTAGCATTAGAGCTTAAAAGCATTGCCGCAAACAAAAAATAATAAAGAATTAATGGGTATTGAACATGCTGTCACGAACGTTAGCTGAAATGATGGGGGATCAGAAGGTTTCTGATAAAGAAATTAATAGAGCTTTTGATCGTGTGATATATTCTACCTATGGTGATACCGTGGGTGAAGCTGATTTAATTGCGGAAATATATAAAGTCATTGCGCAAGCGGAGAAAGCGCATAATCCAATCGTGCTGGCTAATATGCAGACTAAATTAGCCAAGCATCCAAATCATAAAAAACCGGTACCATTTGATCTTGATCGATGTGTCTATATGGCAAGGTTATTTTCTCCAGAATATGTTAAGCAGTATCAACGGTCCAAACAGGCCAAACAAGCGGTAGCACCAACCGTCTCATCGTTACCACAAAGTACGCAGAAAGACAAATTGGAGCAACCTAAGCCTAGTGAAAAAGATCCATTGATTACTGCTGCTGTTCAGTCAATCGCAGCTCCTCCTGCTTTTGTAGCATCACCAAAGAAAGTCCGTGCACAGACTTTATATAGACCCAGTCCACCACCATCTCCAAAACCTTGTGCTGTGAATATGGAAAGTGAAAGTGAGCTTGATGAATTTGAGTATCTAAAAAAACTAGCAACAAGATTTGAAAAGCACATGTTTTAATTTTTACATTATTTTACAACGAATAGTAAATGATTTTGTCGCTTTGCGAAAAAAATGTAAACCTCCTCACCCTGCACCCTCTCCTCCATTTAAAAAGCAATGGAGGAGAGGGAAATAGTACAGATGAGGGCCTATACCCTCACCCCTCTCCCAAAATAAAAGCATTTTGGGAGAGGGGAATAATGCTACTAAAAATTCGTGGAGATACCTCAGCGCTGCGCTTTGCCCACCCTGCGAAATTACTGTATTTTCTTACCCATCGTTTTCATTGCTTTTAGAGTATCTTTTGCATCACTAACAACACTCAAGAATCCATTGCTGACATCATCAGAATAAGGTTGTGCATCATGATGTAAATGGTTAAGTAAATAGATAGCGGCTAGGTATTCTGCTCTTGGAGCTGGATATTTGAATAAGCCACAAAAATAAGCATGATTGTAAAAATACTTCTGTAACGGCTCAAAACATTTATCCGTTGCGCGTGATTCGAAATAGTGTTTAAGTTCACCATCCGTAAATCCAGCAAGTGAGCTGTCGTTATATTGCATGCCATCAATATTGCAGCCGCGTCTATTACTCATATGAAAAGTAGCTATTTGTGGGTTAGTGTTTCGTAAGGAGCTGTACGAGATATCTGCCCCATCAAAACATGCATTGTGTAATGAAGAATGGGAGAAGTTAACACCTGGTATTTTTGCATCGACTAGCGGAAGTGCTTCAATATTTGCATGTTCATCCGCTAAATTTAAGTGCCAAAGTGGATCTTTCGCATCGTGCATAAGTTGATAGCATTCTTTTACCAATTTTGCATCGTTGCATTTCAAGTATAAGCAATATTTAACTTTGAGAGCCGGAATTAAATATTTTGCTTCAGGGATAGAGATTTCCTTAAGAGTCGTTGCGATTGATGCTTTCCATTCAGTCGGCCATTCACTACAGGGTTGGAAGTATACGTAGAGTGAATGGTATCGGTAGTTTTTACTCGATTGCCAGTAACCCAGCAGTAATTCACGGTCGGTTGCGGACAGGTTATCAAGTGCGCTTGAAACATGGCTGGGTTCTGCAAGATTAAGTAATTTTAAACAATAAGCAGCAACATCTTCTGCAAATTTTTCGAATTTGATTCCAGCTTTGCTATCAGCTTGCTTGGCAAACATTGCCTGTACTTCTTGTGGAGCATTATGTTTGGAAGTGAGTGTTTTTACGGGAGCAACTGATGGTTTTGCTGCATTTGATAATTCTGCTTGGCTTAATGCAAATGATAACATAAATAATTCCTTTTAAGGCTTCTTTGGTTCTGGTTTGGTATTTTCTCTTGTATCAGATTTCGGATCTTCTTTATTTTTTTCTTTTCTACAACAAGTTGATTGTGCCCACAAGGTTGAGATTGCATTTGAGATTGCGCTGACACCTGATGCAAATCCAAGTAGGCTGTGTGGTAGCATTTCCTTTGCTTTTTGTTCTTTCATAATCATCCTTAATTAGTTTTATGTAGTAATTTATTCAATTCTTTCCATATATTGTTCATGACAATAGGTTGTGCTTTTTCATTAGGGTGAATTCTATCTTCACTGATTAAGTCATTGCGATCATCTACATTAGCTAAGATATAGGGAACGATGGCAATATTATTTTCTTTAGCGAGATTGAGATAGTTGTCATGAAATTGTTGAGTATATTGTGGTCCATAATTTGGAGGAATGCGCACGCCAACGAGTAAGATTTTACTATGGGCCTTTTTAGCTAAATTGATGGCTTGTTGTAAGTTTTCTTTGATGGCCGTGATTTGAATGCCGCGTAAACCATCATTGCCACCTAGCTCGATGATAGTGATTTCTGGTTTGTATTGAGCTAATGCCTCAGGTAATTGTTCTAAGCCATCGCTGGTTGTGTGCCCTGCGATACTGAGATTGATAATCTGATAGTTGTACTTTTTATCGGATAATTGCTTTTTGATTAAATCTACCCAGCTTTTCCCTTCGGAAATTCCATATCCAGAGCTTAAGCTGTCGCCAAGTATCAGGATTGTATTTCCTGCAAATATCGGTACAGTAGCTAATAGTAAAGCACCAGTAAAAAGGATTTTATAAATGCAACGTAACATAGCCGATTTTCTCCATGTGAGCCATCTTAACAAAAAAGTAATTAGTGGAGATAGTGAAATTCATATCTTACAGGATGTTGATTTGATTGTTACAGAAGGAGAAAGCGTCGCAATTACTGGAGCATCTGGCTCAGGAAAAACAACATTGCTTGCTTTGTGCGCCGGTCTAGATATGCCAACTTCTGGTGAGGTGACAATTGATAAGCAATGTATTACACGGTTAGACGAAGAACAGCGCGCAATTTTGCGCGCGAAATATATCGGTTTTATTTTTCAGTCATTCCAATTATTACCTACGTTAACAGCGCTAGAAAATGTCATGTTACCACTAGAAATTCAATATTTTTCCCATGAAGATGCAAAAACATCAGCATTAAAGTGGTTAGATGAAGTTGGATTGTCACACAGAAAAAATCATTTTCCTGCGAAATTATCGGGTGGTGAGCAACAGCGTGTCGCCATCGCACGTGCATTTGTTACAAAACCCAAAATTATTTTTGCCGATGAAATGACTGGAAATTTGGATATGAAAACAGGAAAATTAATTAGTGATATTGTCTTTTCACTAAATCAATCTCAGGGTACCACATTAGTTTTAGTGACGCATGATCAACAATTAGCAGATCGATGCCACAAAAAATACCAACTAGCAGAAGGTGTACTGCGAGCATGCTAAAAACGATGCGGCTGTCATTTAAGTTATTATGGCGAGAATTAATTGCCGGTGAATGGATTATTGTGTTTCTAGCGGTCATGTTGGCTGTGGCTGCCACAACATCGTTGAAATTTTTTGCGACACGTCTTAATAGTGGTTTAGCTGAGCAAGCACGCAATATCTTAGGTGGTGATATTGTGATATCGAGCACGATTCCTATTTCTCCAGAGGTGATAAATGAGGCTAAAGTGAATCACTTAAGCACAAAGCAAGTATGGGAATACCCAACGATGATGAGTGCAGGAGAGAAAATGCAATTAGTGACACTGCAAGCTGTGTCAGCTGAGGCAAAAGATAGTGTGCCAGAGTCAGGGATGATGTGGGTAGAGTCTAGAATATTAAACTCGTTACAACTCAATTTAAATAGTGTCGTTACAGTCGGTGTGGCAACATTTCGTTTACAAAATACCATTTCACCGCTAGCAGGTGGTATGAGTCGTGGCTGGTTATTTGCACCGCGAGTGATTATCAACTTACAAGATGTTCCAAAAACACAAACCGTTATTTCAGGTAGTCGTATTGATTATCGCTTAATGCTTTCGGGTTCTGATGATGCAGTTGAGCAATATAAGAATTGGCTAAAACCAAAGCTGCAAATAGGCCAGAAAATAATAACCCCAAATGATCAGCTCTCCGTGTTAAACAATATATGGGGTAATGTCGAAAATTATTTACAACTGTCACTATTGATTGGGCTTATTATCACAGCTGCTGCCTTGGTGTTGAGTATGCATCAATATTTGAAAAGGCATTATGCTACCGTGGCACTATTAAGGTGTTTAGGCGCACGTAAAAACCAAATTATAAAAATATATATGATTCAACTGGTTACTGTTGCGATATTAGCGGCTACTGTTGGAGTGATTATTGGTTATTATGCGCAGTCGCTATTTACGCATTTATTATCTAGCATTATGCAATTCACGTTACCTAGTACTGGCATCGAACCAGTCGTCATTGGATTAATTACGGGATTAGTGCTTACTTTTAGCTTTTCTTATCCTATTATCAGTCAACTTCCAACGACACCGCCTTCTTATATTTGGCGCGATGAATTTTCAATTCGATCTCGTTATCAAGTTTTCTATTTTTTTGCAGCTATTGCTGTAAGTTTTTCATTAATATTTTATTTGATTCATTTTAGTCTGTTAGTTCTTCTCATGTTAGATGCGCTTATCATAACAACAGGTTTTACTTACGGTTTAAGTCTGCTGCTATTGTCTTATTTAAAAAAACTAAAGCCGCTGTTGCATGGTGCGAGTAAACAAGGTGTCTCACAATTAATTCAATATTCGGGTAGTGTGACGTTACAGATTACGATATTTACGATTATCTCTATGCTACTCATTGTTATGTGGGGTGTTCAACACGGTATAGTGGAGAAATGGCATAGCTCTTTATCGCCTTCCACACCTAATTATTTTGCAATCAATATTTCGCCCAAAGACGTGCCTAATGTGAAATCGTTTTTGCAAGATAATCATGTAACACTTGAAAATATCTATCCTATGGTCAAGGGTAGGTTAATTGCTTTAAATGATAAACCAATCATGATTGCTATCCCGACGACTGGACGTGGTCATAATGCATTGTATAGAGAGTTAAATTTAAGTTGGATGTGGAAATATCCATCGGACAATAAAGTTGTTTCTGGCGATGAATGGCACTCAGCTAATAAAAATCAAAATTTAATTTCAGTTGAAAAAGGGTTGGCTGACGATTTAGGTTTTAAACTGGGAGATAAACTGTCGTTTCGAGTGGGTGATAGAACCATTTCTGGGGTGGTTGGAAACTTGCGTACATTATCGTGGGTATCATTTCACCCTAATTTTTACGTCATTTTTACTCCTGGAATGTTAGAGGGTTATCCCGCGACTTATATTATGAGTTTTTATTTGGTACCGCAGCAGGCACAAATATTAAATCAATTAGTGCGTTTATATCCGAACATGACAATTATCGATGTTGCCGATATTGTAAAACAATTGCAATCACTGGCAGGGAAGTTGAGCATGGGAGTGCAATATTTATATTTATTATGTTTGTTAGTTGGTGTATTGATTTTTATTGTATGTCTGCAAGGTAGTATGCAAGAGCGCCGGCAGACGACTCAGTTGTTACGCGTGTTAGGTGCGGCGAATCAATATATTTCGCGCGCCACATGGGTTGAGTTTGGCGTTCTTGGGCTGTTAATCGTGAGTTTATCTTTTGCTTTTGCGCAAGGGATTGTGTATTTGGTGATGAGGCATTATTTTTAACCCTCATCCCCAGCCCTTCTCCCATTCGCTAAAAGCGCTCTGGGAGAAGGGAGAATATGAGGTTCCCCTCTCCCACAATGCTTTATTTGTTAGGGGTATTGATTTTTATTGTATGTCTGCAAGGTAGTATGCAAGTGCGCCGGCAGACGACTCAGTTGTTACGCGTGTTAGGTGCGGCGAATCAATATATTTCGCGCGCCACATGGGTTGAGTTTGGCGTTCTTGGGCTGTTAATCGTGAGTTTATCTTTTGCTTTTGCGCAAGGGATTGTGTATTTGGTGATGAGGCATTATTTTTAACCCTCATCCCCAGCCCTTCTCCCATTCGCTAAAAGCGCTCTGGGAGAAGGGAGAATATGAGGTTCCCCTCTCCCACAATGCTTTATTTGTGGGAGAGGGGTTAGGGGTGAGGGTGAGCTATTACAACCACTTCTTATGCTTAAAATATTTATACGGAATAACTGATGAAACAACCATGCTGCAGATTGCCATGATATATCCCCATTTCCACGATAATTCAGGCATAAAATGAAAGTTCATGCCGTAGATGCTTGCAATTAATGTAGGTGGTAAGAAAATAACGGCAGCAACAGAAAATATTTTAATAATATTATTTTGTTCGATGCTAATCATACCAAGCGTGGCATCTAGTAAAAAGTTAACTTTAGTAGAAATAAAGCTGGCGTGATCACTCAATGAAGCAATATCTTTTTCAATAGTACTGAGTCGTAATTGGTTTTCAGCGTCGATACGTGCGCTGGCATTCTGTTTTAAAAACGTCACGACACGATTAAATGTAATTAAGCTTTCGCGCGCCTTGGTATTTAAGTCACCATGAACCCCAATTTGTTGCATTAAATTTTGATATTCAGGTTTTTCATTGGCATCATTTTGTGTTTGAAAAATATTTTGCGAATAATCATCTAATTTTTTGCCTACATATTCTAAAATATCAGCGAGCCTATCTATGCAAGCATCTAATAGTTCAAGTAATAAATTAATTGCGTTATGTTGATTTTTATCTACATACTGTAAACGATTTAAAAATAATTTGAATGCTTGTGGTTCTATGTAGCGCACAGTAATTAATTGTTGTGGAGCTAAAACAAACGTAACGGGCTCAAGCTTGGGATGTTCAGATTCAGATTGTGCAATCATTAGCGCTGTCATGAATAATGCATTATCTTGTCTGTATAAGCGGCTAGAAATTTCAATCTCACGCATTTCATCACTGGTGGGTACATCTAAGCTGGAAAGTTGTTCGACGCGGCTTTCTTCTTCTTTTGTAGGATTTAATAAATCAATCCACACAGCTTCTTTTAATTCGGAATTATCAGTCGTGGATGCTTCTTTTGTTTTTAGTATTGGTTGATCTAAGCATACGAATATCATAATCAACGTCCTTGTTTAATATCGGTGGGAGAGGTGATGGTGTAGCTCTTCTCCCAAAGCGTTTTTTGCGCATGGGAGAAGGGTTGGGGATGAGGGAAATTATTACTGATCACTACCTTCATCAGCAACAACGCGTGTATTATTTCCATAAATAACTAATACATGTTGTTTTGCATCAAGATTCAAGTTTTCTGTTTGTACCACAGAAATAATCACGCCACTATTTAAACGAATAACATATTCGAACCCGTGTGGTTTATTGACAGCGATATCAGTATCGGTGTTTGGCGCATTTGTATCTGTATTGGGAACAGTGGAGCTTTCTGCGGCTTTATTGTGAATATTCACAGGACGTTTTGAAAGGATAACACCAGGCACAACCTTTTTGATTTTCCCTACTTCTGAAGAATCATAATCGCCTGGAGTGACTGTTTTGCTGCAGCCAACGACTAGCACACTAATGGAAGCGATTACGCAAAGTAAAATTTTATGTATTTTCATAGAGCACCCTAAGTTTTAGTATGCCGTATTCTAAATCAAATTTAGGTAAAAGAAAAATAAAGTCAATTAAGTGAATATTTGCGCTACATGCTGATGTAGCGCATTTTTAATTAAGCTGCTTGCGCATGTTTTAGAATAGGCGCTTTTTTTGGCGTCAATTTTTTTGCAAACATAACGATAATGCCAACAGTCACAAGATAAAATGCAACCTGCATGCCATCCGGATTTTCTTGATAACCAATTAAGATCGCAAGAAAGCGTCCTAAAATACTATGTTGTGGCAAAATGCTAGCGGTATTCCACATCGATTGAACTAGAGCGGGTATAAGACCCGCGTGTACTAATTTTCCTGCAGCATTGGCTGCCATGCCTCCTGCAATTAGGGTGAGTAGAATGCTAGGAATTTGAAATAAATATTTTACTGAGAGACGTAGTAAGCCATAGTACATGCATAAACCAAACGCAGTTCCCAGGCCTAAACCAATAAGGCTACCGAGTAACCCAGTTGTCCAAGTGATTTCATCCGCAGCGATTAAACCATAGATAAATACGACAATTTCACTGCCTTCGCGTAATACGGCTAACCCAATGATTATAGCGAGGATGTGTAGTGGTTTTTCGCCGGTTGCAACGGAGCGACTCATTTGTTTCATATCGCTGACAATAGCTCTGCCATGTTGCTTCATCCAGACAACTGTCCAGCCAATCATGATCACTGCAACAAATAGGATGCCTGCATTGAAGTAGAGTTTACCAGCATCACCGGCAATTTTTGCAATCCATTCAGTTAAACCTGCAAAAACAACTGCGCCTAGCATGCCGCTAAAAATGCCTATCCAAATCCACTTTGCTTTATTTGGAATTTGTCGTGTAGCTGCTAATACCACGCACATGATGATAGCAATTTCAAACACTTCACGAAAAACGATGATGGCTGCGCCCCACATAGACTGTCCTCAGTTGGATTTTAGTTAATGATAATTATTCTCATTTGAATTAGCAAGCAAAACTCTATTTTCAAAGGGTTTTGTTCAAGGTTGGCTTACGGTAAAAAACATAGATAGTAATTATGCAGCAATGCGCATCAACAGCAATAACTTACTGATCTTACTTAAAAATCTCAATGTTTTCTTTTGCGTAATCATTATGCGTTATAATCATAGGTAGGCTCTTTAAAGAGGAGCAGCATCCTATGAAATACTTTCAAGCATTGATGTCGCTTATTTATCTCCATGATTACCAATCTTTAGCAGATAAAAAGAAAAAAGATATTGAAGCATCGTTTTTGTATGACGTCATGTTTGTGCCTCAAATTCACAGTAATTTGTGTGGTGATGCTTGTGAAGCAATGATGCGTGGTTTCATAGGTGAACCAGTTGCTTCAATGAGTGTCAATCCACGAGGTATCGGAGATGGGCGTGAGAGTGTAGGTGACGCTAGGCTTTTCAATCTTAAAAGACTTCCTTCTATCCAAGATCTACCTGATTTGTTACAGCAAGAGGGTCCGGTCATCATAGATATTCCGTTACGCTGGAGCCAGCATTACGTGCTTTGTGTTGGGTTTGTAAAAGAAGGCGATAAAACTTCGCTTGTCTATCATGATCCATTAATGGGTGGAAATAAATTAATAGCACTTGATGAATTAGAAAAACTTTATGCCGAACGAATGCCAAAAGACTATAAGAGAGAATATGTATCATATCGGCAAAATGTCAATTACATACCAAAAGTAAATACTTTAAAACGTAACGAAACTGACTTTAAATACCGAGAATTTGCTACCAGTGATCATTCAGATTTTTTTCGATTATCTGACAATTTTAATCCTGTAAAAGCATCGTTAGATCTATTGAAAGATTATGCGACTGGCTCTAGATTGCTTCATCCTTGGCGAAATCATCGAGAGAAGGTTCAAAACTTTTTGGATAACATCCAGTATCATGAAAATGGGGATTGTTTTCTAAAATTGAAAGATAGAACTTTATTGTTAGATGAAAAAAACCTTGTGGGCATCTTAGATAAATTTTTAAGTACAGGAAAAAATAATCCTTCTTCGTCACTTTATCGACGCTTAGCAACGATCAGTGCGCATGTTAACCCAGCAAGGCAGGCTCATCCTCTTCCTGCCGATGTTGCTGAGATAGAGTTAGCTAAAGTTGTTACTCCTTCTAGAAAACCCTAAAAAGTGTACTTTATTTTCAAGGTGTACTGAGTGCTTTTATAGGTGATCTTAATTCATTTCCATCAATATATCGTTGTGCATCTGTATGTAGCTGACTTGATGCATCTGTTTCGCTAAGCACTTGTTCAAGTAAGTCGAGTGCAGCATTAGGGTTATCTTCGTAATAACATAAAAGATGCGCTAAATTATATTTTGCTTTTGAATCACCTTGCTGGGCGGCGTGAGTTAGTAATTCTTTTGCTCTTTCTATATCAATGTCACATCCTTCACCCACTAACTTCATAACACCTAGATCATTTAATGCATTTCTGTAGCCAAGTTGTGCTGCGTTTTCATAATGGGGAATTGCCTCTTTAAATTCTCCGCGTAATGCAAACGGTAAACCAGTGGCATAGGCTTCTACAGCTTTGGCTTGCAGACTTGGATTGAATAAGCCATAGCCGGTTGTGGTGATCAACGTTGTCACAGGTGAGTGTTTTGCATCAACTGTTGTATCGCGTTGAGCCAATGGCTGAGGCAGCTTTTGACCTGTACTGGCATTCGTTGTACTTTGTGATGCATCTGTAGATGGTGTTCTCATGAAATCTACATAGCTTGTAGCTACCAGTGTGTTTGCTGGTCTCCCATCTTTTTCTGGGAAAGTGCAAAATATATTGGCTGCAATATCACGTTGTTCCGCTGCAGTGTATGCTTCCGCTAATCGTAAACGCACATGATAATCTTGTGGGAAACCATTGGTTTCACCGCTGCTTGGAAAGCCGGAATAGATTTTAATTGCAATATCGTATTTGCCTTGTTTGAAATATGCATAAGCAAGATTCTGTCGAAGCGTTAATTTTTTAGGATATCCATCAGATGCTTTTTCAAAAGTATTTAATACAGCAATCGCTTCATCATATTGATTTTGAGCCATGTGGAGATCGTAAACCACTTGCCGCATTCTTTCATCAACGGGGTATTCATCAGGCCTTTTGGGAAATTGATTTATAATTTTTTCTGCAGCGCCATACTGACCTTGTTTAATTTTTAAATTTGCTGCAATGGATGCAACAGATGGTTTTGTATGTGGTAAGTCTTTGAGTGTTGAACCAGCTGCTTTATATTCGCCTTGAGCCATTTCACCGAGAGCTTGCCATGATAACGAGCGACGGTATGCTTTTTGATGCGCATCGCTTTTTGAATCTTTAAAGGTATCAATAATTTTTTGCTGTAAATCAAATTGTTTATTGTGATAAAAGAAAAGCATTAATTCAAAGCGTGCTTCTGTATCACTTGGCCAGCCATCTTTACCTTTAGGTAGTAGTAAAAATCCTTCATAGGCTGCATCAGGATCACCTAATTTTTGCATACAAATACTTGCGCCAAGCAATGCTTTTCTACTACGTGGGAATTGTTGATAAACTTGGCATGCTTCTAAAATTAAACCTTGACGCATTAATTGTTTTGCTTCAATTTCTTTTGCCTCAGGTATTTCTATCGGTTTTATGCGTGGAGCGCGAAAATTAATGGCCGCAAATTTTTGATCGCTTGCTGAGGCTGATGGCGCAATATTCAATCTTAATTGTGTTTTTCCAGAATAAACGATATGTGTGCATTCTTGACTTGCTTGACTTAAGGGCGCATGTTTTTCATCGTCGCTATCATCATCTTCTGTTGCTTTAGTATCGACAGGCATTTTCTGCATTGCAGCGGATTTTCTACGGCTTCCTTTCTTTGCAGGTTTAGATGAGAGGATGAGAGCTTTTGCATCATCTGCTAATAAGTATTCATCAAGCGATTTGATAGTTAATTTATTTAATTTTTTTAAGTCGACTAATACTTCCAATACATATTGTTTTTGATCTTTTGATAGTTGCATTGTTATTGCTTTTGAAATTCTTTCTGCTTCTTTACTGTCGCTATTATATTTTGCTTTGTCACCACGATGGTAGTAACAGGCTGCTCTAAAACAATGTGCTAAAAAGGTCCCCATGTCGTGAGCTGGGGCAGGGGCGAGAATATCATCAAAGCAACTCAACGCTTCATCATGATTGCCGGCAGTAAAGTGCATTTGACCAGCATAGAGCGACATGCAAATTTGCAATTGCGAGGGATTTAATAATTGTTCCGGTAATCCATATAATCCAACGTAGATAGAAAAATTGTTAACAAGCTGTACTTGTAATTTTTTAATTCCAAGATGAATAGTTAAATCTTTCAATGCGAGAGCATTCAATGTCGCTTTGTTAAAATGTTTATTATTCGCTTTTGCAAGTGATGCATATGCTACACTGCGTTGCATAAAAGCTAATAAAACTTGCTTACTCATTTCTAAGGGAATTTTTTGTAATCGTTCTGCATGAAAACCAATTTCAATTACTTTGGAATTGGCTGCGATTCCACTGAGAAAATTACCCGTTGCAGTCTGTATCCCGCCAATGCATAAATAAATTTTACTAATAATTTTTAGCGTATTAGGATCTTTTGCTTTTTTATAGTGTGGTAATAGTTTGAGAATATGATTTAAGTACGCTAACGCTGCTTCAGCAGAGATATCTCCTTTTAACGCAGTATCGAAATCTCTAGCAAGTGCATCATGTTCTTTAGATTCACCTACTTTGTGTAATACTTTTAGCTCACAGTAGAGTCCAATGAGTTCCCCTTTGTTTTTTGGTGGAATGATTTGAGCTACCGTTTTGTTATCTGTTGTCACAGATAGAGTGGGTTCATCTGGTCTCGCTTGGTTGCCGTTTAGTAATTGTATTGCTGTAGCGCTAGCAGAGAGCATGAGGTTATCCTCGGAGTTGGATAAAAGTATGCATTTTGCTTCAAAGTAATTCTATCGGCAAGGTGGAAGAATGGTCTTATATAAATCAATACGTTAGCAGCATGATATTTGAATTTGCATAAATACAGCGTTGCTGATAAAATTTTACGCAAAAGTGTTTTAACTATTGAGAACCAATATTACATTCGTTAGATTAAAGCGTCTTAAACCAAACCTGGAGTTTTGCATATTATGGCTATCTTACCATCCCAAGGATCTGGGAATACATCTCAAGAGGCATCACCAGAGTTGCATCGTAAGTTAGATGCAAGATTATTGAATATGATCGCCATTGGTGGCTCAATTGGTACAGGAATATTTTTAGCAAGCGGTGGCGCCATTCATGCAGCAGGACCCGGTGGTACTTTGCTCGCTTATTTGTTAACAGGTGTGATGGTTTATTTCTTAATGACAAGTCTTGGTGAAATGGCTGCATACATGCCAAGCACAGGTTCATTCTATGTCTATGCGTCACGATTTGTTGATCCTGCCTTAGGTTATGCGTTAGGTTGGAATTATTGGTATAACTGGGCAATTACAGTCGCTTCTGAAATTGCTGCGGCAACATTAATTATGCATTTTTGGTTTCCACATAGTCCTGATTGGTTATGGAGTGCCTTATTTTTAGGTATTTTTGTCGGTTTAAACGCATTGTCTGCTCGTGGATTTGGTGAAGCGGAATATTGGTTTTCATTTATCAAAGTGACCGTTGTGATTGTATTTATCATCACAGGGCTAGCAATGATTAGTGGTGTGGTTTCACATGAAGCAGTAGGCTTTAAAAATTGGTCGATAGCAGGTGGGCCGTTTCATGGTGGTTGGTTAGCTGTTTTTGGTGCATTTATGGTGGCAGGATTTTCGTTTCAAGGTACAGAATTAATTGGTATTGCGGCTGGTGAAAGTAAAGAACCCCACAAAACGATTCCCAAAGCAATGAAACAAGTTTTCTGGCGAATTTTATTATTTTTTATTTTATCAATTATTGTTATTAGTTTGCTTATCCCTTATACCTCCGATCAATTAGCTGGCTCAGATGTTCAAGTCAGTCCTTTCACTTTAGTATTTAAAAATTTAGGTGTGACATTTGCTGCATCATTGATGAACGCGGTGATATTAACAGCGATTTTATCTGCTGGTAATTCAGGTATGTATGCATCAACACGTATGTTGTGGTATCTGGCAAAACAAGGTCATGTGCCAGCACTGTTTGCAAAAGTAAATAAGCGCGGTGTTCCTATGTACGCCTTGTTGTTAACTACTGCAGTGGCGACATTAGCATTTTTATCATCATTTTTTGGTAATGGTGCAGTATATTTTTGGTTATTGAATGCGTCTAGCATGTCAGGATTTATTGCTTGGTTAGGTATTGCGATTAGTCATTATCGTTTTCGTAAAGCTTACGTAAAACAAGGATTAAATATTAAAGAGTTGCCTTATGTTGCAAAAGGTTATCCTTATGCTCCATTGCTAGCATTTACTTTATGTTTGATTGTCATTGCAGGACAAAATTATCAAGCGTTTATGAGTAATCAAGTTAATTGGTATGGTGTACTCGTTGCTTATATCGGCTTACCTGTCTTTATTGGTTTATGGTTGGGATATAAGATTGTTAAAAAAACCAAAATCGTTAATTTAACAGAGTGTAATTTTGAATTAGCAAAAAATACAATATAAGAGGATGTAATGAAAAAAATTATTTTATTGCTTAGTAGTGTGTTAGTGGTTGGTTTGCTAGCTGGCTGTGCACAAAACGTTTCACCCAATACTTACGGTACGGGTGAAGTGGGTGTAGTCAGTAAGGTAAAAAAAGGCGTTATTATTTCAAGACGTGAAGTCGCGATTGATAATAATAGTGGTGCAGGCGGTTTAGCTGGTGCAGCTGCCGGTGCTGCAGCAGGTACGATGGTAGGTTCGAATACTGCTACGAGTGTTGTCGGTGCGGTGGGTGGTGCTGTTGTTGGTGGTGTTGCAGGTAGTGTGATTGATAAAGGTATTCACCAAAAGAAAGGGTATGAATACATTATTCAATTAGATAAAGGGCAGGCTATTGCAGTGGTACAAGCACAAGAAGTGCAATTTGCAGTAAAACAACATGTGCTAGTAATTTACGGTGCGATGACTCGTATTGTGGCAGATGATACGAATGCATAAGATTGCGTTACTTTTTTTGATATTGCTATTATCAGCGTGCACTGCGGAACAACAATTCCGCGGTGTGCCTGAAACAACGTGGAAACAGCTAAGTCCCGAGCAAAAGCAGTTAATCGTTGATAAATCATATCAAGATGATGTTGGTAAGTAGCTGTCATCCAGAGGAGTGAAGCGACTAAGGATCTCCTGCTAATAGGGAGGTCCCTCGCTACGCTCGGGATGACAGCGTTATACAAAATAGAGAGAGAAACCATGAAAAAAATATTTTTGTTGCTGATCGCAACAGTGTTGTTATCAGCATGTACATCACCTGCTGAAGAAGTGATGGCGCCGTTACAATACAAACAACCGATTGAAGTGCATATTCCTAAAACGGCATATTTATATTGGCAGTCAGGTGTTGATTCATCGAGTGTCGCTCCTTCAAGCGCTGCTCCTGCTCAAGGTATCGTTGGCGCGCTGGTTGGTGCTGTTGTTGAGACTGAAATTCGTAAAAATAATCCAGGTAAATTTACCTTCACCTATGGAAAACCACAGCAAGCTGTTTTCATGACATCATTCAAAAATGTATTAGAACAGAATCACGTATTTAATAACGTAGAATTAGTGTCTGACTTAAGTGAAGTGCCACCACAGGCGGTCTTAATCACCGTATATTTTAAATCAACACGTGTATTAGGGTACGAGCATAACTATCAGATCGTATTAGATGTGGATATGAAAATTAAATCTGGAAATAAAGGATTTAATCGTACGTACTTAGTAGCAAGCGAAGAGGGTGGATTCTTTTCGAGTAAATCATTCAAGGATCAACAAACGGATGTTTCACAAAAATTATTGAGTAAGCTTATTACTGGTATTACTCAATTTAGAAATTAACATAGACTAACGAGAGAGATATATGAAAAGCAAAGCATTGAAATTTACTTTATTAGCAACACTGTTATCAGCATTAACAGCTTGTGCAACGCAACCGAATGTGCAGTTGGCTGACAACTTTTGGCAAAACAATAAAAAAGAAAAAATTACTGTAGCAACTGCAAAAGCACCGACTCCAGAATTATATGAGATGGGTAATCAAGGGTTGCTTGATTATGCGATTGCTGAGTCTATGAACAAAGGGTTTAATAATTATTTAAAAACAACAGATTTAAATTGGTATCATTCATTACCGATGGGTTTTGCTGCAAAATTGAAACAACGTAATATTCATGTTAATACGTCTGTTGAACAATTAGATGCGAAACAATCAGATTACGCAGCATTTGCTGGTCAAACCAATAGCGACGAAATGTTAGTCATTAAATTGCAAGCAGTAGGCGCAAAACGTCAATACTTTGCAATGGTACCAACAGGTGCTCCAGAAGCGTATGTAGTGATGACAGGTGAGTTAGTTAACCCAACCAATAAGCAAGTTTTATGGCGTTATCAAACAACTGTTAGTCAGCCAGTGCAAGGTAATTGGGATCAACCACCTAATTATCCAAACTTTAACAGTGCGTTAAAACTCGCGGCAAATTCAGCGCAACAAGAGTTAATGGATAGTTTTTTCTCAGGGCATTAGTGAGCACTCGGGTATTCTCCCTTCTCCCGGAGTGATTTTTACGAGGGGAGAAGGGTTGGGGATGAGGGTTTTATACCCTCATCCCTGACCCCTCTCCTAAAGAAAAGCATTTTGGGAGAGGGGAATAATGCCACCAAAAATTCGTGGGGATACCTCAGCGCTACGCTTTGCCCACCCTAAATAATGTTGACCTCAGGAATTAGCGTAACCCCAAATTTTTCTTTTACCGATGATTGAATGGCTTGTGCTAACTCAAGTATCTCATGACCTTTACCATCACCATAATTCACCAATACTAAAGCTTGTTTCGCGTGGACACCTATATCACCAATGCGTTTACCTTTCCAGCCGGCTTGTTCGATTAACCAGCCCGCAGCAATTTTTATTAAGGTAGGATCATCTGTCGCATAGTGCGGTATGTTGGGGTATTGCTTCTGTAGCTGGATGAATTCATCGTATGAGATAATAGGATTTTTAAAAAAACTTCCCGCATTGCCGATTTCATTTGGATCAGGAAGCTTGCTACGACGGATATGAATGACAGCATCACTAATGACTTTGATTGAGAGTTCATTGATCTGCATTTCTGCTAATGTATTTTTGATATCGCCGTAGGTGACATAAAATACAGGATTTTTATTGAGTTTTAATGTGATGGATAAAATCACGAATTGATTTTTTAATGTAGTTTTAAAAACACTATCACGATAGCCAAATTGGCATTCTGAATTAGAAAATGTTTTTATCGTCTGATTTTGAATATTTAAAGCATCAAGCTCAACAAAACAATCATTTAACTCGACACCATATGCACCAATATTTTGAATCGGTGCTGCACCGACAGTTCCAGGAATGAGAGAAAGATTTTCTATGCCAGCATAGCCATGTTCTACGCAGTATAAAACAAATTGATGCCAATTTTCACCTGCGGCTACTTTAATCCAAACATGTTCTTGATCTTCTTTAATGATGTCTATGCCGCGTAAATTATTTTTAATAATTAACCCGGGATAGTCTTGCGTAAATAAAATATTACTGCCGCCGCCTAAAATAAAAGTAGAAGAGTGGGGCTGAGAAAATAATTGTATTAATTCGTCTGTGTTATTTGCAATGGCATAAAATCGTGCGTTGACATCGATGCCGAATGTATTTTGCAATTTGAGATTGATATTTTCTTGAGTGGTCAGCATAAGATTATTTCAGTCTTTGTACTTGTGTTAGCGGGGCTGCTGCACTCTGTGCAGCTGTGCCTGTATTTTGCGGAGCTTCTTCAGCTTTCTTATTCGGTTGACTCATTGCTAGCTTAGCCTTCTTGGCGACGTCAAAAAACGGGCCAACACTGTACCATGGTATTTTTGATGATTGTCGTTCATCTTCATTTGCTTTAAGTTCCTCTTTGGAAATAGCTTTAAGCATTTTTTCTGCTTCCAGTAGAAAACCAGCGCCTTTTTGTGGTTGACTAATAGGAGGTGAAGGGAAGGCTGATGTTGATAGCAATGAGCGTTGGCTATGAAATATGAATCCCAAAGGTGTTTTTTCATCAAGCACTTGTTCAAGTGCGAGTTTGCGTTGTAATGGTTTCCAGCTGCTAATGATTCGTAAAATATAATTTTTTCTATCAATTAAATGTTGGAATTGGTTGGGATCTTTTTTTGCTTCATTAAAAAAGTTCGCTACTTGCGCATCGTTTTTTGCGATATTTCGATTGATAAATAAGTCGATTACTTGACGATGAAACTTAGAATTCCATAAAAACATGCGTTGATCACAGCCAAATGATACATGTGATCCGCCAACAATAAATTTCGCATCACGTTTATGTGCGTCAGCGCTGAGATGCTCTGCTTCTTGTAGCAATGTTCCTGTGATTTTGTTGCAGTTTGTGAAGAAGGCATCTTTGTCTGTTAGAGTATGTACATAAGGCTGAACAAATCTTACCTTCAAGCCCTCTTTGTATGGGTTCACTTCAGGGAATATAGACCCTTCGGTACCTTGAAGCTCAAGCTGTGATTCAACAAAGCGTTTATAGAGTTGCTGTTGTTGGAAAGCTTCGTAGAGATGTGTTGCATGAATACCTGGGTACGCCAGTTGTGTGTTTACTTCCCCTTTTTCGAAGGCGCGTACGTCATTAAAAATAAAATGTGATTGGCCATTTTCCATTAAATAGCTGCTGCCCGCATCTTCTTTGTATTCTGTAGTAATTGGCCGCAGTCTATCTCCATCATTATACCCCGGGTTATATACAAATACGCCACGGTAATGAACATCATACGAATAAAATACTCTGCAAAATGAAGTGTTAGTATCGTAGCGATGCGCTCTTTTTACAGATGCTTTTTTATCTTCTGATGATGGTTTGCGAAAGTTGGGAGCTACGGCTCTTGGTTTTCCACTAGCAGTGGCAAAGCCATGTAAATTGAAACCATACATATCATTTAAAGGGCGATTGCAAAAACTGACAACCACTTTATTGAGTGATTCTTGCTTAGTTGACTTGATTTCAGCGATTATTTTTTGTCTTGCGTTTAATTGCTGATGAATCGCATTTGCATCAGGGAGAGTGCGTTTGTGTTTGCTATGCTGTGGAATTGCTTCATGTTTTTTTTCAGCACTCTGAAGTTCCATGGCCTCGAATTTAGCAATAGCTTGGTATGTATCTTGTTTTAACTTCTCTGCTTGAGTAGGTGTGAGCGGGATGTCTTTAACATCAGGTAACTCAACTGCTGTATTGGGTGCTCCCCAAATCATCCTCGAAAGTGCACGTAACATAACCTTTCATCCCTTTTGATTATATTTTTGGTTATTCTACGTGCGGATCTTGCTTAAATACAATAAAAACTTACGTTAAACGTAGGGTTGATTAGGTGTGTTTTTTTTACATTATTGTCAAATTCTAGCGGATATTTAGTCTTAACTGGTGTAATATTCGCCCAAATTTACCAAGTAAGGGCTTTCTAATGGCAGGCACAGGATTTGATGCTAAATACAATCATTTTGGGTATCAACGCAAGCAACTTATTCAAAACCTAAAGGGGAAGCGCGGTGATAGTGATAAATGTGTTACTTATTGGAATCTTGCTTATCCATCGTGTAAAGCTGAGATACGTGAAATATTAAGACATAATAGACTTTGGCGAGAAGCAATACTTCCGGTACCAGCAGGTGATTTGTTAAGCATTGTAATGAGTGATTGCGTTCGTGTGGGCAACATTGAACTACTGCTGAAAGTTATGCTTGCTGTTTGCTATGAAATGCAACGCATTCATCAAGCAGGGGTCGCTCACGGTAATATTACAGGAAGTAATGTAAAGGTAGATTACTCCAATCTTGAAAAAATTCGCGTTACATTTGTTAACTTTGATCTTGCGCAACATGCGAGTATTGATTCATGTAAGTTAGATCTAGAAAATTTAGCTAGTTTATTTGCAGGCGAAACGGTGTATAACGCTTTAGCGCCACTAGGCTATCTTAATAAAGTTATTTTTCCAATATCAATCGTACCTTTGCAGTGTAGCTTGGTTGTGCTTGTTGCAGCGTTGCATTTGGAATTAGCATTAATTCTTAGAGATAAGAATAAAAATAAAGAGGCATTGATTTACCTCGATAATATCATGGTTTCTAATCCTGCTGTATTACAACACGATTATTATCTCCAGCTGTATTTCATGGTACTTATGCCCGCACTACGAGCCGATGATGAAAAATCAGAAAAAATGCCACTTAAACATTTGAAAGATCAAATTGAATTGTATAGTTCAGATTACAAAGGATGGTACAAGAAATTGCGTGGGAATGTCTCACAGGTTATCGAGGATTTAAATGCAATATATGAGTTTGCAATTAAAGCAAAGCTTGAGCATATACCGGTATCTGCAATTCGGTTTGTTCTAACTGCCTCTGATCAGCGCAAATCATACCGAAGATCGGGTAACCACAAAACAAATCGTTTAGGATTTTTTAATAATCTTTTAGACCAGAAAGATGCAAAAGTGGATATTGCCCAGCTCAGTGGGACTGAAAAAGTAATATATCATTTAGCAAAATTTCCAAAGCTTTAATCTGTCAGATTGTTAAATTTGCAAAAACTGTATATCCTTAAAAAACGATGTTTTATGCTGACGAATGGTGGGCACACTTTGCTTTAGCTCACCCTACACTTTAAAACAAAAATGGAATGATTGAGAGGATACGCATGTTTACTACCCACTTTGATTTAGGAATTAAACAATTAATTGGTCAATGGCGTGGAATGTTATCAAAGAAATATTTAGCTGATGACATGCTAGCTGGAGTGATTGTTGCATGTGTCGCGATTCCTTTGTCACTCGCTATTGCATTGGCTAGCGGTGTTCCACCAGAAATTGGATTAGTAACTGCAATCGTTGCGGGGATTGTCTGTGCGATGTTTGGTGGTGTGCCACTCGCAGTGAGTGGTCCCGCAGCAGCGATGGCAGTTTTAGTGGGTTCTGTTGTACAAGATTTTGGTTTATCCGCATTATTAGTCATCGGTTTTGGATGTGGTGTCCTACAGTTGTTAACAGGTATGTTTGGATTAGGAGCACTTGTACGTTTTGTTCCTTTACCTGTTGTCATGGGATTTACGGCTGGTATTGGTGCTATTATTTTAGTAGGGCAATTTCCACGTTTATTAGGATTACCTGCTCCTGATGAAGCGCATGTTTTTTCAGTCATTGCACATATCACAAGTCTACTACATCAAACGCAACCTGCTTCTTTGTTGTTGGCGTTAAGTACCATGGCAATTGCATTAGCAATGCCAAAGATTTGGCCTCGAATGCCATCACCGTTATTTGCCGTTGCTATTCCCTCATTAGTTGCATTTGTAATGCATATTCCAGTTGAAACAGTGGGTAGTATTCCAAACTCATTACCATTACCCAAATCACCGGATTTTTTCAGCAGTTCACATGATTGGTTAGAATTAATAGGCGCGACGTTTGTAGTCTATGCACTGGCGTCATTAGAAACATTATTATCTGCTGGTTCTGTAGATCAGCTTTCAAAAAGCAAGCCACATAATCCCAACCAAGAATTAATAGGGCAAGGTTTAGGTAATATTGCGGTGACATTTTTTGGTGGTATCCCAGTCACAGCTGTTATTGCACGCTCTGCATTGAATGTGCATGCAGGCGCAAAAACACGCCGCGCAGCCATTTTTCATTCGTTAGTGTTACTGAGTACAGTTTACTTTTTTTCACCTGTTATGAGCCAAATCCCTATCGCAGTATTGGCGGGCTTGTTGGTTACCATCGCATTTAGAATGTGTAATCCTCACGAGTTAATGATGTTATGGCATAGTTCACGTGCGGATGCTGTTGTGTATATCATCACATTTATCATGATTGTTGTGCTAGGGTTAATGGGTGGTATTCAAGTTGGTTTGATTGCCGCGCTAATTTTATCTGCAATTCGTTTGAGCCAAATCAAAATTAATCTTTATGAAAGCCAGTATGGCCCAGCACAGTTGGCATTAACGGGACCATTAACCTTTTTATCTGCAAGTAAGATCGATGGTTTTTTAAAGCAAGCTGAAGCATTGTCTTTTCCTCGGGGATTGATTATTGATTTGACAGGAGTGCGCGCGTTGGATTCATCAGGTGCCGCACATTTGGTAGGGTTGTTTGATCAGTTGCATACAAAGAATATAAAAATTGCATTGTATGGATTAGATAGTACTTATCTTAGAGTGCTGTACGCTGCAAAATCAGATGTTCAACAATATATTGCTAATTCAGAAGCTGAAATGGAAATAATTTTAGGTTTGACAGATAAACACCATGAATTGACATTTGACCGCTTAATTTATGGTATTGAAAAATTTAAACATAATATGCAGCAACAACAAAAAGAAAATTTTACTCGGTTAGCAAAATCACAACAGCCACATACACTTTTTATTACTTGTTCTGATAGCCGGATAGATCCAAACTTAATTACGTCAACACAGCCAGGCGAATTATTCATTGTGCGTAATGTGGGTAATATTATTCCGGGATTTGGTATTGATAAAACACCAGCTGAAGGCGCAGCTGTTGAATATGCAATTGGTGTTTTAAACGTAAAAAGAATTATTGTCTGTGGGCACTCTGAGTGTGGGGCAATGAATCAATTGATTACAAGGCAGGTGTTTGCACCAGAGATGCAAAAAATACTTCCATCCGTCGCACAATGGTTGTCACTTGTGAAAAATTTTCCTTCTGACTTATCACCTGAAGGAGCGGCGAAGTTAAATGCAAGTCTTCAGCTGGAAAGTTTACGTACGTATCCTATCGTTAAAGAACGATTAGCGGATAAGTCTATTACCTTACACGCATTTTATTATGACATCGGAAATGCTGAGCTTGAAATGTGGGATGAAGTGTTAAGTAAATACGTTTTAATCGGCGATAGTATGTCGAATCATATTTTAGCGTAATGTCTTGGCGTAGGGTGGGCAAAGCGCAGCGCTGAGTTGCCCCCACGAATTTTCGGTGACATTATTCCCCTCTCCCAAAATGCTTTTCTTTGGGAGAGGGGTTAGGGGTGAGGGTATAAGCCCTCATCCCCGGCCCTTCTCCCCTCGTAAAAATCACTCCGGGAGAAGGGAGAATATCGATATGCGAAACATTGATGGGAATATTGCGGAGCGCAGCGTGCCCACCAGCCTGTCATGCTTTCTAGCTTCTGTTGTTCTTAATCTCTGCCAATAACGATTTAAATGCATCAGGCTGAATGATGAATTGTCCTTGAAAAGGTCTGTCTAGCGTAACGATCAAAAAGATCATGGATGAGCTCATCAAGCCTACTGCAGTGATCGTAAGTAAATGAATATGGAAGCTTGATCGAAATAATAAGTTGATACCAATAGTTAGTATTGTTCCAATAAAAATAACAATCCATAACTCTGGGCTCAGAGTGGAGTTACTCATATTAATGCGTGTTTCACGTGCATTATATAGTGATTTTATTTCTTTACGCATGTCATGCAAAATCATGTTATCTGCAGGATTGGCTCTTGCATAGGTATATAATTCTTTATCCATTTGATTGATGATGTAATCACCGTCTTTGCTTAAGTCATTGCCTTCTTCCATCAGAGGCCATTCAACAGTAATCACTTTTTCAATGTAATTTTTGACAAAACCTTGGATGCGAGCTTGTGAAGGATTAGGTAACCAATGACTGTCGCGATAAATATTAGCGAGTGAGCTAGCTTCACGTAATACAGCATCTGTCGTATAACTATTATTGTTAAATAAATATAAAGCGGTTAAACCGGTGAGTACACCGTACATCACACCAATGATGGCGGACATATTGGCGATAGTAACATTATCTCGATGTCTCACTTTAGGGTGAATTACTTTGCGAATAACAATGATAGCAACTACAGATGAAACAGCAAACACACAGTTTAAAATGGCGAAAATAGCAAGATCCGGTAGCTTTGCTAATTGCAATATATAATCGAACATGAGATATCCTTATCTTCATTATTCATTACTAATGTTGGTTATTGCGTAAAAATTTCCCCATTTTTTTGATTATCATACTACGCTTTAACGGCGATAAATGATCGATGTAAAGTTTTCCATGTAAATGATCGATTTCATGTTGTAAACAATGGCCGAGTAGATCACGACCTTCTATTTCGAAAAACTCGCCTTTTTCATTTTGAGCTCTGACTTTAACATAGGTTGCGCGAGGTACTTTATCGTGTGTGCCCGGAACTGAAAGACAGCCGGCATCCATGGGTTCTGAACCTTCTGCCTGGATAATTTCAGGATTAATAATGCAAAATGGTTTATTGCCCTCATCACTCACATCGATAACAGCGATCCGTTTGGAAATCGCTACTTGGGGCGCTGCCAAGCCAACTCCATTGGCGTAATACATGGTCTCAGTCATGTCAGCGATCAATTGCTTCAACTTGGCATCAAATTCGGTGACAGGATCAGCCGCTTTTTGCAAAGCAGGGTGTGGATGAAAAACAATAGTTAATATAGCCATATTGGTATAATCTTCAGGGTTAATTTATTTTCACCTCTCCCACTTGTGGGAGAGGTCGTCACATGTTTTTTATGTGACGGGTGAGGGTTGATAGCCCTCATCCCCGGCCCTTCTCCCATGCGCAAAAGACGCTTTGGGAGAAGGGAGTGTCACTATGAGAGATTATATAATAGCAACACCAAGAGTCATAGAGGTTGATCAATGGAAAAAGTAGATGTTGTCATTATTGGCGCAGGAGCCGCTGGTTTGATGTGTGCTATTGAAGCGGGTAAGCGCGGCCGTCACGTTGTAGTGCTTGATCATGCAAACAAGCCTGGCAAGAAAATTTTGATGTCGGGCGGTGGACGATGTAACTTTACCAATTACCATATTAACCCTGCTGATTATATTTCTCATAATCCTCATTTTTGTAAGTCCGCGCTGACTCGATACACACAGTGGGATTTTATTAATTTAGTAAAACGGCATCACATTCCTTTTCATGAAAAAACGTTAGGGCAACTCTTTTGCGATCACAAATCAAAAGACATTGTTGATATGCTGTTGTTGGAGTGTGAACAAGCAAACGTTCATGTTCGGTTAAATACATCAATTGATTCGATTGAAAACGTCAGTGATCATCATTTTAAAATTCAAACAACACGTGGAAATTTTCATACGCAGTCACTGGTAATTGCAAGTGGTGGTTTATCCATTCCAACCATGGGCGCAAGTCCATTCGGCTACAAAGTCGCAGAACAGTTTGGTTTAAAGGTTTGGCCAACAAGAGCAGGGCTAGTGCCTTTTACGTTGCAAGAAAAAGAAAGAGATCAATTAGCTGTATTATCAGGTATTGGCTTAGATGCGATGGTGAGTAACGAAAAAATTAATTTTCGAGAAAATATTTTATTTACACATCGTGGATTAAGTGGTCCAGCGATATTACAAATTTCTTCGTATTGGAATGTAGGAGAAGAGGTTGTTATTAATTTACAGCCGACGATTGATATGTTTTCTATATTGAAAGAAGTTCAGCAGAAAACACCTCAAAAGCAGTTAAATACTATTTTATTAGATTATTTTCCTAAGCGTGTAGTTGAAGTGTTGTTTACATATGAATTTATGGAAAGAAAATTAGGATCTATTGCGCATCGTGATTTACAACTATTAGCTAATCAAATCAATTGTTGGAAAGTTAAACCCAATGGTACAGAAGGATATCGCACAGCAGAAGTAACGCTAGGTGGTGTCGATTGTGATGCGATTTCGTCAAAAACGATGGAAGTTAATGATGTCCCAGGCTTGTATTTTATTGGCGAAGCATTAGATGTAACCGGTTGGTTGGGTGGTTATAATTTTCAATGGGCATGGTCTTCTGGCTGGGCTGCAGGGCAAGTGGTGTAAAGCAGCTCTCGCATATCGAAAATGGCTTTACTCCCTTCTCCCAGAGCGTTTTGTGCGATTGGGAGAAGGGCTGGGGATGAGGGGCTCTTTAAAAGATATGATTATACAACCAGTTACAAAATAGAGTATTTCCCCGAATAATTTATCGTATTACACCGGAGTATAATAACACGATAGACCATTGGTAGGAGGCCGGCACATGCGTGCTAAGCTCGTATTACTGTTTGGTATTATTGTTGCGATGTCTTATACAGTGACTGTGCATGCCGAATATTATTTAGTGTATCCTGCACCGATGACAACGTCATCATGCTGTCAAACAACTACTACATGTTGTAATAACAAGACATATGCTACTCCTAAAAGAGTGACATCACATCGGTATGTCACACATCCTAAAAAGAAAAAATATTATGTATCTCACCGTAAAAAAAGTTCTTATCACATCGATGTTTATTATGTATTAAGTGCAGTACCTATTTGCTCATGCCAAGATGATTGGTCTGATGAAATTGGACGGTGCTGTAATAATCGATGCACTCAAGCACGAGGTTGTAACTCTAGCGTCACACAAAATGCTTTTGTAAATTTCAATGGTAATCCAGCACCAGAAGGTGGTTATGTCAATCAATCAGAACCTATCTCTGATATGTATGATAGACGTACTGTAGATGATGTCTATCCTGATATGAATATTGATAATTAATCTGTAACTTTCTTTATCAACCTCAACGTACCGCGCGATATTGAGATTTAACTGCGCGGGTCAGCAAGCGTTGTTGTGTAATGTAGTATATTCAAAAACCATAAACCGGCTTAAATTCACTCGGAATATCACGCCTATTTGCAGTAGGGGCTTGTGTACTCCACATCTGATTTCGGTGGGTACTGAGTGTGGATACATTATTGTTTATTTGACGCCGATTCTGTGGGCTGTCATGTTGTGCATCAGCTTTAGTTTCATTTGCAGCGATTGCTTTACTTTTAGATTTATCGCCAAGTAGTTTTATATGCGCAATAACTTCATGCTTTTGCCACTCAGGAGATAAGCGAGGTTTAATAACTTCTTGTTTTTTGTGATGTGATTTTCCAAAAATATTTTCTTTAGATTTTTTGATATCTCGTGTAAACAAAAGATCCCAAGGCATGGCTAAGAATAAATTGATAAGAAAACAGGGGATTTTTACTACAATGAATAGAAATGCTGATAAAACAAATGAACTATGATCATGAGATTTATTGGGAAGATAATTTAAATCGGTTGCAATTTCATTGATTCCATTCAGTGTAAGTGTTGCAGCAGGATTTACGTTAGCTAATCTGTCAGAAATTAAACCCATGCTAGCGACATGTGCAACTAATAGAAACCCACTTAATGCTTCAATTGCTTTAGCTATTGCACGAAATGGATTGAGCGAACGCAGGATGTTATCTTCCTTTTTAAACTGCTCTTTAATGCTTTGCCAGGTATTAGAAAAAAGTTGTCCGTACTGACTTTTGCTGATGCCATCAATTGATTCAAGTGAGTTTTTGACGCCAAAAATTAATGAGGGTATTGTAAATAGTGCAATTGCAACAGAACGTACGGCGCTTGCTGCAGATCCTAAAAATGCAGCCCCATTTTTTGCAGCGTTCCACCACGTGCCTGCGGTGGCTATGGTTGCAAAAATAGCTAAACCAACAGCAATAGTAATACCAATGACTCTTACGGCATACCAAGCTTGTGATTCATCATTACGTTTTTTGAATGAATCGCGAATAGTACTGCCATATTCTTGAATCAAATCCGCCATGTTTTGATAAAGTAGCAAGGTATATCCGACTGCTGCAAGCGCACCTAATGTGAAGATAGCGCCACCAGGGATAACACTTAACACAGCAAAGGTTGCTATGGTGACTTTAATCGCACTGAGCGTTGCAAGGCCAGATGCCAGACCTCCACCAACAGCAAAAACCATGCTAGCTCGGATCATATTTTTTTTGCGCTGAATTTCTTTTTGTAAGGCAATGCGATCTTGATTTAGCAAATCGGCAACCGTTTTTTCTAATTGATGTCGTGGAGGAATAGTGGGATTTTGAAATTGTTTTAAATAATACATTTCCATCATTTTTAAACGTATACGTGCTGCTTCTTCACGCTCTTCGTGTTCATCTGAATGGTCGTCCATCGCTTCCAATTGCTCCAGGTAGCGTTTTTGATCGCGATAATCTTTTAAAAATGGATTATCAACTCGTTCCTCTAATTTTTTTTCTAAATGTTGACGTAATATATTTAATGGTAAGTGATCATCATCAAACAAATGCTGTAGAGCGCCCTTAATGCCTTCGTTGTTAACTTGGCCTTCATACACAGTTGCAAGAATAAAAGCTGCACCACACAGCCAGAATGAAGCAGAAAACACGAACATGCCGGCAAAGCTAAGTAGGCCTATGGCTAAGGTTGAGCCTATCGCAAATGTGTATTGAAAGAATTTTTTTATTATAGTTTTTTTATCCATATCATCCGCCCTGATAATGAGAATCATTATCATTAGAGAGCGGTAGCATGTCAATCGGTTTTTATTGAGTGATTTAAAATTATGTTATACGTGGAACATCGATCTAATTATACTCATCCTAGCTCAAAGGAATCCAAAACTTAAAGGATGCGCCACCATCTGGTCTATTTTCAGCCCAAATTTCACCGCCGTGGGCTTTTACGATATTCCGACAAATAGCTAACCCTAAACCCAAGCCATGCTGAGTGGTTAACATTCTGCCGCGGTAATATTTTTCAAAGAGCTTTTTGACTTCATCAGGTGTAATGCCTGGACCTTGGTCTTCAACACTGATGATTACTCGATTAGATTGTGTTGTCGCAGTAATATCAATCGGTGACTCGGATGCAGTAAATTTAATAGCATTATCGATTAAATTTACGAATACTTCTTCCATGAGTACGCTATCAAAAGGAATTTTAGGTAGGTCTGGGTCGATATGGAAGTGAATTGTCTTTTTATCAATTTTGGGATTTAACGTTTTGATTGCATGCACGATAGCGGTTTTTAAACTATGTGGTTTCAATTGCAATTTTACAGTTTCAGCTTCTAAATAAGTAATTTGTAATAAGTTGTTAATCAAACGATTAATTTGATCACCTTCAAAAGAAATATCATTCGCTAAACGCTTTATTTCACTAGGATCTATCTCCTGGCTCATTTCACTTAACGTGCTGGCAGCACCCATAATCGATACAATAGGTGAACGTAAATCATGTGAAACAGATTGCAGTAATGCATTATGCACTTTATGTGCTTCAGTACGTACTTCAGATACCTGGTCTTTTTCTTGTAAACGGTCAACTTCGATGGCAATAGCAATTTGCGTTGAGCAAGCTTCTAGTAAATGCATTTGCTCAGGGCTAAATAATTTTTCTTTTTGTGTTGGTCTAATCCGTAATACTCCGATGGTTTCTTGTGAGGCCAGTAGTGGGACATAAACAGCATCAGAAAATGGGAGAGTATCGGTACCTAAGCCTGCGATTTGTCCTAAATCATAAACCCATTGCGCTACACTAAATTCTTTTTCACTAATGGTTAGTGTTGCTCTAAAGCCTGCTTTTACTTTGAGATGATTTCCTTCAGGCAGTAATGCTAATACTTCGCTATCAAATAATTCTGCTAAGTAGCGTACGCTAATTTGTAATAATTTATCGACACCACGTGTACTGGCTAATTGACGACTCAACGTATGTAATGCTGCAGTGCGTTGCTCACTTAAGTGCGCAGCTTCTGCTTGTCTGCGAGTTAGAATGGTTAAGTGGCTAATGATTTGCGATACGGTCAAGATAGCTAACAAGGTAAATACAGGGCCGATATCGGAGAAATCAAGTGTATAAAAAGGTGGAATAAAAAAGAAGCCGTAACAAAATGTCCCTAATATAGAGGCAAAAATGGAAGGCCCCATCTTTCCAAACAGAGCAACAATAGTTACCGCCAATAAATAAATCATGACGATGTTTGTGCCACTAATAAATGGAAATAAAGCAAATCCTAAGCCCGTTGCTAAGGCAATGGTTGTGAGTGCGATACCATATATTTTCAATGGTAATGCAATTTTTTTTGGTTTTATGGTTTCAGGTAATACTGGGTCAGAGTCATCACCGGTGATTGCATACACATCTATTTCGCCGCTATGGCGAATAATATCGTCAGCTAAACTAACTATAATAAAATCTTTCCAGCGAGGTCTGATTTTTTTGCCGATGACAATTTTTGTAATATTTTGTTCACGTGAAAATCGGATGATTTCTGTAGCAATATCCATGCCAGAAAGAATTTTGGTTTGTGCACCTAGTTGTTCCGCTAAACGTAAATTTTGAATTGATTTCGTACGTTGTGTTTCTGAAAATTTTAATTTGGGTGTGTCAACATGCACAGCAAACCATTCTGCTTGTAAGCTAGCGGCCATGCGTTTTGTTGCACGAATGATTTTGGCAGATCCAGGACGAGAACCCACGCATACAAGTAATTTTTCTCTTGTTGGCCAAATGTATTGTATGCCTTGTCCTTGGCGATAGAGTAGTACTTGTGCACTTACGCGTTCTGCTGTGGTGCGTAATGCTAGTTCGCGTAAAGCAGTCAAATTACCTTTTCTAAAAAAATGATAAGACGCGATTTCAGCTTGTTGTGGAATATAAACTTTGCCATCTTCCAAGCGCTTAATTAATTCTTCAGGCGGTAAATCGACTAATTCAACGGTGTCAGCGAGTTCAATCATGAAGTCTGGAACAGTTTCTTTGATACGTGTATGAATGATTTGTGATACGACGTCATTTAAACTTTCAAGATGTTGTATGTTCAGTGTGGTGTAAACATCTATGCCTAGATCAAGAATCTCTTTAATATCTTGCCAACGTTTTGCATGGCGCAAGCCAGGTGCGTTAGTGTGTGCCATTTCATCAATGAGAATTAAACCAGGGCTCAGTTTGATAGCGGCATCTAAATCAAATTCCAGTAACATTTGACCACGATGCTCAACGCTTTGGCGCGGTAAAATATCGAGATTTTTAAGTATATTATCAACATCAGTGCGTCCATGTGATTCTACGATGCCGACAATTACATTAAGTCCTTGTGCACGCTTAGCGATAGCATCTTGTAACATTGAGTAAGTTTTTCCGACACCAGGCGCAGCACCTAAGTAAATTTTTAATTTACCGTGTTGTGCTTTTGTCTCTTCAGCTTTGATGCGTTTTAATAAATGATCTGGATTGCGTCTGTTATCATTCATTGTATATTCTTCTCATATGTCAGTTTATCCAATGCCAAGTTTAGCTTTAATACGTTGACTGTTTGTTCACCGAGAAAGAAAAATAATCTTCGTTGTGTGTTGGCTTGTACTAATGTGTAAATGGTTTTTTCCTGCAAATGACGTAATTTTGCAATTCGTGGAATTTGATAATATGCGGCAACAGGGCTAATGTCAGGATCTAAGCCACTTCCAGATGCTGTAATTAAATCAACAGGAATGAATGGTTCATTGATATTGTTAGTTAATGAAGCAACACGAGCTTTTAATATTTGAATGAATGCTTCATTGTTAGGGCCATCATTTGAGCCAGAGGATGCAAGCGCATTATACGGATAGGGTTGTGTTGCTGAAGGTCTTCCCCAAAAGTAACGTGGGTCTGTAAAGGATTGGCCAATTAATTCTGAGCCAATCATCTTATGCTCAACAGTGAGTAAGCTACCATTAGCTTGCCAGGGAAATAAAAATTGTCCGGCAATAGTTATAATACTGGGGTAAATGACACCCGTCATAATAATAAGAAATAGTAAGAGTAGAAGTGCCGTTTTTAATTGTAAAAATATTTCTTTTATCATGTGCATATTCCTAAGAACACTAAAGCAAGGTCAATCAATTTTATTGCAATAAATGGTATAATTAATCCACCTAGGCCATAGACGAATACATTATGGCGCAATAAAGTAATGGCTGGCGCTCGTCGATAACGGACACCACGTAATGATAATGGAATTAAGAAAATAATAATGAGTGCGTTAAATATGACAGCAGAAAGAATCGCACTTTGTGGTGATGACAAATGCATAATATTCATCGCATTCAATGCTGGATAGGTTTCAGAAAAGGCTGCAGGAATAATTGCAAAATATTTTGCAATATCATTAGCGATACTGAATGTGGTTAGTGAACCACGTGTCATTAACAGTTGCTTACCGATTTCAACGACTTCAATTAATTTAGTTGGATTCGAATCTAAATCCACTAAATTTCCAGCTTCTTTTGCAGCTTGAGTGCCTGAATTCATGGCGACAGCGACATCTGCTTGCGCCAATGCCGGCGCATCATTAGTGCCATCACCTGTCATAGCAACTAAATATCCTTCTGACTGTAAGCGACGAATCAATGTCAACTTATCCTCAGGTTTTGCATTCGCTAAAAAATCATCGACACCTGCTTCAGCAGCAATTGCAGCAGCTGTTAATGGGTTGTCGCCGGTTACCATAATTGTTTTGATTCCCATTTGGCGTAATTGCGCGAAGCGCTCTCTGATACCGCCTTTCACAATATCTTTAAGATGAATGGTACCTAATACATTGGTTCCTTCTGTCACAACAAGAGGTGTGCCACCTTGACGAGAAATGCTATCCACTGTGGTTTTAACGCAATCAGGAATCCCACTGTGAAAGTTTTTCAAATACATGTCGATAGCTTCTACAGCCCCTTTACGAATTTGTTGCTGGCCGACATTGACACCACTCATGCGTGTTTGTGCAGTAAAAGGGATGAATGATGCGTTTAATTCCATTAGCTCTCGGCCACGCAAACCATATTTTTCTTTTGCTAAGATGACGATGCTACGTCCTTCAGGTGTTTCATCTGCAAGCGATGCCATTTGTGCTGCTGATGCTAGCTGTTCTAAGCTAACGCCATCGGCAGGGATGAATGCTGTTGCTTGTCGATTTCCTAGTGTAATTGTGCCTGTTTTATCTAAAATTAAAATATCGATATCGCCTGCAGCTTCAACGGCTTTGCCTGATAATGCGATGACATTGGCTTGTATCATTCTATCCATGCCAGCAATACCAATTGCAGATAATAAGCCACCAATAGTAGTGGGTGCCAAACAGACAAATAGAGCGGTTAAAATAGTGATGGGTACCGCTTTAGTCATTGTTGTAATAGTTGTGCTGTAGATGGAAAATGGGAGTAGTGTGGCGCAAACCAGTAAAAAAACAATCGTCAATGCAGCAAGCAAAATGGTGAGAGCAATTTCATTAGGCGTTTTTTTGCGTTTTGCACCTTCGACTAAACCAATCATTTGATCAAGGAAGGTTTCTCCAGGATTTGCAGTAATGCGCACAATGATCCAGTCAGAAATGACTTGTGTCCCACCTGTGACTGCGCTGCGATCGCCGCCACTTTCACGTATCACAGGCGCGCTTTCTCCAGTAATGGCGCTTTCATTAACGGATGCAATGCCTTCGATGACTTCACCATCACTTGGAATCGTGTCGCCAGCTTCTACGAGTACGATATCGCCATCACGTAACTCTGCGGATTGAATAAGTGTCATTTTGGCTGTTTTTTCAGCTTTACAAAGTTTTTTTGCTTGAATTTCTTTGCGGGCTTTACGTAATGCCTGTGCCTGTGCTTTGCCTCGTCCTTCAGCCATTGCTTCAGCAAAATTTGCGAATAAAATAGTGAACCACAATCCACAAGCGATTTCAAAAATAAATAGCGCGGCAGCTTCGCCTTGCGCGACCAATGCTTGAATAAACAATCCAGTTGTCAGTAATGAAGCGATATACACTGTAAACATAACTGGATTACGTATTTGGTGTTGTGGTGCTAACTTTAAAAATGTGTCGCGTATCGCGAGCTTTAATATTTTTGTATCCCACAATGAAAGTTTACTTGCCATATTGCCCCCACGACATAAGATGTTCCACAATGGGACCGAGTGCTAGCGCAGGGAAAAAAGTAAGTGCGCCAATTAATATTGCAATACTAACTAATAAAAAAATAAATAAGGGAGTGTGTGTGGGCAATGTCCCTAAGCTATTAGGGATAATCTTTTTTCTGACCATAGACCCTGCGATAGCAAGTGCTGGAATAGCTAACCAAAAGCGTAAGACTAACATTTCGATTCCACCAGCAATATTGTAAAACGGCGTATTAGCGTTTAAACCTGCAAATGCGCTGCCATTGTTGTTTCCCATCGAAGTGAAGGCATAGAGGATTTCACTAAAACCATGAATGCCTGAATTGTGAATGGCGGAAGTGCCCATCGGTGTTATGACTGCAATTGCAGTTAGCACTAACACGACTAACGGCATAAGCAATACAGAAAATGATGCCATTTTCATTTCAAAAGGTTCGATTTTTTTTCCTAAATATTCTGGTGTGCGTCCTACCATCAAGCCCGCGATAAATACAGTGATAATGACGAGGATTAACATGCCGTATAAGCCAGAGCCAACGCCACCAAATACAATTTCTCCTAGATGCATGAGCCAGAGTGGAATCATACTGCCAAATGCAGTGTAGGAATCTAGCATACTGTTAACTGAACCATTTGATGTTGCGGTGGTGGCAGCAGTCCATAATACTGAATTAGTAATTCCAAAACGACTTTCTTTACCTTCCATATTGCCGCCAGGATAGAGCCCATTGATCGGAGCCATATCAACATTTAATCCAATGAGTGTGTGGCTGCCTTTTTGTTCGCAATAGGTGCCAATAAAAATCAGAGGAATAAGCATGATAAGCATAGCAACTAACAGTGCCCAACCTTGTCGTTTGTCATTAATCATCATGCCAAACGTGTAACACAGTGCAGCAGGGATAAGTAATATAGCTAACATTTCTAAAAAATTACTGAGAGTCGTTGGATTTTCAAATGGATGTGCTGAATTCACATTGAAAAAGCCGCCGCCATTTGAGCCTAATTGTTTGATTGCCACTTGTGAAGCAACGGGGCCCATCGGAATGGTTTGTGTCGTAATGAGTTGCGAATGATGTTGGATTGGGTGGAGTAGAGCAGTGGTTTCATATGGTTTAAAGTTTTGGATTACACCTTGCGAAATTAAAATGATCGCTAGAATCATGGCGAGTGGCAAGAGGATATAAAGTACGCCTCGTGTTATATCAATCCAAAAATTTCCTAGGTAATGAGTTTCACTACGTGTTAAACCACGAATAAATGCAGCTAACACAGCCATTCCTGTTGCAGCAGAAAGAAAATTTTGTACGGTTAACGCGACCATTTGTGAGAAATAACTTAATGTTGTTTCTCCACTGTAAGCTTGCCAATCAGTGTTGGTGAGAAAGCTGCTGCTGGTGTTGAATGCAAGATTGGAAGGAACGCCGTTAAAATGTTGTGGATTGAATGGTAAATATTGTTGTAAGCGTAACAATCCGTAAACTACAAAAAAACCGAGTAAATTAAACGTAATAATTGCAAATAAATATTGTTTCCAATCCATTTCCTTTGTTGTTTTGATGCCGCAAATGCGATAGATAATATGCTCAAGTGGTTTTAAAATATAAGAAGTACCACAAGATTGTCCTTGATAAACACGTGCAATGTACCAGCCTAGTGGTTTTATGAATATAACAACTACCAATAGATAGAATAGAATTTGAAATACGCTGTTCAATGTCATTTGGAATCCTTTCCTAGATTTTTTAAAACAGCTCTGGTTTAAATAATACTATTAACAAGAAAATGAATAAACCAATAGTGATGATTCCACAGATTAAGTAGAGGCTCATTCTTTGCTCCTTGATAAGGCATCAAATAAATAAACTAATGCAAAGCAAAGTAAGAAAAAACCTAATGTGATGCTTACAAATATAGAGTCTGACATATCCAATCCTTTGGTTTTATCATTCTCACCTCTCCCATTTATGGGAGAGGTCGGCATGCGTTTTTTGCATGGCGGGTGAGGGCCCTCATCCCCAGCCCTTCTCCCCTACGCAAAAAGCGCTTTGGGAGAAGGGAGGTTTTCTTCATTTCAACTTACCCTAAAAACTTAAATATGTCACTGAGTAAGCTATTTTAAATTGACATATCGGAAAATCTCGATATATTATCAGTAAAACAAAATTAAGGGTTTTTTATGCAAAACAAATCACCACTATCCGAATTCAAGCTTAACTCATTGTTTAATTTGAAAAATCATATTGTGATGGCGCCGATGACGCGTTGTAAATCAAGCGATGATTTCGTCCCGACACCTGATATGGCTCAATATTATGGTCGACGTGCTAGTGTAGGTTTAATTGTGACTGAGGGGACTATTATTAGGCCGGATGCTTGTGGCTATGCAAATGTGCCTGGTATTTTTAATCAAGCGCAAATAGATGGTTGGAAACGTGTGACTGATGAAGTGCATGCGCATGATGGTTTGATATTCTCACAGATTTGGCATGTGGGTCGTGTTTCGCATCCACATTTTCTGCATGGTGAGTTGCCGATTTCTCCATCGGAAACTGAGATGAAAGGTCACGTGAGTCGTACTGATGGTTTAACGTATGGTCGTTCACGCGCACTGGCTGTGTCTGAAATCAGTGAATTAGTTGCGTCTTATGCGCAAGCTGCAAAAAATGCAATGGCTGCAGGATTTGATGGTATAGAAATTCATGGTGCTAATGGTTATTTGATCGATCAATTTCTTCATTACCACACCAATTTACGCCAAGATGAATATGGTGGTAGCCCAAAAAACATGGTGCGATTTGCATTAGAGATCATAAAGGCATGTGGTGAAGCAATAGGATACGAACGTGTAGGGTTACGACTTTCGCCAGTTGGATATTTAAATGATGTTCAGCCATGCGCAAAAGATACTGCCGTATTTCAATATTTGTTAAATGAATTAAATTCACTGCCTATCGCTTATCTCCACACTGGAAACTTTAATGATGACGTCGTGTATGCAGAGTTAGGTGATATGACAATGTCTGGCTTTTTGCGTGCTAATTTTAAAGGTGTGCTCATTGCATGTGGTGGTTACACGGTTGAGCAAGCGACGTCTGCTATCAATAAACAAGAATTTGATTTAATTGCGTTTGGTAGACCATTGATTGCAAACCATGATTTAGTAGAAAAAATCAAAACAAATACTGCTTTTGCTGAGTATCATCGCGATATGTTGGCGAAGTTGGTTTGATATCCCTCATCCCCAACCCTTCTCCCATACGCAAAAAGCGCTTTGGGAGAAGGGAGTAAAATATTAAAGATTCATCTCGCCCTTCATATACAACACTGCTTTTGCACGTAATAAAACTCTATCGTCTTTACATTCACACTCTAAAAACCCGCCGCGAGCGGATACTTGCTTTGCTCGCAAAATATTTTTATGTAAACGATCACGCCAAAATGGTGCTAGCGCACAATGTGATGCACCTGTCACAGCATCTTCAGGAGCCTGCTTTTGTGGATAAAAAGTTCGTGAAACAAAATCAACATGTTTGCCTTTGGCTGTGACGATGATGCCGCGATGCGGAAGATTTTTTAATTGTGTAATATCTGGATTTAAGTGGATGACATCTTTTTCATCTGCGACAAGAGCGTAAATTCGCTCATCTTTGTATTCGAACACTTCGCTAGGGATGATACCTAAGCCTTGAACTAAAGCATCAGGAATCGTGATGGGGGTTATGATTTTCATGGGAAAATTTAACTGGATCCAGGCATCAATTTTTTCAGCGAACAAAGGCCCAGCTTTAGAGTCATAGCCAATCTTCGTCAAATGGGGTTCAAGAATATGTAAAATGACATGAGAAGCTGCCAATGTACCATGGCCGCATAGATCAAGTTCATATTCAGGGGTAATCCAGCGAATTTGATAGCTATCATGGTGCTTAACAATAAACGCGGTAACGGGCTGATTGTTTTCAATCGCAATGCTTTTTAAGGTTTGCTCCGGCAGCCATTCTGGGAGCAAGCAGACACAAGCTGGATTTCCGGCGAATAAATGATCAGTGAATGCATCTATATGGTAGATTGTCAGCGTCATAGTAGGTAAAATTCGTTATCGAAATTATTTGAGTCGACTCTATGTTATCAGAAATCCGTCAGCAAGCTATGCAAAACAAATCGGTATTCATTTCATGCGTGGTTCCGGTGTTTAATGAAGAAGCAAACATAGCTAATTTTTTTCATAAATTACAAGAAAGTTTGCGCACCTTAACCAATCAATTCGAAATCATTGTGGTGGATGACGGTAGTCGTGACAAAACACTAGATAAATTATTTCAATTACCAAAAGAGTATCATGTGAAATTCATTTCATTTTCACGCAATTTTGGTAAAGAAACTGCGATTTCTGCCGGTTTAGAACATTGTCGTGGTGATGTTGCCATTATTATGGATGCGGATTTTCAGCACCCCATTGAAGTTATTCCTACCTTTCTGCAGCATTGGGCTGAAGGCTATGAAATGGTTTATGGCGTTAGAAAAAATCGTGATAATGAGTCGCGAATTAAACGGCATTTTGCACATTTGTTTTATTGGCTCATGGAAAAAATGACAAAAATAAATATGCCAAACAATGCTGGTGACTTTCGTCTAGTCGATCGTAAAGTGATTAATGCATTGAATCAATTTCAAGAACGTACGCGTTTTATGAAAGGATTATATGCCTGGGTTGGTTTCAAAAAAATGGCAATCCCGTTTGATGTGCATGATAGAGTCGCAGGTAAAAGTTCATGGCGCTTAAGCAAGTTAGCAGAGCTTGCCATTACAGGTATTACATCATTTTCCGATATTCCATTACGTATTTGGGGATTTATTGGTTTTCTCGTTTCAACACTTGCCTTGATTTATGCAGTTTACTTTTTAACGTATACATTAATTCATGGCGCAGATTTACCTGGTTTTCCAAGTATTATTGTTGCAGTTATGTTTTTAGGTGGCATCCAACTTTTATCGATAGGCATTCTTGGCGAGTACATTGCAAGAATTTTTACGGAAGTCAAACAACGTCCAAAATATTTGGTTGCAACTAAGCAGGGATTTGAGGAGGTTTAGAATAATACTCGCCTCTGGATCCCGCGGACAAGTACTAACTTCAACTTACCGCGCGAAGTTGAACGTAATCAGTGGGAAGTTGAGTAGCTTCGTTCAGCGGTCAACAAAGTTGATACATTTGATTTTGTTTGTCTATATCGATTTTAGCTGGCTCAGCTTTCACATCATGCGGCGCTGCTTTGAGGAGGCTATAACGCAGTAGTGCTGTTTCACGATTGTGTTCTTTAATAGTATCCAGTAATTCCTCTTGAAACGGATCAATAGCACGTGGTTCAAAAATTTTAACGGTAGCCGTGCCACCAAAAATGCCTTGCATATCTCGTGCACCATTTCTCATTAATAATTCGGCATCTTTGCTGTCAGCGTCATATAACGAGCTATATCGCGGATCAACATGAACAACAATATTTCCCAATACTTTATCTTTGTAAATTCGTTGGGGGTTTGAAACAAGAACATGCGTCACTTTTTCTGGAAGTGTTTCGCATTTAGCTTCCATTGCATAGGCAACAGTATGGATGAGTGAAGATACTGCGGTTCCTAGTCTGTGATTAATGCAAATATCTACTGCAGACCAAAATTCATGACCGCCAGCTGTTTGGCAGCGCACCATATTATTATAGTTTAATGTTATCGGATGTTTTTCATCGCCGCACGAAGCAGCTGGAAGATGATCTTCAACATCTCTTTCGTTAACTAATTTTCCTGATGTTTTATGTAGAAAATGTTTTCTATGAGTGCCTGGATAGTCAGGATCAATATCAGCACTAATGGCCTTCGTGATGACGTCCATGCGCAGTGAAGGTCCGCATTGCAAATAAATTGTTTGTAAATGTACGCGGTTATCAGCTGTTTTGAGAGGAATGCTGGGTAATACAAGATGTAAATTAGGTGGTAAATGCATGGCAAGAGTTTCGAGTCGACTGACTAATTCACCGAAGCCTTCTTCATCTAATGGCCCACGTAATTTGTTAGGGAAAAAAGTGCCCTCATCAAATGATAGCCGTGTGATATTGTGCGTGTATTTGGCGTCCATGTGACGTACTGCACCTGCGGAAATTAAATTTTTAATTTCCGCAGTCAGTGCATCGTCAAATGATTCTGTTTCACTTTTTTCATCACGAGATTGTGCTAAGCGTTGTATTGCTATATTCCGTAATTCAGTATTGCATGGATAAAGAAAGTTACTATCTAAATCTTTTTCTTTGGCAACAGTAAAATGACTTACAAGATGTAATTGTGACGCACGCTGGGCAAAAAAATCAACATGTGAGATTGTTCGCTGAACTAGTTGAGTATTGCTTTCATATTTTGCATCGACATGGCTAACAGACGGTTCGACAACAGCATCAAGATTATGTTCACCATTCGGGTTAAGTCTTCCATCCGCGATTTTTTGTGTCACAAGAATATCGCGAATATAAGAATTGCCTTGTACTTTTGCAAGTAATGCGTTTGCTCGTCGTGAGAAGAGTGAGAAACGTTGATTCAAGGCTGTCTCGTATTATTTATTTTGTAATGTATATATTTTACATAAGATAGGCTTAAAGTTGTATTAAGCACTTATCTTGCTGATATTGAAGAGCTTTAATGTGCTGGGCCAATAGTAACAGCTGAATCCTTCTTGTGTTTGTTGCGAGGTTAATTTTGATTTAGTAAGGGGGTTTATACCCCTAATATTGAGTAGATGAATTCAGATATTCTGCATATATAACTTATATTACATATGAGAGTTAGTATATGGCATCATCTAATAGTACTTTTTCTGACGATAAAAAAGATGTAAAACAAGATCCTCGAGAGTATCTGATTGTTGCATGTGGTCACTCACTCTTTGGTTGTTCTTGTCATCCAAAATCTACATTTATAACGCTGGATATCAATCCAAAATTATCTCCAGATATTGTCTGTGATGTAAAAAACTTCGCAAGTGAACACAAAAAAAGAAACTTTAAACCATTTGCTGCTGTTGTATTTGAAAAACCCTCGATTGATTGGGATTTTTTAGGTTTTCTCGGGTTTTCTCGCTATTTAAAAGATAACGGTACTCTTATTTATAACGCTAATATTGCAGCATTATTATGTTATTCCATAGTAACACTAAATCAAGCTGTTCCATCAAATTTAAAAGTTTGGTTGTCCACTTCTGGGTCGCACTTGGTGTTTCCTAAAAATGGGCAGCTCTCCAAAGATCCAATTCTGAATAAATATTTGGAGCCAGCCGTCAAAGAACAAAAATTAGTTGCGCTCACGTTTACTGATGATATAAAAAAACGAATTCAATACCTGAGCTTTTTTACGAGAATGAATATGTATAAATCAGGTTCTGATAAATTAGTGCGATGTCTTGATTTTGAAATGCTTCTTGTTCAAGTGTTACTCTTAAGTGTGGAGCCATTACGTGCTGATATGACTATTGCCGATATAAAAGCAAAAGCGGAAAGATATAGCCCCGGTCCTTATAAATCATTTTTTGGTAAAAAAAGCGATGAAATGAATGGATTGTTAGAATGTATTGATGAAATAAGTAAGAATGCCCAACACAAAGTGACTGAGCAAGAGTTAATGAAAATTTTAACATTTATTTCAGAAAACAGGCGGCCTAATTCAGAGACGCAGCGAGTATTTGATACAATCGTTGTCAGTATATTGCATCAGCTAACTTGTAAACATATCCAATCACTAGAGCAGCGAGTGACTCCCAATTTAAAGCTATGCTAAAGTTGATTGCTTAAGAGCACTACATTTTTATACTGCATGATTTTGTATAAGTGCGTTGTTTCAGTTTTTAATTGGTTATAATAGTTTTCATCAGTCACAACAAATAACCGCTTTGTGCTATCCCAACGTTGCCAAAATGTGTTTTTATCGATTAACCATTCTTTCGTATCTTGAAATGGCATGCCATACCATAGTTCTCTTACCCAGTTATCGTTTTGCGCAATATCAGGCGCATTCCAATCAGCGACGATGCTTACACGTCGTTGGGTATAGATAGGTAGGTCATAGTAAAACTTATAATAAGTCACTATCTCGTCATCTGGCTTTGCAATTGCATTTAATTCGGTAGTGATTGGCTTAATTGAACGTTTGTTTAATGCTGGTGTGCTGGAAATCATAAGTAATAAAAAGCTACATGCCACACCTAGTAAGACGATAAACGATTTTTTTAGTGACGTATTTTTTGTAAAGAACATAGCAACAATAGCAGCAGTTGAAAATAATACTCCGCCTGTCAATAAAAATGGTTTGAAATCATCTTCAATATTGAGTCTTGCGATATGTGGCGCATAGAAAAAACCAACAGCAGTGATGGCAGATAGCATAATGAAAGCTATCCAACCCCATCTAATGCCTTTTGCTTTTACATTATCCCATTGGGTATCAAGATAGCTTCCTATTAGTAATGCAAGCGTAGGGAAGGTTGGTAAAATGTATCCGACCGTTTTTGATTTTGGTATGGAAAAGAAAGTGAATACAATCAAAAACCATAATAGGAAAAATAAATTAGTCGCGTATTTTTGCCTGTTTTCCCAGCATTTTTTAATGTGATAAGCGAGTGATTGAAATACGAAAATTGTCCATGGGAATATACCAGCTAAAACAATAGGGGCATAAAACCAAAATGCTGCTTTGTTATTGTAATCGCCTTTTGTTAAAAAGCGTGCGACTTGTTGGGTAACAAAAAAGAAATGTAGAAACTCAGGGTTTGCTTGTTGCACTAACACATACCAAGGAATGGTGATGCAGGCAAACATAATTAACCCTAGCATTAAGTGTATGTTTTTCAGTAGGGTCCAACGATTAAGTAATAAAATCCAAGCGCCAATAATAGCAGCTGGGAATACAATACCAATTAACCCTTTGGTTAAGAATGCGAGACCCGCAAAAAAGTAAGAACCGAATAAAGTAGCGCTACGTATTTTTCCTAATGGCATGTGGGCTGCCATGATAAATAACATGAGGGCATTGCTGACGAGGACGGCTACTTCTAAATCTAAGTTAGCATAATGTGCTGCGCCATAGTAAAGAGGGCAGGTTGCTAAAATTAACGCGCTGAGTATTCCTGTGCGGCGGTTAAATAGAAAATTTCCTGCAAGATAAGTGATAAGGCAACCTAGTACGCCGAGTAGCGCAGGCCAAAATCGTAATGCAGCTTCCTTCAAGCCAAAGAATTTAATTGCGGATGCTTGTAGCCAGTAATATAAGGCGGGTTTATCAAGGAAAGCGACGCCATTCAATCGAGGAGTTACATAATCGCCTGATGCAACCATTTCGCGAGCTACTTCTGAGTAACGCCCTTCGTCTGGTGTAAATAAGGCATGTCCGCCTATCCAGATCGCATAAAAGCCACCCAGTACGATGACAAAAAAGACTAAATCCTTTAGCCATGTTTGGCTCTTCTTTGTTTGGTTTATTGATAACACGTATAATTTCCCGTAATCTCATCAGTTGACAATGTGCAGGTATGAAAAGCTATGAAAAGCATCATTCTGTGTGCGGACGATTATGGACAAAATGCGGTCATTTCTCAAGCAATTATTGATTTAATTGCAAAAAATCATCTGTCTGCCACAAGCTGTATGGCGAATTCTTATTATTGGCCTACACACGCTACTTGGTTAAATCCTTATAAAAATCAAGTCGATATTGGGTTGCATTTAAATTTTACAGAAGGGAAGCCGTTATCTAGGTCTTTCGTGAAGAAATATGGGGCTGAATTTTTTGGGCTACCCAAATTACTGTTTCATGCTTTTACTAGGAAGCTTGATAAGCAAGTCATCGCAGATGAGATTGAGGCGCAACTTCAGCGTTTTTCAGACATCCTTGGTCAGTCACCTGATTTTATCGATGGTCATCAACATGTGCACCAATTTCCTATTATTCGAGAGGCTTTACTCGAGATTTTTAAGAAGCAGTTAAAACCGCATGGCGCATACATACGTTCTGTTTACGATAAAGATGTGTTTTCTCGATTCTCTTTAAAGAAGCTGATTATTCAGTTAACAGGAGCGGGTGCATTCAAAGCAGCATTGCGTGAATTTGGAATTTCTACCAATTCCTCATTTTCTGGAATTTACGATTTTACAAAAAATGTAGAGTATCGGACGAAATTTTTGTCTTTCTTACAAGAGGTTAATCAAGGCGGTTTAATCATGTGCCATCCAGGCCTCGGCCAACAAGATGAGACGGCCGACCCAATTTATGCTTCGCGACCATTAGAATATGCGTATTTAATAAGTGACCAATTCGCATCAGATCTCATAGCGCACCAAGTCCAATTGTCTCGCTTGAGAGATGTAAAATTTTGATAAATAAGGTATCAACTCAAAAAGAAGTTTGTTATAATCCCCTGAGTCGCTGATCGCAGCGGCAATTTTTTTAATTGAAATAAAGGTCAAATAAGTATGTCAGCACGTGAATTTGGAACTGTAAAATGGTTCAACAACAGTAAAGGTTATGGTTTTATCTCTAGAGAAAATGGTAGTGGCGATGTATTCGTTCACTTTCGCGCTATTCGTGGCGATGGTTACCGTTCTTTAGAAGAAGGCCAACGCGTTGAGTTCTCAGTAGCTCAAGGTCAAAAAGGCTTACAAGCAGAAGACGTATCAGTCGTAGAATAATCGACTTCGTAACGTTTTTAATAATGTAGTCATGGGTAACCCCATGACTACATTTTTTTTATCTAGAATTTGTTAGCCCTCACCCGTAATCTCTCTGCCACAAGTGGAAGAGGTGAATATTTTTAATTTCTCTCCCTTCTCCCAAAGCGTTTTTTGCGAATGGGAGAAGGTTTGGGGATGAGGGTATTTAAATATGGTGGAACGGTAAGTGAAAAAAGAATCTGCAATTGAAAAAAAACTATTACATTACACGGGTAAAGCGATCGCTGATTTTAATATGATACAAACCAAAGATAGAATTATGGTGTGTCTATCTGGCGGTAAAGATTCATTTACTATGTTGCGCATGCTATCGCAATTACAGAGAAGAGCGCGTGGCAAGTTTGAGTTATTTGCATTTACTTTAGATCAAGCGCAACCCGGATGGAATGATGAGAAATTGCGTGAATGGTTAGAAGGGCAAAAAATTCCTTATCTCATTATGACGAAAGATACCTATTCCATTGTCAAAAGCAAAATTCCTGAAGGTAATACCTATTGTTCATTATGCTCACGATTGCGTCGCGGGATTATTTACACGTATGCAGAACAAGAGGGATACAATAAGGTTGCTCTAGGTCATCATCGCGATGATTTAATTCGTTCGTTACTCATGTCAATTTTATACAATGGCGAAATTCGTTCAATGCCACCAAAGTTATTGAGTGATAACAAGCGTCATATTGTGATTCGTCCGCTTGCCTACTGCCAAGAAAATGACATTATCAAATATGCGAAGGAGCAAGAGTTTCCTATCATTCCTTGTACTTTGTGTGGTTCGCAAGAAAATTTAATGCGTCAAAAAGTGAAAGTGTTAATTGATCAATTAGCAGCAGAAAATCCTAAAGTTCCCAGTAATATGTTGCATGCATTAACGAGTGTGAAACTGAGTCAGTTAATGGATAGAAATCGTTGGGATTTTAAAAACTTGGAAAAGCAGCAAGAAAGTGGTTCTGCTGAAGAAAGTCTTGCAATAGAGGAAATGCTTACAGATATAGAATAAATTCAAATATACAAAATCAAGGAGAGTACAACATGGGTTCATCAGCAAAAAAATATCCACCAACCAAGCCAATTACTTTCACTAGTTTTGCTCATGGAAGTGCAGCTGTTTCATCTCAATCGCTATTCGATTATTCACATGCCGCTTTATCGCGAGGCGCAGTAGGTGAGTTCAAGCGAGTTTTTTCTGACAGTAAATGGAGTGAAGATGAGTTGGGACAATTTTTGGCATTGGCAGTTGATAAAGACGAAACGCCATTGCAGTCCTGGTTAATAGAGAGAAATGCTAACCCATCCATTGCATTACATTATGTTAGAAAAGATTTTGGCGCTATAAAGTTGATTGCTCAGAAGGCAGATGTTAATCATATGCATATGGAACGCTCTGTTTTACAGGATGCGATGCAATATGACCGTTCTGATGTGATTGGCGTTTTATTGGAAGAGAAGCTGGAAGTTGATACCCAAGCATTGCAGGCAATGATTGAAAAAAGGTTTTATGGATTTGTGAAGCCTATGCTAGCTCGTGGCGCAAAGCTAGATGAACAATGGATTGCGAGTTTGTCAAAGCAGATTTCTAGTCAAGAGTGGAAAAGTGATATTGCAGCTGTGCTAACGCATGCGTTGCGAGCTACGGGAAAAATGATTCCAGCAATGGAGATGGCAATTTGTCAATTGAGGCCAGCGAGCGCTTCTAATGTAAGCTCTGAAGTATCATACGATCTAAAAGATGTTCATGTTCATTTGCTTACAAAAAACTTGGCATACTTAAATAACGCACTGTGGGCGAAAGAACAAAAGCAGGGTGGCGCTTTGGCAGTGAAGGTTGTTGCTCCTGCGGCGGCAAAAAAATTAGGATAGAGGTTCATCTCCCTTCTCCCAGAGCGTTTTTTGCGAATGGGAGAAGGGTTGGGGATGAGGGTTCTTGTTTTTACACTGGCACAGAATGCGGTTGTGGTGAAAATATTTTCTTCTCTTGCATTAAGCGCAATACAAATGGCACGGCAACGAGTAATGCAACACCAGTTGCGATAGATGTCCAACCTAGTAATCCAAAGGTATGGCTATAACTAGCATTCGTAATCAATGGGTCTGTGCTAGTTGTGCTTCCAAGCGCCATTTTAGAAAAGTAATCCGATAGTGTTGCAGAGACACCGGTCAACATCATCCATGTTCCCATCATCAAGCCCTGCAAGCGAACAGGCGCCAATTGGCCTACCATTGCGTAACCGATAGGAGAAATAAATAATTCACCGATACTTTGCAGAACGTAAGAGACCAAGATCCAGTTAAAATTCACTAACCCTTGCGCATTTGCGGAGCTAATACCGATTGGCAATATTGCTAGGGATGTGCCGATTAACATTAACGCGAGTGAAAACTGCATTGGAATAGTGAAGTTAATGCCGCGATCGCGCATTTTAGTGAAGACCACACTTAGCAATGGACCACCGAAAATAATGACAACGGTATTAATATTTTGTACCCACTGTGGTGCGATGATAAGACCAAGATAGTTTCTATCTACGTTGCGTTCAATAAAGAGAGTGAGCCCCATTGGCGCAAGCTGGTAAAGTGTCCAAAATACTAGAGAAGTGAGAGCAAGTACTATATAAGCCCATACTTTACGTCCATCTTCTTTGTTTGGCTGACTAACAGCAAAATAAGTCATGACAAATCCCATGGCAATACCAACAACCATGATGAGAGCATTACTAATATGTGCATTTTGCAGTAATACATGCAATCCAAAAAACAAACCTATTATCATCAATAAGCCTTTGGTATTTGCAGATTTTCTTTTATTTTCCGCTAAATCAATGAATGCAGTATTCATATCAGGCAGCGATTTCCACGCAAACAGCGTTAATACAAATGCAATTAGATTACCTAAGCTACTTAATAAAAATAATTCGTGGTAGCCATGGCTTAACTGAAAGCTGCCGCTCATGTAAAAACCAACAAAAAAACCAATATTCATGCCACTGTAGTTCCAAAGGAACGCGGCTTCTCTACGCTTATCATCTGGTTTGAAAAGTTGGGTGAGCAAGCAGTTGATGCAAGTGACGTTTAAGCCAGCTCCAGTTAAGAATGCTGCTAAGCCCCAATAGAGAGATGTTTCTGTTGGAAAGGAAATGAGTATGCAGCCGGCCATTTGCAAGACCATGCCTACAGCAAATAGGCTACGGTAACTCATGAAGCGACCGCCTATATAACCGCCTAGCAAGTGCAATGCGTAGTTAAACGCAACAAAGGATGCAGTGATACTGGTTGCTACCGTATCGCTGAGCTTAAGGCCATTGGTCGCGTAAAGCACTAGAGTCGAGTAGAGTACGCTGAAGGCAAGAGTTGAGAACATTTGAATGCAGAAAAGTACACCTGCACCTTTAGGCATGATTTTTTCGAGGAGAGTTTGCGGGGTTCTTATTATTTCGGTCATGACGACACTCCTGATGTAACATTTTTATAAATTTATCGCCCGTTTTTGGCGAAAGACACACCATAGAGCACTTGGTAGTGCTCGATCGTTTGTCTTGCGCTCGATTACCCTAGTTTGTTAGAGAGCATGAAAAACTAGAAAGTAGGACCTGTTATTCTTACTTGAAAATTGAGCTGAAGGCAACCCTAAAAATCACCTAATACTTACTTTATTGGGTTGCGCTCATTTCTTGTAAAACCAGATGGATTTCATTGGTTAACTTATTGAAAAGTGAAGGTATTTCATTTAGCCATTGTTTCTTTAATGCGACCTCAAGTTCACGTGCTGCATTCTTCAAGCGAGGTGCGCCACAATAGCAAAGTGCGCCATAAAGCTTGTGTACACGGCGTTGTAGTTCAACATAATCATTTGATTCATATGATTTTTTTAACTCAGATACATCTTCAGGTAAATTCTTGATAAGCAGGAAAAACATTTCTTCAGCAATTTCACGTTTATTACCGGCTAATTTAATTGCTAATTTCCAATCGATCACGAGAGGCGATGGCTGTAACTGGTTATTTGTTGTGATTGTCTCGTTTTGGACGATATGAAGCCATCGTTGAATTGCTTCTAGTAGCGACTGTTTTTCAATCGGCTTAGTTAAATAAGAATTAAATCCGGCTTTTAATAATGATTGTTGTTCATCATCTGAAATATGAGCTGATATAGCAATGATGGGGGTGGAGTTATTTTTGTTAGAGTGTGACTCACGAATGATTTTAATCGCTTCGTAACCATCAAGTTTGGGCATGCGTAGATCCATCAATATGAGATCGAATTTTTGGGCGTCGGTTATTGATGTTGCTTCTAAACCATCATGGGCAATTACAATATTGGCTTTTGTATTTTCTAATAATGCTTGTACTAAGATAGCATTATGCGGATTATCATCGACACAGAGTATATTGTAATTTGAAAGATCAATATGATGTGATTGATACGGGGATGGAGTACTGATTTGCGATACTTTAGTTAAGTCTGAAATCGCATCGAATAACTGTTTTCGTAGCACGGGTTTGCTAATGCTTGCGTTAGCACCGTGTGACTTGAAATATTCTAGTACGGCTTGCTCAGATGAGTTGGTTAAAACAATCAACGGCGCGTTGGTTTGTTGCTTCAATTGTTGTATCAGTTTGCTGGCGCTATTATTTTGAATATGGTGTTGGTTAATGCCAGCGATTACACAAAATGGAGCGGTGGAACTTTGATGTGAAGTAATAAGTGCTTGCGATAAGGTTTCTACATCCTGAAATTCACTCACCTTAATACCCCATTGCGATAGCATGGTATGCAATGCTTGTCGTGTTATTGGGTGTGGTTCATATAAGTAAGCGTGTTGGCTTGAAAAAATATCTTTTTCTGTCTCATCTTCTTGCGCAAGCTTTTCTGAAGTAAAGATAAACCAAAAGGTAGAGCCTCTGTCTTGGTGGCTTTCGACGCCAATTTTTCCACCCATTTGATCAACTAGTTTTTTACAAATAGCTAAGCCTAATCCTGTGCCACCATATTTTCTCGCAATGCTAGTGTCTGCTTGTTGAAAAGCCCGGAAAATACCACGTTGATCATGTGGCGACATACCAATACCAGTGTCCGATACGGCAATGCGTATGCGATTGGATTTGTGGCTACGTTTTTCGAGAGTAGCATGAATAATAATTTCACCCGTTTCAGTAAATTTAATCGCATTTGAAACAAGGTTAATGATGATTTGTTTGATACGTAGCGGATCACTCAAAATGGTGCGCGGAATTTTTTTATCTATATTGGATGCAAATTCGAGTTGTTTAGAATTAGCGAGTGGGGACATGATGCATAAGATATCTTCAATGCAGTCATGTAAATCAAAAGGGATATAGTCGAGTTTTAATTGTCCCGCATCTAAGCGTGAAAGATCTAACACGTTGTTTACCAAATTCAATAGATTTAGTGTTGATTTTTGAATAATAGTAAGATAATTGCGTTGTAATAAACTCAATTCAGTTTCGAGCAATAGATTCGTATAACCGACGATACTGTTCATTGGCGTGCGAATTTCATGGCTCATGTTTGCAATAAATTCTGATTTGATATGACTGGCTTCTAATGCTTCTTTTTGTGCTGATGCTAAGATGGTATTTTGGGTTTCAATGGTAGATAACGATTGCTTGAGATCATATGTCGCTTTTTCTACATTGGCCTGTAGTTCATCATGGGCTTTCTGCATGGAAGCAGCCATTTTATTGATACCATCTTCAAGTTCATTTAACTCATCGCTTGTGTTGGTATTGATACGGGTTTCTAGTTTTCCATTCTCAATATTTTTAATCGCATTTCGAATATGTAGTAGTGGATTAATAATAAATCGTGTTGTGCGCATAGCAAAAAACATGCTGATAATTAACCCAGCTGTTAAGAGCATTAAGGTGATTAATACAATTTGATATTCTTCGAGAATGACTTTTGAACGTGAAAGGGTAATGGCTACCCAGCCAACAACTTGTTTATGGTCAGTATGAGTTGTTTGTGAAAAATCGTTATCGGTATAAATTTTTAAATTATCAATCACAACGGGTGCAACTAGGGTTAATGTACCGCTGTGTTCATGCGTGGTTGGCGTGTTGTTATCAAATTTAAGAACTTTTGCAAGCGCTTGTGGATCAGTGGCGCCGCCATAAGCTACGACTTCGTGTTTTTTATTGAAAACGGCGACTGATTCAAGTTCACGTTCATCAGGTAAAATATCAATGATGTCTTGCAGGGCATGACGGTCATTTTTATATAAACCATTACGACTAATATTGATAATGTGGTTAATCAATGTAAATGCGTAAATACGTTGTTCTTGTTCGAGTGCATTAATGCGCGAGGTAATAAGAAATGTTCCTAACAGCAATGAAATGATCAATGTAGGTATCAATGCAAGAATGAAAACACGAGTTTTTATACTGATTCGTTTCATATTGTCATGTCACTCGCTAATTCTTTTGGCGCTACTAACATTGGGCAGTCCCTTTATTTGATGAAGTAATTGTGACAATTGTGTGACATCACTAATTTGTACCGTCATGTTAATTTGAATTAACTGACTGGTTTTATGAAAGTTGGAATTTAACATAATTAAATCGACTTTAGCGTTGGCTAATATCGAAGTGATTTCTTTTAAAATGGAGTCTTTACCATAGGCTTGTATCTGCAGGTCTGCAAAATACGCGCCTGGATGTTTGTCATTCCAGTCAACGGAGATAACACGTCCTTCTTTTGTTTCTAAGGCATGTGTAACATTGTTGCAATCCTTTTTGTGAATTGAAACACCGCGTCCTTGAGTGATGTAACCAACGATCGCATCACCTGGGATAGGTTTGCAACAGCGTGCAATTCGAGTCAGTAAATCATCAGTGTTACCTACTTGAAAGCTGCGTGGTCTATCAACCACTTTTTTTGTCTGTATCAGTGGCTGAGTAGGTTGCGCTGGTTTGTGTTCAATGGCATTTAAGATATTAGCCATGCGAACGCTACCACGACCTAAAGAAATTAGCATGGACTCTGTATCTTTGAATTTTAAGCGTTCTGCAATTTGTTGTAGCGGTAGATGTTGAATCGCTGAACGAGATAATTCTTTTTCTAAAAGGTTTTTGCCTGCTTCTAGATATTGTTTTTGATCTTGTAATTTGAACCATTGAGATACTTTGGCTCTGGCGCGCGGTGTACGTAGATAGCCGCCATCTTTACTCAACCAGTCGCGACTCGGCGCGCCATTTTGTATGGTAATTAATTCTACTTGATCACCCGTGCGTAACTGATAGGTTAACGGCACAATATGACCGTGAATTTTTGCGCCACGACAACGATGTCCAAGTTCGCTATGAATATGATATGCAAAATCGAGCGATGTCGCACCGATAGCGAGATCGATGATGTCACCAGCAGGAGTGAAGACGTAAACTCTATCTTCTAGGATTTGTTCCATACCTTGGTTAGGTTTTTGTTCTGATTTTGCAATATCTTTATGCCATGCTAATAATTCGCGTAATAATGCGATTTTAGCTTCATATCCAGATTGTTGTTGTTTGTTTTCTTTGTATACCCAGTGAGCCGCAACGCCATGCTCTGCTTCTGCGTGCATATCGCTAGTGCGAATTTGAATTTCAAAATTTTTCCCTGCGGCATCGATGACTGCGGTATGTACAGAGCGATAGCCATTGGGTTTAGGTTTGCTGATGTAATCATCAAATTCTGCAGGAATGTGATCCCATAACTGATGCGCAACGCTTAGCGCTGTATAACAATCTTGAATCGAGGGAACTAAAATACGTAGCGCACTATAATCAAAAATATTATTTAATGTTAAATTTTTGCGTTTCATTTTTAAGTAAATACTATAAATATGTTTCGCTCTACCTTGAATAGCTGCAGTCACGTTTAATTTTTTTAATTCATCGTTGAGTTTTATAATATAACTGTTGATACGTTGTTCGCGTTCAACTCTGCGTTCAGCGAGAAATCCCGCGATTGTTTTATAGGTTTCTGAGTCAATGTAGTGGAATGCCAAATCTTCTAATTCCCATTTGACTTGACCTACGCCTAATCGATTAGCAAGTGGAGCGTATATCTCCATGGTTTCAAGTGCTAATCGTTTTCGTTCGATGGGATTAATATTTTTAATGCCGCGCATAATGCAAAGGCGTTCTGCGAGCTTGATTAAAATAACGCGAATATCTGACGCCATGGCTAAGAATGTTTTGCGTAAGCGATCAATTTGCGCTGAATTTTTTGATTGCTCAACAGTCGTCATGGTGTTTAGCGTATTCATTTGAATAACGCTATGTACTAATTTAGTGACATTTTCGCTGACTCTATCAGTAATAAACTCGAGTTTTAAGTTTGTGTGTTGAATGGTGCTAGTTAAAATTGCGGCTGCAACGGCATCTTGATCTAGTTTCAACTCTAAAATCAACTCAGCCATTTCAAGGCCTTGCTCTAAACAAGTTTGGCCATAAAAAGTAGTAATGCCTTGGCCAGCGCCTTCTGCTAAATTAACGGCCTTCTTGATAAGGTCCAAGCCATGAGGTTGGTGTTCATCGTTAATTTTTTGCAGCCACGCCTGAGTATCGACATTTCCATCGGGTAAGTAATTGAATTTATGTTTTAAATTTATTTTTACCATGGCACTATCTCAACGTTGTGCGACTTGTTATTGTCATCCCGAGCGAAGCGAGGGATCTCCCAGGGAGGTCCCTCGCTTCGCTCGGGATGACAAGCCCTCATTTCTCAAACAAAGCTATTGCCTCAATATGGCTCGTATGAGGAAACATATTAATTATACCCGCAGTTTGTAACTTATAACCCTGATTGTGTACTAATTCTTTTGCATCTCTAGCTAAAGTAGCAGGATTACACGAAACGTAAACAATTTTTTTTGCAGAGAATTTTGGGAAAAATGCAATAATTTCCTGTGCACCGCTGCGAGGTGGATCCAATAAGATTTTATCATACTGCTTTTTCATCCATTGATCATGCACGGGCGGTTGCATTAAATTAGCAGCATAAAAATCGGTGTTTGAAATGAGGTTGTGTGCAGCATTGTCGCGCGCACGTTTTACCATTTCAATACTACCTTCAATGCCAGTGACTTGCTTGGCCTTGCGTGCAATGGGTAATGTGAAATTTCCCAAGCCACAAAATAAATCTAAAACATGGTCGCTATCTTGTGGGTCAAGTAATGCTAAAGCTTGATTAATCATCATGGGATTAATTTCACCATTGATTTGGGTGAAATCTAAAGGATGAAATTGCATTTCTAATTGGTAATCAGGCAATGCATATTGCATCATATTTTTATCATCTTGCGGCCAGATTTTATGGGTAGTCTCTGGTGAGCCTGGTTGCAAATAAATATGAAATTTAAAGGTTTTGCCAAAGGCGCGTAGTTTTTCGATATCGTCTTCAGGCAAGCTAGTTAAGTTACGAAAAATTAAGGCTGTTTCTGTATCACTGATAGCCACTTCAATTTGTGCAATATGCTCGTATTGTGAAAGACTGCTGATGACTTGATTAAAATCTTTAATCGACATACCAACACTGGCTTCTAACACTTGGCATTCTTCAATGTCAGCAAGAAAATTGCTAAGTTTTTCTCTGAAGCCAACGAGTACGCGTTCTTTCTTTTGGACATAACGTACGCCTAGACGCGCTTTGCGTCGATATTGCAGTGTTCTTCCCGAGATTGGTTTCAATATCTCTGCCGGAGTAATTTGACCAAAGTGTTTTAATTGTTCTAAAAAGGTCTGTTCTTTAAAGCGTAACTGTTCATCCATAGCCATGTGTTGCATGCTGCAACCACCGCAAATATTGAAATGTTTGCAAGGCGGTGTGACCCGCTCTGGCGCTGCGGTGATGACTTCGAGTATTTCTCCTTCGCAAAAGCGACTATGTCTTTTGTTGATTCGGCATTTGACGGTTTCGCCAGGTAGGGCGCCGCTAATGAATGTGGTTTTTTCATTGTAAGAAGTGATTCCTCGTCCATCATGGCTGAGCGCTCTGATCTCAAGGATAGCTTCTGGTCTGTCTTTTTGTTTCAATGTTTTCATATGTGATAAATTTATCTTGTCAGAATTAAGGGGGATATGGTATCAAGTCGCCAACATAGTTAAAACAAGGATAGTTTCATATGGGTCAATTTTTCTCCATCCATCCGGAAAATCCTCAGCCTAGACTGATAAAAGAAGCTGTAAAAATTATCGAAAAGGGTGGCGTGATCATTTATCCAACCGATTCAACTTATGCGATTGGTTGCCAAATAGCCAATAAAGATGCGTTGGAGCGTATTCGTCTGATTCGTCAAATCGATGAGCGGCATAACTTTACATTGGTATGTAGAGATATTTCTGAGATGTCGATTTATGGCTATATCAGTAATGGGACGTTTAAATTAGTAAAAACGCATGTTCCTGGTCCTTACACGTTTATTCTAAAGGCAACAAAAGAAGTACCTAAGCGATTAATGCATCCTAAGCGTGACACAATCGGAATTCGTATTCCAGATTGTAATATTGTGACCGCATTATTGAGTGCTCTCAATCAGCCCTTAATGAGTTTGACGTTGATGCTGCCAGATCAAGAATTTCCATTTGTAGACCCGCAAGAAATATATGAAGCACTGGATGGTAGAGTAGACTTAGTCATTGATGGTGGAGCGTGTAGCACTACACCGACTAGTGTGATTGATTTTACTTCTGGTGAGCCGGTGATTTTGCGTGTTGGTAAAGGGGATGTTGAGGCGTTTTTGTAAAAATCCCTCGCGCGCTTGTCATTCGCATGCATGTCATCCCGAGCATAGAGAGGGATCTCCCTGCTAGAAGGAGATCCCTCGCTATGCTCGGGATGACATGTAACAATGCGATGTAGAGAGAGGTTACCCCAACGCCATCGCAGTCGCATTGATAACCGCAGCAATCCGAATAGTCGCATGAATCATGTCTTTTGTTATTCCTTTAGTACTTAATAATTTTTCATGCGAATCCATACACATACCACAACCATTGATTGCGGAAACAGCAAGCGCGTACATTTCAAAATCTAACTTATCGATACCAGGTTGTCCCATTAAGCTCATGCGTAAATTAGCAGGCATTTTCGCATAATCTTGGTTTGAAACTAAATGCGTATAACGGTAATAAATGTTATTCATTGCCATCAACGTAGCGGCTCCCTTAGCAGCTGCTATTGCTTCTGGTGAAAGATTTGTATTAGCTTGTTGTTCCACCGCTGTTAATAGATGCTGATTTTTTGTCGTCATTGCGCAAGCTAGCATCGTTCCCCAAAATTGCTGGGCATTAAGAGGCGATTCATTGTTTAGCAAACTTGATAAATTTAATTTAATATCTTTTGCATAAACGGGAATTGCTTCTTGTATAGATTGTAATGTCATAATTTGTTTCCTTTTATATTTATACCACTAAGGTTTCTTCGCCTTGTTTCCAATTACATGGGCATAATTCATCTGTTTGTAATGCATCAAGAATGCGTAAAACTTCATTGGGATTGCGACCTACTTTGCCGTCATTGACAGAAACATGACGAATAATATTTTGTGGATCAATAATGAAAGTTGCGCGGAGGGCAACACCTGATGTCTCATCTAATACACCTAGTTGCGTTGTTAATTCTTTTTTAATATCAGCTAACCATGGAAATGGGCTGTGCTTTAAATCTGGATGATGTTCACGCCATGCAAGATGTACAAATTCACTATCTGTTGATACGCCAAGTAATTGTGCGTCACGATCTAAAAAATCTTGGTTTAATTTTCCAAATCCAGTAATTTCAGTGGGGCATACGAAGGTAAAATCCTTAGGCCAGAAAAATAGAATTTTCCATTGTGATGCATAATCTTGATCTGTAATATTTTGAAATGCATTATTGATATCTGTTGAATTAACGCCAATTAAGTTAAATTCTGGTAATTTTGCTCCGATTGATAGCATGGTTTTTATCCTCTTAGTAGTGATTAACAAGGCCATTATGCGACAGTAGGTGTAATATATGAAATTAATTGATACAATTGGGTTAATAGATAAAAGCTATCAAGGTGGGTTGTTATGACGTTACAAGAATTGCGTTTCTTGGTAGCATTGGCGCGTGAAAAACATTTTCGCAAAGCAGCCGAAGATTGTCATGTCAGTCAACCCAGTTTAAGTATTGCTATTCAAAAGTTGGAAAAAAACTTAGGTGTTGTCATTTTCGAGCGGAATAAGAATGAAGTGTATGTGACGCCGTTAGGCAAAGAAATTATTGAGCGTGCTAAGCGAGTTTTAGCAGAAGTCGAGGGAATTAAGCAAATTGCTAAAACAGATCAAGATCAATTGAGTGGAGTTTTGCGTCTAGGTGCGATTTATACCATCGGGCCTTATCTTTTACCGCCGTTAATCACAGAGTTAACTAAGTTGGCGCCGCGGATGCCAATTGAAATTCAAGAAGACTATACCGTCAATTTACGTAAAAAATTATTGGATGGTGATCTTGATGTCATTTTGATTTCACAGCCATTTACTGCGCCTGGTCTCGTAACTCGTAATTTATATACTGAGCCGTTTGTGGTATTGATGCCTGTGCATCATGAATTAGCTAGCTATAAGGTGATAAAAGAAGAGGCTCTGCAGCAGCACAACGTATTGTTATTAGGGGAGGGGCATTGTTTTCGCGATCAAGTGATCTCATCTTGCCCGGCTTGTTTTCAACTCGCAAAATCACCTTCTGGCATTAATTGGAAGACAGTAGAAGGTAGTTCATTAGAGACGATTCGCCATATGGTGGCGTCTGGCGTAGGAGTTACTATTCTACCTATTATGGCAGCTCAAGGAGGCGGGTATCGCAATAATTTAATGGTTACAAAGCCATTGAAAGGTACAAATCCCGGACGAATCATTGCGTTAGCATGGCGTGATAGTTTTCCACGAATTAAAGTGGTTGAATTGGTCATAAAAGCAATCGCAAAAGCATCTTTAACCGGTATAAAAAGATAAAAAAATATTTCCTGAATACAATCAATTAAGTTATTTTATTTATGTAATACCTTAGTTGAAATACTCCAAAATCTCCCTATAATAGTAATTGAGTGTTTTCGATAGTTTTTTGTCCAGACCTTTCAGTAATGCAGTATAGGAGATCTACTTGGAGCGTGGTGAGCAGGTCCTGTTGAAACCAGGAAAGCCTAAAGCGTAACAGAGATATCCATTTTAGTATCAAACAGGTTTCTGACAGACATATTTCTACTGAAGACACTCCTTCTTTTTTCCCTCCGGTTTTACTTCTTGCTCTGCTTCAATAAACCAATATACTTTACCGATCTTATTGATTAGTTAGGATGATTTTAGATGAAACAATATATCGAGCGTGAAAATCTTTACGGTGCGCATAACTATGCTCCTTTGCCAGTGGTATTAGTAAAGGGTGAGGGCGTTTATTTATGGGATTCAGAAGGTAATCGTTACATTGACATGATGAGCGCATATTCTGCAGTTAGTCACGGTCATTTGCATCCTAAATTGGTAAAAGCGTTGATTGATCAGGCATCGCAATTAGCCATTGTTTCAAGAGCATTTTATACGGATAAGTTAGGTGCATTTTTAGAAAAAATATGTGAGCTGACCGGGCAACAACGTGCTTTACCGATGAATACCGGAGCAGAAGCTGTTGAGACAGCATTAAAAGCCGCACGTAAGTGGGCTTACACTGTGAAAAAAGTGCAACAAGATAAAGCTGAAATTATCGTTTGCGAAGGAAATTTTCACGGTAGAACCATTGCAATTGTTGGCATGTCATCAGAGCAGCAATATCGCTCAGGTTTTGGCCCATTTCCAAGTGGTTTCAAGCAAGTTCCATTTGGTGATAGTGAAGCGTTAGAGAAAGCGATCACTCCAAATACGGCTGCATTTTTAGTAGAGCCAATACAAGGTGAGGGTGGAATTATTGCGCCGCCTGCTGGTTATTTAAAACGTTGCGAAGAAATTTGTCGTAAACATAATGTATTGTTGATTTGCGATGAAATTCAAACAGGGTTAGGCCGCACTGGAAAATTCCTCGCTGCAGATCACGAAAACGTTAAGCCAGATGCTCTTGTCTTGGGCAAAGCATTGGGTGGTGGATTGTTACCTGTTTCGATGTTTTTAAGTAAAAATGAAGTAATGGATGTCTTTACTCCAGGTGATCATGGTAGTACGTTCGGCGGTAACCCTCTTGCTGCTGCTGTAGGATTAGAAGCATTGAACACATTGATCAATGACAAGTTAGTGCAAAAGTCTGCAGAATTAGGTAAATATCTTGTTGAGAAATTACAAGCATTGAAATCACCATTGATAAAAGAAGTGCGTGGTAAAGGTTTATTGGTGGGCGTAGAAATATTTGCAGAATATTCGGCGCGAGAAATTTGTTTGAAGTTGTTAAAGCGTGGGGTGTTAAGCAAAGAAACACATGGCACTGTCATTCGTCTTGCGCCACCGCTAGTTATTACCAAAGAACAAATTGATACCGTTGTTAATGCAATTCAAGAAGTGTTGCATGATACACAAAAAGAAGTAAAAGAAGCGGTTAATCTTTAGAAATTCGTCCCCTTTGAAAAAGGTTGTTCCCCTCTCCCAAAGTGTTTTTCTTTGGGAGAGGGGCTAGGGGTGAGGGTATAAGCCCTCATCCCCAGTCCTTCTCCCATTGTAAAAAACACTCTGGGAGAAGGGAGAAAGTCGATTTATACAACACGGTCTTTGCAAAGAGGGTAATACTATAAAATCAGGGAGTACACGTGAAAAACATTACAAGGAATATAGCAGCTTTATTTGTTTTAAGTGGTTTTGTCACCGTATTTGCAGATGAGGCAAGTAAAAATCCAGAAGAATATTTTCATGATAAAGTCGCTGGTCAACAGTTACCTGTTGCTGAAGCGGCGATGCTAAATAAAGACTATAAAAAAGCATTAGAACTCTATCAATCACTTGCGGACAATGGCAATCAAGTCGCGCAATATCAATTAGGTTATTTATATTTAAATGCATTAGATGCGAAAGACCCCCAGCGTGCATCGACATGGTTTTCTAAAGCAAGCGATCAAAATTATGCGCCAGCCAAATTAGCTCTTGGTGTTTTATATTATTATGGTGTGGGTGTGCCACGTGATTTATCACATGCAATTGATTTATTCAATGCAGCAACACAAGCACCGGGCGGTAATGGATTTGCTGAATTCATGTTAGGAACGATGACTGCTAGCGGATATGGTGTTACGGCTAGTCCAGTATTGGCAACTGCTCGTTTTACAAAAGCAGCGCAACTAGGTATAGCACAGGCACAGTACAATTTGGGATTAACAGCATATAATCAAGATCCAGATTTATCAAAAGCCTTTGCATGGTTTAGCACAGCAGCGCAACAAGGTCTTGCAAAAGCACAATTTATGTTGGGATTAATGTATAGCACGGGTAAGGCTATTCCAATCGATAAAACCCAAGCATTGAATTGGTATTCAAAAGCAGCAGCACAATCACTTCCTGAAGCACAATACAATTTAGGTGTTTTATATTTCACAGGTCAGGGAACACCAGTGAATGTCACAGCAGGTTATGATTTATTTGTTAAAGCAGCTCAAACAGGAATGCCAAGAGCACAATATGTAATGGGTTATCTCATTAATAGTGGTGCAACAGGTGAGAAAAACCCACAAAAAGCAGCTGAATGGTATACGAAGGCAGCACAACAGAATTTAGCAGATGCTCAATTTTCGTTGGGTTACATGTATGACAATGGGCAAGGCTTTACGAAAGATGATAAACAAGCATTGTATTGGTATAGCTTAGCTGCAAAGCAAGGTTTAATGAATGCGCAATACATGGTTGGGTTGTTTTATCAGCAAGGAAGAGGCATACCTAACAATCCAAGCCTAGCTGCGTATTGGTATACAAAAGCTGCTGAGCAGGGAATGGATAATGCGCAACTATTATTAGGTGTTATGTATTTTCAAGGTCAAGGTATCACTCGCGATAATAAATTAGCCTATGCGTGGTTGGATCTTGCCTCAACGTCGAGTAATGAACAAATTCGCGATGCGGCGTTAAAGTTGCGTGATGTACTAGCAAAGCTATTGTCGCCATCTGATATGGCATCAGCAAAACAATTATCCATGACATATTACAACAAATATGCAAATGCAAAATAACGGGTGAAATATATGAATTCAAATAAGTTGTTTATTGCTTGGATTGTACTGCTGGTGAGTGTGGGTGGCATATTATATGGCTACGATATTGGTGTGATTTCAGGCGCCTTATTATTTATTCGTAATGAAATTCCAATCACTGATGCGCAATTAAGCTTAATTGGAAGTGCGGTGTTAAGTGGTGGTTTGGTCGGTACGATTGTATCAGGTCCCATTGGTGATGCATTAGGGAGGCGAATGTTAATTCGATTGTCAGGATTAATTTTTGTCATGGGAATCGTTTTTATTTTATTTGCTAAGTCATTTGCGGCCATATTTGCTGCACGATTTCTGTTAGGAATTGGTGTTGGCGTGGTAGCCGTAGCGGTTCCATTGTATGTTTCTGAAATTGTACCAGGAGAAGATCGAGGAAAGTATGTAACTTTCTTTCAGCTATTGCTCACTTTTGGAATCGTGCTAGCTTACTTTGTAGACTTGCTTTTTACTGCATCTGGAAATTGGCGCGGTATGTTTTTAGTGTTGTTAGCTCCATCTATTATTTTGCTGTTAGGTTCATTTTTGTTGCCTGAAACACCGCGTTGGCTGATTGGGAATAACAAAGAAGACAAAGCACGTAAGGTGTTATCTAAAATCTATTATCAAAACATTGAGACAGAAGTATCAGCAATTAAGGCTAGTTTGGATGAAGTGGAGAGTACATGGCGAGAATTGTTATCGCCATCATTGTTGCTGCCATCGCTAGTGGCTATTTGTGTCGCAATTTTTAATCAATTAACCGGCATTAATTCATTTCTGCAATATGCACCGCTTATTTTAAAACAAGCGGGTATTAGTTCGAATGTAGTCTCGATGATAGGGACTGTTGGTATCGGCATGTTAAATTTCCTATTTACTATTTTAGCGATAGGTTTGATTGATTCTTTAGGTCGTAGACCCTTGTTATTAATTGGTACGGCAGGTGTAGTTGCCGCAGAAGTGTTTTTGGGTATTGTTAATACTTTTTCACCTGATACTACGTATGTTGGGGTGCTTTCATTAATTGGGTTATTGTTCTTTATCATCTTTTTTGCGATAGGTCCGGGTGTTGTTGTTTGGTTGGCAATTTCTGAATTATTTCCTACCCGTATACGAGGCAAGGGTATGTCATTATGTTTGTTTTTTAACTCACTGGCGGCCGCTTTATTGGCAGCATTCTTTTTGCCTTTGATTGAACATATAGGCATTAATTTTACGTATTGGTTATTCGCGTTTTTTACGTTGTTATATTTCTTATTGGCATTCTTTTTTCTTCCAGAAACCAAAGCCAAGTCACTTGAAGAAATTCAGCACGAGTTGCTTAATAGAAAATAGTAGTAGGGTGGGCAAAGCGTAGCGTGCTCACCATTATTCATAGGATGTGAATATGCTCCGTTTAGTTCCTAAGTTGTTAAGTTCCGTGGTTCGTACTTCGAGTTTGGAGATAAAAAAAGAAGCACTGCTTAAGCATTTGAATGAACAGCGCGAACAAATAAAACATAAGTTTCTATATGTGGATGATGGTAAATGCTCTATTGCATGGCGTGAATTTATTGTTTCTCAGCGTAAAAAAAATAATGCAGCAGTAAAATATCTAGAGATTTTTTTTCAGATTGCTGAGAAAACTATTAACGATAAGTTTAATGATTTTATACAACTGGTTCAGCGTCTTACTAACGGGGATTATAAGCAAGCAGATGTTAATTATTTTTCTGTCGAAGTAATCGCAGAAATACATGGAAAATACGTTGCAGAAGTTAAATCAATTCCCTTTGCAGAAATAGCGGGTGTTCAATGCGAAATTCATTTGGATTTCCCCAGTAATCCTGTTTTATTCTTTTGTGAGGTTCCTCATTGGATCGATAAGAAGCTTATACCTGGTAAATCTGATTCAAAAGATGAAAAAATTTGTTGTCCGATTCACTCTGCTCTTATTCCTAAAAAGAATTGCGCAGTTAAACTTCCGCAGATCACCGCGTTAATCACAGACTATAAGCCTATATGTGAAAAAACAATGAGTGCGTTAACTCTTGAAGCAGGTCAAATAAGCACTGCTACGGGTGTGGATATGTTGGTGCAACGAATTGTTGCGTATGAGAGATTGGCGATACAAACAAAGTTAAGGATGCAAGCTTATATTGCTATGTATATGGCAGTAAAAGACTTATGTGATATTTGGAGTGTTGAGCCACTAGATGCAAAAACGGATGAGGTTAAAATATTTTTTACAGAGTTAATGCGGTTAATGTTTCAAGCATCGGATGTTGTTTATGCAGAAATGTGCTCGTCAAGTGAGGTAAACAATGTTGCTGATGAAAAACAAATAGCTGGTTTTGCTTCGCAATGTAAAAATAATTTATTACTTAGATTTCGTAATGAATTAATTGGGTATATAAATTCATTTTTTTCTTTGCCTGTTAACTATCCTCCTTTATTAAGTGAAATCACTAAGGAAATTCCTAAGGATCCTGTCGTTGTATTGACAGATAAAGGCGGTTGTCGCGTATTTGATACAAAGGATTTTGGTGATAGTAAAAATGGTTATTGTTTACTTAAAAATGGCGAAAAAATCGGAATACATCAGGTGCATAAACTGCCTGAGGTGACGAAAATAATTGCTGATTATCAGCAGTTACATGATCAATGGATCGGTAAGGCAAGGTTAGTAACGGCTCCTTCACAAGTAATGAGCTTAATTTCAGAATTTAAAGCACAAGAAGGTACTGTATGTCGTTATCATGTAGATATTCTTGGGTTTTGTGCTCAGTTCAGACAGAAGCGACGCATTGCAGCATTAGTTGATAGATTAAAATTGGATGCTAATAATATAAAACATATGCAATTTTGGATGCTTTATGGAAAGAGTGGGAAAATACCAGAATGTATTCAAGCTATGATGGCCGTGGACTATAAAGTTTTTGTTGATGAGAAATGTTTCATAACCAAATTGAATGCTATTCAAGCGGATGCAAAAAGCAATCGGGCCATTACAGATCGCTTCGCGTCATGCTTTTTCTCGACCCCGCTAGATAATATAATCGATGCAGAAGATATACGTACGCTAAAACTTACAAAGTAAATTTTTTATTGCGATTAATCACCGATGTATAAAGTACTCGAGATCAACCTCAAGTTCAGTGGCGATTTGTTGCAGAATGATTTGGTCGGGATAGGTGTGGCCTTCCAATAATCCCCACGCTTGTTGTTTTGGAATATGTAGCATCTTACCGAGTATCACGGCACGTTCTCTTGAGCTAGGTGGCATTCCCATGTCATCTAGGCATTTGTTTAATTGCTCTGAAAAATGTTTTGCGCTCTGTTGCACTGTCAATCTCTCCCTGAAATTCACAGTTAAAGTATACTTAGGCTATGTGCTCTGATCAATATAGGTTTTTTACTAAGTTCTGTTGCGGTCATCCCGAGGAGCGAAGCGACGAGGGATCTCCGCGGGACATCATACTCATATATGGGCGTATTTAAGGAGGTCCCTCGCTGCGCTCGGGATGACTGCAGCTAAAGAGACGCAAACAACGTATTTTTCAGCAGCATCGCCACGGTCATTGGGCCAACACCACCTGGTACTGGAGTGATCCATGCAGCTTTTTGTGAAGCAACTTCAAATTCAACGTCGCCAGTGAGCGCGCCATCAGCAAGACGATTAATCCCGACATCGATGACGGTTGCCCCTTCCTTGATCCAGCTACCTTTGATGATATGTGGCTTGCCAACAGCAGAAACTAATATGTCAGCTTCGCGTACATAAGGTTCAAGATCGCCTGTGAAGCGATGACAAACAGTAATGGTTGCACCAGCAATCAGTAATTCTAGTGCCATAGGGCGGCCAACGATGTTCGATGCGCCGACAATAACGGCATGACGCCCTTTATAAACCTGTTGAATGTCATCAAGTAGCATCATGACGCCATGAGGTGTGCATGGGCGCAGAGCAGGTAAGCGCTGGGCTAATCTGCCAAGATTATAAGGGTGAAAGCCATCCACATCTTTTTTTGGGGAGATATGTTCCAGCACTTTATCACTATCGATATGGCTGGGTAACGGCAGCTGTAAAAGAATGCCATCGACTTCTGAGCTTTCGTTTAGAGAATTAATCAGCTCAATTAATTCATTTTCGTTAGTTTGAGTTGGTAATTCATGATAGTAAGACTTTATGCCAACTTCTTCACAGGCTAAGCGCTTATTTCTGACATAAATTGCAGATGCAGGATCATCCCCAACTAAGATAACAGCTAGACCTGGGGCTCTTAAGCTTTGTTTTTTTCGCGCAAGAATTTCAGCAGATATTTGACCACGAATTTTGGTCGCTAATTTCTTTCCATCAATAATGTTAGCAGCCATGTCACCGATCCTGGTTTGTGTATTAATTTTGATAAATGCGATTATACAATATTCACTTTTAGAAGCACTGATAAAATAAATGTTTTTTGAATTGACGAGGGCTCTTACGCAACGTATTATGCGATCCCGTTACGGTAGGCTTTTCCGTGACAGGATTCGGGGTATAGCGCAGTCTGGTAGCGCGCCTGCTTTGGGAGCAGGATGTCGGGGGTTCAAATCCCTCTACCCCGACCACTCTTAGTAGAATGCGCCTGTAGCTCATTCGGATAGAGCATCGGCCTTCTAAGCCGAGGGTAACAGGTTCGAATCCTGTCAGGCGCGCCATAATTATCTAATATACAAAGTACGAATTTAAAGATTTAAGCTCTATAGTTATGGTGGATGTAACTCAGCTGGTAGAGTCCCGGATTGTGATTCCGGTTGTCGCGGGTTCGAGCCCCGTCATTCACCCCAAACCTTTTATGAGTTTTACAGGGCCGTTAGCTCAGTTGGTAGAGCAGTTGACTCTTAATCAATAGGTCGTTGGTTCGATCCCAACACGGCCCACCAAGTTTTAAGCGAACGTGGCGGAATTGGTAGACGCGCTGGATTTAGGTTCCAGTAGGGAAACCTGTGAGAGTTCGAGTCTCTCCGTTCGTATATTTAATCTCTTGGAGCTCTTTACAGTTCTTTCCCTTGTTCCCTTTGCCAGCATTTTTGACTATAATTGCCCCCCAGAGACTTTTGCTTTACGTATTACGAGGTAGAGTAATTAAGTTTTGATTTGAAATAGATTTTCTTGGATTGTTAATTTTTGAGGTTGATATGCAAGTATCCGTTGAAGCACCTAGTAAGATTGAAAGACGTATTACCATAGTTGTTCCAGTAGAAAAGTTTGATGAAGCTTACGATAGTCGAATCGTAAAGATAGCAAAGACAGCAAATATTAAGGGTTTCCGTAAAGGTAAGGCACCTGTAGAGTTTATTATTCAGCAATATGGTGACACTGCTCGTCAAGAAGCGTTAAGTGAAGTAATTCAATCCTCATTAACAGCAGCGATTCGTCAAGAAAAACTAAGCCCAGTCGGCGTGCCAACTGTAGCGCCAAAAAACATTGTTCCAGGACAGCCCTTGGAATTTGTTGCTACATTTGAAGTATTGCCTGATCTTGGTGCAGTTAGCTTTGCCTTAGATAAGCTGGAAAATGTCACATCGAGCATTCAAGATGTTGATATCGATAAAGTGATCAAACATTTATGCGAACAGCATGTTGTTTGGAAGTCTGTGAGCCGTGCTGCGCAAGATAAAGATCAAGTCGTCTTAGACTTCAAAGGATCGATTGATGGCGTACCATTTCAAGGTGGTGAAGCGCATGATTACCCAATCGTATTGGGTAGCAAGACAATGATCCCAGGATTTGAAGAGGGATTGGTTGGCGCGAAAGTGGGTGATGAGCCAGTTTTATCGGTTAACTTCCCTGAAAATTATTTCGCAAAAGAATTTGCTGGTAAAGCGGCAGAATTCAAAACAAAAATCATTAAGATTTCAGAACCAGATTATCCTGAAGTTAATGATGCATTTGTGAAAAAATTAGGTGTGAAGGAAGGCGGCCTTGCCGGTTTGCGTACAGAGATTCGCAAGAACTTAGAGCGTGAATTAGCACGCTTAATGAAATCAAAATTGAAATCACAAGTATTTAATGCATTGTTAGATCAAAATCCATTGGAAGTACCAACTGCATTGATTACCAGAGAAGCTAGTCGGATTCATGATCAGTTACATCCGCACCAACATGATCACGAACATGGCCATACCGAAGAAGAAATGCAAGGTTATAAAGTAGCGGCTAAGAAAAACGTTATTCTTGGATTATTAGTTGGTGAATTGATTAAAACCCATGACTTAGTTCCAAGTAAAGAACGAGTAGATGCTACGATTGCAGGTCTTGCTTCAGCATATGAAAATCCAGCAGAAGTATTGAAATGGTATGCTAGCGATAAGCGTCGTCTTGCTGAAGTTGAAATGCAAGTATTAGAAGAACAAGTCGTAGAAAAGTTACTGGAAGGTGTGAAATTAACTGAAAAAGTAATAGGCTATGAAGAGTTTGTAAAAAGCATTCAGCAAACACAAGTAGTTTAATATAACAGGAGCGAGGTGGGTCATTGGCCACCTCGCATAAAATGATTAATCAAAAGGAATATGAAAACCATGTTAATCCCTGAATCAGGTATCGTGACTTCAAACCTTGTCCCTATGGTGGTAGAGCAAACTGCCCGTGGAGAGCGTTCATTTGATATTTTTTCTAGATTATTAAAAGATAGAGTAATTTTTCTTGTTGGGCCCATTGATGACTATGTGGCAAATCTTGTGGTAGCTCAATTATTATTTTTAGAATCAGAAAACCCTGATAAAGATATATATTTGTATATTAATTCTCCAGGCGGTGTGGTAACATCAGGTCTGGCTATTTATGATACAATGCAGTTCATTAAGCCCGATGTCAGCACTATGTGCATGGGACAGGCAGCAAGTATGGGCGCTTTATTGTTAGCTGGTGGCGCAGATGGTAAGCGTTATATCTTACCAAGTGCGAGAGTAATGATTCACCAACCATTAGGTGGTATGCAAGGTCAGGCATCGGATATCGCTATTCATGCTGAAGAAACCTTAAAAATCAAAACCAAGCTCAATAAAATTATGGCGAAACATACAGGTCACTCAGAAGATACTATTACGAAGGATACTGATAGAGATCATTTCATGAGTGCCGAACGCGCATTAGAGTATCGTATCGTGGACAAAATTATTGAGCACAGAGCGGCAGAAAATAAATCTGATAAATCGAAGTAACCTTGATTTTTGAGAAATTGACGCCACTAATAAGTATTTAAAAGTGAGGTTTTAGCGGTTATGGCTGGTAATGAGGGTAAACAGAAAGTATTACATTGTTCGTTTTGTGGAAAGAGTCAGCATGAAGTTCGTAAGTTAATTGCTGGACCATCCGTTTATGTTTGTGATGAGTGTGTTGCTCTTTGTACGGAAATTATCAAGGAAGAAACTCGCGAGGCACAAGCTGCAACAGATGTGTTGCCTAAGTTACCAACTCCAAATGAAATTCGTTTAGTTTTGGATGAATATGTTATCGGTCAATCCATTGCTAAAAAGACAATATCAGTTGCTGTCTATAACCATTACAAACGGTTACGTACAAAAGGCAAGACAGATGATATCGAATTAGCAAAGAGCAATATTTTGTTAATCGGTCCAACTGGTAGCGGAAAGACATTAATCGCTGAAACCTTAGCGAGGCTCTTAAATGTTCCTTTCGTTATTGCTGATGCTACAACATTGACCGAAGCTGGTTATGTTGGTGAAGACGTAGAAAATATTATTCAGAAATTATTACAAAAATGTGACTATGACGTTACAAAAGCACAAACTGGTATCGTGTATATTGACGAAATCGATAAAATTTCACGTAAATCAGAAAACCCATCCATTACCCGTGACGTATCGGGTGAAGGTGTGCAGCAAGCCCTCTTGAAATTAATTGAAGGTACCGTTGCTGCAATTCCACCACAAGGTGGTCGTAAGCATCCACAACAAGAGTTTATCCAAGTAGATACCAAAAATATCTTATTCATTTGTGGTGGCGCATTCGCTGGTTTAGAAAAAATTATCCGCGATCGTTCTGAAAAATCGGGTATTGGTTTCTCTGCTGAAATCCATAGTAAAGAAGATATGAAATCAGTAAACCAATTATTGCATGAAGTAGAGCCAAGTGATTTAGTGAAGTATGGTTTGATTCCAGAATTAATTGGTCGTTTACCTGTCGTATCTACACTTGATGAACTGGATAAAGAAGCGTTAGTGAAGATTCTAGTTGAGCCTAAAAACGCATTAGTTAAACAATATCGCAAATTGTTTGAAATGGAAGGCGCAGATCTAGAGTTTCGCGAGATGGCGTTAAGCGCTATTGCAGAACAATGTGTGGAAAAGAAAACAGGCGCACGTGGTTTACGCTCTATTTTAGAAAAAGTTTTATTAAACACAATGTATGATTTGCCATCGACACCTGATGTTAAAAAAGTCATTGTGGATGAAGCAGTGATTCATGGTGAGTCAGATCCAATCTTGATGTATGAAAATCAAGATCAAGCCTACGAGATGGCGGAGTAATCCAACTCTAGGTTTTCTCAGTACGTATGGTGGGCAAGCGAAGCGTGCCCACCATTTCAGATGTTATGTTGGGCACACTTCGCTTTGTCCACCCTACAAAAATAATTATGCAGCAAAATTTTTTTCAAAAAAATTCTAAATAATCAAAGAAATTAGTTCTAAATTCCCACCAAATGATTAGAATGGAAGTAAGCGTTGATGAGACGCTTATTTCCTTAAACTACTACTGATCGCAGAGGAACTACTTATGACAGCAAACAAAAAGGATAAAAGTCTTTTAGGTGTGCCGGTGTTGCCGTTGAGAGATGTGGTTGTCTATCCTTATATGGTAGTACCTTTGTTTGTAGGACGTGAGCGCTCAATTAAAGCGCTTGAAGTCGCAATGGCCGCTGATAAACAAGTATTAGTAGTAACACAAAAAAGCGCGGCAGATGACCAACCAAGTGAAGAAGGTATTCACCAAATTGGTACATTAGCAACTGTCTTACAATTATTGAAACTCCCAGATGGTACAGTGAAAGTGTTGATTGAAGGTGTGAGAAGAGCGAAGATCACACACTTTATCGGAAACCAAGCTTATTTCCTCGCAGATATCGCATTTATTGACGATACAAATATAGATTCAAAAGATATTGAAATTTTAGTTCGCTCATTGAAGTCTCAATTTGAACAATATGTAAAATTAAATCGCAAAATCCCAACTGAAATTTTAGCCTCTGTTTTAGCAATTGATGATGGCAGTCGTTTAGCTGATACCATTACAGCTCACTTGTCACTAAAATTAGATGAGAAACAAAAGTTACTCGAAATCGAAAACTTAGAAAAACGATTAGAGAAACTAGTGGGGGTGATGGAATCTGAAATTGATTTACTCCAAGTTGAAAAACGTATTCGTGGTCGTGTGAAGCGCCAAATGGAAAAAACACAACGCGAATATTATTTAAATGAACAAATGAAAGCGATTCAAAAAGAATTAGGTGACATGGAAGATGCACCTAATGAATTAGAATCCATTACCAAGCGAATTGAAAAAGCAGGGATGTCACAAGAAGCACTTGATAAGTGCAAAATTGAATTAAATAAATTAAAAATGATGCCACCGATGTCGGCAGAAGCGACAGTTTCACGCAATTATTTAGATTGGATGTTGTCGTTGCCATGGAAAAAACGTACCAGATTACGTGGTAGCTTAGGTGAAGCAGAAAGAGTTTTAGAAGAAGAACATTATGGCTTAAAAGAAGTCAAAGAACGAATTTTAGAATATCTCGCAGTACAGAAGCGCGTTAAGAAACTAAAAGGTCCAATTTTGTGTTTAGTAGGGCCTCCAGGTGTTGGTAAAACATCGTTAGGACAATCAATAGCAAATGCTACTGGTCGTAAGTTTGTGCGTATGTCTTTAGGTGGCGTGAGAGATGAAGCTGAAATTCGCGGCCATAGACGTACCTACATCGGTGCTATGCCTGGAAAAATCGTGCAGAAAATTGCGAAAATCGAAGCAGGCAATCCATTTTTCTTATTAGATGAAATTGATAAGATGGCAATGGATTTTCGTGGTGATCCCGCATCTGCATTGTTAGAGGTATTAGATCCAGAACAAAATACGACATTCAATGATCACTATTTAGAAGTAGATTATGACTTGTCAGATGTTATGTTTGTCGCAACAGCGAATACCTTGGAAATTCCACCCGCATTACGCGATCGTATGGAAATTATCCGTATTCCTGGTTACACAGAAGATGAGAAAATCAATATTGCTTTACGACATTTAATTCCAAAGCAAGTTGAAGCAAATGGCTTGAAAGCATCAGAAATTGAAATGCCAAACGAAACCGTACAGCAAATCGTACGCTTCTATACACGTGAATCTGGGGTGAGAAACTTAGAGCGAGAAATTGCTAAAATTTGTCGTAAAGTAGTAAAAGAAATTTTACTAGGCAAAAAATCAAAGAAAGCGCGTGTTACACCTGCTGATCTTGAAAAATATTTAGGTGTGAAACGTTTCCGTTACGATGTAGCAGAAGAAAAAGATCAAGTTGGCCAAGTAAAAGGGTTGGCATGGACAGAAGTGGGTGGCGAGTTACTCGATATCGAAGCCATGACTGTTCCAGGTAAAGGTAAAGTCACCTATACCGGTCAATTGGGTGAAGTGATGCAAGAGTCTATCCAAGCAGCGCTAACCGTAGTTCGCTCTAGAATGTCATTAATGGGCATTCCAAAGAACTTCTTTGATAAAAATGATATTCACATTCACGTTCCAGATGGTGCTACACCAAAAGACGGCCCAAGTGCTGGTATTAGTATGTGCACAGCGTTGGTTTCTATCCTAACGCAGCTTCCAGTACGTGCAAATTATGCGATGACAGGCGAAATTACGCTGCGTGGTGAAGTCTTGCCAGTAGGGGGCATTAAAGAAAAGCTCTTGGCGGCACATCGTGGTGGGGTCAAAAATGTGTTAATTCCTGCTGAAAATATCAAAGATCTCAAAGATATTCCTGACAATGTCAAAAAAGATCTTATGATTAAGCCAGTCAGATGGATTGATGAAGTCTTAACCTTAGCGTTAAAAGGCTTCCCAGACCGTCTACCTGGTAAGAACAGAAACAAATTAAAAGCAGTTATTAGCAGTGCACAGACAAAAAAAGCTCGTAAAGGAGACAGAGTTCGCGCCCATTAAAAAATAATAGAAAACTTTAAATAGTTTTCTTGACTGGCACGAATGACGTTGGTATAAATCACACTTCGCTGCGGGGGCTAACGAAAATACCCCGGCGAAGAGTGACCGTGAAGGATTAATCAAGGGAAGAAAGAGTAGGAGCCGTATGAATAGAGCAGAGTTAATCGATATGATTGCTGACCGCGCGGAGTTGACAAAGGCTGCTGCGGAACGTGCACTAGGGGCGTTGTTGGATTCAATATCCACTTCACTAAAGAAAGATGAGCCAGTTGTACTTGTAAACTTCGGTACATTTGTTGTTAGACAGAGAGCGGCACGTAAAGGTCGTAATCCAAAGACTGGTCAAGAAATTAAGATTAAAGCAGCTAAAGTTGTTGGTTTCAAAGCTGGTAAGGCATTGAAAGAAGCTGTTAAATCAAAAGATAAAGAACAATAGAAATAAACGGTTTTTTTAAGTAACTCTCGTAGGGTTATTTAGATAGGGTCAGAAATGATCTTAAAAAGAAATCGGGTGCTTAGCTCAGTTGGGAGAGCATCGCCCTTACAAGGCGAGGGTCGCGGGTTCGAACCCCTCAGCACCCACCAAATTAGTGACAAAGAGTTTTAAAGAGTTCAAACGGTGGAGTGGTAGTTCAGTTGGTTAGAATACCGGCCTGTCACGTCGGGGGTCGCGGGTTCGAGTCCCGTCCGCTCCGCCAACAAATCAAGAGGTGTGTCTTCAATCGAGATACGCCTTTTTTTATATATAAATACGGTGAGAAAATCTTTTATGCTTCAAAGCATTCGTGATCGTACTCAAGGGTTGTTTGCAGGGATAGTCATTTCATTATTGATACTTTCATTCGCGCTATGGGGAATTCATAGTTATCTCGTAGGCGGCTCAGAAACAACTGTTATCGCTAAAGTAAATGGCGCAGAAATTTCAAAAAGTCAGCTCGCAGTGGCATATGATAGATTGCGACGCCAATTACAAATGCAATTTAGCTCTAATTATGGCTTACCAGAAGGTGCTGAAGCAGCATTAAAAGAAAAAGCACTACAAACCCTAATTAACATTCAAGTGTTATCACAGGCTTCATTAGCACAAGATTATCGTATCTCTGATCAACAAGTAGATAATCTGTTAGAAAGCATGCCTGAGTTCCAAGTGAATAGTCGTTTTTCATTAGCGAGATTCCAACAAGTACTTTCTACTACACTATTTAATCCTGGCGATTTTTTACAACTATTGAAAACAAGTTTATTGATCGATCAGCCACGTTTAGGCATGGTCTTTACTTCTATTGCACTACCTGATGAAGTATCAAGTACCATCGCATTGGTTAATCAAGAAAGAGAAATTAAGTACGCTACTTTTGCAGTACAAGATTTCTTGAGCCAGCCAATGACGATTGCACAAACAGATATCGATGCATACTACAAAGCGCATGAAAAAGATTTTCGTACTCAAGAACAAGTGAGCGTGCAGTATATCCAATTGTCAGTGAAAGATTTGATGGCTGGGATTCATCCTACCGATGCTGAATTAAAAAAATATTATAATGAAAATTCGACATCACTAGCGCAACCAATGCAATGGCAGTTACAAACTATTTTTGTACCATTGAGCCAAACGGCGACCAATGATGAAGTGACTGCAGCTGAAAGTAAAATGACTGAAATCAGCCAAAAAATTGCAAAAGGTGAAAACTTTGCAACATTCGCACATCAATATCCAGCGGATAAGCAGTTTCCACAATTACATCAAAACTGGTTAGCGATAAATAATGTTCCTGAAACATTGCAAAAGTTAGTCATGACATTAACTAAAGTTGATCAAGTCAGTGCGCCATACAGAATGGAAAACGGTTTTGTCATCGTCAAAGCAACGGCAGTGAAAGAACCAAAGGTTGAGTCATTCGATAGCATCAAAGACAAAGTACAAGATGCATTAGTTCGTCAGCAAGCAGAAGAAAAATTTGCAAGTTTACGCGACAAGCTAGCATCAAGTACGTATGAACATCCCGACTCATTGGAGCCAGCTGCACAAGCGTTGAATTTAAAAGTGCAAACGACAGGTGTCTTTACTAAAGAAAAAGGTGCGAATGATGTTTCTTCGAATACCAAAATTAGAGAAGCAGCCTTCAACAATGACGTAATGAACGCTCAGAATAACAGTGATGTTATACAGCTATCGGCAGATTCAGCATTAGTGTTACGCATTAAATCACATACGCCTGCAACGTTAATGCCATTAAAAACGGTAGAGCAACAAATTACTGATAAATTAAAACTACAAGAAGCTGAGCATCGTGCTGAAAAACAAGCGCAAGATATCAAAGCGAAGTTAGCAAGTGGCGCAAGCGTAGATCAAGTTACCAATGAATATCACTTAAAGTGGGATAACGTTGGCTATATTGGACGCCACGCAACCAAAGTTGATTCAGCAGTTTTGAATGAAGCATTCTCGATTGCAAAACCAACGCAAGATATGAAGACAGTTTACTCAACAGCAAAAATGCAAAATGGCTATGCGGTCATCGCATTAACAGGCGTTAAGAATGGAGCTGCTGCTGGAAAAGATGAGTATGATGTTTTCAGTGAGCAAGTCCAGTCATCACAAGGAATGCTTGAATATGAGTTATTTAAAGATAGCTTAATGAAACAAGCGAAGATTGTGATTGAGACGCCTAGTCAAGAAAAGACAGTCGATGTAGGGTAGTCTTTTCGAATCCCCTCATCCCCAACCCTTCTCCCCTCGTAAAAATCACTCCGGGAGAAGGGAGAAAAAATTAAAAACTCACCTCTCCCACTTGTGGGAGGCGTTGTTGCATAAATCGATTTTCTCCCCTCTCCCAAAGAAAAGCATTTTGGGAGAGGGGAATAGTGCAGATTTTGATTTATGCAACAACGCCCTTGTGGGAGAGGTCGACGCATGCTCTTCATGCGACGGGTGAGGGAAACGTCCTCATTCCGAACCCTCCCTGCTACTCATCTTCAAGCCTAAAAATCCAATACCCCCGTATTTTGTACGGGTAACAAGTGGTTGATCAATACTTTATCATATGTATTACTAAACTTATAAAACGAGGAGTTAAGTAATGAGTGTAGATAGAAGTCAATTTTTAACGACGGCAGCCGCAGATGAGAAGAGACCAGCAGTTGCTGTGCCTGTTCTTCACGATGAAAAAGGTAGTACAAAACCGAACGATACTACAGCTTTGGAACGTCAATTAGCAGAAAAGCTAACAGAATTCAAAGCTCTTAAATACGAAATACAAAGATCAAATGTTCAATATAGTGAAGTTGGAAGACTACTGACAGGTCCGACACAAAAAGCACATTATGATAGTTTAAAGCCAAAAGCAAAAACAGTAGCATCTGAGATCGAGAAGTTAATGGATAGTATTGCAAAGATGAGAATTCTCAATGCAATTAATGCAGGTATCGATGCTCAAAAAGCAATTAGTGATGAGATTACTAAATTAAATGCTGAAGCAGCTGGTATTCAGTTTGGAAAACCATTAACAAGATGGGATATAAGTGATGAAGTATTTCCAAATTATACAAATTTCTATGCAAATGCTTTTGATGCAATGAGAATGGTCTATCAATCTGGACATCACAGAGATGCTGTTGCATCTGTTAGGGACTTTTATGCAAAGACTATTATATATTTGCCCCCAGCCGGTCTGTTGGCGTTGAGAGGAGAGCCTGAGCTTCAGGATGAATCTATCGATAGAGATTTATTCAAAGAAATCGAAGTGGCGATAATAAAAAAAGAAACGCTAAAGCGTGATCCTGACTATGATGTTAAAAAATTCAAATATTCTTGTATTAACGAGATGAAACAGATACTTGCAGGCATGCTCAGTAATATTGCTGCAATCAATGAAAGATGTACCCAATTGCAGAATGTTGGAGAAAGAGTAAAATACTTAAATTCATTTGAATCAAGTAATTCTGAAATTATGAGAGCTTTTGTAGGAAATCTCAAAGCTTCTCTGATGCCTGATCTAGCAAAGTTTCAATGTGTTGAACTTATAAAAGGTAAATTGAAAGAATGTCTTGGCGCGATCAATCCATATGTTTGTAAGAATGTCGCTGGAGTATGGGTGCCTAAGGAAAAAAGTTTTAGAACAAATAATACGTTGTGGGAAATTGCTCAAGCTGTTTACAAAAAGCTAACACTGTGTTTGCAACAACTAGCAATAAACTCTACCCCTGATAGTCATCTTGCTGAAATAAATAAATTTATAAGTGTATTTGAAGAACAAAAACACGTACTTAATTTATTTTTAACAGCAGGAGGTAAATCTGCAACTTTATCACCCATTATCAGAATACAAATGAATGCATTATTAATAGAGATTCAATCAGCTATAGTTACGCTGGAGAGACATCTTAAGGCTAGTATGCTTGCTGCTGCACTGTCTCCAGTTGCCGCCGCGGCTGCTCCAGCAGTAGCGCCAATGCATGCAGTTAGAGTTGCTGGTGGTAGTCCCTTGTATTCACAAGGCGGCGCAGTTGTTGGTGTGGAAAGCCCTGTTAAAGGTGATTCGGCAGCTGCTGCTCTGAGAAAATAGAGTTCGTAGGGTGGGCACTCTTCGCTTTGCTCACCCTACGATAATGTTCATCCCTCTTATTGACAAAATCCCTCTGAATATGACACAACTTCTATATTCATACAAAAACCAGGAGGGTGTCATGCAAAATAGACTTGCGTTTAAAGGAACAGGTGGGACTTTTAGTAGTGAAGTCGATGCGAAAGTAATCCAGAATGCCAAACCTGCGATTCTAGATATTCGATTTTGTATGATAGAGAAGGGTGGTGAGCAGCGGGTCAGTGACATACTGCATGATCATCTTCAAGAGCTTGCATTAATTAATTGCGAATTAACTGATGCAGCTGTTAATGAAATTATTAAATGTAAAAGCATTAAAAATCTACGTATAAGCCAGAATAAAGTTACAAAAGATGGATTGGTAAAAATATTAAAACAAATGCCGAAATTAGAACGTTTAGATCTCACTGGGAATTGCTTAGCTGGAGATATAACTCAAGAATTAAAAGAATATCAACGTCCTGATGGTAAAAAATTAAAATTATTTATTAGAGATAATAAGCCTAATCTCAGAATAGACGCAGGTATCAATTACCAAAGTCTAGATATTGATATTCAAGAGCAACTAACAGCTGAGCAAAAGTTAGAAAAAGAAAATGCTGATTGTATTGTGATGTCATTAGACAGTTTTCTAGGTACCAAAGTTCCTGGAAGAGTACTTATAGATGTAGCTCCTCCAGAAAAATCAGAGTTGAAATTAATCGCAGAATTAAAAGCCTTTGTTACAGAAAAAGGTGAATTAAAATTACATAATCCAACCACAGAACATTTAAAGTTGCTACCGAAGTTATTAAAAGAAGAAAAAGACATTACAGCAATTCAAATACGAAATTATCCGTTTAATGGTAGAAAGGTTGTTCCCAAAATAGTAAATTCTAGTGGGGAAATTGTTGATGTAAGAGGCGTTAGCAATCATCATAATGCTAAGGATGAAGGACTAATAATTCATGACGAAGATCAAATGCTGGAAATATTAGCTGGATTAAATGTTTCTTCGCTCACATTAGATACTTGTAACATTGGTCCAGACGAAGCAAAAATTATCGCTAAAAATCCCAATGTTGTCAGATTAAAATTGCCTAGTAATCCATTGGGTAATAAAGGTTTTGAGAGCTTGATGCATGGCTTGCCAAAATTAGGATTTTTAAATGTTGGCGGGAATGAATTTAATGATCCCAGAATTTTACGAATTAATGACTTATATGATATACAATCATTCGAATTAGGGATGGTTCGTAAAGCATATCAACTACCGAAACTCCCACTTCAAGTTCAACCTAAAGTTGTTCCGCCACTTCTCAAAAAAGATGAAAAAGATAGAAAGTCAGAAAATATTGGTCAAGGCCCATTACCGATACCTCTACCAATAAAAAAACGACCTTCTGATAAAGAAATCAAATGTGTTGAAGCATGTGAAAGAACGTTACAAGCCGTTGAACGACATATCTTGAAAACAAATTGGAAGTTATCTTTTTATCTTTTACAAGGCGAAGAATTTGTTGCCGAGGATAAACAAAAATACCGCGTGCCAACAAAAGTTTTGCCGCAATTGAAGTTAATCAATGCGGAGAGAAAAAAGGAGTACCCCGATTGGAAAGCGGCTTGCGAAAGTTTTTATACTTCAGCAAAGTCTGCGGCATCCAAGTCAAAGAAGAAAGATAAGATACGCCAAGGATATTTTGCTTTATTCAAAGACGCCGATGCCTTTGTTGAAAAATTTTGCTCTAAAGAAGATGCTGAGCTCGTGAAGAGTATTTTTAAAAAGTAGTTACCACTCTCCCTTCTCCCAGAGTGTTTTTTACGAATGGGAGAAGGGCTGGGGATGAGGGTGTTTGCCTCACCCATCGCATAAAAAGCATGCGTCAACCTCTCCACAAGCGGAGAGGTAATTTTTTATATTGATTACTTTGCTACAAACTGCCCCACTAGCTCCCACAAATGTGGAAATTGCGTTTGTAATACATCAGGAGTAGCAATCGTCATATCATTATAATCAAAACCAGGTGCAACAGCTTCACTTAACAAACCAAACTCACCTTGCTCTAATACGGATGCTTTCCAATATCCACTTTTAACGAGTAACTGTAGAGAGTGACCTTGTGACAGATCTGATCCCAAAATGAATTTTTCCAGTTGACCTTCTGGGCTAATGGTCCAGTAAGTCATTGGTGAGCCTAGATGGAAATAATGCATAATATCCGATTTATTTTTATGAAAATGTCCAATCGGCCTTTCGGAAGTTAGCATATAAAATATCGAAGTCATCAATGGGCGTGCACCATTTTGAATAGTGGATTGATAAGTTCTTGTAAAATACCCACCTTCAATATGTGCTTCTAAATTTAATTTTTCAATCAATGCTTCTTTCATTCACTACCTCAAAATTAAATTTTTCATGTGCGGAATATAGCAAATAAGAATGAAAAAGTCGCGAAAAGTTGTGTAGGGTGGGTGGCGCAGCGCTGAGTTATCCCCACGAATTTTTACTCCCTTCTCCCAGAGTGTTTTTTACGATGGGAGAAGGGCAGGGGATGAGGGCCTATACCCTCACCCCTTACCCCTCTCCCAAAATAAAAGCATTTTGGGAGAGGGGAATAATACTACTAAAAATTCGTGGGGATAACTCAGGGCGTAGCGTGCCCACCAATCCACTGAAAAACAAATTGTGTCATTTATAGAATTGAAATTAAAGATAATAAATTTTATAAATCGAATATCAGATAGTGCAGAGTAAAAATAAATTTGGAAGTCCATCATATTTCAAAGGGGGAAGTTTCTCTTATCTAAAATCGCGCAACTTCTCATCTTCAAAAATAAATAGTTGTGAATCTGGTGCAGTGTAAATAAAAACTGTGTGCTCTCTGCGATCGCTTTGTAATTCTTTTTGTGAAATAGGAGCACCACAAATAGATGTTAAACGCGATATATCATCATTAACCCCAACAGGCACACCACAAAGATTAGTAACAACTGGGTTATATATCCAATCACCACAACTTGTTTGTCTAGTGATAAATGTAGCACCCACGTTCACTAGGGCGGTTTGACAGAAAAAATAAGGATATCGTTCAGTAATAGTGATGCGTGAAATTCTGTTATTTGTTAATAAAAAAATAATCTGTGAAGAACCAGAATCAAAAATATGAGGTCGATAATAAACCCATTCCGTTTGTGAAAGCGTTTCTATTTTTTCTGTCTTTCTTTCGTAAGGCTCACCGCACTGCTTGAGTACCTCCGCAATCGAATCACCTTTGTAAACAATCCCATTCCCATTTGGACAAGGTAACGCGTAACCTAATAATGGAAAATAGGAGATTAAAATAGAAAAAATTTTTAGCACGATTTTGTTGTTCATATAAATAAGTATAGCGTAGTTATATTCAACCATCTTTGAAAAAGAGGGTCGACGCGCGTTCTTTGTGGGGCGGGGAGATTTTATAAAAATGCCCCTGACTCGCTTTGTTCGAATGATGGTTGTGTTGTGATGTAATCAATCCTTCCGCACCATAACCCTCTCCTCCATTGCATTTTATATGGAGGAGAGGGGATTACAGGTTAAAGAGAATGACTTTATCTCTGATTTAATGATGGTGCAGCGGTGATGGTTTTCTCAGGTTTTTCATCATTCGACTTTTCAAACCACTTAACACCAAATCCAAATAGAGTTGCTGGATGGTTCCATATGCTATCTACAAAGTTGAGTGCTAACGATACTGTTGATTTGCCTGCAAGAAGCACATTATCAATTTGCAACATGCGTGCAAAGTTTCCTGCAAAGCCAACGGCATTAAGCAATGCATTATTTGAAGTCAGCGCAGCGGCATTAAGGAAGTGTAACGCGGCATCGAAAAGATATTCACTTGCTGCAGCATTAGCTATCCTAAAATAGGAGACACCAAATAGTATTTTTTTGCAGTCTCTGGGCTATTTTTAATGGTATCAAAAATCTTATTATAGCTTCGGCTCATGATAGTGTTCCCTTTAATCGTTTTAGTTATTGCATCCGGCCCGAATTCTAATCGCATTTGCAGGTAAGTGAAATACGGGGTTTTATACTCTTTCTTATCATTGATTATGTTTTTAATTGTGTCATTTGGATGCTCAGAGTGAATGCTTGTGATCCCTATGATCAATAATAGCTGGTTTTGCGGCTACTTCAGCAGTTTTAACGACTCTTGCAGCAAAAGTTTTTGTGAGCATGTGATCAAATTTTTTCTCAGCATTGATTGTTTCGCGACTAATTCCCGTAAGCTCAAAGCGTTTTTGATCTTCTATACGAGCCATTAAATTTTTACCGCTTTTTATAAGTCGTTTTTCTTCACGTTCTTCTTTGGCAATAAGTACCTGAAAATCAACTAGCTGTCTTTCTGGTCTATATCTAAATAATCTAGCAGGTTCAGCATAGACCGCTTGTCTTTGTGCAGCAAATTTTTTATATCGTTCATTTTCTTTTAATAATACATACAGCTCTGCAAGTTTGAGCAGTAGGGTTTTATATTTATTACCACGCAGGATATCTCCAATTTTACCGCCTTTATTTAAATTAGAAAAATTGAACAGTGCAAAAAGTTTTTGTGATGTAGTCAGCGGTATTTTTTTAAGATAATTATCTTTAATAGCATTGTCTAAATTAAGTTTGATGTCATGTAGTTTTTGAATAATGTCGACAACAAATTCACTAGTAATAGCGAGCTCATTTTTTTGTTGCAGTGCATCGAGAAGGGCTCTTAATCGCGAAACCGTGTCTGCTTTTGCTTTATCGTAAGGGTCATTTGAAGCGGCTTTGTCTGCGATATATGCATTAGGGCCTTTAGCGCCTAATCCAAATATAAATACTTTGTTAAATACTTTATTGCCTTGTGCTTGAACGTCTGAAAATAAGGCTCTCGATTCTTTGCTTAATCTTGAAAGTTTACCTTGATGTGATTCTTCTTTGTCATCGGTAATATCGGTTACATATTCCTGAATTTCAGAAATACGTAGTTTACTGATAGGTGTTAAGTATTGCAGATCTATTTTTTTTCCGGGCATATCAATCATCCATGTTGTATGCGGGTTATTCTGGCATGAAATTCGTAAAGAGTTAATGTAATTAAGTGGGGAGTTGAATAGTAACCTCGAGACAGAAATTCATTTCTGTCTCGGGTTATACATGACGACTAGCCAACGTAGTCTGGTTGTCCTGCCCAAACTGACTCATGTGCTGAAGCAATAACTTTGCGAGAAATATCTTGGCCACCGTAAATAACATGGTTACTTACTGGAGCGTTTGGTTTTGCTTCGCTTTTTAGTATTGCTGATTTCATGTTGTCGCTTAGAGAGTTAGAAGCTGCATGACAAGCGAGTGAAACAAATAAAGATGCTACTAAAAGTAATATCTTCCTCATAATCAAATCTCCTCTGTTAAACAATCTAATATCCACACGCATATTATACAAAAAATGGGCGCCCACTGGAAGAAATATATACTTATTAAAATCAATATGTTAGAAATTAATACTTTCGTGTATGCGCATTTTGAGGCGCAGGGTCTGGAATTTTATTTAGCAGTTGATCAATAAATCCAACAAACATATGTATCTGAGTATTTGTCATTGCTTGTTTGTAGACTTCACGCTCATGTGCTATTTGAGCTTTTTGATCTGCATCGGGATCATGGATTGTTCGCTCAAGGGGGCCTTTAAAATCTTTTAATGCATCTTTAAATTGTTGTAAATTATCTTTTTCAAACCAGCTACCTTTTTCAGCGAACCGGTGAACTTGCTTAAGTAAATTATTGAGTATATCTATGCGTGCTACTCTTACTTCGTTTTTTTCGTCAATGTTCGTTAGTTGTAAAGATTCTTTGAAAGTTACTTTGTTGCTATCAACTCTAGCGCCTTGGTAGGCTATAGTTTTCAATAAAAATTGAAACAAGGCGTTGACTTGATTTCTATCTTTCCACACTAAAGGAAACATATCATCATCGCCACGATCCACCGTTTTAGGATCAACGTAATGATACTTTTCTATTTGCACTTTAATTTCAGCAATTCTTTCTTCTAATGCGGCATGTGCTAACTGTACTGGATCTGGTTGCTTAGGGATTGCTGGTTCTGCAGGAACAGGTTGAGCTGCAGGAGGATTTCTGTTGAGGGTGCTTATGATTGCAGTTGTTGCTGATCCAGCGCTCACCAGTTTAAATGGAATTAATGGAATTTTTGCATGGTCAGTATGTAATTCAATTATCTTCGTAACTTGGCGTGAAAAGCTATCAATTGCGGAAAACGTGACAGTCTTCGCTCTTGCTTCAGTAATACCTTTTAGTATGCCAATAATCTCATTTTCAGAAGATTTTTCATCCCCCAATGTTGCTCTTAACTGATTCACTAAACCTTGTGGTTTTAACGATGTTTCATCGGTAGTTAATAATAGTTCACCGCACTTAGATTTGATTAAAGCTAGTCGAGGATTTGTCATGACTGAACCTATGGAGACCGTTTTTTATGTATATATAAGTATAGTTCATATCGAATATATTAAGTGATTCATTGTGTAATCATAAAGTTATTCATAGTTTTTGTGGTTTTGAGTAATTTATTCTGATACATAAACTCGGCAAAGGTATTCCATTCCTTAATATTAATTTTTTCTGGGTGTTTGGAAAAGTAGGGAAGAGTTGCCATCCAGGCTTGTTGATTTAGCGTGTTATTGTTTTCAGGATTTAATTTTGCGTAAGCATTCCACATATCTTCTGGATGAGCTTGTAAGTACGCTTGTCCTTGTGTAACAGCAGTTAAGAACTTTTTCCAGCGCGGATCATGACTTTTTGACTTGTTAATAACAAAGATTAATTCATCATATGTCGGAACACCATTATCTTCAGGATAAAATGTACGTACAGGTTCGTGGTTTAATTGCATTTGTAAAACTTCGAAAGTACGCATGATTCCTGTGACGCCATCCACTTTTTTTGCAAGTAACGCTTGTGTTAAGTCATAGTGAACGTTGATTTTTTCAACGTCATCCAGTGTTAAGCCATTTTTTTCGAGCATAGTTTTTAGCATCATACTATCGACTCCAGCGGTGCTATAACCAACGCGTTTGCCTTTCAAATCATGCAGTGATTGGATTGAGCTACTTTTTAAAACCGCTAAGCAGTTTAGAGGGTGATTGATCAGTGTGCCAATCGCAATTAATGGTAATCCTTGATCGACTTGCTGCATGAATTGCGGTTCATATGAAACTGCAATATCAGCCTTACCTGCAGCAACTAATTTTGGAGGATCTGAAGGGTCTGCTGGTCCAATTAATTCTACGTCTAAGCCTTGAGACTTAAAAAAACCTTGTTGTTGTGCAACAAAAAGTGGTGCGTGATCAGGGTTTAAAAACCAATCGAGTAATACAATGACTTTTTCATTAGCAAATACAGGGCTGGTAACAAGTAAGATAAAAAAACTGAAAATAATTCTTTTGATCATGTGGGTTTCCAATAGATTAATTTTTTTAGAGTGTAATCAACTAAAAAATAAAGAAGTAAAGAAAAGATTACAATGGTAAATAGGGCGGCGAACATTAAATCAATTTGCATGCGCGCATTAGAGTTTAACATCAAGTAACCTAAGCCTTTACTTGCGCCAACCCATTCACCAACGATGGCGCCAATGGGCGCGGCAACCGTTGCAACACGTATTCCTGAAGCAAGTGAAGGTAGGGCAGATGGAATACGAATAAACCAAAAAACACGCCATTTTACTGCGTTCATGGTTTTGCTTAAATCTACTAAGCCTTCATTCGTACGTGACAAGCCATCATAAAACGAACTGGTGATAGGAAAAAAAATCATTAAAACAGTTGCTGCAATTTTTGAGGCAATTCCATAACCAAACCAAATAACCAGTAATGGTGCAATGGCAAACGTTGGAAATGCTTGGCTAACAATAATAATCGGTAACATCCATAATGAAAGTGGGCGGAAAAATGACATGGTGATAGCTGCAAGGGACCCTAATATAATCCCTAGCAATAATCCAATTAACGTTTCTGAAATAGTAATAACGCTATCGTTAGCAAGTAAAGGTAATTGTTGGTACCAGATAGTGATGACATCATAAGGTGCTGGTAAAATGTATGGCGGAAGATTAAATAAGCTGACAGTCAATTGCCACATTAACATTAAACCTAGAAATATAAGTAAGCCGCGTAAAATTGCCATCCTTAGTGTTCCTTTGTTGCTGTTAAAACAGAAAATAATTTTTCTTGATTGATGACAACTTCTTTATCTGAAATGTTTCGTGGCGTTGGTGATTGCAGTGTCGTGACTGATTTTACGACGGCAGGTTGACCATGCATAATAAACACTTCATCAGCGATACGCAGTGCTTCAATGGGATCATGTGTTACGATTAACACAGTTTTACCGCGTAGTAGTTCTACCATGAGATTTTGTAATTCATGTCGTGTAATCGCATCTAATGCAGAGAATGGTTCATCCATCAATACAATCGGTTTATCTTCAAGTAGTGTACGTATTAAAGCAACACGTTGACGCATGCCGCCAGATAGTTGTTCTGGGAATTTATTGATAGCGTTCGTTAATCCTGTGCGTTTAAATAACTCTATTGCTTTTGTTCTATGTATTGACATATCTTCGCCGCGTAACTTTGCACCCAGCAGTGCATTATCCAGTGCATTTAACCATGGGAGTAATAGATCGGTTTGTGCCATGTAGGAAACATTATTTTTTAAAGAAATATTGTCATCACAATAAATTTTGCCATGAATCAATGTTTGTTCGCATTCATTCACTAAATTAGCAATTAAACGCAGTAAGGTTGTTTTACCCACGCCGCTTAAGCCTAACAGAGCAGTGCATTTTCCCGCAGAAATAGTGAGGTTAAATTCATTAAAAACGAATGTACCTTTATACGATAAAAAAGCATCGCGGATGTAAATGGCTGGGGCAGTGGATGGCATTTTATATTTCCATAAAGCTGAGAGTGACTATTGTCGGGTTTTTTTATCTTTTACACAAGTATTCGTGCCATCTTGAGCGGAGTTTGTAACTTTATATTTATATTGATATTTTTATCGTAAAAATTCTATGTTCAATTAAGTGTATAATATAAGTATCACTATGTGAGGGCTTAAATATGGGCACTGCTCATGATGATAAAAAAAATGATGGTACCCAAGTTGCAGGTCAAGGTATGGTTGATAATGCTTTTCGTGGAGCATTATCTGAGGTTCTTTATAGCTGGAATATAGTAGGTAAAACACGAGAGTTAGGTAAATTGATGATAGCGGAAAAGGCTACTGTTGATAATGTAAATACAGTTGCGCAATTGCTTGGTAATGCAATCCGTAATAGTGAAAATGAAGCGCAAATATTACAAAGTATTGCCGATTACATGAAAAATAAAAATTTAGATTCATTGATTCAGAGTTTAAAGAGTTTAGCAGATCCCGCAATACAATTTTATAATGCCAATAAAAATGTAATTGATGCTCATTGTGATACTCATCTCAAACAAGCTCGAGCATTTGTCTCACAACAGCTGGGTGATGACTTTAAAGATCAAATGGAAATGGTTCGTAAATCTTATCCTATCGGTGTTAAAGGGAAGGGGATAAACATTGCCTCACAGTTAGCAGGATCTTTGATAGGGTTTATACAACAAATAGGTCATCGAAAATCACTTTATGATAATGGCAATGTGAATGCTGCGCTGACTGAAAGTCATCAGCAATTAGCTCAGTTTGTAGATTTAATTAAAGATGTTCTTTTAATCCGTAAAAACTACGAAAATGTTAATAAAATTAAGATTCCACTATTGGGGGAGATAAAGTTTGATATAAGTGATCCAAAACAAAAAATTTTAGCAGTACTTGAAAAACAGTTAGCTGTGTTGGTATCAGAATTTCCAAGTAAAAAATCAATTCCACAAATAATTAAGGACATGAGTAAACTATTAAGAAGCAGTGAGCAGCAAATTAGTAAAAAGGGAGATTTAAAAGATATCCTTCATCGGGTAGCTACAAAATATGAGGCCATAGTTAAAAAAAATGAGGCAGTGAATGGCCAAGTGATCGCCCATATCCAGAATCATCAAGTGGTTCTCCATGATGTTCCAGTAGTGGAACCGACTCGTCCTAGAAGATAAAAGCCTGCATCCACATCATATCATTCATGAAGACTTGCCTAGTAACCACTATCCAATAAATTATATCAGCCTGCCCCAAATTTAAGAGCGGGAATAGCAGGTGCATGTATAGCAGGTCCAGAGCTTGATAATGTTCCAGCTGCTTGGGCAGCTTGATTATCATTTAGGTTATAAGGTGAATTATGAAAGAAACCGAAAAGAGAGTTACCAGAGGTCGAAAAGTGACAATCTGGAGGTGAATAAACGAAATCTGTTATTTTTAGGGTATAAAAATGCTTTCTTGTATCGGTATTTTCTTCTCCTACAGACATTTCAGCCATTACTTGTTTAAATCTATTCACACTTATTAAATAAGTTCCTCCATCACTTGCAGAAATAGCAATAGGGTTATCATTTTCTACCAAGTTATCTAATTTTTCCCTATCAAAACCGAAACAAATAGTATCACCTTCAATATTAGCTTTAATATAATAAAATTTAAAATGATCGTCTGGTAATAGCATGCCATTTTTTAGGCATAATCTTGGAGTTGTCTCACGTAGCATAAAAAAATCTTTACCGTAATTTGTGGCGAGAAAATTGAAAGCTGGGATATGAGCAATGTTTTTATATATTTTGTAAGGCACACCTTCAAATGAGAAATTGTCGATTGCGTTAGCAAGTATATTCATGGTAACAATATTATTTTCTGGCTCTTTGCATTCGTAATCAGAAATCGAGTACGCCATTTCGTAAAGAGATTCTCTTCCAGCTATATTAGCAGGTAATGTGCTTGGTAGCGGTGCGTCTAGTGCATAAGTAAAGTATCCACGATGTTCTGTTGCATCTACTTCAGTATCGAATTGTGCTCCCATAATCAAATTATAGTCTGACTTTCGTTCAGCAGAAACGGTGGAATATTTCCCAACATAAATTAATGTCAATTCTCCTGGTTCAACATCTTGAGTTGTAATAGTAGAAAAACCATGTACAGAGTTGGGGCGCGCAAGAGCAAGCTTTTTGCTGCTCTCTTTGACTTTAGTCATAATGGCGTCAAATTTTTCTTTGCTGATCTCAGGATAAAGTTTTAAATCAGCTTCGCTCAAGCGATGGCGTGATTTAGCATCAGCTACTTCAATATGCGTATCTGACCATTTTACTTGTGTCCCAGCCATTTTATTTAATTCGTCTACTGTGATTTCTTTTATAAGCGGAGCTTCTTCCGGCTTTGAAAAATTACCGAAGCGAATATGCATCTTTGAATCTTTAGGCCGTGTTTTTATTCTTTCATTAAATTGCTGTATAGTAATTTTTTCTACTTGGGGCGCTTTCTGCCGATTAGACAAGTCGACAAAGCGTATTTTCTCATCTGAATTTGCTGTTTTAGTTGTTGCAGTGGCTATTGTAGTCGTCGAAGCAAGTTGCATAGGAGCTGAACTTGGTGATGCAGGCGTTGGCGTCGGGACTATTTGTGGTTGGGCTGAACTACTACCACTATTCATAAGCTGTTGCTCCTCAATCTGATTTTTTATAGTTATTATTTAATTGAGCTTTGCTGGATACTAGCAAAAATAAAGCATTTTTAAAAGATGATTTTTGGGCCCATAATTAATCAGGTATTACATCCGCATAATATCATTCACTAATGCTTGTACCATTAAAACCATTAATGCAATGAAACCTAGGCGAAAAAATAATCCTTGAACACGTTCAGACACAGGTTTACGACGAATAAACTCAATGAGTTGAAATAATAAATGTCCGCCATCTAATCCGGGGATTGGCAGAATATTAATAATACCAATGGAAATACTTAAAAATGCGAGGAATCCACAAAATGGTGTCATGCCTTGGTTTAATGCATTGCCGGCGCTTTCAAAAATAGTAATTGGTCCACCTAAGCTTTGTACGGAAATTTTTCCTGTTAACATTTTCCCGATAACAATAAAATTTAAATAAATGAAATTCCATGTCTCATCAAGTGCATGTGGTATCGCAGCGATTGGTCCAAACTGATTATGTCGAATTAAATCAGGTCGGGCTTCAATATGTGGAATGACGCCAATAAATCCGTAAGCTTTGCGAAAAAGAGTGTATTTAGTGCCGATGGTGATGGGAAGCGTAATACTTTTCTTATCTCGTAATACAGTTATCTGTAGTGTTTTTCCTGGAGATTGTGAAATGAGTGTCGCTAAGTCAATCCAATCATTAATTAGTTTGTTATCCATGTTGGTGACGCGATCACCTGGTTTTAATCCAGCTAATGCGGCTGGAGAATCAGGTTTTATTTCAGTAATAATTGGTAACACGTTGGGTTCGTAAGGCTTAATACCTAGGCTGACTAATGGATCAGGTTTCAACTTATCCATTTCCCAAGAAGCTAGGTTTAAAGAATGTGTTGTGGTTTTTTCTGATTTCAGTGGCTGTGTTTCCAGTACCAGTTGATTTTTATCGCCTGTACGCATCAACAGTTTTAAAACAGCGGTATACCAACTAGGTGTGATTTCATGGTCAATTTGCACGATTTCAGTTTGAGATTGTAAACCTGCTTGGGCGGCAATGGAGTTAGGGGTGATTTCGCCAATAATAGGACGATACGTATTGAAACCGACAATGAATAAAAACCAATAAATCAACGTAGCAAAAATTAAATTAGCTAATGGTCCGGCAATAATAACTGGAATACGTTTATAAAGTGGTTGGCGATTATAGGCTTTTGCTAAATCTTCCTCTGGTACGTCGGATTCATTTTCATCGAGCATTTTGATATAGCCACCGAGAGGAATCGCTGCGAGAACATATTCAGTGCCACTTTTGTCGTGCCAACTTTTTAAGGTTTTTCCAAAACCGATAGAAAAGCGCAATACTTTGATTCCACACATGCGTGCTACGATAAAATGTCCAAATTCATGCACACCCACCACAAGCAAGATAGTAACAATAACACCGAGGATTGATAATAGTATGCTAAGCATCCTGCCTCCTGACTAACCATATGTAATGGGAGTTGCACTTATTCCCCTCTCCCAAAATGCTTTTCTTTGGGAGAGGGGCTAGGGGTGAGGGTATAAGCCCTCATCCCCAACCCTTCTCCCCTCGTAAAAATCACTCCGGGAGAAGGGAGTAAATTGATTTATGCAACAATGCTACAAAAATACCTTATCAACTCAGATGATGAGCCGCAAGCTTGTTACGGTTATATTCATCTGGGTCAATTGCTTTGACATCAACTAAAGCTGTTCCGCTACCTGTAATCCCTATTTTTTTTGCAGCAACATAAGATAAATCTATGATGCGGTGATGTCCAAAGGGACCACGGTCGTTGATTTTTACTATTGCTTGTTTGTGATTTTTTAAATTGGTGACTAGAACATAACTTGGAATCGGTAGTGTTTTGTGTGCAGCAGTCATGGCCAACATATTATATCTTTCGCCGCTTGATGTACGTTGCCTATGGAATTCTCTGCCATACCATGATGCATAACCGTGTTCTTCATAGTGTTTACTGGATTTTAATACATGATATTGATGACCATGAACTCGGTAAGTTGTATTTCCAGAAGAGCTTAAGGGTTCATTTTTAGGAATGGCATCAGGGATATCATTGGCTGCACTCTGAGCGTTATTTTGATTCGTCATAGTTGAACATGCCGATAGCATTAGCATCAGTACTATCATTAACAATGATAGTGAAGTATTAAATGTTTTTTTCCAGGAAGAAGAAATAAACATTTAAGCGTTTTTCCTTTTGACGGCACTGATATATTCGCTTAATTGGTAAACCGCCATCGCATAGAGTGTGCTGGTGTTATAACGTTTGATAACGTCAAAGTTATGAAAACCTAACCAATATTCGTTGCGATAATAGCCTTTTAATTGAATCAATTTGGCTTTTTCATCTTCAGGTGCATAGCCGTGAGGATAAATTCCATATTCAGCAAAACTACTGACAGGTAAAGCTTGCGCAGGAGTTGCAGAAACCAATCGATAGTACTGAACGCCTGATACGGTGGCTGGTAGTGCAACTAAATCACGATATTTCCATCCATGTTGCTTGTAATAGTTAGCAATGCTGCCGATCACGTCGACTTCATTGTTTGATAAATCAGTTTGTCCGCTACCAGAAAAATTAACTGCGTAATGTCTATAACTGCTAGGCATAAATTGTGGTTGGCCAATTGCCCCAGCGTACGAACCATAAACTTGTAGTGGGTCTAAATGATTTTCTCTAGATAGTAATAAAAAGTCTTCTAACTCAGAGCGAAAATAACTAGCGCGTGAACTATCACTGAATGCAATATTCGTGAGTGCATCAATGACACGGTAACTTCCCGTATTTTTTCCATATTTGGTTTCAATACCTATTGTCGCAACGATGATGCTCGCTGGAACACCATATGTTTTTTCAGCGCGATCCAGGGCTTCATGATATTTTTCCCAAAATGCTACGCCCTCACGAATACGCCATTCAGTGACGAACATTGTTTGGTAGCGATACCATGGGCTTGCTTCAAGTGGCGCACGCATGCTTTTCATGACGGTAGGTCTGAGTTTGACGGTATCAAAGAGGGCAACCAATCGTTCTCGATCAAAATGGTATTTTTTTACCATTTTATTAATAAAGCTTTGCATTTCAGGCTTATCGGTAAAATGTCCTTGAGCGAAGGCGTAATTCGAAAAGCATAACAATGCAAGGATTGCCAAAATCCGCTGTATGGATGTTATTCCCATATACACCTCATGTCGTTAATAATTTCCTATGTGTCTGGATGGACATTAAAATACCGAAACCTGCCATCAATGTTACCATAGATGAGCCGCCATAACTAATCAGCGGTAAAGGTAACCCCACGACAGGTAAAATGCCTGTGACCATGCCCATATTGATAAAGAAAGAAACAAAAAAAGTAAACGTTAAACTTCCCGCTAATAGGCGAGTAAAAGTATCTTGGGCATTGATGGTGATATAAAAACCGCGCATTACAACCATCATGAATAAAATGATAAGGAATGTACTGCCTACAAAACCTAATTCTTCGCCACAAACAGCAAAGATAAAGTCGGTAGAGTGCTCTGGAAGAAAGTGTAAATGAGATTGTGTACCATTGAGCCAGCCTTTCCCAAAAAAACCACCTGAGCCGATGGCAATTTTAGATTGAATAATGTGATAGCCAGCGCCTAATGGATCGCGTTCAGGGTTCAAGAAAATGAGAACGCGTTGGCGTTGATAGCCATGCATGAAATACCAAATGATAGGCGTAGATAAGGCTATTAAGCCGAAGATAGATATAATCAAGCGCCAACCTAAACCTGCAAGAATGAGTACGCTACCGCCAGCGGCTGCTAAGAGGATAGCGGTACCTAAATCGGGTTCTTTTGCAGTAAGAATAGCAGGTACGAGAATGATGAGTGATGAAAACAAAATAGCACGCACACTCAGTGGTAAATGAATTTTATGAAAATGCCATGCAAGAAACATAGGGATAGCAAGCTTCATCATTTCTGAAGGTTGAAAGCGGATAAAGCCAAGGTTGAGCCAGCGCGATGCACCTTTACCGATGTGTCCTACGACTAATACGGCAAGTAATAACAAAACACCTGAGCCGTATAACCAAATAGCCCAGCGTTGATAAGTGGTAGGATGAATCTGAGCAAAGACAAACATGATAAAAAGCGCCAAGGCTATTCTTGCGCATTGCTGTTCAACAACCATTAAATTTTCATTGCTGGCACTGTAAAGAATAAATAATCCCATAGATAACAGCAGTAGCAAACCAATTAGCAATGGAAAATCAATATGCAAATTTTGCAACAAGGTATTGTTGTTATCTTGCTTATTCAATTTTTCATTAAGTAGGCTTATGATTGACATCGTTATTACTCGCTACTGTATTCGGGTTAGTGGGTGTTGCTGTTTTGGGAATTAAATAATAATCCATGATTTTTCGGGCCACGGTTGATGCTAACAAACTATTTTCCACAATAACTGCAATTGCAATTTTGGGATGATCAACTGGAGCGAAAGCAATAAATAATGAGTGATCGCGTAATCTTTCAGGCAAGCCAAGTTGGCTAGCAAGATCTACTTCACTGTGTACTTTTAGAGAATACACTTGTGCGGTACCTGTTTTTGCCGCGATGGAGTAAGGAACTTTTCCAAAGTGGGCGCGTCCAGTACCTTGTGGTGAAGTCATCACACTTTCCATGGCATCAATAACCGTATCCCATGTTTTTGTGCTACCTAATTTCACTGACTCAGCTGGGGTAGGAGCCTGAGAAAGAAAAGTTTTTCCGGGTTGTTGTTCACCTAATAATAGATAAGGTGTAAAACGTTTTCCACGTGTGGAGATAGTGGCTACACCACTAGCAAGTTGTAAAGGGGTCACTTGCATTAAACCCTGGCCGATAGCAGAGTTTACCGTATCACCTTCATACCACGGTTGCCCTCTGTTTTTACGTTTCCATTCTGGAGATGCTACGTTTCCTGGTAATTCATCTTCTAAATCGATACCTGTTTGGGTGCCGAATCCAAATTCAGTCAATATCGTATCAATACGTTGAATACCTAGTTTTGCACTCAAGTCAAAAAAGTAAGTATCACATGATTCAGTAATCGCTTTGTTTAAATCGACAGTACCATGTCCATGGTGTCGCCAGTCATGGAAAATATGGCTGCTATTTCTTAATTTGAACCAGCCTGGATCGAATATGGTTGCGTCAGCAGTTGTAACACCTGAATCTAAACCTTCAATCGCAAGAAATGGTTTTATTGTCGACGCAAAAGGGTATAAGCCACGAATGGATCTATCATAAAGTGGTCTATCGTTTGAACTCTGTAGTATTTGGTAATCGCCACTACTAATGCCATTCACAAAAATATTGGGATCAAAACTGGGTTCACTGACCATCGCAAGTACTTGGCCTGTCTCAGGTTGAATAGCGACAATGGAGCCGCGGCTGCCATCTAATGCAGCTTCTGCAATTTGCTGTAAACCGCTATCGAGTGTGAGGTAAATATTTTTTCCTGGGACTGGACGGATTTCATTGAGTACACGGATAGCTTCACCGCTTACGTCATTTTCTTCTTGTTCGTAACCTACTGTGCCATGTAGTTCATCTTCATAAAATTTTTCAATTCCAAGTTTACCAATGTAGTTGGTACCGCTGTAGTTGATAGGATCAATATCATTTAATTCATCTGTATTAATTCGTCCAACATAGCCAAGCACATGAGCAAACTTATCACCGAGTGGATAATGACGCATTAAGCGTGCTTTGACTAACACACCTGGAAATCGATATTGATTTTCATAAAATTTTGCAACATCACTTTCTGATAAACGTAACTTCAATGGGATTTCGTCAAAGCGGCGATGTTGTTTTAATTGTTTTTGAAACTGGGCAATATCTGTATCTGAAAGAGGAATGATTTTAGCGAGCTCTGATAATACTTTTGGAATATTCGTAATTTTATAAGGGATGACATCCAAACTGAAAACCGGGATATTTTCAGCGAGAAGTACGCCGTTCCTGTCGTAGATCAGCCCGCGTGTCGGTTCCAGTGGTCCAAGATCCAACCAGTTTTTTTTTGAGAGGGTAGCATACATGTCATTCTGTGCTAACTGCAAATAGCCTAAGCGTGCGATCAAAGCAATAACTAAAATCGCCATCACAACCATAGCAATAATTGAGCGCTGGCTGATTAAGCGAATTTCATGTAAATGATCTTTGATAGCAATACGTTTTAGCATGCACGAAGTTTAACCTTATTTTCTTTTCACTTCTAGAAAATCACGTGCTTAAAACCAGTATGCCATATTCAGCATGACAGGAATCGTCATTCCAGAATTAATTTTGCTCAATGAACCATTTGAATAGTGCATTGTGGTAATGCTAGCCGTTAAATTTTTATCTTTGCCAAAAGCTGCGCCAATGCCGATCTGATCTTGGAATACAAAATGAATGCCTAAATTTTTATCATTAATGTGAGTTCTATCGGCGTATGATGCGCCAATGCTAGCATCTAAAAATGGAGATACAAATGCGCCATCAATAATATAGTAACGTAGAACAGGCGCAACCGAGTAAATGTTAGTCATATGATAGGGGTCAGAACTATTGACCCACCAATGTCCTGCGCTCGTATCAATGAAGACGCGCCATTTATTCCATATCCAAGATTGTGGTTGGTAAAGAAAGCTTACACGATAGCCATGTAAATTATTCGGGTCTTTGGCAACACCGACATAAGAAAAATTAACACCGTAAGAAGGCGCGGCATGTGTTGCTGTAGATAGTAATCCTATGCCAATTAGCAACGGAAAAATTTTTTTTAGCATGTGTTGTCCTTAACAAATATAGCATCATCAAAATTCACCTCTCCACTTGTGGAGAGGTCGACACGCGTTTTTTGCGTGGCGGGTGAGGGGATTACCCTCATCCCCAACCCTTCTCCCACAAGTGGGAGAAGGGAGGAACATATTCTCACCTCTCCACTTGTGGAGAGGTCGACACGCGTTTTTTGCGTGGCGGGTGAGGGGATTACCCTCATCCCCAACCCTTCTCCCACAAGTGGGAGAAGGGAGGAACATATTCTCACTTCTCCCGCTTGCGGGAGAGGTCGACACGCGCTCTTTGCGTGGCGGGTGAGGGAATTCTATCGTGTTATACCAGATCTGCAAGCATTTCGATTTGTGCTTGGCTATCATTTAACGCAGGGATGTAATGAAATTGTTTGCCGCCTGCAGAGAAAAATTGTTCTTTCCCGCGAATGGCGATTTCTTCTAGGGTTTCTAAACAATCGACAGCAAATCCTGGACAGATAACATGGAGGTTCGATATGCCATTGCGCGGTAACTCTTGTAGTACATGGTCGGTATAAGGTGATAACCATTTTGCGCGACCGAGTCGAGATTGAAATGCGAGAGACCAAGATGATTTTTCAAGGTGTAAATACTCAGCAACTAATTCTGCTGTTTCATGACATTCATCAGCATAGGGATCGCCGAGTTTGATATTACGCTCAGGAATACCATGAAAAGAAAATAATAAATGTTCTGGTTTTCCATGTTGTTGCCAATAAGCGGTTATGGAATTTGCAATCGCAGCAATATATTTGGGATGTGTAGCATAACTCTTAATAAAATGTAGTTCTGGAAGATCGCGCCACGATTTTAATTCATTGATCACGATATCAAATGTCGAACCAGTAGAGGTGGCAGAGTATTGTGGATATAGTGGCAGTACTACAATTTTTTCGACGCCTGATTCTTGTAACTGATGTAGTGCCTTTGGAATAGAGGGATTTCCATAATGTGTTCCTAGTACTACAAATGTATCCAAATGGGCAGCAAGTTTTTTAGCGACACTTTGACAAAAAATCGTGAGTGGCGAACCTTGTGGGGTCCAGATTTTTTTATAAAGCTTAGCTGATGATTTTGCACGCAGCGGTAGAATGATTCCATAAAGAATGGGATACCAAAGCAATCGTGGGATTTCGATCACACGTGGGTCAGTAAGAAAGCGCCGTAAATAGCGACGCACCGCTGTTGCTGTTGGGTGCGTAGGGCTACCTATATTAGTGATGAGTACTCCAGTGTTGCGTTTCATTTTTTAGTTTTAAACCCCAACGCAGAAAGTCGATCAACAACATTAGGGTGTGTTGAAAAGATATCAGCAAGTGAACCCATTGAAGAGATTCCAGCTTGTGTAGGATCAAAAATATAAGCCTCGCGACGCACGTTTTCATGTGCGGTTTGTCCATATGCCTGATTGTAGGTATCTTGATTATCAGCATGATCACTTTGAATTTTTAATAATGCAGAGGCAAGAGGTTGGTTATCGCGTGTTAACTCCACACAACCAGCATCTGCCATGTATTCACGTGTTCTGCTGAGATACAATAGTAACAGCATATTGATGACAGGTAATAAATAGCGAACCAAAATAATGATCATTGCTAAGTTATTTTTTGAACTACCTTCTTCGTTGCGACGATTTGAAAATAATGCTGTGTAAAACATCATATCTAAAACCATCACCATCAAATTAGCTAGTACAGATGCCATGAGTGTTAACTTAATATCTAAGTGTCTAATGTGGCTGATTTCATGCGCCATGACTGCTTGTAATTCGGCACGATTGAGCTTTTGCATCAAGCCGCGAGTAATAGCGACCATCGCGGATTGCTCACTGTAACCACTAGCAAATGCATTCATATAATCGGCATCGATCATGTAAACTTTTGGCATATATCGTAAACCAGCAGCAATTTTCATTTCTTCAACGACATTGTAAAGTTGTTTTTCTTCGAGTGTTTCAGCTGTGGTAGGTGTGATTTCTTTATATTCTGTACCTAACAACATGAGTTTATCATGGAAGCTAAACGTAACTAATAGTGAGATTCCAGCAATGGCTAGCATGATAATAGTTGCTAGCGGAAATATTTTTAGGGTCACTATAGCAAAAAATAATTGTGACATGCTTTCGTCAGGGTAGTGGCCTGCGGCTAAAAACATATCTACCAAAACACCGAGTGCAAGGTAGATAATAAAAAACATAGCAATGACAAAATAAGTGCGTCGCGTGTTAACAATTAATTGTTTACGCCAATCAGCCGATGTTGCGGAGAAATTATCAATACCTTGTGTCATATTGGATTCTCATTTGAAATAAAGAACGCGGGCATTTTATTGCCCGCAAAAGATTTTATAATTTTACAGTGTAGCTTTCGTTTTCTTTTATTTTATCGTCACTTAATTGCCAATATGGGAAGTCGAAGTCTAATTTTTTGAAAAGACTGACAACCATAGACGAGAAGAATGATTTTTTGTTTGCATTGTATTTTTCAATGCTATCGTTCATTGATTGTTTTGCGAAAGCAAGTTTGTTTTCAGTGCTAACGATTTCTTCTTGTAGTTGCATGCAATTTTGATTTGCTTTCAAATCAGGATATTGTTCGAATACAACGCTGATTTTGGAAGCAATATCAGAAATTTGATTTTCTGCCATAATGCGACCTTTTTCATCGCCGTTTGCTTTAGCTTGCTCAGCTTGACTTCGTAATGCCACAACGTCTTTTAATGTTGTTTGTTCGTAATCCATGTATTTTTTTACAACATTAATTAATGATTCAAAGACTTTAAAACGGCGATCGAGTTGAATATCAATTTGCTTCTGGTTATTGCGAATCGCTTCTATCATTGCGATTAAGGCATTGTATGTCATGACAATATAGACACCTAGTGCAAGCGCAATAATTAAAATAATCATTCCAGTACTCATCGAAATATTACCTCCTAATAGTTTGGGGTTTCCAACTAGTTATTATAGAATCAAGCATCACAAACTACCAGGGAATATCTTCATGTCAGACGTTACTTTGAATCTAAGTGCCGAAATTTATGCATATTTACAACAGGTTTCACTGCGCGAGCCTGATGTGCTCAAAAATTTACGTGCACAAACACACAAAATGAGTATGTCCCAGATGCAAATCTCGCCTGAACAGGGACAGTTTATGCGTCTACTGATGGAGTTAATGGGGGCACGCAAGACTTTAGATATAGGAACTTTTACGGGATATAGTGCGCTATCCGTGGCTTTTGGGTTGCCAGATGATGGTAAAGTCATTGCATGTGATATCAATGGAGAGTGGACAGGGATTGCGAAGCGTTTTTGGGAAATGTCAGGAGTAGGGCATCGAATTGATTTGCGTTTGGCACCTGCATTAGAAACATTGCAAGGTTTATTAGATAGTGGTGAAGCTGGAACATTTGATTTTGCGTTCATTGATGCTGATAAAGCTAATTACCCGCACTATTATGAATTGTCGTTACAGTTGCTGCGTCAAGGTGGTTTGATTGCGATTGATAATGTGTTGTGGAGTGGAAAAGTTGCAGATCCAAGTGAGAATGATTCCAATACAAAAGTGATTCGCCAGTTAAATGCTAAAGTTGCTGTAGATGAACGAGTGACTATTAGTATGCTCCCAGTGGGTGATGGCTTGACGTTGGCGCGGAAGCGGTAGCCTTACTCGCCACAAGTGGAGAGGTGAATATTGTATATTTAGTTCTCCCTTCTCCCAGAGTGTTTTTTGCGAATGGGAGAAGGGTAGGGGATGAGGGTTAAAAAAAATCAAACCCGCATCACCGGATACTTCTCAAACAAATAATCAATCCACAAGCGAGTTAGTTTTTCTTGCAAAGAATTTTGTTGTTGTCGTTCATCAATATTATGGAAATCAATCAACTCTAGCGGCTGATCTTGCCACGAGCATGCAAACACAGCTTTGGTGCGTTTACCCGTTTCAGGATTGACTTGCCATTGTAAGCACTGCGCACAAACGCCTTTTAACATGCATTGCATAGAGCTATACACTGAACCAAATGTTTTAGGATCTTTAATCAAATAAGGTTTTAAACTATTTTTACGCGCATGTTGAAATTCGCGTAATAGTTTAGTATTGCCAATTAAGTAAATTCTATCTACATCCGCGAGAGAAATGTTATGTTGCATTTGAGTGCTGTACTGTAATAAAGCCTCGAGTGCACTGCCTTGATGAGATTGATCTTGAGGTCGGGTAGATGCGATTAATTCGCCTGATTCCACGGACCAAATGATGGTATCAGCGATATTTTCCAAAGCGTGTTGACAGTATAGTTCTTCTTTCGTTTTATAATGCCCTAAGTAAATAACTTTATTTCCTGCGGCACGCATAGCAGCGCCATAACTCATCAATGTTGCAATGCTCAGTTGATTGCCGACAATGAGAACGGTTTCATGTTCAGTTGTAATTTTAGCGCGTACACCAGTCGGTCCCATTAATGCAATGGGGTCACCTATGCGAAACGTAGAGCAAAGTTTTGAGCTAACACCGTTTTCAATGACAATGAATTTAATAGTGTGTTTTTCATGATTTACTTCTGCGCCAATCAATGCCAATGGCTCGATTTGTAATGATGTGTTACCTAAATGTTGTGAAAATGTTTCATAATTTTGTAAACGATAAAATTGTCCAGGTTGAAAATGTTTAACTGCTTGTGGCGCTTTCACAATTAATTCTATCACACTGGATGTGCGGCGAGTCACTTGTAAAACAGTAGCTTGAAATGCTTGTTGTATCGTTTTTGCAAATTCTTGATATTCTTTTTCGCTGCCAATTTGTGAAAGTTTATTGCTTAATACTTCAAGTATTTTAGGATAAGTACGTAAGCCAGAGGCGATGGCTTTGACGACATTGCCATGAAAAACTGGGTGCGTATCACCAATTAAGGTAATGCGTTTATCGTTTTTATTGTATGAAGTGAATGGGCCGAAGTTGGGATCTTTACAATGTTCAACGCCATGTGCAACAGTCAATTCATTATTGGTTACTTCATAATGTTGATACTTGTGATTTGCTTTTGCAAAAGTCCCGCGATGTTCAAATTCATAAGCAATATTAGGTTGTGTTCCTGTCGCTACGAAAATAGAGCGCGCAGGAATCGATGCATCATTTTGTAAGACTTCCCATTCAGTGTCGTCGCGTTTTATGCGTCTATGGCAAGTCAGTGTTTCACAATGTCCATGTTGATTTAATACGACAGCGGCTGGTTCCAGTGCTTCTAAGTAATAAATTCCTTCTTCAAGTGCTTTACGTAATTCTTCATGATTATTGATATAGGCAGGTGACTCTTGCATCGTGCGGCGATAAACGATGGTTACGCCGCCCCATTGGCGGATGAGTTTAATGAAATTGGGTTTTCGATTTTCATTTTTCGCTAATTCACGTTCTTTATGTACCGCTTTACCATGCATGAGAAATTCATCGAGAATCTCTTTTTCAGTGATGTCTAGTTGATTGAGAATATACTCTTCATTAAATTGAGTGGCGAGAGCTTCATAGCGAGCTAATGTTTTTTCAACTTGTGTAATATAATAGGCTTGCACTTCAGTTGCGGTATCTACACCCGTTAAGCCTCCACCAATGACAACTGCGGGCAAGCGAATTTGAATGTTGGTTAAACTTTCTTTTTTTGCGGCGTTTCCTAATTGTAACGCCATTAAAAAGTCATTTGCTTGGCGCATGCCTGGCGCAAGGCTGCCAGGAATAGGTAATGCTTTAGGTAAACCGGCACCAACTGCGAGAACAAAATGATCAAATCCCATTTCCCAAGCATCTTCGACGGTGACTGTGCCACCAAGGCGCGCATTACCAAAGATTTGAAAATGTGGTCGGCGCATTAAACTAATATAAATTAATTTTAAAAAGTTTTTATCCCAACGTACTGTAATGCCATATTCAGCAACGCCACCAAAACCAGCCATGATTCTTGAATCTAATTCTTCATGTAATTCATCAAATGAATAAATCGGATTGCTAATGAATTTTTTAGGTAAAGGTTCTATTTTTAAGCCATCAAAGCCGACAACAGCAAATCCTTCTAGCAGTAAATGATGTGCGAGAGTGAAACCGGATGGTCCCATGCCTGCAATCATGACTTTTAATCCATTGTAAGGTTTCATGAGGTATTGGCTTTGGCGTAATGGATTCCAGCGTGTTAATAAATCATAAATTTCCACACCCCAAGGTAAGCTTAATACATCAGTTAAAACACGTGTTTCAATTTGAGGAATATTGACGGGTTCTTGCTTTTGATAAATGCAGGCTTTCATGCAATCGTTGCAAATGCGATGTCCGGTTGCTGGGCACATGGGATTATCAACCATAACCATGGCGAGTGCAGCAAGAGTGTGTCCATCGCGCTTCAATAAATTCATTTCTGAAATTTTTTCTTCTAATGGGCAACCCACAAGTGAGGTATCAAGAGGATTTTTTTTGAATCCTTGTGATGGATCACCTTTTTTTGCAGGGAAACCTTTAGAACAAAAATCGCCATCATGATCATGACAATAAATACAGTAATTAACTTCATCTTGTACTTGGCCGGCAGTCATGCGTGGGTCAGTTAGTTTAAAGCCATCACGTAAGTTTAAGCTCTCATCGGCATAAGCTAAACGATTGAGATCATCATGAATTGAATGTGTAGGTACTAAATTATGATAATCCGTTCTTTCTGGAAGTTTAAAGCTGATCCAGTTTTTTACGGCTATTTGGCCTGATGGAGTTGCCAGTGCTTGTGTGCACCACTGTGTTAACTGTTCGATTTCAGTGTGAAACTTTTCAGGATTCGACAAATAATGGTTTGCAAGTAGCGCTATTGCTAGCTCTTTATCTTCTGCTTGAATGGGAGCATTTTTTAATTCTACTGTTAGCCATTCATCTAGCGTATTGAATGGTGGTAATGCATCACTGTGCAATACATTTTTTTTCGCACGGCGAATAACAAATGATTTTTTGAATGCTGAAATAGGATTGTAAGCTAGAGTTTTGCTCCTGATTGCATCCGCTGCATTTGCAATATCGAATAATTCTACCAAAAAATCTTCTAACGTTTCAGCACAGGTGATTAATATGCTGCTGAGCTCTTCTGCAGAAAATGTTTTAGTCGCATGACGATAGGCAAGTAAATTGGAGTATAGCAATGGATTGTCATTTTCAAGATTTGCAAGGAATGCATCATCAAGACGTTTCAAGCCTTGTGATTGAAAAAGTTCGGTAAATGTAAATCCATGTAAGTTAAGCGCGGGAGTTTGCATGCGGTCGCTATATATAAATTGATAGCAATGATTATACGTGCTTTAGGTCGATCACTGTCAAGCTTGACTTTTCAATAGGTTTTGGCGCTTAATCATTCGTCAACTAATTGTAATAGGAAATTATTTATGCAAATTAAAAAAATAGTGACTGCAATTATCTGCAGTTCATTGGCGATTGGAGTTGCAAACGCAGGTATTAATGTGAAAATTAATGCGCCAGGAAGAGTGACAGCAACAGATTCATGTTCATTGATCACAGGTCAGTGGAATGGAAAGGGAGAAGTTTCAGCAAATATCTTCTTTACTAATGTGCATTGCTCATATGCTGGAACAGGAAATATCTCTGCTACCGGCGGAAATCAATACGATATGGCCATTGATTTGCACGCAACCGCTGTATCACCAGCAGGATGGGATAAGGCATGTCCAGCTGTGACCAAAACATTAAAAGCAACCTGCACAAATGGTAATATTGCCATCAATGATAGCGATGTTGTTCTTAATGGATCAACTGATGGAGAAACTGCAGCATTTAGAAATGGTACCGTCAGTATCTTAGGTATTACCGCGAAGATCGATTCTATTGATTTGACACGCTAGTTTTACTTTACCAATTATCTTAAACGTAGGGTGGGCACGCTGCGCTCTGAGTTACCCCACGAATTTTTTGCTCCCTTCTCCCAGAGTGTTTTTCACGATGGGAGAAGGGCAAGGGATGAGGGCCTATACCCTCACCCCTTGCCCCTCTCCCAAAAAAAAAGCATTTTGGGAGAGGGGAATAATGCTACTGAAAATTCGTGGGAATAACTCAGAGCGTAGCGTACCCACCTACAGTTAAAATAGAGAAGGGTTTAATCTTTGGCTCATTGACAAATCTTCTGGTATGATTAAAAAATTCACTACCACGGATGGAGTCGATATGGATGTGTTGATTGTTGGTGGAGGGATTGCTGGGTTAACCGTCGCTAGTTTGCTTTCTCAACGTAATGTCAATTATTCCATTATCGAAAAAAGTGCTGAGTATCCTAAAGACGTTGGCTATGTATTGAGTTTATGGCCGCTGGGTAGTCGTATTTTACATGGACTCAATCTCTACGATAAATTTGTTGCCTCTTCTCAAGAGTTGCGTGAATACAAAGTTTGTAATACGCAGGGTCAATTACTTCACTCATATAACATGACTGCCTTTTTAAATAAGTACGGTGGGTTGTATGGGATTTTACATTCGGAGTTAATTGATTTACTCAGAGAAACAGCTGGCACGGTTCGTATGAGCACGGTTCTGCAAAAAATCACCCAAAAAGACAACAAGGTACATGTTGTTTTTAATGATAATTCTGAAGGCACCTATGATTTAGTGATTGCTGCTGATGGCATACATTCGCAAGTTAGAAAATTATTATTAGGCGATCAGTTTTTAAAATATTTGGGTTGGGGTGGTTGGGCATGGTGGATTGATCCAGCAATTATGCCGAGTAACCTTGTTACTGAGTATTGGGGCAATGCACACTTTTTTGGATTGTATCCTGCGAAAGATAAGTTATGTTGTTTTGTCAGTGTGCAGCAAGATAGTCAAATCCATCCAGATTCTCTCGATCATAAATTATTAACAATAGAAAAAGAATTTCGTGATTTTGGTGGTTATATTCCTGAGATTCTTGATTGCAGTAAAGATGTAAAAAATATTTATCATACTGGATTTTATGACTCTACATCGAATCTGTGGGCGGAGGATAGAGTCGTATTTATTGGTGATGCGGGGCAGTTGATTTTACCAACAGCGGGTATTGGTGCGTCAGTTGCAATGGAGTCTGCGGCTGCATTAGCGGATGAGTTGAGTCGTGCATGCCATAAAACAATTCCTTATGCGTTACAATGTTATATAAAACGACACAGAAAACGTGTTGAAATGATACAAACTCAATCGCGTGCTTTAGCAAGATTAATGACAACACGCTCTGCTTGGATCGCCACACTGCGAAATCAGGTTATGAAAATGTACTCGCAACGCATGTTTTTCAAAGGATTTGAAAAAGTGTTGAATGATCCGATTTAAGCATGTCATCCCGAGAAGCGTAGCGACGAGGGACCTCCATGCAATTACTTCACAGTAGTTCCACGGAGGTCCCTCGTCGCTACGCTTCTCGGGATGACAGTAGATTACTCTTGAAATTCTCTCCATTTGCCCATATAACCTACCTACAGCAAATCAATTACTGGAGAAATTTTGGTCATGACAGTCGATGCACATCAAGAAAAGCTAAGTTTTCAAGCGGAAGTAAAGCAATTACTTAACATCGTTATTCATTCTCTTTATAGCAACAAAGAAATCTTTTTACGTGAATTAATTTCGAATGCATCGGATGCATCAGATAAATTGCGTTTTGAAGCATTATCAGATTCAGCCTTATATGAAAACGATTCTACCTTGAAAATTGATGTTAGTTATGACGCGACAGCACGCACAATCACCATTTCAGATAATGGCATTGGTATGAATCGTGATGAAGTCATCGATAATTTGGGAACCATTGCAAAATCAGGAACAAAAGAATTTCTTTCACAGCTCACAGGCGATCAAAAGAAAGATTCTCACTTAATTGGTCAGTTTGGCGTTGGTTTTTATTCATCATTTATTATCGCAGATCAAGTAACTGTAACAACACGTAGAGCGGGATTGACTGCTGAGCATGGCGTGCAATGGGTGTCATCTGGTGAGGGTGATTATTCTATTCAAAATGTTGCAAAAGCATCACGCGGTACAGACATTGTTTTACATTTAAAAGAAGGCGAAGATGATTTTTTAAATGATTGGCGTTTACGTAGCATTATCACTAAATACTCCGATCATATTAATTTGCCTATCATGATGAAAAAAATGGAAGGCACAGAAGCAAAAGAAGACAACGCAGCGATCGAATGGGAAACCGTTAACCGCGCAACGGCGTTATGGACCTTGCCAAAAAACTCTATCACTGAAGAACAATATAAAGAACATTACAAACATATCGCACATGATTTTGAAGATCCATTATTGTGGTCACACAATCAAGTTGAAGGCGGCAGTTTAGATTATACGAGTTTGTTATATATTCCTGCGCGTGTCCCATTTGATTTATGGCAGCGTGAACGTCAACATGGTTTAAAACTATATGTTCAACGCGTATTTATTATGGATGAAGTCCATCAATTTGTGCCAATGTATTTACGTTTTGTGCGTGGGGTTTTAGATACAAACGTATTACCATTAAATATTTCGCGTGAAATTTTGCAAGATAATCCAGTGATTCCAAAATTGAAATCCGCATTAGTAAAACGTGTGCTAGATATGTTGGAAAAATTAGCGAATGATGACAAAGAAAAATATGCTGCATTTTGGGATAATTTCGGCAAGGTCATTAAAGAAGGTCCAGCAGAAGATTTTGCTAATCGTGCGCGTATCGCAAAACTAGCGCGTTTTGCATCAACTCATAATGATTCAGCAATCCAAAATGTATCGCTTGATGATTACATTGCGCGTATGAAAACGGGTCAAAGCAAAATTTATTATGTGACAGCAGATGGTTTTACTTCTGCAAAATCAAGCCCTCATCTTGAAGTTTTCAAGAAAAACAATATTGAAGTTTTACTCTTGTCAGATCAAATTGATGAATGGTTTGTTGCACATATGTCAGAGTATGAAGGCAAAACATTACAATCTGTTGCAAAAGGTGATGTCAATTTAGAAGAATTATCGATGGAAACGCCTGCGCAAAAAGAAGAGCAAAAGAAAAAAGAAGAACAGATTAAAACAGATTTTGATAGCGTCATTTTGCGTGTTAAAACTGCGTTAGGTGATCAAGTGAAAGATGTCAGAATGTCTCATCGTTTAACGGCATCACCATCATGTTTGGTAGCCGATGAAAATGATATGGGCTTGCAATTACAGCGCTTATTGAAGGCCGCGGGACAAACTGTGTCGGATATCAAACCTATTTTCGAATTGAATCCTGATCATAAATTAGTTCACAAGTTGAAGCATGAAGCCAATGATGAGGTTTTCCAAGAGTGGGCCCAGCTGTTATTTGATCAAGCGGTACTTTCTGAAGGCGCTCAATTGAAAGACCCAGCAATGTTTGTACAGCGAGTCAATAAATTGTTGTTAGGCTTAGTTTGATAGTATAATCACTTTTTCTAAATTCATGACGCATTATGATACTTCTCCCACTTGTGGGAGAGGTGAGATTTCCCCCTTCTCCCAAAGCGTTTTTTGCGTATGGGAGAAGGGTTGGGGATGAGGGTAATTAAATTTACGGAGAATTCTATGTTAATAGGTGTTCCAAAAGAAATTAAAAACCACGAATATCGAGTAGGCCTTGTTCCTGGTAGCGTACGAGAGTTAGTTGCAAACGGTCATCAAGTTATCATGGAACACAATGCGGGACTTGGAATTGGTTATGATGATCATGCTTACGAACAAGCTGGTGCGCGTATAGGTAAAACAGCTGCTGAAGTTTTTGAAACAGCAGATATGATTATCAAAGTAAAAGAGCCACAAACACAAGAATGTAAAATGTTACGCGAAAACCAAGTGCTATTTACATACTTACATTTAGCGCCAGATCCAGAGCAAGCAAAATTATTGCAAGCATCAGGATGTGTTGCCATTGCTTATGAGACAGTAACAAACAAAACCGGTGGTTTACCATTATTAGCTCCAATGAGTGAAGTGGCTGGACGTATGTCAATTCAAGCTGGTGCGACATCGTTAGAAATTTCAAATGGTGGAAGTGGAATTTTATTAGGTGGTATTCCAGGTGTTGCTCCTGCGAAAGTGGTTGTCTTAGGTGGTGGTGTTGTTGGAACAAATGCAGTGCGTATGGCAATGGGTTTAGGCGCTTACGTTGTTGTCATCGATAAATCATTAGAAAGATTAAATCACTTAGATTTACAATTCGGTTCTAAAATCACGACGATTTACTCAACAACCGATGCTATTGAACATCACACTTCACGTGCAGATTTAGTTGTGGGTGCGGTATTAGTTCCTGGTGGTTCAGCGCCACGTTTAGTAACGCGTAATATGTTAAAAAATATGCGTGCAGGTTCTGTATTAGTTGACGTTTCAATTGATCAAGGTGGATGTTTTGAAACAAGTCGTCCAACGACACATCAAGATCCAACCTATGTTGTTGATGGTGTTGTGCATTACTGTGTGTCTAATATGCCGGGTGCTGTGCCACGCACATCGACCTTTGGCTTAAACAATGCAACGTTACCATTTGCGCTCGCATTAGCTAATTTAGGCTACAAAGAAGCAATGAAACGTGATCCGCATCTGTTAAATGGCTTGAACGTTTGCCAAGGTAAGATCACACACAAAGCAGTTGCAGCTGCTTTACAACAAGAATATGCAGCAGCAGAAAAAGTGATAGGGTAAATAAATGTTGAATTGTTATGTCGCCAAAGCACCTAAACATGTCACACCCATTCATGTTGTTTTGAAATCGAAATTTGCAGCATGGTTATTGAAACAAGATAACCATGTGAAAAACTGGCTAGAATCCAGCGGTTTTCGTCCAGAACCTGGAATGACGAGTTTAATTCCTGATGCAAAAAGTAAATTGTCATTTGTGTTACATTGTGCAGCCGATACGAACCAATTTTGGAGTGTTGGTTCATTACCTGTTTCATTACCGGAAGGTGTTTACGCTTTTCAAGAAACAGAAAAGAACCTTGAGCAATTGGCTATTGTCTGGGGCTTGGGTGCATATCAATTCACGAAATACAAAAAAGCAAATCGCAAACCTGCACAGCTGTTGTTAACTAAAAAAATAGACGCATCACATATTACCAATATGGTTGAGTCAATTTATTTGGTGCGTGATTTAATTAATACCTCTACAGAGCATCTCGGCCCATCTGAGTTTGCTGCAGAAATTAAAAAATTCAGCACAAAGAATAAAGCACAATACAAACAAATAGTCGGTTCAGCTCTGCTAAAACAAAATTTCCCATTAATCCATGCAGTAGGTCGTGGTTGTGATGATGAGCCGCGATTAATAGATTTAACATGGGGAAACAAAAAGCACCCATTAGTCACTCTTGTCGGTAAAGGTGTGTGTTTTGACACTGGTGGTTTAGATATAAAAAATTCATCGGGTATGTTGTTGATGAAAAAAGACATGGGTGGAGCAGCGCATGTTTTAGGTTTAGCAAACATGATTATCCATGCGAAGTTACCTATTCGTTTGCGCGTGTTGATTCCCTTAGTTGAAAATTCAATTTCTGGTAATTCATACCGTCCTAGCGATGTAATTACGAGTCGCAAAGGTATTACCGTTGAAATTGGCAATACTGATGCGGAAGGCCGTTTAGTATTAGCTGATGCATTAGCAGAAGCAGTGAATGACAAACCTGATTTATTAATTGATATAGCGACATTAACAGGCGCTGCACGTATTGCATTAGGCACAGATTTACCGGGGTTATTTTGTAACAATGATAAAATAGCTGCTGATATGGTACGTATTGCTCATGAGCAATCAGATCCTGTATGGCATATGCCATTATTTGCTGCTTATCGTGAATCGTTGAATTCTAACATTGCGGATATTAATAATGCGGGCATTGATTCATATGCTGGCGCAATTACCGCAGCCTTATTTTTGAAAGAATTTGTCGGTAATGACACTCCATGGATGCATTTTGATTTGATGGCATGGAATTTACGCGCACGTCCTGGAAGGCCTCAAGGTGGTGAAGCTATGGCGTTGCGAGCGTTGTTTGAGTATTTAAAAGAAAGGTACTAAGAAAAATGTGTAGGGTGGGCAAGCGAAGCGCTGAGTTATCCCCACGAATTTTTGCTCCCTTCTCCCAGAGTGTTTTTTACGATGGGAGAAGGGCTGGGGATGAGGGCCTATACCCTCACCCCTTGCCCCCCTCTCAGAAAAAAAGCAGGGGAATTATACTACCCAAAATTCGTGGGGATAACTCAGAGCGAAGCGTGCCCACCATTCATTTTACATTTTGTGCTGGTTTTTACTCCCAGCTCATCACCACTTTCCCACTATTTCCCGACAACATCGTATCAAATGCTTTTTGATATTCGTCTATATGAAATTCATGAGTGATAATCGGTGAAATATCCAAGCCACTTTGCAGCATCGAAATCATTTTGTACCAGGTTTCAAACATTTCACGACCATAGATACCTTTCATCTGTAATCCTTTCATGATGAATTGGTTCCAATTCGTTTGTGTTTCGCGAGGCAAAAATCCAAGTTGTGCTATTTTTCCAGCATGATTCATATGATCTAACATGTCAGAAAATGCTTTAGGGTTGCCTGACATTTCCATACCTACGTCAAAACCTTCTTTCATGCCAAGTTTATCCATTGCTTCTTTGAGAGTACCTTTGGTTACATTTAATGTAATCGAAGCCCCCATCGCTTTTGCTAAGCCTAAGCGATAATCGTTAACATCAGTGATAACAATATGTCTTGCACCCACATGGCGAGCAACAGCAACAGCCATAATACCAACAGGCCCTGCGCCAGTAATCAAGACATCTTCACCCACAACAGAGTAGGCGAGGGCAGTGTGAGTTGCATTTCCAAAAGGATCTAAAATCGCAGCTTGATTATCAGGAATAGAATCAGGTATCGGATAAACATTTACAGCAGGCATTGCAAGGTATTCTGCAAAACAGCCCGTGGTCATATAGCCAATGCTAACGTTATTACGACACATGTGACGGCGACCTGCGCGGCAGTTACGGCAATATCCACAAGAAATATGGCCTTCTGCTGAAACACGATCACCTACTTTTAAACCTCTTACTTCACTACCAAGGTCAACAATGATACCGACAAACTCATGGCCAACAGTCAGTGGTACTGGCACCACTTCATTTGCCCATTCATCCCAATTATAAATATGAATATCAGTGCCGCAAATTGCGGTTTTTTTAATTTTAATCATGACATCATTGGGGCCTAATGTTGGTTCTGCAACATCTTCCATCCAGATACCACGTTCAGGTTTTGATTTTACAAGTGCCTTCATATTTTCATCCTAAATTACACCGAGTTGTTTGCCAACTTTTGCAAATGCTGCAATAGCTTTATCAATTTGATCTGTATTATGTCCCGCAGACATTTGTGTTCGAATACGTGCTTGATTATGTGGTACAACAGGATATGAAAAACCAATCACATAAATGCCTTCATTGAGTAATGCATCTGCCATTTGTTTTGCAAGTGCTGCATCACCTAGCATCACTGGAATAATTGGGTGTTCGCCTGGAATTAATTTAAGTCCATGTTGTTCCATGCCTTTACGGAATTGCAAACTATTAGCATGTAATTTTTCAATCAGCTCGTGACTAGATTCTAATAAATCTAATACTTTAATTGATGTTGCTGCAATGACTGGTGCTAATGTATTTGAAAATAAATAAGGACGTGAACGTTCACGCAGCCAGGTAATCACTTCTTTTTTGCCGCTAGTATAGCCACCGGATGCGCCGCCTAATGCTTTGCCTAATGTTCCAGTGATAATATCAATGCGATCTATTACATTGTGATACTCATGTGTGCCGCGACCATTTTTTCCCATGAAGCCGACAGCATGTGAATCATCTACCATGACCATCGCGCCATATTTATCTGCTAAATCACAAATCTCAGGTAAGTTTGCAATAATACCATCCATTGAAAACACGCCATCGGTTGCGATTAATTTGTAACGACAATGTTGTGCTTCTTTTAATTTCGCTTCCAAATCATTCATGTCGTTATTGTTGTAACGAAAACGATTCGCTTTGCACAAGCGCACACCATCAATAATGCTCGCATGATTTAATGCGTCACTGATGATAGCATCTTCAGGGCCTAATAATGTTTCAAACAATCCACCATTTGCATCAAAGCAAGAAGAATAAAGAATAGTGTCTTCCATTCCTAGAAATGAACTTAAGCGTGATTCTAGTTCTTTATGAATATCTTGCGTGCCACAAATAAAGCGTACGGAAGACATGCCAAAGCCATACTTTTCAAGTGCATCTTGTCCCGCTTTAATCAGCGCCGGATGATTTGATAAACCTAGATAATTGTTAGCGCAAAAATTTAAGACATGTGTGTCGCGATTAACGGTGATATCAGCTTGTTGTTGTGAGGTGATGATGCGTTCGCCTTTATAAAGGCCGGTTTTTTTTAAGTTTTCGATTTCTTGCGAGAGGAAGTCTAAATAGCCAACTGTCATATGCGCTCCATTGAAGGTCAATGGGTACGCATTATGGACTAGTTTGTATAGAGTTTCTAGATGATTATTGGCGTTTAACAGTAGCCTTTAATTCTTCATTGAGATTAAGCTTTCTCTCAATTTCTTTTGCTATATCGTGTAGCAGCTTATCATACGGTGGCTTAACGAGACTTGGGCATTCCGTGACGATGAGGTAAATGAGATGAAAGACAATTTGGCTATCCTTTTCGGATAGGTTTGTACTCTTAATAGAGTCAATTAGCTTTTTAACACGCTTAGTTTCTTCAGTGTGGCCTTTTTGGTTTTTTGCCACAATGAGGTCACGCAGAGATTTTAGTAATTTGAGCTTTAATTCTGACTGTGCTGTTTTATTAGGACTCATAATATACACCTTACGCGTTATTTGTATCTATTTGCTTTATTATATTAGTTGATATACCTTAAAATTAAATTAATTCAAAATAAATTATATTCGATTGTATTATAACTTATTTTCTTCGAAAAGAGGTTGTTGTGAATACTGAAATACCCTCACGGTTACGTTGGTCTTGCCGCCGTGGCATGTTGGAACTTGATGTTTTATTAGGTAATTTTCTAGAAGAAGCCTATATTTCATTGCAGCCTGAAGAAAAAGATCACTTTATCCGGTTATTAGAGTGTAATGACCAAGAGTTGTTTGGCTGGTTAACGGGAAAAAATACGCCAACTGATGAGATATTGGCGTTAATGGTAGGGAAAATACGGCATCATGCAAAAGTTAGACATTAACTTAAAGCCTTCTAAGCAGTTTATTTTTTTGATGTTACTAGTTTTAACATCGGCCGTTTTGCTCGTGGTTTTATTACCAATACCTCTAGGTGTGCGCTTATTTTTAGAGGCGATCATTCTATCCTATGGATTCTACGTATTAACCTATCACGGCTTGTTAAAGCATAAGCAATCTATCTACCGATTGACCTTAACTGATAGTAAATGGCTTCTCTGGGATAAGTCAGGCGAGTATTCCGCAGAATTATGCGGGAGCAGTACAATTAGCACACAATTATGCTTACTCCGTTTTAGAATGCATACGCAACACAACATGCGGTCCTGTCTGATCTTTGTTGATTCTGTCGATGCTGATATATTCCGAAAAATCCTCTTCAATATCCGTGGTTGGGGTGGGGTGTAAATCTTTCACATATATTTACTCCCTTCTCCCAGAGTGTTTTTTACGAATGGGAGAAGGGTTGGGGATGAGGGTGATTGCCTCACCCGACGCATAAAAGCGTGCGTCGACCTCTCCACAAGTGGAGAGGTAAAAATTGTCATGGCTTTAAAGGTAGTATCCCACCCCAAAATACGGTATATTTGCGACAAAATTTACTGGTTAGAGAAGCATGCAAAACATTCGAAATTTTTCTATTATTGCCCATATCGATCATGGCAAATCAACATTAGCAGATAGGCTTATACAGCTCTGCGGTGGTTTGAGTGAGCGTGAGATGGAAGCCCAAGTTTTAGACTCCATGGATTTGGAGCGTGAACGCGGTATTACAATCAAAGCGCATAGCGTTACCTTAAATTATACGGCGCGTAATGGTGAAATTTATCAATTAAATTTTATTGATACACCAGGACACGTTGACTTTTCATATGAAGTTTCACGTTCACTTTCTGCATGCGAAGGCGCATTACTCGTCGTGGATGCAGGGCAAGGTGTAGAAGCACAAACGCTTGCGGTTTGTTATACAGCGATTGAGCAGGGCTTAGAAGTATTACCTGTATTGAATAAAATTGATTTACCACAAGCTGATCCCGATCGTGTTATCAATGAAATTGAAGAAATTATCGGTATTGATGCACAAGATGCAACACGTGTGAGCGCAAAACAAGGTTTGGGTATCGAAGATTTACTCGAAAACTTGATTGCAAAAATTCCTCCGCCAGTCGGTGATCTTGATGCGCCATTACAAGCACTGATCATTGATTCATGGTTTGATAGTTATTTAGGTGTTGTCTCGTTAGTCCGTGTAAAGCACGGTATTGTAAAAGTGGGTGACAAAATGCTAGTGATGTCGACTGGCAAACACCATGAAGTGTCTGGTGTTGGTGTGTTTACACCAAAACGTGTACCAACCACGATGCTAAAAGCAGGTGAAGTCGGATACATTGTCGCAGGCATCAAAGATATTAATGGTGCACCAGTGGGTGACACGTTAACGCACGCGCATAAAACAGCATCAGGACCACTACCCGGATTTAAAAAAGTTAAACCTCAAGTATATGCGGGTTTATTCCCAGTGAGCTCAGATGATTTTCCTGCATTTCGCGAAGCATTATCAAAATTATGTTTGAATGATGCGGCATTATTTTTTGAGCCAGAGTCATCAGAAGCATTAGGATTTGGATTTCGTTGTGGCTTTTTAGGTATGTTGCACATGGAGATTGTGCAAGAGCGTTTAGAGCGCGAATACAATTTAGATTTAATTACCACTGCACCGACAGTAGTTTATGAAGTATTGACAACCCAAGGCGAGATAATCCACGTTGATAATCCTTCTAAATTACCCGTTGTAAATAATATTGCAGAAATTCGTGAACCTATCGCGAAAGTAAATATTTTAGTTCCACAGCAATATTTAGGAAATGTGATCACGCTGTGTGTTGAACGTCGCGGGCTACAAAAGAATTTACAGTATTTGGGTAATCAAGTTGCCATGACTTATGAGATTCCAATGGGAGAAATCGTGTTAGATTTCTTTGATCGCTTGAAATCAGTCAGTAGAGGGTATGCATCATTGGATTATGGATTCGCCTATTTCCAAGCAGCAGAATTAACAAAAGTAGATTTATTGATTAATGGTGATCGTGTTGATGCTCTAGCGTTGATTGTTCATAAAGATCAAGCTGCATTTAAAGGCCGTCAAATCACCGAGAAAATGCAAGAATTAATTCCGCGGCAAATGTTTGATATTGCAATTCAGGCCGCAATTGGCGCGCATATTATTGCCCGTTCGACGGTGAAGGCATTGCGTAAAAACGTATTAGCAAAATGTTATGGCGGTGATATTTCGCGAAAACGTAAACTGCTTGAGAAACAAAAAGCAGGGAAGAAGCGTATGAAGCAAGTGGGTAATGTTGAAATTCCTCAGGAAGCATTTTTAGCAGTCTTAAAGGTAGATAAAAAATGAATTTTGATTTTGAGCGCATATTATTTTATTTGGTTGTTATTTCTGGAGTCATTAGTTTATTTGATATGCTTTTTTTGGCAAGAAAGCGTCATCAAGCAGGCATAAAAAAATATCCGGTAATTATAGATTATGCGAGATCATTTTTTCCTGTTTTAGTGGCCGTATTTTTATTGCGTTCATTTTTATTTGAACCGTTTCGCATTCCATCAGGATCACTAGAACCTAGTTTGCTAGTGGGCGATTTTATTTTAGTGAATAAATTTGATTATGGGGTTCGTTTACCTGTGTTGCATAACAAAATTATTAACTATGGTGAGCCAGCAAGAGGCGATATTGTAGTATTACATTGGCCGCCTAATCCAAGCGTTTTATTTATCAAGCGCGTGATAGGTCTTCCAGGTGATCACATCAGTTATATCAATAAACAACTTTATGTGAATGGTCATCAAATCCCACAAGAGTTTGATAAAAATGCGATAGATTATGATGATAGCGGCGCATCTTTTAATGTCGTACAAAAGACAGAGGATCTCTTGGGTGTGAAACATGATATATATCAAATTCCAACAAGAGACAGTTTTGATTACCGTGATATTGTTGTGCCACCTGATATGTATTTTGTAATGGGTGATAATCGCGATATTAGCGCAGATAGTCGCTATTTTGGTTTTGCGCCTAAAGACAATATTGTTGGTAAAGCAGTAATGGTTTGGATGAGCTGGGACTCTATTAGTCACAGTTTGCGATTCGATCGTATTGGCAAAAGGGTGCATTGAGGCGATTATGAGTGATGAGCTATCACGAATTTTAGGTTATCAATTTAATAACCCTGCTTTATTAAAGCTGGCACTGACTCATCGCAGCAGCCCAGATGCGAACAATGAGCGCTTAGAATATTTAGGCGATTCAATTGTCAATTTTGTCATTGCAGAAGCGTTATATCACCAATTTCCACGTGCACAAGAAGGTGATTTAAGTCGTTGGCGTGCAACGCTTATCAATCGTGACACGCTAGGTGAGATGGCGCGTCTTTTTAATTTGGGTCGCTATATGTTTTTAGGACCTGGAGAATTAAAAAGTGGTGGAAGTGATAGGCTGTCTATTATTTCATGTGCAATGGAATCCATCGTCGGTGCAGTATATTTAGATGGTGGTTTTGAAAAAATAAAATCATGCTTGTTACGTTGGTATGAACCGTGGTTAACGGCGCTAACATCCACAACAAATTTCAAAGATCCAAAAACAATGTTGCAAGAAATATTGCAATCACGTCATATGCATTTGCCACTTTATAAAGTGGACAGTGTTGAGGGTGAAACACATCAACAAGTATTTACGGTGAGTTGTGAAATAGATGGCTTCTCGCAAATTACAAAGGGTAGTGGTTCAAGTCGCAGAAAAGCAGAACAAGATGCTGCAGAAGCTATGTTGGAAAAAATTAAATATGAAAAACGTCGATAAATCAGGTTATATTGCTATTGTTGGGCGTCCTAATGTTGGGAAGTCTACTTTATTAAATAAAATCTTAGGTAAAAAAATCAGTATTACATCACCAAAACCACAGACAACTCGTACACAGGTTTTAGGTATCAAAACCATAGAACAGAATCAAGCTGTGTTTATTGATACACCTGGTATCCATAAAACAGAAAAAAATGCGATGAATCGTTATATGAATCGCTTAGCAAGCTCAGTGATTCCTGATGCAGATATTATTGTTTTTGTGGTAGAAGCCATGCATTGGTATGAAGAAGATGAGTTGGTTTTGCAAAGATTGCAAGATGTTAAAGCTCCTATTATTTTAGCAATCAATAAAATTGATTTAGTCAAAGATAAAGGCCAGTTATTACCATTTATTGAAAAAATCAAAGATAAAAAAGAATTTGCATCTATCGTGCCATTTTCAGCAAATAAATCAGAGGACGTCAAAGAGTTAGAGGCAGTCATTATGTCTTACGTTCCCGAAGGTCCACATTTATTTCCTGATGATCAATACACAGATAAAACCGAAAAATTTCAAATTGCAGAATTAATTCGTGAGAAAATAATTCAAGCTACTGAGCAAGAAGTTCCGTATAGCACGACTGTCGAAATTGAGTTAATGAAAGATGAAGGCAAACTGACAGAAATCAGTGCCATCATCTGGGTCGAGCGAGAAGGACAAAAAGCGATTGTCATCGGCAAAGGCGGTGAGCTGTTGAAGCGTATAGGAACGTTAGCGCGTAAAGATATTGAAAAGCTTCTCGGTAAAAAAGTATTTTTACGTTTGTGGGTTAAGCAGAAAGATGATTGGACGAATAGCGAAAAAGCGTTGAAGAGCTTAGGGTTTGAGTAAGAGCGTTACGTAGCTTGCTTTTCCCCCTTCTCCCAGCGTGTTTTTTACGATGGGAGAAGGGTTGTGGATGAGGGTGCCTCATCCACAAGTGGGAGAGGTGATACTAAATTTTAAAAAGGAGAAAGTAGCATGTTAAATATTTATGGCAATCCATTATCTTCACCAGCAAATAAAGTATGTTATGTAGCAAACTATCTCGAAGTTCCTTATGAATATCACCGTGTGAATTTAGGCTCAGGCGAAAATAAATTACCTACATTTTTAAAGATCAACGCGTTTGGAAAAATCCCAGCAATTGAAGACGATGGTTTTTGCTTAGCAGAAAGTAATGCAATTATTCGTTATCTTGCAAACAAAACAAAATCAGGCATCTATCCTCAAGATATTAAGTTGCGTGCTGAAGTGGATAAGTGGATGGATTACTCATCATTGCATGTCATGATGGCGTTAGGCAAAATCATGTTTAATACCCATTTTCACAAGATTCGCAATCTGCCAGTTGATGAGCGTTCATTGAAAGACGGTTTTGATTTTATTGCAAGTTACTTACCTGCAATTGAAGCGCAGCTTACAGAAAATAGATATCTAGTGGATAGCACAATGACGTTAGCTGATTTTGCTATGCTTGCGGCGTTGGATACCTGTGAAATTGCAAAAGTTTCTCTAGCACCTTATCCGCACCTTGTTGCATGGCGCGAAAAATTAATGGCTGAAAAGTTTTATCAATCATGTCACTTAAGCTATGCCGCAACATTTAACAAGATTATGGCGTCTATCGCGTAGATAAATGACTGGGATCTTGTAGTTTCTGAGCAAAGATGGGTGGGCAAAGCGCAGCGCTGAGTTATCCCCACGAATTTTTTGCTCCCTTCTCCCAGAGTGTTTTTTTACGATGGGAGAAGGGCTGGGGATGAGGGCCTATACCCTCACCCCTTGCCCCTCTCCCAAAAAAAAGCATTTTGGGAGAGGGGAATAATGCTACTAAAAATTCGTCGGGATAGCTCAAAGCGCAGCGTGCCCACAGTCAAGCGTTTTAAGCCTTCCTTCACCCATTCTCTGATATAATTTAAGTAATTATTATAATTATCAAAACGAGAATCGGTATGCAATCTTCGACAATAGTCGGCTTACACGAGCTGGGAACTACCAGTGAAAACAGTATCTTACATCACCAATATCGGGGTTTAAAGCAGTTTACCCTTAGCGTCAACGGTGCGTCATTTGACATATTTATTGACGAAGTAAATCAAGTCATTATTACTAGTGTGACAGCTTTAGATGCCCACTATGCAATGACCGATCGTCCTACATTTGCGGATGTGAGAGCAGCGCTAGTAGCTGTTAAGCGTTCGGACGGTGCAGATGTTGAGTTAGCGGGATTTGCATCATATCGTCTAATTTCGCCTGTGGTTGGGCCCGGTATAAATGGACAGCACATCGTCACCGTTTGCAGAGACCAAGTGCATCCGTTTGAACATGGAGTCGTCATTAATAGTAAATCAGTCAATAGCTTCAGAGTAGATGACGGAGATGAATTAGCTGAACTAGGCACGCAATCAGTTACTGATGGATATACCTGCGGTTACCACACGCTTTCAAACATTAATTTATGTCGTCAGTGGTATAGCGAAAACAGAAATAAACCAATGACCGCTGCGGTTATTGATCCCTATTTGCGGGACAAACAAAAACTTCCTGTTGAATATGGTATTGAACAACATCAACAAGCGGCCAATCAACCTGCTTGGCAAGGTCAGTCTGTTCCTGATACTTCTTTGCTTGGGCATATTAAGCAAGCAGCCGTATCAACATTTTATCGTGATGATCATGTTAGTTATTTTTGTTGGAATCCATTGAACATAATTTATTTGGCATCACGTTTTTTAAAAGAGGTAGCGGAATTTGGCGCAGAGTATGCGCATGCACATCAAGATCGCAGCTCCGGTGTTAGACAAGGTTTCTGGACAGCTATAGCTGGAGCTTGTCATGTAGTACAAGGCATTACAAATATTTATCCTTGGCTTCACGATAAAGTAGCAAGTGGAATTTATGCGTTTGGACGAAGTATTAAAAGTATATTTTCTTCGAGTACAAGCAATAAAAATAAAGCACAGTCATCTGATGATATTGGAGGTGATTTTGAAGTGTTGGAAGATAAGGGCGCACCTCCTAGCCCGAAACGTAGGCGAAGTAGTACAGCTGATGCAATTGCTAGAGCCCCAGGGTTGTCGAATGTTTCTGCTACGGTTCCGGTACAAGTGCAGTCTCAATCACCACAAAGACCCATTGGTGCTGCTGCAAGTCCTCCTGCTCCTCCTCCAACAATTAGCGGCACTCCACCAAAGCCAAATTAACTCACAATGTAGGGTTGGCAGAGCGTAGCGTTCGATCTTCTCCCTTCTCCCGGAGTGATTTTTACGAGGGGAGAAGGGCTGGGGATGAGGGCTTATAACCCTCACCCCTAACCCCTCTCCCAAAGAAAAGCATTTTGGGAGAGGGGAATAATGTCACCCAAAAGATTATTAGCTCTGTAGAGATTGCTTTTTCGCTGGCGCTGATGGTTTTATAAAATCAGTAAGAGAATTTATCTTCTCTACAAAATCTCGAATTCCATTTTTTTGTAACTTAGCATCAACTGGTTTAGCAGGTTCTATCCTAGGTGCAGCCATGACTTATCCTTGTTTTGTTGCAAATAACGCCCGATAATACGATCAGATAATTAAGGATGAATTAAGAAAAAATTCTAATGCGTATATCACTTCAACCAGCGTATATTTTACACCGTCGGCCATATCGCGAAACCAGCGTGCTTTTAGACGTTTTTTCGCAAGATTATGGCCGTATCAGTTTAATTTCGCGTGGAGTGAGGCGACAGCATTCTCCCCTCAAATCACTATTGCAGCCATTTCAGCCACTTTTGCTATCGTGGCAAGGGAAAAGTGAATTAATGTCTCTTGCGTGTGCAGAGGCTAATGGTCACCCGATGTTGTTGCGCGGCAATAACTTATTAAGTGGCTTTTATCTCAACGAACTTTTAGTGCGATTATTGGCCAAAAATGACCCATCTATGACATTATATTCGACATATCATCAGACGCTGGTAGAATTACAATCCCAGGATTTTCAGCAAAAAACACTACGTATTTTTGAGAAAAAACTGTTGGAAGAATTAGGTTACGGCTTGCAGTGGCCAGAGCAAGAAATCATGGTAGATCGATATTATCGCTATATCCATGAGAAAGGTTTTGAAATAGTGGATGTAGTAAAGCCAAATGACTTAACGTTTGTTGGAAAAAGCATGTTGTCGTTGGCAAGAGAAGAATTAAACGATGCAGACAGTTTACGTGATGCGAAGCGCTTAATGCGTGTGTTATTGGCTGCAATATTGGGGCCAGAGCCTTTGCAGAGTCGGAAGTTGTTTGTGTGAGGTAGTTATTTATACCCTCATCCCCAACCCTTCTCCCATTCGCAAAGAGCGCTTTGGGAGAAGGGAGTAAAACATTAAAACTTTAACCTCTCCACTTGTGGAGAGGTCGACGCATGTTTTTTATGCGTCGGGTGAGGGCAACATTAAACGAGGAAACCATGCATAAAAATGAATCAATTTTATTAGGCGTGAACATTGATCATGTAGCAACTTTGCGTCAAGCAAGACATACACGTTATCCAGATCCAGTTGAAGCAGTCTATGCGGCTGAAAATGGCGGTGCAGATGGCATTACAATTCATTTACGTGAAGATAGACGTCATATTCAAGAAAGAGATGTTGAATTGATTCATCAAGTTTTATTAACACGTATGAATTTGGAAATGGCAGTCACAGATTTTATGGTCAGATATGCAGAAAAAATCAAACCTGCGCATGTTTGCTTGGTTCCTGAGAAACGTCAGGAATTAACTACAGAAGGTGGTTTGAATGTGTTGGCTGATGAGGTAAGAGTGCATGAGGCTTGCCAACAGTTGGGTCAGCAAGGAATAGAAGTATCACTGTTTATCGATCCTGATCATGCACAGATTGAGGCAGCTAAACGATGTGGGGCACCGGTGATAGAGATCCATACGGGAACCTATGCTGATGCAAAAAATGTGCGAGAACAAGATGCAGAGTTAAAGCGTATTATTGCGGCAACACAGTTTGCAGATCAACTAGGTTTAGTGGTGAATGCGGGCCATGGTTTGAATTATCAAAATGTGCAGGCTATCGCAAAAATACCGCAAATTAATGAATTAAATATTGGCCATGGTATCGTCGCGCGTGCTATTTTTATGGGTTTAGAAAATGCAACGCGTGAGATGAAGCGCATAATGGTAGAAGCAAGAGGATAACTATGATTCGTACACGGTTTTCACCTAGTCCAACAGGGTTAATTCACATTGGAAATAGTCGTGCTGCATTGTTTAGTGCGTTATATGCAAAACATGCGGACGGCCATTTTATATTGCGAATTGAAGACACTGATGCAGCGCGATCAGAACAGAAATACACGGATATTTTACAAGATGATTTACATTGGTTAGGGATTGATTGGCAAGAAGGTCCGCGAGTAGGTGGTTCTAATGGTCCTTATTTCCAGTCGCAACGTCGCGAAGTTTACGATCAATATTATCAATCACTAGAAAAATCCGGTCGTGCCTATCCTTGTTTTTGCAGCGATCAAGAGTTAGCGCTGCAACGTAAGTTACAATTATCACGCGGTCATGCGCCACGTTATGCGGGTACTTGCCGTAAATTAACTGCAGAAGACGTGGCAAAAAAAATTGAAAGTGGTTTGAAACCAGCTTTGCGTTTTCATGTAAACCCTGATTCAAAAATTGAATTTGTCGATTTAGTGAAAGGTTTACAAAAGTTTGATGGTTTCGATATTGGTGATTTTATTATTCGTCGTGCTGATGGATCATCATCATTTATGTTTTGTAATGCTATTGATGATTCATTAATGGGTATAACACATGTGATGCGTGGTGAAGATCACTTAACCAATACACCAAGACAATTAATGATACTGCAGGCGTTAAACTTACGTCTGCCGCAATATGCGCATTTATCATTAATCACAGGTGATGATGGTAGTCCATTATCAAAACGTCATGGGAGTTCGAGCTTACATGATTTAATTGATCAAGGTTATTTACCGTTAGCTGTATTGAATTACATGGCAAGATTAAGCCATGCCTATGAACAACAGCATTTGATGTCGTTTGATGAATTAGCGCAAAATTTTAATTTAGATAAAATTAGTCGCGCACCAGCGCGGTTTGATATGAATCAGCTATTGCATTGGCAAAAAGAAACAGTAATGAGATTGGATAATCAAACCGCATGGCAGTGGCTGGGTGATGAAATTAAAAATAAAGTCCCAGAAAGTGCGCGCGATTTATTTATTGACGTCGTTAAACATAACGTGCATTTTCCAGCAGAAGCTAAGCATTGGGAAGATATCTTTTTTGGAGAGCAATTAGTATTTGACGAAAACCAATTAGCTATCTTGAAAAATGCAGGCGAAAACTTTTTTGTGGAATTAGAAAAGTCTGCAGAACAGCATAAAACAGATATCAAAAGTATTTTGAATGATTTAAAAGCCAAGTTGAATGTGTCAGGCAAAAATTTATTTATGCCTGTGCGGTTATCGCTGACTGGTAAAGAGCATGGTCCTGAGTTAGTGAATATCGTTAATTTGCTTGGTGTAAAGAAAATGCAAGAGCGTTTTCAGTATGCGAGAAGTTTGGTGAAATAGTTTTTAAATCCCTTACTCCTAACCCCTCTCCCATAAGTGGGAGAGGGGAAGGAAGGGCTCCCTTCTCCCAGAGCGTTTTTTTTGCGAAGGGGAGAAGGGTTAGGGATGAGGGTAAAATAATTTTTTAACGATAGAAAGGCCAACCTATGTTACACATCTACAACAGCATGACTCAAAAAAAAGAACCTTTTAAACCATTACATGATGGTAAGGTAAATTTATATGTGTGTGGCGTTACTGTTTATGATTATTGCCATATTGGTCATGCAAGAACCTATGTTGCGTTCGATGTTGTCATTCGTTATTTGAAATGGCGCGGTTATCAAGTGACCCATGTGCGCAACATCACCGATATCGATGATAAGATTATTAAACGTTCCAATGAAAATAAAGAGGATTATCAAGCATTAGTCGATCGTTTTGTCACGGCGATGTATGATGATTTTGAATCTTTAGGTTTGTTAAAGCCAGATCATGACCCACGTGCGACAGAATATATTCCGCAAATGATAACCATGATTCAAAAATTAATTTCGAATGGTTACGCTTATGTTGCAGATAATGGCGATGTTTATTACGACGTACGCAAATTTAAAAATTATGGTTGCTTAGCGCATCGTGACATTGATCAACTCGAAAGTGGCGCGCGCGTTGAAGTGGCAGAAGTCAAACGTGATCCACTGGATTTTGTATTGTGGAAATTAGCAAAACCAGGCGAGCCATTTTGGGAGTCTCCATGGGGTGTGGGTCGACCAGGTTGGCATTTAGAATGCTCGGTGATGTCTACAACATTATTAGGCAATACATTTGATATCCATGGTGGCGGTAAAGATTTAATTTTCCCTCATCATGAAAATGAAATTGCGCAATCTGAAGCAACCACAGGCTGTGAATTTGTCAAAACGTGGATGCATGCAGGGTATTTGCAAATTAATAAAGAAAAAATGTCTAAATCATTAGGTAATTTTTCCACGATTAAAGATGTTTTAAAAACACATCAACCAGAAGTTATGCGTTATTTTTTAATGACTAGCCATTATCGTAGTCCATTAGCGTATTCTGATGATGCTTTGTATCAAGCGCGTAGTGCACTCGAGCGTTTTTATACAGCCTTGCGCGGCCAGCCGCAGAATGCTGTAGCATTAGAGAATTCAGAATTTGAGAAAAGTTTCGCAGCAGCGATGGATGATGATTTTAATACGCCTGTGGCGTTCTCAGTCTTGTTTGAATTAGCGCATGAGATACAACGCTTGCGTGATAAAGATCCCGCTGCTGCAGCCCGGCACGCGGCCTTACTACGCAAGCTAGGCGGTATATTAAATGTATTGCAATTGGATGCTGAAACATTTTTACAGTCATCACATGTTGATTTAGATGTTACACACATTGAAAGCTTGATTGAAGCGCGTGCGGCAGCGCGTAAAAATAAAAATTGGGCTGAATCCGACCGTATCCGCGATGAGTTGCTCGCAATGTCTGTCGTGCTAGAAGATAGTTCGCAAGGGACTACTTGGAAGGTTGGGTAGTCCAGATCTTTTCACCTCTCCCACTTGTGGGAGGCGTTGTTGCATAAATCAAAATCTGCACTATTCCCCTCTCCCAAAATGCTTTTCTTTGGGAGAGGGGCGAGGGGTGAGGGTGTTTGAAGTGGCACAAATATCTTTAGGAGGCACATACCTTGCTCAAAACCCTCATCCCCAACCCTTCTCCCCTCGTAAAAATCACTCCGGGAGAAGGGAGAAAATCGATTTATGCAACAACGCCCTTGTGGGAGAGGTCGACGCGAAGCGGCGGGTGAGGGTGTTAATGGCCATAGTATTATTTGAAGCCCTCATCCCCAGTCCTTCTCCCATTCGTAAAAAACACTCTGGGAGAAAGGAGTGAGTTTACATACCGCAAGCTTTTGAAAGTGAAGAAAACATAGACGCTGCTGGTTTTGGAGGTTCAGGCAATAGCGTGCGGCATGCCTGATAAAAGTTTTGAATCATCCTAATTACTTGTCCGTTGGTGATATTTGCTGCGAGCATGTCTAAATACACTTGTCCAACTTGAGGTAATATTTTTTTAATGGCTGCGTCTTTTGCGGCACTATCCTTTGCATCATTAAAGCCATGAGTACGAATACTGTCATGGATTCGTTTTGCATATTTATAATTATCTTTCGCTCCAAGATAAGCGAACATTGAAAAACTACCTAAAGGAGGGTTGTCTAGCATGTATTGGTTAGCGTGATTATTGAGAATTTCGCAACCTTCAATTGGATTTGCTAACTCTGGTTCATAGTAAAAATTAAAAAATTCTTTGATAGCTGTGCCAACGACACCATGTGCTGTTTCATTTTTTACTAAGACTGCATAAACATCCTTTTTGATTTTGCTGATTGCACTTTCTATGATTTGTTGTTTTTCAATTGCTTGTTTTGTATCAAAGTCTTTTTCGATTGTGGTGTAAAGATCAATGATAGTTTGTGCGTAGACATGATTACCTTTAATGCCGGTATTCGCACGGGCAAGTGCTTTTGTAACTGCTTTGCTATCAGCAACCAGTGGGTATTCTTTAAGGTAGGTAACCATCGCATTATTGAGGACTAGGAAGCCATGTCTGCGTTGACGAAGAACATCACTGATAGCTTTCATTTCTGTTTTAGATATCGGATGGTCTTTTTCTAATTTGATATTGCTGATTACTAGACAATGATCGTTATAAAGCTTGCGCAGTGTTTGAATTGATGCTTGCCCAAAATCCTTTATATCATTTGGCACTGAGGATACCTTGTAAATGATTGTCCATATATCGATAGTAAACAAGGTAACCTTAAATAAATGTTAAGAGTGGGTTAAGTGTTGATTAAATGGGAAAAATGATTGATTTAGAAGTTTGTAGATGTGTAGGGTGTGTGTAAAAATAAATCTATTAATAACTTAAGTCCCCTTTGAGAAAGGCGTTGTTGCATAAATCGATTTTCTCCCTTCTCCCGGAGTGATTTTTACGAGGGGTTGGGGATGAGGGTTTTGAGCAAGGTATGCGCCTCCTAAAGATATTTGTGCCACTTCAAGCACCCTCACCCCTAGCCCCTCTCCCAAAGAAAAGCATTTTGGGAGAGGGGAATAGTGCAGATTTTGATTTATGCAACAAAGCCTTTGAGTCAGGGGATTTTTCTAAAAATCTCCCCGATGCTGGCGGCATCGACCCTCTTTTTCAAAGAGGGTAACTATAAGAATTATTATTTCTTCAGCATACTACGCAACACATACTGCAATATCCCACCGTTCTTGTAGTATTCAACTTCATTCAATGTATCAATACGGCAAAATACATTAATTTCTGTTTTGGTATTATCTGCACGGTGAATAATTGCTTTTAATTTTGAGCGCGGCTTAATAGTTTCATTGATACCTATAATATCAATTATTTCATCGCCTACTAAATTAAGTGATTTACGTGTAGCACCGTCTGTAAATTCTAATGGTATCATTCCCATACCCACTAAATTAGAACGGTGAATACGTTCGAAGCTTTCAGCGATAACTGCATGAATACCTAATAATTTAGGACCTTTTGCAGCCCAATCACGTGATGAACCAGTACCGTATTCTTTACCAGCAATAACAATCAGTGGTGTTTCCATTTCTTTATAACGCATTGCCGCATCATAAATCGACATGGTTTCGCCATCAGGGATATATTTTGTGAAGCCGCCTTCAATGTCAGGCACCATTTCATTGCGAATACGAATATTTGCAAATGTACCGCGCATCATGACTTCATGATTACCACGACGTGCGCCTAGTGAATTGAAATCTTCTTTCTTTACTCCATGTGCCAATAAATATTTTCCGGCAGGTGAGTCTGCTTTAATCGAACCAGCAGGTGAAATATGATCCGTCGTAATGCTATCGCCGAATAATGCAAGTACGCGAGCACCTTTGATATCATGGATAGGACGTGGTGATGCTTCCATTGCATCAAAGAATGGTGGGTTTTGAATATAGGTAGAATCATTTTGCCAGCCATAGGTTTGTGATTCAGGCATATTCATGTTTTGCCAATCTTTGGTTCCAGTGAAAACATCCGCATATTGTTCACGGAACATTTTATTGCTGACTTGAGAAACCGATAATGCTACTTCTGCATTGCTTGGCCAAATATCTTTGAGATAAACTGGATTACCTTGCGGGTCTGTTCCTAATGGATCTTTGGTTAAATCAATTTGTGTTGTACCAGCTAATGCAAATGCAACCACTAATGGAGGTGATGCTAACCAGTTAGCTTTTACTTGCGGATGCACACGGCCTTCAAAGTTTCTATTGCCAGATAATACCGCAGACACAATCAAATCGTTCTTAGCAACAGCATTAGCAACCGCATCAGGTAATGGGCCTGAGTTACCAATACAGGTTGTGCAACCATAACCAACTAATGAAAAACCGAGCTCATCTAAATATTTTTGTAAATTAGCTTCTTTCAAATAACGTGTCACGACTTGTGAGCCTGGTGCGAGTGAGGTCTTTACCCACGGTTTACGTTTCAAGCCCTTTTCGAGCGCTTTCTTCGCTACTAAGCCTGCTGCCATTAATACACTTGGATTCGATGTGTTGGTGCAGCTGGTAATCGCAGCAATAACAACATCGCCATGATGTAAATCAAATCCATCTTCAGTTGGTACAGACTTTGTTTTTTCTGCTGAGCGATTAACATCAGCAAGTAATTTATCAAATGTACTGGTTAATTGTGAAAGAGTGACTTTATCTTGTGGGCGTTTTGGTCCAGCTAAGCTTGGTTCAATAGTTGATAAATCTAATTCTAATGTGTCAGTGAAGATAGGATCTGAGGAATCTTTATCGTGCCACATACCTTGTGCTTTTGCGTAAGCTTCAACAAGAGCAATCGTTTGATCATCACGACTGGTTAAACGTAAATAATCTAGTGTTGCATGATCAATTGGAAAAAATCCGCAGGTTGCGCCGTACTCAGGTGCCATGTTCGCAATGGTGGCACGATCAGCAAGTGCTAAATCATGTAAGCCGGGTCCGTAAAATTCAACGAATTTACCAACCACACCTTTTTTACGTAATAAATTAGTGATGGTGAGTACTAAATCGGTTGCAGTAACACCTTCTGGTAATTTGCCAGTGAGCTTCATACCAACGACTTCTGGAATCAACATCGAAATAGGTTGGCCTAACATCGCAGCTTCTGCCTCGATACCACCAACACCCCAGCCTAATACACCTAAACCATTAATCATGGTTGTATGGCTATCGGTGCCCACAAGTGTATCTGGATAAGCTATATTTTTACCGTCGACCTTGTGTGACCAAACTGTTTTTGCTAAATATTCTAAGTTAACTTGATGGCAAATACCGGTATCTGGTGGAACAACACGGAAATTTTCAAATGCATTTTGTCCCCAACGTAAAAATTCATAGCGTTCACGATTACGCTGCATTTCTAATTGTGCGTTGAGATCAACAGCATCATGTGTTGCAAAATAATCTACTTGTACTGAGTGATCAATGACGAGATCAACAGGTGAAAGTGGATTGATGCGCTCTGGATTGCCACCCATTTTTTTAATCGCATCACGCATTGCTGCCAAGTCAACCACTGCAGGAACGCCGGTAAAATCTTGCATTAAAACGCGCGCGGGACGATAAGCGATTTCTTTTTCTGAAGTTTTATCTTTCAACCACTGAGTTAGTGACTTGATGTCGTCAATCGTTACTGTGTTTCCATCTTCAAAACGCAGTAAGTTTTCTAATAAGATTTTTAATGAGTAGGGTAGTTTTGAAATTCCACTTAAGCCGGCTTGCTCTGCGACGGGTAAGCTAAAATAATCATATTCAATATTGTTGACAGATAACGTGCGACGGGCTTTAAGTGTATCTTTTGATGTCATGTATGGTCTCCTTATGATTTGTGGCTGATTATACGCGCTTTACAGGCAGATGCGAAATGGCATTTGTGACATTTTTCTTGCTGCTCCCTTCTCCCTGCGTGTTCTTTACGCTGGGAGAAGGGTTGGGGATGAGGGTATAAAAAATCCCTCACCCGCCGCATAAAAAAGCATGCGTCGACCTCTCCACAAGTGGAGAGGTGAAGTGGAGATGAGAGTGAAAAACTACTTCCCAATCCCGCGTTTCAATGCGGGCGTAAAAAATAGTGCAATAACTCCCGAGACGATGGCAATTAAACCTAACACATTAAACACATGTCCAAAAATGGGGGTTGTTACCAACGGGGAATTAATATTTTCAGGGTGCGTTGTAAAACTTGCGGCAATACCAGCTAAACTGTTGGCAACGGCTGTTGCGAAATACCATGTGCCCATCATCAGACCAACGACTTTACGTGGAGAGAGTTGTGTAATCATTGATAAGCCTACCGGTGAGACTAATAGTTCACCTATGCTTTGCAAGACATAACTGAGTACAAGCCAATAAAAAGCAATTTTTCCATCGTGCGCATAGAGTATCGCGAGGTATAGCAGTGAAAATCCCAAGCCTATCAAAATAGTACCCAGTGCAAATTTAGTTGGAATAGTGGGATTTAATTGATGCTTTTCTAGCTTCACCCACAGTTGACCTAGCAGTGGTCCTAATAAAATAATCGTCAAAGGATTTAATGCTTGAAACATGACGGTTGGAATTGTCACAGCTCCGATTTCTCTAGTGACATTGTATTCAGTGAAGATAGTCAGCGACATTGCAGCTTGTTCTGATAATACCCAAAATAGTACGGAAAATGCGGTGAGTAATAAACAGATAAATAATCGCTTTCGTTCTTCAATTTGAAATTCGAACCCTTTTTTTAGCGTATAAATAATAAAGCCTGAGCTAATGACAAATAAAGATATGTTTGCAATATGTGGAAAATTTAACAGATAAGTAAATATCCCAATGCAAATTACTAAGCCTAAGCAAAGTAATAACCACTGCATTAATTTAGTAACAGATAGATATGGATGAGGTATTTCAACCATCGTGGTATCACGAGGATTTTTGAAATAAAAAATCAAAGTCCCGATGGATATACTGAATGCTGAAATAAGAAATACAGTATGCCAATTCGAAAATCTGATAATTTCAGAAATAACCAGTGGTGGCAGTAAAGCACCGATATTGATAGCTGAATAAAATAATGTAAACGCACTTTCATGGCACGCATCATTCTTTTGATATAAATGACCAACGGCATTTGCAATATTGGGAATGAAAAAACCATTACCAATAATAATCAACGCTAATCCCATATAAAGACAATTATTAATGGGTATTGCTAGCAATGCGTAACCAATAGCAGATAGAATACCGCCCAAAATAATGGCGTGGCGTGTACCGAGTAAACGATCAGCAAGATAGCCACCAATAATGGGTGTGAGATAGAGTAGTGCTGCAAATGCCGCAAATAAACTGTAAGCTCTTTGGTTCGAAAACAAGAGAATTTTTGTTAAATATAAAACTAGCAAGCTTCTTGTGGCGTAGAAACTGAATCGCTCCCATACTTCAGACAAGCATAACCAATAAAAAGGTTTTGGGTGCGACAATGTGTTGAGCATTTTTATGTGTCCTCATCATGGACAAATCTGGTTTAATTATGTACTATTGCGCTCTGCTATACGCGATTTTAGGTTTTGTAGACAATTCTTCGCTATGCGGCATTGTAAAGATATTTTCAATCTTTAGTAAGGTGAATTTGTGGAAAAAGCAACAATAGAAAAAACAAGTTGGGCCAATGTAAGAAAAAAGGTTGTGGCAGTTAACCCACAATTGGCTGCAATTATTGATGATATTAATCCAGGATCGGAATTTTCTTTGTATGTTGCAAAATATCCTTATGGTAGCGAGATTGTTCACGAGGGTACATTTTATGTCCCAGATGCGAACGGCGAATTACTGCCATTGCAAGACAAAGGCATCGATAAGAAAGTAAGAGAAGAATTAGATTATGCTGGAAATGGATTGCCTGCTGGTGTTGTTTTAACGCGCACTCTACATGAATCTATCGCAACGAATGATGAGATTTTACCGTTAGGTGTTGTGTCTCCCGGTTCAATTTTCGCATTATGGAAAAAATTAGATCCTGCTATTTCATTCCATCCTGTTAAAATGTTTACATTGACAGCGGGTGCACGATTTATTTTTATGTTACCTAATATCAGCGATTACTCGCATCATAAAAATTTAAAGCGCGATTTTAATGTGCGTCATTCACCACCAAAAAATTTATTAGATCAGTGGGAAATTTTTAAAACGATTTTAAACCATCCCAGTGCAGATGTAGATTGGAGTGCTGAGTTATTGTTCTTCAGTGGTAAGTGGTTTGACACAATGAAAAATGATCCTGCATGGCGTCCATTATATTTATATATGTTGGAACATGCGTGGAAACGTTCGGGTTTCGAACGTAATCAAATGTTTTATGACTTAGCATTTTCGCGTGCGCAGGCTAATAGAAACTTGAAGCCGAATCCTTATCTTGCAGATACAGTGAAACATTTATTGATGATAGCGTCAGGCACAGCAGCGGGTTTTGGTGTTGTGTGTAAAGATTGTAGTGCGCCAGTTTCATTTCTACAAAAAGTGTATGTGGAAAGCTATGGATTACGTAGTTATGTCCCAACATTTCTTGCGCCACAACATTTTGAGTTACACGGTGAAGAGTCACCTGTTTATTATTCGTTGACGATACCAACAACGTTAGAGTTTTCGCCAAAATCTCGTAAAATCTCGAGCACTTTACATGATTTAGCGGAATTGAGACATGTGACACAAGTTTTTATGGAAGAAATTCGTAATGGAAAATTAAAAGTAGAAGACACTACGATTGGGCAAATTGCGCGTGACGTTGCATTTGATTTCTTTCACTCAAAACCAGATCGACATGGTGAAATTCGATTATCCAGTGAAATGGTTGATGGTGATGATCGTTTAATGGAATCAGATGCTAGTTTAGGGAAGCGTAAATTTGCAGATGCGGGTGCATTTGTTCGTGGGTGTGTGCGTATTTCGCATAAATAAAACTACAAAATACCTCTGAGGAGTGGTGTGTTGTGACTGATATGAAAGCTGGTACTGCTTATTTAAAAGCAAGAATTGAAGAACATTCTGGTATGCAGGCATTGTCTGTATTTGGAAAAAAATTAAAAGATAAACCATTAACACCAGAACAGTGTAAAAAACTATTTGCCTCTTTGTGGGCTTTTTATCATGAAACGCCCAGCGGTATTTTGAGCTTGGCATTACGCATGAATGATTTTTGGAATCAGCGTGTTTCGCCATGGGATGCAATGGAAAAAGCATCTTTTCTTTTAAGTGCAAGCGTCGATGAGTTTGGCTTAGAAAAAATTCATGAACGTTATTTACCGACACATCATCAATTGTTTGTTGATGCAGCTAGTTTTTTTGGTGTGAGTAAAGAAGATATTTTGTTGAATGAAAATGTTTTAGCAAGTGGAGAGCGCATAGGGCAGTTGTCAGCACAATTTTATCGAGAAAAATCGTTAGCAGCTGGGTTAGGTTTTCATTTCGCATCTGAATTAACGTCTCATCCTGAATTCACTTGTTTATATCAAGGATTTGCTGCACATAAAGATAATTACCAGATTACATCTGATTGTCATCCAGGTTTAAAATTCTTTTGGATTCATACATTGGTTGAGCCGCAGCATTTACAATCGAGTATTAAAATTATCGATGCGTTTCTTGAGGTTAAAGCGCGTGTAATGAATGAAATTATTGAGGGTGCAATGATTTATATGGATGCGTATGCGCATTTGTTTAGTGATTTGCAGGAGATTTAAACCCTCATCCCCAACCCTTCTCCCATCGTAAAATACTCTGGGAGTACGGAGCTTTATTTCCCCTCTTCCACAGCTTTTTTTGTGGGAGAGGGGTTGGGGTGAGGGTAAAGAAATTTAACAAAAGGAAAAAACAATTTTGCAAAACATATTAATCGTTGAACCATCTACTTCAGGTTTGGAATTATTACCAAATGCTAAATTATTAGGTTTGTTTGTTATTGTTTTTTCAGCTGACCGCGATGAACGGGTTATTCCTGAAATTTATCGTCAATACATCGATAAAATTATTGTTGTCGATACGAATGATATAGCTGCAATGACAGCTGCAGTTAATGTATTACATCAAGAGCACCCATTAGCTGCAGTTGTGCCTGGGTTTGAAATTTTCGTTGCGCATGCAGCGCGATTAGCGCAAGCGCTCAATCTTCCCAGTGTTTCACATGAAACAGGTGATGCATTACGTAACAAGGGAATGATGCGAGCCATTTTGCAAAAGAAAGGTGTCAGAGTTCCTAAATTTACTATTATTGAAACAGCTGAACAGACTATTGCTGCAGCAAATGAAATTGGGTTTCCTTGCGTTATCAAACCAATTGATCAATCAGGTAGTGTGCATGTTTCACGTGCTAATAATCTAATTGAATTACGCACAGCGTATTTGATTATGAGCGCGGATCCCTGGACTGAAATGGGCAAGGGTGTTGGATCAGTTGCAATAATTGAAGAGTATATTAGTGGTCCAGAATACAGTGTCGAAGGTTACATTGATGCAAATGGAGCCCATATTGTTTCAATAACAGAAAAAATCCTAGGTCCTGAGCCATTCTTTGTTGAACTAGGTCATATAGTTCAAGCGGATATTGATGAGGCAGCGCGTGCTGAGGTCATTTCATATATTATACAGGTAGTTGCAGCGCTAAAGATGAATGTAGGTGTTTTCCATGCGGAAATTCGTTTAAGTGCGCAAGGTCCTGTATTAATGGAAATTTCTGGCAGATTGGCTGGTGATAAGATCTGCGACCTTATTTTTTTAGCAACAGGCGTGAATCTCTATAAAGTGATGCTGCTCTCCCATTTAGGTGCTCCAATTGAAATAGAGGAAATGCCACAGTTTTATGCTGGGATCCATTATTTTTCAACGCCGGATATGGAAAGTTACAGCGAAATAGTTGGCGTAGATAAAATTCAAGAGATTCCAGGTTTTTATGACTTTAAGTTTTTTATCCGTCCTGGGGAGCCTATTCCTGCTTTGACTAGTTTCCTTGGTAGAGTAGGGTGTTGTATTTTTACAGCAACCTCATATGATGAGGTAAAACAAAGACTTACGATGGCTAAGCATGTTATTCGGTTTCAATAGCCAAACATTTTTTAAAAGTGAATTATACTCATAAAATGGATTTAATGGGGAATATTTATGCCTTCATCAACTAAATACGTAGCAACTATTGTTAATCTACCACCAGATGAAAATCATTTGCTGAAGGGAATGGGGGCCGGAGCAAATGTTCTTGATTCGCCTATAAAGGCAGAGGCCGATATAGAAGATGAAATTCGTAAGCGAGAGGCGAAGGAAGAAAGTAGTCATCAGTATGATGCGAATGGAGATATCGCGACAACTCCAGAACCTGATTCTAGATCAGAAGCAGCGCCGTCCACCCCTAAACATGGGTAATATTAGCCCATCTTTTTTACCACACTTTTCTATAAGCTAAAAACTTATATGAAATATCCATGTATCTATGCTTACATCGCTGTGCGATATTGCGCACATTGAAGAGCGAGTTTAAAAACATATCTGTCATGCATCCACAAGAATGTAGCAGATACTGAATAACTCAGCGCTCTACGAGGAGCAGAGGCCCTACTATGTAGGGCTTTTTTTTGTCCGTATTATTTGTGTGAAAAAATAGGCTATAATCTCTTCTTTTTTTGTAGGGTGGGAACGCTGCGCTTTGGTCCCCCTACATTTTTGATGGATATCATACAAAAATGCTAGATAAGATTTCTTTACACGACGTTATTCCAGAAATAAAAAACTATTTGTTGAGCTTACAAAAACAAATTTGCACAGCTATTGAAGCAGAGGATGGCCAAGCTACTTTTCAAGAAGATGAATGGCAGCATGGTTCTGGCGGTGGTGGAAAAACTCGTGTGTTAACTGATGGAAAAATTATTGAAAAAGCAGGCGTGAATTTTTCTCATGTCTACGGGCAATCTTTACCAAAAGCGGCTACTGATAAACGCCCAGATTTAGCTGATTGTCGATTTCAAGCATTGGGTCTATCATTGGTCATTCACCCGCTTAATCCATTTGTTCCAACAACCCATGCGAATATCCGTTTTATTGCTGTAGAAAAAGCAGATGGTACAGCACATTGGTGGTTTGGCGGTGGTTTTGATTTAACGCCATATTATGGTTTCACTGAAGATTGTATGCATTGGCACACAATAGCGAAAGAAGCATGCGAGCCATTTGGTAGTGATGTTTACCCGCGTTATAAAAAATGGTGTGATGAATATTTTTATTTAAAACACCGTAATGAACCACGTGGCATTGGCGGGATTTTTTTTGATGATTTAAATGAGTGGGGATTCGAAAAAAGTTTTGCGTTTATGCGCAGCATTGGCGATCACTTTATAAAAGCTTATCGACCCATTTTGCAGCGCCGAAAATCGTTGAGTTATTCACTAGCACAACGTGATTTTCAGTGTTATCGTCGAGGCAGATACGTGGAATTCAATTTAATCTATGACCGCGGTACAATTTTTGGCCTGCAATCGGGGGGAAGAACAGAGTCGATTTTAATGTCCTTACCCGCCGTTGTGCATTGGAAATATGATTGGAAACCTGAGCTAGGTACACAGGAAGAGGCATTATATCGCGACTTTCTTGTGCCAAAAGAGTGGATTTAAATGATTTGTTTGGTAAAATAATGCCCCAGTAGGGTATTTAGTTGGGTATATTAGTTCAATCTCTAAAGGAGACAAATATGAAAATTAAGAATTTAGTTGCTATGGCAGTCGGCGCGTTACTTGCGGCTTCCTTCTCTTACGCGATGCCATCAACACAATTAGTTGATGATATGAATGGATCTCAGCAATCTGTTGCTGATAATGGCGCAAACGTAGGTAGTTTAACCAATAGTCCTGTTGGCGCGACTAACGACGGCTCTGGTTTATCTCCAGATCAAATGTCTGCAGACAATAGCAGCACAAACAGCAATAATTTAGCTGCAAATGGCATGAGTCCAAATGCAAACGATGACATCAGTGCTGATACTGCTACTGGTGATGATGATTATTAAATTATAAAACCCTCACCCGACATGCAAAAAGCGCATGTCGACCTCTCCCACAAGGGCTTTGTTGCATAAATCAAAATCTGCACTATTCCCCTCTCCCAAAATGCTTTTCTTTGGGAGAGGGGCTAGGGGTGAGGGTGTTTGAAGTGGCACAAATATCTTTAGGAGGCACATACCTTGCTCAAAACCCTCATCCCCAACCCTTCTCCCCTCGTAAAAATCACTCCAGGAGAAGGGAGAAAATCGATTTATGCAACAACGCCCAAGTGGGAGAGGTGATGTTTTAACTCCCTTCTCCCCAGAGTGTTTCTTTCGAATGAGAGAAGGGCTGGGGATGAGGGTTGTTCTTTACCCGCAACACTTCTTAAACTTCTTCGTACTCCCGCAAGGACAAGTGTCGTTTCTGCCAACTTTAGGCGTAACACCATCAAAGTAGTACCAATGACCGTCATCGTAATGAAATTCACTAATTTCATAGATCACGTCGGCATTACCGTTAATTGCGTAACGAGCAATAAACTCAACCGTCGCTTCGTTTTCATTTTTCGTAATTGAGCGAATAACTTTTAATTCATGCCATTGAATTTGTTTTGCCCATTGTTTTGCTTGCTCAGGGTCGAACCCTAAAGATGCTGGGCCACGCATGGTGTTGGCAATATAATCGATATCAGCGCGGCTATAAGCGGCATAGCGTGAGCGCATTAATTCTTCCGGTTTAGTAGGGATTTTTTTACCAGCTAAAAAAGGTTCGCAACAATCTTGAAATTTTTTTCCAGAATAGCAAGGACAGACTTCCATAAAATACCTGTTGGTCAAAAGCGAATTAGTATATCATTCTTATAATCATTTACCATCGAAACCGTAGGGTGGGCAAAGCGCAGTGTGCCCACCGCAGACAATGACAATATTAGAATGTTGAGATGACCCCATTAGATTATTATCACGAACAATGTAAGCAAGGTAATGTTGTTGAAGATAAGCAACAATTAAATGCTTTGCAATATTTGCAAAGAGTTTACTTCGAGTTAATGTCAGAAAACAAAAAACGAAATTCATGGTTAGCGATGCTGCGCCAACCCTATCTTGTACGTGGTGTTTATTTATGGGGCGGGGTGGGAATAGGTAAAACATTATTGATGGATTGTTTTTTTCAATGTTTGCCATTCGAAAACAAAATGCGAATGCATTTTCATCAATTTATGCGGTTGGTACACGATGCATTAGTAAAGCACCAAGGTGAAAGAGATCCATTGCAAGCTATCGCAAAAGATTTAGCAAAACAAACCTCTGTGTTGTGCTTCGATGAATTATTTGTGTCAGACATTACCGATGCAATGTTGTTAGGGCGGTTATTTAAAGCATTATTTTTGAGTGGAGTTTGTTTGATTACAACGTCAAACGCAGAGCCCGATGAGTTATATAAAAATGGGTTGCAACGCTCGCAGTTTTTACCAGCGATTGCATTATTAAAATCAAATATGGATGTTATTCATATCCCATCTTCAATTGATTATCGGTTGCGTCATTTACATGAAGCAGGTGTGTTTTACACTCCGCTTGATGATTCCGCTAAGCACAATATGGAAAAAACACTTAGTGTATTAACTGAAGGCAAAATAATTTCATCAGAACCTATTGAAGTTTTCGGTCGAAAAATTGAAGTCATTAAAAAAACGGATGATGTAGTCTGGTTTGATTTTAAAGCTATTTGTGTTGTGCCACGTAGTCAAAAAGATTATTTAGCTATTGCAGAAAAATATAAAACTGTTTTTATCAGCGATATTCCCATTATTGAGCCTAGTGCGAAAGATATGATTTGTTTGTTTATTAGCTTGGTCGATGTGTTTTATGATGCGGGTATTAAGCTTGTCATTTCAGCTGCAGAACCAGTGTCCCAAATTTATAGTCGTGGTTACATGATATCAGAATATACAAGAACAAATTCACGATTGTTAGAGATGCAATCGATGGATTATTTTGCTTCAGAGGAGTCAAACAGAGGGTTTCATCATCATGACAAAGGTCATTCCATTACAGATTAAACTAGCATTATTGTTTTGCGTTACGATGTGGGCTTCTGCCTTTGTTGGTATTCGTGCGGGTTTATTAGGGTATTCTCCTGGCGGATTGGCGCTGTTACGTTTTTTGATTGCATCTGTGTGTATGTTCTTTATTTATTTACGCTTTGCGAAAAAAGATCCGATTCCTTTGAGAGATAAAATTAAATTACTTATGGTAGGTGTGATTGGTATTGGTGGTTATAACATAGCGCTTAACTATGGAGAGTTATCAGTGCAGTCAGGTGTTGCTAGTTTTGTCATTAGCCAGTCTCCTATTGTGACTTTGATTCTAGCAGTTATCTTTTTAAAAGAGCATTTTAAAAAAATAGGTATCATTGGAATGGCTATTAGTGTCTTCGGTGTATTTCTTATCTCGATGGGGCACACTAGCGGTTTTACTTTTGATAAAGGTTTTATGTTTATCTTGGTGGCTATGTTGATTGGCGGTTTGTATTCTGTTTTGCAAAAACCTTTTTTAAAACATTATCATCCTATTGATGTCACGACATATATTATTTATGGCGGGGCTTTATCGTTAGTAGTATTTACTCCTGATTTGATTCGAGATTTACACCATACTTCGTTGAGTGCCACATTAGCAGTTATTTATTTAGCAGTCTTTCCTGCATCACTAGGATATGTTGCTTGGGCTTATGTGTTAATGCATATTTCAGCATCACGCGCAGTGAGTTTTTTATATTTTATGCCCATCATTGCAACGATTTTAGGTTGGATTTGGTTGGGGGAAATTCCTGCAGTGTTATCAATCGTTGGTGGCTTGATTGCATTGTTTGGTGTCTGGGTCGTTAATAGCTCGTATCGAAAAATTCAAATCATTGAACCTAGTACTTAATAGATCAAAACCCCGTAATTATTACGGGTACTGAACGCGTGGCAAGATAACTATACTTATTAGGAATTATAAACCTAAAAGGAATGTTATATGCCACAAGCAAAGAGTGCTGATGCTAAAGCTGATGATAGCAAGAATGATAAAAGCCAATCTGTAGATCATATGCCATGGGAGGCGGGTACCTGGGATGCGGTTTTTCAATCACAACCCAAATTAATTAATGCGTCGCTACCGAAAGTGTTTGCATTGATTAAAAGCGTTGATCGTTACAGTGAATTTTCAGATCATCAGATTGATGCGAGCATTGATGGAAAAGTTGAAATAGGTAATACATTGCATGTATCAACCAATACAGGCGCATGGATTGAAAAGTGTTTACCTAAGTCAGATGAAACCATTACTGAATTAAAAGAAACTGAGAGTTACGCTGCAATTAGCTGGGATAGAGATGTAGGTTGTAAAAGTTACTCTCGACGTTCAACCGTTTTAGTGTCAACACCAGATGGAAAAACAAATGTTTATGTTGCGCTGCGTGTTCCAGGTTTTTCTGGGTTTTTTACAAAAATGACAATGCCAAATATTCCAACTGCATTTGACAAGTTTTTAAATGGCATAGACAAAGTGGCTACAGCTGAGTGTGGTGATGAAAAAGTACCTAGAATGTAGGTGGGCAAAGCGCAGCGCTGAGTTATCCCCACGAATTTTTACTCCCTTCTCCCAGAGTGTTTTTTACGATGGGAGAAGGGCAGGGGATGAGGGCCTATACCCTCACCCCTTGCCCCTCTCCCAAAAAAAAGCATTTTGGGAGAGGGGGATAATGCTACTAAAAATTCGTGGGGGTAACTCAGAGCGTAGAGTACCCACCGAGATTATCTAACAATCAAGTTATAGAGCTTGCACTGCTGCGAGTTGCGGTGCAACTTCTGCCGGTCGTGGTGCTGGCCCAGCTGCAGGCCCTGCTCCTTCTCCTGCAATCGCTTTGAATAAGACGGCGGCATTTCTCGCTTTTGCATGTGCAGTTTTTTTCAATGTTTGCTTCCTTGTTTTTTCATCCTCTGGAAGCGCAGACTGCTCTCTCTGTTTGAGTTGTTTCATCTTATCTCTATATGGTTCTAATAGCGTATTTATTTTAGCTTTGTTTTGTTCACACTGAGTAACAACCATTTGTAAATTATTTTTTTGATTACGAGCTTGTTCTGCAATAAGTTCTGTAATTTTAGTTGATACTTGTGAGCTATCAGGTAATTTTTTTGTAGCTTTTTTGCAAAAGTCATCGATAATTCTGATATAATTTGCAGCTTTACTTCTTAAGTTAGTGCATAAGCTCTGTAATTTTTGCAATGAAGCAACGTCATCATCTTTTACTTCGCTTAGCGCTTTATTTTGAGCTTCAAGGTCAGCATAAATTGTTTCTATGTCACGACAGAGGAGTCGATATTCATTATAAATTGTATTGTCATGAGAGTTGTATTTTTCAGAGTAATCAATTGCAAATGGAGAGAGCAATTCGGGTGGGGTTTTTTCCAGAAGAATAGCTTGCTCACCCATGAACTGCATAAAAGCCAAACTAGTGAGGTATGGAGCCCGCTTATTTTGGCATTCATTGCAGCATATCCAGCGGTGCATTGTAAGTAAAACAGATGTATTTGTTAGTTGTGCTGGTGCTTCAGCATCCCATGTTGAAAGTGTTTTTCCTACTTGAGCTGGTGGGCGATCCTTACGTGTTGAAAGGATAGGGACAGCAGCGTTGACGATGCCAGTAATTGTAAACTGTTTTCCATATTTTAAATAATATTGTGCCAGTATAGGGTGAAATGTCATCTCTGCGCATGTTGTGGTCTTGAATGGTGTTTTCAATGTAGCAGAGATTGCTTCCAGAAATTTAATATAGCCACTACTGGTAATCGATTTTAAAAATACCATTCTATGACCACTGAAGTCGAGCTGTGAGTTAAGTACGATTTCTAATTCAGCGAGAAAACGGTTTCTATCATTATTGCTTGCATCAGCGTGGAAAAGGCCTGAAGTAGCAACAAAGCATAGCTTAATTACTTTGGGTTGCTCTGCGGCTTGAGGAGGGCTGGGTACTTTGATTTCAGCTGTAATAAATGAAACACAAATAGCTTCTACGGTTGCTTTGCTGTCTTCGTTAAGGCTGTCCGTCTTCAGCTGTCTACAAAGTTGTTGATAAACTGTGGTGCTGATGTCCACAGTATGTTTGGCTTCAACAGCTAAATACTTAGCGCTATCTATTGCTTGTGAAACACCTGTGCCTAATGAATTGAAGTGTTTGCCTAGTTTGTTCCACTCAACAGTATATTGGGCTTCTTTTCTTCCTGCGTCATGCTTTGGTTTAACAAGAGCCATTGTATCTACAGCAATAGGGTGTTTGCTAAATAATTTTAGTGACGTTTCATAGCGCAATCGAACGTCTAAACCAGCTACTGCATTGCTACGTGCTTTGTGGAAATCAATAGCGGCAGCGGCAACACTACTTTCAACTAAAGTTGCATCATCATCTAGGGTAAGAGCAAGCATGGCTGCAAGATTGCTTTTCCCATCATCTTGGCTTTCGCCTAAATTCTTGGTTACAACATTAAGTGATGGTCTCGCTGGCTTCGCTTTTTCTTCACCGGTATTCGGTGCTTTTTGTGAGTTGGGATTAATTGGATCCCTGCGTTGATTTGAATTGTCAGGCGCAAGCGCAGCGTATATAAGCGTCTCATTTCTATGAGCCATGATATCCTCGGTGTATCATATTGTTTTATGAGCGGAACTTTACATCATTTTGCTCATATATGCCAATATATTACACATTTACGATAATCAGTGTTGTGCTGTATATGCGGTGTTTAAGTGACAAAATGGATTAATTTTGCTACACTTCACAAGTTTTGTATATATATCATATGGTTATAATTGGCGCGGAGAAGATTTATGTTGAGAGTAGTGGCAGCACCAAAAGCGTCGATTGAGGAAGAGCTCACTTTAGTAGGTGCATGCAAACTATATACAGATACACTGATCTTAAAAAAACAAAAAAAAATTAGTTTAACTTCGCTTATATTATCACTTGAAAAGCTAGAAATATTCTACACCAAGCATAGTCATAATTTTGAATTGGCATTGGTGAAGTATGAGCAGGCCGCTTGTTACTTAGAGACAGCAAGAAATGATCGTTTTATGTTAGCTCAAGAATGCTTGGGTCAATCAGATCGACTTCTTGCTCGATTAGATAATCAAGTAGTGGTGAGTTCAGATGAAATAATGCAAATGCAAATAAAAGTCTGCTTGTTGTTAGGTATATGTTACAAAGAGCAAGGTAATTTTTTAGCTGCTGTTATTGAGTTCAATAAAAATATAGATAATATATTAATATTACTAAAAGATACAAAGAATAGGGCCCTACCTCTAGTAGCTGTTAATGGATTATATCTTAGCTTATTAAAATCTTATATTTATGCAGCGGATTGCTACTTCAAATTGAATGATACTCATAACTTTAAGCTGTGTTTAGCTCGTGCTGAGCAGCTGAGTGCTTATCATAAATTGACTTCATTGCCCGTTTTAGCTTTGTATGGTGTTTGTTTATGTCATCAATACGATTGGAGTAAAGCGCTTCAAATTTTGCAAATGATTGTTGATAATAAAACAGTTAGTTCAAGTGATTACTTAATAGAAAATGCTAAAATATATTTAGCAATTTGTCTGATTAAACTTAAACAGTTTCCACAAGCACAACGAGTTTTATGTACATCCATTGCATTTTTTAAAGTGCATTCAGATAAATTTCATGAAGCTCTGTGTACGTGGTTGCTGGAAGTTGTAGAGAAGAATGCTGCTAGTAAGGCATTAAAAGAATATCTTGCTATGCAAATTGGAAATATGAAACTAGTCAATGATGATTTAATTCAGTTGGCAGATGCTCTTCATGAAATTAGTTCAGATTTATTAGTGGTTACACCATCTCCTAAAAGCGCAACCGGTGCTACTGCAGCATATCCTGTGATAGAGTCGAAAGATCAGCCTGAAGTGAAAAGCTCGGTTGTTGGAAGCAATTTTTCACCGGGGTTTAAGTATGCAACAGTTGTTGTCAGCGAAGCAACGCATGGCGCTGCTGCTGATCCTGGTTCTAAAGAAAAAACAATAAGTGGAGATTGCAAAAAGCATTGAAGGATCCCCGTTTAATTGAGTATCCTTCGTCTCTTCGCTCACATGGATGATAAGCTGATATTATTTAAAGTGTTTTGCTATGACCTCTGCAACACAGGCTGTTAGTTTTTTCCCAGTCGGAATATGTAGAAATTCATTAGGTCCATGTGCATTTGATTCAGGTCCAAGTACACCGGTAATCATGAACTGTGCTTTTGGAAATTTTTTTCCTAACATCCCCATAAATGGAATGGATCCACCTTCACCCATATAGACGGCATCTGCACCAAAATAATTTTGTGAAGCTTGTGCTGCAGCTTGGGTTAGCCATGCGCTTTCCAGTGGAGCATTCCAACCACTGCCGGCTTCTTTTGCATCAAATGAAACAGTTGCGCCAAAAGGAGGGTTTTTCTCGAGTGTTTCTTTTAATACTTGCAATGCTTTTTGTCCATCGCAGCTTGGTGGGATACGCATAGATAATTTTACTTTAATCCATGGTAATGTCACATTCCCCGCATTTTCTGGTTTTGGAAATCCATCAGCGCCTGTTACAGAAAGAGCTGGGCGCCATGTGCGATTTAATAATAATTCACTTAAATCATTCGTGACAGGTTTTACATTTGGATGAAATGGAAATGAGTAAACTTCTTCACCTAGTACTTCTGCAGTGAGTTTTGCTTGTTGTTTGCGTTGTTCTGGAATATCAACGAATAATTCTGAGATGAGAATCTTTCCTGTTTTTTCATCTTCAACGCGATTGAGTAACTGACGTAATACCATAAAACAAGAGGGAACGATGCCACTTCCAGAGCCAGAGTGAACACCTTGTTTTAATACATCAATGCTAAGTACTCCGCCAATGACGCCGCGTAATGATGTTGTAACCCATAACTGATTGTAGTTGCCGCAGCCAGAGTCTAAACAAATAATCAAACTAGGTTGGCCAATACGTGACTCTAATTTTTCGATGTAATACGGTAAATCTTTGCTGCCGCTTTCTTCGCATGCTTCAATTAAAATGACGCAGCGTGCGTGTGGAATATTTTGGGCGCGTAATGATTTAATTGCTGCGAGTGAAGCAAAAGTAGAATAACCATCATCAGCACCTCCACGACCATATAATTTATCGCCTTTAATCACGGGTTTCCATGGATCTAAATCAGAATCCCAGCCGGTCATTTCCGGTTGTTTGTCGAGGTGTCCATATAGCAATACGGTATCATCGGAGCTACCTGGAATTTCAATAAAAATGACCGGTGTTTTCCCTTCGATTTCTACCACTTCTAATTTCATGCCTTCAATTGCATGTTCACTGCACCAATCGGCAAGTAACTTGACGGCTTTATCCATATGGCCATTGGCTTTCCAATTGCTATCAAATAACGGCGATTTATTTGGGATCCGAATGTATTCTTGTAGTGTGGGAACAATGGAGCTATCCCATAAGTGGTTTATATAATCTTTATTTTGTTGGATATTCATTGTTCAATTCCTCATGTTTGAATGCAGCAATATTAATTCATTTTACTCCCTTCTCCCATAGCGTTTTTTTGCGTATGGGAGAAGGGCTGGGGATGAGGGTATAAATGTTACGCTTTACGGAAAATTCTCACTCCAGCCAGATACGGGTTTAGAATTGGCATGCACCAAATCAACAGCATTTAATTGTCTACCTGTTGGCATCGATGTTGCGATAGCTGTCCAACTCGTACCATCATAATGAATTACACCGCCAGATGAAGAGCTACCGACAGCCCAGCAATCATCGGAATTCGCGCAAGTGACACCGCGCATTGTCGTAGCCGGAGTTGGACGTGATGCATCACGTGTCCAGGTTGAGCCATCGTAGTGCACCATAACATCCCCGCCGCTGGTTGTCCCGACAGCCCAACAATCGTTAGCATTATTACAATATAAATCGCGATATTGAACGCTAGGTAAGCTTGCAAAGGTTAATGCCGACCATGTCCCATTATAAAATGCAAAGGCATTGTTCGCTCCTACTGCCCAGCAATTATTGGTCGCAGTGCATGATACTCCCATAAATGGAAAGCTAGCGTTTGCCAGTCCTGTGACGCTAACACCTGTCCACGTGCTTCCATTCCAACGGTAAAATATTTTTGTTGCACCAGATCGATTACCAACAGCCCAACAATCGGAATTGGTAGCGCAGTGTATAGCACTCAGATTAATGTTACCCGTTGAGCCGCTAGGTGAAGCTCGTGACCATGCGCTACCATTCCAATCTACAAGTACTTGCAAGCTACCTTGAGAATTACCCACTGCATGGCAGTTATTAAAAGCGGGACAATAAATGCGAGTATAAGTGGTATTGACTGTGGAATTTGATGTAGACCAAGCGCTGCCATTCCAATGTAAAAAATTTTGATTTGCGCCAACAGCCCAAACATCTAAATTAGAAATAATACTTACGCCATTCAGATTAAATGCGCCTGTTGTTCCTCCATTGTTCCATGTTAATTCAGTAGGATAATTCCAACGTCCGAAAGTATATTGACCGCCACCATTGTTTCCGGTGGTCCATCCTTCTTGTAATTCAATATTTTCTTCTGTAATGCGCTTATTAGTTGGCGATGTTAAATTAGGTATTCCACCGCTAGAAGATAAATCGCATTGATATTGGCTTACTGGGGTGGCGGTGACGTGAGAAACAGCAGTGGTACTATCAGCACCTCTTATCGCGCCATAGAAGTGGGTTGCATCTGTTGAAGCATAATTAATAGCTTCTCTGTCAACTAAAATACGTCCTGAGTTTTGATACCCGGTGGTGCTAGCAACAGTGATAGTTGTCGAAGAAGAGGTTACTGCACCATTTAATGTTGTGGGTGTATTAACATGGGTTAATGTTCCTGTGACAGTAAATGTACCGTCACCTAAGCTGGAGTTAGTGAGATTGGCATTGCTAGTGACTGAGCCACACCCAATGCGCGCAGGTGTTCCAGACAATAACGGTGTGGAAAGATATCGCGTTGCTTTTTCGAGACCACCATCAGCAATATAAAATGCTTTTGCAGATTGAGAGAAATTAATATTAGATGTTGCACTGCCTACAAACATATACACCACGGCGGTACCTAAAAATCCAACGATAACAATGAGTGCAATGGTAATTAATGCAAAATATCCAGCTTGATTTTTCATTGTAAATTCCTTGGATAAATAGCAGTTGTGACAGAAAAATTACTATTGTTTTGTGTCACATTTAAGGAAATGCGAATATATCGAATTAAATTCAATGTTGAAGTGGTTGCGCCGTTTGCATCAAAATAACTTAATGTTAATGAGCCAATGCCATCTGCTAATACTTGAGAATTGCGTGTGAGCGATGTACCGCTAATGGTATAAGTAACACTACTTGCGCTCATATCAGTAAATATTAATTGAGTGGCGCTCGCTGTACTAATATCAGAAGGAGAGCGAATTTCGCGGATATCTCTAATCATTCTTTCTAAGGCTAAGCGACCTTGTGCATTGGCATCGATGACATTTTTACTTGTCAAATAAGCATTAAAGCCTGTTATCAAAAGTTTACTTGACATCGCGCCAACAATGCCAAGTATGACAATCACAGAAATTAATTCAATTAGGGTAAAGCCAATTATTTTTTTCATGATTAATAATCTGCAATTAAAGATTTTAGTGTAGCGCTTCCTGCGCCAGTGACAGAGATAGTAATTAATTTGTAATTGCTATCACTATTAATCGTTGTACAGGTAATGCTATTACTAAAGCTATACCCACTTGGTAGCGAACACATTGTTGGTGTTGATGGGCTTGCAGAACAAGTAATACTACTAAAGCCATTAATGCGGCGTTGTCCCAAATACCATTCCATGCATTGCTGTGCTGTCTCAAGTGCAACGATAGTTGCTCTGTCATTCGAGGATTTAAGCAAGACATCAGAAAAAGCAACGAGAATAGTGGAGGCAAGTATGCCTGTTACCACGATAAAGACGAGCAACTCAGTCAGTGAAAATCCTAAAAGTTTTCTCATTGTACTATTACTCTACCAGTTCCTGGGGAAATCACGATGGATTCCGTTTCGCTACTCTGTGTAATGGGAATCGTGGCTGCTGCTGCAAGAGCTGTGCCTGGACTACCAGTATCGGTATAAGGTATGCCTTTTCCATTAAATGCGACTAAATTGTTTGGTAAATTAGTAAAGGCACCAAATGTAATGCCTGAATTTAATGTGATGGTAGTATTGCCTCTTGCAAATGTAATAGGAGTGCCCGAGCTATTAACGATTTGATAAGTGGTGCTCGATGCTCTTACCCAACGGTATCTAACGCCTTTGGTCATAGCAAGAGATTGCGCGTAACGTATATCATTTGCGATTTGTTGCGCTTGTGCTTCTAGATTGATAGTGGTGCCTTGCCAAGAAAAAACCGTGAGAACAGCAAGGATACTGATGATCATTACGATAGCAATCAGTTCAATAATAGTGAAGCCGGCAATTTTTTCGTTGTTGATATCCATATCAGGCTAGTAAATTGACTCACTTTGTTAGACAATAAAAAAAATCTACGGATAGGATATCAGGTTGTGTTAGCCAGGGTAAATAAGTATCTGCGTAAGCTAGCTTCTCCGCGAAGATGGGGCTTGCTTCGTCAAGATAATACTTTAACGGCGCAAGGCTTATGTTGTATTAGTGTAGGCAAGCATGAAGCGAGTCTAATCTATACACCATATCGTCATGGAAAAATAGAAATCACAGCCTTCAAGACGTTTTCTTATTTGACACCTGCAGATTTTAAAATCGGTTTAGCTAATGCAATTGATAGCTTGCATCTTGCTGGAGCACCTTGTTTATGGTTATTAGATCCTTCGCAATACCAATTAATGTTAATGGAAGATTTACCTGTAGAACCTAATGAGTTCCAAGCAGCAATACGTTGGAAAGTGAAAGGATTGCTACCTTTTCCAGTTGAAGATGCCATTATCGATCGTTTTTATGTTCCAGTGCAAAAAACATACCGCCCACAGACCATGATCATGGTTGTTGTGGCACGAGAAAGCTACATACACGAAATTGCTGATCAACTCAAAGATTGCAACTTAAATTTATGTGTGATTGATGTTGCAGAATTGGCATTACGAGATATCACCGCTAAGTTTGAAGATGATGAATTGAGCTCCGCTTTAGTCTATTGCCAGCATAATTACGTTGATCTTATCGTGACGCATAAAAAAGAATTGTATTTATCCAGACGAATTGATTTTGATATTGATGCATTAAAATCAAACTCTGGTGAAAATGAAGCTAATTTACAAAAGCTAGCGTTAGAAATTCAACGCTCCTTTGATTACTTTCAGAGCCAGTGGCGGTTAACTGCGCCATCACGCGTGTTTTTTGCTTCGTCCCAAGTGACATATGTTGATGTCATTACTGCGTTATCAGGATATCTTACAACACCAGTGAAGTATTTAGATTTGAGTCAAATTATTACGAATACAGTGGGTATGTCAGTTGAACAGCAAAATAAATTTTTACCATTAATTGGTGGTTTACTTAGAGAAGAGATCTGGACTCATGCAGCAAATTAATCTCTATTCTCACCTAAAGAAAACACCTAGACTTTTTCTAACTTTAGAAAAGTTGCTTCTGCTCTATGGTGTTTTCTTTTTATTTTTAATGTCACATTTAACGTTCTCGTATTCAATAAAATCGGGCTTGATTGATCAAGTAGATGAGTTGACCAAAACATATAGCGCTAAGCAAGTCCTCTTAGAAAGCACAAAACAAAAATATCCAGGTATTGGTGCTAGCGATATTTTTAGTGTGATGATGCAATTACAAAAAGAATTAGCTACCAAAGGACAAATGCTTTCTATTTTTTCACAAAATACGCGTTTTTCAACGATTTTAACCGCATTAGGTAAAGCTATTGTGCCTGGAGTATGGTTAACCGACATCAAGATTACTGATTCTGGACAAAAAATTATTTTAGTAGGGAAGGCGAATCAAGCGACGTTGCCACAGAGTTTTATGGAACAACTGAAACGCCAAACGCCATTTGATAAGATGCGTATTCAATTAAATGAAGTCACACAAACGGTGGATAGTAAAACCGACAGTGTTGAGAGTACCTTCTCGGTAACAGCGGATACTGTGACGGGAGCAGCTAAATGATTACGAGATACCGAACTCTGCAAGTTATGATACGACAGCTCAGCTTGCGTGAACGAGTCTTCGTTATTTTTTTAGGATGGGCTGTGATTTATGTACTTTGGTTTTTTATCGCATCCTATCCATTGCACGGTAAAATAAGGGCGCTTAATAACCAAGTTGCTACTCTTAATACACAAATAAAAGGTGTAGAGCAGCAAGTTTCAGCTATTGAAGCTTGGGCTCAGTCAGACAAAACTCAAGAAAAAAATCAGTTACAACAAAAGTTACAGACACAAGATAAAGGGCTTAAAAAGAGTATAGAAACCTCTGTCGTGAGTGCGAATGGAAAAAATAATCTTGCTATGGTGTTAAAAGACATCATTAGTGTTAATACTAGCTCAGCATTGGTAGCCAATATTAAAAATCTTGGTTCTGAGTCACTATTCTCTACTTCTGGCATTGACCTTGATCATATTCCATCTTTGGTAAAAAATATAACTAAAGACGGGATTCAGGTTCAATTCAAGTCTGATTACTTTAATACTTTAACTTATCTCACTAAGTTAGAGGGGCTGCAGTGGCGTTTCTATTGGGATAGTTTAGAATACAAAGTGGCTGATTATCCTCAAGCGGAGGTGGTCATGAAGTTTTATATACTGGTTAATCAAGCGAGTTAGAACAATGAAATCGCTGAAGGTCTTTACGCCAAGTTTTCTGTGCATCGTGTTGTTCATGATGTTTGGTGTTGTCCATGCCGATTTACGAGACCCGACACGACCTCCTGGTTATGCTGCAGATAGCAATCCTAATCCGTGGGAATTAAATGCCATTTTTAGCTCAAGTGATAGAAAAATTGCAGTTATCAATGGCGTGTCTGTAAAAGAAGGCGATACAATAGGCAATGCAAAAGTTACATCGATAAATGAAAACTCAGTTGTGATTGATGGCTCAGAAGGGAAGATGACCTTAAATTTAGGTACAGCATCGATAAAAACCGATGTTAAATAATGAAAAGGATCCAGTAAGAATGAATGGACAGAAAAAAATTTATATTGGACTAGTAAGTGTGTTTTGTTCGATATTAGTCAGTTGTGTTGGTACAACCACACCAACCGTGCCACCTAAAAACGGTTCTTTTTCGCAAATGAAAAAAGACATTCGCCAGGGGATTGTAAGCAATCAGGTGAGTGCAGCAAAAAAATCAGTTTATGTTCCAAATGATGTTAAAAATGCATTAGTTCCATCGGTTGCAGATCATCAAGCAGCAAGTGAAGGCACACCAACGAAAGAAAGACGTTTCAATGTTTCAGCTGATAAAATTCCCGCGCGTTCATTCTTTATGGGATTAATTGATGGTACCCCATACAACATGGTTGTGAATCCCAATGTTAATGGTTCCATTTCATTAAACTTAAAAAACGTCACTATTGAAGAAGTGCTCGATGCAGTAAGAGATGTATATGGCTATGAATATCACCGTACCTCTTACGGTTATGAAGTATTGCCTCCTGAAATTCAAACACAATTATATACCGTCAATTATTTAGATGTTAAACGCATTGGTAAATCACTGACACAAATGACATCAGGTGATATTAGTCAACAATTAGGTACTAATAGTCAAAATAACCAGGGTGGTGGTTCAGGAACAAGTAATTTAGGGGCTGGTTCGACTGGTGGTAGTTCGACATCACAGTCAGGTTTCATCCCAACGAGTAGTGTAGATACACGTTCTGAAATGAATTTTTGGAAAAGTTTAGAAACCACACTTGAAACGATGATAGGGAAGGCAGATGGCAGATCAATTGTGGTAAATCCACAGGCTGGCATTATTATTGTTCATGCTTTTCCAAACGAATTACATCAAGTTGCATTATATCTCGATCGCATTCAATCCAGCATGAATCGCCAAGTGATATTAGAAGCTAAAATCTTAGAAGTACAATTAAATGACCAGTTCCAGTCAGGGATAAATTGGAATCTATTCGGGCAAGGACTCGTCAATACCCCTGATACATTTGTAAACTCGGGTGGTGCGAATCAAATCGCAACGAATACATTTGATAAAACAGATTTAAAAGACTTTTCTGGTATGTTTGCACTGAATGTCAAAGGTGACTTTGGGTTGCTTGTAAAATTATTGCAAACACAAGGTAACGTACAAGTACTTTCGAGCCCACGAATTTCAACGGTCAATAACCAAAAAGCTGTTATCAAAGTGGGTGAGTCTGAGTTTTTTGTTACAGGTGTAACGACATCAACTGCTGTATCTGGTAATTCAACGATTCCAACCCAAGGTGTGAATTTAACACCGTTCTTTTCTGGCATTACGCTCGATGTAACGCCGCAAATTAGTCGCGACGGTAGTGTGATTTTACATATTCACCCAACGGTAAGCGCTGTTAAAACGCAACAGAAAAATATTACCGTCGGTACTGTTATTGGTACTAATGCTAGTGGTTCAAGTTCAAGCGCGCCGAATGTATTAACATTGCCGTTGGCGCTGAGTGATGTGAGAGAATCAGATAATATTGTTCGTGCTAGGAATCGACAAATTATCGTGATTGGTGGATTGATGCAAAACAATATGACAGAAGAAACAGCAGGTACACCTGGTTTATCAAAAATGCCATTTATCGGTGCGTTATTCAGAAGAACACAGCAAGTATCTAGGAAAACAGAATTAGTGATTTTATTGCGTCCCATTTTGTTAGACAAGCGAGCTGTAGCAAATGATTTAGAACAGACGAGCCGTGATTTTGACCGCGTAAAACGCGGATATCATTACGGTGGCTTGCCGGAAGTGTTTGGAACGGAAGGCGAGGTTGATCAACAACCTAATGCATGGAAAGGGTGAATAAAATGTATTTAGAGCATTTTAAATTTAAAGAATTACCATTTTCATTAACCCCTAACGTTAACTTTTTTTGTTCCTTGAAAGGACATGACGAAGCACTCAAAACAGTATTATTTAGCTTACGTAGTGGCGAAGGGTTTATTAAAGTAGTGGGTGAAGTCGGCTCAGGAAAAACCCTTCTGTGTCGCAAATTATTAGGAAGTATAGAATCTGAATATGTAACAGCCTATATCCCTAATCCTGATTTGAATCCCATTGAATTACGTCGAGCTTTTGCGCGTGAATTGGGAATTGATCCTACGCAATTATTAGATCAACACGAATTACTATCTCACTTGAATTCGCAATTATTAAATTTTCATGCGGCAGGCAAACGTGTTGTTTTATTATTAGATGAAGCGCAAGCATTGCCAGCAGAAAGTTTAGAAGCGTTGCGTTTGTTAACGAATTTAGAAACTGAAACGAGTAAATTATTGCAAGTTGTTTTGTTTGGTCAACCAGAATTAGATGAAAGATTAAATTTATCTAGCTTGCGCCAATTAAAACAACGCATCAGTTTTTCTTATTATTTGCCAACACTGACCCGTGAAGATTTAGATACGTATCTTTTTCATCGCTTAGCGATGGCAGGTTACACGTATGGAACATTGTTCAGTAAAAAAGCGCGTGATGTACTCTATCGGGCAAGTGGCGGTATTCCGCGACTAGTGAATATTTTATGTCATAAAGCATTGTTAGTGGCGTATGGTCGTGGTGATGGGAAAATAACGCATTCAGCCATGCGAATTGCCGCACAAGATACAGAGGCAGTAGCATCTTGGTATAAACCAGTCTTTGTTACTTTATTGATTGGCTGTGCGTTAATTGTTGGAATTATTATTGGTATTAACTTGATATAGGATCATTTGATGAGTTTAATTAATCAAATGTTAAAGGATTTAGAAAAACGCAAAGCGCAGTCGTTGACGCCTGAAATTACACTTTCTGGTTTAATTGCAAGTGATGCGATCGGTATTAAACGTTCACGATCACCGATGATCCTGTTAACTCTGTTACTGTGTGCAACAGTTGGCGCTTTATTTTTTGTTTATAAAAAAGAGTTTACGAAAAAAGTAACGCATACTGTCTATCAGCCGCAAGCAACGGTTGCTGTAACTCCTGATGTAGATAGCGTGGTTGCAACACCAGCGGTGCCCGAGAATGCAGTAGCTAAAGCCGCCGCTATTTTGACAGGGCTAACCTTGCAACACCAGCAAGAGACGACGTACTTGCGTTTTATTCTCAATCAATCAACGTTATATAGCGTAGCACTAGATGCTAAACGCAATAAGTTGATTATCACATTAGATCACACGAATGTTGTGGCTGATTTGCCAACCATTAATTATGTCCAAAGTGCGATTAATGGTATGGAAATGTCGGAAAATAAAGAAGGTGATTTGCAAATTTCATTAGCTTTAAATAATCAAACTGAAATTAAAAGCTTAACGTTATCCGATGGTGCAGATGGGACGCCTGAGTTGCAGTTAGATATTTTAAATAAAGACACTAATACGCTAGCACAAAATAATCTTGCTGCAGACATTAAACGTCCTGTTGAAGAGTTCAATATAGAGCAACAATATAAAGATGCATTGAATTATGCTGCTTCGGGTGATAAGGCAAAATCAATGGAACTGCTGAGTCATGTTGTAGCTAAATACCCAGAATATTCTGCGGCACGTGAATCCTTAGTGACTATGCTATTAAAAGCAGGAAATTTTGCGAGTGCAAAAAAAGTGTTGCAAGCAGGATTAAATATGGATGCCAACAATCTTGCATTTGTTGAGTTACAAGCGCATATGTTATTGAACTCAGGAAATATAAATGCTGCATTAACGACACTACAAAAGCTTTCGCCTGGGATAGATAGCCATCCAGATTACTATGCATTTATGGCAGCGTTGTATCAACAGAAGGGGGATGCAATGTTAGCAGAAAAAATGTATCAAAAACTCGTTTCAATACATCCAGATCAAGGCGCTTGGTGGACGGGTTTAGCAATTGCATTAGAGTCACAGGGAAATGCGAGTGAAGCAAAGGAAGCTTATTTGCGAGCTAATCAAGTTGCAAATATCTCACCTGAGTTGAGCGCATTCATACAAACCAAAATCAATAGTATTTAACTATGGATAAAAAAATCTTTTTAGGAAATCTGCTTCTCGAGAGCAAATTGATTACGCAAGAGCAATTTGATACTGCTATTGTGCGGCAACAGCGAACGGGTGAGCGTTTAGGGAAAATTTTAATTGATTTGAACCTTATCAGTGAAGATGTCATGCTGGGTTTATTATCTAAACAATTAAATATTCCCTTTATTGATTTAAAAGATTATCCCATCAAACCTGAAGACGTACGCTTACTTCCAGAGTTTTATGCGAGACGATATCGTGCTATTGTATTGAGTAACGATAGTACTGGTTTGTTGGTGGGTATGTCAGATCCACTCGACTTAATTGCTTCAGATGAATTAACAAAAGTGTTAAAGCGCCCCTTTAAAATGGCATTAGTTCGTGAAGAAGACTTAATTCAAGTCGTCGATGGTTTGTATCGTCATTCCACGCAAATACACAACTTAGCTGAAGAGTTATCTGCTGAATTAAAAGTTTCTGATTTTGATATCGCACAATTAGGTGCGGGATTGCCCGCTTCTGATGCGCCGGTTGTTAAGTTATTACAAACTATTTTTGAAGATGCTGTTCAAGTGAGCGCATCTGATATCCATATCGAGCCTGATGAAACCATTTTGCGAATACGTTTTCGTGTTGATGGTGCATTACAAGAACAAATCGTTAAAGAAAAACATATTGCTGCTGCATTAACATTACGATTAAAGCTGATGAGTGGGTTAAATATCGCAGAAAAGCGTATGCCGCAAGATGGCCGGTTTAGTTTAAAAATACGTAATCTAAATTACGATGTACGGTTATCTACATTACCAGTGCAGTTTGGTGAGTCAGTCGTGATGCGATTATTAAATCAATCGGCTGAGTTAGTCTCACTAGATAATATTGGGATGCCAGAACAAATATTACGTCAATTTAAAAAAATAATTCGTATACCAAATGGGTTGATATTAGTCACTGGGCCGACAGGTAGTGGTAAAACCACAACGTTGTATAGTGCTTTAGCCGAATTGAATAAACCTGATGTTAAGATTATTACTGTAGAAGATCCAGTTGAGTATCGACTGCCACGTATCAGTCAAGTTCAAGTGCAACCTAAGTTAGATTTAACGTTTGCACGCGTGCTACGTTCCGCATTACGACAAGATCCAGATATCGTCATGGTGGGTGAGCTACGTGATGCAGAAACTACTTCCATTGCATTGCGCGCTGCATTAACGGGTCACTTAGTGATGGCAACAGTGCATACCAATGATTCGGTATCGTCAATTACACGTTTGATTGATATGGGTGCTCCTGAATATTTAATTGCTGCGGTATTGCATGCTGTGATGGCGCAACGTTTAGTAAGAAAAATCTGCGTAAAATGCATTAAGCCTTATCAACCAACCACTGATGAAATTATGTGGTTGCAAGGAGTTGGGTACGCTCATATTTTATCAAAGCCGTTAATGCATGGTGCAGGATGCAATTACTGCAATAAAACAGGCTATTTTGGTCGTACCGGAGTGTATGAATACTTGAAAGTGACACCTGAATTATTTGAAATATTAAAATATAAAAAAGCAGATGATTTCGATCAAGAAGATAAAAAACGCTTTCATTATAAAAGTTTATTAGAAAGTGGATTAGAGCTGGTTTTGAGTAGCGTGACAACCATTGAAGAAATTTACCAAATTACTGGTGAAGATATTACTTCAAATTCGGCATTTAGTAATGTAGTTGAACCATCTCAAGAGTGATAATAGATGCCAATTTATGTCTATCAAGGAAGAAACAATGGCGGTGAATTCGTCACCGGCAAACGTTTAGCCTTATCCCAAGATGCTTTAGCTATGGAGTTATTAAAAGAAGGTGTCACTCCAATCTCGATTTCTGTCGAAAGTAAAACAGAATCGCTATGGCAATCATTAAAAGCTAAATGGGGTCATAAAAAAGTTTCATTAGACCGCTTGAGTATGTTTGCACGGCAAATGTATACCCTGCATAGTTCTGGTGTGACCTTGACGGTAGCGCTGCGCCAACTTGCACAGACGATGAAGACTCCTAGATTATCTGATGCTATCTATAAAATGATAGAAGATTTGGAATCAGGGAAAGATTTTCCAACAGCAATGCAGCAACATGCGGATGTGTTCACGCCAATCATGATTAGTATGGTACGAATTGGTCAAAACACAGGGCGATTGGATGAGGCATTTTTAAATTTACATCAATTTTTAGAGTTAGAAGCTAGTGCAATTAAACAAATTAAAACGGTATTACGTTACCCAACGATTGTGTTAGTTGCGTTTATTATTGCATCGATTGTGATTACATTTTTTGTCATACCTACCTTTGCTCGCGTATTTTCGCAAGCCAATTTACAATTGCCTTTAATGACGCAAATATTAGTAGGTGGTTCTGCGTTTATTGTCAGTTATTGGTATGTGTTTGTTATCTTTTTTGGAGCTATCGTTTGGTCTATACGTTCCTATCTTAAAACACCTAAAGGTCAATATAATTGGGATAGAGTGCAATTACGTATTCCCATTTTTGGTAGATTACTACGACGTATATTATTGTTGCGCTTTGCTCAAACTTTTGCGGTCGTCGTCAAATCAGGTATCCCATTAGTTGAAGGTTTAGGCTTGGTAGCTCAATCCATTCAAAATCGCTTTGTTCAAAACCAAATTCAAACTATGCAAAGCGACATCGAACATGGTAAATCGCTGACGCAGGCAGCGACCACAGTGGATCTTTTTACCCCATTAGAAATTCAAATGCTGTCAGTGAGCGAAGAAACGGGTGAATTAAGTGCTATGCTCGAGCATTTGGCTAATTTTTATCAAAGAGAGGTTGAGTATAGTTTGAAACGCTTAGGCGATATTATTGAACCTGTGCTGATTGTTGGTGTGGCGATTTTAGTACTTGGCTTAGCGTTAACCGTATATTTACCAATCTGGAATCTCATTAATATCGTACATAATTAATTTATGTAAATTAGTAAGTTATTGTATAATTGGTATATGTGCACATAGGAGAGTTAACATGCGCCAGGAAGGTTTTACATTAATAGAGTTAGTCGTCGTTATTGTCATATTGGGAATATTAGCGGTTGTGGCAATTCCTAAATATATTAATTTAACGGCAGACGCTGCATCAGCCGCTGTCAGTGGTGTTGCAGGTGGATTAGCATCAGCAAACGCCATCAATTATGCGACACGCAAAGCCAATTCAACAAAAGGTGTTGCTATTGCAAATTGTACTGACATGAGCTCAGCATTAGCTGGTGGTTTACCTGCAGGTTATACCATTACTTCTGCCGCAGTTGCTGTTGATACATCAGTAACATGTACTTTAACTGGAACTAATTCAACGACGGCGACATTTGTCGCAACTGGAATTTCATAAATTTGATGGAGATAAAATCATGGGTAATTCAAATGCTGGTTTTACATTAATTGAGCTAGTAGTGGTAATTGTTATTTTAGGTATTTTAGCTGTAGTTGCTGTGCCTAAATATATTGACCTTACAGCAGATGCAAGAACCGCTGCAGTGAGTGGTGTAGCTGGTGGTTTGTCATCAGCGAATGCGATTAACTATGCAGCACGTAAAGCAAACTCAACTAAGGGTGTGGCTGTTGCAAACTGTACAGACGTATCTTCAGCGTTAGCGGGTGGTTTGCCAGCAGGTTATACCATCACCGCAGCGGCAGTGGCAGTTGATGCAACCGCTAGCTGTACTTTAACGGGGCCTGGTTCTACTACATCAACATTTACGGCGACCGGCGTGGCTTAATTGTATTGTCCACATAAAAGCGAAGTATCGTCACAACAGAAGATACTTCGTTTTTTGTTATCTGCAAAAAACACAGTTTTTATTGCAAGTGTTCTTATCATTGTGTTTGCGCTCAGTGTGTTTCTCCGCAGTACTATTCTTTTTAATAGCGATGTCAGTTGGTTGTTGTTTGTAACTAAGCAGTTACTGGCAGGTGGGTCGTATACAAAAGATTTTTTCGAAATCAATCCGCCGATGATTTTATATGTGTATTCACCAGTGATTTTATTAAGTCAGTGTTTGAGGCTGAGTAGAATGATGGTGTTTGATATTTATGTTTATGGTTTAACTGCATTGACCCTGGCATGGGTATATCATTTTTTAACTCGCTGGCTAATTAACAATGATCAAGGCCTCAAGCTTGTCGTCATGATAAGTGTGGCGTTGAGTTTATTGATTTTACCACTAAGTGATTTTGGCCAGAGAGAGCACTTGGCGCTTATTCTAACCATACCGTATTTTTTCAGCGCTGCAGCACAGCTTAACAATAATAAAATTTCATATTATTTATTAGTCCCGGTCGGTATTTTGGCGGCTATTGGATTTTGTTTAAAACCCTATTTTTTGCTTTCATTTCTACTAGTAGAGATTTATCGATACTTGGCGACTAAAAAAATTAGCTGTGAAATCTATCTTATGGCTATTGTGATTTTAGTATACGCATTTCTTTTGTGCTTTGTGAACTCAGATTATTTGACGGTTGTTTTGCCTAGAATTTCTAGTTTTTACTATCAAAGTTATCAAGCCAGATGGCAAGCGCTATTTTTTAATGAATATGCGGTTATTTTTTATTTCATCATAAGTCTCTATTTGATATTGATTAACTCCATGAGTGATCGAAAATTAATGTCCATCCTGTGTATCGGGGCAATAGGATATTATGGTTCTTATCTATTGCAATGGAATGTATGGTATTACCACTTGTATCCCATGATTGCTATGGGTTTTATACTGGGTTCATTGCTGTTTTATTTTATAGTCAATTCGTATCAATCGTCATGGTTAAAAATATATGTATATGCCATCGTTTTCGGTACGTATGTCTTATTCAAATCAAGCTATGTTTATTTGATTGCATATTATTACGTTTATTTTTATTTCGCATTGCTTGCTTATGTGATGTTAATTGCATTAACAGCAAGGCAGTCTGCTTGGATATTTTCTCGTATTATGTTATTTGTGGGCGTGTTTGTTGCAACGATTTTTTTTAGAGAACGTCTAACACATACGATATTGTCACAGCACATATTTATACTGACGACATGTTTATTTTTGTTGATGATGTTTTTATTGCTACCATTGCAAAATCTTAAATTAAGAATGGGTTATCTTTTACAAATCATGTTAGGCATTTTATTGTTTATTCCTATTTTTTATCAAACAGGCTATTTATATCAATCATATGTCATGTATAAACAGCTACAAATGCCATTAATTAATTATGTGCAACACCTCCCAGGAGATCGAGTATATTTTTTCTCTGATTCAGGCGAATTTGCTTTTCCTGCATTAGATTATGCAAATAAAACTAATGTATCGCGGTTTGGATGTTTTGCGTGGATGCCATTATTTAAGAATGTAAATGATATAACTGAATATCCAGTGCAATATGCAAAAATAAATAATGAATTTTATGTGAATGCCGTAGTTGAAGATATCAAACGATTTCACCCGCAATACATTTTCGTCGATACACGAACGAAAGGTTACATTGGCTTGCTGCAGCCTGATTATCTACGCTTTTTTTCATTGAATGCAATATTCAATGACGCATTCAAATCATATAAGTTCATTGTCCACATTGAAAATAAGCCACTGTTTCGATTTGATGTGTATCAACGCAATAACTGATCTTACTCCGTAGAGTAGTTAGCATCCCTGCATGATTTTGACTTTGAATGCCGTACTTCTCGGGGTCCTTATCCCATCCTCCATGTGTATTCCCCTCTCCCAAAACGCTTTTTTTGGGAGAGGGGCTAGGGGTGAGGTTTTAATACCCTCATCCCCGACCTTTCTCTCCTCGTAAAAAGCACTCCTGGAGAAGGGAGAAAATCGACTCATGCAACAAAACACTGCAGCGGCAGGACCACGTGCCAATATGTTTTGAGCAGCAAAATTTAGTAACTCGCTTTATTGGTAAGTGCGCAAGATGAGAGAATAAGAAGAGGAGTTATGACAGAGCTAACTTCTCAAAAATTTTAACGGTATCATCCCAACCGATGCAGCCATCAGTGATGCTTTGGCCGTAAACCAATAATTGTTTATCGGTGAGTGTTTGCTTGCCTGGAACTAAATGACTTTCAAGCATTACGCCGAAAATATCATGTTTATTTTTGCGTAATTGCTCAATAACGTTATCAATAGCATGTTCTTGCAACGATGGATTTTTCATACTATTTCCATGACTGCAATCAATGATTAATCGTGGTGGTAAATTGGATTCTTTGAGTAAGCGTATGGCTTCATCTAAATGTGCAGATGAATAATTAGGACTGTGATTTGAGCCACGTAACACAATATGGCAATTAGCATTACCCCGGGTATGTAACACCATGGGTAAGCCTTGATGATTGATAGTTAAAAAATCATGCGGTAGCCCAGCTACTTGTACGGCATCAATAGCCACTTGAATATTGCCATCTGTTGTATTTTTGAAACCAACAGGGTACGGTAAGCTGGATGCCAGCTCGCGATGTAATTGGCTTTCTGATGTGCGCGCACCGATGGCTGTCCATGAAATTAAATCACTCAAGTAAGGTGGAATTAAGCTATTTAAAAATTCAGTTGCGGCTGGAACTTTTAATTCAGCTAAATGAATTAATAATTGGCGTGCATGCTTTAAGCCCGCGTTGGCATCAAAACTCTTATCTAAATAAGGGTCACTAATGAATCCCTTCCAGCCAATGGTGGTGCGGGGTTTTTCGAAATAAGCTCGCATTACAATAAATAGTTTATCGCTGTAATTGCTCGCAGCAGTGGATAATTTTTCTGCATATTCAAGCGCGGCATGTGTATCATGGATGGAGCAGGGGCCTACAATGACCAATAGTCTCTTATCGCGACCGGCAAGAATATTTTGTATAGTTTGGCGTGATTCATGAACAAATTGCGCAACTGTGGCAGGCGATGGCAGTTTTGCCAGCAACTTTTCAGGTGTGAGCAATGTTTGTTCTGATAAAATTTCTATTTCAGTGGCTAGTTCGCGCATATTTATATTGTTTTTTGAAAGTCATCATTTGTAACATACCAGATATTTTCAAGCAAATAGAAAGGAGTGTTCTGTGCTACATAATAAGGTAAATGTAATTGGATATGCGTCAGATATCGCAGGCGCAATTCCCGGTGGAGCTGAAGGCCCCATGCAATTGAAGCGCTCAGCATTCTGGCCAGAGATAAATGTGCAATTTGATTGGCAGGCAATGTTACAGCCGGATCCGAGTTTGCCATCTACGCTGAGACAAGTTACAAAAATTTGCCAAGAATTAAGTATGCTCACAGTGACTAGTGTGATCGAGAAAAAATTCTTTACCGTATTTGGTGGTGATCATACTGCGGCAGTTGGTACATGGAGTGGTGTCAGCTACGCAAAAAATGCGGATGGGCCTATTGGGTTAATTTGGATTGATGCACACTTAGATAGCCATACGATGGAAACATCTGAAACGGGAAATTTGCATGGTATGCCATTAGCCTGTTTGTTAGGGCATGGTATTTCAGAGTTAACACATATTTTGAATTCAAAACCAAAATTAAAACCAGAAAATATTTGTTTGATTGGTATTCGTAGTTACGAACAAGGTGAATTTGATTTATTAAAAAAATTGAATGTACGAATCTTTTTTATGGAAGAAGTGCAGCAAAAAGGATTAGATGCTGTCATGCAAGAAGCGATTGTCCATGTAAACAAAAACACCTCATGCTACGGTATTACCATTGATATCGATGGTATTGATCCACTGGATGCACCGGGGACTGGTGTTGCAGAAGAAAATGGAATTCGTGCTGATGATATGTGTCGTGCATTGACCTTATTAGCTAATGATTCACGCTTAATTGGTGCAGAAATAGTTGAATTTGATCCTGTGCATGATAAAGATCATATGACTGAAAAATTAGTTTTTCGCATGCTTACTGCTATTTTGACAGGGAAAAATATATGAATGAAATGTATTTGAAAGTTTCCATTCAACACCAAACCATGCAGGTTTTCCGTGATGCTCAGTTAGTAAAAGAATATTTGATTTCAACTGCAAAAAATGGTGCAGGTGAAGAAAACGGTAGTGAAAAAACGCCGCGTGGTTGGCATGTTATTCGTGCGAAGATTGGTGCAGACGCAAAACCCAATACGGTTTTTATTCATCGCCGAGCGACAGGAGAAATATATTCGCCGGAATTAAAAGCGGAATTCCCGCAGCGTGATTGGATACTAACAAGAATACTGTGGTTAAGTGGTGCTGAGGTTGGAAAAAATCGCTTAGGGCCTAACGATACAATGCGACGTTTTGTTTATATTCATGGTACGCCTGATGAAGTGCAAATGGGAAAACCAGGTTCACGTGGATGTATAAGAATGCGCAACAGTGAGCTAATTGAGTTATTTGAAATCACCAAGCCCGGAACCAAGATTTTGATTGAAGAATAGGGTGTCGTAACTTTTTGAAAGTTGGGTAAAAAATTTCCTGCTAATCCTTTGTGCTATTCTAATTGATAAGAGGGCTCATATTCTCCCTCACCCGTCACGCAAAAAAGCGCGTGTCGACCTCTCCCACAAGTGGGAGAGATAAGTTTCTAATTTTTTCTCCCTTCTCCCAGAGTGTTTTTTACGATGGGAGAAGGGTTGGGGATGAGGGGTAGAGCTCTTCAAGCGACGCATAAAGAGCATCTGTCGACCTTTCCCACAAGTGGGAGAGATAAGTTTCTAATTTTTTCTCCCTTCTCCCAGAGTGTTTTTTACGATGGGAGAAGGGTTGGGGATGAGGGTTTAAACATCAAGGGGGGGATCTTATGGCAGACAGAATCCATGAGCTACTTGATTTCTGGTTTGGTGATTTGGGTCGAGCTGACTTACCAACCAGCGACCGAACTAATTTATGGTTCGGTGAAAATATCGAGTTAAAAGATATGATGCTAAAAAACTTTGATAATGATTACAAAGCAGCATCACAAGGCTCTCTAGTAAAATGGGCAAAAACACCCCGCGGACGATTAGCATTAATCATTTTGCTAGATCAATTTTCACGAAGCATGTATCGCAATTCTCATCATGCATTTGAACTTGACAAAAAAGCACAAGAACTCTGTATCGACGGTCTACGTGAAAAGATGGATCAATCACTCACTCTCATTGAAAGAGTGTTTTTCTATATGCCACTCGTGCATGCAGAAGATTCTGAGATTCAAGAAAAATCGATTCAATTATTTCAACACTTAGTCAGCTTGTCTCTTAGTGAAACAACCCAAGTTTATCAATTGTTTCTTGCCTACGCGTACGCTCACTTCCGTGTGATTAAAGAATTTGGACGTTTTCCACAGCGTAACAAAATCTTAGGTCGCGCATCCACAGCAGAAGAAACGGCTTTTCTTAAAAGTACATAATCACGCTTTGAGTGCGGGTTGTGGACTTGCTTGTGGTGTACCCAATGATATTACCGCTGCTGCGCTGGGAGCAAAAAATGCAGCATGTGAATTTGTAACCCCAGCAGGAGCACATGTTGTTGTCCCACTATGTTTACTATCTGGTACCGCTACTGCCGCAACAGGTTTGATAGCTTTTACTTTCGCCATGAATCCTTGTCTTTCTCGAGTTATAAAATCTATAAATGATGCTTTGCGTGGCGCGATAAGACTTCGATAAAGATGTTGTACTTGCTCATAATCACTGCGATCTTTGAGGTGATTCATAAAGTACTGCATTGCTCCATTACAATGATTTATAATCTCATTATTTAATAACCCCACATCAATTATTTTGTAAATTATCAATCGGTATTCATAAATATCGTTATGTTTCACTAAAGAATCGAGACATTGGATGATATATGCCAATATTTTTTCTTTGTGGGTATCAAAAATATTATATTGTAGTGCCATATTAATAACATTAAATACAGTGGTTTCAGAAAAGCTCTTGTAAGATGTAGACTTAAATTCAGTTTCAATAAAACGTGTTGCATCATCTTGAATTTTTTTAATCAAGGTGTTGTTATTAAATAATAGAGCATAATAGTACGCCATTTGGATGCTGGTTAGGCAGTTAAAGCTATGAAGATTAAAATCAGATTCTCGATAAGGTGGGTAAACAAATTTTTCTGTTTCAGCTGTCGATTTAATTTCAGTTTCTATTGCAAGTATCACAGCTTCTTTTGCTTCAATAAATAATTCAGGGTGTCGTAATAATGCTGCAAAAAAATCATCTGTAAATATTGAGCTGGGAAAGTCTTTAATTTGCGTAGCTATTTGTTTTTTTTGTTCATTAATATGATGCTGCTGTTTATTGTGAAGCATAATATCAACTCTTTGGCGTAATGCTGGGGAGTAGAGTGTGTCACATGGTTTATGTGGTTCATTATAAATATTTTCATTGAGAGATCCATAAAGCATAAGAACTTTTAATTTTTCAAGTGACATATCTTCAATTGCACAAAGAGATTGATCTTGAAGAAAAGCATCAGCCATTTTTTCCCATATTTCAACAATATCATTATCGGTTGGATCAGCGCGATGTATTAACTGATTATGAATTCCAGAATATTCAAAAATGGGGAGTTTTTCCCCTGAGGCAGCTTCATATTCCTGCTGTAAATAGATCGCTTGTAAATAATGCGTATAGTCATTTAGTCGAAATAAACTACCATACGTGCGTTGATTATAAATATTAGGATCTTGAGTAAAGTAAATAGCATCGTAATTTGTTGTCTTATATAAAATCTCACTGTGTGTGCATGCTCCTCTTGCTGGTGCGCCTCCCATTTTTTGTTTTGCTAATAAGTTGTCAAGCTTTTTCTGTATTTTCTCTTTGCTATCTCTGCGAAAATTTCCTTTCTTTTTGCCGCGACCCGTATCAATATCGACTTCTGACACAACCGCGGTCTGACTATGGGATGGATTTAAAATTAGAAATCCTTGCCCAGCATAAACAGTTGCTCCCCAGCCTAGCATTGATGTTGAACGATTTGGATTTCCGTCTTTATCCAAATGTCCTGCTTTTGTTTTTATCCAGGGACGACGTAGTGTTTTGCGAACTTCAAGATGCGCGAAGGATTCACCATCTTTTTTACGTACAGCCGAAGGTGAAGCAACAGCTCGTGCAAGCAACTTGCCTTGACGCATGCAAGCAGCAACATATTGTGGATTCATTTCCTTGGTATCTTTAAAGTCAGTAGTTGAATCATTAGGAATTAATTGGCGTTGTAATGCTTTTTCATCTAATAATTTATTCTTGGCATGCATGCTCTGAATAACGATATATTCTTGATGTGATGCGATAGCTTGCATCGTTGCTTGATACGCTTGTTCATGTTCAAATTCCTGTTTGGCATACCAATTAAGTCCTTTTCTTCCATCACCGTGTATCTCAATCAAGCTACGGGCTTCACAGATGAGAGTTGCCATTTCGTCACGCGCACTGATATTTGATTTAGCAATGTCTTGGTAAAAATCTAGATATGAAGCATCAAAATGATCTCGTGCACGGATAATGTCGAGACAATCCGCATCATGAATTAATTTTTGATAGATATTTTTTTCGCGTGGTTCTTTACTTTCTCGCCAGATAAGTTGATTATTTTCATTTTTTACTAGGCACGAATAATGCTTGGCGTCAGAGTCTTTATTAGCGACAGCTTCAGCAAGTAATGTCGCGCGTTTAGTATCAACCTTGAGTACGTCAGTTAAATAATAATAGAGTAGTAATCCACTTTCTTTATCCCATAAATCGACGTCTTCATTTTCACGTGCAGCATCATGGAATAACGCGGCAATTTGTAACAGTTTGATATCTTCGTCTGTGAGTTTAAGTGCTTTGGCATCATTATGTCGTCGAAATAAATTAGCAAATATGGGAATATAAATAGCGGCACGTGTAACATGCTGTATCCCATGATAGACGCGTGCGATGCTATCACTTGACTTCTGATCATTAAGATATGGCTTTGAGTAGATGTGTTCATATGCCCATGCAACATGTCGTGAAATATCATCTTCTAGCGTTACATCATTAGATGTAAACATGTTGATATCTAGATTTTTTCTTTTTAGTATTTCTTTAAATAATATATCAGAAGCAGATTGACAAGCATGTTTGATTGGATTGCTTTTATTATCTTTTGCTTGTGAGTGTTCTTTTTCGTGGGATTTTCCGTCATGCATTTTATGCATCGCTAAGCTATTTGTTTTTTGTTCCAAGAGAAGTGGTGCATAGCTCGATCCAGATGCGGAAGTGCTCGCACTTAATGTGCTTTTGGTAAACATGAACGCCCTCGTTGAGGCTTGGTTTTATTTTAAGCATTGTACAGGGGTGGCGCGGTCTGATATAAGGGGTAAAATCCCCTTGTTAATTTATATTAGTGATAACGGTTTTTTCTGATATTGTATTGAATTCAATAGAAAAAGTATGTTCATGGTGTTTTAATTTGTTTATAGTTAATTTTGGAAAGAATAGCTTGCTGGGGATAGTATGTTAAGAGATACAAAGAAATCGAATGATCATTCAAAAGATAGCCAGCAAAAGAAGCTAGATAAACAACAACCCAAGCAAGTCGTTACATCAAATCATCTCATGTTGTATGTTGATATCAACGGCACGATTTTAGCTGGTGATAGCGCTAATGCAAAATCACTGACTACCGCAGTAAACCAAATGTTATGTGAAAATTTCAAGGCTGATTGGGTGTCCGTCTTAACACCAGCTAAGCTTAGCGCATTTCTTAAAGCTCACTTTTATTCTGAAAGTAAGAATGAAGCTCAAGTAGATCGTGAAATTCTTGAATGGCAAAGCAAGTTTGAAAAGGCGAAAATTAAAAAAGAAGCAGTCACATTTCGTGAGTTTATTGAAGCCTATCTTCATCCAGGTGATGATAAAGACAAAGTACTTAAAAAATTACGACAAAAATGGTATGACTTATTTACTCCTTATTTAGCCGCTATCGGTCATCCAGAGCATGATGCTGTCAAATTAAAATATGGTGAGATATTAGCTAAGCTCAAAAAAGATAAGTTATTCACGTCATTTATTAATACGATTAAATCGTTAGATGCAAGTAAAAGACCTTACACTGTTATTCTAAGTACATTTGGTGATGATTTAAAAATGGTAACTGATGAAATTCAACAACGGACGGGATTAGCTTGCGAATATCTTGCGCGGTATAAAGAACATGTCATGCACGCGGCTGAATTTAAAAATGATGCTTTGCATCTAGATGAAAAAACTGCAATTTCGTCACCACAAAATATTCGTGATCAATTTAAAAAATTTAAATTATGTGGCGTTAAATACGATTGGGGTCATTGGAATTCACACGAGGAAAAACGCGCTTTTGCGAAATTATTTATTCATGATCATAACTCTTTATTCTTTGATGATAATGCATTAGAAAAAGAAATTATTTATCCTTTTCCTATTACGCCAATGGCAGGAGTTACACCAGATATATTGCATGAACGCTTGGTATTGTCAGGTCATGTTGTTGCTGTGAATACAATGCTTGCTTGTTGCGATGATGATTTTTTTCTAACGCATATTAGAAAGTTTGATGAGCGGGCCCAAGCAGGTATCGTAGTACCGCAAGTCCCAATGGACGCGCCTATGCTTTTATTTGGGCAGCAACCGTTTTTACCTGGAACTCCAGTTGCAGCAGCTGGCAAGGCACCATTAGTCACGCCAATGTAGTGTTATATATTTGTCTTGCTATCGCATATTGCCAGTATGTCCCAATGAATATCTTCCTGGTTGTGGCCACACAGTTAAACCATGCGGATTTTTGCCAACAGGAATACGATGGGAGAGAATTCCTTTTTCAGTATCAAAAACATAAACCTCGCTATCATAACGTCCTGATAACCATAGTTCTCTACCATCCGCGGTGACGTTTCCCATATCAGGGCTGCCGCCATTGGGAATTGCCCATGTTGCAATAATGGCTTTTTTTTCAGGATCAAGCACACTAATACTTCCGTTACCATGTGGGCCACAACGTAGGTTATGACAGCCACGATTAGAAATATAAAATAGTTTTCCATTACGACTTGGATAAATCGCGTGTGTACCTACACCAGCGCGAATGAAGCCAATTTTTTTAAAAGTGACAGGGTCAATAATATGAATACCATCTTGCATCATGTCAGCGACATAAAATATTTTTCCATCAGCGGATGAGCGAATATCTTGTGGCATGCTTTTTGTGTTTCCTGCGGATTGATCACTGCCGCAGATAATTTTTCCATCGGCTTGTATTGTAAATGTTTCTTGTATCGCTGTTGGAATAGGGGTGGGTGTTTTCATGAAGGAGAGTGTGCCAAGGACTTTTTGATTTTTAATATCAATCTTCGCTAATTGACCACTGTACTCGCAAGTGATAATGGCATATTGATTATCGATAGTAAATTCCATGTGATTAGCGCCTCTGCATTGCACTGGCAGCATGGATTGCAGTTTCATTGTTTTAGGGTCGTGAAACTCTAATCGTTGGCGTCCTTCACAAACTACAATCGCTGATTTCCCATCGGGTGTGAAATACAGGTTATAAGGATCATCAACAGCAATAGGCGCACCGGTTTTTGCAGTGGTGGGATCAATGGGGGTAACACTATTGCCTTGATTGTTGAGCACCCAGAGTGTCTGCAAATCGTATGAAGGGACAATGTGTTGAGGTTCATTTCCTGCACGTAAGGTATCAATGATTTTATATGTAGTTGGATCAATAACGGAGACAGTGCCATCATCACCATTGGGAACATAGACGCGATGTAGTGCGTTCTGTACTGTAGGAGAAAGCATTCCAGCTTGTGTGTGTTTATAAATGGATGTGTACGCAAATGTCTGCGTCATCAATAGTGAAGATATTAATGAAAATCGCAAAAAATTAAAGAAATAGTGGTCTTTTCGCATCCCAATATTATATCAGTTAACACTGGATTAATGCTAAATGGGTGTTACAATCTCAACCGTTTGTTCCTCGATCAGGCTTTTTATCCGGTATGGTTAAAAAAATACACTAAATAAAATAAGTGAAGATGAAATTATGAAAATTAAAGCGCTAATTGTTATTTTTATATTAAGTATTTCTCCTGTATTTGCTGCAGCTAGTCCGGGTACCGATACTTATTTCGAAGCGTTAGATCAAATTAAAGAAGTTCCAAAAGGTGGAAGTGAAATTCCAATGATAAAGTCAGCGGAAGCTCTGCAGCAAATTGTGCGTCTTCTAACGAATAGTGGAATCAAAAATGCGAAAGTAGAGGATGGTGTTTTGTATGGTGCTTTAGATAAAAGTAGTCCAGACGCAGATTTTGATGAAACGGGAGGATATGAAGTCTATAAAGGAAATATAAGTAATGATGGATCTGTTATCTATGAATTTATATCGAGAGATGAGCGGCTAGCACCATCTGCTTTTTATAAACAGGTGGGTGATCAGTTAGTGCTTATTGATTTGGATGATATCATTTCAACAAATTTAGGTGATGATGAATTACAGGATTTAGCGGTTGCGCAATTGCTAGGGCCTTATACTAAAAATGGAAAAGTATATTTACGCTATATGTACCATCCATTAGGTCATACTGACTATGATAAAACACTGCTAAGTACCTGTTCTTATCTTTTAGAGGGAAATAAAATCAGTGCAAATGGTCCGCATTATAATTTTTCAGGTCCAAAAATGACATTAGCTGAATATTCTGGTTCATGTCGCAAAGGCGATGATCTGATGGCTAAAGAAGTTAATAAATCATGCGGGATTTATACTATTAACTCTCATCGAAAAGCATTTCTTGTCAAATATAAAAAGAAACAATATTTCGATGCCTATAATAATTTAAAGAAATTTGTTGCGCTGTGCCAAAATCAAGATGCTTCACAAGTATTATGGATGAAGAATGACTTATTGCTTGCATTAATTAAAATGAAAGATCCGGCAACATGCGGGGCATTAGGTAAAGAAATAATGGATGATTCTGGATATAAAGATACAACACCTGCATTTAAGAAAGCGATGCAATTTAATTTGGATTTGTGTAAGAAGTTATAAATGATTTGCTAGCATAACCCCTCTCCCACAAGCGCTGTCCCCTCATGCTCTTAGAGGGAATGGAAGAGATTTTCCTCCCTTCTCCCGGAGCGCTTTTTGCGAAGGGGAGAAGGGTTGGGGATGAGAGTATAGTTTTATTAATTTTTTACTTTCTTCATTGCATCTAAAAGCGCGTTCCCAAGTGAAGATTCATTTGAGAATGATTTATCCATGGATTGCGTCTTCTTAGGTGTTGGCGGTGTATTGCTCGGGCGTGAAGCGGATGTATGTGCTGCTGTTTCCTCTAAGCGCATCGTTAACTGAATGCGTTTACGCTGAACATCAACTTCAAGTACTTTTACTTTGACAATATCACCCACTTTCACTACTTCATTCGGATCTTTAACGAACTTGTTAGATAACATGGAAATATGTACTAATCCATCTTGATGTACACCAATATCAACAAACGCACCGAAGTTGGCGACATTGGTCACCGCACCTTCTAAAATCATACCGACTTTTAAATCTGAAAGAGTTTCAATACCTTCTTTAAATGTCGCTGTTTTGAATTCAGGTCGTGGATCTCTGCCTGGTTTTTCTAATTCTTTGACTATGTCAGTAATCGTTGGTATACCAAAACTTTCATCAGTAAATTCTGCAGCATTCACAGATCTTAGTAATGTGGTATTGCCCATGACTTCCGCGATAGGTTTTTTATACTTCGTTAAAATCTTTTCAACAATCGTATAAGCTTCAGGATGCACAGCTGATGAATCGAGTGGGTTATCACCGTTAACGATACGTAAAAATCCAGCGGCTTGTTCAAATGCTTTTTCACCTAAACGTGGAATTTTTTTCAATTGCGCGCGATTTTTAAATTTGCCATTGCTATCTCTGAAAGAAACGATATTTTTCGCAACGGTTTCATTCAAGCCAGCAATGCAAGTGAGTAGAGGAGCGGATGCGGTATTCACGTCAACACCGACAGCGTTCACGCAATCTTCCATGACGGCTTGTAGCATGCGAGATAATCTAATTTGATTAACGTCATGTTGATATTGTCCAACACCAATGGATTTTGGGTCTATTTTGACTAATTCAGCAAGCGGATCTTGTAAACGACGTGCGATAGAAACGGCGCCACGGTAGGTTACATCAAGATCAGGAAATTCTTTTGAAGCCAATTCAGATGCTGAATAAACAGATGCACCAGCCTCAGAGACAACAATGCTTGTGAACGTAAGTTTGGGGTGTTTTTTCTTTAGCTCAATGACTAATTTATCTGTTTCACGTGATGCCGTGCCATTACCAATACTAATTAATTCAACTTTGAATTGTTCACATACTTTTGCAAGAATGGCGATAGATTCATCCCAAGCATTTCTAGGCGCATGCGGAAAAATAGTAGCATTAAAAAGTAGTTTTCCAGTTTCGTCTACGACGACAGCTTTACATCCTGTACGTAAACCAGGATCTAACCCAAGTGTCACTCTTGTGCCTGCTGGTGCAGCCATTAATAAGTGTTTTAAATTATTTGAAAATACTTGAATTGCGCCTTCTTCAGCTTGTTCACGTAAGCGCATCATAAGTTCAACATCAAGTTTTAAAAATAATTTTATCTTCCATGTCCACGCAGCTGTTTCTGTTAACCATGCGTCTGCTGGACGGTTTTTATTTTGAATTTTAAAGGTTTGTGCGATAACTTGTTTACAATGAACATCTTCAGCTTCTTGTAAAGTTAATGTTACACGTAAAAACTCTTCACGTTGACCACGTAATAATGCAAGTGCACGGTGTGATGGAATTTTATGAATGGGTTCTTGAAAATTAAAGTAATCAGCGAATTTATTGCCTTCTTGTTCTTTACCTTTGATTACTTCGCTTTTGACGATACCATTATTCCATAAATAATCACGTAACTGTCCGATGAGTGCAGCATCTTCAGCAAACATTTCCATTAAAATTTGTCTTGCACCATCCAGTGCTTCTGCGACAGTAGAAATACTTTTTTCAGTATCAATAAATTGGGCCGCAAATTCTTGTGGATTTAATGTGGGATCTGCAAGTAGTTGCAGTGCGAGTGGCTCAAGTCCAGCTTCGCGTGCAATTTGTGCTTTAGTTCTACGTTTTGGTTTGTATGGTAAATATAAATCTTCTAGCGTCGATTTATTATCTGTTTCGAGAATTTGTTTTTCTAACTCTGGTGTTAGCTTGTCTTGTTCAGTAATGCTTTTGAGAATAGTCGCTTTTCGATCTTGAAGTTCACGTAAATAATGTAAACGTTCTTCTAGTGCTCTTAAGTCAGTGTCACTTAAACCACCTGTTACTTCTTTTCGGTAACGTGAGATAAAGGGGACTGTTGCTCCACCATCGAGTAACTCAATCGCAGCTTCAACTTGTTGTAGTTTGATATTTAATTCTAACGCTATTTTTCCGTTAAGATTCATTGTTATTGCCTTTATGTGTGATGTTACGATATTCCTACCGATTAAGCATGTGTGGGTATAATTATTTGGTCGCCTTCTTTGACATCATTTGATGCCATCAAATTATTTAAGCGCAAGGTAGAAGGCGTTATATGATATTTTTTTGCAATTTTCTCAATGGTGTCGCCTTTGCGCACCATGTACAGTGTGTCGCCAGGAGTCAGTTGTGGTCTAGGCCCAGTCTCATCAGCCGTTTCAGTATGCGTTGGTATGATTAATTGTTCGCCGACAGGCAAGCGTTTGCTTGCAGAGATATTGTTGGCTTGCTTTAGCATGTCAGTAGTAATGTGAAAACGACGCGCCACTTTATTAAGGTCGTCACCATTGCGTACCATGTAAAGTGTATCGCCTGGTTGCAGTGTATATCGTCCATTATAATTTTGTTTTAAACGGGTATTAATTTTGGTAACTGTTTTAGATGGAGTGTTCGCTGCATATTGTCCATCATCAGTATCACTTGATTGTGGTACAGCAATTGAGGCGCCCGGTTTAAGTTTTTTACGTGAAAAAATGGTGTTGAATTTTTTAAGCTGTGATGGTGAGGTATCAAATTTTTTCGCGATACTGGTTAGTGTTTCGCCTGATTTAACTTTGTAACGCATCCAACTGCTGTCTTTGTATTGTGGAGACATCTCAAGATTTTCAGTGAATCTCACTACATTTTCAATTGGCAATGTAAGTTTATACGGCCCATTTGGGTCTGTCGTCCCGCGATTATAACCGGGATTAAATTGTTTTAATTCTTTAAAGCTTAATCCCGCAAGTGTTGCCGCATGTTTTAAGTCTATCTGTGTACCGATATCAACTTGAGCAAGGTATGGCGCATTGCGAACGTATGGTAATTCAACAGGGTAACGTTCTGGATGACTTATTACAGTAGCAAGCGCGAGTAGTTTAGGTATGTAGTCTTTTGTTTCTTGTGCTACAGGGAGATTCCAAAAGTCGGTGCTTTCACCATAGCGTATATTTTTTTTGATGGCAGATAATAAATTACCTTCGCCTGTGTCATACGCTGCGATGGCATAGAGCCAATTGCCATCAAAAAAATTTCCGAGATAAGCAAGATAATTTAATGCGGCTTGTGTCGATATAACAACGTCTCGTCGACCATCGTACCACCAATTTTGTTTTATTCCGTAACCTGATGCAGTATCTGGCATCATTTGCCAAATTCCAGCGGCACCTACAGGTGAAGATGCGAAGGGATTGAATGAGCTTTCAAAAATAGGAAGTAATGCGACTTCGGCAGGTAAACGGCGTTTATGAACTTGTTGCAAGATATAGTAGAGATACGGTGCGGCGCGTGAAGCTGAACGGTAAAGAAAATCTTGATTATTCATAATCCAATCAATTTGTTCTTGTACTTTTGGATTGTCTTCATAGTGAGGTAATGTGAATTCTTGACGCAAAGTGTCCCAAATATTATCAGCATTATTGTATCTATAGATGTCAGCAGCGACGCTTTGCTTGCGCTCGTATGGAGATTGTTCACTTTTTTGATATGCTTGAATGCCTTCTGGTGTTGCTGTTGTCGCAAAAGTATTTTCCACCAGCATAAGCCAGCTGATGCTGATTAAAATGACTCTTATAATAAGATATAAAGACTGCTTCATGCCATTAAACTACTGATAGATCCAGGGTCCATGTTCTATTGATTATTGGATGGAGTCTATCATATTACAATTCCTTTCGCCTAGTTGTTCTCTGTGAGAGTTATTGGACAATTTGTAGGGTAGCGTGTCCACCTACATTTAGAAATCATGCAATCAATATGGTATAGTTCAGATGAATTGAAGCATCACAGGGATAGTATTTTGGCCAAATCGTATAGAGCACAACAACAATGGGGTCATTGGCTTACGCAGTTTCTTGGGCAAATGTTACTTGAACAAGAAATGAAGTTAGTGAGTGAGTTATTTGCGGCAAGGATTAATACATCTGCTGTATTAATTGGCGTTCCGCAGCAAAATATATTATTGAAGGCGACATCCTATCCGCGACAATATTTATTGGGCCCATTACTAAATCGCGATAAATCAATACGATACATTGAAGGTGAATTTTATGATTTACCGATTTTAACTGGTAGTGTTGATCTTGTGATACTTCCGCATGCTTTAGAGTTTTTAGATAATCCACATAAGTTATTATCTGAAGCGTGCCGTATTGTAAAACCTGAAGGATCGATTGTTATTTTTGGTTTCAATCCGATCAGTCTGTGGGGATTGAAAAAAAAATGGGTGCGCAGCAAGGGTATGCCTTGGTCAGGAAATTTCATTGATATTTCTACGATAAAAAAATGGTTAGCGTTAGCTGATTTTGAGTTAGAAAAACAAGATACCATTATTTTCAGACCCCCAGTTCATCGGTATAATTGGTATCATAAGTTGCGATTTATTGAGTGGCTCGGAAGAAAGCTGTTTAAACCATTTGGCGCAGTCTATATGTTGAAAGCAAAAGCAAAGCTCATTCCACTGACGCCGATTCGAATGCATTGGAAACAAAAATTACCAGGCTTAAGTGCGACAATTGGCACTATGCCTAGACCTAGTACACGGAATCAATCATGAAACATGTTTTTGTTTATACAGATGGCGCTTGTCGTGGTAACCCAGGACCTGGAGGTTGGGGCGCTTTGTTACGATCGGGTACACATGAAAAGCAAATATCAGGTTCTGAAGAACACACTACCAATAATCGTATGGAATTACTTGCAGCAATTAATGCATTGGCAGAGTTAAAGCAAGCATGCACTGTCGATTTATTTACTGACTCACAATATGTGCAAAAGGGAATAACCGAATGGTTAGAGGGATGGAAAAAGCGCAATTGGATAAAGGCAGATAAAGCCCCAGTAAAAAATGCAGATTTATGGCAAGAATTAGATACGCAAGCAAGTAGACATAAAGTCAAATGGCACTGGGTAAAAGGTCACAGTGGTCATCCAGAAAATGATCTGGCAGATGCCATTGCAAACCAAGCGATAGATACACTGTTAGAAAAAAATAGGTAATCATATGCGACAAATTGTTCTCGATACAGAAACAACAGGTTTAAGTCCCGCGGAAGGACATAAAATTATTGAAATTGGATGTATTGAATTAGTGAATCGCCGCTTCACTGGAAATAAATTTCATCAATATATTAATCCTAGTCGTGAAATCGATGCTGATGCAATCGCTGTGCATGGTATTACGAATGAATATTTACGTGATAAGCCAGCATTTGCTGTGATAGCAAACGCTTTTATTGATTTTGTTAAAGATGCTGAGTTAATTATTCATAACGCACCGTTTGATACTGGATTTTTAAATCATGAATTAGCATCAACTAAACAAGGTTGGAAGCCAATAACAACATACTGTCATGTTATTGATACATTAGTGATGGCGCGACAATTACACGTTGGCCAACGTAATGGCTTGGATGCATTATGTAAAAGATATTCTGTCGATAATTCACAACGTGAATATCACGGCGCTTTACTCGATGCTCACTTACTGGCGCAAGTTTATTTAGCGATGACTGGTGGGCAAGGTAGTTTATTCGACGCGGGTGATTCGAAAGAAGCGCATGCGGCACAACAACATCACGAACAAAAAATCGAAAGAATTGCACGTAACTTGACAGTGTTATCCGCAACAGAAGATGAATTAAAAGACCATGAAGCAAAATTAGCAAGTATGAAAGCGAAAGGAAATTGTATTTGGATTGATTGACCTTGTTCCCTTCTCCCAGAGTGTTTTTTACGAATGGGAGAAGGGTTGGGGATGAGGGCTCTTCGTGATTACTTAATTTCTATTGCTACCACCTAGCAACATCAATAAATTTTGAAACATCATTTGAATATCAATGAATAAGCTAATCGTTGCCATAATATAGTTTTGTTCACCATTGTGAATAATTCTGCTGGTGTCATACATCATTAACATGGCAGAAATAAAAGTGAGTAGTGCAGAAATTGCGAGTTGCATTGCAGGCATTTTCAAAAAGATATTTGCAATACTTGCCACAATACAAACGATGACACCAATCATTAATGTTTTGCCCATGAAACTTAAATCTTTTTTCGTGATCAAGACATACGCAGAGCATGCAAAAAAGGTGACGCCAGTTCCTGCCAGAGCTGTCATGATTAATTGCGTACCATTAGCATAGCCATGAATGAAATGATTGAGCAGAGGCCCCATGGAATAACCCATGCAACCAGTGAAAGCAAATACTGCTAATATACCCCATGCGCTATTGCGTAATGCCGAGGTAACAAACAAGAGAGCGAAAGAAAGAAAAAATACGAGTAATGAACCGCCGTAGCTTAATTCAGTTACAACACCAACATAAGCACATGCTGCGGCAAAGATGAGAGTCATGCTAAGTAGTAAATAGGTGTTACGTAACACCGAATGCGTGCTAACTGATATATCGCTGCCACTAAATACGGTAGACCTATCAAAGCGTTGCATATTTTTGTACTCCATATTATTTATATAATTGAAGTATATACCATTTTTCACAAATTTTTTATATGATTACATTCGTTTAGTGGTTAGTTTGGAGCAAAAAGTTAGCAATTAATTATATTTTTAAAAAAAATCAATTAACTGTTGAATACCGAATTAATTTGGGTTTAATATGTGTGGCTTCTAAATAATAAAATACGTTTAACGCGCTACTACTAGGATGTCTAACGTGTTGTATGGAGAGATGGCTGAGCGGTTTAAAGCGGCGGTCTTGAAAACCGTTGAGTCCTTGCGGGCTCCGGGGGTTCGAATCCCTCTCTCTCCGCCATATTATTTAAGTGTAGGGGTGTTATTGTGATTAAAGTGTTATTAGTAGACGATCATGAATTGGTGCGCATTGGCATCAAGCGTCTCTTACAGGATGTAAGTGGTTTAAAGGTCGTTGGTGAAGCTAACACTGGTGAAGAAGCAATTCGTCTCGCAAAAGAGTTTATTCCCGATGTTGTCTTAATGGATGTTCAAATGCCAGGTATTGGTGGTCTTGAAGCATCTCGCAAAATGATTCGTCATAATCCAGATATAAAAATTCTCGCACTAACAGTGTGTGATGATGAGCCTTATCCATCACGTTTTTTACAAGCGGGTGCTGCGGGTTATATCACTAAAGGTTGTGATGCAGATGAAATGATTCGCGCAATTCGTACTGTGCATTCTGGGCAACGTTATATTAGCTCTGAAATCGCGCAACAACTTGCTTTGAAACGTTTTGTTAAAGATGAAGAATCACCCATCGATATTTTGTCAGAACGTGAATTGCAAATTATGTTGATGATTACGAGCGGACAAAAGGTACAAGATATTTCTGATAAATTGTGTTTAAGTCCCAAAACTGTCAACAGCTATCGTTACCGAATTTTTGAGAAACTCAATATCAATAGCGACGTCGAGTTGACCTTATTAGCGATGCGTTTAGGTTTAGTCGAAGGTCATAAAGCTTCAACTGAAGAGACGTGATTACAAATATTAAATCCTTTTTACAGAATTTACCGAATTTACCTGGCGTTTATCAAATGCTTGATGCCGCTGGGGCTGTTATTTACATTGGCAAAGCAAGAAATCTAAAAAAAAGAGTAGCTAGTTATTTTTCTGCACGATCACAAGACATCAAAACCCAGGCTCTCGTTAAAAATATTGTTGATATTGAAATCACAGTCACGCGTACTGAAAACGAAGCGCTGATTCTCGAATGCAATTTAATTAAAAAATTTAAACCACACTATAATGTGTTGTTTAGAGATGATAAAAGTTATCCTTATATTTATATTGGCAAAAATCATGATTTCCCACGAATTGATTTTTACCGGGGAAATAAAAAGAAAGATGGTTATTACTTTGGTCCATATCCTAGTACCGTTGCCGTCCGGGAAACGATTCAATTAATTCAAAAAATATTTAAATTACGCACATGTACCGATATATTTTTCAAGTCGCGTGAGCGACCTTGTTTGCTTTATCAAATTCATCGCTGTACAGCACCGTGTGTCGGGCATATTAATCAAGAAAATTATTCTGAAAGCATGCACTTAGCGATTTTATTTTTACAAGGCAAGAATGAAGCGGTAGTTAATGTATTAAGCAACAAGATGGAAGCGGCATCAACACAAAAGTTGTATGAATTAGCTGGAGAATATAGAGATCAAATTGCTAGTTTGCGTGAAATTCAACAGCGCCAGTATATGAGTGGTCATGGCGGCGATGTCGATGTGGTTGGCTGTGCCTATCATGCAGGCGTAGCGTGTATCCAATTACTTTCTATTCGGCACGGCAGAATCCTTGGTAGCCGGGCATACTTTCCTTCTTTGCCACAAGAAACGTCGATAGAAGAGATCGTTACTTCTTTTATTTTACAGCATTATTTGCAAGAACATGATCAAGATATTCCGCGTGAAATTATTTCACCATGCGATTTGCAAGATATTGATTGGTTGGAAAATGCATTATCTGAGCGTGCAAAAAATAAAGTTGAAATAGCAGTGAACGTCCGCACTGAAAAGAAGAAATGGTTAGAAACCGCAGAACTCAGTGCAAAACAAGCGGTGGCAACGAGATTGGTATCGAAAACAAATATGGCAGATCGCTTCAATGAGTTAAAAATAGCATTGTCATTGAAAGAAACACCCTCACGTTTAGAGTGTTTTGATATTAGTCATACCATGGGTGAAGAAACGGTTGCTTCCTGTGTGGTATTTAATCGCGAAGGACCTCTAAAATCTGATTATCGTCGATTTAATATTTCAGGAATTACGCCGGGTGACGATGTGGCTGCGATGAAGCAAGCATTAACTCGTCGCTATAAACGTGCGCAATCAGATATTAGCAAAATGCCAAATATATTATTTGTGGATGGTGGAAAAGGTCAGTTGAATGTGGCGCTACTTGTTTTAGAAGAGCTCGGCATTCATGAGGGAATTTTATTGGTGGGTATTGCAAAAGGGGAGGGACGCAAGCCAGGATTAGAAACGTTGATTATTCCTGGGCATGAACCATTGCATTTACCAATAGATTCTCAGGCATTACATTTGATTCAACATATTCGTGATGAAGCACATCGTTTTGCAATTACTGGGCATCGTCAGCGTCGCGATAAAAAGCGTAGTACCTCGGTGTTAGAATCCATCCCTGGAATAGGCGCCAAGCGTCGTAGAGATTTATTGAAATACTTTGGTGGTCTTCAAGCTATCAATCATGCTAGTCTTGAGGACATTGCGAAAGTACCTGGAATTAGTAGGGCTTTAGCAGAAAAAATTTATGAAATATTGCACAGTGCATGAAAAACAGCATGAATAATTTACCTAACATATTAACATTGGGACGAATAGTTGTTATTCCATTTTTCGTCTTATTCTTCTATCTCCCTTACACCTGGGGGCATCTCGCTGCGGCAATTATTTTTATATTGGCATGCATCACCGATTGGTTAGATGGCTACTTAGCAAGACGGTTGCATCAATCAACTAAGTTAGGCGCATTTCTAGATCCTGTCGCAGATAAAATTATTGTTTGTATTGCATTAGTGTTGATTGTGGGTGAGCCGCAGTTTCAATTTATCACTTTTCGTTCTAGTGTGTTTTCTATGCCTATTTGGGCATTAACCATACCTGTAGCAATTATTGTTTGTCGTGAAATAGTAGTTTCCGCATTGCGAGAATGGATGGCAGAAATTGGAAAGCGTACTAGTGTAGCAGTTTCTTATCTCGGAAAAGTCAAAACGGCTATTCAAATGATCGCATTGTCAGTGCTACTTTATTGCGATTCAACCACGCCAGCACTAGTCATAGTTGCTGGCTATGTTTTCCTATATTTCAGCGCAGTTTTAACTATTTGGTCGATGATGATTTACGTTAAAGCGGCATGGCCTGAGTTGAAATAACAGTATAATGCTTTGCGAATGATAAGTTCTGGTTCTTTATTTCCTCATGTAATCAACGATATATGTCATTTATCTCATTTAAGCTCGCGCTAATTTGCCTGCGCTATAATTGATCAAGTAATCATTATAAATAGTCAAAGTGAGCTTTAGCCGTGTTGAAAAGGCAAGCGACATTAGATCATGATCAATTTTTTATTGAAAAACGTCGCATTGCGTATGGTTATACGTGTGATGCCCTGGGTATGTGTGTAGGTGTTGCATTAGAGACCGCAGTAGCTCACTTAGTTGGGGCAATGGTTGATTTCGATCAGAGATACATAGCTATCCATAAGTTATCGCCAGAAGAAATTAAACAAGCAGCGTTAAATCATCGAGAACTTAATAAGGAGTGGAGTAAGGCTGCAAAAGAAGTTTGTGAAAAAGAAATAAAACTCAACCTGCAAAAACAAATGCTTGTGGATTTAGAAAAATCATTACAAGAGTCTGTACAAAAATCTGAAAAGTCGCAAAAAGAAATTGTTCAAAAAGCTCAAGATTTAAATCTTGCTCGCCTTAGTTATCAAGCTGCTTTTAATACTATGATGTTATGTAAAAATATATCAGCAAATAATTTAAATCATGGAGAAGTTGTAACGAAAAACATGCTACTTGATTTTTCAGAGACAAAAAAGTGCAAAGTAACCGTGCAAGCTTTATTGGATGCTCATCTGAATGGTGTAGCTATAAGCTCACTATCAAATTTTACACCGTTACATGCGGCCGCTTTCTTTGGAGATATAGAAGCCGTGAGAGATTTGTTAAGCCGAGGGGCTGATTTTAATCAGAAAGCGGATGGTATCTCTGTATTAGATTTATCAAAGATAATGAACCATGTTGCTATTACTGAATTATTAACTCTGCATGCTAACGAACAAAATCAATCTCAGGGTCGGCCGCAAAATCAGCAACAACAGAGTCAGCAGCAAGCGCAGAACGCTCCCGCCAATGATAGAAACTTTGCAGGCAATAGTTTTTTTGTGGATAATACAAGCACGAATGTTTCTGCTGAAAAGGCTCCTGATTTTCAAAATCCAGTCGTAGCTGCTGTAAGAGCAATGTAAAAAGATTGTAACTCTTCAAGAAATCACAAAAAAATTTTAAAAAAGCTTGACTCTACAGGGTCGTTGGATAGAATGGCGGCTATCAGATTTAGTGAGAAACCAGAGAGACAAGAGGGTTTCAAAAGTGCGGGAATAGCTCAGTTGGTAGAGCACGACCTTGCCAAGGTCGGGGTCGCGAGTTCGAGTCTCGTTTCCCGCTCCAGATTGCTAAACCTCAGTATAACTGGGGTTTTTTATTTTAGGCAGAAATAGTTAGTGGCTGGGTGGCAGAGTGGTTATGCAGCGGCCTGCAAAGCCGTGGACGCCGGTTCGATTCCGACCCCAGCCTAAAGTATGTAAGAGTTTTATGTTTGCCCGGGTGGCGGAATAGGTAGACGCAAGGGACTTAAAATCCCTCGAGAGGCGACTCTCGTGCCAGTTCGATTCTGGCCTCGGGCACCACTTTTATTCATCTCTTGTTGAGGAAATACCTCAATGACCTTCGTAGTAACTGAACAGTGCATTAAATGCAAATATACGGATTGCGTAGAAGTTTGTCCGGTTGATTGCTTTTATGAAGGCCCCAATTTTCTTGTCATCAATCCAGATGAATGTATTGATTGCGCATTGTGTGAACCCGAGTGCCCTGTCAACGCGATTTATGCTGAAGATGATCTTCCTGAAAAATATCAAGAATATACTGCGCTCAATAAAGACTTAGCTGAAAAATGGCCTAATATCGCTCGCCGAAGGGATGCTCCTGCCGATGCAGATGAATGGGCAAATGTTCCAGACAAGTTAAAACTCCTAGAAAAATGAGGTCAAATGCATTCTAGCATTGATGTACTGGGTGAAAATGGATTATTGAAGCAAGCCATCCCAGGATTTACTCCTCGTATACCACAACAACAAATGGCGGAAGCCATTGAGCGCACGCTAGAATTAGACGCGCAGTTGGTTGTTGAGGCGGGTACTGGTACAGGTAAAACATTTGGATATTTAATCCCATTATTTCTTTCTGAAAAAAAAGCGATTATTTCTACGGGTACCAAGAATTTACAAGATCAATTGTTTTTTAAAGATATTCCCATCATAAAAAAAATATTAGATTACGCTGGAAAAGTTGTTTTATTAAAAGGACGCTCAAATTATCTTTGTTTGCAGCGTATTCAGCGTAGTGCTGAAGATGGTCGATTTGCTACACGACAGTTGATCACACAGTTACACATCATTAAAGAATTTTCAACCATCACACAAACAGGCGATATTGCAGATTTAAATTCAGTACCAGAAGATTCTGCTATCTGGCCGTATGTTACCAGTACACTCGATAATTGCTTAAATCAAGATTGCGATTTTTATAAAGATTGTTTTGTGGTGAAGGCGCGTCAACAAGCACTAGCAGCTGATATTGTTGTGGTAAACCATCATTTATTTTTTGCAGATATGGCGTTGCAAGAAGAAGGTTTTGGCGAATTACTACCTGGCGCAGATGCCATTGTTTTTGACGAAGCACATCATTTACCTGAAATCGCATCATTATTTTTTAGTACTGTATTAAGCAGTAGGCAGCTAATCGAGTTAGCACGAGATACGGAAGCAGAAATTCTTGAGTCATCGGCGGATACCAAAGAAATTGTCGATGAAGCACTTCTTCTGCAGAAAGCAGCGTTGGATATGCGCTTGGCAATGGGCTTGGAATTAAGAAGATTGCCATGGCCACAGCAAGTACCCGCGTTATTGTATGATGCAATTCAAAACATTAAGCAATCATTACAGTATTTAGAAGCATCTTTAAAAGTTGTTGCAGTGCGGAGCAAAGAATTAGAAAGTTGCTGGAAACGCGCAGTGAAAATGATTGCGCGCTTCAATCAATTAACTGGCGAAACACCTGAAGATACTGTGCATTGGTATGAAACGCATTCACAGAGTTTTACTTTGCAATTAACACCGATGATTGTTGCCGAGTATTTCAAACAATTTTTGCAAGCAAAAAAACGGTCTTGGATATTTACTTCAGCAACATTAACTGTGAAAGATAATTTTAGTTTATTCACCGATACGTTGGGCTTGAGTCAAGCGTTGCAATTGCAATTGCGCAGCCCATTTAATTTTCAAGAACAAGCTTTATTATACGTGCCACGTGGCTTACCTGATCCGAATAGCAAAGAATATACCGCGGCAATGATGGAAGCGGTCATTCCTGTTTTGGAAATTACACAAGGCAAGGCATTTGTATTGTTTACTAGTTATAAAGCATTGGATATTGCAGCGGAAATACTTGTGCGTAGCGTTCAATTTCCCGTTTTGATTCAAGGTAGCATGCCGAAGAAAGAGTTGATAGATAAGTTCAAAGAGTATGGCAACGCTGTATTGCTCGCGACAAGCAGCTTTTGGTATGGAGTTGATGTGCGTGGTGATGCATTGTCATGCGTAATTATCGATAAACTTCCCTTTTCATCACCAGATGACCCGATCTTGCAAGCACGTATTCAAATGTTGCGTAAACAAAATCGCGATCCCTTTCTTACGTATCAATTGCCGAATGCGATTTTAACGCTAAAACAAGGTGTGGGGCGCTTGATTCGCGATTCAGAAGATACAGGCGTGTTAATGATTTGTGATCCACGTTTAGTCGCAGCACGCTATGGCCAAACATTTTTGCAAAGTTTACCTGATATGCCACGTACACGGGATATTGAAAATGTTAGGAAGTTTTTTGAAGAAAGCGCCTTGCCTGCCGACCTCTCGACGAGTGGAGAGGTAAGTCTTTAATATTTTTCTCCCTTCTCCTAGAGTGTTTTTGCGAGTACGAGAAGGACCAGGGATGGATTTATTAAAATTACCACACGTGAAATGGAGAGGTGAATCTTAAATATTTTCTCTCTTCTCCCAAAGCGTTTTTAGCGAATGGGAGAAGGGCCGGGGATGAGGGTTAACTCTCTTACTGTATAAATACAATGAGAGAATAGTAGTTGTGTGAAAATGCTAACGACTTAGAGATGGCGGAGGAGGCACACATTCTGTCTGTGTTGGTTGGGCATTTGCTCGTAGTTGCGCTTTTAATCTCTGGATTGCTTGTCGTGCTAGTAAGGCTTGTGACCTTAGAACTACCAGTGCCGGATCTGTTCTAGCAACAGTAGTTACAGACGGAAATCTTCCTGTATCTTTTTCTTGTTTACTAGGCAGGGTATGTGTCTCAGTGGTCTGTTGTGCTGCTGCAGGTTTTTGGTTAGGAGTCTGTTTCGAATCAGTAGTATGAGATTCATGGTTTGCATTTGCTGTCGCGGCTCTATTTTCTCTTGTTGCTCTAGAAAAAATTCTAGCAGTTGATGAAGACCCAGCACAAGCAGAGATGCTAGCTCCACTGAGATTTACAGTGGCTCCTCTAGAAATGACGAGACCAGTAGCTGATCCGTTAACAGACGATGCAGTGATGTTGGCTCCTGTAGCTGATAAGCTTGCTCCTTCATCTACAATTACTCCTACAGCAGCTTTATCTTCAGAAATCGCATGTACATTTAAACCATTCACAAACTCTGTATTAACAGTTGCGGTGAGCCCAACTACAGGGTGCTTTGCTTTTGCCTCTTCGTGTTTTTTGCTAGGCGAAGATTCTACTTTGGCAAGTTGTACTGTTTCAGGGTTTGGAGTAGAGGTATGTTTCAAATCGAGTGTATTATTATTTAGCGACCATGTTTTAACTATTCTTGGATCATTTGCGATGACTTCTTTGCCATCGACCAATTGGATACCATCAGAAAATTGATAGTGATTTCCTTTAAGCTTGTAAATAGTATTATCCTGTCTAAGATAGCAATGCCCATCTTTAGCAAAGCCTCCAATGTACAAACCAATACCGCCTTCTTCTAATGGAAGAGGAAATCTGGTATCCATAATGCTAATTCTTTTTCTGTTCATGCTCATTTCAATGCCCTTATATTTGTCAGTAATAATTTTTATAGAGGTGGAATTATTGCTTAATAAGATGATCATTGATTAGGGGGAGAATTTCCCTAGAGAGATTGCCTATATGTAATGTAAAGGGTGGGTAAAAGTGCGGCATTGAGATATCCCCACTAATTTTTGACATTATTTCGTAAATCGATATTCCCCCCTTTTTCTCCCAGAGCGTTTTTGCGAATGAGAAGGGTTGGGGGCTGAAGGATCGGCACAAATTTTAGGTAGAAGTCATTAGCATCAGATAAATCTGAAAGAGTGCATGGTAAGATTCCAAATTTTTCGACCAAGAAAGAGAAGGATTTTATCTTTGTTTTATTTAGGTTGTAGAGTGGTAAAAAAAGAAAATTAAGATAAAGAGCGGTATGCTAGAAATAGCAGTTACTGAAGGATTGATGCATACTTTGTAAGTTATGCGTTGATCCTTCAGTGTCGGGAATGAAAGTTAATTACACGAGTGCTTTGGTGATAATTGAGGAGGTGCTGTTTCCACTTGCGTTTGCTGAGGCTCGTTTTGTCGTAATTGTGTTTTTAATCGCTGGATGATTAATCGTGCTTGTGCGGTTTGTGCCTGTAGTACTGTCAGTGCAGGATCTATTTCTCTTTTAATGTCTGTTCCCACAGCAGCAGTGAATCTTTTTCCATTAGCTTTCAGTTTTCCTCCTTGTGTTACCAGAATTCCTACAACTGACCCAGTTGTAGAAAAAGCAGAGATATCTCTGTCGAGTTTCACATCATCTGTTACTGTTAAACCGATACTTAAAGACGGAGCTGTTCCTGTATCTTTTTCTTGTTTACTCGACGAAGTATTTGTTTCAGTAGTGTGTTGCGCTGTTGAAGGTTGTTGGTTAGGGGTTTGTTTCGAATCAGTTGCGGTGAGTCCAGCTATAGGTTGCTTTGCTTTTGCCTCTTCGTGTTTTTTATTAGGCGAAGATTCTACTTTGGCAAGTTGTACTGTTTTAGGGTTTGGAGTAGCAGCATGTTTCAAATCGAGCGCATTATTATTTAGCGGCCATGTTTTAACTATTCTTGGATCATTCGCGATGACTTCTTTGCCATCGACCAATTGGATACCATCAGAAAATTGATAGTGATTTCCTTTAAGCTTGTAAATAGTATTATCCTGTCTAAGATAGCAATGCCCATCTCTAGTAAATCCCCCTATGTATAGACCAATGCCGCCTTCTTCTAATGGGAGAGGAAATCTGGTATCCATAATGCTAATTCTTTCGACATGTTGTTTAAAGAATTTAGTGTGTGATGCTTTATCTAAATTAAACTTTGATGTTTTTGCTCCAGTCAATTCAGTAATAATTTTTTTCAGTGGCATAGCAGAATATTTTAAATCACTAGTGCGATTTGCTCTGACAAATGCAAGAAAAGGCGCGAGTGCTTCCCACGCGTTGCGTTGTCTATTATTCAAATCAATTCGTTGTTTAATAGCTTCGATTTGTGATGAATCTAAGCTGTTGGCATCAACATTCAGCGTAGTTAATGTTTTATTAGTTGCTAAGGCAGTAGCACCTTTAGCACCAATCTCGTTATAATTTACATCCAGTGTCGATAATATTTGGTTAGCAGCTAAAGCAGTAGCGCCAGCATCACCAATATTGTTAAAACGTGCAGTCAGTGTGGTTAATGTTCTGTTCTTGGCTAAAGCAGTGGCACCATCATCACCAATTTTGTTTCTACTTATAATCAGTGTCGTTAATGTTTTGTTAACAGCTAAAGCGGTAGCACCAGCACTATCAATGTTGTTCCCACTTACATCCAGGGTCGTTAAAGTCTGGTTAGCAGCTAAAGCCCTAGCGCCAGCATCGCCAATGTTGTTCCCACTTACATCCAGGGTCGTTAAAGTCTGGTTAGCAGCTAAAGCCCTAGCGCCAGCATCGCCAATGTTGTTTCCACTTACATTCAGTGTCGTTAACGTTTGGTTAGTCGCTAAAGCGGTAGCGCCAGAATCGCCAATGTTGTTTCCACGTATATACAGTGTCGTTAACGTTTGGTTAGCAGCTAAAACGGTAGCGCCAGCAGCGCCAATGTTGTTATGACTTATATCTAGTGTATTTAACGTTTGGTTAGTCGCTAAAGCGGTAGCGCCAGCAGCGCCAATATTGTTTGCACTTACATCTAATCTCATTAACGTCTTGTTGGCAGCTAACGCGGCAGCGCCAGCATCGCCAATGTTGTTGTTATTTACACTCAGTGTAATTAACGTTTTGTTGGCGGCTAACGCGGTAGCGCCAGCAACGCCAATGTTGTTCAAGCCTATATTCAGTGCTGTTAATGTTTGATTAGCAGCTAACGCGGTAGCGCCAGCAACGCCAATGTTGTTACCATATACATCTAGTGTTGTTAAGGTTTGGTTAGCAGCTAAAGCAGTGGCACCATCATCACCAATTTTGTTTCTACTTATAATCAGTGTCGTTAATGTTTTGTTAACAGCTAAAGCGGTAGCACCAGCACTATCAATGTTGTTCCCACTTACATCCAGGGTCGTTAATGTTTTGTTAACAGCTAAAGCGGTAGCACCAGCACTATCAATGTTGTTCCCACTTACATCCAGGGTCGTTAAAGTCTGGTTAGCAGCTAAAGCCCTAGCGCCAGCATCGCCAATGTTGTTACCATATACATCTAGTGTTGTTAAGGTTTGGTTAGCAGCTAAAGCAGTGGCACCATCATCACCAATTTTGTTAGCGTTTACTTCTAGCGTCGTTAACGTTTGGTTAGCGGCTAAAGTGATCACACCTTTGTCTGTTAATGAATTATATGATAGACCTAGCTCTCTTATTTCAGGGTGTTGATTGAGAAATAAGAGTAATGCAGGCATGTCACCGTCTGCTAGGCTTTTGGAGACTAAGGCAAGCGTGCTGCCGTGTTGGTTTGCAGCAAACAATGTATTTAACTCATCAATCGATCTTGATGTTGTCTGAATATTTTTTTCATCGCGTGTGTTAAGCATAGTATCAACCTCTTTTTAATTTACCTTGGGTGCAGATGATGAGCTTGATAGATCGAGAGGTTGTTGTTTTGCATCTTTTGAATCTGTTGTGTTTTTCATATCTGGAGCAGCTTTTACATCGACATGTTGTTTAAAAAATTTTGTGTGTGATGCTTTATCTAAGCTGATCGTTGATGCCGTTGTTCCAGTTAATTCAGTAATGATTTTTTTCAGTGGCATAGCAGAATATTTTAAATCACTAGTGCGATTTGCTCTGACAAATGCAAGAAAAGGAGTGAACGCTATCCACGCGTTGCGTTGTCTATTATTCAAATCAATTCGTTGTTTAATAGCTTCGATTAAGGCAGTAGCGTCTTTGGCGCCAATCTGGTTATAACTTATATCCAGTGTAGTTAATGTTTGGTTAGCAGCTAACGCGGTAGCGCCAGTATCGCCAATCTTGTTACCACATACATTTAGTGTCATTAATGTTTGGTTAGCCGCTAAAGCAGTAGCGCCAGCATTGCCAATGTTGTTATTACTTACATTCAACGTCGTTAATGTTTGATTAGCAGCTAAAGCGGTGGCACCAGCAACGCCGATGTTGTTCCAACTTACATCCAGTGTGGTTAATGTTTGGTTCTTGGCTAAAGCAGTAGCGCCAGCAACGCCAATGTCGTTATAAAAACTTACATCCAGTGTTGTTAAAGTCTGGTTAGCAGCTAAAGCGGTAGCACCAGCAACACCAATTTTGTTTAGACTTATATTCAGCGTCTTTAACAATTTGTTAGCAGCTAAAGCGACAGCACCAGCATCACCAATTTTGTTATGACGTACATTCAGTGTTGTTAAGGTTTGGTTAGCAGCTAACGCGGTAGCACCAGCAACGCCAATGTTGTTTCCACTTATATCCAGCGTAGTTAATGTTTTATTAGCGGCTAAAGTGGCCGCACCTTTCTCTGTTAAGGAGTTAAGTCTTAGGCTCAATTCTTTAATTTCAGGGTGCTGATTGAGAAATAAAAGTAATGCAGGGATGTCACCGTCTGCTAGACTTTTGGAGGCTAAATTAAGCTTGGTGCCGTGTTGGTTTGCAGCAAACAATGTATTTAACTCATCAATCGATCTTGATGTGGGTAGAATATTTTTTTCATCGTGTGTGTTAAGCATAGAGCCTTCTTATTTTTATTTTTGTGCTATGTTTGAATAGCTGGCGACTTTATAGTCATTTAGAGATGGGCAGTAGGGGGTGTAATCCCCCTAACTGTAATGAAATTTATTGTTTTCATTTATATGTTTATTAAAAAACGGTATCTTTTGTTACTTGTACTGAATGAAGAGAAAAAATGAAGCTACTAGCTATCGACACCTCATCTAGCGCATGTTCACTGGCATTATGGTCAGATGGAAAGATGCACGTATTACATCGCGATGCGCCTATGCAGCAAGCACAGTTGGTTTTGCAATACCTTGATGAGTTGCTTCATGATTCAAAATGTAATTTAAAACAATTAGATGCGATTGCATTTGGATGTGGTCCTGGAAGTTTTACGGGTATACGTATAGCCACAAGCGTAGCCCAAGGGCTAGGCTTCAGTTTACAAATTCCCTTAATTCCCATTTCATCATTAGCAGGTTTAGCGCAAGCAGCTTACGACGATTTGCATTGGCAAAACATGATTGTTGCGGTTGATGCACGTATTCAAGAAATTTATTACGGTTATTATCAAGCTAATTCCAAAAATCTTGTTGAATTAGTCCATCAAGAAGTCGTTGCTGCACCAGCTCAAATGCAAATACATCAAGATAATGAGTGGTGTGGTGTTGGAAATGCATGGGAAATTTACGCTGATCAGCTACCCATTAGGCCTGCGTTGATTGATAAAACCCGATTGCCAATGGCGTCAGGCATTTTGAAATTAGCAATTCCACGCTATGAAAAGCAAGATTGGGTAAACTCTGACCAAGCATTGCCAGTTTATTTGCGAGATGATGTGGCAGCCAAGTCAAATAAGCGTTAAAATTCAACTCAATTTTATTATTCTTAACGAAGCTAACTCATTAGGGGCTGAATAAATTTATGCCAAGTCAAAGCGACAATCGTCGACAAGAAATTCTTTCGCAGTTACACACATATGTTAAAGACAAATTACCAGCAAAAGAAATCGCACTTCTTGAATCCTTCGCTCAACGCTACTATGCGGCCGCGCCGCTAGCTGATTTATTAGATCATAGTATTGATGATTTGTTAGCTTCATTATTGTCGCACTGGAGTTTCATCTATCAACGTAAACCAGGCGAAGCAAAAGTCAGGGTATTCAATCCCACGAAAGAAAAAGATAACTGGGAATCACAACATACTATTATTGAGGTCTCACACGATGATATTCCATTTTTAGTTGATTCGATTCGTATGGAGGTGAATAGAAATGATTTTCAAATTCATTTTGCAATTCATATCGGTGGCTTAAAAACAAAGCGTAATGCAGAAGATAAAATAGTTGAAATTCTACCCGCAGGCGCTATTGAAAAAGATTCTTCAACTGAAGCACCTATCTATTTTGAAATCGATAGACAAGTCGAACAAGAAACCATGGATTTATTACGCGATAATATCAAGCGCATTTTAAAAGATGTGCAAAACGCAGTAGTCGACTGGCGTACCATGTTAAAATGTGCGGAAGAATCATTACAAGAGTTAGAACAAAATCCACCTGCTTTGGATGAACAAGAATTATCCGAATCAAAGGATTTTTTACACTGGTTAATTAATAATAATTTCACGTTTTTAGGATGCCGCGATTATAAACTTATCGGCGATGATAAAAACAGGGCATTACAAATTATCCCAGGCTCAGGATTGGGCGTATTGCGAGATGATAGTGATAGCTTGAATTCGCGGAATTATTCTGATTTGCCACCACAAGCAAGAAAGTTGGCATTATCAAAAAATATTTTGATCATTGCAAAAACCAATACCAAATCAACTATCCATCGTTCTTCTTATACCGATTATATTGGTGTGAAACGCTTTAACCAAAAAGGTGAATTAATTGGTGAGCGACGTTTTGTCGGGTTATATACCTCAACAGCCTATCATTCTAGTCCGCGGCATATTCCATTTTTACGGCATAAAGTAGCGAAAGTAATGCAAGAATTGCATTTTCCACCAGATAGTCATAATGGAAAAGAAGTGGCGCATATTTTAGAAACATTGCCACGCGATGATTTATTCCAAGCAACACAAGAAGATTTGTTGAATTTGACGACTGATATTTTACAGTTACAAGAGCGTAAACAAATTCGTTTATTTGTCCGTAAAGATTCATACGGAAGATTTTTTTCATGTTTAGTCTATGTGCCACGAGAAATCTTCACAACTGAACTTTGCCTAAAGATGCAAGAAGTGCTGATGAATGAATTTGATGGTATTGAGTCGACATTTACAACGTACTTTTCAGACTCTGTATTAGCTCGTATACACTACAATATTCGTGTAGGTAGCGGTGCGCCTGCTGAGTATGATGTTGCTGCAGTTGAACGTGATTTAGTCATCGTTGCACGCTCATGGGCAGATGAATTAAAAACACAGCTCGTTACAAAATTTGGTGAAGCATTAGGGTTAAAGTATTTCGTAAAATATGCGAAAGCATTTCCAGCTAGTTATACCGAGTGCTATTTGCCTTGTGCAGCGATTGACGACATCATGCAAATCGAGTCATTGCTTAATAATCACAAATTAGAGATGTTGTTTTATAAATCGGGTGAAACTTCACTGCGTTTAAAGCTATTTCATACAGAACATACCATCGCATTATCGGATGTGTTACCGACACTTGAAAATATGGGTATGCGTGTTATTGGTGAAAGACCACATGAAATCTTACTGAAAGATGGTTCTGTCGTGTGGATTAATGATTTTGATATGGTTCAAGAAAAACATAAAAATATTGACGTTGTTGCTATCAATCATAATTTTCGTGAAGCCTTTACTAATATCTGGTTCCGTAATGCAGAAGACGATGGGTTTAATCGTTTAGTTATCGAAGCTAATTTAACTTGGCATGAAGTAGCTATTTTACGTGGTTATGTTAAGTATCTGCGTCAAACTGGCTTTACATTCAGCCAAGAATATATTGAAAAAGCGTTTACCAATCATGCTGAGATTTCTAAAAATTTAGTTGAGTTATTTAAACTGCGGTTTTCACCTGAAGGTATCCATGGTGAAAAACCAGATGCTACTGATTTGTTAACTGAAATTGATTCAGAGTTAGATGCAGTCACTAGTTTAGATGAAGATAGAATTTTACGTCGAGTGTTAGAAGTTATTTTAGCAACCTTGCGTACCAACTATTTCCAAATGACAGCTGATGGTGTTCATAAGTCACATATTTCATATAAATTCAATCCAGCATTAATTTCTGATTTACCATTACCACGACCTATGTTTGAAATATTTGTTTATTCACCGCGAGTTGAGGGTGTGCATTTACGTGGGGGTAAAGTTGCGCGTGGTGGCTTGCGTTGGTCAGATCGACGTGAAGATTTCCGTACAGAAGTTTTAGGTTTAATGAAAGCACAACAAGTTAAGAATTCAGTGATTGTACCTGTGGGTGCGAAAGGTGGATTTTATCCGAAGCACCTCCCTATAGATGGTGATCGTGATGCCATCATGAAAGAAGGTATTTACTGTTATTCTACTTTTATTCGCGGATTATTAGATATTACCGACAATATTGTTGATGGCAACATTGTGCCGCCAATGAATGTTGTTCGTTATGATGAAGATGATCCTTACTTAGTTGTTGCTGCTGATAAAGGCACGGCGACATTTTCTGATATTGCGAATGGCATATCATTAGAATATGGTTTTTGGTTAGGTGATGCTTTTGCATCGGGTGGCTCGGCGGGTTACGACCATAAAAAAATGGGGATTACTGCACGTGGAGCGTGGGAATCTGTTAAGCGTCACTTCCGTGAATTAGATTTAGACCCAGAAAAAATGGATTTCACGGTAGTAGGTATTGGTGATATGGCGGGCGACGTATTTGGTAATGGTATGTTGATGTCTAAGCATATCAAGTTACTCGGCGCTTATAACCATATGCATATATTTATAGACCCAGATCCAGATCCAGTGGCTAGTTTTGACGAGCGTAAACGTTTATTTAATTTGCCGCGTTCTGCATGGTCTGATTACAGTGCTGAATTAATTTCAAAAGGTGGTGGCGTATTTAATCGTTCAGCAAAATCAATTAAATTAACACCTGAAATTCAAAAAGCATTTGGTATTGAACAAGAGCAAATGGTGCCAAACGATTTGATTCGTGCAATGTTAAGATCATCTGTCGATTTGATTTGGAACGGTGGTATCGGAACATTTGTTAAGGCATCGCATGAAACACACACTGATGTGGGTGATAGAGGTAATGATGGCCTGCGTATCGATGGTAATGAATTAAAAGCGAAAATGGTCGGTGAGGGTGGAAATCTAGGTTTCACTCAGCTGGGCCGAATCGAGTATTCGTTAAATGGTGGTATCATTTATACTGATTTTATCGATAATTCTGCTGGTGTTGATTGCTCGGATCATGAAGTCAATATCAAGATTCTCCTCAATAAATTAATTGCTGATGGCGAGATGACATTAGAGCAACGTAATAAATTATTGGGTGAGATGACGGATGAAGTTGGTGAGCTTGTCTTGCGTGATAACTATGAACAAACACAAATGTTGAGTTTAGAAGCATCAGTAACAACCTTTACAATGGATCTTGTCCGTCGTTACATGACTGAGTTGGAAAAGGCTGGTCGTTTAAATAGACAGCTTGAGTTTTTACCCAATGAAAAAACATTATTAGAACGTAAAGCAAATGGGCAGGGATTAACACGGCCTGAGTTAGCTGTTCTTATTGCCTATTGTAAAATGTTTTTGAAACAAGATATTTTGGCATCTGATGTGACTGAAGACCCGTATTTTGAAAAGCATTTAATGATGGCATTTCCAAAGCCATTAAGCCAAAAATATTTACCCCAAATGAAGCAACATAGTTTGCGTCGTGAAATTATTGCGACACAGTTAGGTAAAAGCATTACTGATCATATGGGTGTGAACTTCGTTGAACGCTTAGAACGTGAAACAGGCGCATCTGTCGCATTTATTATGCGTGCTTATGTCATTGCAGAAAGCATTTACGATATGCAAGAAGTATGGCGCCAAATTGAATCTTTAGATTTTAAAGTCACTTTAGCGATGCAACATAAGTTAATGCTGCAAACCTATTATCTGATCCGTCGTGCAACGCGTTGGATTTTGCGTAATCGTAAACCGAATTTAAACGTTGAAGATACTATTAATGATTTTCTTGGCCCGATCAGAGAGTTAACCAAGGAATTACCAAGTTTATTAACTCAGGCAGATCTTGATGAATTAGAAAAAGAAAAATCATTCTATGTATCAAATGGTATTCCAGAAAACTTAGCGCAATTAGTTTCTAGCTTTAATACGCTATTTACTTCTCTTGATGTTGTTGAAGCAGCTCGTAAAGAAGAGTTGCCAATTGCGGATGTTGCTAAGGTCTATTACGGACTTGGCACAAGTTTAGAGTTGAACTGGTTACGTGATCAAATGAATTCATATCCAATGGAAAACCAATGGGATGAATTAGCACGTGCTGGATTCCGCGATGACTTAGATAAGGTACAGCGTAAGTTAAGTGTCAGTGTATTAAAAGTTAAATCAAAGAAGACTAATGGTAAATCTATCGAAGAACGTATTGAGCATTGGTTGCAACAAAATAAATTGCTAACACAACGCTGGCAAGATTTGTTAGCTGAGATTAAGTCTACAAACAGTGTTGGATTTGTAACATACTCTGTTGTATTGCGTGAATTATTTGATTTTGCACAAGCAGGATAAAATTTACATAAGGATTGTATAATGAAGAAGGATAATATTTCAGCTGGATTTCCATTTGAATCTAAATATATCGATATATTAGGTTCAAAAATCCATTATGTTGAACAAGGTCATGGTGATCCCATTTTGTTTTTGCATGGGATCCCAGCATCTTCTTATGTATGGCGGAATATTATTCCACATCTTTCTTCATTAGGTCGGTGTATAGCACCTGACTTAATTGGTATGGGTAAATCAAGCAAGCCAGATATTCAATATACGATTTCAGATCATATTCATTACATTGAATCATTTATCGAAGCAATGAATTTGAAAAGAGTCACTTTGGTGATGCATGGCTGGGGATCGATTGTTGGTTTGGATTATGCAATGCGTAATGAAAAAAATTGTAAAGCATTGGCTTTTTATGAAGCTTATTTGCGACCATCGCAAGAGGGTGATATTTCACTACCATTACAAGAGCAGCTAACTGAATTAGAAAATGCAGATATTTTCGACACCCTAATGTCAGGCGCAAGTTTTGTTGACCAAGTGTTGCCTCAAAGTGTGATGCGAGTATTGTCATCTGAAGAAATTGATAATTATAAGCAGCCATATATAGAGAAAAACTCAGGCAAGCCTTTTTCTCAGTATCTGCAGGAAGTTCCACGTGGTGATGGCAGCAGTAAAGTTGATAAGATCATTGCAAATTACTCAGCAAAATTGAAAGCATCTTATCTTCCAAAGCTGTTGCTATATTCTATCCCTGGATTTATCACTACTATTGCAACCATTATGTGGGCAAAAGAATTTTTAAATAACTTAGAATTAGCTGAAATCGGCGAAGACCTGCACTTTGCACAAGAAACAAATCCATTCGTAATGGGTGAAACGATCAGTGTATGGCTACAAAGTGTAGAACAAATAGTTTGATAGAGAGAGAATTCACATGAGCAAAAAATTTAATATTTCCATTGTGGGAGCGACAGGAGTTGTAGGGGCGACATTGTTAGCTATTTTGGAAGAGCGCCAATTTCCAGTAAATGAAATATATTTATTAGCGAGTAAACGCTCAGCGGGCGATACATTATTTTATAATGATAAGCCTATTATTATAGATGACTTAGAAGACTTCGATTTTTCGAAATCACAGCTTGCATTTTTTTGTGCGGGTAATGATATCGCAGCAGATTATGCGCTAAAAGCAGCCGCAAAAGGTAATATTGTTATTGATAAAAGCTCTTATTATCGTTACGACACGCAAGTGCCACTCATTGTTCCAGAGGTGAATTCTCAGTTTTTAAAGGATGTGAAAAATAAAAATATTATCGCCAATGCGAATTGCAATACGATTCCATTAGTTGTTGCCTTGAAACCAATCTATGATGCCGTTGGGATAACACGAATGAATGTGGCTACCTATCAATCTGTTTCAGGTACAGGCAAAGATGCCGTCACTGAACTGATTGAGCAAACGGGGCAGCTTTTAAATGGTCGGCCAGCAAAAGTAAAAGTGTATCCACAGCAAATTGCCTTCAATGTGTTGCCTCATATTGATGATTTTATGGAAAATGGTTATACGAAAGAAGAAATGAAAATCGTCTGGGAATTCCAGAAAATCATGAATGACAATACCATTGCTATCAATCCTACGACGGTGCGTGTTCCTGTGTTTTATGGTCATTCAGCTGCAGTGCATATCGAAACAAAAGATAAAATTACAGCAAAAGATGCTGAAAAACTGTTGTCTCACGCACCTGGCGTGAAGCTGTCTCATGGAAAATTTCCATATCCTACACCTGTAAAAGATGCAGCAGGAAAAGATGCTGTTTATGTGGGACGAGTACGTGAAGATATTTCACATGCTAAAGGTTTAAACTTGTGGGTTGTTACTGATAATTTACGTAAAGGTGCTGCACTTAATGCTGTGCAAGTCGCTGAGGCATTGATTGCGGAATCTTTGTTGTAGTTTGTAGGGTGGGCAAAGCGCAGCGTGCCCACTAAGCCTGTGAATGGTGGGCACGCTGCGCTTTGCCCACCCTACGAAAATGGTACAAAAAGGAAATAATTTTCATGATAGGATTAGAGGGTTTTAAAGCTGCAATATCAAGTGTTATTAATACTATTGTAGCGGATGCGCAAGCATGGTCGGCAGGGATAAGGCATTATCAACAATTAATAGTTCCTGGACTGGTATTATTGGGTTTTATATTCGTGTTGCGATTGATCCAAAAAAAGCAAAAAGCGCTTATCAAAGCAAAGCGGAAAAATCAGCTACTTAAGACAGGAATCAGCAGTAAAGATATTGAAATGGTTGCAGGTGAAGATGTTGTCACAACTCAATTAGATTTAGCACGTGCTTATATTGAAATGGGTAAACGTAATTTAGCTAAATCAATTTTATTCCATGTAAAAAAACATGGCAAAGAAGATCAACAAGTGGAGGCACGACGATTAATTAAATCGTTAGAAGTTGAATGCGTATAGCGCTTGGTATTGAATATAACGGCAATGAATTATCCGGTTGGCAAGCACAAGAAAACTTACCAACCGTGCAGGGTTATTTAGAAAAAGCAATTAGCTCTGTGGCAAATGAATCAATTCAAATTTTTTGTGCGGGTCGAACAGACGCGGGTGTTCATGCAACGGGTCAAGTTATTCATTTTGATACTGATGCAGTTCGCGAAGTAAAATCCTGGATTTTAGGCACTAATACTCTTTTACCTTCAGCTGTTTCTGTGAAGTGGGCGAACGAAGTCGATGAGAATTTTCATGCGCGTTTCTCTGCTCTATCGCGGCGATATCGTTATGTCATTTACAATCATTCGTCACGTTCTGCTTTTCATGCAATACACACAACTTGGTACCATCACTTTCTTGATGCGCAAATCATGCATGATGCAGCGCAGCGATTCTTGGGTGAAAGAGATTTTACTTCATTTCGTTCATCAAAATGTGAAGCGAATACACCGATGCGTAATGTTATGGCTGTGCGTGTGCATCGCAAAGACAACTTAGTGATTGTGGATATTGAAGCAAATGCTTTTTTGCATCATATGGTGCGCAATATTGTTGGTGTGCTTCTGAAGGTTGGCACAGGCCAACGACCAGTAGAGTGGGTAACTGACGTGTTAGAAGCTAAAGATAGGTGTAAAGCCGATGTCACCGCTCCACCAACTGGTTTGTTTCTTGTAAATGTCCAATATCCTGATTTATATCAATTTCCAGTGGCAGTGTTGCCGTTTTCGTAGAGTGGGCACGCTTCGCTCTGAGTTATCCCCGCGAATTTTTGCTCACTTCTCCCAGAGTGTTTTTACGATGGGAGAAGGGCTGGGGATGAGGGCCTATGCCCTCACCCCTTGCCCCTCTCCCAGAAAAAAAGCATTTTGGGAGAGGGGAATTATACTACCCAAAATTCGTGGGGATAACTCAGCGCTTCGCTTTGCCCACTCTACAAAATAGCCTCTGTTTTTATTTGAGATTTGCTTCTATAATAACCCCAATCTTTTAAGTGGGTATATGTATGAGTTGGTTCAAAAAGCTTTTGCCTTCCAGAATTCGAACAGATGCGGTAACCAAAAAAGGCGTCCCTGAAGGGTTATGGTCTAAATGCGATAGATGTAATGCTATCCTTTACCGTACTGAGTTGGAGCGCAATTTAGAGGTTTGTCCTAAGTGTGAATATCATATGCGTGTTGGTGCACGTAAGCGCTTAGAGTATTTTCTAGATGAAGGCGCACAAGTGGAAATTGGTGCTGATGTTGGCCCTGTCGATGTTTTGAAATTCCGTGATTTGAAAAAATATAAAGATAGATTGTCTGCCGCACAAAAAGACACTGGCGAGAAAGAGGCCTTGATTGTGTTGCGTGGGCAAGTGCATGGTTTGGCGCTAGTTACCGCAGCCTTTGAATATGGTTTTATTGGCGGATCAATGGGCGCTGCCGTCGGTGAGCGTTTCGTTCGTGGCGTGCAAGCAGCATTAGATTATAAAATTCCTTTTGTTTGTTTTTCTGCAAGTGGTGGTGCGCGGATGCAAGAGGCATTAATTTCATTAATGCAAATGGCAAAAGTGAGCGCGGCATTGGCGCACTTATCAGAGCAGGGTATTCCTTTTATTTCTGTTTTAACAGACCCAACCATGGGTGGTGTATCCGCTAGTCTTGCAATGTTAGGGGATATTATTATTGCAGAACCAAAAGCACTCATTGGATTTGCTGGCCCACGTGTAATAGAGCAAACTGTACGTGAAAAACTTCCCGAAGGTTTTCAACGTAGTGAATTTTTATTAGATCATGGGGCAATCGATATGATTGTTTCTCGTGGCAATATGAGAGAGACCATCGCGAGACTATTAGCGAAATTAACGCGTCAGCGAGCGATTCAAGTGGAATGAAAATTTAAATATTTATCGAGGTAATTTATGGAAAAAAGAACTACACAACGGATTATTGGTATACTCGTTGTCGCTGCGTTAATTGTAATTTTGATACCTATTTTATTTAGTGGAAACACAACCCAAGCTCCCGCACAAACAGCGGATGCAAAAGCAACCTCTGTCGCGCCAGATGCAATAACCACAGCGGCTGATGCATCAACTATAGCATCCGCAGACCAAGCATCATCAAATACAGTGACAGCACAACCTATTGCTGATGTGCAACCAGCGGTACCTGTGCCAGCTGTTACGCCAGCCCCTGTAATCGTGGCATTGCCACAGCCTGAGGCTCCAGCGGCGCCTAAACCAGTTGTTGCAACTGCACCTGCTACCGCGACAGTTGTTGCTTCAGCAACAAAAGTAGCAACATCAGACGTGACCATTACACCAACAATGTCTCATTCTATTAATACTTATAATGAGCAGAAAGTAGATTCTACAGCTCCAATAAAGACAACTAGCGGGATACAAGTTGCAACAACACAGCAAGGTCAGTCAAAAGCGACAGCTACCACTTTATCTGTCCCAGCTGAGGGTGTGCCGACAGCTGCGAGCGCTAATCAAGAAGAAGCTGCGCCTGTCGTTGTTGAACAGCCAAAACCCAAGCGTGTAAAACCCGTGAAATTAATGCATAGAACAGCACATTCAATCAATTCTGGCTGGGTTGTGCAAATGGGTAGTTTCAAAGTGAAATCCAATGCCACACGTTTACTAGCTGAACTGAAAGCAGAAGGGTTTCAAGCGTTTGCTCGTGAAATACGCTCAAGTACGCGAGTGTATGTTGGACCTGAATTGAAACAAGCTTCTGCAGAGTCTTTAGCATCTAATATTCAGCAAAAAATGAATATGCAAGGGATCGTTATTTCTTCTAGTCGTTTGTCATCCTGATAAGCGAAGCTAGGTTGTCATCCAGAGGAGCGAAGCGACGAAGGATCTCCTGCTAGCAATGAGATCGATCCCTCGCTACGCTCTGGATGACAAGAGAAAACAAATGCTGCTTGCAATTTGATCAAGATCTGATAAAATAATGCGCCTATCATGAACCTAAATGGGATAAATCTATGTTGCGCGGTCTTAGTGCGAAATCACGCTTTTTTAGACTCGGAATTGCCGATCAACAATCAGCATTGACTGGTGCAGCTCCTATTGCTGTTATAGGTGATGCCAAGTCAGGTTTATCTTTAGCTTTAGGTGGTAAGGATTCAGATAGCTCGTTGTATGAATTACGCATTATCGATGTCCCTGCTGAATATAGTCAGTTGCAAATTACAGATAAAAAGCTACTACAGCAGTTATTACTTAAGGTAAATCATCATTCCTCTAGTAATATTATCGCAGCGCATCACTTCAAATTAGAAAAACTAAATATGGTTTTATCGAAAATGAACAAATCACCGAAGAGAAAAGTGGCTGTTCATCCGCAGATGGGTAAAGATTTAATTTTAGTGTTACAAGGAAAAGATTTAGTTGTGGGTGGTGCAAATCAAGCCGGTAATATCGCACTTCACCATATACAGAAAATCTATGCGCCGATGGTATTAATTCCAGGTGCTCATTCTAATTTAAAATTACAGTAAAATGCGGTTATTCCGAGATAACATTATTCAATCTCAATAAATTCAATTTGATTTTCCGTGCAAATCAATGCATTCCCATTCTCATGCCATGCGCCAAGTACGGTCCGTGTAGCATCTTTTCCATTTAATGAAAATTGATGTATCGCTTGTCTGTGCGTGTGTCCGTGGATTAGCTGAGATACCCCGTGCTTTTGCATAATATCTTCTACAGCAGATTGGGTCACATCCATAATGTGATCGGGTAACGTGGACACATGCATTTGGCTTTTTGCACGATAATCGGTTGCTATTTGAATGCGTTTTTTTAGCGATTTAAATAAAAATATTTGTTGGAAAAACCAGTTGCGTGCTTTCTTTCTAAATTTTAAATATTTAATATCTTGTATACACAAGGTATCGCCATGCATCAATAAAGTGCGTGTCCCATTGACATCTATCACATGTTCATCAGGTAAGAGTTTACAACCGGTTGTAGCCAAAAACTTTTTACCTAGCAAGAAATCACGATTGCCATGCATAATAAATATAGCTAATCCTGCGGCCGTAGCCTGCTGAAGTGCCTCGATAATCGAGAGGTTGTAGGGTGATAAATTGTCGTCACCAATCCATACTTCGAAGAAATCTCCCAGAATATACAAGGTGTTATCTGCTTTGGTGACTCGTTTTAAAAAGCGAAGGAATGCATCAGTAATTTGCGGATGGTGTTCGTCGAGATGAAGGTCAGAGATAAATATTATGCTCATAGCTACGCTTAATAGTCAATGCATCCAATTAATTGATTTTATTCTATACTTATAGAGTAAGTAGCTCTTTTTGACAAGGAGATCTACCATGAAATTATTACTCAGTACAAACTCGATTAGTTTATGGCATCAAATGATACATGAAGCGGAAGCAGCTTGCACGATTTCACTAAAGGAAGAAGTAGAAGCTTATCTCGTATTCTTATTAGCGCGTTATCTGAATAAACCTGAAATCGTAAAACAAATTTTGGCTCAAGAATTTTTACATGGTTTAACCCGTAGTCATCATCAACGCCAATTAGCAATGCAAGAAGTCGGTGATAAATGCTTAATTTTCTCAGGGCTATTTCCGCATATGGCTGAAAAGCGCTTGGTGAAAGTCAGCTACTTTGTGAATATGGGGCAATCAGCGTATGAAAATATTTCACAAAACAGCACCGATATTTATGGCATGTTAGCAAGGCAATTTGTATCGTTGATGGATGTGCTGCAATCATTGCGTCGTTATACCAAAGAAATTACAGATTTATTACCGTTAGAAGCGTATGATCTTTGGAATGATGTGCAAAGTCAGCGTGCACTACGCGTATTTGCTCAGCAGACAGGAGGGACACCTGTGGAGATCACATCAGAAAAACCAAAACACTAATATAGGGTAATATTTGATCACTCACGCTATTTATTTAGCCCAAGTGGTGATTTCTAGCTTTACCCCCTATTTTTTCTTTACTAAAATATCCTCCTATCTATTTTGGAGCTCATCATAAATGCGTTTAGTTTTACTAGGATGTCCTGGTGCGGGGAAAGGTACACAGGCCCAATACATAAAAGAAAAATATAACATTTCCCAAGTGTCGACTGGTGATATGTTAAGAGCCGCAATTTCTGCTGGCACACCTCTTGGTAAACAAGTAAAGCAAATCATGGATGAGGGTGGCTTAGTTTCAGATAGCATCATGATCCAACTGGTTAAAGAGCGTTTGCAGCAACCAGATTGTGTGAATGGATGCTTGTTAGATGGGTTTCCGCGCACGATTCCGCAAGCAGAAGCACTCCGTGAGAATCATATTCACTTAGATTATATCGTTGAAATCAGCGTGCCCGATGCTGAATTAGTAAAGCGCTTGAGTGGACGTAGAATGCATCTTCCATCAGGCCGTGTATATCACGTGCTTTTCAACCCACCTAAGGTGGAAGGTAAAGATGATATTACTGGCGAAGACTTGACTCATCGTTCTGATGATCATGAAGAAACGATTAAAAACCGTCTTGCTGTTTATCATCGTCAAACAGAACCTTTAATTAATTACTACATTAAGCATGCTGCAGAACAAGGTTCTGATGTACCTATTTATATTAAGATCGACGGAATAGGCACACTTGAAGAAGTGAGTAATCGAATATTTACGGCTGTCGCAAATACACGTAAAAGTACCTAGTTTTCAGGAGAAGATGAATGAAACACGTGAGTCTTATCAAGCTAGTCATCGGGTTAACCGGATTAGTTTTTGCAAATGTGTATGCAGATAGCAGTGTTTCTTCTCCTGCGGGATATTGGAAAACAATAGACGATATTTCTGGTAAACCTAAGAGTATCGTCCATATTTGGGAAGATAAAAACCATAGTTTAGTTGGACAAGTTGTTAAGATTTACCCTAGCCCAGGTAAAGATGAGCATGAGCTGTGTGTAGCATGTAAAGGTGAAAGCCATGATAAGCCTATTGTTGGTTTGGTTATCATGTCTGGTTTAACAGCTAAAGAAAATCAGTGGGGCAGTGGTGAAATTTTAGATCCACAAAATGGTAAAACCTATAATTGTTCTGCAAGATTGGCAGAAAATGGTAGTAAACTAAATGTCAGGGGATATATAGGTTTGCCACTTTTGGGCCGCTCTCAAACCTGGGAGCGTGTTGACAGTCAAGTTGGTTAATCACTTCGCTTAATGATCGAAAAACACACCAATCTGCACTGTATGTATAAAAAAAGATCAATAACATAGGTCTGTTTTTACTTAATTAATTCATTTCCGCTCATTATTCCTCATATTCGATTCGCAATATATATATGTGCTAAAATGTACACATAACAAGCAATTAATAAAGCACGATATAGATTCAAAAAACGTACTGCTACAAAACAGGGGTTATTTTGACTATGGCGCGTGGAATTTACGAGGAGAAAAAGAGAAACATCTTTCTTTCTTACGTCGTTAAGAAAGTTCTCGTATTGTTTTGCACAATGAGCGCCCTCACAGCAATTTATGCAAACCCCACTGGTGGTGAAGTAGCTGCAGGAAGCGCAACGATCACACAATCTGGTACACACACTGAAATTACGCAAACCACCGATAAAGCGATTGTTAATTGGCAAAGCTTTAATATTGGCGCGAATGAATCAACACACTTTCAATTACCTTCGAGTGAATCTGTTACCTTAAACCGTATTAATCCCGGACAAGGTGCATCGCAAATCTTTGGCAGCTTAACGTCAAATGGCCGCATCATTTTAGTTAACCAAGCCGGTATTTATTTCAGTGCATCAGCACATGTCGATGTCGGTGGCATCATGGCATCCACTGTAGATATTACTGATCAAAATTTCTTAGCGGGCAAATATGTGTTTGATCAACCGTCCAGTTTGCACGGTACGGTTGTCAATCGCGGTACGATTATTGCAGCTAATAATGGATTAGTTGCCTTAATCGGTTCGAATGTCTCAAACGAAGGTTACATTCAAGCGCATGCAGGTAGTGTTGTGTTAGCCTCTGGCGAAAAATTCACGGTTGATTTAAATGGTGATGGTTTAGTTCATTTTACGGTTGATCAAGCCGCTTCTGGCGTTGGTGTTGATCCTGAAAATCATCCTATGCAAGATGGCGTAAAAAACTCAGGAACGATTATTGCTGACGGTGGAAAAATTGTTTTAACCGCAAAAACAGCATCGGGTGTTGTGGATAACGCAATCAACATGAGCGGTGTTGTACAAGCTCATTCTGTTTCACAAAAAAATGGCGAAATTATTTTTTCTGCTGAGGGTCCTGGTGTTGTAAGAGTGGCAGGAACAATTGATGCGTCAGGAAAAACAGCAAATCATACTGGCGGTAAAGTTAAAATCCTCGGTGCACACATTCAATTAAAATCACCAACAGTGATTGATGTCAGTGGTATCAATGGTGGCGGTGAAGTTTTAATTGGTGGTAATTATCGTGGTTTAGGCCCAGAACAAAATGCATTAACAACAGTGATTGATTCGGGTGTGATGATTAATGCAAATGCTTTGCTCTATGGCAATGGTGGGCGAGTCATCGCATGGTCTGATGGATATACTGGATTCCACGGCAATATCAGTGCACAAGGTGGAATATTCGGTGGTAACGGTGGTTTTGTCGAAACATCAGGACATTACCTAACAATTTCTGGTGGCAGAGTTAACTTACTCGCTCCCAATGGTTATACCGGTGATTGGCTACTCGATCCAACTGATTTAACCATTAGTGCTAGTGCTTCCTCTAATTTATCTTCAGGATCAAACCCTTTTGTTGGCGATAACAATTCAACATCGTCCAATTTAGATGTGGCTGATTTAGTTGCTGCATTAGGTGGTGCAAACGTCACGGTGCAAACAACAGCAGGAGGAACAGGTTTAGGTTCTGGTGATATTACTGTGGCGACAGGAATCACTTGGAGCGCGGCAACAAAATTAACATTGAATGCCTATCGTAATATTATTATCAACGCACCCATTTCAGGCGTAAACGGTTCACTTGAATTATCAGCCACAAATGCTGCGCAAAGTATTACAACAGGTGCATTAGGAACAGTTAACGTTGCCAACTTTAATTTGTTGCAAGGTCAATGGTATCAAGTGGGTACTTTACCATCATTTACTGTTACCAATAATTTTCAAATTGCTTCTGGTGCAATTGATCCCTCTAATGTTGAATTCCTTCGAGCATCATCAAGTGGACCTTATGTCATAGAAGATATTTATGGATTACAGGGTATCTATTCAAGCGCGGCTTTACGTAGTGCATCATATCAACTAGGGCAAAATATTGATGCCTCTGTCACAGCCAATTGGAATAGTGGAGAAGGTTTTAGGCCGATTGGTATAGGCACAGCGACTTTTGCAGGATCGTTTAATGGTAATGGAAAAACAATTAATAATTTATATATGAGTTTAGGTACCACCATTTTAAATGGAGACGCAGGATTATTTGGAAATTTATCAGGTTCAGTCAGTAATGTTGGTCTTACCAATATAAATTATTTAATCACTGCGACAAATTATAGTTATAATCATAATCTTGGTGGTTTAGTTGGTACCATGCAAGATAGTAGTAGTGTTGCTAACTCATATGTAACAGGAACAATTACTGCAACGGATAATTGTTCAGGCGGATGTTTAACCATTGGCGGGTTAGTTGGTATTATTTTAACGAATTCTAGTGTTAGTAATTCATTTAGTAATGTCGATATTACCATGGCAATGAATACTAACGGTGGTGGCAGTATCGCTGGTGGTTTTGCCGGCGCGAATTGGTCTAGTGCAAATCCTGGGATCTCAAACTCTTATAATTTAGGTTCTGTTAGTGTGACGGCCAGTGGAGCAGGTGGGCATTTCGCAGGTGGTTTTGTAGGATATAATGTTACAGGTAGTTATATTACTAACTCATTTAATATGGGAAGAGTAAGCACTACCAATACAACCGTAGGCGGATTTGCCGGAATCAACAATGCAACAATCACTAATTCATTTTTAGATACGGCAACATCAGGTCAGACATCTAGAGTGGGATCAGGTTCAACATCAGGTGTTACTAGCGGTACCTTTGATGGCAGTAGTGGAAGTAATTTAAGTTCACAAACCACGTTTACTAATGCCGGTTGGACTTTTGATGCATCGAATTGGGGGATTTTAAGTGCGCAATCTTATCCTTATTTAAGAAGCATCTATACATCTACACCTAGTGCAGTTTCAGGTATTGCTGTGGGTTCAGGTACAGCAGGCAATACCATGACTTTAGCAGTGAATGGTAGTGCGCTTGCTAATACCGGATTGGTAAGAGGTACAACAAAAGTCGGTGCAAATGGATTTTATTATTTCTTAGAAGCGAATGGAGCTATCTCAAATGGTAATACAATATTAACTTATTTGAGTGGTGCATCGACTAAAGGTAATGCGATTGCGCTAGCGGGTGCTGGCGGTAACTTATCAAATTTAAATATCAGCGCAGCAAATAATATTAATATCGGTACAACAACTGATGCAAATGCCTATAGCAATAGCTCATTAATTACAGCATTGGGTGGGTTAAGTTCCACAGATATTTTATTTTCTAACCCATCTGGAAATATTATTAATTTAGGTAATGCTACCAATACAACGGCTAATTTGAATGTAGGTTCATCTGGTGTGGTTTATACACTGAATGGTGGTATTGGATCTGGAGCAGGAGCTACATCAACAAGCCTTAGTTTTGCAGGTGCAACGACAATTAATAATAGTGGAAGCGCAATAACAACATTAGGTAATCAAACTTATACCGGCACACAAACATTATCATCCAATGCGTCATTGACGGGTGTAGGTATATCTCTTGCTGCTATTACAGGTAGTGGTAATGGATTAACAATTAATACGTCAGGAAGTTCAACGATATCTGGTTTATTTAGTGGAACAGGTAGCTCTCTCACTAAAGAAGGGGCAGGTACATTGACATTGAGCGCAGCGAATACTTATACGGGTACAACTTCAGTCAACGCAGGTACTTTGCGACAAGGCATTGCCAATGCAACTGGCTCAACAAGTAACTTGATTATGGCAGATGTAACAGGGGCTTTATTTGATCTTAATGGTTACGGTGCTCAAGTTCTCGGACTTTCTGGTGGCGGTTCAAATGGCGGCAATATATCCATGGGATCTTCTACACTAAGTGTAGGAAATAGTGGCACAACATACAGTGGCGCGTTGAGTGGAAATTCTAGTAGTCTGCTATGGGTGACAGGAATAACAATTGATAATTCTGGTGTATGGCATTATGCAGCTGGTGCACAAACCTTTGCGGGTACAAGTACCAACACGGGGCAAGTATATGCTATCAATCTTGGCTCAAGTTTAGGCATTTCAAATGCAAGCGCCGTCGGAACGGGTGCGATTGTAATTTACAATGCTAACACGCTGACGCTTAATAATGTCAATATAAATAATACAATAATATTCCCTAATGGTGGCGGTACTGTAGTTAATGCGACAGGGACATCATCTATTGCTTCAAATCTTTTTCTTCCTTCAGGCGGAGATATAACTTTTGGTGGCACGGGTACTCTCACGCTGAATGGTGCTGTAAGTGCCGCTTATGGTTTTGCAAAATCAGGATCGGGTACTTTAGTTTTAGCAGGCAATAATACCTTTACTGGTGCTACAGCAGTTAACGCTGGCACATTGAGTTTAGCACATGCAAATGCGGTTGCATCGTCATCCAGTGTGACGATGGCAGATGGAACAACATTGAATATTAATAATGTGAATCCTACGATTGGCACATTGAATTTAGGTTCAAACGTCACCATGACTGGAGCAGGAAGTGCAACATTAAATAAATCATTTAGTATTCCAACAAATCTAACATTGGGTGGTGCTGGAACGCTTACATTATCCGGTACATTGAGTGGTAGTAATGGGTTAACAAAAAATGATGCGGGAACTGTTGTTTTATCAGGATCAAATACTTATACAGGATCAACAACGGTTAATACAGGAACATTAAGCTTGGCGCATGCAAATGCGGTAGCTTCTTCATCAGATGTGACATTAGCAGATGGCACGACTTTAGATATTAATAATGTATCAATGACTATCGGCACATTAAATTTTGGTTCAACACTAACATTAACCGGTACAGGTACAGCAACTTTAGCTAATAACATTGCTTTACCAACTAGTATGACGCTGGATGGCACCGGTACATTAACACTATCAGGTGTATTGAGTGGTGGTAATGGATTTACTAAATCTGGATCAGGAACCGTTGTATTATCAAATACAAATACATTCACAGGTGCAGCAACTGTTAATGCAGGAGCACTAAGTATTGGTAATGCAAATGCTTTGGCAAATACATCAGGTGTGATAGTTAATTCAGGTGGGTCATTTGATATTAATAATACTAGCTTAGGATTTTCTGCGATTACTTTTAATTCAGGGTCATCTGTCACTGGTACAGGTACTGCAACCTTTACGAATGATATTGTGCTACCTACAAGTTTTGGTGTAGGTGGTTCTGGAAGTTTAACCTTAAGTGGGGTGTTAAGTGGCGCTAATGGATTAACAAAGTCTGGCGCTGGAACTGTGACATTATCCAATACGAATACTTATACAGGCAATACCACGATTAATGCAGGAACACTGAGTATTTCTGCGGATGCTAACTTAGGCGCTGCACCTGGTTCGCCAACGGTAGGGTCGATTTCTTTTGGTGGCGGAACACTGAAAACAACCAGTAATTTCACGTTAAATTCAAATCGTGGTATTGCATTAAATTCAGGTGGTGGAACCATTTCAACAGATCCTGCAACTACTTTAACGTATAACGGTATTATTGCTGGAGCTAATACGTTAACAAAAGCAGGAACTGGCACTTTAGTTTTAGGTGGCACTAATACGCATAGCGCTGGCACGGCAATCAGTGCGGGTATATTGCAAGCAAATAGCAATAATGCGCTAGGTACCAATACGGTTACTGTCAGCTCAGGTGGTGAATTATTATTAAATGGCGTTTCTCTTACAACCGCGCTGAATTTAAATGGTACGGGTGTCAGTAGTGCTGGTGCATTAGCAACAATGGGTTCTACATCAAATACAGTCAATGCAGCTATTACATTAGCTGGTGCAACTACTATTAGTGTAACTAATGCAGGAGATACATTAACACTTGGATCAAGTGGCACCATCAATGGAGCTTATGGATTAACGTTTGCTGGCGCAGGTGGTTTAACATTGAATGGTGTTGTCGGTGGAAGTAGTGCGCCAACATCATTAGCTACGAGTTCAAGTGGAACGACGACCATAGGCGCAAATATCACAACTGCAGGTTCACAAACTTATAATAATTCTACCTCAAGTAGCACAGGTATCACATTAACAGCAACAGGTGGTAGTAGTGATATTACTATTGGCACGAATGGTTATACAATGTCAGGTGCCAATACATTAGCGTTAAGCGTAGGCCGTAATATTATTTTAAACGGTCCAGTTTCTGCAACGAGTGGTACATTATCATTAACGGCAGCTAATTCCGCGCAAAGTATTACAACAGGTGCTTCAGGAACCATTGACGTTGCCAACTTTAATTTATTACAAGGACAATGGTATCAAGTTGGTACCTTACCTTCTTTTGCTGTAACTAATAATTTTAGAATCGCTTCTGGCAGTGCTTATCCAGTTGCATCAGCAAGATTTAATGCAAGCTTTTTACGTGCAGCAGGTGGGGCAGGAACATCTGGTAGCCCATATCAAATCGCAGATATTTTTGGGTTGCAAGGAATTGCAACACAAGCATTAACGAATTCATATATTCAAACAGCAAATATCAATGCGGCTACTACATTAAATTGGTCTGGTAGTTTGGCGAATATTTCTGGCTTTGTTCCAATTGGTAGCGGTGAATATAACTCAACAACGGGGTTTAGTGGTTCATACAACGGTGGCGGTTACACAATTAGTAATATGTATATCAATGCTAATACAAATGACATTGGTATTTTTGGTAGCTTAAATGGTGTTTCATCTGTGGCACGTGCAAGTATAAGTAACCTAATTGTTACTGGGCTGAATGTAACTGGTGTGCATTCTACAGGTGGCTTGGCAGGTAATACTGTTAATGCGGATTTTACAAATATATTGGTAAGTGGAACTGTGACAGCAACGGGTAGCAACATAGGTATGCTAACGGGTTGGTATGATACAGGTACAATATCAAACGTAGGTGTTAGTGGTAGTGTGACTACTGCGGCGGGGCAAACAGGTCAAGGTGGTTTATTTGGAAATGGTGGAGGAACTATTTCGAATGTATATAGTACAGTTAATGTAACAGGCGGAAATGGAACTTATTCTGGTGGTTTAATCGGCAGATTGGCATTGGGTACATTAGCTAGCGCATATAGTACTGGTGCTGTTGTGCCATCATCAGGAACAGGTGGTGGTCTAATTGGTATATGGGCTGGTGGAAGCGTCTCAAACAGCTATTGGGATAGTCAAACATCAGGTAGAAGTACAAGTGCGGCAGGAACAACCAGAACGACGGCACAATTACAGCAATCATTACAAACAGGATTTGCAGGTGGTACTTGGGGATTAATTGCTGGTAATGGTAGCGCAAATGGTTCATATCCTTATTTATTATCGCTGTATTCAAGTACCCCACGCGTCATTTCAGGTTACGCACCAGGTGGTAGTGCAGCTGCAACTGGGTTAGGTGGTGCCACTGTTAAGTTGGCTTATAACGGTAGTAATATTGATACAACATACACTGGTGCAAACGGTTTTTATTATTTCTTAGAAGCAAATGGTGTCATTGCAGATAGCTCTTCATTTTTAACCTATTTAAATAGTGGTGCTACAAAAGCGAATGTGGTTGGATTAGCCCATGCAAGTGGTGCGAGTGCTGTGCTATTAAATATGACTGCCAATGCAACTAATATCTATGGAAATAACTCTTCTGCAACCACTAACACATTATTAGGTACTGCAAAAGGTAGTTTAAGCTCAACTGATATTTTATATTCTTTATCGGGCGCTAATTTATCTTTAGGAAATTCTACTAATACAACATCAAATCTATTAACACTTAATAGTACAAAGAATGCGGCTGGAACTGTCACATCAAATATTGCAACTAATTATACTATTGATGGTTCAATTGATTCAGGTAGTGGTGCAACGGCAACGAGTCTTAATTTTTCTGGTGCAACAACAATAAATAACAGTGGTAATTCAATCACAACTTTAGGCAATCAAATCTATTCAAATACGTTAACATTATCATCAAATGCATCATTAACGGGTGTTGACTTATCACTTGCTGCAATTACAGGTGGTGGTAACGGATTGACAATGAGTACCACTGGTAATTCATCGATGTCTGGAGCATTTAGTGGAACGAGTAGCTCTCTCACAAAATCTGGCGCGGGTACCTTAACATTAAGTGCAGCGAATACTTTCACGGGTGCAACAGCAATCAATGGTGGTACTTTAACATTGAGTCATGCAAGTGCTATAAGTTCTTCTTCTGGTTTGACTATGGGAGATAGTACTACGTTAAATATTAATGGAGTATCGCCAACGATTAATAGTTTGAGTTTAGGTTCTGGTGTAACAATTACGGGGACAGGTACTTCTACTTTAGCAAATAATATTACTTTACCTGCAAGTCTAACGCTAGGCGGTACTGGTACATTAACCTTATCAGGCGTGTTGACCGGAGGTAATGGATTTACTAAATCAGGTGCAGGTACGGTAATTTTATCAAATGCAAATACATTCACAGGTGCTGTAGCTATTAATGCAGGGTCATTAAGTGTTAGTAATACAAATGCACTATCAGGAGTTTCAGGCGTTACGATTGGTTCAAGTAGTGTCTTTGATGTTAACAATATTAGTTTAGGATTTTCTGCAATTACATTTAATTCAGGATCAAGCTTAACAGGTACAGGTACTGCAACATTTACTAATGATATTGTAATACCGACAAGCTTTAGTGTTGGTGGTGCAGGAAGCTTAACCTTAAGTGGAATCTTAAGTGGTTCAAATGGATTAACAAAGACAGGTGCTGGAACTGTTACATTATCCAATACGAATACTTATACAGGAAATACCACTATTAATGCAGGAACACTGAGTATTTCCGCGGATGCTAACTTAGGCGCTGCACCTAGTTCACCGACAGCCGGTTCAATTGCCTTCGGTGGTGGAACGCTAAAAACAACAGCTAATTTTACGTTGAATTCAAATCGTGGTGTTGCTCTCAATTCAGGTGGTGGAACGATATCAACAGATCCATCAACGACGCTAACCTATAATGGAATTATTGCAGGAGCAAATGCGTTAACAAAAGCAGGTAGTGGTGCTTTAGTTTTAGGGGGATCAAATACATATACAGGCTCTACTAGCCTTAGTGCGGGTACATTAACACTAGGTTCGTCAAATGGATTAGGTTCGACAAGTAGTTTATCACTATCTAATGTTGCAGGTGCTGGATTAGATATGAATGGATATAACTTAACACTTAATGCTGTCTCCGGTGGTGGAGCAAGTGGCGGTAATATTGCATTAAACTCTGGGACATTAACTATTGGCGATGCTACTTCAACTACGTATAGCGGGATTATTAGTGGAAACGGCAATTTAGATAAGCAAGGTAGTGGCACTTTAACATTAGCTGGAAGTAATACATTTTTGGGATCAACTACACTTTCAGCCGGTACCTTGAGTGTTAGTAGCGATGCTGCTTTTGGTTCTGTGCCAAGTTCACCTATATCCAATTCAATTATTTTTAATGGCGGTACTTTACAAAATACAGGCACATTCACTTTAAATGTTAATCGTGGAATATTATTAAGTAATAATGGATTGTTTTCTACAAACTCTGGAACAGTATTAACTATTGATGGAATAATCAGTGGTACATCTGGAATAATACAATCTAATACAGGAACCCTAACATTAAATGGATCGAATTCTTATTCAGGTAGTACGTCAGTTACTGGTGGGACATTAGCTTTATCATCAGCAGGCGCATTAGGAAATACTTCATCAGTTGGTGTTAATTCTGGAGCAACTTTAAGTTTAGCAAATGCTTCAGCTGTTACAGGTAAAGCTGTCAATCTTAATTCCGGTAGTATATTTGATATTAATAATTTAACTGCGTTTGATATTTCTTCTATTTCACTAGGTTCAGGTACAACATTATCAGCTACTGGTACGTCATCCATTACGCAAAGCTTTGTATTGCCAAGTAGTTTTTCAATTGGGGGTAGCGGTAATCTGACATTGAGTGGTGTATTAAGTGGTTCTTATGGTTTTACAAAAATAGGATCAGGTGTGGTTATTTTGTCAGGGGCAAATACGTATACAGGTCTTACCACAATTAATACGGGGATCTTAAGACAAGGTGCTGCGAACGTTCTTACTACGACAAGCGGTATTACTCTGGCAAATACATCTGGTGCAGCATTTGATTTAAACGGTTATGCATCTGCTATTAACTCATTATCTGGTGGTGGTGCAAGTGGTGGTAATGTCACATTAGGTTCAGCTGCTTTGACAGTCGGTGATAGTAATTCTACAACCTACAGTGGCTCGATCAGTGGAGCTGGTTCAGTCATAAAACAAGGAAGTGGAGTGCTAACTTTAGCAGGAGCGAATACTTACACTGGATCGACTACTGTTAACCAAGGGACTTTAAGCTTAAGTAATCTTTCCGCACTTGGATCATCATCTGCATTGATTTTGTCTAATGGGACGACATGGAATATCAATAATATATCACCTATTATTCCTGCAACACTTACAATTGGTTCAAACGTTACAATTTCTAGCTCAGGTGCTTCAGCAATAACAAAGTCAATTTCGTTACCGGCAAATCTTACTTTTGATGTTGCGGGGACATTGAATATTACAAACCCACTCACTGGTAGTAATGGATTTACTAAGACCGGATCAGGAATTTTAACGATGAGTGGGATTGGTACTCACAGTGGTACTGTAACAGTAAATCAAGGTACATTGAAAATGGGCGTATATAATGCGTTCAGTGCAGCAGCTGATTTAGTGTTAGCAGATGTTGCTGGAGTCACTTTTGATTTAAACAATAAAGGTGCAACAGTCTTGTCGCTGTCAGGCGGAGGCACATCAGGTGGAAATATTACTAACTTAAATAATGGAACTACACTTTCAATTGGAAGTTATGATACTACATTTAGTGGAAATATTAGCGGTGATCTTGGTACGATTTGGGTTACAGGTACAACTATTGATAATTCTGGGGTTTATCACACTGGAACAGGCCGAGTAAATTTTGCAGGTACAAGTAGCGGCGGTTATGCTGGTCAAGTGTACACAGCCAATCAAGGTAAAATTGGAATCTCTAGTGTAGGTGCAGTAGGGGCTGGACTTATTATTGGAGACAATTTCCAAATAAATAATGTCACGCTAAACAATAATTTCTCCCTCTATGGCGGAACAATTTATGCAACTGGAAATGCTGGAATTTCTGGCACGATGAGTTTGCAAGGTGGTTTCACAATGAATACTGCGAATGTTTCTGATACGCTAAATCTCAGTGGTGTCATCAGTTCGCCAAGCACATATGCATTAAATAAAACTGGCTTAGGTACCTTAACTTTATCTGGTGCTAATACCTATACTGGTGCAACAAATGTAAGTGCTGGTACGTTAAAGTTAGGTGTAGCCAATGCAATAAATACATCAAGTGGCTTGGTATTCGCTGATGTATCTGGCGCGGCATTTGATTTTAATGGTTATGCAGCTACAATTAAATCTATCGCTGGTGGTGGCTCTAATGGCGGAAATATTATTTTAGGTTCGCAAAATTTAGTTGTTGGTGATACTACGTCATCTACTTACAGTGGTGTGATCAGTGGTAGTGGTAATGTTACTAAACAAGGTAGCGGTACATTAACTCTTGCTGGGGCTAATGCATATACGGGATCTACAGCAGTTTCTGCTGGTACCCTAAGTCTGTCAAATGCAAATTTATTTTCATCAACATCAGGCACAACTGTTAATTCAAGTGCAACACTTGATTTAAATAATTTAAATTTAACTACACTTCCAGTTACATTTAATTCGGGTAGTACATTATCTGCAACAGGTACGTCTTCATTATCTGCAAATTTAGTACTGCCTTCATCATTTAGTATTGGTGGAAATGGTGGATTAACATTAAGTGGTGTATTGAGTGGCTCAAATGGCATCACAAAAATAGGTACTGGTAGTGTTACGTTAGCAGGTGCAAGCACTTATTCCGGAGCAACTATAGTCAATGCGGGTACTTTAATTGCAAGCAATGCAAGTTCATTTGGTAGTACATCAGGGATTACGACGAATTCTGGTGGTATTTTAAGTTTAGCACTTGATACAGCATTACAAGGAAAAACAGGAACAATTAACTCCGGTGGTACTTTAGATTTAAATAATGTAACACTGTCTGCATTACCATTATCACTATCTTCTGGCGCAATATTAACCGCTACAGGAAATTCATCGATCACAAGTGACATGTCATTACCAAATAGCGTTACATTGAGTGGCAGTGGAGTACTAACTTTGAGTGGTGTGCTAAGTGGTGCATCAACTGGAATAACTAAAACGGGTAGTGGTACAGCAATATTAAGTGGTGCAAATACTTATACTGGTAGCACAACAATCAATACTGGAATACTCAGCATTAATAGTGATGCAGCATTAGGTGCTGTTCCGGGATCTCCAGTTGCATCATCCATTACTTTTGGTGGTGGTACATTAGAAACAAGCGCAACTTTTACATTGAATGCTAATCGCGGTATTACGCTTGGATCAGGCGGCGGTACAATATTAACTGATCCAAGTACAGCGTTAACTTATAATGGCATAATTTCAGGTGCAAACACGCTAACTAAGTCTGGCAGTGGTACTTTCATTGTTGGTGCTGCGAATACAAATTCAGGATCGACAGTTATATCGGCTGGTACATTACAACAATCTGCGAACAATGCTCTTAGCTCGGCTTCAGATATTACACTTGCAAATACATCAGGTGCTGTTCTGGATTTGAATGGTTACAATGCAACTACTGGATCTATAACAGGTGGTGGAGTGAGTGGCGGTAATATTACACTTGGATCTGGAAGTCTAACACTGGGTGGCGCTACAACGACAACATATAGTGGAATTATTAGTGGTAGTGGTAATGTATTAAAACAAGGTTCTGGACAAGTTACACTGGCTGGAGCCAATAGTTACACTGGATCTACAACGATTAATAACGGCATTTTGAGCCTCTCTAATACGAATAATACATCAGGTATTACGGTAAATTCTGGTGGAACATTAGATTTTAATAATATATCTCCAACAATACCATCATTAACCTTCAATTCTAGTAGCACATTAACAGCGAGCGCTGGCACCGTGATACTTGCGAATGATATTTCTTTACCAAGTAGCTTTAATATAAATAGCACAGGAACAGGTACGCTTACATTAAATGGTGTGCTCAGTGGAGCAAACGGTTTTACCAAAGCTGGATTTGGTAGTGTTGTATTAGCTGGCACAAATACATATAGTGGTGTGACAATAATCAATGCAGGAACCGTCACTGCTTCCAATGCTAATGCTTTAGGGAATACATCAAGTGTCACTGTAAATTCAGGTGCGATTTTAAGTGTTGCTAATGCTACTGCAATGTCTGGAAAGACAGGTAATGTTAATTCGGGTGGTACGATAGACATTAATAATATTGATATTGGTAGCACTCTGCAATTAACCCTTAATTCCGGTTCATCTCTCACTGGTACTGGTGTAGCCACACTTGCAAATAATATTGCATTGCCAACCAGCTTTACATTAGGTGGCACTGGAACATTAACAGTGAGTGGTGTATTAAGCGGTGCAAATGGTTTTACAAAATCTGGAAGTGGTAAAGTTATTTTATCAGGATCAAATACCTATAGTGGTACCACTAGAATTGGTGAGGGTACTCTTAGTATTACTAATGCAAATGCACTGGGTTCAACAGTAGGCAATACCATAGTCTTCTCTGGTGCAGCATTAGAGTTAAATAATGTGACCATTGGAAATGAAGCGTTAAGTATAGCTGGTAGTGGTGTTGGTTTAACTGGAGCACTCTCAGGTATAGGTACTTCGTCTCATACTGGAAACATCACTCTAACTGGCACCAGTAGTATTGGTAGCACTGGCGATTTAACCTTGTCAGGAGTAATTAGCGGTAGCTTTGGGATTACAAAACGTGGCGTAGGTAATGTAACACTCGCTGGAGCTAACACATATACTTTATCGACTGCAATTCAACAAGGTATGTTATCTATCACAAACGCAAGTGGCTTAGGAGGCACAGGTAGTGGTACAAGTATATTAAATGGTTCAACACTCAATATTAATAATGTAAATGTAGGAAACGAAACCATTACGTTACTTGGTTCTCTCATTGGAACAGGTAATGCATCATTATCTGGAAATGTTGCACTCTCATCTTCAGGCACGAGAGATATAGGTGGCACAGGAACATTAACCTTAAGCGGGATTATTAGTGGTGCAACTAGGCCGCTTACAAAGAATGGTACTGGCACCGTTATTTTAAATGGTGTGAATACTTATACCGGTACTACAACGATTAATGCAGGAACTCTACGCATTGCAGCAGATTCTGGTTTAGGTGCAGCGCCAGGCAGCGTAACACCAGGATCAATTGTACTTAATGGTGGTACATTAGATACAGCAAATACATTTACCTTAAATTCAAATCGCGGAATCGCATTGAGTGCAAATAGCGGAATTTCAACCATGCCAGGCACGACATTAACTTATAATGGCATTATTGCTGGCACTGGTGGATTGACGAAATCAAATACTGGTAATTTAATATTAGGTGGTATGAATACATATACCGGCACCACTACCATTAATGGTGGTACGCTTCGCCAGGGGGTTGCAAATACAATTAATAGTTCAAGTGGAGTAACACTAGCCGATACTGCAGGTGCTGTTTTTGATTTAAATAATATGGTAGCAAGTATTGGCACGCTTGCGGGTGGCGGGAATAATGGAGGCAATGTCTTGCTTGGCGCTGCAACATTAACCGTAGGTAATAGTAATTCAGCTACATTTGCTGGTAGTATCATCGGTGGTGGTGGCCTTATTAAGCAAGGTAATGGCGCGTTGACATTAGCTGGTACGAATACTTATTCCGGTGCAACATTAGTGAATGGCGGAACATTAAGTGTTGCAAATGCTAATGCATTAGCAAATACAGTCAATGTAAATATGGCTAGCGGAACCACATTAGATATCAATAATGTTTCTATCTCACAATTACCATTGACTTTAAATCCTGGCGTTTCATTGACGGGCACAGGTGTCGCAGCACTGGGAAATAATATTGTACTACCTTCTAATTTTGTAGTGGGAGGTGTTGGCACTTTAATACTGACAGGTCGATTGAGTGGCGATAATGGAGTTACAAAATCAGGTGTAGGAAATGTGATACTAGCTGGAGAAAATACGTATAGTGGAATGACATTAGTGAATGCTGGAACGTTAACAGCCGCTAGTCCAACTGCGTTTGGGTTACCTTCAAATGGTACTGTAGTAGCGCCAGGCGCAGTAGTGTTTATGAGTAACGTCAATCTTGCACCAGAATCACTACTACTAAATGGCAACGCGACATTGCTCGTTAATAGCAACTCCCCAATGACATACAACGGCAATATATCAGGAACTGGGAACTTACTAAAAATAGGTGGAGGAGTACTCACGCTAGGTGGGGTAAACACCTATAGAGGGCAAACGATCATTGCAGAAGGTGGAATTCTACAACCTTCACAAAATACGACCACTACAAGCAATATATCTAATGTAATCAATATTAATAATTACCCAACAGTTATAAAAACAGTTATAGGAGGGATGACTCCAGTCACAAATGCGCAAATGAACTCACTAGCTGTTGGTCGTGAGGTAGCATCAGGGTATAATGTAATTATCAATAAGCTATCAGTTGATTATTTGAGAGGGATCGGGATGTTAACCATAGCAGGTCAAAACATCAATGGTGTTCCCAATGTCGCAACCAATGCGGCACTGTATGCTAACACATACAGCTTTAATTTCATCCATTCAATATATCGTCAATTTATCACATCAAATATTAACGCTATCATGAAACCAGTAGTATATAGCCTTGATTTCTTACAAACCATACGGTTGAACAATCAAAAAAATACCATTTACTTTAATAGCGAATTGGGAAAGACAAATAAATCACAACAGTGGTTTCAAGATAACAATTTAATTCCAAGCACAGATATCTTTGAAAATAGCCTATTTAACAGTGAAAGGGATAAATTTAAACACACCTTTGATATGACATTGCGTGGAGGTAACTGATATGAAAAAGCCAAATAAGATGCTTACTATCGCAGATATGCTGTTTACACTTATCTGCTTAGTGACTGTTGCATGTTGGTATATGCAAATACCATATCGTATTGAGGTCACAGTTTGCTTGGCGTTATTAGCAGTATCTGTGTTGATCTTTATGAAAAAAGGAATTAAGTCTGAAGTTGAATTCATCGATAGCTATACGCAATTGCTAGAGAATGAAAATCACTTTAGATCCGCATTTGATTATACTGCTAGTGGAATGGCACTCTTATCACGCAATGGACACTTTTTAAAAGTGAATCATTCTCTGTGTCAAATATTGGGATATTCAGAAGAAGAATTAATGGCAAGATCAATTCGTAAAATTATGAATCGTGAAGATTTTAGTGATGCCTTGGGTAAAATACGCGAAATGATGCATGGTGAAATTAAAAACTTCCAATCGGTTAATCGATTTTATAACAAGCAAAATGAAGTGGTTTGGATAGGTTCGTGTATTTCGTTTGTAAAAGATAATGATAATAAGCCTTTATATTTTGTTGGCCAGTTTCAAACAGCGCTTGCAAAAAATAGTGTCAATGACTTATTGCAAAGTATGGCATACACCGACTCACTCACCGGTCTTTCCAATCGTAGTTTTCTAGATCAACACTTAGGAAGTCTTTTATCTGGCGATAAACAAACAAAGAAATCATTTGCAATATTACTACTAGATTTGGATGGGTTAAAAAATGTGAATGACTCTATGGGGCATGATAAAGGTGACGCGTTATTAAAAGAAGTTGCCATCAGATTACGTAAATCTGTGCGTGAAGATGATGTGATTGCTCGTATAGGTGGTGATGAATTTGCTATTGCTATTAAGAACACTACTAAAATTGAGGTTATCGCACAGATAGCGCAAAAGATATTGGGGAATTTATTAAAGATAATGGTTCTTGATAACCATGAAGTTTATATGACAGCAAGCATTGGTATCAGCTTGTATCCAAACGATGGAGAAGATATTGAAACGTTGATAAAAAATGCTGACTTGGCGCTATACAATGCGAAACAAAATAAGGGAAATAATTATCAATTTAGTTTGCCCAACATTACAGAACAAGCTCAAGAAAAAGCAAAACAACACAGCTTGCTTAGCAATGCGATGGCTAAAAACGAATTACAGTTACATTATCAGCCATGTATTTCATTACAAGATAACCACGTGACATCAGTTGAAGCATTGATTCGCTGGCAAAGCGATCAATATGGATTAGTGATGCCCGACACAATCATTCCTCTTGCTGAAGAATCGGGTTTAATTTTCCCTCTCGGGGAGTGGATTGTACGAACGGCTTGTAAGCAAGTTAAGGAATGGCAAGACAAAGGTAATCCAGACTTAAAATTATCAATTAATATTTCTGCTTATCAATTTAAAAACTCTAGCTTCACGAATAGCATCATTCGCGCCGTTAAGGAATCAGAAATTCCACCACAATCATTGATTTTAGAAATTACTGAAAGTCTTGTAATGCATGATCACGAAAATACATTAACTACGTTACGCAAAATTAAAGAAGAAGGGATAGGTATTGTAGTTGATGACTTCGGCTCTGGCTTTTCATCGTTTACTTATTTAACCAATTATGCAATTGATAAAATTAAAATTGATCGCAAGCTCATTCAAAAAGTAACAGAAAGTAAATCTGAAAAATCAATTGTTTCAGCGATGATATCAATGGCAAAAGTCTTAGGTATAAAAACAGTTGCAGAAGGTGTAGAAACTCAAGAGCAAATGCAAATACTCACTAGTGAGAAGTGTGATGAGGCGCAAGGGTATTATATAGCTAAACCACTATCCATTGATCTAATGGAAACTTTCTTAGTTACTCATGCAGCTAATCAGAAGAAATTAGAGATACAAGAAATGCAAAATCGTGAATAGCGATTGAAATGATATATCACAGAGTCAGCATACATTTTGGAGTGCATACACATGTATATTGAAACTTTTGATTATCAACTTCAAAAAGGCTGGTCTGTAACTGCATTTCCAAAGTTAGATTCTGAAAATACGCTGGTACTGGTGTTTTCGGCGCCTGAGTTTATAGGAACACAAACGATTTTTACTGAATTATATAAAGCATACCCACATTCGAAAATGATAGGTTGTTCCAGTGCTGGAGAAATATTAGGTTCTAGCATATCTGATAATAGTGTTTCAGTTGCTGTAGTTAAATTCGAAAAAACTATCATCAAGATCGTGAAAGCAACCATTCAGTCTGCTAGTGAATCAATGGCTGCGGGAAGGCAAGTTGCAACACAGCTAAATGAAGGTGATTTAAAAAACATATTTATTCTATCAGATGGTTTAAATATAAATGGATCAGAGTTAGTTAAAGGATTAAGTCAAGTCAATAAAAATGTAATAGTGACTGGAGGATTAGCTGGCGATGGTTCGCGATTTAAAGAAACATGGTTAGTTTGTAATGGAGAAATATTAAAGAATCATGTTGTAGCTGTCGGCTTCTATGGCTCCAATATACGTATTGGGTATGGATCAAAAGGTGGTTGGGATATTTTTGGCCCTGAGCGGCGCGTCACACGATCTAAAAATAATATTTTGTATGAATTAGATAACATGCCTGCATTAGATTTATATAAAAAATATTTAGGTGACAGAGCAGCAGATCTCCCTGCAACAGGATTATTATTTCCATTAGCCATAAGAAAAGACACGAATGATTCAAACCAACTAGTGAGAACAATACTAGGTATTGATGAAAATGAAAAAGCTTTGATATTTGCTGGCGATATTCCGGTTGGCTATTTGGTGCAGCTAATGCGTGCCAATTTTGATAGATTGATCAATAGTGCGATCGAAGCTAGTGAGTTAGCTAATGCAAGAATGAAAACAGTATTTTCAGCAGATCAACCCATATTATCGATTGCAATTAGTTGTGTTGGCAGAAGATTATTATTAGGTGAAAGAACAGAAGAAGAAATTGAATCGGCCCTGGAATCATTGCCGGGCTCAACGAAGCAAATTGGATTTTATTCCTATGGTGAAATATCACCATTTGGCTTGGGTAGTTGTGATTTACATAATCAAACCATGACACTTACAACAATCTGTGAAGAGATAGCATAACTATGCCATTACATCGTCTGTTGGATAGACAATTGAAACGCATAGGCATTGATGACACCAGTGCTCCTGCACTTGAGCAATGGAAAAATTTTTTAAGTAAAGTAGATGTGTTCTATCAGCAAACGGATCAAGAGCGATATTTACTTGAGCGATCTATGGATATTTCATCGCAAGAAATGGCAATGTTAAATAATAAATTAGAAAACGCACAGGATATAGCACGATTAGGGTATTGGCACAGAAATATTGAAACTGGGAAAATTATATGGTCTAGATGTGTTTATGAAATGTTAGGATTAGACGCATCAAAATATACTCCAAACTTCAACGAGATAATTTCCAGAGCACATGATGCAGATAGATTGACTTGGCTTGCAAAAATAAAAATTTCATGTGAACAAAAATCAAAATATGAAGCAGAAGTCCGAATCAAACATGCGAATGGTGAGTATCGATGGTTTTATATTATTGGTCATCCGGTTATTCCAGATAAATCTTCACAGCCAGTGAAAGAATTAACTGGAATTATGTTAGATATCACAGCTAGAAAGCTTGCTGAAGAAAAATTAGATACATTAAATAACCAGCTATTATCCTCTGCAAAATTAGCTGGAATGGCAGAAGTGGCGACATCGATCTTGCATAATGTAGGTAATGTACTGAATAGTGTAAATATTTCTATTGAGTTACTGAAAGAAAATTTGCAGAAAAATAAACTTGAAAAATTGATTGCTGCAATAGATATGATCGATAAAAACAAAGAAAATTTATTTGAATATTTAAACTATGATGAAAAGGGCAAGCTTGTCATCCAATATTTAAAAGCGGCATCAAACCATTTAGTCAAAAACAAAAGCATGATGACAGATGAAATTATTAACTTACATAAAAGTATCGATCATATTAAAGATGTTATTGCAATGCAGCAAGGGTTTGCAGGTTCGAGTAATTTATTTCAAGATGTTTCATTATCAGGAATTATACAAGAAGCACTGCGCATCAGCACTGATTTACATGCAAAATATAAAATCGATGTGATTAGTAATATTGAAGATTTTTTTGAAATTAAAACTGATAAAATAAAGCTAATTCAAATATTAATTAATATCATTAAAAATGCTAAAGATTCATTTGTTATGGCAAAAAATATTGAAAATAAAAAAATCACTATTGCGATAAATAAAATCCGAACCAATAATCTTGTTGAAATTATAATATCAGATAATGGTATTGGAATATCTGCAGATAATTTGAAACGAATTTTTACTTTTGGATTTACAACAAAAAGCGACGGACATGGTTTTGGTCTGCATAGTAGTGCTATAGCGGCAAAAGAGTTAGGCGGATCCATACGAGTGCATAGTGACGGAGTCAATACTGGCTCAAGCTTTATCCTGACATTGCCTTGCAGACAAAATGAGAGGGTATTATGACTACCAAGCAATATTTTAGAATTTTAATTATTGATGATAATGTAGATATTCATCAAGATTTTATTAAAATTCTATCAAGCCAAAGCAGTACAAAAAAAATTGACACGCTTGAGGAGCAGCTGTTTGGAGAAGATCGTGCTCTTTCCCAGCAAGCTCAATTCAAGCTAGATGCAGTTGACCAAGGTGTCGCAGGGCTAGAAATGGTTGCATCTGCATTAGCATCAAAACAGCCATATGCACTAGCTTTTGTTGATATTCGAATGCCACCAGGCTGGGATGGTATTGAAACAGTCAAAAAAATATGGGAAATTGATAAAGATATTCAAATTGTTATTTGCACCGCATATTCAGATTATACATGGGAAGAAACAGTTTCGAATCTGGGTCAAACAGACAACTTACTCATTTTAAAAAAACCATTTGATAGTATCGCTGTTAGACAATTGGCATGTGCACTCACTAAAAAATGGCAATTGACACTGGATGCGCGCAATTATACTCAATCACTTGAGCGGTCTGTTGAGGCGAGAACCTATGATTTGCAACAATCATTATCATTGGTTAAGGCCACTCTTGAGTCATCGACAGATGGAATTTTAGTAATTAATGAAAAGGGCAAAGTGGTTGACTATAATTCTCGATTAAATATTATGTGGGCGCTACGAAAAGGGTTTTTGGAAAAGACGAATTTTTCCGCTTTTGTTTTACATATTGTGGAGCAGTTAACCGATCCTGAAAAATTTATTAAAAAGACAAAAGAAATTTGCTCGGCTCCGGAAGCAATAAATTTAGATATCATTAAATTTAAATGTGGTAGAGTTTTTGAATTCTACTCACAACCTCAAATCCTAAAAGGAAAAAATATTGGGAGAGTGTGGAGCTTTAGAGATATTACGCAACGTGCAACGCTAGAAGAAAAGCTTCATTTTCAAGCCACTCATGATAGCTTGACTGGGCTACCTAATAGAATGCAACTAGATGATTACATGCGGCAATTGGTGTTCTCCTATCAAAAATCAAAAACAAATTTTTCAATATTATTTTTCGATCTAGATAGATTTAAACTGATAAATGATAGCTTAAGTCATGCGGTTGGGGATGAGCTATTGCGATCTCTCGCTGAACGTTTAAAAGTAACAATCCATTCTAACCACATTTTATCGCGTGTTAGTGGTGATGAATTTTTAATAATTATTCCCAATGAAAAAGACCAAGCCATTTTATCTGGATATGCGGCAGAGATTTTAAATGTTATTTCAAAACCGTTTCATATCGAAAATAGAGAAATTTTCATTAGTGCTAGCATGGGCGTCGCTACCTTCCCAAAAGATGGAAGCAATTTTGAGAGCTTACTGCGGAGCGCAGATGCTGCCATGTATGCATCAAAAAAGTCTGGTACAAACCGCTTCCAGTTTTATAACGAGAAAATGAATGAAGATCATTTATTATTATTGGAAAAAGAAACAGAATTACGCCATGCACTCAAAAATAATGAATTTGTGCTTTATTATCAACCGCAAGTTGATTTAGAATCAGAAAAATTAGTTGCAGTGGAAGCATTAATTCGCTGGAATCATCCAACAAAAGGTTTATTACAACCCGCGGATTTTATTGAAATTGCAGAAAATACAGGTCTAATCATTCCCATTGGTGAATGGGTGTTGCGTACAGCGTGCAAACAAAACAAAGATTGGCAAGATTCTGGTCTGCCACCCATTCGTATGGCTGTTAACGTCACATCACCGCAATTGCATCAGTTTAACTTTGTTAAAACAGTCGTCGATGTGTTACAAGAAACAGGATTAAAGCCAGAGCATTTAGAATTAGAATTAAAAGAAAATTCTATTGTTAATAATACAACTGTTATTGATGCAATCAATGCCTTAAAAGCATTGGGTGTGTGTATCGCATTAGATGATTTCGGTACGGGATATTCAAGCTTGAATTATCTACGTCACTTGCCTATCGATAGATTGAAGATTGATAAAACATTCGTACAAAATATTAAGATCAATCGTGGTGATGAAGTCATTATTCATGCCATTATCTCCATGGCTCGTAGCTTGAACTTTGAAGTATTAGCTGAGGGTGTGGAAACCCAAAGTCAATTAGCATATCTTAAATCGCAGCGTTGTGGCGAAATTCAGGGTTTCTATTTTAGCAAACCTATTCCGCCAGCGGATCTAGAAAATCTTTTGAAAGAAGCGGTTAGTATTAATAAAATTTTATTTCAGCAGAATGAATAGGCTGTAAAGTTTTATATATATGCCAAAAACCAAGCAATCTGGAACCTTAGATGTTAAATCTTCACCTGCCCATCAATAATTGCTGCTAACCCCTTATTATAAATATTTTTCTCATCATCCATTAATTGTAGTGCTTCATCTGCTGTTAACGTCAAAGGGAGTAGAGCAGCCATGCTGTGTGCTTTTAAATAGTACGCACATTTATCTTGAAGTGATTTTCGATAATACATGCCACCATATCCAATAAAACGAGTCACTAAATCGCGTGCTTCAAAGTCGTTGATGCCATCGCCTATCATAACTCCAGTACCATGTTTTCTCATAATGTCACATACATAGCCGCGTTTACCATTGCGATGAACTAGTAATGATTCCTTATCGTAATCACGATAGACTCCTTCTGAATCATGATAGATATCAACTGCAAAGATATTCTCAGGCGCAACACCCAACATGCGACCAAATAATGAAACCGGAGGTAATAATCCGGCAGAAATAATGTAAATTTGTTTATTTAATCGCTGTAATATCTTAATGACTTCTTCAGAGTCGGGTGTGCGATTCATATAATATTCATTAGCAACTTGAATAACTTGTTCATAAGTCGGGGATACTAATTTTAAACGTTTTGCATATAAGTCTACACTGACTCCTATTGTTTCCATCGCAAGCTTAGTGAGAGCTGTGACTTCCTGGCCTACACCGTTATGTTCTGCTAGTACATCAATGCCTTCTAAATCACTGAGTGTACCATCGCAATCAAAAATGACCGATGAAATAGGCGTATCTAGTTGCCACTTTGGTGCTATCATACTGCATTGTTCCTGTCATATTTAAAGGAGTTATTCTATGTTCAAGATCCAAACCTTGAACTCCATTGCTACGGTTGGTTTAAATCATTTTCCATCAGATTTATATACGATATCAGCAGAAATGATTGATCCAGATGCTATTTTAGTGCGTTCTCAAGCGATACATAATATGTCATTTTCATCATCACTCAAAGTTGTTGGCCGCGCTGGAGTTGGTGTCAATAATATCCCGATTACGAATTTAAGCAAGCGTGGTATTCCAGTTTTGAATACGGTAGGCGCTAATGCGAATGCCGTGCGTGAATTAGTGATTGCAGGAATGCTTTTAGCAAGTCGCAATATATGCCAAGCATGGAATTACGTACAAAATCTACAATGTTCCGCAACGGAAATTGACTCTCAAATTGAGAGCTACAAAAAACAATTTGTCGGTTCTGAGTTAATGGGAAAAATACTGGGTGTGATTGGCTTAGGGAGTATTGGTGTAAAAGTTGCAAATTCTGCAGTTGGACTTGGTATGCATGTTGTTGGCTATGATCCTTCGATTACAGTAAGTCGCGCATGGGAATTATCTGCTGGTGTTGAACATGCAAAAAATATGGAACATGTTTTAAGTAAAGCAGATTTCATTTCATTTCATGTTCCACTAACTGATGCAACCAAGAACATGGTGCAAGATCATCATTTTAAAATGATGAAGCCTACTGCGGTTTTGTTAAACTTTTCACGTGAGGGAATTATTAATGTTGATGCATTGCATTCCGCGTTAGCTGAAAAGTGCATTCATTCCTATGTAACAGATTTTCCTTCTCTCACCTTAAAAAACCATCCGTGTGTCATCAGCTTGCCTCACTTAGGGGCTTCAACTGTTGAAGCAGAAGATAATTGTGCTGTGATGGTGGTAAAACAAATTCGTGACTTCCTTGAGTATGGCAATATTAGCAATTCAATCAATTTCCCCAATATTGAGATGCCTATTAATCATGGAAATACGCGGCTATCTATTGTGAATAGCAATATTCCCAACATTGTTGCTCAAATATCATCAAAGCTCGGTAATGAAGGATTGAATATTACAAGTCTTTCTAATGGATCAAGAGAAGAAATCGCTTATACCCTGATTGATGTGAACTCTACGGTAAATAACAACATTATTACGGAAATTACGGGGATAAAAGGCGTAATAAAAGTGCGCGTAATAGGTGGTCATTTGTAGGTAAAAATATTGCTTAGCCCAACGACTTAAACGATAATGCCGGATCTAATTTTAAATAAGCAGACGGTGATATGGCACAATTTATTTACACAATGCAAGGCGTGGGCAAAGTAGTTCCACCAAAGCGTGAAATACTTAAAAATATTTGGCTCTCATTCTATCCTGGTGCAAAAATCGGTGTATTAGGTCTTAATGGCTCAGGAAAATCATCATTATTGCGAATTATGGCGGGTGTTGACAAAGAATTTAACGGAGAGGCAAGACCGCAAGCTGGCATTAATATCGGTTATCTACAGCAAGAACCCCAGTTAGATCCAGAAAAAACCGTGCGTGGCAACGTTGAAGAAGGTGTGGGTGAAACCATTGCATTCCTGAATCGTTTCAACGAAATTAGCATGCGCTTTGCTGAACCGATGTCAGAAGATGAGATGACTAAGCTCTTGGATGAACAAGGCGACCTACAAGGCAAGATAGATGCTGTTGGAGGCTGGGAAATTGAACGTAAGCTTGAAATCGCAGCTGATGCATTGCGTTTACCGCCATGGGATGCCGATGTAACTAAGCTATCTGGTGGTGAGCGTAGACGTGTAGCGTTATGCCGTTTGTTATTATCAAAACCGGATATGTTATTACTAGATGAGCCAACTAACCATTTGGATGCTGAAAGCGTTGCGTGGTTAGAGCATTTCTTACATGATTACACAGGCACAGTTGTAGCTGTAACGCATGATAGATACTTTTTAGATAATGCAGCTGGTTGGATTTTAGAATTAGATCGTGGCCAAGGGATTCCATATGAAGGAAATTATTCTTCTTGGTTAGAGCAAAAACAAAAACGTTTAGAGCAAGAAGATCGCGAATTAGACGCCCATCAAAAAGCGATGAAAACGGAATTAGAGTGGGTACGTGCAAATCCAAAAGGTCGCCAAGTTAAAAGTAAAGCGCGTGTTGCACGTTATGAAGAATTAGCATCAAAAGAATTTCAAAAGCGTAGTGAAACACAAGAGCTATATATTCCACCAGGTCAACGATTAGGTGATCATGTCATTGAAGTGCATAATCTGAAAAAGCAATTCAATGATAAAATGCTATTTGAAAATTTAGATTTCACAGTTCCACGTGGTGCGATTGTTGGGATTATTGGTCCTAATGGTGCTGGTAAATCAACATTATTTAAAATTTTAATGGGCAATGAAACTCCTGATGGTGGTGATGTACGTATCGGAGATACAGTACAGTTAGCCTATGTTGATCAAAGCCGCGATTCATTAAATGGTAAAAATACAGTTTGGCAAGAAATATCAAGCGGGTTGGATATGATGACGATTGGTACATTCCAAATGCCATCACGTTCTTATGTAGGGCGATTCAACTTTAAAGGCACCGATCAACAGAAGTTTATTCAAGATCTTTCTGGTGGTGAGCGTAATCGCGTACATTTAGCTAAATTATTAAGTAGTGGCGGTAACGTACTATTACTCGATGAACCAACAAACGATTTAGATGTTGAAACATTACGTGCGCTAGAAGAAGCATTACTTGCTTTTCCAGGTTGCGCAATGATCATATCGCATGATCGTTGGTTCTTAGACCGTGTCGCAACACATATCTTAGCATTTGAAGGTGATAGCTCTGTTGAGTTTTTCACTGGAAATTATACAGAATATGAAGCGGATCGATTAAAGCGATTAGGTGATAAAGCAAAACAACCACATCGTATACGGTATAAAAAACTAGAGGCTTAGAGGAAATGCTTTTCTCCCTTCTCCCATAGTGCTTTTTGCGATGGGAGAAGGGTTGGGGATGAGGGTAAAACAAATATACCGGAGAACACTGTGTCATACAAAGAAACAACGTATGTTGCAAGACCAGTCGATGCAAATGGATTTGCAGAATATACCGCAGAAGAAAATGCAGTTTGGGGCACGTTGATCCACAGACAAATGCCGTTGATGCAAGATCGTGCGTGTGATGAATTCATTAATGGCATAAAATTACTTGATATGCCATATGATAGAGTTCCTCAGTGCCCTGAAATTTCTGCTAAATTAAAAAAAATCTCAGGCTGGGAGCTAGAACCAGTCGCAGCATTAATTCCTTTTAATCAATTTTTTTATTTATTAGCTAATAAGAAATTTCCTGCAGCAACATTTATTCGGCGCCAAGAAGAATTAGATTATTTGCAAGAACCCGATATATTTCATGAAGTCTTTGGGCATTGCCCATTATTGACGAATCAATCGTATGCTGATTTTACCGAAAAATACGGGCAATTAGGTTTACAAGCTGACCCAAAAGATCGCGCCATGCTTGCAAGACTATATTGGTTTACGATTGAATTTGGTTTAATAAAATCTCACAAAGGATTGCGCACGTACGGTGGTGGAATATTGTCGTCGTATAGTGAAACACAGTATTGCTTAGAGAGTGATATCCCAGAGCGCAAAGCATTTAATGTAATGGATGTACTCAGAACACCTTATCGAATTGACATCATGCAGCCAATCTATTTTGTGATAAATGGTTTTAGCGACTTATTTGATTTAACTCAATTAGATTTGATTGACTATATACATCAAGCGCGAAAGTTAGGTGAATATCCGCCAGCTTATTAATACCGTGTCATCCCGAGCGATAGCGAGGGACCCCCAGGGAGATCCCTCGTCACTACGCTCCTCAGGATGACAGATAATTACCAAAGGAGACTTTATGGAAGAATTACAACATAAACGTTGTTTAGCGTGTGAAGCCGGTGTAAGACCATTTAACGATGATGATGTTAAAAAGTTTTTACCTAAATTAAATAATTGGTCGGTGAATTCCGATAATACGATGATTAGTCGTCGTTTTACGTTTAAAGGTTTTTACAAAACGATGGCGTTTGTAAATGCTATTGCATGGATTGCAAATCAAGAAAATCATCATCCCGATTTAGAAGTTGGATATAACTATTGTTTAGTTAAATATACAACGCATGCCATCGAAGGTCTTTCTGAAAATGATTTCATTTGTGCTGCGAAAGTAGATGCCTTAAACGTGGAGTAATGTATGTCAATTGCATTAATCGTTGGTCGTGATGAAGAAGATAAAAAACAATGGCAATGGTTTATTGATGCATGGCAAAAAGTATTGCTCGCGCGCGATCCAACATTAAAAATTTCAGTTTGGCCAGATATCAAAAACCCAGATGAAATTGATTTTGTAATGGTATGGAAGGCTCCGCTTGGCGCACTAACAAAATTTCCAAATGCAAAATGTATTGCGTCACTTGGCGCTGGTGTTGATCATTTATTTCTTGATCCACATATCCCACAACATATCCCTATTGTGCGAGTGCTAGATCCGTATATGGCAAATGATATTTTGCAATATGTCATGGTTAATGTACTCCATCATGTTAAACGAAGTGACAAGTGGGAAGCTGATCAAGTAAAACGTGTTTGGGACAGAGTGCCACCATTCAATTATTCTGATGCAGTTGTTGGCGTAATGGGACTAGGTTATTTAGGAAAAAAAGCAGCGATTGCATTGCATCATGTCGGATTAAATGTCATTGGTTGGAGTAACTCAACTAAAGAAATGAGGGGGATCTCTTGTTACGCGGGTAAGGATCAATTTAAAGAGTTTTTATCTAAAACGAATATACTAGTGTGCATGATTCCTTTAACAAAAGACACGCGCAACATTTTAAATAAAAAAACATTTTCATGGTTACCTAAAGGTGCTTATATTGTTAATCTTGCACGTGGCGAACATATTGTTGATGAGGATTTAATTGCAGCTCTCGACAACAATCATTTAATGGGCGCATGTCTTGATGTTTTCCGTCAAGAGCCATTACCAATGGATCATCCATTTTGGTTGCATCAAAAAATTCGTGTTACACCACATATTGCATCTGTAACGAATCCTGCAACAGCAGTTGATCAGCTTTATGAAAACTATCAGCGTGCGATTACTAGTAAAGAGTTGCTGAATTTAATCGATGTAACTAAAGGATATTAAATAAGCCAGATCCGCACGCATAAGCTCATTTGCGTGCACTACCTAAATATAGTTGTTTGTCGTGACCGTATTCTGACATCGGGAATGACCGAGTGTATTGCATTTGCAGTGACAGATACTGCAAGTAGACATAATCAGCACACTAGCATGGGATAATGCTATAATAACTAATTATAAGCTGAAAGTAGAAGCGCTAAGGTTTCTACTTAGATTTCTTAGGGTAAATACCAGCTTATCTGTATCAATCATCACTTATTCAATCACTTGTTAATTGGGGGCAACTTATGAAGAAAATAATTTCAATAAGCGCAACAATTCTATTAGCAGTAGGCCTTTTAACTTCTTGTACTAATCGTGATATGGGAACCGTAGGCGGCGCTGCAATTGGTGGTATCGCAGGTAATGCTCTAACAGGTGGTAGTGCAGTGGGTACAGTCGCCGGTGCTGTTGGTGGCGGTATAGTGGGTAATCAATTAGCACGCTAATCTCAAAATGAGCTTACTAACACGAGCTGTCATGCCAGCGTGTTGCTAGCTGGCATCCAGCTCACTTCGCAAGTCAATACATTCGACCTTTGGCAGCCCCCTCAGCTTGACAAAGAGCCAGCCATTTTATAGACTGACGGTCGGTCAATAATGGTGGTCCAATGAAGCGCATCGTAAAGCATCCAGATATTCGGCGTGCAGAAATACTAGCTGCAGCAGAAAAATTATTTGCAAAACAAGGCTATAGCAAGACGTCAGTTGAGGCGATTATCCAAGATGCTGGCATAGCAAAAGGAACATTTTATTATTACTTCAAATCAAAAACGGATATTTTGCAGGCATTAGTAGAGCAAACAGGTTCTCAGCTTGAAGAATATTTCAAACAAATTGCAGAGAACAAGCAATTTACCGCATTACAAAAATTAGAAAAAATGTTACGCGGGCCTGAAAAACAAGCTAAAGCAAATTCATCAGTGATGAAAACAATTCACAAGTCTGAACATCGTGAACTACAAGAAGGTTTGAATATCCAATGTATCAACACAGTTTCACCGATTCTTTTCGAAGTATTACAACAAGGATATCAAGAAGGTGTCTTTTCAAAGTTAGTTTCATTGGAAAGTATTCAGCTAATGCTTGCTGGTTCACAATTCATTCTTGATTCAGGATTGTTTCAATGGGGAAAAGAACAACGTTTGTCATTTTTAAAGTCGATTCAAGATATGTTTGAGTTAATGACTGGAGCTAAATCAGGGTTATTAAAGTTTATTTCAGAAGAATAAAACAGGTGATTTATGAAACCATCATCATTTTAAATATTTGGTTAGGGCAATTGATATCTAACGATGCACTTACTTTTTTTATTGCTATATCGACTACACTTTGGATCAAAGTGAGTCATACCGAGAATCAAAAAAAGCATAATTTACCGCATTTTATACAAGATTTTATAAGTGGCTTTCGATATACATTTAAAAACAAAGGTATTTTATATTTAATTTCGATTATGTCATTAATTACATTTTTTATTGGCTTATTGCAGGCGCTCTTAGGGCCGATGATATTATCGTTTGCAAATGCAAAGACATTAGGCATATCACAAACTATTTCGACGATTGGAATGTTAATTGGAAGCTGCTTTCTTGGTATCATGGCGAAATCAAGTAACCAATTAGATGCCCGATGGAAAGTTGGCATCAAGCCTTGGAGCGATAGTTGGGACTGGACCGGGTAAGGGAATAGGATTAATTTTTATTATTTCCGGAGTGTTTGTTGTTGTGACGGCTCTCGTTATTGGTAAAATGCAAACATTGAAGCAATTGGATAATGTATAAGGTAACCACATGCAAATCGAATCATCACAACAAGCAAAAAACACACTACGTACATTAACTGAATCGTTATGGGTGATGTCTGCATTAAGTGTATTAACAGAAACAGGAGCGCTATCCGCATTATGTGAAGATGTTTCATATGATGAACTAGAGCTGATAACCAAGCTTCCTAAAACGATTTTAATAAAAGCAGTAGCTTTGCTGATTGAAGCTGGGATTCTGATTTCAATAAAGGAATATGTGCGATTGGCACCAGGAATGAAAGAGTTAGTGATTGACATTGGCCCTGAGAGAGTATCATCTCAATTAACAATTGCATTGGGAGCATCTAGTTCATTTGTAAAATCTGCGCGGGAGAAAAAACTTCAACCGGGGTGGCATCATACAGATGAATGGCTTTTGCAAGCACAAGGCTCGCACTCTGAGTATGTGGTTACTGATTGCATTCCACAAGATGTCGATATACATCGTTTATTACAACAGCCTGGCGCTAAATTTTTAGATATTGGTGCTGGAGTGGGGAAAATTTCATTACGCGCATGTCAAATCTATCCTGATATGACTGTTGTAGCACTAGAGCCAGCGGATGCGCCATATTCACTAGCTAGGCAGAATATTGATAAATCGAAATATAGTCATCGTATCGATTTACGTAAGATACATCTTGAAAATATTTTAGATAAAAATGAATATGATGTTGCTTGGTTTCCACATGTGTTTTTTTCAGATGATATCTTTGATCTGTGTTTAGAAAAAATATGGCACGCATTAAAACCCGGTGGTAGCATTATCTCAAGTGCGATTTTTCCTGACAAAAATAATGTTTCAACTTGTATGCGGCAATTATTAAATGCATTGTACGGTGGCTTGCGAACGGCAAATGAATTAAAACAATCACTGGAAAATATTGGCTTTCAAAATATCAATATTTATTCTGAAATAGCAGGGTATAGAACAATCACCGCTACAAAGCCATATTCATTTTGAAGGAATAAGCTAGCTAATAAACGAGGAATCTCTTGTGGAGACCACTCGCCGCACTTGGGATCGCGGGGCTGTTATCTTCCTGAAGATTTATATTGTGGTGGTAATTGCTGTGCCGGTTTGTTTGCAGGATCTATAGATAGCGCAGGATCAACTCCCATCGCAGCAAAAAATTGCTTATACTTTTTACTTCTAATTAAGCGTTCTTGATTAGCAGCTGATAATTTAGCATCTTTATCAGCTAAATATTCCATATGTTGGCGCTCAACTTGATTAAAGGTAGCTTGAAAGTAGCCTTTTATGTTATCAAATCTTGCTTTAATTGAGACTCTTGCTTGTTGATCGCTTTGGCTTAAATCAGTAATGCCACCACGAGCTTGTTTAATGATAGCGAATGCATTGATGTCGTTAATTAATTTAGTGGGATCATTAACGGCATCGTTTGTTAATTTTTCATAAAAGTAAAATACTATCTCTAATGCGGCTTTTAGCCTGTTACCATTGGGCGCATGCGGTGTCATGAAGTCATTATCTAACAAGTAGCCAACATGATTAACTACTTCTCGTAATGCAGCTAGTAAATTTATACAGGCATCAGTACGATTAGCATCAAAGAAGTAAGCATTCATAATTTTTTTATGATCTGGCAACATATACACTGATGCGACTTGATAACCTTTGCCGCCAGCGGTGACTTCTTTTGCTTCTATTTTTGCTTCGGTTTCATTTTCTGCTTGCTGACATACGGTTGCAAGTTGTCTCACACCACCAACCGGTGTCGGTACTAATAGAATGCGTATGCCACGAAATTGCTGTCCTTGAGGTCCTACAAAATGTGCTTTTGCATGAGCTTCGATTTTTCGCATCATTGGTTTCGTAAAATCTACATTCTGCCCGCTATTGGTTGCTAAGTTTTCAGTGATAATGTTTGGATGTTTGCTTCCAAATAAAATTGAAAAGTTTTCTTGAAAAAACTCAGCCATTGCTGTTGCTTCAGTTGTTGCAAAGATAGGACCTGGTGCAACACCATGCTCACCTTTGCCAGAAATGACGATGGGAATATTGCAAATGAGTGTATTCGCAACATCTGGTTTTACACGATTCAATATCAATCTTTCTTTTAACTTAGCCAATAACAACAGTGTATCTTGAATTTGTGTTAAATCATTGTTTCCTGCGATAAAGATAACATCGGGTAAATTAGTCATTAAAAAATCTACGCGATCGTGTTTTATATCGGTTTCAGTGGCGGGGCCAGAAGTGACATCAAACCCTTTGATTTTTGTTACAGCTCTTCTTCCGCGCTGTAATTGCATAGGTGATGCTAAGAATTTTATTAATGCATTGCCACCTTCTGTAATGGATGCGTGCGGGGCAATGGATATTAGTTTATTGACAACGCTTCTTGCTTCCAGATGATCATCAACAGAGTAGAATAAGTCTTTACGACCTGTCGCTGTTGCTTTTAAATCTGCGATTATTTTTGTACGTGTTGTTTGCCAATCAAATTGGCGATCTGCAGCCATTCTCATGTCCTCGTGTTGCTAATATTTTTTTGATATTATATACGAAAACCAAGGCGATGTGTATTTTTTACCCGCGCTCGATTTGATGGGTAAAAATATAAATTTTATCAATAATTAGCTGGCAAAAACTAGAATCGCCCCACAACAAGCAAACTTTAATTGGTATTCCAAACAGTCCTGTTTCGCCTCTGCAATGGATGCAAGCTATCTGGTTTTTACAAGAGAAAGAATTAATTAATCGCCAATTAAAACCAGAATTTATTATAGCTTGGCTCGTTGCGAGTATCGATGTCATGTTAGACGATGATCTGGCACTTTTCAAAAACAACGCAAAAAATCAAAAAAAATATATCAATATGCTTATTGATACCTTAACAAATGGGCTTGCTTAAAGCAGCAGCCTATACAGTATAGTCGTTTGCTGTATAGGCTGTATGATAGATTCATTACTTTGTTAAGCTAACGATTTCAGATTTATATTCTGGGTAAGAATCGATGAGTGTTGCTCTATCTCCTAATTCATATCCTTTTGGATCAAACCCAGGAGTCATAGTTGTCCCCATCAACGCATAACATCCACCTTGAGCAATATAAGATCCTATCCATGTATTTTTAGGAATAACTACTTGGGGTTGTTGTTGATGCAATACATCATTACCTAAGGTAACTGTACTTTCTGAGCCATCTGGTTTTAGCAAAACCATCGTGACTGGATCTCCGGCATAAAAATGATAAATAATATCGTTTGATAATTTATGCATTAACGAATGATCTTCATTTTTTAGAAAATAATAAATAGCAGTCGATTTTGGTATATCTGAGCTAGTATCATCTAATTTATAGGTTAATTTAAAATAGCCACCTTCCGCATCATTGGGTTGTAGATTGTATGATTTAATGATTTCATTTGCTTCTTGATGGCAGCTAAGAGCATAAGTGGTATTTGAAATAAATGTAGATAACGCTAGTGTTGTTAACAAGAGAAAATTTGATTTCATAGATATTCCTCACATATGATTAAAAGTAATGTGAGCAGAATTTTATTTCAAAGTGAAATTCATAGATACTGTATAAATACGGTATCTATGGAAATAGTTCTTGCAAGTTAACATTAATAAAACGTGGCGGTATCGTATCCATGTAACCATGTTGCATGGCTAATACCATAAGCTCAGACTTGTTTGAGCTGCCAAATTTGTTTTTGATGTTTGATATATAAAATTCAATAGTACGTTTAGATAACTGTAATACTTCGGCAATACGTTTTGCTGTTAATCCATGTATCACACAAAATAAGCATTCTAATTCACGCGTAGATAAGCCAAAAATATTTTCAAAAGTACCGATGTTATATGCTTTGCTGCTTTTTAGATTATTTTTATTTAGATGGTGTATAATATTTTCTTTCAACTCACAGCATTGAAAAATAATCCCAGTCACGTGGTTTTTATCGTCATATAAAGGTTTTTTTTCTAATAGGAACGATTTATTTTTATTATGTGAACCGATATTGTGAATAACATTTGCCGTTTGGCCGGCGAGAGCAAGCTTGTCGTAATCCTGATAAAACGCAAGTGCTTCTTCAGATGTGAGACAAAGATCCTCATCTCTCATGCCTATAATTTGTTCTGGATGGTTGAAGCCATAGATTTTGGCTAGATTACGGTTGCAACCCAAATAATTATGATTAATATCTTTCCATGCAATATAACCTGATAATTGTTCAAGAATATTTAGTGTCATGCTGCCACCTTACACTTCTAGTATCTTAATTTATAAGCACTATGAGACGATTTCACACAAAAATCAAGGCTTCAGATACGGCAAGCGATCAGTTAAAATAACCCAAAAAACGCGTAGGGAAAAAACAATGTATTCACCAGCATGGCCACATAGCGAAATAAAAGAAATATTGCCTGATATTTTCTTTGTGATGGGTACGAATATAACTCATCACGATAATATTGAACTTCAACATAGTCGAAACATGATTATCATACGAGATCATGGCAAGCTATCACTGATCAATACTGTCAGACTGGATGAGACAGGATTAGCCGCACTTGATGCGCTGGGTGAGGTCAATAATATTATTCGTATTGGCGCCTTTCATGGCAGGGATGATGCTTTTTATCTGGATCGCTATCATGCCAAGTTATGGGCATTGAAAGAAATGACTCATGCTAATGATCGTGCGACAGATATTCAGCTGATTTCAAATGGACAGATGCCTTTTGCTGATTGTTCGGTATTTGTTTTTGAAACATCAAAATTTCCCGAAGGGATATTACATCTTGCTAAAGAAGGTGGAATATTGATTACTTGCGATAGCATCAAAAACTGGGTAACTCCAGATACATATTTTAGTGAGGCATCAGCCAAGCTATATCAAGAACAAGGTTTTTTTGGATCGGCAACTATCTCTCATGTTTGGAAACAAGCATGTGGAGTGAGTGCTTCTGATTTTGAAAAATTAAAAACTTTTAAATTCCAACACTTGCTTAGCGCACACGGCGAGCCTTTATTGAATAATGCTTATCAGCTTGTTGCTAAAACGATTCAGCAAGAATATGGGGTATAAACAAATGCGCATAGCTGTTTCCGGCACACATTTCATTGGTAAAAGTACGTTAATCGATGATTTTATCAAAGTACACCCTGAGTATAAATCAGAGATTGAGCCTTATTATAAATTACAAGATGAAAAGGCGATGGAGTTATCGCTTGAGCCTAGTCTTGATAGTTTGCTAGAACAGCTTGATTACAGTATTGATCAAGTCAGCAATCTATCAAATGAGAAAAATATTATTTTTGATCGATGTCCCGTTGATTTCATAGCATATGCAATGTGCGTAACTGACGATGATGCTGTTGATATTAATGATAGTGAAATTTCTGAAAGATTTCCTGATGTAAAAGAAGCATTAAACAACTTAGATTTAATCTTATTTTTGCCTATCAGCAAAGAAAATATCATAGAATATACGGAAGAGAATCCCGCATATCGTAAAGCTGCTGATAAATGTTTTAAAAAAATATATCGGGATGATATATGCGATATATTCCCTAGATATGGCCATCCAAGAATTGTTGAGATATCTGGTAGTCGTATAGCACGTTTAAAAACGTTGGAAAGTTATTTAATTAAATAAGGTAGGGAAGCAACGATGCGAACATTTATCATCAGAGCGCGCAAAGGCACCACACGTTGGGATCATATTCGCTCAACCGTCGGATCAAAAGAACACTTTGAAGTTATTGCTCATTCCGTGATAAATGCTTTTTTTCTGTCGAATGATTTTCGAAACGATGTCGAAGTCTATATCATTTTAGATAGCTCAGAAGATTTCCCTCGCACGATAAAGCTATCAAGTCATGATGGTTTATCTCTGGCTGGGTTTCATGAAGATGCTGTACTTGAAACAGTTGAAAAAGCCTTAAAAGAAAGCCAAAATTTACAAAAAAATGAAATGCTCCAAATTGCCCCAGGCATTCAGATTCATGGGTTCGGATTTGAAAAATTAATCGGTCAGCTGATTGAAACACGCTCGGTATATTTACTTGGTCCGAAAGGAGATGATATCCGAACGACTGCTATCGAAGAAAATCCCGTCTTTGTGTTGAGTGATCATCTCGCTATGCCAAAAAATATTATTAAATCACTCACACGCCGTGGACTCAAAACGATAAGTTTATGTAAAAAAATGCTGTTTGCATCGCAGTGTGTAGTGCTGATTCATTATGAAATGGATCGCGCAATGTCAACGACACCATTGGGATAAAACATTTCTTTAAAATGTTTAAGCATTTCCAGCCTAGCTTGATCACTTTGCATGTGCGCAAGTAAGTCTTGCGCATACAAAGCGATATCTTCGATAATTCGTTCATGTCTGTAATAAGATAACATTGTGTTATCGATAGTTACATCACCATAACCCTCATAAAAATTGCCAATTTCCTGTGGGTTATTCCATACATTACCAACACCTCCGCCAATGAACATTAAATCGCGTTCTTTGGGTGCCAGCATAGGTTCATCCCAATCAATAATATAAATAGACTGATCGCCGACAACTAAAACATTGCCTGCATGAATATCTGAATGACACAATACAAATCTATCAAGAGTAGGGCGAATTTTTTTGGATAAAGCTTCTGCTGAATCAACTAATTGATAAATGATATTATTGTTTTGTTTAAAGAAACACTTGAAGTCAGCGGTAATTTCATCATCTGTGAAAGTAGGTTCAATTTTTTTATAAAAAGACCTCACCATGTCACGCCACTTAGATGTATAAGCTTCTTTTCTTAACTGTTTCTGAATCACGCTAGGAATCGATGTCTCATGAATTTTTCGTAATGTTATTCCAAGTTCTTGCCACTGTTTTTTAGCTAATTTTTTCGTAAAACCATTCGGTGCGTCAATGAAAGGATAAACAATTATTTGAAAGTATTCCAGCTGCTGAAATAATTTTCCTTCAAGTGTATGAATAGGGTAAATAATTTCTTTTATTCCTGAATCATTAAGAAGATGGATAATCGATAAATTAATTTCATCATGATTACCATATTTGAACTTAACAAAATAAGAATGGGATTTCGTATCCACTTTGTATGTCAACGCATTGATATCAGCACCGCCCGAGATGATTTTCACTGCTTGAATATCGAGCCCGAAGTGAACAGATAAGAGTTCAATGATTTCATGTGCTTGCATCGGTTTTTTTAGCATATAAGTCTATTTCTTAAAATAAGTGGTGTTTTTTGGTTATTTATTATCTAGAATGTCTAAAATTAGCACTTTGCAACCACCCGAGGTTATAATGTCACAATCATATAGAATATTTAATTTTATGCAGATTAATCAATTACCTATTAATCCATTACCTAGAATAGCTAAATCGATTGGGCCGTTTTCTATTGAATATAGTACTGGAAAACCGGATGATTTTGTAACCATTCGATGCCCTGATAACCATTATGCGGCAAGCAACTTTCTAAGTGCGATGTTTCCAGGTGTAAGTAGTGTGGATGAACTTAGAGTAGATCTATTAGTTGATATAACATTCTCGATTGCGAAAACCGCAGGCCATCACAATTGGATATTTAACGCTTGCTACAATGATGACATCTCTGTAAATCAACAACTAGCTTATTTTGATTGGTTGTTAGCACTCAAAGATTTAGCTTTTACTAAGTATACGCTTAAGTATACGCTTGAGCATGCGCTGGAATATGATATTAAAAAATTGGGAGCAGAAATTCCAAAGTTAAAAGCTCAGGAAAAAGAGAGGCGCAATAGATATACCCAGATGAAAAACAGACTCCAGACGGACGCTAAGCAATCTCCCTCTGTTTCTGCGTCTGCTCGGATTATGTCCGATGCGAAGCAGTTATTTTTTTCAGCATCTGATGGAGCTGCAGCGGGTTTTACAGATGAAGATCGGTTTGAGGCTATTTATAGAGTCATGCATGCGTTCGTTCCTTCCAAAAGTCTAGATGCGATTAAGGAACATATCTCCTATTGCTTAAGTCCACGGCCGCCAGGTGGACCACATGTAAAGCTATAGCACCTAATGTGATTCACAATTTGCGGTAAAAAAGGCACTTGCACTAATGACTTGAAACCACCCGGGGGCTTGGCTAGATACTTCCAGTAATGAAATTTACTGGAAGTACTGGGTGTGCGGCAGAGCATCATGCACATCTCAGTGGCATTATCCTATTTTGGGAAATTCAAATGCCTTCGCTGGCTTCAGCTTCAAGCAGTAATCAGGTATAACATCATGCTTGTGAATACGCTTCTTGTTTAACTCATGCAACACACCCAACATCATTTCTTTATGAAAGCTCTGCAAAGGGGCAAGATTGGTTGAATAAGCAAAGTAGACATTTAAGCATGGTGCGTAAACAATCATTGAGGTGTAGCCAGACGTAAGTCCTGGTGTGAACCAAACAAGTCCCTCAGGTGTATTCATGCGAAAAGAGCCAAAGCTATATCCTATTTCATCAAACGAATTAAGACTTTTACCAGAGGTTGTATTTCGTAAATCGAATGGGATATGGCTATTATAAAAATACTTATCCCAGCGCGCTAAATCATTAGTCGTTGATACAATAGCGCCAGCCGATTGTATCCATGAACCATTAATCGCAGTCGCGTCTCCTCTATTCCCTTCATTTTGCCAATACCCATACGCCATTTTTTCCATCACATTTTGCGGATAAGGGCTTATCAGATAATAAGTATGTTTTAACTTGATGGTATCGAAAAGGTTTTTCATTTCATTAGTAAGAGGTTGATTTGTTATTTTTTCTAAAATCATACCCAATAAAACATAATTCGTATTTGAATAACGCCAAGCTGATCCTGGACTAAAATCATCTGGAGATTGATAAGCGATATTAACCAAATCATGCGATTGCCATATTTTTTGGTGATCATATACTTTTTCCCACCATCCAGGCGATCTAATATAATCAAATATACCGCTAGTTTGATTAATTAATTGATCTATTGTTATATCTTTCCATTTCGGATATTCCGGAAAAAACTTACCTAATTTATCGTTAAGTTTAATATGTTTGTTATCAATTTCTCTTGCTAGCAAAAATGCGGTAAATGTTTTTGTAACACTTCCCACTTGAAATAAAGAGTTTGAATCAATTGGCGCATTGTTTACTATGGATTTTGTTCCAGCAGTCAATGTTAGCGTTGACTGCTGATTCGGTAATAGCACAGATAAACTCAACCCCGGAAGATTGAATTTATCTTTTTCTGTCTTCACAAGCTTCTGTAATGAATCATATTGCGGGTTTCCATAACAAAATGAAAAAGGAAGCAATATGAAAGCTAATATAATTGTTTTAATCATTTTTAATAGATTCCAATTTTTCGGTTATATTAACCCAAATTTGCCATTCTTTCACTTTACCGCTTTCTAGCTTATATAGATTCATAACGTCAAGTTTAACCTGTACACCGTCGGGTTTGTGTTTATAAGAGATGGCATTTTGTTCTATGCGAAAAGCTATACGATTTTCGTCTGTAATAACGTCTTTTATCTCACTTTTTAAATCTTTAAATGTTTGGTGAATATTCGGTAATCGGGATTTTAAATCATCTAAGCTTAATTGCTTAGACATTGCATGATTAAACATTATAAGGTCTGAAGCAAAGTATTGATCAAGCATTTTTTCGTTTCCAGGTGCAAACGCAGTTACAAAGGAATCGAAAGCGAATTGATGTGCAAAACCAGAAAATAATTCTTCATTACGCATAGTTATTTTACCTCTCAAATGGGCAATCGTTTGGTCAATTGTTCGAATCAATTTTTTTGTTCGATCAAGATTTTGTGTAAGGATTTGTTTATGAGAAATCAAGGCATCGATTTTATTGAAATCATCACTATTGAGAATCCTTTGTATGTCATTAAGAGGAAAGTTTAATTCACGGTAAAATAAAATTTGCTGCAATATCAAGAGTTGCTCTTCTTCATAATAGCGATAATTGTTGTCGCCATAATAAGCAGGTTTTAGTAATCCGATTTCATCGTAAAAACGAAGTGTTCGAATACTAAGCCCTGATATTTTTGCTAATTTTTTTACTGTATATGTCATAGACACACTCCTCTATCTGACTATCAAATCCTAAAGGGTTACGTAACGAGAGAGTCAATAAATTTTATTTGGTTTTTATTTAACTAGGGTTGGTTTCATTCGTGCTATCGAATTTAGCATACAATTAGGCTATCTTTGAGGGAATCATCAAGCTATTTATTGCGCAAATGATGGTGAGCATATAGCGAATATTGCTGATGGCGGAAAAGAAAGTATTTCTGAAAATGTTGAAAGGATTAAAACTTAATGTAGGGTGCGCCAGGTGCTCACCCTACTGTGATAATTAATTCTTAGTCTTTTCCAGCGCAACTCATACCGATTTGTGCGAGTGCTGTATTATCATTACGTTTATCTGCATCTAACGCCATGATTTGTTGTGCGGAGCAAGCACAGGTTTTTTCTAATGTGCCTTGGTTTGGTTTAAATGAAGTAAAAATTTTCCATTGTTGCATGCAGGCAGATTTTATTTTGTCTTCAGTGAGGGGATCTTCACTTTTCACACTATCCATCGTTTGTCGTAGTAAAGTGGCTTGCATACAGCTGCCCATGGCAACAATAACATCTTCTTTTTTAACATCTTTACCGTCTAACAATATCCCTGAGCAGGTACATGTAATGTTCGAAAATGCTTTATATGCCTCTGGATCAATAGATTTATCTGCATCTTTTAGAAAGCTATCAAGACACATTGTTTTAAGTTGATCGGATTTTACAACTTCAGCGAATGTCACTATAGGTAATACTGTAATTGCCGCTACAACAAGTAATTTACTGAATAGTTTCATAAAATTTCCTAAAGTTATTCAACGTATTCTACCAGTATATGCCTGCCACTCAGTAAATCCTATTAGGGTTAATATTGCTTGCGTATTCACCGTCATGGAGAGTGGGCAAAGCGTAGTCTTATCATTACCCACAAGTCTTGAATCCCTTCTCCCGCCGTGTTTTTTGCGGTGGGAGAAGGTGCCCGAAGGGCGGATGAGGGGTTGATGATTTGCACGGCCTAACCTCTACTTGCATTTAATGCTTCCATTTCTACCACAAAGTCTTTTGTTCGTTGCAATCCTATCCATATTGTTTGAGCTCCAGGATCACCGTCACTTTTCCGTCCTAAAAAACCACCCAAGCTAGCAATCATTCGTATCATTGTATTTAAATTAGGCGGAATGTTTGGTGGCGGATTGGTGAGGTTGTAAAATTTTTTCTCCTGTTACTTCAGACGGTACGCCGCTTTGGTGCCCAGCTTTTTGCTGTAAAATGCTTTCTGGTGGCTTTCGACTGAGCATTTAGATATTTCCTACGCGATGATTTTATCTAAATTGGCTGTTGCCATTTCTTCGATGATCCAGCAATTGATATCCGTTTTGCATCTTTCATCCTTTTTTGAAAGAGGCCATGATAATTGCTCTATACTGAATGTAAACCACCAAGGGGCAGCCCAAATAAAAAAAAACCCTCATCCGCCCTTCGGGCACCTTCTCCCACCGCAAAAAACACGGCGGGAGAAGGGATTCAAGATTTGTGGGTAATGATAAGAGCGTAGTGTGCCCGCTAAAATTATTGTTACTCTCGCAGCAAGATCGTCAAAAAAATCACTATTTGCGTAGTTTGTTAAAATCACCAGCGTAAGTTGTTTATCAGGATAGTAATAGTACTCACCACTAAATCCAGAGCTGTGACCACTGTGAGACCAAGGAGATTCATTACCTATATCTTCACGCCAAATCCCTAAACCATATTCATCCGGAATAGTTTTTTAACAAACGTAGCCATGTCTGCAGCTGTCGATATAATTGCGCCATATGCGATACTAATGGTTCCTAATGATGGTGTAGAAACTAATAAAACTGCGCCAGGCGCGGCAAAAAAAATCATACATAGAAATTTAGCTACCCTACTCACCATGCTCATTGAATTACTCTACTATTATACATATTGTACGCTGCTGTATTTCACTATTCTAATGGCCGTTTGCAACATTTATATAGTGACGTTCATAGCCTGTATAATCAATTGAAAATCACACTCTGGAATTTCAAAAGCCCCGAAACGGAATTTGTATCCCCATTGCTTTTTATCAGGAATAAATTGAAGGCCCTCAATTAGTGGCTTGATGTGAGTAGCCTCTGCAGTTAAATAAGTAATATCGCGTCGATAAGGTATAAATCCATTTCCCATATCGTATTGATAGACTTCTGCTCCTGATACGATGCCTACCGCAGTAAATTCTTGGCATGGCATAGTTTTTTCAAATTCTAGTTTGGGTGAATAATAAATAATACCATCCCCTACCTTCATTCGTTTCAATGGCGCAGCTTTGCCATGACAAGCTTGTGCGATACCTACTTCTATACCGCGTGCAACGTGATTTTTGGAAGCTACAAGCATCCAGTATTTTTTGTTATTCATAATTTTCCATAAGATTATTCAAAACACCAATCAAAGATCGTTGATCTGACTTTTTGAGAACCCCGAAAAAATCAGCATCAATTTTTTCAACAATGGGAATCAATTTAGCGATTAACTCTTTACCCTTTTTGGTAAGACCAATTGTTTTTGCGCGTGTATCTTCTTTATGTTCAGCACGTTTAATATAACCTTCGCTCACGAGTTTTTTACAGGATTTAGAAACTGTCATTTTATCGAGTTTTGATTGCCGTATAATTAATGTTTGGGTAACTTCATGCTTGTGACTCTCAAACCACATCGTAATGGCGAGAATAACAAATTGTGCGTGTGCGATATTGTGAGTATCTAATGCTTTTTTAATTAAACGTTGCCATGTGATCGTAGTTTGCCAAAGTAATAAGCCAGGGCTATCTTCTGGTTTTTCAACTGAAAATACAGATTTCATGTTTACGCTCTCGCTAAATTAACTAAGGCTTCGGTTTGTTGTGGAATAGAGGCAGCAACATTTTTTGCAACTAATTTAATCCAGAGAAAACTAAGGATACCTTTAACTTTAATTGTATTAGTGATGCGTAAGCCATCCGCAGTTTCTTCCAATTCATGTGTATCGTACATGATAGCGCCAGGAAACTTTGTATAGTCAGTAAAGCGTTGATGAGTGACAACTTCTGATAATGTGATTTTAACTTTTGGACCATGAATAGGTTTCAAAATGAATTGGCTGCCCTGAGAAAATTCTCCGTTTAATTCGCAATATTTCAATTCTTTATCCCACTGCGGCCAATTATTTACATCAGACCATAATTGCCAGACTTTTTCTTTGGTCACGCCTTCATATACTTTACTATATGTTTTAATCCACATAATGTACCGCCCTCTTTTTTGGTAAACTCGTATAGTATATATGTATTTACTAAGTGTCAATCTAGATTCGTAGACAAACATTTGAAGGCTCTAAACCCTAGTAAGGGTATATGTATCACAGCGCTAGGGTTCACTCTTATATCAAGATTGATAGAAAATATCTTAAGATACTGATATTTACTGAATAATTTGATCACTATAAAAAATGTCTGAATCTCACATATCTGATAAGGAAATGTGATTATTTGAAGTGTTCTATGAAATCCATATTTTTTGCTAACAGATCACAGAGTAATAAGTCAGGCCGTTATTTAAATATAAGAATGGATCCCGCGCATTCGCGCGGGAAGTTAAGAGCTAGCGTGGGACGTTGTTGTGGGCTAGCGTCAACTGCTGTGAGCTAGCACCGGATGTCGTGATCAGTGTGGAATGTTGAAATTCCCACGCTGATTTAGTCCTGATGCAAGGACTTATATCGCAATACACTTATCTTGCTTAGCAAATTCATTAATTAAAATCGTTGTCGCTTTTGCAATAACTTCATCTACAGGTGCCGCATCCTTCTTATTTTGTGTGACATAAATAGTCATCACAATGGGGTCGCATTTAGCTGGCCAGATAACCGCGATATCATTTGCTGTGCCGTAATCACCTGTACCCGTCTTATCACCCACTACCCATCCTTGTGGTACGCTGGCGCGAATGCGATGCTCACCTGTTGTGTTTGCCTTCAACCATTCTTGCAATTGCATTTGCTGTGGTTTTGCAAGTGCATTGCCAAGCGCTACTTTTTGTAAACTTTGCTGCATAGCAATAGGAGTTGTTGTGTCGCGTTTATCACCAGGGATTGCTGTATTCAAATCCACTTCCCAGCGATCAAGATGAAACTCTTTATCTCCAATAGAGCGAGCAAAATGATTTACTGAATCTAGCCCGCCTATTTTTTTCATCAATAAGTTTATAGCTGTATCATCACTGAGTGTAATCGCTGCTTTACATAATTCTGCAACTGTCATGCCATCAGTGATATGCTTTTCAGTCATTGGTGAATAGGGAACAATATCTTGTTTAGTATAAGTAATTTTATCTTGTAGTAATTCTTTATTACTCATGCTTTTTTTCAACACAGCAGAAACACCCATTAATTTAAATGTGCTGCAAAATGGAAATCGCTCTTTTCCACGGTATTGGATTTTCTGTTTTGTGCCCGTATCGACAGCAGATATACCAATTTTCCCACCAAATGAAGACTCTAACGTTGCGAGTTGTTGCAGAACGGTGTCTTGTGCGAATACGTTTAACGCTAGTGAGCTAAGTAAAATACCTATGGTGAGCTGAAGTTTCATGAAAAATCCTCTTGGTTGAGCGGCGTATTATGCGTCAATTAGTATGATTTTCAAGGGGTTTTAGAATGTCGTCTTAAGAAATATTTAAGCTTTAAATAGATATATTTTACAATTATTAATGATCAACAAAAAGCCATGCCTCGCACGATAACTTATTGATACTACATAAATATCAGTATTTTTAAGCTATATCATCACCTATTGATGTCACTACTCTACTGAATTTACGACATTTTTAATGGAATTTTAACGTATAATTACCATATAAATACAATATATAAAAATGTGCCGATGCCGATAGATTATTAATTACTAATTGATATTCACGAGCTACACAAACAAAACGCAACCCGAGGAAAAAATGTCTGCTGCAGAAGAGTTATTAAAACTCAAGCAATTACTATCATCAGCTGAAGCTGAGTTACGAGCAGCGCATGCTGAAAATCTTCGATTACGATGTAAGAATGACAAATATCTTCAAGCTGACCAAGTCTATCATGCTTATGAATTAGAATACGATCGCCAGCTTCTTGCAATATCAGAAGTAAGTGAATTAAAAGCTGATGATGCCAAAGTTGATGCAGATCAACTTGCTCGATTAAAACAAGCAAGAGATGCTTGCATCATATCGTTAGAAGAAGCTAAAGCTGAAAATGATAGATTAGATGCAGACTATGCAGCAAATATTAAAAAAATATCCGAGCTACGAGTCAAAGCAGACCCATCAGGGGAACTATCAGGTAAAATTCATGAAAATGTTACCGCAAATAAAAAAATACAGGAAAAATCAAAATATTTTGAGTCCATTATTGCAAGCTTTAATGCTATAGAAGCAAAACAACTTACAGTTACCCAACTACAAGAAAAAGTTAAATTAGCAACAGAAGCTGCTTACATAGAATCACTATCCGACAATGCAGTGTTAGACGCTGAAATTCAAAAATTCAACGAAGAAGTTTTTTCTTATGAAGATAAGAAAAAAGCTGAATGTTTTGAGCTCTTCAAAACGATGGAAGAATTTAAAGGCACCTTTGGCTATATTTCTAATGAAGCATTTTTGACAGAATGTATTGAAGCAATAATGGATGCTGAATCGATACAGGAAATGGATTTTTTCCGCGACAGCTTCCTTTCTGCACTTGATGATATGACAAATCTTGATGAATCATATTCAGCAGCTGATGAAATTCACTCAGCTTCTACTCGTGAGAATGTAGATCTTAGTAGAATAGCTGCTGCGATTGATGCAGTTAATGATAGCCTATCAATAAATGATGGGGCAACTTACAATAGCAATGAAAAGCAATTCGTTGGTGGCGGGAAACTAAATGATTTACAAACACTAATCAATCACTATCCTGATAGACACAATGAAGAACGTATAAAGCTAGAACATGAATATCATGAAAGAGCGACTAAAAAGTATAAGCTACAAGTAGAATTAAATAGGCTGCAATTTTTACACAAAAAACTTGCAACGATATCGAAATTTAATAGTGCTCGCCAAGCCAATAAAGATAACCATGCTCTTGCTGGAGTTCTAGAGAATAATGCAAATCTTGTTCTTGTCGAAATTAATGAATACCAAACAAAATTGAAACGTTATAAGCAGTGTGTTGATACATGCAGAAAAAATATAAATTCAATATATGAAACCCGATCTTCCTATCTAGAACCAGGCTATGGCTTTTTTGAAACCCTGAAACGATTTGGCAAAAAAGATGCCGTAGGTGAACAAGTTGATATCGTTAAAAATCTCGGTGAAATAGTGACTGCAATGCCACTGTCATCTTCAAAGGGATTCTCTATGGGTACATTAGGGTTTGATATTATTAATTATGGAGCTGAGCTATCTCGATTTATTTTTGAAGCAAAAATTCCTACAAAACTTGGGGATCGTGCATACAATGATAAGCCATCAATTGGTAGAAGAATCGCTTTAGGGTTAGATAAAGGATTATCTCTACTGTTAGGCCTGGGTGGCTTGGTTGGTTCTGTGCTCTATTGTATGACAGGTTTTGGTTTTGTCCTGGGTGGCTGGAAGTTACTTGCTGCTTCTATTGTTGGATTAGTTGATACCGCCTGGGGTGGTGGTCACTTTATACATGATACCTATCATCAAATGACCCACCGTAATCAGATGAGCAATCGTGTAACGTCTCTTGAAGCATTACACGATACTCGATTAGATGCTATTCGTCGTAGCAAGCCTGAAGCTGCTCCTGTTGCACACAAGATACCTAATTCAAATGCTCAAATGAGTAGCTTAATGCTAGCTCATTCTTCATCCGCATTAGCACACTCACCAAGTGCTCCATCTCTATCTCAGCTAGAACATAAAGGACATCGTGCCCCAAGTTCACCAGTTTCAGCTCCACCAATATTGCAACAAGCTACAGGTAGTGATTTATATGCTGTAGCACTTCTTGGTGGCACGCATGCAGCTGCAGGCGGCTCTTTAACTCTTTTTCCTGCTGTAGCACCTCAGCAAGATACCTCTACCCACCAAGCTCCAGCTCCTGGGCCCGCAGCTGCAGCAGGACGTACCCAATAAATTAAAAGATGAAAAATTTTTCTGATAGGTTATCCTAATATCTGTTGATAATAGCGAGTAGTATAAAGCGCAGCTATTATTCCCCTCTCCCAAAATGATTTTCTTTGGGAGAGGGGCAAGGGGTGAGGGCATAGACCCTCATCCCCAACCCTTCTCCCCTCGTAAAAATCACTCCGGGAGAAGGGAGAATATTCATCTCTGATTGGGATAATAAATTTTCATGCGTAAACGCGACCTATTAGCAAGTAGTCTTGGCAATGTACTTGAATGGTATGACTTCGGGCTTTTTTTATTTTTAGCGCCTATTATAGGTGAAAATTTTTTTCCTACAGGTAATGCTGCAACATCAACACTTTCTGCACTTGTCGTATTTGCAACAGGATTTGTCTGTCGTCCATTAGGTGGCATCTTGTTTGGGCACTTTGGAGATTCACATGGTAGAGCGCAAACATTACGTGTTTCTATTATTTTAATTTCTTTTACAACGCTAGTTGTCGGATTATTACCTGGATATCACACATTAGGCATTGCATCCCCTATCCTTTTCACTTTGCTGCGCTTAGCGCAAGGCATTTCTGTTGGTGGAGAATACAGTGGGATTATGATTTATCTCGCAGAAACTGCACCAGATAAACACCGTGGTTTTATAACTAGTTTTGCAGCATCAGGAGCTAATTTAGGATTCTTATTTGCAACACTCACCATACTAGTCATAAAAAATTATTTACCAACTGAAATCGTATCGACATGGGGATGGCGAATACCATTTATCACTCTTGGTTGTGTAGGTGGCCTCATATTTATTTATCGTATTCGTCTTCCTGAAACAGCCGTGTTTCGTTATATTTCAAAATTACACGATGTACAAAAAACCCCACTACTCAGTCTATTTAAATCAGCGCCTTTTGCATTGATAAAAATTTTAGGTTTAACTTGCATGAGCGCGACATTTTATTATGTTTTTTTTGGATTTATGCCTGAATATTTAAATCAATACCTTGGCATAACATCTCAAGTCACATTACACATTGAAAGTATCGCATTACTCGCAATGTTGTTTCTAGTTCCACTCTGTGGCTTGTGCGGAGATTATATCGGCAGAAAAAACATGTTACTGATGACAGCGATTGCTATTATTATTCTCGTGATTCCCTGCTTTTATTTACTGCAATATAAATCTTCTCTCGCGATCATTGCTGCATTAAGCATAGCAACCATCATCAGCAGCATAGATCAAGGCAATAGCTTAACGACAGTCGTTGAAAGTTGCCCTGCAGATGTTCGTTATACCGGTGTCGCATTTGCGTATAACTTAGGGATGGCTGTTTTTGGCGGTACTGCACCACTTGTCGTTGCATGGTTAACATCACATCAAAGCGTCATTGCGCCAGCATATTACTTAGTATTTATGGCGCTCATGAGTTTATGTGCAATTATTTCATTACCTCAGCGCAATCGCCCTCACCTTGTGAATCTGTTGTCAAAATAATCGCAGAGCTTACAGAGTGATTTTATGTTTAAACTCTGCAGCAGGTTTTGGTGGTACTAATAAATTATATGCCTGAATAACCGCTTGGATTTCGAGTGAATTGAGAGCATTTAATAATCTATTCTCAAATTTCATTTCATTAAATGGAGTTTTAAGTTTGAACTCACGCTGCAATGCTTCAGCTACATGACCCATATTAATTCTCATCACATCACGATGCGCGTATACATTCGTCAGGCCGCAAATGCGAATTGAATCTAACACAGCTATTAATTTCTGTATTGCTGCAGTTGTAGCATCAGCTGCAGATTGAGTCGCCGACTGCCATAGCTTGGGAGTTGGTGAAGTAGGTTGCGGTTTACGATTACTTGCCATAATACACCTCGGAATGTTTATACACAAAAGTGTAATATAGTAACATTAAATGCGCACACCTAAAAAGAGTTTATCCTTTTCATACAGCAATATGTGTCTTACTATATTAGCCTCATTAACCCGGGGAATTCAAATGAAAGCACTTTATATTAATCAGCATGTTAGCAATGTAAATGACATTAAAATTGATTCGATTGAGCGACCAAAACCTACGATCAATCAAGATGAATGCTTAATTAAAGTCGTCACTTCAGGAATTAATCCCTCGGATGCTTTAGCTGTGACAGGATACTTTAAACATGCCTCTACGCCACGTATTCCTGGCCGGGATTTCGCTGGTATTGTTGTTGAAGGACCTACTGAATGGGTAGGCAAAAATGTATGGGGCACAGGCGGCGCAGCTGGCATTTCATTTGATGGTACACAAGCAGAATTTATTAAATTGAAATGTAATGAACTGGCAGAAACACCGTCTAACCACGATGCCGTGACGTGTGGAGCGCAGCCGCTACCTTATGTCACCGCTTATTATAGCTTAGTAAAACGTGCGCATATTCAAAAAAATGAAACTGTACTCGTTGTTGGTGCATTAGGACAAGTTGGTAGCGCTGGAATGTCTATTTGCCAATGGAAAGAATGTAATGCTATCGCACTGGTGAGAGGGAAAGATAGTGTAGAAAAAGCAAAAACATTAGGTTGGAATGCATTAAACTCAGAAGATGATAATTTAAGTGAAAAACTACTTGCGGCAAATAACGGCAAATCTATAGATGTCATTCTAAATAGCGTTGGTAATATTTATTGGAATGATTACATGCAAGTGCTATCAGAATTTGGTCGTATTGTGACGATAGGCGCACGTGAAAATGTGAGAGAAGTCACGGTTAATCTATTTAATTTATATCGCGCAAATCAAGATATTATGGGCGTTAACACTGTTTCACTTGATTTTGCAGACAATGCCAAATTATTAAATGAACTCAAAGTTGGATTCGAACAAAATAAATTAAAACCACTCGCGGTAGATCACTCGGTACTTTATACCATGGAAAATGCTAGTGATGCTTATAAAGCTGTATTAAATGGCTCTGAAAATAAACGCGTTGTAATTCAATTCAATAAATAGGTACACGAATGAAAAAATTATCAGCATCTCTATTATTTATCTTCTCTTCAGCAAGTGTGTTTGCAGATGCTTCACATACTGAAGCTTATTTCAATACCATCAAAAGCAACCCGGAACAGTTAACCTATTTTTTATATAGTATGCCTAAAGGTGGCGACTTGCATAGTCACATGGGTGGTGCAAATTATGCGGAAGATATGCTGCGCTACGCGAATAACGATGGATTATGCCTTGATAGAAAAAGCAATATCGCAAGCAAGAACTCTGCGTGTGAAAACAAAAATTTATTAATCCATACCAATCATGATAAAGATTTAAAAAAATCGGTTGTTGATGCATGGTCTATGCAAGACTTTGATGGCACAACAGGTGAAACAGGACATGATCACTTTTTTAATACCTTTGAAAAATTCGGCACTATTGAAACAAATCATCCAGGTGAAATACTTGCTGAAATTGTTGAGCGCGCCGGATTGCAAAATGAAAACTATCTTGAGCTAATGGATACATTTAATGAAGATGCTATTGCACAATTAGGTATGAAAATAAAGTGGAACCCAGATTTCAATGCAATGCGTACTGTATTATTGAATGGTGGAATGCATAAAATTACTCAAGATATCAGTAAAATTTTAACTGACAATGAAGCGAGCAAAAATCAAATATTGATGTGTAAAAGCGCTTACCCTAAAGCGGGTTGCGATATTAAAGTTCATTACCTCTACCAGATTTTACGTGAACAAGAACCTGAGAGAGTTTTCACACAACTTCTTGCAGGATTTGAAGCAGCAAAACATGATGCGCGTATTGTCGGAATCAACATGGTACAACCGGAAGATGGCAAGATTTCCATGCGTGACTATGCTTTACATATGAAAATGGTTGGTTATCTCCATAAGCTATATCCTAATGTGAAAATTAGTTTACATGCGGGTGAATTGAATGAAGTGCTTGCTCCAGCTGATGGCTTAAAATTCCATATTCATGACGCTGTTTATGTTGCTCATGCAAATCGAATTGGTCACGGCGTTGATATTATCCACGAGACAGACTATCAAAAATTATTGGATGATATGGCTAAGAATCATATTCTTGTCGAAATTAATCTAACCAGTAATGACAAAATATTAAATATCACGGGAGACAATCACCCTCTTCCGCTATATCTACTTAATAATGTTCCTGTAGCTATTTCAACTGATGATGAAGGTGTTAATCGCAGTAATATGACAAAAGAATATTCGCGTGCAGTGACATCATATCAGCTCAGTTACCCTGTGTTAAAAAATATTGCGCGTAATAGTATTTATTACTCATTTTTACCAGGGAAAAACTTGTGGAAATCAGATAACTATAAATTTGCCGTTGATGCATGCAAAAATGATGCCTTGGGTGTGAAAACACTTTCCAATACATGTAAACAGTTTCTTGCACAAAATGAAAAAGCAAAAACACAATGGGATTTGGAGCGTCGATTTAGTGTTTTTGAATCGATGCATTAATTAAATTGAACCATCCTCTCTCCCAAAACTTTTTTTGGAGAGGGGTTACCCTCATCCCCAACCCTTGTCCCATCGTAATAAACACACTGGGAGAAGGGAGAGAATATACAAAAATAGTATAAAAAGGTATTAGATGTTTTTCAAAAAACTTTTACTAATAGTAGGATTTTTTATTGCGACAGCAATGAATGCTGTCGCTGCATCTCATTCTATTATTCCTAGTACAGAGTTTTTTTCTACGTTAAAGAATTCTACTCAAATCAATCATGCGCTCATTAAATCAAATAGCGATATTAATCCAAAAATGTTTTACCAACAGATGAATGATCACTCCATTCATCAGTTAGTCACAGTAGAAGATAAATATCTTAAGCTAGCCAGTGGTGTTCAAGATTCAAAACATGTTTGGCGGTTTATGGATAACAATCTCAATAATAAGCTTATTGATTTATTTTCGATAATTACGGACAACCAGAGATTATTAGGATTTAAAGTTGAATTGTCGCAGTATGATTTGTTTCATGGACATGTCTTTGCTGTGCGTACCAATAATCAAGTGACTGATGTGGGTATATTATTTCATGCCAAAGAATATCCTAGTGATTTACCATTAGGGAATCCGGATGCCAATAATAGTCCGTTTACATCGACTTCCCCAGGTTACAAATATCGTAATTTTATATGGCTAGCGTCTGCTCACATGATTTATGATATTGATAGCGATTCAACTGCTATTTTTCCACATTATTTTTTACCTGAAGATGTTGATCCAGATGATTCTAGCATGCAAGATATTGTAAGCTCGTATTTGAAGGCTCGAACATTTATTATTGACAATCTTGCTGCAGAAGTAGAATTATTAGGCGATGTTAATTTATTTATAATTGATAACAAACCTGTTATATTTTTGACTGGTTGATTTGGAGACTTGATGATGGATAGTTGGAGTTCCTTAGATTTTTTATTTTTCTTTATTTTCTTTCTTAACAGCATATTAGGTCTTTCTCGCGGTGCTACTAAAGAAATTATTTCCAGTATGTGTTTGATGGTGGCTTTGATATTTTTAATTAAATTCACCATGCGGCTAGATCTTTTTATGAACAGCTCACCTATCATCCAAGATGTGATTACTTCACAGTTTTTTCAAAACTTCATGGCAGCTATTGGTGGCGACCCATTAACTACCGTGACCATTCAAAATTGGAATTATGTTTTAAGTGTATTAATCACTTTTGTTGGTGCATTTTGTGCGGGTGAAGCTGTGTTAGCATTCAGCGGTATTCATGAGGTTTATACCTTCCCTTATGCAGCTATCAATCGCAAACTAGGCGGTGCGCTTGGCTTTCTGCGTGGATATGTTCTTTCAGTCATCTTAGTGGTTGTGCTGCAGCATCTTTATCTAGCGCATCCGATTAAAGATTCATACTTTATGAATTTATTTAGTAATACGGCTGCTAAACTTGATAGCTATATTAATAACCAAGATGTGAATAAATTTAGAGATATCTTGAAAGATAAAGATTTGTATAAGCAGAGTGATCTTTACAATACAGTGTCACCTAATCTGCCGGCAGCTCCTGCAACGAATTAACCCTCATCCCCAACCCTTGTCCCTTTCGCAAAAAGCACTAAGGGAGAAGGGGGGAAAAATATTATTACCTCTCCCGTTTGCGGGAGAGGTCGACATGCGTTTTGTGCATGGCGGGTGATGGTTTATTTTTGAACTTTCAACAACGTCACTTTAAAAATCAATGCTTCATTTGGACCAATGACTGGTGGAGCGCCTTGATCACCATAAGCAAGATTAGATGGTACGTAGATTTCCCAGCTAGAGCCTTCTGGCATTAATTTTAAAGCCTCTGTCCAACCTGGAATAACTTGGCTAACACCAAAACTTGCTGGGCCGCCATGTTGGTCTGAGCTATCAAACTCTGTACCATTTACTAACTTTCCAGCGTATTCAACGGATACGGTATCGTTATCTGTTGGTTTTGGGCCCGTTCCAGCTTTAAGTATTTTATACTGTAAACCATCTGCTAAAGTTACAACGCCTGGTTTCTTTTTGTTGGTGAGTAAAAACATTTCCCCAGCTTTTTTTGCATCCATTTGCGTTGCTGACGAATTAGTTGGTGCTGTTGTTTGATATGTTTGATCTGCATAAACTTGTGTTGCTAATAAGCCAAAGCAAAGTGCCGCAACGAATTTAAGTTTCATGTACTCTCCTATACATTGAGTGTTTGGTGTGACAGGTGATTATTATCAATTTGAGGTGAAATTGCTAGCGCATTATGTCATCGGAGTGACAACACGAGCTCAAGAAGCTTGGCCAGTATCAACCGGTCTAGCCATCGCGATATTGACGTTTCTATTCCAATAACCATCTAAACCCCAAGCGAATGCAGAAGGCTTACCAGTCTTCTCGCTCGCTTTTAGTAACAATGTTCCAATACCGATTCCTGATGTATTGGTTGGTCTTGTATCTTCGCTATGCCCGCTAGGTGCAGAATCTGCGACACGAATCATGAATACATTTTCATTTTTTACGGGTTTGTTCATTACAACCATGACATGTCCACCCGTTTGAAAACCGTGTCGGTTTTTGTAACGAAAAACTAAGATATCACCAGGTTGCAGTTGTGCGATGTCATCAACTTTATTCCAGTAATTATCTGGATCATCAGATAGCTCACTGAAGAAATTATAATAATGAAATGATGCTGGAGTGTTCGCACCGGTCGCGTCGACTAAACTTGAGTAAGCATTGGGTGATGCTTTTTCCAATAGATGATCTACGAAATTAGAGCAATCTAATACATACACACCTTTAGTTGGATCAAATCGCTTGCCGCCAAAACGATACTTGCTGTATTGCAATGTCTCTACTGTTTTAACAGCCAAATCTGCAATTGGTTTATTGGTCTTGTCATTCGAGCTAATTAAACTTTTTAACGCGCTATTTTGAATTAAATCATTTGAGTCTTGTGGTGCTAAGTCTTTATATTCTTGAGCCCAGGGCAAATCATTTTGTGCGTAGTCATCATTGTCATCGTTATCAACAACTTCTTTTTTTGTTTGCTGTTGTACGTGATGTGATTTCTTTTTGGACTTTACATGGTGATGTGACGATTTTTTCTTTGAGTGCACAGCATGGTGATGTGATGTTTTATGAGTCACTGTTTTCGCTAGAACAGGATTAATCGCCCAGAAAAAAAAGGCTAGAATAAAACCCATAACAAATTTATTTGTGCAATTATCCATCTCACCAAATCTCATATTTAGCGGATAAGGTAAAAAAATATACCTATTGTCCTGTGAATGTTCAATTTTATCTTAGAATACTGCGATTTATTGCAAAACACTTATTAGAAATTGAAACGCGTTCGAAGTCAATCTGTAATGTGGCCTGTGTGTATTTCTACTTTAAGTAATTGCAAAAATGCTTCGGGATCAACTGGTCTACTATAGTAATATCCTTGTACCATATCACAACCATGGGCTTTCAAAAAATCTATTTGCTGTTTAGTTTCTACACCCTCTGCGAGTACAGTGACATTTATTTTTTTAGCTAAATTGATGGTGTTTGCGACAATTGCTTGGCTATCTTTATTGGTAGCAATATCTTTCAAAAATGATTTATCAATCTTAATTTAGGACTTACGCATTGACAGCCTGATATTTTTCTGGCTTTGCAATAAAGTTTCGAATTACTTCCAAAAATAAGTTTTTTTGTATGTCATACCAATGCGGAATAATTTTATCAAATCGCATAAATTCCAAGCGTACAAAAGCTTTTAAAGCACAAAATATATGATTCTTGATTGGGTTCTCTCTCCTTACTTGAAAGCGCTCGATATTACAGACTTGCTTGATAGCGCGATGGAAACGCTCAATACTCCAATGCGCGGCATGTATTCTTTCAAAATCAACATGGCTAATTCCATCAAGATTATCTAAATCTGCAACACCAAGGATGTAATAGCGATATACTTTTTTGTACATCTGTCTAAACACCCTCACCATCCCATATTCTTTTAAATAAACAGATTTCCCATCTTGAGGCCAGTCTTCTAATGTCTGTATTTGAATGTACTTGCCTCGCTCTGTTGAAATGAGACGATTGTTTTCAATGCCAAATAAAAAATTCATATTTATTTTGCGAATAAATTTTAAATTATCATTTCCAGAATACCAGCTATCACCTGTAATCCATGCTGGAGTTAATCCCCACGAAATTACTTCAAGCAGCATTTCACGAAAATAATCATTTTTTGTTTTTCCTGATTTTTTATCACAAATACGAAAATTGACGGGCACGGAAATGCCATGAATATCAGTGTAAAATAAGCTAATTAAATTGATACCCTTTACAGGCCGTTTGTGTTTTCCTGACCAAAAATAATCAATAAATGCTGCTTTGCTAGAATCACTGTAGGGCTTATCAAGAACGGAATCGTCAACGCTCAACGTCCCGCCTGTTAATTCAATTTTTTCTTTTTCTTCGTCAAATAAATCTTTTGGCTCGTAGCGTTCTCTTTCTAAAAATCGATTGATGCTATCGTGGGACACAGATTGCAGTATGTCAGATAAGCGCGTGCAGCTTGTGTAATGGGGATCACTGAGAAGATATGAGATATACATATTTTGATTACAACAAGCGGTTGATGGTTTCGTCGGAACTCTCATATCCTATCCGTGGATTATTTTGCCGGACATAATATCATATTGGTGTCAATGCGTAAGTCCTACTTAATTTTAGAAATGGGAAATAATTTTAAGCTGCTTAATCCAGAATATCCTGTACCAAAATCATCAATTGATAAACCGAGGCCATGCTCATGGATTGTTTTTAAAATAGGAATTAATTCGGCTTGGAAAGCTTCACGCTCAGTCAACTCAAGCTCAACACATTCAGGATTTAATTGCGCTTCACGAATAATAGCAAGCACATGGTCGAGAAAATTGCGTTGATGTAATTGTTTGGATGAAAGGTTGATTGCCATTTTCATTTTTGGATAACCGTGCGTGTGCCACACTTTAAGCTGCTGGCAAGATGTTCGCATCAACCAATCGCCAATTGGGATAATCAACCCATTGGCTTCGGCAATAGGTATAAATTCATCGGGAGGAACTAAGCCTAAGACTTGATTTCGCCAACGCGTTAAAGCCTCTGCACCGACAATAGTATCGGTATTTAAGTCTATTAATGGTTGGTAATGTAAAAAGAATTCATTGTCTTTGACGGCTTGATGTAACTTACTTTCGATTTCAATTTGTTTATAGATCGAAGCATTAATTTCTGAGTGATAAACTTTCAGTGCATTACCACCGCGTTGTTTTGCTTGAATCATTGCAGCATCAGCATTCATTAAAATCTTATCAACATCACCACCATCTTGAGGATATAAACTTACGCCGATACTAGCAGTTAAAATAATGTTTTGTTTTTCGATAAAAATAGGGTCTTCCATAATTTTAAATAAAAATTGGCATTTATCTTCTATTTCTTCTACACGAATTGGATCCATTAAAATGACGAACACATCTTTTCGAGTCAGCGTGACCGTATACTTGGTGGGTTGATCACTATTAATTGACATGGCAGAAAATAAATTCTGAAACCGTTGTGCAATGATTTTAATAATGGCATCGCCTACTTTGTGACCCAGGCCATCATTAATTTTTTCAATTTCATTAAGCGTAAAACACGCTACTGCAATTTGATGGCTATTGTTGATGGCTGAATCCATTGCTGTTTGCATATACTCAAGCAGCAAACGTTGATTAGGTAAATTGGTTAATAAATCATGTGTAGCTTGATACGTAACCAATTGTAAGGATTTTTCCAATTCTACTGTACGCTCTTTAACACGCTCTTCTAAAAATCGATTCGCATTTTCTAATTGAATGTTCAACTCTAAGTTTTCGAAACTCAATCTTATGGCTTTACGTAACAATCGATTTGCGATAAATGCTGCGGCAACAAGGAATATACCTAAAATTAGTAAGCTAATTCCAAATGCAAAATTAATCGCAACATCACTGCTATTATTTAAATGAGCTGTAAGCGACAAATAAAATCGATACACCGCTGTTGGAACAACTAAACAGGATAAGCTAACCGCTGTCGTTGTAAAATCAACAACAGTACTAAACGCAAATGCCAGCACAACAACTTGCAGAAAAGTGATAATATAAAGCTGATAGAGAGCTTGATTAGAATAAAATAAAATCCCGATACTACCCCAAACAATGCAAATCGATGCCACGATAAAATGCATGCCAGAACGCCACGTCTGCAAGCGCTCTGGCGTGACTTCCCTATTTTCATAATAATTTGCCCATACGATGTTAAATACATTGGTGATCGCTAAAATGGCATACCAAGAGATGAGATACATCAGTGGCGCTTTATCAGATAACATCCACACAACAAATAAACCCGCAATTGTATTGGCAATAGCGCCTAATTTAATAACTTTATAGTGTGTTTTGTCTAATTCGAAATCGATTTTTTGATCAATTTGAGGCAAGCTTATTCCACTGCTTTGTAGAATAGCTGCGAGTTTCTGATGTGTTTTCTTAGGTGGCATATAAAATTCCTTGTGAATAGGAAAATGTACGCCTTAGATAGATTAATAAATTATAACCTTTTTCACCTTTCATGGGTATGGTTATTAGAAAAAAAATAATGCTATAATCTGATTTCTTGTGCGATAATGCGCTGATTCTTAATACATTAATATGGAACTTTACTCATGAGCAGGAATTTCAAGAAATCAATTGGTTATCTCAGCTTTGCGGCAATTGCAGTCCTTTCTAGTCAAGCATTTGCGTCAGATTTTAACATTCCATTTGTCAGTACATCTGGCTTAGGTGACATGTATTCTGGTTGGGCTGTATCAGCTAATGATGCAAGCACCGCATATACTAACCCAGCAGGATTAACAGAAATTAAAAACAAGCAATTAGTCATTTCTGGTATTGGTTTGCTCGGTACTACACAGTTTCAAGGAACGACCAACACTACCCCAAGTTTATCTCCGAATATGAATGGCTCTGCTTCAAGTAAATTAAGTGGCTTTATTCCTTCGATTTATTTCGCAGCACCTGTTTCAAATAATTTAGTATTTGCATTAAGTCAAAATGTTCCTTTTGCTCTGGGTACGAATTACACCAAAGATTCTATTGTGCGTTACGCAGCAACAAAAAGTCAGATAGTTGTTGTGGATGTGGGTCCAAGCGTAGGTTTTAAATTCAATGAAAAATTATCTGTTGGTCTTGGACTTGATTTTGAGCGCATGGCATTTACCTTAAATCGCATGAATGGATTTCCATTATCATTCCCCGCGAATTCTGAATCACAAAATCATTTATCAGGTTGGGGATATGGATTCCATGGTGGTTTACTCTATAAACTTTCTCAAGCAACGCGCCTCGGTGTAAATTACAATTCGCAAGTCATGTTCCATACATCAGGCGACAGTGAAGTATTTACCACAACTAACACTTTCCGCACGACGAGTCAAAAAGCTAATGCTGCACTACCAGCAATGGCACAATTCAGTATTGAGCATGATATAACGCAACAATGGACGGCATTAGGTACAGTGTTCTATACACGATGGAGTACATTCAATCAATTATCATTGAAAAACACAATGCTTCCTACGGGTTCAACAATGAATGTGACTATTCCATTTGGATATCATGACACATTAGATTACTCACTCGGTTTGAATTATAAACCAACTGAAAAATGGATCTTGAAAACGGGTGTGCAATTACTTAATACACCATCTAATAACCGCGATCGTTCATTACCAGATCCTGTAGGCCAAGGTACAATCGTGGCACTCGGCGCACACTACCAACAAAATAAACAACTTGGATATGATGTTGGCTATGCGCACGCGTTCTTCAGACAAACTGCAATTAATCATGCATCACCACTTGAATTTGCGTCGGGTAACTCAAATCAAAACACCAACCTGCTTGGTGCACAAGTGACTTGGGATATTGTGTAGTTAAATCGTTTACGTACACTTCACGTCAACCTCTCCCGCAAGGGCGTTGTTGCATAAATCGATTTTCTCCCTTCTCCCAGAGTGATTTTTACGAGGGGAGAAGGGTTGGGGATGAGGGTTTTGAGCAAGGTATGTGCCTCCTAAAGATATTTGTGCCACTTCAAACACCCTCACCCCTCTCCCAAAGAAAAGCATTTTGGGAGAGGGGAATAGTGCAGATTTTGATTTATGCAACAACGCCTCCCGCAAGTGGGAGAGGTGAGTTACAAAACAATTTATTTTGCTAGATAACACTCACACTATCCGTCTCTGTTACCAATGCGTCAACGATAGATTTAATGACGAGCTCTTTAATTTGATTATCGCGAATAAATAAATGTCCGCTATCAAACAAGAAGAATTCACAATGATTAATCGTATGATCTCCCCATGTTAACTGATCTTCGGTTTCAACCCAGCTGTCATGCTTGCCTAAAAAAACAGAGATTGGGAAATCTAATGGTTTTTCTTCATAATATTGATAGCTTTTTACGATACCCATATCGCCAATAAAAATCGGCAATAATGCTTTGACGATATCTTTATCCATAATATGTTCGCCATACCCTGCAACTCCATTTTCACTGAAAATATTAGCTAAATTAATTAATTGATTTGAAGAGAGAGCACCAATCGCTTTTTCATCTAAATCAAATAAATTTAAATCTAATTTTTTCAATTGGAAAATCATTTTATCAAGGCTTTTTGCAGGCACATCGGGATTAGGAAATGCCGATGCGAACAAATGCACTGGCTGTGGCAAATGCTTTCTACGTAACTCACGCGCAAGTTCAAATGCAATCAACGAACCGAAGCTATGGCCGAAAAAAGCAAATGGCATATTCATTTCAGGAGATAACTGAGTAACAAGGGTATCAACTAATACATGGATATCTTTGATAACCGCTTCATTCATACGCTCTTCTCTACCAGGTAACTGTATCGGACACAGTTCAATGGTATCTGGTAATGATTTTTGCCAGTCACGATAAATAGATGCGCCACCTCCGCCATATGGGAAACAAAAAAGTTTTAATTTTGCATTTTTCTGTGGTTTTCGATAGGTAATCCATGAAGCTTTTGGTTTAGGTAGAGCAGTAGATGCTGATGGAGTAATCGAATCTGTTGTGAATTTTCCATCTGAAACAATAGCAGTAGCTAATTGGGCTAATGTAGGACCTTGCAATAGATCTTGCATGGAATAACTAACGTCGAGACCAGCTTCTATCGTGCGCATCAATACCAATGACATTAATGAATCAATACCTAAATCACGCAGAGACTGATTAATATCAATGTCGGATTTTGGCATAGAAAATATAACAGCTGTTTGTTCAATGAGAAATTCCAACGTTTTTTGTTTACGTTCTTCTGGAGACAAAGCTGATAAATCTAATTTCTTTTCATTATGAAGCTGGATGAGCTGCTGAATTTGAATTTTATTATCTAACTGTGCTAACGACACATTTTCGCCTTCGAATACAACTTCGCCAGCACTATTCACAATATATGAATTACAGATAATTTTAGAGCTATCGGCATTTAATTCTTTTAAATCAATTAACAAATAATATGGGCCGTTTTTAATGCCGAAATGCTTTAATTTATCGACATGTGACGCGATGTACGGTTTAGTTGCATCTTGTGGTAACAGCAAGAAAATTGGTTGAATACTACCATCAATGATGCCTGGATGAATCTTCATTTTGAATTCTTCATTCTTACGGTGTGCTTTAGGTTGTTGAAATTCACATAGCACTTCGTTTTTGCTGGTCCAGTATCGATGCGTCCAACGAATACTTTCTCCAGCAGGCATACCTAACTCAATAACCTTTTTGTAAAGTGATTCTGCTTCACCATGAGCACTACTGCGGGCTTTAATGTCATCGATTGAGTCAATACGTTTAATCGTTGTTGCGCCCAATGATAGCAACCCTGTCGCGTGTTCAACCCAATTCTTTTGTCCTTGGATATTGCTATAAAAATGAAATATCCAATTTTCATTAGGTGTTTTGTCTAACGTAACTTGAATGGAGACAACGGTATCATTAGGGACGATTAATGGAGAAAGAAATGTAAGGTCTTCCAAAGTAAAATCGTCACGATTAGCAATTTGATTGACGATAAACGTCATCACTTCGAGATAATATCCTGCATGGAAAACATTATATGTATCTTGAATGTCAGGCATTTTTTTTGTATCAATTTTAAATTCAAATTGCATTAAATTTAATGGCGACAAAAGCTGCCTACCGCGTAATGGATAGCTGTCTTCGGATATGTCTATGTCACCTTTATTTTTATGCCCTAATGCAGGCCAATAGGATTTATGTTGCCATGGATAATGTGGCATATCGAAATAACTATAAAACCTATCTTTTTCAAATGCATCCCAATCAATAGCTGCACGATTCACATAATACGTTGCTAGCTTTGTTAAATCTTGCTTGAGGGTTGAAATCTCTTCTGTCATTTTTGCAACTAAAGAATCCATTTTGAAATTCAAGAAGATTCCATCTGTCTTGTATTCATTTGGCAATGTATCTTGATTTATAGTTTCTAATTTCTTAATTAACTCATCAGTCGATTTAGCCAAAATAGCTAAGCGATGAGAATAATGCGCACGGCGTAAATGTGCGTTATAACATACTTTTGCTAATGGCATTAATGAGTTTGATTTGAGAAAGCTCGTCCAAGAGTTAATTAATAGCTTTAATGCTGCGGGATCTTTTGCGGAAATAGTAAAGATTTCCAATGAATTATCTGATGATTCAGTATCAATTTTTATTTCACTACTACTTTGTTCTCTTAAAATAACATGAGCATTCGTACCACCGAATCCAAAACCACTCACACCAACGATGCGATGATCACCATATTTAGGCATATCTTCTACCTGCGTAGGAACTGTTAAATGATATTTATCAAATTGAATATGGGGATTTGGATTATGGAAATTTAAATGTGGTGGAATTTTTTTATTATAAAGCGCTAAAGAGGCTTTGATCACACTTGATACGCCAGCAGCAGGTTCTAAATGCCCAATATTTGTTTTAACAGAGCCTATCCAACAAGGGTTCTCATTACTGCGTTTCTTACCAATCACTTCACCTAATGCTTGTATTTCAATGGGGTCACCTAAAAAAGTTCCTGTACCATGACACTCGATATAAGAAATATCATTAGGATTAATATTTGCATTTACATGAGCTGATTTTAATAAAGCTTCTTGTTGTAAACCATTAGGTGCCGTTAAGCCATTTGTTTTTCCATCTTGATTGACGGCACTTCCCATGATGACGGAATAAATACGATCATTATCTTTGAGTGCTCTATCCAAGGGTTTCAACACAATTACGCCGACACCCTCACCTTGCACATAACCATTCGCTTCAGCATCAAATGTCTTACATTGGCCATCAGGAGAAAGCATTTTTGCTTTAGAAAGCACGAGATTAACATACGGTAATAAATTTAATTTTGCACCGCAAACAAGTGCTAAATCGCAGGCTTTACTTTGCAAGTTCAAGCATGCCATATGCATTGCGGCCATGGATGAAGAACATGCAGAATCTAAAATGATGCTAGGGCCACGCAAATCAAATAAGTATGAAATACGATTTGCAGCGATACTGATGGCATTTCCTGTTGGTAGAAATAATGCATCAAGCTCCGATTCCATTTCTTGCATATGTGCTAATTGACTGACATATAAACTTGAAAATACACCCGTGTTTGTGCCAGCTAATTTTTCAACTTGAATACCAGCATCTTCGATTGCCTCGTATGCAACCTCTAATAACAAGCGGTGTTGCGGATCCATGCGAATGGCTTCGCGAGGGCTGATACCAAAAAAATAAGGGTCGAACAGATTGACGTTACTCAGATATCCACCATGGTAAGCATGGCTATCATCTTTTAAAAACATTTCATCTGAGCCTTTTAATAAATCCCAACGTTCTTCTGGAATTTTAGAAATAATATTTTTGCCTTCCGTTAGCAACTTCCAATAGGCATCTTTCCCAATCGCATCAGGATATCGGCAACTGATACCAACTATCGCAATCGGTTGAATTTGATTATTTTGCTGGCTTTTCAGCATGTTTTTAAGCTTTTTAATAGTTACTAATGCTTTATGAAGAGTCACTTGATCATTCATATTTAAATTCCTTATAAAATTTCACCTAATTCAGATAACTCAGCTTCTAATAGCTTGCTGATTTCTGCATCAGATAAATGTTTAATTTCTTCGAACATGGCTTCTTCACTCATTTCAATCGATACTGGTTTAGAGTTATCTGTTGTTTGTGTTTCACTTGGTTGAATCGATTCAACAATATAATTAACTAATTGATTAATCGTCGGATAGCGATATAAATCCATAGGAGAAAGCAATTCAGGGTAGGTAATATTTAATTCAGATATAAAATTAATTCCTATAATCGAATCCATTCCATAATTTTGAAATGGAATTTCAGGGTCAAGTTCTCTGATTTCTAATGCCAGAAGTCTTGCGCAAGTCGTGATAATTAAATCTAGTATTGGTTCTTTATCTACAACTATACGTTTAATCTTCTCTACCTGTTTAGGTTCAATTACAGCAGGATCAATAGCTGATGCTTGATTAACTTGATCAACAATGATTTTTGCATCACGACGTAAGTTAATTTTCTTTTTTAACTGAATAACGGTTGTATTTGGCAATGCTGGGAATTGCTCATTATTTCTTGTTGTATAATAAACTGGAGCATTAACATGTTTATTTAATTCAGTTAGTAATGTGCTATCGCTCCATAAGCAAATGATACTGTTTATTTCTAGATGGTTAATGAGTTCTATAATTTCAGTTATGCTCTTAGAGTTAGCATAATAAGTACTATTATCATGTTTAACAAAGCTATCACTTTCAAAACAATAAACACAATTATTTTTTCCTAGCCCATCTTGTAATAATAAACCTAATTCAAGATCGCTCAAGATCAACCATTTTTTTTCTTTGACAGCAAGCTCTGAATTTTTGATTTGCGCTATTTTTTCACCCTGCACTTTAGGAGTGACCCAGCATGATCGTTTTGCAAAAGGATACGTTGGGAAGTTAACTATTTTAACTTGATTAGAGTCATATAAGTTTTCCCATTTGATTTTTACGCCACTCACCCACAAGGCTGCTAATTTTTCATATTCGCGTGATTTCATATATTCATCTATGTTTTCACTGGAATTAACCAATTGCGCTGCATTGTTAAACCAAATATCAGGTTGAGATTTTAGCTCTGCTTGCAACAAGCTCAGTTTCTGCAATAAATCATCGATTGATGTAAATAAAACCGCGACACGTGAAGTCATACTTTCACGACCAATTAGTGATGTATAGCTTAAGTTTTCCAGCCATCGATTCAACATGGCATCATTTGTAAAGTCAGGCTGATGTGCGGTGAGGAATTGGTGTGTTTTACTTACATATTGTTGTAAGCGTTCAGAATTCAACGCAGACAACACCATTAAATACGGCGCGGTTGTCTGCGATGTTGATTCTGGCACTTGATATTCTTCGACTATCATATGGACGTTAGTGCCACCCGCACCAAACGAGCTCACACCAGCACGTCGTGGAGTATTCGTATTTGTTTTCCATTCTTCTAATTTATGCTGCACATAAAAAGGAGTATCATCAAACTGGATAAATGGATTTAATTTTTCAGAATGAATCGATGGGACTAACTGTTTATGCTCAAGCTGTAATAAAACTTTTGAGAGCTGTGAAATACCTGCGGCTGATTCTAAATGACCAATATTTGATTTTACAGAACCAATCGCACAATATTGCTTATCTTGTGTATAGACTTCAAATGCTTCTTGTAAGCCGCGGATTTCAATAGGATCACCTAATGATGTGCCTGTGCCATGCGCCTCTATATATGAAATGGTTCTAGCATCAATATTGGCTTTCGCGAGTGTCGCTTTAATTAAATCAGCTTGTGCATTTGGATTTGGTACGGTGTAACCACTGGTTTTTCCACCATGATTCATACTAGTTGCTTTGATTACGCCATAGATTCGGTCATTATCGCGTAATGCATCTGCTAAAGGTTTTAATAAAACAGCGCCTACACCTTCAGAAGGAACATAGCCATTACCACCTTCGGCAAAACTAGAGCATCTGCCTTGATCTGACATAAAGCTATAACTACCCAGCATATGATATTTTGCTGGATGTAATGATAAGTTCACACCACCAGCGATTGCCATTTTACATTCACCAGCAATGATACTTTCACACGCTTGATGGATAGCTGCCAGTGAAGACGAGCATGCGGTATCAATAATAAAACTGGGACCATTAAGATTTAAAAAATATGAAAATCGATTAGCAATCGAAAACAGCTGAATATCTAGTGGAATACGATTGCCTTTACTCCACTCTTCTGCAATAAAGAGTGGATAAAAATTATATGTGACGCCAACGAATACACCGACGTTGTTATTAACTGCCTGTTGTAACCGTCCTCGAGTGTAACCAGCATTCTCCAAGGTATTCCAGGCTGACTGCATAAAAATGCGTTCTTGTGGATCCATTAATGCAGCATCTCTAGGTGCAATACTAAAAAATAATGGGTCAAATTTATCAATATCATTTATGAATCCACCATATTGATAATATTTTTCTTCACCACCCACTTGTACCGGATAGTCTTTGTAGTTCCAGCGATCTGCAGGGATTTCGGTAATGCAGTCTTTACCATGTGACAAATTCGCCCAAAACTCTTCTAATGAATCTGCCATTGGGAATATGCCATCTAATCCTATGATTGCAATATCTCTATCAATTAAAGCATTTGATTTTTCAATATTCATCACTGTTGGCGAGATGATTTCAAGATTTTCAATCTGTTGATCAGGAAATAATGTTGCTACTTTATCAGCGTGTTTGTTATTTAAATACGTAGCAAGCAGTACAATTTTATTTTTTTCATATAACAATGTTTTTGGTAAAGTTCCAAAGTCTTGCTCTAAACGGTTTGTGATTTCTAAACCCAACAATGAATCGACACCATAGACTTCATAAGTTTCATTTACATCTATATTTTCAGGGTTTATGCGTAACTTTTCGGCGAATCTATTTTTTAAGTAGATAATCAATGATTGCGAGTATGACGATTTAGCGATTGATTTATTCTGTTGTGGTCTAGCAACCGTAATAGAATTTAATTTTTCACTCGCTGCTTCTTGATCATACCAATAGCGCTGCTTATTAAACGGATACGTTGGTAATGCATGAATACGTGTAGGCTTGCTATCTTGATATAGCATTGCAAAATTGATTGGAAATCGTTTGGTATACAAATCTGCGAGAATGCGCATTTTTTCATAGTACTGTTGACCACTTAAATTTGCACTTAAAGATTGAATCGTAGACTGATAAATCTCATTGAATAGTGGGCTTGATACTTCAAATTGTGATTGCTCACTTACCATATAATCATTCGTTGACTCATTACGCATGATCTTTTCTAAAGCTAGCAATAAGTCTGGTATTGATTTTGTAATGATTGCAATGCGATTAGCAAAGTGTGATCTGCCTATATTTAAGGTGTAACTTAAACTTTCTAATGTGTATTGAGAAGATTTTTCTTTTAGAAAGGCATGTAGCTCATTGACCTTAATTGTTAAACTTTCAAATATTTTTGTTGATACAGTAATGAGATAGTATGGCTTATCTTGCTCGACATTTTGCATGTTCTGCTCATATTCTTCCATTACAATATGTGCATTCGTCCCACCAAAACCAAATGAACTAACACCAGCACGACGTGGAATTTCATTTCCACTCATATCAGCGATTCGATTCCACGGCTGTGTCTTATCAACAATATAGAATGGTGTATTTTCCAAGTTAATAAATGGATTTAATTCATTAAAATGTATGGTTGCAGGCAGAGTTTTATGCTGCATAGCAAGTAACACTTTAATCACACCTGCGATACCAGAAGCAGGCTCTAAGTGACCTATATTGGTTTTCACAGATCCAATCCCACAACGTTTGTCATTCGGATTAACTTGAAATGCATGGAATGCAGCTTTTAAACCGTCAATTTCAATCGGATCGCCTAACTCGGTACCTGTGCCATGTGCTTCGATGTATGTCACCGTACTAGGATCAACATCCGCTCGTGTGTACGCATCAATTAATAATTCGGTTTGTGCTTGTGGATTGGGTGCCGTCAATGACTGTGCTTTGCCACCATGATTAACTGCGCTGCCACGGATGATTCCATAAACATGATCACCATCTTGTTCAGCTAAACTGAGTGGTTTCAGTAGTAATGATGCTATACCCTCACCTTTTACATAACCATTTGCCGATTTATCAAAAGTCTTACAATGCCCATCGGGAGATAAAACGCCGAGTTGGCTAGTAATAATAAACGTTTCAGGATTTAGCATTAAACTCACGCCACCCGCAATAGCAGCGCGACATTCGCCATTTTGGAGCGCTGAAATGGCGCGATGGATAGCGACAAGTGAACTAGAGCACGCCGTATCAATCGCCTCACTAGGACCGCGTAAATCTAAAAAGTACGACATTCGATTGGCTAATACTGAGTGTGAATTTCCCGTTGCTGTGTAGCCATGAAATATATTTCGCTGAGCTAAAATTAAATCTTGATAATCACTAAATTCAACCCCAACAAATAAACCAATTTTTTGATGGCCTAATGACAGTGGATCATAACCCGCATCTTCAACAGCACTCCACACAGATTCCATGAATAATCGATGTTGTGGATCCATTAAATTCGCTTCTCGCGAAGAAATATTGAAGAAGCTTGCATCAAATGAATCTACATTAGAAATTCTTGCACCCCATTTAGAATTCGTTTTCAATGGATTTGCTTTTGAATCTCCAAAATATTGTCGCCAATCCCAGCGATCAGGTGAAATTTCAGTAACCAAGTCATCACCTAAAACTAAGTGTTGCCAAAAATCATCGAGATTTTTAGATTCAGGTAAATACGCATGCATACCTATGATAGCGATAGGCTCATGTCTATTTGACATATCAGATTCAATTACCTCGTCTGAATACGTCTCTTCTTGATTGGCTTGAGTATTTATAAGTGGGAATAAATGTTCTGCCAGCATCGCGATGGAGGTATGAGTAAAAAATATCGAAGGTGTCACCTCAATTTTATATTGTGACTCCAGCTTTGCGGCTAATTCTTTATATGAAATTGACTCAAATCCAAGATCATTTAATGAATCGGAAAAAGAAAATTGTTTTTTATCTTTTTTTAATATTTCCGCAACATAACTTTGTATCAAATCTTGTAACGCTTGGACAGATTGATTGCTAGGTACGCTTGTCTTAACTCTTCTGCTAATCATTGTGCGTTTTGCAGATATTTGATTTTTATTTTTTGGTACCCAATATTCAGTTTTGGCAAAAGGATAGGTGGGTAAACTTAATTTGACGAGACTGGTATCATATAAATTATTAAACTGAATATCATACCCTTGAATATAAAATTCTGCTAATGCCGTTAATTTTTCACTATAATCATCGCCGCTAGCCGATTGAATTTGACTTTCAAGTTGGCGTAATATTTTTTCTAGTGTTTTTGATTTTTTACTGGGTAATTCGATATTATGAAAATATTTTTTATCTTCAGACCCTTGAGTAACACTCTCAAGAGTTGCTATTAATTCATTAACATTATTCACAACCATCGCATAACGTAAACTAAAATGCTGCCTTCCATTACATAGTGTATTACCAATTCTATCTAGTTTTGCTGTTGACTTGACTTGCTTTAAATAACTCAATAAATTGCTTGCCTGTTCTTGCAGGCTCGATTTAGTTTTAGCCGATAATACGATTAAAAAAGGCTTATTTTTTATTTTATTGCCGCTTGCAGAATTAGAGATATATTCTTCAATCACAATGTGTGCATTCGTTCCACCAAAACCAAATGAGCTGACACCCGCACGTAATGGGTTTTTATCTTTTGCATTCCATTCTGTTGTTGTTTCTTGAATAACAAATGGAGTGTCATTCATCTGTATAAATGGATTCAGCTTTGCAAAGTTTAAATTTGAAGGGAGCATTTTATGCTTCATGCAAAGCAATACTTTGATCACGCTAGCAATACCTGCCGCTGATTCCAAGTGACCGATATGTGTTTTGAGCGCGCCTAAATGGCAATAATAATTATCTAGTTTAATTCCTTGTTCCTGTGCCAAAGCTTTAAATGCAAGTTTCAAGCCATTGATTTCTATTGGATCGCCAAGTGACGTTCCAGTGCCGTGTGTTTCAATGTAGTTCAGGCTATCGATAGATATTTTAGCACGTCTATTTGCTTCAATGATCACATCGGCTTGCGCATTGGGATTAGGAACAGTTAATGAGCTAACATGTCCGCCATGATTGACTGCAGAACCTTTGATAATAGCGTAAATATTATCATGATCTAATATGGCCTGTTTTAATGGTTTTAATAAAATTGCGCCTACACCTTCACCTCTCACATAACCATTTGCATTTTCATCAAACGTTTTGCAGCGGCCATCAATACTTAACATCCCCGCCTTCCCTGCTGCAATATATGAGGTAGGTGAAATTAAGGCATTGACACCACCAGCGATTGCTACATCACAATCACCAGCATGAATTGAGCGAATTGCATTGTGAATTGCAACTAAGGAACTAGAACAAGCTGTGTCGATAACTTCACTGGGACCGTTGAAGTTTAAAATGTATGAAACGCGATTTGCTAAAATGCTTTGCGTGATGCTTGTTGTGTTATATGCATCATGCACATTATTTTCTTGTAAGACTTCGGCGTAATCACTTTTAAATACACCAACAAATAATCCGGTTTTGACTTTTGCAAGCTGCGCTGGTGTATATCCTGCATCTTCTAATGTGCGCCAAACTGTTTGCAAAAATATCCGCTGTTGAGGATCGGTCAATTCTGCTTCGCGAGGAGCTATATTAAAAAAATCGGCGTCAAATTCAGCAATATTATTTACGAAGCCGCCCCATTTAATATTCGTTTTTCCTGGCTCTTTAGGATCACCATAAATTGATTTCCAATTCCAACGTACTCCTGGAATTTCTGTTATCGCATTTTTAGCATCAACCAAATTATCCCAAAATGATTCGATCGTTTCTGCTTCAGGGAACATACCAGCAATACCGATGATGGCAATATCATTGCTCTGATTATAATCAGTTACTAAATTATTTTCTGATTCACTCTCATTTTCGATGATCTGTACCGCTTCTGGCTTAGGAAGCAACGCAGGTTTGAGTGCCGAGATAAACTGAGCAATTGTTTTATACTCAAATAATACCGCCGGACTAAGATTAAGGTGGAAATGCTTGTTGAGTGCTGAAGCTAGCTTGATAATATTAATCGAATCAAAGTTATATTCACTTACAGAAGCATTAAGATCTAATTCATGTAATTTAATCTGTAATGTTTCTGAAATAATTTTCTTACATTCATCAATAAATAAATCATTGTTTTGATTTTTATTGATATTGACGGATGCTTGCTCATTAATAAAGTCTACTTTCATATCAGTATATAATTGCAAACAACGCGATCGTTGAATTTTTCCACTCGATGTTTTAGGTATGGTATTCTTTTTAATAAACTCTACTTTAGAAACATGCAACCCGAATTTTTCTAATATAATATGTCTTATTTTATGGTTTATTTCATTTAACTCAGATGTGGGGTGCTCTTCGATTTCTTGTAAGAAAATAAGGGTATTATCTTCTTGTGGTAGCGACATCACGATACATTGATGACAGTGTGAGTATTGAGACAGCCCTTGCTTAACTGCTACCTCAATATCTAGTGGATAATATTTTTTTCCATTAACGATCAGTAACTCTTTTACTCTGCCGGTAATGAATAATTCATTATTCATTACAAAACCAAGATCTCCAGTACGAAAATATTTGTATCGTGAACCAGCTACTTTTAAATTGAAATTATCTTGTGTTTCTTTTTCTCTATTCCAATAACCACTTGCCGTAGACATGCCCGATAACCAAATTTCACCAATTTCATTTTCTTGTGCGAGCAATGACGTTTCTGGATTAACAATGGCAACGTGTAACTCATTAATTAGCTTTCCATTGCTAACAAATTGTCGGCTGGATGTATCCAACTCAGCTTCGATGGCTTTATTATCTTTCAAGCCTTCGATACTTAAATCAATTTTTCGTGGTGCTTCACCATGGCTTTTTGATGTGATTGCACCAGACATTTCGGACATCCCAAATGCAGGACAAAAATGGGCAATCTCAAAGCCATATTTAGCTGCTTTTAGTGCAAATTTTTCAAGTGTCGATTGTTGAACATTTTCACCACCATTAACTGCTGTTGTCCATGTCGATAAATCAAAATCATATTTTTCATCATCATTGATTGCTCTAATGCAAACTTCATAACCAAAATTGGGACATCCGCCATGCGTAGCTTTAAAACGCGTAATGGATTCTAACCAACATAATGGGTTATTGATAAATGTATGCGTAGGAATCAGTACAGCGGGCGTTCCATGATAAATAGGTATCAATATTCCGCATACTAATCCGTATACATGCGAATGAGGTGCCCAGTTTACTGTAACGCTATCCTCTGTATATTTCCATGCGTCAATCGTCGCAAGCAAGCTATGCGTTAAACTTCTATGCGTGATAATCGCACCTTTAGGGTTAGATGTGGAACCTGATGTATATTGTAGATAAACAACTGTATTCTGTTGAATAATAGGTAGTTTATAATCACCACTTGCAGTTGAATTGTATTCTTGAATATCGATGCAGCTAAATTTCTTGCTGAATTGTTGATTAACTTTTGAAATGTACTCTGTGGGTAACAGAATTGCTGTAATTTCTGCATCTTCTGCAATACTACGTAATAAAGCGCTGTTTTTTTCAATTTCAGATATCGTTGAGCAATTGACGGGGACAGCTGTCACACCGGCGTACAAGCAACCAAAAAATGCGGTGACAAAATCCACTCCGGATGGATATAACAATAAAACGCGCTGCCCTTGGAGAGACCGGCTTAATAACTCTGCCGCAATACTCTGCGCTTTTCTATCAAGCTCTGCATAAGTTATTTGAGAAGTGATCTGAGTGCCATCAGCTAAATGAATACAAGCAACTTTATCTGGATTATTTAGCGCATGACCCTGTAATACAGCAACGATATTTGACATGATACAATCCCTTTATTTAGTCGCTCCTATTTTATTTTGCTGCATTTTAAAGTAAATTAGAACCATGTGCACATCGGAGCGTGTCTACATGTCGAATATCACCCCAGAACACAGCACTAAAGACACTTTAAGCACACAACCTGTTATTAACAATATCACTATTGGCGTCAATTGTAAGCTAACACTTGCTGATATAAAGTCATTTATCCAAACAAATTCTCATATTCAGCTTAGCAAAGATGCAATTCTGGCAATGGAAAACTCTTATCAATTTCTAAAAAAGTGCGTTGATGAACGCGTGCCAATCTACGGAGTGAATACAAACTTTGGAGATCAAGTCAATTTAATTGATCCCAACATGAAAGGCGATGATGAAGTTTACTATTCATCTATTCAGCGCAGACAAACCAACATAATCAAATCATTATCATGCAGCTTAGGTGATCCCGTTTCAGAAAATGTAGTGCGTACTACCATGTTATTGCGAGCACACTGCTTATCGCAAGGATACTCAGGTGTATCGCAACATGCACTGCAATGTATTCTTGGTTTTATTAATCAAGGCATTACACCCGTTGTACGGCGTTATGGATCCATAGGTGCTAGCGGCGATTTAATACCATTATCTACCATTGCATGCGGGATTCTCGGTGAAAATGTTGATGTCAATTTTCAAGGAAGAATCATTAAGTCACATGAAGCCATTGCGATGACGGGTTTAAACCCTTTTCTGCCTCAAATACGAGATGGTTTAGCCATGATCAATGGCACATCGTTTATGACAGCAATAGCTAGTATATCCCTTTATAATTTAAAACGTTTATATAACCAAATGCTAGCAGCTATCGCTATGTCACTGGAATCAATGCTTGTGATTACCAGTGCCTATCATCCATTAGTACATCATGTCAAAGGCCAATTAGGTCAAAGTCTTGTTAGTGATTTTTTTGCAAACTTTTGGCATGACAGCCATCTAATTTCTGATTTAGATGAATTACGCAAAAATGAAGAATCGCATCGCTCAGTACAAGATTATTATTCCTTACGCGCGATACCTCAAGGCTTTGGTCCATTACATGAAAACCTACAACTTGCGACAATGTGGGTTGAAAATGAAATGAACTCCGTAAATGATAATCCCATCGTTGATATAGATGAAAAAACTATCCATCACGGCGCGAACTTTATGGGATATTACATCACTGATGCTTGTGATTTATTAAAATCAGATATAGCACAAGCTTCCACATGGATACATGCTCTACTCGCCAATATGGTACATAGTAGGAAAAATCACGGCTTACCAACCAATCTCGTTAACATGCCAGAACAAAACAATGGTTTTCGTTCAGTGCAATTGCTTGCAGCAGCACTTGCTGTCCAGAATCGCAAGCTAGCGCAATCACAACAATCTTATATGTTACCTACTGAAGGTGACAATCAAGATGTTAATAGTTTAGGTACACATGCTGCATTAGATTTTCAAGAAGCCGTCATTAATTTAGAACGTCTAACAGCACTGCTACTCATTGCATCCACTCAAGCACTAGAGTTACGCGGTATAGACCGCGCAAGCAGCAATGCCCAGTCAATTTATCATTTAGTCCGTGAATACACTCCAAGCGTGCAAGAATGCAGGCCCATGGTAGATGAAATTCATGCTGTCATTACTTTATTAAACAATGAAAGAATTTGATTATGCATACCTATCTTTTCCCCGGACAAGGCTCTCAAGTACGAGGCATGGGTGAAGGTTTATTCGATGAATTTTCTGCAATAACTAAAATCGCAGATAAAATATTGGGATACTCTATTAAATCACTTTGCCTTGAAGATAAAAATCAGCAATTAATGCAAACACAATTTACTCAACCCGCATTGTATGTCGTCAATGCATTATCCTATTTAAAAGCACTACAACAAAATATTGATAAACCTGATTTTGTCATTGGTCATAGCTTAGGTGAATATAATGCATTATATGCAGCAGAAGTATTTGATTTTGAAACTGGACTAGCATTAGTCAAGAAACGTGGCGAGCTAATGAGTAAAGTTGCCAATGGCGGAATGGCAGCGGTTGTTAACCTAACAGCTGATGAAATTATCAAGCTTCTCAACACTAATCAATTAAATGCTATTTCAATCGCTAATTATAATTCATATAAGCAATTTGTTATCTCTGGACCCAAACAAGATATTGAACGCGCAAAAAGTTTTTTTGAAGCCGCTAAAGGAATTTTTATTCCACTTAAAGTGAGCGGCGCTTTTCATACAAGCTACATGGATAGCGCAAAAATTGAATTTGAAGACTATTTAAAGTCTTTCACTTTAAATACACCTTCAATACCTATTCTCAGTAATTTGCATGCAAAGCACTATCATCCTGCTATAATGAGCTCCAATCTTGCAAATCATTTGAACCACCCAGTTCAATGGATTAAGACCATAGAGTACTTAAATACATTTACTGAAATGCAATTCAGTGAGATCGGACCCGGAAAAATTTTAACGGGCTTGCTTAATAAAATTAAAAATGGCACCTGATCATGAACATGAGAAAGATACTTGAATTAGCTGTAAAACGAAATGCATCAGACGTTCACATTCTTCCAGGCACAAAACCATTACTACGTATTGATGGCAACTTATCCTCGATAAAAGACATACCGAGTATCTCTCCAGCTGAAGCAAAACGAATCATTTACACCATCATGACAGAAGAACAGCAACGTGATTTTGAAGAAAAACTAGTGCTTGAACTTGCATTATCTATGCATGCAGTTGGTAACTTTCGTGTGAGTGTTTTACATCAATTAAATGGTATTGCTGCTGTACTGCGTATTGTTCCTGAACGAATTCCAAGTTTCGAAGAATTGCATTTACCAACAGTATTAAAACCACTACTTGATCTTCCTCACGGATTAATTCTAGTTACTGGACCCACTGGTTGCGGTAAAAGTACGACGCTAGCGGCGATGATTGATTATATAAACACCTTTAGAGCCTGTAATATCATTACAATTGAAGATCCTATTGAATATATACACACAAATAAAAAAAGCATCTTCAACCAATTACAAGTTGGACGTGATACCCCCGATTTTGCTACCGCATTACGTGCGTCACTACGTCAAGATCCCGATGTTATTTTGCTAGGTGAATTGAGAGATCTCGAAACAATGCGACTTGCGTTAACTGCTGCAGAAACAGGGCATTTAGTCATGGCTACCCTGCATGCAAGCTCTGCACCCATTGCAATTAGTCGATTTGCAGATGTATTCCCAACAGAAGAAAAAAACCGCGTTAGAACATTACTTTCTGAAACATTACAGGGTGTGATTTGTCAAACGTTAGCAAGAAAAATTACTGGTGGTCGTATTGCCGCATTTGAAATTTTACTTGCGAGCAACGCTATCCGTCATTTTATTCGCCAAGATATGCCTTCACATATTGAATCAGCAATGCAAACGAGTCGTGATAAAGGCATGTGTACTTTAGAACAGTATTTAAATGATTTAGTGAATAAACATTTAATTACTTCTATGGTTGCAGAAAGTTTAATTCCAACCGCCATCAAAGCCGCGCGCAATCCACCTCCTGATAAAGCAAAAAAGTAGAATCCCATCGATACACCCTCATCCCCAACCCTTCTCCCACTCGCAAAAAACACTCTGGGAGAAGGGAGAACAATATTAAAAACGCACCTCTCCACTTGTGGAGAGGTCGACGCATGCTTTTTATGCGGCGGGTGAGGGAGCAATTAGGGAAACCCCTTGCCCATCTCAGGATTTTAAGCCCATACTTTCATGTATAATGAATACATAGCTACGATACAATGGAGAAGAGCATGAAAATCAAATTCGTGTTACTCGCTTTATGTTTATCACTCACCGGTTGCGCAGCTGGCACATGTGGGTCATCATCAAGCTCTTCCTATTCAAGCTGTAGCTGTAATACTTGCTCATCGCAAACAGAAACGGTTAGTAATCCAGGATATAGCTGCACTTGTGCTGATGCAAGTTGCCGTGCGAATAATCCCTGCTTAAGCGCAGGACGTTGCTGCAGTGCATTTGGTAACACCGCTGGATACGCACCGTATAATGGCGACTAACATTTAAAAAAATAAAATTATTGCAACTCAGCTGCATTCAGCTCATATGCTTTGTAGATCCCTTGCAACACTAAATCAGGCAGCACCAAATCAAATAACCCCTTATCTTTGTATAATTGAGAAAAACCTCCAGTCCCAATGATAATAGCTCCCTCTTGTGAAAATGCCTCGCGCTGATACCCAGCAATAATTTCTTTTAATGCACCCAGTTGCCCGTAATAAAGACCAGATTGTATACTTTCACGAGTTGTCCGGCCAATAACCGATGCGGGTTCTTCAATATTAACTTCCATCAGCTTCGCTGTATTCATGCGCAATGCTTCCATACCCAAACGCATTCCAGGAAGGATTGCACCACCCAAATAATCTTTATTTTTAGTCACTGCACACAATGTCGTCGCAGTGCCCATATCAATAATAATAATATTTTTATGTGGGAAGGCTTGTGATGCACCAATGGCGTTCGCAATACGATCTGCGCCTACTTCATTTGGATTTTTATATTTGATATTCAAGCCAGTTTTAACACCAGCTTGCAATACAAAATAGTTAGCATTGAAATAATTCGAAATAGTATGTCTAATTGTGTAATCGTAACTTGGCACCACAGAACAAAGTGCCGTCGCTTTTATAGCAGAAGAATCAATTTTGTTAGCTTGCAAAATATTTAACAAAAACATTCCAAATTGATCTGATGTACCCAGCATTGGTGTAGCATAGCGAAAACGAGCTATCAATGTATCATTATCAAATACACCACCTAGTACATGCGTATTACCTGCATCTAAACACAATAACATATTCATTACTCCATTAAGTATGTCATCCCAGGTGTAGGGTGGGCACGCTACGCTCTGAGTTATCCCCACGAATTTTTGCTCCCTTCTCCCAGAGTGTTTTTTACGATGGGAGAAGGGCTGGGGATGAGGGCATATACCCTCACCCCTTGCCCCTCTCCCAAAAAAAAGCATTTTGGGAGAGGGGAATAATACTACTAAAAATTCGTGGGGATAACTCAGCGCTGCGCTTTGCCCACCCTACACCTGGGATGACAGCGTCTTATTTCGACAAATCATGTTCCAAATCTACAACAATAGGATCTAAGGTTTCAGTGTTTGGATCAATTTGCGCGTAAGTAATAATAAAAATTTTATCGCCCAGCTCTGCTTTGCGAGCCGCCGCGCCATTCAAGTTGAATACCTTACTGCCCGCTTTCCCTTTAATAGCATATGTTTCAATTCGTTCACCATTATTGAGATTAACGACTTGGACTTTTTCATTTTCACGTATATTGGCTTCTTTCATAATATCTTCATCAATTGTGATAGATCCAACATAAAACAAATCTTTACCTGTAATCGTTCCATATGCAATTTTTGATTTTAATACTGTGATTAACATACTACACCTTTTCAATTTTAATATTATCGATTAAACGAACATCATCTACCCAAACAGCTCCTAAACGTCTACTCCATTGATCAGCGATATAATCAACTTTAAAACCTAAGTCAATTAACTGCTGTTTGATCACCTCAATACTTAAATCACCACGTAATATTTTTGGAAATATAGCAGCTTTTTTACGTTGCTCTTCACTGAGACGATTATTACGTGAACTCAATGCCAAGCCATCTGCAGCACGAATTGTTTCACATGCAATAATTTCTGTTGGTAAAAATAAGGCTGCAACCATTTTTTTAATTAACAACAACTGTTGAAAATCTTTTTCACCGAAATAAGCTTTATTCGCCTGAATCAAATTTAGTAATTTCAAAACAACAGTTAATACACCATCAAAATGTCCTGGCCTATACTCACCTTCCAGTTCAGACGAGAGTGTTGCTTCTGTCACTTTTAACTGATATTCATCGTGATAGATTTCAGCTGCATTGGGCAAAAATAAATAATCCACTTTTTCATTTAAAGCATCGATATCACTATCTAACGTACGCGGATATAAATCAAAATCAGACTGTTGATTAAACTGCGTCGGATTCACAAATATACTAACCACTACAATATCATTTTCTGATTTTGCTTTGTGACACAAACTCAAATGCCCCTGATGCAAATTGCCCATCGTGGGAACAAAACCAATCGACTTTGTTTGCCAGGTTTTTCGTAATGCAATCCATTCTTTGATATTAGAAACTATGTTCATTTTGTGGAAACTCACCTAAATTAATTGCTGAAATATAATTTTCAATACCTGTTTTAATATGATGACTACCGTCAATAAATGCTTTTACAAATTTCGGCTTGATATCTAAATTCATCCCAAGCAAATCCTGGAATACCAATACTTGTCCGCTGGTATCTGCTCCCGCACCAATACCAATCGTTGGAATAGAAAGCGTTTGCGTGATTTCTTTTGCCAGCTCAGCCGGCACACATTCCAAAACTAAAAGAAAACAACCTGCTTGTTGCAATGCAATAGCATCTTCTTTTAAGCGCAGCGCAGCTTCATTCGATTTACCTTGAACTTTATATCCACCAAGTGTGTTAATTGATTGTGGAGTTAAGCCAAGGTGTCCAACAACAGGAATGCCTGACTCAACTAAATGTTGGATAAACTTTAGATTGCCTGCTGCACCTTCAAGCTTTACAGCATGAGCGCCTGCTTGCATGAGTGTTTGTGCTGCTACAACATTTTTGCTTAGGGATTTGCGATAACTCATAAAAGGTAAATCAGTGATAATGAATTTATTAGGCGCACCTCGCGCAACCGCTGTCGTGTGCAAACTCATCATTTCAACCGTTGCGGCAAGCGTATCTTTATAACCATGCATGGTCATTGCAACGCTATCACCAACTAAAATGGTATCCACTGATGTCTGTGAAACAATACGTGCACTTGAATAATCATAGCAAGTAACCATACTGATTTTTTCGTTACGATTTTTTTTTGCCGCAAATGAAAAAACATTCATTGTTGTTTACCCTCTATTGTTTGATAACCTGTTACAAAACTTTTATAAATAGCTTGAAATGCATCTCCATCAAGCGCTTGAATATTTTTAGCGATGGTCTCCATATCGTTTCTTACTAATGGACCTGTTAATGCAGAGGGATAATGTTCCAAAATATTTTGCATCTGTCTCTGCAAAAGCGAATGTCCTATGGATGCATCTAACCCTAATTCGGTTTCAAAGCTCGAAAATAATTTTTGCCATAACATGCAACTGAAATTGCTACTCAATACACAAAGTGCGTGATACTTGGCTTTCATTTGAGTATGCAATCTAGCGTGTGTGTTCGGTAATGCAGGAAGTAACTCACTCATGTCTGGTGCATGATGATCGAGAATAAATGGAATCTGTTGATATTGCTCTAGAGTGTAAAGCGAGTTACCGAACGTCATGAGTGGATGTGCGCCATAGGCATTTTCACTGACTAAGCTGCCAGAAAAATGAATGAGCACTGCTTGAGTTGATTGCAAATGTTGTTGTACAAAGCCATTAATAGCATTGTCAGAAATCAATAATAAAATGTGACTAGCGTGTTCTGTTGCTTGAGATAATTGAGCGATAGATTGAGATCTATCCCAAGAGTGATGTGGTAAACCTAGCAATGTCAAATAATGGCAGAAATGCCTAGCAACGCGGCCATTACCGATAATTAAATAATTAGGTACCTGTCTCATGATCAAGTCCACTTGATAACTATAAACCAATGTCTTCGCCCAGCTTTCGGGTCAAATCGTTGTGTAATTTAGCTGATTTTTTGGAAGATGACAATATGTGTGATTAATAACTGATCATTGCCATCCCGAGCAATAGCGAGGGATCTTCATGGAGGTCCCTCGCTATCGCTCGGGATGACACCTTAGGCAATAATGACGTATAATACATTCAGGAAGTTACGAACAAGGAAGCGCTAGTGTCTACCCCTGTTGCCTATGATCAAGAGACCCAACAGTTAATTTGCCGCGGCAAATGGAACTTAAGCACCCTCTCCCAACTTGAAATCCTTTTAAATGCCATTTCACTACCCACTACCGGTGTTTTACACATTGACGGCACTGGAATTGAAACCATGGATACCGCAGGTGCATGGCTATTAAGCTCAAGGATACAGAGATGGACTCAAACAGGATTAACACCACAATTAAAAGAATTTTCAGAGCAAGCAAACAAGTTACTTGAAATTGTTAGACAAAAAATTACAAATATCAAACCCGAACCTCAAGCAACTCCAGATAGTTTTTTTGCACGCATTGGGAAAAATACAGTTAATCAACTCGCAGAATTCAATACCTACCTCGGCTTCATCGGTAAGCTCACCATGGAAATGCTACGGATAGGATTACACCCAAAACATATCCGCTGGAATGCGGTCGCTAGCGTCATCTATCGCAACGGCTTAGAAGCACTCCCTATTGTTGCTCTACTGTCATTTATGATCGGTGTTGTCATCACCTATCAAATGGCAATGCAATTACGTAGTTATGGCGCCAACATTTATATCGTCGATTTACTTGGATTATCGATATTACGCGAATTCGGCCCACTATTGACGGCTATCATCATTGCTGGTCGCACAGGATCTGCTTTTACAGCGCAATTAGGTTTAATGAAAGTTAATCAAGAAATTGATGCGCTAGACACTATGGGTATTACTTCTGCCGAAATACTCATTTTACCGCGAATTTTTGGCTTATTTATTGCATTACCATTATTAACGATCTGGGCAGATATCTTCGGTGTGCTTGGTGGCATGATTATGTCACACAGCTCATTAAGCATTACTTGGGATGAATTTATTCGCCGCTTTGATTATGCTATTCCATTACGAGCTCTATTAATCGGTCTAGGCAAAGCACCTATATTTGCGTTACTAATCTCAACGATTGGTTGTTTTCAAGGGCTACAAGTAAAAGGAAACGCTGACAGCATAGGGGAAAATACAACGCGTAGTGTTGTATTAGGCATCTTTTTTATTATTGTTGTCGATGGCCTTTTTTCAATCTTATTTAGTAAATTACAACTATGAAAAAATCAGAACCTGTCATAGACATTAAGAATTTAAAAATACGCTTAGGAGACAAGTGGGTACATAATAATTTAGATTTACAAATTAATCGCGGAGAAATCCTTGGAATTGTGGGCGGTAGTGGCTCGGGAAAAACAACATTACTACGCGAAATTCTCATGCTCACACCGCCAACATCAGGATCCATACGGGTATTTGATTGTGATGTGACAAAAGCAAATGCCAAAGCATTACTTGATGTGCAACGCCGTTGGGGCGTTCTGTTTCAACAAAATGCATTATTTAGTTCATTAACCATTTTAGAAAACACAGCATTTCCACTGATTGAACATACTGCAAATCTGAATACTAAAAGCATTCATGAGTTAGCACTATTGAAAATCATGCTGGCAGGACTACCCACTGAAGCAGCTTATCAATATCCTGCGGAACTCAGTGGTGGGATGCAAAAACGCGCTGGATTAGCGCGCGCCATTGTACTGGATCCTGAGTTAATATTTTTAGATGAGCCCACAGCTGGATTAGACCCACAAAACGTAGCTAAATTTGATCATTTGATTTTAAATTTACAACAAACCATGGGATTATCCATTGTTGTGATTTCGCACGACGTCGAGAGTTTACGTCGCATTACGAATCGTGTTGCATTTTTAGGTGAAGGAAAAGTATTAGCGGTTGACCCCATTAATACATTAGTAAAAAACCCACACCCATTAATACAAGACTTTTTTAAACCTTATACGGAAAAATAAGCCTTATGGAATCAAAAGTAAATTACACTTTAGTAGGCATATTTGTTATTTCACTGGTCACTGTGACGGTATTCGCTATTCTCTGGCTTTCTTCAGGATTATCGAGCGCGGCTTACACAAAATACATGGTATTTATGCAAGAATCTGTGTCTGGTTTAAGCGTAGATGCACCCGTAGAATATAACGGTGTGCATGTTGGAAATGTCAAAAGTATTATGTTAAATCCTGACAACCCCAATACTGTTGAAATATTGTTGAATATTAAAAACAGCACCCCTATCACTCAGGGAACTACTGCTATGTTAGCTACCAAAGGAATTACAGGGATCGCATTTATCGCATTAAAAGATAACAGTATTGACTTAACTCCTTTAAAAGCAGAAAAACATGAACCGTACCCAGTGATAAAAACAATACCTTCATTGTTTTTACGCTTGGACACAGCGTTACAAGCACTCAATAAAAATTTATCGAAAGTGAGCGACTCTATTCAATCGGTATTAGATGAAACGAATCAAAAATCAATTCGTGAAACATTAAAAAACTTAAGTGAATTCACTGGTGCACTTGCAGAAAACAGTAAAAAAATAGACGCAATTTTGGCTAACACAGTGCAAGCAACATCTCAGCTAACACCTACATTACAAATGCTTTCAAACCAAACATTACCAAAGATGAACAATACATTTTCTAATATTAATAGTTTGACCACGCAAATCAAAAGAAACCCATCTGTTTTAATACGTGGCTCAGAACAACAACTTGGTCCTGGAGAAAAGTAAATGATCAACAAAAAGGTTATCGCACTAGCTTGTTTTAGTTTTTTATTAACTAGCTGCACTCTATTTTCTCCAGTGCAAAATCAAGGGAATGCAAGTTATCAATTAAAAAACACGCCTAGTGTCCATACGAAAAATACAAAAGCTTACACCCTACTTGTGACAACACCTGAAACAAATGCAATGTATAACAATAACCAAATTGCTTATACTCAAAATCCGTATCAAATTTCTTATTACGCGAAAAGTTACTGGGCTGATACACCTGCAAATATGATACAACAATTAATGATTCAAACATTGCAAAATACGCACTTTTATCATGCGATTATTCCGCAAGCAAATATGGGACGTTATGACTATATTTTAAATTCACAGTTACTCGAATTAGAGCAAGATTTTTTGGTGTCACCTACACGAGAACGTTTTAAATTTAGTATTCAATTAGTCCGCGCAGCTGATAATCATGTTATGGCAACTAAGCAATTTTCTGTTTCTATTCCCACACATCAAAACAATGCCTACGGTGCTGTGATTGCTGCGAATAAGGCCGTGAGCATTGGGTTGCTGCAAATGACGAATTTTTTGATTTATTCATAGCTCACATTGGGCTCCGAAGTATCTCCACGAATTTTTGATGGTATTATTCCCCTCTCCCAAAATGCTTTTCTTTGGGAGAGGGGTTAGGGGTGAGGGTAAAAGCCCTCATCCCCAGCCCTTCTCCCGTCGTAAAAATCACTCCAGGAGAAGGGAGAAAAAAATTTGTGGGACTAACTCAGCGCTGCGCTTTTCCCACCCTACATTACGTACTATTACTAATTACATTAATGTATATTTTTTTGCTATATTGGTTTTGACAAACCCTTTATTGTTAATCCTATACCGGAGAATTCATCAATGTTGAAGAAAAAAACCAAACAACCAAAAAAACGCACTACCACTACTATCAAAAGAAAAACGCCAGCGACCCGCAAAAGTAAAAAACGCTGCTAATAAACGTACCACCGACTAAGGCGCCCCTAATCAAGGCGCCTTTTTTTATGCGCTGTGATACTCACATCTGAGCCCACCCAACCTTATTTCTTTATCTCAAAATCCAACGGTTCTTGGATATCACGAATTTGATAAGTGAAATGCCAAAATTCCTTTTCATAGGGAAGAAAACCTGCTGCCTGCATTGCAGTAGTTAGTGTGATGCGGTTTGCATAAGCTTGTTTACCAATAACTTGTTCAGTTGCTGTTGCATGCGAAATTTCATCGAAATAATCGAAGCAAGCGCCCATATCCATTAATGTATTGGTTTGCAAATCGATTAACCCTAAATCTATCGTGTCACCAAAACAATGATTTGAAACACCATCCGCCAAATACCCCAAAAGAGATAATTGATTTTTTTCAATATACGGATAATGCACTTCTTTACGTTCTAATTCGTATGGATCAACTACCGGTTCTTGCATCCAAATATTAAAATCACGCACTGCGCGCAATGGACGATAACTATCAAAGATAAACAACCCCATGCCTTGCTCACTTAGCTTGCTTTGGACATCACATAAAGCTTGTGCGGCTTTCGGTGTTGCATAGGCAATTTCTGCAGCGTCAGCATCATACCCTTCGACAATGCGCCCTAAAAAATTTTCGCGTGTCGCATAGGCTAACTTGCATTGAATTGGTTTTTTGCATACTGTGTGACTTAATTGGATTGCATCGATTAAGGGAATATTTTTCATTGTCTCATCCAGATAAAAGTTTTTCTTAATGTTGGAGTGCTATATTCCAAATTATGCGCAATGCTAAATCATGAAATTAGACAATACAAGGAGAAGTTATGCAGTTTAGATATTTAGGTCTTGTCAAAGTACACCGTGATCTTGGTAAACCAGCTGAATATGCAGGAGACATTGTTGCTGTTGAAGCATATAAACCATTTCTCACTCTATTCAGTGGTTCGTCGATTGTTGTCAAAAGAGGCTCACAGCATGCATTAGAATCGACAAAAGAAGCCGCAGAAGCGCACGTAGCAGAAATGAAAGGTAGTCATTTTGAAACGCGATCTGAACCAGCAAATGCGGAAGCAAAAAAAGCGGCTAGTGGCGATTATATTTATATACATAGAATGCCTAATCTCACACTTAATGATGAATTAACTGAAGTTGTTGCTGTTGTGATTTGTAAAAAAGCGATTGAATCAGAAGAAGTAATTATAGTTCCAGATACAAAAGAACAAAAAACAATTAATCCACATTATAATTTATTTAGAAATATAGCAAAAGCAGTGACCTATGCTGAGCTACCACCTGAATCAAAAGATAAGCCTGCTATGACTACTGAGGCTAAACTTAAATTTCTCGCAGATGAATTACATAACTTTGCGGCCTATCCAGATAAATATCTACGTTCACCAGATGCCGATTTTTATGATAAAATCGCTAGAATTCGCTCACAGATAGCTGACGTAAAAGACATTATGATGAGCAACATTGACAAAGTCCTCGAGCGTGGAGAAAGGATTGAATCACTCTTGGATAAGTCTGTTATCTTACTCGATAGCTCTGTTAAATTTAATAAAGGGGCAGCAAAAATGAATAGCTGTTGGGGGATGGGTTGTAGTGTGGGGTGATGGTTTCGATACCCTCACCCCTGCCCCTCTCCCAAAGAAAAACATTTTGGGAGAGGGGAATCAGAAGAAGGGAGAAAAACAATTAATTCAACTTCGACTGCACATAAACACTATTCAAATCTGGATTCATATCAAATCCAGGAATCACGACACTTTGTTCTGGGACAACATGTCGCCATAAACTAGTCGCTTGAATTTCGTAGTGATAGCCTGTTAACACTGGAAGACCAAAATATCCTGTCATCCCACTTTGTGAAGCCGCTTTTACAACAGAAGCTGAAACCCAACCAGACGTTTTTGCAGAACACGTTGCTGATGACACTATGCGCCCATATCCATCGTTACTCATATTAATGTTTGTGCCACACTTCCATCTATAGCCGCAACTGGACGCATAGACTTGTGCATCAGAGATTGTAAGATTAGCTGGACCTAAATAGCCAGGTGGATAATATGCATCTGATCCTGGAGGGCAAGAAGCATAGTAGGTTCCGTATGTGTTAGGCACACCCACGACACCATCTAATGGCGCACGCACGGTAATAGTAAATACATACTGATAAGTACCATAAACCTGTGAATTTGTACTCATGTGGGGGGTGATTTGATTACTTCCTGATGAAGCAGCATAGGCTACATTATACGCTAACAAGCTGACTAATAAAGCAAAAGCATGATACGCAATGGATCTCAGTTTCATATTCCCCTCGATTTGCCTACCGAATTAGTGTAATTAATATAGGATAATTATAGCATAAGAGCAATCAAAACAGCGTGGTTAGCTCGGTATTTAACCATGATAGCCGCTATCCCGAGCGTAGCGAGGGATCTCCTAGATAAGCATCTTCGTTCTTTTGCACGACACCCCTATGGAGGTCCCTCGTCGCTACGCTCCTCGGGATGACACAAATGGGTTACACCTCTATGATTTTCACGCCATCCATAAACGGTTGTAGCGCTTTAGGAATATGAATATTCCCTTGCTCATCTTGATAATTTTCCATGACCGCAACCATGGTTCTACCAACGGCTAATCCAGAACCATTTAACGTATGCACTAATTCAGGTTTCCCTGTTTTAGGATCACGGAAGCGTGCTTTCATGCGACGCGCTTGAAATGATTCAGTGTTACTGCAAGATGAAATTTCACGATATTTTTGTTGGCCTGGCAACCATACTTCTAAATCATAGGTTTTTGCTGCAGAAAATCCCATATCCGCAGTACATAGCGCCATGACGCGATAAGGTAAGTCTAAACGTTGCAAAATAGTCTCTGCATGACGTGTTAATTCTTCTAATGCTTCGTACGATTTATCAGGATGCACGATATGAACTAATTCAACTTTTTCAAATTGATGTTGACGTATCATGCCACGAGTATCTTTTCCATAAGATCCCGCTTCACTTCGAAAACAATTTGAATGACAGGTAAATTTCATTGGTAGCAATTCTGCTTCAACTATTTCATCACGGACAATATTCGTGACGGCAATTTCAGATGTAGAAATTAAATAAGATTCAACTTCTTTTGTCACCGCAAATAAGTCTTCTTTGAATTTTGGTAATTGTCCCGTACCAAATAAACTATCTGCATTTACAATCAATGGTACAGAAATTTCATTATATCCATGTTCTTTGGTATGCATATCCAACATGAATTGTGCTAACGCTCGTTGTAACCGTGCTAGCTTATTATGTAATACAACAAAACGTGCGCCTGAAATTTTGGCTGCTGTTGCAAAATCCATTCCTAATTTTGAACCTAAATCTACGTGATCTTTAGGTGTAAATGTAAATGTGCGTGGCTCACCCCAAGTACGTATGACTTGGTTATCGTCTTCACTTCTACCCACAGGAACAGATTCGTGTGGAACATTAGGGATTGCAGCCAATAGTGTGTTTAATTCAATTTGTATTTTTTCAAATTGATCTTCAGTTGTCTTGAGTGAATCACCAAGATTTTTAACTTCTGCAAGAATAACATCAACATCTTCACCCTTCGCTTTCGCCATCCCTACTGCTTTTGAACGTGTATTACGTTCATTTTGCAAATCTTGAAGTCGTGTTTGCAATTGTTTGCGCTGTTCTTCCAAGGATGTGAGCTGTGATATATCGAGTTTAAAACCGCGTGCTTCTAGTTGTTTTGCGACAGCTTGGATATCACTGCGAATTAATTTGGGGTCTAACATTTATTTGTTTTCCTTGAGAAATATGCCCTCATCCCCTGCCCTTCTCCCAATCGCAAAAAGCTCGTTGGGAGAAGGGGGCTCTTTTTAGGGGTGAGGGATTTACAACTAAGCCTTCACTGACTCTAACACTTGCGCAACTGTCTTACCCATATCAGCAGGTGATCTCACGGTATGCACGCCTGCGGCTTCAAGTGCTGCAAATTTTTCAGCTGCAGTTCCTTTACCACCAGCAATAATCGCGCCAGCATGGCCCATACGCTTACCTGCAGGAGCTGTCACACCAGCAATGTAAGAAACAACTGGTTTTTTCACGTGTTTCTTGATGTATTCAGCTGCTTCATCTTCACCTGTTCCACCAATTTCACCAACCATGATGATGATTTCTGTTTGCGGATCTTTCTCAAACATTGCTAATACATCAATGAAGTTAGTTCCTGGAATTGGATCGCCACCAATACCTACGCAGGTACTTTGACCTAAACCTAATTCAGTTGTTTGCTTAACTGCTTCATAAGTCAATGTACCAGAGCGTGAAACGATACCCACTTTACCTGGTAAATGAATGCTACCTGGCATAATACCAATTTTGCATTCGCCTGGTGTGATAACGCCTGGGCAGTTTGGTCCGATTAAACGTACGCCTGGATGATCTTGCATGTAAGCTTTAACATCCAACATATCTAAAGTAGGAATACCTTCAGTGATACAGATAATTAATTTAATACCGCCATCAATTGCTTCGATAATAGAATCTTTACAAAATGGTGCTGGTACATAAATTACAGATGCATCTGCTTTTGTTGCTTCATATGCATCACGTACTGTATTAAACACTGGAAGACCTAAGTGTGTTTGACCACCTTTTTCTGGGGTGACACCACCAACCATTTTTGTTCCATATGCAATAGCTTGCTCAGAATGGAATGTGCCTTGTTTACCAGTAAACCCTTGGCAAATAACTTTTGTGTTTTTGTTAATTAAAATACTCATGATTATGCACCTGCCGCTTTAACAACTTTTTTCGCAGCATCGGTGAAGCTTTCAGCTGCAATAATATTTAAACCACTTTCGCTTAGTTTTTTAGCGCCTAATTCAGCATTGTTACCCTCTAATCTCACAATAACAGGTAAGTTTGTGCCTACTTCAGCAACTGCACCGATAATACCATCCGCAATTAAATCGCAACGTACAATACCACCAAAGATGTTAACTAAAATTGCTTTAACATTTTTATCAGATAAAATAATTTTGAATGCTTCAGTAACACGTTCTTTTGTTGCACCACCACCAACGTCTAAGAAGTTTGCTGGATTGCCACCATGTAATTTTACTAAGTCCATGGTTGCCATTGCTAAACCTGCGCCATTAACCATACAGCCAATGTTGCCATCTAATGCAATGTAATTTAATTCCCAATCACGTGCACGATTTTCACGTTCGTCTTCTTGTGAGGTATCACGCATATCTCGTAATTCTGGTTGACGATATAATGCATTATCATCAATAGTAATTTTTCCATCTAAACATAAAAGATTGCCATCTTTGGTAATTACTAATGGATTGATTTCTAATAAGCTGAAATCATAATCTTTAAACATTTTGCCTAAGCCTAATAGTAACTTAGTAAATTGTTTGATTTGATCACCCTTCAATCCTAATGCAAAACTTAATTGACGTGCTTGATAAGGCTGCACTCCAACTAAAGGATCTACAGTAATAGTTAAGATTTTTTCTGGGGTTTCATGTGCTATTTTTTCAATATCCACACCACCTTCAGTAGATGCCATGAAAGTAACACGTTGTGTTGCACGGTCGATCACTGCGCCTAAATATAACTCTTGGGCAATATCACATGGCTCTTCAACTAATACTTGATTAACTGGTTGGCCTTCCGCTGTTGTTTGATAAGTTACTAAGTTTTTACCGATTAAATCTTTGGTGAATTGAGCAACTTCAGCTGTGGTTGAAACTAACTTCACGCCACCTGCTTTACCACGTCCACCTGCATGAACTTGGGCTTTCACTACCCAACGTTTGGTACCGAGTCTTTCTGCGACTTTAACTGCTTCTTCTGCATTTTTAGCGACTTCACCTTTAGAAACAGGTAAACCATATTTTGCCATTAATTGCTTGGCTTGGTATTCATGTAAATTCATGAAACTCTCCGAGTTGAGTATTAGTAAAAAGCACCACTCCCTTACGGTCGCGGCTCAGATAATCAGAGCCGCGACCGTAAGGGAGCGATTTTAACAGTGCGAATAATAATCTAGTTTTAGACTTGCAGCAATAAACGTGCAGGATCTTCTAGGAACTCTTTGATAGTTACCAAAAAGCTAACTGATTCCTTGCCATCAACAATTCTATGATCGTAGGACATTGCCAAATACATCATCGGTCTGATCACAACTTGCCCATTTTCTGCTACAGGGCGTTGATCAATCTTATGCATGCCTAAAATAGCGCTTTGCGGAGAATTTAAGATAGGTGTTGAAAGCAGTGACCCGAACACACCACCATTGGTAATAGTGAAGGTACCGCCTTGCATTTCTTCCATCGATAATTTACCGGCACGGGCTTTGTTTGCATATTCAACGATAGTCGCTTCAATTTCTGCCATGCTCATTTGATCTGCATTACGAAGCACTGGCACCACTAAACCTCTATCGGTTGATACAGCCACCCCTATATCAAAATAGCCGTGATAAACAACATCATTGCCATCTATAGAGGCATTCACTGCTGGGAAACGTTTTAATGCTTCTACCGCCGCCTTCACAAAGAAAGACATGAAGCCTAAGCGTGCATTGTGAGCTTTTTCAAATTTATCTTTGTAGCGATTGCGCAAGTCCATGACATTTTGCAAATTAACTTCATTGAACGTTGTTAGCATAGCTGTGTTTTGAGTCACTTCCATTAAGCGCTCTGCAATACGTGCGCGAATGCGTGTCATTGGAACGCGTTTTTCTGGGCGCGCAGATGTACCACCCATTGATAAAACATTTTCTTTTGTTAAGCGACCACTCTTACCTTCAGTATTCGAAACATCTAAACCATGTTCTGCAACCACTCTACGTACAGATGGACTCATATTATTTGTGGAAGCTGAAGTAGATGTAGACGCTGTCGCTGCAGCAGGTGCTGGTGCCACTTTAGTTTCTGTTTTAGCAGGAGCAGTTGCAGCGGCTGGAGCTGCTGCTTTCGCTGCGCCAGCTTCAATAATCGCTACAATTTGATTTGCTTGCACGGTATCACCGGCTTTTTTGATGATTTCTTTAATGATGCCATCAGCAGGCGCTGGAACTTCTAACATGACTTTGTCTGTTTCAAGATCCATTAAGTTTTCATCACGAGAAACAGTATCGCCAGCTTTTTTATGCCATGTAGCGATAGTTGCATCAGCAACAGACTCTGGCAACATTGGAACTTTTACTTCAATTGTCATTGTTTGGATTCCTCAAAAATAAATTTGTCTATATTCAATTCCCCTCTCCCAAAATGCTTTTATTTTGGGAGAGGGGTTAGGGGTTAGGGTTCTTTTAAATACCCTCATCCCCACCCCTTCTCCCATCGTAAAAATCACTCTGGGAGAAGGGAGAAAAACACAGTCTAACCTAACGCGTCTGTAACTAATGCTTCTTGTTCTTTTACATGCACTGAATTATAACCAACCGCTGGCGATGCCGACGCTTTTCTACCCGCATATTTCAATGTTTGTGTTTTACCTACTAATGCTGGTAAATGCTGTTGTAAGAAATACCATGAGCCTTGATTTTGTGGTTCTTCTTGGCACCATACAATTTCAGTCGCACTCTTATAAAACGCTAAAGTTTCTTTCATTCGCGCTTCAGGGAACGGATATAACTGTTCAACACGCACAATCGCAATATGATTCATATTACCCGCACGGCGCTTTTCCAATAGATCGTAATAAACTTTACCGCTACAAAATACAATACGTTTTACATTTGCAGCATTAATTTCCTTATCGACTTCTGGAATAACCACTTGGAATTCACCATTAGATAAATCATCTAATGATGATGTCGCTAATGGATGTCGTAATAAACTTTTAGGTGTCATAACAATTAATGGTGTGCGATACGGACGTACCATTTGTCTACGCAATAAATGGAAAATTTGCGCTGGCGTTGTAGGCATACAAACTTGCATATTGTCTTGTGCGCACAATTGTAAATAACGTTCTAAACGCGCAGATGAATGCTCTGGCCCTTGACCTTCATAACCATGCGGTAATAACACTGTTAAACCACATAATCTCCCCCATTTTTGTTCGCCTGAACTGAGGAATTGATCGAAGACAACTTGTGCACCATTTGCAAAATCACCGAATTGCGCTTCCCATATCACTAAGTTATTAGGTTCGGCGGTTGCAAAACCATATTCAAATGCTAATACCGCTTCTTCTGATAAAAGAGAGTCGATAATATTAATTTGTGTTTGATCTGATTTTAAATGACTTAATGGAATATAAATTTGATCGGTGTTTTGATCATGTAATACGGCATGACGATGTGAGAAAGTACCACGACATGCATCTTGTCCACACAAACGAATTGGAAAACCTTCATCTAATAAAGTCGCATATGCTAATGTTTCCGCATAACCCCAATTTAGTGGTTGCTCGCCCAATGTCATTTTTTGGCGTGTTTCCATCATTTTTTTGACTTGCGGTTGTAATACAAACCCTTCGGGTAATTTTTCTAAAGCTTGGCCGAGTGATTTTAATTTTTTTGCTGCAACGGCTGTCTTTGTCCCGTCATCCCAACGCTTACCTACAAATGGTTCCCATTTGCTAGCAAACTCATAATTATCTACATTCTTATCAATTTCAACGACACCCTCACCTGCATCTAATTTTCCACGATACGCTTCTGCCCATGATTTTTCTGTATCTGCTGAAATAACACCTTCAGACACTAATTGGTTCGCATAGAGTGTACAGGTAGGTTGTAATGCTTTAATGACTTTATACATTAACGGTTGTGTTGCTGATGGTTCATCTGCTTCGTTATGACCATGACGTCGATAACAAACTAAATCAATGACGATATCGCGTTTAAACTGATTGCGATAATCCATCGCTAATTGTGAAACAAATAAAACGGCTTCTGGATCATTTGCATTGACGTGTAAAATAGGCGCTTCAATCATTTTTGCAACATCAGTACAGTACAAACCAGAACGTGCATCAAGAGGATTGCTGGTTGTAAAGCCCACTTGATTATTTACTACAATGTGAACTGAACCACCGACAGTGAACCAGCGTGCCTGTGACATGTTAAATGTTTCCATCACCACGCCTTGACCAGCAAATGCTGCGTCACCATGGATTTGAATTGGCATGACCATGTTATGTTCGGTGTCACGACGACGGCGCTGTCTTGAGCGTACTGAGCCTTGTACAACTGGCGATACTATTTCTAAGTGTGATGGATTGAACGCTAACGCTAAGTGGATTGAGCCAGCTTTTGTTTTACGATTTGCTGAATAACCTAAATGATATTTCACATCACCAGAGGTATTTTCATTAACATTTTTTCCTTCAAATCCTGCGAATACTTTGCCTGATTCTTTTCCTAAAATATTCACTAAAACATTCAAACGTCCTCGATGCGCCATGCCAATGATCATATCTTTGAGGCCTAACTCAACACCACGAATCACCATGGTATCTAGCATTGGAATTAAGCTATCGCCACCTTCCAGTGAAAATCGTTTTTGGCCAACATATTTAAAACCAATATATTTTTCTAAACCATCTGCAACAATTAAGCGATCTAATAAACGTAGCTTCTCTTCTTTGCTAGGAGAAAAACGCGACCAGTCTTGTTCAATTCGTTGCTGTAACCAAGCGACTTCTTCTAAGCGGTTGATTTGCATGTATTCTAAACCAATCGAACCGCAATAAACTTTACGTAAATTTTCGATGATTTCGCGAAGTGTTGCTGTCGGTTTATTTAAAGCGGTAAATGTTCCTACATCAAATACAGTATCTAAATCAGCATCTGAAAATCCATAATAGGATAATTCTAAAATAGGACTATAAATTTCTTTTGCCAAACCCAATGGATCTGTTTTCGCGCGCAAATGACCCAAGCGACGATAGGCATTAATCAAATCGATCACACGCACTTGTTGTAACTCATGCCCAGCATCCGCTGACTGAGAAACATTATGACGTACAGGATGTTGAACTAATTCTTGGAAATAAGCACGTATGTCTGAGTGTGGAACATCAGTTGCTTTATTAGCGATTTCATTAAAATATTTTCGCCACTCTGGTGTCACATCATCAGGATTTTGAAGAAATCGTTCATAAAGATCTTCAATGTATGCATCATTTTCTCCAGAGAGGTATGAGCTACTCCAGAGTTCTTTCATCGATTTTTGCTTAAGCGTCGTCATGTCGTAACCATCTATAAGTTAAAGTTGTTATACACCTTCGTTTAACATTTTTTCTTTAATATGATTGATTGCTTTCGTTGGGTTTAAACCTTTTGGGCAAACATCAACGCAATTCATAATTCCGCGGCAACGGAATACACTAAATGGATCTGCTAAATCCGCGAGTCGCTTTGTTGATTCTGTATCACGACTATCTGCAATAAATCGATATGCTTGTAACAAACCAGCAGGACCGATAAATTTATCTGGATTCCACCAAAACGATGGGCATGAAGTAGAACAGCAAGCACATAAGATACATTCGTATAATCCATCTAACTTCGAACGCTCTTCAGGTGTTTGTAAACGCTCTTTAGCAGGAACAGGATCTGAATTTTGTAAATAGGGTTGAACTTTTTCATATTGTTGATAAAACTGCGTCATATCAACAACTAAATCTCTTACCACTGGTAATCCTGGTAATGGACGAATAACAATCGGCTCTTTTAATGATGATAAATGGGTTGTACATGCCAATCCATTTTTACCATTCATATTCATACCGTCTGATCCGCACACGCCTTCACGACATGAACGTCTTAATGTGAGTGTATCATCTAAAACATTTTTAATTGCCAGTAACGCATCTAATACCATATGACAATTATGTTCTTTAACATCAAGATCGAAATCGTGCATATACGGTTTTTTATCGGTTTCTGGGTTATAGCGATAAATTGAAAAACGCATGGTTGTAACCCTCCTATTTAGTGATCTCTGGCTTTAAGTTTGATTGGCTCAACTTCAAGTGGTTTCATGTTAATTGGTCTGAATGCAATATCGCCATTCGAGAAATAAATTGAATGCTTCAACCAGTTATTATCATCACGATCTGGATAATCATAACGTGCATGTGCACCACGACTTTCAGTACGCGCATTAGCAAGATAAGCTGTAGCGATAGCTGTTTCCATTAAATTATCTAATTCCAATGCTTCAATTCGCGAAGTATTAAAACAGTTACTTTTATCTTTTATTGATGCTGCTTGTAAACGCTGTTGCAATACTTCTAATTTTTTGAAACCTTGTTTCATGTTTTCAGCTGTACGGAAGACACCAAAATCATCTTGCATGACTTTTTGTAATTCTGTACGAATGGTATCAACACTTTCACCTTTGGTATTATTATTCCAACGATTCAAGCCTGCGAGTGCCGCTTCAATTTCAGATGGTTTTGGTTCACGATAGCCTAAACCTTCACGCACGCTCTGTTGTACATGTAATCCAGCTGCACGACCAAAGACAACGATATCTAATAATGAATTTGCACCTAAACGATTTGCACCATGGACAGATACACACGCACATTCACCAGCTGCATAGAGTCCTTCAACAATATGGTCTTGACCATTTTTCACAGTCAATACTTGTGCGTTTACATTAGTTGGAATACCGCCCATTAAATAATGGCAAGTAGGAATAACTGGAATGGGATCTTTAACTGGATCAACACCTGCAAAAGTAATTGCTAAATCACGAATACCTGGCAAACGCTTGTTAATAACCTCTTCACCCAAGTGATCTAATTTCAATAAGACATAATCACCTTTCGCACCACAACCACGACCTTCACGAATTTCAATTGTCGATGAACGTGCAACCACATCGCGACATGATAAATCTTTCAAGTGTGGCGCGTAACGTTCCATATAACGTTCGCCATCTTTATTAATAAGATAACCACCTTCACCACGGCTACCTTCTGTTACTAATACACCAGCACCAGCAATACCTGTTGGATGGAATTGCCAAAACTCCATATCTTGTAATGGTAATCCAGCACGTAATGCCATACCAAAACCATCACCAGTATTAATGTGTGCATTCGTTGTAGATTGGAATATACGTCCTGCACCACCGGTCGCTAAAATAGTTGCGCGTGTTTTTAAGAAAACCACTTCGCCAGTTTCAATGCTCATCGCAATAACACCAGCAATACCACTATCAGTTTTCACTAAATCGATAGCAAACCATTCATTAAAAAACTTTGCTTTTGCTTGCACGTTTTTTTGGTACAACGTATGCAACATAGCATGACCAGTGCGATCTTCTGCGCAACAGGTACGGTGAACTAATTCGCCACCGAAGTTTCGTGTTTGCCCACCGAACGCGCGCTGATAAATAGTGCCATCATCTAAGCGTGAAAATGGTAATCCCATGTGCTCCAATTCATAAATTGTTTCAGGAGCGTTTTTACACATATATTCAATAGCATCTTGATCACCTAGAAAGTCTGATCCCATGACGGTGTCATACATATGCCAACGCCAATCATCAGATCCATCAGTGTTACCTAACGCAGCATTAATACCGCCTTGAGCTGATACTGTATGTGAACGTGTTGGGAATACTTTTGAAATGACGGCAACTTGAAGCCCAGATTGTGCAAGCTCTAATGAGGCACGTAATCCAGCACCACCACCACCTACAATTACAGCATCAAACGTTTGTGTAGCTAGAGTCATTGCTTAAACACCCCATAAAATCAGTAGACCTTCAAAGAAGAAGGCAACTAGCGCTAAAAAGACAACCACGTGTAATGCCAATCGTACGACATAGCATTTGACGTAATCAGTAAAAATTGTCCACATCCCTACCCACGCATGGAATAAGAGTGAAACTAAAAATAATAAGCTCGCGACTTTTACCCAATCGTGCATAAATAAACCGCGCCAATCAGTATACGTCAACCCAGAATGAGTGAGGAAAAACACGACCATTCCGACAGAATAAACAGCCATCACTAAGGCAGAGATACGTTGGATTAACCAATCACGCAAGCCTTGATGGTTCACACCTAAAACAGATTTCACCATACCCAAATTCCTGTTAATACTATAATTAAGACGGCCAGTAAGATTGTAATCAGCGCAGACAATCTTCCACTTTTCAAACTAATGCCAACATTGATATCCATCAACAAATGACGAATGCCTGCCACGAAATGATAAAAGAATGCGGACAATAATCCCCAGATGACTAATTTGCAAAAGGGTTCTGCCAACATTTGATATATTTCGTCGTAACGTTGTGAACTACTAAGAGAAGCACTTAACACCCAGAGAAAAATAGGAATAGCTAAAAACAATATTAAACCAGACGCCCTGTGTAAAATTGAAGCTATAGCTGGGATAGGAAATCGAATCGTAAAGAGATTGAGGTTAATCGGTCTATGGTTTTTCACAGTTTGGTCATTTCCTCTTCAGTTTATAATTAGTCATTGAAAGTTATATTTATTTACAACCATAATATTTTACTCCCAAACGTCAGTTTTACAAGCTTACCTTATTGAAGAATCTTTCGATATCGACGTACAATGAGTGGCTAACACAATGGAGACCCCTATGGCGGACAAAAAAGCGACACTAAGTCTTGAAAATCATAAGATTGATTTAGATATATTGGAAGGAACGTTAGGCCCTGAAGTTATTGATGTTAGTCCGTTAGTCAAAAGTGGGTACTTCACCTACGATCCTGGATTTGTATCGACTGCCTCTTGTGAGTCAAAAATTACTTTTATTGATGGTGATAAGGGCACGCTATTATATCGCGGCTACCCTATCGACCAACTCGCGGTCCAATCTAACTTTGTAGAAGTTTGCTATTTACTACTCAATGGTGAGCTCCCTGATTCACCACAATATGATGACTTTTGTAAACAGATTAATCGTCACACCATGGTTCATGAACAAATTCGTAATTTTTTTAATGGCTTCCGTCGTGATGCTCATCCAATGGCTGTCATGGTTGGGGTTGTCGGTGCATTATCAGCGTTTTATCATGATACTTTAGATATTAAAAATGCTGAGCACCGCACCATTTCAGCATTACGCTTAATTGCAAAAATGCCAACGATAGCGGCAATGTGTTACAAATACTCGATCGGTCAACCTTTCATGCCACCACAAAATCATATGTCTTATGCAGAAAATTTCTTACATATGATGTATGGCACACCTTGTGAAGATATGATTCCTGATCCAGTCCTAGTTCAAGCTCTCGATAAAATCTTCATTTTACATGCTGATCACGAGCAAAATGCTTCAACCTCAACAGTACGTCTTGCTGGCTCAACGGGTGCAAACCCATTTGCCTGTATTTCTGCAGGTATTGCTGCATTATGGGGGCCAGCGCATGGTGGCGCGAATGAAGCGGCATTAAATATGTTGCATGAAATTGGTGACGTTTCACGTATTCCACAATTTATCGCACGTGCAAAAGATCCAAACGATTCATTCCGCTTGATGGGTTTCGGCCATCGTGTTTATAAAAATTATGATCCACGCGCGAAAGTCATGCGTGATACTTGTCATGAAGTATTAGAAGCTGTAGGCGCGCATAATAATCCATTCTTTAAAATCGCGATGGAATTAGAACGGATTGCATTAGAAGATCCATACTTTGTAGAAAGAAAGCTTTATCCTAACGTTGATTTCTATTCTGGTATTACATTAAGTGCCATTGGAATTCCAACCAATATGTTTACTGTTATTTTTGCATTAGCAAGAACGATTGGCTGGGTTGCACATTGGAATGAAATGATTGGTAGCCCATATAAACTTGGTAGACCAAGGCAGCTGTATACTGGCTCAAAAGAAAGAAATTACGAGTCGATGAAAACGAGAAAGTAAAAATCCCCTGACTCGCTGACGCTAATCTGTCCCCTTTTTCAAAGGGGACTAGAAATAACCCTCTTTGAAAAAGAGGGTCGATGCGTCAGCGTCGGGGAGATTTTTTACCCGCCAAACAAAAAGCTCATCATAAAGTTCGCCATCATATCGTTTTTACCACCGGCAATGGTATAAAGATCTTTAACTTCACCGCGTAATGCTATTGAGTTATCAACAAAAAACTGTGTGCCAACTCCAGCATTGAGATTGCCTTGTTGTTGGCTTTCTGCGTTAAACGTTGACTGCATTGCAATCGCACCTATACCTGCAGAAACATATGGCTCAAAATGTCCATAAGTTGATAACCGATATAAGCCATCAATTGTGTACAATGTGCCATGCAAGGTGGTTGAGTTATGAATGTTCGTATTAATGAGACCAACCCCGCCTTCCACTGCAAAACGGTCATTCACGTTATAAGCTAAAGCAATGTTGGGGAGCCCATTATTTTCAAAATGACGTTTTGGCGCAAAACGATAGTAAGCTTCACCAGCACTAAAAGTCACAGCGCCTGGTCGATTACCAGCAAAAGCCATTGTGGTTGCAGATAGCGCTAATAATGCGATTACTATTTTTTTAAATTTCATTGGGTTAATCCTGATAATTAAATGTTGCAAGATTCTAACAAATTTCTTTTGTAAACAAAAATAAACTTGCCGCTAAGCACTGTCATCCCGAACAAAGCGAGGGACCTCCCTGGGGGATCCCTCACTTCGCCCGGGATGACACTCGTGCAACTGCCTTCTGCCATCCCTGATACAAGCTTGCGCTTTCTTCAGTAGCCATAGTAGATTTCAGCGTTGCATTCATTTGCCATAGCTCACTAATTTCATCTAGTGATTGATAAACCCCAGCTTGCAATCCTGCGAGATATGCAGCGCCTAACGCACTTGTCTCTATGCATTTTGGTCGCTGTACTTCTAAATGTAAAATATTTGCAATAAATTGCAGCAACCAGTAATTTGCAGTCATCCCACCATCAACACGTAATGTCGTAATCATTTGCTGACAATCACTCTGCATTGCATCAAGTAAATCGCGCGTTTGATAAGCAACTGCTTCTAATGCAGCACGTACAATATGAGCAACATTACTATTTCTCGTTAATCCAGTTAATGCCCCACGCGCTTCGGGATCCCAATAAGGCGCGCCTAATCCAGTAAATGCAGGCACAAGATAAACACCACCCGTATTTTTAACTTGCTGCGCTAGCGTTTCAGTTTCATCAGCAGAGTGAATCATTTTCAACGTATCACGCAACCATTTAATGGTGACACCCGCACAAAAAATACTACCTTCTACACCATATGTTGTTTCATTATTAAAACGATAAGCAATCGTAGACAGTAAACGATTCTTTGAATAAGTCACACTTGAACCTGTATTTAATAACATAAAACAACCTGTGCCATAGGTTGTTTTTACCATCCCTGGTGTAAAACACGCCTGCCCTATCGTTGCAGCTTGCTGATCTCCAGCAACACCCAAAATTGGAATTTCACCGTTAAAATAAGCTTTTGCTGTCACACCAAAATACGAGCTACAATCACGCACTTCCGGCAATATCGATTTTGGAATATCAAATGCGGTTAAAATTTCTTGATCCCACTCTTGCGTATGGATGTTAAACAACATCGTACGTGAAGCATTCGTTGCATCGGTTAAATGAGATTTTCCATCCGTCAGTTTCCATAACAAATACGCATCGACTGTACCGAATAACAATTCGCCACGCTCTGCACGCTCACGCGCGTGCGGTACATTTTCTAAAATCCATAAGATCTTGGTTGCTGAAAAATAAGGATCTAGCAATAACCCCGTTTTATGCTGAATTTGTTTTTGAATAGGATGCTTTGTATATTGTTGGCAAATTGCGCTAGTACGACGATCTTGCCACACAATAGCAGGATAAATAGGTGTGCCTGTTACCCTATCCCAAAGGATGGTGGTTTCGCGTTGATTAGAAATTCCAATACCCGCAATGTCTTTTGCACTCAAGCTCATGGTTTTTAATACTTGCTGACAACATGCTACCGTATTATTAAACATTTCCTGCGGATCTTGCTCTACCCAACCATCATGCGGGTAATGTTGATGCAAATCGATACTGTGACTTGCTAACAAATCGCCGGCACGGTTAAAGATGATAGCGCGACTGCTTGTTGTCCCTTGGTCAATCGCAAGTAAATAAGATGACATTGTGTTTTCCTTGTAATAATAATCAACTAGCCTTATTTTAGGACGGTGGGCACGCTTCGGTTTACCCACCCGATAGTGGCGTAACAAAGTGGATATAAGGTAAGGGAATAAATGCAAAACATCAAAGATATTTTTATTATTGGCGGTGGAATCAATGGCACTGGGATTGCTGCCGATGCTGCAGGACGCGGGCTATCTGTCGCTCTATGTGAGCAAGGAGATCTTGCAAGTGGTACCTCTTCAGCAAGCACCAAATTAATTCATGGTGGCTTACGTTACTTGGAATTTTATGAATTTAATTTAGTTCGTAAAGCACTTCAAGAACGAGAAATCTTAATTAAAAAAGCGCCGCATTTAACAACACCATTAGAGTTTGTACTGCCGTATGAAAATCATTTCCGACCAGCATGGATGATCCGCTGCGGCATGTATCTATATGATCATTTAGCAAAAAGAACCCTGATTCCTGGCTCTAAACAAATTAATTTCTCACAAGACATTCGCGGCAATGCATTACAAAATAATTATCGTATTGGCTTTTCATATTATGATTGTGCTACAGATGATGCACGACTTGTCATAGAAAATGCCTTAGTCGCAAAAGAAAAAAATGCGGACATACTAACGCATACAAAGCTTATCGCTGCAACAAGAGAAGATAACTATTGGAAAATCACTCTCTCAAAACAAAATACCATCACTACATATTATGCAAAAGTACTGATTAATACAGCGGGCCCTTGGGTAACAGAAGCCAATAATAAAATCCAAAATAACAACACTGATTTTGCTGTTCAACTTGTTAAAGGTAGCCATATCGTAGTACCGAAACTATATGAAGGTGATTTTGCGTATATTTTACAAAATGAAGATAAACGTATTATTTTTACAATTCCATATAAAAATAATTTCACATTAATTGGCACAACCGACATTGTCGTTGCACAGCCTACGCATAACATGATTACAGAAGATGAAATAAACTATCTCTGTCATTCAGTTAATCAATATTTTAAAACACCGATTACAGCAGAAAATATTGTGTGGTCTTATGCTGGAGTCCGCTGCTTACAATCCCAACATGCGAATAATCCGTCAAAAACAACACGTGATTATAAAATTTTAATCACTGATAAAAATACCACAACACCATTATTGACAGTTATTGGCGGGAAAATAACAACATTCCGCATACTGGCTGAAAATGCTGTTAACCAATTAAAAAAATATTTACCGCACATGCAACCTGCATGGACTGCAACAACTCCACTACCTGGTGGTGACTTCAAACAATCTTTTTCTGATTTCTGCTTGCATCTACAAAAAGATTTCAACTGGTTACCAAAAGAAATTGCTGAACACTACGCAAAAACTTATGGCACCCGCGCTTACTCTTTGTTAGCGAATACTCACAATGTTTCACAGTTAGGAAGTCATTTTGGAAATGTGTTATATCAAAAGGAAATTGATTTTTTAATTAAGCATGAATGGGCAACCTCTGCTGAAGATATTTTATGGCGCAGAACAAAACTAGGATTGGTATTAACAGCAAACGAAGTTAACAGACTCGAGCAATATATACTAACTTCATAAGGTGGGCAAAGCGCAGTCTTATCATTACCCACAAGTCTTGAATCCCTTCTCCCGCCGTGTTTTTTGCGGTGGGAGAAGGTGCCCGAAGGGCGGATGAGGGGCTGATGATTTGCATGGTCTGGTGTTTTATTTGGGCTGCCCCTTGGTTTCTGGTTTACATTCAGTATAGAGCAACTATCATGGCATCTTTCAAAAAAGGACTGAAAGATGCAAAACGGATATCAATCAACTAATAGCTGGATCATCGAAGAAATGGCAATAGCCAATTTAGGCGATGCACGCTTAAATCATCGCGTAGGAAATGTGTCCTTTCGGCAGCTCTGCGTGACTTTTCCCATACCTAACTAATAATCTACAAGTCTTAATATTATTATTGAGGCTATGTATGCAAAACTTGCTATCACTAGACGACGTCAAAACGCATTTCGAACATTGGCGAGCAACACGCACCAAGATGCGTGAAAGAATCCCTCAATATTTATGGGATGAAGTCAAATCGATTCTTGATCGCTATCCATTAGCCGATATCACAAAAACTTTACGCATTAATAACTATCAAATAAAAGATAACCTTAAAATAAATACAAAAATTGATTTTGCAGAGGTACGAATCGATTCCTTAAATTCATCTCAATACCCGCCTCTATCATTTTCAAGTAAAGATACTTGTTCGATTGAATTGCACCGTCCAAATGGAGTCATGTTAAAAATCACTGCACTACCATTAGTATCTATACAAAAAATTATCTCTCAATTTATGGAATAATTTATGCTGCAAATCACGCCACAACATCGATTACTACTTGCAGTTGAGCCCATCGACTTCAGAAAAGGCATTTGCGGAATCAAAGCATTATGTCTACAAAAATTATCTTGTGATCCATTTAGCGGAACCATATTTGCTTTTACTAATCGATCTCACACATCTGTGAAATTGCTCGTGTATGATGCCAGTGGATTTTGGTTATGTCAAAAACGCTTTAGCAAAGGAAAATTAGCTTGGTGGCCAAAAAATAATTCACATGTTGTGACACTGCGCGCAAGTGAATTGCACGTTCTGTTAGCGCAAGGCAATCCTATGAAAGCAGCAATTCCAGAAGATTGGCGTTGTGTCCAACATAATCATGCTGCAACTGAAACCGGTGGAGTTAGATTATCTTTGTAGTTCCATGGCAACCACTTTTCAGGCTCTTTAACAATTTGATTTTTATGTTCTTGCAATGCAATCAGGTAATGCAATGGATTAACACTTGATAGCGCGCATGTATAAATGACGCTGGTCAGCACACCACCGATCATGGCACCGTATTCTGTTTTGTAAAACAACCAGGTACGTCGTCCACGAATTGGGATTTTTAATGCGCGCTCCAGGATGTTGTTGTCGAGCGGAGCCCCAGCAATACGCAAAAATTGCGTCAACTCATGCCAGTGTTTCAACATATAACGCATTGCTTTGCCAAGCGAATCATTTGGCTCAACTTGTTTGCTATCCAACTGATGCGAAATGTATTCATGTAATTGATCCATGATTGAAGTGCTATGTAGTTGATGATATTCAAGTCGTAGCTGTTTGGTGAATTCAACAGTCTTCTCCTCAATCATCGCGTAGGAAATATCTTGGAAATGCTCAGTCGAAAGCCACCAGAAAGCATTCCTGTTACAGCAAAAAGCTGGGCAGAAACCAAAGCGGCGTACCGTTTTTTTGATAATGCTGAAGTAACAGGAGAAAAAATTTTACAACCTCACCAATCCGCCACCAAACATTCCGCCTAATTTAAATACAATGATACGAATGATTGCTAGCTTGGGTGGTTTTTTAGGACGGAAAAGTGACGGTGATCCTAGCGCTCAAACAATATGGATAGGATTGCAACGAACAAAAGACTTTGTGGTAGCAATGGAAGCATTAAATGCAAGTAGAGGTTAGGCCGTGCAAATCATCAACCCCTCATCCGCCCTTCGGGCACCTTCTCCCACCGCAAAAAACACGGCGGGAGAAGGGACTCAAGACTTGTGGGTAATTGATAAGGCTACGCTTTGCCCACATTTTAATAATCAGAGGAGTGACACATGGCAAATAATAGAAATCTAGATAATCCTACAAACTAGATAGTGACGATGATGCTTCGCTAGAATTAAAACGCACAGATGGTTACACGGTGAGAAATGGACAAGTTGACTATACTCTATTTGCTAGAGACTTAAAGTCAACACCAGCAAATTCAGCTGATGAAAAAGCTGAAAAAGCTCACCCCCCCTCAAAACCCTATGACCGTACAAAGTACCTAGGAATATTCCCGTATTGTCACAATATCGGTAACACCATACTGTGTAAAATCACATTACATTCGAGGTAAAACAGTATGGCGCATCCACGAAATATTCCACAACAAGCAGCCCAACTTATAGATCCAATTCCAGCCCCTCCACCATTAATAAGACAATATGGATATATGAAGATAAATGGCGCATTTTTTGGTGGTCGTCCAGTTGATGAAAACGCTCAAGTTCAGGCTGAAGTAACAGACCACAAAAATGAAGCTAAGCATATGGATGCAAAAGGTCCTGCCCTAGATAAAATTGAAGCTGTGATTAAATCAAAATCATTTAAATAAATAATACAATGCTGAAGTTACTACCTTCAGCATTATTTTATCGCCACACGACAATCCCAGGAAAGTCCCTGGTATACACCTATCATTCATGAGCATAGAATAATCACTTACTAAAATAAAATCTTGCATAAGCAAACGAGGCAAACAACATGGCTAATTCACGAAATAATCCAGAGCAAGAACAAGACCAACCCAGAGATAATATCGTTGATCTTCTACCAGGTGACGCTATTCCACGCCCTCCACTCTTAGTAAGACAGGTTGGATATTATCATTTTTTTGCTGATCAACCTGCTGATGCAAAAGCTCCGAATCAGGATGAAGTAAAAGATCAAAAAAATGAATCTGAAGCAAAAGCACAAGTCACTACGTTTAAAAGTACACAATAGCAAATAGGATATTTCTGATTGTGGTAAATACATTCTCCCTTTTTCCGGAGTGATTTTTACGTGGGGAGAAAGGCTGGGGATGAGGGCTTTTACCCCTCACCCCTGCCCCCTCCCAAAGAAAAGCATTTTGAGAAATACCACTAAAAACCCGTGGGAATGTCTCAGCGCTACGCTTTACCGACCCCACGAAAATGGTACTAAAATCCAATATTGAGGGAACCCGTCCCTTATAACAAATTGTTTTTTTAGAAAAATCTGTTTATAGTGTTTCTTTAATTAGAAATCTGGAGAATATTATGTCAATTAAAAAGAAATTATTATTAGGTAGTGCTTTAGCAATATTGAGCTTACCTGTAGCTTCATTTGCAGATTTAGTTACTTACAATTACACCAAAGAAGTTTCAGCTGTAAAAATTCAATCGACTGGCGCTTGCTCTGGATTATTAGGCCATTCTACAGATCCAGTTCATGCAGATGGAACACCCGGCCAAAGCAGCACAGGGGCTCTTGCTATTAGATTGTTATGTGCTGGCTCACAAAAGAATACTTGCCACGCTACTATGTATGCATCTTCAAATTGCACTGGAAACCCAGTTGCAAACATGTCATTAGATATGACAACGCTAGCTGCAACTGTAGATAACGGTCAAATGCTAGATCCAAAATACTCAGTTACTACTTCTGGGGCAAATGTATATATTCGTTACGCTGGTTAATATCATTAAAAACCGTTCTGTACATTGAAATACAGAACGGTTTAAATTTCTTAGACAATATCCCACTTCACTTGAAAACCATACACATCGGCATTTGCATTGACCTTACCAACCACTGTAGTTGATTGATCACCGACATTGACTGTATTGTTGATATTTGTGCTCTTAGCAAAAATATGCGTATAGCCAACATCAAATCCTAATGCTTTAGTTGCTTGGAAATGTGCACCAATCGCCGTAGCAATACGATCACTATCTGGTAACTGTAAATTACGATCCCTATTATTCGATGGGGTTTCATCGTAACCTAAACCTGTGCGTAACATGAATTGCTCGTTAAAGTGATAATTAGCACCAACAGAATAATTCCAAGTATTACGATAATTTTCTGGAATAGTAACAGTTACATTATTACTACTCGCGCCACCCACAATGGCAGCAACATTATATAAGTCGAGTGATTGGATAACACTCCATTGTGTGTAACTCAATGACCCCATCACATCCCATGTCTGATTAAATGAATGGAACATACTGACAGTAGTTGTAGGAGGCAACGTAACTTTAGTTTGCAAATAATCCGAAGTTTGTATACCACCTAGATAGTTATTTGCTAAAGGACCATAAAATCTACTATATCCGCGTAATTTATGAGTCACTCTCGAGCTGTAATTCACGCCTAAACGTGTATCGGGAGTAAACTGATAAAGAGCACCAGTATGGAAACCATATGCAAAAGACGAGCCAGTATTTTTCGCGATGGTATCATTATTAGATGATGTGATTTGATCTAAGAACGGATTCCCAGCAACCAAGTCAAACTCAGCATTTGCACGTTCAAAATCTAAACCAGCACCAACAGATAGCTTATCTGTAATGGCATAACCTAATACCGGAGATATATCTAGAACGCGCAGTGAAGTCAATGTTGCAGCATAACGAGTTAATCCGCTACTAGTGCCATAATCTGTTTTTAAACCAAAAGGCGCAACCGCACTAAGACCAAGTACCAATTTATCGGATAAGGGTGCTGCGTAATGTAAGTCAGGCACAAAACTATAACTACCACCTTGCGCAACAGCTGGGCCAGGAGGTAAACCACCAACACTTGCTGTGGTCACACCTACGTTTCCACGAAATTGGAAATCCGTTAAGATGGGATCGGCACCTAATACCAATTGTTGATTTTTAATTCTAACAAGACCAGCTGGATTATAAAATGCCGTACTAGCATCTTCGGCGATAGCCGAACGACCTGCGTGGTAGTTACCAATAGAAGCGCCATCTTGCTCCCATAACTGAAACGCTGCTGCAGAAGCATACTGTGTAAATCCTAACAAGCCTGCTGCTGACATTAATATACATATTCTTTTCATAATGAAACGACGCGCCATGTAATTCCTCCGCGCTCTAGATTGGTGATAAAAATGTCGAATTAGAATACCTGATTCTCATTACAAGGCAAAAGTTTTTGTGTGAAAATTCAAAAAGATTTAGTAGACAATCAGTAAAGCTAATGTTTTAATTATAACCACTTTATAAGGCACTACTCTTTTTGGAGACAACATGCAAAGCTTCCTTAATTTGTTCAAGCCAAAACCTGCGGATCCTTCTATTAAATTCTTAGTTGTTCCTGAGTTAAAAAATGTCGATGCCGCATTTAAAATAATTGCGGCTGCTCACAATCATTTAGCTACAAATGGCGAAAACCTTGATGAATCATTTAAACGCTTATCAAATGCTAAAACACTTTATACGGATCTCACAGCGCTTTTACAGAAAAAAGATGCTAAATTTACAGATGCAGAAAAGAAAAAAATGAGTGACTCTTTTACCGCATTACAAGACATAGCACGAACGTATAGAAATGATGATAAAGACAGTAGTTTTACACTCGAATTTTAATTGAGAAGAAAGCGATGGCAGTTACATCCAACATGTTACCACTTAGCACCATAGCACCTGATTTTAATTTATTAAATCCTATATCAAATAATTATGTATCTTTAGCAGAATTAAAATCTGATAAAGCTACTGTGATAATGTTTATTTGCAATCACTGTCCTTACGTAAAACATATTCAAGCTAAATTAGTTTCGATTGCAAATAAATATCAAGAACAAGGTTTTCATTTTATTGCAATTAATTCTAATGACATTGAAAAATATCCTACGGATAGCCCTGAGCATATGGTCATTGAAGCAAAAGAAAATCACTATTCTTTTCCGTATCTTTTCGATGAAACACAAAATACTGCAAAAGCATATCAAGCCGCTTGCACACCCGATTTATATGTCTTCGATAAAAATTTATCATGTGTTTATCGTGGTAGATTCGATGATTCAACACCTAAAAATACAAACCCCGTCACTGGCAAAGATTTATGTGATGCATTAGATGCAATACTCGCGGGAACAAAAGTAAATGAAAATCAAATAGCCGGTATTGGGTGTAGTATTAAGTGGAAAAATTAATACCCTCATCCCCAACCCTTCTCCCATTCGTAAAAAATACGATGGGAGAAGGGAGAAAAAACTACTTTCCTTTGTAACAGGAGCCCAGTCATTATATACCAATGCTTGCTATCGCGTGCGGTTCTGATGTAGCTAATTTACATCAACCGCAAAGTCGTTGCTTGTAGCTCAAGACAATCCTCAGGCTTAACCTGATTCGCTAGTTTATTTATAAACCCAGATAATGACTCATAGTAAAGCGATGCATATTCGTAATATGGATCAACATACTGATGATCAGGAAAATCACGCAGAGCAATGCCATGCTCATTTAAGAAATCACTAAATAAATTAAAATGATGAATCCAATTATCACTAGGATCGTGGACAAGATTTAAAAGATCAATCAAATATGTAAAAAGTGGATAGAGAATTGATACGTCGGGCAAAAGCTTACTGTCACCGGAATGCGCTTGTATCTGTTCGAGTGCGGCGACTTTTTGTTGTAATATTTTTGCTTTGACTGAATCGCAAGTTCGCGTGTTAAGCATGAGACAAGAACAAGATAAATGCGCACGGAGACCTTCAATAAATAACGCTAGCCTCTTTGCATCTATATCTACAACACGATGAATTTCAGATATTGTTGAATCACTCAAAACAGTAGGTGTTCGCAATAAATATTTTTTAATAAAGTCTGGAGAAACAGCTTGCCTCCGTCGCAAAGATTGATCTATCGGAAATAATCCTGCAAAGTTTAATATGGTATTTAATGAGTGATTGTATCGACTCAAATAACCCTTATCGCGATACATATCCGCAGATGTTTTTTTCAAGCATGCCATTACAGGCATTGCAATGCTATCGTGCGAAGCTAAAATCATATCGAAATAGTTGCGCGCATGACATTCATGATCAGATAAACGTTGCGCGTAATGACTTGATACAGCAGAAGCCAATACAGTGTGCGTTGCTCCTGATGTAGCAACATCTAACTCACCAAACAAATTTTCAGCAGAAAATACTTCTGCGTGAATGGAAACAATAGTTGATATGCGGTTTACGAGCTCATTGATATAAACATCGGAAAAAATACCATTACTACTCAAAAATATTATCAGATCAGCCCAATAGTAGAATTGATTAAAGTCACCCTTCCCTGATTCTAACAAAGGTAATAACCTTGATTCAAACGCATGCATGACTATCTTCATCTGTTGCGAATGGGAAGAAATAGCCTTTTCATCATATCTATTGTGATACGCGTATGTTTCATCAGAAAGCCTTAACATAGCACCTGAGAGTTTTTCAGCATGCATTGGAAATTTAAATAATAAATTTAATATACGCACATTGAGATTACGCCCAAGTAACCCATTAAGCTCTGCATGTGCAAGCATGAAAATTGCGTTAATCACTTCAGCTATATTAGAAGTTAAAGATAACACACGAAATATATAATCAGCATATGGGACGAGAAATTTAGAAGGACCATCAGCACTCACATAATTTTTTCTCTTCACTAGCACCCTAAAAGCTTGTAAATATTCTACTGCATATTGAGGCTTTGAAATTACATATTTAGCTATTTCTTCAAGATACCTTGCGTCAAAGCAATTACTCAACCCAGGCAATACACCAAGAGTTGCAAATAGAAAAGATACATTAGCTTCACGACGAATCTTTGCTAACTCATCATGATTCATCATCAAATCCGATATTACTTGCAGATTAACTGCTGCAATCACATCTGTGACACTAACACCTGCCTTAAGAAGATGAATTAAATTATGCACCAATGCCACAAGAGACGATATATTATCACTCTTGCCAAGCGAGTACTGTCCTAAAAAAATCTTAATAAGATAAATAAATTCGAATTTATCTTCAGTATCATTTTCAGACTCGACGATAAACTCATAGCATTGTGAACTTAGTATATTTAATTTTTTAAAATAATTAAGCATCTCCATTTTTTTAAAATATACTTTATTTTCTTCAAGTCGACCACACCTAGGCACAGCGATCACTGCACCAGGCTTTTTAGAAAAGGCTTCCGTCAGATCATGTTTTAAAATAGAAACAAGATATTTTTCTGCACTTGTAATTTGACTTTTGCTGTCATCAACTAATGAAGCAGCAGTGGGAATACTGCTGCTATTAACCAAAAACAAATTTTTATGAGAAAAAAGTTTACCATGAATAAATTTCGACTCTAAAACTCTTTCCCCAATAAAAACATCTATATATTTCGCATGGAAAATATTGTTATCTATCAAATAAAATATTAAATCACATATACGATAAAAATTATTTAAATCAATCACACCAATAATCATCGCGTTTAGAATTTTACTTACGAAATAATTTTGTGAGGATTGTGTTTTTTCAAATGTAATAAGTGAAATAACTAAATCAGAAAATGGCTGAATATCATCATACTCTAAAAAATCATCATGAGAAAACACTGAGATGATATCACTAGCATACTCACTCATCCCTCTTTCATGAAGTTGTTTAGCAGCAAGCAATATATTTTTTACGTGCAATCTTTTTCCCATCAAGCTAAACGCAACATCAACACATAAATCATCTGACAGTTGCAACCCTTTATGCAACATATTAAGCAGAGGAAAAATATACACCCAACTTTCAATTAACATTCGAACTGACAAGTTTCTTTTTGGTTGACATGAATTTATTTTTATCCAGAAATCTTTGATCTTTGGTATTTCAAATGCAGCCAATACATCAACTACAGAAATACCTTCATCATGGCATGCGGACACTGTCATCAGCGTTTCTAAGATCAATCTAGGTCGGGCATCCGAACCGATTACTGCGCTTGGTGAGCTATATTTTTCATCTTTTTTACTATCACTCGATAATCTTGAACCCTGTAGATTATGTTCGATTAATTCTATCAATTCAAAAATTTTTATTCTGTCATCCACTATATTATCTGGACAATCAACTATGAAATGATAAAGAGCATTTGTCAGGATTTTTCGCTCTCTTAATTGCTCAAGAATTTTTTTCTTTGTAATAATATGTCTATAGGATTGAATATGATCGACCCCAGGAAGAGGACACAACACATAGCTATCTCTTAATGGCAGTGCCGCTTGTTTTTCATCTTTAACGGCATGAAAAATCATAACTGCTTCAAAATACACTTGCGCTTTTAGTTGAAGCTGTTCATGATCGGGGACATCAGATGCAGCATCCGCTGCGAATCTTGCCGCACTTTTTGAAAAAACTATACCTTTGTAAATTTCAGAAATATAATCAATATTCTGGATAAGAAAATCAATATTTTCTAAACACAAAATATCATTACAATATAAAAATAAAATTAATTCAATGAAGTAAACTGAATTAATAGATTTCTTTTCAACGTTGAACACTTGTAGTTTTGATGTAACCAGATTGATAAGTGAGGTATTTGATTGTAAGTTTGGCTCACGCCCATAACCTACCCCCCATATTTTAACTGGTATAGGTCCTATCTCTGTTATCAAGACAAGTAGCTTATTTAATAGACTATTTTGCTCTAGGCTATGTAATGAAGAAATCACGATACCCTCACAACACTTCAATTATTCACTATGAGGGTGTGCAAAGCGAACCACTTAACTATCCCCACGAATTTTTAGTAGTACTTTCCATTCTCTTTGAAAAGATTGTTTATATAAAAAATGGGGTGGCACAGTGAAGCCTTTTTTCGCGCGCAGCGTGCGAGCATCCAGAGCAAAGCGAAGGAATTCCTCCTAACAAGGAGTCATTCGCTTCGCTCTGGATGACAGCTAATACTTTAGACCCCAGTCATTTACCCCGTAGCAGCGACAGAATCTTTAACTTCAGGAATCACAATCCCTTTTGTTTTAGCATAATGTATTGGACCGCCGCGGAATGGTGCGAAGCCTGTTCCAAAAATCATACCCGCATCTAACAAATCACCATCTGCAACAACACCTTCACGTAAACATGCAAATGATTCATCTAACATGCGCTGTACTAAACGGTCAGAAATGTCAGTCAATGGCTTTTCATAAACAACACCAGAGATTTTAACTTGCTTACCATTTTTATATTGATAAAAACCACTACCTGATTTACGACCTAACTTACCGCCTTCCACTAACTCTGTTAAACGTGCAGGTACTTTGGTATTCATGTATTTACCTAAATACTTCGCGACTGATAAACAAATATCAAGCCCTACTGTATCAGCTAAAGTTACAGGACCCATTGGCATACCAAAGTCTGTCATGGCTTTATCAATAGCTGATGCAGGAATTCCTTCATCAATCATTGCAACCGCTTCCAATAAATATGGCATCAAAATACGATTTACTAAGAATCCAGGACTGCTTTTAACTGGCAATGGTAAACGATCAATCTTACGCACAAATGCTGTTGCTTTATCAAAGACACCCGCATCAGTCTTATTACCTTTCACTACTTCAACTAACATCATTTTCGCAACTGGATTAAAGTAATGAATGCCCACTAAACGACTTGGGTTTTGCATTGCCGTATTAATTTCATCGATTGGAATGCTTGATGTATTGGTCGCTAATATCGCTGTAGGTTTAGCATTTATTTCTAATGATTTAAATAAATCTTGTTTCGCTTTCAAATCTTCAAAAATAGCTTCAATAATGACATCCGCACGTGGAACGCCATAACCTTCGACATCAGGAATTAATCTATCCATTGCTTTTTGGATAAGATAATTTTCTTTTAATCTTTCTTTGAATAACTGATATGCACGCTTAATCGCAGGCGCTATAAATTTAGGTTCACGATCTTGCAATGTAACCGTCATACCTTGCATTGCACACCAGGCAGCGATATCGCCACCCATCGTACCTGCACCAATGACATGCACATGTTGTGGTACAAATTTCACTTCTTTGCCAAGAGCTTTCAAACGTTCTTGCAAGAAGAATACACGCACTAAGTTTTGGCAGGTTTCACCTAAGAACATGCGCGCACAACTTTGTGCTTCACGTTCCATAGCTAAATCACCTTCCACGCCAACTTCAACCCAGTTTTTGATAACTTCAAATGGCGCAGGATAATGTGCAGGATTCGCTTTTGCTGCAACTTGTTTGTAAATCAACTTGGCTAACAATTTACGAAAGACTTTTTTATTCGTTAATGCTTGCAGTCTAGTAGGTTGATGCGGTTTTGGTTGTTCTAGCACATAGTATTTTGCAGCACGAACTAAATGACGCTTTGGCACAGCAACATCTGCAAAACCAATTTTTGCCGCTGCTTTACCACTAACAGTTGAACCTGATAAAACTAATTTCATTGCATCCATACCACCAATTAAACGTGGCATGCGCACACTTCCACCCCAACCTGGGTGAATACCTAGTTTTACTTCTGGCAAACCTAAGCGCGTTTTTGGATCATCACATACAACGCGATAACGACATGCCAATGCCAATTCCATTCCACCACCTAAGCAAAAACCATCAATCATCGCAACAGTTGGCATATTTAAATTTTCAATTTTATCGAAAATGGCTTGGCCACGACGCAACAAACGTTCTGCTTCTTTCTCGTCAGGAAATTTTGTGAATTGCGCGATATCAGCTCCAGCTATAAATCCATTCTTCTTCGCCGATGCAATAATAACGCCTTTATGTTGTGTATCATTACGGAGGCTATCTAAAACATCAGACAACTCCTCCATCACTTCTTTATCCATCGTATTAGTCGTTGCATTTTGCTTATCGAAATACAACCATAACACTCGATCTGTATCTGTTTCTAATCGCCAATGTTTGAAATTTTGCATGTTAGTTACGCTCCTACATCAGATACATTTTCAATTATCATTGCGCCACCTTGACCACCACCAATACAGATAGACGCCAACCCTCTTTGTGCATTTTCACGTTTTAAAATATTTGCTAAACGTAAAACAATTCGCGCACCACTTGCACCCACTGGGTGACCTAAAGCAATTGCACCACCATCCACATTTAATCGTGAAGGATCTATTGCACCAAATGCTTTATCTAATCCTAAATGTTCTCTACAAAAATTATCGTCTTCCCATGCAGCTAAACATGCTAGTACTTGCGCTGCAAATGCTTCGTTTATTTCCCAGAAATCAACATCTTCTTTTGTCATTTGATAGCGTTTCATCAAAGCTGTGGCTGCAAAAACAGGACCTAAACCCATTTCAGCAGGTTCTAAACCAGCCCATTCAACATCCACAATTTTTGCTAATACAGGTAAATTATATTTTTGAATTGCTTCTTTGCTTGCAAGCAATAACAATGCTGCGCCATCAGTCACTTGAGAACTATTTGCTGCTGTAACCGCACCAAATTTTTTATCAAAAAATGGCTTTAATGTGCTAAGTTTTTCGATGGTTGAATCAGCTCTCACACCATCATCGAAAGTATAACTTTCACCAGAGTAAGTATAGGCAGCAGTGACATCAGAAAAATAATTTTTACTTTGCGCAGCAGCAACACGAAGATGACTCTGTACTGCAAAAGCATCCATTTGTTCTCTGGTTAAACCGAATCGGTATGCTAGTATTTCTGCTGTTTGTCCCATAGAAAGATTAACGGTTGGATCTGTTAATCCACGCAGTAATGCAATCACAGGTGTTAAAAATCCTGGACGAAATTCTGTAACTTGCTTTAACTTCGCACCAAATGTTTTTGCGCCCCACAGACCTGACAGCCAATTCACCATGCCATTATTAAATAATAAAGGAGCACGACTCATTGCTTCGGTACCACCAGCCAATACTAAATCGTGGCGACCGGTAGCAACATCTTTGAATGCACTGTCTAGTGCTTGCATACCCGACGCACAATTACGTTGTACTGTCCAAGCAGGAATACCTTTACCACAACCTAAACGTAAAGCAACTAACCGCGCGATATTCGCTTCATCTGGGCTTGGCATCATGCAACCTAAAACCACTTCACCCAATTCAGTTGGCGCGAATGGTTGTCTTGCTAATAACTCTCTGCCTGCATTCACAGCTAAATCTGACGCTGATAACGCCCCTGGTTTGCCTCTCGCTTTTAAAAACGGTGTACGAGCACCATCTACAATGTAGACATCACGGCGCGCATGAGTTTTTGTTTCCATGTTGCGGTCCTTTATATAGTAAATATAATAAATATTAATGAGGAGGCACTATTCCCCTCTCCCAAAGTGCACTTCTTTGGGAGAGGGGTGAGGGTCTAAGCCCTTATCCCCAGCCCTTCTCCCATCGTAAAAAACACTCTGGGAGAAGGGAGAATTGCCCACCCTACAACTTCTTATGCTGTGACAGCACTTAAATCAAATGTAAATTCATCCACTTTAATAATTTCTTTGTGTAATGCATAAAAATCTCTTAAATGACGTACTTCATCTGCAGTCAAATGATTTGCAGTATAAGCATCATCAACACGCTCTTCAAACGTAATTCTATTCGTAACAGGACTACTACGAATTACTTTTTGAAACTTTTTCCACACTGGCTCGATATCAGGCGCTTTCTGTAAAGCTTCCTCTAGTAATCGCATCGTATTGCTTGGATTTTTGGTTACAAAACAAAACTGCGTTAATCGATCACGCAATGCTGAAGAAGACGTCATTTCTTTCACTACTTTGTGATACAGCACATCCGATGGTTTTTTGAATGCAGCACCCCATGGAAATATAATCCAACGTAATGTTTTACCTAACCAACGAATGGGGAAATTATTTAATAATTCTTCGCAAGCCGTTTGTGCGCGATGCAAGCATGTTTCCAAACACCATTTTACATAGCTTCTATCTGGTTCAGGATTACCATTATCATTAAAGTATTTCAGTACTGCAGATCCCAAATATAATTCACTTAAAATATCGCCTAAACGTGCAGAGGTACGCTCTTTACGTTTTAAATTACCGCCTAAAATTAACATGCAAATATCAGATAACATCGCTAACGCAATACTCATACGCGTCAAACGCTTGTAATATTTAGCGCTAAACCCAGTAACAGGTGATGATAAAAGCGCGCCGCCAGTTAAACCAGAAATAAAACTCTTCGCAAAATTACTCAGTGCATATCCAATATGTGCTAACAGTAATTTATCTAATTGATTTGTTTTCTCTGGTGAATCAGGTTGTGAAAATAATCCAACTTCATGAATCAAATAAGGATGACAACGAATAGCGCCTTGGCCAAAAATAATTAAATTACGCGTCAGAATATTTGCGCCTTCCACGGTAATACTAATAGGAATAGCCATGTGGGCATGCGCGAGAAAATTACGCGGTCCAACTTGAATACCATGTCCCGCATGTACATCCATCGCGTGCGCCATGACTTTACGCGCCATTTCTGTCATATGGTATTTTGCGATAGCAGAAACAATGGATGGACGAACTTGTTGATCTAAAGCACTGCAGGTTAATTGTCGGCACGATTCTAATAAATACGTGTAACCACCAATATCACCTAAAATTTCTTCAATTCCTTCAAATTGCGCTAATGGTGTATTAAATTGCTTACGGATACGAGAATACGCACCTGTCATACGATAACTTAACATGCCACAGGCGGTACTTAATGCAGGAAGTGAAACAGACCGACCAATCGACAAACATTCCATTAACATTTTCCAACCTTGGCCAGCCATCGTAGAGCCACCAATAATCCATTCAATGGGAATAAAAACATCTTTACCGCGTGTAGGTCCATTCATGAATGCTAAATGCAATGGATAGTGACGATTCCCAATTTCGACGCCGGGATGCGACGTTGGAATCAAACATAAAGTAATACCAATATCTTTTTTCTCGCCTAATAAACGCTCTGGGTCATATAAACGAAATGCTAAACCTAACACCGTTGCAATAGGAGCTAAGGTAATATATCGCTTATCCCAACTTAAACGCACTCCCAACACTTCTTGACCGTTATGCATTCCACGACACACAACGCCACTATCAGTTAGTGAACCCGCATCACTCCCTGCTTCTGGTCCAGTCAATGCAAAACACGGGATTTCTTCGCCTCTTGCTAAACGTGGTAAATAATATTCTTTTTGTTCGCGCGTTCCATAATGTAACACTAACTCACCAGGTCCTAAGGAGTTTGGAACCATCGTGTTAACAGCTGCACTGATACTGCGTGTCGCAATTTTTAAAACGGTACTAGAATGAGCATAAGCAGAGAAACCGCGACCACCATATTCTTTTGGAATTACTAAACCGAAAAAACGTTCTTTCTTTAAATATTCCCACACATTGACCGGTAAATCTTTATCAACATTAACGATTTCCCAATCATTAAGCATTTCACATAATTGCTCTACTTCATTATCGATAAAGCCTTGCTCTTCACGCGACAATTTTGCCGGCGGCATTGCTAAAAATTGTTTCCAATTTGGATTTCCACAAAATAAATCTTTTTCCCACCACACATTACCCGCTTCAATAGCTTCACGTTCTGTGTCACTGATGGTAGGCATGTTGCGCTGGATACGATTAATGATGAACGGTGTAATATGTTTTTTGCGGAGCTGTGCAAGATTAGCAAATGCAGCGACAGCGAGAAATCCAATCCAGAGAATACTGAGTGCAATAAAACCTAAATTTCCAAAAATACTTAGGGAAAATAAAACTAACCCCATCACTAGAGTCCATAATATGGCTGGAGCTTGTAAATAAGCTAACCCTAGTACGGCGAAAATGAAAACTAATACATCAATAATAGCCATATTTCTCCCTATCCTTAAGCTGGGCATTCACACACTGTGAAATAATTGAGTATCCAAGATATAACAACGGCTGAGTATAGCACTTATAGCAATCCAGCGTGAAGACTCTTGTAGCGGCATTCGATATCAGCTAGTCTTCCCGCATTATTTATTACACCATTATTTTCGTAGGGTTAGCACGCGATGCTTTGGCCCACCCTACATCTAAAATTGCAACCGAGGACGCATAGATGCTTCACCCGAATACAGAATTAAAATTCATTGACGATAATATTGGGCATGGCGTCTTCGCGACAGCGTTTATTGCTGCTGGAACCATTACCTGGGTACAGGATAAAATTGACACATTTTTTACAAAAAAAGAAATTGAAGCCCTCGAACCTGAGAAATACGAAGAAGTGATACGTCATTGTTACCGTAACCGTCGTGGCCAGTATTTATATTCGCAAGATATTGCGCGATATATTAACCATAGTTTCAACCCAAACTGTATGCTAACCGCATATGACGCTGAAATCGCTATTCGTGACATCCAGGCAGGCGAGCAATTAACTGCTGATTATGGCCACTACAATATCATTGAGCCCTTTCAGTGTATTCCAGAGCTCAATCAATCACGTGATATGGTTTATCCAGATGACCTTACTCGCATGCACACATTCTGGGATCAAAAATTAAAAGCTGCTTTTAAGCAATATCTTTCAGTGCCACAACCTCTTGCTTATGTACTATCAAATACACAAAACCAGCTCTTTGAAAAAATTGCTCATGATCCTAATTTAATGGAAAGTATTTTGAATTGTTATTATCTGGAAAAAATGACAGTTGATTAAAATCGTTCTGAGATTGCTTCATTTTGCTATGATTTTAGCCGATGCGGCGGTTACGGTGGTTGACTTTTACCTCGAACAAATTCACAAACAATTTTAGCTAGTGGGGCAGGTTGTGCTGCCCTTTTTTCATCAGGTAATTGTGTTTGACCAAATAATCCCGGATGAATTTTTTTTCCTAAAACAAAAGTGGTAGCAACTTCTCGCCTGACTCGGCTTTTACGATTGTCATCGATAATTTTATTTAAAATATCCTGACTCATTAATGGCGTTTTTTCTATTTTGTGCAAGGTATCTTCTAAAAACTCTTGATATTGGAAAAGTGCCGTAAAGTTTGCTTGCGTATCTAGTCGAGGAGCAGCTCGGCTCAAACACAAAATAGCATATGCAATCCGCGTAGCGTGCTGAGCATGTTTGTCTAATAAGCTAATATTTTCTGGAGTGTCTAAGCGTGAAAGAGCTTTGCCTAACCGTAAAAGCACATACATAAGCCTATCTGCATATTGAGGGTGCGTGTTGAGCAACGTAATATTTGTCTGTGTATCTAATCGCGGCACTGCCTTACTTAAACGTGAAATACACTTTTCGACGATTTGAGCAAACTGCGGTTGCGACGCTATTTTAAATTCACTATATGTAGTTGCCAAACGTAATACCTACTGACAATTGACTTATTTTGCAACTTTATCAGATTCATCGTTTTAATAATAGTCACAAAAGAATCAAGTTAAGCTATAAGCCGCCTGAATACTCAAATGACCGTCATAGCTTCATTACAATCAATGAGATGTATATATTTAAACCTAAATCCTATATTAAAACTAATTATTGCTCTATTTTTGATGCCTTTATGATACAATTGGGCAATTTCTGATATCCACATTTAGTAATCATAAAATTGATAAGATATTAAACGAGGCGCAATATTAATGACCGCTGCACGAGAAATAGATGTGATGCATGGCATGTCATGCCAGATGTTTGCCTTAAGCGGCGATATAGCTCACTCAGCCAAGGGCGCATCTCTAAAATGGATGACTCAATTTGACGATTTAACCAGGGAAAAAAAGACCGAAGTGCTGGATCTCGTCTTTCCTGAAGCGGCAGGTGGTGATGCCCAAATGCAGGCAGCTATGATTACAGAAATAGCAGAACGTCTTCGCACTCTTGAAACAAAGATGCCACAGAAAGCGGGTGAATCTAACGATAACTATAATACAAGGATTAATAACCTACGTAAGTCACTCGAGAGTGAGATTGAGCAGCTACGAGCTTCTCCATTAACACTACCAAAGTCCACTCTTCTTGAACAACAATGGTTAGATTTGGAAGCACATCGGGCGGCAAGTTCAGCTACAAAAGCTCAGGTACATCTAGAGGCTTTAATAGATAAAACAACTCTCGCTCTTCTGCGACAAGAAACGATGGAATACATCGTAGAAAAAATGCATGACCCCATCGTGTTCAAAGTAAGTGATGCCAAAGATGAAGTTGGCGGTCTATATGTATGTGGCGGGATTAAAGGTGAAAATGATATCGCACCTGAACATTGGTGGTTAGAAGATAGAAATAACCGAATAGTCTTCGACACGTTCATCGATAAAACTTTACTCCAAAGTGTTTCGTTAGATAATTACACAACAGCAAAAGGTTTTCGCCCAGAGTGCGAAAAAACTGCATTCCCTTTTGAGAGAGTGTGGAAAGTGCGAGTCGATGGGTACACACTTGGACAACTTGAATGCCTAGAAAGATCCAACCTAATTGATAAAGTGGCTGGCGCTAAAAAGTTTTTAGAAGAATATAGAGCGAAAGATAAACCTGTCGTCGTTCAAAATAGTGCAGCAGCAACGACTGCTGCCGCCGCGAGTCCACTACTACCAACACCTGATAGAGAAGGAAGCCCTCGCTGCGTAGTAGCTCCTACCCTACCGCCACTATTTAATGGAAGTGTTATGAAGGCACATTATTTAATGTTCAGCATTCCAAATCCAGATGGAGCTGATGAAATGAGCACTCCTGTACCATGCTATAGCTATCAGCGTGATTAACGAAACCTCAAGATGACATTCTCAGCTTTAGGGTAAGTAAAGAACAGCCCGCAGATCATACCTATGATCTCTAGCACGAACCCCAAAGTTACCCACAGTTTCTGTGGATAACTCTGTGAATAAGCTATTCACAACTACCGCAAACCCTAATAGGCCAGGGTAAACCCTAAGAAGAACACAAAGTGAACACACGGCGATACCTTATAATAATCAATGAGTTGCGATTTATTAGGCTTGCAAATGCCTGATGACTATCGAATATCGAGGTACAGATGTCGAAAAAATGAAACTGTGTACAAGTTTTTTGTGTCAAGGAAAAAAATGAATTTATTTTTCGAGAGAATTTGTCTGTACAGGTTTTAAATCACTTCCATAAAACCGTTGTAATGCTGCCAGCATATGTTGCGCAGGAGAATGCTGTGCAAAACTCAACTGCAAATTATTAGTCCACCTTCCATTGCGCAAATTAAGTAAGATTGGCGTCATCGTGTTGTTTTTTTGTGGATATAGCGCCAGCGCCCAATCGCCATAAAAATCAGCAAATTGCTTACTACTAATAATTAATTTTTCCATCGCATCTTTCACTACAACACGCGCTGACTTTTGATCAATATTAAAATAATTCAAACCGGATAATACGACATCACGTGTTTCAGGATGTACCGTACGAATTGCAATCGGAGAAAAATCACTCTCTGTGAATAAATCCCCTCTTGAGTGGATTTCTGACTCACTGCCTAAAAGCTGTGCTTGCAGTGACATTCCATCAAGCTGCTGCAAAGGAAGATTTAATAAGCTCAAGACCGTGGGCTTAATATCTAACAACGAGGCATACCCTTTTACCACTTGAACGTGATTCAAACGCTTACCAAACGTTCGCCAAGCAAATACCGTATGGTATTGCGTCAACCCTAAAACATCTGTGCCATGACCAGCAGATTCATCCACTTTTTCATTTTCCAGCATCGGCGGATAAAACCTGGGAATAGCTTCGCCTTTTTGATTTGCTACAAATAACTCTGGATCAGTTGCTCTATCACCTTTTAATTCTAAAGCTTCACCATGATCTGATAATAAAACAACGACCGCGTGCTGGAGCAAACCACTTTGTTGCAACATTTGGAAAAAATCTCCAAATTGTTGATCTGCGCGATTCACAGCTAAACGATATTGAGCGACTGATTTTGATGTGGTCACCGCTTCTGTGCCCCAAACATACGGATGGTGCGGCAAACAAAAATGTACGACCATGAATACAGGTTTTGAGTGAGCCGATAAAACCATGGGGCGTAGTAAGCGTAGGAAACTATTTGGATCATAAGTTGAATAAGCTGGACGATTCGCAAAACTATATGGAAATATAATTTCACCTAATCGTGTATTCACTAACAAGTTTGAAAAAGGAAAATCATTTAATGCTCCAATTAAGAAATCACTGACACCCATGGGTGGTGTGACCAATTTATCAAAACCAAATGATTTATCGATATTACTAAATCGAGTTTCGTCAGTCGCAAAAATAGTCTGATAACCATGCTGTTGTAAAATACGTGGTAACGTGTAACGTAAATCAATATGTTGAGGGTCTTCTAAATTAGTCCGTGCGCCATTTCTTTTTGGATACTCACCTGTCAACATACTCGTCCATGCAGGAAACGTCCTCGCTAATGGGGTGAGTGTCTCAGCAAAAACAGTAGCCTGATCAAGAAAATTATCTATTGATGGCGTGCTGCCTGTAGAACCAAAATAACCGACAAAATCAGGTCGCAGCGAATCAACACCAATTAAAATAATATTAGGTTGATCTTCTGTTGCTGCAGAAATGTAGGTGTGTTGTTTATCTGTGTGTAGATAGTAAAACAAAACAGGAATTAAAAATAAAATGAAAATAAAACCCCTCATCCCCAACCCTTCTCCCAATCGCAAAAAGCGCTCTGGGAGAGGGGAGTAAATCATATCACCTCTCCCATTTGTGGGAGAGGTCGACACGTGCTTTTTACGTGGCGGGTGAGGGGATGTAAAGTAAGACAATACAATCAACACCACCCCACTCATCGAAACTATTGAAAACACAGCAGCTAACACACCCGAAATACCCCAAGGAATAAATATTTCAGTCAGTGATGCAAATTTCGATAGCGGATAAAAATGTTCATTTAATAATAACAAGGTTAAGAGAGACACGCCCCAGCCTATAAACGCGGTTTTTTCAGTCGCAACCCATGACAACCGAAATAACTTACCGATGGATAACGCTTGCAACCAAACAACAAGGCTAAATAAAAAATGAAGTAACAATTGAATTAAAACAAAAGCTATAAAAACAAAAACCACTTTCAAAGGAATTTGAAAGTGGTCTGCAACAACCTCAACATCACCAAAATAAAATCCACTACACCAAATGGAATATGCTATTTCTAGCAATAAAAACATTCCTGTAAACAATACCAGATAAAACAACAACTCTTGTTTTTTCTGGTTAGTGGCTAGATTCTGCTGTTGAGTAATGTGTATTTCGTTCATTTAATACCGTATCATGTGTTAATTCACTCGGATCAAAATCATCCACCGCAATCACTTTATGTCGTGCCACTTCTGCTTCACTCAGTAAATCAAATTGTTCTTGTGTAATAATTTGTTTTGCTAATGCTTCTGTAGCTTCTTTCAAAATAAGATCTTTTTGAATCGTACCTGCTTGTTGTGCTGTTTTGAGAATTTTTTCAATAGGTTCTGCAGCAACGCATTTCAATAAAGCGTCTTGCAAATAACCCATCGAATTAGTGCCATCCGCTGTTGTATATGCACCATACGATAGTCTATCGCGTGTTTCACTGGGCGATATAAGTAACTGTGCAACTTGATGTCCTAATTTATCACTAGGCAAGCTAAAACGTTTTCCTAATGGGAAAATCAATGGACGCAATATATAGCCCATCCACTTATTAGGAAAGTTTTTAATAATTTCATCCAGTCTGACTTGGATTTGATATAAACAAGTTTGTGCCGCCCAATGCATGACAGGAGCATCTTCACGCATTTGTCCTTGATCTTTATAATGCTTCAACACAGCTGACAGCAAATAGAGATAACTTAAAATATCGCCTAAACGTGCAGAAATAGTTTCTTTACGTTTCAATGAACCACCCAATACTAGCAATGAAACATCCGCAATGAATGCAAATGCAGAACTAAAACGGGTTGCATGTTGGAAATAGCGCTTCCACTCACCCGATGGTGCACTGACCACATGAGCACTTGTAAGGCCTAATACAAAGCTTCTCACTAAATTGCTTACGGTAAAGCTCATATGATTTGTTAACACTTGATCAAACTCAACCAAACGCTTGCTTTCATCTTTTATTTTAGCTGCTTCAAATTCCGCAAAAATATATGGATGACAACGCATTGCACCTTGACCGAAAATAATCATACAACGTGTCAAAATATTCGCGCCTTCCACCGTAATTGCAATTGGAACAGATTGATAAAAACGACCTAGATAATTATGTGGCCCCAAACAAATTCCTTTCCCACCATGCACATCCATTGCATCGTTCGACACAATACGACCTAGTTCAGTGACATGCAGTTTCGTGATACCCGATGCAACTGCAGGCTTTTCACCTGAATCAATCATTGCAGCAGTAAAACCACGAGTTGCATCCATGATGTAAGTATTACCCGCAATACGAGCTAATACTTCTTCAATACCTTCAAATCGGCCGATCGGTGTATTAAATTGTTTTCGCACACGCGCATAAGCACCAGTTGCATAAGATAAAGTTTTTGCACCGCCTAAACTACTTGCTGGCAATGAAATCGCCCTACCCGCCGCTAAACACTCCATTAACATGCGCCAGCCATGCCCAACCATTTCTGCGCCACCAATAATCCAGTCCATAGGAATGAATACATCTTTTCCTTGTGTAGGACCATTTTGAAAAGCAATATTGACTGGGAAATGTCTACGTCCAATCGTCACCCCAGGGGTGTTTCTTGGAATTAATGCACAAGTGATTCCAAGCTCTTCTTTGGTACCTAATAAATGTTCTGGATCATAAAGTTTAAATGCTAACCCAACAACGGTCGCTACCGGTGCAAGCGTGATATAACGCTTGTTCCAATTTAATCGAATACCGAGCGTGCGTTGACCTTCATGTTCTTCCCAGCACACAATCCCTGTATCGATCATAGCGCCAGCATCAGAGCCCGCATCAGGTCCCGTTAACGCAAAGCATGGGATTTCTTCACCTTTTGCCAGGCGTGGTAAATAATAATTCTTTTGTTCTTCTGTACCATAATGCAATAGCAACTCAGCTGGCCCTAATGAATTTGGCACAGCCACTGTTGTTGCAACGGATGCACTACGACTATAAATCTTGGTTAAAATTTCTGAATGGGCAAACGCAGAAAATTCTTTGCCTCCATATTCTTTTGGAATAATTAATCCAAAGAACCCTTGATCCTTAATAAACTTCCACATTTCTGGAGGTAAATCAGCACGATTATGCGTGATATCCCAATCATCAATCATGCTACATAATTTTTCGACTGGGCCATTGATAAACGCTAACTCTTCGTTAGAAAGTGTTGGCTTAGACATGCCTAATAATTTATTCCAATCAGGATTACCGCGGAATAAATCGCCTTCCCAACCAACTGTTCCTGCTGCTAATGCTTCACGTTCTGTACGTGACATCGTTGGCATTACAGAACGATAAAAAGCTAAAATTCGACGCGTTATATTTTTACGACGCCACTCTGTTGCATATAACGGTGTCACAATAGCGATAAATGCAAGCCATGAAAATGTCATTGGCCAAAAAGTAATGTCGCTTAATTTTGACAGTAATACAAAAAACACTGCCATCGATATTGTCCATACATTTAAACTTGCGCGATGATAAGCAAGTGCACTAAAACAACCTAAAAACAGTAAAAACCACATAGCATTATCCTTTTGCGATAGATTTATTAGCGTAAATTCCAAAAACGACATAACCCATTGTGATTAAGAAACTCAACAATGTTTCCCAATGAAATGAAATTGAAAGCCAATTAAACACTGCATTCAAAAAGATGACTGGGGTAATTGCAAAAACCGTAATTTTAAACACTTCACCGTAGGTTAGTGTCGTCGCACAAAGTAACGCGAAAATTTTTCCGATAATCGAATAAATCGCAATTTGTAGCAATCGAAACATAAATGCAAATATCAAGAGGAATGGAAGCATAATCAACCATAACCAATCAATAACTTTGCTGAGCACTTCGTGAATATGATCACGGCTTAAATCTAATTTGAGATTAGCATTGAACACATGTGCTTTAACGTGATTATGTGATTTATAAAACATGGTATTGGTGGTGACTAACAACTCTGCTGTGGTATCACTAAGGCTAGTATATTTACCTGATGTATCAATAATCGCGACGACTTTATGGTGCGAATCTTGAATCACGTAAGGTTTGTTTTCAGGCGTTACTAACTTACCATTTTCAATTCTCATATCAGGTATTTGTGGCAACACGGTTTGTGACACATCCGTATAGATTAGTGACACATTTTTTTGAACCTCAACTGCAAACGCCAAGCAGGTGAGCAACAAAACAATTATTAAATGTAATACAACGCCACCTTGCCAATTTTGCACGACGTCACGATAAAAATCTCGTGAGTAAAAACACTTTATTAACGCATTAAAATATCCATATCTAGTCATTGTGTTATTCCTTTATTGATTACTCATGCTCTTTAGCAACCGCATAAATCCCAGGCACATTACGTAGATATTCTTCATAATCCAAACCGAATCCAAATAAATAACGATCTTCCGTTTCAATGCCAAAAAAATCGGGCTCGTGTTTTACGCCTTCTTCACGTTTACGCACTTTGTTTACCATCACAGCTGAAAAAACTGCTTTTGCACCAGCCAATTCACAATAATCGATAATAGATGCTAATGTTAAACCACCATCCATAATGTCATCGACGATTAATACAGTGCGATCTTTGAGGGAATTACGTGGCTCAACCATCCAATGTAAATCGCCGCCACGGTTAGTTCCGCGATAACGCGTTGCATGCAAGTAATCGATTTCAAGCGGGAAATGTAATCTTGTGAGTAAATGCCCCATCGTAATGAGTGCACCAGACATAACACATAAGACGACAGGATTACTGTCTTTTAACTTAGCTGTAATATCCTTAGCCATTTTATCAAGCGCGTTGTTAATGGCATTCATATCATATAAACAATCGGCTTTTGCTAATACATCCACCACTTTTTTTGCTATTGCACTCATATATAGCCCTTTTCTGTAAAAACTGTTCGTAATAATGTGTTGTATTCTTTCCAAGCAGCTGTTTGTTGTAATGCTTGAAAATTTTGATTGAAACGTCCCTGCAAAACTCTAAATTTACTTTCACAGAGTGTATACACTTGTGGCAATTTATCCAAGATCTGTATCGCGCCATGTCGATTATTACAAATTAACACGATATCGCAACCAGCAGATAGAGCACTTTCTGCTCTACTTGCATAATCTCCCGCGAAACTTGCCCCTTTCATATTCAAATCATCGCTAAATATAACGCCCTGGAAACCTAGTTTTTTGCGTAAAATCTCTTGTAACCATACCGAAGAAAATCCAACAGGTTTATCATCTACCTCTGGAAATATGATATGTGCCGGCATCAGTGCTGCTATGTTGTTTTGTATCGTGTGTACAAACGGTTTTAAATCGTCCGCTTCGATTTCTGCGAATGAACGCTTATCCACCGGAGTTTCTTCATGAGAATCGACATTAACAGAGCCGTGGCCAGGAAAATGTTTACCTGTAGCAACCATTCCAGCAGCTGACATACCCTGCATGACACTCATAGCTAATTGAATCACTTGCGCTGGATCATTTGAAAAACTTCTATCACCAATCGCTGGACAAATACCTTTGTCTAAATCCAACACGGGTGCAAAACTTAAATCGATGCCCACAGACAATAACTCTGCAGCCATGACCCATCCAGCAGCTTTTGCAATATTAAGTTGATCATGCGATGAAGCCTGACTAATTAAACCCATCGCAGGAATACGTGTAAACCCCTCGCGAAAGCGCTGCACTCTACCGCCTTCATGGTCTACCGAAATGATTAATGGTTTTTTACGCGCACTACGTATCTGACGGCATAAGTCATGAATTTGTTTGGGATCGGAATAGTTTCTTGAAAATAAAATCACACCCGACACTAAAGGATGTTGAAGTATTTCCTTTTCTTCACTCGTTAATTCTGCCCCAAGAATATCTAATATCACTGGGCCAAATGATGATTGTGACATGAATTTGAACCTTGATTGAACGAGGGGGCATTATATATAAAACATATAATTATTGCACTCCATTGTCATCCCGAGCGCAGCAAGGGATCTCCAGGGAGATCCCTCCTCGCTTCGCTCCTCGGGATGACAATTGTTCCTTCCTCGAGATGACAATTGAATAACTCACCCAATCCGATTCCCTGCCAAAAATGCTTCTATCAACTCAACAGGATTTTCTTTTTCCTCTGCTTTTCGACCTAACTGCGTAACACCGCGAATCAAGCGCTCACGATATGAACGAAAGAAAAAGACAGACGCGACATAATCAGCATCTACTAGATTTTCGCACGCAAGCCGAATCAAGCTTGTGTTATTAGGTGTAGCACTCGCGAGACTTCTTAATACACTCACATTTTTTTGATCGCTACGATAAGATTTCCATTTCGCATCTAAGTACACATTACTATTATATTCTTTAGTCACTTCATTCTGAGCTTTTTCATCTGCCACACCATGGAGCGCTTGCAAATCATTCATCGCCATATTTTCATTAAATATCACATCACTAAATGCGCGCTCTACCCAATAAAATGCTTGTGCAGACTGCACCATAATTGGCGCAGAATATTTAACTAAGCCAATATCATCTTTGGCGGGTTGATTTAATAAATGTAATTTTTCTTTAATTTGTTGCAGCGAAGGCCGCGCCAACGGATTATTATTGATACAGGAAATAATCAGTGCCTCAATAAACGGATTACATAGTTTATGCATTTTCAATATCGCAATGAAACTATGTACTTTTTTTAAGAGAACGCCATTTGATTTATTCAAGATGCTATCATCTGACTCGACATAGTAATCACCAAAATGCTTATCAAACTCATCACCTTTTGATAGCAGGTGCAATAACACAAAACCAAATGCATAAATATCTGCTGCGGTTGATTTTACCAATTTACGTTTAACAAATAACTCCGGTGCTTTATAAAAAAACGTACATAATCGTGCATTGCTATTAATGGGTTCAGCCAAACTAAAATCAGTAATTTTCGCGCGAAAACGCCGACGTCTATCTTGAAAAATTAATATATTACCCGGCTTAAGATCTCTATGAACCATTTGACCAGTGTGCATCGCTGCGATGCCATCACAAATATCGAGAGCAAGCCGAACACGCGTCCCTAGTGCAACTGTTTTTTCAGAAACAAAACTCTCAAGTGAACCCAATGGTGCGAGTTCTAATAATAAATAATGGGGATAAAAACAACGGCCTAAAGGTGTAACAATATTGGCGGAATCAAATTTTACAGCTACATCACTTTCACTAATAAGTTGCTCTAAGATAGTAAACTCTTTAACAGCGACCTTTTCTCCTTGATACACCGCAGCATAAACCGTGCCACAACCACCTTCGCCGAGTTTCTTTCCCATTTTGAGCTCTTGAGGATTTAAAGTTTGCGCCAGCGAATCTGATGCAGATGTTAACCGTGGTAATGCATTTGGAGCAGTGAGCGCGCGTTTTACTTTTCTAGTAGTACCCATACGACATCCTTATCGTAAGCATGATGCCGTTATTTGTAACCTTAATCCTGTCTAGCTGTCAACGCTGTTGATAAGGGTAGGCACGCTGCGCTCTGAGGTATCCCCACGAATTTTTTGCTCCCTTCTCCCAGAGTGTTTTTTACGATGGGAGAAGGGCTGGGGATGAGGGCCTATACCCTCACCCCTTGCCCCTCTCCCAAAAAAAAAGCATTTTGGGAGAGGGGAATAATACCACCAAAAATTCGTGGGGATACCTCAGAGCTGCGCTTTGCCCACCTTAAACTAAATTAACGTTTCCCTGGCGTCAACTTCACTGGAGGTGGTCCAAGTACTACTGCTAATTCTTGCTTCGACTTGATCGATTTTTTTAATTCAATAGGTTGTGCGTTGATGTTTACAATCATGAAATGCTTAAAGCCTTGCCAACCCACATTCACGCCATTAAATGCGGCTGAAATCACACCACCGGTTGCTGCGCTATCTGTCACAGTAGCAAGCGTAGCAGCAGCTAATGGAATAGTTGCTTTAAAACCACCTTCACAATGATTATACGGAGCCTCTTCTTTTTGCTCCGTTTGAGAATCATCATAAGCAGTAGCAAGATTACTTACAGCTCCTGCAACAGCTGCAACGACATTACATACTTTCGCACTAACAGCCGTTTTAATAGCTACACCTGCTAATACCACGCCACTTGCAGAAAAACAGCCAAAAACAGCAGCTGTTGAACTGATGCAACAACAAACACAAGACACACCATTACAATTTGGATTATCGTCTAAATCTGAACTAGCTAAACGGCTGGATGTCATAGATGTACTCCTCGGGTGGTAGAATCTAATAATATTTTCCTCGCATCCTATCAATTATTGGACAAAAATCAAGTTATAGCATGCGCACTCAAAGGACTATCTGTACAAAAATAACAATATAGATTAAATTATCCATCCATATAATAAACAATCAGATACATACCAAGTGAACACCCAATTAAAAGCCACTTTACTCGTTACACTCTCTGGCATCCTATATGGATTTATGGGGTATTTAGGCATAAAAATTATTGCAGAACACCTTTCAGTCTCATGCATGCTTTTTTGGCGATTTTTCATTGCTATGTTATGGATACTATTCACGATTGCCATTTTACAGAAAAAGCGTACCTCGATCCCAACCAATAAAAAGAATTTATTAAAAACCATTAGCTTGGGTGTGTTCTCATATAGTGGAAGTAGTGGATTTTATTTCTTAGCTACGCATTATCTCGCTACAGGTTTAGCAATGGTTATCTTTTTTTGCTATCCCATGTTTGTCGCTATGTTTGCTTGGTTATTTACAAGTTGGAAAATCACACGCTACGCTATTGCATCACTCGTCGCCATTTTTATAGGTTTGATATTGTTGAAAGGTGAAGGCTCACACGCTATCAATTTCACAGGAATCTTTTTGGCAATGCTCTCAGGCTTATCCTATGCCATCTATGTTTACAGCAATCGACACAGTTCAGAAAAAATTGAAGCCTTGCCTTTAACCTTATTTATTTGTTTAGGCAATTCGCTAGTCTTTCTATTCTTTTCACTATTTACGCATAGCTTTTTAATCCCTACATCCATGCATGCTTGGTTCTACATGTTAGCATTGGGAATCTTCGCTACCGCTGTACCTATTCAACTATTATTGATTGGCTTAAAACATATTAGCCCCATTAAAGTTTCCATTATTTCTGTGCTTGAACCTGCGGTAACTGTCCTCATAGGATTTGTTTTACTATCTGAAGCTATGACCGTCGCACAGTTTCTCGGCATCATCATCGTACTTGCTGGCGCCGTATTAATTCAATTTGAAAAACAAACTATTTAAAGGAACATCATGAGTGAACTAAATGACTTACTCACAATCCGCGATTACATTCGCCTAGCTGTGAGTCGATTTACTGAAGCAGGCTTGTATTATGGTCATGGAACAGATAACGCACTCGATGAAGCTTGTGCTTTGATTTTTCATACATTGCATTTACCTCATGATGTCAATCCAACCTTATTGGATGCGCGTTTAACACAACCTGAACGTTCGCAATTAATTGCTTTAATCACAAAGCGTGCGCAAGAAAGAATTCCAGTTCCTTACTTAACACATGAAGCTTGGTTTGCCGGTTTACCTTTTTATGTTGATGAAAGAGTATTGATTCCACGCTCACCCATTGCAGAGTTAATTGAAAATCAATTTGAACCATGGATTAATCCAGATAGCGTCAATAAAATTTTGGATCTGTGCACTGGCAGCGGTTGTATTGCTATTGCGTTAGCAAAATATTTTCCTGAAACAAGCATCACTGCAAGTGATGTCTCACTCAACGCACTCAATGTCGCTAAAACCAATGTCACCCGACACAAAGTAGAAGATCAAGTTGAATTAATTCAATCTGATGTATTCGCAGCAATCCCACGCAATCAATGCTTTGACATTATCGTCAGCAACCCACCTTATGTTGACGCAGTGGATATGGCGAACTTACCTAAAGAATACCATCATGAACCTAGCTTAGGTTTAGCGTCTGGTCACGATGGCTTAGACATTACCAAAAATATTTTAAAACACGCTGCACAACACTTAACAGCTAATGGAATTTTAGTTGTAGAGGTTGGTAACAGTGAGCATGCTTTGGCAGAACAATATCCTAACATTCCATTTACATGGCTTGAATTCGAGCGTGGCGGTGGCGGCGTGTTCTTGTTAACTGCAGATCAAATAAAAGAATACACCCATGTCTGGTAATACCTTAGGAAAAAACTTTACTGTCACTGTTTGTGGTGAAAGTCATGGACCCATGTATCTGTGCATCGTTGACGGATGTCCTGCTGGTATGTTGCTATCAGAACAAGATATTCAATTGGAATTAGATAGACGACGCCCAGGAAAATCTAGCTTCACTTCACAACGTCGTGAAGAAGATAAAGTGAAAATTGTTTCCGGTGTCTTTGAAGGAAAAACCACGGGCACACCGATTGGTCTTATGATTGAAAATACAGATCAACGTGAAAGTGATTATGACAAATTAAAAAATGTATTTCGCCCTGGCCATGCTGATTACACTTATCATGCAAAATACGGCATTAGAGATCATCGTGGCGGCGGCCATGCATCTGCACGCATTACAATGATGCATGTTGCTGCTGGTGCCATTGCAAAAAAATATTTGCACGAAACGTACAATATTAAAATCACAGGCTATCTCGCACAATTAGGGCACATTGTCTTAAACCCAGTTGATAAAAATGAAATTGATAACAACCCTTTCTTTTGTCCTGATAAAGAAAAACTACCTGAATTAGAAGCCTATATCACTCAATTACGCAAAGAAGGCGATTCGATTGGTGCAAAAGTTTATGTCGAAGCAGAAAATGTTCCCGCAGGATTAGGTGATCCAGTTTTCAGTCGCTTAGATGCAAACTTAGCGCATGCACTCATGAGTATTAATGCCGTCAAAGCAGTTGAAATTGGTGATGGCTTTGCCTGTATCACACAAAAAGGTTCCGAACATCGTGATGCCATCACACCACAAGGATTTCTTTCTAATCATGCCGGTGGAATTTTAGGTGGCATTTCAACAGGACAAATCATTCGTGCAAGCATTGCATTAAAGCCCACCTCCAGCATCACGCGACCCATTCAAACAATTGATACAGAAAATAATCCCATCGAGATCAGCGTCGCAGGAAGACATGATCCGTGCGTTGGCATTCGCGCAACGCCTATTGCAGAAGCGATGATGGCATTGGTATTGATAGATCATTTGATGACTTGTTAAACATGACGGTGGGCACGCTGCGCTCTGAGTTATCCCCACGAATTTTTTGCTCCCTTCTCCCAGAGTGTTTTTTACGATGGGAGAAGGGCAGGGGATGAGGGCCTATACCCTCACCCCTTGCCCCTCTCCCAAAAAAAAAGCATTTTGGGAGAGGGGAATAATACTACTAAAAATTCGTGGGGATAACTCAGCGCTGCGCTTTGCCCACCCTACAAAAACAGTAATAAAGAAAGTAATCAACATTGACGGCCTGCTCAATAAATAGATACAATCCATCATTGTTTATTATATTGAACCACCCGAGGAGTCAGTAATGCTTAGAAATGATGAACACCTAGACCTTAAACACGCCGCTGCCACAACTGTTAGTGATACACCAGCTGCTAGCGCAACTGCGGCTGCCGCTCCAGCCTCATCAGTAAAAATGCTGGAGTTACTCCGAGTCAAAAAACCAGCACAAATATTATTTTTAGAGAAAGGGGCTGATGCAAAAGCAAAACCCGTTCCTGTTCCCCCATCAGTTGTGATGGCTAAAACAGGACAACCTACTCAAGAATGGACTGACTCTCTTGTCATGGAAGCTGGAGCAGCACGAACTTATACGCCATGCGAACCGCAGCACACAGCTAGACGAATATCCGCAGCCAAGTTGAAGCAGATAGTCAGCGATACAGAGAAGTTTTATGCTAATGGGGTCGTTGCATACGTCAATCCTGTTTTTGAATACGGCGTAAAACTAACATGCAAAGTCAACAAAGGTACCACGATTATCTATGGTGGAATGCTAACCTACAATCGACAACCATTATCTATTCAGCCAAAAGACTCTGTTTATATCCACAGTCTAGACAATGCAGATGAGCAAAAGATCGATGCAAAAAAACATGGTGGGATTGCATCAAAATTTATGCATGCACCTGACGAAATGCTAAGTAGTGATTTTGTTTTTCAAAATCCATTAACAAAAAATGATGTGCACTGGGCAACTTTCAGAAATGAAGAATTCGTATTTGTATCACCAACTACTAAAATGACTTACACATTTATGGGAGTCACTGCATCACGCGACGTTGACAGTGGTGATTATGCATCTTGTGATTATGGTCCTGGATTTTTTATAGGTCATGGATTCGCTCCAAGGTTGCTGAGAAGAGACACCCATGCCTTGATTGATGCCAATCAATACACTACTCTTTCATTAACATTGAAGACATACCTAGCTCACCCTTCACCGATGCCAGACCTTATGAGCGCTGAAGTTAACGCTATAAGAAGTGCTATGGATAGCAGAATGAAAACAGAGGGTCAGTATACAGGCGGAGTCACCGCCGTTTTAAATCCTGATGATCAAAAAGGTTCGACAATTCAAATCAGTTACACCATAAATCACGATGACTATGCAGCTGCGCAAGTAAAATATGCTGGAGCTGGCTTTATGATATTCGATAAAAGTCACTCTGCCGTTATTGCGGCAACCCAAGGTCAACCCATCACTGATGCAGCAACGCTAAAAGCAGTTACCATACATCGCATGTTACAAGTAACCAGATCGACAATACCAAATGCTAACTGGAAGTATAACTCAAAACAAAACATTGCATTTGTTGATTGCGCAGATGAAAAACAAGCAACCAGCGCAATAGAAGCGTTAAGAAAAAATGGAATCGAATGCAAAGCAGGCAAAACAGCTGCAGGAGGATGCTGCCTGCAAGTTTTAAATGCTAGCAGTTATATACCAACTGTAGATGCACCTAAGCCTGCAATCGATCCTGATGCAGTGATGACAGCAATAATGAAAATGATGAAGCTCGGGTAACACCACATTTATCTACTCAACAACCAAATCAGAGTTTGTAGGGTGAGTTAGGCGTTCTTTGCCATAATCCACCGCCAATAGCGGTGGATTACGATGCAAAAAGCGCATCTAATCCACCCTACATCACCTCTTTTTCTAGTTCAAAAATAACATTTTGAGAAAATACTGATATTAATAATGCCACCACCATTGTCACCAAACAACCAAATGGTGTAAACCAAACATATGAAATCTGCGTACACCGCCACAAATATAAATTAAATATCAAGCCAATAATCAAACCTATTGCAGCCGCTTTTTCTGAGACATTCCTCGTGAACATTCCTAACAAAAACACACCTAGCATGCCACCATAGACAACGGAGGCAATAGACAAACCAACTTCAAGTACACGTCCACCATTACGTGAAATTAATGCTAAGCCAAATAGTACAAGCGCCCAAAATACCGTTACCGCACGCGAAAAGAATATTTTTGAGCTGTCACTCGCGTTAGGCTTTAATTTCAAATAAAAATCAAATATCGAACTAGAAGAAAGTGAATTTAATGCCGCACTTAAATTTGCCATGGCGGCAGATACAATGGCAATTACCAAAAAGATAGCCACGCCATTGGATAAATGCGCATGAATAAATGCTGGAAAAATTTGATCTGAACGCGCAAATGATATAGTCGGTGATACTTGATGGTAGTACACCCACAACATAATCCCAATCATGAGAAACAATGCAAACTGAATCAACACAGCAGCACCACTCGTAATCAATGCTATTTGTGCTGCTGCTTTATTTTTTGCAGCAAGCAATCGTTGCACAATCAATTGATCGGCTCCATGACTTCCCAGTGTTAAGAAAAAACCACCAATCAATCCAGACCAAAAAGTATAGGTTTTATGGAAACTAAATGAAAAATCAAAAATAGATAACTTTGCATGTGCAACTTGTAAAGCAGCCCCTACTCCACCTACGCATAAATGTGAAAGTAAGACTATCGCTAATACTGCACCTATAAAATAAATAATAACTTGTGCGACATCACTCCAAATGACAATGGGCAATCCTTTGTTATAGGTATATAGCAAAGTCACAGATAATATCACCCCAACTGATGTCAGTTCATTTAATCCCAACACCAAGCTCAGCACGATTGCAATGGCGTAAACTCTCACACCTTCAGCTGCAGCACGTGCAATCAAAAATAACCCTGCAGTTAATAATCGCAATTGCGAACCAAAACGACGTTGAATTAATTCATAGGCAGTAAACATTTCACCACGAAAATATTGTGGGATAAAGAAAATACTAATTGCGATACGACCAACGATATAACCCAACACTAATTGCAGAAAAGCAAGATTGGTATCGTAAGCTAACCCGGGCACACTAACCAATGTTAGCGTACTGGTTTCAGCAGCAACAATTGACAACATAATTGCAAACCACGGGATAGTACGATCAGCTAAGAAGTATTGTTTTAAAGTGTTTTTTTTGTTTTGTGACATACTAACTCGCTTAAAATTTACTCCCCTCTCCCAAAATGTTTTTCTTTGGGAGAGGAGCTAGGGTGTCAACCGACCCTTATCCCCTCATAAAAAACACTCAGGCAGAAGGGAGAAAACCTAAACCAACTTAATCTTCAACGCATGAATTTCATGCGGTATTAAATCATCGAATACACGATAAATTTCTCGATGTGCATCAACACGTGATTTTGACTTTAACAAAGCCGATGCTATCACCACGGTGTAATGCCCTGCTCCACCCTCTGCACCGGCATGACCAACATGCAGATGGCTATCGTCAATAACTTCTATTTTTTCGGGAGAAAATGCCTGTTGAAGTCGATCATGCATCACTTTCATACGTTCACTTGCTATCATTTTGTCTCCGTCATATAACGCGCCAAATAAAGTGCCTGCGCAAAGCTGAAAACAAGTAACAAGCCCAATGTGCCATATAATTTAAAATTAACCCAAGTGTTTGTACTGAAATGGTAGGCTACATATAAATTTAAAAAACCAAGCAACGTGAAAAATACCGTCCATGCAATATTGATTTTTGCCCATACCATTTTAGGGATTTGCATTTGAGAATCATTTATTGATTTCATCAATCGTTGCAATAGCGGCTTATCACCTACAAAATGACTACCTAATAACAATATTGCAAATATCCAATAGATAACGGTTGGCTTCCATTTCACAAATAATGGATTATGGAAATACAATGTCATCCCACCAAACACTAAAAATACAACTAATGTAATCATTTGTTGTTTTTCTAATTTCTTTTTCCATGCCATTGTGATTAAGACTTGAAAAGCAGTCACAACAATACCGACTGCCGTCGCTGCGAAAATTCCATAAAACTTAAATGCAACGAAAAACAAAATAATTGGTATAAATTCATAAATTACGTTTAACACATTTATTTCCTTGTTTAATTGAATTCAAATACACCATCATACTTTGGTGGGCACGCTTCGCTTTGAGTCCTTATTCCCCTCTCCCAAAATGCTTATCTTTGGGAGAGGGGTTAGGGCCCCCAACCCTTCTCCCCTCGTAAAAAACACTCCGGGAGAAGGGAGTAAAACATTAAACACCCACCTCTTCATAAACACCATGCTGCGAAAACCTCGCAACAACCTCTTTCAACAAAGCATAGGCTACAGGAACAATAATCAATGAAAAAATAGTCCCAAACAACATACCACCAACAATGACCCAGCCAATTTGTTGACGACTTTCAGCGCCAGGGCCGCTAGCTAAAGCTAAAGGTAACGCTCCCAAAATCATAGCAGCTGTAGTCATTAAGATTGGACGCAATCTTAATTTGGCAGCTTCTATTACCGCCATTTGCACTGCCAACCCTTGCTTCACTTTTTGATTAGCAAATTCAGTAATTAAAATTCCATGCTTCGCAATTAGACCAATCAAGGTGACCAAACCAATATTACTATAAATATTTAAGCTACAACCTGTTAACTTGAGAGTCAGTAATGCGCCAAACACAGCAAATGGTACTGTTAACAAAATAACAAGTGGATCTACAAAACTTTCGAATTGCGCAACCAAGATAAGATAAATAAATAATAAAGCTAACAAAAATGTAACTTGTGTCTTACCAGTTGAATCTAGGTAATCTTTTGCTTCACCTTGAAAACTATATTTCACATTATCTGGTAAATTCTCTTGCGCTACTTTTTGCAAAATCTTAATCGCATCACCCATTGAAAACCCTGGTGCCAAGGTTGCAAACAACACATCATCACGCAATCGATTAAAATGCGGCAACACCTCTGGGCTTGATACCTCTTGCATCGTAATCAAATCTGCAATGGGAACCATTTTATTATTATCATTGCGTACGTAAAGTTGCGAGATAATATTCGGATTTGAAAGCGCCGCCTTGTTCATTTGCACAATGACTTTATATTGATTGCCATCATACGAGAAATACCCAGCATTATGACCCGCTAAAAAAGTAGAAATCGTATTAGTAATACTCTGCATCGGTACTTTCATATCAGCCGCTTTTTCACGATTGATATCTATCACAAATTGCTCGCCATCCCATTTCAATTTACTATCCAAATGCACAAAGCCCGGATATTTTTGCAATGCAGTTATCACATTTTGTGTCACCGCATGTAAGGTTTTGAAATCGCTAGTTGACATTAACTCCATATAGATGGTTGCACCGCTACCATCTGAAAACCATGTTAAAGGCGACGATGGAGGAAACACGTTGACTCTCACCCCAGGAAATACATTCATTTTATCGTTAATCTCGACCGCTATCTCTGCAGCGGTTTTCGATCTTTGCTCTTTTGGGACTAAAGATAAAAATTGATAACCATAAACAGGCGCGCCAAAACCAATGGATGAACCATAGGAACTGATTTCAGGAATAGATTGATAAACTGTTTCTAATTTTTTCGCATAACTATCGGTATATGCAAAGCTCGCATTACGTGGCGCTGCGATATTGACATCAATTTCATTCATATCTTCTGCGGGCGCTAATTCAGATGGAATAGAAAAGTAAATAATACCACCCAATACTCCAACCAATGCTAATATCAGAAGCAACCACTTTTTTACACTAAAGATGAAATGTAGTTTTTTAGAATACCCATTTTGCAGCCGCTCAAATTGCTGTGCCAGCCACTGACTATACGGTGTATGTGAACCCTTAGTATTGAGCCAGCGTGAACACATCATGGGTGATAATGTTAATGCAACAAAACCTGAAATTAATACTGTGCCTGCTAATGTGGTTGCAAATTCACGGAATACCGCACCTAAGATACCTGATGTAAATGCAATTGGCATATAAACAGCAACCAGTGTTAATGTCATGGCAACAATTGGAAACACAATTTCTTTACTGCCTTTAATTGCCGCTGAGAATGGCGGCATTCCTGATTCAATATAACGTGAAATATTCTCCAACATCACGATAGCATCATCGACCACTAAACCTATCGCTAACACAAATGCCATTAAGGTAACTGTATTAATCGTAAAGCCTAATAAATACAAAATAAAAAAGCTGCTCACCAAACAAATGGGAATTGTGATAATTGGAATTAATGCTGCGCGCCAACTCGCAAGAAATAGAAAAATAACTAATAAGACAAATGCAATCGACTCAGCCAATGACTTGTAAACATGATCAATCGACGAGTGAATAAAAGTAGCCTGATTGAAAATAACACTTGCCTGCATACTGGCTGGCAATACTGCTTGTATCTGTTTTATTTCGCTATCCACATGATCGGCAACATACAATGGATTTGCATTGGATTGTGGAATGATAGCTAATGCGATCGCCGGTTGGCCATTGGATCGAAATGCAGAATCATCATTTTCAACATCAACGGCTGCTTGTCCAATATCTCTTAAATGTATGACTTTTCCTTGGTCTGTTCTTAAAATCAAATCATTAAATTCATTAACAGATTTCAGGGTTTCATTCGTTACGACAGAGTATAAACGGTTTGCACCACGAATTTGGCCACTGGGGATTTCAATATTTTGTTCGCTTAAAACTTTATTGACGTCATCAACACTAACATTGGCGGCTGCCATTTTCATGGGGTCTAACCAAACCCGCATTGCATATTCACGTTCACCATATGTTGCAACTGATGCGACACCATCAATACTTTGCAAGCGCGGAACAACAAACTGCTTTACATAATCTGTTAACTCTCTATCTGATTTTACTTTGTCTGAAAATGCGATATATAAGATTGGTTCACTATTGATATCCATTTTTTCAATAACGGGTTGCTTTGCATCCTTAGGTAAGCTATCTGTCGTACTTTGCAATGCACTGCGTACATCTTCAATGGCTGTATTCAGATTGTGACCCAACTTGAAAGTCAGCGTTATTCCACTTCTACCCTCACGACTACTTGAACTAATGGTTTCAACACCATCAATGCTAGATAGCGCGGTTTCGATTGGTGTCGTAATTTGACTTTCGATTAAACTTGAATTGGCACCTGGATACTGAGTGTCGATTGAAACAATGGGAGGAGTAATATTAGGAATCCAACGTAGCTGTAAGCTTTTGTAACTCATCAAACCTACAATTGAAATCACTAGACTTAAGACAATGGTTAATGCCGGTCGTCGAATAAATGTTTCGGTAAATTTCATTTTATACCCTCATCCCCAACCCTTCTCCCACTCGCACAAAACGCTCTGGGAGAAGGGAGAAATATATTAAATCTTTCACCTCTCCACTTGTAGAGAGTCGCGCAGCGTGCCCATCGCACATAACTATACTTTTGGCGCCACCGTCACAACCATACCATCTTTTAATTTTTCTTCACCCGCAACAACAATCACGTCATTGGGTGATAAGCCACTTTTAATTTCTACGCTATCTGCACTACGTTGCCCAATATCAACTGCAACTGACTCTGCTTTGCCATTGACAACTTTATAAATCTTTTGGCCATCAATCGTCGGTAACAAACTTTCTGGTGGAACTAAGATGACTTGATTTTTCATACCTAAATTTTGCATCACATTAACATACAATCCAGCTGTCAATAACTGACTGTCATTCGGAATATCTGCATAAAGTGAAATCGTTCTATCTTCAATGTTAATGGTCGGAGAAATATAAGTAACTTTGCCTGAAAATTCTTTTCCTGGGTAAGCACTCGTCGTGACTCTAACCTCTTGTCCTAATTTCAACTGCGACAAAAACTTTTCTGATACGCTGTATTCGACACGCAGATGCTGAATATCAGTCAATGACACTAATGCTTGCCCTACTGTGACATAATCGCCTGGGCTGATCTGTGATTTGGTTAATACACCATCGAATGGTGCAACTAATCGCATTTTTTCTAATGTCACTTCACTTTGTTCTTCATCTGCTTGTTTTTGTTTTAAATCAGCGAGCGCCGATTCAACCGCTTGTTTTGCTACTACGCCTCGTGCACCTAGCAACGTCATACGATCATAGTTTGTTTGGCTGAAATATAAAGCTGCCTTGCTAGAGTCTGCCTTTGCTTTATAAACTTTATCGTCTAATTGAATTAGTGGGGTATTTTGTTTTACAAATGAACCATCTTGAAATAATACTGCTGACACTTGACCTGCAAACTCTGGTGTTATTTGCACGTTTTTAGCAGCGGTTAAAGTCCCTACCGCTTTTGCTAAGATCTCAATGTTTCCTGACTTCACTGGTACTGTTTGCACGACGATGGGATCTTGATGAAAACCATTCTGACGATGCGAATGATGCACATAGGCAATAATCGTGACAACCGCTGCAACTGCAACTAATATGACTCGTACCATTTTGATTTTCATATGCACTTACCTCTTATAAATCACCGCTGTCATCCCGAGCTGCTTGCCATCCCGAGCTGCTTGCCATCCCGAGCTGCTTGTCATCCCGAGCTGCTTGTCATCCCGAGCGAAGCGAGGGATCTCCATCTCAAATGGAGGTCCCTCGCTTCGCTCGGGATGACAACATTAATGAAGTTGCGTTGACGACGGCGGTTTATCACCTTGGATGAAAACTTTCGCGATATCAACTTTATCAAACGTATATTCTTTACTACAAAAATCACATGTAACAACGATCACTTGTTTTGTTTTTAACTCCTGCTCAGCCTCTTCGCGGCCTAATATTCGCAATGCATTTTCACAGCGTTCGACTGAGCATTGGCAATTAAAACGAATCGCGTTGGGTTGAAACACACGAACTTCTTCCTCAACATATAAACGACGTAATAATGTTAATGGATCGAGTGTATGTAATTCATGTGGTGTAATAGTATTGGTTAAATGAATTAAATGCTCCCAATCACTATCACCCGTTTCTGGTTTTGAGCCATCACGTGGCATGACCTGTAATAACATGCCAGTAGCATTGGTTTCATCAACACTCACCCAAAGCCGAGTTGGTAACTGCTCTGATGTTTTAAAATATCCTTCAATGGAATGCGTTAACGTATCACCTTCCCATGAAACAATACCTTGATAGCGTTGCCCACCCTTAACAGGGTCAATGGTGATAACCATCACGCCATTGGTAAATAAACTTGTTAATTCTTCTTCAGTAAACTCTTCTAACCATTGCGCCAATCCACGGATATTGAATTCATTATCGCACTGCGCCATTAATAGCTTTAGCTTGCTTTTACCCTGAAATTGCACGGTTAAACGTCCCGTAAACTTAACAATTGCACTTAACATCACAGCAATCACTAACATTTCACCTAATAACTTTTGGACTAATGGTGGATACTTATGCTGAGTGACAATTGTTCTATAACTATCGGTTAACCGGACCCATTCACCGCGTACCGCTATATTGTCGAACATAAATCGCTGTATAAAATCGTTTTCTTTCATAGTCTTATCAATTTTGTCGTATAATTAGGGTTTAAAGTATGCCTAGAGTCTTTTAAACTAAAGCCAGTTAGGTGGGTCATTATATATAAAACAGGTTAGTTAATCAGTAAAATGCGCAAAAAAGATGAGTTAAGTGAAGAAGATATTACCCTTTTCCGTGAAGCCAATCGCGGCACTAAGGTATTGCGTCAAACAAAAGTCGAGCAAGAGCCACCAACGACTATTATCAAAAAACGGAAAAAAGAGCCTAGCCCCCCTCCTGACACCAACCCATTGAACCTGCGTACCGATGAATATGCGACAGAAGTCTCTGGTGATGACATTTTGGAGTTTTATCGCGGGGGATTACAGCATAAAGTGCTTCGCAAATTGCGCCAAGGTCAATATAATGTGGAAGCAACTTTAGACATGCACGGAATGCGCGTCACTGAGGCCCTTGAGATATTAAATTACTTTATAATTGACTGTCTAGAACGCAATAAACGGCATGTGCTTATCATTCATGGAAAAGGACGAGGCCATTCCAAACCAGTTTTAAAGAATAAACTCAACCAATGGTTGCGTCAGATTGAGCACGTATTGGCATTTCGCTCTGCCAATCAAAAAGATGGTTATACTGGCGCAGTTTATGTTTTATTGAAGGGGAAAACCTGAGTGACAAACAAGATTATTATCATAGGAATTTCCGGGGCTTCTGCTTCAGGAAAAAGTCTACTAGCAAATACAATCGTGAATGAATTAGGCTCTGATCAAGTTGTCGTGATATCAGAAGACTCCTATTATAAAGATCATTGTGATATACCCTTCGAAGAACGCGCGCAAATTAATTATGACCATCCTGATTCATTAGATCATGACTTGTTATTCACGCATCTGCAGCAGCTACAAGAAGGCAAAACAATTCATGTACCTATTTATAACCATTCGCAACACTTACGCGAAAAGGAAACAAGAACTATAGGGCAACATACGATCATCGTTCTTGAAGGTATTTTATTATTTGTCGATAAACACTTACGAGAATTGATGGATATTCGCATTTTCATGGAAACTGCACTTGATATCTGCTTGATTCGCCGTTTAAAACGCGACGTAAAAGAACGTGGTAGAACACTAGATTCTGTGCTGAAACAATACGAAGATACTGTGCGTCCTATGTATCTCCAATTCATTGAACCTTCTAAACGCTATGCCGATATCATTGTGCCTCGCGGCGGCGGCAATCGTATTGCTATCGACTTAATTAAAGCAAAAATGCGGGAATTACTCGAGATTACGCAGCAGAATTAATTTGTCATCCCGAGCAAAGCGAGGGACCTCCATGGAGATCCCTCGCATTGCTCGGGATGACAACATCAAACCCCAAAAACGGTGAAGCCCAGCCATTCTTGTGTAATTGGGGGCCTGGCAGGGCTTCAAAAAACCAGAAAACTTGTGTATAATTTACTCTTTATGTAATAAATATAATTATATTTAAACAACCTTAAGGTTGTATTAGATAAACCAAAACGAGAGCAACAAACAATGTTTTCCATCAGACCGCCGCTTGGGCATGATCAATTAAATATTTTCAATCAAATGTGTGAAGCTATCTCAAGAAAGAACTATATCTTATTGAGTAATCTCATTAAAAATTTTCCTGAAGCATTACAAGAAAAAGACTCTTTAGGGTTTACGGTCTTACACTATGCTGTTATGAATGGCACATTAACAAGTATTAAAATGATAGTGAATCAATTGATATTAGATAATGCGTTTGTCAAAGTCATTCATGTAGAAAATCTCACGGATGATACTATTTTACATCTAGCCGCACAGTTTAATAATTTGAAAGTCCTAAAATATCTGGTTCGCATCCTTAATAACTATGCTGCCATTTTTTGTCAAAGAACAAATCATCAAGGAAAAACCCCATTATTACTCGTTGTAGATAATCCATTTAAATTAGAACATGTAGGAATGAGAGATGTATTATTGGCTGAATCATTAAAGTTTAATTGTCCAGATCTTGCTGAGGCTATCGATGAAAAGGCTGTGCTAGATCAATTTCAAGATGCTAAGTATGATCAACAATGGCAACGAATAGTTTCTGCTTGTACTAAAGCCATTAATAAAGCAAGACGTGAAGTTAAGTTTTCATTTACACATCCTCAAACTAATCGACTAGATGCAAAAGAAAAATACCAAGCAAACGCAGAGATCATTTCACTACGTAAAGAAATAAAAGGTCAAGGTATACAGTTTAATACAGACGCTAAAAGCAATCTTGATAACTTACCTAGACATACTACTGTTATACGCAAACGAAAATCAGCAAATTGTGGAGAGCTTGCAACTGATACTGCAGGATATCTGATTGAGGATCCAAATTGTGTTGGCGTACAAATTGAAACTGCCTATATACAAGCAAACGCAGGCGCAACAGGTGACCATGCATTTGTCGTTGCCGCGCGAAATCTATATCCGAAGAGATTTATCTTAGCCGATGCCTACAGTGGTACTATCGTTGTTGTAAATCAAAGTTTCTATGATCGCAGAATGACATACTACAATTTTGAAGGTCAAACAAATTTAATTGCATTTCCGAATAGAAAATTTGCGGGACATCAGATTAAATATGAAACATCATTCATGGTTGACCCAAGCCCCCGCTTTGCGTTGCAAATAACAACACCTGCGAATGATGAAAAACATGCAGCGGCTTTTACACCGGTGTCACCACCTCCATTATTGCAAAAATTATTTGCTGTCGCTGAGGGAAAAGAAACACCAAATGATAGCAAAGCTGTAGATAATGTTATGAATATTCCCTCACCTATTGACTCCCCTATATTGGTATACTGCGAGACACCTTCAGCAGATTCATCACGCTTAACACCTGACGTAGTATACATACATGAAGCGCCTCGAGCAGCACCTGCCGTGGCAGCACAGGCACAACAAACGCCTGTAGCAGCAGCCGCTGCAACACAGGGGCAACAACTACCTGCACCCAAAGCTCGTAGCATTAACATGGGAACATTTTTTAATAAATCATTTCTCGTAGCTGAGATGGAATCAGATGATCCTGACCGTATTGTTACAGCATTACTACGGTGTTTATAAAAAATAAATTATGCCAAATCCAGACTTAAAGCAACTTGATGAAAACACAGAGCAACTACTTATTGATGTTAAGTGCGCTATTGATGCTAAAGATCAACAGTTAATTGCTCGCTATCTTGCAGATCAGCCAACTATTTTTCATTATGAAGACCCGAATGGATTAACACTACTACATCACGCGATACAACACGGAACGCCAAATTGCATTAATCTAATTGTCACTCAACTAATTGCTGATGATAAGTTCGAGACTATTGCTGATAACCCCAATAATACTGACGATAATATATTGCATCTAGCAGCACAATATCGTGAAGCAGCTGTCATCGAATTTTTAATAACAAAACTTGGACCTAAGGCTGCCATTTTATGTCAGCAAACGAATCACCAGGGTAAAACACCACTGCTATTTGTAAAACAAAACCCACATCAAGCTGAACATGCATCCATGCAAAGATTACTCTTAGCTGAATCATTAAGATTTGATTGCCCAGATATATCTGTGCCAATAGATGCAGACAATGTCTTAAAAGCATTTCCTGAATCAAAAGATGATGAAGCATATAAACAACAGATATTAACTTGCGTAGATGCCGCAAATAAAGCCCGAAAAGATGTGCTCTACTCAACTACTCATCCACAGTACAATAAAAAAAGTATGCTAGAAACAGTCGACATCAATCATGAAGTTAATGAAATGAGAGCTGAGCTACGCGCTGATAAATCCACAAAGACAGACAAAGGTCGAACTAATACTGACAATATCAAAGCTATATTAAAGCACTCAACCTATACACGCATAACAAAAGCCGCAAACTGCCATGAATTTACTTACAATACAGCAGCCTACTTAATAGCAGATCCGAGATCTTATAACACACAAATTGATGGTGTTTATTTTCATCCACACCCAGATTGTGCCAGTGATCATGTATTTGTGTTATCTGGCCGAGCGAAAGATAGTGATAAATCAGAACCTAGTAGTTACGGTGCACGCACAATCATTGTGGATGCATTCAGTGGAATCGTTGCGCCACTCTCATCATTTTACAAACATCGATTTGCATATTATGATTTTATGGATGCTAACTTACTGGCTTTTCCAAATAAAAAATGTGTGCAACATGATTTATGGTTTGAATTTTCTATTGTATCTGATGAACAAAAAATTGAACCCTCATCACAACAAGCTGCTGCATTAGCGTCATCACCCAGATTATTTGCAAGAAACTTAAAAGCGCCAGTAGCGCCAGCAAGCACACCTGCTACAAGCCCCAATGCGTTACGTCCTGGACAATGATTTTTTTCTTATCCGAACCGCGACAGCAACACCACCAAACTACGGTAAATTACACCATAACTTAAGCCTATCTTTTTTTGTATAATGTAGAAAAAAATAATTCTTCATTTAATACAAAACGAGAATCACGAAATGCTATCAGCTTCCGACCAAAAAAATGCGCCTTCTGCCCAAGCAATACTTAAAGAAATAAGTAATCGCAATTTTTATAAAGCAATTATGTTAGTTAACTCCAATCCAAAAATATTACGAGAACAAGATGAAGATGGATACACTCTACTTCACCATCTAATCATAAGAGGGACGAAGAGTGAGATCATTACAATATTCTTAGGTATATTAGAAAATCGCAATGAAATTAATTTAGTACTCAGTACATCTAATAATGATGACAATACCATCTTACATCTTGCAGCAAAATATAGTGAGATAGAAATTATTCGATATCTTATTCAACTACTTGGTAAAAAGTCTGCGCTCATGTGCCAGTCGACAAACATCGAGGGAAAAACCCCACTGTTGCTTGTTGAAGAAAACCCAATTTATTACCAACATGAAGCAGTAAAAGCTCTATTATTAGCAGAATCTATAAAATTCAAATGCCCACCACTATCTCAAGCAATTGACGAAAAAGAAGTATTTAAAAATTTTGCTGATGTAAAACTTGATATTCCATTTGAAAAGATAATTTTAGCCTGTGTAAAAGCAGTAAATAAAACCAGACAAAATAATTTATATTCAACAAGCCATCCACAAGGTAATAACGCAGATGATGCTACGATCACAAATAATATTGTACAACTTAACTCTGTTAGAAAACGACTCGCAAGAATTCCGTATATAGGTGACAATCAAGAAATGACTGCACGACTTGCTGCACGTGCGGCAATTATACGCAATAAAAAATCAGGAAATTGTGATGAACTTGCAGAAGATGCAGCAGCTTACCTGACGCAAGATCCTGATTGTGTTGGCATGAGAATTGAGATCGTACATTTTCAAAGAAACTTTGGAGCTACTGGTAGCCATGTATTTCTTATCTTAAAGAAAAATACCTTTCCAGACTTATCTATACTTGTTGATCCATTTAGTCAAACAATAACTAGAGTAAATCCTGGGTTATATGAATCACCATTAACATGGTATCGATTCGAAAACATGACTAACCTCATTGCATATCCTAACAAACAATTTCCCGGACATGTATTACGCTCCACTATGTTTTTTAATAATGAACAAAAAGCTTGTTTGCAACCACCATTATTAATACCTTATCTTTTCAAAAAGAAATTACTGCGAAAATTCACGATTTTTAATAAGACACAACCTCCTCACCCAGAGGCAGAAAACAAGGATCCACAACCAAGAAAAAAACCCATCGTGTTCAAGGCTAATATTTTTTAATCACGAAAAGTACGGTGATTTACACCATAACTTCAACCTATCATTTTTTGTATAATGTAGAAAAAAATAATTCTTCATTTAATACAAAACGAGAATAACTAATATGCTCACAGCATCGAAGAAAAGCTATGTTCCTGGAATTAAAGACGTTCTTGATGAAGTGCGCAAGGGTGAACCTCATGTAGTAATGATGTTACTTGACCTTAATCCACTACTCTTACAAATAAGAAGCCGAGAAGGCTACACACTGCTCGATAGCATTATCATTACAGGAGCACAAAGCCCGCTGATCACAGCAGTACTAGGAAAATATGAAGCAAATAATCAAATTGATATAGTACTCAATGCACATAATGGATATGACGACACCATCTTACATCTTGCAGCAAAATATTGTGAGCTAAAAGTCATTCGACATCTTATTCAACTACTTGGTAAAAAATCAGTGCTCATGTGCCAGTCGACAAACATCGATGGAAAAACACCACTTTTGATTGTTGATGTAAATCCATTTAAAATCCAACATGGAGCAATAAAAGCTGCGTTACTGGAGGAGTCTCTCAAATTTAGATTCCTTCCTCTATCTCATGTAATTGATATAAATGAGGTATTGAATAACTTTCCCGATGAAAAAGATGACCCGCAAACTACAAGAATAATTTCAGCTTGTGTCAATGCAGCGAATCAATCTAGGAAAAATAATTTATATTCATCCACTCATCCACAATGTAATGATATTGACATTGAAACGTTCAATGATGTTTGGAGAAAAATCATTTCTGTCCGAACAGAAACACAAAGCATACCAATTATGGGTGATTTGAATGATGTCTTTGCACAACTTTCTGTACGTGCAGCAATTATACGTGATCAAAAAGCAGGAAACTGTTCCGAGCTAGCAGAAGATACATTAGTGCGCCTACTTTGTGACCCTAGCTTTTTTAATGTCACAGTTGGGATGGCATCACTTCAAGCAAACGCTAGAGCGACTGGAGACCATGCTTTTCTTGTTATACACAGAATGTCTCATCCAAACAACCCCATACTAGTTGATCCTTTCTGTGGAACGATCACAAGAGTTAACCCTGGATTTTATACGTCATTGCTATCGTTTTATCAATTTGAAAACCACATTAACTTACTAGCTTATCCAAACAAAAAATTTGCCGGGCATAATATACTGACTGGGATATCTTTTATATCCAAACAGAAACCTTCTACGCCATCAAAATCTCTAATGCCTGCCGATTTAAAAAATATACCGCCTGAAAATAAAGATGAAAAATTATTATCGAAATTTTCTTTTTTAAATAAATCGCAACCTACTGACGAAATAGACCATAAAGATCCCCTACCTACACTCAAACTGTCACAGTGATGATGGATTTTAACGTATTAATAAAAATTATATATTTGTAAATAAACCACAGCCCAACGTCACGATGAAATAACGATTGCAGACAAAAAAAATATTACATCATGTCAACTAATACCAAACGAGAATCATTACTATGCTATCAGCATTTAAGAAAAAAAATACTCCTGGAATAGAAGATATACTTACTGAAGTACGTAATTCCAAGTTTCATCTAGTAATGATATTAATAGACCTTAACCCACTAGTCTTACAAGAAAAAACCAAAGATGGATACACACTACTCCATTTCATTATCATGATTGCAGGAGGAGAGAGCTCGCTGATCACTGCATTGCTGGGAAGGCTTGAGGCACGCAATGGAGCGGATAAAATACCCAACACACCCAATGACAATACTATTTTACATCATGTAACAAAGCACTGTCAGTTAGACGTCATCAAATATCTTCTTAAACTATTAGGTGATAAGTCCGTATTCTTTTGCCAATCGACAAATTCGCTAGGAAAAACACCACTGTTGCTTGTTGAAGAAAATCCATTTAAGGACCAACATGAAGCAATAAAGGCTGCATTACTAGTCGAATCTCTCAAATTTAGATGCCTTCCTCTATCTCATGTAATTAATGAAAATGAAGTATTAAATAATTTTCCAGATGAAAAAGAAGACCCCCAATCTACAAGAATAATTTCAGCGTGTGTCAAGGCAGCGAACAAATCTAGAAAAAATAATTTATATTCGTGTACCCATCCGCAATGCAATGACATTGACAGCGTAACTCTCATTGAGAATTACGAAAAAATTATCTCTGCTAGAAAACAAATCACTAAAATAGAACTGAATGATGATGACGACAATATCGATGTACATGCAAAACTATCCGCGCGTGTCGCAATTATACATAATACAAAAATGGGAAACTGTGATGAAGTTGCAGAAGATACAGTAAATCACCTGCTAAATGACCCATGTTGTCTTGGTATCAGAATCGATAAGGTATATCTTGAAGAAAACTATGGTGCTACTGGAGACCATGTATTTCTTGTGGTACACAGAAATACTCATCCAGACAAGCCTATACTAGTTGATTCGTATATTGGAATAATCACGAGACTAAACACTGGATTTTATAGTTCATTACTATCGTTTTATCGATTTGAAAACCATACTAACTTACTGGCTTATCCAAACAAGAACTTTGACGGTCATAATACACATATTTTGGCATCTTTTACAAATGAACAAAAACTTCATCCACCATTAAAATTACTAACACCTGCTGATTTTAAAAATAATCCACCTGAAAATAAAGATGAGAAATTATTGCCGAAATTTTCTTTTTTAAATAGGCCAAAACCCATTTATGAAGTTGAAGTTACAGCTCCTCTATTTACTACAATCAAGCTGGCAATACAATAAGCAATGTTGGGTGGGCAAAGCTGCGCTCTGAGCTATCCCCACGAATTTTTAGTAGTATTATTCCCCTCTCCCAAAATGCTTTTATTTTGGGAGAGGGGTAAGGGGTGAGGGTATAGGCCCTCATCCCCAGCCCTTCTCCCATCGTAAAAAACACTCTGGGAGAAGGGAGCAAATAATTCATGGGAATAACCCAAAGCGTGGCGTACCCACCCTTGTGTCTTGAATTCATGATATAAAATAAAAGAGTTTTTATTATCGTTGTACGGTAATAAAAAAGGGAAGCGATAGATCGTCCCACCCTTGGGCTTGTAGCCCGTATCGTAGCTTGATCGTCACTTCCCAACCTTTAACTAACTCGTACAGTTGCCTGGGACTATCGATCCCGTACCAACAAGGCTGAGTGCCAAAGGAGTAAATATTATGACAATTCATGATGGAAAATGCCATATCGGTATTGATGTATCTAAAGCCATTTTAGACGTGTATATTTTACCGTTTAAAAAATATATGCAATTCAAAAATGATACAAAAGGAATACAGAAATTGACTGAAAAAATGAAAGCATTTCCTCAAGCATCCATTGTAATGGAAGCCACGGGAGGCTATGAAAAACCAATTGCTCAATCACTACAAAAAGCAGGGCTTAGTATTTCTGTTGTAAATCCTAGACCCATTAGAGATTTTGCAAAAGCATTAGGAAAATTAGCTAAAACAGATCGAATTGATGCTGAAGTCATTGCTCTGTTTGCGGAGAAAATGCAGCCTAAAGCAAATAGACAGTACAGTGAAACGCAACAAAAATTAGCCGAGCTTAATGCACGTCGCCGTCAGATTATCGAGATGATCACGATGGAAAAAAATCGATTAGATAAAGCAAGCGATGAACTAAAGAAATCAATTCAACGAATTATTAAAGCGTTGGAAAAAGAATTACAGACAGTCAATGAAGCATTAGAAAAGTACATTCAAAATGATGCTGAGTATGCGCAAAAAAATACATTATTAAAGAGCATTAAAGGTGTTGGTTCCGTGGTTGCTGCAGGAATCGTTGCTGACTTACCCGAGTTAGGCAGTGTGAACGCAAAACAGATCAGTGCTCTTGCTGGGTTAGCTCCTTACAACCGAGATAGTGGTACATTGCGTGGCAAACGCACTATTTGGGGCGGTCGAGCTGCTGTGCGTAACACGCTGTATATGGCTACTCTCGTCGCAACGAGGCATAATCCACAAATAAAAAGTTTCTATGAACGCTTATGTAATGCAGGGAAGCTGAAAAAAGTAGCTCTTACTGCTTGTATGCATAAGCTATTGATTATCATGAACGCCATGATTAAACATGGCGAGCCATGGAAAACTGCAACTGCCATTGAAATTTAGGTTTCAAGACAGTTGCTACGAAAGAGGAGCTAAGTTACTCATAAACCCTACAAACTCATCTTCATTCATCATCGGCACATTTAATTCTTTTGCTTTATCTAACTTTGAACCTGCGTCTGCACCAACAACCACGTATGAAGTTTTTTTCGAAACACTACCAGCGACTTTGGCGCCTAATGCTTCTAATTTATCTTTAGCTTCATCACGTGAAAATACATTCAATGTACCTGTTAATACAAATGTTTTACCTTGTAGCGGTAATTGTCTAACTGACGTTGTCACTTTTTCCCAACGCATTCCTGCAGCAATTAACTGCTTTACAATGTCACAATTATGTTTTTCTGCGAAAAATGCAACGATATATTTTGCAACGACTGGCCCAATATCTTGTACTGATTGCAATGCTTCGACATCGGCATTCATAACAGCATCAATATCACCATAGTATTGTGCTAATGCTTTGGCTGTCGCCTCACCTACTTCACGAATTCCCAATGAAAAGATAAATCGTGCTAGCGTCGTACTTTTACTTTTTTCTAATTCATCTAACAGATTTTGCGCTGACTTTTCTGCCATGCGATCCAATCCTGCCAACACACTTAATTTCAATGTGTACAGGTCTGCAGGATTATTAATAAGATTTTTATCTACCAACTGCTCTACTAACTTATCACCCAACCCTTCGACATTGATTGCGCGTCGCGATGCAAAATGCTTGATTGCTTCTTTACGCTGTGCAGGACAAAACAACCCTCCACTACAACGTGCTACTGCTTCTTCCGCAATATGTTCGACATTGGAATGACAAACAGGACATGATTTAGGTAAATGAATTTTTTGAATATCATTCGTGCGCTTTTGCAAAATCACGCGCACCACTTCAGGAATAACATCTCCAGCCCTACGCACGATTACCGTATCGCCAATATGAATATCTTTACGTTTCACTTCATCCATATTATGCAAAGTTGCATTGCTAATCGTGACACCACCGACAAAAACGGGTTTTAAACGAGCAACTGGTGTTAGTGCACCTGTTCTTCCCACTTGAAATTCTACTGTTTCTACAACTGTTGTCACTTCTTCTGCAGGAAATTTATGTGCTATTGCCCAACGCGGTGCACGCGAAACAAAACCAAGCTTTTGTTGATCTTGCAAACTATTCACCTTGTAAACGACACCATCAATTTCATAAGGTAGTTTTTCACGTTTTTTTCCTAGTTGCTCATAATAATTAACACAACCAGCTACACCTTTTACAACGACTGATTCTGGATTAACTCGCAAACCCCAGCGTTTGAAGCATGCTAAAACTTCGCTATGTTTTGTTGGCAATTCATATCCTTGAATAACGCCGAGACCATAGCAATAAATTTCAAGTGGGCGAGACGCTGTGATCTGCGGGTCTAATTGGCGTAAACTACCTGCTGCTGCATTACGAGGATTAACAAATACTTTCTCACCCAGTTTCGCAGCACGTGCATTTAATTTTTCGAAACCGGCCTTTGGCATATACACTTCGCCACGCACATCCAATACATCAGGAAAATCTTTTCCCTGTAAATGCAATGGCACCATTCGTATGGTACGGATATTCAAAGTGATATCTTCACCTGTTTCACCGTCACCACGTGTGGCAGCGCTAATTAAAATGCCTTTTTCATAGCGTAAATTCACCGCTAAACCATCTAACTTGGGTTCACACGCAAATTCAATCTCTGCGATAATATTCAATTTATCATGTATACGCTGATCAAAGGCTTGCACATCTTCCTCAGCAAATGCATTTTCTAGCGATAACATTGGAACAATATGTTTTATCTCTGCAAATTCCTTTTGCGGCTTCACACCCACACGCTGTGTCGGTGATTCGGAGGAAATGAATTGAGGATATTTTGATTCGAGCGCTTGTAACTCTTTAAACAGCACATCATATTGCGCATCAGAAATTTCTGGTTCATCTAGAATATAGTACCGATAATTATGTTCATTAATATCGGTACATAGTTTTTGAATTTTTTCTTTTACTTTATCTATAGACATGCATTGACTACATTGCTGGTTCTAATTTCATTGCTCCAAATCTCTCAGCTTTACTGCGATATTTTGCTAACAATTCCTGATTAAATACATGGCGTAAGCCAGCACGTAACTCACCATCCAAATCATCGGATAATCTTTCTGCTGTGCGCCACATGGTTTCAAATGCTTGCTCTGGATTTTCAGCTGACTTTAATTTCATAAACATAGTTAAACCAGTACATGAAAAGTCACCGATACGGCTCAAATCAAATTCACCTGGCTCCGTAGCAGAAGCTAAACTAAACAAGGATTGCCTGCCGTTGGGTGATGGTACGTAATAATGGAAAATATTCATTTCACCATACTGCATGCCTGCGGATGAAAGCGCTTGTAATAAATCATAAGAACCAAACAATTGCTGACTTTTTGCAAAAATACTTATAACCAGCAAATCATCTTCTGGCATTGCTACTTTATTTTTCGCTGGAGATACTTCAGCAACCGCTTGCTGTGGTTGATTGAACATATCTTGCTGCTGAGACTGGGGTAATGGCTGACTTGAATAAACAGCAATTTCTCCCGACTTAGCATTTGATTTTTTCTTTTTTTCTGGCTGTGGCCGTGCGCGTGATTCAATAAACATTAATATTAAAATCACACCAATAAACGTCATCAATCCTATGCGTATATAATCTTCCATGATTTCCTCTCCTTGTTTTACAAGCGATTGTCATCCCGAGCGTAGCGAGGGATCTCCTTGGAGATCCCTCGCTACGCTCGGGATGACAAGCCCCTATGCTCCTGCTAAACTCATTGCTTCTTTAATATCAACGGTAACTAAACGTGACACACCTGGCTCATGCATCGTAACACCAATCAAGTGATCACCCATTTCAATCGCCAATTTGTTATGGCTAATGAAAATAAACTGTGTTTTCCCTGACATTTGTTGCACCAACTTACAGAAACGCCCTATGTTTGCGTCATCTAATGGTGCGTCAACTTCGTCGAGTAGACAGAATGGCGCTGGATTCAGATGAAAAATTGAGAAAATCAATGCAATCGCTGTCATTGCTTTCTCACCACCAGATAATAAGTGAATGGTACTATTACGTTTACCAGGTGGGCAAGCCATTACTGTAATGCCTGCATCTAATAAATTTTCGCCCGTTAATTCTAAATATGCTTTACCACCACCAAAAATCTGAGGGAACAATTCTTGGAAATATTGATTCACTTTATCAAAGGTTTCTTTGAAACGTGCTCGTGTTTCTTTATCAATTTTTTCAATCGCACTTTCTAATGTTGCCAACCCTTCTTGCAAGTCGAGCAACTGCTTATCTAAATAGTCTTTACGCTCTGAGCAAGCGGTGTATTCTTCAATCGCAACCAAATTAATTGGGCCCAAACGAGTGATTTTTAACGTGGTTTGCTCTAATTGCGCATGCCACTCATGCGCATTCGCTTCTTCAGGTAATTCACGTAACACTTCCTCAATAGTAACCCCTGTTTCTTTCAAGAGTTCCATCACATTTTCAGATTTGACTTTTAACTCACGTAACTCTAAACGTGATGACTCTAATCGATCGCGAACTTTATTTAAGTCGCGCTCAATTTCTTGACGTTGATTTTCTAGAGTTCGTAATTCTTGGTCTAATGCATCGGATGTATAACGTGCTTTATTTAATTCTTCTTCAATGACTAATCGTTTATTTAACGCATCTGACAAACTGTCTTCATATTCACTCGCGGATGAAATCGACTCAAACTCAGATTCCACATGAGATTTACGTTCCGTTAGTGCATTGAGTTGTGTTTGTAAACGCATCATCATTTGTTGTTGTGATGACTGCTGTGAACGCATCGTCTGACAACGTATTTCTAATTGATGCGACCGCTCTTTGACTTCATTAGCCTGACTACGCAATTGCTGAACCGCTTCGCGTGACGTATCACGATCCAATGTTAATGTTTCGCGCTGTTCTGCAAATTGGTCTAGCTCTTGCATTGCGCCTTGCCAAACTGAACGCGCATTCATTAAATCAGTTTGTGCCTGCTCTGCTTCGAGTACACTGTCTTCATATTCACTACGGTAACGCTCAGCACGCGATTTTAATTCGCTAATGCGCTCTTGCTTTGATTTTTGTTGCGCACGCAACTCAGCTGATTGCATATGTGATTGATTTGCTAACTTTTGCAATTCTTCACGTTGTCTTTCTGAGTCTTGGGTTTGCTCACGAATCTGTTCAATGGATTCTTCTAATGCGTCACGCGTCAAACATAGCTCTTCAATGCGTGAAACTAACAACTTTAATTCTTGCTCACGTTGAAATACGCCTGATTCAGGATTTTCTTCTTTAACAATTTTCAACCATTGCGCACTCATCCACATACCATCGCGTGTCACAACTGATTCATGTGGCGCCAATGATTGTGTAAGTTGTAATGCTTCTGCTTCAGTGTCTGCAATATAGATATTGCCTAGCAATGATTCTAATTGCCACTGAGACTTAACTTTGCTTGCTAATGTGTTTGCACGTATTTCGGTTGTTGCTGCATGATTATTTGCTGCATAGAAACATAAATTGCCGTCATTGAAATCATGGATTTTATCAGTCAAATCTTCCAGATTATCAACACAGACTGCTTGCAAATAGGAAGATAAAACTCTTTCAACCGCTAACTCCCAACCTGCTTCAACATCAACACCTTGTGCTAAACGTGGTTTTTTATCAAGTTGATATTTTTCCAACCATTGCACGACTTGATTATTACGCTGACCCAATGCTGTCTGTTGTAATGCTTCCAACGATGATTGCTGACCACGTAACTGTTGAATTTCATTACGTACTTGATCTAAGCGTGTTGTTGTTTGCTGTTGTGAATTACGCAATTCACTTAAATGATGCGCATTTTCCGCCAACTGCTCATTACGCTCTTCTGCTAAAATAGTTGTTTCAGACAATTGATCGGTTAATTGCGTAATTTCTAACTCTACATCTTCAAACTTCACTTGCGAACTTTCTTGCTCAAGCTGCATTTGTCTTTGCTTGAGGCTCGCCAATCGCTGTTCTAAGTGTTGCATTCGCGTTTGCTCAACTTGAGCTGACTGCGTTGCTTTAGAGACACGCTGATTAAAATCATCCCAACGTACTTGCCATTGTTGCTGTGATTCTTCCGCTAGTGTTAGCGATTGCATTAATTCAGTTGTTTCTTCTTTTGCTATTTCAGCTTCAGGCTGTATTTGCTCTAATTCTTGAATTAATTCTTGTAATTCATCTTGAATTTCTTCAATGCTGCCAACAACTTCTTGTCTATCTTGTTCTAATTGACTGATATCGGATTGAAGTTGGCGTTGTTTTTCTTGATGGTAACGAATTTCTTGCTCTAAACGTGTGACTTCATTACCCGCAGTATAATAGCGGCGCTGTACTTCTTGGAAAATTTCACTTGCTGTACGTTGGTCTTCACGACGTTGATCTATCGCTAAGTCGGTACTACCAATTTCAGTTTGTCTTGCTTCTAACCCTGTTTCTTGTTGTTGCACTTGTAACGTATAGTCGACAAGTTGTGAATCTAATTCACGCCATTGAATAGCATACCACTGTGAACGAAATACTCTTTCTTCTTGCTTTAATACTTTAAATCGCTCCGCTGCACTAGCTTGGCGCTTTAAAGTTCCTAATTGTTTATCTAACTCTAATTGCACGTCATTTAAACGCGCCAAATTTTCTTTAGTATGATGAATTCTATTTTCTGTTTCACGACGTCTTTCTTTATATTTTGAAACGCCTGCAGCTTCTTCGAGGTAAGTACGCATATCGTCAGGTCTTGCTTCGATAATACGTGAAATCATATTTTGACCGATAATGGAATAACTTCGCGGCCCTAAACCAGTACCAAGGAAAATATCGATAATATCTTTACGGCGGCAACGCGCACCATTTAAATAATAAGTCGAATCACCTTCACGTGTAATTTGGCGCCGAATTGAAATTTCTGCATAGCTAGCATATTCGCCACCTATCGTGCCATCTTGGTTATCGAATATTAACTCGACCGTTGCTTGACCAATGGGTTTACGTGCTGTTGACCCATTGAAGATAACGTCGGTTAATGATTCACCACGCAACTGCTTTGCAGAGCTTTCACCCATCACCCATGAAACAGCATCGATGACATTTGACTTTCCACAACCATTTGGACCAACAACAGCAACTAGGTTACTAGGTAACATAATGACGGTAGGATCAACAAACGATTTGAAACCAGATAACTTTATTTTCTTTAAATTCATAGCGCGATTAATTTCCGTTGAAATATTCCGTAAAAAAACCAAACCTTCCTCGCTTGCGATTATAGCGTATTACAGATGGTTTTGACTATAAATATCGGTTAGTATGGGCTAAGTAAACATAGCTGAGTCCGATGGCATTTTTGTAGGGTGACACGGCGTTTTTTGCCGTAATCCACCAATTACCGATGGTGGATTACGGCAAAAAACGCCGTGTCACCCTACAGCTTAAGATAGAGTTTTGAGGAAGGATCTTCATGATTGAACAGCACCGACATGAACGGGAATATTCGCCTTGGCTGCCGATTTTAGTCGCCTCATTAGGTATTATCTTCTCTATACTATTCTGGGATATATTGCTCCACACTGATACGACCATCCATTTTTTAGATACCATTAGCCTCACTCTCCCCTGGGTCATATTAATTGTCGGTTGCTGCCTTTCCCTCATCGTCAGCTTAATGATTTATCTCTTACAAATTACCCGTGAACGTAGTCAACTCATCGTGACACTCAACCAGAAGTTTGATAAAGAATTTTCCGATCGTATCCACGCGGAAGAAAGCAAACAACGCCTTGAAAAAGAGTTATTACAAGGACAAAAACTCCAAGCAATTGGAACCCTAGCGGGCGGAATTGCACATGATTTTAACAATATTCTCTATGCCATTATTGGTTATGTTGAAATGTCACAAGAAGATGTCGAGAAAAATACATTATTATATAACAACCTAGGAAGAGTCTTAACCGCTGCACATCGTGGCCAAGAACTCATTTCACGCATTCTCACCTTTAGCCGTCGCCAGCATCATGAATTTAAACCGCTTTGCCTAGATGAAACAATAGAAGGTGTATTAAGCCTACTGCGGCCCACAATACCCGCTAGTGTGACTATTCAATATGAAAACAAAAAGCCAGATAAAAACTTTGTCATGGGAAACCAAACACAACTTCATCAAATTATTGTCAATCTCATCAATAATGCGGTTGACGCCATGGACAGCGAAGGCTTGGTACGTATTGAAATTGAAAATGTTCATGGCAATGAATCACTACTCGAAGAATTTCCCAAAGCTGAAAATATCAGTTACTGTAAGATCAAATTGAAAGATACTGGCCATGGTATGGAACAAAGCACGATTGAACGTATTTTTGAGCCATTTTTTACCACAAAAGAAGTTGGCAAAGGGACAGGCTTAGGCCTTTCAACCGTACATGCGATTGTTGAAGAGCACAAAGGCGAGATCAAAGTAACAAGCCAGCTTGGCCATGGGACGACTTTCACAATATTGTTACCAGAATACAAAGTTAAGGAGCAGATGGATGGCAAAAATACTATTAGTTGAAGATGATGACCTTGTACGTGACATGTTAGCTCAAGTATTAAAGCGTGCTGCACATGAAGTCGAATGCGCCGCCCATGGTGATGAAGCAACTGAGCTATTACAAAAAATTGAGCCAGACATTATGATTACCGACATCATCATGCCAAAGAAAAGTGGTATTAGCTTAATTTCTGAAGTCAAAAACAAACACCCCAACATGGAAATTATCGCCATTTCTGGCGGCGGAAGATTAGATCCAACTGGTTATTTAGATTTATCTGAATCACTTGGCGCAGCAGTATCATTTGAAAAACCAGTCGATAAAGCAGCACTATTAATGGCAATCGATTTGTTGTTACAAGGTAAAAAAGAAAAAGTACACTAAAAAAATAATGAGGAGTGACGTATGGGCTCACGTAGCAGCGCATTTGACGGATTAATGGAAAAAAGCGACGAGAAACGTGGAGCTCCAGCTCCAAAAAGCAATGCATTAGATCTACTTGGTATCCGTGATGAAAAAGATCTACTCGCACAAAAACTCAAAAGTCTTTTTGATGATGAACCCGCTCCTCCTCCAGCAAGACCTTCACAATCAGCTCTAGTCGGTCTATTTTCACTGCCACCTAGTAGCAACGTTGTCAGCATACCACTTTCGGAGTTGATAGAGTTTTTCGATAATGTTAATGAATTATGGCAAAGCACGAATATCACTAAGCTGGTTGCGATTAAAGCTGACGCCCTACCTACCCATGCAGTCATCACTAATCTCTTCGAAGGCACAACAAAAGCTAAAAATGTTCATAACTACTTTATAGGATTGGAAGATTCTTTCCGGCCTATTGATGATGGTCTCGTTATAAAGTTTAATGCTCTACTAAATCCACAGGCTCGCGCTATTCACGATGAAAAAGCACCAAAACCACCTCTTGATATTGTAGTGTTGCAATCGCCTTTTGATGGCACAGGAAACATAAAACAAGAATTGCTTGGCGTGTTGAACGAACAAAAAATTCCAACTGAAAGTATGCTCCAAATAATGAGAGCATCACATCGGGCAATTTATGACGCTAAAAATGACTATACGGCTCTGGCAAATAGCCTTGTAGGAAAAGAGCAGCTAAAACAACTTGAAAACACTCTAGGTAAAAGTCGTGTATTGGGCTATTTAGCTGATGGCGTGATGCAAAGCCTATGCAATCAATATGCCACACGGAAACATCAACTATTAGGATCGCAATTACTGAAAGTGATGTTGCGACAGCACTTTGATGTAATTCATCAATTCACAGAGTATACTTTTCAACTTGAACAACAAGCAAAAAAACAAGACTCCCTTGTGAAAGAGAGCACGCTTGAATTGTTAAAAACTTGTCATCGTGTATTAATTCAAGCCTTACAATCTCCACGCGCAGCAGCAATACTACCTGACATGATTCTTGTATTACGTTCACAACTTGGGTTAATTAATGCTCCACATGACAAAGATGCAAAACGAATCCATAAGGCACTTACCGCACCCAATGCATCAGTTCCTCGCTCTTACTCAAACACTCAGAAAGCAGCTTTTGTCATTGGCGCCATTGGAATGGTAGCCGCTGGCTTAGGAGTACCTGCTGCAATTGGCTTAGCAAAAAGCTGGAATGCATGGGTTTTTGTCTCTAGCCTTTCTTTAACAGCATACAGCTTGTTTTCAGAGAAAGAATTAGCAAAGCAACCTGTAACGGTGGTATCAGCAAATCCTGCGGCAGATTTAAAAAGACATCCTTAGATATTTTCGTAACTCCCCTCTCCCAAAATGCTTTTCGGTGTTGGTGGATAAATGTAGCAAAGCGTAGCGCTGAGCTACCTCTACGAATTTTTTGCTCCCTTCTCCCAGAGTGCTTTTTACTATGGGAGAAGGGCTGGGGATGAGGGCCTATACCCTCACCCCTTGCCCCTCTCCCAAAAAAAAGCATTTTGGGAGAGGGGAATAATACTACTAAAAATTCGTGGGGATAACTCAGAGCGCAGCGTGCTCACCCTACATTCAGAACAAAAAATGTTTTATGCAACAACGCACTACCGGGAGAAGGGAGAATATCGATTTACGAAATTAGTAACACCATTTTTCGTAATATAAAACTGCATCGCTCCACTATTTACCGTATCTAACATCTGTACATGTCGTGCTTGATATTTTTCAATAACTGTTACATGTGGAAAATGATAACGATTGCGATAACCTACAGGAAATAATACATATTGCGGATGCACTGCGTCAATAAAGCTATCTTCTGCTGAAGTCTTACTCCCATGATGCGGCGCCACCAAAATAGTCGATGCTAAATCTGATTGCGCATGCGCAACTAAATACGTTTCAGCAGATTTCTCAATATCACCCGTTAGTAAAATACTCTTGTCATGCGACGTAATTTTTAATACGCATGAACTATCATTATTCAATGATAAATTTTCACGTGATGGGTATAAAAATTCAAACAGCACACCATCCCACTCCCAAGATTGATTTGCGAGACACAGACTTTTATTAACAAAATTTATTTTTTCAGGAACACTGGATTTAACTTCAATAACATCCATTCTATTGAGAACCGATGCCAGACCACCAATATGATCATTATCGCCATGACTAATTATAATTATGTCAACTTTACGTTGTGAATAATATTGTAAAAATGGCACGACAACACTAGACCCCATATCATATTCAGCATTGAATTTTGCGCCTGCATCAAAAACTAATACATGGTTTTTTGTTTGCACAATTGCAGACAACCCTTGCCCCACATCGAGCAAAGTAAACTTCACATCTCCATACTCAAAATGATCACGCTGTATAACGAACAATGGCAAAGCAAATACCAACCCTAACCATTTCCCAGGAAAACCTTTTGGCAACAATAACAAAAAAGCAGCCATACAGAGTGCAACAATCCAATAACCAGAAAATGATTTATACCATACCGCCCATGAAAAATGAGAAAGGTAAGATAAAACATGAAATAAAAACGTTAAATTGATATCCGCAAATGAAAATATATATCTCGCTAACGCCTGCGAGACTGACATAAAAGCACAACCAAAAAAAACTGTCGGCAAAATTATAAACCCTGTCCATGGAATAGCGATGGCATTTGCGAACAATGAAACAAATGAGTATTGATAAAAAAGCCAAAAACTTAACGGCAATAATCCAAATGAGATAATCCATTGAATTCTACCGTGCTTCCACCATAAACCTGCAGGGTTTAATCTCCCACTCATTCCATAAATAATAATTGCGACCGTTCCAAATGATAACCAAAAGTTTTCAGCTGTAACAACCAGTGGATTTATAATTAGGATTAAAAACAGAGCCCATGCAAACACATTCCATACAATCATCACTCTATTTAAAACAATTGCAACAAGAAAACATGCCACCATCATCACTGCACGCTCTGTTGGCAAAGAAAATCCTGCAAGCATCGCGTATAGCAATGCAGCACACAGTGCTGCGATAGCCCCAACATAGTGCGCAGGAAATAATAACACTAATCTTGAATATCGACGCCACAACCAAGAAAACACAACAAATGCAATACCAGACATAATTCCAATATGTAATCCTGCTATTGCCATTAAATGATTCGTACCTGTGTTACGTAATATATCCCAATTGTCTTGTGATGCACCTTGACGCTCGCCAATAACCAGTGCGGTAATCCATGGAAGATTTTTTGCTTCAGGAATTAATTCGCGGATGTTCTCCAATATTCTTTGTCGAAGGCGATTAATAACATACGACGTATGCGCATCGGTCTTCAAACGATTGGCTTGCTGATGAAAAACATAACCCTGTGCAACAATGCCTTGCTGAAACGCCCATGCATCATAATCCATACTACCAGGATTTGATAAGCCATGTATGCGCTTCATGCGCACTGTGAACTGCCATTTATCACCTACTTTTAATGGTGTTAGTCCATCACGCCATGAAAGCTTTGTAATACCACAAGCTGGCTTACTATTTACAGATTGAAGTCGATAATTAAATTTCGTTTCATTTTGCAATACCGCAGGAATTGAGTCGATGTATCCAATAGTTTGAATTGATACTCCTTCAAGGTTAGATGGAAATTGGCAAGATAAACGCTGGATTGAATATAGAGATACCCAGCAAACACCTATTAGAAAAAAAGTAGCAAACCGTGTGGTTTTGAATTTTAAAAAAAATAATCCGCAACAAAAAATGGCTAAAATAACCATTGCTGTTTTTATACGAATAACAAATGTTGCTACTATTATTCCTAGTAGGAATAAAATTGAGTGTATTGGCATATTGGGTAACTCTATAGATAATTTTTACTCTGGTTTGGTGGGCACGCTGCGTTTTGCCCACCCTACATTAAGAACTAAGGTGATAATGGAATAGCCGGACTTGGAAAGGATTTGTAATCAGGAGCTGATACATTAAGCATTTTTTTAGGTTTATGCAATCTAGATAAGTGATTGCCATGACTTACTTTACGAGCTTGGCGCGCGCGATATTGTTGATCTTCATTTTCATATGGTTTTAAATCCATATGTTCTAGTGCAAATCGTAATATTGGATCACGAATGCTTTCTGGTAAAATTCCAGATAATGGCTGTGAATATTTTTGCTGAGTATAATTATTTAATACAATAACACTCGCACCCAATTCCAACAACAGCTTAAACATCAATACCGGTTTATCACTATAGAGTGCAGAAAAAAATAATGGCGGCATAGCATAAACATTGACAGTTGCACATCCAAGATTGAGATATTCTTTTAAGCTTCCATCTAATTCACCCATAAAATTGATATCCACACCATTTTCAACTAATGTAATGACACCCTGGACATCACCAGCACTAACCGCCTTCAACAATTTTTTTCGCAACGCAATTTGCTCTACCCATAATGGTTGCAACCATGGCTTGATGCCTAGTGAATAGTCTTTTACACCAATTTCATAATATAACTTTGCCAATTGAATTTTTTTACAATGTAACTTTAGAAGTGAATTAATATGATTCATATAATTAACAAATTGCTCAACTAATAACTTATGATTTACCTGCTTTCTGCGCGCAAAAACATTTATCGAAGCCGCACCTTTTGTAATAAGGCAATCAGCGACAGAACATAATCCCAAATTTTCTGCATACTCTGCTGCTGTTTGACCATTAGAGTACACATGCATTAAATTTAACTCATATTTCACGATTAATTGAAAAGCATGACAATCATTATCATGATAAACACGTCTTATTGCTTGATATAAACCTGATATTAAGCAACCTGACAACTCACTCGCTGTTAATTGCCTGCTTATCAATCCCAATATTTCACTAAGATATGGCGATCTATTGATAATGGCATAATCCAATAAACAATTGCCATCATCATCACGATATATAAGCTGCTCGACTGTTAAATGAGCTTGAAAAACCAAAAACATTTCTCTAGTAAAACCGCGCTTATTTACACAAAACAAAAATAACTCTCTTGGGTTTAGGCCCATATCAAGTAACAATTCAATATATTTTGTCTCATTACGCTCTATAAGATGTATCAACAGAAATCTCCCATGAGCTTCTTTGAGCAATATAGATCCGATATCAACTTGACACCGTAAACAGAATAAAAGAACAATACTAAATAATTGATACATTGACTCAATGTATTTATTAGCATTATCAATACAATGAAAAATAATATCTAATTCTTTATCTCGCTCAATGCGTAATTTAGCAAATAGCTCATCAATAGGAATCGTTAAATCTAAATCTAAATCGAGATCAGATACTTTTTTACGTGCCTCAGTAAGACGATCCATAAGATCATTCGATAAAGCGATATGATGTTTTTTGCAGACATTCAACCACAACACTAAATGCTTTAACTCTTCAACAGCTAAAAACACTTGCTGCGATTTGCTACTATTAATTTTTTCAAGATGTTTAGACTTAACAGCGATCGCCAAATGGGTCTTCAGTATAGTGTAATACAACATTTCTATTGCTAACTGAGGAGATGGAATAGTACTTTTAGTAAATTCCATTAGCATCTCACCTGATGGCGATATATCTGTTTTTGTAGGAAATAGCTTAATGACTTGATCAGGGTAAGCTGAACGGATATCAGCTATGATTTTTTTTCCAGACTCAGAATCAAGAGTTATGAATTGAGCTGGATGTCTTACTGATTTTGATTCTAGTAGTTGAGAAGTGATATTTGACGTACTATTCATATCAATTTCCAATATTATGAATGGTGGGCACGCTGCGCCCTAAGTTATCCCCACGAATTTTTGGTAGTATTATTCCCCTCTCCCAAAATGCTTTTTTTTGGGAGAGGGGCAAGGGGTGAGGGTATAGGCCCTCATCCCCTGCCCTTCTCCCATCGTAAAAATCACTCTGAGAGAAGGGAGAATTAGCAATACAAAAAATTCGTGGGGATAACCCAGCGTTGCGCTTTGCCCACCAAATATTAATTACTTAATTTGGTAGTCTACAGTTGTTACTAGCCTAACCTTCTTATCAATCGAACCCAACGTAGATTGATTGCTATTCCAATCAGCGCTCATGGTGCTGGTATCTCTACCCATAATTTGAAATACACCTTGGCTCGCACGTTGAATTCCTTTTAATTTCACATCAGCGTCATTTGCAAATTGTTCTGCTACCGTACGCGCACTGCGGGTTGCGTCAGCCATCATTTCAGGGCGAATCTTATCTAGTCCAGTGTAATAAAAACTTGGATTTGGGCTTACATTCGGAGAATCGAATGTGAGAGAAACGCCTTGTTCTAATAATGAATTAGTTGACTGACCTACTTGCGCAATCAAATCAACTCTTGTAGTACGTACTCGTATTCCACCTGTTAATACATAACGATTTGCAGCCGTTGCAGTACCAGCATTATTTTGATCGTAGGTATTAGCGTATTTATCTTCTACTTTAACTGGTTGCGAATCGATTTCTGCATCCACAAAACCTTTCTGCTTTAGAAAGCTAACAATTAACTCTTGATCATGTTGCATGCGCTTTGTTGCATCCACCATATTGTTACTGATTTCGCGATAATCCACTTCCCAAATCCCTAAATCAGATTTCACATCACGTTCTGCAATACCTTTTACTGTGACAGTTCTGTTTAATAATTTAGAAGAATACAGCGCCTTTCCAATCATAAAACCCGCACCAAAAATACCTATACTTAAAATACAAGCACTCACAATGGTAGATAGTTTTTTACATTTCAACATATGTTCCCTCATAGTAGTAAAAAATTAACTGATTAAAACACCATCTTGCAATGAAAAAATACGCTCTGCTCTTTTTGCAATTTGCATATCATGAGTCACCATGATGACACTGGTTTTCTGTTGTTTTTGTAAATCAAAAAATAAATCTAATACTTTTTCTGCATTTCGTGGATCTAAATTTCCTGTTGGCTCATCTGCTAAGATACAAGCGGGCTTTGTAACTAAGGCTCTTGCAATGGCTACACGCTGCCTTTCGCCACCTGATAATTCACCTGTTTTATGGCTAATTCGTTCTTTTAAGCCAACTAAAGATAAAATAGATTCCGCTTCATGCGCAACTTTTTCAGGCAGTTCACCACGAATAAGTAGTGGCATACCCACATTTTCTAATGCGGTAAATTCTGGAAGTAAATGGTGAAACTGGTAAACAAATCCCAAATATCGATTACGCAATTCACATCTTTTATTTTCTGATAACGATGCAATGGTTTGGTTCGCAATCTTCACTTCACCACTACTCGGCTTATCTAATCCACCTAATAAGTGTAACAACGTACTTTTACCAGAACCTGAAGAACCAACAATGGAAATCAATTCTCCTTCACGCACCGTTAGATTAACGCCACGCAAAATATCAATCTGCGATTTTCCTTCATTGTAAGATTTAACTAAGTTTACACATTCAATGACATTATTCATAACGTAGTGCCTCTACCGGCTCAGTACGGGCCGCTCGCCATGCGGGATATAGAGTTGCGATTAAGCTTAAAATTAATGCGGAACCACTAATTTCTAAAATATCAGTTAATTGCAATTCTGAAGGTAAATAATCGATAAAATAAACACTAGAAGAAAGAAACTGCACGTGAAACAAGCTTTCAATCCAATTTACGATTGCCGTCACATTCCATGCCAACAATACACCACCAACAACACCGATGAGTGTTCCTGTCACACCAATGATGGCGCCTTGGACAATGAAAATTTTCATAATCGTTCCTGGCGTAGCGCCTAATGTTCGCAAAATCGCAATGTCAGATTCTTTGTCATTGACGACCATCACCAAGGTACTTACCAAGTTAAACACAGCAACCGCGATGATTAGCAATAAAATAAAAAACATCATCGTTTTCTCTAATTTAATCGCATGAAAAAATGGACCAAATTGATCTGTCCAATTCATCACACGCGCACTGGCACCTAGATAAGCTGTCAAAGGTTCTGTCATGGCTGGCGCCGCAAATACATCTTTAATGTTAGCTCTGACAGATGAAACAGCTCCCGCCATTTCAAACAGTTTTTGTGAGTCTGTTAAATTAACGAATGCAAAACTTTTATCAAAACCAAAACCTGTTCCAGCGCGAAATATGCCTGATACTGTAAATCGCTTAAACCGCGGAATTACACCCGCTGCAGATAATGATACTTCTGGAGTTACAATTGTAATTTTGTCGCCTATGCCTGCACCTAAATGATCCGCCAATTCTTCGCCTAAGATAATATTAAATTCACCTGCCTTTAAAGACGTTAATGATCCCTCTATCATCTTACTAGGCAATACAGACATCTTAGATTCTTTTTCAGGAAGAATGCCGTTGACCATTGCTGGTTGCACGTAACCCGAATTTGTTAGCATGACTTGTTGTGTCACTATCGGTGCCACTGCTGTAACACCAGGGTATTTCATCAATGATGATTCTACATTTTGCCAATTCGTGACAAATCCAGCGACGCTAGTCACTGTTAATGGCGGCACCATTCCAAAAACTCTTTTTTTAATTTCACGATCAAATCCATTCATAACAGACAAGACCGTGATCAGCACAACGACACCTAATGCAATACCTAGCATTGACATCAATGAAATAAATGAAATGAAATGATTACGCCGCTTCGCACGCGTGTAACGTAATCCTACAAATAATGGTAATGGTCGGAACATGGTGATTCCTTAAAATAATATAAATTTTTATATCAATCCTCCCTTCTCCCAAAGCGTTTTGTGCGAATGGGAGAAGGGCTGGGGATGAGGGCCTTTATACCCTCACCCCTATAACCCCTCTCCCACAAAAAAACATTGTGGGAGAGGGGAATATTTAAAGAGAACAATTAAACAACTTACAAAAATTCTTAGTCGTCGCTTCCGCAACTTCCTCGATACTAATACCTCTTAATTTCGCAATATATTCTGCAACGTAATAGACGTAAGCAGGTTCATTTGATTTTCCACGAAAAGGTACCGGCGCCAAGTATGGTGAATCTGTTTCAATCAACATTCTGTCTAACGGAATACGCTTAGCCACATCTTGAATGATCGTAGCACTGGAAAAAGTGACAATACCAGAAAATGAAATGTAAAAACCCATATCCATAGCTGTTTGAGCAGCTTCCCAATCTTCTGTAAAACAATGCATAACACCGCCGATTTCAGCTACGCGCTCTTCTTGCATCATTTTCAATGTGTCTTCTTTCGCTTGACGCGTATGAATAATTAATGGTTTTTTAACTGTTTTTGCAGCGCTGATATGCTGACGAAACCGTTCTCGTTGCCAATCTAAATTTCCTTCGCTACGAAAATAATCCAATCCCGTTTCACCGATCGCAATTACTTTTGGATGTTGCGCCAATGAAACCAGCTCATCCGCTGTTGGCTCAGGCGTCGTAATGCTTTCATTGGGATGTAAACCCACTGATGCACTGACATTCGCAAACTGTTCAGCTACACTTAAAACCTGAGGGAAATGCTCTAGCGTGATGCAAACACATAAAAAATGTTTTACGCTTTTTTCATCTGCATGCTGCATTATCTTATGTAAATCACCAGCATAAGCTGCCAAATCCAGTTGATCTAAATGACAATGTGAATCAACTAACTGCATATTTCACCCATTGTATTGATAAATCTTCTAATAAAAGTTGTTTATTAAAGTTTATCGAACTGAGAATTTTCGCATAATACGCTTGCACAATATCAAGATATCGAACAACGCCATGCATCGAAACAGACTGAGCAATTCGTTTATATTGATCACTATAATCTGTATTCACGATCGCATCACACCCTGAGTAACATTTTAAGATATCACTCAGCCCAATTTGCAATAATTTGAAAACCCATGGCATACTTGCATCTTGCCATTTTGCTGCAAATTGCAATGGACTTTGTTTTTTTGCTGCTAACTCAAAAAAACCTTTATAAAAATCAGTTCGTAATGCAAAAAAATCGCTTTGCAATAACTGACTGGCTTGCATAGGTGCTTGATTTGCAATTCGCAATGCTAATGCTAATTCAGCTTCTTGAACTGACTGATTTTTTTCTTTCAACCATTGCATCGCAATTGAAGCATCGGGTTTTGAAAATGTAATTTCTTGGCAGCGACTTTTAATTGTCGGCAATATACGATGCGTCAAATGATTTACTAAAATAAAAATACAATTGTCTGAAGGCTCTTCCAGTGATTTCAGTAATGCATTAGCAGCGTTGATATTCATCGCACCCACTGGATTAATAACAATGACACGATTTCCATTCTGCATTGCTGATGTATTAACAAACTGTATCAACGCACGAATCTGATCAATTTTAATAGACTGACTATCTTCTTCTGGCTCAACAAGTAACAAATCAGGATGCGTATCTGCGCGCAACAAGAAACAACTTTTACAACTTCCACAAGCATCACGCTCTGCATTAGGTGCATGACACAATAACGCATGGGCTAGATGCAGGCTAAATGTCTTCTTACCTACACCCGATTCACCTGATAACAATAACGCATGCGGCAACTTATTTGCTTTACGCAAAATTTGAATTTTTTTCCATTCATTAAACTGCCAGGGTAGAATCATGATGTAATTCATCTAAAATATTTTTCACCTGCGCTCGCACAGCATCTACGCTCTGCGTCGCATCAATAATACGAAACCGTTTTGGATCTGCTGCAGCACGCTGCAAATAACCATTACGTACTCGTTCAAAAAACTCTATTTTTTCTTGTTCTATTCTATCGTGTGGCCCGCGATGCTTTGCTCTTGCCAAACCTATCTCAGGTGAAGCATCCAACAATATCGTTAAATTAGGCTTTAACGCACCAACAATCCATTTTTCTAATGTTTCTATGAATGCAGAGTCAATATTTCTGCCACCGCCTTGATAGGCAAAACTAGCATCCACAAATCGATCACTCACCACCCACTTCCCTTTATGCAGTGCAGGTAAAATAACTTGTTGGATATGCTGTGCGCGTGAAGCAAACATCAATAACAATTCTGTCTCTGGCGCCATGATTTCTTCATCACCAGGTGTTAATAAAATTTGACGTATGCTTTCTGCAATTTTTGTCCCGCCTGGTTCACGGGTAATTAAGACATCTTTCTTTAGAGATAACAAATATTCATGAATAAACTTCACAATCGTTGACTTACCAACGCCTTCTACGCCTTCAATTGTGAGAAAAATATTTTTCATAGATTCCTTATGTAGTGACTCACCCCTCCCATTTATCAGAGAGGTCGCTACGTGTTTTTTACGTGGCGGGTGAGGGACCCTCATCCCCAACCCTTCTCCCATTCGTAAAAAACACTCTGGGAGAAGGGAGTAATACATACCTCTTAATTAACTCATGATTATAAAACGCGGCATGTACTTTTCGCGCTTCAGTCACGGCTTTATTATGTTCTTCTAATGTTTTTGAAAATTGATGATAGCCATCACCACGTGCAACATAATACAAATAATCATTCACTTCAGGATGCAACGCTGCATTAATCGATGCCAACCCCGGCATTGCAATAGGCGTAGGCGGCAATCCTTTATGGACGTATGTATTGTACGGTGTATTTTCGATTAAATCACTTTTATAAATTGCGCCCTTGTACCGATCACCTAAACCATAAATCACTGTCGGGTCAATTTGCAAAAGCATGTTTTTCTTTAGTCGATTAATGATGACACCTGAAATAGTAGACCGCTCTGTATCGTAGCGTGCTTCTTTTTCGATTAACGATGCCGCAATTAATGCTTCATTCATGGTTCTATATGGAACTTTTATATCACGTGCCTGCCATGCTACAGCAGTTTTATCTTGCATTGCTTTAAATGCTATTTTATAAATTTTTGTATCGGGTGTGCCGCGCGTAAATAAATACGTTTCTGGATAAAACTGTCCTTCAGGATTCAGATCAGCTTGCCCCAGTAATTTCATGAGATCGGTATCACTTAAATCTTTTGTCTTATGGCGTAAACTGCTTTCTGTATTAATAGCTTCACGTACTTGCTTAAACGTCCAACCAGAAACAATGGTCACTGAGTGCATCACCAATCCAGTGCCGGAAACAATCTGCGATAATATTTTTGTTGGTGTCGCACCCGGTAGAAATAAATATTCACCCGCTTTTAATTTATGTAAATCACCATGAAGCAAAACTAACACTTTGAAATAGTGTGCATTACCAATAATATTTTGATGCGCTAAATCAGTAACAACAGAATCAAAGCTTGCGCCTTCACGCACAGTATATGAAACACCATTGGCGCTATTTATGGATGATGAATAGATGAAATGAAACCAAGATACAAAAAATACCGCCACCACCAAAAGAAGTGAATATATCATTGCGAGTAACGTGCGGCGTTTAGTCACTCTGCTCTCTCAATGTTAAGTTAATTTTTTAAATATCAACGTACCGTTTGTTCCACCAAAACCAAAAGAATTTGATAACGTGACATCTAATTTCTGTTGCTGTGCATGATTAGGCACTAAATTCAAATCACAAGAATCACTCGGATTATCTAAGTTAATCGTAGGAGGAACCACTTGGTCACGCAAAGCTAAGATACTGAAAATAGCTTCTACTGCGCCAGCTGCACCTAACAAATGACCCGTCATCGATTTTGTTGAGCTAACTGCCAACTTGTATGCATGATCTTTAAAGCAACGTTTCATCGCAAGAATTTCTAACTCATCGCCTGCTGGCGTTGAAGTTGCATGCGCATTGATGTAATCCACTTCATCTGGATTCATTCCCGCATCACGTAATGCAATTTCCATTGATTCTGCAGCACCCAATCCCTCAGGATGTGGTGTCGTCATATGAACAGCATCTGCTGACATACCAAAACCAACGAGTTCCGCATAAATTTTTGCGCCACGACGTTTTGCATGTTCATAGCTTTCGATGACAATAACCCCTGCGCCATCACCTAAGACAAATCCATCACGATCTTTGTCCCAAGGACGACTTGCTTTTTCTGGAGCATCGTTACGGGTAGATAACGCTCTCATTGCAGCAAAACCACCAATACCTAATTTGGTACTAGCCATTTCTGCACTGCCAGCAACCATAACATCTGCATCACCATACGCAATAGCACGAGCTGCTAAACCAATATTATGTGTGCCTGTCGTACAAGCTGAAACAACTGCAATATTAGGGCCACGCATCCCATACTGAATGGATACATTACCGCCAATTAAGTTAATTAATGCGCCAGGAATGAAGAATGGTGAAATACGTCGAGCACCTGAATCAAGTAGTACTGAATGTGTTTTTTCAATGAATGGCAAACCACCGATACCTGAACCAATCGCTAAACCAATGCGATTAGCATTTTGTTCTGTGACTTGAATGCCAGAGTCTGTAATCGCTTGAATAGCCGCAGCAACACCATATTGAATGAAATAGTCACGCTTACGCGCATCTTTTTCAGTCATATATACGGTTGGGTCGAAGTCTTTAACACGACTACATATATGGCAATTTAAATCAGATGGATCAAAATGATCAATCAGAGCTACGCCACTTTTCCCCGCTACGATGGCCTTCCATGTGTCTTCTACATTGAGACCCAATGGACTCACCATTCCAAGACCTGTTACGACCACACGCTGCTTACTCAAAACACGACTCCTCTAAATGAAAAAAGAGACTCACTCACCCAAAGAGTGTCATTCCGAGCACCGCGAGGGATCTCCTTGGAGATTCTTCGTCGCTTTGCTCCTCTGAATGACACGCTCTTCTTCCAAGGAATCTTTTATCAATGGAAGAAGAGATAGGGATGAGGGTTAAACTATTACGCTTTTTCACCAAGATGAGATGAAATATAATCTACAGCTTGTTGAATATTTGTGATTTTTTCTGCGTCTTCATCTGGAATTTCAGTTTCAAATTCTTCTTCTAACGCCATAACTAATTCAACTGTATCAAGCGAATCAGCACCTAAATCATCAACGAAAGAAGCATCGTTTGTTACTTCATCTTCTTTAACACCTAATTGTTCAACAACAATTTTCTTAACACGTGCTTCAATGGTACTCATAATAAATTTATCCTCTTGATTTTAGAACATAGTTACAACAAAAAAACTTTTGGTTAGTTTATTCAAAAACCTGCAAGTTGCAAGTTGAATTTCACCTCAATTACGCCATATACATGCCGCCATTTACGTGCAAAGTTTGGCCAGTTATGTAGCTTGCGTCATCAGATGCTAAAAATACAACCGCAGATGCAATATCTTCTGGCAAACCTAAACGTTGCATAGGTATTCGCGCTAATAATGCGTTACGCTGGTCTTCCGCTAATGCTTTTGTCATATCAGTATCAATAAAACCAGGAGCAACAGCGTTCACCGTAATATCTCTTGAGCCAATTTCTTGTGCGAGGGACTTGGTGAAACCAATTAACCCGGCTTTTGCCGCAGAATAATTCACCTGACCAGGATTACCTGTGGTACCCACCACAGAACCAATATTTATCACTCTTCCCCAACGTGCTTTTAACATATCGCGCATGCAAGCTTTGGTGATTCTAAAAATTGAACTTAAGTTAGTTTCAATGACTTTATCCCACTCATCTTCTTTCATGCGTAAAAATAAATTATCTTGGGTGATAGCTGCGTTATTTACTAAAATCGCTGGCATAGAGTATCGCGCTTTAATAGCAGCCATCGTCTGTTCGATTGATGCAGGATCCGCAACATTTAAAACCATGCCGTAACCTTTCACTTCGTGATCAGCAAAAGCTTGTGAAATTTTTTCTGCACCTTCTTCAGTGGTTGCAGTACCTATTACTAATGCACCTTTTTTTCCTAATGCAACAGCAATCGCCTGACCAATTCCACGACTTGCGCCAGTTACTAATGCTACTTTATCGCCGTATATCATAATCACCTCTATTGTTCTAAACACCCCCTTCTCCCATCGTGGTTTTTACGATGGGAGAAGGGCTGGGGATGAGGGCTTATAACCCTCACCCCTAACCCCTCTCCCAAAAAAAAAGCATTTTGGGAGAGGGGAATAATTCAACATGCTCATTTTACATTTGCAATTCACAAACACTTTGTAAGCTTACTAAATCATTTGATGTCATCAACTGTGCTTCAGCAAGAATACGTTTATTTAATCCTGTTAAAACTTTCCCGGGACCACATTCTATAATCGTTGATATCCCTTTGGTTCCCAATGTTTGCACTAACTCAACCCAACGCACAGGCATAAATAACTGACGTACTAAACCCTGACGAATAGATGCAGCATCTGTGTAGAATGCAACATCAACATTATTAATGACTGGCGTCGTTGGAGCTTTTACATCAATGGTATTTAATAGTGCCTGTAATCTATCAGCTGCTGGCTTCATTAGTTCGCAATGCGATGGGACACTCACGGGAAGCAATTTTGCAAGACGTACTCCAGCTTCTTTCGCTAATATTAAAATGCGTTGTACTGCTTTAACATGGCCACCCACTACAACTTGTCCTGGGCTATTAAAATTAACCGGGGTTAAAACTTCATTATTTTCTCGTGATTTTTCACACAATTCTTTTACTGCTGCATCATCTAATCCTACAATCGCAGCGAGCGCTCCAGTACCAACAGGAACCGCATCTTGCATATACTCACCACGTGCAGCAACTAATTTAATAGCATCTGTAAATGTTAATGCGTTCGCACAAACTAACGCTGTGTATTCACCTAAACTGTGGCCTGCAAGAATAGCGGGGTTAATTGCGGATTTATTCTGAATGATTTTCCAAATAGAGTAGGATGCCGCAAGTAACGCAGGTTGTGTTTGCGCTGTTTTATCTAATGCTTCTGCTGGACCTGAAGCAACTAAATTCCATAAATCATAACCTAGTACATGCGATGCTTCTGCAAAAGTCTTTTCAACTTCAGAATATTCGCGTGCTAAGTCTGTTAACATCCCAACTGATTGTGAACCCTGCCCTGGAAAAACAAAAGCTAATGATTTCATCATAAGTTTACAACCTTTAATATTTAACTAATGCAGATCCCCAAGCCAATCCACCACCAATACCTTCAAGCATTAACATTTCACCACGTTTAATGCGTCCATCACGTACTGCTTTATCGAGTGCTAATGGAATGGATGCACTGGAAGTATTTGCTTGATCATCGAGGGTTACAACCACTCTATCCATCGGTAAATCAAGTTGTTTTGCCATCGCTTGAATAATACGTAAGTTAGCTTGATGTGGAACTAGCCAATCAATATCTTTGCGCTCTATACCATTCGCAGCCAATGTTTCATCAAATAATGCGCCTAACATATTCACAGCTACTTTGAATAACTGATTCCCAGCCATTTTAATATAAGCATTATCTTGGCCAATAAAAGCATCCAAATATAAAATATCTTTATGTGTACCATCGGCATGTAAATGTGTCGAAAATATTCCTGGCTCTTCACTAGCACCTAACAATACGGCACCTGCTCCATCACCGAATAACACACAAGTACTACGATCAGACCAATCAATGACACGTGACGCTAATTCACTACCTATCACTAATGCATTTTTGACATTACCCATACGAATAAAATTATTCGCAATACTTAATGCATAAATAAATCCCGCACATGCAGCAGAATTTAAATCAAAAGCTGGAAACCCACCCACGCCTAATTTTTCTTGTAATAAACAAGCGGTACTTGGAAATACTTTTTGTGGTGTAGTCGTCGCCACAATAATCATTTCTAATTCTTCTGGCTTCATTCCTGCTGCATCCATCGCATTTCGCGCAGCATGTTCCGCCATACTTAGTGCGGTTTCATATTCTGCAGCGATGTGACGCTGATGAATACCCGTACGTTCTATAATCCATTCATTTGTGGTGTTGACTACTTTTTCCAGCTCTGCATTCGTCAAGATTCTTGCAGGCAAATATCCGCCTGTACCAATAATTTTTGAATACATCATACTGAACTCGTTCCTGGGGAAATTTTTAGTAATTGTTCTATTTTATTATTAATTAATTCGGGGACATTTTTATCCACTTGAAGCATAGCTTCATTAATTGCATTTGCAAATGCAACTGTATTAGCACCACCATGGCTCTTGATGACTATTCCTTTCAAGCCAACAAACGTCGCGCCATTATAGCGATCTGGATCAATTCTTTTAATAACTGATTTCAACACTGGGAGAGAAATTAATGCGATTAATTTTGTAAACCAATTACGCTTAAACTCACGCTTTAAAGTTTTACCAATAAACTTAGCAACACCTTCACTACTTTTTAACGCAACGTTCCCTACAAATCCGTCACAAACTACAACATCTGTATGGCCTGTAAAAATTTGATTACCTTCAATGTATCCACAGTAATTGATACTCGTTGATTTTCCGAGTAATTGTGCCGCTTCTTTCACTTGCTCATTACCTTTAATATCTTCTTCACCAATGTTTAGTAAACAAACTTTTGGCTCAACAATATTATCAAGTGCTGAAGCAACCACACTACCCATGATGGCAAATTGTAAAAGATTTTCTGAACTTGAATCCACGTTCGCGCCTAAATCTAACATGCGCACTTTTTTATTGCCGTCTGTTGTAGGAAAACTAGAAATAATTGCGGGTCTATCGATACCTGGAAGTGTTTTTAAAACGAAGCGAGCGGTTGCCATTAATGCGCCAGTATTCCCGGCACTAACACACGCATGCGCGCTACCTTCTTTGACGAAGTTAATCGCGATGCGCATAGAAGAATCTTTTTTGTTGCGTAATGCAAGCGAAGGAGACTCGCCCATTGCCACGCTTTGTGAAGCGTGATGTATGGTGAGTCTTGCTTCATCATAACCTTGATGGGATTTAAGAGCAGCTCTTAAAACATCCTGATCTCCGACCAAAATAAGTTGCAAATGCGAATGCTGTTTCAATACTTGCAAAACAGCAGGCACAACAACTGGAGGTCCGTAATCTCCTCCCATAGCATCCACTGCGATGGTTATGTTTTTCAAATGAGATTACTCTTCTGTTTCGTCTTCAGCAACTTGCTTTTGTGCAACCACTTGACGACCTTTGTAATATCCTTCTGGACTTACATGGTGACGACGATGTGTTTCACCTGTAGCAGCATCTACTGACAATGCTGATGCAGATAATGCTGAGTGTGAACGACGCATACCGCGACGTGAACGTGATTTCTTACTTTTTTGAACAGCCATCTAACTAACTCCTCACAAATTACACTAATTGCGATTTGCATCGCGTTTTACACGTAAAAACTCGATAACCTTAAATGGATTATCACCTCTTTCCTGTTCTTGTTCCGAACCTACTATAGTTACTGTAGGTGACTTAATCTTACAGTCTTTCGGATCATGCATAGGTATAATTGGTAAGCCAACAATCAACTCATCTTCAACTATATCATGCAAAACGACCATGCCATCCTCTGCTAGAACAGGTTCATAAGCATCAGGAAGTTCTTTCGCCTCATCTTCTGTCTTAACAAGACCTGACAGAAAATCCGCATCTACTTTATATGTCAAAGGTTCCATACACCTTTGACATTGCAGCTCTAAGTGCGCATTAATATGAATACGCAAAAACCTTATACCTTGCCGATCAATATCACAATCAACTATCGCTTCAATTTCTCCATCTTGATTAACAAGACTATGAAGCAATCTATCCAATTGTTTTATTGGCACAATACCTCGCACACTGGTTCTTGCCTCAGTGGCTTTTAGTATATTAATCTTCTCTGGTAAATTTTCTTTAGGCATAGCTGCGCGATTTTATGCTTTGGTTAACGGAGTGTCAATCTATGATTCTTGTCATAAATCATCTTACTCATTTATTTTATTCATGTTTTTAATACAACTCTCAAGATCACTATCAAGTGGCGCTGAAACTGAAATTTTGTCGCCACTAGATAGCATCGTGAACTCTACCAATTTTGCATGTAAAAACAATCGCTTGAGCCCGTATGCACGCATCGCTTTATTAAAATCTTTGTCTCCATACTTATCATCACCAGCCAACGAATGCCCCCGATATTGCGCATGCACTCGAATTTGATGTGTTCGACCAGTTAATAATGTCGCACTAACTAAAGTGGCATTTTGAAATTCTTTTTCTACTCTGAATTGCGTCACAGAGTCCTTACCATCGTCTTGCACACGTACAACTCTTTCACCACTGGCAAGAAAATTCTTTTTTAATGAAGCAGTTACCAATAACTCAGATGGATTCCAGTGACCTTTTGTTAGCGCTGAATAGACTTTATGCACGCGACCCGCTCTTAGCAGCTCATGTATCTCTCTCAGTGCACTGCGTTTTTTTGCAATGACCAAACAACCTGAGGTATCTGCATCTAAACGATGTGCCAACTCAAGCTGAGGTAATTTAGGATACATGCTTTTTAAAATTTCAATTACACCACGACTATTACCACTACCGCCATGCACGGGTATCCCTGATGGCTTGTTAATAACCATTAAATATTTGTTTTCAAATAGAATACGATCCTCTAATAGCTCAACAATCTGCTTACTGGGCGGTAATACAGCCGGCCTTTCTTCTATGCGAACCGGTGGAATACGAATTTCATCGCCATCTTCCAAGCGATAACTAGGATCAATACGCTTTTTATTAACTCGAACTTCGCCTTTTCGCAAAATTCGATAAATCCTAGACTTAGGAACACCTTTTAATTTAGTCACTAAAAAATTATCTATCCTCTGCCCAGCATAATCAGAATCCACTTTAAGGTACTGCACAGATGTTTTTTGATCTTTTTGCATAACGTTCTTCACTCAGAAACTCTAGAATAGCGATCATCATATAATGTCGAACGATCTGCAATCAAAACATTCTTTATATACCACTCTCAGTTTGATGATCTATTATATTGATAAGAATAGAGAAACCTGTTATATTCAACCTGCCTAACTTATAGGCACTATGAATTTAACATGCTTGCCCGCTTTGAATAAGACAATCCTAAGGTAAGCGTAAATAAAGTTAAATTAAATAATGATGTTTGCGGCTTAAGCTGCTATTTGTAATGGGTTTTTTTGGTCGACTGTCTTGGCACAAGAACATGATGCGGACAGAAGCAACACACTTTGTGATGGGAATAATTGCGAGCCAGTCTTGTTAATAGCAAATAAATCTGGCATTAAGTAATGCGCACAATTTGCGCCCCACACCATAATATATTTAGGCCTTCTAAAACACACCAACCCATGAGATAGCCCTTAAACGCATCTTGATATAAAAAATGGAATAGGTGCTAAATGAAAAGAATGCTAATCAATGCAACTCACAAAAACGAAGAGTTGCGAATCGCCCTTGCAAACGGGCAAAGCTTATACGACCTCATCATCGAATCTGCTGCAAGAGAACAAAAACAATCGAATATTTATAAAGGCAAAATCACTCGTATCGAACCCAGCTTAGAAGCTGCATTTGTTGATTACGGTGAAGAACGCCATGGGTTCTTACCTCTCAAAGAAGTCGCTAGATCTTGTTACAAACCAAGCTACGAAGATCACGGCAGACGCCCTGCAATCAATGAAGTACTTGAAGAAGGACAAGAGTTAATCGTCCAAATCGACAAGGAAGAACGTGGCTCAAAAGGCGCGGCATTAACGACCTTTATTTCATTACCAGGATCTTATTTGGTATTAATGCCAAATAATCCAAAAGCTGGCGGTATTTCGCGACGCATTGAAGGTGATGAACGATCCGAATTACGCGACAACTTATCAGCATTGGTTCTACCTGAAGGCATGGGCATTATTGTACGTACCGCCGGTAGTGGACGTAATGCTGAAGAATTACAATGGGATTTAAGCATCTTACTGAAACACTGGGATGCAATCAAATCAGTCTCAAACCAACGCCCTGGCCCATTCTTAATTTACCAAGAAAGCAACGCTGTTATTCGCGCTGTACGAGATTATTTACGCAAAGACATTGATGAAGTACTTATCGATGAACCTAGCGTTCATCAACAAGTTGTCGATCATATTAAACTTTCAAGACCCGATTTCATCCATCGAGTTAAGCTCTATAAAGATGACACCCCACTCTTCACTCGCTTCCAAATTGAAAGCCAAATTGAATCGGCTTTCCAACGCGAAGTCAGATTGCCATCGGGTGGCTCTATTGTGATTGACCACACTGAAGCTTTAGTTTCTATCGATATTAACTCCGCTCGTTCAACGAAAGGTGGTGATATTGAAGAAACTGCTTTAACTACCAACACAGAAGCAGCCGATGAAATTGCTCGTCAATTACGTTTACGCGACTTAGGCGGCTTGATAGTTATCGACTTCATTGATATGACTCCAACACGCAACCAGCGTGCAGTTGAAGATCAATTACGTAATGCTCTCACTATGGATAGAGCTCGCGTACAAGTTGGTAGAGTTTCTCGCTTTGGTTTACTTGAAATGTCTCGTCAACGTTTACGTTCTTCACTCGGCGAATCAAGTCATAATAGCTGCCCACGTTGTTTAGGTCGAGGCACGATTCGTAGTAATGAATCGTTGGCTTTATCTATCATTCGCATCATTGAAGAAGAAGCATTGAAAGAAAATACAGCGCAGGTCAGAGCAATACTTCCTGTGGAAATTGCCACCTTCGTATTAAATGAAAAGCGTAAAACAATTACAGACATTGAAAAGCGCCAGCAAGTTGAAGTCGTTGTCGCAGCAAATCCTTATTTCATGACTCCACATTATGAAGTAGAACGCATTCGTGCATCGGATGTGACAGACAAAGATGAGAAACAATCTAGCTACAAGTTAGTCACCAAGCCACAGCTCGAATTGCCGATGACAACAACACAAGTAGCTCAGAAAGAACATCAAGAGCCAGCAATTAAGAGCGTCTTACTGGATCAACCTACACCACCACCAGCAACAGCATCACGAGAAAAATCGCGTGATGGTTTATTAAAACGCTTATTTTCTTATTTGTTTGATAAAGAGAAAAAATCAACTGCGACCACATCGCAGGAAAAGAAAAGAACTGGGCCCTACAACAATCACCGCAACAGCAGTAGTGGTAACCGACCGCCTTATCGCCAACACAATAATCGTGGCACCAGAGGTGGAAGAAAGAATTTTCATTCAGACTATGAAAACAAAAATCGTAATCACCATAAATCGGATGAACATAAACCACATCATAAACCTGATGAGCATAAGCCACATCGTGAACATCACCAACATAATCAGCACAACCAACACCAGCAGCAACATCAGCAGCATGGCCAACACCAGCAGCAAAACCAGCATCAGCAACATAGCCAACATCAGCAACATGATGAGCATGCTCATACTGCTACAAAATCGCAGCCTGTTGTTCACGAAACAGTGCAAACAACTCAAGCTCAGGCTCCTGTTGTTGTTCCATTTCAAAAGCAAGAGACGAGAAATGAGCTTGTAGAACCAAAAGAGAATAAATACCCTTCTCAAAGACAGGAAGAACCTAACACTGCTCCTACACAGAGTAGCGCTCCTGATCATGCTACGACAGGTGAACATGACGCACCAGGCGACAATGTTGGCAATCGCGCACCTAATCAAGAAAAGAAACAGAAAAATCACTTCAATTCTAGACGTAGAAAGCGCTTTGGACATAATCGTCACCGTCGCCAACAATCAGGTACTGGCACTAATCGCCATTCAACTGAAGGTGAAGATATTTACTCAGAAAAAAGTTCTAGCGAGAAAAATGATTAATCTGCTCTAAATGTGTGGTGGGCACGCTTTGCTTTGCCCACCCTACAATACCAAACTCTTCACTCCTCTTCCGTCAACCGACGTGCGCGAGATTCAAGCATAATCGGTATACCGTCAATCACTGGGTAAGCAAACCTATCAAATTTACAGATTAACTCTTGATCGTTGGATGCATAGAGTAATTCACCTTTGCATACAGGACATGCTAGAATCTCCAGCAAATTTCTATCCACGGAAGCACTCCTAAAAATAAATGTAATGGATTATATAAAGCCTCATGACAAAGCACCAATTTAATTTAGCGAATATACACTCTACTTGGCTACCACATATTAATGAAGCCTTAAGCCAGGTTGATACAAACTATTTAGATTCATTAATACAAGAGGATGCGTGGCTACCAGGAACAGAAAAAATATTTAATGCTTTTACTTTACCAATAGATAAAGTGAAGTATGTTTTATTTGGAGAGTCACCCTATCCACGAATGCAATCAGCAAATGGATATGCATTTTGGGACGATGCGGTTACTGAATTATGGACAGAAACTGGATTATCAAAAAAAGTAAATCGCGCAACATCACTGCGTAACATTATAAAAATGTTACTGGTTGCAGATAACCTACTGACTCCAGATAGCACAACACAAGAGGACATTGCCAAAATTAATAAATACTCACTAGTAAAAACAAATACAGAATTATTTACCAATTTTCTAAATCATGGATTTTTACTTTTGAATATTTCACTCGTCTTACAAGATAGCCCAGTCAAAAAAGATGCCTTAGCATGGCACCCCTTCATACAAACTATATTAAATTCACTAATCAAAATTAATCCAAATATACAATTAATTTTGTTAGGGAAAGTTGCCAATGATATTGATCAACGAATAAAAGTAAATGCTCCAAAATTATATGCAGAACACCCATACAATTTATCTTTTATTCAAAACAAAGCGATTATTGACTTTTTTAAGCCCTTACAATTATTAAAAGGATACTAAACATGGCAGGGTCTCATTCTCATACAGTAGTAGCTGATGCACTTTCAAAAGCACAACATTCACCAACACCTGCTGACACAATGCCTACCGGTGCTGCGCCTGCCCCAGCGAATCCTCCCGCAGTAAATGATGCAAAAAAAGATGAAAAACAAAAACCAGCATTAGACTCAACAGAAAGCCGCCGCAATTTACTAGCTAGCATCATGCGCCACAGCAAGTCTGATGGATCGATGAGTGAAGAGCTAGACTATGATTCTTCAGATGACGAATACGATAGCGATGCAGAAGACAAAAAAGCTGACGCTAGACCTAAACAAACACTTCAAAAACAACACTCAAAATCGGATATTAATTTATCTCGTTACAAAGATGAAAGTGATACATTTGCAATGGTAGCTAAATTAATATTCCGTTTTGAAAAAACCATCAATACATACATTGATGAATCAAAAAAAATTGCCGAACAAAGCAAATCCGAAGATCCTATAAGAGCAGAAAAAAGAAAAATTGCCGAACGCCTACGTGATCAAATCCTAGAAGTTAAAAATGCCCTACTGTCTGATGATGAGAACACTCCATTGAATGGAAAAATAATCGCCGCCATTTTAAACTTAATCTTAGCAATGAAACAACATCAAGAATTACTCGAAAGTATTCTACCCAAATCAAAGACCGTATTTTTTGGGAAAAAAATTCTAGGAGAAGCAATCAGCACTAAATTAGATTACTATTTTAAAGGGTTATTTGCATACTTAGGTACATTTTACTCAGGCGATCTTGGCAAAAAACTCAAAACATTACATGATGAACTTACCATAATTTGCCCTGAAGAAGCAAAACTAGCAGTAAAAGCAGTCGCTATCACAAGCGCGGAAGCTGCAAAAAAAGAAATGATACCCAGACTAGTCAACGCATTAAACAAAAGAATAAATGCAGTTGAAGAAAAAGCTAGAGCAGATCAAAAAATAGAGCTGTTAACACAAAAGAAAGTAGCCATCCTCACTATATTAAAAACAAAAGTAACTCCTCTAGAAAGTAAAGCTATACAATTTGATATGAATGATGAGCACCCTCCGCTTGTTATTGACTACATGCATGCATTATTAGATGCCAAAGATGAGCATAGAAAAATTCTGGATCCCGTCGTAAAAGATTCAAGCACAGCCTACTTTGGGGACACTATCACAGGCAATGTCGCTTGGTTAGTTCCTGGTTTATTAAAATTTCTTGGCAATTACCTTTATAGTGGTGAGACATCGGTTATCATCGAAGACGCGTTAACAGAAGTCATCAAACTTTTTCCAGAAACACATCTGGCTGTTTTGAAAGTAAGACCAGCAGAGCCTAAATCACCCACTAGTGACAACGCCAAAGAAATGCAAGCTGTGGGGTCCAACCAAGGAAGTGGGGGCGTTGTTGTTGCTGCCGCAGCTAGTGCAGCAGGCGTAGAACAACCGAAAACACCTAGTCCATCGAAACTATAACTTGTCATAACCCATTAAAAACGCTAAATTTATAAACACAATCAGAAAGGAGACAAGGCATGCGGATACTCTTAGTTGAAGATGATGAACTGTTAGGTGATGGGTTACGTACTGGTTTAGTTCAGTACGGCTATGCCGTAGACTGGTTGAAAGATGGCTTATCTGCAGATCAAGCATTGAAAACAGAAACATTTGAATTAGTTGTTTTAGATCTTGGCTTACCTAAATTACCTGGCATTTCAGTATTACAGAATCTTCGTAGTCGTGGCCAAACCATGCCAGTGTTAATTTTAACTGCTCGAGAATCTGTTGATGACCGCGTAAAAGGCCTCGATAGTGGCGCTGATGATTACCTAACAAAACCTTTCGATCTTGATGAGTTATGCGCTCGCTTACGCGCACTACAACGTCGCTTTTCATCTAGAGCAGAGCCTTTACTGACTCACAATGCAATTGTTTTAGACCCAGCTTCTCACGTTGTGACTCTGAATGGTGAAACAATCAACCTTTCACGCCGCGAATTCGCATTGCTCCATAAGTTACTAGAGAACGCAGGTCGCGTTTTATCTAGAGAACATCTAACCCAATCACTTTATGGCTGGGGTGAAGATGTTGATAGTAATGCACTAGAGGTCCACATTCATAACCTTCGCAAAAAGTTCGGTCAAGAATTCATCCGTACTATCCGCGGTATTGGATACATGATTGACAAAATAAAAGAAGAAAAATGATTCGATCTATAAAGCATTTCTTATTAATCAGCTTATTGATCAGTATGACGATTGCCTCGTCAATTACTGCTGTGGGAAATTATTTATTAGATAAGCGCGTTATTCAACCGTATTTAGACGAGCAACTAACAAAGATTTATTCTTTTCTAATGCTATTGGAAGAAAGCACCCACAATAATGTGCAATTTGAAAAACGCGTGAATAGTTATTTCAACCAAAAAGAACATGCAAAAAATCATTTATTTTTTCAAATCTGGAGTCCCGCAGGAAAATTACTCTTAGGCTCACAAAACGATTTAATGAAAGCGCTTAATAGCACGCCCACTGGATTCACCGACGAAGTGATTAATGGTGATGACTGGCGGGTTTTTGCAAAATTAGATGATAGTGGTAATAAGATTGTTGTTGCCGAATTATATGATATCCGTAACCAATTAGCAGATGATATTACGCAAAATAACGCTTATATATTATTAGTCACCTATCCGATTTTTGGAATTTTAATTTGGATTATCGTCGGATTAGCTTTGCGTTCCATTACACGTGTGACAAGTGAAATTTCTAATCGCGCATCAACCTATTTAGAGCCGGTGAATCCGCAAAACATACCTATTGAAATTAAACCGCTCGTAGATGAACTGAATCAATTATTTATTCGACTCAAATTAGCATTTGATCGTAACAAGCGATTTGCTGGCGATGCAGCACACGAGCTGCGCACCCCACTTGCCGCATTAAAAACTCATGCACAAGTTGCATTGAAGTCAGGCGATGCTGGTGAGCGCAACAAAGCGTTGACCAAGGTGTTACAAGGTGTCGATAGAAGCACACATATTGTTGCACAGCTATTGACTCTCAGCCGCTTAAATCAAGAAGACGCACTCAATGATGTTAAAGCACTTGATTTACACCGTATCGCAACGGAAATTATCGCTTATTTAGTCCCTGTAGCCATTGAAAAACAAATTGAAATTGAACTACATCCAGCGCCTGCAGATGTCACCGTGATGGGAAATGAAATTGCATTAGGCATTTTGATACGTAATGTGGTGGACAATGCGATTCGCTATACGCCCACTAGCGGCGAAGTTAAAATTCATATCTTCAACACCGCAGAAAGCATCGTACTACGAGTTATCGACAGTGGCCCAGGTGTGCCTGTTGAGTTACGCGAAAGAATCTTTGAGCGCTTTTACCGCGTCATAGGCACTACTGCATCAGGAAGTGGCTTGGGATTAGCGATCGTCAGTCAAATTGCAGAATTGCACAACGCCCACATTTCGTTAAGCTCACCCTCAAATGGAATTGGTTTACAATTTGATGTTGCATTTCCACGGCAAAAAATGTCTGAATTGAGTTAGTAACATGGATTTATTTGCACGTATCACAGACCGAACAACCTTGCTCACACCTAATCGCCGTCTTTCAGCCTATTATTCTGAGCAATATATTCAGTATCAGAAAAAACTAGGTAAAGCCACATGGAAAACCTTAGATATTTTACCATGGAATAGCTGGTTAGAACGCCTATGGGCTTGTCACACACAAACAGCGATCTTTGAAAAGAATATACTACTCAATTCAAATCAAGAATTAATTGTCTGGGAAAGCATAATCCGCCAATCATCTATTGGACAATTACTTCTGCAAATTACGGCAACCGCTGAAATTGCTAAATCTGCTTGGGGATTACTGAAGCAATGGAACATTAAACTTGATCACACTGAATTAACCACCACAGACGATGGGAAAGCTTTTGTAGCGTGGGCACAAGAATTTCAAAATAGATGCCAAAAAAATCATTGGCTAGATTTAAATACATTGCTCGAATACATTATTGAAAAAATCCAAGCTACAGAAATCAAACTGGAAAACGATCTCTTATTAATTGGTTTTGCAGAACACTCTCCATTACAAAATAAATTGCTGCAGACTTGTGAAAATAAAAATACCAAAATCGACACCTACAATACACCTAACCAAAACATTTCAGCCCAAAAAATTGGATTACATGATCGAGACACTGAATTATATAGCATGGCAAAATGGGCAAAAGCCATTTACACAACACATGACAAAAATAAGCCCTTACGCATTGCCTGTGTTGTTAACAATCTTGAGGATATAAGACCAACCATCAATCGCATTTTCACAGATGTGTTTAGTGAAACCAAACATTTCACTCTGAATGCATTGGAATTACCCTTTAATATCTCTGCCGGAAGAAGTTTAGCTGCGTACCCTATCATCCACACCGCATTAAAATTGCTAACCCTACAACGTAACACGATCACGATTGAAAATTTAAGTTACCTATTACGATCACCCTTTGTAGGATCAGCTGAATTAGAAATAATTCTTAGAGCCAATTTTGATGCGCAACTACATAAAGATAACGACAACACCATTCAAATTACGCAGTTAATAAAAAACATCAATGCACCACCGCAATTCATCTTATTATTAAATAACTATATTACTCAGCTTGAACAATATACTGAATCCTACTCACTCGGGGAATGGGCAAGCATATTTATCACGCTGCTCAAATCACTTGGCTGGCCAGGTGAACGCAATATCAATAGCGAAGAGTATCAAGTTGCCTATCGATGGCTAGCGATGCTACAAGACACCACTCAATTAGACTTTGTTACAGAAAAATTAGATTATAACCAAGCACTACATTATTTAACGCGCATCACTGCTGATACTGTATTTCAGCCACAAAGTCCCGAAACACCCATACAAATTTTAGGGATATTAGAAGCTGCAGAAATTCCATATCATTATTTGTGGATAATGGGTATGGATGACATGCAATGGCCTCCTGCCCCCAAACCAAATCCCTTTATTCCACAAACATTACAAAATAATTTATTAATGCCACATTCAACTGCTGAACGCGAATTGCAATTCTGCACGAGCATTTTACAGCAATTAGTCAACTGTGCTGAACACATCATATTTAGCTACCCCAAACATGATAGTGATACTGAATTACAATCCAGTGCTCTGCTTGATCAATATAATGAAATAAACCTAGATCAATTACCTCAGACTGCATATGTCCCTATCGAAGATATTATTTTCCAGCATCAACTGATGGAACAGATTGAAGATCTATCTGGCCCTGCCATTCAACCAGATGAAAAAATTCATGGTGGAGTTAAAATTCTCGAATTACAAGCACTCTGCCCATTTAAAGCATTTGCAGAACTACGCTTACATGCTAAACCCATTGATGAAACCCAGCTAGGATTAAGAGCTTTAGATAAAGGCAATATCGTACACAAAGCATTAGAAATTATTTGGCAAGAATTACGTGACTCAACAACACTGCATACAAAAAATGACACTGAGTTAACCGCTCTTATTCAACATGCGATTGAAAAATCATTTCCTACAGCAGTCAAAAATCGCATTGGTAAACGTTTTTATGCATTAGAAAAAATAAGATTAGAAAAAATCATACAACAATGGATGCTAATCGAAAAATCAAGACCGTCTTTTCGCGTCATCGCACAAGAACAACAAACAAAGCTATCCATAGGCAACTTAACTATTGCTATGCGCATTGATCGCGTGGATCACATTGAAAACCATGGGAATTTCATCATCGATTACAAAACAGGAAAATATAATAATGTAACATCATGGTTTGGCAACCGCCCAGAAGCACCACAGTTACCCATGTATTGTATTATTGACCCGACTAACACGATTGGCATTGCATTCGGAATTATTAACACCGAAAAAAATGAATTAGTTGGTGTCAGCAAAGACAATATCAACACTACAAAAATTTCCACATTAGACAAGATCAATGCCGATGAACCATCATGGGAAAAACAAATTGCCCAATGGAATGATACTTTCTTAAAGTTAGCCGATGATTTTCATCATGGTATCGCTATCGTCGATCCAAAGAATAAAACAACGACTTGCAATCATTGCCAGTTGACATCTTTTTGTAGAATTAATGCTGAAAGCACAAGTGAACTTGCTCATGAATAATCATCCATTACAAGATGGCGACGCACGTGAACGCGCGCTTGACCCAGCTTCTTCATTCATTGTGCAAGCACCCGCGGGATCGGGAAAGACAGAGTTATTAACGCAACGCTATTTAGTGTTACTGAATCACGTTTCCGCGCCAGAAGAAATCTTAGCAATTACTTTTACAAAAAAATCGGCTCGTGAAATGCGATTTCGTATTATTAAAACATTGAAAAATGCAGCAATCACTCATGAACCACCAGAAGCATCTCACTCATTACAAACATGGAAACTGGGTAAAAAAGTCTTAGAACGTGATCGAAAACTCAATTGGAACTTATTATCCAATCCAAATCGATTACGAATCCAAACTATCGATTCCTTTAACGCTAGCTTGACAAAGCGTTTACCGATTATGTCACGCTTTGGCTCCACACCAGAAATCACAGATCAACCTGATTCTTTATATAACGAAGCTATTGGAGAATTACTTTCACATTTAGAAGACAATGTTGAGTGGTCCGACTTGATCGCAACACTGTTAACACATGTAGATAATGATTTAAATAAAGTACGCGAACTACTGGTTAATATGCTCGCGAAAAGAGACCAATGGCTACCTAATATCGGTGACCAATCAAGACATATTCTTGAAAAGACTTTACAAGATATTGTCTCAGACAAACTGACGCTACTCACAAAAAAATTCCCTAAAGAATGGCTGCAAACACTGTGTGATTCATTACGTTATGCCGCTGAAAACTTAGCCGAAAGTGCGCCAGATTCACCATTAATTGCCTGCCGTGATATCACCAAACTACCTGGGTGCAATCAGTCATCTATTTCTCAATGGAAAGCTATCACGCATTTCTTGTTAACAAAAGATAACACCCCAAGAAGCAAGTTAACAAAAACAGAAGGATTCCCAACCAAAAAAGATGCGCAGCATATTATTAATCCTGATGAATACAAAGCAAATGCTGCAGCCTTATTATATGAATTTTCGCAACGTGAAGATTTGCAAAACCATTTCATTGATTTGCGCCATTTGCCAAATCCTAGCTATGATGATGCTCAATGGGAAGTACTGCAATCATTAATGTATCTGTTGAAAGTCGCTGTTGCGCAACTTCATTTAATTTTTCAAAAGTATGGAAAAATTGACTATATTGAAAATTCATTAGCTGGATTAAAATCATTAGGTACAGATGACGACCCTACCGATCTGGCACTGTCTCTCGATTACAAAATTCAACATATCTTGGTCGATGAATTTCAAGATACGGCCAACAATCAATATGAACTCCTTAAAAAGCTCACGATGGGGTGGCAAAGTAATGATGGCAGAACACTATTTGTTGTTGGCGATCCTATGCAATCGATTTATCGATTTCGTGAAGCAGAAGTTGGATTATTCATTCAGTGCAAAAATCAGGGCTTGGGAAATATTTATCTTGAACCATTAACACTAACAGTCAACTTTCGTTCTACTCATGAAATCGTATCGTGGGTTAATGAAAGCTTTACGCATGTATTTCCTAACTACAATGATATTCCGACAGGGGCAGTGACCTACAGTCGTAGCACATCGCATCAATCCGATACAACATTATCACAAGCTGTGTTTTTGCATCCATTTATAAATTCAACCTCCAATCATGATCAAGCACAAAAAATTATTGATATTATTTTGCATGAACGCAAAGAAAATCCAAAGAAAAAAATTGCAATCTTAGTTCGCACACGTGGTCACTTACATAAAATTATTCCTGCACTAAAATCTGCAAACTTAGCATTTAGAGCCATTAAAATTGACGCACTCAATTCACGCGTCGCTATCCAGGATTTAATTTCATTAACACGCGCATTACTACACCCTGCTGATCGTATTGCATGGCTAGCGACACTACGTGCGCCATGGTGTGGCTTATCATTGAATGATTTACATATCCTTTCAAACAATGCCGCACTCACTGTATGGGAACAATTAAATAATGCAGAGCTCATTTCTACATTAAGTAGCAATGGAAAATCACAAGTACGACGTGTACTACCTATTATTAAACATGCGACATTAGCCAGACGTCGTCATTCATTACGAAATTGGATCGAGTCAACCTGGATATTACTCGGCGGTCCTGCGTGCATTACGCAACTATCTGAATTAGATGATGCAAAAGCCTATTTTAACTTACTTGAGTCAATTGATTTTGGTGGTGACATCAATCATATCGACTTACTTGAAGATGCCGTCAATTCACTTTTTGCAACTCCTGATACAAAATCAGATGATACACTGCAAATCATGACGATTCACAATTCCAAAGGACTTGAGTTTGACACGGTAATTATTCCACACTTAGAAAAAGGAACTCGTCCAGATGACAAACAATTACTACGCTGGATGCAATCACACAGAAAAGATGGTACACAAGAATTGATCATAGCCCCAGTTCACTCTACCGGTAGTAATGAAGATAAAATCTATGAATACATAAAACAACAATCAAAAATAAAATCACAATTCGAAGATGGACGCTTACTGTATGTTGCTGTGACGCGAGCCAAAAAAACATTACATTTATTATTTTCAGCGGCCGAAAAGGAAGATAAAAAGGGAGTTAAAACTATTACTCCAGCAGCTAATAGCTTACTTGAAAAGCTTTGGCCAGCTATTCAATCTACTATCAAGCCACAATATGGATCTTCGTTATCGCAATCAACTCCAGCTGTCGCACACCCTAAATTATGCCGCCTACTCTCTTCATGGAAAAATCCAATTGATGAAGACGTAACAAGCACGGCCATCCCTCCACAAACTTTAGCTGACTATAACATTGCTGAAACAAAGCATAAAATTGTAGGGACAATTACCCATCAAATTTTACAACAACTTGCAAATCATGGGATAGCTTGGTGGAACAGCTTCAACAATGAAGATAAACATACGTTTATTAAGTTACAACTAAGACGCGCGAATATGCCTGCGATTCACATTGCACCATCAGCTAAAATTATTTTTGATGGAGTAAAATCCATGCTAACTGATGCTCGTGCGCGATGGATACTACATCCTCATACTGCATCTGCAGCTGAAATGCCGCTGACTACGATGATTAATCAAGAACCGCAATCATTAATCATTGATAGAACTTTTATTGATGAAGATGGCACTCGTTGGATTATTGATTATAAAACTACGATATTTACAGCTAATGACCTAGAGATTTTTTTGGCACATGAAAAAGAAAAATATGAAAGCCAATTACGAGCTTATGAAAAAGCATTACGTAATATCGAAAGCAACCCTATTAAATTAGCATTGTATTTTCCATTTATACCAGCGTGGAAAGAGTGGGAATGAGTACATAGCCCCCTTTTTTTGATGGTATTACTCCCCTCTCCCAAAATGCTTTTCATTGGGAGAAGGGAGAATACAAATACTCAGAGCACAGAGCCCCCCACGATTACTTCCTAACAGGCGAAGCAAGTCTCGCCGTTGCCGCTTCTAATTCTGCAGATGATGCAGCATCAGCTCTTTTTAATTGTGGCATCTTAGGTCCAAATAGTAATGGCGATGGTGAGCGAGAAGCTGATCTGAATAATAATGGGCTATCTACTCTTTCATTCGCCCCGGCTGTCAAATGCCTTGCTACTGGTGATGGACTTCTGTGTCTTGAAGGAGAACGTTCTAATACTGGTGTCTCATCTGCATGATCTTCATAATCAGATAGTTCTTTGGTTGATGCGGTTGAGAGTGTCTCTTCAACATCATCTAACTGATTATCATCTTCATCTGCATCATTATTTGAATCAATATCATCAGCAAACTCGGCATAATCATACTCTTGTGCTTCACGTGCTGCTTGATCCGCATGCGCTTGTGCTTCAGCATTAGCATTAGCATTAGCTTCAGCTTCAGCAACAGAATTTAGATCATCAAAATTAACGTCATCTTGTGCAGCAACCGCGTCTGCTTCCATTTCTTCATCGGTTTTGAAAATATATCCAGCATCCTCAACGCTTGCTCTTAACAATTCTTGCGCCATGTTCTCTGTTTCAAATTGATTTTGTAATGCAGATAACTCTTCAATATCTTGGGATAACTCTTGCATACGTGCTTGCATCACATCCATGCGATAAGCTAATAAGTCTATCATTGCGCCCATTTGATCTGTGATTGCGCGCATAATATTTATATTGTCTTGACGTGATCGCTGCATCCAAGATTTATGCACTTTAGCTAAATCTTTATGCATAATTTTTTCAATGCTCTGAGACATACGTAACGTTGCAGCAAAATTATTTTGATTTGCAAACCAGTCTTCTTTCATGTTTTCTAATTGCGCGGCAAGATTCACATCAAAATTCGTATTATCAGCTAAGCAGATTAAACGTATTCTATCCATAGCATGATGAGGATCCATTCCAGCTAGATCTTCAAGTAATTCATCGCCAGCTGGGAGGTTGAAATTATCTAATCTAACCGCAAGAGCAGTTAAAATTTCATCTTTGGCAATTTGATTTGTATCTTCAACATTACTTTCACTGACGTTATCTAACTGATCAAGGTTTTCAACAACTTGTGCTTGATCTAAATCAGCGTTTTCAAAATCGAAGGTATATTCTTGCTCTGGGAATTGTGTTGACTGACTTACGCTCGGGCTTGCAGATCTCATAATTGATCGCTCCATGATCTATTAATAATAAATAGAATCGACAAGCGAAGTTCTCTGAATTTCAACTTCCTTGTTGATTCATTGAGCATTCATTCTAATAGCTTAAAGATTAAGGAACTCTTAAGAGCAAACAAAGACAGATCATCTGTTAGCCAGGCATGCTGTCCCAAATTTTTGGATCTTCAATACCCAAGCGAAACACTGAAATACCTTTTAAATTATACTTTCGTGCTAAATCAACTTTTGCAGAGAACGATTGACTATCTTCAACATACACAAATCGATTAGACCAGTGCGAAGCATAATCAAAGAAATGTACTTTATTTGCCGCATCCCAACGTAATGTCGGTCTATATTTAGCAATTTGTTCTGCAACATCTTGATAAGCTAACGAATCGTAACGCATATGAAATCTTTTTGAGGAATAACCTAGGTACCATAATCCTGAATACGTTGGGACACCTAGCGATACCTTGCTTGGTGGGATGAATTTCAAAACATGTTTCAACACGGCATCAACCCACAAAATACTTGCAATAGGCCCAGGTGAAGTGCCTTCTGCATGTTGGTCATAGGTCATCACCGTAATAAAATCGCTGGCTGCACTCAATCGCTTTAAGTCATAAGCGCCTTGCCATACGTCATAAAGCTTTTTTTGGTAAATCGATTCGAAATCTTTATCCGAGATAGTGGGCGCAACAGCAAAACTAACCACAAAATGATTTTTATGAAAAAATCGAGCCGCTTTTTCATAAAAGTTAGTTAATAATGTTTTATCTGCTAACGGAATCATTTCAAAATCAAATTGTACGCCATACAGCTGGTACTTATTACATTCATTCAAAATATATTGTAGCGCTTTATCTTGCGCCGATGTGTTCTTTAAAAAATGGTGTGCTTTGACGGGATCGAATAATGAGTTTGTTACCATGGCCATCAGCTTGATATTTTTGCTTTTGCTAAAGTTTCGAATCGCAGCATCCACTTCTCCTGCCACTTCTCCATTTTTATTAATTCGATAGGATTGTGCGAGAATAATATAGTTCGATTGCGGATGATTGCTAATTTCAGCAATAGCTTGTTTATGATTGTGATGTAAAACGTACAAAATGTTTTCCATCGCATAGCAGGCATTTTGTATCATCAAACATATAAGCAATAAAAATACTTTTTTCATCTCTGCCTCAACATCCATTTACTTTTATTAACTGTAGCACAGAAATTAGTAAAATCCTTAATTACAACTATTACTCCCTTCTCCCAGAGTGCTTTTCACGAATGGGAGAAGAGTTGGGGATGAGGGTGCTTGCCTCACCCCCCGCATAAAAAGCATGCGTCGACCTCTCCACAAGTGGAGAGGTGAAACTATTAGTTTTCAAAATAATCGATTGACCCTTCTTTGAATTCAAGCTATCGTCACCGCGCCTTGTAATAGGTATCGGGAAGTTGGTGCGAAAACATCCAAAGCCAACGCTGCCCCCGCAACGGTAAGTTATCGAAATATTTCAGAATTGCCACTGTGCTTTGCATGGGAAGGCTCTGAAAGAATTATTATACATACCGTCATCCCTCGCTTCGCTCTGGATGACAGTACATGTATACGATACAAGCCCGGAGACCGGCCTACTACAAACATTTACCACTGTAGCGGAGGGCTCTCATGGTTATGCGCACTCATTTTTGTCGCGTACTATTTTTTACGATTTGTTTTTTTACGTTATCACCACATGCAGCGATGCAAAATAATATTATTCCGGCTGTTATCGTCACCAAACCCAAGGAATACTCTCTATCAAGCTCGCCGAAAGTTCTTATTTCAAAACAAGATATCGCCACATCAGGCGCAACCTCACTTTCTCAAGCACTGGAAGAATTAGGCGGCGTACAATTAGAAGATACCACCGGAAACGGCAGTCAAGTTATGCTGAGCATGCGTGGCTTTGGCGTCAATGCAACAAGCAATACATTATTACTTGTCAATGGCATCCCACTAAGCAATCCTGATCTTGCTCCACCTGACTTAAATGCAATCCCATTAAATGAAATCGAAACCATAGAAATTATTAATGGTAGCGAAAGCGTGTTATATGGTGATCAAGCTGTTGGCGGAATTATCAATATCATTACGCACGATAATGATCCGAAAAAAATAGTAGCCTCATGCTCTGCTGGCAGCTATAACCAACAAATATGCTCAGCTAGTATTAGCAAGAAAATTCAAAAAATGAATTTTTCATTACAGCTATTACATAATCAAACTGATAATTACCGCGTACATAACAATTACAATCAAACTTTAATCGGCGGAAATGTTAATTACCCCTATAAAACAGGTAGCTGGAATTTCGATTACAAAATTGTAAATGAAAAAATGCTTTACCCTGGCGCATTAACACAAACACAAGTTGAACAAAATCGTAGACAAGCTACTAATGAAACTGATTTTTTCAGCGATTGGAATGGATTATTTAATTTTCGTCATACACAAAAACTAAATTCCAACTGGAAATTACAAACCGATTTATCACGACGTGAGATGCATGGTAGCGGCGTTTTATTCAGTCCGTTCTTACAATCTCGTTATATTCATTATATCAAACCACAAGTCAAAGGAACGATAAACGGCAACATTCTTACATCAGGCATTGAATTACAAAATGATAGTTATAACTTGAATAGCTATTACGGCGTCACCAACAATAGTTTACAAAAATATGGTTTATTTGGCTTGATCGATATTCCTTTAACATCGCGTCTCACGCTTTCATTGGGTGCGCGTGGAGCACAGCAAGATACCACTCTGACACAAAATAATTCTGTAACCAATCGCGTGACAGCAACCACCATTGGCGCAACCTATACACTAACGCAACATGCAAAAATTTATTTACGTCGCGCAGAAAGCTTTCGTTTTCCTAATGCCGATGAAAATGCTTTTATTGCATCAAATATAACACAACTAAAAACACAAAAAGGTAGCTCATATGAAACAGGTGCTGAGTGGGATTGGAAATCGCTAACCAGCAAGATTAATCTTTACTTACTGCAATTGACGAATGAAATCACGTTTGACCCAACTCAAACACTACAAACTCCTTTCGGCGCAAATCGAAATCTAGCCCCGACTCAACGCCAAGGTTTTTCACTTTCTGAAAAATATGATTTCAATTCGCAACTCAGTCTAAATGGGCAATATAATTTCGTGAATGCACGTTTTCAGTCAGGCATCAATAGCGGCAATCGTATTCCACTCGTGGCAGAAAACCTATTACGTGCTGGTGTGAATTATCAATTTTTATCACACTGGAATATTTACACCGAAGCACAATATACTGGCAATCAATATACTGCCAATGATGATGCTAACATCGCTGGAAAAATGGGTGGCTACACAACCTATAATACAAGCTTACGGTTTTCTTATAAATCATTGTCTGCCAGCTTGCGCTTGAACAATATTTTTAATAAATACTATTATTTTTATACCGTATTTAATCCAACAATGAATTCACAATCATTTTATCCCGCACCAGGCAGAAACTATATGTTAACTCTAAAATATGAAATGGATTAAATTCGTTTGAATATTACATTTTATAGAAATAAGTTTTTTTTGATTTCATTGTTACTACATACGATGATTGCATTAATTTACTATCAAAATAGTTATACTTCATTTGATCATGAAGATATTCAAAATAATATGATGATTCCAGTATCATTGGTGACACAACACATTATCTCACATACTGGAATTTTTCCTCATGCACATAAAACGCAAAATAGCATTGAAAAAAAACCAACACCAACCACCTATGCATCTAAGACTATTTCAAATCATGCTAATGCTCTATTGACTTTACTGCATAATGCGATTGCTAAAGAACAAGTGTATCCTGAATCGGCATTGCAACTTCAAGAGACTGGAACCGTAACCATCAAATTAACCTTGTATCCAGACGGCCATATAGAGAATATTCAAATACAGAAATCAAGCGGGACTCCCATTCTTGATGACGCCGCTATTGCTGCAACACAGCACGCGGGTATAATCGAGACTGCCTCAGACTTACTAACAAAACCAAGTGATTTTTATGTGGCTGTCGAGTTTGATTTATAATTAAAATCAATCAGGTAAAATCCCCACTTTACACGACACATGAATTGACCTAAAATTACACACTACTATAATAATATTTAAAGCGAAGGTAATCATCATGGCGCAAGCAAGAATCGTAGCTCCCAGCTCAGCATTAAAGCTCGCTGCAGAATATTTAAATTCACGCCTAACAAAAACATCCTCAAACAAACCACCTTTATGGGTTGTTGATGAGAAAGGCAGTGCAATCCATATTACTTGCACGCCTGCTGCGTACCTCGGAGTCAACCCGCTTGATCCGCAATCTGAAGCAATTGCAGAAGAACATCGTAAACGACAGGTTGATCTCATCAATGCTCTGAATGACGCATCGACCCTTTGTAGTAAACAAGCTATTATCAATTGCACACCAGATAAAAGGGCTATTATGGATCATGCTATCAGTGATGCAAAAGCGATAGCTGTAATTAATCTTCAAGCTGCGACAGAAGCGGTAGAAATATTAAATAAAATAACCGGGTTAACATGGAAAATAATCCCGGCTAGCGAACAACAGAGTCTTCATTTTCGCTATAGCTCACCCCAAGTGGATACAGAAGCAAATAAAGCAACTACATTTAATGTGAGAGCAGAGATTGATGCTACTCTTGCTAGACAGTTTCCTGGCATGGCTTTCTATAAATCAATAAGCCCTGATCAAAGAAAAGGTCGCCTTGTGACATATTCGGATTTACTTGATGCTATTAATACAAAGAAGCTTGCAGCTTTAACACCACAAGTACCTAATTCTGGACTACCTGCTGCACCAAAATTACTGTAAGTAATTTATCTTAATGTTCCGCGGTTTACTCTCGATTTGCCGCGGTTCAGCTTATCTTCCCGCGATTCATTCGGCGTTGTTGCATAAATCGATTTTCTCCCTTCTCCCGGAGTGATTTTTACGAGGGGAGAAGGGTTGGGGATGAGGGTTCTGAGCAAAGGTATGTGCCTCATAAAGATATTTGTGCCACTTCAAACACCCTCACCCCTAGCCCCTCTCCCAAAGAAAAGCATTTTGGGAGAGGGGAATAGTGCAGATTTTGATTTATGCAACAACGCCGATTCATTCGCAGGATCCAACCCCACCCTTAAATACCACGCATTCGCGCGGTACACTCTAGGGTTAAATTATCCACTTATACTCAAAAAAAAATCCTCCTAAAATATAAAAAATAATTTTATAAATTGAATAAAGCATTTTTTATTATAGAAATAGCTTTATCACGAGGAGAAAAACATGAGAGACCGCCCATACCACACACTCCCATACCCACAAAATTTCTTGCATGATGTATATCGATTTGAAGAAAAAGAAAACTTATCCAATCAACGTGAAAAAGCTAAAGCAAAAGCTTTTAAGCTGACCGAAGCTACTGTGCCTGGTGACTTTAAAAAATTCAGGGTGTTGATAGTGGGAAATTATGGGCCAGGTTATAACATGGAGAGTAAATATCAAGATCAAGTTCGAGCACAAATTCAGCGTAACCTCGAAAATTTTGATGGTATAGGTGCAGAAACAGCGCGTTTTTTTGATTTAATAGATGAAGACAAACAAGAGACTGCAGATTTAATTATACATGTAAATTTAAAGTCTATTGATCCGAATTGCCAGGCTATGATTAATCGACATCATAATAAAAATTATGTTATTGGCCAGAAAAAAATTCCCATGGTTATAACTGCTGATAATGACCAAAAAGTTGGAGAGGCATGTTTAAATCATTTTAATTATCTGATTCGAAAACAACAACACCCTTACATTGAGTTGCAATCTGCACTTTTAAGTAACCAGAAAAATGATGAGAAAGCTAGAGACTCTGTTGAACAGCGTTTAAAGCAACTGCAAGAGATGAATACCGTTGGCAAGCTTCTCAATGAACTGATAAAGAAACTCCACAATTATGCCACCGGTGATTCCAGCTACTACACTATCTCGTCTACTAGACGTATTAAAGCTAATGAGATGCTCGAAGCGGCAGAAGTAGCTCGCAAACCTTTATCAAAAGATAGCTATACCAAATTTCTTTTACAACTTAAAAAACTACGAGATGATGTTGAAGTAGATCATCGTAGCTATTGCAGTCTCTTCTTTATGAGTTCTAATTTAGTAGGTATTTGCGATAAATATTTGGAATCGAATCTTGGTAAGGAGTTACTGAAAAAAGCATTGCCAAAGAATGCGATTGCTCATCAAGATGTAAAAGCAGCACAGCTATCAAAACAGCGTACGTAATGTTGCAGCAAGTGCAAATACAGTCAAAGGATCTGTTCCTGGTAATAGATAATTGTTGATTTATCTCATCCTTCCACGATTTGCTCGTGGAATTCAATCTCCCGGATACCGCGCATTCGTGCGGTACATCGTAGGGTTAATTTAGCCACTTATGCTCAAAAAAAATCTGCCATAAAATACACAAAACTGTTTTTATAGATTTAAAAAAGTATTTTTTTATAAAAAATAATTTCTATATCAATAAACTAAACGAGGAAATAATAATGTATACACGCATATATAACGAACAAGGTCGCGACATCACACCTGATCCAGCTATTGACTTACCAACTACCAACGTTCTCATTGATGGGGATGACATGGCGCTGAATGCCATGCTTGCCTGCTCTATAAGTGGTCGTAGTTATAATCTTTATGTTGAGGACGGCAACAGAATAAAGGATGCCAAAAACAGCATACCTTACAAGAAATATACACTTAAAGACGATAAATCATTTAATGAGTCTGTAGACCTTCCATACGTGGAAGTAACATCAAATGACAACATTCCTTTCAACATTATTCTTGAAGCTAAGGTTTCAAACGAAACGCTAAGAGAGACTGATATTATAGTTGTAACTTATGATACGACTAGCGAAGAAAGCTTTGACATAGCAACACGAAAAGCGACTAAATACAGCAAAGACAGAACATTCGGTGCTAACAATGTTTTAATGATCGGTATAAGTGACAATGTGTCCGAAGCCTATGGCAAACCAGCTTTGATAGGTACAGGAAAGGAAAAAATTCATGGATTATCAACTTCAAATTATAACACCCACGATCACAAGGGAAATCCAGCAAGCGTTCTTCATCTACATTCAACTACCCTCATTCAGGGTTTGCGTATTCATCGCAGCATTGGCTTACAAAATCTTGAACAAGCGCTATGCAAAAAGGCTAAGAAAATTATTAACGACGATAACAGAATAGATAAGACACGACTGATTAAACAAAGATACGATAGTTTTGTTAATGCACTTCATGCAAATATTGCAAGATATGCAAATATTTCCGCAACCAAACTAAATGTTCAAACTGACGCGAAGGATTTCGACGAAATACTCAGCGCAGAAATGAAGTCAAAAGAACACCGCATGAATTCAATGAAAGCTGTTATGAATTGTATTTACAATAATGCACAGAGTGATCTTTCTACAGCAGATCGTTTTCTGAAGCTTCATGAGCTTGTAACCAAGCAAATGAATGAAACCAATGAGCACCATAAAACATACTCAGGCGGAACGGGAATTAGTACATCATGCATTGGATTTGCTTTATTTTCACGAATGTCTGGATCTGATCTCGGTAGATCTTATGAAAGAGTGCTGAGCCTAGTACCTTCATATGACCTTAGGGTTATGAAAACTCTTTCGGATAAATTAGCTCAAGAAAGACAAGCTATTGCCAATGCTAATAATCAAAAACAAAAAGATGAAAAACAAGGATCTGCTGCTTTACAATCTGGTAGCTACATAACGCCTAGAAAGCAATAAATAGTTCTGATGTAGTGGGCAGGCTACGCTTTGAGTTATCTCCACGAATTTTTTTACTCCCTTCTCCCAGAGTGTTTTTTACGATGGGAGAAGGGCAGGGGATGAGGGCCTATACCCTCACCCCTTGCCCCTCTCCCAAAAAAAAAGCATTTTGGGAGAGGGGAATGATGCTACCAAAAATTCATGGGGATAACTCAGCGCTGCGCTTTGCCCACCTTACTTACTAATCCGCAACTGCGGTAATCGGGAAATGATCTGAGCCACTGATTTTTAAATTTTCAATAACACGGCTATTTTCATCGTGTGGATAGCGTTTCCACAAATTGAAATTGAATACATGACCAGCGAGAGGGATAAGATTTCGAATCACGACGTGATCTAGAATTTCTGAATTTCTACCACCATCAACATCGAATGGATGCGTTGGTTCATCATGATGTAAGGCAAATAGCGCATCGCTAAAGCGATTTTTGAGTAAAATATTTTTAAGCGCGCCACTCTGCGTATCGTAATTAAAATCACCTGCAATAATATCGCGGCTTGTCGTATCTAATTTCATTACACCCATCAATGACTTTAATTCTCGTGGTCTATTAGCTGCAGAATCATTATCTAAATGCACTGATGCCGCACGTACAGTCATCCCTGTGCGCTGTTGTATCCCTTCAAAATACGCAGCATGATTACCATCTTGTGTTAAAGCTAAATCGCGGAAACTCACATTTGTAAAAGATGATTTTTTTATAAAAATAGCTACACCATTCGGCTCCCATGGTACATCAGGTGTAATCCAACTCGACCAATACTGACTATCATGATAAACCTGAAATGCAAAAAATTTAGCGGCTAACGCTTGCTTGAAATAATTAAATTCAACTTGTGTTGTTTCTTGTAAGGCAATGATATCCGCTTTGTCCGCCACACTATTCAGAAAATCAATAATATGCTGTCGTCTTGAAACTCTATCTAAATAGGGAGCAACTGCAGGGGTATAATGCGTCGGGCTCGCCCAGCATGGCGCCAATACATTGAAACTTATAACGTCAATTTCCTTGCGTACAGAACTCAACTCTTGAGCATAACTTTGTGATAAAAAAAATCCTGTGAAAAACAAAAAAAATCTTGCGCAGTGACGCACATAAAGTAGAATTTTCATCCATCAATCCCTATAGCCATTCAGTGTGATGACACTATAGCTGATTAATGTATATAAGTAGAGACTGAGAATTATTGAAAATGAAAGAACATAATATTGCAATTAACATCGAAACTTTACTGTTGGTTGCTATTTGGGACAAACCTTTTATATTCCAAGGTAGTTTTACCATAACCAATCAAGATGATTATTCTAAAGGATTATTAATTTTTAGATGTGAATGCACTTTTGAAAATCAAATGGATATTATAGAGACGGATTTTTCGCCCACGAATTATCAATTTACGCATTTATACAATATCCAATCTGAAATTTCGTTAGCTAATATAAACTATGAGTCAGAACTAGCATTGTATTTATTAAAGTATGCGCTAAATGAAACATTAAAAAAAATAATCACCCATCCTAAACAACATGCAATCTATATGGATGACATTGCATTAGCATCAATAGCTCAACAAATGGAAAGCTACTTATTTTATCGTCAGGAAAAAAATCTAGAAAATCATGATCTAGGTTTTGCTGTAGCAATAGACTTTACTCCAGCCGATGAGTTAGGACAAACATCTGCTTTAACTTTATTGGAATTAGCCACCGCTTTACCAAAGCTGCAATAGATTCATTGATATTCTCCCTTCTCCCGGAGTGTTTTTTACGAGGGTTGGGGATGAGGGCTTATACCCTCACCCCTAGCCCCTCTCCCAAAGAAAAGCATTTTGGGAGAGGGGAATAATATCATCACATATTAGGGTTGGTTTCACCGCTTATGTACCTCAAACATACACTCTATAATAACCGAAATTGTTTTATAACAGAAATAATTACAATACGATGAGGTGGTTATGTTAAGTGGCAAAGATGTACATCAATATTCTCAAGATGAAAAAAATGCGGCAGATGTAACGAAATTTTTAAATGGATTCAAATTAAATCCAGCTAAACATCCTGGTTTAACAAAGATAAAAGTGCAATTAATCGAGGATGTTGGAGCTAATGTACGTCACGACTACACAAGCCATACTGAAAATCTCATGAATAAAAATGCGGATACCTTCTCCTTTTTTGAGTTTTCACGGGGGATCGCAAAACAAGGTGCCAAATATACTGACGAACTGAATCCTGCGGCGGATTACTACCTACTAATCACTCCTATGCGTCTACATTTCAATATCCCACTGAATTATAACACGCTTGTTTATGAACGTAAGTCACATGATAAAAATAACGCTTTGGTTAATATTGAGAAGAGACCTTACACCTGGCGACTAACTGAACTTAGCCAAACAGCTCCACAAGCAATCGTAGATCATCTACACTCCATTTGTGATCCAAGCGATCCAGATTACGAGAAATTAAAATTAATTTTTCCGGTTGCCAAAGATGCTAAGGATGCCAAAAATGATGCCCCAAATATTCGTGTAGATGATTTTTTAAAAAAACTCAATGAGGCACGTAATATCAATACCCTCACAAACCAATTGATTAACGAACTCACGGAATACTTACAGAATAAACCACAGCATTACACTATTTCCCCAGCAAGAAAAAAAGCGGCTATGCAAATCATCGACGCGGCCAATAACGCTCGCCTCAATGCAACAGATCAAGACTATGGAAAATTTCTTGTAGTACTCCGCAAGATACGTAACGATGTAAGTAAAGATCATAGTAGTTACTACAATTTTTTCATGAGCTCTAATTTAGTTGATACATGCGACAAGTTTTTGACATCAGCATTTGGTAAGCAACGCTTGGATGAGGCATTGAAAGAAAGTGCACAAGCAGCTCTCCATATCCATGGATCTGCAGCTTTGCCAAAACTGTAATAGATTCACAGCAGGATTAATTGTTGGTGGTATTATTCCCCTCTCCCAAAATGCTTTTCTTTGGGAGAGGGGCTAGGGGTGAGGGTGTAAGCCCTCATCCCCAACCCTTCTCCCCTCGTAAAAATCACTCCGGGAGAAGGGAGAATAAGGCGATTTTTATGAACGCACCAAATGTTCCGCTTCATTCAAGAAGAAATCAGGAAATAATTTTCCACCTGGATGTACAGCATATTGATCAAACTCAGTCACACCGCGTGAACGCAAGAAATCTTCATCTACTAAAAAATTTCCGGTTAATTGATGGCTATCGCTTGTGAAAACTTCATAAGCAGCGTCAGCCATAATGCCTGGCTTGCGGCTTGCTTCCATGATTTCTTTTGCAAAATGCATTTCAATGGCTGCTGTCGCAATCGTTGTTTTTGGCCATAATGAATTAACAGCAATACCAAATGATTTCAATTCTTCTGCCATACCCAGCGTACACATACTCATACCATATTTTGACATTGTGTAAGCAACATGATTTTTAAACCAAATGGGTTTCATGTTTAATGGTGGAGATAGATTTAAAATATGTGGGTTTTTTGCTTGTTTCAAGTGTGGAATACATGCTTGAGAACATAAAAAGGTACCGCGAACATTGACTGAAAACATTAAGTCAAAACGCTTCATTTGTGTTTCTAGCGTTGGAGTCAATGAAATCGCACTTGCGTTATTCACTAAAATATCGATACCACCAAATGCTTGTACTGCTTTGGCAACACCTTCATAGACTAATTGTTCTTCGCGTATATCTAATTGTAACGGTAATGCTTGTCCACCCAACTCTTCTACTTCTTTAGCAACCGAATAAATAGTACCTGCTAATTTTGGATGTGGGTCAGCTGTTTTTGCAGCAATAATTACTTTTGCTCCATCTCGCGCACAACGTAATGCAATTTCTCTACCAATACCACGACTTGCGCCTGTCACAAATACTACTTTATCTTTTAAACTACTCATGAATTATCTTCCTTCAAATTCTGGTTGACGTTTATTTACAAATGCTTTTACTGCTGCTTTAAAATCCCTACTGTTCACTGACTTTGAAAATGATTCTGCTTCTAATTCTAATTGCGTCGATAATTTGTTTTGCCACGAGGAATTAATTAATTGCTTTGTTTGCAAAAACGCGATCATCGGACCATTTACAATTTTTTCAATGATTTTGCGTGCTTGCTCAAGTAACTCTTCTGCTGGAACAACCCAATTGATAATACCTAAACTCGCTGCTTTATGTGCATCGAATGTGTCTGACATTAACAATAATTCCATTGCTTTTTTACCACCGACTAAACGTGGCAATCGATAACTGATACCACCTGCTGGTGATGTTGCGATATTACAATAACCAATAGAAAAGCGTGTTGCTTCACTCGCCATAACAAGATCTGCTGCGAGCATTAAACTCATACCCTGCCCTGCAACTAAACCATGTACCGTTGCAATGACTATTTTATCCATTTCACGTAATGCCAGTGTTATTGCATTAAACTGTCGAATCAAATGCAAGCTATCTGTTGTTGCCATCTCTAAGTCTTTATAAACTTCATGTAGATCGCTGCCTGCCATAAAAACTTCACCAGCACCTTTCAAAACAACAACACGGATGCATGGATCTTTTTTTACAGTGCCAATAATAATTTCTAGCTGGCGTGCCATTTCTTTATTTAGCGCATTCATTTGTTCGGGACGATTGAATGTAATGACCGCAACTTGGTTTTCGCATGATAATGTTACTACTTCAGTCAAAATCTCCCCCTTGATTGTGAATGGTGTTGTTGCATAAATTAAAATTTGCACTGCCCCCCTCTCCCAAAATGCTTTTCTTTGGGAGAGGGGCTAGGGGTGAGGGTATAAGCCCTCATCCCCAACCCTTCTCCCCTCGTAAAAATCACTCCGGGAGAAGGGAGATAATCCATTTTCTACAAAATACACCAAGATTGCCTGCCGGCTACGACTTGGCGAACTGTCTGTTCGCAATGCGTGGATGTATCTATCACTGGCTTTATTATTGTAGATTGTTGCAATCGCGCTTCTTTTTTTTCGGTTATAGTGAATAACGTAATTCTTTCATACTCAGCCACAGCGTCATGCAGCTGTGCACAAGCATCTTTACCAAGTAATTCAACCACATAATAGTACTGGATCGACTGGAAATTTCCAGCACAAGATACTTGCTCCCACCAAGAAAGTGGTTTTGACTTAATTTCATCCATTGTTGCATCATTTATTATACAACTTGGAGTATAGATCTCTGCATTCGATTCAATTTTTTTCAATACTTGGTTGATTAATTCACTTATCTGATTATTTTCTATTGCTTCATTGTTCGTTTTTATAGCAATACGGCTCGATTCCAGAGCGTATAACCCCAATAAAGTAAAAATTTGTAAAAATAATAAAATGGCTACCATGATATAGCCTTGCATCTTAACCATCACGGCAAGCCAATAAAGCCATACCAAGATTGATGCAACTCAATCCCATCTGGTGAAAAAAACTGTAACTTCACACCAATACCACGTTTTTCATTAGGTAAAGAATCACTAGAAACCATCTTCATTCTTCCATTATCAGCAATAGCAAATGTCACTTGCATACTCTCTACTCCCGTTAAAATTTCATTCTTCTTTATTGCATCTTTCATCCACAGCACATTGGTATCGACAAAATAACTTTCTTCTTTGTAACCACCCACCAATGCATCTTTTTCATATCGATTAGCGAGCGGCGTTTGTGTTGTGATTTTTAAACTATCGACTTGTTTGACAACATCTTTGACTTGAAATATTTCTGCTGATTTACAATTTGAAATAATTAAAATGTCAGCGGGAAAAATGTCAATTTTTTTTGAGACATATAAAGTTGAATACCCTCGCATGTCTTTTACTAAAAAACTATTATTTTGATCCATGTAACGCGCAGTAAATCCATGCACATCTCCACGCTCGGTATAACTAAGCTTGTTATTGGCATTAAATAAAATAGTCGTGTGGTTAACTAAAGGAAATTCACTGGTTAGCTTTGCACAACCAATGTATCCCGCTTTACTGACTGCTGCATTGAAGATAGAGGATGCCAAAATTTCATTTTCTTGAATGGTATCGAGCGCGACAATAAATTGATGTGCATGATGAATCGAGACATACATTCCAACCAAAAAACTCAGCAATAGCGAACTAATCAATAACGCCAACATCAATTCAATTAAGCTAACACCCAATTTATTTTCCAGCATCCCGATATTCCTACTATATTATTGCCACATGCACCCTGATAACCTCCCCAACTGAGCTCCACTTCATAATTAGGATATTCACCTGATACAACGCCGTATCCATCAAGAAAAATTTCGTGATTTTCTCGATTCCATTCTTTAATTAATTCATCTAAACCATTCAATGATTTCATGGCTTTTAATTCTTGTGTCATCACATTTAGTTGATTCACTACTTTTGTAAAAATCCATGCATTTTTGTTTTCGCGCATGCTATATAAATTCATCGCATCTAATCCCAACAACATAAATGACAGTAAAAACAAACTAACCACGACCTCTATTAAGCTAATACCTTGATTGTTCATACATTCCATTCCAACTTGAGAAGTGTTATAAAATAGTAAGAGATAGTGAAAAAGGAGAACCCTATGAGTCATGAGCATGTCGAAGATGATCATCGTTCACTGGTTATGTCCGAAATCATGACGCCTGATATGGTTAACTTTCATGGGAATGTGCATGGCGGGTATTTGTTGAAGCTGCTTGATCGTGTTGCTTATGTGTGTGCATCACGCTATTCAGGTAAACCTACCGTAACTCTTTCTGTTGATCAAGTTGTTTTTAAAGAAGCAATTCATGTGGGTGAGCTCGTGACTTTTCATGCCAGTGTAAACTACGTTGGCACCACTTCTATGGAAATTGGGATTCGTGTGATTGCAGAAAATTTTTTAACGAATCAAAAACGTCATACCAATACTTCTTATTTTACTATGGTTGCTATTGATGAACATGGCAAACCTACAAAAGTACCACCACTGAGTATTAATAACCCCACTGAAAAACGCAGACACGATGATGCGCTAATTCGTAAAGATGCTCGAATGAAAATTAAAGCGCTGTCGAAGGAGAAAAAGAAATAATCCCTCACCCGCCACGCAAAAAACACGTGTCGACCTCTCCACAAGTGGAGAGGTGAATTTAATATTTTTTCTCCCTTCTCCCAGAGTGCTTTATACGAATGGGATAAGGGTTGGGGATGAGAGCCTCACGCACCACGCAAAAAACACGTGTCAATCTCTCCACAAGTGGAGAGGTAAATTTAATATTTCTTCTCCCTTCTCCCAGAGTGCTTTATACGAATGGGATAAGGGTTGGGGATGAGAGCCTCACGCACCACGCAAAAAACACGTGTCAATCTCTCCACAAGTGGAGAGGTAAATTTAATATTTCTTCTCCCTTCTCCCAGAGTGCTTTATACGAATGGGATAAGGGTTGGGGATGAGAGCCTCACGCACCACGCAAAAAACACGTGTCGACCTCTCCACAAGTGGAGAGGTGAATTTAATATTTTTTCTCCCTTCTCCCTGAGTGCTTTATACGAATGGGAGAAGGGTTGGGGATGAGAGCCTCACGCACCACGCAAAAAACACGTGTCGACCTCTCCACAAGTGGAGAGGTGAATTTAATATTTTTTCTCCCTTCTCCCAGAGTGCTTTATACGAATGGGAGAAGGGCTGGGGATGATAGCCTCACGCACCACGCAAAAAACACGTGTCAATCTCTCCACAAGTGGAGAGGTAAATTTAATATTTTTTCTCCCTTCTCCCAGAGTGCTTTATACGAATGGGAGAAGGGCTGGGGATGATAGCCTCACGCACCACGCAAAAAACACGTGTCAATCTCTCCACAAGTGGAGAGGTAAATTTAATATTTTTTCTCCCTTCTCCCAGAGTGCTTTATACGAATGGGAGAAGGGCTGGGGATGAGGGTATATCAAGCTTTCCGCATAAACTCTTTCATAAAACCAAGCAACGCATCTATACCAGCTTCTGGCATTGCATTATAAATACTTGCACGCACTCCACCCGATAACCGATGACCACGCAAGTTCGTTAATCCTTCTTTATCTGCCTGCTCCAAGAACTTCTCAGTTAATTCTGTATTCACTAAATTAATTGGGACATTCATAATGGAACGATATTCTGGATCGACATTATTAACGTAAAAATCTTTATGCTGATCGACAAAGTCATATATTCTTTTTGCTTTACGCTGATTTAATTCACCGAAATGCTTTACACCACCTTGCTTTTTTGTCCACTCCAGCACCAACCCAGCAATGTACCAACTATAGGTAGGTGGCGTGTTATAAAACGATTTATTTTCGGTTTGCACTTTATAATTATAGAGTATTGGCGTAAATGGAAATGGTTCACGCACTAAATCATCACGAATAATCACAATAGTGATTCCAGCTTGGCCTATATTTTTTTGCGCGCCGGCATAAATAATTCCATAATCATTTACATTAATTGGCCTAGATAAAATAGTCGATGTCATATCTGCAACTAATGGCACATTACCTGTCTCAGGAACCCAATGAAACTCAACACCCTCAATGGTTTCATTCGGCGTGAAATGTACATACGATGCATTAGGATTTAACTTCCACTCTGCTTGCGGAGTCACCGTGACTAGATCGTTTTGTTTTTCTGTTTGCGCTGCAATATTAATATCGCCGTATCGCTTTGCTTCATCATACGCCTTTTTAGACCAAATTCCTGTGGTGACATAATCTGCTTTATTATTTGCATGTAACAAATTAATCGGAATCATGGAAAATTGTGCTGTTGCGCCGCCTGGAAGAAAAAGCACGTGATAATTTGCTGGAATATCTAATAGCTCACGTAAAGTTGCTTCCGCTTGATCCGCTACTGCCTTGAACTCCGGTCCGCGGTGACCTAATTCCATAATTGACATACCCAAGCCATGCCAATCTAACATTTCGGTTTGTGCTTGCTGCAATACTTCTTCTGGCATCATCGCTGGGCCAGCACTGAAATTAAAAACTCTGCGCATATGTATGTATCTCTTTTATTGTTTGGGTTTATAATCACAACATTAATATAAAACATGCACCTCTCCACAAGTAGAGAGGTCGACATGCGCTTTTTGCATGTCGGGTGAGGGCTTTTAGACCCTCATCCCCAACCCTTCTCCCGTACGCAAAAAACGCTTTGGGAGAAGGGAGAAATAAAATAATTAATTAGTGAGTAACTATATGACATACAGTGAAACAATCAAGTTTATTGTAGCGATGATCATTATGATCAATCCACTTAGCTCTTTGTCAATTTTTCTTGATCTAACAAAGGGGGCAAGTCGGCTAGATCAGCGACATATTGCAAAAATCTCAACTATAGCGACCACTGTTATCATGGTGGCAACAATTTGGACAGGAAAAGAATTACTGGATGTGCTAGGCATTAGCATTTCATCGTTTCGGTTTGCAGGTGGCATTATTTTATTAATTATTGGTTATTCAATGCTCCAATCACGCGAAAGCCCAGTTAATCACAGCCCAGAGGATAACGTTGACGCAAAGGAACGTCACTCTATTGCGGTTGTCCCACTCTCGTTACCTATCATTATCGGACCCGGCGCGATTACGACTCTTATTATCGCTGCTGGAGACTACCCGCATTTTTTGAGTAAATTATACATGTCAGCACTTTGTGCCGTACTAGGGATAGGAATGGGAACCATTATGTATTTCGGTACACCTGTCGCTAATTTTGTTGGAAATTCCATGATAAAAGTTGTCACACGAATCATGGGAATGATAGTCATGGCGATAGCGGTGGGTATGCTTGCCGATGGTTTAGCAGGACTGTTTCCTAAGCTCGCATAACTAATATCCGCGTGCTACAATATTGATCATAAAGTTAATTTATAGGGATATGTATGAGTCTCGATATTCTCGAAAGCATTCTCTGTATATTCCTTATCGCATTATTTGTGACGGTTATTCTTCGTCAACTCCGTTTGTCGGTCATTCTTGGTTATTTATTTGTTGGCGCATTAGTGGGTCCACATGCTCTTAATCTTATTCCTGACTCACATAGCATTAAAGAATTAGCTGAATTTGGTATTGTCTTTTTGATGTTTACCGTAGGCTTAGAATTTTCACTTCCCAAATTATTTTCATTACGCTATCCCGTATTTTTTATCGGTGGCTTACAAGTATTACTAACAACGGTAATCACGATGCTGCTTGGCATGGCTTTTGGCATGCCTACCGTCGCCGCACTCATTGTCGGTGGCATCACAGCCATGTCATCCACCGCTATTGTAGTAAAACAATTAAATGATCAATTAGAATTGCATTCCCCACATGGATTAAATGCGATTGGCGTATTACTTTTTCAAGATTTAGCAGTCATCCCATTCATCATCTTAATTTCTAGTTTAGCAAATACAAAAGTCAGCTTAGGCATGGTGTTTTTGATTGCTTTACTAAAAGGCATCTTCGCCATTTTAATTATTTTTATCGTCGGTCGCAAATTACTAAAACCTCTTTTTCGTCTTATTGCAAAAACTCGCGCGATCGAGTTATTCACATTAACTGTACTTCTCGTGACGCTTTCATCTGCTTGGCTTACTTACACGTTAGGCTTGTCTTTTGCATTAGGTGCATTTCTTGCGGGTATTATGTTAGGTGAAACAGAATTCAGACATCAAATTGAAGTAGAAATCCGCCCCTTTCGCGACATCTTACTCGGCTTGTTTTTTATAACGATAGGCTTATTAACTGATGTTAGCACATGGCATCACACCTATATTTGGATCGCGTTACTCGTTGTTGCTATTGTGTTTGGGAAAATTCTGATTATTACTCTACTGAGTCGTCTCTGTGGATATAATTCACCGGTGTCATTACGAACAGGCTTAGTATTGGCGCAAGGCGGTGAATTTGGTTTTGCCTTGTTAACCTTGGCATTGAATGAAAGTTTAATCCCACAAACATACAGCCAGGTTGTTTTAGCAGCACTGTTGATCAGCATTGCTGTTTCACCAGTACTGATATTTTTTAACGAGAAAATCACTACTTTTTTATTGAAAAAAGAATCAACGCAGTGTGACCAAGGCATTCAACAGCAGATATCACTGTTTGCAAAAAACTTACATAACCATATTGTATTATGTGGCTATGGACGCGTTGGCCAACATATCGCACGTTTACTCGATAAAATTGAAGTCCCTTATATTGGTTTGGATATGGATGCTGAATTGGTACAGCGTGCTAGCCTTGCTGGTGATCATGTCATCTATGGCGATGTCACGCATCCTGCTATTTTAAACGCTGCGGGACTTGATCATGCAAAAGTATTGGTGATTAGTCTTTCCGATCGCAAATCAGCAGCAAAAATACTTGCATCGGTTAAACAAACACATCCTGATTTACCTACTTTAGTTCGTTGTCGTGATGAACAAGATTTAAAAAAATTAAAAGCGCTTGGTGCAACCCATGTCATCGCTGAAATCTACGAAGAAAGCTTAACCTTATCGCATTATTTGATGCAAATGATTGAAATGCCTGCCAACAAAATTGAAGGATTAATCGAAGAAGCACGTAACAGTGATTATGACTTATTAAAACGCGTCTTTATTGGCGCATATGATAATGAACAAGAGGAAGATATCGCACCAGTTCAAGAATTGCGTCCCATTCTCATTACTGAAAATGCTTATGCTGTTAGCCATCAATTAAGTGAATTTGATTTTAAAGCTATCAATATCGAAGTCATCGCCATACGTCGTGGAGAGGAAAAAGATATTAAACCACGCCCAGATTTAACTCTCGAAGCAAACGATATTTTAATTTTGTTTGGTGACACCACTAACCTGGAAGCAGCTGAGTATCTTTTACTCCAAGGACAATGATCCCATCTGTCATCCCGAGCACAGCGAGAGATCTCCCTCTATTAGGGAGATCCTTCGTCGCTTTGCTCCTCAGGATGACAACATCTTGTGCGGAGTACTTTTACTCCAAGGGCAACGATCCAAAATGAACGGTGGGCACGCTGCGCTTTGCCCACCCCACACTCTTTCAGTCCTTCATTAAAATACAAATCTGAATTACAATACACCATCTTTGAATCATCGGTAGAACTCACATGATAAACTTTGATGTTGTTCAGCTCTCTCGTATGCAATTTGGTTTGACCGCGTTATATCACTTTTTATTCGTCCCTCTTACTATTGGTATGTCCGTGATGCTTGGCATTATGGAAACCGTTTATGTCATGACCGATAAACCTATTTGGCGAGATATGACAAAGTTTTGGGGCACCTTATTCGGAATTAACTTTGCCATGGGTGTCGCCACAGGTATTACGATGGAGTTCCAATTTGGAACCAACTGGGCCTACTACTCTCACTATGTTGGTGATGTCTTCGGAGTACCTCTCGCGATTGAAGGTTTGATGGCATTTTTTCTTGAAGGGACATTCATTGGATTATTCTTTTTTGGTTGGGATAAACTATCCAAACCCGCGCATTTAATTGTAACGTGGTTAGTTGCGCTAGGATCCAATTTATCTGCGCTTTGGATTTTAATTGCGAATGGCTGGATGCAACATCCAATGGGCTCACATTTTGATTTCCAAACGATGCGTATGGAAGTTGATAATTTTGCAGCAGTTATTTTCAATCCTGTAGCACAAGCGAAATTCGTACATACAGTCAGTGCAGGTTATGTGACTGGCGCCATGTTTATTTTATCCATCAGTGCTTTTTATTTACTTCAGAAACGCAATATTGAATTAGCGAAGCGCTCAATTATTGTTGCATCAGCATTCGGCTTAGCCTCAGCATTATCAGTTGTTGTGCTCGGTGATGAAAGTGGATACCTCACTGGTTTGAATCAAAAAATGAAAATCGCTGCGATCGAAGGCATGTGGGAGACTGAAACACCTCCCGCTAGTTTAAATTTAATTGGCTTTCCTAATTTAAAAACGCATGAAACAACCCATGCAATCAAAATCCCATATTTGCTCGGCTTAATTGCTACACGTTCGATTAGCGAACCAGTACTAGGCATTAATGATTTAGTTTCCATTGCACATGATAAAATTCAAAATGGAATGAAAGCCTATGCTGCGCTACAACTATTGTTACAGAATTCTCAAAATCAACCCGCATTAAAAACATTACAACAATATTCCGATGACTTGGGTTATGGACTGTTATTGAAACGTTACACAGATACCGTTACCGACGCTACACCAGAACAAATCAATAAAGCGGCATGGGATACCGTACCAGAAGTTCCTGTGATTTTCTGGAGTTTTCGCGTCATGGTTGGCTGCGGATTCTTTTTTATCTTTATCTTTTTCACCGCGTTTATTTTAAGTTCCAAAAATAAATTCGATAAGAAATGGTTTTTATGGATAGCAACTTTAAGCCTACCTCTGCCGTGGCTTGCTGCAGAGTTAGGTTGGGTAGTGGCTGAGGTGGGACGTCAACCTTGGATTATTGAAGGGATGCTGCCAACCTTCATGGGTGCATCCACACACACTAGCAGTGCGCTTATGATTAGTATCGCCGGTTTTGTTATTCTCTATACCTTCCTTGCCGTTATTGAATTATTTTTAATGACAAAATATATTCGTCTTGGGCCTGAATATTTGGAGCAACATTAATATGCCAATTGATTATGCTACATTGCGTGTAATTTGGTGGGTTCTACTTGGATTATTACTCATTGGATTTGCCATCATGGATGGTTTTGATCTTGGAATTGGAATGCTGTTACATCGCGTTGCTAAAACAGATGATGAACGTCGCGTCACTATCAACACCATAGGCCCAATTTGGGAAGGAAATCAAATATGGTTAATTTTAGGTGCCGGTGCTATTTTTGCAGCATGGCCTGACATTTATGCTGTCAGTTTTTCTGGATTTTATTTTGCAATGCTTGCCGTATTGTTTAGTTTAATCCTAAGGCCTGTGGGTTTTAAATATCGCGGCAAAGTCAATCATCCAACATGGCGTAAATGTTGGGATTTCGGTTTATTTCTCGGTGGCTTTATTCCCGCTTTGGTTTTTGGTATCGCAGTAGGTAATGTTTTACAAGGTGTGCCTTTTAATTTTGATAATGATTTACTCTCTTATTTTACCGGATCGTTTGTTAGTCTTTTTAATCCATTTGCTTTATTGTGCGGCCTATTAAGCGTCTCCATGTTTGTGATGCATGGTAGCGTATTTCTTACTATTAAAACCAACGATCCGATTCAATCACGTGCAATTAATTATGCGCGCTTAGGTGCTGTTGCAACAGTTACCTTGTTTTTATTTGCAGGGTACTTAGTAACAAAAATGCAGGGCTTTGCGCTAGTCAATTTTTCAGGAGTAGACGGACCATCTAATCCTCTACATAAAAAAGTTATCATGGAAGCTGGCGCTTGGATTCATAATTATAAAATTTATCCATGGATTATGTGCGCACCGGCTCTTGGCATTGGGGGAGCTCTACTTGCTATTTCATTTGTTAGTATACGTTGCGGGAAATTAGCATGGCTAGCCAGCTCTATCAGCATTGCTAGTATTATCGCAACCTTCGGCTTAAGTATGTTTCCATTTATTTTACCATCTTCATCTCATCCTGATATGAGCTTGATTGTATGGGATGCTTCGTCGAGTCATTTAACATTATTTATTATGCTAATTGCGACCTTGATTTTTTTACCACTTATTATCTTATACACTAGCTGGGTGTATTATGTGTTACGCGGTAAAGTGACATCCGATTATATAAAAACAACGAAGGGGCTTTATTGATATGTGGTACTTTTCTTGGATATTAGGTACAGCACTTGCCGCAGGTTTTGGAATTTTGTGTGCGCTATGGTATGAATTGAAACGTAATGGCTAATCCACAGAAATAGAAGTGACGTGGATACAGTACTTATTCTACAGGGGAGAAACTCCCCTAAATGATTATTTATCCCTATAAACCTAGGGGTTTATTCCCCACAATTAATTTTTTGTTAATAAATCTGTATTAATCTTTTTCTGTTTTCATATAATAAGAAGAAGAGACTTTTATGACATTAATATCATTAACAGATTTAAATCCGCAATTACATACATTTTTGAAAATGCCAGATTGCTCCGTTTATTGGAAAAACATTGATGGGACTTTTCTTGGGTGCAATGAAATTGTTTCAAGCTGTGTTGGTTTAGACTCTCCGTCACAATTGGTTGGAAAAACTGATTTTGATTTACCTATTCGCCGAACAGATGCGAACACTTATCGCAAAAATGATCTGTTAGTTTTAAAAGAACAACAAACAATGCGTTTTGAAGAATTGGCCATTAAAAATAATGTAAAAACAGTCTATTCAACGATTAAAATGCCTTTGTATGATGATATGAAAGAGCTAGCTGGTATATTGGCAATGAGTTGGATCGTACATGAAGAAAATACTATCCAATCAACATTAACTGCAAGACAAGAAGAATGTTTACGTTACTTGGCACATGGTATGACGCTGAAAGAAATTGCTACTGTGACAGGATTGTCGGCTAGAACAGTCGAACATTACCTTACGCGAGTAAAACAGAAATTACAATGTAGTTCACGCAGTGCATTAATCGAAAAAGCATTACGAATGCCATCAATCAAAAAGCGTATGTTTTCTCAAATCTAAAAGTCACAAACATTGTCCTCAATGAAATTATATTGGGGACACGTTATCTGCAAACATCGTGTTATTCCTTCGTACCATTACACTCACCTAACTCTAAACAACATTATATGGAATTGGTGGCCACACTACGTTTTACCCAGGCTACTCAAACTTGTCGTTAATATATGCGTATTTGATAAGGGGAAAAACCCCCTAGTTGATAAATTAACCCTAGAAACCTAGGGGGATATTCCCCATAATTAATTTTACGTTAATAAATATGCATTAATCTTGATCTGTTCCCATACAAGACGAGACTTTTATGACATCGATATTAACGCCAGATTTAAATGTACAATTACATGCATTTTTACAAACACCAGATTGCTCTGTTTATTGGAAGAACGTTGATGGAGTTTTTCTTGGATGTAATGAAGCGGTTTCAAGCAGTGTTGGTTTAGACTCCCCATCGCAACTGATTGGGAACACTGATTTTGATTTACCTATTCGCCGATCAGACGCGAATATGTATCGAAAAAATGATGCTTTAGTTTTAAAAAGCCAGCAAACAATGCGCTTTCAAGAGTTTGCAATCAAAAACAGCATAAGAACAACCTATTCAACAATAAAAATGCCTTTGTATGATGATATGAAAGAATTGGCAGGTATATTGGGCATGACCTGGATTACGCACGAAGAAGATACTATTGAATCAACATTAACTGCCAGACAAGAAGAATGCTTACGTTATTTGGCACATGGTATGACGCTGAAAGAAATTGCCAACGCAACAGCATTGTCAGCTAGAACAGTTGAACATTATCTTGCGCGAGTAAAACAGAAATTACAATGTAGCTCACGCAGTGCATTGATTGAAAAAGCATTACGAATGCCATCAATTAAAAATCGTATGTTTTCTCAAGTCTAACAATAACAAACATTGTACTCCGGGGAATGGGCACGCTACGCTCTGAGTTATCCCCACAAATTTTTGCTCCCTTCTCCCAGAGTGTTTTTTACGATGGGAGAAGGGCTGGGGACCCCTTGCCCCTCTCCCAAAAAAAAGCATTTTGAGAGAGGGGAATTATACTACCCAAAATTCGTGGGGATAACTCAGCGCTGCGCTTTGCCCACCCCACAATGTAAAACATGTTTCTAACCAGGACTCGTCATCGTCTCAGGCTTTACTTTCTCTTTAAATTCTTTCTCTGACAAATAACCTAAAGTTAAACATGCTTCTAGTAAGCTAGTTCCTTCATGCCACGCTTTATGTGCGATTTGCGCTGATTTATCGTAACCAATATGTGGCGCTAAAGCAGTGACTAGCATTAATGAATTGTCGACATAACCTTTAATGCGTTTTTCATCTGCTTTTAAATCTTTTACACAGTACTCAGTAAACATATGCATTGTATCTGTCAATAATTTAACGGAGTGTAAGAAATTATGAATGATCACGGGCTTAAATACATTTAATTCGAAATTACCTTGTGAACCTGCAAAACCAATTGCCGCATCATTTCCCATCACTTGCACACATACCATGGTCATCGCTTCACACTGCGTAGGATTTACTTTACCTGGCATAATGGATGAACCGGGTTCATTTTCAGGTAAAATCAGTTCACCTAAACCACAACGTGGGCCTGAACCTAACCAGCGCACGTCATTTGCAATTTTCATTAATGAACATGCTAATGTTTTTAATGCACCACTCGCAAAAACTAATGCATCATTACCAGCAAGTGCAGCAAATTTATTAGGAGCAGTGACAAATGGTAACCCAGTTAAATGTGCTATTTCTTCTGCGCCTTTCACTGCAAATTTTGGATGTGTATTAATACCTGTACCCACTGCTGTGCCACCTAACGCAATTTCATATAATCCAGGTAAGGTTGCTTCAATATTTTTAATTCCTGCATTCAACTGCGCCACATAACCAGAAAATTCTTGTCCGAGCGTTAATGGCACAGCATCTTGTAAATGTGTACGACCAATCTTAACAATATGGGCGAATGCTTTTTCTTTTTCTGTCAATGCATCGCGTAATGTCTTAATGGATGGCAGTAAATGATTGACTAATGCATCAGCTGCTGCAATATGCATTGCTGTAGGAAACGTATCATTAGATGATTGTGAACGATTAACATGATCATTTGGATGGACTGGATCTTTGCTTCCCAGCTTCCCACCGGCCATTTCAATAGCGCGGTTTGAAATCACTTCATTCACATTCATATTGGTTTGTGTACCACTACCAGTTTGCCAAATACGTAAAGGAAATTGGTCCGCGTGTTTTCCTGCAATCACTTCATCTGCTGCTGCAACAATGAGTTTAACTTTGTCTTCAGGCAATAATCCTAACTCTTTATTGGTTAAGGCTGCTGCTTTTTTTAAAATAGCAAATGCACGAATCAACTCTGCAGGCATAACATCATGACCAATATCAAAATGATGTAGCGAACGCTGTGTTTGCGCGCCCCAATAAACATTATCAGGAACTTCAATTTTACCCATACTATCTGATTCAGTACGTGTTTTTGTTGCATCAAGTGACATGATGTCTCCTATCAATTTAAAATTATACTCTCTGAGGTTGGCGCAGATTTCGCATGATCATTCGAATGACAATATTATCTAATTTTTTACCTACTGGCGAGCCCTAGCATGGAATATTATTCGTCAAACGCTCTATTAATGACCACTCGACGACACCCTCTATTTCTGCAAATTTATAGCGGTTTACAAGTAACACGATACCAGAAGCCGTGGTTTATCTTTTTCTCTAAAAAGTTGATTAATCCAGTACGCATGATCATGATGGTAAAAACAACCATAGCAGCAATATCAATCACGCTCATTAATCCTAAAATAGCCTTATCAGGATTAGAAAAAAATGTGGGGCCTGAAAAATGAAGGTAACTTTTGGGGATAAATAATAATCCGAATAAAATAGTGTAGTATTTATCATATTTATCTTTTTCTTCTGTGATGACAAAAAGAAAAAACGGAATGAAGAGATAAATTAACTTATAATCTGTAGACACATATGGAAAAAGCACCATTGGAACCAAAAGTAACATCACTTGCTTCCACCTGCTCGTTTCTATAAAAATAACAAACATTGGTATTATAAAAAATAGCATGCTAGTAATAATAAAATAATATTTTTGCACACGTGTTATCACTTCATGAAACGAAGTTATATTATGACTATTTTGACTAAAAGGTGAAACATGCCATAGAATAGTTTTCATCAAATGTATCGCCACGTTTATCAAATGTAATACTGCGCATACGGACTAAAATCGGGTCAAGATAAGCTCGAATAAAATAATTTGTTATTGTTACGTCTAATTTTCCAGCTTTGCTTTGAACATTATCTACAATAGCATTGACAAAAATCGAAATAAATTTCTCATCATATAAACGTTCGCGTTGTGGCCTAACTGTAATGAGCTGCATGCTTCCAGCAGATCCTTTAGCATCCTGCTTTTGATCTTCACGTCCATGTGGCATACATCATCCTAAACTTTTAGAAGCTAATTCATATATGTCTTTAGATATTTTCTTATGCTGCAATATCCTTTCTAATTGTGCGCGCATATGTTTTTGACGATCGTCATCAAATCGACGCCAATCAGTTAATGGTTTAATGATTCGAGACGCAACACTAGGATTCAACCCATCGATTTTAATCACCAAACTAGCTAACCATTCATAACCATTGCCATTTGCAACATGAAAATTAATTTGGTTACGAAACGCAAATGCGGCAATCAATGCGTACACCTTGTTTGGATTTTTAATATCAAAAATGGGATGCTCTAATAACATCTGCACTTGCTTCAGTGCATCAGGTAGCTTGGATTCAGCTTGAATTGACAACCACTTATCTACCACCAGTGAATCATGCTGCCAACGCACAAAAAAATCATTTAATGCTAAGTCTCGCTCATCACATTTAATATTAATCAAACTACGCAAAGCCGCCATCGTATCGGTCATATTGTGTTGACACGCTGACTGATATTGACGATAAGCTAGATCTTTTCCTTCAGGAAGTTGCGCTAAGTAATGCAAGCAAAGATTTCTTAAACGGCGCTTCCCTATTTCTTGCATAGTAAATTGATAGGCTTCAGCAAGATTATTATTTTCTTCATACACAGTAAAAAATTCTTTACTTAACTGCTTTGCTAGCTCTGCTAGCAAAAATTCTCGTGCTGCATGCACACCTTCAACATCAATAATATCCATTTGTTCTGCCAAATATTTTTCCGATGGCAGCGTTAATAACTCGGCAAGAAACATTTTGTCGTTTTGCCTATCAGACAGAATAAAACGAAATGCATCAATAAATGCCCGATTTACCACAAACATCTGCTGAGTTTGAAATTGTTTAACTAACTCCATTATGACACTAATCGCAAACTTTTGCCCTGCTTCCCAACGATTAAAATTGTCTTTATCGTGCTTAAATAACAAAGCATATTCTTTGTCTTGATAGGGATACTGCACTTTCACAGGTGCAGAGAAAAATCTAAGTAATGATGGAATTGGACGCGATTTAATATCATTAAATGTAAAGGTTTCTGTTGGTTTTTTTAATTGCAATAGCGTTTCAAGAATCTGATTACCATCAGCATCCAATAAACCTAAACGGATTGGAATATGGAACGGTTGCTTTTCGTTTTGCCCAGGTGTTGGCGCACATGATTGCGTCATCGTTAGCGCGTAAATTTGATTCGCTGCATCATAGTGATCTTTTATTTGTAGCAAAGGTGTTCCAGATTGAAAATACCAAGCTCTAAATTGCGAAAGGTCTACCCCACTGGCTTCTTCCATTGCTTCCACAAAATTTTCTATAGTGACAGCTTTGCCATCGTTACGTGAAAAATATAGATCCATTCCTTTAAAAAATGCCTCATCACCTATGATTGTCTTAATCATACGGATGACTTCTGAGCCTTTATTGTAAATGGTTGCAGTATAAAAATTATTAATTTCAATATAGGAATCAGGACGCACAGGATGAGATAAAGGGCCAGCATCTTCAGTGAATTGACTCGTACGCAAATCAATCACATCATGAATTCGCGCAACTGTTTTTGATGTTGTATCAGCTGTAAAACTTTGATCTCTAAATATGGTTAAACCTTCTTTCAAACTCAATTGGAACCAATCACGACACGTAATACGATTTCCAGTCCAATTATGAAAATATTCATGCGCTATCACTGCTTCAACATGAATAAAATCTTCATCTGTTGCAGTTTCAGGCTTTGCTAATACATATTTAGCATTAAAAATGTTTAATCCTTTATTTTCCATTGCTCCCATATTGAAATCGCTGACAGCAACAATCATATAAATATCTAAATCGTATTCACGTCCATAAACTTCTTCATCCCAACGCATCGCTTTTTTCACAGCCGCCATTGCGTGTGAGCATTTATCAGTATTTCCTTTCTCAACATAAATTTCTAATTTAACTTTTTTACCCGATGACGTTATAAACTCATCAGCAACGCATTCTAAATTGCCTGCAACCATAGCAAATAAATAACAAGGTTTGCGAAATGGATCTTCCCACATAACCCAATGTCGACCATCTCCAAGACTTCCTTTGCCAATTTGATTACCATTGGATAGTAATACTGGATAACGAGCTTCATCTGCGATGATTTTGGTAGTGTATTTCGCCATGACATCAGGTCTATCAAGAAAATAAGTAATGCGTCTAAATCCTTCTGCCTCACATTGTGTGCAGTAATTTCCACTAGATTTGTATAATCCACTTAATTCAGTATTGTCTTGAGGCTTTGTCCAGGTTTCGATTTCTACTGTCATTTTTTCAGGGACAGAATAAATCGTTAAATGTGTATCAGTAACGCGATATTGCAATGCATCTAATTCTTTACCATCTAGCTTTATTGATTTCAAAACAAGATGCTCACCATGCAACACCAATTCATGTGCTAAATGAGGACGCATAGGGTTGGCATACAAGTGCATGCGGGATTTAATTTTTGCGACTTCTTCAGTCAGTTGGATCTCTAAATCGATGGTATCTACTAAAAAATCAGGTACTTTATAATCTTGCAGATAAACAGGCTCATGCTGTTTTTGATACATTGCTCACTCCCATTAAGCAAAAACCCTGCAGATGCAGGGTTTTTTTTGTTCACCCAAAACCAATAACTAATTAGCCACCTGTTGTTGTAGCTGGTGTTGGCTCTGTTGTTACAGCTGGCGCAGCTGATGTAGCTGTGCTGTTGTGGGTAGCTGCTGTGGTGTGCTTCTTGGTTTTGGTTGATGTTGCGCTTGCTTTGGTAGCGTGTGTTGTTGTTGCATCAGTTGTAGAGGTGGTAGCACCTTGTTCAACTGTTGGTTGCATACCGGTTGCAGCTTGTGTAGCTTGTTGTGCATCGTCTGCAAACACAGCAGTAGAAGCTAAAACAACTGATAACGCGCTCATAGCAATAAACTTAATTTTCATAATCAAAATTCCCTTTGTGAAAGATAATAAATACCTGCGTATAATAAACAGAACTGATACTAACAGCAAGGGAGCTTTTTGAAGAAATGAACATAAATAATATCGACCCATCTGAAATTGCAAAGTTCACGGAACTTTCTTCATATTGGTGGGATCCACAAGGTGATTTAAAGTCATTGCATGAGATTAACCCATTGCGTCTGGCGTGGATTTTGCAAAAAACGACGCTTAAGGACAAAACAGTCATCGATATTGGTTGTGGCGGCGGCATACTAACAGAAAGCATGGCAAAGCAAGGCGCGCATGCGACAGGAATCGATATGAGCCCTGGAGGCATTAATGTCGCAAAACTACACCAAATTGAATCAAATGTTCAAATTGAGTATATATTAACTACAGCTGAAACCATTGCTGCTGAACGCCCACAAAATTACGACGTCGTGACCTGCATGGAAATGCTGGAGCACGTCCCAGATCCCGCTGCGATCATCAATGCTTGTGCCGCTTTAGCAAAACCGAATGCTGATATTTTCATTTCAACCTTAAATCGCAATATCAAAGCTTACATGTTAGCGATCGTGGGCGCTGAGTATCTTTTGAAACTACTCCCCAAAAACACACATGATTACGCAAAATTCATCAAACCATCAGAATTAGGCGAGTGGGCAAGAAAAGCAAATCTCTCCATAGTAGATATGGCCGGCTTTAGCTATAATATGTTCACAAAAACGTTTAAGCTTAACCAAGATGTTTCTGTGAACTACATCGTCCACTTAAAAAAAGCGGGATAATAGATATCTATGAATAAACAAAAAATCGACACCGTATTATTCGATCTCGATGGCACGATGCTAGATACAGCCAATGATCTCATAGCGGCTTTACAATCACTTGCGCCGCAACAGACCCTTACTGGCGACTTACGCACAGCGGCTGGCAAAGGTTGCAAAGGCTTAATTAAAGCCGGGTTGGATATCGATGACTCTGATACCAGATACCCTGATTTAGCTAATCAATTATTACAACACTATGAAAACTGCTTATTGAATACGACGCAATTGTTTGCTGGCATGGAAAAAGTATTGGATCACCTCGATAAAAACAACATCCCCTGGGGGATTGTTACCAACAAACCTAATAAGTACACACAATTAATTTTAGATGGCTTGCATTTAACTAAACGCGCGAAATGCATTATCAGCGGCGACTCGTTAAAGCACCACAAACCTCATCCTGAACCTATTCTTCATGCATGCAAGCTACTCAATACTCATCCTACAAAAGTCATCTACGTCGGTGATTCTGAAGTGGATGTGATGGCATGCAGAGCAGCTGGTGTACCATCACTGGTTGCATTGTATGGCTATATTTCAGCTGAAGAAAATCCAGAGTCATGGAATGCTAATGGCTATATCAAACAACCCATGGATATTTTGGAGTGGGTATTATAGTTCATCCCCTTTGAAAATGGCGTTGTTGCATAAATCGATTTTCTCCCTTCTCCCGGAGTGATTTTTACGAGGGGTTGGGGATGAGGGTTTTGAGCAAGGTATGTGCCTCCTAAAGATATTTGTGCCACGCCAAATACCCTCAGCCCCTAGCCCCTCTCCCAAAGAAAAGCATTTTGGGAGAGGGGAATAGTGCAGATTTTGATTTATGCAACAACGCTTTTTCAAAGAGGGTAAAATTCTACCCCCGCATCCCTCATCTCTTGAATTGCTTTATCAACATCCTGCGGTTGCAAATTCACACCCCGACAGCCATCCGCAATTAAATGCACTTTGAATCCTAAATCAATCGCATCGAGACATGAAAATTTCACGCAATAATCTGTCGCTAATCCCATGAAATATAAATCTGTAATTTTTCTTTCATGCAAGTAAGCCGCTAATTCAGTTGCATGCAAACGCGCATTATCGAAAAATGCACTATAGCTATCTACTTTTTTATCTGTCCCTTTAAAAATGATTTTATCAATTTGCTTTACATTCAACTCTGGATGCAACTCTGCGCCAGTTGTATTTTGCACACAATGCACCGGCCACAAAATTTGTTGTACGCCATTTAACTGGATAAAATCACCCACTGACGTGTTTTGATGATTGCTAGCAAAGCTTTCATGGTTTGCTGGATGCCAATCTTGGGTCGCAATAATAGTGGAAAAATCACCTTGGATTTTATTGGCTACCGCAACTACCGCATCTCCATCATTCACTGCCAAGCTACCGTTTTTACAAAAGTCATTTTGAATATCAATCAGTATAAGCGCTGATGCGTCATTTTTTTTCATTATTACCTCTGTTTTGTATGTCATACCGTGTAAATGATGATTAAACATTGCTATCATAGCGTAGCTTAATACAATTAACCCCCTTCTCCCATCACGTTTTTTGTGAAGGGAGAAGGGCTGGGGATGAGGGTAGCAGCCCTCACCCCTACCCCTCTCCCACAAAAAAACACTGTGGGAGAGGGGGAATTAATACGCTTACTTTGTGTAACACCCAGTGATAGGTAACCCATGACAGATTCAACTGAAAACCATTCTTTAAGTCTCATCAAAATATCTGGTGAAGGCAGTAAAAAACTATTACAGGGCCAACTCACTTGTAATCTAGATGAGTTAGCACCCATGCAATTGAGTGCGCACTGCAATCCTCAAGGTCGCATTATTAGTTTATTTTATCTTATTCCACATCATGAAAATTATTACCTATTGCTGCCCAGTAGCATGAATGCAATTGCTACCAACGCCTTAAAAAAATATGCGGTCTTTTTCAAAGTGAGCCTGACTGATGCTAGCAATGAACTGCATGCCATAACAAAAATATCAGAATCCGATATCACGCCATGGAAGACAAATAATATTGCCGCTGGTATTCCAATGATTTACCCGGAAACCAGTGAAAAACTTTTACCTCATGAAATTAATTTACAACTTTTAAATGCTATCAGTTTTGACAAAGGGTGTTATACCGGACAAGAAATCATTGCTCGCATGCAATATCGCGGGAAATTAAAAAATCATATGTATAGAGTTAATTTTACTTCAGTAACGACTCCAAACATCGGGGCAGAAATCTATAATCAATCTAATGCTTGTGGTTCTATTGTTGATTTCGTGACAACAGCACAAAATCATTATGAAGCACTTGTTGTTGCACCGATAACAGATGCAAATTCTGCATCTTTATTTTTAGATATAGACAAAACTATTAACTTACATTTACTCGCTATACCTTACTCTTTATAAAGGCAATGTAATGACAAAAAAACTTCGTATTGTAATGGCACAATTGAATTTAACTGTCGGCGATATTTCAGGCAATCTGCAAAAACTCATTAATGCAGCCAATGAAGCACGCGACATACATCATGCAGATTTAATTGTTTACCCTGAACTCAGCATCACAGGTTACCCACCAGAAGATTTATTGTTACGTCGTTCTTTTTTAGATGCTAGTAATGAAGCATTAAATACCTTTAAATCCACGGTAACTAATATCCATTGTTTAGTCAGCCATCCCTACTCTACAGCTGAAGGGTTATATAATTCATGCTCTTTAATCTTTAACAACACTATTTTAGGTCGTTACAATAAACAACATTTACCAAATTACGGTGTGTTTGACGAATGCAGATATTTTATTCCAGGAAACTCACCTTGTGTTGTTCCTATCAATGGAATACCCGTAGGCATTATTATTTGTGAAGATGCATGGTTTCCAGGACCTATCCAACAAGCAGCTAATCAAGGTGCTCGCATTATTGTTTCACCGAATGCATCACCATTCGAAGTTGAAAAACACGAACAACGACATCTCATTTTAGCTAAACGTGCTAAAGCGTGTGAGCTGCCCATCGTTTATGTGAATGCTGTGGGCGGTCAAGATGAAATTATTTTTGATGGCGGCTCCATGTTAATTAATCAAGATGGCACCATTGCAAACCACGCTGGATTTTTTACAGAAAATTTAACCGCAGTTGAAATCGAATTTAACAGCACAGATGCTCGGACAATCAATACAGCACCATCACTGTTTAATAGTCATGAGCGTGTTTATCAAGCATTAGTTCTAGGTGTACGCGATTACGTACAAAAAAATAATTTTCCTGGCGCTCTTGTGGGTGTTTCTGGGGGAATTGATTCGGCTCTCACTCTCGCTGTTGCCGTCGATGCCTTGGGAAAAGAAAATGTAAAAGCCATATTATTACCTTCTCGATATACCGCTGAAATGAGCGTTGAAGATGGCTTAGCACTTGCAAATAACTTAGGTGTCGCACATGAAACTATTTCCATTGAACCTAGCTTTTCTACATTTTTAGCAAGCTTAGCGCCAACATTTGCAGGAATGAAGCCTGATATTACCGAGGAAAATTTACAAGCGCGTTGTCGTGGCGTCATGATGATGGCTATTTCAAATAAAACAGGAAACATCGTGTTAACAACTGGAAATCGCAGTGAAATGGCTGTTGGTTATGCCACACTCTACGGTGATATGGCAGGTGGTTACGCTGTATTAAAAGATATACCTAAAACACTAGTCTACAATTTATCTCGTTACCGTAATCAACTTTCAGCTGTGATACCAGAACGTATTATAGATAGACCACCTACAGCTGAACTTGCGCCGGATCAAAAAGATGAAGATAGCTTACCGCCTTATTCCATTTTAGATGCCATTTTGGAAATGTATCTAAATCAAGAAAAAACGATTCCTGATATTATCGCGCAAGGATATGACGAAGCTGTGGTACGTAAAGTAGTAACACTCATTCATCGTAATGAATACAAACGCAGACAATCAGCCATTGGAATTCGCATCAACAATAAAGCTTTTGGTCGCGACTGGCGTTACCCTGTTACATCACGCTTCAAGGGTTAACCCTAGGCCTTAGATAAATTTAAGATTTTTTTAAGTAAGCGCAGTGCATACTGCCAGCATACGTTTATATAAAACATAGGAGTTGTTTTATGCCTAGCCAGATAGATCGATTGATTGAATTATATTATAACAAAGTAACTAATTCGAAAGCCTATAGGTATTTATCAAATGTAGTTGCTGGCGTAACCGCAGGCGCAACTTTTTACGGCTTGGGAGTTTTAATTGCAGCCGCAGTTAGTTCGACAGGAGTAGGCATCCCCATCGGGCTCGCTATCTTTGCTCTACTCGGGGCAATTGGTTTGAATGAATATAAAATTCGAAAAAAGCTAGATGAAGATAGACGAATCAACACTGCTGTTAAAAGGGGTGAGGATAATGCCGCTCAAGTCAGTGTATTAGCAGATAGCCACAAAGACCTAGCCGCTAGACTAAAAGCGATAGAAATGGCACTGGCTAAAGATCCTAAGGCAGCAAGTGCACTAACAGCTCTAAATGCCGAAACAAAGGCTGAGCAAGCAGCTCTAGTGAACAGTGGTGTACCATCTCATACAGCATTGCAATCACTATTAGCTCATGTACCGGATTTAGATCCCACCTTATTGCAATCTTCTACTCAGTACCAAGCTGCAGCTAGCGAACATAAAACTGCAAATGAACGCACTCCTCTCGTTGTCTCAGAAGGAAGAGATGATGAACCAGCATACGATATGTCAGCTGTTGCTGCTCCACCCTCCGCTTCTCTGGCTGCCATATTTGCGGCAACACCTGCTCCAGCCAACAAACATGGCGATGAAAAAAAGAAAGAAGCCGCTTCTGCTCCAAAACCAAAGAAAAAGCGTTCTCTATCTGCTGACGGTAACAAAGCTGATGATTTTGATGATGACGCTTTTCTAAATGCGTTTAAGAACTTACATCTACATGCAGCACCAAAAAGCCCAACTGGTGTAACCGGTGCACAACCTCCAGCTAAACAAGCAACTGAAAAATCAGGACTGCTGGGATCAGCGCAAAAACGATATGGTTAGAAAACCCCTCTCCCGCGCGGGAGAGTAAAAATGTCTTTACTCCCTTCTCCCAACGCGCTTTTTGCGAAGGGGAGAAGGGCTGGGGATGAGGAGGTACGTTAAATCACGTAATTCGGATAGTTATATCGCAACACTCGTGTAGCTTCATCTTCGGATTGTTTCAAATGCAATGCTCGATAAGACTTAATCATTAACACTAGTGCATCAGGCACAACTGGCGCGCCTTGATAACCTTTTACAACATCACTCGCACGATTTGCTGCAGCAACATACGCTTTGCGACTAAAGTAATATTGCGCAACTTGTAGCTCATGGTCTGCCATAACATTTCTTAGATAAACCATATATTGATGTGATGCAGGTGCATAAGCACTATTTGGATATGAATGAACAACAGTTGAAAAATCATCGAATGACTTCTTCACTTGCGCTAAATCACGTGTTGCCAAATCAACGGTAAACACACGCTCAAATACACCTAAGTTTTGGTAGTAATTTGATAAACCCAACATATAGTATGCATAGTCAATATGTGGACTGGTTGGGTATGAGTGTATAAATCTATCTGCTGATGCTTGCGCAGAAGCGTAATCGCCATTCATATAGTATGCATAAATAATATGCAGCTCAGCTGTTTGCGTATAAGACTCTAATGGATACTGCACTTCCAATGCCTCGAAACGTTTGACTGCTTCTGAGTAATTTTTGTCACGCAGCGATACTTCACCTTGAGCGAAAATATGCTGTGGCGTTTCACCTTTATAAGTTTCCGCAGGGTCAGTAACGGTAGAACAAGCACTTAATACAGCCAATGGAAGAGATATAACAAATGGAATTACTAATTTTTTGATAAGCTTCATGTCCTACCCTAAAAACTTAAATACGATTGGGCGTGCATTGTAAACGAAATTTTGCCATCATTCACGTGCTAAAAAACGTAATGGCCAAAAAAATATGACAAATACAATTCAACACACATTGACTATCCCAGAAGAACTCGGCGGGTTGCGCTTAGATCAAGCTATCGCCCAGCTGCTTCCTAATTACTCGCGAACTCAAATTCAAGAGTGGATAAAATCTGCAGCATTAACACTAGATGGCAGCACTGCAAAAGCACGCGTTACTGTCATTGGTGGAGAGAAAATTGAAATCAATGCACAAACCAAGCAGCAACCAGCATGGAAAGCACAAAATATCGCGCTGAATATCATTCATGAAGATAGTGCGTTACTTATTATCAATAAACCCGCTGGAATGGTGGTCCATCCTGCCGCAGGAAACCCAGACCAAACGTTATTGAATGCTATATTGCATCACTGCCCAGAACTGGGTGAGCTACCACGTGCAGGCATTATTCACCGTTTGGATAAAGACACGTCTGGCTTGCTTGTGATTGCAAAAAACCCTATTGCACTCAATCATCTTTCAGCACAACTTAAAGAACGTTCTATTACACGCATTTATCAAGCGGTCGTCATGGGCATATTAATAAGTGGTGGTACAGTTGATCAACCGATCGGACGTCATCCTATTCATCGTAAGCGCATGGCCATCATGGATAATGGAAAACCTGCAGTAACACACTACCGCATAGTAGAGCGATATCGTGCACACACCCGTGTCAAAGTACAACTTGAAACAGGACGCACACATCAAATTCGTGTTCATATGGCACACATTCATCATGGTCTACTTGGCGACCAAGTTTATAGTGGACGATTACAATTACCAAAAGGTGCCACTCCCGAATTAGTTGCTATGTTACGCAAATTTAAACGCCAAGCATTACATGCCTCAGAGTTAGGTTTAATACACCCGGAGACAAACCAACCCATTTCATGGCAAGCTCCAATCCCTGATGACATGCAAGAATTGATTCAAATACTGAAGTCAGATACAGAAGAAAAATAATGACGCAATTTATCAATGCTGAATGGCCCGCCCCTGATTGCGTTAAAGCGTGCACCACAACGCGCATCGGTGGCGAAAGTGAGCTTCCTTATGATTCTTTCAACTTAGGTGAACATGTTGGTGATCAACCTACACACCTGACTGCAAATAGAGATATTTTAAAAAAGAATTTACGCCTCACGGATGATCCCATTTGGATTAAACAAACGCATAGCGCTATCGCACTTGAAGCAACCTCTGCACATCGTTATCAAAATGCCGATGCCAGCTTTAGTGCGACACCGAATACAGCGTGCGTTGTTTTGACAGCAGATTGCTTACCTCTACTTATTTGCAATAAAAAAGGAACACATATCGCTGCAATTCACGCGGGTTGGCGTGGATTAGCGAATGGAATTATTGGCAATACACTACAACAGCTATCGCAACCAACACATGAATTATTAGTCTGGTTAGGGCCCGCTATCAGTGCAAAAAATTATGAAGTGGGTCACGAAGTCCGTGAGCAATTTTTACAAGCGATGCCTTCTGCAGAGAGTGCATTTACCCCGTCACCAAATCAACGCTGGTTAGCTGATTTGTACGAACTGGCACGCATACAATTACACCAGCTTGGTGTTCAAGCCATTTATGGCGGTAATCATTGCACTTTTGCAGAAAAAAACCTTTTTTACTCATATCGACGTGATGGTGAAAAAACCGGTAGGATGGCCAGCATAATTTGGATAGCAAAACCCTAACTGAACTTTGCTTAAGAAACAAAAAGTTAGTAAACTCGTAAGGTGGGCAAAACGAAGTGTGCTCACCATTGATTCATGGCGGGCACGCTTCGCTTTGCCCACCCTACATTCTCAAACAAAGGAAAGCCTATGAAAAGCGCGATTAGAATCCTATTCCAGCTTATCTTTGCTCTAGGATCTTTTATTTCCATTAGTACACATGCAACCATCCCGACTGATGGCAGTCTTGCACCCATGTTGCAAAAAGTGCTACCTGCTGTCGTTAATATACGCGCACAAATTAAAGTCACCGATTTCAATACATTAAGTCGCTTACAGCGCGAACAAGGTGGCGCTGGCAACGCACTTATCCCAGACAAATTTGTTTCCGTCGCGTCGGGTGTGATTGTTGATGCTGATAAAGGATATATTCTCACTAACGCACATGTCATTGATGATGCACAATCAATTACTGTCACATTAAATGATGGTCGACATTACAATGCAAAAGTCATCGGCATGGATAAACCATCTGATGTTGCTTTGCTGCAAATTACCGGTAAAAACCTAGCTGCCCTACCCATCAGTGATTCCAATAATTTAAAAGTCGGTGATATCGTCGCTGCGATTGGTAATCCATTTGGTTTAAGCCAAAGTGTATCATCTGGAATTATCAGCGCTTTAGGTCGCACAACACTTGGTATCGAAAGCTACGAAAACTTCATTCAAACTGACGCGCCTATTAATCCAGGAAACTCTGGTGGCGCCATGGTTAACACCAAAGGTGAATTAGTTGGTATTAACACCGCTATTTTGGCACCTGACCGTGGCAACATTGGTATTGGATTTGCTATTCCAGCCAACATGGTAAAAAGCGTGATGCTACAACTGATTCAGTTTGGTAACGTTCGTCGCGGCGCATTAGGTATAGGCGCAGAAGATGTCACACCTGAACTTGCATCTGCCTTTAACTTGGGTGGCTCTGACAAAGGTGCCGTGGTAACGCAAATTATGCCGAGCTCCCCAGCACAAAAATCTGGGCTACAGGTTGGCGATGTCATCACCAATGTTAACGGTAGCGACATTAAAAATGCGAATGATGTCGTCAATGCTATCGCATTTTTACGCGTTGACTCACGTGCCGACATTAGTTTGTTAAGAGATAAGAAACCAATAAAACTCTCTGTTGTTATCACTGATCCACAAAAACGCCAACAAACAGAACAAGCATTAGATCCATTCCTATATGGTGTAGGCTTGAAAGATTTCACACAATTAAGCCCAATCCATGGAGATGTGAAAGGTGTTGCGGTTATCTCACTAGAAGAAGATAGCAATGCATGGCATGCCGATTTACGTCCAGGAGATGTTATTACTTCAGCAAATCAACAAAAAATAGCATCGATAACGGAACTACATAAAATTGCAAGCCAAGCTAAAACAACCTTGTTGTTACATATCCTCCGCGGCCCAGGCGCAATGTTTTTAGTTATTAATAAAGATCAATAAACCACCTAACTCCTTTCGTTTTTTTACCGAAACGAAAGGAGTTTCAAAATGAAATGCAGCGAGAAAATCTATGATATTGCAAACAACCCCCCAAATGAAAAAAATGCTCAAGATTGTTGGTATTGTTTTTGGAATCATTTTTGGTATCTATTTTATTAAGCAAGCGCTCTTCGGCTACTTTATGTCACACTATCAACCACCACCAGTCACCATTTCAGCCACCACTGTGACTAAACAAAAATGGCAATCCTATATCACATCGATTGGCACGGTAACTGCTGTCAATGGTGTAGATCTTAGTGCTGAAGTTTCAGGAATCGTTAAAGAGGTACGCTTTACTTCCGGACAATTTGTTAATCAAGGTGATACTTTAGTATTACTCGACACGAGTGTAGAGCAAGCACAATTAAAAGATAGCTTAGCTAAACTTAAATTGGCACAGATTAACTATACACGTGATAGCACCCTATTAAAGAAAAGTGTAGGCTCACAATCTTCTGCTGATACGAGCTTTGCGCAATTAAAACAAGCTGAAGCTGGTGTTGAAGAAATACAAGCTCATATTCGACAAAAAACCATTATCGCACCATTCAGCGGTAAAATTGGTATTCGACAAATTGATCTCGGACAATATTTGCAAGCTGGAACAGCGATGGTTAGCTTACAATCATTGGATCCTTTATTTATTAAGTTTGATTTACCTGAACAATATGTTCCAAACTTATATCTTAATCAGCCTATTTCTGCCGATGTTAACTTGAACTCTGCTAATACAAAAGATTTGCAAGGAACGATTACAGCGATTAACTCCAAAGTCGATCAAAGCACGCGTAATATTTTAATTCAAGCGACCATTCCGAATAAAAATTTAGAACTTTATCCAGGCATGTTTGCTTTTGTAAAAATCTGGTTACGTGAACAAAATGATGTGATTATTTTACCACAAACCTCTATCGCTTACAGTTTACACGGCGATTCAGTCTTTTTAATTAAAGATAAAGGTAAAAAAGGACATCCTGATCTTTATGTAACACGTCAATACGTCAAAGTCGGTGAACGTCGTGGCGATAGTGTTGTTATCGAATCAGGTTTAACTGCGGGTGATCAAGTTGCTACATCAGGACAATTAAAATTACAAAATGACACACATGTTGTCATAGATAATAGCGTGGAGTTATAACCTAATGAAATTCACCGATATATTCATTCGCAGGCCAGTGCTTGCAACTGTTATCAGCTTAATTATTTTTATTTTTGGTTTGCGCGCAATCGGTGAATTACCTTTACGTCAATTTCCAAAGATGTCAAATACCGTTATCTCCATCACTACCGCTTATGCAGGAGCAAACGCTGATCTGATCCAAGGTTTTATTACTGCGCCCATCCAAAAAGTGATCGCTAGCGCTGATGGTGTTGATTATATCACTGCACAAAGTAACCAGAATGTTAGTACGATCAAAGCATATATACGTTTGAACTTTGATCCTAATATAGCAATGACTGATGTCATTGCTAAAGTTGCGCAAGTACGAAATGACCTCCCAAAAGATTCTGATCAACCTACTATTATGAAACAAACCGGTAGTAGCATGGCGTTGATGTATATTGGCTTCAATAGCAAACATATGTCAAACCAACAAATCACAGATTATTTGTCGCGCGTTGTCAGACCAAAATTACAAACAGTCGATGGTGTTGCTTCTGCAGATATTTTAGGTGGCCATGATTACGCAATGCGTATATGGTTAAACACAGAAAAAATGGCTGCATTGAATATATCTACTCGCGACGTTGTCAGTGCACTCTCAGCACAAAACTATCAAAGTGCGGCCGGACAAATCAAAGGTAAATTTGTCCTATTTAACGTAAACGCAAAAACCAACTTAGATGACCCTAAACAATTCGATAATATCGTTGTAAAAAATGATAAAAGTACCTTAATTCGATTAAACGACATTGCCAATGTTGAACTTGGCGCAGAAGATTATGATTCCTCTGTTATCTTCAATGGGAAAAATGCGGTATTTATTGGTATTCAAAGCACACCAACAGCCAACCCACTGACCACTATTACCAATGTAAGAAAAATTCTTCCTGAATTAGAAAGCAACTACCCTAGCAGCTTTGAAGGGAAAGTTGTTTACGATAGTACAGAATACATTCGCAGCTCAATTCACGAAGTAATCAGTAGTATTTCAGAAGCATCTATCATCGTTATTCTTGTGATTTTCCTATTTTTAGGTAGCATACGCACCGTTACTATTCCTATTATTACTATTCCTCTATCACTCATTGGTGTTTGTTCACTAATGCTTGCTATGGGATATTCATTAAATTTATTGACACTACTTGCTATGGTATTAGCCATTGGCTTGGTCGTAGATGATGCTATTGTTGTCGTCGAAAATATTTATCGCCATGTGGAAGAAGGCTTAACGCCATTTGATGCTGCTATCAAAGGTGCGCGTGAAATTGCTTCACCTATTATTTCGATGACCACCACTCTTGCCGCAGTGTACGCGCCGATTGGATTCATGTCTGGGTTAACTGGCGCCCTCTTCAAAGAGTTTGCTTTTACCCTTGCATTTGCCGTGATTATTTCTGGCATTATCGCGTTAACTCTATCACCCATGATGTGCTCAAAAATATTAAATCACGCGATTTCTGAAAATAAACTCGTGCATAAGATTGATGAGTTTTTCGAAAACTTTAAAGCAAAATATTCAGAAAGATTAATTGGCACATTACAAAACCGCTCTGTCGTTGTTGTTTTTGCAATTATTATTTTATTATCATGTGGCTTACTGGCTTCAACTACTAGTAAAGAACTAGCGCCCGAAGAAGATCAAAGCGTTATCTTTCTATCATTAACTGCGCCACAGTACGCCAATATCAATTACACGACCAAATTTACTGAAAAACTAAACCATATTTTTACCAGTTTCCCAGCGAATCAAGATTACTTCATTGTCAATGGTCAAGGCGCTCCTAATAATGCATTTGCCGGAATGATGTTAAAACCATGGAAAGATCGAAGCATCAGTCAAAAGAAAGTGGTCGAACAGTTACAGGGTAAATTGGGTTCCATCGCAGGCTTACAAGCTGTTGCATTTGGGTTACCGCCTATTCCAGGAACTAGTGATGGCTTACCGATTCAATTCGTTTTGACAACCACAGCAGACTACACTGTACTTTATCAAGTGATGGAAAAATTAAAAACAACAGCTATGCATAGCGGTATGTTTATGTTCGTTGATTCTGATTTAAAATTCGATAAACCAGAAATAACCCTTGATATTGATCGTGACAAAGCCGGCACCATGGGTGTAACCATGGATTCAATTGGTAATGCACTTGCAACACTATTGGGTGGTGGTAATGTCAATCGCTTTAGCCGTGAAGGTGAAAGCTATGAAGTGATTCCACAGCTTCCTGATGATATGCGTTTAAATCCCGAAAAATTGGACTCTGTTTATATTCCAGCAGGGAAGACTCTCATTCCATTATCGACGCTCGTTCATTTTCATGTTGAAACAAAACCCGATAACTTGAATCAATTCCAACAATTAAACTCAGCCACCTTGCAAGGTATGGTAATGCCAGGAAAATCGATGATTGATGGCTTAAATTACTTGCAGACAGAAGCGAAAAAAATCATGCCCTCTGGTGTTGCATCCGACTTCGCAGGTCAATCTCGCCAAGCCATGCAAGAAGGTAATGCGATGCTATTTACTTTCTTATTTGCACTTATCATTATTTATTTAGTGCTTGCTGCACAATTTGAAAGTTTCACCGATCCATTCATTATTTTAATTAGTGTTCCCATGTCAATTGCAGGTGCATTAATTCCATTAAATTTAGGATTTGCTACACTAAATATTTATACCGGTATCGGACTAGTGACACTGATTGGTTTGATTAGTAAACATGGTATTTTGATGGTGGAATTTGCAAATCAATTACAACGGCAAGAAAAACTCAGCATTACTGCCGCTATTGTTAAATCAGCAACACTACGTTTACGCCCTATTTTAATGACGACAGCCTCCATGATTTTAGGTGTGGTACCACTCATTTTAGCCTCAGGTGCTGGTGCAACGAGCCGTTTCGATATTGGCTTAGTCATTGCATCTGGAATGTTTATTGGTACCTGCTTTACTCTGTTTGTTGTCCCAACAATGTATACTTTAATTGCGAAGAATCATAACAACGATATGTAATGGATAATTTGACATGGATAGTCATTTACACGACTTATTAAAAGCGAGCCGCATTTTTTCACTCTTAGATGATGCGGTGCGCGTACAATTATTATCGCGCTTTCGCTCTATCACGTTAAAACAAAATGAAGTGCTATTTCATCAAAGTGATCCATCCGATAGCGTTTATCTTGTAGTACAGGGAAAATTATCTGCCGAACTCACTATGACAACGGGGGAAACCAAAGTTGTTGGGCATATTGATACAGCAGAAACCGTTGGTGAATTGGGCGCCCTTTCGAATGAGCCACGCTCACTGACGATTAAAGCATTAATTGAATCAACACTATTGCGTTTACCTGCTTCTGATTTTGTTGCACTTTGCCACACCTATCCAAAACTCATGTTGGAATCAGTGCAACCTATTATTGCGCGCTCCAAAAGTTTGATTCAAATGCTTACCACTGAAAAAGCAAACAAACACATTGTTATTATTGCCGCAAATGATGACACTCCACTTGATGGTTTTTCTGAAAAATTATTGGCCTATGCCAATCACTTTAAAAGTTTAGTTGCTATTTCTGATTATCAAACCGATATCAACAGCAAAGAAATGGATGCTGATATTTTAAAAGAACGCCTGTATCAAATGTCGCATGAAAAAAAATCTTCGCACCGCATTTTATATATCTTAAAAAATACATCGACGCCTCTTGCAAAAATTGCACTCAAAAAAGCAGATGTACTGTACATTGCGGTTATGCCTAATAAAAGTCATAAAATTGACGCGCACATACTCGATAAAACACATAGCAGGCATGCACATTTACATAGTGATCCTGAACTAATTATTATTCACCGCAACAATAAATCTGACCCTATCTCATCTGCTGTTTGGCATGAACAAACCACTTTTTCGCTACAACACCATGTACGCTTATCATCATCGAATGACTTTCATCGCCTACTACGTTTTGTTCGTGGCAAAGCAGTAGGCTTAGTACTAAGCGGTGGTGGCACACGTGGCTGGGCACATTTAGGTGCAATCAAAGCTTTATTAGAATCCAAAATTCCTATCGATATTATTGGTGGGACGAGTGTAGGCGCATTGGTTGCAGCATGTTATGCCATTGATGAAAACTACCAACACGCCTATGAACGATTTACGCGCATCGTCACCGCATCCAATCGTTCTATTTCATGGCGCAGTTTAACCTGGCCGGTGATTTCACTGTTTAATGCGCAAAACTTTACGACAGCACAACAACAAGTATTTGGCGATCTTCGCATTGAAGATTTAGCACTACCGTTGTTCTGTGTTTCTTGCAATATGTCGACGAATAATGAAGAAACACATAAAAGTGGATTAATCTGGGAAAAAACACGCGCTAGCTCTTCTATCCCTGGTTTAATACCACCTATGATTTTGAATGGCGAACCACATTTAGATGGTGGCTTATTAAATAATTTACCTATCGATGTGATGCGTCAATATATCGGTACTAAAGGAAAAATAATTGCGATTGATTTAAACACATTTGCGCCTGACAGACGCAAATATTCTTTTCCACCTATTTTAACGTTCAAAGACGCTATCTATTCACTCCTAGGCATTGGAAATAATATCTATCGTTTTCCACGCTTTATGGATACTTTTTTACGTGGTTTATTTATTGGTTCATTAGCAAAATCTCGTCACAATAGTTTATCTGCCGATATTTGCGTCACACTCAATTTAAGCAAATTCCGTTTACTCTATTCCAATCCAAAACAAACTGATCGTTTAGTTGAAATTGGTTATCAAGAAACCTTGCTCAAATGTCTTTATGACCATAATAGAAAGGCTGTACCGTTTTAAACAAGAATCACTCCTTACCTCACCCAATCTTGCACTAAAATAGCGCTCCTATTCGGTCAATTTAATGAAGTCATGATCAATTTGTAATCAATAGGGGTTTTTTACTATAGAATTTACGCTGCGGCATGTGTAGCCTGTGGACTAAAAAAAGTACTGGAGTGCATACATGCGACATCGAATAACTAAAGATGACAAACCGGATAACGAGAAAAATGAACAAGGTGAGAATACAGTAATCAATGACGCTCAACCATTATCAGCAGTTATTTCATCGCTTAGATATTTAAATGACATTGTGCAAAGTGAATATAAACAAGCATTTCTTCTAGATGAGAAAAAAGCAACACAGATAAAAAAGATACTCGACGAATATGCACTGTCTAACCAAGAACATGGTAGCAATCTTGTACTGGAATATGCTGCTTACCTGCTATCAACCCATATCAAGACAGGTGATTTTAAAAGAAATGTACATCATGGTCTTAAGATATTAAACATTTGTTTGCAAAATACAGCTATCACAAAAGAGTCCTCACAATTTATTACCTGTATTTTATATTTATTTCCCATTCCAGAAATAAAAGACTTATTGAAAATGTTTTATTTACCTAGAGAAAGAAACGCTGCTTCCAATCAACGTTTCATTGAAGCCTTTTCCACTCAATATGCGGCGGAACTTGCAAAAAAATATGATCCTTATGAAGCACTTATGCTATTGAAAACAATCATGCGTAAGCCTAATGACCTAGCGAAAAAAGCACTTACACAAATTGAACTACATCTGTTGAATTTTGTAAAAAAACAAGCGCTTGCTCAAGATCCAGAAGCACTATTGAAATACGCTAGATTTATCGCTAATGATGAAAACACCCCTGTTAATGAATTAATTCATCAAATAAAATCTGCAGCTGATCACAAACAACCACATCCAGTTGCAAGATGGATCTATTTTCAGTATTTACGCAAAGAAAAATCTCTAGAACTTGTGAAATACATAGATAAGACTGTTCCGCCTAACATGCCAGATATAAAAGATCATGTAATGGTTTTACAAGGACCAGCCCTGATAAGACAATTAATACTAAAAGTACCCTATACATCATTGAATAAAAATACAATATCTACTACTGAAGCAAAAGATATTAAACAAACACCGACTGCTGAAGCAGTGGCGGCATTATCAAAAGCACAACCTGCTGAAGCAGCGACAGCATTATCAAAAGCACAACCTGCTGAAGCAGCGACAGCATTATCAAAAGTACAATCTGCTGAAGCAGCGGCAACATTATCAAAAGTACAATCTGCTGAAGCAGCGGCAACATTATCAAAAGCACAACCTGCTGAAGCAGCGGCAACATTATCAAAAGCACAACCTGCTGAAGCAGCGGTAGCATTATCAAAAGTACAACCTACCGATACAGCACACAAGCTTGAATCAAACAACAATCAAGAAAAAAAATCGGATGTTAAATTAGATACCAAACATGTTGCACCAGCATTAAAAAAAGAAGATAGCGATCATCATATCAAACAAGATCAAACATCTTTATCTTGGATATCGTCACAAACAGCATCAGAATTAAAATCTGACGAACCTCTCACTGCAGTATCAGCTTTTATAGTTTGCTTTGATATCCCACTAGCCGAGTTAAAGCAGAATTTAAATGATTTCATACTTTGCATCGACGCACATAAGAGCACCCCTAAAGCAGTTACATTATTTAAAAATAATCTACTTAGATTAGATCCAGAATTTTCTTCACCGAATGTATTAAATACCATGCTAGAGAATATCACTGAAGCAAAACAAAATGAAATATTTGAAAAGGTTAAACTCTATTTTCAAGTTCTTGAACAAGCGAAAGAAAAAAAATGGATTACTGATGCAGAATTTAATTTAATACTAACGACACCGCATAATGGATTAACACCTTTGCAACAACTTGCAAAGCCTAAGTGTTTTGATGCTCATGATTTTATACTACAAAAAGTCTTTGCAAGAGAACTACAAACTCCGGGACAACGATTATTTTTTAGACGCCGATGGGCAGATATCGATGAAGAAACCGAAACCGACGAAAAATTAGCTAAAACAGCACTTTCGCCAATTAAAAAATAACCGTCCTTGCATATTAATAACTATAAAAAATACAGAGAAAAACATGGCTTACACTAGAACCTCTAAATTATCATTTTTTCCGCAAACTTCTATCGTACGAACCAATGTAGCACCAGCTAAAACCACGATTGAAGAAAAAGCCTTTCAAGAAATTATTTCTAGATTACACGAATTATATAGTCAAAAATCAAAACCCTTAGAACAAGATATTAAACGTAGCCAACAACTTGAAGCTGACATAAAAAAAGCAAATAACATCCCTCAGCTTATTTATATACTTAATAAAAGTAATATCGCGCCAAATATAAATGTTATAAACCAAATTATTATAAAACTAACTCAGTTCAAGCAACCTAAAATTATAACGTCATTTCAAGAGTTATTAGAATGCATAGAAGACAGTGAAGCGACCAATGCATTAGTTGAATTTTCTAGCCAAGGTCAGGCAAAAGACCATAAAGAATCAAAAAGTAATTCTATAGATGAAAGCAAAATTGAAATCATCATGGATCGCATGCTAGAGCGCATGAAAAACGATCAATCAGCTATGCTATATTATGCTCTATATTTAATGCACCTTGGTTTTTTAGAGAAAGATCCAAAAAAGCAATCTGAAAAACTCCTAAAAGGCTTTGTGTTATTAAGCGACATTTCCACCTATACAGACAAAGAAAATATTACTAATTTCAATTTTTACATTATTTCTATATTGTCACTAGCTGCTCATGGAGTAATTGATATTGATGAAAAGAGTACTGAAAGAAGTTTTTTTGATTTAAATCAAACAAAAATGCTACTCCAAAATCCAGGCATACATAAATATTTATTAGAAAGATATAACCCGTGGAAAGTGCTTTCGCAGTTAAAAAATGATTTGAACATAACAGAAGATTCCCCTCTTGTGATACAGCGAGAAGGATTGAGCACTATTACCATTAATCTATTACGTAAAGAATTAAAAGATGATAAAAATGGAGTCATTGACATCAATATAGCTCATGCGATGGCAATCAAAGACGATAGTTCCAATAATTTAATAGGCATTGCATCTAGCATTCAACGCGCCGCTCAAAAAGGAAATCATCTTGCTAAATTATTATATGGGACTTTTCAATTACAAGAAGGAGACACAATCAATGGAAATCATAACCTAGATGATATTATAAGTGATGATAAAGCATCCACTATAGTAAAAGCAGACGCCTTCTTTATGAAAGGAATGTATATTGATGATGATGTAGTAAAACAACGTTACTGGATAGAAGCTGCTAAATTAGGATCACCTATTGCTATCGCAGAATTAGAAATTTTATATTATGAAGCACTGAATAGTGAAAATGCAGCGAAGATACATACGCTTACGAAAAATGAGAGCTGGAAACAGTACGCAGAAAATCAACGCCTTATTTTATTAAAAAACAACCATCAATATCCTGATATAAAATCATTTTATGGTTTACAGCTACTTACAAAAACTGAAACAACAGATGAAGGTGTGTTTTTACTGCAAGAGGCTGCAAAAGAAAATTGTCCTGAGGCAATATGTACTTTAGGTGTTAACCAATTTTTAAATTCAATCTATCTAGATGAGAAAAGCAAGCAAGAAACTATGCTAGCCGCAATCCATAACTTAGAAATAGCTGCTACTATGGGAAATTTTCGAGCACATAAATTTCTAAAATGCATTGACTCTTTTAATGATGAAAATACTGCGAACAAATTAATGGCGCAAATATTTTTTGATGAAAAAAAAGCTGCTGCCATATTGAAAAAAATGATCACTCATTACAAAACACTACCTAAGAACATGCATAATCTTACTGTGCTTCAGCATATCAAATCTAAAGCTATCGATGCGATGCACAGAGCAAATAAAGAATGTTTACAGGCACGCAGAAATCTTTTCACTACTCGTCCTTCTGTCAGCAAAATGATGAGACAATCAAATATATCAAGTCATCAATACTTGAAAAATATGGTGCAAAAACTAACTCCTGCTGAGCTCGTAGACAGCATAATTGCATCACAAGAGTCGAAACATAACGCAATAAGACAACCGTCTCTTATTGTCGATCCTCGTCCTGCAATACAACTTAATCCAATTTATGATGTAGAAACGACCTCTGCACTTGCAGCCTTAAGAGCCGACCCAAATCTAGATCCTAAACTGATTGATTACATGGGCCGCTGCTATATGGATGCACCAGAAAAAAGTGGCTTACGACCTCAACAGAGAGATTTACAAAAAACCAATCGCTATTTCGCAAAAGAATGTTTTAACAAAGCAATTGAAAAAGGCTACTTACAGAGTTATGAGCATTTAATTTATTGCTTATTACTTGAGTTAAAAGATACACCCATAAATGAAAAAGTGTTACGAAATAGATTACAACACGAACTCTACCGTACCATCACGAAGGCATCTAATTTAGGTGTTGCTAGTGCTCAAGTACAAGAAGGCTTACGTTATGCTTATATGGCAACTTCTGATCGAAGTAGAACCTATACAGATAGAAAAAAATATTACGAAAAAGCGAGTGCTCAATTTAAAAGTATCGCTGCTACATCGAAAAATGCTGATGCAAACTACTATCAGGGCATACTTTTATGGACATATGAACTTAAAGATAACAATACTGCAGCACATGAAAATTTGAGAAAATTCTCTCAACTCTATGCACTATCAAGATGGCCGCATAACAAACTGACTCAATTCCAGGTAAAAACTGTCAATAACAGCTCAGCCAAAGACTTCACCGCTTTCGCACCGTTAGAAGCAGCTGCTTCTGATGGCCACCCAAATGCAGCTTTTGAACTTAATGTAATGAAATTAAGAGTGGCAGAAGCAAATCAAGACCAAAAAGCTGAAGATCTTGCAATCGAAAAACTTACAAAACTGGCAACTCAAAACGGTGGATTTACGTTAGCAGAAGCTTTTTTAGCTGAATATTACTTAAAAAATAAACGTGATTTAGTCACTGCTAAAATTTGGATACAAAAACTTATAAACAAGAACCACCCCTATGGTCACTTAGGAATGGGTTTATGCACATTGGACGAAAAAGAAATAGATGATAAAAAAGCTATTTCTCATTTTAAAGCCGCAGCAAAGCTGAATAATCTAAAAGCTATGGAATACTTGAGATTATATGCAAATCATCCAGATAAAGCTCTTCAAGCAATGGCTCAGACAGAATTAAAAGAAATTCAAAGCGAAACAAAGAGAGAGGATAACGCCGCTATTGTATTTCCTATCCCTATGAAGCACCAACTACCTTATGAAATTATACCACCATTAGCTTCTATCAATGATAAATCACTCCTTGATTTAATGTTGGAAGTGCAACTTAAAAAACCATTTGACCGCCATGCGCCAGAAGAAAAACTAGCAGAAGACATTAAACCTTTGCGTGTAAAGAGAGCACCAAAAATTCCAAAGCGCAAACCAAACCCTAAATTAAATCGTGACGAAAAAGATTCAAAAACTGAAACTCCAGAAAGAACACCTGCTCAAATTAAAGAGCAAGAGGAAAATGATCGTCTTGAGAAAGAAGAAGAAATAAAAACGCATGCAGAACAAAAATTACAACTTCAGCGTTTTAATGATCTTTCAGTTACTGTAACCACACCTACTACAGAGCCTATGGTTGATAGCGGTGGATTTTATGCAGGTGCTACTGAAAAAATGCAAAAGCAAAGAGAACATAGAGCATTTATCAAAGAAAAAGTCAGTGAAGCTAATCGTTTAAGACAAGAAGACCGACGCTGTATCGAAGCAATAGATCTATTAGAAGATCTTTTACATAAAGGTTTTGTGAATCACAATCTACTTTTAGAATTAACACATGGCTATATTAGCATGGGAAAATATAACAGCGCTCTAGCTTGCCTTCAGAAAAGTAAATCAACATCCAAAAATGATATAACCAATGCGAATATTATAAGAGCTCAAATCTATATAGCTATGCAGAGATATAATGATGCAAAAAACATTTTATTACCGCTTTTAAATGATGACTCTATATCTTCAGGGCAACGACACCTTGCATTGCTTCATTGTGGAGTTTTATTTACTAAAACAGAAAATACCGAGGTTGCTACTGCGGTTTTTTCAGAATTAAACACATGGCTGGACACCCCAGCGCAAAGACGACTACGCGCTAGCACTAAAGATGATTACCTGTATTCACTAGCAAAGTCCGCTGTGGCAACACGCTTTTATATTCGATGTAAAGTTAGATACGCTCAATTCTGTGAAGCACTTGGGTCAACTGTGCAAGCAAGAACTATATATGAATCACTATACAAGTCTTACCCAGGCAACCCATATGTAGAACAGCGCTACTTTAGTCAATTTGACTTCTCTAACGACAAAGATAAGCTTGAAATGTTTGGACCTAATTATGAATCACCTGCTGATGACAAATCTATTAATTTAGAACGCACTGATGAAATGCGTTATACATTTGCCCTGTATGCTTTAACTTCAAGAGATAAAGCTAAACACGTGTTTAAGGGTGAAGGTAAGGCATTAACTTACAACCAATACGCACGACTAGAATTAGAAAGACTTGCAAAACAAGAACACTTTAGCGCCACAAGGGCCTTAGTTCGTGTTTATCTAAACCTGTATAAGCCTAATAAAGCTTTAAACATGGTTGAAAAGTTAAAAGCTATGCGATTTGATATCCTTATACATTTACTAGAAATTGAGTGCTATTTTGCTCTAGTACTTAATACTGATAATCCTGACGAACGTGTATCTTACAAAAAAATCGCGGATAGTCTTTATGAAAAACTCATGACGACAGAAGATGCATGTATTACCAAAGAAACATTAGCTGAAATAGATGATATATACTCAAGATATGGGTTTATTCGCCCTGAAATAGGTGCAACCAGCAATCCTGATGAAATGCAAAACGAAGCCCTCGATATTTTAGGCAAAAAAATATTACAGCTTTGCGAAGAGAACCAACCTCAGGAAGTTAAAAACTCTCTCTTTGAGTACCTTAAAATTTCATTAGAAACCTTATTTCAAAAAAATAATGCCTATTACAAGAATCATATTGCTTCTCAACAAGCTGATGAAAAACTACTGCCTTTTGAAATCGATTTGAAAAGTGAAGTCTCTGCTTCTAATCCAGATCACAAACATTATATTGACGCACAGCAATTTCAAATGCAAAACGATGATGCGAAAGCGTTTGCTAGCTACCAAGAAGCCGCTCGCCTCAATTATGCTCCTGCACTTTCTGCATTGGGTGTTATTTATCGCCGTGGGAACTCACATGTTAACCCAGATATAAAACTAGCTGAAAATTATTTTCAAAAAGCGATAGATCGTGGCAGCATTTCTGCAAAATATAATTTTGGTATTATGTTAATTGAAAGAAATGAAATTACAAAAGGCCATCAATTATTAATGGAAGCTGCAAAAGGAAAACACCCTAAAGCCTTATGGTATTTAGCAACTTTATTTAAAAGAATATTCGATGAACAACAAAATGAAGCTGCACGACATGAAGCGATCAAATTATTAAAACAGTTAAATAACCTTGGATATGTAAAATCACAACAAATGCTAGCAGCATTACTTCCAACTGCACAACCTACGAAGGGATTTTTAAAATCTCTACGTGAGGATGAAAAGCACAGCGCGGCACTTAGTGATATCCGTGGATTAGAAAAACTTGAAAAACTTCAAAAACAAGATGCAGAAAAAAAATATTCACAACAAAAAGCAGTTGTTCCAGTCCCATCACCTCAAATATTACAAACACTAAATCCAAGCCCTGCTGATATCAAAGCCTCTGTAGCGTCAGCTCAAAATAGTGCGACCAAAGAACAACCGCCACTTTCATTCGGATGGGAAAAAGTTGATCCAAGACAAATAAACTATGATGCGGTCTCTGTATACCAAACAGACGCTAAAATCCCAAACATAGTTAAGTCTTACTTAGATAGATTAACTGACAATGGTTTTCAAGCACTCATTGTCGGCAGCTGGGTTTACGACAAAATCGTTAAAAAATACGAATTGAAAATCGATAGCAATCCACGTGACATTGACATCGTCACAAATGCTTCAATTAAAGATATGCAGAGACTGTTCCCTGAGCTTTATAATAACAGCTCTCATTCAGAAAACATGGTACGCAAGCTTTTCAGGACTAATACGTCTAAAGATCAGAAACACAGTTCCGAAGAAAAAATTGATATCTTTTGTGAAGCTCCTCTCAAAAAAGATTCCTATGGTGTCAATGAAGATGCTGAAGATCGCGATTTATACCATGCTGCGTATTACATGGATAAGAATGGAAGATTAATCACTCCATTTAAAGGCGAAGAATTTATTCAATCCATTACTAATAAGAAAAATCCCCCTGCTAAGTTAATCTTAAAAAAAGCAGGAGAAACGCTATCAGATAAATTTCGTGATCCAAAACGAATTGTCCGCTTACTTGAAGCTGCAGCCAGAGGCCATCACATTCCTGAAGACCATTGTGAAGCTTTATTCAAGCATGGTCCTGTCTTTACTAAAAATGTAATTGCGCCGAATCTATTAGAAATACTTTACAGTGATCTTTTTCTAAAAGGTCATGCTGAGAAAATTCTTTTAGCACTCTTTAAATATGAATTGTACGATGCGTTTTTTACTCTTGACGCAAAAGATGTCATTGATACCAAAGATGAATATCAATTAAAAATTGATTACTTACTTTCACAAGCAAGAAAAATTGACGCTAAATCTACAGCAGAAGCAAGTAACCCTCTTGCTGTACTACTCAGTCGATCCAGATTAATAGAAATATATGCAACATTAATTGCTCCCGTTGTTGCCAAGAATATGAAGCCACTTGATGCAAAAGATTCCGTCAATAATTTACAAATCAAAATTGCAAATGATGCTTATTTAGATGCTGTCATTGAAAAATTCAACTTTCCATATCATCTAATAAATGTTTGGCAAGATAATATAACTAAGCAAAGTATTTTACGACGTCATATTTATATGCAATTAGAACATCCTAAGTTGGTAGCATTAAAAGAATGTGCGACTCCTAAGCCTTTGCCAATACCAAGCCTGCCTACACCAGCACTTGCTCTAGCTAAGGCAGTAGCAGTAGCAGCATCACCTGCAAATAGCCAACCTACTGGAGTAGCAACAAATGGTATGTTCGCGGCGGCAGCATCAGCTACTCCAGCGGCACCTATACCAAAATTAGATTACGCTACAGACTTAGCAGCTGGCCTTATTCCTAAGCCCGCATCATAAGATGCTTCGTAAGGTGGGCACGCTTGCGCTTTGCCCACCACCATGTCCCGACAGGTTGTACTAATATTGACCCGCATAGTGCTCTTGTGTATAATTCAAAAAAAATAAATAAAACGAGGCAATAATGAGCAGCCCAAGACACGTCTCAGCACCCGCTGTTAGCTATAAAAAATCAATAAAACCTAAAGATGATAAACTTAATTCTGGACAAAGATATGCGCTAGAAGCATTACAACATGACCGTTGTAAAAATGATTTCAGCTTTACCAGCATAGCGTTTACAGCTCTTATAGGTGCAGGATTACTATTCTTTGCATCACAAAATGATACTGTAAAATCTTTTTTGGACCCTTCTTCCTCTCCTGGTCCTTCACCTAAATAAACTCTTCATTCAAAACACCTTGGGCAGATGAGGAAACTACCATCTACCCAATGATAATTCTCGGCCAACGGTCAAAACTAATATCCAATAAAGTGGGAGTCACTACGACAATATAAACATAATAGTTTTCATTTTCTTGCATTAATAAACCTTGGATCCATTGCCCTTTCGTCACTTCAAACCAATGTGTATGCCCTTCAAAATCTGTTTTCATAAATTTATTAATAGCTAATTTAACCGGCTTAGGAAAATAAACATCCCATTGTTTATTTTGAATAGCACTTAGTCGCGCCCAACCTCCTATTGGAATATCACAAGAATCATTTTGACGCTTACCCCATTTTACTAATTGGATGTCACCATTTTCTAATTTCACCGGTAACACAGCATTGGATTTTGAAAAATAGACTGTGTACGATTTTCCTTTGTAGTAATACATGACAGCTTCAGGCATAAAATATCTCCTCAGATAGTTTGTCTATGTCCATCTGGCTTCCATGCTGGCGCAATGACATTGGGCATTTCAGAACGATGTAACAACGGTGCTGGTGCAATCACAAACTCACCGAATTGCTGATTAATATCATCAACAACTTGATTTAATTTATCGCGCTTGATATCTGGTTGAGTTAATAAATCTAATTGGAATCCCTGTGCACAAGGATTCAATGCTGTCACTTGAATCTGACATACGGGCTCACCATGCCAATGCTGCTGCAAAATAAATAATCCTAATTCAAAAATTTCTTTACCGTCATTCGTTGCTTGCACAACCTGACTGGTAGATCCAAACCAACCCAAATCATAATGTCGCAACCCCACAAAAAAATGAGTCGCATGGAAATGATAATGCCGCAATCGCGAAGCTAACTTTTCACACATATGCATCAAGTAAGTCTCTATAATTTGTGGGCTCGATGTATTAGGCGGCATCACTTTTCCGTGTCCCATCGACTTTGGATTGGCTACTTTAGTGTGTACTAACTCAGGATCAGCTCCTTGGCACATATACCAAATACGTCTACCTAAATTACCAAATCGTTTTGCTAATACACTGATAGGTATTTTTTCCATATCACCACAATAAATGACTTGGTGTTTTGCGAGAAACGAACCAATACCACGATTAATGCCGCATAAATCTGTTACAGGAACATACTTTAATCTTTCTTTTGCTTCCCAAGGTGCAATCACTGTTAAGCCATCTGGTTTTTCTTGTTTTGCTGCAAACTTTGCCGTTGTTTTATCTCCACTAATACCAATGGAACACAATAATCCTGATGCTTTAAAAACTAATTCTTTTGCTAATTGACCTATTTTTTCTGGTGTACCTAATAATAATTGGCTTGCTGTGACATCTAAAAATGCTTCGTCAATCGAAAATATTTCAATATCGGGTGTTAGTGTTTTTAACGCTTCCATAATTGCTTGCGATACTTTGACATAGCGCTGTGGATTTGCCGGCACTTGAATAAGCTGCGGACATATTTTTTTTGCTTCATACCAACGCATTCCTGTTTTAATTCCATAAGAGCGCGCTTCATAGGAACACGTGATAATACAAGAACCTTGTTTCCCATTCGTGACCGCTAATGCACGACCTCGCCATTCTGGGTGATCTAGTTGTTCTATGGATGCAAAGAATGCATTCATATCAACTAAAATAATAGCTCGCTGCCAATGTGTGCTTGGTTGAGAGGTAATATTCCACATAGACTCTCCTCCCTCATCCCCAACCCTTCTCCCCTCGTAAAAACCACTCCGGGAGAAGGGAGAAAAATATTTCTCACCTCTCCCACTCGTGGGAGAGGTCGACACGCGTTCTTTGCGTGACGGGTGAGGGTTCTTTTAAACACCCTCATCCCCGACCCTTCTCCCATTCGCAAAAAACGCTCTGGGAGAAGGGAGAAAAACACCATGGCTTCACCCCGACATCCGCAACAACCCAACATACACACCCTGAATCTGCACACGCTCTGGAGAATAAGAGCGTGGCTTTAAATTCGGATTAGCAGGAATCAATGTCACTTTATCAGCGATTTTGTAAGAAATTCTTTTCAACGTTGCATCCGCTTGATTAATCAATGCAACCACGATCTCACCCTCTTTTGCAGATTGTGTCGATTTACAAATAACAAAATCTCCATCCAAAATTCCTTCATCTATCATAGAGTCTCCTTTTACTTTCAAAACAAAATTAGCAGTACCTTGTAAAAGAGAACCTATATCTATAATTTCTGTGCCAGGAATTGCCTCAATAGGAGAACCCGCAGCAATACATCCTAACAATGGCAAACTCAAAGAAGATTGCGCGATGATTTCGATATTTCTTGCACCCTTTTTATAAAACCTTAGCAGTCCTCTATCCGCAAGCTCTCGTAAACAACGGCTTACTAAACTCACAGAACGAGGACTAATTCCTATGCCACTAGCAATCTCAACCAAGGTAGGAGAATAGTTATGCTTGTGAATGTAATTACAAATATAGTCATAAACTTTTACTTGTAAGGGCGTAGTCATTCTTTTTTCACCTTTTATTCACCTACCCCTATAGTAAGTGAAAAATTAGTGAAAATACAAGAGATTTTTATCACCTAATTTCCACACCTGAAAGTGTGCTATAATTATTCAATATTTGGTCAAATTACAATAGAAAGCGTTTCTAACTTATTGACTCCTCTGCACTTTTAGGCAGAGGGACTATGTTCGTCACGAGGAGAAAGAGTTATGAAGATTGTTAAACCAGGTATTATTCTATTTCTAACGGCATTAATCTTTTCAACCCAAGCACTGGCTTGTCATCATTTCAAACGCGTCTCACCAAAAGCAAATTGCGCTACTTATGCTACCCATTCTGCTTTACCAACCTATTACTGTTGCGGACTATCAGATAAAAAAGGGAAACATATTTGGAAAAACCAATGGGTTTCAGGTTCCTGCAAGAATGCAAATATCAACGCACATTATGATGCTAGATGTAAAACTAATAGCTTTGTTTATGGAACGAAAGCTCCTATCCCAGCTATGTGTCAATTTTCACGTCACGTGAAAGGCAAGTAATCTGATATGATCTGTTGGCATTTACTTTATTAGAATGCCAACAGACTTTTTCATTGAATCCACTTGGTTGTATTTATATAATCCACCCCAAGAGATTAACAAGGTGATGGATTAAGCATGCCAAAGATAACAACCGATATTTCACATATCAAAAATTTTTTAAATTGCGAAACACCTAACACATGGTGTGAGCATGCAAAATCAAATTTAAATACTCTTTTAATAGATCATGCACACTGTGAAAAAAAAGCAGCCTCTACAGCCATCGCTATGCTTTTCCGTTATCCTCAACATGAAGATTTGATTCACGCCCTATCTCGTATAGCACGCGAAGAATTACGTCACTTTGAACAAGTGATCGCTATTCTGAAGAAGCGCAGCATCCCTTTTCAAACACTTAAGCCTGCACGCTATGCTGATGGTTTACTACAAACTGTTTCCAATCATGAGCCAGAAAGATTAATTGATTTATTAATTGTTAGCGCATTCATTGAAGCAAGATCTTGCGAACGCTTTGCTGCTGTGATTCCTTACGTCGATGAAGAGCTAGGACAGTTTTACACTAGCCTACTCAAATCAGAAGCGCGTCATTATGAACTCTATTTAAAATTTGCAAAACAATACTCTGCCATCGATATACAAGATAGAGTTAATCATTTTCGTGAATGTGAAAATAAATTGATTTTAAAAGCAGATGAGCAATTTCGTTTTCATAGTGGTGAGCCTATGGCCTCACCCGCCATGTACAAAAACATGACGTAAATTGTCATCCCGAGGAGCGAAGCGACGAGGGACCTCCATGGAGATCCCTCGCTCTCGCTCGGGATGACAGTGTTCTATTTAAGGGATAGAAAAATTACACGCTTTCGCAATAGACACTAACTGCACTGGAACATTCTGAAAGTGTACTACTTTATTTTGTTGCTTAGCCAACCTTAACCATTCAACCAACAATGCAATACCTGCGCTCTTAACTGATTTGATTTCTGATAAATCAAAAACCCATTCGGTCACGTTAGGTAAAATGGTGAGACTGGCTTCCCATATTGGCATCACGCTTACAAAATCCAAATCGCCTGATAACATCAGGCGATTGTTTTCGAATTTTATAAACGCGTTAGCGTTATTCATTATTAGTTACTCGGATTTTGATTATGTGCTGCTAGATCTCTGATGAGAGCAGAGATATCTTCTCTACCTAATTTATCTGCAAATTGCGAGCGGAAACTTTCTAACAAACTAATGCCTTCAACTGTCATATCGTATAACTTCCATTCTGATCCCTTATTAATTAAACGATAATTTACGCTAATCGAAGGACCATCATTGCGAACAATTTGGCTATCCACTTTCACCGTACTTTTACCTGCATATCCACCACGCACAGGGAAAAACTTCACGGTTTGATCTTTGTATTCAGCTAAAGCCGATGCATAGGTGTGAACGAGTAAATCAGTAAATTGTTTTTGGAATTGTGAGCGCTGCGCTGGCGTTGCACTATTCCATGTTTGTGGAGGCAACACACGCATTGACATTTCTGCTAAATCAGCATGTGGCACAATAATTTTATGCGCTAATGAATAGACTAGTGTTGGATTCGATTTTAAGGTGGTTTGATTTGCCTTCAATGCAGAAATCATATCGTCTGCAAGTGACTGCATCATGGCAACAGGATTAGCTGAGCTTGCAGCCATCACATTACCCGTCCAAATTAAACTACCTAACACTAAAATTGTTTTAGCAAGAATGCTGGAAAACTTTTTCATTTCTTATCTCCTGATGATTTATCCGTAGTATTTGTTGTCGTTGCATTATCTGTTTTGCCAGAGTTGCCAATCTTAAACATGAGCTGACCAATTAGTTTTTCTAATATCATCGCTGAATGAGTATCGTCGATTTGGCTTCCGTTTTTCAAAAAGTCAGTGCTATACATTGGAGTGATCGCAATATAATTATCGCCTAATAGACCTGCTGTCATAATACTTGCAGATGAATCGCTTGGAATATCATTCACTGATGAACGTATCCGCATCTCAACAACTGCTTTAAATGTTTTGGGGTCAAGATGAATATCCGTCACTTCACCGACATTGACGCCCCCCATCTTCACTGCTGCGCGAATTTTTAATTGACCTATATCTTCAAAATTTGCGCTGACACTGTATCCTGGCTCATTAAAAAAACTGGTTAAACCACTTACTTTAAGTGCCAATAAGATTAATGCCGCCATTGCTGCTACTAAAAACAAACCTACTAATGTCTCAATTTGCCGCTGCGATAACATTTACCATCCCCCTATCATCATCGCGGTTAATATAAAATCCAGCCCAAGTGTTGCTAACGAAGAAAATACCACTGTACGTGTTGTTGCATTTGCAATACCCGCAGAGGTCGGCGCAGCATCATAACCTTGATGCACTGAAATCCACGCAATTACAAATCCAAAGACAGTACTTTTAATTACACCATTAACAATATCAGCATGAAAATCAACTGATGATTGCATATTCGACCAAAAAGCACCTGCATCTAACCCTAACCACCTTACGCCAACAAGATAAGCACCATAAATTGCCGTAATATTAAAAATGATGGTTAATAATGGCATGGAAATAAAACCACCCCATAAGCGTGGTGCGATCACACGTTGCAATGGATCGACTGCCATCATTTCCATACTAGACAATTGCTCGGTTGCTTTCATTAAGCCAATTTCTGCAGTGACCGCAGAACCCGCTCTACCTGCAAATAATAATGCTGTCACTACAGGACCTAATTCACGCGCAACACTCAATGCAACCAATGGACCTAATTCAGCTGTTGCACCGAACTTTGCAAGTATATGATGTCCTTGTAATGCAACTACCATGCCAATAAATAACCCTGACACCACGATAATCGCAAAGGATAGTACACCTTCAGAATAAATTTGCTGTAGTAGTAATGGAAACCCTTTGCGTAAGTTGGGTTTATGAAATAAAACACGAAATAATAAAACTCCGGCTTTACCATATTGGCGAATCAAATTGATGCCAAAACGCCCTAATGCAGCCACACTATCCATGGATACTTTCTCTTGTCATAAGATCTTCCTCTAAGCTCACTGCAGGATAATGAAATGAAACCGGCCCATCAGGTAAGCCATTTAAAAACTGTTTTAACTGTGGCGCTGAATCCTGTTGTAATGCTGCAGGCGTGCCTTGACCTATCAACTTTCCATTCGAAATGACATAAACATAGTCTGCAATAGCCAGTGTTTCATGCACGTCATGCGACACAATGATCGTTGTTAAACCTAATGCATCATTCAACGTTTTTATTAATTTTACTAACACACCCAAAGAAATAGGATCTTGCCCTGTAAATGGTTCATCATACATGATTAAATCAGGATCTAATGCTATAGCGCGGGCTAATGCAACTCTTCTTGCCATTCCACCTGATAGCTCACTTGGCATTAAATCTCTTGCGCCACGTAAGCCAACCATTTCTAACTTTATTAACACAATAGTACGAATCATATCTTCAGTAAGATGGGTATGTTCTCTTAAAGGAAATGCTACATTTTCAAAAACTGTGAGATGGGTAAATAATCCACTCACTTGAAACAACATCCCCATTTGCTTTCTCAATTGATAAAGCGCTTTTCGATTCAGAGAATGTATATCCTGGCCTGCGACTAGAATTTTTCCAGCTGTTGGCCTTAATTGAGCGCCAATTAAACGAAGTAATGTTGTTTTTCCTGTACCGCTAGGCCCCATAATTGCAACAATCTTGTGACGTGGAATGACAAGATCGACACCCGCAAAAATGGGGCGGCTATTATGCTGAAAATGTAAATTGCTAATCTCGACTAGATTATCCATACCTAACATTGTCTATTTGGAAAACTGGGTCAATGTTACTACATTACATGCCTGACACACTAGGGTCTTTTATCATCAATTCTTTTTGCGAAATTGTCCAAGCATCCTTACGTAAATCAAAATTGCGCGATCCCCCTCTCCCAAAATGCTTTTTTTTTGGGAGAGGGGCAAGGGGTGAGGGTATAGGCCCTCATCCCCTGCCCTTCTCCCATCGTAAAAAACACTCTGGGAGAAGGGAGCAAAAAATTCGTGGGGATAACTCAGAGCGCAGCGTGCCCACCCTACAAAATGGACGACAGAAGAATTTACGCGATCGCTAAATAATCTTGTCCAAACTGATCTAGATAATCATTATAACTACCTAAGTAACTGCGCACGCCGTAGCGTTCAGTTAACACTAAAACACGAGTACATATGCGATCGATGAAATAACGATTGTGACTGACAAACAACACAGCACCAGGAAATTTTTGTATCGCCTCACTCAGCGCGTCAATAGACTCAAGATCCAAATGGTTTGTAGGTTCATCGAAAATTAAAACATTATGTTTTTCTAAAATTAATTTCGCCATCATTAAACGTGCAGATTCACCACCGCTTAAGACTGAAATCTTTTTATCTACATCATCACCACGAAATAACACTTGTCCTAACACTTTTCGAATTTCTTGCGCTGGCGCAACCACAGCACCTTCCAGAAACTCAAAAATGGTTTGATCATGTGGCAATTGCGCATGGAAATCCTGTGCAAAATACCCAACTTGCACTGTATCACTCCATTCAAACTCACCTTGATCAGCTTGAAGTTCTTTCAATACGATTTTCAACAGAGTCGATTTACCTATTCCATTAGGCCCAATAATCGCGCATTTATCACCACGATGTATATCAAACGTGACATCTTTTAGTAATATACGTTCGTCGAATTTTTTATGTAATTGACTGACTTTTACAATAGATTTACCGGAAGGTCTTTTATGTTGGAAGTTAAAATAAGGTTTAAAAATATTAGAATCTTTAATTTCAACAAGCTCAATACGATCAATCATTTTTTGACGAGAAGCCGCTTGGGTTGCCTTACTAGCTTTTGCACCAAAACGATCAACAAAGCTTTGCAGCGCTTCAATTTTCTTTTCTTGATTTTTCAATTCACTTTGTTTTAAACGCAAACGCTCTTCTTTAGTTACGCAAAATTTTTCATAATTTCCTGGGTAATCAAGAACAGTATCGTAATCGATATCTAAAATATTCGTCGATACATTATTAAGGAAACCTCTGTCATGCGAAATAAAAATTAACAAACCTTTAAATGTCGTTTTCAAAAATTCTTCTAACCATGCAATCGATAGAATATCCAAGTGGTTAGTCGGTTCATCGAGCAACATAATATCGGGTTTTTGATAAAGTACCTGGGCTAACAAAACACGTAACTTATAGCCACCAGATAATGCACTCAGTGGACCCAAATGAAATTTTTCTGCAATTCCAAGTCCAAGTAATAAATTTTTTGCGGTGGCTTCTGCTTCATAACCACCTTCATGCATAATAATTTCTTCTAACTCACTGAGACGATAACCATCTTGCTCAGTAAAATCATCTTTAGTAAATAACACTTCTTTTTCAGTTAGTGCATTCCATAAGGTTTCATTTCCGCGAATGACCACATCGATCAATCGATTTTCTTCATAGCGAAAATGATCTTGTTTTAAAATACCAACACTTAAGCTTTTTGCTTTTTCAACAGAACCATGACTTGCTGGTTCTTCACCCGCAAGAATCTTTAAAAAAGTAGACTTACCCGTTCCATTTGCACCCACCACACCATAACGCTGCGTAGGCAGTAATATTAAATTTACATCACGGAATAAGGACTTATGCCCAAACTCCATGCCTATGTCTCTTACGTCTAACATATTACTGCCTCATTTATGTATGTCTTTTTATTTAGGAGTCCTTGGCATTCCTGTTGCCAACAACTTCTATTAGTTTTCTATAACTTGAACTTGCGTAGCAAACTCACCTCTATCGCCTTGAGCAAGGGTATAGCTAATTTTCTGCCCTTCTTTTAACTCTTTATAACCTGTGGCTTGGACTTCAGAAAAATGTACGAACACTTCATTCGCTCCACTATCTGGTGTAATGAAGCCATAGCCTTTAATTTTGTTAAAACGTTTTACGGTACCGGTTTGCATTGTTTATTCCTGTAAGTCACTGTAATTCATTGCATTTTTAATAATAAACACTAGATTTAAAAAAATATCGCTGGAATTACCTGGTTAATATTTGATCTTTTTGAGCATTGTCGCCAAGTCTACCACTATCTTGGGCACTTGTGGGGGCTTTGTTGAATAAAAAATTAAGCTAAAGTGGCTATTCTTTGCGTCTCAACATCCTACCAATACCTTGTCTTTAATCACATAAAAGCCATAGTTCGTCATCAATGGGTCCCGAGCTTAGTTTTTATCGCTAATTTCACATATATTATTGACCTCAAGAGATTAAATTGCTCAAATTTTTTTCACAAAAGATAGTTACATTCCTCGTAAACCAGAGTAAAATACCTCACAGAATTCAAATAGTGAGCATCCTGATGCAAGACATTGAAAGAATTAAAGAATTAGGCAGAGCCGTTATTGTTACCGAAGCGCAAGCCATTCGTAATTTAGAAAGTAGAATTGATGACGTCTTTGTCAAAGCCTGCCAATACCTCATAGAGTGCAAAGGCCGCATCATTGTCATGGGCATGGGAAAATCCGGCCATATTGGCAAAAAAATTGCAGCCACATTCGCAAGCACGGGCAGCCCTGCGTTTTTTATTCATCCTGCAGAAGCCAAGCATGGCGATTTTGGAATGATCACCGCGAGCGATGCGTTACTTGTCATTTCAAACTCTGGTGAAACAGAAGAAGTGATAACAATCCTGCCTTTCATCAAACGTTTAGGCATACCATTAATTAGCTTCACCGGTAAAACAACTTCAACACTTGCGCTTGCTGCAACGATTAACATTGATGTCAGCGTCGAAAAAGAAGCGTGCCCTCTTGGCTTAGCACCCACATCAAGTACAACAGCTGCATTAGTGATGGGTGACGCATTAGCTATTTCATTATTAGAAAAACGTGGATTTACTGCAGAAGATTTCGCACTATCGCATCCTGGTGGCAGCTTAGGTCGTCGCTTACTACTGAAAGTCGATGACATTATGCATACAGGAAATGCAATTCCTAAAGTTGATTTCGATGCAACATTGAAAACAGCATTAATGGAAATGACACATAAAAAACTAGGCATGACAACCATCATGACAAATGAAAATGAACTAGCTGGCATTTTCACAGATGGCGATGTTAGACGTGCTTTCGATAAGAATGCTGATATTCACAAAACGAATGTCCATGAAATTATGACAAGAAACCCTAAATCAATTCGTCCAGGCACACTTGCTGCAGAAGCATTACATATCATGGAGTCTTACAAAATTACGACCTTAGTTGTTATGAACGATGACAACAAACCTCTTGGTGTTGTACACATGCATGATATTTTGCGTGCGGGAGTGATGTAATCATGCAGGCATTAGTTGAAAAAGCAAAAAAAATTCGTTTAGTGATTTTTGATGTCGATGGCATTCTTACGAATGGCATATTAACATTTACCTGCCAAGGTCACGAACACAAACAATTTCACGCGCATGATGGTCAAGGATTAAAGTTATTGATGGACAGTGGAATTCAAATTGGCATTATCACCGCTAGGCAATCTACTGTTGTTAAAAATCGCATGGATGAACTAGGTGTTAAACACGTTTACCAAGGTAATGGTGACAAACTTCCTGCGTATGAAGATTTAAAAAAACAATTACAGCTTAGCGATGAAGAAATTGCATATATGGGTGATGATCTTCCTGACTTACCTATGTTACGACGCGTTGGATTAGCAATTACCGTACCGAATGCACCCAACATTATTCATCAATACGCTCATTGGGTCACGCGCTTGAAAGGCGGTAAAGGTGCAGTCCGTGAAGTGTGTGATTTTATTTTAGAAGCACAGGGAACTTATCAAGCAGTGATTGATAAATTTCTCTCAAGGTAAAGAACATGTTAACGATCAGAAATTCTCTCATTAGTGTTTTGTTGCTACTCGCTATAGGGTTAAGCACCTGGTCTATATTTATTGCTAATCATTCGAAACAGCGGGCAATTAACGATGAATCTAATCCACCTGATGCCATCATGGACAATGTGGTTGCATTGATTCTCAATAAACAAGGATTGCCATCGCTCAAAGTAGTCACCCCACAAATGGTGCACCATATGGATAATGATACAACAGATATCATTACCCCTCATGTTACCATTTATCGACGCTCACCCAATCCTTGGTACATTAACTCTGATAAAGCCATTGCAAGCCAAGGTATTACGCAAATTATATTTTCAGGGAATGTAGTGATTCATCATCTCGCAGATACAGAAAATCCAACGACTACGATGCAAACTGTTGCGCTAACTGTTTTTCCTGACAAACAAACAGCAGAAACAAACCAAGCTGTCACAATTGAACAACCTGACACTGTTGTACATGCTATTGGCATGCTTGCCAATATGAACAATGGTACGGTAAAACTACTTTCACAAGCCAAAGGTGAATATGCTCCAAAAACATAAATGGAAGTTACACTATCTAGGATTGATGACATTGATACTACCTATCACTTCATATGCACTGCCTAGTGACAGCGAGAAACCACTGCAAATTATTGCGGATTCTACTGGTATTAATTACAAAACTGGAGTTAATACTTACGAAGGTAATGTGAAAATTAACCAAGGTACGACACAGGTACTTGCCGATCGTGTCATCACTAAATCACAAAACCATAAAGTATCAGAAGCGATCGCATACGGGATTACGCATCTTGCAGATTACTCAACAGTTCCCAAAGATCATGATCCTGTGTTACATGCACAAGCAAAAATTATTCGTTTTTATCCCCAAAAATCCATGGTCGAATTAGAAAATAATGTGATCGTGACCCAGGGAGATAATAGCTATGTTGGGACCTTTATTATTTATAACATCAAAGATCAAGTCGTCACAGCACCCGCTATGAAAAATACGCGTTCAACCATTACCATTAATTCGAAACAAATATCATGAAATTACTTATCAATAATATTAGCAAAAAATACAAATCACGCAGTGTCGTGAACGATGTGTCGCTACAAATCAATCGCGGCAGTATCGTAGGATTACTCGGCCCCAATGGCGCTGGCAAAACGACTTCGTTTTACATGATAGTAGGCTTAATTGCCTGTGACAGTGGAAACATATTTTTTGACGACCAAGATATCACAAGCTTACCTGTTCACTTACGCGCACGCTTGGGCATTAGTTATTTACCGCAAGAAGCTTCTATTTTTAGAAAGCTATCCGTGGCTGACAATATCATGGCTATATTAGAATTGCGCAGCGATTTAAGTAAAAGCGATAGAGAAAACGAATTAGAAAAACTATTAGGCGAATTTCATATTGAACATATTCGCAAAAGCCTTGGAATTAGCTTATCAGGCGGCGAACGCCGACGTGTTGAAATTGCCAGAGCATTAGCAACCGAACCAAAATTTATATTATTAGATGAACCTTTTGCAGGAATCGATCCTATTTCTGTGGTCGATGTAAAACGCATTATTTCTCACTTACAATCACGTAATATTGGCGTGTTAATCACAGATCATAATGTTCGAGAAACTTTAGATATTTGTGAACGCGCATATATTGTGAATCAAGGAAGTATTCTCTGTGAAGGAACCCCAGCAGAGATTCTTAATAATCAACAAGTTCGATCAGTTTATTTAGGCGAAGATTTTAACTTATAATTTGAGAAAATAGGAGTTTACCCATGAGAATTAGCTATACCGGACGCAACCTTGAAGTCACTCCAGCATTGAAAACAGTTACCGCTGAGAAAATGCAGCGTTTAGAACGCCGCTTTAACGGCTTAGGTGACATTCATGTTACCTTTCATGTTGAACATCTTTCTCAGATTGCAGAAGCGAATATTCATGTCAATGGCTTGGACTTACATGCAAAAGCAACGGCTCAAGACATGTACGCTGCAATCGATGAACTAGTCGATAAGTTGCTAGGTCAAATTACCAAACACAAAGAAAAACACGCTGGGCACGGACATCGTGAATAACTAAATAATTCCCCCTTCTCCCGGAGTGATTTTTACGAGGGGAGAAGGGTTGGGGATGAAGGCCAAACACCCTCACCCCTAGCCCCTCTCCCAAAGAAAAGCATTTTGGGAGAGGGGAATTGGACAACACAAAGTGGGTATTTATGTTAAAAGAAAAAATCACCATCATTAACACTTTTGGCTTGCATACCCGCGCTGCTGCAAAATTAGTTGCGCTCGCAACACAATTTGAAAGCAAAATTCAACTTATCAAGAATGAATCTATTGCTGATTGCAAAAGCATTATGAGTATTATCATGTTAGGCGGCACAAAAAATATTACATTGGAGTTAGTCGTTTCTGGCGCAGACGAATTTGAAGCGCGGGATGCTATTGTCGCTTTATTTCAAAATCGTTTTGGAGAACCCGAGTAACCATGTTTACCCAAGCAACAAAACTTCCACCTCAGCAACCTGATTCTATCGTATTCGAAAACCATTTAGCTGAAACAATGATGCAAGAAGCATTAGAAAGCAAAGTTATTCAAGATGAATTACATCAGATTGGCATGCTAGTACGAACCAAAATTGTAGCTGAGTTAAAGCTTGCGGTGGATGCAAAAGACATTAGCAAACCATCAGATCTTAGTAGCCCTATGCAAAATGCTATCGGGTGGCTAGCCGTACATCAAACAGCAACTGGTAGACATTGGGGCTGCTTATTACCAGATAAAGTGGAAGCAGACATTAGCAATTCGATTGAAAATATTCGATTACTCTTAAATAAAATTTTCGATTGCTTAGGCAATATTAAACAAGCAAAAACCATTAATGATTATGTTCAGTTTTTCCAGGCATTATGCGATATTTTTTATTGTTATGTTGAAAAACTACATGGCATGCATGACACAAAAGAATATGATTTACTTTATACCTATATGTGGCCCGACCAAGAAGAGCTTGATATTCGTCAATCCTACAAAGAGCTCGGCCAACAACCACGATTATCACTGCGTACAGGCATTGGGAGCGAGCTTGGAAAAGATTTAGTACCAGCTGATTCATTAGAAGCAAAAACCGCTGTAACGGCCGGAAAAGCCGTTTTCGCATCGGTCAGCATGAAAACCTATCTTGAAACCTTAACTGTGCGATTTGATACTGAAGCAAAGCAACTGCAAGAATTAAAATCTGCGTTAGAGCAAGAAAACAAGCTATCAGCCACCAATCAGCCTAACCCAGCAACTCAAAAAAAGCATAACGACTTGCAGCAACAGCATGCAACATCCGCTAAAAAAATGGATCAATATAATATCCCTCACGCACCACAACAACGCGAATCATTACAAACGTATGTCACAAGATATTTAACTACCTTTGAAAAATTACGCGCAGTCGCTGCACAATCTGCTGGTCATCCTATTCCATTAATTGCAAGCACTTCAGGCTCCATGGCTAGAGCGATCATCACTTTACAAACGATTGGTGCATATACCGATCAACAGGGTAAGATTATAGACCTTGATCGAGTACAGCGCTGGGCAAATTGCTATATGGGATTTTTAACGAATGGAGGACATCACTCTGTTCTAGAGTCCGCAGAAATTTACAATCGATTCCTTGATTATCTGGCCATAGAACATAGAGAGAAACTTGCTGTCTTACGCGATGGCAATCTCGACGCGAAAAGCGCCGAACCGCTTGAAACACGACTACCTTATTACGTGCTCGGTGACTATCAATCATTTCTGCATGCTAGTTATGCCAAACGCTTAATGGATAGTGCTGCATCATCAACTTCGCTACCAAAAATGATCACTATGTAAAATACAAACTGGGGCTGCATACTGAATAAATGCAACCCCAATTAGTCCCAAGCATACTATTATTTTGGTGTCGGAGCCGATGACCCTGGGTTTAGCACTTGATGATCTGCTGCTGCTGCACTTGCCATTGGCGCGGCTGATGACGCACTGAATAACGCAGCTGGACTCGATGTCAACACAGATACCTTCACAGGCAACCCATAACTTGTAACAGTATGTAATCTAGCTGCAGGCCTGAACACACCATCATCACCTAACTTATCTTTGTCTACAATCGCAAATCTAACGCCTTCTTTATTTAATAATCTTAGCTCAGGATTAAATGGAATTCTTGTCCCCTGTAATTTTGCATCAGAAAAGCGTGCATTAAGCGCTTGTAAAAACGCTGCAGATAACTCCCCTTTTGTACGCCAACCAATAGTCAGATGCATATTTATCAACGTACCAAGAGCTTTGATCTGGAACTTCTCGAATAACATTTTGCGTATTGCTTCACTCAGCGCAACGATTATTTTATTTTCTTGTAAATTCATAGCAAGGCAAGCAACTCCTTGCTTAGCAATGGCATTTGGCATTAGTTCAAAATAAGTTTCTTGTGAAGCTACCTTTTTAAATTCTGCTGCAATTAACTGATTTATTTCTGCATTTATATCAGTTTTTTTCGCTTGATACGCAGCATACATTGCTGGTCCAACAAACAATAACGTCATATGTAACCCAGTATTGTCTAATTCACTAGAGTTCATATCCATCTCAACTTTATGCTCCGCAAGAAATTCTGCGCTAACTTCTTTCTTGACCCAATCACTAATTGCTTTATGTGGTTTGCAATTAATTGCCAAGTAATAAGCGTTTTCTACTGAGCCTGCTGATTTTGCTAATGGTGCAGCAGATTTAACATCTTTTTGTGGCGCGGGTTGATTCTGTGGCTCTTGCTTGGCGCCTGAGATTGCCATAAATAATTTTCTCCTTTGTTACCTAGTTAAATGATTGAAATCAGGAGAGTAGCGAGAGATATGACAGCTTAATATTAGGAAAATTACCCCTATTTCTAGTGTCTTACTTTTTTATTGACATCGCCCCCCTTTTGCCCCAGAATCACGCCTCATTTTTGTTAATTAATTTTACAGGGGTTACCCACACACTGCGGTGTTATTAGGAGGATTTGATAAGTTGAAAGCGTATTCTATGTTTGGACATAATCGATTTGGAAGAGGCCGACCACCATCTTTAGCACTCGCACAAGCGGATAACCCTGAAGAACCTCCCGGCGCCCCCCAACCCTTATCTGAGCTTCAGAGACATGGCCTTGAGTTTTCGGATGAAGAAAATAAAACATTAAAGATAAACGCCATTTTCACCGAATTCGGCACTGCAGGCATTGTTCCAACTATTGTGTGGTACATTGTTACTCCTGCCTCACAAGTTGGTTTGGGTGTGACATTAACATCTGCAGCAACAATTGGGATAATGGCTGGCACGTTTGCTGGAACAGGTTTACTAACCATTCCACTCGTTTATTATGGTTATAAAAAACTAGAAACAGACGCTGAAGAACTTGAGCAAGCAATCAAAAAACAAGAAGTCATTCGTAAGCATAACCGCGAAGAGCTATTTCTTGATTTATTACGCTTACGTTGCATGCTGAATGAGAGAGACTTTCAAAGTTACATAGCTACTCTTGATTTAGATGAGAATGAGATTGATAAAAATACCTTAATTTTTTATGTGAATTCATATTACAAAAAAATTCACACAGAACAAGCTAATTATCAATTACAAGATACGCAACCCGCTACAGTATTCGATCAAAAAGATAGCTCCCCTCAAAGCATTCTGAGTTATTTGCAAACCTCCAGACTTGCTCAAGATCCAGCTATACGTCAGAGTATTTTGCAAAAAATTCGAAGCTTAAATCCAAATCTTGATACAGAGCTTCATAGTGGATGTGACGTATTTATAATGCCCTCACCTTTAGATGAGAAGGTCGCACCCAAAGATTCAGATCTCACTCATTTACGCTTATATATAAAAAAGTCCGTAAAAGGATATGCCTTAGTTTATTATGTAGAAGGCAAAGAACATACATTTGAAGATCCAAACCTCAACAATGACGGCTTGATTCTCTTCAATAATATAGAACTTTTCGACAAAAATGGGGTATTGAGAAATAACACCGGACATACGTTCTATCCAAATCTAAGCAGAATCTGCGAGAATCTTTTAGCGGAAACATCGAAAAGAGGTCACACCCGTCGTGAACCTTGCTATAGACCCATCAGTAAATTATCAGACTATTACCTTTCACCTGTAGGCTGGGGAATAGCAGGTACATTGGTGACTGCCAGCGGCACGTTTGGCAACATGTGGACATTTGCAGGCATGCTAGTAAGCGCAGGTTTATGCGCCTCTTTACCTGTGATTGGTTGGGCGATTATTGGTGCTGCGTGTCTTGCTGCAAGTATAGTTGCGGGTTATTACATTGGGAAATGCGTATTAAAAAACTTACAGCGTGATGAATTAAAAACAAAACTTATCAAACGAAATGACGCACTCTCAACAGTAAAAGCTGCTGTTCAGAAAAAATGTTTAGCTACTCTTGACAACGAGCAACTTAAGATCCATGCATTGGAAACAGCAAATCTTAAACTTGCTTGTCAACAAAGAGATGCTGCGCTAGCTCATGCAGATGATCAAAAGAAAATCGCAAGTCTAGAAAGTAATTTAGCTGAAGCACAAAGGACTAATCTTGAATTAGTTACTGCAAATAGGCAGTTACAAAGTAATGTTATTCCAATCAGACAAGTTCATGACCAAAAAGCGAAGCAACAACAGGTACTTAGTCGATCGCTACCATCATCGCCTTTGTTATTTTCTCCAAAGCCACCGCGCAACACTATGGGAATGCATCATACACATATACGAGCTGTAGCTGCTCGGTTATGAGAAAGCTTAACGACTGAAATTGCTCACGCGGCGGCTAATGCTGTCATCCCGAGCGATAGCAAGGGATCTCTATGGAGGTCCCTCACTATCGCTCAGGATGACAGCGATCCAAAAAATCAACTACCAGCCACCATCATTTCTTCTATTAAAATTGAACCCGTACGAATATTTCCACGTACATCAACATCATTACCCACCGCAACCAAGTTTGCATACATATCTTTTAAATTGCTCGCAATCGTAATTTCTTCCACAGGATATTGGATCTCACCATTCTCCACCCAAAATCCACCTGCGCCACGTGAATAATCACCCGTAATAATATTAACGCCTTGTCCCATTAATTCTGTGACTAGCAGCCCTGTACCCATCTTTTTTAGCAATGCTTTTAAATCATCATTACTCGTTGAAACCATGAGGTTATGTACGCCACCGGCATTCCCTGTGGTTTTCATTCCTAATTGACGTGCAGAATAAATTCCTAATACATAATTTTTTAAGATTCCATCTTCGATAAAAACATTTTCGCGTGTCGCCACACCATTATCATCGAATGGCGCCGTACCTAAACCCCTTAATAAATGCGGTTTTTCTTGCATATGAATATGTTTTGGAAAAATAGATTGACCCAGATGATCTAATAAAAACGATGATTTGCGATATAAATTACCGCCTGAAATCGCAGAAATAAAATGTCCCAACAAACTACGTGCTTCTTCTGCTGCAAAGATTACAGGAACTTTACGCGTTGTTAATTGCCTTGCATTTAACCTTCTCACTGTTCTCTCTACTGCTCTATCCGCCACAACATTAACAGACTCTAACATCGTAGGATCACACACGGTCGTGTAATAATAATCACGCTGCATTTCATCGCCTTGTTTTGCGATTAACACACAACTCATTTCATGACGCGTCACAGAATACAAACCAATAAATCCATTTGTATTGCCATACAAACTCCACGCTTGTCCTGTACCGACAACAACACTTTCTGACATTGCAATACGTTTATCTTTTGCTAATGCTCTTGTTTCACATTCGATTGCTAATTCAATCGCGCGCTCAACAGAAATATCCCATGGATATGCCATTTCTAATTCCGGATATTCAATTGCTAATTCTTCTTTATCAGCGATTCCTGAGCATGGATCTTCATCAGTAAATTTTGCGATATTGCAGGCCGCTGCAATTGCAGAGCTAATCGCTTCCGGACGTAAATCAGATAAGCTCACCGAGCCCGAACGTTTACCAAAGTAAACAGTCAAGCCGATCATTTTATCCTGACTATATTCGACAGACTCTACGTCGCCTGTACGCGCCGTAACTGAAAAACCTTTGTTCAATCCTATATCAACTTCTGCACTACTTGCGCCCTGACGCTGGGTTTCTTGCAATATATCAGCAACGAGGTTTTTTAACTGGTTGGGCTGGAGATCGGTGGTAGCTGTGGTTATCATAAATAATTCTCTTCATAAGACTATTAAGACTATATATTAATTCGATAAATTTTATAGTATCTTATTAGCTCTTGATAGGGTTCTATCAAAATTGAAAAATTTATTTACTGGAGACATGATCATGAAGAAAATCGTAATACTAGCTGCAGCTGCATTATTAGCAAGCTCAGTTGCTTTCGCTGACCAATCAACCGACGCGACAAAAACTGATGTAATGCAAGCTATGCCACAAGGCTCACAACAAGTTGCTGATGCTGGCCAAGCTGCTGCACCTGCTGCTGATGCATCTAAAGATGCTACAGCTACCCAAGATGCACCAAAGAAGAAAAAGCATCATGGCAAAAAGCACAGAAAGCATAAGAAAGCTGCAGCTGCTGCCGCAGTAGCTAAGTAATCTTAGATTACTATGCAAGATAAAGATGACACACTCCCGTCTAAGCCGAGCCGCTCTCAGCGCAAGCGGGATGTGTCAGCCTTGCAAGACATTGGTGAGATATTAGTCGACCTTCCCGCACCACAATTAGCTAAAATTCCTTTGGATGCTTCCCTTTCCGATGCAGTCTATGCGGCAAGACAATTAAAAACCCGTGAAGCAAAGCGTAGGCAGTTACAATACATTGGTAAGCTAATGCGTGATGTAGATGTCCAAGCTATTCAAGACGCGTTGAGTAAAATTCAAAGTAAAGATAAACAAACCCAAGCGCAGTTTCATCAAATTGAACGTTGGCGAGAAAAGCTCATCAACGATGGCGATCCAGCACTAGAAGCATTATTAAACATAGCGCCCGATACGAATCGTCAAGAATTACGCCAACTAATCCGCAAAGCAAAACAAGATAGAGAAGCTCATAAAAAATCTGGCGCAGAAACCCAACTGTTTCGTTTATTGCGTGATTTATTACATTCAGGATAAACCCCTATATGTATGTTATTGGCTTAACTGGTGGTATTGGAAGTGGGAAAACAACAGTTGCCAATTTATTTGCAGCAAAAGGCATTACTGTCATTGATACAGATCAACTAGCCCGAGATGTCACTCAACCAGGGCGCGAAGCACTACAAAAGATCGCAGAAAAATTTGGTGCAACCATTTTAGCTACTGATGGCACATTGAATCGTTCCGCCTTACGCAAACATGTTTTTGATCACCCAGAAGATAGAGTGTGGTTAGAACAATTATTACACCCTCTCATTCGCACGGAAATGAAGGTGCAAGCTGAAAAAGCCACATCACCCTATTGTATTGTTGTCATCCCATTATTATTTGAAACCACACCTAACCCTTTAATCAATCGTGTATTGGTTATTGATGCAACTGAAGAGCAACAAATTCAACGCACACAAGCACGTGATAATGTGGCTCGTGATGATGTTACTGCGATTTTACAAACACAGCTGGCTCGCCAAGAACGCCTGACAAAAGCGAATGATATCATCCACAATCATGGCAATAAAAGTGAACTAGTCGCGCAAGTTGCGCGTCTGGATGATTTTTATAGGGGTTTAGCGAGAGTGTAGTGTGTTTATCTTCTTTTTAAATCAATTTTCTCCCTTCTCCCGAAGTGATTTTTACGCCCCTCACCCCTAGCCCCTCTCCCAAAGAAAAGCATTTTGGGAGAGGGGAATAGTGATTCCGCTCTATTCTCTTTTGTAATTTATCTGTTCATCCGCTTTAAAACTATGTTAATATTCAAATATTAAACTGTGATAGCTACGGACTTACATGATAGATAATGCCATTATTTATGAACAACCTCTGAATGAAATTATCAGAGTCTGTTTACGTCTGGAGCAACTTTTCTTACAGATCGATCAGCATAGCTCTGATCACACGATCTTAGGTACGCGTAGTCTTATTTCAATTATTATTAATGTATTGCAGCTGTTAGATCGGCCTGATTTGAAAGCCAAACTGGCCAAAGAACTCATCCAGCAAACCCATATATTATCCCGATTAGAACACACACCCGAAATTGATTCTGCGAAGTTACGCACCTTACTGAAACAGCTCGAAGAACTCAGCCGTAGCTTCATTGATAGCAGTGGCAAGCTGGCTCAACCATTACGTGACGTTGAATTGCTGAATAACCTTCGCCTCCATCTAGCAAGCCCAGGTGGCGGCTGTAGCTTTGATATTCCGGTGTATCAGTATTGGTTGCATCAATCAGCAGATTACCGCGATGAAACCATTCATTCGTGGTTGGCTGAGTTTAACAATATACGTTTAGCGACATCGTTGTTACTTCAGTTAACACGAGAAAGCGGCAAAACCCAGAAAAAAAGCGCTGCACATGGCTTTTATCAAGAATTACTAGACCCACAAGTCAATTTGCGTTTAATTCGTGTTGCGATTCCTCATGGATTTGAAGCTTATCCCGAAATTAGCATCGGCAGACATTTCTTGAGCATTCGCTTCTTTTCCCCTGTTATTCATGATCGCCCAACGCAATATATGCATAATTTTGACTTTTTGCTTTCATACTGCATGTTGTAAAATCGTTTTTTTAAAATAGACCGAGAGACTCATGAGTAAAGCAAATATTTCTTGCCCTAGCTGTCAAAAATCCAATACCTGGACCCCTGAAAACCCATCAAAGCCATTCTGCTCTGAACGTTGCAAATTAATAGATTTGGGCGCATGGGCTGCAGAAGAACATAAAATTCCAACTAACGAAGGGCCGCAAATAAGCGATGAAGAATCAAACAACGACTAACCTCCCTAGGCATAGCGCAGAAATTATATTTATCGCGTAGAGTGCGCTAACAATAGCCACATTTATTGACAAACTGTCATATTCATGGACAATACACTTTGTATACAACATCACTGGAAAAATTGATATGACAACAACGCCCGAAGATATGAAACAACTAAGCAATGATGAAAAACTGAGAGACGAGCTACTCTTAGAATTAGCAAAGGATGAGAAACAAAGAAAAACTAAATTAAGCACAACATTACAAAGTGGTACAGCTTTAACAGCTAGCAAACCACACTATTTTTTGTATGATGCGAAAGCAAAAACATTAAAAAATGTTCTAACTAATGATTTCAATGAACCTGTGATTAATACAGAGGCTAACCCGACGAAGCCAAAAGAATCACTACATGGAAAACCATCTACATTTGCCCTAGAAACAGAAACCCGTCGCGGTGATAGCAAAAAACCCGGGCACGTTTGGTCTCCTGTATTTGTATACACAACTAACACCCCAAAGACTGAAGCTACGGAAGTTGCAGGCCAATCTAATGAACACACACCATTATTAGCTACTGTACATCTTCCGGGTAAATTCGGTTTCACAGGTTAATAATGCATTCGGTGGGCACGCTACGCTCTGAGTTATCCCCACGAATTTTTAGTAGTATTATTCCCCTCTCCCAAAATGCTTTTTTTTGGGAGAGGGGCAAGGGGTGAGGGTATAGGCCCTCATCCCCTGCCCTTCTCCCATCGTAAAAAACACTCTGGGAGAAGGGAGCAAAAAATTCGTGGGGATAACTCAGAGCGTAGCGTGCCCACCCCACACCTATTGTCCAATATCATGAGCAAGTAAACGTTGATAAGCACGAAAATAAGTTAAAGGCGACTGTTCTAGTAAATCTGAAAATTTTTCCATGTAGATACAGGCATAACGATCTACTTGATATGCAAAATAAGTTTCCTCAGCACCTGCACGAAATATACGTCCCCAATGTGGGTTATAGAATGCTTGTTCTTCATGTAAAAAATTAGTTATTTCCACATCAAGAGCAGCGATTTTATTTTGTATCTCTGCAATTTGCTCATCATGTTCTCTTGATTCTTTATCAAGGCTTTGCGTATACAGATCAATACTTTTTTGCTCTAACGATTTTTTAATATTCATTGCTTCAGTAATTTTTTTCTCAATAGGAAACGCTTTTCTCTGTGATTCTATTTCTTCGCCCAACTCTTCGACCACAAGAGCAGTTCGCCAATTACAATCTTTTTTCAATCTCAAAATGTCCCCATAAATATGATCCCCAATATATAAAATTTCATCGCCATTAATCTGTAAGTCTTCTGTGAATTTTCTAGCATTTCCACCTTGATATAATCCCGGAGTAATTGTTCCATAAGTATTAGTCATGGAACCATCTTTTGGATTTACCGCTAAAAACTTCACATTGTCATAAAAGAAACGCGGCTTATTCGCAAGCGTAATGACATATTCAAATAGGTCTTGCCAACTCTCTCCCTCTTTTAAAAAAGGATTGATCGCATATTTTAACAAGAGGTCAGTGTAATTGTATTGTGAGTTTGTGAGCAGAAAAAATTTCTTACCATAATGAATATAATGTTTAAGCCCTTCAACAACTTCCTTTTCTTGTAAAACATAGTCTTCCATATGCTTAGCAATATGCTCTTTCAAGCTTCCATCAGCATGAACTCTATCGACAGCGCCTGAAACATCTGCCGCTATCGCACTATAGCCAGGAAGATCATGAGGTTGTGCATCTTTAAGATCGACGAGCTGGGCATATAAAACACAAAATGCGATTGAAAATGAAGTATCGATCGCAATATAATTCGGGTCTTTCAAATCAACATAAATACTGCGATAAATTTTTTTCTGCTCGGTAAAACTAATCTCCTTGGTACCATGATAACTTTTTCGTATCGCAGCATAACGACTTAACTTTAAAATATTACCATTTTTGCTATCTATAATGAGACCCCGAATCGCATCAGAAAAATTAAATTGGAGCTTTCTTAGCTCGACCGGATATTTTTTATTTTCGATTAATTTTTCGATCACTAACTTATAAACGAGTGTTTCAAAGTTTTTTATATTGTAACGTATTAACGTATGATCCATGTCTAGACCAATATATTTGATTTTTTTTATATTCAGAACACGATTGACAAAAACTTTGGAGTTCATAAATTTTCCTTGGAATTGAAACAATTCCTATAAACGAATACCTAATTAATCTAAAGTTAACACAATATAACGCATTTTGCGCAATTGTTTATTGGGTAACGTGAATTAAGGAGACGGTTTATTACTCCCTGCATTGAAAATATTATTATAGCACATGAACAATATTAACAACTTAGTGCATATCAATATATGTTACTATTGATGCAAATTTTTAAAGGGATGGTAATTGTTAAATGAAAAATCATATCAATTCAATTACAAAAACTAGCATTATAGCCATAGGAACCGCAAATCCCAAATATAAAAGGCTTCAAGCTGAAACAGCAGAGCTAATTACTGTTGGTTTAAATTTGCGACCAGCTGAAAGAAGATTACTTAAGTCTGTTTATAAAGCAACTGGAATTGAGCAAAGATATAGTGTTTTAAGTGATTATTGTAAATCCGCTGGAGAATTTGAATTTTTCCCTAATAATGAAGATACACCATTTCCTTCGACAGCTGCTCGAATGAGAATTTACAAAGAGAATGCACTTGATCTAGCATTATCTGCAATAAGCGACTGCTTATCCCGCGTTAATAATTTTACGATCAGTGAAATCACGCATATTATTACGGTTAGCTGTACTGGCATGTACGCACCTGGAATTGATATTGAAATAGTTCACAAATTAAATCTTAACTCTTCTACAAAGCGGACTGCTATTAATTTTATGGGTTGTTACGGTGCATTCAATGCTATTAAAGTTGCTGATGCTCTTTGCAAATCTGAACCTAATTCAACAGTGTTAATTGTCTGTGTTGAACTTTGCACTATCCATTTTCAAAAAAGTATGAACATAGACAACATCATATCTAACTCAATTTTTGCCGATGGTGCTGCTGCGGTGCTAGTTCAATCCGCACCAAAACATAAAAAATACTTTACTCTAGAAAACTTTCATAATGATTTATTACCGCAGACTAGCAAAGAAATGGCATGGCATATTGGAGATAATGGTTTTGATATTGTATTAAGTAGCTATGTACCCGATATAATTCAAGCTGGCATCGAAACTTTTATACATAATTTATTAAATCAACATAATATGGCCTTGTCTGATATTGATTTATACGCCATCCACCCCGGTGGACTTAAGATTTTAGAAGCTTGTGAAACAGCATTAAACATTAGCAAAGAAAACAACAAATATTCTTATCAAACACTTCGCAACTACGGAAACATGTCATCTGCAACTATTCTTTTTGTTTTAAAAGCAATTTGGGATGATATAAGTAATCAAGATCATCAAAAAAATATATTCAGCTGTGCTTTTGGACCGGGACTTACTCTTGAGTCCATGATGTTAAAAACACATTGTGTTTAAGTAGTTTTACGAGGTAGTTAATTCGTATGTTTATCGAACGCTCACAAGAAAAAGAGCTTTTAGACCTGGGCTCTGAGTATTATAGCCCTAATGAATACACTGAATGTTTAAAAAAATTGTTTCATGTAAACAAACTATTCGGATTTTTTCAAAGCACGGTAAAAGTACTCAACCATTTTTCAAAAGAATCGACTTTGCTTGATGTGGGTTGTGGTGGTGGTTTATTCATATTACATTTAAGCAAGCTTTTCCCTTCTATGCGGATGCTTGGCACGGATATTTCCACAGCAGCAATTACTGATGCCGAGCGTTCTCTGCATCAGTGGCAGAAAAAAAAGCCAGATATTCAGGTATTTTTTCAGCTACAAAAACAAGCACAACTTAATATTGCTAAAAATAGTTTTGATATCATTTTAGCTACATTAGTTTGCCATCATATAGATAACGAAGAATTGATTACGTTTTTGAAGCAAGCCTATCTGGCAGCAAATAAGGCTGTTATTATTAATGATTTGCATCGTCATCGCTTAGCATACTGGCTTTATGGTTTACTGAGTCCACTGCTATTCCGAAATCGACTCATTACACACGATGGACTAATTTCTATTCGTCGCGGATTTACACGGAAAGAATGGCAGTTCTTATTGCAAAAAGCTGACATTCAGAATTACCAACTTAAATGGTGCTTTCCTTTTCGTTGGAAGTTAATTTTGTGGAAATAGTGACTGGTACAACTTGTTTTACTTTCCCACTCAATTTAGCTGCGAAAGTTAAAATAGTTGGAAACAGTTTTAGTATTGGCAATATCATTCCTGTTGCCCATGGGCGCATGGCTAACTGTGCAAACAAAGCTGCGGCATGAATGCGATTAGCAAAATGAGCATTCCACTGCTTAGTATAATCTTGACCAGCGTCTGCTGTCTTTCGATCTGACAGCATTTCATTTTGGCGCACAAGCAAATTTTGTGAAAGCAACCACGCAGATTGCATTGCCATGCTAATACCTTCAGCGACAACAGGATGTGCCTCCCCAGCAATATTACCAACGTAAAAAATACCATCAGCATAACACTTACGAATCCCTGGTCTGATCGGACCAGCTGAGAGCCAACCTCCTTCGCGCTCAGCACGCAAGAGTGTTTGACGTGCACCAAGACAAGTTGTGTTTATATGTTTTAATACAGCTTCACCAGCTAACAATCCGGGATACAGTTGTCTCGCAGCTTGCAAAGCATCACGACGAATGCAACATGAAAGTGTCACTCGGCCATCATCACTATGAACAAGCCCCCCATAACCGCCGGGAAACATCAGCAATGGCATGAGATCAGATGCAAGATCACAGCCCCTAAAATGTGCCTTAAATGCTAAAAGATCTGATCGTTTGTGGTTGTAAATTTTCATAGGATCCAAACCTTTTTCCCATGAGCCATTAGCCATAATCACAATACGCGCAGAAATTTGCTGGATCTTGTCATTGGAACTAATCGTACTCGTAAATAAATCGGCGCTGCGCTCTAAGGCTTGGACAGTCCAAGGCTGCCATAATTTTGCTCCAGCCTGACTAGCCATATCAAGAAGCTTACGATCAAGATGTTCACGTCCAAGCGCTCGTCCCCAATGGTTAAGTGCGTGATTGGCTGGCGGCATTGCAGAAGATAAGACCGTATCTGCAGCAAACAGGCCTACGCGTCGCACTTCAGGTCCCGCCTGTGTAAGATAAAAATCAGCCATTCCCAACTTTTCTAACAATGGCAAACTCGTAGCAGATATAAACTCCCCACAAACTTTGCGTCGTGGAAATATTTTTTTTTCAACAATAGCAACTGACCAACCAGCGTCCGCAAGTAACAATGCTGTTGTCGATCCAGCGGGGCCGCCACCTATAATGAGCGCATAAAAACCCGCATCTAATGTCCTTATACTCATTTAGATTTTCTTATATTATGAAAAAGTATTTTTTGTGTTTAACTTTTCTTTTTTACAGCTTCTTCGTGACACGCCATACAACCATATCCAGAATTAAATAGGATAGCTTGATTTGGGTTTTTAGATTCTTTTTGGAAGTTGATTGTATTTTCTTGTGCATGTTGAATTCGTTCTTCTAAATTTTTCTTGTAAGGCCACAGATTATAATTTTGGGCGAGCTTTGCATTTTCATAAATTTTAATTGCTGTTTGCCAGTCCCCTGATTTAACCAACATATCGCCCATATTCATGAAAAAACCTTCAAAATTATAAGGTGCGATCCATGAATTCCAACAGACACGTTTCGAGCCTTGCTGTGTTTCTAGTTTCATATAAGGTTGAAAGCTAGGATTTGCATGATTGATGCGTTCACCGGCACATAAATTCATTGTCGCCCACTGCCATTGCAAAGCTTCACGAAAATATTTTGTATCAGGTGACAAGACTGTCATCGGATATCCTGCAGTAAAATAATTAAATTCCGGCCACTGATGTATAGCCTTACGCAACGTAAAATACCCACGTACTTGTTCACGTTGGTCGTAGAAAATTTTTCCCTCAGCTAATTGACTCACACCATAAAAACCTAAATATCGCGCATCACTTGGATTTAATTCTACGGCATTTCCAAAATAAAATTTTGCTAACACGATTTCATTTGGGATTGTCGGTGGCAATTTTTTCATACGTTGACGTTCTGTGATTGCCCAAATATGTAAAAAACCCAGATGAGCTGCTAATTGTGGGTCTCTTGGATTTTCTAAATACGCTGCCATTAATTGTTGGTTTACTTCGGGAATCTTTTGATAATCTCCACGATGAAATGTTTCCCAAAATAATTTTTCCGCATTGTTTGCTAGTGCTGTGTTGGATGGAATGGATTGACGTTTTGCTGTTGTTTGTACTGCGATGGCTTCGCATGCTGTGAGGATGAGAATTAGACTGAGAATACCAATTAAGCGTAGATTCATGTTACCTCCGTGTAGGTCTCTTTGTCATCCCGAGCGATAGCGAGGGATCTCCATGGAGGTCCCTCGCTATCGCTCGGGATGACAACCTTTTTCCAAAAGGGACTAAAGCTTATTAATAATATCCCAATTCGCATCTGGAATACTGAGCGTTGGTAACTCTTGCAATGAAACCCAGCGTACTTCTTGCCCTTCTTTACTATGAGCTGTGCCAGTAAACTCTGTTACGCGCCACACATCCAATAAAATAGCGCGCTCTGGATATTCATGCTTGAATTGATGCCATGCGCTTGCATTGACAACTTCAATACCAATCTCTTCATGTAACTCACGCTGTAAAGCAGCAAAAGCGGTTTCTTCTGGCTCAACTTTCCCACCAGGAAACTCCCAACGGCCGCCCTGAAACTTATGCGCTTCACGTTGAGCAACTAAAATGTCGCCTTGTGCATTAAAAACTAAACCTACAACAACATGGATCACAATGCGATGGTTCCATGACAATGTTTGAATTTTTTACCTGATCCACATGGGCATACTTCATTTCGCCCTACTTTGCGCTGATCACGAGCAAATGGAATGACGTCTGCACTAGCTACTTCCGTTTCACTTTCTTCTGTCATTTCATTAGTGTCCGGATGCTTGAATTCCATTTTGACATTCATTGCTTCACGGCGTTGCGCTTCTACACTTTCAACATCTTCTTCTGCTTTTACTTCAAATTTACTTAAAATCGAAATCACTTCGAAGTTAATGAGATCTAGCATATTTGAAAATAATTCAAATGCTTCACGCTTATATTCTTGCTTTGGATTCTTTTGTGCATAACCACGCAAATGAATACCTTGACGTAAATAATCCATTGCAGCTAAATGTTCACGCCAATATGTATCTAGATTTTGTAACATCACCGCTTTTTCGAATTGATGAATCACAGATTCAGCTACTTGTGCACACTTCTGTGCATAGGCTTCAGTAAATGCGGTTTGAATTTTTTCACGTAAATTTTCTTCATGTAATGAAGTATCTTTTTCTAGCCATTCACGGATAGGTAACTTCATATTAAAGTCAGTAAATAATTTAGTTTCTAAGCCAGACACATCCCATTGCTCTTCCAACGTATGCGGTGGAATATGCGTATTAACAACACCTTCAACTACACGCTGACGAATAATGGTAATCGCTTCTGAAATATTATCTGCAGAAAGCAATTCATCGCGTTGGCGGTAAATAACTTTACGTTGATCATTAGCAACATCATCATACTCAAGCAATTGTTTGCGAATATCAAAGTTGTAAGCTTCAACTTTACGTTGTGCTTTTTCGATATTATTGGTCAACATTTTTGATTCTAACGCAGTGTCTTTTTCAACACCGAGACGCTTCATCAATGCAGTTAAACGTTCGCCACCAAAGATACGTAATAAATTGTCTTCTAGTGATAAATAAAAACGTGATTTACCAGCATCACCTTGTCGACCTGAACGTCCACGCAATTGGTTATCAATACGTCGTGACTCATGTCGCTCTGTGCCTAATACATAGAGACCACCCGCATTTAAGACTTGTTTATGACGTTCTTGCCACGCTATTGTTCTTGCAGCAACATCTTCAGGCGTTGGGTTTTCAAGTTGTCGTATTTCAGCTTCTAAATTTCCACCTAATACAATATCTGTACCGCGACCTGCCATGTTTGTTGCAATCGTCACCGCGCCTGGACGTCCAGCTTCTGCAATGATATGCGCTTCTTTTTCATGGAATTTTGCATTGAGTACTTGGTGAGTTATTTTTTCTGTTGTTAACAACCTTGATAAAAACTCTGATGTTTCAATTGAGGTTGTACCCACTAATACAGGCTGACCAGCTGCTTGTGCTTTTTTGAGATCTTCAATAATAGCTGTGAATTTTTCTTCTGCCGAAATAAACACGAGATCGGTGCAATCTTGACGAACCATCGGTCTATTCGTTGGAATGACGATAACTTCCAATCCATAAATTTGTTGGAATTCGTAGGCTTCAGTATCTGCTGTACCTGTCATACCCGATAATTTGTTGTAGAGGCGGAAAAAGTTTTGGAATGTGATCGATGCTAAAGTTTGATTTTCTTGACGTATCGCAACTTTTTCTTTTGCTTCGATTGCTTGATGTAAGCCATCTGACCAACGTCTTCCCGGCATCGTACGTCCAGTGTGTTCGTCTACAATAACAACTTCATCATTTTGTACGATGTAATCAATATCTCTATGGAACAATGCGTAGGCTCTTAATCCAGCACTTAAGTGATGCATCAAGGTGATGTTATTAGCATCATATAAGCTCTCACCTTCTTTCAATAACCCTGCACTTAAAAATAGTTCTTCTACGTGTTGATGACCATCTTCAGAAAGATAAGCTTGCTTACTCTTCTCATCAATCAAATAGTCGCCTGAGCTTTCTTTGGTAGCTTGCTTAGTGAGTTGCGGAATGAGTTGATTAACTGCTAAATACATCTCTGTCGTGTTTTCTGACGCGCCAGAAATAATAAGTGGTGTTCGTGCTTCATCAATTAAGATTGAGTCAACTTCATCGACAATCGCGAAATTCAATGGTTTTTGTACTTTATCCGCCATTGTAAACGCCATATTATCGCGCAGATAATCGAAACCAAATTCATTATTGGTTCCATACGTGATATCCGCTGCATACGCTGCGCGTTTATCTTCTTGGTTCATGTTAGGAACAATTACACCAACGGTTAGCCCTAAGAAACTATACAGAGGTTCCATCCATTCAGCGTCACGTTTTGCGAGATAATCATTAACTGTAACAACATGCACACCTTTACCAGAAATTGCATTTAAGTAGGCGGCAAGTGTAGCCATTAAGGTTTTACCTTCGCCTGTACGCATTTCTGAGATACTTCCACCATGAAGAACCATACCACCAATTAATTGCACGTCGAAATGGCGCATCTTCATCACGCGCTTACTTGCTTCACGCACAACCGCGAATGCTTCTGGCAAAATGTCATCTAAAGTTTGATTTTTATTTAGACGATCTCTAAATTCTTGTGTTTTAGCTTGCAGATCAGTATCTGATAAAACTGAAATAGCCGGCTCTAAAGCATTTATTTTTTCGACTATTGCACTAAAACGACGGACAACACGTTGATTACGGCTACCAAAAATTCTGGTTAAGAGATTCATTAACATAGTAAATTCTGTATTCTCATGTGAAAAAAATATTCTGAAGCATTACGCAGTCTGTTATAAAAGTCAAATCTTCGTTACACTGGTTTCCATGACGAATCATATCTTAAAAAACGAAAGCAAAACACTTCATAACCTTTTCAAAAAACTGGATCAACTCCATGAGTTAAACCGGGTTTTTGCATTATATGTTGAGGCGGGAATTGTATCACATTGTCAGGTGGCGAATCTTCAAAATAATTGCTTAATTGTCATCGTTGATAGTGCTAACTGGGCTACACAGTTACGTTTTTTGATCCCTGACGTTATAGCAAAAATGAAGCGGCATTCTGGGTTAGAAAATCTACAGGCCATTTGTTGCAAAACTCGTCCTGATACTCAAAAGCATTCTGCTCGCAAAAAACGTCCTGCTACACCTATGCAGCAATTATCAGCTGAGTCGGCTGATTATTTATTGTCGGTTGCTGAAACACTTGAAGATGAGAAATTGCGAAAGATCATGAAGAAGATTGCTGGGAGAGTGAAAGTTTAAATACCCTCATCCCCAACCCTTCTCCCATCCGCAAAAAACGCTCTGCGAGAAGGGAGTAAAAGCACGTGGCGGGTAAGGGAATTTTACATATCAAACGCTAACATGGGTCTCGCATACGAAATAGGTGCGCCTGCTGATTCTTCAAAAGTCACATATTCCCATGCTTCGCGAGTAACTAATAACTTTAATAACAATTTATTATTTAATGCATGACCTGATTTATATCCACTAAATGCACCAATTAAACTTGAGCCTAATAAGTATAAATCGCCTACTGCATCTAAAATTTTGTGTCGCACAAACTCATCGTCATAACGCAAACCATCTTCGTTGAGAACACGATATTCATCAATGGCAACAGCATTATCTAAGCTTGCACCGCGCGCTAAATTCATAGAACGCAATTTTTCGAAATCAGCCATGAAACCAAAAGTACGCGCACGACTCACTTCTTTTACGTATGAAGTACTTGAAAAATCTAATGTCGCCGTTTTGTTTTGCATTGCAAATACAGGGTGATCAAATTCAATTGTGAAAGTAACTTTGAACCCTTCAAACGGCTCGAAACTCACCCACTTATCGCCATCTTGAACTGTGACTTTACGCTTAATACGAATAAAACGCTTTGGTGCATTTTGTTCTTTGATACCAGCAGATTGAACTAAAAATACAAATGGACCAGCACTGCCATCCATAATTGGAATCTCTGGTGCAGTCACATCAATATATGCGTTATCAATTCCTAAACCAGCTAAAGCTGAAAGCAAATGTTCAACCGTCGATACACGCACACCATCTTTTATTAATGTAGTTGATAACGTCGTATCACCAACATTTTCTGGTACTGCAGGTATCTCAACAATAGGGTCTAAGTCAATACGCTGAAAAATAATTCCGGTATTCGGCGGAGCAGGTCTTAAAATTAACTCAGCTCTCTCGCCTCCATGCAGGGTAACGCCTGTTGCTTTTACAACGTTCTTCAAGGTTCTTTGTCTAATCATTCCAAATTCACTTCTCTGCTTGAGTTGGTCAATGGTAACACAAAAAGATTGTTTTTGAAATTAAGAATTTAGGGTGCTTTTGCCTTGGCTCCTAGCCACTTGCCAAAATGCTCTCCAAGAGCACCCTTACCCGCCATAACAACACATGGCGACCTCTCCCGCAAGCGGGAGAGGTGAAGTATTCCTCTACTCAACAACCTCTTCTTTTCTGCGTAAAAATGCAGGGATATCGAGGTAGTCCAGCTCTTGCGAGTTATCAGCAACAACCGTTTTAGCCTGCGCAGGAGTGCCTACTTGAGATGCTGCTAAACCTGAGTTTTTGCGCATCACGGTTGGTCTTTCTAGGGTGTGATAATCGAGACTTCCATCTGCTCTTGTCACTTCTGGAGCCTTAGAAACCGCTATATGTGGCTGTTTGCGGCCTAACCCTGTCACAATGACTGTCACTCGGACTTCATCACGTAATTCTGGGTCAATCACGGTACCCACAACGACAGTGGCGCCTTCAGAAGTAATATTCTTGATAGCATCACCGACTTCTTCAAACTCACCAATTGACATATCTAAGCCAGCAGTGATATTCACCAATACACCACGTGCACCACTTAAATCGACGTCTTCTAACAATGGGCTAGAAATAGCCGCTTCAGCCGCTAATCTCGCTCTGTTTTCACCAGAAGCAACGCCTGTACCCATCATTGCCATGCCCATTTCAGACATCACGGTACGAACGTCCGCAAAGTCTACGTTGATTAAACCTGGGCGTGTAATCAATTCAGCAATACCCTGAACAGCTCCACGCAACACATCATTCGCTGCTTTGAATGCGTTGACTAAAGTAATATTCTTGCCTAATACGCTTAATAATTTGTTATTTGGTATCGTAATTAAAGAGTCTACATATTGGCTTAAATTCGCAATACCTGAATCTGCAACTTGCATACGAACTTTACCTTCAAATGAGAAAGGTTTAGTCGTAACTGCAACTGTCAAAATTCCCATTTCTCGCGCAAGTTGCGCGAAAATAGGAGCTGCGCCAGTTCCGGTTCCACCGCCCATACCTGCGGTAATAAAAACCATATCAGCACCAGCAAGAGCGGACCTGATGCGCTCTCTATCCTCTTCAGCAGAGCGACGCCCAATTTCAGGGTTCGCACCAGCACCCAATCCACGTGTGATCGATTCACCCAATTGGATTAAGGTATTAGCTGAAGAATTACGTAATGCTTGCGCGTCAGTGTTCGCACAAATAAATTCTACACCTTCGATAGATGCAGCCATCATGTGTTCTATGGCATTTCCACCGCCACCGCCAACACCAATAACCTTGATGACAGCATTTTGTGTATTACTCTCCGTCAGTTCAAACATAGAAGTACTCCTTCGTGACTGCGCTAAATTTAAAAATTACCTTGAAACCAGTTTCTCATTCTCGACCACATACCCTTTAAATTAGACTGTGCAATCGCTTCTCTTTGATTATCACGTTGTTGCATACCATAAATTAACAAACCAACGCCTGTTGCATAAATTGGATTATTTATGACTTCAGTTAAACCCGTAACAAATTGTGGTGCTCCTAATCGAACTGGCACTTTGAAAACTCGTTCTGCCAATTCAATTGCACCTTCGACTTTTGATGCTCCGCCAGTTAAGACAATACCAGCGGCAATAACATCTTCAAAACCACTACGACGAATCTCTGAGGCAACCAACATAAATAATTCCTCATACCGTGCTTCAACAACCTCAGCTAAAGTACGCTTTGAAAAATGTCTTGCCGGTCTGTCGCCTAAATTAGGAATATCTATCGTTTGATTAACATCTGCTAAATCTTGTAATGCACATGCATGCTTGATTTTGATTTCTTCTGCATTTCTTGCTGGGGTTCGCAAAGCGATAGCAATATCATTTGTTACTTGATCGCCTGCGATTGGAATCGCTGCTGTATAGCGAATAGCTCCATCTGTGAAAATAGCTATATCCGTTGTACCGCCACCAATATCGATGATACAAACACCCAATTCTTTTTCATCTTCAGTTAAAATTGACTGACTCGAAGCAAATTGTTCCAACACGATGTCACTCGCATTTAAACCACAACGCTGTAAACATTTCACAATATTCTGTGCAGCACTAACTGCCCCAGTAACAATATGCACTTTCGCTTCTAAGCGTACGCCCGACATGCCAATAGGCTCACGTATAGAGTCTTGGCTATCGATAATGAATTCTTGGGGAAGGATATGTAATATCTTTTGATCTGCTGGAATTGCCACGGCTTTTGCTGCATCAATCACTCTATCTACATCGGTTTGCGTTACTTCGCGATCACGAATAGCCACAATACCATGAGAATTAATGCTACGAATATGACTACCCGCAATACCGGTAAATGCTGAGTGAATCTGGCATCCCGCCATCAACTCTGCTTCTTCAACTGAACGTTGGATCGACTGCACAGTAGACTCAATATTTACAACAACACCGCGCTTTAAACCTAATGATGGATGAGAACCCATACCCACAATGTTGACTTTATTGTCACTTGTGACTTCACCAACGATAGTAACCACTTTGGAAGTACCGATATCGATACCTACCATTAAATCTTTATTTGGCTTCTTTGCCATATTTATGCTTCCACGTTAAACAAGTTATGTTACCGATTTCCATTTTACTGCCATTCCATTAGCATAACGCAAATCAATATAATCTACAGCGTCTGCACGATCACCAATGATCTTTGGATACACTTTCACAAAATGACCGAAACGAGTCAAGAAGTCTTTATGATCTATCGTTAATTTTATACCATTATCGAGTGTTATATTCCAAAAACGACTGGGAGTAAGCTCCATCCGCGTTATTCTAAAATGCAGTGGCTCTAACAGCGAACTAATTTTTTTATAGTATTGCATTACATACAGTTGCTTGCCATCTGGGCCATAAAAATCTGGTAACTGGGTGGGTACAGTTGTTTCATCTGGATCAAACAAATCACCGGATAAACTCAATAAACTATTTTCATTCCAGCGAGCAATTGCATTCTTTTCTGCAATGGTAATCCAAACTTGATCAGGCCAAATACGCCTAACGTTCACTGTGGAAATCCAAGGGCTTTGTAGCAGCTTTTCTTTTATTGCATCCACTTGCACACTAAAAAAACCTCGTTGTACTAATGGCGTTAATTCACGCTGTACAACAGTATGCTCTAAGTGTCTTGCGCCTACGATTTTAACGCTGCGAATAGGAAAGTGTTGTGCTGTATTAAATTGCGTGACAAAAAATGTAGCTAGAGCCAGAAAAATAATAAACGAAGCAACATGCGCAGCACTTCTCCTAGACAAAAGTGGAGATGAATGACGCTTACTAGCAGTGGTCATTGCCATCCTTTTCTGCTCCTAATTAGAGTCTAACTCCTGCCACATATTCTACCCTCATCCCCAACCCTTCTCCCATGCGCAAAAAACGCTTTGGGAGAAGGGAGCAAAAGCATCAAATCACCTCTTCCACTTGCGTGGTGGGTGAGGGTCATCATTTCTCAGCTCACAGATTCCGACAATCCAGCTGCTGCAATATGCGATGCCAATGCACCAATATTACCTGCTCCTTGCATCAACAAGATATCACCATCATTTAATGTGTCTTGCAAAATATCGGCTAACGTTTCGTGTTTTTCGATGAAGATCGGCTTTACCTTACCACGTTCCGCAATTTTCTTCGCTAATGTAATACCTTCAGCCCCGGGGATAGGTGCTTCACCAGCAGAATAGACATCTAACAACACAACGGATTCTGGCTTCGATAATACCTCACAAAAATCATTAAACAAATCATGAGTACGAGTATAACGATGAGGTTGAAATACCATGACTAAACGTTTATTCGGCCAACTTTGACGAACAGCATCGATAGTCACATCAATCTCACGCGGATGGTGACCATAATCATCAATTAAAGTAAATGTTCCACCTTTTTTGAGTGATAAGTTAGGTGTCATTTGAAAACGACGGCCAATTCCAGCAAATTTTTCCAATGCGCGCTGAATGGCTTGGTCTGAAATTTTTAACTCTGTGGCAATTGCGATAGCTGCCAACGCATTTAATACATTATGTCGACCTGGAAGATTGAGCACTATATCCAGAGGATTCATTCCATTCGGACGCTCTACAGTAAAGAAGTTGGTTGTACCCTCTTGCCTTACATTAGTTGCGCGGAAATTAGCATCTTCTGTAAATCCATAGGTAGACATGGGGCGAGATACATCAGGCAATACTTTACGTACAATAGGATCATCTACACATAACACAGCAAGGCCGTAAAAAGGTAAGCGATGTAGAAATTCAATAAACGCTTTTTGCAATTCGGCAAAATCATTATTATAAGTACTCATATGATCAGCATCGATGTTAGTGACAACGGAAATCATTGGCTGTAAATAAAGAAAAGAAGCATCACTTTCGTCCGCTTCTGCAACTAAATATCGCCCAGTTCCCAAACGTGCGTTACTACCCGAGCTATTCAAACGACCGCCAATTACGAAAGTAGGATCAACGCCTTCTTCTGTTAAAATACTGGTGACTAAACTAGTTGTCGTTGTTTTACCATGGGTACCCGCAATTGCAATTCCATAACGGAAACGCATTAATTCACCCAGCATTTCAGCACGCTGTACAATAGGGATATGTTTTTCTCTCGCGGCGAGCAGTTCTGGATTTGTAAAATCTACCGCTGATGAACGTACCACGACATCAGCTGCTTCGATATTGGATGCTTGATGACCGCAAAAAATTTCTGCGCCAATGGAACGTAAGCGTTTAGTTAGAGCATTATCTGCCAAATCAGATCCCGATACGCGGTAACCCTGACTTAGTAACACTTCTGCAATACCGCCCATACCCACACCACCGATACCAACAAAGTGGATATGTTTTACTCTTCCCATCTCAAATGTCCAACTCAAGGGCAAACCTCCTTACAAATTGTCACTACTCTTTCTGCAGCATCTGCTTTGCGTAATGCATAAGCTACTTGCGCCATCGCCATGACTTTTTCTTTATTTAAATAAAAATCTTTCAATAAGTTAGCTAACATAGTTGCAGTCAATTCTTTCTGTTGAATCAAAACTGCAGCGCCATTCTTAGCCATAAACCCTGCATTCGCAGTTTGATGATCATCCACTGCATGTGGAAATGGGACTAAAATTGCACCCAAACCAGCTACACATAATTCGCTAATCGTTAAAGCACCTGCGCGACACAATACAACATCGGCTGCGACATAAGCCTTATCCATCTCACGAATAAATGGCACAACCTCTATACAACCATCAAGACTACCGAGCATTCTATCGTAAATTGCTTTCGTTTTCTCTAAATGTTTCTCGCCCGTTTGATGAACCACATGCGGACGCATGTCGGCTGCTAACTGCCCTAAAGCTTCAGGCACTAGCTCATTCAAGGCCTGCGCACCTAAACTACCACCCAACACCAACAAACGCAGAGGATTTTTTTGCCCCAAAAACCGCTGGCTTGGCGGAGGAATATTGACGATTTCTTGCCTAACAGGATTACCAACAGGAATCGCATTTTTCTGTAAAAATGTATTCGGGAAACCTTCTAAAATTCTTTTTGCGATTTTTGCCAACCAGGTATTCGTTGTGCCTGCTTTAGCATTTTGCTCATGAATCACGACAGGAACACCAGACATCCAACTCGCAATACCGCCTGGCCCACTGGCAAAACCACCCATACCTAACACTAAATCCGGTTTTAATTTTTTAATAATTCTTTTTGCTTGAAAAACTGCATAAAGCAAACGAAATGGCGCAAACAGTAGCGTAAAAATCCCTTTTCCTCTCACACCACTGATTGAAATATAATGTATTGGAATACCCGCTTCAGGCACAACCCGTGACTCAAAACTATCTTTAGTGCCTAACCAATTAACTGCAATATTTTGCTCTATCAGTTTTTTTGCAACTGCCAAACCAGGAAATACATGCCCTCCCGTACCTCCCGCCATAATCAAAACGGATGTTAATTTACTCATGATGCCGTAGCCCTAAAATTTGCATGCGATTTTCATAATCAATTCGCAACAATATCGCGAACATGACACAAGTAATTAACATACTGCTACCGCCATAACTCATGAGTGGCAACGTTAATCCCTTGGTAGGTAAAATACCTGAGCTCACACCAATATTGACCATGAATTGAATTGCAATCCACAATGCGAATCCATATGCGACTAAACCTGCAAAATGATGTTTGAGAATTTGTGCTTGTTTCCCAATAGAAAAAATTCGTAAGACGAGCAATGTAAATAAAATCACAACACCTAACATTCCAGCTAAGCCCAACTCTTCAGCAACCACAGCAAACAAAAAGTCAGTATGCGCTTCTGGCAAATAAAATAATTTTTGAATACTGTTGCCTAAACCTACCCCCATCCAACCGCCACGTCCAAAAGCAATTAACGATTGTGTTAATTGATAACCATTACCAAAAGGGTTGGCCCAAGGATCTAAAAAAGTAGTTAAGCGTTTGACTCGATAAGGTTCTGAAATTGCGATAACTGACAAGCCAACAACCACAATAGTAAATAATAATAAAAAGTGCCGTAATCGCATACCGCCCAGAAACATCATGCCCATCGCTGTCGCGATAATCACCGATGTTGCTCCAAAATCAGGTTCACGCAAGAGCAATAATGCAATCACTCCTAATAAAGCCATCGGTTTTAAAAAACCTGTAAAACTCGTTTGAATTTCATGTTGACGTCTAACGAGGTAACCCGCCATATAAATGATCACGACTAACTTAGCAACTTCTGAAACCTGTATCGATGCCACACCAAAACCTATCCAACGCATACTGCCATTGACTGCATGCCCAATACCTGGAATCAAGACTAAAGCTAGCAACAACATCACACCAACAAGCAACACACCGCTAAATTTTTCCCACATTGCCATTTCAAATTGCACAACCACAGCGCCAATGGCAACTCCAATACAAAGAAAAATCAGTTGCCTATAAAAATAATAAAATGGCTGATGTAGTTGTTGGTCAGAAGTACCAATCGATGCAGAAGCCACCATCAGTAACCCTAGCCCTAATAAACACAGCACGAAGATAATTAACCAACGGTCATAAGGAGCGGGCGGAGTCACAGCTCTACGCGACAAACTATTAGACATAAAATCCTTTTCCTTTTTTAGTTCACCTCTCCCACAAGGGCCTTGTTACGTAATTCGGTTTACTCCCTTCTCCCGGAGTGATTTTTACGAGGGGAGAAGGGTTGGGGCTGAGGGCTATACCCTCACCCCTAACCCCTCTCCCAAAGAAAAGCATTTTGGGAGAGGGGAATTTTTTCTCCCTTCTCCCACTTGTGGGAAAAGTCAGCGCGAAGAGAGATACGTACGAAACAATGCTTAATCATACAAGGAGAGAATGGATAAAGGCAAAACATATGTCATGTTTTGCCTTACCTAAGAAGTTCCAGCTTATTTAACTGCAGGCGCTGGAGCAGCAGAACTACTAGACGTTGGTGCTACCACGGCAGGAGCGAGAGCAAATGTTCCATGGACAGCCAAACCTGCTGATACTTTAGGAGTTGCAGCTACCGATTTTGCTTTCTCAGCTGCATGCAATTTCCGTACCTCCTCAATTCTTTGTGCAACCATATCTGATGTCAGGCATGGATGTAACGGTCGAGGATATAAAGCTTTAATACATAACTCACTGACAGTATCAAATACCATGTATGACGAATGCTTTAGCGCTTTGACTATAACGCGAATTTTTTCTATTGTTAAATGCGGTTGTAAATACTTGGTTACAGCTGCATCAATGTTTTGCTCGACCTTCTCTAGCTGCTGTCTGCCCGCTTCCTTAGCTTTTTCATCCTTTAATTCTTTATTTTTAAAGTAAAGGTCTAAGCGCTCAGCCAGCAATGCTCCCACTGCATGATGGAATCCAGATCTAAATGCTTGCGATGCTACCACAGTTTTTTCTTCGCCAGCCACAACAGCCTTTTGTTGTTCAAGCTGCTTTAGCTCCGCCTCATATGAAACTAGAGAATTACCCTTAGCTTGTATACGATGATTTGAATTATGCGTTAACCACATAGCCTCTAGTTTTGTCTCTATTATACCTACTAATTTTTTAGCCTCTAAATGTGATGACGAATTGCCTTTTGCATCCATATACTGAGTTAACCCATCAAGCACGCTTTTCGTATGTTGATAAGATTTTTCATTTGGAGAAAATTGAAAATCTGCTAACAGACTCTCTAAAGAATCTTTTAGCCAATGAGGCCAAGTTGGGTCAGAGTAAACAAAAGTAACAAAACGATCAAAACGCCATTTGTCTTCATTGCTATCGGTTTCAATGGGAACATCACTGATGTAATTAACATTATTGTTTGCATTAAGATGCTCTGCATACTGACTATCTAACTCAGAAATTCGCGCATCCAGCACTGCAATATGTGCCTCTAAACTTAATTCACCCGCTTGTGATGGGCGAAACTTCTTCTTGCAAGATTTAACGAGAATATTAAACGCCGTATCCGAATACTCTAACTTACGTAGTAAATTAAAAAATTTGTCATTATCACCCGCTAACAACTTTGCATCATCAGCATTATTAAAAAAAAGTTCATATAGCTTTGGTAGAACATTCTGATTGAAAGAGGGATCCGGTTCAAATCGACCAAACGGACCTCTATTCCATTGTTCGAAATTAAATAATGAGGTATTCATTGCATCGAATCTTACAAACGCTTGGTCTACAACCTCTTTTTTCTCTTTTAATTTATTGCTTAACTCAATGAGAGAATTAACTTCTTGCGAATAAGCAACTCTATCCGCTTGAAATTCATTTAACCCTTTAGCAAGTGCTTGTTGTTTGGTTTTTGCAATTCGAGCTGCAGAACATTCACTATAAAGTGCATTGATTTCTTCAAGCAATTTAGATTCGGCTGCATATTGGTTAACATCTAGATTTTCATCGATGTTACTGTGATCTTTTGCATCAACAAGCATTTGGAGAGACGCTTGTTCATGTGTAAGCGCCAATTAAACCACCCACTAAACAACACGCCCTAACTTCACTAAACTCAATTTTTCAAAATGAATGGAGAATACAATGCAAAATCGATCAGAAAAAATCACTCAACTTGATATGGATAGATGGCGTGAGATAATAAGCGCATGGGAAAAAAGTGGTGAAAATCAAAAAGCTTATTGCGACCGTTTAGAATTGAGTCTAAATACTTTTTCATACGCACGTAGTAAGTTATTACAACAGAATAAACCTAAATCTCAATTTATTCCCTTAACAATAAAAAACAACAGTGAAGAAAAGACACTCACTCAATCCGTTATCGTACTTGAAAATACGCAGGGCTATAAGTTGCATTTTTCTGCTTCTTTATCGCTAGAACAACTCACGAAATTACTCAGAGTATCGGGATGGAATAATGCTTAAATTTCGTGAAGAAATAAAAATATACGTGAGTATGCAACCTATTGATGCTAGAAAAAGCATTGATGGGTTATGTGCTCTAGTGACAAATCATTTTGATGATAATCCACAGTGTGGCAATGTATTTATCTTTTTTAACAAAGCAAAAGATAAGGTTAAAATTTTATGGTGGCACGCAAATGGTTTTGCACTTTATTACAAGAGACTAGAGAAGCACCGCTTTATTTTACCAAGAAATATTGTCGATACGCTTGAGATTACGCAGGCACAATTATATGGATTGCTTGCTGGTTTAGATTTTTCTTTGATGCGAAATTTTCCCGAAATTAATTATCATCAATATGCATAAAATGCTGGGAATTATAGCTACTTATCGTATAATTCCCAGCATGAAAATACACGAAGATTTTAGCAATACTACAAAAGAAGAATTAATTAACTTGCTCAAAGAAAAGAATATTCTTGTTACTCAGCAAGCGAAACAAATTCAATTTTTAGAAGAACAAGTTTTAGCGTATCAATTACGCCAGTTTGCTGCGAAATCAGAAAAAATGAATGCCAACCAAGCTTCATTATTTGATGAAGCTGCACCTCCAAAGTCGGAACTAAAAATTCTAGCCCAAGAAGAAGAAATTACAGTTGCATCTTACACGAGAAATAAAAAAGTAGGCCGCAAAGCACTTCCTGCAGAACTACTTCGCGTGCCTAGAATTTATGATTTACCCGAAGCAGAGAAAACTTGCTCCTGCGGTTGTCAGCTAACGCACATTAAAGATGAAAAAAGCGAGCAGTTAGAAATTATTCCCGCAAAAATTTATGTGATCGAACACATTCGGAAAAAATATGCCTGCAAGGCGTGCCAAATAACAATTAAATTAGCTAAGCAACCCTTGGCACCTATTCCACGCAGCATTGCAGCAAGTGGGCTTCTAAGTCACGTACTTGTATCGAAGTTTCAAGACCATCTTCCGCTACATAGACAAGAGACTATACTTAGACGTATTGGTGTTGACATACCGCGAGCCACTCTTAGTTTATGGGTGATAAAATGCGCCGAGCTTTTATTCCCATTACTAAAACTCTTGCACGACCGTATATTAACTTACGATATTGCTTATGCAGATGAAACCACCACTCAAGTTCTCAAAGAACCTAACAAAGGTGTGCAAAGCAAAAAGTACATGTGGCTTTTTGCCGGTGGCCCTCCAGAGGAATTTGTTTATTACTATCGTTATCATCACTCACGTTCGCATGAAGTAGCAGCTAATTTCTTCGAAGATTTTACAGGCTTTGTGCATTGCGATGGTTATGCTGCTTATGATTCGCTCGCAAACAAAAATCTGAATACCACACTCGTCGGCTGTCTTTATCATGCACGTCGAAAATTTGTTGAAGTAGCAAAACTCATGCCAAACAAAGAAGGCGTTGCAACGTATGTTATCAATTGCATTGCAAAGCTAGCGCATCTCGAAGAAGAAATTAAAAATTTAATTCTCTCTGAAAAACAAATTGCTAGACTTAACAAAGCAAAACCGTTGTTAGATGATTTGCAGCAATATTTAATAAATAATCAACCCAATATTCCTCCTAAAAGCTTGCTAGGACAAGCTGTCAGTTACACGTTAAATCAGTGGCCTAAAATTATAAACTACCTTAAAGATCCTCGACTTGAAATATCTAATAATCTCTCAGAGCGCGCAATCAAACCATTTGTCATCGGACGCAAGGGCTGGTTGTTTTCAAACAGCGTTGAAGGTGCGAATGCTGCCGCAACGATCTTCAGTATTATTGAAACTTGCAAATATCATAAAATCGAACCTTACGATTATTTGCGCTATGTGCTGAATGCGTTACCACAATGCCAAACTATCTATGATTATGAAAAACTACTTCCTTATACAATTGATAGATCGTTATTGGTAGCAAGTGTGAGCTAAAAAAAGATGGCTGAATAGAGGGTGGTTAAATTAGCGGATACGTTCATGTTTGACTTGTAACGCATTAAAAGTCGCGATCGCAGCATTCAACTTTGCTTCTGAGGTACTTTTAATATCTTTCATTTCGCGCTGCTGCATAGGGTATCCTCGTATTATTTAGATAATGTATAAATAATACACCAATAATAACCAGCATATTAGAGGTAAAATCCCCCTAATCTATTTCGCAAATGTATTAACAATCAATGGCTAGCGGGAGGGAATAAGACGACGATCCTTGATTGCACTCGGAAGATCGATATCTAGCTGGCGTAACTCGCCCAGTAGTTTTTTTTCATTATCATTGATAAATGTAACTTCATCACCTTGCAAACACGTTATTGCTGTATCTATATTACAACCTTTATTTTCAACGATATTTTTTTTCAATCTTTCCAGGATGCCTTTTGTTTTTTCTAACACAGAAACACGCCATGTATGAAAAAAAGTAAATCCAGCAACGATACTTGCTTTCAATCTTGCAATTTCCTCATCAATTTTCGATGCGTAAACTTCCCCCAAAGACTTATCAGACAGAGATCGCAAATTATTTACCATCTGAAATGTTCTACTTCCAGCTTCAAAAAGTAACCGGTTATAAGGAGCTCGAGAAAAAATCGTTATGACTTTCGTGTACTCTTTGTTTCCCACAGTTTTTTCTGTATCAAAAGCCTTTTTCAAATCTGTTAGCAACTCAATTTTTTTCTGCTTAGTTTCTTTAAAAAACCATGCGGCTTTCAATTCGGTTTGTAACTCATGCACTCGCAGATCAATTAGACAGACTAGCCTTGCCAGCCTTTTATCTTGTTGTAATTGCCTAGCCTGCGCTAATTCGGCGACACATCTCTGCTCTGCGCTCTTCACACGACTATCAGCAAGCATAACCTTTTTAGCACGAATTTCATCTGGAAGCACAGAACCGGGATTTCTGTCCATTTCAGCAAACAAAGCAATCCGCGCCTTGGTTAATTCAGCCACATCTTTAAAATCATTTTTCCATGCAGCATCATAGGTGGCTTTAAATTTTTCTAAAACAGCTTTATCAACTTTATAGTAACTGACAATTAATGGCAGTTGACGAAATAATTCTCTATCATTTGGTGCTTTTGCATCATGAGTCAATCTCTGCAACTCATCCTTACAAAATTTAGGATTTTTAATCATATTCGCTTTTGCAAGCAACATACGACGTTGTTCTAAAATAGCGGGAGTATAAGGATACTGATTTTGTGCATCAAACTCATACCCTAATAAATTCATCCTTTTGGTAATACGATCTATGATATGACGAACATCAATCTTCTTTTCGCCATCAGCTATATCTCGATTTAAAAAGAGATTAACTAAATCTAATCCTGCTCCTTCTTTAAAACCCATACCAATTTCCATTTCATCAATGGCTACTAATAATCGTTTCAAAAGCTGATTTGCCTTACTAATTGCAATTAAACTCAATTCAGACAAATTTGCAGATACTCGATCTATATCTGCAATTAATTCACTAATACCATCCATGCCACCAAGCAACTTATAGGCAGAGTAATTTCCTTTCTGCTCTGCAACATCAAGAAAATGATCTACTTTTTTTCCAAAAGCTTGCACATCTTTGGATGCCATTTTTGCAAAGCTCACAGCCTCTGCTGCATTTTCTCGAAACCAGGTTTTTGATTTACTAACATATTCGCGGTATACAGCTGCCACACCAGAAATCGATGATAGAAGGTCAACAAATCCAGGATTGTTTTCTAATCCACGAAGAGCATCTTTTATGGTGTTGTATGACGAATATGCTTGTGGCGTATGATACGCTGCTGTCACTGTTCTATGCGCATAGTTTGACGTTACATAGTTCGTCATATTCCACAAAGCAGCTCCAGCACTTGAAGCCAGACCATATAGAGTAAATGGTTTCAGCGATGCTTCTTTTTCATCAACCACTTTTTGAAGCTGAACAAATCCAACAGAAAAAGCAGATGATGTCATAGCCTGTATGCCATCAAAAAACTTTGCAATGTAACCATGCTCAGGCAATATACTTTGTGCTTTTTCATCTTTAAATATAGGATCAATACTGTCGTTAATCACTTCATGATAAGTTTGACGAACCACGGCAAGTTGTTTTAATGGCCCTTTTATCACAGGAGCCACAGCAGCCGCTTTATCATCATGTTTATCATCCGCTACTTCTGCTGCTTTATCTTTAGGTATAACAACTTGATTTTCCTGATCATTGGGAATTAAGCCCTCAAGTGCATGCAAATGCGATAGCAGAACATGCTCTTGCGCTTCTAAAATGTTCGCATCACTCTTAAGCATTCGTTTTAATGCTTTTTTAACTGAAATACCTCGCCGCTTAACTAATACATCTCTAAACTCAGTTAAGCGGGAAATCTGCATATGATAATGAAAAGCGGTTTCTCTATTATCCATGTACCACTTAATACGATCATTCACATAGAATATAAAGCTATGTCTCACTGTTCCTTCACTAACAATGTTCTCGATATCTCGCATTGTTGTGACAAGATCGCCATGCATCAAAGCTTGAAAGCCCTTGGCTTTCTTTGTAAGTTTAATGTCTTCCTCTAACGTATCACCAATAATTCTTTTCCGGTTAAATCTAGTTTTTAGTTCACGTAACATCTCAACTTGTTGCGACAAACTTAATGCATCCTCAGGAATATTTTCAGCTTGTTTTTTCAGTTTTTCGATCGCAACATCAATCAATTTATTAAGTAGTTGCAATTGATAACTCTCGAAATTTCTCTTTGTTTTATAATAGTCGTCATCTACTTTTTTCTTGGCCGCGTCAACTCTTGCTTGCATTAACAATGCTGAACGCGACCGAATGTCTGCAGGAATACGGGCATCAGCAAATTTTTCTTTTTCTAATTGTTTTGTGCGTTGTACCAGAATCGCTTGATGATACGGATACTGATCTTCTGGATCAAATTTATATCCAAGCTTATGCATACCGTCATTCAACTCTGCAATCAGTTTGGTAATATCAACATCTGATTGTTTGTCTTTTCCACGAATAAATCGATTGACGATTTCTACCATAGCTCCTTCGCGGAAACCTATACCCACTTCGATTTCATCAATCGCGAGCATTAATCGCTTTAATATTTGATTACGTTCTCTGAGCTGTTCTAATAATACATCTTCTGCATTCGCAACTGATTTATTCTTTGTCATAGAATTCAATGCGAGAATTAACTTTTTAGCTGGTTCCGACTGATCAGATAGCGCCTTATTCAATACATCAAAGACATTGACCGCTGGATCACGAGCATTCATGGGTGCTTTTATACGCTTACGCAAATCCCAAGCGCCTGAAACCCCACCCAAATCATTCCGTAGTTGGTTTACAACAGACATCTCTGATTTATTACGATAGCTATTAACAAATGCCATCACTTTATCGTTCAACTCAAACACTAACTCTTCATTTTGCAAGCCCATATTGATCATGCTTCTGAAGGTCTTTCGAGTATTACCGAAATATACTTGGCACTCATGAAGGAAGTGATTCAACATCGATAAATATTTAATAAATGAAGGACTCTTTTCTAATTTACTAAGCACTCCATCAATTTTATTGACTGCCGCGTTAATAACTCTGATATTTTCAACAAGCCCTTTTTTCTTTTTATTATTCTGCTCTTTAATATCTTCCACTGCACGAACGATGGTTAAGGCACAATCCAATAATTCAGCGAGCGCATCATGCTCAGGGATCACACTATTTTTGCTTACAAGAAATACTGGATCAAAATAGGTAGGAATGGCATCGCGAAAAAGTGTGCGTACATCTTCAACATGCTCACTCGGGGACCGAGGAGATGGAGGCTCTGCTTTCTTTTCATCACTTGCATTGCGATCAACCAACATTTGACAACTCCGACGCTTTTTATTACTTCTTCCAATACAATCAGACTAGAGTATAAAAGTTAAAGTACTATTAAGTGTCTTTTCCAATACTTAATATGCTATTTTGAACAATGTAACTTGTATTTTCTAGTACAATTTCTCTGTTTTGATAATATATTAAACAGTTTAATAAAGGAATTTGAATATGGCGCTATCTGGCAAGCAAAAGAACAACCCTGATGCTGTTCCTTCCTTTCCAATTATTCAAAGAATTATGTTTCTCTGGGCGATGGTTCCAGAAATATCCGGATACTATTTACACATCGATCCAGATTCAAAAAAAGCCCCTCTTCCTATCATGGCAATAACAAAACGCCTATTTGATTATTTAATTAATGCTGCCGATGCCTTAGAGCAAGGCAATAATTACATCATGGCAAAATTAATTTTAAAAGAGCTCATTGACTATCTTCACGAACAACTGTCGAAAACAGATCATCCCAATATTCAAGATATAGTAAATAAAGAAATAAAATTGTTTATTGATAACTTAAATAAAATATCTAATGCATTAGCATTTGAGTTGCAAAAACCCTATAAAATCACAATTCCTGATATTCCGAATTTGGAAGCTGCACTGGTTGAAATCAAAAGACAAGCCAGAGATTTAAAGCAATCGAATATTCCAGATCAACTTAATTTTAATGCCCATGTCACCACTTATACGAAAGAACCGTATGAAAAACGATACTTTACTCTCGCATTTGAAAAAGTTCGTCATGTTTTAACTAAATGGCCACACGATGAAAAATCAACTGCTCAAAATGGGTTAGCCATGCTGAAGTATCAACTAGAACAGCTATCTATGAAGGTTCCATATGAATTACGTTCTGCTGCAGAACTCATTATCACCGCAAACTTAATGGCAGAAGATCCTGCGTACATTGATGAATTTAAATTAATCTTTACGCAATTGGTGATGCATGCGAAAGAGGATTTCAGTACTTATTTCCAATCATTACCCAAATCAGGTCTGTTTCAAAGTGGCGATCAAAGAAATAATGTAGCCGCTTGTATAGTTATTTTAAATAACACTCACGATCAGTTAAAAGCTGATGCCCCTCTCACTCTAGTACGCATCACCGATATGAGTGCTAGATTAAAAACTCATAAGTTAGATCAAGTAAAAGATGAAAAAGCATCCAATACCATGAACAATTTAATTCAATCTCTTGATAAATTGGCTACACAGCTTATTGCTGATGAAAAATCCCAACTTAAAAAAACTGTTAAAGGCTTATGCTGATAGCTGCAACACACACTGAGAAAAAACATCTCCTCTGTGCTCAAAGTTTTTGAACATATCAAAACTGGCGCAAGCGGGTGACAGTAAAACACTATCATGTTGTTGTGCTGTTTGACTGGCCAAACTGACTGCTTCATCCATACTTTTGGCATGCTGCACATTCACTACATCATTCATCAGTTCAGCAAGAATAGGAGCATCTTCTCCAATTAAAATTGCCGATTTTACATACTTTTTCACTGCGGGTAATAGCGCACTAAAATCTGCATTCTTCCCAACTCCACCCGCAATCAAAATTAATTTACCTTCAATTTCTGGGCCCAAACCTTCAATCGCTGCTAATGTTGCACCAACATTTGTTCCTTTGGAATCATTGTACCAACGCACACCATGACGATCGCGAACTAATTGACAACGATGTGCTAAGCCTTTAAATTCACGCAGTGTTTCAAGCATAGGTTCAAATGGTAAACCAAACCCATATCCAATCGCTAACGATGCTAATGCATTAGCTTGATAATGTCGGCCTAACACAGGCAGTTCTCGTACCGGCATTAGCAATTGATTTTCGAAGGCTAAGTAATTTTCATTATCTTTAGCTCGTAAGCCAAATTCATTTTCTTTAGGTTCATTAAGCGTGAAATAAAATTTACGTTCTAAATATTGATTACCACAATCGGTGCTAGCATCATCTTTATTACACACAGCAATTCGACAGTCTGAATAAACATGTAATTTAGATAATTTATAATCTTCTAAGGTGTCATATCTATCCATATGATCTGGCGTAACATTTAAAACCGTTGCTACACTCGGCGTTAACGAATGTGTAGTGTCCAATTGAAAACTCGATAACTCTAATACAAATAATTCAGTCCCACTAGGTTGTAACAAATCCAATGCAGGTGTTCCTAAATTTCCGCCGACTTGTACATTAATTCCTGCGCGCTCTGCCATTTGCCCTACTAATGTGGTCACAGTACTCTTTGCATTAGTGCCGGTAATAGCAATAACTGGTTTTTGTGTTGCTTGTGCGAATAATTCAATATCACCAATCACGGTTTTGCCCAGTTGCATTTGTTTTTCGATGAGAGGTTCTTTTAATGAAATCCCCGGGCTCACTACTAATACAGTCGCTCGCTCAAATAATGCTTCATCAAAAACACCTAGTGAACATTCAATAGCTGGAAATTCATTACGTACTTCTGTGATGCCTGGCGGATTTTGCCTGGAATCTACGATAGCAAATGGTAGCTTACGTTGCTGCAAGTAACGCGCACAAGACAAACCTGTGATTCCTAAACCAACTACTAAATACAATTCGTTATTCACTGTGATTTCCTTCTGTGGTTATCGCTGCATGATGTAGGGTGAGCAAAGCGCAGCGCTGAGTTATCCCACGAATTTTTTTCTCCCTTCTCCCAGAGTGATTTTTACGATGGGAGAAGGGCCGGGGATGAGGGCTTATACCCTCACCCCCGGCCCCTCTCCCAAAGAAAAGCATTTTGGGAGAGGGGAGCAATACCGCTAAAATTCGTGGGATAACTCAGCGCTGCGCTTTGCCCACCCTACAAAAAGAGGACAAAATAAATATTGGCGAATTTTCACATGAAATATCTATGCTGTCACCAGCAATCTAAGCTTGACGAGGAGGCGCAGTGAGACGAGGCAATCTGGCACCATACAATCCAGATGCAACTGCTGGCAATGGTGACTGTCGCCAAATACCTGGACGATATGGGCTATGATACAAACGAGACGTATCTAATACGGCGTGGTGTTTTTGTTCCGCCACTTCCAAAGACTTATGTTCTGTAGGCAACATAGTTTTCAATATAACTTTGCTATCGCCACCCGATGATGTCATTCCGACTTTGTCTTGTGGCACAGGCCTTAGCGTTTTCTCAACAGAAAACCTTCCTGAAGCCCCAACTAACAGCTTTCCACAATATCGTATTCCTTTGCCTATCATTTCCAGAAATGTAAATCCATGTTTTATACAATAGCCTAATCCGCGTATCGGATAACCGACAAGATACTTTAAAGGTAATGCAACTAATAACGATAATGGATACCCGATTATCAGTAGCGCTGGATGAAGCTCAAAAAAAGAACCTACTTGTGGAAAGGTGCGTAGATTTGTAAACCCACGACCAACAGCGCTCGTTACATCACCCACTATTCCGAAAACTGTTGAAAGTATCTGCCCAAAAAACTTTACGAGATACCCAAGGAAAAACAAGCATTCACTTGCTCCCACTGCAGGGGCCTGACAACAGTGACTATCTTCCTTTTCTTTATATTTGTAATTGCTGAATTTTTCTAATGTGATTTTAAAAGATTTACGTAATTCACTAGAACTATTTCTTTCTACTAATTCAATATATTGTTCTTCTAAAAATTTTAGTAATCGCTTTTTTTTGTCATTTTCAGAAGATGCTGAACTTATGATATCTTTAATTTTCAACTCAATATCTTCTGCTCGCTCAGCTTCATCTCGATCTGTGTACGTCATCAATTCATTCGTCATAAAATCACGTGATTTGACGCGTCTATAATCAAAAATGATTTGGCGTATTTGTCTGAATAACGTTAGTGCTGAGTCTGGCGCTGCAATAGGATTTGATTCTATAACTGGCTTGCCTTGCGGGCATAACGGCACGTACTGTGCCTCATGAGAGACAGACAGACCTCGCACTCTTAATGTTGCCGCAACGTCTTGGGGCATGCTAGCAAGCTCTTCATGCACTCCTTGGATTCCCGAGAGATATCTATTAAAGTTAGGACAATGTAATTCAATATATTTAAGACTATATTTAGGATGCGCGGGCAACGAGGCGTTTTTTCCTCGAAACTCTATTGCTTGATTTCGAAGCCATTCTATAAACTCATCCGATTGAGCCAGTAATTCGCCTTTAATCGTATCTGATAATGTTTCCAATCTATCTGTAAACAAATGTTTAAAGGTATTTGGATAACAATCTGCAAAAGCATCACGATGAAATTGATTAATAAAATAATCGTGATCAGCAACATAATCTTCTAAATGATGTGTGAATGATCGATGTTTTTTTACGAGAAAATTGGTCCAATGCCATGCTGTACCTTTAGCACGGTATTTTTCTTCATTTAATTTTGCTCTGGTATAGTGATGGACATATTTAAAAGAGTTTGGATTCTTAAGCCCATGCTTTGTTTTAGCACCTCTCGCAGAAGTATCCGTGCTCGTGTTAGCTTCACCATCTTTTTTGTCTTTTGATGAATCTGCTGATTTAACTCCTTTTTCATCACAACTACTCGGTGCAAGCTCAACCGGAAATTTTGTCCAGTTATTATACCAATCAACCAGCTCAGGATAGTTTTTTGAATCCACAAAGGATCCGTGCTCTACCAAGAAATCTGCAAAATGATACCAATTAAGAAGCGTACAATCGTTCACATCAGGTGACTGTGTTAGCGTTGTCGTAGAATGCTCACCAAACATGGGGTTAATTGACACGCTGGTTTGTTGAAAATTAATTGCACCTAAACGAGTAAAATCTTGCGGAATAAACTCTTGTCTACGCTCATGCTTTTGTAGCGTAAATATACATTTTTTAACAATAGGAGGAATGTCACGCGCACTGAAATCGCCTTTACTACCAGGGCCTGCGACGGGATCCATAGCATAAATATTTACTTCTACATTATTGACATTAATTTCTTGGCCGCTTTTATCTTTTAACTTTAGGCCACGCGTTGCATAACTTTGTAATATGGCATTCAAACGATTAGCCGTACGCAAACATACTAATCCGCCACGGCTATAACCAGCCATGTTAATGACATATTTTCCATCTTGTGTTTCAGCTGTTGTTTTCAACCACTCAAGAATACTTTCATATCCTTGCTCAATCTGATCATCAACATAACCCAGCACACCTGGGCCATCAATAACACATTTACTACCTGTAATGTGTTTATTGAATGAAGTCAATATGTTGGTCGTTTTGTCAGCTTTTTCTTGGGTGCCGTACGCAAGTAATGTAAATGCTCTAGGCTGCATAACTATTCTCGTTAGATATTATTGTGTTAATGCACTCCCATCGTATCCATGGAAGCCTTAACACTATCTTAACGCAGCTTGAGTGTCGCTAGTCCACATAGCACCAACACGAATGTGATAATCCAAAATCGAACGATAACTCTAGGCTCCGGCCAACCTTTCAATTCAAAATGATGATGAATAGGTGCCATTTTGAAGATACGTTTACCTGTTAATTTATAAGAGCCAACCTGTAAAATGACAGAAATGGTTTCCATCACAAACACACCGCCCATCACCAACAACACTAATTCTTGGCGAACAATAACTGCAATCAAACCCAGTGCTGCACCTAACGCCAAAGCACCCACATCTCCCATAAATACTTGTGCGGGATAAGTATTAAACCACAAGAACCCAAGCCCTGCCCCAACTAATGCGCCACAAAAAACCACTATTTCCCCTGTGCCAGGTACATATGGAATTGTTAGATAAGCTGCAAAATGAATATTTCCTGTTACATATGCAAAAATGCCTAATGCTCCACTCACCATCACTGCAGGCATAATAGCCAATCCATCTAAACCATCAGTCAAATTGACTGCGTTACTTGTACCAACAATGACAAAATAAGTTAATGCAATAAAAACGACCCCTAGCTGCAATGAAACACCTTTAAAAAATGGTATTAATAGCTGTGTTTCTACGGGTGTTTTTGCAGTGAAATACAGATAAAGAGCAGCACCTAAGCCAAGAATGGATTGAAAGAAATATTTATGACGCGCATTTAAACCACGACTATTTTTCAAAATCATTTTCAAATAGTCATCACGCCATCCAATCGCACCAAATCCTAATGTCACCAACAGTGTTAACCAAACATAGCTATTCGATAAGTCTGACCATAATAAAGTACTACACGTGATTGCAATTAAGATTAGCGCCCCACCCATGGTAGGTGTGCCTGCTTTTGAAAGATGGCTTTGAGGACCATCATCGCGCACAACTTGACCCACTTTATAAAAACTTAACCGTCGTATCATGCCTGGACCAACGACCATAGCGATTAATAATGCAGTCAGCGTCCCTAAAATGGCGCGCAAAGTTAAATACTGGAATACATGAAACACATGAAAATAGCGTGCCAGCCATTCGCTGAGCCAAAGCAACATGAAAAATCCCTCTATGGGTTGAAAATATTGTCAAGAATTGTAACTGGTTTTTTACCTTTTGCTAGTACAACATAAAACTTCCCTCACCCGCCGCATAAAAAACATGCGTCGACCTCTCCCACAAGTGGGAGAGGTGAGCTTTTAATATCTTTCTCCCTTCTCCCAAAACGCTTTTTGCGAATGGGAGAAGGGTCGGGGATAAGGGGGGGTATAAAAAACATGCGTCGACCTCTCCACCAGTGGAGAGGTGAATTTTAATATTTTTCTCACTTCTCCCAAAGCGTTCTTTGCGCGTGGGAGAAGGGCCGGGGATGAGGGCATTAATTAAAAGCCAACTGCACTTGCTCTACATCACTAAATGGCAGCTGCTCTTTACCAATAATTTGATACGTTTCAGCACCCTTACCTGCGATCAACACACAATCCCCAGGTTGCGCTGCACGCACAGCTGCAGCAATTGCTTTATCTCTTCCATGCTGTGTTATTATTTTTTCTGGATGAACAAAACCAGTCATGACATCCTGGAAGATTGCAGCAGGATCTTCTGTTCTAGGATTATCATCAGTCAATATCACTACATCTGAAAATTGTTCCGCAATTTTTGCCATTTCTGGGCGTTTACCTTTATCTCTATCACCACCACAGCCAAACACACAATATAATTTTCCAGTGCAATGATAGCGTAATGCGTTTAATACTTTTTCTAATGCATCAGGTGTGTGAGCATAATCAACTACGACTAATGGTTTAGCTCCACCACCTAACATTTGCATACGCCCAGCTACTGGTTTGAATTTTGCAATCAAACTTAATACTGTTTCGAAATCAATACCCAACAAACATAATGTGGTAAATACCGCTAACAAATTACTAACATTAAAATTGCCAAGTAAATTTGCATATAACTCTCCATTACCCCATGGAGAATAAATAGATGCACGCATGCCCGTTAAATCAAGATGAATATTATCCGCATACACCATTTCAACATTTACTGGTAAGGGTTGCTTTTGAGTTCCATAAGCGACCATATCACGACCTGGATGCAAATCATCGATGATTTTCTTACCAAATGGATCATCTGAGTTGATCACTGAAAATTTTGTATTAGGACTCGCAAATAATTTCTTTTTTGTATTACCGTAATTTTCCATTGTTCGATGATAATCTAAATGATCACGAGTCAAGTTAGTGAAAATGCTCACTGCAAAATCAATTCCATTTGAACGCCCTTGATCAATACTGTGCGAAGACACTTCCATTGCAGCGTACTGTGCGCCCTGCTCCAGAAAATCCATGAATGACTTCTGTAATGTAATCGCATCTGGCGTTGTTAAACCACTTGGCACTATCTGACCGTATAAACCACTACCTAATGTACCAATCACCCCACAAGAACGTCCTAGCTGAGTGAGCGCGGATGCAACGAAGTGCGAGGTCGAAGTTTTTCCATTCGTTCCAGTTACACCGACAACTTGTAGTTTTTTGCTTGGCTCATCAAAAAATCGCGATGCGATCACACCTAATTTTTGTGAAAGATTTGGAACATGCACCACAGGAACAGGTGAGTCCACTACCGTTGTTCCATAGCTTTCTGCTAACACTAAACTAGCGCCTTTCGCTATGGCGTCTTCAATAAATCGCCTACCATCCACCTGTGTGCCTTGGCATGCAAAAAATAGATCTCCAGGTTTTACAATTCGACTATCAAGTGACAAACCCTTCACTTCAATATCTTTTTGCAATAATGGAATAATATCAGATAAAAACTCTGAAACTTTTTTCGGTTTTATTTTCATAATGTGATTCACGCTGCATTTGAAGATTTATTTAATGAAGCCATATCATCTGGTGGAATATCTAATATACGCAATGAGCCTTGCATAATCTTTTGGAAAACAGGACCAGATACATCGCCGCCATAATACATTTTACCTTTTGGTTCATGTATCACTACCGCCACGACTAAACGTGGATTAGATGCTGGTGCTATACCAACAAATGAAGAGACATACAGATGTTTTGCGTAACCATGCTTACCCGCTATTTTAGCTGTACCTGTTTTTCCTGCTACTGAATATCCAGGTATCCGCGCTTTTGTACCGCTTCCACCTTCAGCTAAAACAGTTTGCAACATCACTAACATTTCTTGAGCGACAGCTTTATCAATCACTTGCTTCCCGCGTGGCATTTCATTTGTTTTTAAAATTGTTAATGGAATTTTCACGCCATCATTTGCGATGGTGGCATAAGCATGTGCTAATTGTAACGCTGTTACTGATAAACCATAGCCAAATGATAATGTTGCCAATGCAAATGGTTTCCAAACCGGTCGTTTATACAATTGTCCTGATCTCTCACCAGGCAAACCAACATCAGTTTCTTCTCCAAATCCTACGGCATGCAATGTTTCCCATAGTTTATTAGGAGGTAATTGCAGCATAACTTTTGTAATCCCTACGTTACTTGAAATTTGCAAAATTTTCGTTAAGCTCATGGGACCTACACTATGCTCATCTCGTACTAAGTGATGATCAAGTGAAATCCAACCAGGATATGTATTTACAACACTATCTGGCTTAAACATACCGCTGCTTAATGCTGTTGCTACACTGAAAGCTTTCATAGTAGATCCCGGCTCGAAAACATCCGTGACTGCGCGATTGCGCAAATCTTCGATTTTCGCCGTTGATCGATTGTTAGGGTTGTACGATGGATTGTTCACCATCGCTAAAATTTCCCCTGTTTTTACATCTAAGATGACAACAGTGCCTGATTCAGCAATATTTTGAGTAACGCCATTCAACAGCTCGCGATACGCTAGGTATTGCAATCGTCTGTCTATGCTTAGCTTGACGTCTTTCCCTGCTAAACCACTTTGAATATTTTGAATTTGATTTACTTCACGACCAATTCTATCTTTTAATACCAAACGCTTTCCTGGTATTCCTGAAAGTAATTGATTAAATGATAGCTCAACACCCTCTTCACCTTTATCATCAATATTGGTGAAACCGATGATATGCGAAGCTATTTCTCCTTCTGGATAATAGCGTTTGAAATCTTCTTGTAAATTGACGCCGGGAATATGTAATGCTTTTATCTGATGAGCAATCTCGGGGGATACGCTACGCTTGATGTAAATAAACTCTTTACCATTGTCATCATTTTTTTGAATATGAGTACGTAAAAAATTGGGTTTAATATCTAATAAGCTACTTAAGGATTTTAACTGCTTTGGGCTAGCAGAAAAATCAGTCGGATCAACCCAGATAGAAAATACTTCCGTGCTAACCGCGAGTGGATAGCCATTACGATCAGAAATCATTCCTCTGAATGCAGGCGATGTGACAACACGCAGTGTTCGCGCATTACCTTGATTCAGTAGAAAATGACGCTTCAAAATCGTCAAGTCAACCAATCGCGCAACTAATCCCAGAACGATAGCGATGACGAAGAACACTACCGCATAAAAACGCCACTTCATAAAAATAACGTTTTTACGCGTCTCAAATCCTGTGCGCTTTATCGTTCCACTATTCATTCACTATCACAACCGACTTCCCGTCTGGAACAACCATATTCAAATGACTTTCCGCGATCGTTTGCACTCGAACAGGCGTAATTCGGCTGCTTTTTTCCAGTAATAATTGTCCCCATTGAATATGTAACTGATCCCTTTCAACGAGAGTTTGCTGAACGTAAGCATTCAAACTCCGTGAAGTATTTGTTACATACACAATGCTCAACGCAGAAACCAACACGGCAATAGCAAGCACCAATGTTGAAAACTGCATCTTGGATAACACCACTGAAACGACCCAGCTGCGCGATAAACTACCTTGATTTATCAAACGTGCTGCTGCATTCATGATTGCTTCTCCGCTATTCTTAAAACAGCACTACGAGATCGTGGATTCCCTGATACCTCTGCTGCTGACGGTTTAATAGCACGTCCAAAACGCTTTAATCTTGGCTTATGCTCGCTGTGCTTCACCGGCAACTTTGCAGGGAATCTATCACCACGTTCATGATGCTGAATAAAGTGTTTAACGATACGATCTTCCAATGAATGAAAACTAATTACCAATAAACGTCCACCAATATTTAACGCTTCCAAAGCTTGTTCCAACCCTGTCTGTAAATCATCTAGTTCATGATTAATAGCAATCCTTATCGCTTGAAAACTTCGCGTTGCAGGATGCTTCCCTTTTTCCCATGAAGGTATGGCTGCAGATACGATTTCCGATAATTGTTGTGTAGTTGTAATCGGCGTAACTTGACGAGCACCAATAATAGCTCGTGCTATACGACGAGAGAAACGTTCCTCACCATACTCCCAAAGAACCCGAGCAATTTCTTGCTCAGGCATCTGTTCGATCCATGTCGCTGCATCTACACCAGAAGATAAATCCATGCGCATATCTAACTTCCCTGTTTGTTTGAAGCTAAAACCACGCGCGGGATTATCTAACTGCGGAGAAGAAACACCAAGGTCGAACAAAATACCGTCGATTTTTCCAAACAATTGCAAGCTATCTAAAATATTTTTTAGTGTTGCAAATGAACCATGATGAATGGAAAAACGCTTATCAGTGATAGCTTGTTGTGCATAAGCTATTGCATCTAAATCTTTATCAATTGCGATGAGCCTGCCAACTGAACTGAGCTGACCGAGAATCGCTTGTGAATGACCACCACGACCAAATGTCGCGTCAACGTAAATACCATCTGGTTTTATTGCAAAACCATGCAGTACTTCAGTCAGCATGACTGGCTGATGTTGATAATTTTCATTTGTCATTCTACATGCCACCATAAGTTTACCTATTTACAATGACAACGATTTCACTTCATCTGGTAACTCGGAATCTTTACCAGACTCCTCAGCTAACCATTGGCCTCTTCGTTGTTGCCAATGCTCTTCATCCCACAACTCAAACTTTTTACCTTGTCCCACTAACATCGCAAGTTTATTTAAACCTGCATAATCTCGTAATAGTGGTGGTACTAAAATGCGGCCGTGATTATCCAACTCGACTTCAGTCGCGTGGCCTATCAATAAGCGTTGGATTCGACGTGCAGCAGGATTAAAACTAGGTAATTGAGCTAATTTGCTTTCGATTTCTTCCCAACCGGAAAGAGGATACATGAGTAAGCAGCGTTCTTCTGTATCAATGGTTAACACAACGCTGCCGCTACTAGCTTGCTGCAAACGTTCACGATACCGGGTCGGCATGACTATCCGTCCTTTAGCATCGATGTTAACTCCGTTGACACCTCGAAACATTTTGCTTATCTCCTGCAATTTATTCGAAGGTTGCGTTATTTCGCCATTCCTTACCAAGAAATATACCACAATTTCCCACGGTAAACCACTTTCTACCACAATTTTCCACAAATATTCTTTTTTTACCCTTCAATGGTGGGCACGCTACGCTTTGCACGCCCTACGCGCGAACATACATTTTGTAGGGTGGGCAAAGCACAGCGTGCCCACCATAGGCATACTATTAACTGCTGCTGTTTATAATATATTTCATTTAGAAAATACAGGGGATTTTATAAGCAAATTACCCTCTTTGAAAAGGCGTTGTTGCATAAATCAAAATCTGCACTATTCCCCTCTCCCAAAATGCTTTTCTTTGGGAGAGGGGCTAGGGGTGAGGGTGTTTGAAGTGGCACAAATATCTTTAGGAGGCACATACCTTGCTCAAAACCCTCATCCCCAACCCTTGTAAAAATCACTCCGGGAGAAGGGAGAAAATCGATTTATGCAACAACGCCCTTTGAAAAAGAGGGTCGATGCGCCAGCATCGGGGAGATTTTTTAAAAAATAAGTGAGTCAACCAATAAGCCGGGTTCTGTCGAGAACAACCATTCATCTAGGATGTTTGTCACCAAACACCTCAAGCGACCTACCCGAACTCAGCGCGGGCCACGCCAGCGAGTTCCTATTTGGTCTTGCTCCGAGTGGGGTTTACCATGCCGTCATTGTTGCCAAGTACGCGGTGCGCTCTTACCGCACCTTTTCACCTTTGCCAAGCTTGCGCCTGGTAGTTTATTTTCTGTGGCACTTTCCGTAGGCTCGCGCCTCCCAGGGGTTACCTGGCACTCTGCCCTATGGAGCCCGGACTTTCCTCCCTTTAAAAATCTAAAGAGCGATTGCTTCGGTCGACTCGGTGCGAATCATAACACAATGTGGTATTATTTTTCATCTTTATGATCACATATAGTTAAAAATAGGAAATCCAATGCGCGTTTTGTTTCTTTGTCATCGCTTCCTTGACACTCAAATTGGGGGCTTAGCAGAGTTTTTACATTTTTTGCCTCTCACACTAAAGAAATGGGGCATAAATAGCATTATCTACGCACAAAATGATGATCATACTAATAAACTTTCAACCGTGATGACACTCCCAAACGGTATTACTTGTTACACCGGACCATTCGTGAAGCCGAGTTTTTTTGGCTCCGCAAAAAAACTTAAGCCTTTACTCGCATTATGCAAACAAGAACATATTGATATCGTCCATGCACAAGGCATTTATCGTGCGGGTTATATGGCAATGAAAGCGCATGAAAAAAATAATGTTCCCTATATTGTTACCAGCCATAACGATATTTTAGCCACAGGCTCTGACCGCATTAAACGACGCAATGTTCGCAAGCGCTGCTCTGAAATTTTGAAACATGCCAATGGCGTGACACACCTCACCCCCATTATGGAACAAGCTGCAAATGACTTATTTGATACACACACCAAAAGCACGATTATTGCAAATGGCATTGATTTAAATGCATGGCAAGGATTCCGTAATATTCCAGAAAAAAATTATTTTGTTGCTATCGGCCGCTTAGAAAAAAGCAAAGGATTTCATGTATTACTTGACGCAATTTCCAAATTACACAAACTTGGAAAAAATACATCTCTCATTATTGCAGGTTCGGGACCTGAAGAAAAAAACTTACAACGACAAGCTCGCCATCTTGGATTAAATATACAAACGGGATTACATGAAGACCTCCCTGAAAAAAGCATTATTTTCACAGGATACATTCAAGGTGAAACAAAATTAAAATTAATGGCAGAAGCTCATGCGATTTTATTCGCTTCTCAACCAAAAATGATTGGTGAAGCATTTGGCATCGTACAAATTGAAGCGATGGCCGCTGGCAAACCACTAATTGCCAGCGATATTCCAGCAACACGATACCTACAACACCAAGGCTTACAAGCGATGACGGTAGAAGCTGATAATGCAAATGCATGGACGAATGCGATGCATGAACTATTAGAAAATAAAGATTCACGCATTGTGATGGGAAAAACTAACTTACAAAATGCAACCCAATTTGACTGGGATGTCATCGCAAAAAAATATTTAGAAGCCTACCAGCAAGCAATTGAGACAAAATAATATGAATCATTACTTGAGCTAGGGAGAGGGATTAAAATTGATGTTATTTTCTAACTCAAAAGCAACTTTAAGAGACCGCATTTCACCTAGAGATCCGACCTGCATCACTAGCTCCATTGTTAAAGATACATAGCCTTCTTTACCCACCCCAAGAAGTTGACTATCTCTAATACGCATTAATTCTTCAGTATATAAATGCTTCAGCTTAACTAATCTCAAATCACCTATACTTCCCGCCTCATTCGTAAAGCGCATGAGCCTCACCAAACGAGCATGTGTGTCAAAATCTTGTTTGGCTGGATTTTTAACCTTGCATCGATTCTCCACATCGCAAAGCTCTATATTTAGCATCGCAAGAAAATCAGATTTTAAATGTGATAACGTATCAAAAAGTACTTTCAAATTATCTTTGCGCTTAAATACAGGCTGAGTCATAGCCTGAAATTTCTGTTCATCAATCATTTTTTTTGCGATTTTAATGCAGTTATCAGGATCTTTTAAAACAAATTCAAAGAATTTATCCCATACTCCACTTGAGAAGTTTCGATTACGGGTAATATCTGTATAAAAAAATCCGGCTTCACTTGGGTCGCCACACAGAGTTGATAGCAAGTCCTTCGCTATGAGATGCATAGCATGCCGCAAAAAATATCCATGCGAAAATAACAACTCACCGAATGCTTTATCAGATTTGAACTTGCAATCAATTCCTCTCAATAAAACCAAAACACCCACTATACTGTTAACATTCGCAATCAGGTATGGATCATGCTTTAGAAATGGATCGACTAAACATCTGTACATTTCATCTGATAATTTCTTTGATGGCTCGAAGTAACCTAGACTATGAAAATTAGCTAGCACATTGGCTATCGCGCATTGACGCCAATCAGGATACACACTAAAAACCTGCTTTAAATCATGCTGAACCTGCTGGTTAACTATCAGACCCGCCCTTCCTAGACACTCAGTTGCTGCTGCCAATTGAAAGTTTTTTTCTCGCAGCAATTCAACTGCTACAACTTGAGATACCTCTTTGGTATCCGCAGGGGGAGCGTTGCGCTCTGAGCTAGGACTTGAAGAATCCGGGGAAGTGACAGGATAAACAGCAGCACCTTCAGCACCAGGTGCGGGATTTGTCAGATTTTCATACGCAGCCCCATCCCCAGTATTTACACCTGACAATGATGGCGGCGACTTTAAACCACTACTAGGTTTTTTAAAAAACATATCCTACCACCCATTAAATCACCCTGCTGATGGGTTTATTTTAGCATAAAAATCCAAAACAGGTGCAAAAGCAACCTAACCTACCAACTCTAACGCTCTCTGATATAACGCATTTTTTCTTTTTCCAGTCAGCTTTGCTGCTATTTCCGCAGCTTTCTTGACGGGTAATTCAGCTAGCAATAGTTTTAACATTTCATCTGCAGAAGACATCTCAAGTTGTTCATCCGTTTTCTCCACGCCACCGACCATGACAACAAACTCACCGCGCTGTTGGTTTGCATCAGCTTGCATCCAAGCTAATACCTCAGCAGTTGTACCTGAGAAAATAGTTTCAAACATCTTGGTAAGCTCACGTGCAATAACAAGTTTTCTATCACTACCAAATACAATTTGCATATCAGAAATGGAATCTAAGATTCGATGCGGAGACTCATAAAAAACAATAGTTCTAACTTCATTCAAAAAAGAAGATAGCTTGTGCTGCCGTGCTTGTGACTTTGCCGGTAAGAAACCCTCAAAAACAAACCTATCCGTCGGCAAACCGGATGCGCTGAGCGCTGCAATCGCTGCACAAGCGCCAGGAATAGGCTCTACTTTGAAACCCAGTTGATGAGCCTCATGAACGAGATAATACCCAGGATCACTAATCAATGGAGTTCCTGCATCGCTAATCAATGCAACTGACTTCCCTTCTTTTAGTTTAGTGATCACCTTATCCCATGCTTGCTTTTCATTATGATCATGAAATGCTAGCAATGGCTTGTTAATGCCTAAGTGCTGCAACAGCGGCGCACTATGCCTTGTATCCTCAGCAGCGATTAAATCGACCGCTTTTAGAATCTCTATTGCTCGCAAGGTAATATCTTGGCGATTCCCAATTGGGGTGGCAACAATATACAATGTACTCTTAGTATTTATATTCATGATCTAAAGTGTTATCTTTTCATTATCCTAAACCTCACATCATAGTAGGCTTTATGTCAAAAAACATCATTAAAGCTGGAATATTCACATTATCTATCGTATTTCTGAGTGCTTGCTCATCCAGCATGTCATTCTTTGATCGATCTGGTAATCAAAGCGGCTCTTCGCAAGCTTCATCAACTGCGATGGCTCCCATCCCTACCAACAACAGCTTACCACCCGCAACTGATGGGACAGGATTACCACAACGTATTGCAGTCATCCTACCTTTAGAAGGCCCACTCAGCTCTCAAGGAAAAACCGTCCGTGATGGGTTCTTAACTGCATACTATAATTCGCTCGTAAAAACGCACGTCACTCAAAATATTTCTTTTTACGACAGCAACCAATATAAAGACATGCCATCTCTGTATCAAAAAGCCGTTGCTGAGGGCGCTAACTTTGTCGTTGGACCATTAACAAAAGACAACGTGCAACAAATACAAAGACAAGGGTCATTTAGTGTTCCTGTCTTAGCACTGAATTATACAGATGGCTCATTACCATCAAACTTTTATGAATTTGGTTTATCACCTTCTGATGAAACACAACAAGTCGCTGACAAAGCAAGACAGGACGGTCACTCACGTGCAGTGTTAATCACTACACAAGGCGAATGGGGACAACGCGTTTCAAAATCATTGACTGATCGTTGGCGTGCAAATGGTGGCAGCATTGAGGACGTACTCTTTGTCGCACCTAATATGGATTTATCACAAGCAGTAGCAACTTTAATGCATAGCACTGTTAATACCAGCAAGACACGTCGCGCTGGAGACAATGACAGAGCCGTTCTCGGGCAACAGCATCGTCATGATATTGACGTAGTCTTCTTGTTAGCCCCAGGCAAGGTCGCAAAACAAATTGTTCCACTCATACGCTTCTATTATGTTGGCACCCTGCCTGTTTACTCAACTTCGGTTGTAGCAGAAGGTTCAAGCCCGCAAGACATAGACTTAAATGGTGTGATGTACTGTAATATTCCTGCTGCGGCAAGTGGTAGCACGAGCTTATCTGCTGTTGGTCAAGATGCTTACTTACTCTCAAGCAACTTAAGTCGCATGCTTAGCATGCCAGGCTTACCCATCAATGGCGCAACTGGTGCGTTAACATTAACACCAGATCACAAAATTTATAGACGTTTATCATGGACAACGATTAATGCTGGTTAGTGCAAATAAAAGAAAAATGGGGAGTACTGCAGAAAACAAAGCCTGTGAGTACTTAGTAAAACAAGGATTAACTTTAGTAGTCAAAAATTATTTTTGCGCACTAGGTGAAATCGATCTCATTATGCGTGACGGCGAAGAACTCGTTTTTATTGAAGTTCGTAGCCGTCATAAACTCCTAGATGACGCCATTGAAAGCATTGATCAATACAAACAATCAAAAATAATTAAAAGTGCTACCTTTTATCTGCAAAAAAATCATTTAACCAATGAAACCCACTGCCGCTTTGATGTTATTGCAATGACTCAAACCGATGTTCAATGGATTAAAAATGCGTTTACTCTCGATAACTATTAAGTGTAAGGAACAATGAATAACATTATTGATCGAATCAGAAATAGCTTTAGCGATAGCATTCAAACCAAAATCAACGCTGCAGATTCCATCTTACCTAATGTAGGCGTAGCTTGTGATATCGTCGTACAAGCTTTGCTAAACGGTAACAAAATCCTCAGCTGTGGAAATGGCGGCTCAGCATGCGATGCATTACATTTTTCATCTGAAATGCTTAATCGCTTCAAACATGAAAGACCTAGCTTACCCGCTATTGCACTTACAGCAGATATTGCAGCGATTACCTCTATCGCGAATGACTACAGCTACAATGAAATTTTTGCCAAACAAATTCGTGGGCTGGGCCAACGAGGTGATGTTTTATTAGCCATATCAACCAGTGGCAACTCCCCTAGCGTACTGCAAGCCATCAAAGCAGCTCACGATAGAGAAATGTCAGTTATTGCGCTTACCGGGTATGATGGTGGTAAAATACCAGCCCTGTTAAGTGAGCACGACATTGAGGTTCGGGTTCCTGCAAATGAAACGGCAAGAATTCAAGAAACGCATTTGCTTGTGATTCACTGCATCTGTGACATTGTTGATTATCAATTATTTGGGCAAGAGGTTAATTCATGATACGAAAGTTAATAGTACTCACCACGTTAGCATTATCATTACAAAGTTGTATTTTTGTAGCAGGCGCAGCAGCTGGCGCAGCTGGAATCGCTGTCGTCTATGATCACCGTAAATTAGAAGATGTTTTACAAGATCAAAAAATAGCAAACGCTATTACCAGCAAAATCAAAGCAATATCAACACTCAAAGATGATAACAGCACCGATGTCAGCGTGACATGCTTTAACGGCATTGTATTGATGACAGGACAAACCACAACCGCTGATATTCGTCAGCAAGCTGATGAAATTGCGCATCGTACCGATGGCGTCACCAAAGTTTACAACCAAATCAGCGTAAAAGGTTCAGAATCGTCTTTAACCAAAGCAAGCGATGCTTGGATTACAGCTAAAATCAAAACCCAAATGCTTGCAACAGAAGATTTGAAATCAGGTACTATTAAAGTAGTTACAGAAAATGGTACGGTATACTTATTGGGAATGGTGACACAGGAACAAGCTAATATGTCTGTTGATATTGCTAAACAAGTATCAGGCGTACAGAAAGTTGTGAAGATTTTCCAATATAGAAATGCTACACCGAACACGACAAATTAGCTGTAAAGCTCCCTTCTCCCAGAGTGCTTTTTACGATGGGAGAAGGGCTGGGGATGAGGGAATAACATACAAGGATGAACATGAATAAAAATGCTTTGCATTTTGTCCTTATCATCTCACTCTGCAGCTTACTGCAAAGTTGTTTTAATGCTGCTGCCACAGGCGCACAAGCCGCATACAATCATCACAGCATAAAAAAATCATTGGATGATCGTTACATTACCTATCAAGCGTATCAAAAAGCATTTCATGACACCCATCAGTTTGATAAGAGCAATATTTCAATTGATACATTTAATCGACAGGTATTATTAACCGGACAAATCCCTACAAAAAAACAACGGCAAGATCTTGAGAATGTAGTAAAATCGATCCCTAACGTTGAGAAAATATATAACTTAACAAGCATATCCACCCCCTCCTCTTCACTCATACGTATTAGTGACACATGGATTACCACAAAAATAAAATCGCGGTTAATTTCTATGGCTGATATTGATCCCAGCCAAATCAAAGTCATCACTGAAAATGGTACCGTTTATATGATGGGCATTATCATGCCTGAACAAGCCGAAATTGCCGTTGATATTGCAAGCTCGACAGATGGCGTGCAAAACGTAGTGAAAATATTTAAGTACGTGCACATCAGTAATAAAGCTTAGCTTTCAACATATCGATTGATTAATCCGAACCTAACTCATTGATTTATGAACATTTACGTATTGTTATTGAATAATTACTACAAATCCACCGCTTGCTCATATATAATACAAAAACTATTATTAGACCCGAGCATATAATACGATGAGTTCGCACAGACTAGACCAGAGCACAGATCTTCTCATTATGCCCTTCAATAAAGGGGTAGCATTAATTAAGCCTGAAGATAATTATGCGCAAAGCCAACTCCCTAGCCTTGCAGATCTGCTGCGAATGTCGTGCAATATTTACTTTAAAAATCCAGATAGCGAATTACAGAAACTAAATCAACGTGCTCTTGAAACCAGTGGCTTCCAATCCATTAATGATGCTATTGGTAAATCAATTAAAGATTTTGCTCGTGAAGATACGACTGAAACAGTACTCATGCACGACCAAGATGTCATTCAATCAAAACAAATGCTCATCAAAGATCTTTGCATTAATCGACTGGATGAAGAGCAAGTATCACTGCTGACAATTAAATTCCCTTGGTACAGCCTTAAGAATAAAATTATTGGTTTACTCGGCGTTGCAATACCCATTGAAAAACAAAACATGAGTAGCACTCTTGCGGAATCACTTAACACTCTTGCTAATATTGGGTTGCTGAATCAAACAGAAAATCTTCTCTCTTATTTGCCTGGGTTTGAACTAGAAGGACAATACATTACAAGCCGCGAAAAAGAAATCTTACATCATTTACTGTTAGATAAAACAGCAAAACAAATTTCTCAACCACTCGGCATTTCCTATAGAACCGTAGAATTTCACATCAATAATTTAAAAATTAAACTGAATGTTGCAACAAAGTTTCAGTTAATTGAAAGAGTGAAGCATCTACTACAATTAATGAATTAACGCATTACAGTCAATCTGTTCTTCCTTCTGATTGCTGTGCCTTCAAACTACCCCGCCACCTGGTTATAGACTTGACCCCATATTCTATTCTCAGGGGTTGCAACTACAGCTTAAGACGTGCACAATGTCCGCCTGCCGTCATCAATGAATTTCCAGATTGAAATATGACAGACCATGAAAAAGACAAATTAATCAACGATCTCCAAACAGAAATCGCCACCATGAAAACCATCATTTCCATGATGCCTGGCCATGTCTATTGGAAAGATGTTGATGGTAACTATCTTGGTTGTAATTCCAATTTAGCGAATGTTCTCAAACTCTATTCACCAGATGATATTATCGGCAAAACTGACTTTGACTTGATTGGTGAAACCATTGGGAATGCCATTAGCCAGATTGACAAAGAAGTCCTAGCTGGTGAACGCGAAAAACGCATCGAAGAAGAAGGTTTTGATGCTGATGGAAACCCCGCAAGTTATTTAACACAAAAGTCTCCTCTGTTTAATAAACAGGGAAAGATTATTGGTTTACTCGGCATGTCATTAGATATTACGCTACGCAGACAGGCTGAAGCAAAGCTAGTTATTGAAAAAGAAAAAGCAGAACATGCAAATCGAATAAAATCCGAATTTCTTGCCATGATCAGCCATGAGCTACGCACACCTCTGACAAGCATTTTGGGATTTGTAAATTTTTTACAGCAAAATAATCTTTCGGAAAATGATAAAAAAGAATATATCCAACATATCATCAATTCAGGGTCGTATTTATTTTCATTGATTAACAATTTATTAGATTACAATAAATTAGAAAATAATAAATTTCAATTAACCAATGCGGCTTTTGATTTACAACCTGTCTGTATCGATGTTATCAACATGCTGTCTGGCGCGGCAAAACACAAAGGCTTATATTTATTTGTCGATTATCCAAAGAATATTTCTCATCAATTTATTGGTGATAGCCGTGTCATTCAACAAATTCTAATGAACCTCGTAGGCAATGCCATCAAGTTCACAGAAAAAGGGCATGTTGCCATACGTATTCAGCTTCTAGATACCACGCATGAGTTTACTAGCTTTAAAATTTCAGTTGAAGATACAGGCATAGGCATAGCGCCAGATGAAATCAAGCACATCTTTAAAAGCTTCCATCAAGTCGAGCATGTCTACAAACGCAGCGCAAGCTTAACAGGTACAGGCTTAGGGCTAACCATTGCAAAGCGACTCGCCAAATTAATTAATACACGCATTGAAGTACAGAGTGAATTGGACATTGGCACTACGTTTTATTTCAGTGTTTCTTTTCCAAATGCACCCACTGAAAAAAATGCTATCAAAGCCGCTTATGATTTTAAACCCCATATTTTACTTGTTGAAGACGATGCGTTAATTCAAATCGTGCATAAACAAATGCTGGAAGACTTAGGTTGCCAAGTGACGATTGCAGAGTGCGCTCATAAAGCAATTGAGCTATTAGCTGAGCCGTTTAGTTTAGTGTTTATTGATTTAGGTTTACCTGATATCAATGGATTTGAATTGATTAAAATTATTCGCCAAAACGAACAGTTACAAGCTCTTCCTCTTATCGCGCTCACCGGATATTCAGAAGATAATATTCTTGAAGAATGTATTCGTATAGGCGCAAATCAAGTAGCCGTCAAGCCGATATCAAAAATGGAATTAGAAAAGATTTTGATTGAGTTTATTGTGTAAAAGTAAGCATATTGGTGGGCACGCTGCGATTTGCCCACCCTGCTGGCACTGTCATCCCGAGAAGCGAAGCGACGAGGGATCTCCATCTTATTGAGGAGATCCCTCGCTACGCTCGGGATGACAATAAACTAATAGCTCGCAGCTGGCGGCGAATGCGTTACTAACTTCTCTGCTGCAGCAACTACTGCGGATGCACCAGGAGGCGAGGCTTGCCGGTGTCTGCCGGCTTGAAGCAAAGGAGATAGAGACTTAGGCTTATTAGCTTCTGTAAACCTTTTCGCTAATTGACCACACAATTCAGCCACATCTGTATTGCTTAAGGCTCTTACAGTAAGTTGACTCAGAAGCATTCTACGCAAATCACCACTGGCATCTTTTTCGCAATAGCCGGTTAACATTTTTGCAGCGCCATTCAGTTTTATATTCGCATCACCACCCTTTGCTGATAGCACCTGGAAAATAGTATCAACTATTGACTTTAAATCACCATCACTTTGTTGCGACGTGGCAGCTGCCGCTTTTGCTTCTTGCACTACTTTTTGTTTTTGATCTGGAATCACAGGCGGCATAAAATGTTTTACGACGCTTTTTATAAGCGCTGCGCATAAAGGCTTATCGTTGGCGCTAGCCTCTTTCAAAAGTGCTTGCGATGCAAGTTGTAATGCCTGTTTATATTCATCTAACCTTGCCTGCTCTAACTCAGCCACCGTATATTTTTTTACACTGACAGAGGATTTATCTAAGTAAGCTTGATTTGCGCGAACTGCTTTTTTTTGTTTGCCTTGGATTACAGATGCCAACCACTTTGCATTAGCTTCTTGCGTACCTGAAAGTAAAAAATCTACCCCAGCTACATTTTCTGCCTTCAGTCGAGCTAATGCCTCACCTAATTTAGGCCCACCAATTGCAAATTGACTTGCCGTTGAAACAGCCATAAACACGTTAAAACCAGCTAATGAACCTAATATTTTAGGTTGTGGCTTGGGCGCCTTAGTTTTCACTACTTTTGAATCTGCGTCGTCTGAATCATCAGAAGAACCATGGCTTTTAGGAGTTGCAGGAGGAGATTCATCTGAATCTGAACCAGCCATTCTTGCTACTACACTGCCACCATCCAATGATTTCTGATCTCTAGGTTTACTACCCTCTACCATTTCTTTATATTCAGCTGCAAGCGTAGACGCCGTTAAAGCGGGGTTACCTTGCCGCATTCTTCTGAGATATTTCGTATCCCCTTGCCCCAATCCAACATGCAAGATTGTATTATCATACTGGCCTGTTTGCGCTGCCAAATGTGCCAAGGTCAACATGAAAGGTGTCAGTTTACCATCGTAATAAAGTGCGTCTTTCCCTTTTCGACTTTTCAATAAATAAAGTAAAACTTGCGCACCTTCATCAATGACATGCCTCACTGATTCAGCAACAGTGCCTTTTGTAGGATGATCACTCGCATATTGTTTTACTTCAGGTATAGCTTCAATTTCTAATGTCAGCGCTTGCATGTATTTTAACAAGTGCGCATCATGATGTGATTTTTCTTGAGCCGGCTGTGGCTGCAGCGCTGCAACAGCTTGCTTTTGTTCATTCATTCGTTGTAATGCACCAGCAGTCGATGAAGATGGCGCTGCAGCAGTCGCAGGGGCTTTATCTGCCGCGGCTAAAGGCTGGTGTGAAGGAACCACATGAGGTTTTCGTTCTGTTGCTCTATTTGCCGATGTACTTCTTTTTTTAGGAGGATTTGCCTCAGCTCCTAACACTACTTTTTGTAAATTTGGCGCAGACTGACTGCGTCCAAGTGTTGGTCGTCCACCGCTCATTTTTATCCCCTGAATAGCATAAATTACCGCAAGGATTTACGTATATTATTAATATTATTATTTAAAAATTGATCGATAGAATTACACTATCGTAAATTGGAATGTAACGAAAAAACAGCGCAGGAGCAACAAAAATATCTTATTGTTACTCCACTAAACGTAGGTGGGAAACTTGCTTTTTATCTTTATCAACAGCTTGTGCAACTTCTGCAGGTGTAGGATCACCTAAACCTTCCATATCAGCTTCATCTTCTGCATCAAAGAACATACCTTGGCCATTTTCTTCGGAGTATATTGCCATGATAGCTCTTACTGGTGCAGAAATAATTCTTACAACGCCTGAAAACGACGCTTTAAATTCAACAAGATCATTACCCAACTTTAAATCTCTAATTGCATCAGGAGAAACATTAAAAATAATTTCGCCATCTTCCACAAACTCTTGCGGAACATTGCAATGTGGGAAACCAACATTAATTACGATGAATGGTGTACACGCACAATCTAATATCCACTCATAGAATGCGCGAATAAGATAAGGTTTAGTTGATAACATTTCTACCCCTAAAATTAAACTACTTCTTCCTTTACTGCTTTTCGCATGTCTTGCTCAGCTTCAGTAATGCTTGCTTGGAATGAATCACGTGCAAACATACGTTCAGCATATTTCATCACAGCTTTTGCTTCTGCAGGTAACGTAATACCCCAAGAAGGTAATCTCCATAGTATCGGAGCTAAACAGCAATCGATTAATGAAAATTCTTCATTTAAAAAGAATTGGCCATTACCAAACACTGGCGCTAATTTAATGAGATAAGCTCGTAATTCTTTTGCTGCAGCTGCAGCATCTGAGCTTCCAGCCTCAATGCTCTTAATGAGATCGCCCCACTCACGGTCAATGCGATAAATCATCAAACGTGTTTTTGCACGTGCAACTGGATAAACAGGCATTAATGGTGGATGTGGAAAACGTTCATCTAAATATTCCATAATGATGTTTGCATCATACAACACCATGTCACGATCAACTAAAGTAGGAGATGATCCATAAGGATTTAATTGCAATAAATCTTCTAACTTATCTTTGTTATCTACATTGATTACATCGACTGCAACGCCTTTTTCAGCGAGTACAATACGCACGCGATGACTATAAACACTTACTGCATCAGAGTATAAAGTCATAATTGATCGTTTGTTTGCTATAACAGCCATGTGGAATACCTCTCAATGTGGAGCAAAGATTGACTCTTATTTCAACGAGTTAGTTCAAATCGCGAGCCTGCCGACAAGGGATTTTATCAGTTAAGAATAAAATCCCTCGGCAATAATAACACAAAATCGATTGGAATTGTTTAACGTTTAGAGAATTGTGTTGCTTTACGTGCTTTCTTCAAGCCAACTTTCTTACGTTCAACTTCACGAGCATCACGTGTCAAATAGCCAGCTTCACGTAGTAATTTACGGATTGAGCCATCTGCATTGGTATCAAAACCTGAAAGAGTTTCGTATTTTAACAATGCTCTAGCGATACCGTGACGAATAGCACCTGCTTGACCATTGATACCACCACCGCGAACACGTATTTTTAAGTCAAACTTGTCTTGCAAGCTAGTAACGACTAACGCTTGACGAACAATCATTCTTGCAGTCTTACGACCGAAATATTGATCTAACGTATGTTCGTTAATAACAATCTCACCTTTACCTGGTGAGAGATAGACGCGAGCTGTAGATGATTTTCTGCGGCCCGTACCATAATAACCTTGTTTAGCTGTTGCCATAAGATTTATTCCGTATCCAAATCAAGTAATTGTGGTTGTTGTGCTGAATGAGGATGATCTGCACCAGCGTACACTTTTAATTTGCGGTACATAGCACGACCCAAAATATTTTTTGGCAACATACCTTTTACTGCAATTTCAATCACTCTTTCCGGATGCTTAGCAAGCAACTTTTCGAAAGTGATTTCTTTCAAACCGCCTGGGTATCCAGAGTGATTATAATAAACTTTATCTTTGCTCTTATTACCAGTCACTTTTATCTGGGTTGCATTGATAATCACAATAAAATCCCCGGTATCAACATGTGGGGTATATTCTGGTTTATGTTTACCACGCAGACGCTTAGCGACTTCGCTAGCGAGTCTACCAAGTGTTTTGCCTGTTGCATCAACAACATACCAAGCGTGATGAGCTGTTTCATTTGTAGCGTTATAAGTTTTCATCTGACTCCTACTCCATGGGAGTAAAAATAACTAATTAAAGGACCCTAAATCAAAAGATGTCGAATTCTATAGCAACAATCAAAAAGGTGCAAGTAGTTGTTTTGGGATTTTTTTAGAAAAATACTCGCAAAATACGATAAAAATTGATATTGTGAATAGTGCATTAACAAATTGACTTTTAAGAGGAAATAAACAATGGCTGCTAAAAAAGCTTCTGCCAAATCAACAAGGAAAGTAACTTCTAAAAAGAAACCAGTTGTCAAAGCTGCTGCTCCAAAGAAACTGACAACTGTAAAGGATCCACTAACCAAAACTGGCATCCTAAAGGCGATCATGGATATGACATGCCTATCCAGAAAAGAGGTTGGCGGTGTTCTTGATTCATTAGGCACATTAATTGAACTTCACGTTAAGTCAAAAGGTCCTGGCAAATTCGTTTTACCTGGTCTATTGAAAATTAATGTTGTTAAAAAGCCTGCAAGACCTGCTCGCAAGGGTATCAATCCTTTCACAGGTGAAGAAGTCACATTTAAAGCTAAACCGGCTCATAAAGTGATTAAAGTAAAAGCGCTTAGAAAATTGAAAGAAATGGCTACCGCTTAATCTTAAGCAATTAGCTATACCCAACTTGCCCCTCATTTGAGCAATCAAATGGGGGGTAAGTTTTTGTGGACCACCTCTTTTTTACTCACCCTTGCCATCAATATCTGCAGTCTATAAGATCTCTGGTTTTATCCTTATAGGATACGCCCGAAATGTCACACGCACACAAAGATCTTAGTGGCGCAGTTGCCGCCATCAAAATACCGAATGACAACAAGACAGCGGACGAGCTGAAAGCTCACTTTAATAATATCGCGTCTCAATCACAGCACTTGCCCCAACTACATAATACCCATGTCAAAGATATCAAAACGCTATGCTCTACCGCACCTGATATAGCAAAAAAATTATTTGCTCGCTTTCTACAAGACGCTATCAATAAATATAAAATGCAATTTCATAAAGATTTCACGCAAGCAATGGCAGATAAAATTGCGGGCAAACATCTTGATGACCTAGCATTTATTGAAATACGAAATCATGATACGGAACACCCCATGATTTTAGCTGGGAAAAAACAAGTTGCTCCACGACAGATAAAAAAAGCTCTTGACGAAGATCGTACGCTAACAACGCAATATCATGGTCGTGTTCAAAATCATCAGTATGCTGAATGCATCCACACAAGCAATCAAAGAATTACTCGCTTTCCATTTTTACGTAATAACTCATTTATGATGCGAGCACTTGCGGAACAAAGCACCATACCAAGTAAAAATCCTGCAGATGTTAAAAATGTAAATGCAGACATACATCAGCGAATTCTAATCGATTGCACCATTACCATTTGGCTTGCCGATGCATTGGCACTTGATAAAAGAACACTTGCTAACGCTTATTTTATGCGAGCATCGACAAAAAGATTTTTACAGTGGCATCCACAAGAGATTATCAATGATGCTATACAATCACTTGCGCTGGAACCAACAAATGCATTTACGAAAGCATTATTAGAAGCTTTCGGACTTAAACCAGTTGAAACAAAACATGACTTTACCACTACAACACCAAAAGCATTGGCCTTACTAGCTAATGCACCACGAAAACTAAATAGATGCGCCGATTATTTAGCTCGCGCAAGATCCTCACTGGCAACAGGAGATTTCGACTTAGCCATTCAGTATTGTTTTAAAGCGCAAAACATTGAGCCTGCAAATTATGAAATACATATCGAATTGGGTGTAGCCTATCGCGAACAAGGAAAATACGACTTTGCTAAAGCACAATTTTTAACGGCACAAACTCTTAATCCGTCATCACCCTTAACTCTTGCACAATTGGCGCGCCTTGAAGAAGTAAAGCGTACACCACCTAGAGTCGACACTGCAAAACATGATGAAAAAGCGATTGCCATAGCAAATAAACCTTCATTAGCACCTGCTGAACTAACGGTTAAATACAAAGCTCCAGCACCTACTCCTTTATAAAATCTGAAACAGAAATAAAAGCATTACAAGACATAGCCAGAGCTGAGCGATTAGCTAAGAAACGCGAAGCGCGTCTAAAAAGAAAACCAGAGCGTGATGCAAAACTAGAAGCAGAACGTCAGGAAAAACTTAAAGCTGAAAATGCAGCTGAAGCAGAAGCTCAAGCAAAATCTGCAAAACACCTTGATAGAAAAGCAAAACGGAAAGCTAAAAAAGATGCTGAAAAAGCAAAAGCAGGCGATACAAAAAAAGAAAGTGCTGATGAAAAAACTATTCAGCCAACTCACACCCTCCCCTTACCTCCAGAAGCTAAAGTTGTAATGGATTTACTACCCAACAATAGAGTGTATGTGGTTGGTGGATGCGTCAGAAAATTATATGAAGATGAACCATATGGCGACTTAGATATGGTAACCGATGCAAAACCTGAAGAAATCGAAGCATTAAAAGCAAAACACGGACTTGATATCTATAGACAGGATTTAGGAAATGGTAAAACACTTTTCCGCTGGTATATTGGTAGAACACCTATCGATTTAATTACAAACAATACTATCAATGCTGCAAACGACCAGGAATGGTTACAACAAGATGCACTCAAGCGCGACTTTACTATTAATGCCTTATACTTAGATCGCCATAATCAAATGCATGCGCCACTAAAAACATCTATTATGGACTTAGATGCTAGAAATATTGTATTGATTGATCCCTCTGCAGAAACCTTCGGCAAAGATGATTTTGCTAAAATTAAATTGCTCAGAGCATTATGCTTAGCTGAAAGCAGCGACTACCATATCCCTGATGACTTACAGAAGCTATTGAACGCAAACAAAAATCAATTAAGCACAATTCCATGTGAAAAGCTTCATTCCCATATGAAGAAATTATTTTTAACCCACCATGCATGCAGTCATTTCATCCGACTTCGAGACGCGGGTTTTCTAGAATTTTTATTTCCAACAATCGCAAATGATAGATTCAAAAAATCTAGCTGGTTAATGAATCAACTGCATAATACCGATGAGACGCAATACCCCTCCTTAGAATATGTGTACAGCGCTTTTATATTAGCATCCCTTAAAAAACCATCCTTATCTGCTGCTATTGAGGTTATTGAAAATACACCAATCTTTAAAGATTACTTTGCCACACGTGATAACTATCATAGAACGATATCTGCGATTCTGACGCGCATGCCTGCAGCGGCAGCCCATCATGCACAATCAGCAGAAAATAGATCCCCATTTTTTGCTGCAACAGCAGCAGTTGGTACAACTACTCATGGCAATGGACAAGCTGCACCGAATACGCATACCCCACACGCTACAAACTTCACTGTAAATTAAACAGATAAGGATATTCAATGTTTAGGCCACCACACAACACTGATAACGGGCATAGTGCAGCAGGAGCGGCAGCTGCTGGAGCTGTCGCAGTAACACAACCTCAAGATGAAGCAACTAAAAGAAGATTATTTCATGCCGAGTTTGAAGCATTATCTGAGCAAAAGCAGCAGGCAGTCTTACAATCAGTTGTATATAAAGAAACGAGAGCAAATTTTCTAGGAAGAGGAAACCGAGGTGGAATAAGCTATTTTCGTTGGACACTTACCATTCCATCATCAGGAAATACTACCGAAGTTGCTGTTGGTTTATTCACTAACTATGAAGATAAATCTGCATTTGATCATGCGAAATTTAAAATTGCACGTGATCGAGCACGTATCGAATTTCGTCAGAATCAAAATCCCATTACTCCATACTATTACGGCATACTTCAACATTCTGATAACGATTAGTGGCAAAACTACAACTCATGCATACTATCCTCTCAGCATGTCATGAACTTGCACATCCGACTGATGCAACACAACCTCCTATTGTATTAAGTAGATTACGGCCTTCTAATATTTTCCTTGATCCTACACTTACAAAAGTAACAGTAAGATCATTTGATGGATGGGTGAATGCAAGAATAAATGTTTTACGGATCGGGGCTCACATTAGTTATGCAGATCCAGAAAGTTACCTTGCCACAGACAAACCAGCTTTAGTATTAAGACTAGGCTGTATTTTTTATCAAATTTTAAAAGGCAGGCTTCCTCTTATCAATACAGCCGAGTACAAAGATCACTTTCCAGATATTGATGAGGATCGTGAGTTAAACGTGCTAATCCGCCACATGTGCTCACATTATCGAGGTAGTCGTATATCTCTCTGCAATGCATTGGATATTTTAACTAGAATTTTGAATGCTAAACTTGGCATTGCATCACAACACGTTGATAAATGTATTAATGAAGCATTGTCTCAACACAACCCAGCAGTAGAAAATTCAGCGGCTCCAAATGCAGATGATATGCGTTATATCATTCAATCGGTAAAAGAGTTTTACAATGATGATTTCCCAAAAGAGTGCATCGATCTAAAGTTATCTATTTTTGCACCTAAATCAGTAGCTCCTGCTACACAAGGTGAACAAGCTGCTGCGCCATCCGCTACAGCAGCGATGCCATAAGGATTTATTTATTAGGTTGCTATGTAAATCGACATTCTCCCTTCTCCCAGAGTAATTTTTACGATGGGAGAAGGGTTGGGGATGAGGGCTTAATACCCTCACCTCTCTCAAAAATACGCGGGGATAGCTCGTCACTTCGCCACACTACGAAAATTGTACCAACCACTTATTTATCGCTATGACACTTGCACCAATGATACTGGGATCTATTGGTGCATGTCCTGTACGTGGCATCACTGACATTTTTACTTTTTTATTTTGCGCAGTCAGTGCAGCGTAAAACTCATAAGCTTGTCCGATGGGTACACGTTTATCATTTTGGCCATGCAAAATAAGCAGCGGCGTTTTAATATTTTTTATTTTAAAAATAGCAGAATGGTTAAGATACAAGTCACGATTTTCCCAAAAATTAACACCGAAGTATTGTGGTTGAATCCATCCCATATCTGTTGTTCCCGCAAAAGAAACCATATCTGTTTTGCCACCACCATCGATAGCTAACTTGAACCGATTGGATTGCGTAATTGCCCAAGCAGTCATGAATCCACCATAACTCCAACCAGCAATCACGATACGATGTTGATCGATTATATTTTGATGACTCAAGTAATCAATGCCCGTCATGATATCTTGATAATCTTTGCCACCTAAATCTCCGACATTGGCAACACGAAATTTTTTCCCATAGCCATCACTACCTCTAATATTGGGCTGAAAAATAATAAAACCTAAATCGAGCAAATTTCGCGTACAACTCGTCGGCACAAAGAGATCGCCATGCTCATCGCAACCGTTTGCAAAACGATTGACCCATGTATCCGCTGGTCCTCCATGAATATCAACATAAAGTGGATATTGAATTTTAGGGTTGTAACCATGAGGGGTGATTAGCAAGCCTTCGATAGGAGTATTATCTTTTGATTTCCATTGAATAGTTTTACTGTTTCCAAGAATAGTCTGTGTTTGATTTTGTATATGGCTTACTTGTTCCAATGTAAATGGAGCTGATTGACTAATATAGGCTTCGGGTGCATTGGTAAATGTTTCATATCGAAATCCAAAATAAGCATGATTGCTACTTAAGGTAATCGTCGGTAAATCCATATAACCAGGAACGTCAGAAATAAGTTTGGCGCCATTTAAATTCATGGGTAACAAATAGATTCTTGACCCTAGGGTTTTATAATTTTCAACGACGAACACCCCATCACTCTTTTGAGTCCACCCTAAAAGTAAAGAACTTTCATCGGGCGTTTTACTCAAACATGAAGTTTTAAATGTGTTCGTATTAGCGATACAAATTTGATTATTGATATAGGGGTTGTTATACAGCGTTCTTTTTTCTTTAAGCGATCCCATTCCTGATTCGAACGCTATCCAATTTCCATCCGGCGAATAGGATACTTGCCCTACTGCATGATCCTCTGCATAAGGGAGTCTTGATATTTTTTTGCTGGCGATTTCAATAAATCCAATTTTGCCTTGATATGGATCATTCATCCCCGGCTTATCTTGGTATGTAAAAACGATTTTTTTCGAATCGGGTGACCAATCGAATCCTGGAAGCAAAAACCCGGGAGAAATTGATATATTATCTGGCGTTAGTACATCGATTTGCTGCGCATTATTAACTTGCACAATATACAGTTGATTATTTTTATAATTCTTTTCAACATCGATTAGCGTAGATGCTTGGTTATTATTATCAGTCGAGATAAATGCAATGTATTTACCATTGGGAGCCCATTGGAAATTGCTAATATCATCGTGAAATTCAAGAAATTTATTTAGTGTGCCATTTGCATAAATCCAAATGCTATCAAATTTTTCGCCTTGAGAGACATAAGCTAACTTATTGCCATCATGCGACCACTTTGGAATTGATATTGAATTATTGCTTTTATATAGCAGCTGATTTGAGTTATTAGACGTTTTTAAAAATAAAGAATATACCCATTTTTCAGAATTTTTATCTTTTTCTTTCACGATATATACGACTGATTTTCCATCATCAGATGGAGCAACTCGTCCAATACGTTTGAATGAAAAGATATTTTCGAGATTTTTATCGGGTTCTTTTGCAAATGTTGTTTGTATGAATAAACCAAGGGTAATGACAAAGATTATTTTTATTATTTTCAAAACGTTCTCTCGTAATGGTGGGCACGCTTCGCTCTGAGTTATCCCCACGAATTTTTAGTAGTATTATTCCCCTCTCCCAAAATGCTTTTTTTTGGGGAGAGGGGCAAGGGGTGAGGGTATAGGCCCTCATCCCCTGCCCTTCTCCCATCGTAAAAAACACTCTGGGAGAAGGGAGCAAAAAATTCGTGGGGATAACTCAGCGCTTCGCGTTGCCCACCCATTATTTTTCAAAGGGAAAATATTTACGCCATCTCTTCTTTCACTACTTCAGCTAATTGATTTGCTAGCTCGCGCACACGTGATTCATCTTCGCCTTCCACCATTACGCGCACTAGTGATTCAGTACCTGAACGTCGCAGCAATACACGTCCGGTTTTGCCGAGTGCATTTTCAATATCTTGAACTGCCGAGAGAATACGTGGTTTCAGATTGGGATCAATTAATTCACTGACTTTGACATTCACTAAAATCTGCGGAAATTTATGTAATCCTGATTTTAATTCAGCAAGCGTTGTGTGGTTATATTGCATAGCAGAAATGACTTGTAATGCAGTGACGATACCATCGCCTGTCGTTGTTGCTTCAAAACAAATGATATGCCCTGACGATTCCCCGCCTAAAAACCAACCGCGTTGCACTAATTCTGAAATAACATGTCTATCACCAACTGGCACTCTCACAAACTCGATGCCCAATTGTTGCAGCGCCAATTCAAAGCCATAGTTAGACATGACTGTACCAACAACACCGCCTTTTAATGTACCCAGGTCGTAACGATGCTTGGTAATGATATACAGTAATTCGTCGCCATCTAAAACATTGCCTAGATGATCCACCATAATGACACGATCACCATCACCATCTAATGCAATACCTAAATCTGCATCTTGTTGTAGAACATGTTCACGCAATATTTCTGGATGTGTTGCTCCACAATCTAAATTAATATTTAAACCATTTGGTTCAACACCAATTTCAACGACATCTGCACCCAACTCACGAAATACATTTCCAGCGATATGGTATGCAGCGCCATTTGCGCAATCAACTACGATTTTTAAGCCATTTAATGTGATATTGGAATCAATCGTACTTTTACAAAATTCAATATAACGACCAGGCGCATCAACAACGCGAACAGCTTTACCTAAGCATGCGGAGTCGACTGTTGTCATTTCCATTTCAAGTTGTTCTTCAATTGCCGTTTCAAGGTCATCAGGTAATTTCATTCCTTGAGAAGAAAAAAACTTAATGCCATTGTCGTAATAAGGATTATGCGACGCACTAATAACAATACCTGCTTGAGCACGTAAGGTACGTGTCAGATAAGCAATTGCAGGGGTAGGCATAGGCCCTAATAAATGTGTATCAACACCTGCAGCTGATAATCCCGCTTCCAGAACAGATTCAAACATATATCCTGAAATACGCGTATCTTTGCCAATTAATACTTTGCCATAACCTTGTCTTGCGAGAACCTTCCCAACAGCCCAACCTAATTTGAGAATAAACTCCGCCGTAATCGGCGAAGTTCCTACACGTCCTCGAATTCCATCTGTACCAAAATACTTACGCGGTTTACTAGTAGGATGATTCGTCATGCGGTGGTCCGAGTCTATCGGCTTGATCAGATCTTGTAGCATTCATTTGTTCCGTATCGTTTGAGGAATTAGATTGATTTGAATTATTATTACTTTGCCATTCTTTGGGCTCAGTAATAGTACGTCCATTCATAACATCGCTAATTTGCTCTTGCCCAATGGTTTCATACTTGATTAGCGCTTGCGCCATAGTATGTAATTTATCTAAATTTGCTTTGAGAATATCTTCTGCACGCTTGTAGTTTTTATCGATGATTTGACGAACCTCAGTATCAATTAACCCTGAAGTTGATTCAGAAATTTCTTTGTGACGCGCAACAGAATGACCTAAGAAAACTTCTCTATCATCTTCACCGAATGTTAATGGGCCCAATTTTTCTGATAAACCCCACTTGGTTACCATGTTACGTGCTAACTCAGTTGCTTTTTGAATATCATTTGAAGCACCTGTAGTCACTTTATCTGGACCAAAAATTAACTCTTCTGCAATACGACCACCAAACAAACTTGAAATCCTGCTTTCCAAATGTTCTTTAGAATAGCTATAGCGATCACCTTCAGGTAAAAACATGGTGACACCCAATGCACGGCCACGAGGAATAATTGTTACTTTGTGCACTGGATCATGCTCAGGCACTGATAAACCCACAATAGCATGGCCAGCTTCATGATAAGCAGTTAGCTTCTTCTCTGATTCGTTCATTACCATAGAGCGGCGTTCTGCACCCATGATGACTTTATCTTTTGCTTTTTCAAATTCAACCATACCAACAGAGCGTCTATTGGCACGTGCCGCAAACAATGCAGCTTCATTCACAATATTAGCTAAATCAGCACCTGAGAAGCCCGGTGTTCCACGCGCAATAACATCCGCTCTAACATCATCAGCTAACGGTAATTTGCGCATATGTACTTTTAAAATTTGCTCTCTACCACGAACATCAGGCAAGCCAACAACAACTTGACGATCAAAACGACCTGGTCGTAATAAAGCAGGGTCTAATACATCTGGACGATTCGATGCAGCGATAACGATCACGCCTTCATTACCTTGGAAACCATCCATTTCAACTAACAATTGATTGAGTGTTTGTTCACGTTCATCGTGACCACCACCTAGACCAGCACCGCGATGTCGACCTACTGCGTCGATTTCATCGATGAAAATAATACATGGCGCTTGTTTTTTTGCTTGCTCAAACATATCACGTACACGTGACGCACCGACACCGACAAACATTTCTACGAAATCAGAGCCTGAAATAGTAAAGAATGGAACTTTCGCTTCACCTGCCACGGCTCTAGCAAGTAGGGTTTTACCTGTTCCTGGAGGACCTACTAATAAAACGCCTTGTGGGATTTTCCCGCCTAATTTTTGGAATTTGCCAGGATCTCTTAAAAAGTCGACTAATTCTTTCACTTCTTCTTTTGCTTCTTCAACACCAGCAACATCCGCAAAAGTCACTTTAACTTGATCTTCACCTAATAACCGTGCGCGACTACGTCCAAATGAAAATGCACCACCGCGACCACCTCCTGCTTGTTGACGCAGAACATAAATCCAGATGGCGAATAAGATAATCCATGGCAGCAAGTTTAATAGATGCATTAACAAGCCTGGTTGTTCTGGTGGCTTGCCTTTGATGGTGACATGCTTATCTACCAACTGTCTTAATAAAAAGACGTCTTGACGCATTGGAAGATAGGTATAAAAGACTTTTTGATTTTGCTGAACACCCGTAACGTCTTGCTCAGAGATAGTCACTGAACTGACATCTCCACTTTTAACTTTATCTAAAAATTCTGTGTAGCTGATTTTATCTTCTGGCTCATGTCTTGGCCCAAAAATATTGAATACAGATACCAGAACAATCCCTGCTACCATCCATAAAAGTATCGTTTTGATTGTATCATTCACCTTTAGGACCCCTTCAAATTATGAGCAATATATTGATAATAATAACCTAATTCTTCGCTAACACATACACTTCTCTTGAGCGACCGCGTGATGCTTTTGGTTTACGAATGACTACCTTTTTGAAATGTCGGCGAATTTCAACCAGAAACTCATCAAACCCGGCTCCTTGGAACAGTTTTACTAGAAAACTACCGTTCTTTTCTAAAACTCTCAAAGCGAGATCTAACGCTAATTCGGCAAGCTCCATGGAACGAGGTTGATCGACACTGTCGATTCCACTCAAATTAGGTGCCATGTCTGAAAGCACCCAATCAACTTTTTTATCTTCCATTTTGGCAAGTAATTCATCGAGGACAGCTTGCTCAGTAAAATCCCCCAGGATAAATTCAACACCTTCGATGGGATCCATTGGTAGAATATCTAACGCAATAATCTGCCCTTTGCTACCAATGAATTGTCTTACGATTTGCGACCAGCCACCAGGTGCGGCACCTAAATCAATAACGGTCATGCCAGGTTTGAAAAGTTTATCGCGCTCTTGCAGCTCCAGTAATTTGAAAACTGCACGTGAACGATAACCAGCTTGCTGAGCTTGTTTAACGTAGGGATCTGAAAAATGTTCTTTTAGCCAACGACGGCTACTTCCACTTTTATATGCCATGCTCCGCCACTAACTGTGTTCTACTTTTATGATTTCATACTTGATTATGCCATCTGGTGTTTGCACATCGACAACATCACCTTCAAATTTACCAATCATTGCACGTGCAATTGGAGAGCTAAATGAAATCTTCATTTGATTAATATCAGCTTCATCTTCACCTACAATCGTGTAAGTAACTTCTTTGCCAGTACTTTCATTTGACATTGAAACAGTCGTACCAAATAACACTTTGCCTGTGTTTTGAATCTGCATGATATCGATGATCTGTGAATTACTCAATTTACCTTCAATTTCCATAATACGACCTTCGATGAATCCTTGTTGCTCACGCGCAGCATGGTATTCCGCATTTTCTTTTAAATCACCATGTGCTCTTGCTTCAGCGATAGCTAGAATAACACGTGGTCTATCTTCTGTTTTTAAGCGATGTAATTCTTCGCGTAACGATTCTGCGCCCGCTACAGTCATTGGGACTTTTCTCATCATAATTACTGCCCTCTTAAGTCTTCATATCTTCAAAAAATTTCTTCACGCGGTCAAACCAAGATCTCGTTTTTGGACTATGATTGGCTTTCCCTTCTAATAATGTTTTTTCAAACTCTTTTAATAACTCTTTTTGCTTAGATGTTAAATTAATCGGTGTTTCTACAGTAACACGACAAAGTAAATCGCCATTTGCACCACCACGCACAGGTGGAACGCCCATGCCTTTCAAACGAAATATTTTGCCTGATTGCGTTTCTGCAGGGATTTTTAATTTCACTTTGCCATTTAACGTTGGCACATCTAACTCACCACCTAATGCTGCAATCGTAAAACTAATAGGAACATCACAATGCAAATGTGTGCCTTCGCGTTCAAAGATAGGATGCTCTTTTACACTAATTTGCACATATAAATCGCCTGGAGGCGCGCCAGATTCACCCGCTTCACCTTCATTTGCCAAACGAATTCTATCACCCGTATCAACGCCTTGCGGAATCTTAACAGATAATTTTTTATTTTGTTTATTACGTCCTTTACCGCGACAACTACCGCAAGGATCTAAAACGACTTTTCCTTTTCCGCGGCAAGTTGGACATGTTTGTTGGACCGAGAAAAATCCTTGCTGAATTCGTACTTGACCATAACCAGCGCAATCACTACATGTTGTAGGTGAGGCGCCTTTACGAGCTCCGCTGCCACTACATTCATCACAAGCAACTAGAGTTGGTACTGTTAATTCAATTGTCGTACCAAATACAGCTTTTTCTAGTGTGATTTCTAAGTTGTAACGTAAGTCAGCACCACGCTGTGGACCTTGTCGCCCACCACCAAAAATATCTCCGAAAATATCTCCGAAAATATCTCCGAAATTCATTCCACCCATGCCACCAAAACCACCACCCCCATCTTGAGCAGCATGTCCGAACTGATCATAAGCACCGCGACGACGAGCATCAGACAACACTTCGTAGGCTTCACGTGCTTCTTTAAAGTTTTCTTCTGCCACTTTATCGCCAGGATTGCGATCTGGATGGTATTTCATTGCTAAACGACGAAACGCTTTTTTAACTTCATCGTCATTAGCATCACGTGCAACACCTAGAGTTTCATAATAATCACGTTTCGTCATGGAAATCTCGCGTTAACTATACAAAAAACAAAACGTAGAGTGAACAAAGCGAAACGTGCCCACCATTTAATATTAAATGGTGGGCACGTCGCATTTTGCCCACTCTACGCAAATCCAACAATTATTTCTTATCTTCTTTCACTTCTTCAAACTCAGCATCCACAACATTTTCTGCTTTTTCACCGCCTGCAGAAGATGCTGCCTCAGGACCTGCTTGCTGTCCTGGTTGTTGCTGACCTTGGGCATACATACGTTCTGCCATTTTTCCAGAAGCATCAGTTAATACTTTTGTTTTTGCTTCAATAGCGTCTTTATCATTGCCTTTTAAAACTTCTTTCAATTCTTCAACGGCATGTTCAATCGCTTTACGCTCATCAGCAGAAACTTTATCGCCTGCTTCAGCTAGTGACTTCGTTACAGCGTGAATCATATTGTCTGCAGTATTACGTGCGCCAACTAATTCATGGAATTTACGATCATCCGCTGCGTGTGTTTCTGCATCTTTAACCATGTTTTTGATTTCATCTTCTGACAAGCCACTTGACGCTTTAATAACGATCGATTGTGCTTTGCCAGTTGCTTTGTCTTTTGCAGACACATGCAAGATACCATTCGCATCGATATCAAATGTCACTTCAATTTGTGGCATACCACGTGGAGCTGGTGGAATGTCTGATAAATCAAAACGACCTAATGATTTATTTGCAGAAGCAATTTCACGCTCACCTTGCAACACATGCACAGTTACAGCAGTTTGATTATCGCCAGCTGTTGAAAACGTTTGGTTAGCCTTGGTAGGAATTGTCGTGTTTTTCTCAATCAACTTTGTCATCACACCACCCAAGGTTTCGATACCTAATGAAAGTGGAGTAACGTCTAATAGCAATACGTCTTTTACTGCGCCAGATAATACAGCCCCTTGAACTGCAGCACCTACTGCTACTGCTTCGTCTGGATTGATATCACGACGTGGTTCTTTACCGAAGAATTTCTTAACGGCTTCTTGAACTAATGGCATACGTGTTTGACCACCAACCATAATAACATCTTCGATTTCTGCTGTTGATAGACCAGCGTCTTTCAATGCTATTTTAAGTGGCTCAATGGTACGTTGAACTAAATCTTCAACCAATGATTCCAATTTAGCGCGTGTCATCTTAATCGTTAAATGCTTTGGACCACTTGCATCTGCTGTAATGTATGGCAAGTTAACATCGGTTTGCTGAGCTGAAGATAATTCAATTTTCGCTTTCTCTGCTGCTTCTTTTAAACGTTGTAATGCTAATGGATCATTACGTAAATCAATACCAGATGTTTTTTTGAATTCATCTACTAAGAAATTAATGACACGAATATCGAAATCTTCACCGCCTAAGAATGTATCACCATTGGTTGATAACACTTCAAACTGATGTTCGCCATCAACTGCTGCAATTTCAATAATAGAAATATCGAATGTACCGCCACCAAGATCGTAAACTGCAATTTTGCGATCGCCTGGTTTTTTATCTAAACCAAATGCTAATGCAGCTGCTGTTGGTTCATTGATAATACGTTTCACATCTAAACCAGCAATACGGCCAGCATCTTTGGTAGCTTGGCGTTGTGAGTCGTTGAAGTAAGCTGGAACAGTGATCACAGCTTCTGTGACTGGATGACCCAAATAATCTTCTGCGGTTTTTTTCATTTTCATTAAGACTTGAGCAGAAATTTGTGGAGGAGCCATTTTCTTGCCCATAATCTCAACCCAAGCATCGCCATTGTCTGCGCGCACAATGCTGTAGGGAACAATTTCTTGATCTTTGCGAACCACATCTTCGTCAAAACGACGACCAATCAAACGCTTAACGGCATAAACTGTATTTTTAGGATTGGTAACTGCTTGGCGTTTTGCTGGTTGCCCGACGAGCACTTCATCGCCTTCTAAATAAGCTACGACTGAAGGGGTAGTACGATCGCCTTCTGCATTTTCAATAACTCTAACCTTATCACCTTCCATCACTGCAACGCAGGAGTTGGTTGTACCTAAATCTATACCAATAATTTTTGACATTACTATTCTCCAAAGATCTATTTAACTATTTTTCAACATATGGGCAATTTTGTACTTTTCAAGCCTCAGCTTTTGAAATAACGACCAAAGCGGGTCTCACTAAGCGGCCATTGAGCAAATATCCTTTTTGCATAACAAACAATACGGTTCCAGGCTTAACGGCAGGATCCACTTGCGCTGAAACGGCTTGATGTAACTCAGGATTGAATGGTTCAGAAATAGGGTTAATTTGCTCAACTCCAAACTTCTCCATCACTCCAACTAATGTCTTTAGCGTAAGATTCACACCTTCGTCATCGCCAGCATGCTCTAAAGCACGCTCCAAATTATCAACGACGGGCAGTAATTCAGCCGCAAATTTCTCTAGCGCGAACTTATGTGCATTGGCAACATCGCGCTCTACTCTGCGCTGCATATTGTCCATTTCTGCCTGAATACGCAGAACACGGTCCCAGTTTTGTGTGGCCGTTTTTTCTGCTTCTTCTAATTTATTTTGTAATTCGATATAAGATGGATGCTCTAAAAGTCTCGCTTCATCCACTTTATCAGGGTCAATTCCAAGTTTATCAACCGCGCTGGCGGTACTATTGTTTTTTACTTTATCAGACACGCTACTGCCTCCATTAAACTGAATTAATTGCAATTATGCTTGCTAGATGGGGACGATTAGCCTTGATTCAAGGCCGCAGATAATAATTTTGCTGTAATATCAACCGCGGATATTACCTTGTCGTATGGCATGCGCGTTGGGCCTATTACACCCAAGCTACCTACCAGTGTTCCATCAACTGCATAAGAGGTCGTGACAATACTACAATTATTGAAAGCCTCATAGCCCGACTCATGGCCAATAAAAATTTGCACGCCCTCAGCTTCCAATGCTTGATCAAACAAATTTAAAATCTCTTGTTTTTGCGTAAATGCATTGAACAATACTTTCAGATGATCAGCATCTTCTTCTCTGTTGGTGGCTTGCAACAAATTACCTTCACCAGCCATATGATAGCTTTTTTCATCAACCGGGTTGAGCGTCATTTGTGCAACCTGAATAACCGCTTCCATCAATTTTGCCATTTTATCTCTATCATGCTGCATAGCCTCATGCAGCTCTTTACGAGCTGTTAGCAAATCTTTGCCCGCATAATTGTGATTCAAGTAATTCGCGGTTTGCTGGAGCTCACTCTGCGTATAAGCTTTATCTGTATAAATAATACGATTTTGCACTTCTCTATTATTTAATACCAAAATAACCAAAATTCGATTACCCGATAATGGTAAAAATTCAACCTGCGTTAGATGGATACGATTACGCTTTGGCATCGCGACCACACCAACCAACTGCGTTAAGCCAGACAACACTGTAGAAGCTGACTGCAATAAATGGGGAATATCTTGCTCTGGATCTAGATGTGATTTAACTTCTTGTAAATTAACTGGATTGAGTGAACTTGATGTCAGCAAGGTATTCACGAAGTAGCGATACCCTCTAGAAGTTGGAATTCGCCCTGCTGAAGTATGTGGAGAAATCAAATACCCAGCACCTTCTAAATCAGCTAAGATGTTTCTGATTGAGGCAGAGCTCAAGCCAAGCTGGTACTCTTCCGCCAAGGTTTTTGAACCAACGGGTAAACCATCCTGGATATAACGCTCAACAAGCAGTTTTAGCACTTGCTGGGCACGTTGATTGACTGTTGTATCACTCATTTATCATTAACCTATGGTATGAAAGATCACTCTGGCATAGAATTTTACCAATGTAGAATCAAAAGCACCAGAAGACAAGGATTACTATGGCAAGTACATTTAAAAAAATAGGGATCATCGGCCGCGTGAGGAATGCGGGTGTTAAAGAAACACTCAAAGCATTGACAGAATACCTCACTCATCTACAACACGAATTTATTATCGAAACTGAAACTGCCGAGTCTCTTGAAAACTGCCCAGTCCACACCATCCCACGCGATCAATTGGGAAAACATTGCGATTTATTAATCGTCATTGGCGGTGATGGTAGCCTACTGAATGCCGCCCATGCTGTTGTTGACTCAGAAATCCCCGTACTTGGCATCAATCGTGGTAGCTTAGGCTTTTTAACAGACATACACCCTACTGAACTTGAAAAAATTCACGCCATCCTTGATGGGAAGTTTTCCATTGAAAAACGCTTTTTACTCACTGCAACAACCACACTGAATGAAACAGTTCTTGGAAAAAATGATGCTTTGAATGAAGTGGCACTAATACCTGACAGCATTCCACATATGATTGAATTTGAAATCTACATAGACAATCAATTCGTATGCAGCCAAGACTCAGATGGTCTAATCATTGCGACTCCAACAGGATCAACAGCCTATGCACTGTCAGGTGGTGGGCCTATTTTACATCCTGAGTTAAACGCTATCGTGATTGTACCCATGTTTCCGCACACATTAAGTAATCGCCCAATTGTGGTTGATGGCGATCGAAAAATTGATATTATTATATCACCAAAAAATATCACCACACCGCGGTTAACCTGCGATGGACAAGGCTATATTACTATTCCTCATGGATCGCATATTGCAATCGAAAAGAAACCGCAACACTTACATCTTTTACATCCATTAGATTATGATTATTACGAAACGTTGCGCAGCAAATTACACTGGGGCAAAAAACTGCAATTTTCAGAATAAATAAGAAAGGAAATCGACATGCTGACACAAATACATATCAGCAACTTGGTAACAATACAAGAATTACACATTGATTTACAACATGGCACCACCGTTATTACCGGTGAAACAGGTGCTGGTAAATCAATCCTTATTGACGCTATTGAAATCGCTCTCGGAAATCGCGTCACCAGTGATGTCGTTCGTCCCGGACAAGAAAAAGCAGATATTAGCCTGTGTTTTGATGTCAGCAAACTTTCCACTGCGCGCACATGGTTAAAACAATATGATCTCTCTGCAGAAAATAGCGAATGCATCATTCGCCGTACCATTTCAAACGATGGTCGCACGAAAAGCTACATTAATGGCATGCCCAGCACGTTACAACCCTTGCGTGAATTAAGCGAACATTTGATTAGCATCCATGGCCAACATGAACATCAAACGTTATTAAAAACAGATAAGCAACGCGAAACACTAGATCAATATGCAGGACATTTAGATTTAGCCGATAAAGTCCGTCATTTAGCAGAAGATTTCCATCATTTACAAAAAGAAATTCATACACTACAAAAACTCTCTGAAGAACGCACCACCCGCTGTGAGTTTTTAAAGTTTCAATTACAAGAATTAGAAGGTTTACACTTACAACCACATGAATTTGAATCATTGGATTTAGAACACAAACAATTAGCGCATGCCGATGAGTTATTACAAAACATCAATCATACATTAGATTGTCTCAGTGAAAATGAAGACTCCAATGCAACGCACTTATTGAACCAAGCATTACATGCATTAGAAAACATTCAACGCGTAGATCCCAAAGTAGCGACATGGATTGAATCAATTAAAAATGCCATTATTCAGGTTAGCGACACTGAAGATGATTTACGTCGTTATTTAGATGCTGTGGAACTAGATCCAGAACGATTACAACAAATCGAACAACGTATCAGCACGATTTTTGATTTAGCACGCAAACACAAAGTATCACCACAAGAACTGTATGACTTCCAACTTAGAATCAGCGCTGAATATACAAAACTCGAAAACAGCGATGAACATCTTTTGCAGTTACAAGCTGAATTAAAAAATAAAGAAACTGCTTATTTTAGTGTTGCAGAAAAACTTTCAAAAAGCCGTGAGAAACATGCCAAAATACTTTCACAAGATATTACTAAAATCATTCACACGCTTGCACTACCCCATGCCAAATTTGAAATTACATTCGAAAAAGATCCACAAAAAAATATCACCACCTTTGGCTTAGAAAAAACATTATTCCAAATCAAAACCAACACTGATGGTGGACTACAACCCTTACATAAAGTTGTTTCAGGCGGTGAATTATCACGAATTGGTTTAGCCATCCACATGACTACTGCAGCGCAACACACTATTGCAACACTCGTATTCGATGAAGTTGATGTCGGCATCAGTGGTGGCACAGCAGAAATAGTCGGCAAGCTATTACGAAAACTCGGCACTAATCATCAAATTCTTTGCATCACCCACCAACCCCAAGTGGCAGCACAAGGACATCATCATTTACTCGTACAAAAGCAACAAGATAAAACCACACGCACCCAAATACAATTTCTTGATGAAAAAGCACGTATTCAAGAACTTGCACGTATGCTAGGCGGCGTGGAAATTACGAATACGACTTTAGCTCATGCCAAAGAAATGTTTGAAAATAGAGGGCAATTTTCAGCCCACCTCCTGAAATTTGAATAAATAACTGTCTTATGTTACCTTGCGTCCAAAATCTGTGAAAAATTCTTCCCGAGGGAATTATGGATTGTCGACGCATTACTAATAGAGCAAAAGCAACATTAACCGCATGGGGTAGTTGGGCGATAAATCAATACCCTTTAAAGCCTATGGTAGCCGGGCTAACATCCATACCGTATACAGGAAAATTTCTGACGAAAGTCGTATATCGCTGGGTTTCATCTGAACTATCCTATTATATAAATCCCATAGCAGAAGCTGTAGTGTACAGCGTCACTCTAGTCAAAGATAAAAAACCGCGGAGAGCATCTGAACATAAATCTAATGCAGAACAAGCTTTTTTTGAAAAAGACGCCTTACTTGAATATGTACTCGCTCCTTTACTGGATTACAAAAGCTATTTAAATTTGAAAGCCACCTCAAAAAAACTAAACGCCAAGGTAAAAATTAAGTTAGAACAAGAACAAAAAATAGTAGAAACACTTCTTGCAGAAAAAAAAGATGATAAAGCCATCATCACTAGCATTCTTGTGCAAACGAAAATACTTAAATACACACCTGAAGAATTACTTGCCGTTCATCGGCTAATAAAATCTATGCCATATAAAGGCAAAGCACTGGCTGCAGAAATGACAACCCAAAGTGACATGTTAAAAGCAGCCTTAACAGTTAATCCAATACAATATGTTGGCCCATATCTAACGCGTTCAGCCACAGACGAGAGTGATACACTCATCGATGCACGCATAAGAAATCACCGAGGCCAGTCTATAGAAACGTTATTACTAAACGCACATGAGCAACCAGAACAACTTGAACAACGTTTTAAAGATTTAGCTCGCGTTACAAATATAGATAAATTAAAAGATCTCAAACAAAGCAGCCAACAAACTTTTTGGGATGTAGCATTTGACTTAGCAAAAACATTCGCATCAAGGGTTGAATTCAATAAGTACTTCAACAAACTCAGTCCTCGATTTGCAAACCCAGACAATCTCACACTAAATTTCCGACTATTACTTTGGAACACCATAGCCGCAGCAACAAATTTTGGCAACGCTAATAGACCCTTAAATAACGATTTTTTTCCATTGTACTTAATAGCACGTATGCTAATAACAGAAATAGCACAAGATATATATCATTCAACAAAGACACATCAAACAGCGAGTAATAAATTACATGCTGACCTTTTCCGCTTACAATTTTTATTAACTAAATTATCTGCACTTGAACGTGCAGCAGCAACACCATCTATAGCTAGATCTCCGTATCGTTTACTCCGTGAACCTGCTCCCATTGTTACAATGCATACAACAGATTTAAGTGCGCATATCAAAGCTGATCACAAGGATCATACTCACCTGGGGAGAAAACCTAAACGCAAATAGTTGTCATGCTCAGCGTAGTGCCAGGGTAAAAAAAACCTCCGTAAAAATCCACATATTCTACAATCATGTCTGTCGATGCTATATTTTCTCAAAATAATATATAATCGAGGATATAATGGGTCATAACAGAAAACTGCCTACTCCACAGCAAATTTTATTTGAAAATGATGCTTTACTGAAAAACGCATTAAACCTACTCATTGACTATGAAAGCTATCTCAATTTAAAGTCCGTCTCAAAAAAATTAAATGCAACTATTAAAATAACCCCCGAAAGAGAACGTGCTGGAATAACAACCTTTCTCACCACAAAGCATCAAAGTATTGCCGACAATATTCTTCAGTTAAAAACACAACTGAAGTATATTCCTGTGGATTTGTCTAGAGCTTGCTTGTCAATAGAACCATTTTTGAGAACAAGCGGAAACCTTAAAGACATAACAAAAACAACCGATCTTAAACAAAGTGGTCAGCAATCATTCTTGAGCACTGCATTTAACTTAGCAAAAAGATTGTTAACAGATCCAACTGAAGTTGCTAAATACTTCATTATTAATGGCCCTAATAATTTTTTTAATCTAGAAAATCTCACCACTAGCTTCAAACTGCTACTTTTGAGAACACTAGCCATCGCAACAAATCTTGGTGTCGTTTACAAACATCAATATGATGAGTTCTTTCAATTCACATTAATAGCATATATGCTGGGAATTCAAATGACCAAAGATGCATATAACGCCATCAAATCACACCAAACTACGAACAATAAATTACATTTTGAACTTCACAGACTACAATTTTTATTAACAAGATTATCTGCACTTGAATTAGAAGCAACACCATCCATCGCTAGATCTCCGCATCGTTTACTCCGCGAACCTGCTCCCGTTGTTCCATTGCATACCACAGACTTAAGTGCGCATATCAATCGAGATTACAAGGATGATACTCACCTGGGGAGGAAACCTAAACGCAAATAGTTGTCATGCTCAGCATGACCCCAACGTCCCGCGGCTTGTCAGCGGGATCCAGAAGTTACTCCCCACTACTCTGTAAGAAGTAAATAAAAAATTGTGTGGAAAATTCAATTTGCGCTGCCAAAAAATCGTAAATACATCTCCCCTATATGATGTATACTACTGATGATGATAATATTCAGATGAACATCATTAGTCACTCGGGATAAATACTTTTAGGGATCACTCAAAAGAGCCAGAAGGCCTCACGAAATGGCAGCTTCCGCACCTCCCACAATTAAACATATTTACTAAAAATGGAGAAATAATTTTGAAATTCAAGGAATGGGTGAAATTAATTATCTGGATTGTCGTCTTTGAAGCCATTGGGTTTTTTTTAGGGATGCTAACGCAAGCGAATATTCATCCCTGGTATGAGGGATTGAACAAGTCAGCTCTGACTCCGCCTGGATTTGTTTTTTCAATTGCTTGGTCAATTCTATACGCGCTGATTGCAATAGTGGGATGGGCTTTATGGGAAAATCGAAATAATACCAAAATCAAGCATCTCGTTTATCTCTACTTCATTCAACTTGTGATGAATTGGGCTTGGACGCCTCTTTTTTTCAAACTACATTGGCTAAGTTTTAGTTTTTTATGGATTGTCGTCATGGTTTGTTTAAATGGGATAATTATTGTCAGTATTAAACATGAAAAAAAAGCAATTGCTCTAGCTTTAATTCCATATTTACTTTGGCTAATGTTTGCAACTTATCTGAACGGTGTAATATGGGTTCTTAACTAGGATGGACAGTATGAATAGCTATACGATGTTTTCTTACTCACTTTTTAGTGACTTGTTCCTTCGTTTTTTTAGATGGTCAGTTAAGCTGAATAATTCCTCGATTTGTTTTTTGAAACCGTTTTTATGTTGCATTCAACTATTAGTATAATACAAAATAAGATAAAATTTCGTCTACGTTTTATTTGGGAAATGTTATGATTATTTTATATGGAGCTCCAGGCTCAGTGTTTGTCAGAAAGCCTCGCATTTTACTGCAAGAAAAAAAAATACAATTTAAAATTGATCCAATTAATTTATATCAGTATGTTAATGAAGAATTCAAACAAGCCAGCCCTCTTAATAAAATTCCAGCATTGAGAGCTGATGATTTTACTCTAGCCGACTCATCAGCAATTTGTGCCTATATCGATAAAAAATATCCTGATCCAAGATTTTATCCTGAGGATCCAGAAGAATATGGTAAAGCTCTCTGGTATGAAGAATATGCCGATACCATTTTATTCCAAGCAATTGCTCCTTGTTATTACCAAACAGTTTTGGTTCCTCTGTATCATAACCGTACGCCTGATAAGACTGCTATTGATATAGTATTGAATGAAAAACTTCCTTTAGTCGCTACTTATTTGGAAAGCCAATTAATTGGCAAAGAGTTCTTTATAAGTAATCACCTTACAATTGCTGATGTAGCTGTGGTAAGTATGTTTCTCAATATGTATTTGTCTGGTTTTCCACTAAATCAAGAATCGTGGCCAAATTTATCTAGATATTTAGAAAAACATTTTAAAAGAGAGAGCTTTAGTTCTTGTACAAAAGATATCGAATTAGAATTATTAAGAATACGTTCAGCTAATGTCGTATAAGTATTTTAAATGCAATCAAAAGCAGACTAAAAAAATGATACATTATATAAACCTATCGCTCTAAATCGCTAGCGTGTCACTGAAAATTATCGACGTCTTATTCTTTTTGCAGTATTAGACGCTTGGCCAAAAACGCTGTCTACCATTTCATCTTCCCTTTCGGTTTTTGAAAAGAAAGAGGGGCTTTTGAGAGTAGCACGAATCTCAATAGTTCTTTGGATATGACAAGCTAAAGATTGAAATTCTGCTGCGAAACTGGAATAGGGATTTTTCAAATCTTTATTTTTCTCTTCGTTTCTCTTTATTTCAAAATGCTTTGCAGCGTGGTTAAGAAACTTATGTGTAGTAGGCATGCCCCATAAGTCTGTAAGCGCCAATTAAACCACCCACTAAACAACACGCCCTAACTTCACTAAACTCAATTTTTCAAAATGAATGGAGAATACAATGCAAAATCGATCAGAAAAAATCACTCAACTTGATATGGATAGATGGCGTGAGATAATAAGCGCATGGGAAAAAAGTGGTGAAAATCAAAAAGCTTATTGCGACCGTTTAGAATTGAGTCTAAATACTTTTTCATACGCACGTAGTAAGTTATTACAACAGAATAAACCTAAATCTCAATTTATTCCCTTAACAATAAAAAACAACAGTGAAGAAAAGACACTCACTCAATCCGTTATCGTACTTGAAAATACGCAGGGCTATAAGTTGCATTTTTCTGCTTCTTTATCGCTAGAACAACTCACGAAATTACTCAGAGTATCGGGATGGAATAATGCTTAAATTTCGTGAAGAAATAAAAATATACGTGAGTATGCAACCTATTGATGCTAGAAAAAGCATTGATGGGTTATGTGCTCTAGTGACAAATCATTTTGATGATAATCCACAGTGTGGCAATGTATTTATCTTTTTTAACAAAGCAAAAGATAAGGTTAAAATTTTATGGTGGCACGCAAATGGTTTTGCACTTTATTACAAGAGACTAGAGAAGCACCGCTTTATTTTACCAAGAAATATTGTCGATACGCTTGAGATTACGCAGGCACAATTATATGGATTGCTTGCTGGTTTAGATTTTTCTTTGATGCGAAATTTTCCCGAAATTAATTATCATCAATATGCATAAAATGCTGGGAATTATAGCTACTTATCGTATAATTCCCAGCATGAAAATACACGAAGATTTTAGCAATACTACAAAAGAAGAATTAATTAACTTGCTCAAAGAAAAGAATATTCTTGTTACTCAGCAAGCGAAACAAATTCAATTTTTAGAAGAACAAGTTTTAGCGTATCAATTACGCCAGTTTGCTGCGAAATCAGAAAAAATGAATGCCAACCAAGCTTCATTATTTGATGAAGCTGCACCTCCAAAGTCGGAACTAAAAATTCTAGCCCAAGAAGAAGAAATTACAGTTGCATCTTACACGAGAAATAAAAAAGTAGGCCGCAAAGCACTTCCTGCAGAACTACTTCGCGTGCCTAGAATTTATGATTTACCCGAAGCAGAGAAAACTTGCTCCTGCGGTTGTCAGCTAACGCACATTAAAGATGAAAAAAGCGAGCAGTTAGAAATTATTCCCGCAAAAATTTATGTGATCGAACACATTCGGAAAAAATATGCCTGCAAGGCGTGCCAAATAACAATTAAATTAGCTAAGCAACCCTTGGCACCTATTCCACGCAGCATTGCAGCAAGTGGGCTTCTAAGTCACGTACTTGTATCGAAGTTTCAAGACCATCTTCCGCTACATAGACAAGAGACTATACTTAGACGTATTGGTGTTGACATACCGCGAGCCACTCTTAGTTTATGGGTGATAAAATGCGCCGAGCTTTTATTCCCATTACTAAAACTCTTGCACGACCGTATATTAACTTACGATATTGCTTATGCAGATGAAACCACCACTCAAGTTCTCAAAGAACCTAACAAAGGTGTGCAAAGCAAAAAGTACATGTGGCTTTTTGCCGGTGGCCCTCCAGAGGAATTTGTTTATTACTATCGTTATCATCACTCACGTTCGCATGAAGTAGCAGCTAATTTCTTCGAAGATTTTACAGGCTTTGTGCATTGCGATGGTTATGCTGCTTATGATTCGCTCGCAAACAAAAATCTGAATACCACACTCGTCGGCTGTCTTTATCATGCACGTCGAAAATTTGTTGAAGTAGCAAAACTCATGCCAAACAAAGAAGGCGTTGCAACGTATGTTATCAATTGCATTGCAAAGCTAGCGCATCTCGAAGAAGAAATTAAAAATTTAATTCTCTCTGAAAAACAAATTGCTAGACTTAACAAAGCAAAACCGTTGTTAGATGATTTGCAGCAATATTTAATAAATAATCAACCCAATATTCCTCCTAAAAGCTTGCTAGGACAAGCTGTCAGTTACACGTTAAATCAGTGGCCTAAAATTATAAACTACCTTAAAGATCCTCGACTTGAAATATCTAATAATCTCTCAGAGCGCGCAATCAAACCATTTGTCATCGGACGCAAGGGCTGGTTGTTTTCAAACAGCGTTGAAGGTGCGAATGCTGCCGCAACGATCTTCAGTATTATTGAAACTTGCAAATATCATAAAATCGAACCTTACGATTATTTGCGCTATGTGCTGAATGCGTTACCACAATGCCAAACTATCTATGATTATGAAAAACTACTTCCTTATACAATTGATAGATCGTTATTGGTAGCAAGTGTGAGCTAAAAAAAGATGGCTGAATAGAGGGTGGTTAAATTAGCGGATACATAAGTCTTGTGAATCTCTATCCTTTGCCATTCTTTTTAAATTTGCTAAAGTTGTTGAAGGGATGGGCTTGTATATTTTTGCTAGCTTCTCTTCTAATTCGGTAATAGCTTTTAATATCAGTTCCCAATATTGATATGTCAGATCAAAAGGATAAATTGCTGATTCACGCCTTTTCTCTAAATACTTTTTCATTGCTTCTACTGACTTGCTCGAAAATTTTTTCTTCATGGATATTTTCCTTTTAGGGTGCACTTGTTCTGACTATGGAGCATAGACAAGCTCCTGAGCAGCAAGAAGATCAACCAGATCAAAACAAGGATTTATTTTACCTGGTTACGAAAACAAATGATCTAATAATATGCGTTGAAATGAATGAATACATGCCTCGATTATTTTTTCCTTCGTTTTCAAATCGCGATAACTTTAGAAACTGTCGCCGACCTTCAGCTTACTAATTTTAAGAAAAAACTCCCAGGACGCGTGTATGATCAAAAACTCTGGCATCACTGCAGACACCCAAATTATTTTTTTGAATGGTTAGTTTGGTGCGCTTTTACCTTATTTGCACTTTCCTTTCCCTATGGATGGATATCCTTTATTTCTCCATTAACACTTTATTTTATAATGACACGAATTACAGCGCCGATGACTGAACACAGCTCCATTCAATCTAAAGGCGAACAGTATCTTCATTATCGGAAAGTGACTCCCATGTTTTTTCCTAAATAGATGTCCATGAAGCCACAACTAGATCACTAACCAACCCCCTGAGATAACGCTTCTACTTTACCGCGATACAATTGCATTTTTTAAGTGACGCAGAGAAACATATATATTAGAATATTCTAATATACTAATATTTGGATATACTATGCCTGCTAGAAAATTAATTTCAGAGAAAATGGCGACTTTTTTGGGCGCAATAGCCCACCAACATCGCATACGAATCATTGAAGAATTGCACGCTGGGGAAAAAAAAGTTAATGAGCTGCAAACCTTATTGGGGACGAGCCATTCGGCGACATCGCAGCATTTGTCTATATTAAAGGCACAGAAGGTAGTCAATCAGCGTAAAATCGGGAACGTTGTGTTTTACCAGCTAGCTCAACCAAAATTAGCAGAATGGCTACTTTATGGACTGGCTTATCTTGAAGGTGGTTTGCAATCAGAAGAAGGACTCCGCGAAGCAGTTAAAGAAGTAAAAGCTATATGGAGCCATCACCCCGATGACCCGTCTAAGGATATTGAATCGAAAGCATAAATAAATATTTTAATAATGTTCAACTTTTTACAAATTAACCTCCCGCTCATAGCAGACAAGGAATTTAATCATGTTTAAGGATTTCAAAAACGACCTTACAGCAAGCATTGTTGTATCTTTTGTTGCTCTACCATTATGTCTTGGTATTGCTTTAGCATCTGGCGCCCCTTTGTTCTCAGGTATCATTGCAGGAATAGTTGGTGGGATTGTAGTAGGTATAGCGAGCGGCTCAGCGCTAGGTGTTAGCGGCCCAGCTGCAGGATTAGCAGTTATTGTATTTTCCGCCATTAACACATTGGGTTCTTGGCCGGCATTCTTATTGGCAGTTGTTTTAGCCGGCATTATTCAAATGATCATGGGTTTTGCAAGAACCGGATTTGTTGCCTACTTCTTTCCTTCTTCGGTCATCAAGGGGATGCTTACAGGTATAGGGCTATTGATTATTTTAAAACAGATCCCGCATGCTTTAGGCTATGATAAGGATTTAGTTGGAGACCTTTCATATTTTCAAGCGGATGGGGAAACCACTTTTACAGCTATTATCAGCGCATTCAATGCATGTACGCCAGGTGCAATGCTAATCTCTACTTTATCGATAGTAATATTAATATTTTGGGAAAGCACTTTAACAAAAAGACATAAGATTTTTCAATTAATACAAGGTCCTATAGTAGTTGTTTTAATGGGAATTGTTATGAACTTATTGTTTGAATCATATCTATTAAACTTTAGTTTAGATCCAAATCAGTTAGTGAAAATCCCCGTGGCGAAAAATTTAATCGAATTTTTCAAACTATTTACCTTTCCTGATTTTGCTGCAATAACTCATTTCCAAGTCTGGAAAACCGCTATTGTTTTAGCCATCGTTGCAAGTCTAGAAACACTGCTGTCTGTTGAAGCTACTGACAAACTAGACCCGTTTAAAAGGGTAACACCCACAAACAGAGAGTTAAAAGCTCAGGGAGTTGGGAATATAGTGTCAGGTCTGTGCGGTGGATTACCTGTAACCCAGGTCATTGTTCGTAGTAGCGCAAACATTACATTTGGTGGAAAGACCAAGCTATCGACAATACTGCATGGTATTTTCTTATTAATTAGTGCTGCTACTATTGCTGAATATATAAATTTAATCCCCCTGGCGGGCCTTGCAGCTATATTGATTGTGATAGGTTATAAATTAGCAAAACCTGCACTGTTTAAGCAGTTATATCAATTAGGCTCTGAGCAATTTATCCCTTTTATGGCCACTGTTATTGGCATACTAGCAACAGATCTGCTTAAAGGAATTAGCATCGGTATAGCTTTTGGTCTTTTTTATACTTTACGCCATAGTTATCGAAATGCTTATTACATGAAAGACGTCATCACAAACGAAAATTCACATGCAACTCATCATTTGGTGCTAGCAGAAGAAGTCTCCTTTTTTAATAAAGGCAGCATCATGGAAGCTTTGAATAACATTCCATCTAATTCCAAAGTAATTATCGACTGTTCAAATTCAAAATCTATTGCTCACGACGTAATTGAATTCATATGTGACTATAGAATAAATGCAAAATTGAAGAATATTACCGTTGAAACAATCGATTTTATTGAGCCCGCTTAATATACCAGCAATAAATAGGAGCATAAAAATGAAAACTTTGACCAAAGAAATGCAGGAAGCTATCACTCCTTCAATCGCACTGCATCTATTGCAAGAAGGCAATAAACGATTTGTGAATAACCTAAAAGTTAATCGCAACCTATTGCAACAAGTTAATGAAACTTCCGATGAACAAAATCCTTTTGCAATTATTTTAAGCTGCATTGACTCTCGCACTTCAGTTGAATTGATTTTCGATCAGGGTTTAGGCGATGTATTTAGTGTGCGAATTGCAGGAACCATTATTAATGAAGATATCTTAGGAAGCATGGAGTTTGCTTGCAAAGTAGCGGGAGCAAAGATAATCGTGGTTTTAGGTCACTCCAAGTGTGGCGCAATAAAAGGAGCATGTGATCATGTAGAAATGGGTAGCTTGACCGCCTTATTAAACAAAATACAACCAGCCATTAATGAGGAACAAACCGTAATAGAGAATCGCACTTCAAGTAATGGTGATTTTGTGGCGAAAGTTACAGAGATTAATGTAAAAAGAACAGTGAACACTGTTATTGAGCATAGCCCCATTTTAAAAGAACTGATTGAATCAGGTGAGTGCGGAATTATTGGTGGTAATCATGATATTTCAACAGGTGAGGTGTGCTTTTATCAAAATACAAAACTTGGTTTTTTAAAAACCACGCCTGATATTTTCAACTTTATGAAAGAACTCTCATAATAAGACTAAGGGTTAGACCATACAACTCATTTGCACCCTCATCCGCACCTTCTCCCACTGCAAAAAACACAGCGGGAGAAAGGACTCAGGACTTACGGGAATGATAAGAGCACCGCATGCCCGCCAACCCTACTCTTTCGCAACGTAATGATTTTCTTGAATGTCTTTCAAAATTCCACGATTGAATTGCAACGTCAGCGATGTTTCAGACATTTTTCCATAGCCTGGTTTATACGTATAAACATAATCGATGCGATTGCTTGAGAAAGTATTGGATAACATAGGCGGACCTAAAATGTCTTTCACTCGTTCTTCGGTCATCCCAACATGAACTTGACGAATCATGTCTGGCGTCATGATATTGCCTTGCTCAATGTCAATTTTATGCACAGGGATCAATGCGCATCCGGTCAGCATTAAAGAAATAGCACATAGGCTGAGTAAGTTTTTCATGGAACTTTTCCTGTTGTTTTCTCAAAGTGCGCCAATCATAACTGATTCACGCTGAATTTGTAACCTGCTACACTACCCCTCATTCTACAAATCATATCACCCCTCCACTCGTGGAGAGGTCGCCATGTGCTTTTTACATGGCGGGTGAGGGCCCCCTCATCCCCAACCTTTCTCCCTTTCGCAAAAGACGCGCGGGGAGAAGGGAGTAATTAACTATTTAGTGGAGCAGCTGACATGGACAATTCAAATTTAAAAAAAGCGGGATTGAAAATCACACTCCCTCGACTCAAGATTTTGGAAATTTTAGAAAAATCCAAAGACCACCACCTAAGCGCAGAAGATGTTTATCGCGTTTTAGTAGAGGCTGGTGAAGATGTTGGCTTAGCTACCGTTTATCGCGTACTCACACAATTTGAAGAAGCTGGCTTAGTAGTTCGCCATCATTTTTCTGAAGAACATTCTGTTTTTGAATTAGATCACGGCGAACACCACGATCATTTAGTTTGCGTGAAGTGCGGTAAAGTCCAAGAATTCGTCGACGAAATCATTGAAGAAAGACAAAGAAGCATCGCAAAAGAAGCTGGATTCACCATCACTGATCACAGCCTCAACATCTATGGCATTTGCGGAAAGTGTCAGTAATCAACACTACCCCGATGACCCAGAGCCATGCCCCGTATTTTTACGTGCGATTCCTTGCGGTTGTGCTGCTGGCGCTGGGCTCGGTACAGGAACTCCAGCTCCGCTATGAGCAAACATTCCTGCTGCAGAAGGTAAAGAAGCTGCCGGAGTTTTATGTTCAGCCGCAGAACTTGGTGAGCCTGCAGCAGCTGAATTCTGCAGAGGCGCAACAACCGGAGACGAAACAGTAGACACGACAAAGCTATATAACGCACCCCCTCTTTCATTAACCGTTTCCATAGCTAGTAATCTAGAAGATAGTGTGCGAACATTTTTACAAAAGCTTTCCATATGTGTATTGAGCAACTTAGATATGTCTACACGCAATTCAGTATTCTTTGGTATCTTTTGCCATGTCATTGATTGAGGCTCGCTTACAAGATCACATGTATTACGCTCGAGAATACGCAATGCTAAACCGACATCTCCAATAGCAAGTGGGTGATTTAAAAGAATCATCAAATTAGATGGGGTTAGCGCTTTAAATGTCTCTAAAAAACCCAATGTATCTGGAACGTTAACATCATGGAATCGACGCACTCCTGCCACAACAAGACTGTATGCATCGTCAATTAATGCATTGATTTCCGCTTCCGAGTACTTCCCTTCCATTTTTTCACAAAATTGTTTAACTCGCGATTTGAGCCAAGCAAGTTGTTCACTCTGATATCCATCAAGCCTCATAGAAGAACCGGAAGACGCCATACCCACCCCCAATATATTTCTAGTCTTTAAGAATATTATAACACTGATTCTGAATCTGCTAACGCTTGATTCTTTTAGCTTTTGCTCTACGCGCTTCCTTAGGATCAATCAACAAAGGCCTATAAATCTCTATTCTGTCGCCGGCCTTGATAAGTTCATTCAACTTGCGGAGCTTTCCAAACACGCCTATTTTTTGCTTGGTTAAATCAATTTCTGGAAAAATTTCTAAAATACCCGAACGATCAATCACCGTTTCCAATGACGTATTTTCTTCAACTTCTAATTGAATAATGCGTTGTTCATCGGGATTTGCATAAGCTACTTCAACTTTAACGAGGGCCATAAACTTCCACTGCACGTTTACAAAATGCTTCCACTAATGAATTGGCAATTTGATTGAAAATCGGTTGAAACATTTTATCCAAAAAATTTCCTGTTAGTTCAAATTCCAAATCCATAATAATTTTACATCCCTGCTCACCTAATGTTTGAAAATTCCAACGCCCTTCTAGATGACGAAAAGGCCCAGAAATTAATTTCAATTCCATACGCTCACCTGGGTGTAAGATATTTAGCGTAGTGAAACTTTTATGGAACCCTGACCATGAAATATCGAGAGTCGCCTCTACCTCTTTTTCGGTACGTGAAATAATATGGCTCGCAGCACACCAGGGTAAAAACCGAGGATAATCTTCAATATTATTCACTAGCTCAAACATTTGATGAGCCGAGTATGGCACTAAAGCACTGCGGTTGATGGTAGTCATATTGGTTTCTGTTTTCTAAAAAGTGAGGCATTATACCTTGCTTGAATGCTAACAAAAACCCAATAAACGAGAAAACAATGTTAGATCAACAATTGGTAGATGCTGCAAAACAGTTTGTAAGTGACCGCTATCCAGAAACTGGTTGGGCTGGCGCTGCTGCGATATACACGGAAAATAAAAAAATATTACTTGGCACTTCACCACCAGCACTTAATGAAGCTGTCAATTTGTGCCATGAAACAGGTGCGATTCTTGAGGCTTATAAATTAGAGGAAAAGGTAGCTGCTTGTGTATGTGTATTACGAGATCCCCAAGCAAATTTTCATATATTAACCCCCTGTGGCGTATGCCAAGAACGGCTGATATTTTGGGGAAATCACATAGAAGTTGCTGTACCTATGCCTAATGATTCAACTCAATGGCAAGTTAAAACATTAAAAGAAGTTCAACCTTTTTACTGGCGCCTACCTCTACTTGACCTTTGAGCGACCAATTTTTCTATTTCCTTTTAAAAGTGGGGGCATTATACTCCGCCCATGAGTGATAAACACAAATCTGAACAATCCATAGCGGTTAACCGCAAAGCCCACCATGAGTTCTCAATTGAAGAGCGTCTTGAGGCTGGGCTAGTACTCCAAGGCTGGGAAGTGAAAAGTCTTCGCGCTGGCAAGGTTCAGCTCGACCAAGCTTATGTGATTGTCAAAGGCGGTGAAGCTTGGTTGCTAGGATCCCAAATCACCCCACTCCAAACAGCTTCAACCCATGTCATCGCCGATCCACAACGTACGCGCAAATTATTATTATCGCGCAGAGAATTAAATAAACTGATCGGACATGTTGAACGCAAAGGTTATACGTTAATCCCATTGAGTTTGTATTGGAAAAAGAAACACATCAAACTTCAAATAGCACTCGCAAAAGGTAAAAAACTCCACGACAAACGTGCGACAGAAAAAGACCGCGATTGGCAACGACAAAAACAAAGAATTATGAGCCAACACTGATTAGGAATGTTTTTTTATGGCAACAAAATCCACCCCTTTCAAACCCTATCACTTAAATGCAACACCAGAAGACTTCGTCGGCAATGAAGATATTGGACGATACATGTTTCTTCCTGGATCTGATGGGCGAGCGCAAGAAATTGCGAAAAACTTCGAAAGTCTTGAAGTGAAAACACATCCGCGTGGACATAATTTATATTTTGGTAACTTAAGTATTGGCCGTAAAAAATTAGCAGTAGGTACAGTCGCTACAGGAATGGGCTGTCCAAGTATGGAAATTATTCTGCATGAATTATTTTATTTAGGTGCAAAGCGTTTTTTACGCGTTGGCACTGCTGGTTCATTGCAACCATGGGTGAAAGTGGGCGATATTGTCAATGCACAAGCATCGGTACGCGATGAAGCAACCAGCAGTGATTATATTCCCCTAGAAGTTCCAGCCATTGCATCACTTGAAATGACTTCTTCTATTTTGATCACCGCAGAACAAATGCGTATTTCTAATCATTTACACACCGGCGTCGTACATTGTAAAAGTTCATTTTATGCAAGAGAGTTTTTACATGGACCACGCTCAAGTGAACATAAAAGTTATATTGAATTAATGATAAAAGCTGGGATTTTAGCGTCTGAAATGGAAACCGCTGCATTGTTTATTCAATCACAAATTTACAATCATCAACTACAAGAAAAAGGTTTATCACCCCATCAACGCGTATTAGCTGGTGCAGTGTTAGCAATCATTGGCACGGTTGAAGGTGGATTAGACAGCCCTGAATTAGCAGCTAATGCAACGAATACCGCCATTCAATTGGGAATCGAATCAATAAAAACTCTTGCGACTCAAGAGCTTTTTAGCTAACAAACTTTTTGAAAGTTGAAAATGAGGCGGGCATTTTTCAAATTACCCACCTCACATTATTAATGACCACCACCTGGCTTTGGCGGATTTCCGTGACCGGCTAAATTATATAGGCTAGGATCTGGGTTCACTGGCTCATTCTCCGGTCGTGCGGCCATCACGTTTAAACCTTCCTTGGTTACTCTTACAACTTTGTCATCAGCAGCCTTAGCCGTCCCAGAAAACATTCCTGCTGCACTTGTCGTTGCAGATGATGCTCCTGCTACAGTTGTTGCTGCCGCTGTTGCCGGCGCTGCTGCTTTTGGCTGCGCTGCTTTTCCAGTGACTTTTGCGACGATATCTTCAACACTGACACCAAGAAGACTCTCAACTTTAGCACCATCGAAGCATTTTCCATTCTTTAAATCTGCCATATGATTTTCAGCTAATATTGCAATAATGGGATAAAGAACAGCTTCTGTTCTTCCAGACCTTGCGAAGCTGTCTCTAAGATCGAACTCTTGCGCGCGGCTAATGGTGTATTCTAAGTGTGAAATTAAGTCCATAGGGCGCCATGACATGCCACCTGAGTGATATATGCTGATATCTATCGGACGAGACCACATTTCCATTGCCCAAAAGGCTTCTCTAAATCTCTGGACTTGCTTAGCGGGCGATATCACAGATCTAGGCGGGTCCACATCAAAACCATGTATGACGTTTAGTATTGCGTTGAATGCTTGAGCTTCATAATCGTAACGTATTTTTCTATGATCTGCGTTTGGTGCATCTAAAGCGGCTCTAACCTCTGCTTGAACTTTTTCTCTAGTTTTCATAGTGTTAATGCCTCGTTTGGTTTTATTATTTAGAAATTATAACATGAAATAAGCTTTGTGAGACTTGAGGACCTACTTTCAAGTAACCTATTTATTTTATTAATAAACTGCATGAACTTCAGCCTCTCTTGCTCTATAAACGCTTTTTAGCTAACATTTGCGCCCTGTTTCATCTATACTTCAACAGCTTGGGGGGCGACCTGGTTTCGACGTGGGTTGCGAAGCCCTAGGGGCATGTCGAGCACGTAACTTACTCGTAAAATATGTTGCAAAATTTTACTTGGCACAAAAACCAAGACCGCTGCTAACTCACGTTATTTCGATAACGCTGAATTAGCTGTTGCTGCTTAATAGCATCAACAAGCGCTTCTCACCGAATGTGCTTATACGTTCGGAGTTTACGTAAGTAGACTATGGGGAGTCATATTATATAAGCTCGTAGCGAAATCTGCCTGAGACTAGCTACTAAAACTTTAAGGCTAGCTGCTTAATCATCCTGCCGGTTGGAGGGTTAGTAGTGAAATTAAAGAACTTGGCTAAACATGTAGATCCAAAGGTAGAGAGCTTGCGGACGCGGGTTCAATTCCCGCCGCCTCCACCAAATTATCATCCAACCACTTCCAAAAACATCCTAAAGGCCTTGAAAACAAGGCCTTTTTTATTTAATCTACTTCCACTGAAATCCAATAGAAGCCCCCAGCATCCTACTCCAAAGTGGGGCCGATATAGGGGCTTATAGCTCCAAATTAAATGTGAGGCCCCCATGACATTAACAGTGGTCCAAGTAAAGAACGCAAAACCGAAAGAAAAGGCTTATAAATTGGCTGATGAGCGTGGCTTGTATCTATTGATTAACCCCAACGGGTCAAAGCTTTGGAAGCTCAAATATCGTTTTGCTGGGATTGAGAAGAAACTCTCGCTTGGTGCATATCCAGAAGTTAGCTTAGCTGCTGCCAGAGATGCGAGAGAAGAAGCCAAGAAGCAGCTTGTTAACAACATTGACCCTGGCGTGCTTAAGAACTCCATTAAACGGTCAAAAAAATTAGCTGCTGAAAACAGCTTTGAAGCTATAGCTCGTGAGTGGCATGCCAAATTCACACCTAAATGGACAAGCGAACACGGCGAACGGATATTGATTCGCCTAGAGCAAAATGTCTTCCCTTGGATTGGTAGACGTCCAATCATGGAAGTAACAGCGCCAGAATTACTTTCCGCATTACGAAGGGTCGAATCAAGGGGTGCTATTGAAACAGCTCACAGAATACTGCAAATCTGCGGCCAGGTATTTCGGTATGGCATTGCCACAGGACGAGCTGAACGCAATCTCTCAGCTGACCTAGTGGGTGCATTAGCGCCCGTCAAAAAGAAACATCATGCAAGCATCACTGATCCTGTTGAAGTCGGCAAACTACTCCGCACCATTAACGGGTATGAAGGTTTTTTTGTTACAAAATGCGCTCTACAGCTTGCGCCGCTCTTTTTTGTTCGCCCTGGCGAACTACGCCATGCAGAGTGGGAAGAATTTGACCTTGAAAAAGCAGAGTGGCGCATTCCCGCAGAAAAAATGAAAATGCGAGAACAGCACATTGTTCCGCTTTGCACTCAAGCAATTACCATCTTACAAGAACTCAAAGCTTTTACTGGTGATGGGAAATATGTTTTTCCAAGTGTTCGATCATCGAAACGTCCCATGTCAGAAAATACGGTGTTAGGCGCATTACGCCGTCTTGGTTATACAACTGATGAAATGACCGGCCATGGATTCCGCTCTCTTGCTTCAACTTTGTTAAATGAAAACGGATGGAATCGTGACGCAATTGAAAGACAACTTGCGCATGCAGAACGCAACAATATTCGCGCCGCATACAATTACGCTCAATATCTTGATGAGCGCCGCAAGATGATGCAGTGGTGGGCAGATTATTTGAGTGCGTTAACGCACAACCAAAACATTCTAGAATTTAAAATAGCTTAGGAGGCCTAGCATGCAGACAATATCCGATTCACTTGAGCCAACATATCCTTTTTGGATCGCTAAGGATTTATGGGATGTTATTACTGCTGCCGGTCTCTTAGCTGAATTAGATCCTGACAACATTACGTTTGTACAACGCACGGATGGAGCATGGGAATATCAAGCACCTCCTGGCAAAGAACAAGCTTTAGGTAATATTGAAGTTTTACAAACGTGGTTTACAACTAGCGTAAGTCCGTTTGCATGGATTGACAGGGCAATTAAGAATAGAGCTGGCATCCCGAATAAGCTATGGAACGCAATAAAGAAAAAGTTTTTAAGTAATTACGAGTATGATAAAGAGATTGCGTCACATTATCCAGCTATTGCAAAAAAGCTACAGCTTAATGAAAGAAAAAACGCACAACAAGAGCTAAAATCTAAACCTAAGCTAATCAACGATACTCCACCTTATCTAGATGAAAATCACCCTAACTTCTCTTTGGAACTTAAAATGGCAATCACTGCTTGGATCGAGCTATATGGCGATGCAAATGCTCAACCTACAAGCGTTGAAAAATTAGTAGTTAGAGTCTTAAAAACCCACCACTTAGAAGCAAGCAATTCCTCAGTAACAAAAAGAATTGCCACCTTAATTACACCGAACACAATGAAAGTAAAACGAGGCGCATGTCTACCTTTCAAAAGTAAGTAATTAAAGAATCAGAAGGGTTACCCTTCTAGGGTCTACCGTAACCCCTTTTTCGGTGACCCTTATTCATAAGCCACAATTAGTCTTCTTTAAACCACATTGGTATAGGAGATTAATTATGGTTCCATCAAAAATTCTAAGACTTCCCAGCGTAATTGATAAAACGGGCATACCTCGCGCAACACTTTATCTAAAAATTTCTCAAGGTGCCTTTCCGACTCCGATTTCATTAGGCGAGCGATCTGTCGGTTGGCTAGAGTCAGAAGTAGAAGAATGGATCAATCAAAAAATTGAGTATAGCCGTAAACAGAAGGGGATCAAATAATGAAAAAAGAATTTCAATTCGATCGCTCACTTCTACCAACACCAGCGAAATATTACAGCCATGAATTCCCCGGCTTAAAAATCAAATCTGAATGGGTATTAGTTCGTTGCTGTTTTCATGAAGATCGAAAACCTAGTTTAAATATAAGCATGATTGATGGCCACTTTAAATGCCATGCTTGTGGCACAAAAGGTTGCGATATTATTTCTTTCCATAGGCAACGATACAACATCGGATTCATAGCTACATTGAAAGGATTAGGGGTGCATCATGGATAACAATTCATTGAAAAAATTAGCACGATCTCTCGTTGAGAAGCTTGCTGTTAAACAGCTCGCTAGCGGCTATAGGCCAGCAGGTCTTCACCCGTACCATGACCCACAAAACAACTTACTTTATTTTCGAATCCGACTTAAGCATTCTGAAAACGGTGATAAATGGATTCGGCCATTTCACTTTGATAGCTCTAAACAAGAACATGTAATGGGCGAACCAAATTTTCCACTTGGGAAACCTATTTATCGCTTATATGAGATTACAAAAAATTCAGAGAATGAAGTGTGGATTTTTGAAGGAGAATCATGTGTTGAAGTTGCTGAGAGAATTGGTCTCCTTGCAACAACAAGCGGTAGCGCAACTAGCACAAGTAACACTGATTGGACATCCTTACAAAACAGAAAGGTTATTATTTGGCCGGATAATGATAAAGAAGGATTACAATATTCAAAAGATGTAACTAAAAAACTAACTTTGCTTAACTGTCATATTCGTTACGTCGATATTAAACAACTAAATTTGCCCCAAAAAGGTGACATTGCTGACTGGGTTCGTTGTAATCCTCACACAGATATAAAAAAAATCCCTCTTATTGAAGCATCACCTATAGATACAGGGGAACAATCTAAAATCCTATATAGCAAAGCTTCCGATATTGAACCCGCCCCCATTAATTGGTTATGGCAAGATCATTTTGCACGTGGAAAATACTCCATGATTGTTGGTGACCCAGGTCTCGGCAAAAGTCAGTTTACTGCATATATAGCAGCCGTGGTTACACAAGGAGACACTTGGCCAGATGGAACACGATGCAACCAAGAAGGGAGTGTTATCATACTATCTGCTGAAGATGACCCTGCGTGTACAATTGTTCCAAGACTGATTGCTGCTAGAGCTAAACTAGATCAGGTTAATATTATTGAAGCTGTAAAAGCAGGATTTGATTCTCGCGGTAATCAAATATTAAAGCAATTTGACCTTATTACTGATGTAGCAGAACTAGATAAAATGTTAACCACCATGCAAAATGTTGCGGCAGTGATTATTGATCCTATTTCTGCTTATCTTGGAAATACAAACTCGCACAATAACAGCGATGTGAGATCAGCACTAACTCCTGTGTCAAAACTAGCCGAGAAACATAATGTAGCAATAATATGCGTATCTCATCTCAATAAAACTAATGGTGGTAATGCTATATCTCGCGTTTCAGGCAGCATAGCTTTTACTGCTACATCACGCGCAACTTTTGCCGTTATTAAAGATAAGGATGATGCAAATAAGCCAGGGGTGTCCCATCTAATTTTTAATTAAAATATGGTACTATGCGCATCTTTTTATCTGACAGACAAGGATGCTATAGTGAAAGCAAGAGAGAAATTTGGTTTTTTGGACTATTTCGATGATCTTGAAGACCCACGCGTTAATCGAACGAAGATCTATCCGCTAAACGAAATTCTATTTATTGTTATTTGCGCAATTATTTGTGGTGCAGATAGTTGGCGAGATTTTGTTGATTTTGGTGAAACTAAATTTGATTATTTAAAAAAATTCTTTCCATTTACAAACGGCATCCCATCTAAAAATACCTTTGCTCGCGTTATGTCGGCAATAAATCCAGCTCAATTTAAGGAATGCTTTTTGGAGTGGGTAAAGCAAATTCAAATTGATTTTCAAGATGTAATCGCAATAGATGGAAAAAGCATACGCGGCAGCTATGATCATACAAAAAATCAGCCAGCGTTACATTTGATCAGTGCGTTTTCGACTTCACTGAAATTAACTTTGGCACAAGAAAAGGTTTCTGAGAAATCTAACGAGATTACTGCAATACCAAAATTATTAGAGATTCTTGAAATTAAAGGAGCTATTGTAACTATAGATGCGGTAGGCTGCCAGAAGAAAATTGCTGCTAATATACGAGAAAAACAAGCAGATTATGTTTTTTCTCTAAAGGAAAATCAGAGTAAGTTGCACGAGAGTATAAAATTCTTTTTTGAAACAAAAATCCCAGCGGATCAACATGAATTCAACATGTATGAAGAAAATAACAAGAGTCACGGCAGAATTGAAAATCGAAAATATTATGTCACTGACAACATTGGATGGCTGACGAAAAAAGATGAGTGGAAGGATTTTAAATCGATTGTTATGGTGCAATCTACGAGGGAAGTTAGAAAAAATATTACCATCGAAAATAGATTTTATCTTACTAGTCTAGCGCCGCAGCCTGAGTTGGTAGGAAAAGCGATTCGCTCGCATTGGGGTATAGAAAATAGCTTGCACTGGATTTTGGATGTTACTTTCAGGGAGGATGATTCTCGCATCAAAGAGAAAATCGCGATTGAAAATATCGCACTTGTAAGAAAAATCGCATTAAATTTACTTCAATCAGCTAGGCAGGGATTCAAGGACATGAGTATACGAAGATTACGGAAAAAGTCTGGGTGGGATAATAAAACGCTAGAAACTGTATTAATGAGTAATTTTTAGATGGGACACCCCTGGCAAATAAGCGCTTATTTATTCAAATTAAAAACAATCTTGGTAATTGCCAACGAGGCATTGCGTTTATGATTGAACCTCAGCTACTCGATAACAATATAAAAACCTCTCGTATTAAATGGTTGGATGACATTGTTACTATCTCTGCCGATGAAGCTTTATGTGGAATGCAAAGTTTACCTGATGATAGAAGCTCATTAAATGAAGCTAAAGAATTTTTACTTGATCTCCTATCTGACCATTCACTAAAACCCCAACAATCCATCAAAAAAGAAGCGAAGGATGCGGGATATTCCTGGAGGACAGTAGAAAGAGCAAAAACAACTCTTGGAATTAAATCCAAAAAAGGTGTCAACGGCGATGGCTGGGGCTGGTATTTACCCAGTAAAGATACACAAGAACACCGTACGGCGAACAATAGTAATCTAATTCAAGATAGCCAAGAATTGCCAGCCAATTAAAGTTGGCAATCTTGGCGGTGTTGGCGATGTTGAGCAATGAAAATTTTTAGGCGCAAAAACTTAAGGAGCATAATATGGAAGAAGACAAAGGTGGACGCCCCACAAAATTCAATCAAAAACGCATTAATTTAATTTTAAACGCAATTTCCCACCATGTGCCATATAAAATAGCTGCTCAAGCCAATGGCATTGGTGAGCGCACCTTTTATTATTGGTTGAAACGTGGGTTACAAGATATGAATAACGGAATTGATAGCGATCTCAGTAGGTTTTTGCAGTCCCTAAGAAAAATTGAAAATGAAAAAATTATTGAATACATTAAAAACATAAAAACTAGCGCCAAAGGTCACAGAGGATCCCAGTGGCTCTTAGAACATGTATTTTGGCGGCACTTTAGCTCACAGGCACCCATAATTGCACTTAACGAACAATTAGACCGCTTAGAAGCTGATATTATTTTAGGGAAAAATGATGCAAATTCAGATTAATGTGAACCTTATCATTAGGAGTTTTATTTCCTCTTTATAACGATGAGATCCGCCAAAGTAGCTGATACACATAATCATTTGATTATATAAAATTTATTTTATTTACACATCAATATTTAAATTAGCTTCTATACTGATATAGTGGCACTCGTTGCATTTCCTATTGCTAATTGCACTCGGCAAAGCAGACGATAGCAATTAAGCTGCGTCGAGCAATGAGCTTTGACTCATTACCGATAAAGGAGAATAGTTATGACTATAACCTTTAAAATTGGTCGTGATGCCAAAACTGGACAGTTTATACCTGTCAAAGAGGCTCAATATCGCAAAAATACTGCGGTGGTTGAAACGATTAAAATAAAGAAAACTAGTAAATAACTAGTATGTGTGATGCGTGCCACATCAAATCGAAATTATTCCACATTATTTTTACTTGTATATGCTCTAATCTTGTCGATATTAACTTGATTATTTAACACCTCCAAATGCTTGGATGCCACTTTCGATATCATGACAAGAGAATTTAATGCATCCTTATCAACATCCCCATGACCTTGATCCCAATGGTGAAAATATTTTTTCCTAATTTCGTGAATCTCTAATAAATCATCACTGTCATTTTTTGAAAGTATTTCTCCTCCAGCAAGCCATAATATTCGATGCCTTTGATTCATTGCATCGTAAAAATCATCTTTACTAAGGTGGCATTGAACAGAATTTTTTATCTTTTCAGATAGCGTGTCAATTACAATTACTTTACTGAGATGCTCTTTATTAACAATACATAAAAAATTAGCTAGCATTTCTCCATGCAATGCACAAAGTTCAATACAAGCCAAATATTCTCCATAACAGAAGCATCTTTTTGCACCCGCTATCGTATTAATTAATTTCACACGAATATCGCCATGATAAGAGCCAACACTTACGTTGCTCATTACTTCACATGCTGTCACATATCGAGTTAGTAATTCTTTTGTTAGCTTATCTATAGGAAGGCTAAAAAAATGAGCCACGTGCGCACTTTCTATTTTATCTACTTCTGCTGTAGGATTAAGAATCCTATCAATATCCTTATATTTTATTCCATATCCAAATGGATTTAATGTTACTAACACTTGCTTATCCTTGGACATATAATTACTCCCGAAATTAAGATAAGATGCAATCAATCTATTTTCATTCTAACTTTATGCAATTTTCTTCACAAAATCGTATTAAAATATTTTTCATGGAATTTAAGACAACTTTTTCTGCTTCTGCTGCATTTTCATAAATTTTAATAGTCTCAATACCCTCCTTCCAATCAGAATTAGCATCTCTAAAGGGAACTCTTGCAATTCCAACATATGTCGTTCCACTACCTGATGCCCAGTATCTAATTACAAATTGATGAAATCTAAGCTCTTTTATTTTCGACTCCCTTACATCATTCATATAATTTTTCCTCTTCCAATTCAGGATCATCTGGTTGCATATTTTTATATCGCATAAATACTTTCCGCATCCATGTTGGCATCTTATCAACGTGCTTTAGCACTTCGCTGAAGTATTCATTCCCTATGCGATTGTGAATTTTTTTAATTACTCTAGGCTTGAGATATCTTTTACCTTCAAACCACAATGCTGAAACTACATGACATGTTACTGTATTTGGCATAACTATTTTTCTCGGACTTACATGCACAAGCTTAATTCTATTTTCACCATTAATTTTAATATAACGTGAACGGCCGGTCGTATAGTAAATCGCGCGAACAGGAACTTGCGTACTTAGACCAATCTGATTTAGAGCAACGGCACCATGCACAGATATTATTTCGCCCGTTTTTTTAGAAATAGCATTAATTATTTTTTCTGCTCCAGGAGGAATAGGACAACCTGGTAAATAACGACTCTTTTTAGGTCTAAAATACATACCACGACATATAGTGCCAATCTCATTGCTTTTTGCTAACAGCGACAAAACACGCTGCACAACCTTAACCGGATATTTCTTAAAAATTGATTCCGCAAAGAAAATTTTTCCTCTTGGGATTTTTTTAATAGCTTTTTCAATTAATTGAGCTTCACTCATATTGCCGTCACTATCCACAGTCAAAAAGCCTTATTGGCTTAGATTAATCTACTTCCAAATAACAATAATTCCCATCATCATCTCTTCCTTCAATTTCATCTTTACCTACCCATTCACCTTTAAAATCACTTTCTTTATCATCTTCGTCTTGAAATTTAAGATGACCAGTGACCTCTTTATTATTCGAACAAGCATCAACATTACCGCGAACCGATTCTCCACCACATCTACCTCTAATGTCATAGTTATGACTGTTGCCACAAGCATGTATTTTGGCAATTATCATATTTTGCTCTGCTATTTCTTGGGGGGTCATTGTTATACATGTTTCATTTGATTTTTTAAAATTTAATTGGCACATCCAATCATTCCCACTTGGGCCTATTACCGCATTTTCCGGCACAAAAAAACGAACACATTTATCACTTTCCCATCTATAACCATTACTACATTTCCAATTATGGCCTGTAAAATCTATTTCAGCATTTTCTGGAACTCTCACCTTAATGCATCCACCATCAGAATACTTATATCCATGTGAGCACTCCCAACCATGCCCCGTATAATCTAATTGTGCGTTTGTTGGAGTTTCCACTTTAATGCATGCCTCTCCAGAGTATTTATATCCATGCGAACATTCCCAACTGTGGCCTGAATAATCTAACTGTCCATTTACAGGAATTTCAACTTTAGTGCATGCTCCTTCAGAATATTTATAACCATGTGAACACTCCCAGCTATGTCCCGAATAATCTAATTGCGCATTTGCGGGAATTTCAACTTTAGAACACGCCCCTCCAGAGTATTTATATCCATGTGAACACTCCCAACTATGTCCTGAATAATCTAATTGTGCATTTGCTGGAATTTCAACTTTAGAACATGCTCCTGCAACACTTTTGTAACCATGATCACACTCCCATCCCGAACCATTTACATTCATAGAAGCATTTAAGGGGATATTCTGACCAAAAGCACTAGTAGAAAATATTATTAATAAACAAAAAAATAAGTAAAATAATTTCAAGTCATCATCCTATGGCTTTAATAGCAAAATTTGATTAGATTTATTAATAAAACGATACCGTCTTCTTGTTTTAGTATCTTTTTCATAATAAATTTTATAGCCTTCCTTCAAGCGCCTATCTAATTTTTCTGCGTTACACCAAAATGATTTATCTGAAAATCCTTGTTGCTCAGGGTAGCTAAGCTCAACCAATTTATCTTCATCTTTAAATTTAAAATACCCAATTAAATCTTTAAGTAAGTTATAGAGAAAATCCATTTTTGACCTCCATAATGTTAAGTCTTATCACTCTTCGATTGCATCTCATAAATCAAGTTACTCGTAGCGCCGGTCGTAATTAAAATATCTTTATCAATTAATTCTTTTAATTCACGCTGTAACGTCCTACGCGTCACGTCAGGACATATCTCTTTAAACTGCTGGATTGAAATACCGCCATGCCTAGCAATGTATTCAATCGCCAATTTCTGCCTATTAGATAAATGATATTGTTTAGCCATGACATCTTGTTCTATTGCTTGCTTACCTAATGATTTCACCTCTTGCAATTGAGTAGATAATCCCTGAACAAAATATTCAACCCATTCTGTCATATCCATATCTTGCTGACGCACGCTTTGAATTGCTTGATAATAATCAGTTCTATTGCGGTCGTAATATTCACTAATGGTGAATAATTTTTTAAAGTCATATCCACGCTGATAAAGACAAAGTGTTGAAAGCAATCGCGCCGTTCTACCATTCCCATCTAAGAACGGGTGAATGTGCACTAGTTGAAATTGTGCGATACCCGACATCAATACAGGATGAATTTCTGTTTCATGATTTACCCATTCAACTAATTCATGCATCAGCTGTGACACTTCATAGGCAGCTGGTGGCGTGTAAATGACATCCTTTGTTTTAGAGTTAACAACGTAATTTTGGATTTTTCGGTAATCACCGGGTGTGGCCGCATTGCCTCTCACTCCTTCGACAAGGCGTTTATGTATTTCCCTAATTAAGCCCTCCGTTATTGGCTCGCCGTCACCTACATAACCAGCCACCAAGTCAAATGCCTGTCGGTAATTTAATAATTCTCTTGTATCGTCAGGATTAACCGCTGCAAGGTGCTCACCTGCCCACAACTGCTCAGATTGTTCTAAAGTAAGCTGTGTGCCTTCGATATGCGTAGTGTGATGCGCTTCTAAGATCAGTGCCTTGTTTTGCATCTTTGCGACCCATTCATCGGACAGAGTAGCCGCTTCTAAAAAGCCTCTGGCTCGCTCGATGGTGGTTAAGGTGTTCGCTATGGAATTAGTGATTGTAAATTTTGGCTTAAACATTAAGATAGACTCCTGTTACCTATACCTTACATATGTCACAAGATTGTCGCAAGAAATGTCGCAACCTTGTCACAAGATTTGTCGTAAGAATGTCGCATGAAATATGCGGCTATAAAATGATCAAGTGATGGGATTTGGGTTCAATTCCCGCGTCAGTACGGGTTTTTTGGGGGCCGATTTGGGGGCTTCTCAGAAAAACCACATTCACTTAATTATTTATTATCAATCAGTTAGTTAAAGAATGTGATAGCCGCCGCCGAAATTAAGAAAAAAGGGTTGTCTTGTTTTTAAGACAGCCCTTTTATAATTCTAAACGAGCATCAGAATTCATCCAGATCGCCTACCACATAAATCCGACAGATACAGGGTTCGCTACCCATGAAAAAAACCCGCCTTGACTGATCAAATATAAATCATTACACTGCTCGGAAAAATTACGATCTCAAATAATAATTATAATAAGAGAAGTTAATATGTCCGCAAGCGCAAGCCACATTTCTTTATTGACTCATCAAGAAATTATACCAAGCCCAACTCCAGCTCCTTTATCCGCAGCTTCCTCTGCTATAGCAGCTGGTGCTAAATCTACTGATTTAAAAAAACCAGATACGAAAGACTCTAAACAGCTAAAAGAAACAAAAGAAACTATTACAGCCGAAGCGGTGTTAACACTTGTTCCTGCTATTTCAGATGTCGCAAGAAAAACAAAAAAAGACGATGAAAAAGCAAAAGCGCTAAACCAAGAAAATAAAAATGCGTTTCTTGATTTTATTCTATTCGCTCTTAATACAACAACTCATCTTCCTCATGAAGTGATTGATCTAATGCTGCAGTGTTTGATATTCAAAAATCAACTTTTTTATGATATGAGCGTCACTCCTGCTTACTTATCTACGCATGGGTTCTTTACTGCAGAAGCAAAAGGCCTTTCAAATGCAATGGTTGTTGCAGAACAAATATCACTGGCTGCACCACTCGAACAAATTGAAGCACAAATCATAGCGAATCCTAAGATACTGATAACAATTTTCCGCCTTAACTATCATCTTGAAGGTATGCCAGAACCACTCGTAATTGAAGGTATACCAGAACAGATAGCAATTATATTGTTAGATATTAGTTTGCGATCACCAGGTAATCACTCAATCATTGATGAAGGATTAGCAAATTTACTGCGAAGATTACGCGTTGAATTATTACCTGATACATTACCTCTTGCAGCACAACAAGCAGCATTTGCAGCGCCTGTATTAGATGAAAAAGCAGAGCAAGCAATAGACGATGAACAATTACCTATTTTAAATAAAGCATTTGACTTCATCAAAGCTGATAATGCTGATGCTGCAGTGAAAGCAGTCAGAGACTACATTAAAAGCATTAAACCAGAAGTCATAACAAATTATATTTATTTCTTAAAATTACTTCGTTTACTTGGTAATGCCTATAATGTATTAGCAAAAAGAGGATGGGAATTAGAAGGTGGATGGGAGAGTGCCCAAGGAAGTCAATACTGCTTTAAAGTTATAGGTCTTGCAATTGAAATGGAGTTTGGCGAAAGAATGAGACAGCGCTTAGAAAGCCGTATTGGCGAATTCCAATACTATGATCATGTTGCGCCACGCACGTTAGTTAATACGGCTAAAAGTCATAGCTCGTTTCTACGCAATCAGGATGGTTCTAAAGTATTAGGTGATTCTTTTTATCATGATATATACGCCCCACGTCGGGGATCAACGCGCAGTGGGCGTGGAGGACCAAAAGTTTTTTCTTACTATACAACAATTACATCAGCGATGCAGAGCCTTTACGTCGGGTCACAGAACCAACTACAAGCAAGACCCTTACACATTTATAGATTCTAGAAGTAGCTCTACACCGACACTTGCTGGACCGTCCCAGCAGGTAATAATCCTATAACTATAGCGATGAAATCTTCGTTAATTATATTGATTGCAAATTTGCTCAGCAGTTTTTTTACTTCATAAGATGGTTTATTTTTATAGGCAAACCCTGACACCATCATCCACTACAATGGCTGATACCCTTGCCGATAAGCTCGACCATGATCTAGACCATCATGCCTAGTACTACAATGATAGCCAACCACTAGACTGTAAGAGATTTTTTCTATTTCTAATCTTCTTATGACATCTTCCAAAGTTGTTTTTTTATTTATAACAATAATATCCCACACTGTAATGCTTTGATCTTTGACTGCTTGTTTTACGCGCTCAAGTTCTTTTGCGGGAGTTGACTCTTTCTCATCATAATAAGGTGTGAGAATTACATTGTCGACGACTTCATTCTGTCTGAAAATTTTACCTAGCTCAGTGCTATCTTCTTGGATGCCAACGATTAATTTTGAACTGTCTTTCATAATTTCAGTATAGCCAATATCTAATGTGCTTGAATCATCTGGAGCAAGCCGAAAATATTCAACAGAAGATTTAAATTTTGGATTATCTTTTTTTGTAGAAGGAGGCATAAAGCCTGCGAATTTTTGATCTGGATTTACTTTTATTCCATGAGCAGAAAGAATTACACACGGGGCATAACCTTGGCCTGCTTCGCATCTGGTAACGATACTAAAATCACCAAAGTCAACGACCCGCACATGCAGCTCTTTTCGTTTAAATACAATTTTTTCAAGCGCCTCTTCTGCTAAGGATTTTCTATGTGGCATAAAAACCTCGCGCATAAAACTGATTCATGAAGCCCAGTATCTTGCACGGTGGATTCCGGTTCGAAAACCTATCCACCCTACTTAATATTATATGCGAAGTTTGTTTTTTTTGCTGAGAGAGAGATAATGTATTGACTGTATTAAAGTTTTATTTCACATTTTAAATTGTATTTTTGCTGCCTCAGACTCAAATCTTTTCTTATTTTCATCGGCTTTTGCAACAACTTCTGGAAATGGATAGTAGTAGTTCGTTACTGCGAAGGATACGATATAGTTACTTTTCGCCAGAGCATCGCTAGCATTACCACTCATTTCACATCGATGATTAAACCCAATATTCACTGGGATACCGCGCTTTTCAATAACCTGAACAAAATTAAATATACATGCATCACTTAATTTGTATCTACTATCAAAACCATATAAATATAAACTCTTTAAATTAGTATTCGTTTTTAACGCTTCTGTTATTTGATTTAAGCAAGCTTCGCCAATCTTATCTCCATCATCAAAATGCAAATACAATGTTTCAATGCAAGAATTATTATCTTTTATAAGGTTATCCGCTATTGATTTAAAACAACTATCTATTAAATTTCCTTGAGGATAATCCACACTTAAACTAATCGTTTTTAGCGCACTACTTTTAACTGCGTTAACCACTAAAGCAGTACCGTTTGGCGATAAAATAGGAAGCGATAACTCCAGAAGAGTCGAATTATTTGCGATTGCTTGAGCAAGCTTTTCTTCGCTCTCTTGACCATAATGCTTAAATGCAGGGCAAGGAGATCCATTAATTTTGAATAGCGATTTTATTTCTAATAAGGAAGCAAGACTATCTAACGAACAATTTGTTTCAACAACCGTAATATTAGGTTTAGCCTTTAAATAACAACAGGCATCTTGCACGCTCTCATCAGCAAGGCCCAATAAATCTAATCCGTTATATTCACCCACTCCCTTTTCATGTTTATAATCGATAGGCACATGAATACTTGTTCTCTTTGCAAGCTCGAGATCAATTGAATTAATAACTGGCTTTGATGGATTAAACAAACTAAACATAAATATACTTCCCTATATCTTAAATGGTGTTGTTGCATCAATGTAGGGTGGGCAAGGCGCAGCGCTGAGTTATCCCCACGAATTTTTAGTAGTATTCTTCCCCTCTCCCAAAATGCTTTTATTTTGGGAGAGGGGTAAGGGGTGAGGGTATAGGCCCTCATCCCCTGCCCTTCTCCCATCGTAAAAAACACTCTGGGAGAAGGGAGTAAAAATTCGTGGGGATAACTCAGCGCTGCGCCTTGCCCACATCTACATTTAGAACAAAAAATGTTGAATGCAGAATACTTAATGATAACAAGACCTGTAATGCGAAAAAAACCGTGGTTATCACCCTAGTATTTGGGAGAAAAGAAGCCAGCAAAAAAAATCAGTTCAGATACGATTCTTCGTATAGCTAAATCGTACTCAGCCTGCGGGTTTATGGAAATCATAAACACCAACTACCTGTGACGTCGATCAAAATTATCTATATCACGTTGACGTTCTGCATCAGAATACTTGTCTGACTTTTTCTTTTTAAATAGGGTGTCAACTTGGTGTGTTGAGACGGATCGATCACGATCATTAGGATTTAGTTTTGCATCACTCTTAGTGTCTGAGGATGTTTGTTGTTTAGTGCTACTCTGAGAATCTTTTTTTTCCTGTTCTCTATAAGACTGCTTCGCATCTTGCAGAGAAAGAGGTTTCGGAAGCTCTTTTTTCTTGGGCTTAAATAATTCAGCATGTTCATCTCTAGGATAGGGATCAAGATAAAGCTCTTGTCTCCAGGGAGCGAAAGTTATGCCTCTAGCTGTGTAATTTCCACATTTTATATCAGGATCCGCTCCATGCTTTATAAGCATAAGTGCCATGGTTTTAGATGCCGGCGTAGCTTTGCACACCGCTAAATACAGAGGGGTTGCGTCAGTATATAGCGTTTTCGTATTCAGCAGTTTTACTAATTTTTTAGGTTTATCAATAAACGCTTGAGATGCAGCCGCTAATAAAAGGCGCATGATCTCTACGTTACCAGCGTTAGCGACAACAGCATGAAAAGAAGAAAAATTATAATTGTCTTGATGAGAAATATACTTTCTAAAGCCTTTTTTTACATCAGCAGTATATCCCGCCCTACAGAGAACATTCAATGCAGTGCAACCTTCTTTAGGATCAATGTGCACAATCACTTCCGGTTTTCGTTGAGTATAATAGCTGACATAATAAAAGAAGGGATGACTTACCAAAAAAGAAATGAGAGAGTCGCTATTCAATGTAACGTGGTGAGCAATGAAATAGACCATGCTTTGAAGGAACTGACTAAATACTTCGCGGGCTCTGATAGCAGCTTTCGCGGGAGTGTAATCTTTAGCTCTATCGTCAGTGTAATATTGAATAAGTGCAGCTAGCACCTTATCTAGTAGAATGCTAAACCTCTTGTCTATGACCTCATCTTTTGATCTTTTACTTAGTACATAGTCGTTAGTACCCTTTATACAACAAGAAACCGCGCGATTAAATTTTTCAGCATGCCGTCTAAAATCAATACTATTTTTCGCCGCTTTTTTGAAGTCGGTAGTGTAAATTAACTTAGCCTCATCATCTGCGGCTTCCGCTTGATTCGATATTGCGTTAGATGCAGAAGCTGTTACTGGTTGACAGTGAGTATCAGGCTCTTTTTGTGTTGGAGCGACTGGAAGTGCTTCTCTACTGGAGCTGACGATGACAGGAGAGCTTTTTGCTTCTGGCGAAGTTCTAGAGCGTGACATAATAGCATTCTCGTTTTGTGAAATTTTTTATGTACAGAGTAACGAAAAACTATGCGTGAGAGTACCAGGGATATTTCCCCCAGAGGAATCCTTAGCAATATGCCCACAGGGTCAAGTCTACGCAAGATGTCAGCTCTAGCATCTTGCGTAGACTTGACCCCTTATTTTATTTTGATGGCATGGACTCCAAGCTGCCTTTGCAACATGCAGCCAAAACCCGATTGATCTAATATTGAACGCTTGCTATCCTATTCCATCAAATAATAATAAAATGACGAAAACCCATGAATCTATTTAGCCGTATAACTGGTGCGACAACAGGACTTTTTACAGGAATAGTTGCAGGTATCTCACTTAGCGCTAGCGCACTAAGAAATGGTATTGGTGGTATCATTCCAACCACGGGACGCATGGAGTTCATTCCCAAAGCACTACTAGCTGGTGCTGTTATAGGAGTCGTGCACGGCTATAGAAATGGATTCAAAGCATCATTAGCCATTCCAGCAATGGCATCACAGCTTATTACATACCTTGAACATGCAAGCGATATAACATTAGCAATGGCATTGTTTCAAAAAATGCTTACACAACAAGTAGACGCAGAAAAAAAATTATTAATTACCAAAATTTCTGCGCCACAACAATCAATTAAATTACTAACCAATGAAGAAGTCGAAGCATTTAAGCTTGCCTTAAAAGATATGAAAGCGGACGAGAAACTTAGCTTGAGTAAAAGACTCGATAAATATTTAGAATACAGCGCCAACACATGTCATATAACTTTAGCTCCCATGGATGAATTGGCAGAGCCAGTAACATTAGAAGGCACCTTTGGCTCTGATGCAAAAAAATCACGTAACTGGATAAAAACATACGAGAGAGCCGCGTTGATCAGATACATCGAGTCCAAACCTCGCAATGTGATTGTACTAGAACCTGCAACACATGATGATATTGCAGATGAAAAACATGTTCAGGCTTATACAGGCTTTCCAAAAGAAATCATCGAGCTCGTTAACTTAGTAAGAAAAACAAATCAAGAAGTTAAGGTTAATGATTTGCGTCATGATCAAAAAGACCTGGCAGAAGCTCCAGCTTCTGCTGTAGCAAGAGACAACAGCGAGCTTCGCACGCTACGTTTACAATATTATGATCCAAGATTACACCCCGCAGCGAGAGCACCACAAGCTCAACCTCAAGCAACAGCTGCCCCATCTTCTCCACTCAGCTTGAGTAGATAGGTTCGAGTATTCGTTTGACAGAGTGATAACCGTCAAACGAATACTGCCCACTCTTATTCTATTTTGACATCTCAATATAGGGGAGATTAACCCCTGCACGGGGTAATTATTAGACAGTATAATGGCAAAAAAATAATTATTAGCGCGCAATCTTGAGGTCCCCATGTTTAGCAGCAAGCCACCCATTAAACCAAGCAGAGTATCAGTAACTTTTGATAGCAAAAGTCAGAATGATGATCTTAGGTCAATATTCGATTTTGCTTCAGCTCCAGTCAAAGCAAGCACGTCAATAAAAAGATATGTCATTCTTTTTCCAAATGATTCAACTGGTGGTCAACTTATTGACTTATTTATTTGGTTGGGGAGAACTGCCTACCATAAACTAAGTTATGAGAGTATTTATAATTGTTCAGTAAATGATGCTATAAAATTTTTTGATAGTTTAGAAAGCGCACAATGCTACTGTAATGATCATCTCACAAAATTTCGCAAGTTTGATTATATACCACGATCAGTTATTGTCGAACTTGAATTTGAAAATGATAAAATTGCTCATATCAAGAAGCTGTATCAAACGGGTAAAAAACTTGAAACTTTAACTAAGTCTGTGCCTGTAGAGCGACATGGCCAAACACTTTTTAAACAGAAAACTATCCAGATGTTCATTTGGAAAGAAATAAAGTTAACAAGTAAAGATTTTTCACATAATGCCATTGCTGAATTAAATAAGCAGTATGGGTTAAAAAACAACAATGGAAAAATAAAGCTGCAATCTAAGCTATAAGATAATTTATCAACTCTTAGCTAATAATCTACATCATTAGGCAAAAAAAAACAGAGTCACATCTTTCCAATCCCTAAGCAAAATAAAAAGCTATATTTGTATTTTACTTAGGGATTGGAGAGATGTGATCCTAGAATGTTCTTAGCTCTGGAAAAAAATACCACGCAGATTTAAGCACCATTTTATTCTGCAGCTTTGGAATAATTCATGGAGAGTGGGATGAACTAGCAGCTAATAATTTTAAGCAAACTGGAATAAGGAAGTCTAGCATCGAGTTCGTTAACTTAGTAAGAAAAACAAATCAACAAGCTAATGATCAGCATCACGATCAAAAAGAACCAGCCGCGGCAGCGGCAGCCCAGCCTCCATCGTCAACTTCTCCTGCGGCCAGAGAAAACAGCGAGCTTCGCACGCTACGTTTACAATATTATGACCAAGATTACTTCCCGCAGCGAGAGCACCACAAGCTCAACAGCAAGCAACAGCAGCCCCATCTTCTTCACTCACGATGAGTGGTAGCAGATAGAGTTAAGTATTCGATTAAAAGAGCAATAACCGTCAAACGAATACTCCCCACTCTTATTCTATTTTTACATCTCAATATAGGGGAGATTAACCCCTGCACGGGGTAATTATTAGACAGTATAATGGCAAAAAAATAATTATAAGCGCAATCTTGAGGTCCCCATGTTTAGCAGCAAGCCACCCATTAAACCAAGCAGAGTATCAGTAGTTTTCGATAGCAAAAGTCAGAATGATGACCTTAGGTCAATATTCGATTTTGCTTCAGGTGATGATAATCCTGATAAATATTTATATTTAGATGGCAATGCGATTCGTCTAATGTTCAAGACTTGTAATTATCATTTAACATTAGAACCACCCATCATTCAACCCAGCATAAGCTACACGCTTAGGAATAATGTGGATGGAAATGAGGATGTAATGATCTACCATGTCAACAATAACGATCTTAATTTTAAGCTAACTAAAGCTTTACATGATTGGATAGCACCAATTTGCCGTGGTTGGAAACGCCCCCTCATTTTTGTAACTGATGAGAAGACTAAGCCATCCTTAGTCGGCAAATTTGCGGATTCAAAAATAACTTTACGTGAAATGAAGACTGCAGATGATGCTAAGTCAATCTCACCCAGCGAGCCAACAACATTATTATACGAAATGAAAACGGTAGAGCATTTTAAACCGATATCATTAGCTGCAAATACAGTTCTTTATACTTATGCACCTACGTTTGGAGGAGCAATATCCGGCCCATTTAGCTTAATTCATGACTATATCATCCCTGACGCCAAAGAACTGGCTGCAATCAATCGCAACGAGTTAATGAGGTTAACTCATCAATTGACTCATGTACCAACATGGAACGAAGATCTGCGCCACCAATTACATGCCTATGCACAGAAAAAAATTGCAGACAACTTCAATGGTAATAAAGAAATGTTTCGCGCTACCTACATCGGCAAAGTGATTCAAAGCTTACACCGTTTAAATGATGACGCTGCAAAATTTTATGATAACGAAGCGGATGCCAAAACTGCTTATACTACCCTAGTCCGTGAAATCAATGATGTTATCCAAAATAAAATTTTTACATCAGATTGTTTTGGATTATTTCGCACTAATGAGCCTATGCGTAATTTTCTAGTAAAATTAGTTAAACATTTAAAGCCAGTCACTCTTGTAAATACTAATAGACCTGGCGGATAAAAAAAAGGGGGACAAATATTCATTTGATAAAACCGTAACTATCATATGAATACCTGCCCCACTGCATTCGGAAGCATTAAAGTAATTTTGGTGTTACGGCACCTGCAACTTCTCTATGCGCATCATTCAATGCGCCACTTACGTCATTAGAAATTTCACTTGCTGTATCTCTCATTCTATCCAAAAGACTTACGACTAGTGGCTTTTGACGGCGCGGTAAATGGTATAATTCTGCAATCTCGCTGGGGCTGCTCATCTTGAAACCCTGAATACAGTACTTACAAAATTGAGAAAAATTTGCTTGGGTAATATTGTAAAAATTATTCCATGATCTCAATTTAACTAAAATACCTTCATGCTGTGCTGGACGACTAAGACTCGCGCCTATCACAACTTCAAATAGCTGATGCTCATGAGAAGATTCTTTTATTCTTGGATCCATTGCTAATGCAATTAACTTCCACAGTTCATCACCTTTTATTAGCAAATTTTTTGCCTTCGAATCAAAACTACTCTCATACCGATCGAGTAAACTAGCTGGTGACTTATCATCTTGCGCTGCTGCTTTTGCACTGCTACTTGCAAATAAACCTTTTATTTTGCTCGTGAAGGATTTTTCTTCACCCTCTTTAAATTGATTTAATGCATTTTTAATTTCTTGTGGTGTTATCTTAATCGATGCTAAATCTATTTTTTTAACCTGTGGAGATTTTTGATCCAAACCACGAAGCCGTGCATTAGGCGCAGCAATAGGAGTAGCAGCTTTGGCTTCAGTAGTTATTTTTTTACTACCAAACAAATTACTAATACTAGAAAGCACACTGCTGCTTTCTTCTTTTTTTGTCGGCACTACGGCTTTTGCTTTTGGCACACTTTTTGGTGCATCTTGCATCTGTTTTGCTATACCTGCTGATGCAGATTTTTTTTCCTTTTTATGACTTTCCATTTTGCCACCCTTAAAAGTTATTAAATCAGTTATTAAACTTCTTAATCATAAAGAGGTAACAAATAGAAAAAAATTAGGAAAAATCCCCCACTCTTTAGTCATTAAAATCTAGATGCGGCAGGAAAAATAAATTTTCTTCTAGTTTTTAAGGGACGACTAAATAAAATCCATTTTTATTTTTATGCAACTTCAAGTTTTCTACTATGCAAAAAACTTTGCTCTGCCAATGCAATTGCACCACATACACCAGAATTTTCATGCAATTCTGGACCTACAATATATTGATCGATGTGATTAATAATTCCATCATATTGAATATAGCCATTTAAAATCTTGATTACTTCAGTACGAATTTTTGCAATGAGATGACCTTGCTGCATCACGCCACCACCCAGAATAACTCGCTTTGGTGAGACAGTCGTAATCAAATTCACAATACCAGCCGCTAAATAATGCGCTTCTAAATCCCACGCGGGATGACCAGGTGGTAATTCCAATGCAGATTTAACTTGCCATCTTGCACTCATAGACGTTCCTGATGCTAAACTTTCTAAGCAATTTTTATGATACTGACAGCTACCAATAAATGTATCACGCAACGTATCTCGTGGAACTAGCATATGCCCCATCTCAGGATGCATGGCACCATGAACCACTTTACCATTAATCATTAAACCACCACCGATTCCTGTTCCAATCGTAAGATATACAAAATCATCCAGTCCACGCGCAGCACCCCAACGATATTCACCTAGCGCTGCGCCATTAACATCAGTATCAAATCCAACTGGGAGATTAGCATGTTTTTTCAATGTAGCAACAATTGGAAAATTTTCCCAACCAGACTTTGGTGTTGTTGTAATATATCCATACGTCTTTGAATAGCTATCCAAGTCTAGCGGTCCAAATACAGCTAGACCGATGGCTTTAATATCAAATTTATTTCTTACAGTATTAATATACTGAATTACATTTTTCATCGTTAAGATAGGTGTTTCAGTTTGAATAACCGTACGATCTTGTAGCTGACTTGGATGATTACCATGTACACAAATAAATTTTGTACCGCCGCCTTCTATCCCAATAAATTGACTCATTGCATAATCCTTATGTAAACACTGCTGCGGTTGCAATAACAATAACAGCTACAACCAAAGTACCCACTGCTGAAAATAATCTATTCTTGATCGCTGATGAACTCTCACTCCATTCATCGTGCATCCAAGCTAAAAAATTAGAGGTCAAAATGATTAATACCATAAATAGTGGCCAAACAATAACAGGGCCAAGTGAACCTATCAACAAAGAAGCTTTGCTATAAATCATTAATGAACCAAACCAAAAAATTGCCATCATTAAACCAAGAAAATTATTGTTTATGTTGCCTTGTTTACGATAATTGAGAAATGAATCATTTTTTCTGTGCAAATAAAGCATATACAGCGCATACGGGATAAAGCAACATGTCAAAAATGGTGGCCAGATAATAATAGATGCAGTCAGCGAATCAGCTCCTGAATTTGACGCTATTTGATGCATATTACTCGTGAGTGCAAAACTAAAATTTTGTCCTGAAGAAAAAACACCTGCTAAAACTGCCAAGATAAAACCTAACATATAGCGATTTTTAGTTAGTTGCTTTGAGGAATTAGTTAGCTTTTCTTGATCGCGTTTTTTGCCCGCAGAATAAGATAACCCTAGACCTAAAAAAATAATCGCAATTCCTATTAAAGTTATCACTCCAGGCGCGGTTAAAATACTTTTTGGATTTAAAATAATTAATGGCAGCAGTGTTCCTAATGCAGTGCCTGTTCCTATATTCAATACAAAACCTAAACTAATACCAATCAAATTCATCGCTTGTGCAAAGCAAACTTGTCCAGTACCAAATAGCAATCCACCAAACACAAGGACAAAGGCGGTATTTACTGGCATCATGCGGTAGATACTTAATACAGCTGGATCAAGTATAAAAACTGCCAACCAAGGTAAAATTAAAAACGCCCAAATTGAATAAGTTAGCCAAATATTTTCAAAATTCCATATTTTGATATGTTTCGTAGGTAAGGCAAATGCGCCATTCATTAAACCCGCACCAACAGTATAAACCAGTGCAAGACCAACAGGGGATATCACAGTCAATTCTCCTAATTTTAAAGCACGATGATTACAAAGAAGATAGGCCGGGTCAAGTAATGCAAAAATGCAGATCTTGCATTTCCCACAAATCAGTTAGACACCAACACACCCACATCCCGCGCGAATGTGTGGGATATAGACTTCGAACTTGTGGGTAATGATAAAATGTAGATTTGGCTCTACCCCATCAATAATGAGGCATAAAATAGGCTTTTACTATTAATGCAGGAATTATAGCTATCACTATGGTACCAGAAGCAAGCGCAAAGTTAATTGCAACAAATTCCCATAAAAATTGGTTTTTTAAGGTGCGTCCGAAAATATAAAAAATAGATGCGAAGACTATATTATATATCGCAAGTTTTATTGAATCTAAGAAAATAAATAATCCTTGTATATCCACATACGGGAAAGTAAATATAAATATACCAATCAATACTGCGTTTATAACAATACTAATAATCGTTGAAACTATAAATTTAGATTTATACATTCTCTGGGATTTATACATGTCTAAAGAAAATAATATCAACCCAACAAGAAGATTTATAGCAAAAAACGCAATAATAAATAATATCGTTCTATGATCGGAATCACTCATCGGAAGTCCTCATTGAAACATTTTATATCATATACAATTTTAATGATCTGTCATACTACCTAAACCGAAACTAAGATAACACTTTAGCATTATTCACTCAGAACAAATTTTCAACTTTATAGCCTGCAACTGTTCAGTGAGTGCTTTTAAATTATCTTCTCTTATTTGATCATTGCTATTTTTACTCACCAATGTGAATGCATATGTCATATCATTTGCACGCGTTACTAGAAACGATGCATCTGTATTACCAAAATACATAGTTGCTCCGGCAAACGATGTGGAACCTATTTTTAATTGATAGGGTTGTTCGCTTAAAACTTTTTTATTTTTTGGCGTACCAATGTATTCATACAGCTTATTTGCATCCATAAACATCGCACTCATTGCTCCAATGGAAGCTATCTGAAAGCCTTCTATACTTTGACCTGCCTCAGGTTTTCTATTTGAAACAATCACACGTATTTGCAATTCAGCGTCATCACCACCTGCAGAAGAAAAAACATAGCGGTAAAAACCATTATCTTTATCTTCAGTTTTTGAAGTCAGACTTATGTTGCTTGCCAAAGAAATATTGAAACAAGGGGAGTGAAAATCTTTACCCTCAGCATAACTAGTCTTTGAAACAAGAAACATCAGCATAAATGCTGCAGAAAATAACAAGCTCAATTGACGAACAGGTTTGCATCCAAACATAGATCACTCCCAGTTTTTACGAATTAATATTAATGTGGCAACATACCGCGAATAACTAAACTTGCATCATCCATTTTTAATTCAATCATTTTTTCGTAGAAACTAATAATAATTTGCGCCCCGATTTTTGGGTCCAAAGTTATATTGCTAGGGTCTTTGAAAGCAAGCCTCACCTCATTCTCACCATACGAAGCAATTAATTCACGGATAATACCTTCGAGCAGATGCACTCCTCGAGCATAATCTGCAGCAGAAAGCTTAAATGTACCAGACTGATCACGCCCTAATGAGATGACAGCTGCTTCAGATTTTGAGACAGCTGCATATTCCGGAATCGCGAGTAACAATTTGTATCTATCATGCGTTTCATGGGTTAAAAATTTTTCTGGGTATTCAACAAACAAAACAAATTTAGGATCGATAGCATATAACTTTTTTTCATAGTTATGCATTGCGATGATGTAATTAAAAATAGTTTCATTTGATGCCGTGGGTGCATACTTAAAAAATGATTGCCTTAATAGCTTCGTCAGTAACAATTTATCGCCTGAGATTTTTTTCAAGCCAGTCATAAATTCTTCGTAGACGAGCAACTCTTTTTTTACAATATGTGTCGTTACAAAGCTTGAGAGATTGGATATATTACTAAATAGTAAGTATGAGAAATATAATGCTAAAGATAAAACAGCCAATAAAACCATTTTTAATTTCATAGCGATCAGCCTCAGTTATTCGCCATTAATTATACGCCTGAAATGATTCACTCTGAGCAGTCGCTACTTGGCATGTCAGTGTTTTATCATTACAAGTAATCGGGCCTAGGCAAGCATTCCCAACCCCTAAAGTATTAGGATCGATCAAATCATATTTATAATTAAACGGTGTTGAATTACCTGCATTTGAATAAGCGGGTACATTCGAGGGTGGATTTGAACCATTCGTGTAACTCGAAGAAGTGTAACTAGAATTGGGAGAAACAATATTAACACTGATACACCATCCTTTCACATTAGTATCATCACCAGGCCAAGAACAACCTGGCAAAGAACATGGTGAAGAACCTACGGTATTTTTAATGTAATAAATACCATTGTATATCATGTTATACAAATAATTTTGCCCGATAGGAACCGATTGATTTGCTTTAAAAGTCACTGGCGAAACCACTGCCCCACCCAGATTATCTCCTGATACAATACTACCAAAACAAGAAGAACAATCATTGATATCAAAGCTTGCAATAAATAACCCTGATACAGTAATGGGTGCACCAGTACGATTGGTAATCGTAATTTTTGATAAATCGACGCCTTTCATATCACGCGCGGTCATTAATGTATAAGCATTTGGATCTTTATTTTGTGCGTGCACGTTCGCTATCAACGTGAGTCCGACCAAAATACATAGTAAATATTTTTTTATCTTAATCATGCAATTATCCCGCACTAAGAAAATGATTGTGTTTGTTGACTTGCGAGCGTGCAAGTCTGTGCTTTATCGTCACAAGAAATAGGACCCAGATAAATATAATTGCTTATCATATTGTAATCATAAAGACTTGAACTGGATGCTGCGTCGGTTGAAGGTGGAACATTCGCCGTATAGCCTGTTGATGTAGAAACTGGTGCTAAAGCACCTAGATAAATGCACCAATTATATTTGGTTGTATCACTGCCCCATGTACAGCCTGGCAGTGCACATCCTGGAGGAGAGGATGGAATAATAATGTTTTCATAATAAATGGTTTCATAAATCATATTATATAAATAATTACTACCAATCGCCGCTCTCTTGCCTGGACTAATCACAGTTGGCGCAACAAATGCGCCAGCTGTTATATTGCTTGTAGCGGGATAAATCACCGTTGCATTACTGCAACTTTGCCCTGGAGTAACATACGCATATTGACGCACATACAATCCATAAACAGTTGCCGCTGAACTTCGATTATTTTGCAAACTAATATTTGAGACAGATTCATTACTTAGTAGATCACGCGGTGTTGCAAATGCCGCCAAATTTGTTTGCGCAAATGTAAGCGCCATAAAGGATAGCAAAAAAAATATGCCTAATGAAAAAAATCGTAACATCTTCACAAGATCATCCCTGTTATCTTAGAATTTAAAAGGATACACTATCGGGAATAAAATGAAAGGACTCATGCACATGCTAGCTATTAATCAACGAAACTTACGTTATGTTTTCGCTACTCTATTGTCTTTTTCAATACCAACTTCAGTATTAGCTTTTACTTGGCAAGGCCCTTATGCAGGTGCTTATTTAGGTGGAGGCTATGGTGATAATCATATTTCTACCACTGCTGGCAGCGTGAGCGATACATCTTACTTTACCTCGGCAGCTGACATTAATTCAGTCAATAATAAAGGTACATGGACAAAAAATCCTAGCACTGCCATTGTAGGCATCCAAGCTGGTCATGATTGGGCATGGAAACAATTAGTGTATGGTGTTGCTTTGGATTACAGCACACTATCATTGAACTCATCTACCACGACAAATAGCACTTACGCAACTAGCTCTGATCAATACTCTATTGATACCTCCATGAAAACGAATTGGTTATTCACCCTACGTGGTCGACTGGGTTACCAAACTATGGTGTATGTCCCTAGCCTTTTCTACGTCACCGGTGGCATGGCGATGACACAACTGACAGTAAATAATAGCTTTAATGATAACTCTGCTCTTGCAGGGGTAGGCAGTAGTAACACCGCTCAAAATCAAATAGGTTGGACAGCAGGTGCAGGGGTTGAAGTTGCTGCACTGAAACATGTATCAGTCGACTTCCAATATCTATACATTGATGTACCTTCAGTAAAAACAACAGGTTCTATTTCTAATACACAAGGTGGCTTTGGCATACCAATACAATCGATGACAAACTCTCTTGCTACTAACGCGAATTTTCATGCCAATGTATTCAAAATCGGATTGAATTATCGATTTGATGAATAAGCATATTTAATTTTCTAATTTTCATTTTTTAGCAGGAGCCTTAGGCGGCGATAGAGACGTAATTGCCTCTTTTAAAACAGTACGATGACCTTTAAATTTCTCACTGAGCGCTTTAGCCAACGGGGTAACTACTTGCTCTTTTTGTGCTAATTGCTTTTGTTGTGGGTGTTTTTGTGGAATTTGTTTTTGCGGTGAAGCAGCCTGCATTGGCTGTGTAAGTAATAACTTTGTCGTATCATGAGAATCATGACGAATAAATAAATCAGCTTGAAAAGAAAGATCTTTGGTTGCTTGATAAGTGGTATTTAACATCATCGATGTTGACTCTTTATCGTCGAGACTTGTTACCGGTAAAGTTTTATCATGCGCTTTATCTGCAACATAAACTCTACGCACGGTGAATAGATCGGCCACACCAGGCGTATTCTTTTGTGTTTGAACATGCATATTACCGATCAGGGCACACCATTTACCCTTTGCCGCAGCTTGCTCACGTTGGATGATATGATAAGCCATATAATTCATTCTTGGAATTCGGACAGTATATATGTCATCTAGTTGCTCATCGTTCACACCCATGTTTTGGTTTTCATAAACATGTGAAACATCAATACCAACTACTCTTATTCCTGCAGCACGAGCACATTTAAGTAAAGCTGTAAAATTATAGGTTTGCCAATGTTCATAATCTTGGTGGTGGAATCTACCTTTAAGTACATCCAATGTTTTCAATTGTTGATCTAACCGAGCAGAGAAAACTCCCGTTGCAAAATAATTATCTAAATCTTTCTGATGATCATAAAAAAGATGTTCCAAATATAACGTTGTAAATCCATTTGCTTTTAAAGCCGCCATATTATCCATGAGAAATTTTTTAGGTGATGTATCTGAATGTGCTTCGCCAACAATGAAATTATTATCAACTAGTTGCGCTGCACTAGATAAGGGGGGGGTGTTTACAAATGGTTTAACCGGAGGATGCGTAAAAAACTGTGTAACTTTATTCACAAACTCGGTGTCATCACGATGCATGAATCGACCAAATCGGGTAATGACAGTTGGAGCAATAGCGTCACAAAAATCTTGATAGCTTTGCTCTGTAGGTTGCGTACCTGGCATAATATCCCCTCATCACAACTGATATTTAATTATAGCAGAAAAATCAGAAGATATTGTTCTCCGAAATATAGGGCAAATTCTAAATAGAAGTGCGACAGTCTAAAAATGCTGTATATTCATGTTCTTGGGAAACTAGAATAGGCATGGAGACTGTCGCATGGGTAAGTATACTCATTTGTCGATCTCAGATCGACGTCGTTTTTTTACTTTGCTTGAAATGGGGCTATCTATAACTGAGATAGCCAAAAGATTGTCCAAACATCGATCGACCTTATATCGAGAACTTACCCGTAATAGTGACTCGGAAGGATATTTACCTAAGGCTGCTCAACTAAAAACAGAAGAACGAGCTAAACAAAAAAGGCCAAGCAAATTAGAAAGAGATGGCTATTTACGGGATTATGTTGTTAGGAGTTTGCAGAAAGGATGGAGTCCAGAACAAATCTCAGGACGAATGAAATTTCACAAACTAACAATTTATGTGTGTCACGAAACCATTTATCAGTTTGTCTATCGCTCAAAAAATAAAGAATTTTATTATTGCTTACCCTATAAAAAACCCAAAAGACAAAAACGTTATGCTAGGCAAAAAAGTCCTTGTAGATACGGGAAAATACGCTTAATTACGCAAAGACCTGAAGATATTTCTACACGAAAACGGTTTGGGCACTGGGAGGGAGATACAATTCAATTTAAAGGCGCTAGAGAGAAAGTAGTTACAACACTTGTTGAAAGAAAATCAAGAATGGTTTTTTTAATAAAAAATAACAGCAAGCATTCACAAGGTGTCATGGATAAAATAAAAATAAAATTTGATAATCTACCTGAAAAAATGTGTAAGACCATAACGTTTGATCAAGGTTGTGAATTCGCTGGTTATCGATCACTTGAACAACAGATAAAATGCAAAGTTTACTACTGCGAAACACACTCACCCTGGCAAAAAGGAAGTAATGAGAATATGAATGGACGCCTAAGATGGTACTTGCCGAGAGAGACTGATATTGCCAAAATAACCCAGGAAGACCTTGATCAATTAGCAGCAAAAATGAACCGGTGCCCTAGAAAATGTTTGGGGTACAAAACGCCTCAAGAAGTGTTTATACAGCAGCACAAAAATGATTGTCGCATTTGGAGCTAGAATGCGCCTAGGACAGCATGACGTAATCGCTTGAATTAACAATTAATTACAAGAAGTTTAGGTGACGTATCCCTCAAAATCAGATAGCATACATTCTGCCAAATATTTTATTCGCAAGGAGCGCGCTTTATGAAACATGGATTATTGAAACTGTCTGCAATAACTTTGATACTTGGCTGCTCTGCAGCGTACGCAAGTGATGCTAGCGTTATCCCTGCTCAAAAACCAGGATATAGCGTAACCATTGGAGCTCTTTACTTAGAGCCAAGTGCGAGCAATCTAGATTATGCAATTTTTACTACACCACTACCTGATCTGACCTAGGTTTAGTAGACACCAAATTTGATAAACTTAACCATCAAAGGAGGTGTTATGAGTAAGCAACATACAGAAGAGTTCAAACAAGAAGCAATTCGATTAGCGACAACGTCCCCGCAACCTATAGCAAAAACTGCTCGTGATTTACGAATAAAAGAAGGCACACTTTATAATTGGGTGAGCACAGCTAAAAACAATGCTCCAACCATTTCAAACGAACAGGGTAATCAAGTGAACCTCATTGAAGAGTTAAATCGTCTGCGTAAGGAAAACGCCCGCCTGAAGGAGGAGCGGGAAATACTAAAAAAGGCTACAGCGTTCTTCGCGAAAGAAACGAAATAAAATTTTCATTTATTAATGACAACCGTAATGCATTTGGCATTCAAACAATGTGCGAGATGCTTGCTGTTTCACGCGCTGGTTTTTATGCATGGTGTAGCCGACCAGAAAGTCACCGCAAGCGTGAAAATAAGCGCCTTAGTGTGCTGATCAAAGCGAGCTTTGAACAAAGTCGCAGGACGTATGGCTATCGACGTGTATGTAAAGATTTGCGGGCACAAAATGAAAATTGCGGAATATATCGTGTTGCCCAACTAATGAAACAGAATGAGCTTCACGCAAAGGCACGGAGGAAATTTAAAGTGACAACAGATTCCAAACATAATAAGCCAATTCATGAAAATTTATTACAACGTCAATTTAACGCGACAAGACCTAATCAACGCTGGGTGTCTGACATCACGTATATCCCAACGGTAGAGGGTTGGTTATATCTTGCTGTGATGATGGATCTTTATTCACGTCGAATTGTTGGCTGGTCGATGTCAAATCGACTTCAAGAATCGTTAGTTATAGATGCGATGAAGATGTCTTTATTCAGGCGTAAAGTTAAATCGAGTCTTCTACTACATTCCGATCGAGGCAGCCAATATGCATCAGATAATTTTCAACAATTACTGCGCGAAAACGGTATTAGTTGCAGCATGAGTCGTAAAGGTAATTGTTGGGATAATGCGGCAATGGAGAGTTTTTTTCACTCGCTAAAAACTGAATGCGTTAATCACGAAAGTTTTAAAACACGTGATGAAGCTAAAAAAGTAATTTTCGATTACATAGAAGTATTCTACAATAAGCAGCGTCGGCACTCTTACTTGAATTATGTGGCGCAAGTGCATTACGAAGAGTTAACGCGAGAAATTTAGAGATGCGTGTCTACTAAAACCGATGCAGATCAATGTTAAAAATACAGCTGAAGGCTTTAGCTTAACTCTCTACAATCAAATCCATGAATGCGAAGAATATATTGATTCTGAAATTGTAATTTTATGCACTGGCTTTCAAAATGTAATTCCGTCATTTTTGGAACCGCTTCTCCCACGAATTCAACTAGACACCCAAAATAGATTTAATTTTAATAAATCTTATTCTATTCATTGGAATGGTCCACGAGAGAATTGCATTTATGCATTGAACTTTAGCCGCCATCAGCATGGAATTATTGATCCACAAACTAACTTAATGGCTTGGCGCTCAGGAGTAGTAGTAAACGATTTAGCTCAAGAAAAAATATATCAAACAGATACCATCAGAAAGAACTTTGTTGAATACGATAGAATCACATCTCAGCGACAGGCATGTGTCCAAAGCGCTTAGAGCTTGCAGATTACAATGACATTTTAAATGATTGGTGTGGTTACTTGAGCTCACCAACATCTGGCTTAGCCTTATACCCTACAGGGTATCATATTGACTTTATACCCTACTGGGTATAATATATGTATATACCTTACAGGGTATAACAAAAAGGAGTGCCTCATGCTCGCCTCTTCACCCAAAGACCTGGCACTTAAAGTAATTAATCAACGTAAAAAGCTTAAACTAAGCCAAGCTGATGTTGCTAATTTGGTAGGATTAAAACAAAAAACAATTTCAGCCTTTGAAAACAAGCCAGAAGGCACAAAATTAGAAACCTTATTTCTTATTTTATCTGCTGTGCACTTAGATATTCAAATAATAGCTAAAGATCAACATACAACAATAGAAACCCAGTGGAAAGAAGAGTGGTAAACATGAAATCTAGACATCGAAATCTCAATGTATTAATGAATGGACTACTAGTTGGTAGCCTAGAAAAAACCGTTGCCGGCAGCCTACAATTTACATACGACCAACAATGGCTAGATAAGGCTGGGGCACGCCCTATTTCACTCTCTTTACCATTAGTCTCACAAAAGTTTACGGGAGATATTGTTTACAATTTTTTTGATAACTTACTTCCAGATAATTCTCTCATAAGATCACGAATTCAAACACGATTCCAAGCCGCCACAGACCAACCATTTGACTTACTTGCAAGTATAGGTAGAGATTGTGTTGGAGCAATACAAATTCTTGATACTGAAGTAACTGATACTTCAAATCAAATTACATTTCAGCCATTAAAAGAAAAAGAAATAGCTTCTATTTTACGTAATACACAAAATTATCCACTTGGGATGACAGATAATGCTGAAGAATTTCGCATCTCTATCGCCGGCGCCCAAGAAAAAACTGCATTATTATATTGGAATGAAAAATGGAATCGACCGATTAGCACAACACCCACAACACATATTTTTAAATTACCTATAGGCTATATACAACATCAAAATATGGATTTAAGTGATAGCTGTGAAAATGAATGGTTATGCGCACAAATTGCAGCAGCTTTTGAATTACCTGTTGCTAAGTGTGAAATTCAATATTTCGAAGACGTAAAAACACTGATAGTCGAACGATTTGATCGTAAACTAGCAACTGATGGCAGCTGGATTATGCGCCTACCTCAAGAAGATATGTGTCAAGCACTAGGAGTTTCCCCTAACTTAAAATATCAAGCAGATGGCGGTCCTGGTATTGAAGGTATTATGCGCCTTTTGCTTGGCTCTACAGATCCAACAAATGATCGCGATAGATTCTTTCAATCTCAAGTTTTATTTTTCTTATTAGCAGCAATTGATGGCCATGCTAAAAATTTCAGCCTCAGCATTGAAGCGGGCGGGAAGTATCGTTTAACGCCGCTATACGATATTTTATCTGCGCATCCCTTAATTGCAAATAAACAATTACAAGCAAAAAAAATAAAAATGGCTATGGCTTTAAAAGGAAAAAATAATCATTATCATTGGCATGACATACACCACAGGCATTTTCTAAGCATGGCAAAAAATGCAAATTATTCACCTGAAAGAGCTGAAGATATAATTAATAACATGCTAGACAAAGTTGATCATGTTATTGAAAAAGTATCAGATCAGCTACCAAGCAAATTTCCAAAAAAAATCTACTCCCCAATATTTGAAGGAATGAAGTTTGCTAAAAATAAACTGATAATAAAATAGATCACATCCCTGAAAATCAAGCATCAAAACTCTGCAAGCTTCAGAACCACCCCTATTGCTTCCCCGAAGATGAACTACCTGAAGTAGGTTTTATTATTTTTTCATACAAATTGATACCGCAATTAACTTATTTATGTGTGATATGCCAAGCTTAAGTGTTGATATTCATTTAGCAAATTTAGCCATTGAATCTATCGTGATACATTTTTAAAAAATCTTGAAACCGCTATAACGAGCAGGGGAAAGCTCACCATATTGCTCAATATCCTGGCAAACCATAAGATGGCTCGCATCAAAAAGAAGCCGACATTTACAACTCATCTTCATGTTAACCAGGGGCCCATATACTTTATGCAACCACGCGATAATAAACAAATTCCTTCTGAATCGAAAATACACGATGAATATGAAAGCAAAAATGATGAAAAGATAAATAAAGATTGTAATGAAATAATAAATGGCAATCTCAAAGATAGCACGCTTGAACTTTTATTTTGCACAAACTGGTGAAGATCCTGATGATGAAGGAACAGGATTAGATGCAAGAACTGTTTTGAGCACCTTTTTCGGCGCGTTAGAACCAAATAATCCAGCCAAGACATGAGCCAAGAATAAATCTTAACGTTTCAATTGCGATGCATTTTCGCTTTTTTCATCTCTATTCAAAGAAAATAAACATATTGCCATCGCTTCGACTTGCTCCTTACTAAAGGTAATAATTAGCGTACGAAGCGTTTTGTTTTTTTCCTCACGAAATCGCATAGAATAGCATTCACTTAATGTTATGCCCAACTTCTCTATCAGACCAAAAAGATGATTTTCTGTAGCTAGATCTGGTTTGATCATTCTAAAGTTAAGCGTGTATTTATCACCAGATAGGTTAAAATGCGTTTTCCCATTGGGTGAAAATAGTTGGGCTCTTTCCTCTTTAGAATCCTTAAAGCAGTATGTCTGTAATGCTTGTGAAAAATGTTTTAGCTCTGTCAAAGGCCCTGTGATAGTGTCTAACTCTTGCTTTAACTCTGGAGCCATTTTAGATGCTACATTTACAAAAAAACCTGTACTAGCCATACTATACCTCGTTATATATTTGCACACATTATACGTAGATATATCGATGAGCAAAGAGGGGAAATTCCCTAAGTTTTAATTTTCACAAACAAGATTTAAATGGCATTCAAGGCAATAACGCTATTTCAATAAAACTTGTGACGGACTATACTCATCTACTCGTGAACAACCAACCTCGACTCCATTTCACGAATTTTTTTGTAATCTAATAAAATACTTTCGCGATCACCAGACAATGCAACAATTCCAATACTAGTTAAATAATCGACTGTTTCAGGGACCTGATCACCTGCTTTAAACCAAATATATTCGTCAAATAAAGTTGGTAATTTAGAGACATCAGCAAAAACCTCAGCATTGGACACCACTCCCTTAGCAGGAGATTTTAAAAAAACAGGTACCACTGATTTTTTAAATATATAATTCTTTGTGATGACATCACCATCAGCGAAGATCTCAACTAATTTATCCGCTTGACTACTACCACTCGCTTCGCGTGCAAACCTAACGACTGGACCGCCACACATTCTTGCACCTGACTCGATAAGGCGTGCCCCTTTTTCAGTGAGCATAATTTCAGTATGCGCAGCACCCCAACGAATTCCCAATGCATCTAGAGCTTTTTGTGTATAAGCAAATAATTCCCCATGTTCTTCTTCTGTAAAAGGAATAAACTCAACATAATCAAAAAGAGTTTTTCGATCTCCAGATGATCGCTTATTATATTTAATTAAATGCGCTAAATAATGTTTTCCATTAGCACTGACCGTACCCACAGCAAACTCTGTACCTATCGCTTGCTCTTGCACAACGGCTGTTTCGCTAACGATACCAGTAATTTGTGATGGTTCTGTTAATACTCGATTAAACGCTTTTTTCCAATCAGCTCTTGCTGAAATATGAAAAACTTTATCACTACCCGCAGACATTGGTGGCTTAACAATCAGTGGCGAATCAATTAAATCATTTTCTTTAATCCATTTTTCTACTTCATGCTCAGAAGAAGTGTTGAGTGTCTTTAGAATAGGAACACCCGCTTCTTGCAACGCTTTCTGCATGAAGGCTTTATGTGATCGATGAAGTGTTTTCTGCGGATCATTAGCAAACTGTGGCGTTAACGCTGCAGTCAAACGTTCTGCTAAGGGCACGCCTTCCTCAGTACCTGGAAGAATAGCGATTGGATCATACTGTCGTAAAATTTCTATCAAATTCGGTTGATCAGGAATGATTTCTACAAAATCTGCCGCTTGCATTTTTGATCCATACCCCTTCCACTCTAGTGCATTAAACGTAACTGCAATAACTGGTATTCCACGTGCTTTAAAAGCAGGTGCTAATTCTATTCCGGCTGACAATGGATCAACAACGACTATAGGTCTATTCATGAGTAAGTACTCCTCTAATTTTGGGCTGCACTATTTGGTGGCTTTATTCCTCTCTCCCAAAATGCTCTTCTTTTGGGAGAAGGGTGAGGGTACAAGCCCTCATCCCCAACCCTTCTCCCCTCGTAAAAATCACTCCGGGAGAAGGGAGAATATAATAACCCTACGCTTAATACGATTAACAATAACATTGCTGAAAAAAATGGAAGATTAATTGCTTGAACACCCGAAGCAATGATTAACCCACCTATTGCAGTACCCAACGCGCTTCCTAATCCAAGAGCCGAAGTATTTAAAGCCGCAAGGATAGCACCTTGTTTTTCATTTAATGCAAATAAGATATGTTGCTGTGGTGTCGTGACAGCCCAACCAAACACGCCCCATATAAAAAATGGTATCAATCCTATGTAATGTAAATTGTTAGCAAAAGGTATCGCCACAAAAGAAAATATCAAACCCACTAAAATGATCATCATAATCATTTGAGGTTTTTTAGTGAAATCAATAAAAAATCCAACGAATGAACTACCAATAAAACCGCCTAATCCCCACGTAAATACAATGATAGCAAGTGAATGAGGAGATCCCGATTGAATAGCAGCTACATATGAGTAAAGCCCTAGACTTGCAACGGCAATACAGCAAGTCATTGCGATGACAAACAAAATATTGCGATTGCAGAGCAAATGAAATCGTTCTGCAATAGATGGCATGACAGGCAATTGTATATCTGTTTTTTGCAGAGAAAAACCTACCAAAGTTAATAACCCAAAAGCAATAACATAAGCAATCGACCACTGCCAATTAAAAAATGAAGCTAGAGATAACCCCAAAGGAACGCCTAATACCACACCTATGCTATTCGCACTCCAACCTAAACTGATCACTCTTCCTCTAAAAGATGGATCACTGCAATTAACCGCCATAGTGATACATAAGGGAGTAAATATCCCAGCGCCTATTCCAGCAAAAACTCTACCCAATAAAAACAATACGAGTGATTTAGACATTAGCGTTATTAAATTTCCCAAGAGAAAAATAACCAATGCTATTTGAATGCTACGCTTTATAGGTTTATTTGAGAGAAGCACAGCGAATAATGGCGCTGAAAGAAAATAGGCTAAGCTAAATACCGTAATACCTTGCCCCACTGCTGCAATGGGTTCACCTAGTGTTTGACTTATTTGCGGAAGAAGGCCGGCAAGCATAAATGCATTGCAACCCATGGTGAACATGCCAATTACAACGACTACAAAAATTAAATATTTCTTCATACAATAGCCAAGGGAAATAACGACTCAACTTCATCTAATGATGCAGATAATTTAATATAAGAATCAGGTCTTACTAAAATAGCTTGGTTTGAGTATGGAGAGCTATTCGTCCAATAACCCCGGCGTTCAGTTGAATAAATTTGAATTACATTTAAAAACTCCGGTAAATTTAGATCTATTTCATCATCACCAAAAATAAGCAGTGTAAATCTCGTATAATCCAACAGAGAGTAAATCCTTGCTTTGCTAACTCCATTAAATATTTCAAAATCAAATAATCGTGAACCTTCTAGCCCTTGACCACCATATCGAATTCCCATGCCGGTGATATTGCCAGCACGTTTTTCCACAATCTTTACGTAGTCTTGAGCATGCGTGCCATTCTGTGAATACTTAGTTGAACGCACAAGTTCACCGGAAGCTTCAATGACACTTTGTGCAACAGGCATACGTTCATCTTCATAACTCTGCAAAAGTTCCGCGTCAGCACCCAAATTCATAACGCTATTTAATTTCCACATCAAATTAAATGCATCTGCAATTCCTGTGTTGAGACCCTGACCTCCATTGACGGAATGAATATGGCAAGCATCTCCTGCGAGAAAAATACGATCATGGATAAAAAATTTTTCGGCGACCGATTCTTTAACTGAAAATTGTGAAAACCAAACAAGGTCTTTGATACTGAAAGTATGTGGCTGCATAGCATGATTAACTTTAGCGACAGCATCTTGCAGACTAAAATCTTTAGTATCCATTCTTACGTAAAATCTATCGATGTCACCTTCTCGCGGAATCCACGCCACATCGGATGTTTCTGCCTGAAAAACAATGATTTCAGGGACTTTGGGGAAATCTGTTTCTATCACCGCATCAATGACAGCCCATACAATTTGCGGACGTATAATTTTAAATGGTATTTTAAAATGATCACGCACAAAGGAACGTGAACCATCTGCTCCAATAAGATAGCGTGATTGAATGCGCTCACCATTTGATAGCGTTGTGAGACATCCCGCTGCATTAACCTCAACATCCATAATCTTTGTAGAACGCTTAACATCAAGCCTTTTATCCAATAAATTTTCTAGATAAGACTGTCCTATCATCAGAAAATGCTTATGTAAGCAACCTTCCAGCTCATCCCACCATGATGATTGACGTGATTGAAATTTCCCATCTGCCCACACAGAACTCGTATTGCAACTTTTTCCCAAAGGATAGAGCTCAGCAAACAAATCAACTAACTCAAGCAGCTGTAGAGAACGTGCATTCAGAGCATCCGCTCTACCCACTTCTAAAGGCCCATCGGATTGATCAACAATTACGACTTTTATGCCACAAAGTTTTGCTAAGTAAGCACACATTAATCCTACTGGACCCGCTCCAACAATTACGATATCTGCTTGCTGTGTATTCATTTGTACGACTCTAAACCAGGGTTATCAAAAGCCGGATTACTTAAAACATGCACACGCTGCAGATGACGAGGAGACTTAGAAACAAATGCTTCTCTACCATGTAACAATGAAAAATTATCTGCAACAACAATATCACCAGCTTGCCATTCATGAGCGTAATAGTTGCTTGGCGCATACAGAGCTTGAGTTAAACTCTGATGAAAGCTCTCTAATTCTTCAACCTTAACACCTGTAAATTCAAGATCAGGGGGATTTAAAAAATGCCCTCTATCTTGAGACGGCGGTTCATTATAACGAATGACAGCAAAGTCTTGATGTGGATGCTTATCAATAATCGGCGATACTGTTTTACTATTATAAAACTCCATCTTCCTTTGATAGATACCTGTTACTTTATTCCAACGTTGTTTTAATTCAGCAGACGCATTTTTTAACGCTAACACTGTGTTTGAAAACGTTGTTCTTCCTCCATGTCCCGCTAACGGTGCTTTGACGCAATGAAAAATTTGAAACTCTGGAACCTGCGGGCGATACATTCCATCCCAATGTAATGGAACGTAATTATTATCAAAAATATGATCTTGCGGATTGTCTTGCTCAATCAACTCAAGCACTTTTCCAAAAGGCCAAATACTTATTTCACCCCAACGCTCGCAATACTTTGCAAAAGATTCTGTATCTTGAAAAGTATTAAATCCTCGTAATACAATAAGATGTTCATGCCGCACTAGCTCTCGCAAATGATCTACATCAAGAACATTTACATCATTGCGAATTTTTTTAGGTTCTAAAAGCAAACCGAAAGGTTGAACTGATGTTGTTTTATATTTCATGCACATCTCCAATAATGCCCTTCATCCCCAACCCTTCTCCCATTCGTAAAAAACACTTTGGGAGAAGGGATAAAATATTTAATACTCACCTCTCCACTTGTGGAGAGGTCGACGCATGCTTTTTATGCGGCGGGTGAGGAAACACCCTCATCCCCAGTTCATAATGGCTTGGCCTACCGTCACAATATATTAACTTCGCACCAAGATCCTCAGCTTCTGCACGCTTAAGCAGCACAAACCTTCCGCCCTTATCTACCGCAACACCGTGCCATGGCGTCATCCAATTTTCTCCTTCCATCAAACGAATCCCTAGCTTGGAAGTCCCACACGTCTGTGGATGAATCGAAAGACGAACCGCTTGTGGAAAACGCTGTGCGACTAAATCACTCCACGCTCTACTGCGCTGAATCACAATGTATGCACGTTGTCGGCATGACTTTTGAATTGCGGTACGGCTCATAGACTGCCCGGGATACATTGCATCTTCTACTAGAAACCGGGTAATGCCACAATATTGTCGATTCACTTCTTCATTCTCGATACTGCATGGTACTTTACCACCCTTACGCACAGCCTCTTGAAGAGACCCTAAGGACTCACCATATTGCATCATCAATTCATCTCGCATTTGATTAAAATCAAGATTTAAATAAACATCATCAAGATTAAATAATGAAATAGAAGTCAAAGACATTTTTTCTATTAGCGATGCTATTTCTTGCTGATAACTTGTCACATCGATGTCGCGTATCCCAACCACATCATTAAAAACCCTACCATCAGAACACAAAATAATATGAGCACCGGGTGAATACATTTTTTGAATTTGCTCACAAAAGTCATTAAGAAACTCAAGTGCCAGTTGCTCAGCCATATCCGGCAGTGTGCCGAGTACTTTCGCGAGGCTAGGTGACTTTGCAGGAAACGCTGGCAATACAAAGGTAATCGGTTGCTGCGCATTAATTGCTGCAATTACTTGAGATAAATGTGGCTCGAAACATGCATCACAAACCGCTGTAGCACATGATTTTTTAGGAGCAATTATTCTGCGATATTGCATCACATATAACATAATTTTTCTAGCCAAGTGTGTCGCCGTTTCGAATAACGGAATACGTTTAGTGACTGCCATTGCCCTACCCCTCCTCTAAAAATGGATGTACGGTGGGCACGCTGCGCTCTGAGATATCCCCACGAATTTTTACTCCCCTCTCCCAAAATAAAAGCATTTTGGGAGAGGGGAATAATACTACTAAAAATTCGTGGGGATATCTCAGCGCTGCGCTTTGCCTGCCCTACGATAATAACCACATTAGTGTAACAATAACTTATTCATTAATAAAATTGATTATTATTATTGATGACATAGGTAAAACCTATGGATATAATGAGAACAAAGAGGACCCTCCATGCTCGCATCACCCAATGATTTAATTTACTTTATTGAAACTGCTAATACATTAAACTTATCTCGCACTGCGAAGCGTATAGGTATTAGCCAACCTTCACTAACCCTAGCCATTCAGCGTTTGGAGTATGTCATTGGTACCGAACTTTTTATTAGAAGTAAAAGTGGTGTCGCCTTAACCCCAGCAGGAAAACGTCTTTTATCACATGCAAAAGAATTATTACAATTATGGGATAGCGTAAAGTCTGAAAGCTTAGCATCACACTATGAAGTCCAGGGAAAATTTACACTTGGCGCTCATCCTTCCGTTGCCTTATGTATTTTATCGCGCTTTTTACCGAAACTATTGATGGATTATCCAAAATTAGAAATTCAATTAAAACATGATTTATCAAGAAATATCTCTGAAGACATCATTAATCTTTCCACGGATATTGGATTGATTGTTAACCCTATTAAACATCCGGATTTAATTATCCATAAACTTTATGATGATAAAATAACTTTCTGGCATACATCAGAAAAAAACATCAATCAACAAATTGATTCTGGCGAAGCTGTGCTTATCTTTGATCCTGATCTTTTACAAACACAATGGTTATTAAAACGCATTCATAAACAAGGGATAAAATACAAACGCACCATCACCACCAATAATTTAGAAGTCATTGCCAATTTAACCGCAAATGGCGCAGGCATTGGAATCATTCCAACGCGCGTCGCTCTCTTAGCTTATCCAAACAAATTGAAACCCATTCTTAAAATGCCGTATTACGACGATGAAATTTGCTTGGTGTATCGACATGAAAACCGGCGTATTAAAGGCGTGCAGGCAATCGTGAATGCTATCAAAGAGTGCTTTATAGACAAAAAGTAACTATTTTACAGATGTATTCTATTTTTTACGGCTTAAAAACATTTTGATTCTGTATCATTGGAAAATCCATATTTCGCAAGCAAAGAAAAAATTTATCTAAATCAGTATACTGATCAAGCTTGACAAAATACGATCCCATTTCTCCATAAACGTTACCTGAATCTTTGAAGAATAGTCTAAATTTCTCTGCATCGTCTCGATTTTTAAAACCGACCTCTACTGCGCCATTATCATCAAGCAAAAATCTGTCTTCGCTATCAGCTAAGGAAAATTTATTTCCAATACACGCGGCTAAACGTCCACCTAACGTTCGTATCATGTTATTTAGAGTACAACCCTTTTTTAACTTACTGATTGACTCATTTCCTGATACTGTTAAACAAAAAGTACCTGTTTCTTTCGCTTTTGAATCATATGAATCAAAAAATTTTCTATCATCATCGATAGACAAGAAGCAAGCGAACTGATTACGATCGCACCCCAACTTAAACCTTAAAACAATTTCATTATTATTTTTACAATGCACATCAAAATCTGCCGGATGAAATCCTGGAAGAGCTTTACATATTATTTTTTTTATTGCATCGGCTTCAGCTAATAATAAATTCTTTTGTGACGGATGAATTGGCTGTTGTTTCATATCTGGAGCCGCTAATTTCAGCTCCTGTGGTGAAGGTACCCATGGTAATAATAAGCCTTTCGTTTGATTCCAGATAAAAATCGGTAAATCATAATCATAATGAGCCTTAATAAATTGCTGAAGTTGCAAGACGTGAAGCTTATGCTCTGGGTTATTGATCCATAAACCAAGAAGACCCTCTTTAAATATATTTGCCTTAATTTCATTATGTTCTAACATGAATTTACTAAGATCTTGGCCGCGCTCCTTTGCTTTTTGAATTTGTTTCTCATATTGCTTGCCCATCGCTACAAATAAATCTTGTACCGTGGGTGGCTGAGATGTTGGTAAGGTTTCCGCACCTGCATGCGAAAAATCGCCCCATAAAAAACCTTGTCTGTCAGGATCAGGTGGCTCCGTCCATCCATCTTCTGTATGTAAGAATCTAATTGTTGATAAATCAGCATCAAATAGCGCACCAATGTTTCCAAACATTTCCATCGGTATTCCTGGAAGCATGAGTGAACACGAGCGTGCACGACTACGAGCATAGTCAATTGTATGGGGTTCAGTTGATTTACGTGTTAACCCAAACATGATGTCAAATTCATCTCTAACGTCTCGTATTCTTTCATCTTGATCGTCACCAGCCCAGCCACGGCCGAGTAAGCGATTCTCTTTGAATGCGGTCATCGCTTGCTGATGAAGGATTTGTTTCTGTGGTTTTTTAAAAAATGAAGATGCCATTTTTCCATGCTCTATTAATTTATATATGTCTATTATAGACCATTAGGCTACACAAGTATTGGATCCAGCTAACCCCATGATTATATTAGCTGGGTTTGTTTTGATAAAAGCGGAAAATATTTGCTCGAAGACTCTAATATAGATAATTAAAGTTTTTTCGAAAATAGCTCTTGTGGTAATCTACGAACTGCATTAATAATTTCTCAAGGAAGAGAGGCATGCTCAAGAAAAAAATATTTTTCTGTATCACTTTATTTTCTAGCTTTTGTTGTTCCTGGGTATCTGCCAATCAATTAGCTACAAATACAACTGTGAATGACAAGCTTGCTACGTCATCACGTTTTAATAATCAAGTTGTCTTCATCACTGGTGGAACATCCGGCATAGGTCTTGCGACAGCAGTTCAATTTGCTGCAGCGGGAGCTGCGCATATCATCGTGTGCGGGAGAGATGCAGCGAAATGGACAAAGGCACAAACCTATATCAACAATCATTTGACACCTGAACAAGCTAAAAATATCGAGTATTGGCCTTGTGATGTTCGTATCGAATCTCAAGTAAAAGACACTATTGGAAAAATATTTACAAAATACGGTCGCTTAGATGTTTGTTTTAATAATGCGGGCGTTCAACCTGGCGATGTGGTTTCCGGTGGTTTTATCGATAATTTAGAGTTTGATTCCAAGATTGGAGCAGATGGATCCATTGTATATTCGTTGCCAGCTCCTCAACCTACGTCTACAAAATCTGATAGTCATTGGAAAACACAAATGCCATCTCAATATAGTCCGGCATCTACTTATAGAGAAAGCCCAATTGCTACGAGCATTTTTGGTGTTTTCTATTGTTTAAAATGGGAAATAACTTATGTATTTCAAAAACAACCAAAAAATCTACCTGTTGCCATTATAAATACTTCTAGCCGAAACGGTATTATTCCAGATCCACATCGACCTTTATATGCATCTGCCAAGGCATTTATTATCGCAATTTCTAAGTCTCTTTCAAATCAAGTGGCACAAAGAGCAGTAAAGGAAGGGCGAGCAATGGTCCGCGTGAATGTAATAGCACCTGGCCCAGTTGATACACCCTTAGAACGTGGAGCATTTCCTGGTAGCGATGCAAATTTCAACGCGAAAGCGTCAATGGGTGTGCCTATGCAAAGAGTGGCACAACCTGAAGAAATTGCCCCTGCTGTGTTGTTTTTAGCAGACAATGCAACATCAAGTTATATTACTGGAGCGATTCTTCCTGTGGATGGCGGTGATGTCGCATCACCTCTTATTGTTTCGCCGAGTAACTAGATATTTTATAAAAAAATGTGCTTGGTTGCTGATACATGATGTAAATTCAGCAAACAAGCACTTAATCGCTTATTTAAGTGCCCTGCGTAAAGCATTTACCCCATCCTGCATTAACTCTGGAGAAACCCCTTGTGGCAACTCATCTTTTTCAGATGGAATGGCTGCAATGACTCTTTTAAATAACATAGGTTGGGTGGTGTAGAATTTTCCTTGATTTAAAATAAACTCTTCGATTAAATCAAAATGCTCTTTTGTTTCTGGATTAGCTTGATAAGTTAAATAACCAGCTTGTTTAACACCATCTAAGTATTTCAACATATCGTCGACAAAAAGGAATGCCTCTTTTGGTAAATGTGGATAAGTTTTTTTCCGAATATTCTCAATAATTTCTAGCTTTGTAACAATTTGTTTATATTCGCCATTCATTTTGCTACCCGCAAAATGAATATGTTCACGCTTAAATCCACCTAAACCAACATGGAACCCATTAACACTATCAATAATGCCTTCAACTACTTGCCGATCTCCAGGTATATCAGCCCTTGCTGTCACTACGTGAATTGGAACACCAAACAATATTGCAAGCTCAATCACTCTACAAAGCTTTTCCTTATCCATAATACGAGCATGGATTGAACCATCTTTTTGAATATTATATTCACCATTTGATTTTTTATCAGAAATTGCAAATGTTTCATCATGATCCAAAATTAAAACGATTCTGGGATGTCTTTTTGTATTTAAATCACCACTTGAGATACACATTTATTTAACTCATCACTGTTAATTAAAAATATTATTATCTGCTCAAAAACAATCATACAATAGGGGTTAATTACCCTGCTAATTCGCCAATGAATTCGCGCACAAATAGATTATAAACCACCCTGCGCACGCTTGAAATGCTAGTCTTATTCGTTACGCTTTATCTGCCTGATGCTCCTGCTCAACCAAAATTTGCGTTAACTCTTCTGGCACAAGCGGCTTATAAAATAAATATCCTTGCACAAGATCACAACCTTGTTCCGCAAGAAACTCAAGTTGCTCTTGCGTTTCTACACCTTCTGCAACTACTTTAATGCCAAGCGCTTTAGCCATTTTAATACTGCTGGTCACAATGATTTGACTATTGATATCTTGAGGAAGGTGCTTAATAAACTCCATATCGATTTTAATTTTATTAAAACTGAATTTTTTTAACTTACTTAAATTTGAAAAACCTTGACCATAATCATCAATGCTGAGACTGACACCTAGTTTTCGTAAATTATTAATAATTTCTACGGTTTCATCTTTAAATACTTCGGTTTCAGTTAATTCCAAATCCAAGAACTCTGGCGGCAAACCGACATCATGTAAAGTTTGCGTGACTGTTTGCACAATATCATTTCTTTCTAACTGTTTTGCAGAAAGATTAACTGAAACAATTTTATTGATTCCAAGCTTATGCCAATGAACATTCTGCGCACACGCTTTTTGTAATACCCACTCACCCAATGGAATGATGAGATTATATTCTTCCGCGACTCTCACAATTTCAAACGGCGAGACGGGGCGCCCTGTCACGGGATGAGTCCAACGTAGCAATGCTTCTACACTAGCAATCAGTCCAGTCTTGATATCAACAATAGGTTGGTAACATAAGTAAAATTCATTTTTATCAATGGCAACTTGGATATTTTTTCGCAATTGAATTTTGTATTGCAGATTTTCCATCATTTCTTTACTGTAATGTTCAAAGCGATGCTCATAATTATTTTCATACTGCTTTTTAGTATAGAACATTGCAGTATCTGCTTTAATTAATAACTGATCGGCAACAAATGCATCAGAAGGGTAAAGACTATAGCCTATGCTACAAAATAGTTGCTCGTGCTCAATAACATTATCGCGAAGCAACCCAAGCGGTTTTTTAAAAATACTAAAGATTGGCTGAATAACATTTTGTATATCATTATTTTCAATATTTTCGATTAAGATCACGAACACGTCACGCCGTGAAATAGCGATTTTGCTAGTGAAATTCAGCTCATGATTATTTTCTAGTTCAGCCACGAAACGATCGCTGAGCTCTTTAATAATGGTATCCGTTGCATAGTATCCATAACGATCTGTAATATTTTCCATATTGTTAATAGAGAGACAGAGGATTGCGAATGAATCTTGTGATTGCTTCAATATCAACTCAGAAACATACTGTAGTAACCATATTTGGTTGGGAAGACTGGTAATCAAGTCATGAGTCGCTTGATAAGTTACGGTCGTCAACGCAGAGTTTAATTCTTTAGTTCGCAATGCAATGCGATCTTCTAATTCATTATTCAAATCATAGAGCTCGGTATTTGCCGCTTGCAATTTAGACGCTAACGCTATATTTCGAAAACTTAATTCCACGGATTTTTTCATCAATTGGTAGCTAACAAAGCTGACTATATGCAAGAAAATAAGAAACAATATTAAAATAATACCCGCATAGAAATGAAGAGGAGAATTATCAACTATTCCTTTGTACATTTGCCAACAGATAAAAGGTGTTAACCCCGTAAAAATACCTAGCGAAGAAGAAACATAGTCAACAGAAGTACCTAACGCTACAGAGGATGAAATTATAATAATAAAAAATAGAATGAGGTTTTGTCCTACAACTGTGTCGGAAACCAACAACACTCCCATACTTCCCCACATCAAGGTCGAACAAAAAACTCCTGCGCGCACAGCCTTAATCCATGGACCAATCTCATTCTCTTTGACGTTACAATGTTTATAGTAAGTAACCATTGCAATACAACCAAGATGAACCAATGTCATCCCAGCTAACCAACCAAATAGAGCTGCCTTATTAACAGAGGCATAAAAAGCAAAGACAGGGATGAATGCTGTGATAATACTGATGCTAGAGGCGTTTCTGAGTAGATGAAAATTTTTGTCAGTTAAAACGTATTTTAACTTTTTACGAATTTCGTTATCTTCATAATTTGATAACTGACGTATATTCGACATCCATAACTCCCTTTTTGTAACATTTCCGTATTCTCCCTTCTCCCGGAGTGATTTTCACGAGGGGAGAAGGGTTGGGGATGAGGGTCTATACCCTTACCCCTCTCCCAAAGAAAAGCATTTTGGGAGAGGGGAATAATAACTCAGTACTACATTTTACCCACCCTACAAAAGATCATACCTTTTCCAGCATAAACCCTGCTATCGTTAAACCAGGGCCAAATGCAATACTGATTACCTTGGTTCCTGGCACGATTGTTTCATCATCGACAATCGCTTTCCAAATATAAGGTAACGTAGCTGATACCATATTACCATGCTCATAGAGAATTTTTTTACTCAGCTGAACTTGATCATCAGACAAAACCAGCTTTTCCTTAATATGGTCAATGATTTTGGGCCCTCCGGGGTGTAGAGCAAAGATGAGATCCTGCTTAATGTCATCAAAATTTAAGCCCACTTGCTTACACAATGACACGACAAAAGGGTAAATTTCATCGCCAATTTTTAATGGTACATTTTTCGATAGCCACATCTCAAAAGTATAGGGCCCTGGGACTAAGGACATTTCATTTAAAGAGTATGGAATGATGGTATCTTGAGCTGCTAGAACCTTCAGTCCTTTCTTTTTAAAATGCTTAGGGTCATCGATTGAAACAGAATATTTCATAAACCCATCACCAAACAGCGTCATTGATACGATTTGATCTGGGGCATTATTAATCGCCTGAAAATGTAATGACGAATATTCTGTATGCAATATATCAACGCTTTTCTTTTTCTTGGGCAGTATCGTATTCGCACTTAAAAACCCGACTGCCATACGTAATGGTGGGATAGCCCCATAACAGCCCATTTGATAAGAATGCGTAACCGTTAAGTCCGACCAACCTTTCGTAGATAGCAATCGTTGTAAAGGACTAGGCGACAGATAGCCTGTACAAGTCGCATGAATTATATCATCTGGTAAAACACCCGCTTGCTCGTACCAATGCTGCATGACTTCCATCACCAATTTTTCATAAATGACCAATCGGCTCGTCAAATCAATCCCATTACAATTATCTGTGAGATTCGCATAAACTTCAGGAAAAATATCCGTAGTAAACGTTTTATCTTTCTGAGAAAAAACATCTTGCATGATGTTCAATTCTCGTTGACTAACATAACGCGGTGAAACACCAAAGCGATCTACTTCACTTTGCATTTTTTCAAAAATCTTTTCTGCTTCTTCTGTTGATTCAACATTATTTTTTGAGCATTGCGCTGTCGCCAATAACCATGCGCTATAATCTAATAAACTTTGCTGTGGAATCGGTTGTGTATAATTAAAAGGGTGAAAATCTGACATAAATATTGCAGATTTAGTCATGAAAAACTCCTCTAACTAATTTTTCTAGAAGATCTCACCTGAAATTTTGGATATACAATTTTTCTGCCAGCTTTTTGCTGCTTAGGTTTGAGCTGATACACGTTACTTGTTCTTGTTTCGGGATGATGCGCTAGTTGCTGCACAATAGCTTCACTCATATGCTCAATCGTTTCAGACCCATAAAATATCTTATCAGGCAGAGATTGCTGCGTTATCTTCTCAAGCTCCACAGATAGCGCTGCCATTTGAATAGAATCAAAATTAAAATCTGAAAATCTAGACTGCGCTTTTATATTATTACTATTTGTTTTTAACTTTTGCGCCACAAACTGAATAATACGATTAGTAATTTCATTGACATCACAGACTGCAGGAGTTACTACTAATTTCTGTTGAACAGAGTCTGACTCATATTCATAAGCCGATTTCCATGCCCCTTGAATGCTTAATTCATTTGCGAGATACATTTTCTTGCATGCTTGTCTTTGTATTTTTCCACTGGTAGTTTTAGGTAACGCGCCTGGCTTAATAAAAACAATTTCATAAGCAATTAAAGAGTTAGCATGTAACACAGCAGAATTAATATCAGACCCTAATTTTTGTGAATCAAAATCGGCTAACATTTTTTTATTGAGCTCAACAACTATAACCAATCGTTCTTTGTTATCAACTTCTATCGAAAATGCTGCAGTGGCATTATTACGAATATGTGGACTTTTACTTTCTGCGACCTGCTCGACATCTTGAGGATAATAATTTCTACCATTAATAATGATCACATCTTTAATACGTCCTGTAATATAAAGATGATCACCTTTATCCACAAACCCAAGATCTCCCGTACGTAAATACTTTTTTCCACCAATTTTTAAACCAAATATCTCTTCGTTGACATCTGGTTTATTAAGATACCCTTTCACTATGTGCTCGCCAGAAATACAAATTTCTCCGATTTCATCGGTTGTTTGTTCTAAAGTGACAGGATTGACGATTTTAATTTTTTGATTTAGTTGATTTGCAATTCCACAACTCACGATTTTTTTCGTATCTTCTGCTCTTTCTGAGTAAACAATTTTATTATTTTTTAAAGGCTCATTTTCTAGATAAATATATTTGATAACACTATCACTTTTGCCTGTGACAAACACAGTGGCCTCTGCTAAACCGTAGGCTGGAGTGAATGCTTTTTCACTAAATCCATAAGGTGCAAATTGCTTTGTAAATTCTTTCAACGTATCTGGTTGTACATGCTCTGATGCATTAATTGCTTTTTTTAATGAACTTAAATCTAAATCAGCACGCGCTTCTAATGGAATAGATTTATTGCAAAGATCATACGCAAAATTAGGAGCGCATGTATAAGTTCCTTTGTATTTTGTAATACATTGCAACCATCGTAATGGATTTCGAATAAAAGCAGATGGTGGCATAATATAAATGGGATAGCCGACATAAATCGCATTCAACAATGATGCAATCAAACCCATATCATGAAAAAGTGGCAGCCATGTTACACCAACAGAACTCTCACTCAACTCAAAAACATTTTGTAACATCACTTGGTTAACCATAATATTGGCGTTACTAACCATGGCACCTTTAGGTTGTGAGGTTGACCCAGAGGTATATTGAATAAATATAATATCGTCTGGCAGTGTAAAAAATTCGTTGTATATTTCTGTTTGTGCATGACAAGAAACCATATCGGTAGCAATGATAGGTAATCCAGATAATTTACTATTCTTTAAATAGTCTTCATCCAATAAATCTTGTGTGGTTAGAATAACCGGCGCATTACAATCTTGTTGAATGCTTTCAATTTTCCTTAAAATTTGTTCCGATTTAGGAACATACGTAGGTACCGCAATTGCTCCCGCATACAAACAACCAAAGAATGCTTTTACAAATTCAACTCCAGAACTGTAAAGCATCAGTACATTTTTGTTTCGTAAATTTAATGATTGAAGTCTTGCTGCAATCTTTACCGCGGCTTGATCAAGCTGCCTATAGGTTAAGCGCTCAGTTTCTATCTCACCATCTGCTAAGTAACAAAGAGCAAGATTGTGCGGTAAATGCATCGCTCTCCACTTTAACTGATGCGTAATGGTATAGTTATCAAGCTTAATGGTCATATAATCTCCTAACAATAAAATCTTAGCGTTGGTCTTTCTTTTAGATTTTAAATTCCAATCAAAGATTATGCGGAGTACATTTATATTCTTAATTTTTTAAATTTGATCCTGAGTTAATCATAGCATTAAAATTTACACACAAAGCTACTTTAAAAAAATTTTTTGAATTCTTAAATGCTAAAAAAAACATTACCTAAAGTAACTAGTATATTTAAAAAAAATTCACCTGAGTAACTGTAATTAATTTTTTTTATGATACTGACATCGCTACAGTTACTGTTGCAATGATTTGTCTTTTATCCTAAAAAGCAGTTAAGATGTGCACTCTAAAAAACTTGCCTTGCATGATAAATTTACACAGGAAACTACATGCCCGCTCAATTACTCACTGAATTTGCCGCTCATATTGTGGAAGGAAAAATTCGCGTTATCGATTTAACTCAGACATTATCAAAAGACACCCCTACTCTTGAATTACCCGCTAACTTTGAGCAATGCTCACCATTCAAAGTAGAAGAAATCTCACACTATGATGATCGTGGTATCGCTTGGTATTGGAATAATTTCACAATGAGCGAACATACAGGCACACATTTCGATGCCCCTATTCACTGGGTAACAGGAAAAGATTTACCTCATAATAGTGTTGATACCATTTTGCCAAACAAATTTATTGCGCCCGCAATTGTAATTGATTGCTCCAGAGAAGCAGCTATCGATGCAGATTTTTTATTAAACGTACAACTTATCGAAGCATGGGAAAGAGATCATGGTAAAATTCCTGAAGGCGCATGGGTACTATTGAGGACAGATTGGTCGAAACGAAATATAGCTGATTATGTTAACCGCTACACAGATGGTGCACATACGCCAGGACCTTCCGTTGATGCTGTGAACTTTATGATTAAACGAAAAATATTAGGTTTAGGTGTTGAAACTATTGGTACTGATGCTGGACAGGCACACTTACTCGATCCACCTTATCCTGCACATACGTTATTACATGGAGCTGGCATGTATGGCTTGCAATGTTTAACCAATCTTGATCAACTACCACCAACAGGCACTGTGATGTTAACTGCCCCACTTAAAATTGCGAATGGATCTGGCAGTCCGCTACGTGTATTAGCATTGATATAAAAACTAATTGGATACAACAATGGAATCTAATCCCGCTTTCTCCGATAAAAAAATCTATATGATTGCATTCGTGATCATGGGTTTATATCCTCTCGTTGGAATGGGCGTTGATTTAATTGCGCCTTCCTTGCCAGCTATCAGTGCTGATTTGCAAACATCAAATAATTTTTCTAAAAACTTGATTACTCTTTATTTACTTGGTTATGCAACAGGTAATTTTATTATTGGCATTTTATCAGATGCACTCGGTCGAAAAAACTTAATGCGCTGGGGACTTTTTATTTTCACTATAGTCAGTTTATTACCGGCTCTTTTCGAAAAACCATTTGTGTTATTACTTGCACGCTTTGCTCAAGGATTCTCGATTGCCGCTTTTGCAGTCATTAGCCGCGCTATGCTTTCAGATATATTACCCAAAGATAAATTAATTAAATACGCAACTATTTTAGCTACTATGTGGGGAATAGGGCCTGTCATTGGGCCGGTGATTGGTGGATATTTGCAATACTATTTAAATTGGCGAGCTTGCTTTTATTTTTTTGGACTCATGGGTTGCATAGGATTTTTTGCAACTCTGTATGTTATTCCAGAAACGCACTTTCTCCGCCAACCATTACAGTATCAACAATTAAAAAATAATTTTAGCCTGATTCTAACACATCGATTATTTATAGGATCAGCGGCACTCATGGGAATCACTTATTCATGGTTAATTGTTTTTAATACCTTAGGTCCTTTTTTAATACAAACTTCACTGGGCTATTCTTCAATATATTTTGGACATATTGCATTACTCATGGGATTACTGTTTTTGTTTGGCACTATGCTTTGTCGCCGACTATTAAAAAACATCTCTCCAGAAAGCTTTATATCGTATGCCATACTTTTTTGCATGATCATTGCAGTATTAGGCCTGGGAGCTTCATTTATCGCCCCAAGGAATATATGGATTATCGTTGTTCCAAGCCTTGGTATGTTTCTAGGATGTGGGCTTATCTATCCTGCTGCAATGGGAAAGGGATTATCATTGTTTCGCCATTTAGCTGGCAGCGGAGCGGCAGTAATGAATTTAATTAATATTTTAATTACCAGTTTTATAGCATTCATCATGAGCTTCATGCATATTGAAAGCGCCATTCCTATTAATTTTATTTATTGCAGCTTATTAATTTTTGCTGTGTTGGTTTATTATTATTTGATTTGGGAATAGCCATAACAAACAAATTTTATATACAATGAATCAATGCACTTTTGGTTCGGAGAAATTTAACTATCACATCCGCACGCCATCTGCGATTCTTCTGAATTAGCTAATAAGCTCTTGATAGGGTAACCATCACGCTTCCACCAATCAATACCACCTATTAATTCTTTAACTTTATAACCTAACTCCGCGAGCTTCAATGCACTCTTTGTTGAAGCATTGCAACCAATACCATCACAATAGATAACATATTCCATAGAATAATCTAAATTCTGCAGCGCAGATTCTTTTGTAATGAACCGAAGTGGGAAATTTATTGCTGTTGGAATATGTTCATTTCTATAAGCCTCAGTTGAACGAGCATCGATAATTACAATATCTCCTCCATCTATAATGACTTGATGCAAGCCCCAAGAATCAATCTCATATTGTAATTTGTTTCTATAATGAAAAATTTGTTCTTGATTAATTTGCTCTGATGATTTTAAAGATGTTGGTATGCTAATTTCATTTTCTTGCATGACAATGCTTACTCCCTACTTAGCAAAAAGCGATATGATGATACCTACCTGTAAATAAACTCATTGGTTCGCTGCACAATAACCAAACAAGTAAGCGTAATTTTTATCTTTTCAGTAGATGTGCGACATATTTTAACCTAAATTACATGCGCACCATACATACTATGGCGATCCTATACAACAGTTAATCAAATTATCCAGTATAATGGATACTATGCGACCACACTAAGCTCACAATTACTGGAGTATGACATGTCAATAAATCCAGCTAAATCGCTTGCATCTCGCACCACTCTTGGCGTCATCCTAATTTTAGCTCCTCAAATTTTTGCGTTTGCTTTTGCACTTGATATTTACGCACCTAGTATTCCTGAAATAAAACAATATTTCGGTGTCGATCAAGTCATCATGCAGCTCACCATAAACGCTTTCATTTTAATAACCGGCTTAGGCCAATTAATTTTTGGACCGATCAGCGATCAAATTGGTCGCCGCAAAGTAGTCTTATTTAGTATTTTTCTTTTTATTATTGGCTCAGTACTCTGCATGCTTTCATGGAGCGTTACGTGCTTGATCATCGCGCGCATCATTCAAGCCTTTGGCGCTTGTGGCATGATGGTTTCAGCTTTTGCTATCGTGCGTGATTTATTTTCAGGTGATGATTGTGCGAAAATCTATAGCGATTTAAATGCCACCATTGCATTATCACCTTTGCTTGCACCACTTATAGGCGGCTATTTAGCCTATTGGATTAATTGGCGCGCTCCATTTGCTTTCTTATTACTACTTGGAATTGTTATCTTTGTTTCTGCCAAAATGAATATTAACGAAACTATTGCGCCAGAAAATCGTCGCAATGTAAAAAAAGAAATAATTCATGATTATTGGCATATTTTAAAAAGCGGGCACTTCTTAATTTACACTTTATGTGCTTCCGCTGGATTTGCAGGCTTTTTAACATTTTTCTCTTCCTCCGCTTATATCATTATTGGCTTATTAGGAATTCCCGAACAGCATTTTGGATTTTACTTTGCGGCGATAGGCGTGATGTTTTTTATTGGTAGCATTATCAGTGGTCATAGTGCAAAACACTTGGGAACATACAAAACTGTTATGCTAGGTGCACTCCTCATGACACTCAGCGGCATTGTGATGCTCGCTTGGTATTACCATTTTGGTTTAAGCATTTGGGGATTTTTAGTACCTATGTTAGGCATGGGTGTAGGTGGCGCACTCTTGATGGGTGGTGGCGCTGGTGGTGCTATATCGCCTTTCCCAGAAATGGCTGGCACAGCTTCCGCGCTATTCGGTAGCTCGGAATTTGTATTTGGTTTCGTGATATCGCAAATTGTTTTAGAGTGGCAAGTGAAATCCACTATCCCATTAGGCTACACATTAACAGCACTGGGTTTAGTTGCATTGCTAGCGAGCTTAGCTAGTTACAAAAAACTTCATTCTAAATAAGTTTAGCGGGCAAACTACATCACCACAGCAACTAACGATGGCTTCGATCCTGCAACAGCATTTGAGCAGACAGAGCCAATCGACATAGTGGTAAGTCATTTTTTTCAAGGCTGCTTGGTGGGCTTGGTAGCGATAGTTGAACAGAATGAGACCCACATGCTAGAGCAGGCCCTGAATCAGGAAGAAAACCAAAAATAAAATAGTAAATACAAAAATATTAAACTCACGTTTAACATGCATTAATACAACATGAGATTAATGCATGATCTAACTTCAATTGTAAGATTGCATTACATACTACAATTTTCAATTCACGCCGCTCTATTACATTTTCAACCACTTTTGCAAAGCAAGCTTAATCTGTATGCAATAGAAAGCAAAACTTGAAACCACGCAAATCACTGTTGTGATTTTGAATTAAATGACCAATAATGATGTGGATTTTTTATTTATAGCCATGGAGGCATCATGCAAAAAAGTTTGTGTTTATTTTCATTAGGACTTGTTTCACTCGCTTGCTTATCCACTACATTCGCTGCTGAACCTGTAGATCTTAGCCATCAATCACCTACATTATTACAATCATTTAATGCTGCAGAGTTATCATTAAAACCGATCAGTGCAAATGTAGATTTTAATGCGACCAACCATCTTCGCTATCAACAATACTATCAAGGTGCTCGTGTTTGGGGTGCAGACATCGTTGCACATGCTCCTGCCAGCGCACATGCGACACTGAATAATTTTCATTCTTTAGCTAATAGCAATGTTAGCATGAACGGTATCGTTTATAACAAATTGAATACTGACTTAGGACCTACACCGGCTAGCACACAAGCTGACAATGCTTTACAACAAGCAATTAAAATTTATCAAAAGAAAACTGGTAGCAATGAATTAACATCTAATTCGAAAAAAGAATTAATTGTTTATGTTGATAAAAGTAATAAAGCACACTGGGCTTATCTTGTGAGCTTTAACACCAAATCAGAAAAAGGTATGTTAACAAAACCAACCTATATCTTAGATGCTGCAAGCTTTGCAATTTACTTAAATTGGGACAATCTCCAAACTGTTGATGCAGACGGTGGCGGATTTGGTGGCAATCCTAAATTAGGCAAATTGGTATATGACAGTGTTGGCAGTGATTTATCAAAGTTAAGCATTCAACGTGATGGTACCATCTGTACATTGCAAAACTCTGAAGTCAAAGTATTAGATAACAGCAAGGGCGACGCTGTAGAACAATTCGCATGTAATGCAACGGATCCACAACATGGCAATATCTTTTGGGATGCTGACCAAGATACAGTGAATGGCGCATTTTCTCCAGCAAATGATGCACTCTATGCAGGACGCGTCATCAAAAATATGTATCATGATTGGTATGGTACAGAAGTACTCGTACAAGATCCAAAAGCTGCAAAGAAAGATCCATTACAATTAGTCATGCGTGTACACGTGAAAGATGAAAATAATCAACCCATGGATAATGCTTATTGGGATCCAGATACACGTCAAATGTCATTTGGCGATGGGCAAACCATGTTTTACCCATTAACTTCTCTTGGTGTTGCTGCACATGAAATCAGTCATGGCTTTACTTCACAGCATTCTGATTTAGCGTATACCGGACAATCAGGTGGATTAAATGAATCTTTTTCTGATATGGCAGCGCAAGCAGCTGAAGAATATTCATATGGCAAGAGCAGCTGGCAAATTGGCGCTGAGCTGTTTAAACAAGGTGATCGTGCGATGCGTTACATGGATAAGCCATCAAAAGATTGCGAAGGCACTATTCCATTACCAGGATTCTTTTGTTCGATCGACAATCGTTTACAATACATTGAAGGGTTAACTTCTGAAGTACATTTCACCAGTGGTTTATTCAATCATGTCTTTTATTTGATGTCGACAGCTCCAGGTTGGGATGCGCGCAAAGCATTTGATGTGATGGTTCAAGCCAATGCAAACTATTGGACTTCAACATCGACTTTCGAAGCCGCTGCTTGTGGCGTTCTTAAATCAACAAAAGATCATGGCTATGACGTTAATTCAGTTAAACAAGCTTTTGCAACTGTATTGATTGATACCAGTAAGTGTTAGCATTGTCATCCCGAGCGAAGCGAGGGATCTCCCAAGGAGATCCCTCGCTTCGCTCGGGATGACAGCTTCATTTAGGATGACAGCTTCATTTAGGATGACAGCCTCATTTCGCACGATAACGCTCATAGGATGCTTTTTCCCACTTAGCATAGCTAATGGTATTGTCAGTGGATTTATTATCTGCGTAGCGCTTATCATTAATTAAAATAGAGGTAGAGTCCACGATAGTGTTAGCGCTTGCAGAATAGAATAAGGCAAATGCATAACGCTCAATTTCACCAGTCGCTTTACGCACTTGATGCTTGGTTGCGCGGATTCTATCATTCGAAAGTAATTGGCCAAACTCACCAACTTGAAAAAGTAAAACAGATTTATCTGTTGCATGCACTTTTTCAAATTGAGAACGATGAGTTGGAACAATGTAAAGCCCAGCATCTTCAGGCTCATCGATTTCTTTACCATCACGGAAATAATGCGCGGGCATTAATCCAGTAAACACACCGTGATCTAAGTGGGCTCCGCACCAATTTGGATTAGCATTCGTAGCATCACTTTCCTTGTGGTAATGCAGCATGCGGCCATACCCAACCAAATCAGTGTGATTTAATTTAACTGCATTGTCCAAACCAATTGCAGCCAATACATGCTTCCCTGTCGCATAAATTAATTCGCCCAGCGCCAAGTAACTGGTACGTAAATCAACTTCTTCTGGCCATTTATTTTTTTCATGATTTGGGACATAAGCATAAAAAGACGCTTTTTTGTCATCGATTTGCCAATTGTTATCTTCATCCTTAAACCATTCTGCACCTTGCTCATACCCTTCGGTATCACCCGCATCTCTATCAGGTGCATATTGTTGCTTGATGGAATCGGGTAACGCAGAAAAATTTCTGGCGGCTTGCACATAAGCACGTGATTTAGCTTCAAAATCAGGTGCGTGACTGATACCCACAATGCCTTTGCTTAGTAATGCATTTTCCAATTTTGCTAAAACGGAAGCAGAAGGGTTCATTAAATCATGATATGAAACAATGTCGAGATCCATCGGGTATTTCCTAGGCAATTTTTGCCAAGGATTATACCTTTAAATGTAGGGTGGGCAAAGTGAAGTGCGAAGATGCGCCGCGAATTTTGGTGGCAATATTCTCCTCTCCCAAAATGCTTCTCTTTGGGAGAGGGGAGCATATCGATTAACAAAACAGCGTCAAAAATTCGCGGCGCATCTTCGCACTTCACTTTGCCCACCCTACATCCAAAATAATAAAATTAGTGTAAAATCACCATACCGATCACATAAGAATAATAATATGTCACTCCGCACTGCATTAGCTTCCATATCAAAAACGGCATATCTCGTTGCTTTTATCGCATTTCTGATGCGACTGGGACTGTTTATGTCGCTGCCATTTATGGCGATCTATTTAGCGAATGAAAAAATCTTTACCGCTGGCCAGATTGGTCTAATACTCGGCATTTCAGGATTTACGCTCAGCATCACTAGTTTATTCAATGGCATGTTGCTCGATCGCTCCTCCCATCGAAACATGTTAATTATTGGTTTATTTCTGTGTGGCGTTTGTTATTTTTCATTAGCATTTTCCATGCAAACATTATTTGGATTACTCTTATTCAATGGCGCACTAGGTTGGTTTCGTTCACTAACTGATTTAAGTAGCTTGACTATGATCATGCTACATTCAAAAAAAGAAACTCTAGGTTATGCTTATAGCGCACGCTTTGTCGCTGCCAATATCGGTGTCGCAATCGGACCGCTGGTGGGTGCGTATTTTTCAATGCATAACTCATTAATGGCATTTCACATTACTGGAATGACTCATATGCTCATTGCAGTATATGTATTATTTTACAAAGAGCCTAATATCCTCGATAAAGAACCACGCAGACCATCTACACTACTAAAAGACTTCCATCTCTTGATTAAAGATAAAGTATTAGTAAACATAACTCTGATTAATCTTTTGTTATGGATTGTCTACGCGCAACTAGACACTACGTTTCCACAATATTTAACAGAACAAAAAACCAATGCGGCACTGACATTCGGCATACTTATGGCAATTAATGCAAGCATCTGTGTATTCTTCCAGCCTATTACATTACGCTGGGCTGAATTAACCTCACCTAAAATTTGTGGCATGATTGGTACTGCTTTATATGCACTTTCATTTTATTTATTAACTTTATCGTTACATCTCTGGGTCATGATAATCGCTGTATCACTCATGAGCTTTGGTGAATTACTTACATTGCCTGTGAATGGATTAGTCGTTATGCGTGCAGCCCCTAAAAATTTAATCGCGAGTTATAATGGATTTTCCAATTTAGGTTTAATGGGAATTTCATTAGCACCGATTGTTGGTGGCTTTGGATTGCAATGGGTCGGCGGAAAAAATCTTTTCTACTTTGACATGATGTTACCTATCATCGCACTGTGGTTATATTTTAAAAGTGTGCCTGAGTAGATCTTGTTACCCCGAGCGTAGCCAGAGATAACAACACTTAATTTACTCTAGCTATCTCCCAACCTTGCAATATCACAATCTCTCTCAGTGAAATATCGTAAAACTTAGATGTCTTATCATTATCGAAAGTAATGAATGCCGGCTTGCAATGCCCCCCATGATCTTTAATACCGGAAAGAACAGATTGATATTGAGAAATAAATTCTGGTAATTTTTTCCCGACAACAACACCAATACTTTCAAGACCACTAGGATACATGTGAACTGCACGAGGCGCTGGTAGCTCAATCATCGTCACCGTAAATCCATCTTCTAACACTAATGGTTCTCTCAAAATGAGTATCGCCACTGCTCGACCGTTAAATTGTGTTTCCACAAATTCATTACACAATTTTTTTATTTCATCACGCAAATATTCATATTCTGCATCTTCAGTCGTGCGATATAAAAGATGACTCATCGGCATACCGGCAATACTGATTCCTACTTTTTTCATTCGATGTAGTAAATCAGAAAAAAATGCTTGGTAATCACCAATTAAATTTTCAATTTTTATTTCTTGCATTATCTCACCCATCTAAATTCCAACAACTGAACACTCTATTTTCTTTTTTTCCCTTACCTTCTAGTGAAGGTGGCTCTATTTTTTCATCTTTTAAAAAACAAGTCAGCTTAAATAAGCCTTCTTGACTGTATTTTAACTCTTTAATCCGCGCAAATTTCCCTCCCCCCAACCTCTGGCTCAACCACTCTTCACAAAATTTCCTAGTTTTTCCATATCTTAAGGTATTGTATATATTTGGAGGTACATGCAAAACATACGGTAATAGCAGCAAAAGTGAAAGAGGAGTGGTACAAAATAGTTTGCATGCGACGATTGTTGAAATTCCCCAAAAAAGGCTTTCAGATAGGGTTACATTTTCCCCTCTTCTAGCTTGTAAAAATCGATATGAAACCTCTCCCACATCCTTAGCTTCTATACTATCAACGGCACTATTTCTTATTCTTGCCGCTTTTATTTCACAAGGCATTGCACCGATGAACAATGATTTTGATGGCGTTACTTTGTTTAGAGTTTTATCACTAGTACCAAAGTATAAACTTTCTAGTATGCTGCGCGTCATGCACATCGGGTGCCTTCCTTATAGAATAGAATATCTTACACACTCCGCCGCCCACTCTCAACTTCCCGCGGCTTGTCCGGCGTTGTTGCATAAATCGATTTTCTCCCTTCTCCCGGAGTGATTTTTACGAGGGGAGAAGGGTTGGGGATGAGGGTTTTGAGCAAGGTATGTGCCTCCTAAAGATATTTGTGCCACTTCAAACACCCTCACCCCTAGCCCCTCTCCCAAAGAAAAGCATTTTGGGAGAGGGGAATAGTGCAGACTTTGATTTATGCAACAACGCCGGCTTGTCCGCGGGATCCAGCGATCGCTGCTCGAATGAACTTAAAGCACTGGATACCGCGCATAAATAGCGGTACGTTGAACCCGGGGCTTAATTCCGTAGGCAAAACGTAGCGTGCCCACTCTACGAAAATAGTAGAAAAAAGTAATTACGTAACAACGCTACTTGAGTACTATGGCTATACAGTACACTTTATCAATGACTTTGTTTTTAGGTGAATTATGCAAATAAAAAAGTTATTAATTTTGTTCATCACACTTCAAATTCAATCGATTTGGGCTAGTTGCAATATATTAGATTCATCTGGAAAGCCTGTCTCCAACTTATCTGATCCAGTGATGCAACTTGTCGACGCCCATTGCCCAAGAGATGTTTTTGCCTTGCGCCGCCTTTTAAAATCTGATGGCTTAACATTAGAAACCACCATGGTTGCTAACCGGGGTTTCCACAATCCATCACTGGGAAGCTTTAGTATATTTGAAATTGTGTCAGGAAAAACGATCAAGCCCGGCGACTTTTTCTTTGGACATTTTACTACTGTTGATGAAAATAATCATTTAATCGCAGATCAAACACCTGATAAAGGTTCATTGATGATAGAAACTTTCGCATGGGATAACAAAAAACAAGTTTATAATTTTTATGAATTACGCGGTGATGGCCAACAAGGGCAATGGTTTTATCGCGGAGATTCAAATGATATTTTCGCAGATATTACCTTACTTCATCGCCAACCCGATCCAGCACATCCACAATTTGGTACGCGCTTACGCTGCTCTGGCTGCCACTCATCGGGCGGTCCCATCATGAAAGAACTCACTGAACCACACAATGATTGGTGGGAACCTAATAAAAAATTAGATTTTGGTAACAGAGAATTTGATGCGGCACTTAGTGACATCTTAACAACACTTGTACCTGCAGACCATTTAGCTGACGCGGTAAAAACTGGCTTAACCAAACTCTATCAAAGTCCAATATGTTATAAACACGTTTCACTACAAGAACAACTGCGCCCCTTATTTTGCCCAGTTGAAGTTAACCTATCTTCTGATTCAATTTCAAATGATGACAATAATTCTATTATTCAAATTCCAGCAGAATTTTTTGTTGATAAGCGCTTGTTATCTGCAACGATACCGCAATATGTTCCTATAACAAGAACCCAGTATGAGGCTGCATTAAAAAATGTAAATAGTCATTTTCCAGAGACACCATTATCTGATGCAAACCATGCGTGGCTAACACCCGTAAAAGCAAAATCAGATAAAATTGCCGTTGATCGCTTACTGAGTGATGGCATCATCGATAAAAAATTTGCAGCAAATGTATTAGGTGTTGATATAACGAATCCCGTTTTTTCTTCTGCGCGCTGTCATTTATTACAATATATTCCTCATGATTACACAGACCATTGGCAACAGATTTTCATGACCAACCTATCAAAATCAAATGACAACAATGCCAAGCAATTAAGCCTTAACTTAGCTGATCCCAATAAAACCGTGGAATATTACGAAAAACAAGTTGATAGTTATCTCACTCAGTGCAAAACCAAATTACAAGACAGTAAAAACATTGAAAAACTATTGGCACTACTCATTCAACGACGCGTCGAAATAAAAGCATCTGAGATTTCTAAAAATCCCAAGGGGCAAATTTTAGAACCTGGATTTCGTGTGATTTTTCCAGAGACGGATACCACCCCTACCCCTGAGAAATTATCACTGAATGTAGACTGTGATGTAATATGAATAACTATAACGTTAAAAATTGACCCTAAAATGGCCCACAAAGGGAAATCACCTATACATTTAACTAGTTATTGATTAAGATATGCCCATATAAATAAAAACGAGGATTTTCTTAATATGGCATCGTCGGCAGCTATTTTAACAGCTGTGTCTGCCAGTGCAGCAAGTGCCGCAGCAGATACTAAGCAGAAAGATTCTGATAGCAAAGCAGTTGTTTTTTCCGCTCCGGTGATTATTGATAGACATATTCCTACACCTAGTGTCGCACCTAAAAAACTCATTGACCTTAAGACTTTACCACCCCAAGTTGATTTTTGGACGCCGGATAATGTGTTAGTTACATCACTTGGCTGCAATTTTCCGTATTATCTTCAAGGCTTAAAAAATAGATACCACTATGAGCTGAGAAATCTAGAGCTAGATATTAAAATACATAATCAAGATGAATATGACCCATGGGCAAGAGATGTTTTTTCATTAAAAACCGCCGATACTATTTATGCAATGAACCAGGATGTTATTCTACAACCCATTGTCTCAGATAAAAAAAACACTGCTGATCAAAATCATGCGGCATCAATACGAATAGCGACAGAGAATTGCTATGTAACACAATCTGCATTATTTAATCATGGCACCCTTCCTTCCACTTTGAATACAGCTGGTCGTATCAATGTTCAACCTTCGCCAATTGCTGCACATGGAGGAAATTTCTTTCACTGCGTGAATGCAGCAGAGAAACCCAAACCTTATGTCATTGTTGGTGAATTAGCGCTATTAACAAAAGATCAAGTTCAGCAAAACCAGAAGCTTGATGTCAATTCTGCTGTAGGAGCAAAATCATCCACAAAATATCCAAATCAATTTAACGACAGAGAAACAATGATTGCCACTAGAAAATTGAACAAACAAATACTTCGCAAAATATATGGCGATACCAAAGTGGTTATCGTTCCTAATCTTTTTTATCACATTGATATTCAAATGGTAGTATTACCTAATGGCTTTGTTTTATTACACTCGCATGAGGAAACATTGCGTGTCGTGCAAGAAAAGAAAAAAGAAATGACTGCTGTTTGTCATGTTGGCTTCAACGGTGAGCATATAGATGTCATGTCACACAGGGTACACAAAGATAATTCTCCAATACCAGTTCAATACAACTATGATGATGTCTATAACTCAGTTAAGAAATCCGCAGAAGATAAAACATATCAATATTTATTTAATAAATGTCGCGATAAGCTGACTAAACGAGGTTTTGTAGTCATCCCTGTTTGTGGATTATTAGAATATGATAAAGCAATCTTCGCTCTAGGATTTAATGGCTTACCAATCGTATTACCTGATGGAAAAATACTATATACGATGCCAGAAAATGACAAATGGTATAGAGACTACTTTCTAGATGTATTAACAAATAAAGCTGGAGTTTCTATTGTAGATTATATTACAGACAAAGACCGCGACTATTTTGGCAGAGCACATGGCTTTTTCCGCTGCCAAACAAACACCATACCCAAAGCATTAGTAAAAGATCAGCAAGCAGCCCGAACATGTACTATCTTGTAAAAGATTATTTATTTAAAAACCAATTGTTATGCCAAATTGTTTTTTAGGACCTTTTTTGTAGGGTGGATTAGACGTTTTTTGCCGTAATCCACCCTACGTAACACTGTGATTTTTACAAGAGGAGAGGGAAATAATACCCTACCCTGATACCGCACCCTTAAAAATATCCTTAAATTTCATCAAGTTAGAGTTTAGCGTGTCGCTCGTTTTTAATGCTGCCTTAATACTGGGCAGATATACTATTTAATATTATTAATATTGCAAATAGGTCTTATTATGCTTGCACGCTTACGCGACTTTGCTGCCTCCTTGGTAACAGCAAAACCTCAACAGGATTTTGTCGATACAGAAGCAACACACTCATATCCATTAGCCACTGCATTCACACAACCTACGCCATCAACTGATATATCAGGGTTTACCGCTCCTCCTGCAGGTCCATTTCGAGGGCAAGAAAAAGAATTTAAACGCCAAGGTATTGGCATGCTTGATAAAAAAGCACAAGCGCTAGTTATGCGTGGCGATGCAAGAGATATTGATTGGCTATTAACTCATGGCGTACAACCAAAAGCACCTAATGCCCCTGTTCACGTTGAAGCTCACCGCAGTAGCAGTAGTAATTCTGGTGGTGTTTCATTTACAACGTGCACGAGCGTTGCCGTTGCCTCAGGTTCAAACTCTTCACAAAGCCAACAATATGGTTCAGTTCCCTTACGCGGTGATAATAGTTTTTATCTCATTGCTGCTCTATTGGATGGTAGTAAACATTTTGCTGCAGGCCCTGGAAAAATTAAACAACAAGAGCACGAAGCAACGCTCGGTGGCCCATTAGATCCTGTAGATATATTAGGGTATAGACGCTGTGTATTAAACCCCCACACACGAGTTGCCGTATGCTCAAATATATATACACGTTCATATTTAAGCACACAAAGACGCCTAGCAGTATTAGAAGTACTCAGCGGCACGAATAAACCTGCCCACAAAAAATAACAACGATTTCTATATCTGTCTTTTTGCATAATTTATTTATCTAGCATCAATAATGGATTATGCAAATCAAGGCATTGACTAGCAGTAATTAATTCTAATAATAAATTCTGCATACAACTCGAAAACGCCATACTCGCAGCACGTGGCTCAGCTTTTGGATATCCTGAAACGTTCACAATTGCAATCCCACGATCAACTATTACTTTCTCATCATGTTTGCTTCCTAACACATTACCACCCTCCCCTGTACTCAAGTCCGCAAGAACTGCATACTCAGGTAAGATATTTAATTCTACTTGCTCTATTAAACGCGGAGATCTTTTTCCAATGTTACGAGCTGCTGTGACAATAATCGTTTGATCACTTAAATATTGGCGCAGGAAATCACGTGAACTATTTTCTGGTAAAACATAGTAAATTATTCCTGCTTTTTCAGCTATTTTTCGAATTTCTTCACGACGTCCAAATAATTGCGTTGGTAATTGTAAATCTCTAGCAGTCAGTGCTGCGCCCATGCCCGCAGGTCCAGTACCAATGACCGTCACTTTTTTAGGATGGAATCCTTGATAATGATTGAGCGCATCTTGCAAAGCTAATCCACCCGCAAAATGACTCATTGCTGCTTGTGCATTACGTGGATCGTCAGCATGTAAAGGTAATAACTCTAATGAAATAAGTTTCCAGCCTAATGATTTCCAACGATCAATATGACTTGTATCATCATTCAGTGGATCTAAAAATCCCATCATAATAGTGTTTGTAGGAAATAATTTATTTTCAATTATTTCGCGCTCTACAGTCGGACATTTAACACGTAAAATAAAACTATATTCTGGCAGTGGAGAATCTAAGGTAAAAATACTTGCGCCGGCTTGTTTATATTCTTCATCTGTAAATCCAGCAAGCGCACCAGCACTGCTTTCTACCATGATAGGTAGATTGATTTTCATTAAAATTGAAACTGCTGTGGGAGTTAAAGCAACTCGCCCCTCGCCTACGCGTGATTCCTTCAATACGACAATTTGGGTGACTTTCATTGGTGTCCTCAATATCCCAGAGAAAGCAGGATGGGCAAAGCGAACCGTACCCACCCCACATTTAGAGCATAGCGAGGATAACTAAATATATTGATTAATACGAGGGGTTAAACAACTATTTCCCCTGCCAATTCCACTGACAAAAACCAACGTTTGTCGAATTCGTTTCACACCAAGCGCTTCCTCCATCTAGTTTCTTAAATGGCGGAACAGGAAGCGTATTAACATCCACATTCTTCATTTGATTCACTAAAATAACCATTGACCCTGTACCCTGCCCAATCATATAAACACATTCTATCCCTGCAGGATGAGATTCAACGTCTAGTGGTGTCCCCAAAGGAATTGCCGTGTTAGTGCTATTTGCATCACTATTACCTGAAACTTGCCAACCATCATGATATGCACTTTCACTCAAAGTCCATTGAAACCCAGCTTGATGCGAAATATCTGATGGAGCGGGACATTGCGCTGCAAAGGTACTAGAAATTCCCGATAACAAACCCTAGCAATATTATTTTTTTAAACATTATTTTTCTCCTCAATTTAACAAATGAACATTTTAGTGAATACTAAATAAAATAAATAGAGGGGAAACACACCCTACAAATTATTGATGACATAATTATTTTGTAGGGATATAAAATTAATGATTTAACTATGCGTCAAAAAAGATTGCCTAGCGCAGCAGAGACTTTACTCAAATCAACTGCAGGCTCAACTAGAACATTCTGTGAAAATAGACTTAGCAGAGGTGATGCACTTAAAGCTTGAGCTATATCATTCACACCATCCTGCATGACGTTACTTGGAGGCGGTGACATCAGCAATTCAGATTGCGATGATGGGATAGCTGATATATCAATATCCATGCTTTGATCGTGATCCACAGATGTAAGCGGTTTATTAGCTAAATTTTTCAATTCCGCAAGAATTTGCTTTGTAGTAATTACTTGCTCTTTTTTAGCAGTTTCAATGGAGCCTGCATATACTACTGTTGGATCTTTTGATTCACTAATTGTCTTTTTGAAATCATGAACCCCACCAAATACCATCAGCACATGATCATTCGCACTTTTGCTATCATTTACAGCTAGTTTGGCGTGTTGAATCGCTAATAACTCTCTATGTTCATATATGGCATCAAATTTCTGATCTAAGATTAAAGCAGTGACGATAGCATTTTGTTTTCTATCAATCGTTTTATGAACGCGAGACAAAAGTCCCATATCAAACAATGTCACTGAACCCATTCGCCTAGCGATATAATCTTTCTGATCTGCATTTAATTGATTGAATTGTTTAGGAAGCCCGTTGGGAAAAACTCTTTTTACCAGCACAGCATTTTGATTTTTAGATAGTAACTCAGGAGTGTAGTCTTCACACAAACCTTCTTGCAACACTAACGCAGATGGATTTGATAAAATCGCCTGCATTACGCCAAACTGAGAAAATGCAACCTTAAATAATGCTTCATCATTTATTTCCACTTCACCAACAGGCAAATGATCTTGCATTACATGGGTGATACGAATTTTTCGTGCTGATGCCAATTTTATATCCTCGTTTTTTTGGCATATTGTATCATTATGTAGATTAACGATTTATTACTCATATTAAACAATGAGTTCTGCTGCTATTCAGACTTGAAGCATATCACATTTGTTATCATCCGAGCCGTAACCGTGAGCACATGCACACTACACAAATCATTTTGCATGCTTACTCAACTGCAACATTTGCCATTCACGGAAGAGAGCATCTTTGGCGCGTGTGTAACGTTCATCTAACACATTTAGTAATGCTATTTGATTTGTTTTAAAATGTTGAAACTCATTTTGATTTTCATTCCACGCAACTAGTATACGACCTTCTGTAAAATACCCAATAGTGAATGGCCAAACTATACATTGAATTTGCTTCTTATTTTCGCCTTTATACGTGATATCAATTTTATGTTGATTTGCAATCGCCTCTCGCAAAACAGTCAGATCCTCTTTCGCTAATGATTCAGATGCAGGTGGACCCACTCGCAATGAATAGGCATTAGCACTGCTTTTGATATTCACGGGCAAAACAGCAATCACTTTATCGAGTGCTTCTGTCGCAGCTTTTGATAATGGTGCATCACCATATTGCGAAACCCACCTTGCTCCTAATAGCAATGCTTGAATCTCTGTGTGGGTAAACATAAGTGGCGGCAGAAAAAATGATGGTTTAAGAATATATCCGACGCCCACTTCACCTTCAATTTCTGCTCCCATTGCTTGCAAGCTAGCAATATCACGATATAAGGTACGAATACTCACACCTAATCGCTCAGCTAAACGCTCACCACTGACAGGAAATCGATATCCTCTTAAAATTTGCAATAAATCTAATAATCGTTCAGTTTTATTCATAAACCACCACTGCTGCCATATTCTGGCAGTATTATCCTATAAAATAACATTGATCACAATTTTTAAAGAGGAATAAACAATGCAGATACCCAATTTAATGTTATTTTATGTGAAAAATCCGCTAGACAGCGCGCTATTCTATGAAAAAATATTTGCTAGCAACCCTGTAGCTGCCCATCCAAGCTATGTCGCATTTTCATTTGAAAACGGTTTTCACTTTAGTCTGTGGTCAACACAAGCTACTAATTTCGTTTCAGATGGCACAGGCCATCGCTCTGAGCTTGCTTTTATGTTACATGATGAGCAAACCTTACATGACACCTATAAGCGCTGGAGAGAGCACGGAGTACCCCTTGAGCAAGACTTACATGAAGCCGTATTTGGTTTGACTTTTGTAGCATTGGATCCGGATGGACATCGTATTCGTGTTTGTTTATTTGATAAATAGCGGTGTCGGTGGGCACGCTACGCTCTGAGTTATCCCCACGAATTTTTACTCCCTTCTCCCAGAGTGCTTTTTACGATGGGAGAAGGGCTGGGGATGAGGGCCTATACCCTCACCCCTTGCCCCTCCCCCAGAAAAAAAGCATTTTGGGAGAGGGGAATTATACTACCCAAAATTCGTGGGGATATCTCAGCGCTACGCTTTACCCACCCTTCAGCTTCACTGTGAGAGAACCCCAAGTCATTTCCCTATGAAACATGACTCGGAACATCCCGTGCTGCTACTTCATGGTATTCTGCATCTTGATTGACGCACCATGGATCAAACTTTTTTTCGCCTGATAACATATTTTCAACTGTTAGCATGGCTGTCATAATCGCATGATCTTGGTTGTTATATTTGTGCATGCCATTACGTCCAACTAAATGCAATGTAGGATAATTCGTTTCTAATTCTTCGCGAATAGTTGTGACATGTTGCTTATAGTGTTCATCATAAACTGGATACGCTTTTGGTTGTCTAACCACATAACCATCATGGATATCTGCTTGGGTGGCCAATCCAATTTTGATAATTTCTTGCGTGGCTTTAGCGATTAACGCTTGATCTGTCATGTCCCACAGCGAATCATTTTTAAAACAAAAATATTCCATACCATAACAACACATATCTGGATCAGGCACCATTTCTTCTGACCACGATTTAAAATTCTGAATACGTGCAACGTCAATTTCTGGATCGTGGATATAAATCCAGTTACTATCAAATTGCTTTTTATCTTTTAAAATTAAAACCACAATTAAAAAATCCCTGTAATGCAAAGATGCCGCTGCATTTTTTACAATAGTTGAGAGAGGTGATTGAATATAATCAAGGATTAATTCTTTAGTTGGTGCAGAGGAAATAATTTGTTTGCAATGTATCGTTTTGCTTTCACCATTTGTCGTCGCATAAACCACACACCACTCTTGCTTTTCATGATCAAAACGACAACTCACGACACGACTACCCATTAACAATGTACCATTACATTCTTGCACTTTCTTGGCACACGCATCCCATAACATGCCAGGACCTTTACGTGGATAACGAAATGAATCGATCAGCGTTTTAATCACTTTCTTTGATTTTCTTTTTGGGAACATAGCGTTAAATACTGCAGTAAACAATGATAACTTTTGAATTCGTTGCACAGCCCAATCAGCCGAAATATCTTCACAACGCATGCCCCATACTTTTTCTGTATAGGTTTTAAAAAAAATAGAAAAAAGACGTTTGCCGAATTGATTACTAACCCAATCTGAGAAACTACGTGGACGCTTCACTGGAATCAAGCATGCTTTCAAATACGACAGAACGCAAAGACAGGACTCCATAATTCCAAGCTTAGATAAGGCATCAAAGACTTTTAATGGATAGGTGAAAAAATTTTTACGATAGTAAATACGCGAAGACCGTGGTCTGGTAAGCATATCATCAGGAAGAATCTCAGTCCAAAAATCTTCCACCATCTTGGACTTTGAGAAAAATCGGTGCCCACCAATATCGAAGCAATACCCTTTATACGTGACGGTACGTGCGATGCCACCCACGTATTCAGGATCCGACTCAAGAACAGTTACAGATTTATTGTTCTTTGCTAACATGTAGGCAGCAGTAAGCCCTGCTGGTCCTGCACCAATCACGACAACTTCTGATTGCATACTGGATCATTCCATTAATAGATAAAAGTAGCTGTGTTACTGTGGATGCCCACCCTACACTCGGGATGACAGCTTAAAACACAGCAGTAAAATTTGGATTACTATAACACCATGCTATCTCTCAGTAGAAATTATTTTCTCTGCATTATACTGCTCACCCTATGCTATGTGGCATTTGAGTGTTTTTTCACCGCACACGCTGCACTCGTACGTGATGAATTTTGGAATAGCCATCACATTTATCAGTATCTACACCACATTCCATACCGAGATTTCATTCCCTATAAATCTGTGCTTGGGTATTACATACTAAGCCTTCCTATGTTAATTTTTGAGAAAGTGCAAATCCCACTCTACTATGTTAAACAAGAAATCGCATTGCTGAATGGATTGGCAATTATTGTCACTGCAGCATTAGCTAAAAGATTTTTTCAACCACACGCTATTTTATTAACATTACTTATTATAATCGCAAGCCAATTATTCTTAGTTACTTCAGTTGATATTAGAGTTGATATGCTATCAACTTGGATCGCACTCATTTCATTTCTGTTTATTTTATCCAATCGCTATATTTTATCTGGAATATTGCTTGCCGTTGCCTTTCTCGTTTCACAAAAAGTGCTTTGGTTTTTTGTTGCAACCAATGCTGCAATCGCAGTGAATGGAATCTATTTCCGAGACATTAGAAATCAATTTATTAATAGCCTCAAATTTAATACTGCTGTTGTATGTGTCGTACTAGCTTATATTGCGTTTTGGTCATATTGCGCTAACCTGCATTCCGTATTAAACAGCTTATTTTATGACGGCTATATTCAATCTAAAATTACCTGGTATCAAAACATCTACATTACATCCTGGCATATTATCTTAACGTTAGGGCCATTGTTCATAATGCTATGGCCGCTGACTTGGTTAACATTACTAATACCCCACGCAAGCCCGGGCACTCATAGGCGATGCTTTGTAATTACAACTTATGCTAGCGTGATGCTCTTACTAATGATCAGCTATCAACAACCATTTCTTTATAACGCAGGATTTTTAATTCCTGGTTTTTTTGTATTATATGCGAATTTTTTTACATTACTTTTTAATAGTGAACTAAAGTTATCACCCATTTCAAATAAAAATAGATTGCTATTTATAGGACTTTATACACTTATTTTATTTTGCTTGATTACTTGGATGAGGCTATCTCTTGGCACCTATCTTATTATTTTAATTCCAATCTTGTTTTATTTATCCCAGTATCGTCACGTCACAATATCTTATGTTCTCTTAATGGTAGCTATCACTTTTACAGGCATTGTTTATCCATTGACTTCATCTACGAGCAATATAATGGCTTATATTCAATATGGCGATTACCAACAAAAAAACATTCAAATAGCGAATGCTTTACTTGCTGAAGGCGGAGAATACGTTGCGGGCACGCCCATATTTTATTTTAGGGATCAAGCCGTCACAGGATTAAAAAACTTAATAGGCCCACAACTCGAATACATTAATCAACCCTCTACTCGATTAACACCTATCTTAATTGCATCATTATATTTAACCCCAGTCACTAAGACTGCTATTTTACGTGATTTAAAAGCAGCATCTATTAAATTATATATACGCAACAACCGGATTGACTCACTACCCAGTGACATTACAGACTACCTACATTTACAGTATGAACAATTCTCCGGAAGCGTTTATCTTTATGCGCCTGTTGTTACTGCGCAATTAAATCAATTTCAAATTAAATTCGCAGGGAATTATCTTATCAAGACGGATGCATCTAATCGTATTGATATTGATGGCAATCCACATCATGGTAACGATAAAATTTATTTGACTGTTGGAAATCATCTAACACAAAGTAAAATCAACTACCGCTTGAAATTCATTCCACAAAATCCAAATGTTTACGCAGCCCCACTCTACCAACAATATATTCCACAAATGTTGGCGAGTATTTAAAAAGAGAGTTTCGGTGGGCGCTCTGAGCTATTCCCACGAATTTTTTGCTCCCTTCTCCCAGAGTGTTTTTTTACGATGGGAGAAGGGCAGGGGATGAGGGCCTATACCCTCACCCCTTGCCCCTCTCCCCAAAAAAAAAAGCATTTTGGGAGAGGGGAATAATGCTACTAAAAATTCGTGGGGATACCTCAGCGCTACACTTTGCCCACCCTACATCTACACCTTCTGCCAAACAGTCACTTGCGCAACCGTATGCTGAAATTTTCGTTGCGTTTCACGAATAACAAATGGTACATCTTGTGGTTCACCAAGCATAACAAAATGTTCCGCTAGTAATTCTGAAATGGTTTGCAGAGTTGTTATCTCTTTATCTTGTCGTTTAAATCCACCTAGCCATTTTGATTTTTCTGTATACTCTTCTAACCATGTATAAGGTGAACTCAATACAAGGATGCCGCCTGGATTTAATCTTTCATGAATATGATTTAAGAAATTAACTGGATCATATAGCCTATCAATAAGATTGGCCGCTACAATCAAATCATAATCCGTTAAATACTGATGCAGATTACAAGCATCGCCTTGTGAAAAATGAATATGCTTCGCCTGTTGGATTGAAATTTTCATTTCATCTAAGCTTGCAGTGTGAATATCAAATAACTCACCTTCTGTTCTAACTGCGTATTGCACTTTACGTAATGTTTGCAATTGCGCAGCAGAATTAATAAAGCGTGCAGAAAAATCAACGCCATTCACAAATTCAAAATGGCGACTCAATTCAAATGCAGTTCGTCCTACAGCACAACCTAAGTCTAACGCTTTATTTTTAGCAATATCTTTACAAGCAGATATGGCAATATCAGCTATAACTTTTGGAAAGTTATCAACAGAAAAATATTTTTGCCCGTAATGAAACTCTAAATACAATGCGAGCAACTCGTCACTCTCATATGATGTTTTATCCGTAGAAATCTGTTCATCACTTTCTATATATCGAAAACCTGCATGCTGATAGAAATGCCGACGGAAAGCATAACGTGACTCTTTAATCACTTCGTTTCCAGTTGAAATCCACGAACCACCTTTCATGATATTATGTTTGCTATCGAACGTTGGGATAGAAAAATCATCATAGGCAGGATGTGGTTGGAATCCTTGGAATGGTGTTATGGGTGTTTCAGTCCATTGCCACACATTTCCCACAACATCATATAATTCACCTTGTTTAAACATATCTACTGGACAAGATGATGCGAAGTACGCTAAGTCGATATTACCAACAGGCTTTTCCCAATGAGGATAATTTTCCGTAATTGCTTCACGCATGAGAAACCATTCAGCTTCTGTTGGCAAACGAATAGGTTTATTTATTTTTTGTGATTTCCACACGCAAAATGCTCTTGCTTCGAGATAATTAACTTCTACTGGCCAATTCCATGGCATTTCAATTTCTTCTGTCATAAGACGTAAGAAATAAGTATTATCTTTCAATCGCCAAAATCGCGGCATTTTCACATTGAGATACTGACACCAATTCCAACCCTCTGCTGTCCACCATGATTGGCTTTCATAACCACCATCAAGAACAAAATCTAAATATTCAGTGTTGGAAACCAGAAACACGCTTGCCTTAAAATCTCGAACCGATTGTTGTTCTACACCATATTCATTATCCCAACCATAAGTATTGGCTTGCCAGGATTTCCCTAAAGTAATTTCGCTGCCAGAAATAGATACCAATTGATTGATGGGTGCATCGCCTGCTAGTTTACAGCTTTGCCAATCTAAACTAGATGCAACAAATTCCAAGGGTAATTGGCGAATCAATACTGATGATGTTTCTAAATGAATACGCTCGTGCTCTATACCCATCAAGATTATCCAAGCAGGATCGTGCCATGAGATGGGAATGGTGATATTGATTTTTGTTATGACATTTTCCACCAGACTACGTACTTGATGACGATATTCACTGATAGCTTTTACTGATGGCCACTGATGTGTTGTTCTGTTTAAATCATCCCATGACATTTCATCCACACCCACAGAAAACATGGCTTCGAATTCAGGATTAATGCGCTCTGAGATAATACTCGCGGTAATGAGTTTATTTACAAAAAATGTAGCTGTGTGTGCATAGTAAAATATAAGCGGATGACGCAAGGGATCTGCCATTTGATAAAATGATTCATCTGAATTCAACAATGAAAATAAATTTTCGTAGAGAGAAAATGTTTCATGAAAATATTTTAAAATTTCTTGGCGTTTAGCCTGAGAGTCACCAGTGTTTAACACTATGGTACGTGTGGGCCCTATGGACAAGTCATTGGACGTAGGAAAATTTGTTGGGGTTAGCATTTGGGTGCTCTCGTTGGTGGAAATGTAAATGTTACCATTATACTCTCATCCTCACCTCTCCCACTTGTGGGAGAGGTCGACATGTGCTTTCTGCATGTCGGGTGAGGGATCAGCAGAACCCTCATCCCCAACCCTTCTCCCATTCGCAAAAAACGCTCTGGGAGAAGGGGGAAAAATATTAGCCCCTCTAAGAGCACAAGGAAGAAAGCATATCACATCACCGTCCCTTTCGGATGCTCTTGTGTAGGCTGATCATCAGGCAAGGGAATATAGTCTTTATCATCACCTGGAACATGAGGAAATCGACTATCCGCATCGCCAGGGCCTGATTGCCAAGCCAATTTAGCTTGTTCTATGTTTTGCTGCGAGCTTGAAACAAAATTCCAATAGATATACCGTTTACCAAGCGAAGCGCCACCTAGCAACATAATTTGCGTGTCTTCTAATGCATCAATAGCTAGCGTGCCGCATTTTCTACCCACCGCCATAGCATATTGATAAATTATTTTTTCATTAACATTCACTTTCCCTTTTACAACATAAATAGCACCTTCACGCCCCTCTAATGGAAAAGATAGCTGTGATCCTTTAGGCATTTTAATATCAACATAAAAAATTTCAGAGTGTACATTCACAGGACTGTTATGATTGAATGCAGAGCCAAGTAATAATTTCAAACTGCATTCACCTATTTTAAATTCCGGAAGCACATCCTGGGGATAATGTGTAAAACTTGGTGACGTGTTTTCATATTCTTCTGGTAAGGCAACCCAACACTGAATACCACTGAGTGCACTACCCGTTTGACGTAAATCATCCGGCGTTCTTTCAGAGTGTACAATACCATGCCCTGCTGTCATCCAATTAATTGCGCCTGGCTCAATTAGCTGCACAGAACCCAAGCTATCACGGTGTAGTATTTTTCCTTCAAAAAGATAAGTTACCGTCGCTAAATGGACATGCGGATGCGGGCGAACATTAACTCCTTCATTAACACCAAATGCTGCAGGCCCCATATGGTCGAAAAAAATAAATGGCCCTACCATTTTATGCGTTGCATACGGCAAAACTCGCCTTACATGAAATCCGCCTAAATCACGATCCCGTGAGGTAATAATTAATTCTATATCATCCATATTTTTTCCTTATTAATTTTCACCATCTGGATTTCTTATTTGATTATGTTCGCGCTTTTCAAAATGTTGGTAGTCTTGCAAATCATGCCAATCTCCGCCCCATGACCAACCATGTTTTTTAAATTCATTATAAACCAAACTATCTTTTGTAATTTTACCTTGAGCTGGTTGGTTTCGATCAACATAGGACTTACCTCCAGCAGGCAATACCAATTCATGTTTCACATAAGGATTTATCAGCGTATTGATATCAATCGCACGACCATAGCTATGCTGTGAGAATACATTTGTTTTTCCTGTGACCGGCCTACAATTAAATGATGAAGTATCATTCACCGCCATCGCTGCATCATCACTGCCTTTGAAATTATCCATTACTTCCATACGTTCAATAGGAAATTTTGCATAATATAGTTCTTTAAAAATACCAACCACATCTGGAGCTAAATCTTTATTTACAATGAGCGTACCCTGGTGAGTTTTGTTATCAAACCCATAGTACGATAGCTTTACTTCTGCTAACCCTGTCAATGGCACAGGACAATTTGGTTTCCAAGTAAATTCCTTCATGACGGCTTCTGTTTTTTCAGACAGGTCGCCAATATGACTTTTGAACGGAGGTAATGACTTTGCTGCAAAACTGCCAAGTGGCATTGCTAACAATAACGTGCTGATTAATAATATTTTTCGCATGTAGAACCTAATTTATTACATTGAAATCGGATACGAATTTTACACTGATTTTTTACGCGCGTGAACAGGGTTATCTCCTGATCCTTGCTGTTGCTGATTAACTGCATCTCGACCACCAGAAAATAGTCCATGCATAGAACCCATATCTACATCCATGCTGCTTAGCTTTGATTTCTCGGCTAAGTGTTGCGTGACAACTTCTTTTAAATGATCACTATTGATAACCACCTTATCACTTTTCCCAAGCTGTTGGCGCAACTCTTCTGTCATGGCATGTGGACTAGAAGAGCCAATATAACAAAAGTATCGCATATCCCATAACACAGGATTATCTATTGCTGATTGACAAAGCTCGCTTACATTTTTTCCTTTAACTGTCCGGTATAAATATTCAAATCCTTTCTGATTCAACTTGGTTTTTTCAAGATGCTTTTTTACTAGACTTTCAAATTCTATAAACTCTTTTACATCGACTTTATCTAATTTTTTATTATGTCGCTCTTTACGCTCTACTTCTATTCTTCCTAACAATTCTCTCACATCATCAGGTAATCCATTAGGAAAGATCGATTTAATCATCGCTGCTTTCATTAGATATGAAGCAAATTCACTGCAACACATACCTTTCTTTTTACTTAAGGGTTTGCGATCTTCAATTCGCTGAAACGCTCTGAATGCACGAAAAAATTCAATTAATTTATTTGCTCCATCATTCTTAACATCATCCTGACGACGCTCACCTGCATAGACAAATGGCGTAAACGATGATGGACTATATCTAGAACAATATTCTCCAATCCCATCCATCTTACAGCGCAGAACCACTGCACAACCTAAATGCCGATCTTTTTCAATTACCCCACTTTGATCATAATCTCCATATATATCTTGAACGGCAACGCCAATCTGAGGATAAGCATGCGCGACATCTTTTGCGCCTAATGAGATCATGGCATGCGCTGCATTTCTTGCCGTATCATTTAAGCGTAGTGATGGATTTTCTTTATTATATTTAAGCTCTATGATCACATCACCCGGTTGTATTGCTTGCACATGTGCTGCTATGTATTTATCAACCAAACCTCCATCAACCTTGGTATCATTTCTATCTTGGCTCATAACACCACCCTCGTTTATAATTCTAGTGTGATCCTTAAATTATAGCACAATGGATGTGCTTGAATTCTTATGTGTATTCACATAGTTATAATTGTTATTTCTATCAGACATGCATTAATTCTTCATGTTTCACGTGTAATAAATATTTCTCTAAATAGCTTTCTAACTCGCTGATATCTTCAGTTAAACAACCAATATAACCATCTGGGCGGATTAAACACATTGTGAAATCATCGAATGCATAGACTTCTGCAATACATTTATTTTCTGACGCAACAAAAATATTATTAATTTGGTTGCGATATTTTATTTGTAATCGCTCTAAACTTGCAGCTTCATTTTTATCAGCGTGGAATATTAATAAGTTATGCTTTGCGACAACTAACTTATCAAATACATGCGTGCCTGAATCTTCATTGATTTGCACGTCTGGCGCACGATCACCGGGCGCTAATCCACCCAACTTTTTACCACTGACAATGGAGCTAGAGCGGTAATTTAAAGCAATTTCAGACATTCGACCCACCATTTCACGTTGAAATATTTTTTTCTTCGCAACAAATGGCAGTAAATTATTTCGCAATGCGACTAGCAATGGATTCTCAATACTGGCCATTGTCGTCATTTTTGAAGTCATACTGACTACACCTTTGGCGATAGGATGTCGCTCTACTTCATAGCTATCTAACAAGGATTCTGGAGCATAACCTTTAATAACATAAGCTAATTTCCATGCTAAGTTAAATGCATCTTGAATGCCTGTATTCATCCCTTGACCGCCAGCAGGTGAATGCACATGTGCGGCATCACCAGCGATAAAGATAGGACCTTTTTTATAATGTTGTGCTACACGTTCATGAATCCAAAAATGACTTTGCCAACGCATTGCTGATAATGAAAATTTTAAATTCGTTCGATTTTTAATAATGGCTGACATGACTTCTACTGTGGGTTCTTTTACATCTTTAAATAAGGGATCATGTCCAACACCTGCGATGATACGCGTTGATTCTTGCATAACAAAAAATGCTAAAATACCTTCTGGAGTTAAATAGACGTGAAAACTATCCTCTTCATAATCTGCTTTAAAATCTGCATCGATTAATAAAAAACGTTCCTCTAAATCTTCCCCTTTAAATTGAATGCCTGCATAATCTCTTACTGTGCTGTGATAACCATCACAACCCACTATCCAATCAGCACTAATCTCTCTATCCATATCCAATGTCGATATATGTGCCGTGGCTTCATCATGTTTAATACTAACATTATGTAGTGTTGTATTTCTTAAAACTGGCTTGCCTACACTTGTCAGAAAGTTATCTAAAATAGCTTCTGTTTGGTTTTGTGGAATTGATAAAATCATTTTATATTGTGTATCGTGTAACTGACTGAAATCGAAAAAAGCAAGTCGCTTATCTCTCGCATTAATCGATGCACCCTTGATGACAACCCCTTTTTCAAAGAATGCTTTACTCCATGGTCTTTTATACCAGCATTCTAATGTTCGCGCATGAATGCCTGCTGCATTTGATGTTGTCACATGGCTAGGACGTTTATCGATGATTAAAAAGTCAATGCCATAGTTTTGTAGCTCAGCAGCTAGCGCCATCCCTGTAGGACCAGCACCAACTATCAATACGGAATAGGAAGATTTCATATATCTCGCTCCTTGAGATAAGGTGGGAATATTTAATATACAGAAAATACGATCAATTTCGAAGTGGAATTATTAAAAATTCAATTCGATATCCCCCCTCTCCCAAAAAAAAGCATTTTGGGATAGGGGAGTAAAAATTCATGTAATAACTCAGCACTGCGCTTTGCCCACTCTACAACACTACGCTTTACCCAGTCGACTTAATCTATGTATAATCAAAGCATGAACACACTTACCAAACGGATTTGTTATTTTTTCCTGGTCAGCTTTTTAGTTGGCTTCGCTGTATCTGCAATTCATGCGGCTGAAACACCCACCCTCACTAAGACCTTTGGTGATGAACGTTTTGGTTTTGCAGTACAATATCCAGAAACCTGGGTGCACGAAGCAGATAAGCAAGATGCTCATACTATTACATTTAGTGAAACACTAGACTCGCTTGAATTCGTAACAATTGGTCTGATTAGTTTCGAAAAAGAAAATGATTCGTTTGTAAAATTCTTACAATCCGATAAAGCAATATCATCTAAAGAAGTAAAAGAAACACTTTTCCCTCCTTCTATTTACAAGAATACAACGTATCAAGAAGGAATCACTGAAGTAAAAACTTTCGCAGGAAAATCACTAAAAGCACACTATTTCAAAGCTAAATTCACACTAGAAAATCAACCACAAGAAGCATGGGTAGCGGTCGTTTCAAAAGAGAGTCATGAGTCTGGCTATCTCTATTTCTACATTGCGCCAAGTCAAACATTTGATAAGTACTACCCTACCGTAAAAGCGATGTTTGATACATGGAAAATAAAATCATAAATCTGATGTGATAACTATTTTATAACGTCGAAATCCACAACACTATCTTGATCAATCATTTTGTCACCCTTCTCACATGGCGGCAGATGCTCACAAATTTGTGTCATTTTGGTCGTGATTTTTAGCTTTTTGCCTTTCCATAACTTTGTTTCTACCGCTGAATCACCTGATTGACACATATTTTTATTCTCTGCCACATCGACGAGATATGTTTTACTTTTTTCTGCCTTGGTGGTTAACCAACAGTAATCCCCAACCTCAACTGATTTCACCGTAATAATCTTGGGTTGCTTAGCAAAAACAGTTGCGCAACAAATCATACACAGCATTAAGATGAGTTTATTCATGAGTAACCTTATTTTTTTTGTGGTGGAATCGGCACAACTGGTTTGTTCACCACAGGTTGCACATTCACCGCAACAGCAACTGCCGGCTTATTCACATGATTATTGAAATACGCGTTTATTTGATCTTGACCTACTTGAGCAAGTAAATAATCATTTGTGCCATGTAGTTGCTCTTGTGTTGCATTAGGTTTGATTATAAGAATCGCTTTACTTGGATTCATTCTAGCAAGCGCTTTTACATCATATAAAAATTCGAGCTTCTTATTTAAATACCCACCATTCGCAATTTTAGTCTTAATCATGTCACTATGATCATTCGCTAATTTTCCACCATCATACTTCCCAATGAATGCAAATATTTTATCGCCTGCATCTTTCTTATTAAATGTTCTTCCACCTTTTACACCCGCCGCATGGTAAACCTCTAGCAACACTTCATTCCGCAATGCATTTTCAAATGCTGTTACTGCAGAGTTTGAGTGACCTTGATTTTTAGTGTATGCAACAACGTATGCTTTCAACGCTGCAATTTCATCGTTATTTGGTGCCACATGTTTTTCATCTTTATGCACGGCTTTTATTGCAGCTAATTTATTTTCTGCAGATAGTCGAAGTGTCTGTAGCTGTATAATGACATCTGGATAATTATTAAAGTCTGCTAATCTTTGTATTTGCGCAGTGAAATCACTCTGTAACTTATTACAATCTGCCGGAGGGATTTTATTTTGTAATGCTTCTAATCCCATTGCTACGCCGACTGCATGCCCCACTAATGTAGCAAAATTGATTGCTTCAACTTCCATTTGCCTATCACTTTCATCTTGCGCGATACTTTTATTAACTAAGATTGTACCTAGCTTCGTTCTTATCTTATTTGCAACTGCAGAAAAAGCATTCGCATGTTGTGTCAAGGTCTCGCGTACGCATCTCATCTGTTCATCCAACACGTGAGTCGCTCGATTATATGCCTCCATATCAATATGGGACGCCGCTCGCAAAGGAGCTGCCACCACCTGAGCTACCGCAGCTAATCGCCTCGTTTTATATAATCATATATACATTATATATCGGATACAGAATCTTGGGTGATTTGTGATGGGTGGCTATGTCACTGAAAAAAAGGAAAGGTGTAATGCTCGTTAAGTTTGGGTGGGCACGCTACGCTCTGAGTTATCCCCACGAATTTTGGGTAGTATAATTCCCCTCTCCCAAAATGCTATTTTTCTGGGAGAGGGGCAAGGGGTGAGGGTATAGGCCCTCATCCCCAGCCCTTCTCCCATCGTAAAAAACACTCTGGGAGAAGGGAGCAAAAATTCGTGGGGATAACTCAGCGCTGCGCTTTGCCCACCCTACAAACTAAATTGAGTTTGAATAATTTTGCTTTGGAAAAAGGGTATTCATAATCTGTTGATATGCTGAAACATCATGCCCCTGCGCATTTGCAGAATCTACATATCGTGCGAATTGAAGGTTACCTTCATTTACTTTACGCATGTGATATTGATACATATATTGATTTAACGCAGCTTTCAACAAATGATCATAATATTGATTTAGAGATTGATGATCCATCGCACCAAAGGTTTGCTCCATTAAATAACTTGCATGAGTTGCATTACCTTGAACAGCAGGACGAAACACATGATGCGTTAATGAATCTTTACTACGTGTTACAATTCGTTGTCTTGCATTAGTATTATGCACTGTACGATGGAACGCCTGCGTACGGCATTCGATATCTTTCTCGCGTTGTTGCTCTGGATGGATAGCGTCTTTTTGTTGTTGCATGATTGCAGCATGCTCTTCATCAACTTTACGATTAAAGCCTTCAGCAACGTCTGGCTCAGCAGCACATGCCGCCATTGGATTTGCAGCCATCGCCAATAAATCTGTTTGAAATGCGCCTACATTAGCTTGTGCGTAATTCGGTACAACGACTACTCCAGCTTGACCCGGCATCACAACAGGCCCTTGAGGAAGTGCAGCCAATACTGCATTGACTATACCAGGAACTGCGCCTTGTGCTACGTTGATCGCTTGTGCACTTTGCGTTTGCGCGAACACTGCTTGTTGGCCATGGAATCTTAAGTCAGCAATTAACTTGATCAGTGCTTCACGCAACGCATCTGGAATGCCTTGCTTAGCTGATACATGTCTATCTTCAATTGAAACGCGCTTAATCTGACTCTTATTGTATTCATTCATCATATCTGTATAAGCTTTTTGACGCGCTCTTTCCATGGCACGCATACTGCGATCAAGCTCAGCATCTTCTTCCGCTTTGTTCGCGACGAAAATCCAGTGCATTTCTTTTTGTGTTAACACTTTTTTTGCAACCAATCTTTCAGCCGCTGCATATAACGCAGGGTAATCAGGATGCCTGGAGTCGAATTGATTTTTAATGCTTTCTGCTAACTCTAAAGGAGTATTATGCACGCTTTACCTCTGGTATAAAATTAATACAGTGACAAATCTAGTGTTTATTATATTCGCATTTCATGATTTTAAAAAGCCCATAATATGAAAAAATTAATCTTCTAATAATCAATATGTTAGGAGTAGCAGTATATCATGCTGTTTTTTTTGATCTTATAAACACCAATTACAATCCTATGAAAACACTAGATATTTACCCACAGTTTCTGTGGATAAAGTGTTAAGAAGCTTGTGTGTATCCCGCCTAAGCTTTGATACAGCGCGCTTTTTGGGAATGGTCATTTTTTACGACTTTTGGCCAGTAGCTAGTTTCGTAGGGTGGAAATAGCGAGGCATGCTCACCGCTCACAAGTCAGTGGGCACGCTTCGCTTTGCCCACCCTACATGTTAAGCTAGGGCGGTTAAACTACGCCTGACGATTGATTCCCCGAGACTCTGAAATGAAAAAATGCAAAACAATACTTTTAATCACAGGCATTGTAAGCTTATCCACTCAAGCTCACGCCTTACCTACTGGATTTGTTTATTTAAAAGATATCGCTCCTTCTATCATTCAAGATATTCGATACTATTCTTCCAATAATTTTATTGGCAAACAAATTAATGGTTATGAAGCACCTACATGCATCTTAACTTCACAAACTGCGCTTGCATTAGCTAGCATACAAAAAGAGTTAGAAAAAAAATCATTCAGCTTGAAAGTATATGATTGCTATAGACCGACGATGGCGGTTGCGAATTTTATTACTTGGAGCCATGATCTTAATGATCAAAAACAAAAGAAAGATTATTACCCACGTGTTAATAAAGCTGATTTTTTTAAGCTAGGTTATGTTGCAGAAAAATCAGGTCACTCACGCGGCAGCACTGTTGATATCACGATTGTAAAATTGAATCACAAGCATGTTTCTGAATTAAACATGGGCACTCACTTTGACTTCATGGATGAACTCTCACACTCACTCAATCCCACGTTATCGAATGCAGTAAAAGAAAATCGTCTCATGTTACGTACTTTGATGATTAACCACGGCTTCAACCCATTAGCAGAAGAATGGTGGCATTTCACTTTACAACATGAACCGTATCCACAAACTTATTTTAATTTTTTAATTCGCTAGGAGTAACAATGAAAAAGGTATTATTAGCAACTCTCTTACTTTCCTCGCATATATTTGCTTCAGCAACGACTCACATTGTAAATAATAGTGAGCAATTAATTGTTGTCACCACATCTGATTGGAAATCTATTAACGGTAAAATGCAGCGCTTTGAGCGTAACTCCACTCAACAATCATGGAAGCCTATTGGTTCACCTGTTAATGTTGTGATTGGAAAAAATGGTATGGGTTGGGATGCACATTTTAAACCTTCAAAAAATAATGCTCCAATAAAACATGAAGGCGATGGCTTAACACCTGCCGGTATTTATCCGATTGGGCCAACTTTTGGTTTTGATGAAACCAGCCAAAACACAAATTATTTCCCTTTAAACGATACCAGTGTGTGCGTGGATGATGTTAAATCAACACATTACAATCAATTAATTGATAGTACAAAAATGACATTAAAAGATTGGAACTCTGGCGAGCAAATGCGTCAAGTTCCACAATATCAATTTGGCGCCATGGTGCAATACAACCAAAAGCCAATAACAGCAGGCGCAGGTTCTTGCATTTTTATGCATATTTGGAAAAGCTCAACGAGCGGTACTGCAGGCTGCATTGCCATGGAAGAATCTAATTTGAAAAATGTTTTAGCGTGGCTCGATGGACGCAAACATCCAATCATTGCGATATTTCCACAACAGGCTCCTCTTATCTAGACTTTTTCACCCCCTTCTCCCAGAGTGTTTTTTACGAACGGGAGAAGGGCTGGGGATGAGGGTGCTTAATACCCCCCCTCACCCGCCACGTAAAAAACACGTGTCGACCTCTCCATAAATGGAGAGGTAAAGATTTGAATTCGACTTACAAACGGAGAAAAAAATGTTTCATGAATACTTAGGCGAATTTTTTGGAACCATGATGTTAATTATTTTAGGTAATGGCGCCGTCGCTAGTTCATTGCTGAAAAAATCAAAAGGACATGACGCAGGTTGGATTGCAATTACAACTGGTTGGTTTATCGCTGTTGTAATCGGTGTGTTCGTTGCTCAATCTGTTGGTTCATCCAATGCAGATATTAATCCCGCTGTCAGTCTTGCAAAATATCTATGGCATTATTACACATTGAAGCAAACACTTTTATTCATGGCAGCACAAATCTTAGGTGCATTTATCGGTGCTATTCTAGTGTGGCTAGTTTATTTACCGCATTGGAAAGAGACTGAGGAAAAGCATTTGAAACTCATGGTATTCAGTACAAAGCCTGCTATTCGTGCTTATCATCACAATTTGTTATCTGAAATTATAGCAACCGCTGTGTTAGTACTCGGTGTTGCCGCTATCTTTAGTAAAGCAACCACACATGGGTCACCCGCATTAGGTCTTGGACCTTATTTAGTGGGTATCTTAGTGTGGGGCATTGGATTATCACTCGGTGGCGCCACAGGTTATGCTATTAATCCTGCGCGTGACCTAGGACCTCGTTTAGCGCATGCTATCTTACCTATTTCTGGAAAAGGTCATTCTGATTGGGCCTATGCTTGGGTTCCTGTTGTTGGACCTCTGATTGGTGGAACAGCTGCTGCTTGGTTATGGCACTGGATGTTGTGAATTAACCACCCCTCACCCGCAAGCAAGAGAAGTGATAATATTGTTACTCCCTTCTCCCAAAGCGCTTTTTTGCGAATGGGAGAAGAGCTTGGGGTGGGAGAGGTGATATTATTGCTGCTCCCTTCTCCCATCGCGTTTTTTTGCGAATGGGAGAAGGGTTGGGGATGAGGGTAAAAAAGAATTTTCAATTTAAAAGGACTTAACATGCAACCACGCTTACTTTCAAAAGGCGAGTTAAAACCATTAAGTGATTTAATAACACACTTAGGTTTTGATTCTTTTTTCCCAGGTGAATTTACTCTTCATGGCAAAGATCCTGTTTTACAATCACCCCATCGCCTTGGAGAAGCTGTTAGTTATGTTTTAGGATTAGATGCTATTGCAGCAGCTGCTATTTGGAAATACCGCACAAACCAAGACAACAACATTACACTTAATATTCACGATGCCATTCATTATTTACATCCAACACATTTTATTTGGCAAAATGGGTATAAATTAGAACTCGGTGCAGAAACCGTACCGACAAATGGTCTATATCAATGTAAAGATGGCAAATTTGTCATGATTGAATCAGGCCCACCATACCGCAAACTAGAATTAGGTTACTTGAATTTTTTTAATTGCGGAAATAACAGAGAAGCTATCAAAAAAGCTATTTCACAATGGAACTCCTTTGAATTACAAGAAAAGCTTTCTGACTTAGGTTTACCATGCTGTATCGCATTAACCAAAGAAGAATGGTTAAGCCATCCGCAAGGAAAAATTCTCGCAAATACACCCGTCGTTGAGATAGAAAAAATAGGTGAAGGCAAACCTACTGGCCTTGAAAAAAATCCAGTATCACCTTTAGCCGGTGTCAATGTATTAGACTTTACGCATGTATTAGCAGGACCACGTAGCACTTGTTCACTCGCTGAATTTGGCGCGAATGTTTTACATGTTTCATCACCATATCACCGCGATACTCTAGTACAAGATTTTGCAGTCAATAACGGTAAGACAAACGCTTATCTCGATTTAACGACTGCAAAAGATGTTGCTAAACTACAAGAATTACTTACTGCAACAGATATTTTTGCAACATCATACAGACCAGCTGTTACAGAAAAATTTACACTCACACCACACGATCTTGTTAAACACTGCAAAAAAGGAATTGTGTACTTATCGATTAATACCTATGGACACGAAGGCCCATGGAAATATCGCCCTGGCTTCGATCAATTAGGTCAAGTGACATCTGGTTTTGCTGTCACTGAAGGTGGCATACAAAGCCCACGATTTTCACCTGTTTTTTATCTCACTGATTTACTCACCGGATATTTTGCCGTAGCAGGGATGATGGCAGCATTGCTAAAACGTGCAACTGAAGGCGGTAGTTATCACGTCAAAGTTTCATTATCACGTAGTGCGATGTGGGCACAAGACTTGGGTTATCTTGATGCGAACGAATTTGGACAAGCACCAAAAACAGATACGTATCCTACCGAACTGGTGACAGACGCGAGTCCTTATGGTGAGATCACTCGTCTAGCGCCTGCGACTAAATTTTCAAACATGCCAAAAGTAGAAATGAAACCTGTTGCACCTTTTGGTTGTCATTGGCCAGAGTGGTGATAACCCTCATCCCCTGCCCTTCTCCCATTCGTAAAGAACACCTTGGGAGAAGGGAGAAAAAACATCCTCACCTCTCCCACTTGTGGGAGAGGTCGACGCATGCTTTTTATACGGCGGGTGAGGGTTCTTTTAAATACCCTCATCCCCTGCCCTTCTCCCATTCGTAAAGAACACCCTGGGAGAAGGGAGTAATTATTTCAGCTTCAGTTCTTTCGAAATTTCTTCTACTTCTTTGCTATCTGCTTCAATCCGAAATGTAATATGCTGCTTTTTCTTATGAATCTCCGCTGGTGATCCAAAAAGCATTACTTGCGGATATATCTTCAAAGCAGCTTGATAATAAGTTAGCGCCAAATCATTCCGGCGAAGAGTACGACCAAAACATCCTAACTCTTCATATATTTCAGCGACACCTAATAAAACACTTTGCTTATCTTTTTGTAAGCGACCTTTATTCTTTGGATCTTTTAATTGTGCATCACATAATTCGAGCCATGCCATATACGATTTTAAATTCGCATAACATGCATTAATACGCTTATTTCGCCACTGATTATATTTACTAACCTCTGCATCGTGCTCTTGTTGTGAATCAGGCTCAGATGCAACAGCTATCACTTGAGATATTGGCTGTAATCGCACAGGACCGTGTGCTTTACTATCGATAGCCATTTTCACTTTTGCTTTTTCTTCTAACGCTTTTTGATTTGGCAAACGTTTGAGCGGTATTTGTAACTTTCTTGCTGCTTCTAAGCGTTGCTTCTTTATGAGATAGGCATCCGATGCAAGTGGCATATTAATACTCCGTTCTGAACAAAATACAAATATACTGTCGCTGGAAGTGATTAGCAATTAACTTGACAGCACACAGGTATGGTGATATTTTGCACAAAAATAACAAGTGATAGAATAATGAAAAAATACGAATACATATTATTTGATGCAGATGAAACATTATTCCGCTTCGACTCATTCGCTGGCTTACAACTTGCATTCTTGCCATACGGCATCCAGTTTACCAAAGAAGATTACGACACATATCAAACAACCAATAAGTCTCTGTGGGTGGAATATCAAAATGGCAGACTCACTGCACGAGAATTACAACACCAACGCTTTCATTTATGGGCAGAAAAATTAAATGTTTCTACTCAAGAATTAAATAGCGCTTTTCTACATGCCATGGCAGACATTTGCAGTCCACTTGAAGGTGCGACCTCTTTACTCGATACATTAAGAGGTAAAATGAAACTTGGTATTATCACGAATGGTTTTACTGAGTTACAACAAACTCGCCTAGAGCGCACAGGATTACGCGACTATTTTGATGCTTTAGTCATATCAGAACAGGTTGGTATTGCAAAACCGCATCGTGAAATTTTTGATTATGCACTGCAATTACTGGGGAATCCCTCTCGTGATAGCGTACTCATGGTAGGTGATACATTGGAATCAGATATTTTAGGCGGCATTAATGCAGGCTTAGATACTTGCTGGTTGAATATCCATAGCAAACCAATCGCAGAAAATATTGTGCCACATTATCAAGTCACATCACTGCGTGAATTAGAAGAATTACTCCACGAGAGATCCATTGCTTGACCGAAATGTAGCAGCAATGCATTATATACTTGTCAATCACTCATGGATGAGAACCTATGTTAAAAAAAGCGATTACAGTCTCTTTATTAGCATTTAGCCTTCCAACCATTGCCGATACAAACACTCAATTTACTTCTGATTATGCATTCATACAAGGTATGGGATTAGCGCAACTGCAATTCGATCAAGTATTACAGACTCAAATGCTACGCCAGCAAGAAACACGTTTAGATCAACTTTCGTTTCAGCGGCAGGAATTGTCATCCCGAGCGTAGCGAGAGACCTCCCCTGAATGACAACACTTCTCCCCCAGCGCATTTTGCGAAGGGGGAAGAGGTAGAATGAAAGCTTTCCTTACATACTCATCCTGGGCACAGCTTTTTCATCCAACTCATCATTACTCTCATTAAAAAGCTGTGCAACATACTGAAGATTCTCTTCGTATGGTGGCTTACCCCAATCTGTATTCTGCATATCTGGTATTGTCATGACCTTTTTCATAATCATTGCGTAAAACGGCAGATGATTCAGGACATTATTATTATATGCTTCTAAAACTTGCTGCTTCATCGCTGGAGTGTATCTTTTGAATAACTCACAATAGGGATCATCTACGCTGAACTTACGTAGATCTTTATCAGTAAGACTCTCAGTGACACCCTCCTCCCAATCATCTCTCACAGCGGCATGGAGATTTGCAAGAAAATCTTCTGCGGCTATTAAGTGATCCAAGAATTCTCTATCAACAGGATCTGAGCTAGGATTCAAGCTTAATGATCTCCAAAAATCGGGCTGTGTAACACAATTATCAACCTGAGTAACCGCATGTTTATGATCTTTCATATCGACTGGAGCTGCGACACGACCGTTGTTCTTGACTGTGCTCCAAAAACTCGAAAAAGCAGAACGCCATGTTTGCTGTGTTGGGGGTAGTTCTTTTTTTGCATCTGATCGAGCAATAGAAAAATATTTATAATGCATTTTAATATCGTCTAAAAGTTCATTCTGCACCCGATGAAACAAACTACTTCCTTTAAAATTTCTAATTGCAATTTCTAAACTTTGTAATTCACGCACTACTTTTTTTACTCTATCAACATACCTTGTATCGACATGAAAAAGCTCTTTAATATCTTTTGATATTGTTTCAATTTCTTGAGGTGGAACCGTCCAAAGTAATCTAGTTTCAGAATCTTTTTGACCTTTTGCATCATAGTTAAAATCACGAAAATAAGTACCCTTCTTTGCAAACAATTGTAAAGGGCCTTCACTATGCAAATGTATAGTCTCCATCTTTCCACTAAAACGCGTTATTGTACTCTTGCCACCCTTGATACGCTCAATTTGTGCTGGCGTCAAAATACCATCTAACATCGATATAGCATGTGTTTTACACGTCTTGGGAGAACCCAATAGATTCAGTGAAAATTCTTTTAATCTTGGCTCTGCTCGCTTAGCTTCATGCTGGAAGATCTTTAGTGAATGCTGCTCACCATCATAACAACGTGGCTTACCCACTCGCTTCATATCAAGCTTTAATTCTTGTGCCGCGTCTGTCACTGCAGCCGCCTGATCTTCTCGTAATTTTTCTAGACGCTTCTTCAAGAGAGTAAATTTTTCTGCGGTTAATTCAAACGTCACACCGTGCAATCCTTTACCTCTATCCATGTCTCGCAATGCTTCATGCATCAAAAAACGATGATTTTCTTCTAAGTCAGTATCAAATCCTAACGTACGCTTCAATGCGTAAGTTGCGCCCTTTTTTACTGTAGCTGTCGGACCATAAAAACCGCCTTGATCAACCACCTCAATTTGCTTGGTTATATCATTGTAAACGGAAAGTAAAAGAAAAGTGTGCCAGAATGGATTTGCATCTGCTTCATAATCCATTCCTGAAAACGTAACCATATACTTTGGCATTTAAGATTTCCTTAATATCATTATTATTCCGTGAAATAAAACTAGTATTTAAATTGCAGTATGTCAAATAATTAATATGGCTTAATCACTACTTTTGTACCGACACTAACAAAATTATATCGCAACCACTCAGCATCACTGACCCTCACCCGCACACAACCATGGCTCACATTATCAGCCACCACTTGATTGGAACCATGTATACCTTGCCCACCATTAAAGTACATGCAATAAGGCATAGGCGCGCCACCTTCACCAACAGGGTATGTATTGGAAACACAATCAGAGCTACCTAACGATTGAATGCGAAAAGTACCTACGCTAGTTTTACACGCTCTATCGATATCTTTACACCAACTAGAACCTGCGGTTGCTAAACCAGAGCGCATCAACTTTCCATTCGCTGCATAGGCATACCAACGATGTTTATGTGGATCAACAACAATCATTTTTTCACCGTACACATCATTTGCTGTTGCTTGTGACTTCACTTCAGTTTTAACAAATTTACCTTGTGTGAAATTATCATAATGATAAGGAACATTATCATCACGCTCATGATAACTATCAGGAATATTATCTGGTGATGTTGTCCATCCTGCAAAATAGACTTGTGCAGAAGCAGACGTAGCTGAAAATAAAAAAACTGAATACACAAAAATACAAAGAAATATTCTTTGCATTGCCATACTCCTCGTTTTTTCTTATTACTACTATTTTACCTGGTTTTAGCGATAGAAAATGATTATTCACAAATTATTCACTAATTGCTTGAATGTATTAGGAGTCTGTTATTCCTCAATTTTATCTCGAACATCTTTATATTGTCATTTAGCGCTATACTTATATATAAATCTGATGCTGCGTGGAAGCCATCACACATGCCTACCCCACAATCAAAAAGTGATTTATTAAAGCTAATTCAAAATCCATTAGCACGAGAATTATTTGAAGAAAAAGCTGAACAAGCATTACGATCACCTGAAAGTACCAGAGAGTTTTCAGCCATCGCAAATGGATTTAATCAATCGCTTGCTATGGGTTTAAGTTGCGAAGATATATTTACCCATCTCATCCTCCGCGAAACACAACCAAAAAAGCAAGTCATGATGATATCTGATCTCAATCAACATGTTGAATTAACGGATAGACAAAAAGCTCTTATGCAGCAGATTGATTGCTTCCAAGAATTTATAAACAACAAAACCGTTATAGATGAAAAGTTCATTGCACATTTTATTAAAACACTACCGCAAATTGATATCAATCGATTACACTTTGCAATTGAAAATGTAAAAACCCAAGCCTCTCCTCTCCCTTTAGTTGATAAAATCTCCGCTAGTTTACATAAATCAGCAACAGCACTAAATCAACTAGAATCATTACTTGCTTATATGCAAGTAGCCAACCATGATAATCGAAATCAATTTTCACGCGACACGGTTGCAGCAATAACAACTCAAATTAATCGCCTCACCCCCATCAAAGATGAGATGCAAACTTTAAATCACATACAAGAACGCGCCAAAAAACTTGGGCCACATGCAACTCAAGTTAAAACAAAAGCAAAAGATACTCGCCCTATAGAAATAGATGACAGCCAACAAGTGAATATAAAAATGAAGCGCTAAATTAATCTATCTCACTCCACAAATTTCGCCGTGGGTACAATCGATAAAATCCAATCTTTCACATGACTCACACGGGCAAACCATGACGCATCACCGTATTTGGCATTACCTCCACCATTTGAATTAATACCTGCAATAGCCCATCCTGAGCTCGTTTCTATCCATGCAGGCCCACCGCTATCACCAGAGCCTAATACACCCGATAGTGACGATACAGGCTTAGTGATACCCTTTTTAGTGAAAGGATTTGGAATAGAGCCATCTTCTTTAGGTAGCCAAATTCCTAAGTAACTACCTGCATCACCACTCGCTGGCGCAGGATCGACAGCATCAACTACTTTTTCAATTAAACCCACTGCACCAGCCGGTTTATTATGTGTGTCGATCTCAGTATCTTGACCATGAGTACCTGTACCACGATAACCATAACCAATAAAAGTAAGCAGCTTTCCAGATTCATGTGAACCACCATAAAGTGCTGGCTGCGATCCTGCTGTATCAACTTCATTTTTCAAACGCACAATAACAAAATCATAACCTGTCCTATCATCCGTATCACCATTCCACAATGGGTGCTTATATAGTTTATCTGCTTGATACGCTGTGCCATCTAATGTGCGATAAGCGTATTCGCTTGGATCAGCATTTTTTTCATAAACATGACCTGCTGTGAGCACATACCCATGCCCATTGTAATTACCAATCCATGATCCCGATGCTGATTCAGAAATAAAAATTAATGATTTGAATTGCGATTGTTTTGCCAAATCTCTTGCTTTATGAAAACCAAATTCTTCATATGTACTATCTAGAATGATAACGGCATGGCTAATGGGAGAGAAAAGAAACACGCAGAATGAAACGATGAATAATATCAGACGCATTCAATACCTCTACATGATGTTATTAGTTTTATTTTATCATTGTCCGCAACATCATAACAATTGGGTGCTCATGTGGAAGCCTGTCAAACCAACGCTGCCCTACATCTTCAGATAAACAGTTATGTAACAACACTTTCAATATTTCACGATTATGTGAACATGGCTTATTCAAAACGATGCAACTTTCAACCACCGCTTTAAACCATTGATCACTATATCCATGTACGGAAAAATATAAAATTTTATTTCTATATGTTTGCTGTGCTTCTACTAGCGCATCATTAATAATGATACATTTTTCGAAATCTTGAATTGGATATAAAAATAATCGCACAAAAACGGCTGTCAGTACGGTTTGCACCGCCATTTTGAAATCAAACAATTCAAAATTAGTATATAAATCTATTTTAACATTTTTGATTCGCTCATACTCGCGCAGTGTTAACAGCACTAACTCTGCCGTTTTTAATTGATTATTTTGCACTCGAGTGATCTGCGAATGAGAAGACAAACGACTTAAAAGAAAACTAATCATTACTTTTTCTTCTTCAGTTGAAAGCGGCTTGTCTTTATGAACATGTAACGTGCGGGATAATTCAATCAGCTCATGGCTGGAGAAAATTTCGGTGAAGCCCATCGTTTGCACCATGTACTCACGATAGGATTGCGGATTTCCATGCAATTTTTCCACCAATCTCTCTTGCAAGAATCTAGGTGTAAAATGTTTATTTTCGAAACCACCTATACTACGCAACATGAATACTTACCTACCACTTAAATTAATCCATCTGATTTTAAGTATAGGAGAGTTTCTTTAGTTTGCCTGAAAAAAAACATGCTTATTAAACAGGATATTAGCGATATCCCAAGCGTCTCTATGACTTGCGGGACAAACTTATACGATACCCGTAGCACTAAAGCTAGCTGTTGTTGAACCAGGCCACAGTAAGAGCATACAGCAATAACACACGTTATTGCTGTATATGATATGACTTAGCCTGAACCTGGATGCATTGCTGAATTTGCCATGGTTTTCAATATCTCTTCCGCATCCGTACCTTTAATAGCCCAAGTTAATGTGTAAAGTGCATTGTTTTCTACCCATTCCAAGGTTGGACTATGCCAATCACCTTCAGCATGCCCTGGTGTAAAATAAGCCGTAACACCATCAGCTAACATGGTAGATTGTTTTTTAGTTTGCTTTTTTGTTTTCATATCCATGTATGAATCTTCTAACTGACCTTTTGCATCGGCTGACATTAAACCAACATTGCAATAGTGTGTCCCTTTACAAATCGCTGATGAGTCAACGCTAATTGCCCAAAAATACTCACGCGCTGTATCACTGGCATATAACTTTGTTTTCGCGACTGGTACTTCTGCTGGAAATGCTACAGGAACTTTTGAATTAGCTTTGATATCCGCCATGGTGGAATCAATATTATTGACGTTCTTTGCCACTGCCTGCATTGTAGTCTTTGCTGCGTAGACACTGCTTACTGCGCATAGCGTTGCTAGACCAACAGCAAAAAGCTTTTTTACCTTCATGAAAGACCTCATTAAGTATGTTAGAAAATGTGCAAGCTAGCACATGCAACCTGATACTTCAAGCGGCTGAAATCCATTTGCATATCACCATATTTCATGCTGAGATGAGCGACCATTTGCTAGGAACCACGCCCATGAATTTACCTTATAAAAATGCGGCTGAATTAGTCGCTGCACTCGCGAATCGAGATATCTCTGCTGCTGACTTATTAGACACAACCATCGCACGCATTGAAAAATACGATGAAAAAATTAATGCTGTCATCACCAAAGATTTTGCGCGAGCTCGTATTGCTGCAAAAGAAGCTGACGCAGCCATTGCACGTGGCGAACGCAAACCCTTGCTTGGGTTACCGATGACAGTAAAAGAGTCCTTCAATATTTCCGGCTTATCCACTTCATGGGGTAACACAGCATTTAAAGATTGGCGCCCTGATGCTGACGCACTAACGATTTCACGCTTAAAATCGGCAGGTGCGATCATTATTGGGAAAACTAATGTTCCTTGCATGCTAGGTGACTGGCAAACCTATAATGACATTCATGGCATTACAAATAACCCATGGAATGTAAAACTAACCCCTGGTGGGTCTTCTGGCGGTTCAGCCGCTGCTTTAGCAGCTGGATATGTAGCCCTTGAACTCGGCTCAGATTTAGCAGGTTCTTTACGTGTACCTGCACATTTTTGTGGTATCTACGCCCACAAACCCAGCGCTGACTTAGTTCCTTTACGCGGCGCGAGTCCTCCGACTATGCCAGCTAGCGCGAATAAAGTTGATTTTGCAGTGGCTGGCCCCATGGCAAGAACCGCTGATGATTTATTATTAGGTTTACAAGTGCTTGCTGGGCCAGATGAATGGGCTGATGGCGTTGGATATCGCTTAACCTTACCAGACGTAAAACAAAAACACTTAAGTGAATTTAGAGTATTGGTTTTAGATCAACATCCACTCTATCCCACTGCACCTGATATCGTGACAGCAATTGATAAGCTAGCCAATCACCTTGAAAAAGCAGGCACCACGGTATTACGCAAACACCCAGCACCACCTGATTTAAGTGCTATTACTTATAACTATTGTGCATTGCTTGCTGCTTGGTTTACGTTAAATATGCCGACAGAAGTATTTCAACAAATGGAAACCGCAGCAAAAACATTATCCGATGATGACACTAGCCTGGGCGCAACCTGGTTACGTGGCACAGCAATGAATCATCGTGATTGGTTGCTCACCACACGCACACGCGAACAATTAAAAAATCAATGGCAAAAGTTATATGACGATGTTGATGTTGTTCTCTGTCCTGTGTTGCCAACACTTGCATTTCCGCATGATCACACTCCAGATTATGAAAAGCGTACGCTTGAAATTGCTGGCAATCAGGTAGCTTATTCACATCAATACATTTGGGTTTGCATCGCCAACTTATTTGGCCTACCCGCCACATCCGCCCCCATAGGCTTGAGTGAATCTGGCCTACCGATTGGAATCCAACTGATTGGCAATTATTTACAGGATAAAACCACCATTGCATTTGCGAGTTTATTAGAGCGAGAATACGGTGGATTTAAGATTCCGCCTGGATTTAGCACAGAATAGTGTTTATTTATTACCCATTTCTGTGTATTATTTGGGAAAATAAGACTATGTTAAGAATTAATACTCATAATAAGTACTAAAATAACGAGGAAAGCAAAAATGGCAAGCTCAAGAAATTCTCAAGAGACCCCCCCACAAGATTTTTATGAAACTGCTGCTTATCTTCAAGACAAAATCAATCGTCTCAGAGACACTAATGCAAAAGAAGAAGCTCTAGCCCTTGAAAGATTGAAGCGCGAAATTGAGAATATGCGGCTAATCATGCTTGAAGACAGAATGGAAGGACGCATTACTAAAGACGATCACGATACAATCGCAAAGCAATATGGCTTGATTGCAGTAGGTGCGGTTAAAAGTGATGTAAACCAAATTACCAGCTCGTACAATACCATTACTGGCATGTGTCATAACAACATTCGCCTCTCAAAACAGCACGCGGTAATTGGCGCGGTAATTGGTGTAATGTTTGTACTACTTGGCATGGGGATTTCTGTCCTCTCTCATGGAGCTGGACTCCCGTTAGGCGTTTATATCGCGAACATCGGGGTTTCACTCATTGCTGGAGCATTTGCTGGAGCACTTTATCCAAAAGCTCGCGCTGAATGGCAAAATGGTAATATTGTAAATGCTGCCTGTAAAGCTCCCACCCTCAAAGATAGAATTTATGGATTGTTTTGTGGTAGCACACAGCGCGCACAAGCTGTACAAACAAGTGCACAGAAACATGACCATAGCGTAGAACTACCCAAAACATTAGCAAGAGTGTAATAAAAATCGTTACCTTCCTCTCTCTAGCAAAGCGAGGACGACATCTAAGGTGCAGGGAATGCTAACAAAAAGGACCATCAAAGCTCACCACCATTCCGACATCAAATTACCTGTAAAATTTAAAATTACCTTCAACAAACCCCCATCTGATACTAAAAACCATGAAGTGACATGCCGACTCATTCTCCATGAAGAGCTCCAAGAAACTGCGCCTCTGATTTTTGTACATACAAAACCGAATAGCCAATGGGTAACCTTTGCTTGCCAATATAAAGATTTAACCAAAGACAGTCGTTTAGAAATCACAATGGGTGACTTGATGACTAGCACCCCTCTATTCAACGCAGAAGATTTACTAGTTACTGATAGTCATAGCATTCAGGATAGTGGTGGACATCGCATCGAAGTCAGCTCTCCACCATTCCGCAATCCCATTATTTTTCGCGAAAAAAGCTATTCCAGATCGATGATCATCCACAAGGATCATCGAATCTACAAAGTACATGATCCCAATGTTCCACAACAGGCAAATCCTATTGCAATGATGCGAAAGACATTAGATGCAAAACAAGCTCATGCAACTGAGATAAAATCTGAGACAAAAGAGGTCATTCAACAAAATCGACTACTTGAGTATATTCAAAAAAAAGAATTAGGTATCGTTCCACCAACAGCAACTCCACTTAGTCTATTTGCGCAATTTAGTCGACACATGACAGCAGCAACATTTTTTTATTGGTATCTCCTCATTCAAAATATACCATTAGCAAAAGAATTTGAAACCAAAGCCGTTCCGCAAACCATGTTAAAAGCATTTCACCATCAACGCCTGTTTGTAACGGCAATAGCGAACGCCACAAAACAATCACAAAGTGTTCCACGCATGGCGGTATTGCTTGACCAAGATAAAATGCTGCGACAGATTACCGAACCATTTCCACATCCTGTACGACCGGATATTTTAATCACCGGAATTAATCCACACCGCTGTAGCATATTCAAAAGTGAGCGCAAACCGCGATTAATTAGCTTTACAACAAACAGTAGCGCTGAATTTAAAGCAATATATAAATCAGGCGATGACTTAAGACAAGATCAAATGATTGTACAAGTCATTACACTAATGGATTCTATTTTAAGGGACAATGGGTTAGATCTTAGCTTGGCAAAATACCATGTCTTACCCACTTCAGAAACGGATGGCTTTGTTGAATTCGTCTCTAACTCTAGTACATTGAGCGATATTTTGGGGAAAGACAAATCCATTAGCGCGTTTCTCAAAAAGCATAACACTGGCCTTAGACCTTACTTAAACGCATTAGATACTTTTGTGAATAGTGCTGCTGGCTACAGCTTAATTACATACTTACTCGGCATCGGTGATCGTCACTTAGAAAACATTCTCATCACTCAGTCCGGACAATTCTTTCATATTGATTTTGGGTTTATATTTGGAATTGAGCCTAAAGGTAAAAAAATATTATCACCCCAAGTAAGAGTGACACCAGAAATGCTAGAGGTAATGGGCGCGAGATTTCACCACGTTTTTAAAAAACATGTCGCGACAGCTTTCTTCTTGCTACGCAAAGAAATTGAATTAATATTAAGACTCATTCCACCCAGCGCTCATGAATTTGTAAATCAACGATTTCACATGGACAAAACAGAAGAACAAGCTATCACAATTATTCTAGACTCTATGTCAGAAGCAGCTGATTCATTCCTACCTAAAGTCATCGACTTGTCACACGATTTAGCGAGCAAAATGAAACATACCCCCACTGATGAAAAGACTGAACGACTACCTGACAAAATGCTTATTAAATTTGGGAATTAATAGGACTGAAGGCATCTACTTTTTAACTTATTGATTATTATAAAATTAATAATTTTTAATTGCACCCACCTCTATAGATATAATATATCCAATATCTTATAATGAATATACAAGCTATTTCTTGGAGTTGACTATGCATAAAATTCTAATTTCATTACCAGACCAGCTCGCTAACAGAATGAGAGTGATTATTCCTGAACGCCAGCGAAGTAAAATTGTTGCGTCTCTTTTAGAGGCTGAAATTATTCGGCGTGAAAAAGCACTCTATGAATGTGCTCTTGCCGTAGAAAATGATGTAGCACTTAAAGCAGATTTAGCTGTCTGGGACAGCACTATCGATGATGGCTTAAAAGATCAATCTTCAAAACCAGATAAGGATACAGTTTGATGCTACATTCAAAGTTTCCGTATACACGTGGTGATGTATACAGCGTTGATCTCAACCCAACTAAAGGATCTGAAATCAATAAAATTAGACCATGCATTATTGTAGGAGCCACACCAATTAACTTAGCTAGAGGTACAATTGTAATCGTTCCACTTTCTTCTTCTCCTACTGCACGACCACCATTAGTCATCGCAATTCCTTCTCAAGGGAATACTTCTGTAGCAGTTTGCGATCAAATTCGCGCAATTGATAAAACCAGAGTTATCAAAAAGATTGGGGAACTGACCATACAAGAAATTGATTTGTTAGATGATTGTTTACGTAGAATACTAGGACTTTAATATAGAGTGGGCACAGTACAGCATACCCACCAAAATTTTTATGCCTGCTTACATATCTTTGCAATAATATTAACAGCGCTTTGAATATCTTGTTTACTAATATCTAAATGCGTTACCGCACGAAACCGATTTTCCGCAACTTGTGAAAAACGCAGCTTATTCTTATGACATTCTTCAAGAAATTGTTTAGCCGAAATTTTATTTGAATGCCAGGTGAAAAATACCATATTGGTCGTATGCTCATATTTTTCAACTTGGATCACAGGATGAAACGATTGTAACATTTCACCTAACTGTTTTGCAGTTTCGTGATCTTCATGCAATCTTTCTATGTGATGCTCCAAACTATAGATGCATGCTGCAGCCAAAATACCACTCTGACGTAAAGCACCACCCATGATTTGTTTCCATCTTCTTACTTGCGGCCAATGAATTTTATCGAATGCAAGAACTGCGCCTACAGGACATCCCAATCCTTTTGAAAAACAGATAGTCACCGTATCAAAATTTTCAGCTAGTGCTTTCACTGGAGCATTGACATGGACACTCGCATTAAACAATCGGGAACCATCCAGATGTGTGCTGAGCTGCAATTCTTTTGCTGCTGTTAACACAGAGCTTAATTGATCTAACGACCATGCAATACCACCACCCATATTTGTCGTATTTTCTACGCTAACTAAACGTGACACTGGATAATGCGGCCCTACTGACCAACGATATTTTTGTCTAACATCCTTTCCAGTAAAAATGCCATGACTAGTATTAATAGGCTTCGCCATGACCGCCCCATTAATGGCAGGCCCGCCTCCTTCCGCAAAAAACAAATGGCAATCTTGATCTGCAATCAACTCTTCACCCGGGTTACACAATAACCGGATTGCGATTTGATTAGCCATGGTTGCAGAGGGTAAAAACATAGCACTTGAGTGCCCAAGCATATCAGCCATCATTTCTTCTAAATGCCTAGTTGTAGGATCTTCTTCTTTTTGAGAATCACCCAACTCCGCATCCATCATGGCTTTTTTCATTGCCAGGGTCGGCTTTGTCACTGTATCACTAAATAAATCAATGCCTTGGAACATATGCACCCTTAATCTCATGATTAATAAGAAAGACACATTTTACATTAAATATCGTAAATTTAATGCAATTTTAATGCCTGTTTCTGTATGATACGGCTATTATTAGAACCATAACGAGGAAAGCTCGCAATGCTAGCTCACACGCCCATGCCCGCAAAACCAAAAGACGGTGAAAAAGCTTTAGCGCCACAAGAAAAATCGGCTAATCCTGATAATCAGCCAGCTGCAGCTGCATCAGCTTCACAACCCAATTCTCAACCAGCGGCTATTGCTGTAACACCATCACTCCCTAAAAAAGAATCTTTTGACTTTGCATTCATGTCAAAAAAATTGAAAGTGGTTCTACTTAAAAAAAATAGCGATAACAAAGAAGCCGATGATAGAGAAATGGATGACAAAAAAGATGAAGAAGATGTACATTACGCATTCTCACCTGAAGAATTACGCTTATTAATTAAAGACAAACAAAAAAAACGGCCTCTTGATGCACATGTTGTAGTGGGTGGCTTCGCGCGATTTATGAGTCAAGTACATGAAGACCGAGTAAACAGAAAAGGAAAATTCCCTCGTCGCATACAAGTTGCATATAAACGTGGAGACAAAGATGCAGACGGTCTAGAATACGAACACTGGACTGCGATCGATATTTTAGTAACAGCTAATAAAACCCATGTTTTTTATCTTGATGCTTCTGGATCAGAGTTCAACTTAGATATTATTCAACGCGCTGTTGTCTTACATCCAGATACTGAATTAACGATATGTGAAGATGTCGAAGTAGCTGGAAAATCAATTGCTCTACAAAAAGATAACGAAAGTTGTAGTACATTTACATTAGACCACATATTTCACATGTCAAAATTAGCAGATCTACATCAATATCTCAACGCCGTTCGCACTGCTGATCCAGATCATGCCAATGTATTTCACGTTGACCCAAGACAATTACCACCTGTTTTAGTCAGAAATGCACAATCAATGACTTTTGTTAAACAATACCTTGCTGATCATAAAGAATGGGAAGGTGTGAAAGTAGATAAGCAAGGAAGGACGTTGATGCAGTATGTAAACAAACATATGCTCTTCTTTCCTGAAGCAGGTCGCGATGTCATCGGCAGCATTCAACACAAACAGATTCAGTATGCAAAAAGAATAGGGCTTACCCCAAAAAAATAATAGTATTTCTCAGGCCTATAAACATAGGCTTGATTTTACTTGTGCTTATTCCGTTCTGCTTGTAATCGTTTATTTATCACTATTTTTTCTGCATCACTCAACGTATTCCAAATAATCACTTCCTCAGCAGTTCTACCACAGCCAATACAAATTTCATCGCCTAAACTAGTAGAGCTACAAATCCCTACACAAGGGCTATCAACATCAGTTCTTTCTAACATAAATTAATCCAATTCCCATGGTGTTGTGTATCACACACTATACATGATTGATAAGAACCATCTTTATCATATTCACGCAAAATAATCGAGTTGTGATTCGTGCGTGCAGATAATTCCCACGTATCGCAAATAAAAAATATTTTTTTATTTTGTATTCTAGCCATTTCACTTAGCTGCGAATCTAATACAGCTCTCTGTTCACTTGATAACTGATACAATACCCAAACACAAACAAAGCATAATGCATCGCACTCTTGCGAGAGATTTACTATTTTTGAAATATGCTCACTCAACTCCCCCTTCAATAAATGGATGTAACTTTTATTCAAGACAAATATTTCTCGCGCAATCATCAGATTTTTCATGCGCTCTGTGTGCTCTGGCCAAATCAAAGCTTGCAACCAAAGAAACGTATCTTCATTTTCAATATCAAGTGGGTTTAAATCAACCCCAATTTTGACTTTAAAATGCGGAAATTTTTGCATCAATTTTTTTGGTGTATCACCTTGCCACTGCGTCGCAAGCAATAAAGGCGAAGACAACTTTCCAAGTGTGATGTCACTTAGTTGGTAATGATATTGATCTAAGTTCAACAACAATCCTGCACTCGTACCAATTTCAATAAACGCAATTTCATGCAAATCCTTCTCTGCTATTCTTTCAAGTGCGGGTAACAAGCTACAACAACGTTTTACTTCATTTGTTTGAGTATTATTATGTAAAAATGAAATTAATTTTTCTCGGTGTTGATTATAAAAATCTAGGAAGCTGCTACATAACTCCGCCTCAGTTTCGACTGATACAGTTTTCGTTCCGCCCAAAGTAGGATAAAACTCTGCGAGATGATGTTGCACGCCACTTAACAGAAGAACGTGCACTGCTGCTAAGAAAACAGTGCTAGGTGATTTATGCATGGGAACGTTTTCAGCAACGCGCAGCATCTCTGGCTGTGCTGCAATAAAAGGTCCTAATACCGCATAGACTGGCGAACTATTTAACCCTTTAAATTCTGCAAAATGTTGTAAATATTCATGGTTAGACATTTGAGTAAGCCATCTTGGTTATGATTTTGCATTGAATATATTGAACTTTATTAGTCACAATCCTCTATCCGCTAGAGTAAGTTATAATAATATAAAAAGCAAACGAGGATAATATGCCGACAGCGAATGATACTATTTTTAATTACGACGAATTACAACAGCGGAAGTGTGAACACAATTTTCATGATTCAAGTCAGTGCGGTAAAGAAATTACGATTTACGCATTCAACGAAAATCGGGCTTGTATGCAATCGGGAAAAATATTGCAAGAAAAATGCGATGCGCTACTTGCAAAAAATATTAAACCAGGACGCATTACACCAGGTAAAAGTAGCAGTGGTGACTAACAAGCCATAAGAAAACCTTAATGCAATAATAAATACTATGACTATAATTAGAATCAATAACAAAGATACGAGGAAAATTAATATGCCATCTGCATTTGAAACCTATCTTATTGAATATTATAAAGCGCTTGAAGTCAGCCAGTTTCTAGCAGCTCACATATCAAAAGGGCCTACAAATAAAAATGATCCGCGTATCATCGGTTTAGGTAGACTACACCCAGAAGACAAAAACAATGCTGAACTCGTTGCTTCAAATTCCACGAGGGTCTTTAATGCATTTCCATTAAAATTTCAAAGTGTTGATAAAAAAACTTACTTACCATTTCAAGAAAAAGACTTACCAGAACTGCAAAAATTATTCATGAACTTAATCAACAACTGGAGCTTCACAATAAATCTTGATAACGAAGATGATAAACAAGCGGGAAAAGTGATTATCCCTAAGCGAACACAAGCCCATCTCAAGAATTTTATTATGTGTGCCGTTGAATTAGCCTGCAAAGAATTACTCGATGGGAGTGGAAACATTAAACCTAGTATTGCTGGCATTCTGCGTTTGAACACAGTAAACGACGAAGTAACCGCACATAATTTCTCTGCCATTAATGATTTAAAAGAACGTATCATTTTTTCTTATGTCTCAGAAATACTCTTATATGTTTGTGGTAATGTCATAACAAACAAAGTCGCGCAAGAAGCTGTAGATGAAAAAGGTGTACCTAACAAAGCTGCTGTTGATGACCGCGACGTCTATCTTGTGATGAAAGTGATTAACGATGCAATGATGCCGATTGGAGAAACAAAATTCTCAAGCCTCTACAATTCAACAGTAGGCTTGACACAAAATATGATATCTATGCTACATAACTTAAAATTACTTCCTGGAAATGCAATTACACAAATGATCGTAGCAGATACAAAACAACTAGGTGATCTCAATGTGTTTTCACATAAGCAACTTTCACCTGAAAAACACCTATCACAATTAGCGAAAAATAAAATTCGCTTTTGGTTAGATATAGCCGCTCAAATGCTAGCTGATAAAGATTCAGGTCGCGCGAAAATCATTCTAGAAGCTATTGATGCACAGTATCACCTCAAACAACTTTGCTATATGTTTGCTGCGGGTATCTCATCTGCAAGGCATAAATTTGATACTGACATTCTTGAACAATATGAAACAATAAAAAAAGCGATTCCTAAACAACCTACACCTACTTTAGCAGCTGAAGTTGCGCCTGTTGTTAATTATGACTTAATGCGCATGAGAGATAACCTTTCCATTATTTCAATGATCAATACATCCTGTAAGACAGTGAAACTCAATGAAAAAGATGTTGCCGCATTGGATCAAATTGAATTACTCAAAGAAAACAACGCGGTATTAAAATTGCAACCTGCTGAATTTGTCTCTTACGTCATGAAAGAAATAATCACTAAAATAGCGCCTAAAGGAAATTTAGACAAAGTAGTCTCAGGATATCTCGCTAACACAAAACCAGATCATCCTCTTGAAACACTACTCAGAGATAGAAATGCAGTGCGAGTGGAAGCACCTGCAGTACCTCCAGCGGTTGCACCGACAGTGATTAATAGTCCACAGCTACTAGGATCCTCCGCTGCAGCAGCTGTTACACCTGCTGCGGAGAAGAATAAGTGATACACGATTCTGTGGGCACGCTGCGCTCTGAGTTATCCCCACGAATCTTTTGCTCCCCTCTCCCAGAGTGTTTTTTACGATGGGAGAAGGGCTGGGGATGAGGGCCTATACCCTCACCCCTTGCCCCTCTCCCAAAAAAAAGCATTTTGGGAGAGGGGAATAATACTACTAAAAATTCGCGGAGATAACTCAGAGCGTAGCGTGCCCACCACTTTAAAATTACATCAAGCTTTTAGAACCTGTTGTATCACGAATATAGATCAAACCATCAAATGCAGCACTCACATTTCCCTGCTGCACAAATTGTGCATCCATTGATGCGACACCGATTGCGCGCACTTGCATAGGCTGCCATAAGAAATCAGGTAGCTTACTTTTATCACGCAAATCAATTAATGCAACTTCTGGACATAGCACATTGAGATGCGCTTCAAGCGAGTTACTAGGCGGCACTTGTAACGTGTACAAACCTAACTTATTTGACACTGCATCAAATGCAGTATACGTGCCAGCAAAAGTTAACAGATTAATCGCACGATATTGGTCTTTTAAAGTTTGCTTCAAATGCGTTCCTGTTGTCACCCAAACATATCCCGCAAGATTTGAAACACCAACGCCAAAAGCACGTGTTGTTTGCATATGCAAAGCGTGTGACCATAATACTATTTTCGCATTTGAATAATGGCTATGTAACCAAAGAATATTTTCTGCCATAAAACTATCACGCAGATTGGTTGAATCTGTTGTGCGTTTCAATGATGGCACAGACTCACGTAATTCTGCTGTCATCAATAAATTGTATTGTTCAATGATACGTAAATTTTGCAATAACCAATCATATGAAGATGATCCCAGCTCAACAACTAGTGCGTCTTTATTTGCAACAAGATCATTTCTAAATTGATCCAATGTCACTTTAAATTGTTTTTCTTTACTATCCAACGTATTAATATCGTTTAGCTGCTGAGTTGTTTGTTTCGTTGCGGAAATATCAGATGTAATGCCTGTAATATCTTGATCTAACTGTTTAACAGAATCAGAGAAAGTAACACTTTCATCTTTGATCACTTTGATGTGGGTGTTTGCCAATAACGAAGAAATATTGTTTGCCGCAGGAATTTGATCTTGCATATCAAATCCAACAAATTCAATTTTATTTTTTGCTGTTAAATTATAATCATGCATCCAATGAATCACATCAGCAACTTCAGAGGTCGCAAATTGAGGACTCATGGTTTTTAATATTGTGTTAGGATCACCAACACTATTTAATACATAATTATTCAATAGCGCCGCTGTAGCCATGCTTTCTTCCATCGCCAACACTGTAAATCCACTCTTTTTAACAAGATGTTGTAATAAACGATGCTTCATTTGAAAAAACTCACTGGTTCCATGAGTTGATTCACCCAACCCCACTATGGTTGCATCTCCGATAATCTGATCGAAACTCACTAAATCAGCATCATCTTGAATACTGGGGTTATAGCCATTTAATTTAGCTAATGCCACATCAGCATTCACGCACAGAGAAAAGGTTGCTAATCCGCAACACAACATGAAATTCACTACATATTTAACTATCTGCATCACTTAACTCCACAATCTTTGATGTTAAGAATATATATGATTTTTTATTAAATTTGTTATACTTTCACAAAATAAAAATAATGCAGAAAAACACAAATGAAAACAATACGTTATTTATCAGCTTGCTTACTACTTCTGCTACCTATTTGTGGCCATACCGCATGGAGCAACTATTTTAGAATAGTAAACAACTTTGACTTCCCTATTACCGCCTCTATCCAACCACAGCTATCCACGGTCAGCAGCACCTGTGGGGATCTTCACCGTATTGATATTTCCGCAAAATCATTAAGCTGTGAATTAGAATTTAAAACAGATCAAGAACACTGGTACTCGCCGCTAGGAAATAATGGCACGATTACCGTAGCAAAAACAAATGACCCAAACAGTTATTGCACCTATCAATACAACTATACATTTTCGCTTATCCCTTATAGCTATTTTGATATTCACTCTGAAATTATTTCTAATCCAACTTGCCATGGTGATCTGAGTGCAAATGAAATATCAGTCGTGAATGATCACAATAAAGCACTACCCAGACCTTTAAGTGGCAATGTATTGATAGACCTTGATAAAACAAAAGCATCAGAATCAACTGAAAGCCTTTCACAAACAGATTGCGGCGGACAAGGCGGCGATAATTGCATTGTTTTATCACCCGATTTAACCAAGCAATATTTATCAAATGGTAGCACGCTGGGTGAAGCACTCGTTTTACAAAATCAATTAGATCGCTTTGAGCCATTGAATTTCAAACAAATGCTAGGCACACATAACTCTGCTATTTCACAGCATTATACTAGCAGCACAAGCACATTGAATTTAAGCTATGGTGATCCTGATAATTACCTATCACTTACTGATCAACTAAATTCAGGTTTACGCTTACTTGAATTAGATATTCAGTGGTATAACAATACGGTTACCATTTGTCATAATCATGTTTCTACTAATTTACAAGGAATATTATGCGATGGCGATTTTCCTATTCGCTCAGCATTAACTGAAATTCATACTTGGATTCAAAACAACCCTAATGCTTTGTTATTTATTTATCTTGATGTCAACTTGCCACTCAAAGATCACGTTACTGACTTAGATAATGAACTATCCGTATTAGAACCTTATATTTACACTCCAGCTATGGCGAGTGATAATTTCCATGTCGCAAATAACACGTTACCTGCCGTACAACTATCACAAAACGATGTTATACATCGTTTTCATAAAAACATTATCATTACCAATGACGATGATGTTGATAATGTGAAATCAAGTCGTTACGTATTTGTGTACACACAAAATAGCAAAGACTCACCTTTACCTGAAAACAGTATTGATACGATACTTGCCCAACCTAACTTCAATTGTAATCAAAATACAAAGTATACTAGCATTCGAAATCTTTATTCTAATGACAGTGAGCATTATAATTTGTATCGCGTCAACGGAGACCGTACAGTTATTAACTATGTCAATTCATCAGGCGACAAAGCTGCTAGCGAATTTAGTGATTACATCTCTACATTCACGCTAGCATCTTTATTAAAATGCCCGCTAAATATTTTCAGTACGAACATGCTTGGCTTCACCTGCGGAACGAACAATTGCGATACTCACCCTACTGACCCTAGACTCTATACATACCTTTGGAGCTGGGGCCTAGGTTACCCATTAAACAATGGCAGTGATATTGCTTATATCAACCCTAGCTCTACGCACTTTGAAAATAGCCCATTCACTACCAACAATACTTATACTGTCTTGTGCATTAAACCCACTTCACAAAATACGCCATCAGCTGCATTAAATTGGTATGTCGCTTCGCTAAAAATATCTGATCCAAAATCTATTGCTGATAGTGCAAAGCAAGCTTGTGCTGATTCAGGTGGACGCTTTGCTGTACCGACTACATCTTATTGGTTAGATGATGTTTTACATAGCGTCACGAATAACACCAACATTATCGTGAATTATCAACGAATTAACAATACGTGGATTCCAAATGATGGATTGCCAATCACTCACTAATCTAGTGTAGCTTTCTCCATGATTTAAAATTTTGATATACTGTAATTGTCACTACTTAGACAGTTGAGGTTTATATGAAAGCTATCATGCTGATTGGAGTCTTTCTAATTTCATTTTGCTTATTATGCAGCTGCAACACGACTCGCGGCCTAAGCCATGATATCAATCAAACAAGTGATTCAATCCACCGCTCGATCAACTCATAATCTTACAATTATAAGAGATTAAATCCTTTTTTATGCACCTATAAATATGTATAATTCATTATCATGACATAATTTATAAAATGGAACGCAACCCGAAGGATCAACTCAATGCGCGCAAGATACTGGATTATCATTGTATTACTTTGCTTACTCAGTGCATGCGCAACTGTTCCACGCCCTGATAATACTCGCAATATCTGCAATATCTTCCGTCAGTACCCTAGCTGGAAATACTCTACCAAGCTCACGCAAAAAAAATATGGCGTGCCTGTTGCGGTACAAATGGCAATTATGTATCAAGAGTCGAGCTTTATTGCAGATGCAAGACCACCGAGAGCAATGTTGTTAGGTGTTATTCCATGGAATAGACCGACATCTGCATATGGTTATAGCCAAGCAATTGATCATACCTGGCGCGTTTATCAGCGTTCTACTGGACGTTTCTGGGCACAACGATATAACTTTGCTGATGCTGATGACTTTATTGGCTGGTACGCATCCCGAGCAAAACTACGTTCTCAGATTCAACCCACAGATGCCTATTCACTTTATTTAGCATACCACGAAGGCATCATTAACTATAATCGTAAGTCTTATTATAATAAACCGTGGTTGATGCGCGTTGCAAAACGCGTGCAAGCACGCGCGAAGATGTACCAAGAGCAACTCGTAAAGTGTTGGCGCTAGCCTATTCTCAACGTCCCGCGGCTTGTCCGGTGCTGATGCAAGCGTGAGGGAGACAAAAAAACAATATACGAATGCTTGCTAACACGCGCGACTCTACTTTGGTCTGTAGTGCAATGCTTTTGCATCCCGCGCCCCTGCATCAAGCTTGTGATCTCCACCTGGTAGTCGACTCAACCCGAATTTCATCTGCTGACGAGGAACATCTTGTGCATTAGTCAGTAAGAGAAATATTGATTCTAACGAGTGTATATTTGTCACTTCAAAGTTTTTTAATGGTTTAAAGACAAACTTACGCGATGTACTCACTGTATCGTGTACATACTGGTGTGTTGATGGAAAATGCTGGTGAGGAATTTTAGCTACTAGTTTTTTTGCATATGGCTGAAACCCTTTAGGACAACCTAATGCGATATAATCATATAACCTTGGATAAGCAACCTTAAACATTGCTTCGTGAAATAAATTAATAAAAAATGGATTGGTGTATTCGCTTAGCTTTCTTTTACAAACCCGGCTACCAGCATCAAATAACTTAAAAATAAAATTATCCGAATTTTTAGCAAAAAATTCTTGCAACGATTTCGTTATAGATAATTCACCTCCTATTTTATGCTCCTTATAGACACGCTTTACGTCACTATCCGCCTCATTTTGCAAGCTTACATGGCCTACATTCTGCGTTGCTTGCTGTATAGCAAGGAATTTAAAACAGGTCTCAACTGCAATTTGCACTGTTAACATTCTACAATTTGCATATGGAATGAGACGGCGACTATAGCGCCCTGGATCATTGACATACTTCACTAGACGATACGCAAAAGTATGATCTGCATAATCATCCCATTTCACATCAGCAGATCCCAATAGCCGTTTAATATTACGATCATGATTACATGGCTTTAATAATGGTGAATTTTCAGGTAAATGCGCGCGAATAATGTCACGCATCCAAAACATACACATCAAATGATCTTCGGGAAAAGGTAAGAAAAGATATTTTGTTACTGGATGAAACTGCAGATTATATCGCGCACTATCAGATAAAATATCGCGCTGATCAAACCCAGGTAGCGACTCATTGGTTGCTAATCCAACTATGCATAGTTTTACAAAAGGGCTTATTTTTCCATATTTTGTTGCTTCATGATTTCTCGTCGTACCTGCAACAGGATCAATTGCAAAAATTTTTACTTCAATGTTATTCCAGTCGTGCTTCGTTAATCGATCACCTAAATCACGGCGCAGATTATTTAGCAATGAACCTATTAATAATGCAATATGAGCGCCTCGACTAAATCCTATCAAATCAATTTTTCTAATTCCCTTACTCAGTATTTGATGACACAAAAAATGATAACCTGTATAAGCTAAATGATCTGTTCCAGAGCCACGCACAAATCGGTATGCAAATCCTACGCTATTTTTCATCGATCGCTCAGCTGAGACAGGCACACCTGCCTTAACATCAAACTGCATATTTTCTACTGGTGGGTGCTGACTACTCACAGGTGCAGCGACCCCATCAAAAAAATGATAATGATGATAATCGCACTGCTTGGGATCGACATGTAAATTACTTCTTTGTTCTACGCCCACCTCCAACAATGTCGCCATTGACTCCACTGTCATCTGTGTACCCGCAAAAAATAATGATAATCTTGTCTCACTCATGTGACTTCCCACTATTTCAATCCATTAAAAAATATAACTACTATATATCGGAGCTCCCGACCATATGATAGATTACCGCGCCTTTTGGAGAAAACGTTTATGTTACAACAGATTATTAATACGGTACTCGGAATATACGAACCCAATTTCCATTTTATAGAAACCATATCTCCACAATTCCCTACCAGCTCTGGCACGTTCATTATCCCTAATAAACAATATACAATTCAAGACAATGAATTGCTTTCAGGCACTTCTGCGTTAATTTTACTTTCACAAGCCCTCATCATTTCATTACTCGATAATATTTATCATCAACGAATTGCAGAACTCGCTGACATCCAGCTTGCCACTACACAAGACATCATCACGTTGTGCAACAAGGCGGTAGTTTGTGGGTATGAAAAAATTAACTATAAAAATATCATTTGGATGAATGAACCTGATAAATCCATTCAATTAACCATCACTAAAGTAAAGCGCAAAAAGGGCTTAGTTTTTATATCTCTCGATTTCTCGCTAAGTAATAGAAAACACAGCGGCTCAGTTAAATGCTGTTATATTGAAAACGACTTCAACTCTCCTTACACCTAGCCTGAGCCTTATCTATATACAAAACACCCTCATCCCGAGTTTGTGCTCATTATTTGTATAACCTATTTTTGCCAGTATTTTCATATACAAACAGCACAAAAAATAATTTTGCCTTAATTTCTTTGTTAATTCATATCGTTGCGGCCTTGTGTGTATATTCTATTTGTGTTAAAGAAAAAAAAGTAAATATAATAACTATTACGAACATTGAAAATTCCCGAAGAAAGAGCGTATCCAACCACTTCAACCTGGCAATGGGGAACGAGAATATGGATGCCCAATTAAAAAAATATTCACGCAAAATTTTAGGTTCTATCATCGTGTTCTTTGGCCTAATCTCGTGCTCTTTTGCATGGGACAAAGGCATCTATATCACTCAATATGTATTAGAAAAACCGGATAAGTTAAATCACTTAATTAGTGAATCGAAAGCAACCGGCATAAATACCTTCATCATTGATCATGATTACCATAGCTCACACTACGCTCCAGCCATTGCTAAAGTGAGAGCTGCAGGCATTAAAGCTGTCGCAAGAATTGTTGTATTTTCTGATGGTGGCAATACACAGCAAATTCACTCAAAGCAACATTTAGAAGAAAAATACAAATACGTTGATGAAGCAATCAAAGCAGGCGCCGACGCCATCCAATTGGATTACATCCGATATAGTTCAAAATCCCCCGCTAATCCACAACATGCAAAAGATGTTTATGAAGTTATTAAATGGTTTAAAACTAAAATTTCTGCTGAAAAAGTACCTATGGAAATTGATATCTTTGGCGAAGTGAGCTACTACCCTTCTATGCATATTGGTCAAGATATTAAAATGTTTGCAGATAGTGTCGATGCTGTGAATCCAATGGTGTACCCATCGCATTTTTGGCCACACCAAAAATATGATGCTCAACCCTATAAAACGATCAATGGCTCATTAAATGCATTAGCAAAACAATTTGGTGACAAACCTCCGTTTAAAGTACATGCATTTATCGAAGCTGCAAATTACCATTACCTGCATAAAACAACTGACGCGCAAAAACAAAAATATTTACTTGAAGAAATCAGAGCGGTAGAAGACGCTAAACATTCACATGGCTGGTATGTGTGGAGTGCAAATAATGTTTATGACAATTTATTTCAAGTATTAAAAAATAATAAAATGCGTCATGGCGATGGACCAACAGAAACAGCACAGAAATAAGCATTATAACGCATGGAGCATTTGTGAAAAAAATACTATTGTATTTAGCTTTTCATAATGCCCATGCTGCTTTTCAAAAACAAACTTTACCTGCCTGTACTAACACCTGATTACTGACCCAGTTTTCTAGTAGGCTGTATAACCACTGCAACAACAGGCATATTTTGCTGCGAATGACCCCACATTGTTGCATGTACCGCCTCAGACAACAGCGGAGCGGGCTTGATAGGCAATCCTTTCTTGACTTGTGAAGCAGCCACCGCTGCCGCCCCACCAGCTGCACTAGCAGCATTACTTTGCGCTTCTCCCTGCTTAGCTTCAGAGCTTGACAACGCATTCACAGCCTTATTAGCAGCAGTTACGCTAAGATGATGCGCTTTTATTGCATCCGTAATATCACTATAACCCAACTGACAAGCTACTTGCTCTGCAGTCAGAACGCCCTTAATTTTTGGATCTTGATATTCACCCGTTAACTGGTAATCAATACCCAGAATCAACAGCAACTTCACAGCTGATAAATTGTTCTCACGCACAGCAAAATGTAACGCTGTCTCCCCATAACTTTGCCAGAGAATACTTCGCTGATTAACATCAATTACTTTATTTTTAACTAAGCTCTCTAATGATTTTAAATCACCCGCATGAATTGCTCTCGGTAACGGCGGCAAGATAGCTGCCGTGAGTGTCACAGTTTTAATCATTGCTGCACGTGCAAATGCAAGCTTATCCACTGATGTAGCACAATTATAATGTGAAGAATAATATATTTTTTCTATTCCGAGTGAATCAAATACAACTGGCCCGTTAAACTTTCTTTTGCCAAAAATAAATTCCCTTCCCTTCGCATTATCAAACGCAACACCCAATGCATCACATACCCAAAAATGATACTCAGATAAATTGCTCCCCCCCCATATTCTGACTTGACTACTTAATTCATCATATCGAGCAAGTAACTCAAAACGCGCTCTGCAGTAACCTGCAAATACTTTTTTGACAACAGCACATTCTACTAGAGGTGCATACATCATAAAAATTTCATCCTGTGGCTCACCAGAAGAATCATAAAATCTCGGTGTACTGAACCTAGAGAGCGCTGGCAATGCAACAGGTTATGTATCAACTTTATGAGGGAAAAAATTGGTATCGAGGAAATATCCTCGTTTAGCTCTCATTAAGAATATTGCCATTAAATCTTTTGCATTAACTCTATCGCAGATTGAATTTCGCCTTAAGGAATGTTCAATTAATTTTAATGTATGTGTAGCTGCTTCTGCCAAACTCATATCATCCAATATAGGCAATGGCTATTTTTGAGGCGCCGCTGCTGTATCTTGTATTGCTACTGCTGATTTGCTATCAGCAATGCCATCGCTCTTCATCTCTTTAAGCTCATGCTGCACGCCATAAGCAATGATATTTTTGTCCTTAAATACTTTTTGGTAATGATCTACATATTCATCTAAACACCAAAAATGAATTGGATTCATTTTATTTCGCACCTCCATGGCAAGCGGCCCATCTGTATCATGACCTGGATGTTTTGAATACCTGTCTGGCGGAGGTCCAATCCAAACATAGTGGATTGGAACCATATCCGCCGCTTTTGGAACGGAAGCTGAACCTGATTGAGCCATACTCTTACCTCGGGTGTAATCTATGCGTACAAAATGCGCTCATTGTATATAAATGTAGCATGCTGTGCAATATAGCAAGAATTATGTATGGATATAATCGTAAAATCAAAGCACTATATTCGAATTAAATGCATTTCCCACTCGTCCAGCCGCCATCTACCGCAATAATCGAACCCGTCATAAAGCGAGACGCATCAGACGCTAAAAAGCTTGCTAGAGGCGCAATATCATCTGGAGTTGCAAGATAATCCATGAACTGCCCAGACACTATTTTTTCCATCTGCTCAACATCATCATAATACCCCTCTGTTAATGGCGTTCTAATGACGCCGGGTGCAATCGCATTTGCACGTATCCCGAATTTTCCATACTCAATTGCTAATTGCTTAGTTAAACCTATTAATGCATGCTTTGACGAAACATAGGCAGTACGATCAGGCTCTCCCAATATTCCAGATACTGATGCAATGTTAATTATGCATCCTTTATTCAACGCTAGTGATTTTATCTTTTCCGCAAATGCCTGTGCTGCAACAAATACTGTGGTGACATTAATGGTAAAAACCTCATGCCATTTTTCTATTGAAAGATCTCCAATAGAACATATCTCACGTATTCCCGCGCAATTGATCAACACATTATTTTCAGTAAAAAACACATCATTGATGGTATATTTAAGCTTTTCTAGATTGGTTAGATCACATTCAATGTGCTGATAATTTTGATGTGTCAAATCACATTTCACTCTATCAATGCCAACCACTAAAAAATCATTTTTTAAAAATGATTTAACAATAGCTGAACCTATACCACCCGATGCTCCAGTAACGATGACTGTAGTTTTATTCATAATACTTATCCTGTATTGATTAATTGATTTTTTGTATTGACGAAAAATGACGCGATAAGAAACTTCTTTGATAAACTTGAGATGAATTGAATAAGATATAGGTGTGAACTTTAGATGAGATATATTAGCGAGATATCATGTTCAATCTATCACTAGACTATAAAATACGCCACAAAATATTCATTATATTTAGGCATCTAACCCCTATAAATTCAATCTGTTAGATAGCGCCACGCTCCAATTTTCCTTAGTTTTCCCATTTTTGTTATACTTATGCTTTACCATATGATATTTAGCCCGCATGAATCCAAGAGAAAAAAGTACATTACCTCCATGGCAAGAAGCGCTAATAGCTGCGCTTTTTAATGCTATTAAAAATAATTATATTTTCCCTAATAATAAAAATATTGCGCCACAAATATTTAAAAAAGTAATGCGTGATAATTTTTTAGCGATCAATAAGAAATACCCCAATGCTGATAAAGAAAAATTCTGCCATGAAGTCAATGAAGTTTTAAAAAAAATTGATCCCCATTTAATATTACAATACGACCCAAAACAATTAGCAGATCATCTAGATAATAAAAGAATTATTAAAGATCCACGAAAAAACAATGGTGCTCGTTTTGTTTTAGAAGGACTTGATCCACCGAAAGAATTTTTTGAAAAGTTTGCCCGAGAAAATTTTGGCTTTAGTGAAGCTCCAGAAGAAAAGCATTTTCCCCTTCCAAAAACAGTGGGCTTTATTAAAATAAATGACTTTCTCGATCCACGCGATACTCTTGGTCGTTTAGCAGAAGCAAAAGCGATTGCAATTCTTAAAAATTTGCAGGGTAAACAAGCCATTATAATTGATTTACGCGATAGCCATGGTGGTTCACCTGAAATGGTTGAATTACTCATGAGTTACTTTCTATCTGAAAAAGATAAAGCAAAAATAAAAAATGGTGTATACAACACTATTATTGATTACTCCACTGGTACCAAAAAAGATTATCGTGTTCGACCCACTGCGTTTACCTTGAATGTTCCACTGTATGTACTTACCAATAAAAATACTTTTTCAGCTGCGGAAGAATTTGCTTATGACTTACAGCAACTAAATCACCATGTATTACGTGATAATCGCTGCCTTATTGTGGGTCAAACTACAAAAGGTGGCGCACATCCCATGACAGGCTTTCCATTACTTGATCCCGTTGCTGATAAAATAAATTCTGATTATTTTATTTGGGTTCCAACACGCAATGCAGTAAACCCTTATAGCCTCACTAACTGGGAAGATGGCCCTAAAAAAGCTGGGAAAAAACCAGGTGTAGTCCCCCATGTCGTACTCAACGAAAATCAAAATGCATTAACATTTGCTATTGCACACGGGACTGAAAATCATTTGTCATCAGTAGCAAAAGCCGCAAGCATGATGGGTTTACCACGTGCAAGTTTGAATAATGCCCCACTGGAGAAAGTAGAGCCGCCTAAAGATAACAATGATGATATTAGCGATGAAGAAATGGCTAAAAGCGCATTTGGACAACAGTCTAATACTGCAAAAAGATTGCGTCGTTTTTGAATCAGAGTAAAAATCTCCCCAATACCTGACGGCATCGCCCCCTTTGAGAAAGCGTTGTTGCATAAATCAAAATCTGCGCTATTCCCCTCTCCCAAAATGCTTTTCTTTGGGAGAAGGGAGAAAATCGATTTATGCAACAACGCCCTTTGAGAAAGGGACAGACAAGAGCAAGCGAGTCAGGAGATTTTTTTCTATCGCGCAAGTCTTGGGCTATCATCACCTCCAAGCAATGGACGACGACTATTGGAAATAACTCTAGGCCTAAAACCAAAGCCTGTTGTTATCACATTATCCGAGCGAGGCAATTCAAACTCTGGTAAATCATTTTTCGCCCCCCTCATTTCCAAATCCGGCTGAGCCCCTAGTTTTTGCAAACAACTTGCCGTGGAAAGTGGCGCACTAACGACAGCACGTGCTCCTATTGAAGCTGCAACCGTTGCCACGGTCGTTGTTGAAGCTATGATTGCTTGCCCCGCAATAGACGCAATGGCGACGCTATGCACATTCGCAATTAACGGCATCACACCTAGTGCCACATGGGGTTGAAACATCAAACTACATGCTACTGCTACACCTACCATTACACCAATTGCTAGAGCATCAATCGCAAGACATGCTAAGCCGCGAAAAATTCCTTTCACACCTGCCCAAATGGCTTTTGGTTTTGCGGTAGCACAACCATACAGAATAGCTCCCAAACCATCTAATACGCCACGTGTATGCAATAAAATATTGGAAGCGAAAAAAAGTGGTTGCGCAACACAGGCATTCAATGTGCAAGTGATCGCCCATGGAAATAACCACCCATACCCTCCCAGCAGATTTTCCTGTCTTACAGCAACATGTAAATCAACAAACAATGCGCCTATGTATTTACCGATAACCTCAGGAATATAGAGTAAACCAAACAATGAACTAAATACGTCTATTTTTTTACGTGAAAGCAAAAAATTCCAACGCTGGGTTTCATTTTTTCCCTGCAATTCCCTATCTGGACGGATATCTTCAATTTGAGGACCCAATTCTTCATCATCTTCACGCGAAGCAAATAATCTGTTCTCTTCCATGATAATCGTTTGTTCGACACCATAACGATCAATTACTTCACCTTGTATACTAATTCGATCTCTAAACTTTAGCGCACTAATTCCATCCCAATAAGCGTTAACCGGCATATTAATTCTCCTTAGTTTTTCTCATTCTAATTATCTATACTTAACTTTGTATTAACGCCATTATTTGTGATTGAGCATCACTGTGATAAAGTATTTTAAGCACCACTTTTATCCAACAGGAATAACAATGACTGACCTCACTTATGATGCCTTGAAAAATCTGATTGCAGAGTCGATTTCTATTTCCTCAACTGATCTAGCCGAATTATCTCAACAATTTTCAAATTTATATCTTCGTTTTCACACTGATGCAGCCAAACAAATGACTGTTGAAGAAATTCCACAGACACGTTTCAAATGGGTTAAAAGCAAAAATAGCGATAAAAATAAAATTTTAATTTTCCTGCATGGTGGTGGTTACACAATGGGAAACACACATGATCACCTTGAACTGATCGCGCAACTCATTTTAAAAACACAAGTCACCGTTCTCAGCGTCGACTACCGACTCTATCCAGATGCTATATTTCCGGCTGCATTAGAAGATGTAAAAACGGCTTATACATGGTTATTACAGAATAATTATACCGCTCAGCAAATTGCTATTGCTGGAATTTCTGCAGGCGGGCTGTTGGTAACTCAACTTATTTTGCTATGCCAACAACATCAACTACCACAACCTAAAGTTGCATTAGTGATATCAGGACCCTGTAATTTGAACTTTGATCTTCCAAGTTGTGAATATAATGCCAATCGTGATTGGATATCACAACAACGTTTGCAAAATATAAAACATTTTTATATACCCAAGTCAAATGATATTGATTTGAAACTACTATCACCTATTGATGGTGAATATTCAGATTACCCAACTACGCTATTTCAAGTGGGTGATTATGAATTACTGCTCGATGATAGCATTTATTTTTATGAAAAATTACGTAGATCAAACTGTAATGTATTTTTAAATGTTATTCCTGAGTTACCACATTGCTGGCAATTTTTCGCTTCTGTTTATGCGCCTGGACGAGCCGCCATTGACCAAGCAGCCGGCTTTATCAATCAGCATTTTTGAAGTTTCTCCTGTTAGGCAACCCACTATCACTGACTTCATTGTTAACAGGTTAACAACCAAAGATCAGTATTAGATCAGCCATTACTAGATATAGTCATCACCATAGAAGCGCCTGAGATATAATAATAGAAATATATTAAGGATAACTATGAAAACGCGTAATAAATACATTTATGCAATCATTGCCGCCTGGGTGTTCTTTGTTTTAGTGATATTAGCCATATCAGCTTATATGTCTGTATCAGGCTTTTTACGCCTTGAAAAGCAAATTACGATTGAAAGTTCAAATCGCGTCATGCGCGTCATGATCAGTAACTTAGAAAACATCTATTCCCCCAATGGTGAATACGCTTACTGGGATGACACTTATCAATTCATGAAAGATAAAAATAATGATTATATCGAAAAAAACTTAACCGACGATATATTTAAAAGTAACAAAATTAATTATATTTTATTTTTGGATAGCGCCAATAATATCACCTGGGAAAAAGGCTATGACTTATCCAAAAAATCAGCCACCAATTTACCTACCGAATTTTCTCCCTTTTTCCAGCAAAACGGCAAACACTTAATCGACTATAGACAAGACTTTAATGATCTCAATAGCAAACAATATAGCTTTGGTGGTTTACTGAATGTACCGAGCAAAGCAGAAATTATCTTCTTTGTGTTAAATCCCATTACGGATTCAAGCGAAGAAAAGCCCGCTAATGGCATTTTAATATTCGGTAAAACATTATCGCCAGAATTTTTTAAAAGTTTAAGTGATGAAATTGGCTATAGCATCAACTTGATTCCGCTCGCCAATATCGACAAAACACCTGATAGCAAAGAAATACTAAAGTCATTAACGTCAACTGATCCTGTCTATGTCAAATATGGCAATGAAAATACAATTCAAGGCTTTCTATTATTAAAAGACGTTAATTTCAAACCTATTGCTATTCTACAAATCGATTTACCACGGACATTGTATACCGAAAGCATCAATTCATTTTTAAAAAATGGCTTGATGTTATTAATATTTTCATTAATTGGTATGCTTTCAATGTCGCTATTAGTTTATGCCCTTTTCAAAAAACAAGAATTAATTACCAATTCATTTGAGCGCTTCGTTCCACATCAATTAATTGACTTATTAAATAAGAAAAATATTCTTGAAGTGATTTTAGGTACCAATTCAAAACGCAAGCTTTCTGTTTTGTTTATGGATATACGCAATTTCACAACTATCTCAGAAGGGTTAACCCCACAAGAAAGCTTTGATTTTCTGAATACGATTTTGCGTGAGATTGCGCCAGTGGTCATTAAAAATAATGGCTTCATAGACAAATACATTGGCGACGCCATCATGGCATTGTTTCCAAATCAAGATAGTAATGCCGATGATGCTGTCGCAACAGCAATGATGATTTTAGATGAAATTGATAAAATTAATTATACTGGAAAAATCAATCTATCCTCACCATTGAAAGTCGGCATTGGGATCAACACAGGACATTCGATTTTAGGCATCATTGGAACAGAAGGTAGACTAGAAGGAACCGTGATAAGCGATGCAGTCAATGTCGCCTCACGTGTACAGTCACTCACTAAAACTTATGAGTGCCCACTATTAATCAGTGAAGAAACCTATCGCAATATGAAACATCCTGATTTCTATCGCATTACCCATCTTGAAGACGCCACTGTAAAAGGCAAGGCTATCAAGGTGTCGCTGTATAAGGTTGAAAAGAGATAGTAGCATAATTACTTTTACGTGGTGGGCACACTTCGCTTTGCCCACCCTACAAAAACTGCGGTTCGTAATAACACAAACCCTCTTGACTCTGACGTTGCGTAATACCTTAAAGTGGTTGTGATCAATCAGAGGAAATCACATGACATACACAGTAAATAAATTAGCAAAGCTTTCAGGAGTTAGTGTTCGCACGCTGCATTTCTACGATGAAATTGGTTTATTAAAGCCAGCTTATTATGGCGATAATAATTATCGATATTATGAAGAAGATCAACTCTTGATATTGCAGCAAATTTTATTTTTCCGTGAAATTGGACTTCCCCTGAATGAGATACAGAGAATTTTGAGCAGTAATGACTTTGATAAAATCGAAGCATTGATATCGCACAAACATACTCTCGAACAAAATCTTGATCGAACTCAAACATTGATTAAGACAATTGATAAAACCATTTCACATTTAAGAGGTACGACAACAATGCGTGACATAGAAATGTATGACGGATTTGACCCTAAAAAACAGCAAGAATATGAAAAATATTTAATTGATCGTGGCACACTCACTCAACATGAAATCGATGCTAGCTGGGAAAATGCCAAAGATTGGAAAAAAGAAAATTGGGAAAAGTTCCAAGAAGAATGTGATGAAGTAAATAAAGCATTGGTTGCAGCGATCAACGCCAATCTTAAACCTTCATCAACGGACGTGCAGAGCTTGATTCGCAAACATCATGCCTGGGTAAAACACTTTTGGACGCCGACAAGAGAAAGCTACATTGGTCTTGGACAAATGTATCTTGATCATCCTGATTTTCGCAATTTTTATAATGCATATCATCCGACGTTAGTTGAATATCTTGTTGAAGCGATGAAGATATTTGCTGAACGAGAGTTGTCTTAGCAGTTTGTAGGGTGGGCAAAGCGCAGCGCTGAGTTATCCCCACGAATTTTTAGTAGTATTATTCCCCTCTCCCAAAATGCTTTTTTTTGGGAGAGGGGCAAGGGGTGAGGGTATAGGCCCTCATCCCCTGCCCTTCTCCCATCGTAAAAAACACTCTGGGAGAAGGGAGTAAAAAATTCGTGGGGATAACTCAGAGCGCAGCGTGCCCACCCTACAAATTTTTATTTCTACTCGTTATAAACCGATCTAGATTATTTGCAAAATCACGAACTTCTTTCGCAGTAAACTTTGGCGGACCGCCAGATATTAAATTACAACTACGCAATGTCTCATTTAAATCACGAATCGCAAGACGTTGCTTTACATTACTTGCAGTATACATTTCCCCACGTGGATTAAGAGCAAACCCACCCTTTGTAATCGCCGCATCTGCTAATGGAATATCAGCGGTAATCACCAAATCTCCGCTTTGCATATTATCAACAATATATTTATCTGCTACGTCAAACCCAGCGCCAACAAGGAATTTTTTTATGAAGGGCGAAGGAGGAATCAAAATACTCTGATTAGCCACAACAAGCACATTGGTTTTCGTCCTAATTCCCGCACGAAATATAAGCTCTTTAATCACCTTGGGGCAAGCATCCCCATCAATCCAAATCTGCATTTTTACTACCTATACATTCACGATATTAGCCTACTATACAGCTTATTTATTAAAATCAATAGCAACACACTAAATAAGCGCTTGACCTCTACCCCCTTAGAAAGTAAGTTAGGCCTACATTTTATCGAGTTATTTAGTAAATTTAGCCATGCATAGAAGCAATCTTCTCACATTTTTTAACCCTGCTCCCGATGTAAAAGACGCGAAAGCTGTCGCCCTCGAAAAACAAGCCCCAAGAGAATTGCTTAGCTTAGAAAAAGCAAATGGCGATGAGCAAAGAATTTTAAATGCATTCGAATGGAATAAAAAACCGCTCGAATTTACCGATGAAAAACTAGACAAAGCAACACTTAAAAAAATAGCTGCGGCAACGAATAGCGCCATTATACATTACTCTGGAAATTGCACTGCCTTGGCATACGCATTACTCTACAACTTAAAAATGCAAAAAGCAGAAACAGCGATCGCTAACACTTTTCCATTACATACTGGACTTGACCCACTTTGTTCTGCGAATATTTTTTTTGGTCAAGCGTTGGCATTTATTCCAGTACCAAAAAATTCCAAGCATGAACTAACAACCACCATACTCGAGACATTTCAATCTCAAGGTGAACGACACTTTGTTATTAATATTAACTATCAAAAACCTAAAACATTTTCACGTGGCCACGTACTTAATGCTGTTGTGATAGGTAATAAAAATAATCCTCAAGTTATTTATGTTGATGCCTGGAAAAGTAGCACCTATGTTTATACACCGGATGAACTACTAAAAGAATATTCAATGGCTATGACCGTTGGCTTACAATACCATCCTGGACCTGTCGCCAAACTGGTAGCTCCCATCAAAGCGGCTCCAAAACCTAATTAACACTATTCCCCTCTCCTAAAAATGCTTTTATTTTGGGAGAGGGGTGAGGTCATCTTACCCTCATCCCCAACCCTTCTCCCATCGTAAATAGCACTCTGGGAGAAGGGAGAAATCTACGTCAAAAAAGTTTACCTATATCAATATCCCTAGAGTGACCCTCAAACCCATCCGAATCTTTAAACGACATGTGAACATAAAAATGCTTACAAAAAAATGGATAAGCTGCTGGCGAAGATTGAACTTGTAGACTTATCATTCCCTGTTCTTTCAACCAACGCTCACAAATTTTTAAAAACTCGCCACCTATACCTGCATTTCGATAAGGTTGATCAATCACAATCATTCTCAGTGCTGATCTTTTATCTGGCCATAATTGAATATGGGCATAGCCGATAATTTTACTTCCTTTATACAACACGAAATGAATATGCTCTGCATGTTTAAATGTCCAAGTATAAGGATCAGCTGCTGACACACGATCAGAAAAATAGGCTAGTCTAAATTGACGCACAGCTTGCCACTCTCTATCCGTTAACGCTTGAACCACACGCAAACCATCAAAACCTGTTTTCGTATCAATATCTGCAACAAACTCATCTTTCCCCATGCAGTAGCTCAGAATATCTTGAGGGAATTTTATCGCTAATGCTTTTTTGAGATGGCCATACGCTTCTCTATCATCCGCATGCGCTATCATCCAATCACGAAATTTCACATGTCTGCCTATCTCTGGATTACCTTCCTCATAAACATGAACATTATATGCTCTCTCATCATCACGTTTTTGAAAATATCTTCTAAAGAGCATCCCAAATTCACCCTTCGCTATGTATCCAAATTGCTCCATAGCTGCCGTGGCTTGATCAACATGCAGAATATTTTTCACTACAGGTATCATATCAATAATGGGTTTTGCTGCTAATCCTGGCACTGACGTTGAACCGATATGATGCACCATTAAACAATTGTCACCTAAAGCTTGCTGAATAAGCTGAGCTTCTGATGCAAACATATCAAGCCATTCATTTCTGTAATGTACAACTTCAATTGCATTTGTCATAAGAGTCCTCAAAATGATCGAGCATTATATGCATATTTCTCCCTTCTCCTGGAGTGATTTGTACGAGGGGAGAAGGGTTGGCGATAGCGCAAAAACCCTGTCAACACCCAAAATTTAAAAAATAAATTGACAACCCACTTTATATTTCTCTCATTTTTAGCAAAAAAACATCGGAAAATAGCCAAAAAGCATAAGTTCAAAAAACATAAACACCGTCAAGAACTTAATCTACTTAATTTTTTCAAGCAGTTACAAATCACATGCTAGCCTGACTTCGCAACGGAATAGTTCGTGCCTATGCACTGAGTTTTTTAATTAAACTACTTTTAAGAGGTCTTTATGTTTGGTCTTTTGCAATTACCATGGTGGGGTTACATAGTTTATACGTTAGTTGTCACACAAATCACTCTATTCGGAGTGACTGTTTTTCTACATCGACATCAGGCACATCGATCAGTTGATTTACATCCTATCGTGAGCCATTTCTTCCGCTTTTGGTTATGGATGACGACCGGCCAAGTCACCAAGGAATGGACAGCGATTCATCGCAAGCATCACGCCAAAGTTGAAACAGAAAATGACCCACACAGCCCTCAAGTCCATGGCTTAAAAAAAGTGTTACTCGAAGGCGCTGAATTATATCGCCAAGAAAAATGTAACAAAGAAACACTAGAACGCTATGGCCACGGGACACCTGATGATTGGTTAGAACGCAATGTCTATACTAAATACAGCGCGGGTGGCGCAACCGCTTTGCTATTTATTAATATGGCATTATTTGGCTTCGTTGGAATAACCATCTGGGCAGCACAAATGGCATGGATTCCTTTTTTCGCTGGTGGCGTCATTAATGGTATCGGTCATTATTTTGGCTATCGCAATTTTGAATGCCAAGATGCCTCACGCAATATTATTCCATTTGGGATTTTCATTGCCGGAGAAGAGTTACACAATAACCACCACACTTATGGAACCTCTGCTAAATTTTCTGTGAAATGGTGGGAGCTAGATCTTGGCTGGTGTTTAATTCGATTTTTACAATTATTCGGCCTTGCTAAGCCAAAACGTGTGCCGCCAAGAGCGACCCTAATGCCAGACAAATCTACTGTCGATATCGACACACTCAAAGCCATTGTCACGCATCGTTTTGAAGTGATGGCAAACTATCGTAAAAAGGTTATTGCACCCATGTTAAAAGAGGAACGAAAAAAACAAAGTGCAGAACTTTTTCCTAATACCAAGATGCTACTCACGCGTGATACATCACTGGTTAAGGGTAACAATCAACGCAACTTAACGACTCTATTGGAACGATATCCAACGCTCAATATGATTTATCAATTTCGGTTACAATTACAAAATATTTGGGCTAAAAGCAGCTCTACACAAAATATGCTTTTGGAGTCTTTGCAAGAATGGTGTCAACGTGCAGAGCAAAGCAATATTAAAGCATTGCAGAATTTTGTAATACATTTAAAAGCGTATGTACCAGCGCTATAAAGTCAGAATCGCATCTCTGCAATTTGCAGTGATGCGATTCTTGTATCTTTTATCTATTCTTATTAAAAGAGAAACCAGCTACTGGATTGGATTCAGCTCTATCAATATGTGATTGAGTATTACTTCCCACCAATCTTTTTAAAAGAAGAACTAGCTACTGGGTTAGGTTCGACTCCATCAGTATGTGACTGAGCATTATAACCCACCAAAATTTCTCTCCGCTTAGCAAGATGTGAGGCATTTGATTTCGTAGGTTGGAATAAAGTATTTGTATTACCCGTCCAGTGTCGAAACAAGAATGGATAATCACCAATACGTTTGTAATATTTGATTCTTAGATCAAATGCAACATTGACTTTTGCAAGCTCTGACACAGAGTCATTATGTGTTCTATTTGCTGCTGCAAACCATTTTTGAAAATTTTTACCGATGTAGACCTTTACTTTTGACAACAGTAAAGAATATCTTTTCCATTCAGCTGAATTTAATGTTCGCTCTAACCTAACATTACAGTCAACCACCGTTGGCTCAAACCAACCATCTACAAGCTCCACACCCCTCGGAATAGTTGCTCCCTTATATTCACATACTCGCCCCACTCTCCAAGTATCAATCACGGTAAAGTTTCTATAAGTCGATATGTCATTAAGCTTAGACTTTTGGGCATCTCTGCCCAGCAATGTAATATTGTGACAGGTATAAAAACGTTGCCCATGCCTTCCATCGTTAAAACTAAAGCTTTCAGTTTTCAAATAACGTGATCCGGTTATTTGCACCTGTTCTTTCGCTTCACTAACTTCATATTCCAATGCTTTTACAAAAACCAAACTTGAATGCCCAACACAGCTAGCGCATTGATAGGCTTGGGAAATTAATGCGGCAACCATTTGACTTAGAATCTCTGCTTCTAACTGTGTGTAATTTCTTTTGAGCTGCGCAGGAATAATGAATTTATTCACAATCTCATTATAAACCATCGTAAGAAACTCTGTTCGTTCAATTGCTTCTGAACTAGCACCTGCAACATTTCCACTACCCAGTGGAAGCTCCATTTTAACTTGATGATAAATTGATAAAGCTTGGGAAAACATAAATAATAAAACTCCTCGGGGTGTTTTAATCTATATTATTTTGCGCGCACTATAGCACAAGTATGCTCAATATTTGCAATACTGATTATTCGAGGTTTACGGTATACATTGCAAGATCATTGAAATATCTAGACTATCTGCATTTTTAGCGTCTGGAACAGCTGCGACTTTTACCGATGCTTTTTGAATTTTATTAGGTAATGTTGTCATCATCCAAGTTGATAACCCGCTACGCAGTGCTACTACAGTCACTGAGCGCGGAGCAAAAAATAGAAAGGGATTTTCTCTGCATACTTGTTTCATAATCGCTTTAGTTGAGGGAAGTGGTTGCGGAGCCGGTTGAGCTAACTTAACTGTTTTAAGTGCTGCTAACCTCACCTTCATCGCCGTGGTATTAAAGGCACTTGATGCCATTCCACCTAAACCACCACTGACAAACGCTAATAAGTCGGGTGATGCAATCTGATCTTTCAATGCATAATCTTTTAAATAAAACATAAGACTAAAATCAGTCACATTACGCGCCACTGTTGCTACTACACTCGTATAAAGACCACGCATACCAAATGTATGAACTAATAAATTAAGATTATGTACCATTGGCATGGGTTGAGGTAAAACTGAATTCATTGTCAACCCAAGGGAAAATGGTAAAACACACAGCGTAGACAACGTTGCTGCGCCGCTCGATGCCGCCAGCATACTATAAAATGGATCTTGAATACCCATCATCGCTTGGAGTCGGGGCTTAGCGAACCATGCAACTGTCATTGCTGTTGTACTGATTCCAAGTGATTGGGCTGCATTACGTGGGTGAAAGACATTTTTTAATTTAGTTGCAAGTTGTGCTTTATCGTCTGCATTAATAATTACATTGACAACATCTAAAGGACATAGTGCAACAGCCGACACACCACTTGCAGCAAGTGTTGCTGTGTAACTCGCAGGTTTTTTGTCATTTTCATTCTTTCTTTCTGATAACAAGACACTACCCTCTACCTATTTATTTTTTCATTAATGAACTAAATTCATCATAGACACGCTGTCCCACAGCCATACCAACTCCTACTCTCACTGTGCCAGGACCAATTCGTAAACGTTCTTGCAAATGTCTTAAGCCAATAAAAAATGGAAACCGATTGATACTAGGTATTTTTAAAGTGCTTTTATCTACGTTTGATATCGGCGCTGTTTCAGCGGCGCGTTGCGCTTTGATTGCTGTTTTACATTCCGCTATTTTGGCCTGAGCTTCTTTTAGCAGTCCACGTAGAATGACCGTGTCACTCGGCGGCTTTTGATTCGCCGGTGTCTCGTAATGTATAGTCCGAATATAATTATATGGCGCAGAAACAATGGTAGCTAAAAATGAAGCCGAAAGATTACATGCAAATCTAGTTTTTTCATCAAGTTTGTCATGTTTTTTCAACTGCGCGGCAAAAATGGTTCGCATTGGCTCATAAGCACCGCCATAAAAAACATCACGTTTTACAGTTGCTGCGGCACCATAAAAAAACGTTTAATTCCACTATGTTTGGCCATCTCTGATGCAGCACTAAGGAACGTATGATGAGTGTTTTTCCAAACATAATATTTCGTAGCTGAAATTGGATTTGCGATCAATCCAGATAAACTACCCGAAGATATTCCAATAAAAAGTTGCGCTTGAAATTCAGAAACCCTTCGCTCACGCAAAGCAGGATAGAGATATATTTTTCCTTGCTTTTGAAAAGCATAATAAAATCCCCAACTCGCTGAACGTTGTGTCATCGCTTGAAGTGCACCTTTGTACATCGGCATAATACTTTTAGCATGAACAACTTCGCGGGCCATGCTTTTCACTACAAATCGAAACTTTTGGTTTCGTGAAAGCGAGCGATAAAGCGCAAGATCCCAAGGATTAAAGAGCCCCGCACAACTTGCTCCTGTACCGAGCCCAGTAATCACATCATAGATCAGTGAGTTATGAAACGCTGGTTGTGGAGCTGAAGAATCACTTTGCGCAAGTTTTCTTAACATAGTATTTTTTGATCGCTATTTGAATAAATGGTGACTTAGATTATAAACATCTTTTCCATTGAAGCAAGCTAGCACTGTTGCACTAACAAACAGATATGAAATGACTTATTTATTATCTTTATTCAAAATTTTATTAATAAAATTTGCTTTTGCATTGGTATATTCTTCGCGATCAAACATGTGCTGTTGTGCTAACTCAATTTTCAGCTGCTGATATTCTTTTGCTACATCTGGATGTGCAATGAGATAATCTCTGAAAGCTATTTTCCCAGACCAATGTTTAGAGCTTGTTTCAACGATATGAACATGGTGCGTGCGCTTTTGACCAAAGGGTGGCATGCCTTTTACAAAGAACATACGCTCTTGATCAGGGTTGTCATCCCAATATTCATAACCTAATTTTTGCAGCGCAGGAACAGCAATCACTTTCATTTCATTCAATGACTTTGCTGCAATCTGAATATCAATAATCGGTTTTGCAGCTAAACCCAGAATCGCGGTACTACCTACATGTTGAATATCAATAATACTACTTAATGGAAGAATATTTTTTAATTTTTCTATTTCTATACTCGCATCATGTGGCCATGATGAATTATACGAAACAATTTCAATATGATCTTGCTCTATAATATTTTTATCGTCTTTTATAAAATCTTCGTATGTAATAGCCCAACGCTCATGACCGCGCCATTCGTTATTAATTTTTAAATAACGCGGTGAAAATCCTTCATAACGAAATCCATTTTTCTTTACTAATCGTAGCGATGGAACATTATCAGGTTGTATATTCGCTTCCAAGCGATGCAACCCCATTTCATTGAATACATAATTTAAAACTAATTTCAAACCCGTGCTCATATAACCTTTACCTGCATAATCACTAACTGCAGAAAAGCCGAGGTATGCATTTTGGAATATGCCGCGCACAATTTGGCTGAGATTAAATACTCCTGCTATTTTATTCGAGTGACAGAGTAAAAAACTCTTGTGATCAGGCTGTTGATAGCGCTGATGGTAGCTATCAAACTCCGCTGCCGTGACAGGTGCTATCATCCACGGATGGTGTAAAGATTCACTACACTGCATTGCAGCGATGAATTCTTCTTTATCTTCTATTTTGAGCTCACGAATATGGAGTTGCATTTTCAGCCTCATGATGGTCGGTACTCTGCGCTTTGCCTACTCTACATTTATAGTCTTTCCAACGCCTCTATATCAGCACCCACAATAGCAGCGAGATTTTGTGTTATTTTTTCAATTGGCCAATCCCACCATTTTATTTCAAGTAAGCTTGTAATCGTATGTTCATCAAAACGTTTACGAATGACCTTAGCAGGATTACCTGCAACAATGGCGTAAGGAGGAACATCTTTAGTGACGATGCTACCCGATGCAATAATCGCCCCATCGCCAATTGTAACTGCAGGCATAATTAATGCTTGATGGCCTATCCACACATCATTGCCGACAATAGTATCGCCTTTATTAGGCCACTTTGCCTGATAGCTTGATATCCACGGCTCACCAAAAACAGAAAAAGGATATGTGCTAAATCCATCCATTTGATGATTTGCACTACTCGTAATAAATTGTACTCCATGCGCAATTTGCCCAAATTTTCCAATGATTAATTTTTCCGGCGCATATTGGTGCATATAGGGTACTAGTAATTGCCGCACATCATCCATTGGCAATCTAAAATCATTATAATAAGTATAATCTCCAATTTGGATATTCGGATGATTAATAACATTTTTCAAAAATACGGTACACGGCCACGCATTCCCATCCTGCATCTTAATAGGATTTTTTTCGTTGGGATTGATCATTTTTGTCATATAAGCTCTATAGATTATATCTGGGCTGTATTTTAAGTCCTTCCTAACGTCAATAGCAAGTTGTTGTACTTGCAAATTACCGGCCTTATACTACTGCATTAGAAAATGCTTTCAACATAGCGAATTAAACATATGATAATTGTCAGCGATGCCGCAACTTCAGCACCCAAAGAAATGGCAATTGGCGTATTTTTTTGTTTGCCTGAAAGTGATTTAACTCAATACTCAACTTTTAGCACTGATAACTTAGCGTTAACATTAGCAGATAAAATCATTTTTAAAAAATATGTTTGCAAAAAATCAACTTGGGCAGAAATCAAAACGGTGATTGATGCACTCTACCATACTGAAAAAATCTCGAAAACAGAGCGCAATATCGAACTCTACACTGATTGCCAGAGTGTGATTGACTTATTAGGCAGACGAAAAGACAAATTGCAAAAAAATAATTTTATAACTCGCTCAGGAAAAATCCTCCAAAATGCAGAACTCTATCAAGAACTCTTTAAACTTACCGAAAAGTTTTCAATTCAAACCTTTAAAATTCAGGGACATGCTCCAGATCAACATCGACACACTGTTCAAGAGAAAATATTTTCGGTACTAGATAAACTATGCCGTAGAAAATTGCGTGAAGAATAACACTCTTACTGTATAACTCATTCAAAGATTTCCATCTGAAAATTTAGGGAGATTTACTGGGGCATCGCGCCAACACGTTTATGTAATACAACTCTATATGCTTGTATTTCATTTTTTAACATACCAAAACAACATCCCCAAAAGTAGAGTTGAAATTTTCGATAGAGTGTCTTCCCCCATCTTTTTATAACTTCATCTTTATGCTTATCCAAATTGACTCCCCAGTGCATCAGTGTAAGATAATAATTATGCGTGTCATTATTTAAAAAAATAACTTCAAACTCACTCTCTTTAACTGCATCTAGAAAGCTAAAAATGTCTAGCAACTCATGATTCCCTTGAAAAATATGACGCTCTATAAAATAACTGCCTTTATCACCATGCCTTTTTGCAGAAGCATCAAAATAAGCATACCCACCAGGTTTTAACAATTGAGCACACTTTTTTATAGCTCGTTTGTAATCTGGTAAATGCTCAAGCGTTCCCAAACTAAAGATTGCATCATAGACTTCGCTATTATTGGTTTCATATTCTAGAAAATCTTTTCTTATCACACGACATCCCGTCAGTTTCTTATCTTGTATCAGGTTTGAAATAAACTTTTCAGACTGTTGTGATATCGTAAGAGTGTCAACCTTAATGCTCCTACTTCCCAGATATTCAACTAAAGCGCCCCATCCACCACCAATATCGAGCACTTTTTCTCCGCTAGCCAAATGACAGCTATTCATTGCAAACTCCAGTTTTCGCAGAGAAGCTTGTTCACAAGGTTCATCGTCATTAATAAAGATTCCATGAGAATATGCGCGCGTTGAATCTAAAAATAGTAAATAAAAATCACTCTCTAATTCATAATGCTGAGAAATACTTTCTTTATTGATAGCAACCTGACTACTAAACAATGAAATGAACCGAGACCAAATAACAACAAGAGGATTAATATTAGAAAACAACCTAGTAATTTCAAGTAATTTGAGCATATCTATATTGCCAGTTAAGTCAATATCACCGTATATATATGCTTCTGAAATTTCAATCTCATTACCAGACTTGAGTGCACGTAAACCTTTCTGGTTATTAACAATAATTTGAAATGGCTCAGATGAATATTGCTCCCCAAATTTAATTTCTTTTGAACTTGGTAAAACAATCGAAAATCTTGATTTAATTTTTTCACTTAAGTTATTTAAGATATTAATGAACATATTAATACTCTCTATTCCATGAAAATTAATAGATATTTCAGCACTAGATACTACCTACAATAATACGATAACTATTATTCTCAATTAAAATATCATACTAATTGTATTTTTAACATGAGCCAACTTTATCAATCGTCAATGACATATATAATTCTAAGCACCATATTATTAGCGCTACAATTGCACTAATTCATGCATCTAACGCTCTTTCCAATCAAAATGATATGCGGGCCTGTTAAACTCTACATCTATCATCCACACAAACCATGATATTAAGCTATACTTAAATGATTCCTCGTCTTTTTCGGAGAAACATATGTCATCTCCTAACTTCTGTTCTAAATGCGGCACAGCTATTACAACTCCCTCAAACATTTGTTCAGTTTGTAATTCTGGTAATAAGTCATCGGCTTCAAAAATTATTATCATCATATTTAGCGCGTTCATCGGCATCGCTCTCTTAGCAATCGCAGCCTTTGCGTCATTTTTATATATATTTCTAGGTGGAATGGCTGATATCGCACAAAAAGAAATTGCTGCCATTCGCACTAATAATATCGATCTAGCCTATAGCTACACAGCAACTGGCTTTCAAAAAAATGTTTCTGTAAGTGATTATAAAAACTTTTTAGACCACTACCCACAAATTAAAAACAGCACCACTGTTTCGTTTATGGATAGACAACGCGATAATGATATTGGGAAATTAAAAGGCACATTAAAAGCAAGTGACGGAACAGAAACAGCCATTATGGTTACTGTTATCAAAGAAAGTGGGGAATGGAAAATTTATTCTATTGATATTTATCCTGGTAAAAAAGAAGTTCCATCCACTGATAGCAATGAGCCTACGAACGACAAGGTCAGCGATACAACATCAAATCCAGAGTCAATTAATTTGTCTAACACATTTGATAATAAAAACTCTAAGTTTGCAATTCAATATCCTGCAAATTGGGAATATGAAACACCAGACAAATTCACCACCATTCTCGGTGGGAAAAAAGATACTCCTGAATTTTACACGATGGTAAATATACAATTAGTTTTAACGAAGAAAAATGGCGGCGTCAATGAGAGCGCAAAACAACAAATTAATGACTTTAAGCAACAATTCCAACAAGCTGCGTCGAATATCAATTTTATCAGTGAAGAAGACTTTACCCTCACCACTAAAAATAATCAAACTTTAAAAGGGACGGTACTAACAACCACGTATTCTTACCATGATAAAAACTACAAACAAATGCAATACGTTCTCATGACAGAAGATGGCAAGTACTTTTACACCTATGCTTTTACCGCGTTAGCCGATCGATTTGAAAAAGATCTTCCAACTTCTCAAGCAATGATGCATAGTCTGACGACTACTGCACCCTCTTCTGATTAACAAGAAGTGATTATATACTATTACAAAATATCAGTTATAAAGTGCCATTTTTCAGGGAAGAAACATGATAGAAATTACACCCCATATTTTTCTTAATGAAGCGGAATTGAAATTTACATTTGTTTGCTCGCCGGGCCCCGGCGGGCAAAATGTAAATAAAGTTGCAACAGCAGTACAATTGCGTTTTGATGTATTGCGCACGTTATCACTACCTACTGACGTCCGTACACGCTTAATAACACTATTAGGTAACAAAATAACGACGCAAGGTGAGCTAATCATTAAAGCAAGCCGTCATCGCACACAAGAACGTAATAAGCAAGATGCACTGAGCCGCTTGATAGAATTATTGCAACAGGCTGCAGTTCCACCTAAAAAACGCAAAAAAACTAGACCCACCAAAGCATCAAAGCAAAGGCGATTAACTAGTAAACTACAACAAGGTATCAAAAAATCACTTCGACGTCGCAATACAGGTGAAGAGTAGCTTTTATCTTAATAAATCAATCCATAAATCACTCTAAAATGAAAAATACTTGCCACAACAATCATAACATGAAAAATTTCATGATACCCAAACACCCTAGGATATGGGTTAGGATATTTAAATGAATAGATCATTGCACCTAAGGTATAAATAACGCCGCCAGCGATTAACAATTCTACGTTTTTCATTCCTAATGCCGCTTGAATATCGGAAATATATGGAATAGCCAGCCAACCCATCGCAATATAAAGCAGTGATCTCATCCATTTTGACCCATGAGCCCAGAACACTGTTATAACCATTCCTACCATAGCTATCACCCACAAAACGGTGATAAGCTGCAGGCCAAGCTCGCCTTTTATCCCAACTAAACAAATTGGCGTGGCGGTGCCCGCAATTAATGCAAAAATAGCTGCATAATCGATTCTTCGCATGAATAAATAACTTTTACGACTCCACAAAGGACAGTGATACAGGGCACTAATACCATACATTCCACATAGCGATATGCTATAGACAATATTGGCAAATAATGCGGTAGATTCATGACTTTTATAGATTAGCAACCCACTTCCAATGAGTGCAAAAAAGAAAGCGGCTTGATGCACATGTCCGCGGATAAGGGGCTTTATATTAAGATGCGCTTCTGTGATTTTCATTTTTCACCGCACCTCCGTATGCTTGTACAACGTGAAAAAATGCATTCTCCTACTAGATATTCTACATAATTATTACTCAGTTAGATACAACGACATAGGTCTAAACCTAGAAGTAAACATCAAAAAGCTGGCTTGATGTAAGTGATACTGACGCTGCGAAATGAATACTTAACCCTGCTATAATATACTGATTGATTAGGAGACATAGCATGGCTTCTACGAGAAAAGACAGGCTAGGTTTTAGAGGAGATAGCCGCTCTCCTGCAGAAATTTTTAGAAGTGGATTTACAGCTCGAAAACCACAGGATCCAATAACTTATGAAGGTGATTCTAATTCTGCTGCGGCAGTGAGCCTAACATGGCGTTTAAGTGCAGCTAGTTATTTCCCTCTGAATGAGAGCAGCGCCCCACCAGAAATGACATGGATTTACTTTATGAGCATTGACACTGCTTCCCATGATAGTAAAAAAGATGAAATTTTTTTATCCGGTGTTTCTCAATTAAAAAAACAAGATCATAGTGATCATAAAAATCAACCACAAAACATAACTGATTCCTCCGGCTCAAACATTCATGGCAGACAAACACTGGATGCTACTACGCAAGGAGGCGCTGAGTTATCTTATTTATTTGCGCAAGAGTATGCTGTAAAAAAAGTTTTGTCTAAAGATATTCTTTTTGCAGTTAAATGCAAACGTGTATGGAATTCTGAAAACTGGGAAGATGGTGGCGCTTATGTTTTAGATCCAGACATTGAAGTGAATCCACATGCACAGATTGATCCTGAAATTTATTTAACTGCTTGGCAACTTTTAAATACAGAATTAGAACTTTTAGAAGCGCAACCAAATCTTCCTATGCCTAATCCTGACAGTGGTTTCAAAAAGAATGTTCTTGCACACGAAATTAAAACCGAAGCATCTCCACGCGCTAGTGCGGCTCCCGCTGCGACAGCCGTTGATTTCACCCTATTTGGCACACCAAAACCTGACCCTCAAACAACACCAGCTACACAACAGCAAAACAATAATAGCCCCACTTCCATAACAACTCCTGTGCCACCTAAAAAAAATTAAACTAAAGCAAACACGTGACTCTGTTATTCACCGGCTGACATACCTCGTATTTATCTGCGAGTACTGCGCAATCCAGAATTACCTTAAAATGTGCGTAAATTACGTAGCATACTATTCGACATTCGTGCTATGGTTTTGCCAGAAAATTTTATTACTATAAAAAATATAATTATCTAAACGAGAGGTTCGTGGCTTGGCTTTATTAGACGCTATTTTCACCGAAATTCAAGATGAAAAGCATCGAGGGAATGATTTAATTGGTTCATGTGGCTTCACCACAGACCCAACGGATCTTGCTATTCAGGGCCCTTTCGTACGCGGTACAGAAATTTTTCCCAAAGTAGCAAACATGATTAAGTCAGCTGAGTCAGAAGTTTTTCTCAGCTTGTATAAGTTTCAAAATGATTCTTATGGTGGCCAAGAGATTCTTGCTGCACTAGAACATCTTGCAATTAAGGCAACACAAAAGCGTCAACGAATTTCAGTTAAAATAATGATTAATCACAAAAGGGGTCCTGCTGCACTTGTCAGTGGTGATGGTAGAAACTCCCTTATTGATATGCAAAGAATACAACACTTAGCTGGCCCATTATTTGACATACAAGTTACTCATCACGAACATTATTTTTTTAACAGCAATCATTCAAAAGCGTTGATTTGCGACGGCCAGGTTGCAGCTGTATTCACTGGCGATCCGACATTTAAAAATTCCAAAGACAATAATGACAACTGGGTTGAAGCAGGCACCGTTTGCAATAACAGAAATATTGCTCAAGGAGCGAGAAATCAATTTGCGAATACTTGGAATGGAACCAATGTCGTTGCGCTAGACAAATCAAATGCTAAAACAAATATAGCTGTACAAGATGAAAAAGTAATTATTGCAAACCCCGAGGGCAAATCAAAAACGATTTTATTTTTAGGTAAAACTGCCATCAGCCGACCCGATACATCAAATCATTCACCTAACAAAATCGCATTACTAGCTTTATTAAGAAATGCTAAAAACAATGTTTGCATGATGGTAAACAATCTAAATGATAGAGAAATTTTAGACGCACTGGTAGCGTGCGCACAAAGAGGAATTAAAGTTTCTCTTGTTCTTGGACGTTATCACGGAGAGTCTGCTGAAGCATTACCAGGTGCTGGCGGAACTAATATTACTAGCGTGAATTACTTACTTACCACTGTTAGTCACCTAGGAAAAGATAATTTGGATTTGCGCTGGTTAGCTGATGATAAAGGATATTTAGTTCAAAATATGGCTGCGGGTACAGTACATGCAAAAATGACGATAGTTGATGAGTCTTTCGTACTAACTGGCTCATCACCCATGGATCAACAAGCTTTGCGTTCAACAGAAAGCGATATGCTTTTTGAATCGCGGCCTTTGGCAACAAAATATTATCAATATGTTTTCGCTCCAGTCTTTGATAAATCACGCACAGCAAAGCTTTCAAATGCAGAAAATAACACAAGGGAGCGCATCTTATATTTATTAAAGTACGCTAAAAAACCTAGTGACTTTGAATTCATTCTAAAGATGTATATTGCTATACGTGAGAACGAAGAAAAATTCACAGGTTTTCGATCAGTCGCTCATTTTTTTAGTTCTCAAGATACGCTTAGTCGAGATAAAAAAATCTTAGATGCACGAAATTTTTTGGCTGAAGTTCGTGATGCCAAAGCAGCCACTTTGACTGTCCAACGCACAGATGGCTTGTTAGCGGTAATTTATAATGGATATCAAGCAATTAATAAAGTAAATCAACTCGCTTTAAACAAACAATGATTTAACATTAGCACTCTTGCAATCTATAAGTTAGGGTTACCTCTTACCTTTGAATAAGTAATTTCCCTGATAAAATTATTTAATAATGAATTAATATGCATTGAAAATTTTTCTTTTAAATTTTTAATCACTTGCTCTTGTAATTCTTTTCTTTCTTCTTGGGTATTTAATAAATTCATTTGCCCAATAATTTTTGAATTCCAAAAAATATTATGCTCTCTTAATTCTTGGCTATATTCATTCTGATAACGAATAGACGACAAAAATGAAACTGAACTCATCGATGATTTATTAAAGCTTCTAGACATTTCATTTCCTTTGCATCTTATTTTGATTGTGATATTAATCGACAATCAAGCTGTAGCATATAGGGGAGTTATAACCGTATTGCTAGACAAGGAAAGACCTTTACTCTTGACACTTTAAATCATAATGAGAGAAAACACATGAAAAGTCATTCCTATACTGTCGGTGTGAAATTATTATCTGGAAAATCATTTAGTGTCAAAATAGGACCTACTGACACGGTAGCCGCCATAAAACAACGCATTTTTGAACGCGAAGGTATCCCGCCACAAAGACAAAACCTATTAGTCATGGGTAAACTGTTACAACCCGACACCCGTGATTTAAGAGAGTACAATGATCTCAAACCAGGCGCCATGGTGTACGTCACTGCTGGTGTCCGCGCTGGGATGCAAGAAGATCCAAGACAAAAAGATAAAATTTATCAGCGTACACGTCTTACTAGAACACCACTCTCATCTACGAATGAAGCTATGCGCGATATCACTGCGCATTATACCACCAGCGCTGGATCACATGATGCCTTCCCACTTCCTACTGATGAACAATACTTTGAACGCATTAATGACGATAAAAGTATAAGCTTTAGAACTGCGAATATGACAAACACATACACACCGCAAGGTACCAATACACCACGCAGCGTAAAGTTCGAATTGGAAATGACGTTTTCAGCCGCGGATGCTGCACAAGGGCTTGAACATCTTCGTGAAGTAGAAAGAATGTGTTACGAATCGCTAGATGCGTTTAACAAAGAATTATTAACTGAAACTGGCGAAATTAAAGATGAAAAAGATCCCTCTGTGCCATTCATGGTGTCATCTGTCAATTTACCTAACCATGCAGAACCCATGTATGTATTAGTTGGTGGATTAGCTAATAGCAAGGAATACTATAAGAAAGATGCTAAAGATGTTATTACCGCAGGACATGCAACCCCAGCTCTACAAGTAAGAACACTTACAAAAGAGCAATGGAATACTTTAAAAGCAGCAAAAGCCAAAGGACAAAAAGAATTTAATGAGCTCGTTAAAAATATAGCTCAGCAAGCTAATAAAGTGAGTAACATACCTGCAGCACCTGTAGCTAATAACACTAACCAAGGACCTGCAGCAGCAAAAGATGCTAAATCAGCACCTGTTGTTCATGCCGGTAGTAGTAGTGCTTCTGCTAGCGTAGCTAATCTATCGTTTTTAGCACACAGCAACAAACCAGCACAGCAACAAGAGGTAGCTCCAGAGAAACCCGCTAAACCAGCTTTATCTCATTAATCAAGCCACTGTCATCCCTCGCTTCGCTCGGGATGACAGCTATAACTTGAGATGACAACATAATAATTATAAGAATAAATATATGCACTCATCATCTTCACCAGATATCACACCCAAACCAGCTAATGAATTAAAGCCAGATAAATTTCTGAAAACAAATCATATGCTGGCACAAATACGCACCTTGCTTGGACATCCTTCACCCGTTGGATTTTCCGGAAATGCAGCCTATGTTTGTATGTACGTACAGGCATTACGTGATTTATGGTTATGTGGATCGCAACAATATGCTGCTTTTAAAGAAATTTATGCTTTTCTTGATGCTCCTATTACACCTGGCAGAGAAATTGATGCTCTCACAGGAATTGGACTTGGAAGCGAGCTCCCCCCTGGGATTGAAAATGATGAATTCATCGAATGGCTATATCAAGCAAGAGACATTTTAAAATCATTACCACAAAATGTTGACTATAAAAATCATCTCAACGAAAAACAATTATTTGCACTCACTATAACAGCGATTATAGATAGTGGTGAATCTTACGCTATGCCTGAAATGCATCGTAACCTATTTGAAACAAAGTGGAATGCAGATAAAAAACAAATACCTCTTAATCAGAATGACATCATTGCAATTTCACAAATTGCGCAACCCTATCTAATGCAACAGCGAGGCGGGTTATTTCAACATACAAAACCTACTGGAATATCTGGAATTTATTCATCAGTAGAGCTTACCTTATACATGAAATTATTAATCAAACATGCAAGGAGTCTTTCTAAAAAATCTCCGCTTGCAGACTTTTCGATCAGCATTAACCACGACATACATAACATTCAATTATGTTATCGAGGGCAATTGTTTCAGTTTGAAATACTTGATATCAACAGAAATGATACTATTATTTCAATTTCCTCTCCAAATCACGATGAACAGAATGCTCGACGTTTAGCAACACTAATCAGAAAATCTCTATTTGCAGAAGATGACAAATGTGTTTCTACCTATGCAGCATTTACGGCTAGAATTATTAGCTGCTATGACCACAAAGATGCAGTGGAAACTTTTAATCATGCGTTAGAAAATGATACTGAATTCAAACAAATCCATACTGTTACCTGGCAACAAGCCAGAAGGCACACAAGCAAACATTTGTCATTAGTATGGCTAGCTGTAGCAAATGATGATTTAGAATTGTTAAAAAAAATCATCGCAGCAGATAAATTAACTCCAAAGCAACTACCCAAGCCATCACCTGAAGAAATTGACAAAAAAAATGCGCCAACCGAAACAGAAACAAAGCAAAATGGTAGCACAAAAGAAATTGCGGGTGGCTACATAGCACAACAGCTTGATCTCGCCATGCGTCCGGACACTGTAACTGGCTCCACTACGATCGCACATTTTGCTGTACAAAATGCAAATTTAGCTATGTTAGAATTCCTTGCAGCAATAGATGACCCACTTGTCCCCGGAGCACCTTTGGTTGATTTCAACTCCACCTCGGATAGCGGAATACCCTTAATTGTTTTAGCAACACAAATTGCAGCACTATATCAACGCCCAGATCTTATTGAGTTTTTAATTAATCTTAGAAGATCAGACTACAAACCTCGCATTGTATTAAATACAACAACAACTGATACTTCACTCAGCAGCCGTGACGAAAAAATTGGAGGAACCAGTGCTCTTGCTATGTCTGCACGATTAGGCGATTTAGCCACTTTGAAATTACTTTTGAATGCAAAGCACCCACGCCCCAAAACACCTGAAGAAATATTTATGGCATGCTTTTATAAGGTAATAACTAGCAATATGATGGATTTTGCGGTAAACGCAGATCAAATCAATCCCAATACGGATGACACACCTCTATCTGAAGCTGCACGTAATGGGCATGTAGAAATTGTTAGAGAATTGCTTAATGCTAAATGTGAAGATCAAAAAGCCACAAGAATTAAATCACAACAATCTAAGCAGTCACAGTTATCTAGCGGATCTATGACAATAGGCAATAGCTCTAGTAGTGCAGGAACATATAAGACAACTCCAGTTTTTAGAGCTATAGAAAACAATCATACCACTGTGTTAGATGTTTTACTTTCAGCTCCGAATCATTGCTTCGATGCAAGTGAGCAACGCACAACTGATGGCGCCACACCTCTACATCTCGCGGTATATAAATGTAATTTAGCTGCCGTAAAATTATTATGTGTAAAAAATCCTGATGGTAACTGCCGATCGGCGAGCAGTATCAACACTCAACTTGAAATGAAAACCACTACAAGCAGCACTAACAATTTCACCTTATTACTTCCTCACTTACTCCAATTTGCAACACCGGTACATCTAGCCGCCTTTTTTGACGCTGAAGAAACGGATGCAAAATCAACATTACAATATCTAATAGATTTGCAAATAACTCAGGCACAAAGCTTGCCATCGACTAGTATTTTTGGTGGATTTGGAACTTTCTCCTTACCCCCAATGTCAGCACCACTTGCGGATATTGATTTCAGCCAAAACAATCAACCATCACCTATTTATATAGCAGCGAGATATGGTAAAACCCATGCTGTCAAAAGACTTCTTGCTGCTAAATTCACTGACAACAATAGTGATCGCTGTGATGCAGATGGAGCCACACCTGTAGAAGGCAATCAAACACCATTGATAGCTGCCGTTTGCGATGGTCACGAAAAAATTGTATCGCTGTTACTTGAATCAAAAAGAGTAGATGTTAATAAACAATGTGATTTAGGCAATACTGCTGCGCATTACGCTGTTGTAGGTGATCCTGATGATTATGACAGCACCAGTGAAGCTGCGCTTGGTGGACATATTAACTCACTAAAACTGCTAGCATTCAATGGCGCTGATTTTACAATTAAAAATAACGCAGGAAAAACGGCTATTGATCTTGCGAGAGAATCTAAGATAAAAACAATTAGTCATGCAACTCTGAAATTTTTTGAAATCTGGGAAAAAACGCCGCCTCAAACAAGAGAAACACACCTTTCACTTTATTGTACTGCATGGACAAATTACTGTAATTTAATAGCTGATATCAAAAGGTTACACGGGCCTAAAATAGCATGGTTTAATGAAATCAGACAAAGATTTCATGAAGACCATTCACACTTCTTGAACATGATTGAACTTGTGAAATTTCGCGAGAAATTTAATGTACCTATTCAGAAATCACCTAAAAAAACAACAACGCCACCAGTAACAAGCACACCTCAACGATTTTTTGAAAGACCACATCCATCTAATACTGCAGGAGAAATAATAAGTACACCTCGATCAGATTATAAACCCCTATAACACCCTATTTTTCAACGAGAAGCCACTGTTTCTATGCGGCGTTCCACTTGATCAAACATAACTTCATATAGAATCATGCACCTTATGAGCCGTGAGAAACCCGGTAAAAAACCCAGTTTCACACGTAAAGTCTAGCTAACAGATCTTATGAAATGAAAAATTAATGCGTTTTATTAACAGGGTGCATACGCGTTGATTGTTTTTCTGTAGGCTCACGTAGAAATTGATAGTCGATCTTTTCATGCTGAACTTAAACAATCAAGCTGGCTGATGGAAGAAAAAATAACCTCAAATCCTAATATTTTCCCAATTAGCTTAAAAGGGTTTATACTGTGACCTCTAGAATTAGCACTAGCTAAACAAACGTTATAAATTATTTAATTATCAACCTACATCATCATGGATATAAGTAGTGAAGGGACACATTAAGTTCATTCTATTTTTGTTTTTATACTTCTATTCCACACAATATTGCTGGGCTATCGCTAACTTCACATACGACATTATTGGCATCCAGGGGGAAGCCCTAGATAACGCCAGAAACCGGCTCTTTGTTATTCAAAAAACAACAAAGCGCTTTTTAACACCTCCAGAAATACAGCGACTCTATAAAAGAGGCAATAAACAACTATTAAAAGCTATTCAACCTTATGGCTATTTTAAAGCGAAAGTTTCATCACAATTAATTTATGAAAAAGGTTCTTGGAAAGCTATTTATTATGTTACCGCCGGGGAACCCCTACAAATCACACAGATTGAAACTAAAGTAACGGGCCCTGGCACAAAAGAAGTGCGGCTTAGTCAATTAGTTGAAAACAATCCTTTAAAACCTGGCGATATATTTAATGTACCGAATTACGAAAACTTTAAAAAGAAACTATTTCAAGCCGCCAAAAATCGTGGCTATCTTCAAGCCGCCTATAATAACAAAATTGAAGTCGATTTAGCTAAATATACTTGCGACATCATTATCGAATTAATGACTGGACCACAGTTTTATTTTGGTAAAATTACTTTTAAAAACCACCCCTATGCTGAAGCATTTCTACAACGGTTTATTAGATGGCATGAAGGTGATGTTTTTTCAAGTGATAAAATTCTACGTCTGCAACGCAGAATGGAAAAAAGCTACTATTTCAATCGTGTAGTTTTTAAACCTGACTTTCAAAATAATGATAGCCTAAAAATTCCAATTGATGCTTACCTCTATGCCCCTAGCGCGAAAAGTTATAGCTTTGGTTTAGGATATGGCACTCTCACTGGACCACGACTTTCAGGGGCTCTTAGTTTACGACACATTGGCGATTATGGCCATCATGTTGAGGCCGAACTCAAACTTTCAAAAGTTTTATCAGGTATTGGCGCAACCTATTATATCCCAGGAAATAATCCACTGACCGATGAATGGTTAACTGGGGTTAATTATAAAGTATTTTCTCCAAAAGCAGGAAAAAGTTATTCGAAAATATTGACCTTAGGTTATTCAAAGAAATTTTCTAAGTTACAAAATAATTTTACACTAAATTATTTATCAGAAAAATTTACTATTTATGAATTTCCTTTCTATCAAAACACTCAAACTTTCTATCCAAGTTGGAAATTAACATATATTAATGCGGATAATTTAATTAATCCCACAAAAGCTTACTCAGTTAATTTCACCTTACAAGCTGGCACCAACAAACTTGCCTCAGCAATGAGCTTTATTCAGGCCCAAGCGCGAGCCAAAGCAATTTTTTCTCCGTTTACATTTAGCCGCCTAATATTACGTACAGATTTAGGTGTCATTAGCACTAATAATTTAGCCCGCTATCCATTTAGCATGCGATTTTTCGCAGGTGGTGTGAACAGCATAAGAGGCTTTGCCGATAGCAGTATTGGACCCGGTCGATATTTAGGAACAGCAAGCGCGGAATACCAACACCGCTTGAAAGGTGATTGGTATGGTGCAGTATTTTATGATCTGGGTAATGCATCTAATCACATGAAGCAACAATTAAATCGTGGCACTGGCTTTGGCATGGTATATAACACTCGCGTAGGCCCATTAAAAATTTATTTCGCTCGTGCATTGAGTAAAGCAACCAAGCCAAATAGTATTGAATTTAGCGTAGGACCAGAATTTTCATGAAAATATTATCTATTATTTTTAGATCTATTTTAATTGCCATCCTCACGCTATTCTTAGCAGGCTATATTTTATTTTACACACAAATGGGATCACGATTCAGCTTTCATCAAGTCAATAAAATTATCCCTGAGCTTACATACGACCGAGAATTAATAGGGAAATTAGGCTCACATTTCATTTTAAATAACCTACACCTCATCTCAAATGGGAATATTATCAAAATAGATCAACTTGAAGTATTTTGGTCGCCCGTCCAATTTATTCATGGCAAATTACCGATTGATTTTCTGCGCATTAAAAACCTAACTGTTTATCACACCCCTAAAAAAACCGAGACAACTAATGATATAGATCCATGGTTAAAACGCATTATTTTAAAAAATGCCGATATTACGAATATTAAAATTTATAACGCAAATAAATTAACTACAGAAATTGCGCGGATATTCACTACGAAAAACTCCTATACCATTCAATTAGCTAAAGGAATTATGTATGGCGAATACGAAATAAGTGATGATAAGTGGAGTGTAACCACCCAAGGCATCGATGTAGACTCGAATTATTTATACAAAAATACGAATGCATTCATTTCGTTTCAGGCTTTAGCAAATGGAATCTGGGCAAAGCGACAAAATAACTTTCACTTTGAACTATCTAATCTAGTAGGAAAAATATCAGAATACCCTATTCAAGCCACAGCCAAACTTGATAAAAATAATAATGACATCGCCATTGGAAATATCGATTTTAATGTAGCTAATTCATTTATTAAAATTTCAGGAATTGCTGGTGAAAAATGGGATGTAAAGTGGAATATCCACTTGCCTAATCTAACGGAGTTACATAAGAGCTTAAAAGGGAGCATTGAATCTAACGGTAAAATATTAACTGTTGATAAGTCACCATTAATTTCTGCTTCGCTTACAGCGAATAATTTATCTTTAAATCCATTTCATATACAAAACATAAAGAGTGATATCACGTCAGATTTTAGCGGTAATACTACTTTTACACTTGATGTAAATCGCATGAGGTATGATGATTATGTTATACCCAACACACAAACCAAAGCCAAACTTCAATTTTTAAATAATACATTAACTATCGCAAGCAGTAGTAGCTTTTCAAAATTTAATGGCATTACTAGCAATATCACTGTGTACCCGAATTTCTCAAAATCACTCGCTGATTACCCAATTAAGGGCAGTATCTCTTTATTATTTAAACAAATAAATGAATTAATCAAAATAAAAAGGACCCGATCCTTACAAGGTTTAGTAACAGGTAATATCAAATTAAATGGCTCTCTTTTGCATCCCAAAGCAAATGGCACATTTACATTGTCTAATGGTTCTTTAAATATAAAACGTTTAGGTATTCAACCACGAGCCATTCAAGCAAACGCTATATTTAATCAAACGGGTATCATCAATCTAAATGGAAATTTACTTTCTGGAAATGGTAATCTTAATTTTAAAGGGAATATCAATTTAAATAAACAATACTACCCTTTACAACTTGCAATCATGGGGAACCAATTTCAATTATATAATACTGATGAATATAAAGTTGCAGTGTCACCGCAACTTAATCTTACTGTAGCAGGTGAAAATGCAACTATTACTGGTAATGTTCTTATTCCCTATGTGCATATCGCATTAGAGGATTATAATCAAATTGTCACCCTACCCACCGAATTTGTATTTAAGACTGAAAAACCAGGCGTTAAATATTTTAAAAAATTTGATATTAGCATGCAGTTAGTATTAGGTAATAATGCTTATTTAGCCTATCAAGATTTAAAAGCCACTTTAGCTGGCCGAGTTTTTGTTCATCAAGTACCTGGTGGATATCCTTCTGGAAGAGGTTACTTATTAATTAAAGAAGGAACCTATCAGGTTTACGATAAAACATTATCAATTACGGATGGACGCTTAATTTATGCTGGGAATTTACTGGAAAATCCAGGTTTGAGTATTCGTGCTATGAAATCCTCTAATCGCCCCACAAAGAATTTCCTTGGCTTTCAAATGGCAAACCAAAACAATGCAATGAAAGTAGGTGTATCTGTCACTGGCACTTTAGAAAATCCTATTGTAGACCTTGTTTCAGTTCCCCCCATGAATCAAACTGACATTTTATCCCATATGATCTTTGGCCAATCTACTGCGAATATTTCAGGGCTAGACGCTTTATCTCTTTTAGGAACTATATCTACTAACTTGAATGTGCCTGGCACCACACAAGCAGACCCACAAACTGCTAATGACGACGTATTAGGAATTTTTAAAATGGGATTGCTGAATCCTATTCAAGCTTTAAATTTAGCTTTGCCGATTAGCAATACTTGGCGAATTCAAACTGAAACTAACTTAAATGAAATTGGTGCGGATATTTTATATAGTTATGATCAAAGCTAAAAATAACAAGGTCGCAGATAACATGCGCTTTAGCACAGACGTAATAAAAAAAACAAGAAACTACTCCAATAATCAAAGCCCAATACCGCCCCTATTGACTGTAATCTGACCATATGATAAAGTGCTTGGCCAACTCTATAAAAATATTAAAGCGATGAGAATAGGCATGCATAACGTATTCGTTTATGGCTCGTTAAAACAAGGCTTTCATAATAATACATTACTTAAAACACAAAAATTTATAGGTAAATTCAGCACAGCAAAAGCCATTTATCAGATGCTACATTTAGGAATCTATCCAGGTGTAACACGACAAGGAAGCTCTTATATTGAAGGCGAATTGTATCAAGTAAGTGATTCTTGCTTAGATCACTTAGATGAACTTGAAGACAACGGCAAAATTTACAAACGCGAATTAATAGAATTAAATAATTATCCAGATCCCTGTTGGACATATCTATTAATAAATGAAGATATTGTTTTTCCTGAAACCCAAAAAAAATTTCACGTCTATGCGAAGGAGAGCTGTCCTTTATACAAAATCATGTCATGGGAACTTGATAACAAGTAAAAACGGGGGCAAATGCTGTTTTCAGGAACTTAAAACTCACAAAACAGGCATTTGACCCCTACTAATTTAGACCAAACCTTCCTCTTGCAATGATTTTTGTACTGCCTTTTGCTTTTTCATAGATTCGTAAAAATTACATAAATGTGGCCATTCATTCAAATCAAATTTAAAATTCGTCGTCCAACGAATCATCACGAATAAATATGCGTCTGGTAAAGTCAGTGTATCACCTAACAAAAAAGGACCCTGTTTTGCTAAGCATTCATTCACATAGAAAAATTTCTTTTTTAACATGGGCATTACTATATTCTCTTTCACTTCAGCTGGATAAACAGGAGAAAATAATGGACCAAAACTTTTATGTAATTCTGTTGTAATGTAATTTAACCATTCAAGCACACGATAATGCTTAAAATCACTGGTAGGAGGCAGCAAAGTTAATGCTTTTGCTTTGTCTGCCAAATATTGCAAAATAACCGCATTTTCAGTCAGTATCTCACTTTCATCTGTCAGTAATGTTGGAACTGCGCCTTTAGAATTAATCTTTGAAAAATCATTCCCTGCTTCTGTTTGTTTCGTTTTCAGATCTACTGACTCATATTCACATGGTAAGCCAAGCTCATTAATTACAATTCTCACAACCAGAGAACATGCTCCTTTTGCATAATACAACTTCATAATGCTTCCTTAGATAGTATTTATAATCGATTTATATAATTACAGAATAGAAAAAATGGGTCCCCAATAGAACTATCGTACACATGGATTGCTCAAAGCCAATATGTTTTCCATTCTCTTACGAATTTTAGATAACAGCCAAGGCTTTTCCTATACCTGAAGCAGCGCCAGTAATAACTGCAACTTTATTTAAAAAGGTATTCATCACGCTAATTTGCACTCCACAACTTCCTAGAAAAACTCGGCGAGTGGCAAATTCTAAATAGAAGTGCGACAGTCTAAAAATGCTGTATATTCATGTTCTTGGGAAACTAGAATAGGCATGGAGACTGTCGCATGGGTAAGTATACTCATTTGTCGATCTCAGATCGACGTCGTTTTTTTACTTTGCTTGAAATGGGGCTATCTATAACTGAGATAGCCAAAAGATTGTCCAAACATCGATCGACCTTATATCGAGAACTTACCCGTAATAGTGACTCGGAAGGATATTTACCTAAGGCTGCTCAACTAAAAACAGAAGAACGAGCTAAACAAAAAAGGCCAAGCAAATTAGAAAGAGATGGCTATTTACGGGATTATGTTGTTAGGAGTTTGCAGAAAGGATGGAGTCCAGAACAAATCTCAGGACGAATGAAATTTCACAAACTAACAATTTATGTATGTCACGAAACCATTTATCAGTTTGTCTATCGCTCAAAAAATAAAGAATTTTATTATTGCTTACCCTATAAAAAACCCAAAAGACAAAAACGTTATGCTAGGCAAAAAAGTCCTTGTAGATACGGGAAAATACGCTTAATTACGCAAAGACCTGAAGATATTTCTACACGAAAACGGTTTGGGCACTGGGAGGGAGATACAATTCAATTTAAAGGCGCTAGAGAGAAAGTAGTTACAACACTTGTTGAAAGAAAATCAAGAATGGTTTTTTTAATAAAAAATAACAGCAAGCATTCACAAGGTGTCATGGATAAAATAAAAATAAAATTTGATAATCTACCTGAAAAAATGTGTAAGACCATAACGTTTGATCAAGGTTGTGAATTCGCTGGTTATCGATCACTTGAACAACAGATAAAATGCAAAGTTTACTACTGCGAAACACACTCACCCTGGCAAAAAGGAAGTAATGAGAATATGAATGGACGCCTAAGATGGTACTTGCCGAGAGAGACTGATATTGCCAAAATAACCCAGGAAGACCTTGATCAATTAGCAGCAAAAATGAACCGGTGCCCTAGAAAATGTTTGGGGTACAAAACGCCTCAAGAAGTGTTTATACAGCAGCACAAAAATGATTGTCGCATTTGGAGCTAGAATGCGCCCGTCGAAATCTACGCTAACTAATTGATTTTACTGATGCTGACGGGGCGAATCGAACGCCCGACCTACTGATTACGAAATAGTAAATTACGTCTTTTAATATATTTTAATAAATTCTACATGAAACGAATAAATTGTAAATCCCCTTTACTTTAAGTGTTTTTTCATCATAATGCGTTAGAAGTTCTTGGAAGATGTTTTACATACTTCTTCTACATAGTTTCTACATGGCTTCTACATGGAATTAGTATCTATGCGAATAACAAAAACAACAGTGGATAAAATTGAAGCGCCCACAGAGCGTGATCAGGCGTTTTATCGTGATGATCAATTGAAAGGTTTTGCTGTGCGTGTGACGGCTAGTGGTGTAAAAAGTTTTGTTGTTGAGAAACTAGTCAACCATAAGGTGCGACGCATCACCCTTGGTCGCTATGGTGAACTTACCGTTGAGCAAGCACGCAAGGAAGCCCAGAAGCTTCTAGGCAAAATTGCAACCGGTATTGACCCAATCGCTGAAAAGCGATCTGCCAAAGCAAGCGTAGTAACCCTCGCCGAAGTTTTTCAAGATTATCTTAATGCGCGCAAAGGTTTAAAACCAAAAACACTCTACGATTATAACAATACAGTACGTGTTGCATTCGCTGATTGGAAAAATAAACCCCTACTCTCAATCACAAAAGATAAAGTCATAAAATATCATGAAAAAATGGGAGAAAAGCATGGTGCTGCTTATGCTAATCAAGCCATGCGCGTGTTGCGAGCACTTTTTAATTTTGCTGCCGGACAGTACGAAGATGCCACAGGTCGATCACTCATTACCGAAAATCCGGTGAAACGATTATCGCAGGCAAGAGCTTGGTACCGAGTTGAAAGAAGACAATCATTCATTAGATCTCATGACTTATCTGTATGGTCACGAGGCGTGATGAATCTAAAAAATGAATCACTGCGAGATTATTTGTTACTAATTTTATTTACTGGTTTGCGTCGTCAAGAAGCAGCGCAGTTACTCTGGAGCCAAGTTGATCTTAAAGCCAGGACGTTAACGATTCTAGATACTAAAAATAGACAACCTCACGCTTTACCATTATCAGACTACTTGCAAACCCTTCTCTCTCACCGCAAACAAACGTCTATCAGTGACTATGTTTTTCCCGGTCCGGGCAAAGGTGGTTATATCATTGAACCTCGAAAACAAATGGCTAAAGTGATTGAAGCAACAGGTATCCAGTTCACGGTACATGATTTGCGGCGGACATTTATCACAATTGCAGAAAGTCTTGATATTCCTTCATATGCATTGAAACGATTACTTAATCATAAAATGAGTGGTGATGTGACAGCAGGTTATATTATTCTTGACGTCGAACGCTTAAGGCGACCAATGCAAATGATTGCTGATTTTATTTCACAGAGAATAGATCTAAATGAGCCATCAAAGATTCTGCACTTTAAGGAAATATAAATAAAAGTAAACCATATAAAATAAACTTAAATACGTGCATAATTGACACATATCGCCATCATGCTCTCAGAAAGGAATAGATGCAAAATTTGCAACAGCTTCCAGGAAAAATATTATTGCAATATTGAATGAACCAAGGAAATCACATGAATCGCAATAAACCATATAACGATCTACCACTTCTACCACCTTCTGTGGATCTAGAGACTGCGGGAGTGTTAAAAAAAGCCATTTTAGCCAATCGCAAACTAGCCGAACTAAAAGGATTAGTAAAATCTATTCCCAACCAAGCAATTCTCATTAACGGTATTGTGCTACAAGAAGCACGCTTGTCTTCTGAGATTGAAAACATTGTCACAACAAATGACGAACTTTATCGCGCTGCTGCGGATGAAAAATTTTCAACCAACCCTCATGCTAAAGAAGTTTTACTTTACCGAGAAGCTGTATGGCATGGTTTTAAATCACTAAAAAAGAAACCTTTAGCCACAAACTTATTTATTGAAATTGCAGAAATTATCAAAGGAAAAAATATTGGGATCCGCAGAGTACCAGGCACTAAAATCGGCAATTCAAAAGGAGAAGTAATTTATACGCCACCCGAAGGCGAACCAATTATTCGTGATAAATTAAGTAATCTCGAAAAATTTATGCACGCTGAAGATGATATTGACCCATTAATAAAAATGGCTGCATTACATTATCAATTTGAAGCCATACATCCTTTTGTCGATGGTAATGGTCGTACCGGTCGTATCATCAATATTTTATATTTAGTTGAGAAAGGTTTACTTGATTCCCCTATATTGTTTCTCAGTCATTATATTTTACGTACAAAACCAACGTATTATACAGGACTGCGTAACGTGACAGAACAAGATGCATGGGTAGACTGGGTAATGTACATGTTAGAAGCTATTGAGACAACAGCGACTGAAACACAGGAACGAGTAAACAGTATTTTGTCTGCTATGGAAAAAACAAGAAAATTAGTCCAAGAAAAGGCGCCTAAAATTTACAGCAAGGATTTGATTGAGGTCATCTTTCAAAATCCTTACTGCAAAACTCGATTCCTGGAAGATGCAGGACTAGCAAAACGTCAAACAGCGGCGATGTATCTTCAAACTCTAGAAGAGCTAGGTCTGCTAAAAAGCATCAAAATGGGCTCCGAAAGATACTATATTAACAAAAAACTGATAAAAATATTAAGCAAATAATCTATTGATTTTATTAATATTTTTGCCAAACATGTCGAAAAAATCAAAAAATTTCGACATGTTTATCCTACATGTCGATTTCATCGACATGTTTATAAAATAGACAAAATAAATCAAATTTATAAAATGACGAAAAAATCACATAAAGTTAAAAAAATTCCATATCAATAACATTATGATTATTAATAAATATTTACCTATCATGTCGAAAAAATCAAAAAAATTCGACATGTCTCTAGTACATGTCGATTTCATCGACATGCAAATAATGTACAATTTAATTCAATAAAAAATTGTTTGCTAAGTCCGGAATTTTTTGGTAAAAATTAGCTATGATATGAAAGTTATGTAAAGAGTTTGAAGTAACCCCATGTTTCATAAAAAAGCCTTCTCCCAAAAAGAGAGGGCTTTTTTATTTTCAGCAATTAATTTTCGTTTAAGTCACCTTATTTTTTAACAAACAGAATTCAGTTCACTCTGAAGGGTTTTGCTCGTCCAGAAATTTTCAATCAATAAAAAAGGAGTAATTTATGAAAACAAAAATAGATCGATTAAGTTTAATTAATGAATATGAATCAGCGCCTGACTCTGCCCTATTCGCACAAGAAACCGGTATCCGCTAATTTAACCACCCTCTATTCAGCCATCTTTTTTTAGCTCACACTTGCTACCAATAACGATCTATCAATTGTATAAGGAAGTAGTTTTTCATAATCATAGATAGTTTGGCATTGTGGTAACGCATTCAGCACATAGCGCAAATAATCGTAAGGTTCGATTTTATGATATTTGCAAGTTTCAATAATACTGAAGATCGTTGCGGCAGCATTCGCACCTTCAACGCTGTTTGAAAACAACCAGCCCTTGCGTCCGATGACAAATGGTTTGATTGCGCGCTCTGAGAGATTATTAGATATTTCAAGTCGAGGATCTTTAAGGTAGTTTATAATTTTAGGCCACTGATTTAACGTGTAACTGACAGCTTGTCCTAGCAAGCTTTTAGGAGGAATATTGGGTTGATTATTTATTAAATATTGCTGCAAATCATCTAACAACGGTTTTGCTTTGTTAAGTCTAGCAATTTGTTTTTCAGAGAGAATTAAATTTTTAATTTCTTCTTCGAGATGCGCTAGCTTTGCAATGCAATTGATAACATACGTTGCAACGCCTTCTTTGTTTGGCATGAGTTTTGCTACTTCAACAAATTTTCGACGTGCATGATAAAGACAGCCGACGAGTGTGGTATTCAGATTTTTGTTTGCGAGCGAATCATAAGCAGCATAACCATCGCAATGCACAAAGCCTGTAAAATCTTCGAAGAAATTAGCTGCTACTTCATGCGAACGTGAGTGATGATAACGATAGTAATAAACAAATTCCTCTGGAGGGCCACCGGCAAAAAGCCACATGTACTTTTTGCTTTGCACACCTTTGTTAGGTTCTTTGAGAACTTGAGTGGTGGTTTCATCTGCATAAGCAATATCGTAAGTTAATATACGGTCGTGCAAGAGTTTTAGTAATGGGAATAAAAGCTCGGCGCATTTTATCACCCATAAACTAAGAGTGGCTCGCGGTATGTCAACACCAATACGTCTAAGTATAGTCTCTTGTCTATGTAGCGGAAGATGGTCTTGAAACTTCGATACAAGTACGTGACTTAGAAGCCCACTTGCTGCAATGCTGCGTGGAATAGGTGCCAAGGGTTGCTTAGCTAATTTAATTGTTATTTGGCACGCCTTGCAGGCATATTTTTTCCGAATGTGTTCGATCACATAAATTTTTGCGGGAATAATTTCTAACTGCTCGCTTTTTTCATCTTTAATGTGCGTTAGCTGACAACCGCAGGAGCAAGTTTTCTCTGCTTCGGGTAAATCATAAATTCTAGGCACGCGAAGTAGTTCTGCAGGAAGTGCTTTGCGGCCTACTTTTTTATTTCTCGTGTAAGATGCAACTGTAATTTCTTCTTCTTGGGCTAGAATTTTTAGTTCCGACTTTGGAGGTGCAGCTTCATCAAATAATGAAGCTTGGTTGGCATTCATTTTTTCTGATTTCGCAGCAAACTGGCGTAATTGATACGCTAAAACTTGTTCTTCTAAAAATTGAATTTGTTTCGCTTGCTGAGTAACAAGAATATTCTTTTCTTTGAGCAAGTTAATTAATTCTTCTTTTGTAGTATTGCTAAAATCTTCGTGTATTTTCATGCTGGGAATTATACGATAAGTAGCTATAATTCCCAGCATTTTATGCATATTGATGATAATTAATTTCGGGAAAATTTCGCATCAAAGAAAAATCTAAACCAGCAAGCAATCCATATAATTGTGCCTGCGTAATCTCAAGCGTATCGACAATATTTCTTGGTAAAATAATGCGGTGCTTCTCTAGTCTCTTGTAATAAAGTGCAAAACCATTTGCGTGCCACCATAAAATTTTAACCTTATCTTTTGCTTTGTTAAAAAAGATAAATACATTGCCACACTGTGGATTATCATCAAAATGATTTGTCACTAGAGCACATAACCCATCAATGCTTTTTCTAGCATCAATAGGTTGCATACTCACGTATATTTTTATTTCTTCACGAAATTTAAGCATTATTCCATCCCGATACTCTGAGTAATTTCGTGAGTTGTTCTAGCGATAAAGAAGCAGAAAAATGCAACTTATAGCCCTGCGTATTTTCAAGTACGATAACGGATTGAGTGAGTGTCTTTTCTTCACTGTTGTTTTTTATTGTTAAGGGAATAAATTGAGATTTAGGTTTATTCTGTTGTAATAACTTACTACGTGCGTATGAAAAAGTATTTAGACTCAATTCTAAACGGTCGCAATAAGCTTTTTGATTTTCACCACTTTTTTCCCATGCGCTTATTATCTCACGCCATCTATCCATATCAAGTTGAGTGATTTTTTCTGATCGATTTTGCATTGTATTCTCCATTCATTTTGAAAAATTGAGTTTAGTGAAGTTAGGGCGTGTTGTTTAGTGGGTGGTTTAATTGGCGCTTACGGTTTTTGGAAGTAAGTTGGGAAAGAATGCCGAGTGTTTATGCACACGGATTATTAGTTCAATTCACTTCTTTAACTGAGGTGGTTTCTCAACCTGCTTTTGATCAACCGGTTGATGTTTCAACTCTGCTTCCAATTGCTTGATTTGCCGATTTAAGTCATTTGTTCTCACTTCACAAAAGCGGCTAACGGCCGCGAAATCAAGCAAGCGAACCACCCCTCCCAAGCGCTGCCAGCCCGCGCGCCCCGCCCCCTTATATATTGACCAAGAAGAACCAAACCCGCCCGCACCTGATAAAAGATTTAATAGCACCCTATCCCACAAGGCCAATGAACGCGCTTCAGGATATTTACCAAACAGGGGCGGCTGATTATTCTGGCGCGAGTCTGCAAAAGGTGCGCTTGAACAATACCATTGCAGTAAATTTACTACAGAACGCAGCTGGTTTTTACCTACGTTATTAACCCAGTCAACGTCTAACTGATCCCAATTCATAACTCTTTTAGCTTCTTCTACTTTATACAGTCTGTCATATTCCTGATAGCCGTTTTTAAGATCAGTTACCGCTGATAAATGCTTACGACCCAACTGCCCAGTTTTAACTTCATTTAACTGTCGTAATGCTTCTTCTTTTAATGTTTTATCGTTTGGCAACAGCGCAAGAAATTTATCGACTAATTCTGTATCTCCTGCCCAGGCTGCGTATTGCAAAGCACTCAGAGATTGCTTCCAATCGCGCTGACCACACCATTCTTCTTTAAATGTACGTTTACTTAATATCAATGCATAATTTTGTTTTGCTGTTTGTTCTGCTTTTAACAGCGGTACGTGGTTTATGACTTTAAATAGTTTTGGCAATAACTGTTGTACATTATCGTTAGTCAATCGTTCAGGAATTGGATATGCAGTACGACCTATGTTTTCGTCTATTTCGTCTTTTAGATCTTCTTGTGTAATAGTCCCGATTTTTGGCTTTTTAGGTTCTTTAGCGTCAGGGGGGATGAATTGATATTGCAGCAAACCATCTGGATTTTTTTTGAGATATAAAATTCCTTCTTCTATATCTATGGGTTTAGCCTTGTCCTTTTCTTCGATCACATGAATGCTATAGTCACATTTCGCAGTGTGTTGTAAAAGTGATTTAACCGCCTTATCAAAAGCTTCCGAATAATTAGGCATTGCTTGTAATTGTTCTGACGCTGCTGATAAGGTAGCAGCTTCAGTTTCAGCTTCGATATAACCAAACAATGTATGATGCAACGCATCTTTTATCTCACCTTCACTGGGTTTAATTTTAAAGGTTCGGTCAAGATCACTACTTGTAACAGGTGTGGCTAATTGTTTGGGATCTAACTCTTTTTCAGATTCTATTGAAGCGCCGCTGGGTGGAGTAGTGGTTGTTTTGTCTTTTCCATGTGCATCAGCTGCGACATTTGTCTGCTTCTTACCTTTGGAAAATGACATTGCATCACCTACCTATATTGCTTTGTTAGTCTGGAGGCTGGACATTATAATTATAACAAAATTTGATAACCGAGGCGTATTCTACGAATTAAAATGCTGTGTTTTCTTCTACATTGCTTCTACATGATGATTTCGCTTTTTGGCAAATTCTAAATAGAAGTGCGACAGTCTAAAAATGCTGTATATTCATGTTCTTGGGAAACTAGAATAGGCATGGAGACTGTCGCATGGGTAAGTATACTCATTTGTCGATCTCAGATCGACGTCGTTTTTTTACTTTGCTTGAAATGGGGCTATCTATAACTGAGATAGCCAAAAGATTGTCCAAACATCGATCGACCTTATATCGAGAACTTACCCGTAATAGTGACTCGGAAGGATATTTACCTAAGGCTGCTCAACTAAAAACAGAAGAACGAGCTAAACAAAAAAGGCCAAGCAAATTAGAAAGAGATGGCTATTTACGGGATTATGTTGTTAGGAGTTTGCAGAAAGGATGGAGTCCAGAACAAATCTCAGGACGAATGAAATTTCACAAACTAACAATTTATGTATGTCACGAAACCATTTATCAGTTTGTCTATCGCTCAAAAAATAAAGAATTTTATTATTGCTTACCCTATAAAAAACCCAAAAGACAAAAACGTTATGCTAGGCAAAAAAGTCCTTGTAGATACGGGAAAATACGCTTAATTACGCAAAGACCTGAAGATATTTCTACACGAAAACGGTTTGGGCACTGGGAGGGAGATACAATTCAATTTAAAGGCGCTAGAGAGAAAGTAGTTACAACACTTGTTGAAAGAAAATCAAGAATGGTTTTTTTAATAAAAAATAACAGCAAGCATTCACAAGGTGTCATGGATAAAATAAAAATAAAATTTGATAATCTACCTGAAAAAATGTGTAAGACCATAACGTTTGATCAAGGTTGTGAATTCGCTGGTTATCGATCACTTGAACAACAGATAAAATGCAAAGTTTACTACTGCGAAACACACTCACCCTGGCAAAAAGGAAGTAATGAGAATATGAATGGACGCCTAAGATGGTACTTGCCGAGAGAGACTGATATTGCCAAAATAACCCAGGAAGACCTTGATCAATTAGCAGCAAAAATGAACCGGTGCCCTAGAAAATGTTTGGGGTACAAAACGCCTCAAGAAGTGTTTATACAGCAGCACAAAAATGATTGTCGCATTTGGAGCTAGAATGCGCCTTTCGATTCACTCTACAACCACTTGATTCTACTGATGCTGACGCGCAGAGTCGAACTGCGGACCTACTGATTACGAATCAGTTGCTCTACCAACTGAGCTACGTCAGCTTATGAAAGTACATGCTTGAATAAGACGCAAAATCTTATGGTAAAGCGCCCCTAAACGCAATTAATTTTATTGTAAAAATATCAACCAAAAGGTAATCCACTCAAGATATGTGATCCTACAAATTTTTTGTCTCTGAAATAAAAAATAAAACGTTTAGCATAACGCCGCTGTCTCTCAAGCCCTTCTGTTTATCATCAACAATCAACTTTCTATCAACATCCATACTTAAGACTCCTCTAAGAATTTATGTTTATGCTGGCAAAGACGATTTTCGCACGCTTGTTACTTGTTTCAATTATTTCTGTATAGATAAATTTCATAAACTCGGAGCCATGCGTACTTAGTAATCTAAAAACAAAATCTTTGATTCTTTGTAATAGATGATTTAAAGTCGGGAAGTCCGTCGATCCACCGCTACATTGAAGTACATTTTGTCAAAACAAAATCAGGAAAGGAGATTCCTATGTCGATGTCAGGTCAAACACACGCCCATTCACCAGATCAGCTAGAACAATTACGACTCATAGTTAATAGCGCATTAGATACATATCAACAAATGGAGAGTGCACGTACAATAGCTACTCTTCTTTGGCTCGCTGGTTGGACCAAAATTGGTGAGTTTAAAAAGATTGCCGCAAGTAATAATGAAGAATTACCAAAAGCCATTTCAGAGTTATATACAAAGTTAACAACCCCTGCCGCTGACAGCAAAGATGCGACACAGCAAAATCACCAAGAAGATAAAAGAAAAATAACAGAGATAGCAACACTATTACATTATTGTGTTGCCCCGAATATAGACTTTGATAAAGTAATTAGAGAATTAAAACCTGCTACAGCTGTCGTTGGAACATATGAAGACAACTTAGCTAAATTACAATTGCAAACACGCAGCTTTCTACAATTAAAACAAGCTAGTTTGCAGCTAGCCGCTGATGCTAAAGTTGTGAGTGAAGCAAAAGCAACAGAAGCAGCGTTAGCACAAGTAAAAACTGAATTAGCTGCCTTAACCACCGCCAGAAACGAAGATGCAAAAAAACATGAGGCAGCAATAAACGCCGAACGAACAAAAGCCGCGCAACAATTAGCTGAAGCAAAAACCGCGGATGCAAAACACGAAGCGGAAGCTATTGCAGCAGTAAAAGCCGCAGATGCAAAACACGAAGCAGAAGCGCTTGCAACAGAGAGAGCGACAGCTGCAAATCAGTTAGCAGCAACAAAAGCAGCTGCAGAAGCACATGAGCATGATGCGTTAGACATTGCAGCACGCTCAGCTACAGCTATTGGAGATAGCCTCAAAGCAACTCAAGCTGATCTCGGTGGCATAAAAGCACAATTACTAGCAGCACAGTCAACCGTCAATGAATACAAAACAACGATGGCTAGAGTAGCAGCAGAACACACAAAAGCGTTATCAACTGCTAACACCGCACGAGTAACTGCTGAAACTGATTTAAAATCTGCACTCACAAATCATCAAGGTGAAAAAACACGTTTACGAAGTGAACTAGAAAGACAAATTAAAGCTGTGGAGCAACTCAATACGACGCATACTGCCACCTTGGCTAGACTGAAGAAAGAGCACGACGACACATTGCAACTAAGACTGAGAGCATCTGAAACCGCAAATGTCGAGCTAGGTACTGCGCTCGCTCAAACTAAGAAAGCGCTTGATGATGCGAAGAACGATCAGAAAGCCATAGTAGGGGAACTAAAACGACGATACGCCACTGAGCTTGGAGTAGCAGATGATAGAATTGCTGCCCTGACAGCACAACTCGAAGAATACCGTCGCAACAGCGCTGGAGATCAAAAAGGCTCACCTGCTAATAGACTAAGCGATGCTGAACTCATCAGGCGACATGGCTTCAATAAGCCTAAAGCTGCTGCTGATGTTGTCATCGACATGGCGGCCATAGCACAAGCCAAAGCGGATGCTAAAGCAGATGCTGAAGCGCAAGCGGATGCTGCACCTGAAAAACCAAAGCGTAAAGCACCAAGAAAAAAGGGCTGGTAATAACTAACACGGAGTGAACACATTATGCTAAAAAAGATATTTACATTACTCATCGGTTGCTTTATTTGCTCAGCGGCATTCGCTGGGCAAATAAATCAAATTGTCGTTTTAGGCGATAGCTTGAGTGATAATGGAAACCTTTATAATCATTTATTAAACATCATCCCAAAGTCTCCACCATACTATGCAGGACGTTTTTCAAATGGTCCAACTTGGGCAGAAAATGTTGGTGTATTTTATGGAGCTAAATCTGTAGATACACAAAACTATGCTGTAGGTGGCGCAACTGCAGTCGTTCACAATCCACTGAATGATAGCTTTGTTGCCCCAGTAACCATTACTGCAGAGGTCTACGACTACTTAATTCGTACCATGTTCCAAACTAAAGCCAATACTTTGTTTGTTGTTTGGATTGGCGCAAATGATTATCTTTATGAAAGAGATCCTGATCTGAATGGTATTGCTAATCGTGTCGTAGATAGTATTTCATGGACTATCAATACACTACGTGATCAAGGCGCGAAAAACTTTTTAGTGATGAATCTTCCTGATTTAGGACGTACACCATACGCACATGATAGCAACGTAATAGATCGTTTGCACAGCATCACTGTTATGCATAACCAAAAATTAGCAGACATGGTTAAGCAACAACGCGGTGATCATCCAGATGTGAAAATTGCCTTTGTTGATGTTTACAGTGTATTTAACGATTTATTGAATAACACTGCAAAATACAATCAAATGTATAATAAAAACATTACTAACCTCACCACTGCATGCTGGCAAGGTGGCATGACAATCAGAGGCACAAAAAACAATGAAGCGAAAGAACTCAGCGCTGAATTCAAAAAAGCATTGAGTGGAAAATCACTCACAGCAATGAAGAATGTAGATACGGATACTCTTAGTAAAGAAGTATTAAATACTCCAGGTCTTGCTGAAGCTTATCGCACTGGCAAATTGTATGAAGCTGGCGTTACGCCATGCCAAGATCCAAACCAGCGCATATTCTGGGATCACATACATCCAACAGCAACCGTTCATGAAATACTTGCTTCGGTTGTTGAGCAAAGCCTTGGTGATATTGATATCTAAACCTATCACGGTGGGCACGCTACGCTCTGAGTTACCCGCACGAATTTTTTGCTCCCTTCTCCCAGAGTGTTTTTTACGATGGGAGAAGGGCAGGGGATGAGGGCCTACACCCTCACCCCTTGCCCCTCTCCCAAAAAAAAAAAGCATTTTGGGAGAGGGGAATAATACTACCAAAAATTCGTGGGGATAACTCAGCACCACACTTTGCCCACCCTACATTCTCATGCACATCTGCCCTAGTATTTACAACGCCACCAATGTATATTGATTGATCAATTTACTTTATCAATTTATAGGAGCTTGTAAATGAAAAGGACTTTATTGTTACTTATTACACTTGTCTCTACAGCAGCAAATACTTTTGCAATGCAAATTGAAAATGGAAAATTACTGAGCCATCGCGATACCACCGGAAAAAACGCGCGCTTTACGTTTAAAGAAACAAAAATTGATGTAGATCAATTTTTAAAATCAAGACCACAGATTAGACGTGACTCAGCGATAGCAAATGAATATATCAGTGTAACAACCAAACTAGCTCCCATTAGCATTTTATCATCACCTGATCATTCTATTAACCAAGTTACTATTTCTAATAGCAGTGACAATATGCTGATGATAATGAATTTTACTGCTGATGTACAAGCCTATAAAATTAGCCACGAAATTTGTTTCGCGCCATTTACAAATACCGACAACATAACATGTAGCGGATATACCGATGAAGTTGTAATCAATCCTAATGGATACGCATTTTCAATAGGGGATTCTTCTTTATATACTCACTTAACACCTGGCAAATACATAGCACTTATTTCAACAACGATTATCAATGAAGCAAACAACAGATATCTAGATTCAAATGATAGCAGTATATTTGAGCTTTAAAATTTAGTTATAAAAACAACCTGAGGTTGGTGGGCACGCTGCGCTTTGCCCACCCGACTTTATCCATTCATAAACTCACAAATCAACCGATGAAAATGATGAGTCCCTTTTTCCATCGTAGGCGAATAACGACCCGAGTTATAAAATCGTGAGCGCACACCTTTTTGCACCGCCTCAACAATAGCTTCATCTTCGCGTTCTACTCTATCTAAATCAGATCCTGCACCTAGATGTAATTTAGTTTCATCAAGTACAAATGTTAAAAATGAAACTTTCGTCATTTGCAAATTAATTGGTTTTACAATATTGACTGAACATCCCCAGGGATAGAAATTAAACATCATGTTCGGAAATACCCAATAGTAATAGGCTGCGACATGCTTTCCATAATCGACAGATGATGCGGGCAAATCAAATACATCATCACCTTGTTTACCAATACCCAATTGCAAATTGGAATAACGATATACTTCTGTTACATAATTTTTATAATCAATTACTGCATTTAATGACTTATGTACAAATGGAATATGTAATCCTTCCAAATAATTTTCACAATACAATGCCCAGTGCGCATGCACCAAATAATCCCGAGATAAAGTTTCATTCAAACGCATATTTTCAAATGGCAACCATGCTAAACGTTGTTGCATCTCACCAAACACGTCATTAAATGAAACTTTTGGTTTTACTGCTGCAAACAAAAACTGTGATAAATTTTCGAAAGGAACATTAGGGAGATTATCAGCTTGACTTGGAAAATTTTTTGCGCATTCAAATGCCGGCATATGCACCATTTCACCTGCTAAATTAAAGCGCCTACCATGATAACGACAACGAATATGTTGTGCTACACACGGTGAATCAACAAGGATATTTCCTCTGTGTGTACACACATTACTGAAACATTTAATTTCAGCATTGTTATCACGTAAAAATAAAATGGGTTCATCTAACATGCCTGGCAACAATGTATGCGGCACTAATTGTTCACTCAACGCCAACTCTTCTGCAGACAAACAATATTGCCATGTTGCCGCAAAAATTTTCTCACGTGATAAATCATAATATTCAGGCGATGTATAAAATTCCGTAGGAATTGTCGAGGCAATTTCAATCTCCGGATTAACGTATAATTTTTCCATTTTTAGCTCACTTTTTGACATTGCACTTTCGTGAAAAAATAGCACGTCTACAGATATTTTCAAGCGCTGCCATCCCGAGCGTAGCAAGGGACCTCCCAGGGAGATCCCTCGCTACGCTCGGGATGACAATACGTAACACACTAGACAATTAGTAACATTCACGATATTGTGCCTTTAGTTTTTTAGGATGCACTTTTATAAGGAAAATCTATGTTATATCCAATTATTGGTTTCATCATTGCAGCGGTTTTTGGCCTGATTATGCTGCGTACCATTCTGAAAAATCAATCACGACCCAACTATGCCATTATTGGGCATGGCGCTTTCGCTTTGGGATCCTTGGGGTTACTCATTTTTAACGTCGCAACTCATGAATTTTCATTATTGGTCAGTATCAGTCTTGGATTATTCGTTCTAGCAGCTATCGGTGGATTTACTTTGTTAACGATGGACTTAAGTAAAAAACCTATCCCGAAAGCATTTGCGTTAGGACACCCTTTTTTAGCAATAATCGCAATCGTGTTACTCGTTGTTGCGTATTTTAAATAATAAATCTATTCTTAGGCGGCTCAGGATCTGAGCCGCCTACTATTTCAATAAATATTTTCTATACCCTCTTTACAAAAGATTGATTTTACGTCTAAATAATATTTCAACTTCACACATATCCCATCGCAACTCCACTCCAATTTTTTTACATCATTACATTTTTTTCTATTTCATCTTTGGAGCAAATACATGGAACAAATCTCTGGATTTTCATTAATTGAATTAATGATTGTAGTATCTATCATCGGCATTCTGTCAGTGATAGCAATACCCTCATATCAAAATTACACACAAAAAGCACGTTTTGCAGAAGTGATCGCTGCAACTGAACCCTATAAAGTTGCCGTATCGCTAGCATTACAACAAGGTTATGTGCCAACAGAATTAAATGATGGCAATCATGGTATTCCTGTTGGAGCAAAATCAACAAAAAATCTTGCCAGTATTAAAGTTGAAAACGGCATTATCACTGCCACAGCAACAACACAAGCCAGCGGTTCAACATATATTTTAAAACCTAATATCGATGGAAGTAATTGGACGATTGATGGCACATGTTTAACAACAGGATTATGTGACGCATGATGACAAAACAACTACCTGAGCTTGCGACCATTTTAATTCGCGATAAATTACTAGATAACAACACGGCTATGGAGGTTAGCACTATAGCCGACAGCAATAATATTAGCTTTGTTGAGCACTTAATCAATAGTGGAAAGATGAATAGCATTGCTTTGCGTCAATACTGTTTAATTCAGTTTCAATTGAGCTATTTTGATTTGGACGAATATAATCAACAATGGGTCAAAGAATCCAATATTACACATGAAATGATTAAGCGGCACCATCTGTTACCATTATTTGAAATCGATGGCAAATTGCATATTGGCATTTCTGATCCCAGCAACCGCTTTGCATTAGATATTATTCGATTTTATTTAAGTCGGCCTGTACAAGCTGTTGTTGTCGATGAAGACAAGTTAAGTCAAATCATTCGCAACTTAAACTCTAAAGATGGCTCACTTGAATTAACCTTATTGAGTAAAATAAACTTAGATAATACAAAATATCTTATCCAAGAAAACATTGTTAACTATGACGAACCACTCATTCAGTTTGTAGATAATATTATTCAACACGCTATTCAAACCAAAGCTTCTGATATACATATTGAACCTTATGAAACTATATGCAGAATTCGTTATCGTACCGATGGAATATTACATGAAATTGCCACAGCACCAGCACAACTAGCGATACGCTTAGCTGCACGTTTAAAAGTCATGGCTGAATTGGATATTTCTGAACGCCGCCTACCCCAAGATGGTAGATTCAAATTTAAAGAGCACGATATTCGCATCAGCTCATGCCCAACGTTGTTTGGAGAAAAAATTGTTTTACGCATTATGAACATCAATAAATCTATTCTTGATTTACATGAATTAGGTTTCAACGATGTGCAGTTAGATTGTTATTTACAGCAAATAAAAAAACCACATGGTATGGTTATTGTAACTGGCCCCACAGGAAGTGGGAAAACGTTAACATTGTATAGCTCACTTGCATTTGTGAATAGCCATGAAAAAAATATTTCTACTGTAGAAGATCCGATAGAAATTCAATTAACTCACATCAACCAAGTTCAAGTTTCAAACAAAATTGGCCTGTCATTTGCAACTGTACTCCGTAGCATGCTGCGTCAAGATCCAGATATATTAATGTTAGGTGAAATTCGCGACCTTGAAACAGCTGAAATTGCGATACAAGCGGCACAAACTGGACATTTAGTTTTTTCTACTCTGCATACGAATAATGCCATTGATGCGATTATGCGCCTACGCACCATGGGCATTGCAACCCATCACTTAACAAACTCGATTTCAGCCATTATTGCTCAACGCCTTGTTAGAATATTGTGTAATCACTGTAAACAGCAACAAGCGCTTCCTCAATCCATCATTGATACACTTGGCATATCGGAGACTGATTATATATCTGATATTTATCATCCCGTCGGTTGTCAACATTGTCACGATGGCTATTTACACCGCACGGGCGTGTATGAAGTATTAGTCATCTCTGACAAGTTAAATCAGCTCATTGCAGAAAATGCTTCCTCATACGAATTACAGCAACAGGCTATGCAAGATAATTTTGTTTCACTCAAGCAAGCTTGTTTACAAAAGATATTTTCAGGGACAACAAGCATTCAAGAACTGCTGCGCGTGATTCAATGAACTCAAATAATTTGCCCATCAGAAAATATAAATGGCGTGGAATATCTCAACATGGAAAGATTCGCTCAGGCATAATAAATGCTAATAACATAGAATATGTAAAAGTATTTCTTCTTGACCAGGGTATCACGTTGCAAAAAGCGAGAAGAATCTACTTTCACCCAACTCCAAAAATTTCCAACTTAGAAATCACACGATTTTTTAGACAACTGAGCACTTTGCTGGTTGCTGATATTCCCATTCTTGCCTCTCTTTCGATTTTACAAAGCACTCAAGATAATTTTCTATTGCACGATGTCATAACCAAAATCAAATACCAGATTGCATCAGGGCATCGATTCTCCCAAAGTGTTTTATTATTTCCAAAATATTTTGATGCCTTGGTGTATCATCTCATTTTAATCGGTGAAGAAACTGGAAAACTTGACCTCTCTATCTCTAAAATAGCACTTCAAAAAGAAGTGTCTTTGACTTTTAAAAGACAAATCTTACAAACGTTATTTTATCCATGCATGATTTTAATCACTTCAATTACTATTTTTCTTATCATGCTGGTGTTTATTGTACCGCGCTTTGCTGAATTATTTTCTAACTTCCATCATCAATTACCTTTATTTACGCGTGGTATTTTATTTATTTCACATTGTTTGCGTGCCTATTGGTTATATTCCATTTTGGTATTTTGCTTAGCCTTTTATTTTTTGAAAGAGAAATTCAAATTAAAGAATTTACATCTTTATTTACTAAAAATCCCACTTCTCAACTCAGTCATCCAAAAAATTATCTTGGCACAGCTTATGCAAAGCTTAGTTATGACAACATCCGCGGGGTTAAATCTCATTGATAGCTTACGACTCTCGATTTCAAGCATTCGCCATCCAAGTTACCGTAACGCTATCCTAGAATTACTCGCCGAGATATCACGTGGCATTACGTTACATGCAGCAATGAGTGGTAATCCATTATTCCCAGATAATATCGTGCAAATGATAAAAATAGGCGAGGAATCAGGAAAACTTGAAGTCATGCTTGAGAAAACTCTACAGTTTCTCAATGCTGACCTTGATCAATATATCAGTTATTTCAAACAGTTATTGGAACCTACAATTATGCTTATTCTTGGCGTGTTAATTGGTAGCTTAGTCATTGGCATGTATTTGCCAATATTTAAACTTGGAAGTGTTGTTTAATTTTACTTGATCCGCGCTGGTGGTCATAATATAATCAAATCTATTTTATTCTTATTATCATTGGAACACTTGAGCACACCCGAGGTAAATCATGCAAGCACGACCTAGATCAAACGCGACAACAGCATTCGCGACGTTAGATGCGTCAGCCACGCACCAACAAGCTGCTCCTGCAACAAACTTACCCGCAGCGTCTACTGACCCGACTGTAAGAGTTGCCACTGCTGATGCAAAACAGCATATTATTGCATTCGCCACGATTAAAGTTGACCGCGATAAGATTGCCAACATTAGAGCTGCATTTGCAAATCAAAGAAGACTCGCTATTTATCCGACCAGAGAAATGGCAGTGAACAAAGCGAATGCGGCTGGTGCAATAGGCGATATCAGCGCAATATTAACAATACGCGTACCAACGGCACTCATTACCACGAATACATTCACCGCAGAAGAATTGACAATAGTATCTACCAATGACCCCCGTGGAAAACAACCAACTAGCGCGCATAATTTATTAACTACAGATATTGGTCTTGATCACACTTTTCTTAAGGTACCTTTTCTTAATGTATCTAATCACGGTATTGAGATTATTGCAGCGTCAGTTAACGAAAAACAATATCATTTTAACAGTGATACACAAGTCAATGAGTACCATAAGCTATTTTATCAAGATGAATTACTCACCAACCATAAACGCGTAGAAAAGATTTTGTTACATTATCTAGGTGATAATAAAGTTAGCTCAATCACACGACGAATTAGCACCGCCATTTCAAAACCAAAGCATGAGCAACAAGCAAGAGAATTTATTGCTTTTTTGAGCACCCCACCCACCCCTGATGATAAAGCGATTATTTGTCATGCTCAGCGACTACAACATGCACTTTCTGCAGAAGACCTAAAAGGTAATTTTGCAAAAGTACTTCAAGTAATCATTTTTAATTTGCAAAATGGTAATGATGCATTCATGGCGGTGTTTAAACAGAATACGGTAAGGGCTTTAGATGAATTGAATTCTACTGCTGTGTTAATACGTGCTCTGAATGCGAATGGTGTAGCAGAGGATATGCACACCGCAATTCTCAATTATCATGATATGCCTAAGCTTCCTGAAGTGCCTGTCGTTTTAAATATGTTAATTGCTGATTTTGTCGTTTCACCAGATCCTCAAACGCCGCCGGCAGCAGACCCTGAGCAAACAGTAAATCATGATGCTGTGCTTGTTGATACCAATCCTGCGCGCGGGCCGAAACCATCATAAGCAATTCTGAAAATTGTGCAGCGAGCCTCTTTTAATAAGATAAGAGGCTCCTCGTCGCCGCACTCTCCAGAATAACACTCGCGCCACAAAAGAGAAGTAACATGTCTACAGCCAGAAAACCTACCCCATTAACTGCTACTGATGCAACAAACACACCCAAACAGGTATTTTTGTATGTTATTGGAAATCCGCTGACTATCAGACACACATGGTATGATATTGGAACCAGACAATCCTCAAAAGAGCCAATACAATATACATCAGACCAAATCCTTGCTTCACTTGATTTAAAAGGCGAGATTATTGCTTATGACAACATGCAAACAGCAGAAAAAATTGTCAAATTCCAAAAAGAAACTCTTCGTTGCGGCCCTTACCCCACCCTAAAAGAAAGCTCAATCTTTATTGTCTCTGTTCCCTTAACAGCATTATCAGACAACATTTCACGTAAGAAACATGAGCAAAAACATTTTGACTACTGTCATTGTGGGAAATCTGATTCACTCACCTGCTTGCACATGCAAATTCCAGGTAAAGATGTCACTGTTCTTGCTGCAGTACTTCGATCTCAAACTTACTTTTATCCAACCAATGCTGTATTCGCAAAGTATTATTCTCAATTTAATCATGAATACGACACAATGCTGGTATCAAGATGTAAAGCAAAACTCAAAGAATCTCGACATTTTGGCGTTGAACTGTTTATTAGTCGCTTTAATCATTGGGGACCAACTGTAAGAAAGTCATTAATTAATGCCTATGCACAGAGCTTGATACGAGACCTTAGTCTCACTAAAGCTGAAAATTCGTTTTACAACGTGCTTATATCAATTTTAATGGAAACAAAACCTGAAACAGATGCCGAACATGAGGCTAGAATCGCTAAAGAAAAATCCGATACACTTATTATTAGATGTAAAACTATATTGAAAAATTATCTCGGAAAATATGATAGCAGTTCATTATTACGAACAATAAAAAATGCACTAAAAAACCCTAAACATCAAATTGAAGCCGAACAATTTATTGTTTTTTTAGAACAAAATCCACCCCCATTAGAAAATGATATTTACAAGCATGCATTATACCTACAACAAGATTTAACTACGGGAGATTTAGAAAATCCATTTGCCTATTTATTGCAAGTAATCTTAATGCATACTCAACCTAGCAACTTATTTGAAAATATACCCCAATGGTGTAAGTGGAATACATTACGTATATTACGCGAGATACAATCTGACTTACGCAGCAAAGATAACGACCATACGATGGTGGAAGAGTTACTCAGAACAATGACTGACTATGCTGCCCCCACAATCATTGCATCACTGGAGTCGACACTAGATCATCCAACAGCAACTGCATTAACTGTACCTGCTGCGACTACAACTCCAGCAACAACTCTAGCTCTTGCAACAACAGTTATTGCTGCAGCTGCTCCACCTCTAGATACCAATCCAATCGGCGGACCTGCGCTGACACAATGATAAATCCTCACCCTACAACTGACAACGTCCCACGGCTTGTCCGCGGGATCCAGTGGTCGCTGCTCGAAAGTATTTAAATACGTTGAATATTAGTACGTGTGCGGCTCTGTAAGGCGAGCACGCTACGCTTTGCCCACTCTACAGCGAACCCTGATATAATATAGATATGCATTCATTGTGCGAGAATCTTCATGTCAAACAGCTATGGCAACTTAGGCCAATTCGACGAAGAGCAAGCCGCTGCGTTTAAAGATGAGTTTGGATTTGATCCCAGCCTATTGAGTGCTGCTGATATGGTCATTTTCCCTAACACGCAACACATTGACGTTGAGCCTGAAATACGAATAGAAGTTGAATCTGACACAGAGAACACCGCACAAGTTGTCAGATACAACCGAGCTAAGGAAGCTCTGCCAGTCAACATGCACTCTCTGTTACAGACAATTTTTTCATACATGACATTAGCTCTCTTCTTTGAGCGAGACAGTTTTTTCTTTTTTTATGGAGATAAATTCACTCGGGACGCTACTGCATTCCCCTGAGTGCATACATCTAGTATCCAACAATTCCACTCACCTGATGAAAAGTTAATGATTGTGAAATCGCCTGCAGATAAATTACTATCAAAAAATAAAATCAAAGGGGAACATACTTGGTGGATGCGCATTTATCCCGAACTGGCCGCCACAGTATTAACACTTGAAACTACGGTAGTATTAATCACACCTCGTCTTGGTAAATTCTCGTTAAAAGAGGCAATTCTTCTCGCGAAATCGCCAGAAGAAAAGCTTCGCATCTATTTAACTGCTGCAGAAGAATTAGCTAAACTGCATAAGAATCATATTGCTCACGGTGATGTTCATGAAGAAAACATCCGTATTACTCCAATTGATAAAATCTCATACGCCGCTAGATTTATTGATTTTGAAAGGACGCAATTTATTTTTGATGTCCAAGATCGCGTGGATGTATGGCGTTTTGCCGTTATGATGGGATTCACGCGTAACGATATTGCTTATAGCAAGCACCCAGATATTGTAAGAATTATTAATGTTGCTATAGTGCAAAGAGCCCAAACCACTATTCCACTCTCTCTCGTCATTGCTGCATTGACGTTTGGTGAAGTAACAGAGCTGCCTGTGTTAATTAATGCTGCGATGCTCACTTGATCATTTTGAAATTTCTTTGCATTATCATATAAAGTCTTATCTAGTTTTTCTAAGTGCGCAGTTGCTAATACTTCTTTTATCAGGTTAGCAGCTTCCGTCTTATTTGATGTTTCTTTTGCTTCAGTACCTGCTGCTGATAGTAAAATCGAACCACAACAACCAGCACCCACGAAACCTGCTCGTTCATAACAGTATGCCATTCTTTTATTATCTCGTATCTTGATTATAAAATCTCATAATGTTTTAATGAATCCAGTCATGACACCCCTAGGAAAGATAATGGATATCATCAACCTCATCCTTTCAAAACCGGAATATTTTCTATTAGTCGTTGCAGCATTTTCTTTGTTAATCGGTAGTTTTTTAAATGTCGTCATTTACCGGCTTCCTCATATGTTACAAGATGCATGGAGCCAAGAATGCAGAGCCTATTTAGGCTTGAAGCCCACCGCAGAAGAATTGGAAAAATTAAATTTACATTTACCTTTTTCTCATTGCCCTCACTGCAAAAAAACATTAAAACCATGGCACAATATTCCCATCATCAGCTTTCTCTACCTCCGTGGAAAATGCGCCTACTGTACTGCGTCTATCTCTTTACGTTATCCGTTTGTAGAACTTTTATGTTGCCTTGCGTCAGTCTATGTTGCTTGGCGATTCGGTGCGACATGGCAAACTGGCGGCGCGCTTCTTTTTACATGGATTAGCATTGCATTGATCTTTATTGACTTAGATCATCATTTATTGCCAGATCATTTAACATTATCTCTGATGTGGGTTGGATTATTTCTCAGTATTTATTCTGTTTTTGCTAATAGTCATGATGCAATCATTGGTGCAATGGCGGGATATTTAATTTTTGCAACTATCCAAGCCATATTCAAATTTGCGACGGGTAAAATTGGTATGGGGCAAGGTGATTTTAAATATCTTGCTGCGTTAGGTGCTTTTTTAGGTTGGCAACAATTACCCATCATCATCTTACTTGCGTCATTCACCGGTTTACTATTTGGTTTAACGCATATGGGTTTGAAGAAACAGTTTAAGAGTGTTCCTTTGCCATTTGGACCTTATCTAGCATTAGCCGGCTGGATTAGTTTGATGTGGGGACCATCGATATTACAAATATATGTGCAGAAGTTTTTGGGAGGGTGATGCCTTTCTCCCTTCTCCCAGAGTGCTTTTTACGAATGGGAGAAGGACTGGGGATGAGGGCACTTCCTCACCCGACATGCAAAAAGCACACGTCGACCTCTCCAACAAGTGGAGAGGTGAAAAATGTCATAGCTTTAGAGGACAAGAAACTTACTTAGTTCCACCCACCGTCATACCATCAATTTTCAATGTCGGTTGACCCACACCAACTGGAACACTCTGGCCTTCTTTACCACAAACACCAATTCCAGTATCTAGCTGTAAATCATTGCCGACCATAGACACTTTGGTCATTACATCTGGCCCATTACCAATTAAAGTTGCGCCTTTCACTGGAACTGTTATTTTTCCATCTTCAATCAAGTATGCTTCGCTTGCTGAAAAAACAAATTTTCCGGATGTGATATCCACTTGCCCACCGCTAAAGTTCACAGCATAAATGCCACGCTTTACTGAAGAAATGATTTCTTCAGGGGTTGATTCTCCAGCTAACATATAAGTATTTGTCATACGTGGCATAGGTGTATGCGCATAAGACTCACGACGACCATTACCAGTAGATTTCATTCCCATCAATCGTGCGTTACGTTTATCTTGAATATAATTACGCAACACACCATTTTCAATTAACACCGTACATTGCGTTGGCACACCTTCATCATCCACGTTTAATGAGCCGCGGCGATTAGCTATCGTACCATCATCCACAACCGTACATAGCGGCGTTGCAACACGTTCACCCATACGACCAGAAAATGCTGATGTACCCTTGCGATTAAAATCACCTTCTAAACCGTGACCAACTGCTTCATGTAACAACACTCCAGGCCAACCTGGGCCTAACACCACAGGCATTGTTCCTGCAGGTGCATCAACAGCCTCTAAGTTAACAAGCGCTTGGCGCACAGCTTCGCGTGCATAATCTAATGCGCGATCATTTTCTAAAAAGTATTCATACCCAAATCGTCCACCACCGCCTGCATAACCATGTTCACGACGACCATTTTGTTCTACTACAACACCCACATTCAACCGCACTAATGGGCGCACATCAGCTGCTAAATGTCCGTCGCTTGCCATCACTAATATCGTTTCATGTTCTGCTGCAATGTTGACACTGACTTGAATAACACGTGGATCAATTTTGCGGGCACAAGCATCTACTCGCTGGAGCAATTCCACTTTTTCAGTTTCATTTAATGTGTTCAATGGATTAATAGGAAGATACAGCTCATGTCCTGTAGACCACTGCATTTTGTTAATCGCTTGCTGACCACCTGATTTACTAATAGTGCGTGCTGCATGTGCAGCCTGCTCCAATGCGGGCATCACAATATCATCTGAGTAAGCAAAGCCAGTCTTCTCGCCACTCATGGCGCGCACACCGACACCGCGATCGATATTGAAACTACCACCTTTAATGATGCTATCTTCTAACGACCATGACTCAGAATAGGAAGATTGGAAATACATATCGGCATTATCAATGGAGCTACCTAAGACATCACTTAACACATTTTGTAGCTGCAAATCAGTGATGCCAGTTGGCTCAAGCAAATCTCGTCGTGCTATTTCTAAAAAATTCGTCATCATTATTACCTGAATAGAAAGCGGTGGATATATAATAAACAGTTTGCGACTTCCATAATCGCCATAAATAAGTTAAATTATAATATACGGATTTAAGCTGAAAAGGATATAGCAATGAGAAGATTAAATTTGCTTATAATGCTTGTTATAGGCTGTACTCTATCCAGTTGCGCGGCTTTAAGCAGCTCAAACAGCCCATCATCAGAACCACAACCACAAGCCGCTCCGCAAACGGTGCAGCCCACAACTCAACAAACCACGACACCTAGCAAAAAAGGTCAAAAAGGCCCTTTGCCCGTACTATGCCCTAGCCCAAAGAAAAGCCCAATCGCTATCCAAGTCTATCCTAAAGGCCTTAAACCGGCTGAGTCATATAAAGTCTTAGGCAAAGAAAGCGTTCCACAGTACAACCTCGGTGGCATCAAACGTCAGCAAGCCTCTATCCATGATTCATTACGGGATATAGCTGCATCATTAGGTGGCGACGCTATCATTGACATCCAACCAAGCGACTCAACGGTGAGTGGCACTATTGTTAGTTTTGACAATAAGAAAGTAAGCTAACACCGTCAAAGCGATACAGACAACACTCATCTAAGCTCTCACCTTCTCCCATTGCAGATAATGCCGTGGGAGATTAATTTTTTACCCATTCACTTCAAATAACAAGGACTTTTATGAAAAAAACTTTCTATGCGTTATCAGTTATTTTTAGTTTATTCAGCGCTTCAGCTTTTGCAAATCAATGTATTGATGATGCAAAGTCGCACGGATTTAGAAGTACATTTGATAACTGTAATCTATATGACTCAGATATCCCAGATTTAGTTGCTTATTTAGACCAACTCGCTCCTACACACTTTCCAGCTGTATCTCCTGGTCCAATCATATCTATCGTATACTCTCTATCATTAAATAATAACCATATTACATCCGATGGAATAAAAGAACTGAGAAAAACAAAACTGCCAATTGGTATGTTATCTATGGAATATGATCAGATTACTGATGATGGAGTTGCAGAAATACTCAAACTACCTAATCTATCATCACTTTATGTTGCACATAATTACATTTCAGACTATGGCGCACGAATCATTGCAATGAGCCCAAATCTATCCAGCTTAGATTTGTCAAGTAACAACATTACTTCTATAGGCGCCGAAGCATTAACTCATTTAGCATCACTCCAAAGTATTGTGTTAGCTGATAACATAAACTTAGGTGATGAAACTGCTATTGCATTTGCTAATAAAAAAATAAATGCCATAAGTTTAGCTGATAGCAATATTACTGACATAGGAGCAACAGCATTAGCAAATGATCCCAATTTATATGGAGTTAATCTTTCAAGTACTCGCATAACATCTACCAGCATTAAAGCATTAACAAAAAATCCAAACATTCAGATTATTTCATTAGCATTCTCTGGAATAAAAGCACCAGATGTTCTTGGACTTGGAAAAGATCATCATCTACAGTCATTAGATATCTCTGGAAATAACCTCATAGATAGTGATGTTCTCGCACTAGCAACCAATCCATCACTTTATCAACTGATACTTAATCACAATAGACTCACTGCAGATACTGCTAAATTATTAACAAAAAATAGCTCGCTCATGTCTCTTAGTTTAGCCGATAATTACCTAGGAGATGATGGCGCGATTGCAATCTCCAAGCTTCAACGGACCTATGAATTAGATGTTAGCTTTAATCACATTGGTCCACGTGGAGCCAATGCATTATCAAAGTCAAACACTGAGAGCCTTATTATGGATAGCAACAATATCGGTGATGAAGGCGCGGCATATTTGAGCAAAGCACTCTCAGAACGCGGGATGTATAGTGTAAGCCTTAGTGCAAATGAAATTGGTGATGCAGGCGCAATAGCTTTAGCGAAGAATCTGAATAACATTTGGAGTCTGGACGTCAGCTACAACAATATCACAAGCACTGGTTTACAAGCACTTCATAACAACCCGTCAATCTATAATGTGATAACAACGGGTAATGATGACGCAGTACGCCAATCTCGAGTTTCAAACATGAAACTCAAATCTCAAAATGCATTTAAAAATAGTTTATTAAAACAATACTGTTCGAAAAAGACGGTTAAATGCGGCTGAGTATTATCCCTTCTCACAGAGTTTTTTTACGATGGGAGAAAGGAGAATGTTTTTAAAATAACCCTCACCCGCCGCATAAAAAACATGCGCCGACCTCTCCCACAAGGGCGTTGTTGCATAAATCGATTTTCTCCCTTCTCCCGGAGTGATTTTTACGAGGGGAGAAGGGTTGGGGATGAGGGTTTTGAGCAAGGTATGTGCCTCCTAAAAATATTTGTGCCACTTCAAACACCCTCACCCCTAGCCCCTCTCCCAAAGAAAAGCATTTTGGGAGAGGGGAATAGCGCAGATTTTGATTTATGCAACAACGCCCCCCACAAGTGGGAGAGGTGAGTTTTAAGTTTGATTTAACACCACCACCTCATGATGCGGATATGGTGGCTGTATATTGTGTTTTTCAAACATATCCCAAATATCACGTAATAATTCTGATTTGACACCCAAGCGTGATTTAATTTGGCGAATATTCACGTGATAGCGCACTTCAAATTCAATCGAATCCGTCAACAAAGATATGAATACTTCTGGCGCAGGTTCTTTCATTACATCTTTATGTGCAGCCAATACCTCATGTATCATTTTCTGTACTTCGCGCGGATTATCCGTACGATTCACGGTAATAGGTATCGAAGTTCGCACAACACTATCTCTACCAGTCCAATTAATAAATGTTTTATTGAAGACATCACTATTCGGCACTAACAGTTCTTTATTATCAAATGTTTTGATGGTTACAGCACGGCTACCGATATGCAATACATCACCCTCTGCGCCATTAATTGTTACGGTATCACCCACACGAATTGGACGCTCAATTAAGAGTAAAAATCCACATGCAAAATTATTAATTAAATCTTTCAACCCTAAACCAATTGCAAAGAAAAACGCACCGGCAACCACTGTCAACGCTTTAAAATCAATTCCCAATACACGTAAACAGAATAAAATACCGATAAAAATAGTAGTGTATTGACTGAGAATGGCCACACTATTCCGCAATCCCATATCTTTGGTGCGTGACATCAAGAAACGATATACAAACTCTCGCGTCCAACGTGCTGCCCAAAACAAAAATGAAACCACAACTAACACTTCGATAATACTTAACGGGGTAATCGTGGTATTTAATACACTAATTAAATTATAGCTTAGTAATTTATTCATCCGTTCAACCACAGGCGATTGCTCATCCCAGCCATATAAAATAAATAAATTTGCCCACGCAGCCAAAAAGACAATAACTCTTAATATCCTATCGATAGGTTTCAAAAACGCCTCTGTCCATAACCAACCATTTGTAACGTGGCGAATGACCAGGTATGAAATAAACTCCATCAATTCCACTAAGATTCCACGCACAATTAAATAGCCAACGCTGACGAGTAAAAATAAGCTTTCATACCATGCGGCAGTTAAAACCAAATTCACATAACCAAAGACACCCATGATTGAGTTGGTTAATAAGATAATGGGAACAAATAACCCTAAAATCTTCACCACACGGTGCAAATACACTAAGCGATCATCGATATACGGCATGATTAAGGTTGGAATTGTTTTCCATGATTTCAATAAAAATACGGAAATCACCAACACATATAACAAAAACAGACGATCAAACAAATCTTTGATTTCATAGACAACTGGCAATTGTGACAAGAAAACACTTAATGCTGTAACAACAGCACCTAATGACAGAATCCATTTAATATGGCCATACAGCTTAACACCTGCACTAGAATCATCATGCACTGACTCCACTAAAATCAAACGCGCCCCAACACTCACCGCTTTAAAAAACAGCCAGACAAATCCTAAATAAATTAAAAACATAAAGTTTTGCGAAGGAACATCAATTAATGAAAAAAAGCCATACATATTGATGATGGTAGCAATCTCTATAAAGCAACGTTGAAAAATAGTCGCTAAGAACCACTTCATATTGATGGGATGTTCCGAATTGTGATTAACAAAACCAGAAAGCATTTTTGAAAATCCACGATAGGCAAAAATGCATAAACCAACCCATAAAAGCTCGCATAAGATAACAATCACCATCCACTGCCAACTCATCAAATCAAGCGCTGTATAACTGGTGTGAATAAGATTTTTTGTGACTTCATATGCTAACGTTGGCACCCACAAAAATTGTTCGCCCACGCTCAGCCATGCATTGATATCAGCTCCTGGCAACACTTGGCGTGAAGATAATTGCTGTTGCAACATCCTGCTTAGTGCTTGACGCTCAGCTATCACAGCTGTATTTAATGCAGATGCATCGCTCAATGCATCTTTATATTTTAATTCCATCGCAGCCAAACCAGGTAAACTTGATGAGCTAGCTTGGACCAATAAAGTTTTTCTATTTTTTAAAATTGACAGCCTTGTATTTAATAACTCATTAACACGTACTACTTGCTTGTTTAGCAATTGCGTTTGATCATCGATTTTATTCAAAGCAGTAATCGATGTACCATGCGCCACAGAAATTTTAAATTGTTGTAATTGATCTTGATAACGCGCCACCAGGGTACGTAAATATATAAAATTCAGATTTTCATTCGCAAAAAATATCTGGTCTTCTAATTTTTCCACAGCCGATTTATTATCATGTTTTGACGACTCCACTGCTGTTAGATGTGAATACAACTCATTTAATTGCTGCAGCCAGTAAGTTTGTTGGCGCTGGAATGTTAACTCTGACTTTTCTTGATCTTCTTTCATTTGCGAAATAGCTTTTGCTTTTAGCATTTGATCTAAATGCTTATATTTATCTCTATGCAATTGCAAAATTTTATCATCAGTCGTACTTAATTGTTCTAGATATGCCTGGCGATTACTTTCCATCTCCAATATACGTTTTTGATAAGCTAATTCGATTTGCACGGCATCTATATCTGGAGTTGCCGTAGTGCGCGCAATTTTCAAACCAAAGATATTTAAAATATTTAATTGATTATCTAAATCTTGAATATGTTTTTGAGTTCGAACAATTGTTTGTTGTGACTCTGCGTACTCTATGTTGACACTATCCAAATTTGATTTAGCAACAGCAATATCTAAATCGATTTCTTTTAATTGTTGATTGGTTATGTGATCAGCTAATGTTTGCAATGAATGGCGATTTTGCAGAGCCTTTAATTGATTTTGCGCCTGAGTTAATCGATCCTTTAATAATTTTAACTGCTGTGTTACCAACTGCACGTGGTCTTCTTGCATGTCATTTACTACTTGTGAAACATCTGCAAATACAGAATGCACAACAACAAATTGCGCAATGACAATACTCACTATGATTGATAAAAACCGATTTAACATGAAAAAACCTCAATAAATGTGGCTATGTTGCATAATTACCTTTTTGTGCCATTTTTGTAGCAACTGTCTTGAAACCTAAATTTCAATGGCAGTTGCTACGACTTTTACAGATGATATTCTAGGCAGCTTTATATCATTTTTTGCTCAATTTATACAGAAATTTCGCATAATAATCAGAGCTGCTGATTATTCGCTAGGCTGCGCCAGAAAAAGAGTTGATGGTAAACATAGTAGAATTATCAACAGAGCCTAGCCACTTAGGTCATTTTTTATTACACTAGCGCAAACTTATTAGGCCAGGAATGACCACATTATGACCATCAGCGTTTTTAATTTATTTTCGATAGGAATCGGCCCCTCCAGCTCTCACACTGTTGGCCCCATGAAAGCAGCACATGCGTTTATCCAATCTATAGACTTAAGCAAAACTGCACGAGTTAAAGCTGAACTCTTTGGCTCATTAGCTTTTACTGGCAAAGGACACGGCACAGATGGTGCTGTGCTATTAGGCTTAGAGGGAAATCTACCCGATACAGTAAATCCTGATATCATTCAGCCACGCACACAAGAGATTATGGCGCAGCATCAAATTAATTTAAATAACAAACTAGTCGTACCATTTAATCCACAAGAAGATTTAGTTTTTAATTTCAAAGATATTTTACCTTCTCATACAAATGGAATGCGCTTTACTGCTTTTGATAACGCAGGCAACGAGATAGCAACACAAATTTATTATTCAATTGGCGGTGGATTTATCGTTACTGATGCTGAAATCAATAATCCTGCAGCCGCTCAACATCAAACTGTACCCTACCCTTTTGAATCGACAAAGCAATTATTGGAACATTGTGAAAAGCACAAGTTAACAATTAAAGACATCATGTTAGCCAATGAATCAGCACTGCATTCTGAAGCTGAAGTGAAGGCAAGATTATTTAAAATTGCCAATGTCATGCGCGAATGTATTAAAAAAGGTTGCGAATCAAAAGGCATTTTACCAGGCGGATTAAATATCAAACGCCGCGCACCTGACTTGTATCAAAAATTATTACAAAAAGGTCGGCCAAAAACACATGAATACACTGACAGCATGTCGTGGTTAAATTTGTATGCGATAGCCGTTAATGAAGAGAATGCCGCAGGCAGTCGCGTTGTTACTGCACCTACGAATGGTGCTGCAGGAATTATTCCTGCGGTTTTAAATTATTATTTAGACTTCTATCCGGAAGCCACTGATGAAGATATTCTTACTTATCTTTTAACTGCTGGTGCATTTGCCATTCTTTATAAAAAAGGCGCATCCATCTCGGGCGCGGAAGTGGGTTGTCAAGGTGAAGTCGGTGTTGCTAGCTCAATGGCAGCAGGTGCAATAACTGCTGTACTCGGTGGAAGTATTTATCATGTAGAAAATGCAGCTGAAATTGCAATGGAACATCACTTAGGCATGACATGTGACCCTATCGGTGGTTTAGTACAAATTCCTTGTATCGAACGCAATGCGATGGGATCAGTAAAAGCGATGAATGCGTCGCGTTTAGCATTACTGGGTAACGGAGAGCATTTTGTTTCACTCGACAAAGTCATCGCAACCATGAAACAAACAGGCAAAGACATGATGTCCATTTATAAAGAAACATCTTTAGGTGGTTTAGCTGCAAATATTCCAGAGTGTTAATTATGAAATCAGATGATTGGAATGCAAAAGTTTACAGTCAATTTCTTGATTCAAGAACTCGACCTGCGCGAGATTTATTAGCTGCTATTCCTACTTCTTTTCAACCTCGAGCTGTCTATGACTGAAGCGGGGGAATTTTTTAGACCATTTTTTTCTTAAATTAAGATATAAATTCTCATTCAGTTATTATTGATTAAATACCTTAAAACCCTCGTGATAATATTCCTAATCGAGAATAAGTCAATTAGGAAATTAATTTTTTACATCACTTTCTTCTCATGATAAACCAATGCAGGTGTTCTATCATTTTTTAGTCCTTGATGTGGTCGGTTATAATTATAAAATTTAAAGTAGTCTTTTAGTCCCTGCCTGACATCTTTAACATTTCCCCATTCACGCCTGTAAACACATTCGTACTTTACTGATCGCCATAATCTTTCGACAAATACATTGTCTAGTGCGCGACCTTTTCCATCCATACTAATTTGTATATTATGTAAAATTAATAATTCAGTAAATTTTTTACTTGTAAATTGCGCACCTTGATCGGTATTGAAAATAGAACATTGTCCTTTTTCTAGTATGCGCTCTAATGTGTCGATGCAAAATTCTGCTTCCAGACTTATGCTTAAATGCGAATTAAGAGCTGAAAATTAAAAAGCAAAAAGCCAGTTGATCATTTAGAACTCATACCACTTTTGACGAAGTAGGGAAAATTCCAAATGGACTGGCAAGGTAAATTAATATCACTGTATCTTTTTATTTGCAACGAATATAAAAGCCGTCTTTGGTCGTACTGCGAACGCATGACAAATCATGCAGATTTAAGCTTTTCTGATGAAGAAGTGATTACGATTTTTCTTTATGGCGTGATGAATAAACGTCGAGAACTCAAAGAAATTTATCAAGAAGCGGAGCGCTATTTGAAGCCTTGGTTTCCGAAATTACCTAGCTATGTTGCTTTTGTGCAACGCATTAATCGTGTGTGTGATATTTTTGTTCCGCTGATTGAATCTTTGCAATCAAATTTACCCAAGGATATTTTTTTTGAAACGCATCAACTAATAGACTCTATGCCAATAGTAATGGCAAGACAGGGGCGACGTTTTCAAGCAAAAGTTGCAAACGAAATTGCAACATCCAATGGCTATTGCACGACAAAGAAAATGTATTATTACGGCGTAAAATTGCATGTTTTAGGATGTTATCGAAAAGGTTCTCTTCCTATTCCAAGCTTCATTGGATTAACAAATGCTGGGCTCGGTGATCGCAAAGCCTATGAACAGATACTACCTGAATTAAGTGAAAACGTTTTCGCGGATAAAGCATATCAAAAAGAAAATAAATCCATTTTACGTGATGATTCTGTATTGCTACACACGCCTGTCAAAAAGCAGAAAGGACAAAAAATATTGGACTCTGCTGATAGGTTATTATCAAGTGCTATCTCGAGTATTCGTCAACCGATCGAATCATTTTTTAATTGGCTTGAGGAAAAAACGAGCATTCAGATGGCAAGCAAAGTTAGATCGTACAATGGATTGATGGTGCATGTGTTTGGACGCATAGCTGCGGCATTTTTTCTGCTAATTGAGCGAATAGCCAGCTCTTAATTCGCATTGCAATACCAAAATTATTAGAGATTCTTGAAATTAAAGGAGCTATTGTAACTATAGATCAAGCGTGTCGCTATTTTCGCTAACTGCCGCTTAGAGCGTCCCTGTCTGCGGCGCGCGAAAACTTAACGCGACACAATATATACGCCCCGACCGTCCTGCGGCTGAGAAGCGCCACAATGCTTAACGCCGCTGCGCGCCTATCGGGGGCTCGTCAGCTCGTGCTTCGCACTTCCCTGCCTCCTCGGCGGTAGGCTGCCAGAAGAAAATTGCTGCTAATATACGAGAAAAACAAGCAGATTATGTTTTTTCTCTAAAGGAAAATCAGAGTAAGTTGCACGAGAGTATAAAATTCTTTTTTGAAACAAAAATCCCAGCGGATCAACATGAATTCAACATGTATGAAGAAAATAACAAGAGTCACGGCAGAATTGAAAATCGAAAATATTATGTCACTGACAACATTGGATGGCTGACGAAAAAAGATGAGTGGAAGGATTTTAAATCGATTGTTATGGTGCAATCTACGAGGGAAGTTAGAAAAAATATTACCATCGAAAATAGATTTTATCTTACTAGTCTAGCGCCGCAGCCTGAGTTGGTAGGAAAAGCGATTCGCTCGCATTGGGGTATAGAAAATAGCTTGCACTGGATTTTGGATGTTACTTTCAGGGAGGATGATTCTCGCATCAAAGAGAAAATCGCGATTGAAAATATCGCACTTGTAAGAAAAATCGCATTAAATTTACTTCAATCAGCTAGACAGGGATTCAAGGACATGAGTATACGAAGATTGCGGAAAAAGTCTGGGTGGGATAATAAAACGCTAGAAACTGTATTAATGAGTAATTTTTAGATGGGACACCCCTGGGGGGGGGTAAGCAAACAATTGATCAATTACCTCTTGCGCGAATTGTTCCGCATGCAAGAACGCTGCGTAAGGCTCGTGAGCAAATCAAACTAATGGTCGCCTGTGGGCTTTCTACCCTCCGGATCAAAAGTTATTTGAAAAAATGGGCCGATTGGTGGGCAGTCGCATCAGAAGCATGGAGTATCGAAGAATTACTGCAATGGTTTATTAATGCCTGCTGGGATTATGGCCCAGCAAGTTTTGCAGTAGAGTTACTTCGAAGTTCTATGACCTTGTCAGAGCTTTGCTTGTCGTTGGGGTGGTGATACGACGTAAAAGTTCTCCCCTGCTGATGTAATTGCTGCATAAGTCTGAAAAAACGACTCGAGGCCCCCACGGCACCCCGCTCCCCGCCCCCCCCGCCTACCCACGCGCCCCCAATAACCATAAAAAGAATTCTCGCCCAAGATCAAAGAGCCATCCTGAAGAAACTTATTACTATTACGATCAACAGTGCGCGCCGGCACGCGAATATTGTAAAAGAAATTAAACGGCCCATTTTCCAATATTTTTCTCATCCGTTTTCCAAAGGCCGCTTCAATGGCAAGACCAATGACTTTATAGCAGTACTGGTCCCCTTGTGGGCCATACCACTTACCGTTTAATTCTCTACCTCTATCTGCTAATACCCTAAAGGCATTGCCCAACAAGCGGAGTAATTTTAAAAAATAACGGTAATCAGTAATGACTTCTGGTTTAATGCTTTTAATGTATGCTCTTACAAGAGTCACAGCATCGTTGGGTTTATTTCTTTTTATGTTATCAAAAACCTGATTCAGAACGGGTAATTGCATATTATCTATGGCTTTTTCATCAATCATGGGTGCTGCCTGCTGCGCTTGTTCTGCTGCGAGTGGTAATGTATCAGGTAATAATTCTGTGCGTAGCGCTCTTAGTAAGTCTGCTATTCCTTCATCGATTACACCGCTATTTGAAATTAATCTAAGATCTAAAAGAATAATGGCTAATTGTTCCAATGTTCCTTCAAGCATCAATGGTTCAGGCATGCCTTCAAGATGATAGGGTAGACGAATCCTGGGTAATAAAACGCGTGGATTTATTCTGACTAGGTCTTGTATATCTTCAAGTGGTCCAGCAGTTAATATAAGATCCCGAGCGATATTTTCTGTCTGGGTATAGGTATCACCATGTTTTTCATCTCTATTAAAAAAGCCAAATCCAGACACTTTAGTCTCAGGACAAACAACTAAGTTATAAAATACGCTATCGTAAAGATAAGCGTACTCTAAAACTAGCATAGGTAGAGGCATATTAAGCATAGCTAACAAGAATGTCAGAGAATCTGATTGTGCTTGAATGCGAGGAGTCATGGGAACCAGTGCTGTTGATTTAGCATCGGTTTTCTTATCTTTTGGTTGATGTGTTGCAGCAGCCACTAATGATAATGCAGGAGATATTGGCGCAGCAGCAGGAAGCGGATTGGGGTGAGACTTTGCAGTGCCATTCACTGTTGGGTTTGTGTTCTTAGTGTTCTGCTCAAGAGTGGTTTGTGTTCCGTGCATTAATTCTCGGCCTTTTTCGTCAAAATAGCGCGTATGGGTATTTCCACTCTGATTAAGTGTTGTGTGTTGTGCTTTGTTATCTTGTCGAAACGCCATCGTTTAAATCCTCGTCATGTTTATGCTTGTGGTGTGTTGCTTTAATCTGTTGCGGGATTTGAACGCTGAGCTTCGACCGCAATCTTGCGTATATTTTTGATAATGTTGTTAGGCAAGATGATGATCATAATACTCTCATCTCTATTAAAATATTACCCAGGAGATTCCGGGTTCTGGGTTTTATCGTTACTATCCGAGCCGTGTGCGTCAGCAAACGGAACTGTCGATTGGCTTGCCCAGGAAGTGACTGTCTTATCGTGGATATGCTTCGTCGTTGTTATCAGAGTCGCACGATGGTTGCCCGCTCTCTAACGGTCGCGGCTCGGATTTATGCAGTGTAGAGTTTATGGATTTCAGAATTAGAGCTCTTTCCAAACCTCAGCTAACCAATTCATAGTTATAAATTCCTGCGATTAAATTAAACCTAAGCCCAAATCTCTTTCGTCAATTTCGATATTTGTCTGCGATAATTTTAAAACGCTTTAGCATGGCAATAACATTTTCATTAAGTACCCGAAGGCTTGATAATTTTCTATTCGATATCTTATCTTCTTTTGTGAGTGGTATCTTTTTAGTTTTTTTCTTGGGTAATTGGCTGTTACCATGAATCTTTTGCAAGCCTTGATAGCCAGTATCTGTTAATACTGCTGTCTCTTTTTTAAATCTAACACCAGACTCTTTAAATAACCGAAAGTCATGTCGCTTGCCATTACTGAAGTTCGTGCAAATTACTTGCTGGCTAGCTTTATCTACCACAATTTGACTTTTTAAAGTGTGTCTTTTCTTTTTACCAGAGTAGAAATGTTTTTGTTTTTTTTGGGACGCTGAATAGGATGTTCACTTGCATCTACTAACACCAGCTCATATTCAACATCACTTTTTAATAATGCTTTTCGACCAGGCAAGCTAAATATTTTACTTTTAATAAGCGTGTCTTCAACCCAACGAATAGTTTTATAAGCGTAGCCCTCACTAATTCCATAACTTTTGCTAATATGAAAATAGGTACGATACTCCCTTAAATATTCCAGTGTCATCAATAATGTTTCTTCTATGCTGAGCTTATTCTTGCGACCGCCTCGCAACTTCTTTTGTGCGCGAGCTTCTTGCAATATCTTAACCATTTCTTCAAATGTTGGCTTTTTTACTCCCGTTAGACGCCGAAATTCATCCGCAGCTAACTTATTTATGGCTTCCCATCTCATTAATAATATCCATTTTCAATTTTGTGGGGAGTATTTTGCTAGATTAGGAAGGGTTTGGAAAGAACTCTATTATGTCCGGCAAAATAATCCACGGATAGGATATGAGAGTTCCGACGAAACCATCAACCGCTTGTTGTAATCAAAATATGTATATCTCATATCTTCTCAGTGATCCCCATTACACAAGCTGCACGCGCTTATCTGACATACTGCAATCTGTGTCCCACGATAGCATCAATCGATTTTTAGAAAGAGAACGCTACGAGCCAAAAGATTTATTTGACGAAGAAAAAGAAAAAATTGAATTAACAGGCGGGACGTTGAGCGTTGACGATTCCGTTCTTGATAAGCCCTACAGTGATTCTAGCAAAGCAGCATTTATTGATTATTTTTGGTCAGGAAAACACAAACGGCCTGTAAAGGGTATCAATTTAATTAGCTTATTTTACACTGATATTCATGGCATTTCCGTGCCCGTCAATTTTCGTATTTGTGATAAAAAATCAGGAAAAACAAAAAATGATTATTTTCGTGAAATGCTGCTTGAAGTAATTTCGTGGGGATTAACTCCAGCATGGATTACAGGTGATAGCTGGTATTCTGGAAATGATAATTTAAAATTTATTCGCAAAATAAATATGAATTTTTTATTTGGCATTGAAAACAATCGTCTCATTTCAACAGAGCGAGGCAAGTACATTCAAATACAGACATTAGAAGACTGGCCTCAAGATGGGAAATCTGTTTATTTAAAAGAATATGGGATGGTGAGGGTGTTTAGACAGATGTACAAAAAAGTATATCGCTATTACATCCTTGGTGTTGCAGATTTAGATAATCTTGATGGAATTAGCCATGTTGATTTTGAAAGAATACATGCCGCGCATTGGAGTATTGAGCGTTTCCATCGCGCTATCAAGCAAGTCTGTAATATCGAGCGCTTTCAAGTAAGGAGAGAGAACCCAATCAAGAATCATATATTTTGTGCTTTAAAAGCTTTTGTACGCTTGGAATTTATGCGATTTGATAAAATTATTCCGCATTGGTATGACATACAAAAAAACTTATTTTTGGAAGTAATTCGAAACTTTATTGCAAAGCCAGAAAAATATCAGGCTGTCAATGCGTAAGTCCTAGGCTTATCCTACCCAGCTTAACAATAAAGTCTTATTACCATTTCGAAGAATTTTTATTGTTGGGTATAAGCAAGCGTGTCGCTATTTTCGCTAACTGCCGCTTAGAGCGTCCCTGTCTGCGGCGCGCGAAAACTTAACGCGACACAATATATGCGCCCCGACCGTCCTGCGGCTGAGAAGGCCACAATGACTTAACGCCGCTGCGCCGCCTATCGGGGGCTCGTCAGCTCGTGCTTCGCACTTCCCTGCCTCCTCGTACGAGTGCTTTTATAATTACTTCAACATGTTAGCTATGTTGACTTTCCTGGGTATTCTTTGTTGTGATCTAGTATATAATATATACATATGATGCCATATAAAAACTGAGGAATTCCAATGCCTGTTTCTACTCAAGTAGCGAATAATATTCTTGATCAATATTACCCACAAAATCAAAGCAATATTCATGGCCGTCTCCATGTTTCACGCTTAACCCATTTGATGCCTGTATTGGTAGATTTTTTTAAAAAAAATATCGATCTAGTTCCCACAAATTTTCAAAATGAATTAAATAATCTCACTGATGCTGATATCGCACTATATCAAGAAATCGCACTTCACCGCGCATCAGGAAGAATGAACGGACACACATTTACAGATAAAGGTAGAGGTGTAGACTTTTGTGATGCTGGTGCTGCAAATTGCGAAGCTTATTTGTTAACAAAAGGATTGAATCCACAAAAATCTAAAGCACTCGCTCATGCAATTATAGAAGCAGAAAAACAACCTTCTTCATTACTAGGATGGGTTTTGAAACATGCGACTGTATTGGAAACTCTGCGCGATCAAAAAATTAAAACTGTAAGAATGAATGATCTGCCTGCTTTTGCAAATGCATCTCCACAAGGTCAAAATGAACTTACCACGCTTGCGACTACTCATTATGCACTCATTGTAAAACAGCAAGGCTTTGCTTGTGTTACTCTCAAAGATAATAAGCATTCTAAAATTTATCTGCCCAAAGTTGATGTAAAAAATATTCAGGCAGGAAAGGGAACCATACATGTTTACGGTACAAAACCAACTTGTTTTACCGACGCAGGCACTGAACTTCGTCACCACTATGCAAACTCTCGTTTAGGTGCTGCAGTAACTGTTTCTCCTCCGTTACCTGTAAGCTCTGCTCCAGCTGCTATGTTTCAACCATCTGCACCATCTCAACCAGCTGTTGCACAACCAAAAGCCGCAGCTCAACCACCAAAACCTAGCGTTAAAGCCTATCCATGCGACACACAAGATCCACGATTAGCTGCAGCAAGCATAAGTATAAGCAATAAAATCAATGCGTCCGTTTTACAACAACCAGGCCCAGCAAACAATTCCCCTAATGTAGAAAAACCTCCGATTATTCGCAAAGGTAATTTAAATGGCACTTTCAAAGTTGCGTTTGATAATCATGCAGATGCACAAAAGTTTTTTGCTTACTTAAAAGCAAATAATATAGCTAACATAAGTTATTATCCGCGCGGCGATCGTTATCCAATGTCTCATGGCGATAAAGTATTATCTAACATCGTGCGCTTTGAAGTTCCACCAGGCCAAAGTATTCCTACTCAAGCCGTGGATTTTTTGAAAGACCATTTAGGATTTACTACTGCACAAGCTGATACATTATTTAATGATTTGGGAATGGCCGCGCAATTAAATATTAGACCTAAAATGTAATGTAAAAATTTACGGTTACTTGTTAAGCTTTGCAAAGCACGAATCACTTTTCGCAAATGCATCCATAACAATGCTAGTTGTGGATGCAACCACATCATCGCGCCACTTTATAACGATTTATCCTTGTACTTTTTTTATTTTTTGCTGACGCATTTTTCTCAATTGCCACAAATTCACAATAGGTCCAGAAAATGCATAGCTAAAGAAAATGAAAAACAACACTGGTGCAGGTGCAATTGCAATACCCGCAAGAATTAACACTAACAACACAATGGCAAAAAACGAAACCTTACCTTTGAAATCAATCTTCTTAAAACTGTAATAACGAATGCGGCTAACCATAAACACACCCATCAGGAAAGTGATCACAGCTGCTGGGATAGCGATAAAGACTCCGGTAATGTTATAGATCGCCCCTAACCACACCATACCTGCGATGACTGGCGCTGCTGCTGTACATGGCAACCCTTGGAAGTACCGTTTATCACTTTCAACTAATTGAGTGTTAAATCTAGCCAAACGCAATGCAGTCGCTGCGGTATAAACAAAAGCAACCAGCCAGCCAAATTTACCTAAACTAGATAATGACCAGTTGAAAACAATTAAAGCCGGCGCCAAACCAAAAGCTACCATATCTGATAAGCTATCGTACTGCGCACCAAATTCTGACTCAGTATTTGTCATACGTGCCACACGGCCATCTAACCCATCCGCCACCATGGAAACAAACACGGCCATCGCCGCAATTTCAAAATCTCCTTTCATTGCAACCACAATCGCATAGAATGCAGCAAACAAAGCAGCGGTCGTTAATAGATTGGGTAATAAATAGATTCCGCGAGGTCTCTTTTTGGGTGGTACAAGATCATTCTCTAAGCCCATTGGCTAACTCCTAAAAATGTAGCTCGCTTAATCGAGCACTAAATTTTATCTAGTTTTGACAAAATAAGGAAAAGAAAAATCACTTTAAAAAATTCCCACAAGTTATCCACAACAACCACACACCTTGTTCTCTTGTATGCAATGCAAATATACTCTATCTTGTATGACATAGAGAGAAAAATATCTATATATTGTGTTTATGAATAAAACACATGGTTTGAAATTGTAAGTTAAATCATATACTAATGACGCTCTGGAGGAGCCATGGATACCGAAATCATCGCAATGCGCACTACATCTTCACGATCTAACACGAATGAAGTTTCAGCAACCGCACCTGGTCTCATCAAAGTTATCCGTCGTAATGGCACGTTAACACCTTTTGATGCTAATAAAATTGCCATCGCTATGACGAAAGCCTTTCTTGCTGTGGAAGGAACCTCAGCAGCAGATTCAAGTCGCATTCATGAAACCGTTATGAATTTAGTTCACCGAATTTCTAGCGCATTTATTAGACGCATGCCAACCGGCGGCACTATCCACATTGAAGACATTCAAGATCAAGTTGAATTGTCTCTCATGCGCGCTGGCGAACACAAAATCGCTCGCTCTTATGTTCTCTATCGCGAAGAACGCCGTAAAGTTCGCGAACAGCAAACAACAGAAACCACAACCAGTGCTGCATTACAGGTCACATTGGATGATGGCAAAGTTGTTCCACTCGATGCTGCTGGTTTAACACAATTAGTACAGAGTGCATGTGCAGACTTAACTTCAGTTTCTCCAGAACACATTCTTGAAGAAACCAAACGCAACCTCTTTGACAAAGTTCCAGTGAAAGAAGTGAGCAAAGCGTTAATCATGTCCGCTCGTGTCATGATTGAAAAAGAACCTAACTACAGTTTTGTTGCAGCACGTTTATTATTAGCTGACTTACATGGCGAAGCTCTCCAATTTTTAGGTATCAAAGAAAAAGCTACTTTTGCTGAAATGGCTTCTTTATATCAAACCTACTTAAACGCCTATGTTGAGCAAGGCGTAAAATTAGAACTACTAGATCCAAGATTGAAATCTTATGATCTTGCAAAATTGGCTGCTGCAATCAAACCAGAGCGTGATTTGCAATTCACTTATCTTGGCTTACAAACATTATATGACAGATACTTCATTCATAGCCGTGGCGTTCGCTTTGAAATCCCACAAGGTTTCTTCATGCGCGTTGCGATGGGATTAGCCTTGAATGAAAAAAATAAAGAAGATCGTGCGATTGAGTTTTACAATTTACTCTCATCGTTTGATTTCATGAGTTCGACACCTACATTATTTAACTCCGGCACATTACGTCCACAACTATCAAGCTGTTACCTGACTACAGTACCAGACGATCTTGATGGCATTTTTGCCGCGGTGAAAGATAATGCATTATTATCTAAATATGCAGGTGGCTTAGGAAACGACTGGACCAATGTACGTGCTATGGGTGCTCGCATTAAAGGCACTAATGGTAAGTCATTGGGGGTCGTTCCCTTCCTAAGCGTTGCCAATGCAACAGCTGTTGCAGTCAACCAAGGTGGTAAGCGCAAAGGTGCAGTCTGTGCATACCTTGAAACATGGCACAAAGATATCGAAGAATTTTTAGAATTACGTAAAAACACAGGTGATGAACGTCGTCGCACACATGATATGAATACCGCAAATTGGATTCCTGATTTATTCATGCAACGTGTGATTGAAGATAAAGAATGGACGTTATTCTCTCCAGATGAAGCGCCTGATTTACACGACTTATATGGCGAAGCATTCACAAAAGCTTATACCGCTTACGAAGAGAAGTTTGCACGCGGCGAAATTCACAATGGAAAGAAAATTCCTGCTGTTTCACTCTGGCGCAAAATGTTAGGTATGTTATTTGAAACAGGCCATCCATGGGTCACTTTCAAAGACACTTGCAATTTACGCTCACCACAACAACACATTGGTGTAGTACATAGCTCTAACCTTTGCACAGAAATCACATTAAACACCTCTGCCGATGAAATTGCTGTGTGTAACTTAGGAAGTATCAACCTAACAACGCACATGACAGACAAAGGATTAAATCAAGAAAAATTACGTCGTACGATTCATACAGCCATTCGTATGCTAGATAATGTAATTGATATTAATTACTACTCTGTACCACAAGCAAAAAATTCAAATCTCAAACATCGTCCAATTGGCATGGGTATCATGGCATTCCAAGATGCTTTATATCAGTTAGGTCTTCCATATGCTTCTAATGAAGCGATTGAATTTGCTGACCGCTCAATGGAAATGATTAGCTACTTTGCGATTGAAGCTTCTGCAAACCTCGCAGAAGAACGCGGCAAGTATGCAACATATGAAGGTTCATTATGGAGCCAAGGCATATTACCAATCGACTCAATTGAATTGTTGCAAAAATCACGTGGCGCGAACTTAGAACAAGATCGCACACAAACCATGGATTGGAAATCATTACGTGAACGTGTATTGAAAGTAGGTATGCGTAATTCCAACGTATTAGCAATTGCTCCTACAGCAACGATTGCTAATATTTGTGGAGTTTCACAATCGATAGAACCTACTTACCAAAACTTGTTTGTGAAATCGAACTTGTCTGGTGAGTTTACGGTTATCAATCCCTATTTAGTTGAGGACTTAAAGAAATTAAACTTATGGGATGATGTGATGGTTAACGATTTGAAATACTACAATGGTAGTGTTACTAAAATTAATCGCATACCGGAGCATTTAAAACTACGCTACGCGACTGCATTTGAAGTTGATCCAATGTGGTTAGTTGAAGCGGGTTCACGCCGTCAAAAATGGATTGATCAATCACAATCATTGAATCTATATATGGCAGAAGCATCTGGTAAAAAACTAGATCAATTGTATCGTCATGCATGGATACGTGGTTTAAAGACAACCTACTATCTACGTAGCATGGGTGCAACCAACGCAGAAAAATCGACGATTCATGATAGCTCGTTGAATGCGGTGCAATCTCAAGAAACGACAGAACCACAAATGTGTCCGATTACAGATCCAACTTGTGAGGCGTGTCAATAACCCTCACCCGCCGCGTAAAAAACACGCGTCGACCTCTCCCACAGAAAAACACTGTGGGAGAAGTGAAAGACAAGAAGAACCTCACCTCTCCCGCTTGCGGGAGAGGTCGGCACATGCTCTGTATGTGCCGGGTGAGGGTGAACAATAAATGAATTACTCAAAAAGGAGACTACACCATGTTACAATGGAGCTCAGTCGATAAAGACAATACAAAAAGCGGTGCAACTGGTTTAGAATCCATCGAAATGGGTGCTGCGCGTATACGCGTAGATGACAAACGAATCATTAATTGCCACGCGGATCTCAATCAACTTGTACCATTCAAATATAAATGGGCGTGGCAAAAATATTTAGATGCCTGCGCAAATCATTGGATGCCCAATGAAATCAACATGGCTGCTGACGTTGCACTTTGGAAAGATCCAAATGGATTAACTGAAGATGAACGCATGATTATCAAACGTAATCTTGGGTTTTTCTCTACAGCAGATTCATTAGTTGCAAACAATCTAGTATTAGCTGTATACCGCCACATTACTAACCCTGAATGCCGTCAATATTTATTACGTCAAGCATTTGAAGAAGCATTACATACTCACGCATATCAACACGTGATTCAAAGCTTAGGCATGGATGAAGCTGAAGTATTTAATATGTATCGCGAACTGCCTGCTGTCGCTCGTAAAGCTGCATGGTCTATTCCATTCACACACAGCTTAGCGGATCCTAATTTCCACACAGGAACGCCTGAAGATGACCAACGTTTGTTACGTGATTTAATTGCATTCTACGTTATTTTTGAAGGTATCTTCTTTTACGTTGGCTTTACCCAAGTCCTATCGATGGGTCGTCGTAACAAAATGACAGGGACATCTGAACAATTCCAATATATTTTACGTGATGAATCTATGCACTTAAATTTTGGTATCGATGTCATTAACCAAATTAAATTAGAAAATCCACACTTATGGACAGAAGTATTTAAAGAAGAAATTATTCACATGATACGTGACGGCGTTGAAATGGAATATCAATATGCAATTGATACCATGCCACGCGGTATTTTAGGAATGAACGCAGAAATGTTTAAAGAATACTTGCAGTTCATTGCTAATCGCCGTTGCGCACAAATTGGATTAGCACAGCAATATCCTGGTGCAAACAATCCATTCCCATGGATGAGTGAAATGATGGATTTAAAGAAAGAAAAGAATTTCTTTGAAACACGCGTCATTGAATATCAAACAGGTGGTGCTTTAAGTTGGGATGAGTAACACCCTCATCCCCAACCCTTCTCCTATTCGTAAAAAACACTCTGGGAGAAGGGAGAAAAATTTATAAAAAAATGGGGTGGCACAGTGAAGCTTTTTTATCGCGCGCAGCCTGCGAGCGTCCTGAGCAAAGCGAAGGAACTCCCACATAAGAAGGAGATCCTTCGCTTCGCTCAGGACGACAGGATCCCAGTCATTTATAAATTCGCAGCTGAAGCCTTATACGCACGATAAATACCTAAGAAACTAATCACAATCCACGCAACTTCAATCACAACCGACGCTAAATTCCAGTGGAAAAATAACGAATACAAAATCAACCACGCACCAACACAATTTAAAATTTGATAGGAATAAGTATTCGCCTTCATTTTGTCAGTGCTTAATAAAAAATAAGCTATCAAAATCAGAACCACCCCAACAATACCGATAGGATTGGCAACACTATTAAGAAATTCGTACATACTATCCTCTAGTTAACTATGATCTACCGCTAAGAGTGCTTCACGAATCAAGCCTGCATCCATTCCAGCTTTATGTGCATTTTCACTTAACGTACGGCGCCAGATTCTAGCGCCTTTTTGTTCAAAAAACAAACCTAAGATATGACGGGTCATACTGGATAATTTTACGTTATTTTTCAATTGCTCTTCGACATAAGGAATAAATTTTGCAATCACTTCAGAACGACTATCTGGCTCATGCGAAAAGAACTGTGCTTCTAGCGCAGATAACAAATAAGGATTTGAATATGCTTCACGCCCTATCATTACACCATCAACATGATGCAAATGCTCACCGACATCTGCCACTGTTTTAATCCCGCCATTAATGACAATTGCTAAGTGAGGAAAATCTTTTTTGATACGATAAACAACGTCATAACACAACGGCGGGATTTCACGATTTTCTTTCGGACTTAAACCATTGAGCCATGCTTTGCGCGCATGAATCACAAAAACCTTACAGCCAGCCTGAGAAACTAACTCAACAAAACGATACAATTCTTCATACGAATCCTGCTGATCGACACCAATGCGACATTTGACTGTCACAGGGATCTTAACCACGGCAGACATCGCTGCTACACACTCAGCTACTAACTCTGGCGATAGCATTAAACAAGCGCCAAAACGGCCTGATTTCACCCTATCGCTAGGACAACCCACATTCAAATTAATTTCATCATAGCCAAAGGATTCGCCCAGTTTGGCACAATGCGCCAACTTATCAGATTCACTACCGCCCAACTGCAATGCAACAGGATGCTCTAAAGGATCGAATGCTAAAAACCGCTGGAAATCGCCGTGAATAAGCGCACCCGTGGTCACCATTTCTGTATAGAGCAATGCATGCGGCGCAATTAACCGCAAGAAATAGCGATCGTGCCTGTCTGTACACTCCATCATAGGAGCTATGGATATTAGTCGGTTAATCAGTGTGTCCACCCTACATTTAAAACTGCGCTATTCCCCTCTCCCAGAATGCTTTTCTTTGGGAGAGGGGCTAGGGGCCCCGACCCTTCTCCCCTCGTAAAAATCACTCCGGGAGAAGGGAGAAAATCGAAACCGAGATTGTAACAGATTTAAGCGATTCAGCAAAAATATGCTATTTCTTACAGCCTAGACTTTCCGCATCAGCCTTTATATCCTTCACAGGGAGCAAAATACCTGCACACAGCTCAGCAAAAACAGGGGCCCTACACTCATTACGAAATTCGCTCATTAACTGCGGCAGCCTAGGAACACGCTTTATGCCACTATTAATTAAGCGCTTACAAGTGTCTATACACTCATTGTACGCACCCTCTAAAGAAACAAACTCGTGATATTTATAGCAATGAGCAGATTGCTGATCTATTTTTTGTGCGAATTTGACAACGCCATCCAAATTTGACAAAAATCGCGATTGAACTGATATCTCCCAAAAATCAAGAGCACAAGATGATTCAACAAAATCACGCCGTCGTACATGATCATAAAAACCGGCGAGCACTTGGTGTAACTGCTTAACTTGTGACTGTAGTACTTCTCTATGATCTACCTTCAAATCCACTTCTTTTAAATCACGACTCAGCATCTCTGTAATTTGATTTACAATTTTATGATCATGATCAACATTTTTTTCATCTACTATTTTTTTACACTCATTTAATAGTTTTTCCGCATTCTCAGCGGCGGATTTCTTAACGCAGCTTTCAACATATTTAAATTCTTTAACATGTTGCAATTGCTCAGCCACTTGCTCCACTTGACAATAAAGTTGCTTCACTTGACTTGGCATGATATAAAATACATCGCCTTCAGTATGAAACTGTCGCAAATAATAACCATCCAAATAATATTGTTCCGAGACAACGCTATTGATTGCTTTAAAATACGCGCTTCGATCCGTTGCTGTTAATCCGAAAAAACTTGAATCCATTGCTTGTTGAACAGACATACTTTTCTTGGAATCATCTGATTTAAGACCCTTAATCATTTTCTCTAATTCGGGGTCTTTTTTAGATAACCTTCTTGCAACATCCGCAATGGCGCAACCAGTAGCATAGCGATCTAATTCAATTTTATTTGTATTAAAAAATTCTTCTGCATTAACAACTGTATATTCCTTTCCATCATGTTTAATTTTCATTAATACTTTTGCGGGCAAGGTTTCTATCGTTCCCGCAGGCATTGTTGCTAGTTCTTCTGCATTTTCTAATGTATCTAGATCCGCAAGCTTGATATTAATATTTTTATTACTATCAATGTATACTAGAATATTCTCTATCTTGATATCGCGATGTGCTAGTTTATAGCGATGCAAAATATCAACCGCAGTGAGCAACTGCCCTATTATTCTTTTTGCTATATCAAGACTTATCGGCCCTGCTGCTAAATAGGTAAATAAATCACTATGCGCACGTAACGTAATAACAATGCTTTTATCATCATTGAAAATATAACGATAAATTCTTGCGGTACTAACAGAATGCTTCTTTAACTCAGCAACAGATTTCTTCCTATCATCTATCACCCCATCTTTTTTTACTTTATTAATAACAATATTAGGAGCTTTATATTCCTCAATAATTTTTCCATCTTGATCTTCTACAACTAAACGTGTTTGTGCTAATTGCGAAAAATAAATCGCATTATTTTTTCCATCTAGCTTCTCATTATCTAGCTCTCGAGCACGCTTAACCGGTAAATTTTTAGGATGATATCTATCACGTAATACTGGCAATAACGCTCTTAATCTCATAAACCACGCTCCTTGTGATCTCCAACCTTAAGAATTATTCACAATAATCTGCACAAAAACAATAGGTTAGCGAATTACCAACAGATCCTACAGGTTTACAGATACTCATAAGCATTTCTTAATCAAATTAACGTATAATTCACAAACAAAAAAACTATAAAAAAGACACACCTATGTTACGCAATCTAGAGCAAAGCGATATTATCATTGTCACCACCACAGAAACTGGTGATGACCCACTACACCCCAAAATGCACCCGGAATTATTTACTGAAAAAGATGAAGCGTGTGTTATCAAAGAAATGGTTGTTAATGATAGAATTTCCCATGTGATGACCTACCTCGATGATAAAACAGTTGCTCACGCAACCAATGGACTACATCAGTTAGGCGTTAGATCACACGCCCTTTTTGGCAAGAGTGGAATGATTACATCAGTAGAGTTTCCAATTAGTCGTCATGTAGTCATACGTTGCAAAGATCCATTACTACGTCAAAACATTGCAAAAGCAGCATTAGTTTGGGATGCACATGCACCTCACTATCGCGAACAATTACACAAAATGGTTGCTGAAAATAAACAATCCGCAGTAAAACAAAAATTAAAATTATTTACACCTTATACAGCAACTGGAACCCGCAAGGCAGACACTGGCAACCTTGCAGATATTGAATGTAAAGAAGCTTACCGTGCCTTCCGCGCATACTTACGCAACAAAACCAAAAAACCATTAAGCAAAAATAAAGGCGTCAACTGCAATGAGTTTATTGCTTATTGTATTAAAGTAGGCGCGATAGACACGTTATTTCCTAAAGGCATACCACAAACATTGCTTTACGCCATCATCACGATTGAAAATCAAAAAGCACGAATGGGTTATAAAAAACTATCGCAAATTCCAGCAAGGAATTGGGCTGGTTTTAAAGATACATTAATAGATGCATTCATCTCTATTACAACGCATGCTAATGACAAAAATGGACAATCGAATCTTAAAAGTTCGCGTTATTTACTAGATTGTTTCTTACTTATTTTCATGAAAACAAAATCAATGAATCCTTCAACATTTCTTAATGAATTAATGCAACATGAATCATTATGGGAAATGACTGGTTACCTATGCTTTGCCCACACACAAGGACAGGCACCAGCACCAAGTGTGATATCCCATCGTGACTGTGCCGCACTATGCATAGGACTTGATAGACGTGATAGTCTACTTGTCGATGAGAAAGCAATGACCCCGGTTAGTCAAAAATGATAGCTCATGCAATTTTTTTACGTGACGGGTGAGGAAATGCTCTCACACTTCCAAACTATACATCGGCTTGACTGAACTCCATTGCTTGCAACCTGGGCATTGCCAATGAATAGATTTCCCAGAAAAACCACAGGAAGTACATTGATAATCCGGTTTATCAGCTAACAGTTTTTTTGTAAGGCCTTGCAAAATTAACAAGTCATCACGCGCCTGACCTTCTGCACTCGATAAATATAAATTGATAAATTGATCTAACCCACTCAATGTTGGAAAACGTCGTACGTAATCAGCAACAAACTTCGCAGCAACCTTATCGCCTTTCCATTTACGGATACGCTCAGAAAGAATCAGCACGACAGGTACACGTGGAAACTCTTCCAATAATCGCAACAAATAGGAAACCATTTTTTCTTCTTCATTTAATGCTTCATAACAGGTGGCTAAAGATTCAATCGATTCAGCAAGATAATCGGGATTCTGTTGTTTGATTCGCTTCAAACTACGTAATGCTGCTTTGTAATCTGCGCGCTGCATTTCAAATTTTGCTTCGATTAAACTAGCACGCGCACACTTAGCATCTGCATCTATTGCTTGATGCAAATACTGCTTCACCTTGTCCAGCTGACCTTTGCTTTGCGCAGACTCTGCCAACTCACAATAATAATGCGCTACGATAGGTTGCATCGTTTTTTTAGTCGCTGATTCTAATTGATTTGCAATTTTAATGGCTTCAACCCATGCTTTTTCTTGTTGGTAAATATCCAACAATGTACGCAATGCAGGAATAGCGTAAGGTTTAATTTCCACTACTTCTAAAAAGATTTTTTCAGCGCGATCTAACACGCCCGCACTATAATAATCTTGGCCTAATTCAAATAATGATTGATCTCGATAATTAGCAGCTAATTGAGGTCGTGCAATTAAATTTTGGTGGATACGAATCGCACGCTCTACTTCACCACGTTTACGAAATAATTTACCTACGGCTAAATGTGTTTCTACCGTATCGCTATCTATTTCCAACATTTTAATTAAGACATCGACGGCTTTATCTGGTTCTTCATTTAATAAAAAATTTAAACCTAATAAATAATCTTTCGACATATTATTTTTTTGCAATGACGAATTGTCATTATGCATCCGAAAACCAAGATACCAAGCACTGATAATCGCGATGAATAGAATGAGAACCCACATCAAACTCATCATCAGTGTCTATCCTGCAGTGGAATGGCGCGTAAATTAACAACTTCTTTTTCTACTAAGTTAAGTCGCTGGCGTAATCGATAATTTTTTATTTTTAGTCTCACCACAATAACGAGCGTCACCAACAACCCTAATATACAACCAGCAGAAAACACAGATACCAGTAGTAATGAAACGGGTAACACTGCATGCCCCACATAATAATTTAAATTCACTGTACCTGAATTCAATGTAGCGAAACTGATGCCTAACACAATAATAATCAGTAAAAATAAATAACTCAAAATGCGCACGGGGTACTCCTACTTTAATAATTTCTTACTCGCCTCTCCCACTTGTGGGAGAGGTCGACACGCGCTCTTTGCGTGGCGGGTGAGGGTAAAGCGCCCTCATCCCCTACCCTTCTCCCGCTCGCAAAAAGCGCTCCGGGAGAAGGGAGAATATAAATTAAATAACATAAAAAAAGCGGCATTACCTTGTCGATAATGCCGCTTCATATATTACCTGAAAATTGTTCATCTTACATCCAATTTAAGATGGACCCCAAGCTTGCGCCTGGGGTCACCCAAGCCAGCAATAATCCTAATCACTGGCTTACTTGACTCTTACTTATCACCTTCTTGACCGTTATTGCTCATTTTTTCTTTGAACAAATCACCTAACGTTGTCTTTAAAGGTGCATCAGCAGCTTTGTCTTTCTTCTTGCCTTTCGCTGCTGTCGCAGTTGCTTTCTTAGGAGCAGCTGCACCATCTTTTGCTTTCATAGATAAAGTAATGGTGTGAGTCTTACGATCGGTACCCATAATCTTCGCTTCAACAGCATCACCAACAGAAAGACGTGTTCTTGCATCGTCTACTTTCTCTTGTGCAATGTCTGATGAACGGATTGTACCGCGTACGCCATCAGCTAACTCAATTGTCGCCGATTTTGCATCAACTTCAACAACTTTACCAGATACAATTGAACCTTTTTCATTTTCGTTGAGGTAATTTGCAATTGGATCATCAGCTAATTGCTTTAAACCTAATGAAATACGTTCACGTTCAGCATCAATTGCTAATACGATTGTTTCAAGTTCATCACCTTTCTGGAATTTACGGCCCAATTCTTCAGAAGCAGAATCCTGCCAAGAAACATCAGACAAGTGAATCAATCCATCAATACCGCCATCTAAACCAATGAAGATACCAAAGTCAGTGATAGATTTGATCTTACCAACGATTTTGTCACCTTTTTGGTGTTTAGCAGCAAATTCTTCCCATGGATTTGGTGTGCATTGCTTGAGACCGAGAGAAATACGACGACGTTCGCCATCGATATCTAATACGATCACTTCAACTTCTTGACCTAAATGCACTACTTTATTTGGGTTAACATTTTTGTTAGTCCAATCCATTTCAGAAACGTGAACTAAACCTTCAATACCTTCTTCAATTTCAACAAAACAGCCGTAATCAGTAATGTTTGTTACTTTACCGGTTAAGCGCTTGCCAATTGGGTAACGGTGACTGATATCAGCCCATGGATCTTCACCTAATTGCTTCAAGCCTAATGATACGCGTGAATTGTCACGATCAAACTTTAAGATCTTAACTTTGATTTCATCGCCAATTGTTAAGATTTCGCCTGGATGCTTGATACGCTTCCATGACATATCTGTGATATGTAATAGACCGTCAACACCACCTAAATCAATGAATGCGCCGTAATCGGTTAAGTTCTTCACTATACCTTTCACTTCATCGCCTTCACTCAAGTTCTTGAGTAATTCTTCGCGTTCGCCACTGGTTTCTGCTTCCATGACTGAACGACGTGATACAACAATGTTGTTACGCTTAGCATCGATCTTGATAACTTTGAAATCGAATTCTTTGCCTTCTAAATGTTCTGGATCGCGCACTGGCTTAACATCAACTAATGAACCAGGTAAGAAAGCACGGATTTTATTAATTTCTACAGTAAACCCACCTTTGACTCGACCTTGGATAACACCACGCACGGTTTCTTTGTTCTCGTAAGCGTTTTCGAGAGAAGCCCAAGCTTCTAAACGTTTTGCGCGTTCACGTGACAAGCGGGTTGTACCAAATCCATCTTCAACAGTATCTAATGCAACTTTAACTTCGTCGCCAACTGTCACTTCAACATTTCCACGTTCATCGCAGAATTGTTCAATAGGAATGATTGATTCAGACTTTAAACCGGCACTTACCACTACATAATTCGGTTCGACTCTGATGACTATTCCAGAAACAATTGCACCTGGAACCATTGGGGTTTCATTTAAACTTTCTTCAAATAACTGCGCAAAACTTTCGACCATAATAAAATTATCCTAAGATCGTGTGATCTTTCTGTAACACTTGGTTAATTAATAATAGCAACATGGAAACGCTCCATATCGCACCTGCTGTCATCCCGAGCGTAGCGAGGGATCTCCCTGGGAGATCCCTCGCTACGCTCGGGATGACAACTGCTTCCGAACAACAGCTACTTCTGAACAATACCTACTTTTTCCATAATCAAATCAACTACTTGTTCCGCAGTTAAATGATCGGTATCAATGCTAATCGCATCTTCTGCAGGTCTCAGTGGAGCTACAGCACGATCTCTATCTCTTTTATCGCGCTCAAGTAGGTCCTCAACGAGGTCGCTAAGGTTAACACTAATGCCTTTATCCTTCAACTGCTTATGGCGACGCTCAGCGCGCTCTTTTGCGCTGGCAATAAGGAAAATTTTAAGGTCTGCATCGGGGAAAACGACTGTTCCCATATCCCTGCCATCTGTGACTAATCCTGGCAATTCACGGAAGGCACGCTGACGACTTAATAACGCCGTACGTACCGCCGGCAAAGCACCTACTTTTGACGCCGCATTTCCCATCTTTTCTGTGCGTATCGTCTCAGTAACATCTTGCCCTTCTAATAGGATAACCGGTGGTGCGCTTGTTTCAGCTGCAATGAATTGCACATCCAAATGCTCTGCTAATACCTGGAGACCACCCTCATTCTCGAGGGAAACACCATGCTTTTGTGCCGCTAAAGCTAATACGCGATAAAGAGCACCGCTATCTAACAATCTCCAATCCAATTTTTTTGCTAGCAGCTGGCCAACCGTACCTTTGCCAGTACCACTTGCACCATCAATCGTTATTACTGGTGCTTTGTGTTTCATCTTCACTTCCCGCCTCTCCACCTAATGTTGCAACTCGCTCTAGTCCCACTAATAATTCATCGTTAGTTAAACTAATCAAACGTACACCTTGTGTGTTGCGACCAACCAATGAAATCTCTGCTGCTGGAACACGTACCAACGTTCCTTTATTCGTTACTAACATTACTTCATCGTCATTGTGCACTTGAATTGCGCCGACAACTTTACCGTTACGTTCGCTGACTTGAATAGAAATGACACCTTGCCCACCGCGTCCAGTAACACGGTATTCATCCATATGTGTACGTTTACCGTATCCAAACTCAGTTGCCGTTAAGATATCGCCATCATCAACAGAAATGACCACTAATGAAATCACACGTTGACCATCTTGTAGTTTCACACCGCGCACACCACGCGCAGTACGTCCCATACAACGCACTTCATCTTCTTTAAAGCGTATGACTTTACCAGCATCAGTGAACAACATCACATCATGTCCACCATTCGTGATATCAGCGCCGATTAATTTATCATCGTCTAATAACTCGAGTGCGATAATGCCGTTAGCTCTTGGGCGTGAGAAATCGGTTAATTGTACTTTTTTAACTGTACCTTTCGCTGTTGCCATAAAGACATGCAGCTCTTCGGTATATTCGCGAATTGGTAAAATCGTACTGATTTTTTCACCTTCAGCTAAAGGCAATAAGTTAATAATCGGTTTACCACGTGCATTTCGACCCGCTTGTGGTAACTGATACACTTTGAGCCAGTAAACTTTTCCATGATTAGAGAAACATAAGATCGTATCATGTGTACTTGCAACCAATAGACGCTCAATAAAATCTTCTTCTTTTACATCAGCAGCAGACTTACCTTTACCACCACGATGTTGTGCTTGATAAATAGTAACGGATTGAGTTTTCACATAACCTTCATGTGATAAGGTAACAACCACATCTTCTTCTGGTAATAAATCTTCCAAACTAAAATCGCCTTCACTCTCAATAATTTGTGTTCTACGCTCATCACCAAACTGAGTATTAATCGCTAGTAATTCTTCACGAATCACTCGCATTAAACGTTGTGGGCTAGAGATAATTTCTGACAAATCAATAATAAGTGCCTGTAATTCTTTATGTTCTGAAACAATTTTATCTTGCTCCAATCCTGTTAAACGATGCAAACGCATTTCTAAAATAGATTGTGCTTGTTCAGGAGATAAATGATAACCATCTGCTGCTAAGCCATATAACGATGTTTCATCACCTTCGATACGAGACAACAATGTAATAACATCCGCTGGATGCCAAGCACGCGCCATCATTTGTTCTTTAGCTGTAGCAGGATCTTTTGCTTGCTTAATCAAATGAATCATTTCATCGATATTCGAAAGCGCAACGGCTAAACCTTCTAAAAGATGAGCACGTTCTCTTGCTTTACGTAAATCAAAAATCGTACGTCTGGTCACCACTTCTTGACGATGACGTAAGAATGCTTCAATAATTTGGCGAATATTTAATAGCTTAGGCTGACCATCAACAAGAGCAACCATGTTGATACCAAATACACTTTGCATTTGGGTTTGAACATACAAATTATTTAAAATAACGTCAGAGTTTTCACCACGTTTTACTTCGATAACAATCCGCATGCCTTGCTTGTCAGACTCATCTCTTAACGCAGTAATGCCTTCTAATTTTTTCTCTTTTACTAATTCTGCAATACGCTCAATTAAGCGTGCTTTATTCACTTGATAAGGTAATTCAGTAACAATAATTTTTTCTTTATTACTTTTTTCATCGGTTTCAATATTAGTTTTGGCTCTCACATATAAACGGCCACGACCGGTACGATAACCCTCATGAATGCCAGCTCGGCCATGAATGATACCCGCTGTTGGGAAATCAGGGCCAGGAATGTAAGATTGAATAATGTCTTCTACGGTAAGGCTTGGATTATCTATCATTGCAATACAAGCATTGATAACTTCAGTTAAATTATGCGGTGGAATATTAGTTGCCATCCCTACTGCAATACCTGATGAGCCATTGACTAAAAGATTTGGAACTTGGGTTGGCAACACCGTCGGTGCCATTTCTGATTCATCATAGTTTGGTACGAAATCAACGGTTTCTTTCTCTAAATCCGCCAGTAAGGCATGTGCAAACTTAGACATACGAACTTCGGTATAACGCATTGCAGCAGGCGCATCACCATCGACAGAACCAAAGTTACCTTGTCCATCAACCAGCATGTAGCGCATTGAGAATGGTTGTGCCATACGCACGATCGTATCGTACACTGCCGTGTCACCATGCGGGTGGTACTTACCAATGACATCGCCCACAACACGGGCAGATTTTTTATAAGCCTTGTTCCAATCGTTCCCTAATTCATGCATAGCAAACAGTGCACGTCTATGTACAGGCTTTAGACCATCTCGGACATCGGGTAAAGCTCGGCCAACGATAACACTCATAGCATAGTCAAGATATGACTGCTTTAACTCTTGTTCTAAGCTGACTTTTTGTATTTCTTTCGCGATTGGGCTTGTTTCCATAGGGTTTAACCATCTCTTTATCGAATTGGTAACAGTAGCACTATTTCAATGTCTTCATATGGGTAAAAACTACCCTTCCAAGAACGCGGGAATTATAGCACAACTTACTCATATTTGGCTTGATTTTTATGTTGCGATTAGAAGCTTAGAAATCACCTTATTTTAAGAGCATTGTTGCGTATTTCGTAGGGTGGGCAAAGCGCAGCGCTGACATTATTCCCCTCTCCCAAAATGCATTTTTTTGGGAGAGGGATGAGGATATAAGCCCTTCTCCCCTCGTAAAAGTCACCCCGGGAGAAGGGAGGATATCGAGTTACCCACCCCACGTGAAAATTGCACCCGGGAAAATCCCCGGTATACGGCAATTATGCGTGGCCATATAATGAGCACATCATACGACAATATAAATTAAGAATTACCAACCATTAGACAATAACAACAATAAAAGAAAGGATCATTACCATGAACGAACTTACCGCCACGAATAGCACCGTGATACTTGAAGAAAATCTCCGCCTCTCTGAAAATTTATTCTGGGAAAAACAACGTGAATACTTTGATCAGCAAGGTATTGATGCATGGGTAAATCAAGTACCATTCTATATTACAAGTAACCCCTTTATCAGTCATTGCTATGCCAAAGTCGTATTACATTTTGTGCGTGACTGGATTACTAAACACCCTGAAGCAAAACATGATCCATTCTATATATTAGAATTAGGCACTGGTTCAGGACGCTTTAGCTTTTATACATTGAAAGCATTACACCAGTTAAAACAAGAATATGGCATGAGTGATGTTAACATCGTCTACATCATGAGTGATTTCACCATTCATAATTTAAAATATCATCAAGAACACGCTGCGCTGCAGCCCTATATCGAACAAGGTCTAGTCGATTTTGCAATTTATAACTTAGAGGTTGAGCAACCTATTCAATTAATTCGCTCAGGCATAGAGTTAAATGCCGACACTATCAAAAATCCATTAATGGTTTTTGCAAATTATATTTTCGATACGGTTTCGCAAGATGCCTTTAGTGTAAGTCATGGTAAGTTATGTGAATTACGCACCACACTCACGACTGAAGCAGACAATGTAGTAGATGGACGCACAGTTGATTGGGAAAAAATTAATATTGAATACATCCCGCACGAAATTAATAAGCCCTACTATGAAGATGCTGATTTAAACGCCGTCTTGGACTTATATAAAGAACGCCTATTGGATACGAGTTTTTTAATTCCCATTGGCACCATTCGTGCAATTCGTTTATTGAAAAAACTTACTAATAATAAATTTTTCATGATTGGATCTGACAAAGCTTATAGCGAATTATCTTCATTAGAAAACTTGGGGCATCCCTCCATGGCATTTCATGGCAGCTTTTCTATGATGGCTAACTTCCATGCAATTGGACAGTATCTCATTAATGGCGGTGGCGATTACTTTGCACACACTTCACGTCGCGGAATAAAAACATGCTTATTTTCTTCTGGCTTTCGCTTACAAGATTTACCTGAAACGCGCGTAGCATTCCATGAATACATTGATGGTTTCAATCCAGCTGATTATTTTAACTTTCACAAACATGTTAGCGAAAATAGCGAAAATATAGACTTAGATACGTTGGCAGCTCACTTACAGCTATCGCAATGGGATCCCTATGTCTATGCACGCATTAATAATCGCATTACTGCATGTATTAGTGATGGAGATAGCTCCACCATTGATTTTCTAAGCCGTAACATGCATAAGATCGCTGAAAACTATTATTTTATGCCAAAATCTGAATGCGTATTATTTGAAATTGGTGTTTTTTATCATTCAATTAAACATTACGACAAAGCATTAAATTATTATTATCAAGCCGAAAAATATACTGGCGATCAATTTGGTTTGCGTTACAACATTGCATTATGTCTACACCATTCAGATAATAATACTGAGGCATTAAAACACTTTAAAGCATCAGTTAAATTAGATTCAGAATCAAAAGAAGCAGTCGAATGGGTTTCATACCTAGAAAAAATAATGCATGACAAGAAATTTCAACCGCGAGAGTTGTGACGCATTGTCATCCCGAACGAAGTGAGGGACCTCCCTGGAGATCCCTCACTTCGTTCGGGATGACATGAGATTACTTTCCTTGCCGTACTGCTGCGGCAGCTACAGAAGCAGCTGCAAGAGGAGGAACCGCAGCGTCCGACCCTCCTGCAGCAGCAAACAACGCAGATGCTGACCTCGATGCAACAACTGGCTGCTGTGAGATATTTAATGCTGAATTTTGCATAGCTACCAGTTTTTTTACATACTCTTCATAATCTTGAGGAAAAAATAACTCAAATGCTATTTCCATAAAACTCGACTCAAACAACATTAATGCGATTGCTATGGATAATGGCTTTTTATCACAAGCGGCACACAATACACCTGCGCCAATCTTCATATCAGATTGATGCTGTTTATCAGTATTAACTTCTAGCGTAAAATCAGTGGCTTTCTTCAAACCCCAATTTACGCATAGTGAACGCATGTGAAATATAAACAAATCAGAAGAAGCATCCAAAACTGGAAACAATCCAGTTATATGCAGACAAGGATCATTAGCATATTCAGAGAAAACACTACCACCCAACTCGTTATCCGCATACTCGTTAACCATTCCAGCGCCTCTATAATTTGCGAATCGAGAGACATATAATTGAAACGGTGTAACGTATTTAGCGGGCACTCGAAAACCAAGCTTATCTAAAACGGGATCATATTGAATATGAGTTTTTTTATAACCTAATGACACTCCGCAATGTATATCCGCCTTCGTATACTTAGCTAGCAACAGCTCAATCACTTCATCTGATTTCAATATACAAGCAATATCAAGTGCTCTTAAACCACGCTTATCTTTTGCATACACATCAACTTTAGGATGTTGTAATATTGCTAGCGCAACGCCTGTTAACCCACATTTTAAAGCTAACATTAATGGCGTATTTTCTAACGCTTTTACATTGATAATCTCTGCTTTTTGATCATGCGCAATGAGTGCTTTAGCTGCTTCAGCATCACCATCTAAAATGGCTCTATGTAAACGAGTGTTCCCTGTATCTTCTTCACGAAAAGTCAAAGCATCCGCTGGAATACCTTGCTTAGGATTCGGTAATACTACTGACGTCTGTGCCATAATAAACCCTAAAAAAATTAATTCTTAAGAACAACGCGAGCTAACGCTTTTTCATTTACTAATTCACTCATCTTGGGTTCTAGCACCTGCTGTAACTCTCTTATGCTTTTCTCTAAATCCTGCATAAAAGTACCCGTTAATAAGTTCTGTAAGCCATATTGATTAAATGATGAAGGCTTTATTAGAGGCACTATGCCCCCATTTTCATTCTTTTTTTGAAAAGCATTACATATATCTATACGCTGCTTAATTAAATATTCTAACGCATCTATCGGAGATTTTTTTTGTAACTCGGTAGCTATCTTTCCTGCTAAAGCTCTATGATGACGCCAAGAAAATAATCTTTCACATTTACTTGGGTTTGCGTAGTGATGGAAACGATTATATGCGTTATTTTTTATTGTCTCCTCATCTTCCTGCTTAGCATCTGGCTTGGGTGGATGCCAACGATTATCTAACCCTGGAAGCCAACACTTTCCCGTAACGAAAAAATTAGCATGAGTATAATCAAACACTACTACGCCACCCTTCGCATCCGCATTCGCATGCTTGTCATCAGAATCAGCAACGACACAGATTTCAACGACAGGTGATTCAAGTGTAGCAAACTTATTTTTGGCTGCTTCTGATTCTGCGTCTTTTTGATCTGCGAATAATTTCAACGTCTTCTTTTGAAAATAATACTCTTCAACTTTTAACCCATTGACTGTGTATTCTAAGCTACTACGAATTTGGTCTACTGGGAGGTCTCGATTTACGTCAACAATCGGAAGAACGGCATACATCTTTTTTATTATTAGATTAGGTGTTCTAAGCATAACTTAGCCTCGTATGTGTTTTTATGTACCACACATACTAACAGAAGACTATGGGGAAGCAAACCGTAGCCAAGCACGAGGGAATTCTCAGAGCATAATTCTTTTTAAATCAAGAAAAAGGCGTTTTGAAAACATCATCAACCCAATGTTTCGCCGGCCCTATCTTGATGATTTAATAGATACTCCACGAGAACTCTCCGGGTCTAGCATTTCTAATAACGTAGAAAATGCACGTTGGCCAACCTCTCGTTGATCTGCCGGCAGAGCTGTTTGTTCATAAACTTGGATAGCGGCTAATGCTCGCGCTGCACTAGCAACGTCAGCAAATTCTACCGCACGTATTCCAAAATTCTTATCAACAGGATCTGAACTTTCGTGCTGTGTTAATCCATACTCACCTAATATTTTTTGATATTGAACTAACCTTTCCACAGCGTTGATACGTTGCTGCCATTCAGGAGAACCCATTGCTGCAGTTCTATAATAAATGGTAACGCGCCCATTTGATTTATCCTTTTCAATTCTTTCAAGAATAGCGGCATCCAATCCTTGTGCTCCGCTTATTGTTTCAACGCGACCTTCTGGTTGCAGTTTCTTTATATTGACAGATGCCCCACCTAAATCTGCAGTAAACATATCATTGTTAACACTCACTTCAATTCGAGCATGTAACCCGCTTGCTACTATATTTACGTTTAGAATTTGCAATACATCTGCAAATGCCATACATAACATTACGCGATGTCGACATGCTGCCATTTTTTCGTTTAACATTAAATTAAACGCATCTATCGATCCTGATGCAACATTCTGACTTAAATCTTTATCACCAAATGAATTGAAATACGTAGTTAACACATTTAATTTTTGCACTGGAGTTAATGCTGCAAACATTCTTAAATCTCCAGTTTTAAGTACTAGTTTCTTGTCTACTACTTCGAATGAACAAGCTGCCAATGCTTGCATATAGCTATCTTTGTCAGGAAAACTCTCTTTTGGTATTTCTTTTTTGATACCTTTATGTAAATCATAATTTACATATAAAACTCCACCGGGCGGCTGCTCTATTGGTTTGATATAATATTGATGCGCTGATTCTGAATATCCCCATTCCACTCTGCAATTTGCAGTTAAGTTTGAAATACTGTCATTGGGCGTAAGAGTTAATAAAGGAACAAACTCATCTACGACTACGTCAGCAATTGATAAATCTTTTACTGATAAACCAGCTACATGTTTTTGATCACGTTGGTCAATAGGTTTGATATCATGCGGAGTTGTTTTTTTCAAACCAATTGGATCTGTTTGTATATCGAAATAAACTGCACGACGATATTCTGTCGGCTCAATATGCTCAGTAGGAAAATAATTTGAAACACTTACCGTTGCTTTGCTTGCAATGGCTGCATCAAATGGAATATCCGCAGGTAATCCATCTGCGCTAACTGTAGCTTGTTTTGCGTCAACGTTATTGCCAAATAATCCAGGATTATATGCTGACTGTTGCTGCTGCGGAGCAGCCGCACTCTGCGCTACGACTGACTGCACTTCCTTAACAACTTTTTTAAGAATCTGTGCGCCTGTTGTCCCTTCTGCACGCTGATGAAATCGCTTCGCATTCAATGCGTCATAAAGCTTTTGGTAAGTTGAATTTTCATCTATTAATATTGCATATATTTTTAATGCTTTATCAAAATCATTCCTTACCATATCAATGAGATATTCACGTAATGATTTTTTACCGTTTTTAGGAAATGCTATATATTCTACTTTTATATCTAATGATATTTTATGATCTTTGATGGAGGTACTAGGAAAAAGCCCCCGCATCAAACCAACGAGCTCGCGTATGTCTTTTTCAGTAGCCATTTCGCTGCCTTATTTATTATACCTCCCTTCTCCCTGAGTGATTTTTACGAAGGGAGAAAGGTTGGGGATGAGGGTATTTTAAAAGCACCCTCACCCGCCACGTAAAAAACACGTGTCGACCTCTCCCACAAGTGGGAGAGGTGATTTAATATTTTTCCTCCCTTCTCCCGGAGTGACTTTTACCAGGGGAGAAGAGTTGGAGATGAGGGTATTTTAAAAGCACCCTCACCCGCCACGTAAAAAACACGCGTCGACCTCTCCCACAAGTGGGAGAGGTGGGCATATATATTATAGCACTTAGCGAAACAGAGAATGATGTGCGCGATTAACCTGATGATTTCAAATTCATTTCCCAAAAATGAATTTGATGAGATTTCCTATCGAAATCTGGTGGGGTAAGTTTTTTATTTAAATCTTCACAGCGATAATTTACAAACTCTTCTAACTGCGGTTTAAAACGTGAATTCATGCTAATTAGCATCAATTTCCCATTCGCTTTTAACAACGTTAATGTATCTGCAATGAATGCTTGATATACCTCACGTAAATGACCACTGAATGCCAGTACATCTATCAAAATAACATCATAACGTAATCTTGCGTTTTTCACCCATTCAATAGGATCTGCTGAAATCATTTGATGTTGTTTTTCAGACAATTCATTTAAATGTAAATTATGTTTCAGCCATTCCACATACAAGTCGCCATTGTCAACGCTCGTTGTTGCAGCAGCACCTGCTAAAGCGGCTAATACGGTATTGATACCCGAATGTGAAAATAAATTTAGAACGTGTTTTCCTTCCACATTTTTTTGGATATACGTTCGCAAAGCACGCTGATAAAGTGGCAAGGTAATATCTAAATCTTCATTACTTAAATCTACTGCTATTTTTACACCATTTTCAGAAATAATCTTTAAACGTTCCAAATCACCTAAATGATTTGCATTCGGACTTATCTTCGCATGGTAATGATGTAAGTAAATATTTTTTTCTGTGGTTTCCAATGCCTCTGGTAGTATCGATAAAATCTGCATTAAACGGCGTTCTGATTTTGTTTTATCAATACTTTTTGGTGCGGGGTATTCACGTATCACATAATCATCTTCATAGCGATCTACAGAAACAGCATATTCTGGTAAATCCGCATCATAAATACGATACGATGTAATATTCTCTCTATCAGCCCAACGTTTTAAGTGTTTGCTATTTTTTTGTAACCGATTCACAAACATTTGGACTGCTAATAAATCGCTTTCATCTAACATGCGCTGTGCGCGACGAATACGACGCTCATTTGCTGCACCAGCACTTTTATCAACAAACCATTCTGGATATACGTCAAATAGTAATAATTGACATGGGATTGCGCCATTAAACAGCGCATAGTGTTTACGTGCGCGTATTCCCATGACTTTTCCTAAATCAGGATTGCCAGTAAATACCGCTGCGCGCCAACTCACGCAATCATTCTTTAATTTATCACCGATGGCGCTATATAATTTTTTTAAATCGTCTTGCTCTCCTAAGCGCTCACCATAAGGTGGGTTTACAACAAACAAACCATATCCATCTTCACTGTTAATGTTGCAATTCTTTAAATCTTGTTTTTCGACATGGATCTTCTCACTCATGCCTGCACGTTCGATATTGGCACGTGCATTTTTAATTGCGGTTGGATTAGTGTCGTAACCAATAATGGCAGGTATTTCATCTAGTGTCTGTAACACTTCTGCTTCGTCAATTAATTCAGCCCATAATGCCGCGTCGTGCTGCTTCCACTTTAAAAAGCTATAATAATCACGTGCTAATCCTGGAGCAATATTTCCTGCAATTTGTGCGGCTTCAATTAAAAATGTTCCTGAACCACACATAGGATCAACTAACGTACCACCTGCTGCTGCAATACTTTTCCATCCTGCACGCGACAAAATGGCTGCCGCTAAATTTTCTTTTAATGGTGCAAGCCCTTTATCAGTACGGTATCCACGCTTATGTAAACTTTCGCCGGATAAATCGATACTCACGCTCGCTATATTTTTATATAAATAAACGTGTACACTCACATCTGGATTTGTCTTTGCTACACTCGGTCGTGTAGAAAACTTTTCTCTAAATTGATCTACAATGGCATCTTTAACTTTTTGCGCGCCAAATAAAGTATGTGTGATTTCAGATTGCGATGAAATGAAGTGTACGTGCAAGCTTGCTTCTGGTTCTAGATGCTCATGCCATTCAATCGTTTTTACACCTGCGTAGAGTTCTTCAGGTGTACTGGCTGGAAAGTTTGCGATTGGTAATAAAATGCGATTCGCTAGTCGTGACCAAAGACACGCTTTGTAGGCAACTCTTAAGTCCCCAGAAAATGCAACTCCAGCTAGTTTTTCAGCTACCAGCGTTGCGCCTAATGCTCTCAATTCCTCAACAAGTAATAACTCTAATCCTTTAGGTGTCGTTGCAAAAAAATTCAATATTGTGACCTCTTTTATTTTGTCTTTAACACCCTCGACCTTTTTATGCTGTCATTCAGATGAGCGAAGCGACGAGGAATCCCCTGGGAGATCCCTCGCTACGCTCGGGATGACAGCGCTATCATGTTGCGGGTGAGGGATCTTTCTTCTCAGTTGCTGCATCATCTCGTAACTCACGACGCAAGACTTTCCCAACATTCGTTTTTGGTAACTCTTTACGAAATTCAATATATTTTGGAATCTTGTAACCTGTTAGCATTTTTCTACACTGCTGAATAACATCATGCTCTGTCAAAGCTGGATTGTCTTTTACAAGCAATGCTTTCACTGCTTCCCCTGAATTTTCGTCAGGCACGCCCACAACTGCCGCTTCAACAATACCAGGAATACTAACCAGTGCTCCCTCAATTTCATTTGGGTAGACATTAAATCCTGAAACTAAAATCATATCTTTTTTACGCTCAAGAATATGTATAAACCCTTGCTCATCGATTGATGCAATGTCTCCCGTTAGCAACCAACCTTCTTTTGTAAATACTTTCGCTGTTTCTGTAGGATTATTCCAATAGCCCTGCATGACTTGCGGGCCTTTTATTGCGAGCTCACCAGGATGCCCAATCGGTTGCTCTTGCTGATTATCATCTAGAATGCAAACATTGGTTGATGAGACAGGTAACCCAACAGTACTGTTATATTGTTTTATGTTGTATGGGTTCATAGCCACGCATGGAGATGTTTCTGTTAAGCCATATGCTTCTGAAATGGGAACATGTGTCACTGCTTGCCAACGTTCAGCAACCACGCGTTGAACAGCCATACCACCGCCCATAGAGAGCTTGAGATGGCTAAAATCAACTTTGGCGAATTTCGAGTTTTTTAACATCAAGTTGTATAATGTATTCACGCCAGTTATAGCAGTGAATTTAAATTTGCTGATTTCGGATATCGTTTGATTAACATCGCGTGGATTTGCAATTAATACATTCAAACCACCCAGCTTAAAGAAAAACATGCAGTTCGCTGTGAGTGAAAAAATATGATAAAGCGGTAATGCAGTAATTATAATTTCTTCTTTTTCATTTAATAATAAGTTGTACCATGCATCTGCTTGCATGATATTAGAAAGTATATTGCGGTGCGTTAACATCGCGCCTTTAGCAACACCTGTTGTTCCTCCAGTGTATTGCAAAAATGCTAAGTCGCTACCTGTAATGGTTTGCTCCGTAAATGGTAATTTTTTCCCTTTTTTCATTATGTCTTTGTAACTGATAGCCTGCGGGATATCCCATGCGGGAATTTTTCTTTTAATATATTTTATAAAGAAATTGATCATGAAAGACTTTGCAAAGGGCAGCATGTCGCCAATGTCTGTCACGATAATATTTTTTAATGAAGTCTCGGGTAATGCTTTTTGCACTGTGGCTGCAAAACTAGAAAGCACTAAAATAGTTTCAACACCTGCATCATTCACTTGGTGTGCTAATTCCGGCGCTGTATACAATGGATTTACATTAACAACGACCAAACCTGCACGTAATGCACCGAACATAGCAATAGGATATTGCAATACATTAGGCGACATAATCGCAAAACGATCGCCTTTCTTTAAATGTAATACATTTTGTAAGTAAGCCGCAAATTCACGTGTATACAACTCCATATCTTTAAAAGTTAGTGTGGTACCTAAACTATAAAAAGCAGGGGCATCAGTGAATTTTTCACAACTTTGACAAAATACTTCCGCTAGCGAATGGTATGCATCTGGATTGATTTCTGCAGGTACACCCTTTGGGTAACTCTTTAACCAAATTTTTTCCACAACAAACGCTTCCTTATGCGTATTAAAGGTATCCTCAACTTTACGGAATTTATTCTGATCGGGACGGCCGGATTTGAACCGGCGACCACTTGCCCCCCAGACAAGTGCGCTACCAGGCTGCGCCACGCCCCGCTTCGCTTCACATGCGGTTGTTAACTTGTCTCATCTGATTTCAATTTAGTTAAAATTTCTTCAAGATCAACAATCAATTTCTTTACTACCGCATCTGTTTGTACAACTTTACTGACTTCCGTAGGATCGGATGCAAGTTTGACTCTTGCACCTTCAATTGTAAACCCCTGTTCATACAATAAATCCCTAATTTTACGCACTAATATAACGTCGTTATATTGATAATAACGTCGATTACCGCGTCGTTTTAGTGGAGAAAGCTGGGTGAACTCTTGCTCCCAATAACGCAACACATGTGGCTTAATTGCGCACAACAGCGCAACCTCGCCAATGGTAAAATAGCGCTTATCAGGAATTGTTGGCAGAACCTCAGAGAGCGATTGTCTGCGCGTACTCTTCCGTGTTTTACTCGCTTGTTTTTTGATCTTTCCCTGCATACATTTCTACACGCGCTCGTAGTTTTTGACCGCTGCGGAAAGTTACTACCCTTCGCGCAGAAACAGGAATCTCTTCACCTGTTTTCGGATTCCTACCAGGTCGTTCATTTTTGTCATGCAGTTCAAAGTTTCCATAACTGGAAAGCTTAACCTGCTTGCCACTCTCTAACGCTTTACTGATGTGAAGAAAAAACAATTCTACTATCTCTTTTGCTTCACGTTTTGTTAAGCCAATGCCTGTAAACAAGTGTTCAGCAATATCTGCTTTCGTGAGTGCCATAGTCTTAGCCCCTTAATTCAGCAGCAAACCTTTCCTTCAATACAACGATAACGCGCTCCATTAAATCTGTCACTTCTTCATCCACTAGCGTGCGTGACCCATCTTGTAATGTCAAGGATAATGCAAGACTCTTGCGCGACTCACTTACATTTTGTCCTTGGTATACATCAAACAGATTCACTTCTTTCAATAACTCACCGCCAGTTTCAATTATTGTATCCTGAATTGCCTGTACAGGTATAGACCGATCTACAAAAATTGCTATATCTCTGCGAATTTCTGGAAACTTCGAAACTTCGCTGTACCTCGGTAATCTTGCTTGTTCAATTTGTTCAAGTAATAACTCAAAAACAAAAACCTGACTTGATAGATCCAATTCCTGTGTAATAAGTGGATGTAAACACCCAATATGACCAACTAACTTTCCATCACAATGCACTTCGGCTGATTGTCCTGGATGTAGTCCTGCATGTTTTGCGGGTACAAATGTAAAATGATTTAAACGTAACGTATGGCGCAAGAATGCTTCCAGATCACCTTTCAAATCGAAATAATCTACTTTACGTGTGGCAACACCCCACTGCTCTGGAAATGCAGAACCTGAAATCAAACCAGCCAATACTCTCTCTTGAAGATAATTATCTCCATGCGGCACAAATCGCAACCCGCTTTCAAATAAGCGCACTCGATTTTGCTGGCGATTCAAATTGTACATGAGTGTTTTTACCAATCCAGGCCACAAATTGGTACGCATCACATTCATGTCTGACGTGATTGGATTCACCAATGGCTTCGCAATTTTACCGGGATCGAGCATCGCTTGTAGTTTTTGATCCACAAACGAATAAGAAACAATTTCGTGATAACCTAAGTCACGTAACGCATGACGAATTTGCTGCAATGTTAATGCTTCTTCATGCTGCGGCATCATTTGCATGGTTGCGACAGAGTGTCGCAATGGCACACGATCCGAACCATACAAACGCATGACTTCTTCTATCAAATCAACTTCAATACTCACGTCAGGACGACGTGTAGGAACAATGACATTCCATCCATCCGCTACTGCATTACATACAAAACCTAAACGCGACAAAATATCTTCAATTTCATTTTTTGGAATTTCCATTCCTAAAATTTTTGCTACGCGCGCGACTCGTAAATGGATAGTCTTTGTGGTTGGCAAAGAAGCTTTATCAGACTTATTAATTGTTGGGCCAGCTTCTCCACCCACTATCGCTAATAACAACTCTGTTGCACGCTCAATGGCTCGCTCTTGTAATGCTGGATCAATACCACGTTCAAAGCGATAAGATGATTCAGAGCCTAAATTAAAATAACGACATGATTTCGCGATCACTTCAGGATGAAAATATGCACTTTCTAAAAAGATATCTTTTGTCAGTAATGTAACTGCAGAATCTAAACCACCCATGACACCAGCAATGGCTAACGGATTTTTATCATCCGCAATTAATAATGTTCCTGATGTAAGTTTTACTGTTTGGCCATCGAGTAATTCTACAGTTTCATTTTCCTTCGCCATACGCACCTGAATATTCCCAGTGATTTTACTGAGATCAAAAGCATGCATGGGCTGGCCTAATTCCAACATCACATAATTCATAACATCTACGACTGGGCTAATGCAACGTACTCCAGCACGACGTAATCTTTCTTGTAACCAAACAGGAGTATTTGCATCTGCTTTAACATTACGAATAATGCGTCCTACATATTGTGAACACGCTGCAGGTTCATGCATATTCACAGTTAACACATCTTGAATGGTTGGTTTAACTGGATTGATTTTTAATTCTGTCAGTGGTGTTTGAGTTAATGCTGAAACTTCTTTCGCTATCCCTATAATACTTAAACAATCACCACGATTCGGGGTAATCGATACATCAATCACATAGTCTGATAATTGAAAATACTCCCAAAAATCACGCCCAATTGGCGCATCATCCGATAGTGTCATCAGCCCTTCGCTTTCTTCAGCTAAGCTTAATTCTTTTGCGGAACATAACATGCCATGAGATGTAACGCCGCGTAGTTTACTTACTTTAATTTTGAAGTTATTTGGTAATTCTGCGCCTTCTAATGCTGCGGGAGTTTTCATTCCTACTTTAACATTTTGTGCACCGCATACAATGGTTAGTGGCTGCGCTCCACCGACATCAACTTCACAAACGTTTAAGCGATCTGCTTCCGGATGTTTTTCTATTTTAAGAACATGCCCAATAACAACTTTCGAAAATAATTCTGCGACAGGCGTTATCGATTCGATTTCCAACCCAGCCATCGTCATGCGCGCACCAAGTTGCTCACGTGAAAGTGTAGGCTTAACCCACTCTTGTAACCAAAGCTCGCTAATTTTCATATTAAAACTGCCTTAGAAAACGCAAATCATTTTCAAATAATGCACGTAAATCGGTAATCCCATAACGCAGCATGGTTAAACGATCTAATCCCGCACCGAAGGCCCAACCAGTATATTTTTCACTATCAATACCAACAAATTTGAAAACATTTGGGTGCACCATGCCACATCCTAATACTTCTAACCAGCCAGTATATTTGCAAATACGACAACCTTTTTGCGAACAATTCTGGCATCCCATATCAACTTCTGCTGATGGTTCGGTAAATGGGAAATAAGATGCACGAAAACGTATGGGTAATTCAGCTTCAAAAAATGCATGTAAAAATTGCGTGAGGGTACTACGTAAATCTGCAAAGCTAACACCTTCATCAACCATTAAGCCTTCTACCTGATGAAACATTGGTGTGTGTGTGATATCAAAATCTCTACGATAAACTCTTCCCATTGCGATCATGCGAATCGGAGGAGGATTATTCTCCATAAAACGAATTTGCACGGGCGATGTATGCGTACGCAATACATTATTGTCCGCAAAATAAAATGAATCTTGCATTGCTCGTGCTGGATGTAACGCTGGAATATTTAATGCTTCGAAATTGTGATAACTATCTTCAATTTCTGGACCATCCATTGTTACAAAACCCATTTGTTTAAATAGATTTTCTATTCGTTCACGTGTTTTTGTAACAGGATGGATGGTACCTAAATTTTGTGAGCGTCCTGGTAATGTAATATCGATAGATTCTTTTGCTAATTTTGTCGCTATTTCATTTTGTAACAGGATGGCAGATCGCTCTTCTAATGCTGCCTGAATTTTATCTTTGGCTATATTAACTTTTTGCCCCATCAGCGGACGTTCTTCTGCAGGAAGCTGGCCAAGATTTTTTAGTGAATCGGTTAATCTGCCTTTTTTGCCAAGAAAGTGAACGCGGTGTTGATCTAAGATTTTTAAATCATCGGCAGCTGCAATAGCAGTCACAGCCTCTTGTAATAACTGATCCAAGTCTGTCATGTTGGGAGTTCCAAGATATTACCCTTTTTGAAAAGAAGGATAAAGATACCCCCCTTTGCCGCATAGCTCCCTTCTCCCAGAGTGTTTTTTACGATGGGAGAAGGGTTGGGGATGAGGGCTTTCATTAAACCCTCACCCGCCGCTTCGCGTCGACCTCTCCCACTTGTGGGAGAGGTAAATACAAAAGAGGGTAAGATTTTTTTAAGCTGCTAAACTTAAACTAGCTTTTGCTTGTTCAGCTAACTTTGCAAACCCTGTTCTATCATGAACAGCAATGTCTGCTAACACTTTACGATCAACTTCAATCGCCGCTTTCTTCAAACCATTCATAAACACGCTATAAGACAAACCATGTTCACGAGCTGCTGCATTGATACGCATAATCCATAATGATCTAAACAAACGTTTCTTTTGTTTGCGATCACGATAAGAATATTGAGCTGCTTTGATAACTGCTTGTTTAGCTACACGGAAAACGCGACTACGCGCACCATAATAACCTTTAGCTTTTTTCAACACTTTTTTGTGTTTAGCGCGTGCTGTTACGCCTCTTTTTACTCTTGCCATGTTCTATTCCCCCTATTAACCATTCGGCATCATGCGGTCAATAGAACGCAGATCTGATTTACAAATACGACCAATTGTACGCAATTGACGCTTACGCTTAGTTGATTTGCTAGTCAACATATGACTACGGAAAGAACGACGGCATTTATAGCCATTCGCTGTAGCGCGAAAACGCTTCGCTGCGCCACGGTTGGTTTTTAACTTTGGCATGTAAACATACTCCACTTTTAAAATTAATAAAATAAACACTACTCACCAAAAAACTTCTTTAGTGAGCGAGGGTGAGGAGGGATTTTTTACCCTCAGCCCTGCTTTTTAGGCCCGATTACCATGACCATCTGACGGCCTTCAAACTTTGGACGTTGCTCAACTACACCGAGTTCAACTAAGTCCACAATAATACGCTCTAGTAACTGCATACCAATTTCTGGATGCATGGTCTCACGACCTCTAAAGCGTAAGGTCACTTTCGCTTTGTCGCCCTGCTCAAGGAACCGCATCAAATTGCGCAATTTTACTTGATAATCAGCCTCTTCCGTTCCTGGTCTTATCTTAATTTCCTTGATTTGAACCTGTTTCTGCTTCTTCTTTGCGGCAGCTTTACGCTTGTTTTGCTGGAACATGTACTTACCAAAGTTCATGATCTTACAAACAGGCGGCTGAGCATCTGGGGAAACTTCAACTAAATCCAATCCCGCATCTTCACTCAGCTGTCTTGCTTGGCGCGTTGGCACAACACCTAACTGGTTGCCCTCAGCGTCAATTAACCGCACGTCAGGAACATTGATTTCCTCATTAATCCGTGGCTTCTTTTCTGCGCTAATCTGATTTTCCTCCTAATTCAGTTCGACCTCTCCGCGCTATAGCCTCATTTAAATACGTTGAGAATTTATCAATTGATAAACTTCCCAAGTCCTCACCCTGTTGGGTACGTACAGAAACACAGCGCGATTCTTTTTCTTTATCCCCTACCACTAATAGGTAAGGCACATACTGTAATGTGTGTTCGCGGATTTTAAAGCCTATCTTCTCGTTTCTCAAGTCCGATTTCACTCTGAAGCCCTGTTTTTGCAATAAAGTGGTCACTTCAGCAGTATAATCAGCCTGTTTATCCGTAATATTCATCAGCACGGCCTGTGTTGGAGCCAGCCAGACAGGTAACTTGCCCGCGTACTGTTCAATTAAAATACCAATAAATCGCTCTAGCGAGCCCAAAATAGCCCTGTGTAACATGACTGGTCGCTTCTTACTGCCGTCTTCAGCTATATAAGTAGCATCTAATCGATCTGGCTGCGCATAGTCAATTTGCAAAGTACCGCATTGCCATGTTCTACCAATACAGTCTTTTAAGTGAAACTCAATCTTTGGACCATAGAAAGCACCTTCTTTGGGCTTGATATCAAAAGGCAATCCCGCATGGCGTAATGACTCTGCCAATGCATTTTCTGCATGATCCCATAATTCATCGGACCCTATACGTTTATCTGGGCGGGTCGCCAACTTAACGATCAAATCATTAAAACCAAAATCACGGTAGACATCTAACACGAATTCAATAATACGGGTTGATTCTTCTTGAATTTGATTTTCCATACAAAAAATATGGGCATCATCTTGAACTAATTGCCTTACTCGCATTAAACCATGCATTGACCCAGACAGTTCGTTACGATGGCAGCAACCAAATTCAGCCATACGGATAGGTAAATCTTTATAGCTACGTAAGCCTTGCTTGAAAATTTGAATATGGCAGGGACAACTCATAGGCTTTAACGCAAAGTGCCGTTTATCTGCTTCCACAGTAAACATTTCATCACCAAACATATCCCAGTGCCCAGACTTACGCCACAAATCTAAATCAACCATTTGTGGTGTTGATACTTCTTGGTAGTCATTCTCTACAAGCTTATGGCTGATATATTTTTTAATTTCACTATAGATTGCCCAACCATTGGCATGCCAAAACACCATGCCAGGTGACTCTTCTTGAATATGGAAAAGATCAAGATTTTTCGCAATTTTACGATGGTCGCGCTTTTCAGCTTCTTCTAAATTCTTAAGATACGTATCTAAAGATTTTTGATCAGCCCAAGCGGTACCATAAATACGCTGTAGCATTTCATTATTTGAATCGCCACGCCAATAAGCGCCCGCTAATTTCATTAATTTAAATGCTTTTAATCTGCCAGTGTTTGGGACATGTGGTCCACGACAAAGATCAATAAAGTTTCCTTGTTGATATATCGTTAAGACTTCAGTACCAGGAATATCTTGAATAATTTTTGCTTTATATTCTTCGCCTATACCACGGAAAAAATCAATGGCGTCATTGCGATCAATAGTGCGATTGATAATTGGCAAATCCAATTTCGCCAACTCATGCATTTTTTTCTCTATAGTTTCTAAATCTTCCGGTGTAAATGAACGTCCAAATGCAAAGTCGTAATAGAAACCATTTTCAATCACAGGGCCAATAGTCACTTGTGCTGTTGGAAAAAGCGCCTTCACTGCTTGCGCCAATAAATGCGCGGTCGAATGACGAATCACTTCGAGCGCTTGCGGGTCTTTCTCTGTAACAATAGATAGTTTGCAGTTATTACTGATGGTATATGACGTATCAACTAATTTGTCATCCACCTTCCCAGCCACTGCGGCTTTTGCTAATCCTGCACCGATACTCGCAGCAACATCTGCAACGGTAACTGCATGATCAAAGTGTTTTTCACTGCCATCTGGGAGAGTAATTGTAGGCATAGTGTGCTCCTGCCCCTAAAAATAAAATCCCCTGCAGAAGGCAAGGGAAACATTATCTGGTAGGCACGAGTGGGATCGAACCACCGACCACCACCATGTCAAGGTGGTGCTCTACCACTGAGCTACGTGCCTAAATCGTGTTGCAAAAGATAGCATTGAGTGCAATTTCATGCAAGAGTTGTTGTGGAGATCTCGGTTCTTTAGTAGGGCTGTAAGCCTTTTGCCGCAGCAACCGGTACTACAACATCAGCAGCCTTTATTTTTGCAGCTTTCTGGGCTTCTTCATCCAACAAAATTTCGCTTATTAACGCCTTTGCATCATTCGAAGATATTGCTTTTAACTCAGCAACCTCAATACAGGGCCGGTAGTTTTCATGTCTAGCAATCATCACCAGACTAGCCAATACTGCTTCAATAGACATTACGGCAAATCTTGGCTTCATTTTGACGAGAGCTTTCAATTCTGCAGGAACCTCCAACCTCATGAGATATTGCCTATAAAAATTTTCGTCGAGCAAAGGTTTTTCTATAATAAGTTGTGATGCACCATTATCAAAAAGAACGTCACTCACTAAATTTTTGGCATCCTCAATAAAATCAGAAACCGCAACAGTAGCTACTGAAGCTACTAACTTAGTATTTTTTATACGAAGTGTTGAAGCAACCAAACTTAAATGATATCGCTCAGTTACAGCTACTTTTGCCTGATCTTTTTTTTCTGTAGCTTGCGTTGCAAAATAACAATCATACACTTTACATGCAACAAATTTTGCATTTGATGTTTTGGCAGCAACCGCTTTTTCTTCAGACCTCACATCATCAAAATGACAAGCGATAACATAAGCTGAATCCCAGTAGGTATCATTGAGATTCATCGCACTCAACCAGCATTTAAACATTCTCGTCTTAAGGAAAAATCCACTTGTCACATCTACATCACGAAAATCTGCGTACTGGAAATCAGTATCTGCAAAATTTACGCCAATCGCTTTAATTCCAGCAAAATCTTTATACTCTGTAATTAGCCCTTCTAAATTAACATGATGAATAGCACCTTGTCGCAAAAGAGCCACTGCGGTTGATTCTTTATTAATACAAAATAAATATTTTACCATTAACGCTGATAGTAAATTTTTTGGAACTGATTTATCAGGAGAGTCAAGATTAGTTTTAATTATCTCAAGAAAACCCTTATGATCACGCAGTATATAAATAGGTAAATAATATAATGCTAACAATTGAAACCCGATAGGCGAAGAGGGATTCAACCAGACAACTTGCAATGCATCTACATAATTGCCAGGCAATCCACTTAATGCGTATGAAACATAATTTAATTTATCTTCCGCTAACTTTCCTAATAGAAAAGTAGCTGCATGCTTTGCTTGTTGAATGAATATGTTGGGATTTCTTTCAAAGGAACGATGCATCTTAAATAATTCACGCATCTTTTTATGTACATTTATCTGTTCGGAAGGATCTATTTTTTTATCATTTTGAGGCTGCGTGCTGGGAGGTGCTCCATTCATTTGGCCAAACATAAAAATTCCTCATTTATCTAGTTATGTGTCAAAACTCTACCAGACATTCGTGCACTGAGTATATCCCTAAGGTGACAGTAAGACAAATCTACCTTAAAATAATAGATTAATAAGCAATTCAGGAGGCTCCTGAGCATGGGTTTTCATTTCTCAAAGGATAGCAAGGGTAACCCCTATCTCGATGTGCACTTAAGTGACTATACACTTCTTTCTAATCCTCAATTAAACAAAGGAATGGCTTTTACAAAAGAAGAGCGCATTACTTTTGGTTTACTTGGATTACTTCCCGCGTGCTATACCGATCTTGAAACGCAATTACTGCGCTCCTATGAAGCACTGAGCGGTAAATCGAGCAATATCGAGAAGTATATTTATTTGCGTGATTTACAGGACTCCAATGAAACACTGTTTTATCGCCTCGTCTGTGAACACATTGAAGAATTGATGCCGCTGGTATACACACCCACTGTCGGCTTAGGATGTCAGCGATTTAGTCATATTTATCGCAGACCGCGTGGCTTATTTATTTCATATCCCGATCGTGACAATATCGATTCGATACTTGCAAATCCACGTTTTAATTTAACCAAAGTGATCGTAGTCTCCGATGGAGAACGCATCTTGGGATTAGGTGATCAAGGTGCAGGTGGCATGGGTATTCCAATTGGAAAACTCGCACTCTATACTGCATGCGCGGGTATTCATCCCACAGCAACATTACCTATTTTATTAGACTCAGGCACGAACAATCCTGATGCACTGAGTGATCCTTTATATATTGGTTGGCAACACGAACGTATTCGCGGTAAAGAATATGATGAATTCATCGATAAATTTGTTACTGCAATCAAAAAACGTTTCCCGCATGTATTACTACAATGGGAAGACTTCGCGCAACAAAATGCAAATCCTTTACTAGAACGTTATCGCACACAACTGTGCACATTCAATGATGATATTCAGGGAACTGCTGCTGTCGCCGTCGGCACTCTGCTATCAGCTATTCAAGTGACGAAAACAAGTCTACATGATCAACGTATCGTTATCGTGGGTGCTGGCTCTGCAGGGTGTGGCATCAGTCAATTAATCATGCAAGCAATGATGAGCGATGGATTATCGCAAGAAGAAGCTCGCTTACAATTTTATTTAATCGATAGAGATGGATTGCTTACTGAAGATAAACCCAATCTATTACCGTTTCAAAAAGTCTTTGCGCAACCAAGAGTACATATTGCCAATTGGGAATGCAAAAATCCCGATAATATTACACTTTATGAAACAGTAAAAAATGCCAAACCGACTCTTCTTGTCGGTGTCAGTGGACAAGCCTATATTTTCACGGAAAAAGTTGTGCGTGAAATGGCGAAACACGTCGCACGACCCGTTATTTTTCCATTATCAAATCCAACCATCCGTAGTGAAGCTGTACCGAGTGATTTATTAAAATGGACGGATGAACGTGCAATCATTGGTACCGGCAGTCCATTCGGCAACGTCACACGTCAAGGTAAAACCATGCGCGTGGATCAAACCAATAATTGCTATATTTTCCCCGGCATTGGTTTAGGCTTGATTGCAACCCATGCGCAACAAGTAACAGATAAAATGTTTATGGCTGCAGCAAAAGCACTCGCTGCTTGCTCTCCAGCAAAAAATAATCCTAACGAAAATTTATTACCACCACTTTCCAAAATTCGTGAAGTATCTTACGAAGTCGCTTGCGCTGTCGCCAAAGAAGTTATGGCGTCTGGCTTAGGAAAACTACACGACCACGATAGTATAGAAGAAAAGATTAAACAATTGATGTGGACACCAGAGTACATCCCTTATCACAAAGCCTAAGGAGTCCCATATGGAAATGTTATTATTTTTTGCGCCATTGATAGCGCGCTGCTTAATCGGATTTTATTTTGTATTTTTTGGTATATGGAATATCTATCACTATCGTCCAATCATTCTCGCCATGACAGAAAAAAACATCCCTCACCCTTGGCTTGCATTACCACTGGGTATTGCGTGGCAAGTGATTCTGGGCAGCATGATTATTTGCAATCTACAAATTCATCTAGCCGCGCTAGGACTTATTCCTTTCACGATTATTGCGATTTGTATTTTCCATCCCTTCTGGAAATACAAAAGCTACGATAGAGTCTTAAATTTCACTATTTTTATGGCTAATCTAACTGTTACCTTAGGTTCATTGTTATTATTGATGACCAACATTACGTCTACAACTTCATTAATTCACTAAAGGTTACCTATGCCAATACTTTTTCAAGCGGGAAATATTATTGGTTTACTCCAATGCGTTTATAACGGTGATATTAATTTTAAAACACTCGCGCATCATGGTGACATTGGTTTAGGAACATTTAATGGTGTTGATGGTGAAATGATAGCTGTTGACGGTGTATTTTATCGAGCTGATGCCAATGGGAAGTTAGAAATCGCCAATTCAGCACTGTTCACACCATTCTCTGTGGTTACACATCATGAACCTAGTATCGAATTACGGCTGAGTAATATCCAAAATATGGATGAATTAAATCGTGCTATCGACACTCATCTACCCACACTAAATATTTTTTATATGTTACGCATTCATGTTGATATTGAATGGATCAACATGCGCAGTGAAAGCTGCCAAACTACACCGTATCAACCTCTAGCAGAATCATTACCAAGGCTGCAAAACACCTTCGAATTAGATAACATCTCTGGCACTCTCGTTGCAACACGCTGCCCACAGTATGCCGAAGGTGTTACTGTCACGGGATACCATTATCACTTTATTGACGATACAAAAAAAATTGGCGGACATGCATTCGACTTTAAAATCAAGTCGGCCATCATACAAATCACATCTTGCCGTGAATTCAAAATGGCTCTATTTGATAATAATGAATTTGATACAGCAACATTAGACATCGATACAAAATCCGCACTCAAAAAAACGGAGTAACTTCATGACGACTGGCGCACGATTACTCGTTGATTGTTTAGTGAAACACAATGTGAAATATATTTTTGGTATCCCAGGCGCAAAGATTGACGCGGTATTTGATGCGCTACTCGATACCAATATCAAAGTAATACTTTGCAGGCACGAACAAAACGCAGCATTCATGGCAGCAGCGTATGGCAGATTAACGGGGCATCCAGGTATCGTGCTCGTTACATCAGGTCCAGGCGTTTCCAATTTAGCAACCGGCTTACTCACAGCGACAACAGAAGGCGATCCCGTCATTGCCATCGGTGGAAATGTGGCGCTCAACATGCGACTGAAAGAATCACATCAATCTTCCGATAATATAAAGTTGATGGAAGCTGTCACTAAATCACGTTGTGAAATTATGGCGGTGGAAACCATTCCAGAAGTGATTGAAAATGCATTTCGCACTGCAACAAGACCGCGTAGTGGTGCGGTTTTTATTAGTGTGCCACAAGATATCCTGAGAAAAGAAACCTCAGCAACCGCGCCACAACCCATTCCAAATGTTTATGCAGGTTATGCAACCAATCACTCACTCGAACAAGCAACAGCAATCATTCAACGTGCAAAATTCCCTGTCTTGTTTTTAGGTGCTGAAGCAAGTCGCTCAGTCAATACAAAAATGATTCGTGAATTTTTAACACACTATCCCATGCCAACGACTTCAACATATCAAGCTGCGGGTGTGATATCACACGAATTACAGCCCTGTTTTTTTGGCCGCGTAGGATTATTTAAAAATCAACCTGGCGATCAATTACTGGATATGGCTGATGTGGTTATTACGGTTGGCTATAATCCTGTAGAATATGATCCAGAAATTTGGAATGCAAAACAGAATAAAACAATTATCCACATTGATTATAACCCTACCGATATTCATACTGCTTATTCACCTGCATTAGAAGTGATAGGCAATATTGCATTAAATATCGAAAAAATTACATTACAATTACCCAAACGGGATTTAAACCTCAATTCGCAAGTTAAAGAAATTCAGCAACACTTAGAAAATAAAATTCTGACTGGATCGAGTAAATCAGGAGATTTAATCCACCCACTGCGATTTATTCATGAATTACGGATGATCATGAGTGACGATGATACCGTCATCAGCGACATTGGCTCGCATTACATGTGGTTGTCACACTATTTTTATTCTTATCAACCACATCATTTGCTATTCAGTAATGGCCAACAAACTCTTGGCGTTGCATTACCATGGGCAATCGCAACACGCCTTGCTAAACCACAGGGACGGATTATTTCGATCTCTGGGGATGGTGGTTTTTTATTTTCGGCAACAGAATTAGAAACCGCAGTCCGTGAAAAAATTCCATTCGTACACTGTGTCTGGTGTGACGGTACATACAATATGGTTTTAGAACAAGAAGTAATGAAATACAAACGCGAAAGCGCTGTACGTTTTGGCTACGTAGATATTGTCAAATTTGCAGAAAGCTTTGGCGCTAAAGGTTTTAGAGTCAATCATTCTGATGAATTAGGCCCTGTTTTACAAACCGCACTTGCTCTTAATCAACCCGTGCTCGTTGAAATTCCAATTGATTACTCAGATAATCCATCACTATTCGCAGCAAGCTATGAACATGTTGGTTCATAGCTTGTTATTCTTTAGCTTTCATCTTGAATACAGACTGTTGCTGCAACTTGACTGGCTTTAATGCCTCAGCCATCTTTACTAATACTAGATGTAATGCATTACCTTTAGCATGAAATTTTTCTTCATTCGGCATAAACACTTTATCTTGCACTGCTTTATTAATTCCCTGAACTAATTCATTATACGCCGCCTTCGCATCCTGATGATTATCGTAGAATTTACCAGCTTTATCATTCAAATCGATTAATTCTTGCAACCGCGCACCACGAGGGGTTTTTAAAAAATTTCCTCGACCAGCTTCAGGTACTTCTTCCAAACAAGCATTGAGTGCCTTGCGTAGCTCTTGATTCCATGTTGGAGCCTCAACTAACTGATTTGCAGCTCTAGCGATCTGGGCCGCATTGACGATGCGGACCATCTCTGGATCGCTAGCATTATAGCTTTTAATGATATCAAACAGACTTCCTCCTAATACTGCTTCGTACTCATGCAACACTGTTTTTGCTACTTCCTCACTCAACGGCAGAGCAGGATCCTTATCAAACATCACCAATGGCACAACATTATCTGCAACAAATTGGTTTTGCCTTGCTTGCTTATCACCTACAAAAATAAATTGATTGTTATGAGCGTTATTTAAAACATACTGCTTAAAAAAAATTGTTTGCTGCCTCTACATCATCAACATGATAAACAATGACATGTACTTTTTGTAATTCAGTACCCGCAAGTTTTTTACCTGGTGAAGCTAATGATAACGACATTGCATTACCATCAACACAGCATTGTGCAAGCTGAAGGTTTGCTGCACCCACCAACCTTTGAAATTTAAATGCATTTGCTGGAGAATTTTGATTTGGGTTTTCATCAATAACAATACACTTCACTACATTTGCAAAATTAGGGCCCGTCGGCTTTACCTGTGTTGCGTCACCTTTTTTGCGCTGCATACACTACGCTCCACTCGAGGGTAATATATTAATTATAGTGTATCTTAATGAATGCGGTAAATATTACTATTTATCAATTAATTAGAAATAGCTAACCGAGCTTCAACTCTTTACCAAGATGGTAAATAACCTTTTCTGTTGCACTTAAGCCTACTTCACTCTTTACATCTGCAGCATGAGAGAATAATACATGCCTATTCGTTTTATAAACTCCATAGCGAAACCACGTGTTTCCAGCGTTACTTTCTCGCAAAATTTGTGTCATAAAACTTTCTGGAATTTTATTAAGCTTCAGTGACACGGCGGCATTCATTACTTGCGTTAATGCATCGATTGTATCTGTTGTACTACGGAACCTTCCTTTAAATTCGAGATGATATCGATTTATTTCACTTTGTAATTTATTTAAAGGCAACCATTTTTCTTTTTTGTGATCAACTGAATCTTGCTGCAAATTAAATTCTAATAATTTTAGCTTAATATATATTTCGTTTTCCAATACATCTAAACTTTCAGTCTTCAGCGCTTCATTAATAAGCTTGAGCGACTCTTCTTTATTACAATTTTTCTGCTTATTTAATATTATTAAATCTAGCTTCATTGCAGCAATACAAATGGGTAAATACACGGGAGTAAGCGGATCCATCAATACTTGCAACACTTTATTTGTATGATGCAGCCGTCTATCTCCATACACATAAATCATATTCGCAAAATAAGATAAATCCTTTCGCACCATATGATCTTCTGCAAGAGTTGCATAACAAAAATCTATCAACACTGGCGCCCCTACACCCTGCATGATGACATTGCCACCATGTATATCACCATGCGCTACACCCAGCTTATGCATGCGTTGTAGCTCATGAGCTATCGCGATACAAGCACGCAAATAGTCTTCTACGCATTTATTTTTTTGTGTTTTAGCTACAAACGCCTTAAATGTCTCGCCGACGATACAAGGCATCACTAATCGCGCTGTCGTCACTCCATCTTCTGTATTTGTGAATAACTTTGCTGGTGTTTGTGGATATACCCTATTCCAAGCTAACAATTCATTCCGTTGAGCTTTTAGGTCATTCACTTTCTTATATCTTTTCACAGCAAAATTAAGCTGGCTTGCGCCTGCTTTCTCTGGTGAAAATTTTCTAACAAAGCCATCGACACCGCTGCCTATTTCTTCTTTTGCTACGAAAACTTGATTGGAACTGGGAAGCAAAATGTGTGATGGGCTTTTAGAAAGTGCAAACTGGTATTGTAGGTTTGGGATGGCTGATTTTAATTCTGTATCTGTAGCACTTTCTTTAGCGTCGCGTAACATATATCTCCCTTTACCCTCATCCCCAACCCTTCTCCCATTCGTAAAAAACACTTTGGAAGAAGGGAGTGTTATTTTCACCTCTCCCACTTGTGGGAGAGGGCGACGCATGTTTTTTATGCGACGGGTGAGGGATTACTTAATCATCATTGTTTCAATTTCACTAATCAAATCACGTGTTTTTGCAGCTTCTTCAAATTCTAAGTTATGCGCGTGCGCATACATTTTCTTTTCTAATTCTGCCAATTTCTTTTTTAGTTTGTCAGGTGATAATGCCAAGTACTCTTCGTACTTATCTGTTACTTTAGGATAGAGCTTACCGCGCACTGACTTATCAGAATAAGCACCTTCCATAATATCGCGCACCGCTTTTTGTACGCTTTGTGGAGTGATACCATTTGCTTTATTGTATTCATCTTGCTTTTTACGACGGCGCTCTGTTTCTTGAATCGCTTTTTGCATAGAGTTTGTGATTCTATCGCCATATAAAATTGCTTTACCATGCAAGTTACGCGCCACGCGCCCAATCGTTTGAATCAACGATGTTTCAGAACGCAAGAAACCTTCTTTATCCGCATCTAAAATTGCAACCAGAGATACTTCTGGCATATCTAAACCTTCACGTAGTAAGTTAATTCCGACTAACACATCAAATGTTCCTAATCGCAAATTACGAATAATCTCTACACGCTCTACCGTTTCAATATCTGAATGCAAATATCGCACTTTAATACCGTGCTCTTCTAAATATTCAGTTAAATCTTCAGACATCCGCTTAGTCAGTGTAGTCACTAAAACTCTTTCTTTCACGGCGGTCCGCTTATGAATCTCTGAAAGTAAATCATCTACTTGTGTTGTCGCTTTACGAACTTCAACTTCTGGATCTAGCAATCCAGTAGGACGTACTAGCTGTTCCACTACTTGTCCTGCATGTTCGTGTTCATAAACACTAGGTGTTGCAGAAACAAAAATTGTTTGTGGTGCCCGCTTTTCAAATTCATCAAAACGTAGCGGTCTATTGTCTAATGCAGACGGCAAACGAAAACCGTATTCAACCAACGTTTCTTTACGTGATCGATCGCCTTTGTACATCGCCCGCAACTGTGGAACAGTCACATGTGATTCATCAATCACTAACAAAGCATCAGGTGGTAAATAATCAAATAAAGTAGGTGGTGATTCGCCAGCTAATCGACCTGATAAATAACGTGAATAATTTTCAATACCAGGACAATAACCTAATTCATTCATTAACTCTAAATCATACTGCGTACGTTGCTCTAAGCGCTGTAGTTCCACTAATTTATTTAACTCGCGCAACTGATCTAAGCGTTCTTTCAATTCAACTTTGATGACATCGATAGCATTTAATACTGTTTGACGTGCTGTAACGTAATGTGACTTTGGATAGATAGTTAATCGCGGCACCTTACGTGTGACTTCGCCAGTCAATGGATCAAAAAAACTTAAGTTTTCAATGACGTCATCAAATAATTCTATTCTCACTGCATCTTTATCTGATTCTGCTGGATAAACATCGATAACATCACCACGTACACGATAGGTTGCACGGTGTAAATCAACATCATTACGAGTATATTGTAATTCTGATAAACGTCTTAACAATTCACGCTGATCAATCTTATCTCCGCGATCTAAATGTATCACCATACTCAGATACATGCGTGGATCACCTAAACCATAGATTGCAGAAACCGTTGCCACAATAACCGTATCTCTTCTTTCTAACAGAGCTTTAGTCGCAGACAAACGCATCTGCTCGATGTGATCATTGATGGATGAATCTTTTGCTATGTATGTATCTGATGAAGGAACATAGGCTTCTGGTTGATAGTAATCGTAATAAGAAACAAAATATTCCACTGCATTTTTCGGAAAAAATTCTTGCATCTCACCATATAATTGCGCAGCCAAGGTTTTATTCGGCGCTAAGATAATAGTGGGCCGTTGTATTTCTTGAATCACATTAGCGATGGTAAATGTTTTACCTGAACCTGTTACACCCAACAATGTTTGATGTGTTAAACCACTTGTTACACCAGAAACTAATTGCTGAATAGCGAGAGGTTGATCACCTGCTGGCTTGAATGGAGACTCTATTTGAAATTTATCGTTCATGTTTTACCCTCATCCCCAACCCTTCTCCCATTCGCAATAAAACGCTCTGGGAGAAGGGAGTACACTCTATTTTTACCTCTCCACTCGTGGAGAGGTCGACGCATGCTTTTTATGCGGCGGGTGAGGAACAAAAACAATCCACATCAAGATGCAACTAATGTTGCTAAAGTATCACCCCACTGCGTTGCTTGGTCGAAACGCAGACCATGGTAGCGCGTGGACATATTATCATAGGTCCAGCGATTTGTAGGCAGCCAAATTGATAACCCGGTCGCCTTCGCGTAACTCTTTGTATCTTCATTTGCTAAAATGAACTCTTTTGCCGTTGCTTTCACTTGAGCAAGGTCTGCAGTGATGCCATCTTTTTTCTTACTAATTGCTATTTTGCCGACAAAATCGAGCATATCTGCATAGTCTGACACTTCAAAAGACTGCGCAGATTCAGCGGCATCCGCAATTTTCTTTCTATCCGCAGGATTTAATTGCCGAATATCTGCACCTAATTTAGCAATTGCTTGATTTAATTTATCCAACTTACTCATATCAAAGGCTGAGAAAGTGACTTGCCCATTACCATTGCTGCCACCTTGATAGGATTTAACATAAGCATGAACCAGGATTTTTGACACTTGTTCCGCCGTTGCATTTGGAGTTGCTTGCCAACGACTTAAGAAATCAGCATACGGCCACCCCGCACCTGGCTCTACTTCTTGTGAACCTACGAAGTAATTGACTGAGTTTGCCATTTCATTCGCAACTTCTATCATTGCCATCAAGCATGCATCACTGCCATAAATATCAACTTTATGACCGATAAATTGAGCTGCTTCATTGATTACTTGACCTAATTCTTCGGTTTTAATGGAATGGCCTGAATTGTCATCCCAACTGATATCGCCGAATAAATGGCTACGTTTTACAACGCCATTTTTAACTGAATGCCATCCACTACCATGATTCCATACATCAACAAAATAGTGATTCGCTGGGTAGTTTTTTACGGTCCAATGAATGAAATCTTGCAAACTATGATAATCACCCATATCAACCACACCTAAATCTTGCACCACAGGTGAAGTGACTTTCGTGGAGTCTTTACTTTTTTGAATGAGCATACGCACTGTTTTACCTGCGCGAATACTCGCCCACTGTACTACAATGTTTACTTGATCATTCGACCCAACTTGCTCCATCGACTTGATATTCTGCATCCCAAAAGAATCGAGGTTGTTATCTCCATTGAGATAAACCATGATGGTCCAATTTTTTGGGGTTGCGGCATGAACGAATGACATTGAAAATAAAAACAAACACGCGCCAAAGAGTCTATACAATTTCTGCATCGTAATCCCTTACTAAGCTATTGATAGGAGCTTCGATCATAGCAGAATTTTTTATCAGATAGAAACCGGAGAACCTTTCACTTATAATTGGTGCTGTCATCCCAACTCAGGAGTAAAAACCACATGCTCAACGATCTTGCAGACCGCGTGCAACGCATCAAACCATCACCAACACTAGCTGTTTCTGCAAAAGCAGATGAATTGATTGCTGCAGGCAAAAGCATTATAAACCTTGGCGTTGGTGAACCTGACTTTGATACTCCTGACTACATAAAAAATGCGGCGATCGAAGCAATTAAAAATGGTTTTACAAAGTATACCGCAGTCGATGGTACTCCAAGCTTAAAACAAGCAATCATTAATAAATTTGCTCGTGAAAACCAACTGCAATATGACAAATCACAAATTCTTGTTTCCTGTGGTGCAAAACATAGCTTATTTAATTTATTCAGCGCTATTTTAAATGATGGTGATGAAGTATTAATTCCTGCACCTTATTGGGTTTCTTATCCTGATATTGCAAAACTAGTGGATGCAACGCCTGTGATTATCCCATCAAGTGCAGAACAAAAATTTAAAATAACGCCCGCACAATTAGAAAAAGCTATCACTAAAAAAACCAGATTAATGGTTTTCAACAGCCCATCCAATCCCAGCGGCATGGCATATACAAAACATGAATTAGCTGAGTTAGGCAAAGTATTATTGCAACACCCACAGGTCATGATTGTAAGCGATGATATTTATGAACATACGTTATGGTGTAATGAACCCTTTGCCAATATTGTGATGGCTTGTCCTGAATTATATGATCGCACTATTGTTGTTAATGGTGTTTCAAAATCACATGCGATGACCGGTTGGCGCATTGGTTATGCTGCGGGCCCCAAAAATATTATTGCTGCGATGAAAAAAATCCAATCGCAAAGTACTTCAAACCCTTGCAGTATTTCTCAAGTAGCTGCAGAAACAGGATTAAATGGCGATATCAGCAATATTAAAATGATGATTACCGCATACAAACAACGACATGATTTTTTAATACAAGAATTTAGCACCATCAATGACGTTAGCTGCCAACCATGCGATGGTACTTTTTATTTGTTAGTGAATATTGAAAAATTATTACCTAAATTTAAATTACAAAATGATATTGAGTTTTCTGAACATTTATTAAATCAAGCAGGTGTTGCGGTTATTCCTGGCTCTGCATTTGGTCTCGATAATTATATTCGTTTATCGTATGCAACTAGCATGGATAAATTAAAAGATGCCATGGTGAGATTTAAAAAACTTTTAGGTTAAGTTACTGGTGGGCACGCTATGCTTGCCTACCTTCCTGCGTCTACGATTTCTCTTCAGACCCGCGACGCAATAGTGGAGCATGTGCGTCGCTTCCCGCATCATTAGGAAGCAGCAGGGGCTTTGCTGGCTGGAACAATGGGCCAGATGATACGCCAGTAGCAGGCACTACTGCTGAAAGACTAGGGCCAGTAGCAATAGTCGCTATCGCAGGTGTAACAAGAGCCTCGGGCGGTATATGAAGCTCACTCTGCGCAAGCATCCGTGTTGACCCTCCTTGCACTGGCGGCGCAACTGAATCATGAGAAGAATCACTTGCAACCGTACTTCCTGTTATTCTTTCTTGTTGAGCTGCAAAAGTTTGCGTATTTAGTTTTTTCTGTTTCTTTTCACTGCCAACACATTTTTTCGCAGCCACTCCTACCGCTACCCCACCAGCAGTCCAAAAACATACAGCACCTAATTTAGCACCGCTATAGGCGGTCAATATTCCTAATGGAGATAAAACACCTGTTAATGCTAATGCAAGAGTAAGCCCAAATAACAAAGCAGAGCCAACTGCAGCTGCAATTTTAATTTGTTTCCCATATTTCTGCCAAAACGTTCCTGGTTTATTGAATTCGGCCACTTGGCGCGATTGAAGATATGCTCCTCTTTCATCTTTCAAACCAATGACTGGCACCACACCTGTATGTGCTTTCGATTCTAGCTCAGAGCCGCCATGAAGCAATGGTGCCATCACGCCACTACCTTTTTCTTCATGGCTAGGTGGAGCTGAGACAGAGGCAGCTGCCTTAACAACCACGCTCTTTGCCGAAGATGCCACAGGACTAATCATCTGCTGCAATCTTAATTTAATATCCTCGTCGAGGATGCCTTCGTCTTTGATCCCAGGACATCCAGGACTATTATCATGCGCGATTAAAAGCTGATGACCACTCACATACAGTTGGCAAAAAATTTCAACTAAACGCGCGCGGTTTTCAGGAGTTTCATTATATTTAGGAAATTCTTTATATAACGTGTAATAAATCATCATGGCATCTGCCATAATCATTTCGACACCTTTACGATCTTTTGAACTTTTGCAATTCCCTGATGATGTCCCCATTAATTGCGCGGTAACATCATACATAGCAGCAAGGTATAAGTTTCTATTTATACCCGGTACTTCAGGTTGAATGCGTAATTCTTCTAATCGCTCAATTGCAAATGTTAATTTAGCCAAGCGCTCTAAACAAACCAGTTTTTTTGCATGCACATCATCATTATTATTTACGACGACAGCACTGACTAGCTCATGCATTCTTTTATGAAATTGATTCGCAAAATTTATATATGCATCTTCTAATGCTAGATTTTTCTTTCTCGCATTATTTAATGCTACGTTAAAATTAAAAAACTCAAATTTTGCTTTATCTGCATCCACTAAACTTTCTGTATATAATCGAAATGCTTCATCTTTTTCTTTTTTTAGTTTTGTATTATTTTCACCGCCAGTAATACCGAGAAAGTCGCCAACTGAAGTAAGAGCACCGTTTACACCACCAGCCTGCTCACTTGGTGTAACTAAACCAACTAATAAAATTGGGCATTTGATATCATTATCACCTGGTGCAAAATCCCAGGTTTCCTTAAACGATATAGCGCAATCATCTTTTATCTCGTTTAGCATTTGGGTTAAATTGCGTGTAGCGCTGTGTTGACGCTGCTCGTTTTCATTACTCATGTTAAAACTAGTCGGTGCGCCTTGTCGGTATGAAACAGTGTGCGACAATATCGCGTTAGGTTTTTCTGCATCCCTAATTATTAACTCGTGCTTGGTTGCATTGGCTTCGCCTGGAATATGACGCAAAATTGCCGGACGACATTTTTGATATTTATCCCAATTTCCATTCATTTGGTTAGGAACAATGTCTTTTAAAGCTTGTTGTGCCCATGTAGCTAAGGCATTGAACCATGCAGGTGCAAGACTTGGATCGTGAATTTTAAGTAGCTCTTCTTTTTGTGAATCCGTTAACTTCGCATTACGGGGTGTATCTATCTGTTCGACAATTATCTTTTGACCTGTCGCTGAGGTTGTTTGATATGTCGTAACACGTTTTTTTCTTGGCACTTCTTGCCAAACATAAAATGCTTCAGCCAGTGCAATTTGTTTTGGTTTTAATCCTGAAGCTGCTGGTAATCGCTTTTTATAAAAATTATGTAGCTCAGGACCAAAAACAACGGGGTGGCCTATGGTAGCTTTCTTGAAGGCTAATAGCTCACCTACCATTTCACCATGTAATTTCTGAACAGCTTTAATTCTAGCTTCTTTATCCCTGAAACCTGAGCGCTCTAGCGCATAAATAGCACCATTAATAAAACTGGTGACACGAGTTAAATAGGCTTGATAAGAATCGAAAGGAAAACAACTAGGAACTCCATTATAGGTTAATACTAGCTGGTCTTTATCATCGCCTGCAAAACGCGCTCCTGCACTGCCTAATAATAAGAGATTATCATTTGGCATAGGTACATAGTTATCTGCGCGCACTAGCATGTGAACCCCCTAGTATCTTGCGTGAGTTTTATTTTTTATTCTTATATTATAGCGCATTTTTTAATCTAAATGTTGTATTTATACAAAAGGTTACAAATTGTCTAATTAAGTTGCGCTTTGTATGAGCAATTATAGAGGATATGACATTAAAAAATAATTAAAATGAGTCGTAACCTGTTGACGCCGTTGCAATCCAATATTAGTATGCACACTCGAAATCGCGTAGTTCCCCGGTAGCTCAGTCGGTAGAGCAATTGACTGTTAATCAATGGGTCACTGGTTCGAGTCCAGTCCGGGGAGCCAGTTAGATAGCCACTTCTAGCAAGATCAGTAAAATTCAAAACTCACGATGGGACACTAGTGGGGCACACACAATCAACAGACAACAATAGACTAACGACGCCCTTTGCTGCTATGTTTAAATCGGAGCTATTTTTCCGGAGATACTCATGCCTTTGCTACCTAAATCAAAAGAAGAAATTCTTACGACTAATGCCTATAGCTATAATCCTCATCGCATGATGTACTTTAATAAAATAACAAAAAAAATATTCAGCTACGAAATAATCGCAGACAACTCAGACCAATGGCTACTAACCTCTATCAAAGAACCAAACAATGAAACACCTTGGCAGTTTTATTTTAACTCTCCCACCCCTTCTGAGTCGCTAAAAGCTGAAATTATTCACGAGCTAACCTCATAAGACAAATAACAAGATAAAAACCGGCTCATAGACTGATATCACGAAAAGAACAAGGGTGGTAAAATACACTCGCACAAACACGCTATCTCTTACGTTTATGTATCTTACATAGCCATCTTAAAAAACCTTTAAAATAAGCCCAAAGACACTCAACTAAGCTATTACATATTTTTGTCACAATGACTGTAAACAATATTGTAGTAACAGACCTAAAAATAACATTATCGAAAAAACTCACACTGGGCATCTCTGCCGCCATCATCACTCTACCTGGAAACCTATAAAAGTTATGAAACTCCATATATTGCTGCACACCATCTAACAACCACTGCAAACTAAATACCAAAAGATAGACAAATATGACGAACATTAATATATTCAAAAACAACATCATCAGTTGACTATTTTTCGGACTACCATCCTCATCATTTTTTGTATCTTGCCCCATATGTGCCCCATTTAAACTATACGTAAATAATGTTTTATTAAAAATTAATTATTTAACATAAAATATCACATGATTAATAATCAATGGCTCCCTGGCTCAAGTCCAGTCCGGGGAGCCAGTTAAAAGACTTCAGAAACTGATCACACAGATTCCTCAAGTAAAACAATAATATTTTTTGAATCAAACTATCATTCCCACTCACACCAACATGAAAAAACGACTTTTTATTTTGTTGAAATCATTCCTATTGTACTTAACCATGTTTCAACCAATTGAGGCCATTCTGTTATAGGAAATTTTGTACGCCGCAATCCAAAAGCATGGCCGCCTTCGGCATATAAATGCATTTCTACAGGAACTCCAGCATCTTTTAGGCCAATATAATACAACAATGAATTATTAATATTATCCATTGGATCATTTTCTGCTTGGATTATGAATGTAGGCGGTGTTTCTTTTGTAAAATGTATTTCTGGGTTTAACACAAATTCTTTGTCTGTCTTTCGCATATGACCTGGATACAGCGCAATAGCAAAATCTGGGCGACAACTTTTTTCATCCGCCGCATCAATTGGAGAATATGCACGCTCTTTAAAATGAGTACTGAGATGAGGGACCATATAACCCCCTGAAGAAAATCCAAGCACACCTATTTTATTGGGGTTAATTCCCCATTTAGCAGCATTTATTCGAAGAAGACCCATTGTTCTTTGTGCATCTTGTAGTGCCGTGGGTGCTTTGGGATGAATGTTGCAATGACAATCGTCATGCCATGCTGGACCTGAATCAGGCACACGATATTTAAGAAGTACGCAGGTTATTCCTCGTGTTAATAGCCAATCACAAACTTCTGTTCCTTCTATACCCATCGCTAAACCATTAAAACCACCACCTGGAAATACAACAATTGCCACGCCAGTATTTTTTGTTTTTGGGGAATATATTGTCATCGTTGGCTTTGAAACATTGAATATTGTTCCTTGTACCAATGACTCTGGCTTGCTATCGGATAAAGCATCTGGCATTTTTCCTGTTGGCCAAATAGGTATTTGAATGCGGCCTGGAGCTGGCTCCCAAGTTTGTGCCTGGGTAGAGACACTGCTGAATATCAAAAAGACACAAAAAATAAGCCTTACAAATTTTACCATCAGCATTTCCTCAAAAAATTTAACACAGCTTACACCTATCCATGCATAACAAAAAGGCTCTCAACTAGATTCTACGAATAAATCGCGAACCTCGAGGAGATATGACATTTAAAAAATCTTTTGCAATATACGTAACGTTACACGTAAGTTGCTTTATGATCGAACGGATACATAATCTATTCCAAAGGTGATCTTTGCCGTATAGAGCAAATTACAGCACTCGAAAATACCCCCTGCAATTAGTTTGCGAGACAAGATCTGGCATGAAATAATGCCGTCTTTTTTCTATAACAAAAGCAGCATAGGGATAATCAAATGAAAAAATGGCTTACAATCGGTTGTTGTACCTTTTTATTTTCTACACATGGAGTATTTTCTGCGCCACTTAAATCTCCAACAGGTGCTATTCGTTTAGCATCTGCATATTGCACCGGCACTGGAGCTGATGATTTCTGTGTTGCAACTGCAGCATATGAATATTACACACCGCTGCCTTGGGTCCCCATGTTGTATGTGAGTACCGATGGCGGTAATACCTGGGAAAAGAAAGCAGTTGCTAATCTTCCACCTGCAACACCAGGATCAAACGGATCTTCAACTAATTTAAATTCAGTGAGCTGCACGACCACTGGCACTACTTGTGTTGCAAGCGGTACTGCCGATTATAACGGTAAATCTTTTATTCCATTGGAAGTCGTCAGCACGGATAGAGGCAAGACATGGACATTTAAACCTATTCTCGATACTCCAGCTGGAGCTGGATCTGTCAGCTGTACTGGGCATGGAGCAAGTACTGTGTGCGTAGTGGGGGGAGCAATGGACAATGGTGGTGGCTCAGGGATTTTGGTAAGTACTGACAATGCAAACACTTGGCAATCAAAATCAATTGCTGGCTTACCAGCAGGTAGCCAGATAGAGAAAATCAGCTGCACAGGTGATGGGCCCATAGCAGTTTGTGGCGCTATAGGTACTAGCTACGGGGAAAAAATGACAAGCTATCTAATCATGAGCAGTGATGGTGGGAATACATGGGAAAGAAAATATATTCCAGAAGCACCTAATGATCTTGTCTATGCACTTTCAATAAACTGTTCAGGCAAAGGGATTACTGCAGCATGTACAGCCGTATTTGCACGTGGCGGCATAGGTTATATGCTAGATAAGTATGCCGCTTCAACCAGTGATGCAGGAAAAACCTGGCAGATTAAAGATATCGAAAACTTGGACCCACAACAATATGGTTTAGAGAATAGAAGCGCGCCTATTCGCACAAGGGAAATCTCTTGCAATGGCAAAGGTAAAACTCAAATTTGTACTGCAGTCGGTGAAGTGATTGGCAATAATATTGGTCGTATTGCCTATACCAAAGATGGTGGTGCGAATTGGGATTTGAAGGAAATTACACTAAGTTAATATCAAAAATATATGTAGGGTAAGCAAAACGAAGCGCTGAGTTATCCCTACGATTTTTTAAATCAATATTCCCCCTCTCCCAAAAAAAAAGCATTTTGGGAGAGGGGAATAACAATCTCAAAAATTCACGGGGATAACTCAGAGCGTAGCGTGCCCACCCTTGTGTCTTGAATTCATGATATAAAATAAAAGAGTTTTTATTATCGTTGTACGGTAATAAAAAAGGGAAGCGATAGATCGTCCCACCCTTGGGCTTGTAGCCCGTATCGTAGCTTGATCGTCACTTCCCAACCTTTAACTAACTCGTACAGTTGCCTGGGACTATCGATCCCGTACCAACAAGGCTGAGTGCCAAAGGAGTAAATATTATGACAATTCATGATGGAAAATGCCATATCGGTATTGATGTATCTAAAGCCATTTTAGACGTGTATATTTTACCGTTTAAAAAATATATGCAATTCAAAAATGATACAAAAGGAATACAGAAATTGACTGAAAAAATGAAAGCATTTCCTCAAGCATCCATTGTAATGGAAGCCACGGGAGGCTATGAAAAACCAATTGCTCAATCACTACAAAAAGCAGGGCTTAGTATTTCTGTTGTAAATCCTAGACCCATTAGAGATTTTGCAAAAGCATTAGGAAAATTAGCTAAAACAGATCGAATTGATGCTGAAGTCATTGCTCTGTTTGCGGAGAAAATGCAGCCTAAAGCAAATAGACAGTACAGTGAAACGCAACAAAAATTAGCCGAGCTTAATGCACGTCGCCGTCAGATTATCGAGATGATCACGATGGAAAAAAATCGATTAGATAAAGCAAGCGATGAACTAAAGAAATCAATTCAACGAATTATTAAAGCGTTGGAAAAAGAATTACAGACAGTCAATGAAGCATTAGAAAAGTACATTCAAAATGATGCTGAGTATGCGCAAAAAAATACATTATTAAAGAGCATTAAAGGTGTTGGTTCCGTGGTTGCTGCAGGAATCGTTGCTGACTTACCCGAGTTAGGCAGTGTGAACGCAAAACAGATCAGTGCTCTTGCTGGGTTAGCTCCTTACAACCGAGATAGTGGTACATTGCGTGGCAAACGCACTATTTGGGGCGGTCGAGCTGCTGTGCGTAACACGCTGTATATGGCTACTCTCGTCGCAACGAGGCATAATCCACAAATAAAAAGTTTCTATGAACGCTTATGTAATGCAGGGAAGCTGAAAAAAGTAGCTCTTACTGCTTGTATGCATAAGCTATTGATTATCATGAACGCCATGATTAAACATGGCGAGCCATGGAGAACTGCAACTGCCATTGAAATTTAGGTTTCAAGACAGTTGCTACACATGTGATTCACGCAGATACTAATTATCATCCCAACTTTGAATGATTAACTTACTATCTGCATATAAAGTTTTTTTATCTTCATCACTGAATGTAAAGAGATCTACTGCTAACCTCCGCAATGCAGGCATTTGCATAAGCTGCAACACAGAAGCATCGTCACTGCACCAGTCATTTGAAATATCTAAATCAACAATATGCATATTTTTACTTAGCGCAATAACTCCTGCATCACGCACCCCATTCATACCAATATTTAGAGTCGTCAGTGACGTGTTTTGACTAAATGCTATAGCAGCATTATCATGACCACTATTCATCTCTAAATTTAACGTACCAAGAGAATCATTGCGTGCAAGAGCAACCTCACCTGTCTCGCCTATTTCATTCTCGACTAAACTTAATGTTTTCAGATGAGTATTCTGCGCGAGCAATGTTGCACCACTATCACCAATGTGATTCTCATCGAGAACTAAGTTAGTAATCGATGTATTTGTCACATAACTCTGTATCGCATCGATGTAAATCCCATTGGCACCTACATCTAAGGTTTTAATCGATTTTGTTGCACCTAGCGCACCCGCCCCTAATGTACCAATAGTATTATTGCTGATATTAAGAGTAGTGAGCGACGGATTTTGAGCCAATGCAGCACAACTATTACCTTGAATCTTGTTATAGCTGACATCAAGCACTGCTAATGATTTATTATTCGCAAGCGCTGAAATACCTACATCATCCACCTTATTATTACCTAGATTTAATTCAGTTAAATGTGGGAGCTTCGCTAAGGCAACAACACCCACAGAGCCAATATTATTATTGTTTAGTATCACTTTGCGTAAACTTGAAATATGCGAAAGTTGAATAACAGCATCATCAGATAAGTTGCTATAACTCATGTCTAAATAAGTAATGCTATTATTTTTTGCCAAGAAACGTAGAGTAGCGGCATCTAATTTTTCATTCGTAATCGTTAATTTTTCAAGCTTATTACTCGCCGCAATAGCAGCTAATCCTTTGGTGCCATAATAACTATTTGAAATATTCAGCCCCACGATATGCGGACTCTTCAATAATGCTGCTACACCCTCAGGCTCAATATCATTCGAAGAAATATCGAGTAATGTTAGACTTGGATGTGTAGCTAATGCAGCTGCTCCTTTTAACTGAATTTGATTAGCACTTACAGTTAAATGCTTTAAGCTTTGATTTTTACTTAATGCAATAGCCCCATGATCACCAATATAGTTGTGCGTCAAATCTAATGAAGTTAAGTGATTATTACTGGCTAATGCAGCAGCGCCAGCTTCACTCACAGATCCATTAAGTAAAGTGAGAGATGTAATCGCAGGGTGATGAGCGAATGCAGTAGCAACTTCATCATCAATTAGATTGTTATTGGCAGTACCTAATCCCATTAAAAATACTGAACGCAATGTTCCAACTTGCGCTAATGCTAATGCCGATGATTTTGACATCATAATATATTTAAAATTCACTGCAGCAATCTTAGGATGCGTGTTTAAATAGCTGATGACATCGGACATTTGACTATCAGTAATATTGTAATATATTTGATTCACCTCATCGTGGGATGAAAGATCTAACAAATAGCCATTCACAACATATTTGTCGAGATATGTGGTATCAATTTTAAATGCAAACACACTGCTACTGACACAGAATAGCAGCGCTGCAATGAGAGAGTATATTTTTTTCATTTTGATTACTTCCCTTTAATTTTGCTGCGAGCGATTTTTAAAAAAGGATCGTAACCTGTTATAGATACGCTTGTGTCTGCATATAATGCCTGTTTCGTTGCGGCACTCATATTTTCTAAGTCTAAAGACAATACTTTTAACGCAGGCATTTGCAAAAACTCTAACGCCCCTTTATCTTGAATTGCATTGCCTTCAACATGCAACTCTACTAAATAAGTGTTTTTACTCAGCGCATTAACAGCATCATTATCAATACTTGTAGCAATTAAATTTAAAGAAGTGATATGAGTGTTTTGCGCAAGCGCTACTATGCCAGCATCACCAATTGGATTATTTTCTAAATTCAACGTCGTGATGGATTGATTACTAATGAAGTCGGACATTGCATCAGAATAAATCTGATTATTCGTCAAATTTAAGGTGCCAATAGACTGACTTGCTGCGAGCACTGATGCTCCTGCAGTACCAATATGGTTATCGCTAATATCTAACGAAGTAATAGTACGATTTTTACCAAGAGCAACACTGCCATCATAACCAATGTTGTTATTACTGAAATTCACTTGCGTTAACCATTTATTTTTCGCAATGGCAGCAACACCGCTATCATCAATTTGATTATAGCTAGCATCCAAGTTAGTTAGCTTATGTAATTTCGCCAGTGCAATTGCACCTTTAGAATCTACATTATTGTGGTTGATATTAAGGTTTTCGAGTGTTGCTATATGTGCAACAGTCGCCATGCCATTGTCAGTGAGATTATTAGTATTTAAATCTAAATAAGTTAGGTTATTAGCATTTGCTAATGCTTGAATATCTTTATCTTCAAGCTTTGAATTAGCAATCGTTAGCTGCTTTAATTGCTTACTTGCAGCAACAGCAGTCAACGCTTTTGCATCAACTAATGTATTTGAAATATCTAACGTTTTTAATTTTGGATTTTTCGCTAATGCGATCACACCATCCGACTGGATTGCATTATTTGCCATATTGATGGATGTTAATGTTGGAATTGCACTTAATGCAATTGCACCTTTCAATTGAATTCTATCGTACGCTAGATTTAAATTAACTAAAGTTTTGCTTTGACCTAAGGCAATCGCACCTTGATCATCTATATGATAGTTATCACTTAAATCGAGTGATTGTAATTTAGTATTTTTAGCTAATTCAGCAACACCCGCGTCAGTAATTTCAGTATTTACCATTTCAAACGTAGTCAGCGTGGTATTTTTTGCAAATGCACTAGCAGTGGTATCGTCTAAATAATTTGCTGCGCTACCTGAATCCCCTTCAATATGTAATGAGCGTAAACTAGGAACTTGAGATAATGCAATGGCACATGGGCCACACATATCCTCATTCGCAAAACTTACAGCTGTCACTTGCGGATGAGAATTTAAGTAGGTAATGATAGGTGTAATTTGATCTTCTTCTATGTAATGAAAATTTCCATCAGCAGGTGCGGAAAGATCCAAAAATGTTTTATTTTTTACATATTGATCTAAATGATTTGTATCGATTGTGAATGCATAACTGGTGGAATTTAATGCTAATAAAAATGACAACCCAATAATGGCCTTTTGCATATGTATCTGTTCCTTAGATTCTCGGCTTAAAAAACTAGGGAGAATAACACCCTAGCGTAGTGATGTCATCCGACACTCAGCTCATTGAAAATCCCTATTCCGTGAGCTCACAAAAGCATAAAGTGGTAGAAAATCTTTCAAATTCACATATAATCACAAAAAAATCATACTTGAGCATACTTCATGAAGTCTGCTAGAAAAACTTTAGTCGCGAATACACCAGCCCATTTACGCCCATATACTCAAGCACAAACTCCTGATAATAAACAACCTTATAGTGACCATGAATTTCGTTCTGAACGATTTACAGACTTTGCTGATACAGCTGGCAGCGCAGTAATCTCTGGAAGCACTTTCGCAAATAGCAGAGTTGATGAAACACAATTCACACTTGATGCTAGCGAAACACGATACTTATATGACAGTGATAATGTACGCATAGGCATCTCCATGGCAACAGCAGATGGCCTGGGACATGAATTTGATGACATTGAAAACGCGCGCATTGCTGCTGCGGCATCACAAGCTTGCAGCGAATTTAATGAGCTAAGTGAAAGCTCTATTACTACAGGCCAAAATGAATATTTTGCGCGACTGCAAGCAATAGCTTCTCACACTCAACGTGCAACATTTATATATATGAACACCGAAAGAGCAATAGGAAAAAATAAAGAATCTTCTCTTGCTACAACAACAGTGAAGTGCGACGAGAAAGGAAACTTAAAGTGCCAACTAGGAAATACGGGCGATGGCATGATTGTTGTTCTTGATAGCAAAGCTACACGCATAAAACATCAATTACACCCTAAAGTGCATGAACATTTACAATCTACTGTTGTACATAGCCCAGGATCTAAAGTAGAAAGAAATGCATTAGGCCCTAAGTCTATTCAATCTGTTACTGGGAGCACATTCGATTTTACAACAGTTGATCTTGCTGAAGATGATATTATCATTCACATGACAGATGGTGTTTGGTCTGAGCTCTCACATGCACCAAAAACTCAACTATCAACTACGGTAGATCATGCAGAATTCAAAAGAAAAGCTTATGAAAAAACATATGAGCTTGATGAAAAAGCCTTTATTCATTTATTTGCTGGCTTAGAGAAAGAAGGCCCTATTACCGCACATGCTGTTGCTAATCGTGTAGTAAGCGCTACTGCAACTGCAGCACTCAAACAGCAAAAAGATTTTACTATACTGGCACAGCTAGAAAAACAAATAGCTCTTTTCAACGAAAAACAAAAAGCGTTTCGCAAAGCAGCAGATTCAAACTCGTATACATTAGATGTGTGGGAAAGAGAATGTAAAGACGCTAAAATTCCCCTTCCTGACATTGCATCTCAACTTGCTAAATCTGATCATGATGGCATTTCCTATCCATTGGGAATGAAGACACCGGTCGCAATATTCATCAATGATTTGGATAGAAAATGTTTTGGTGACTGCGCAACCATCGCTGTTATGCAAGCTCCTAATCAAAGAGTTGAATTAGCTCGTGCGCTAATGGAAAATCCGCACAAAGGTACACAGCTTATCCCACGACTTACAGCTGCGTTTTTAGCTGATGAGAAAGGTATAAACCCAGATGAAATAGTCAAACGATTGCAAGAAGAACAACATTTTCCTAGCCCTCAAGGTACTGGACTTAAAAACATTAACAAAGAATCTGTATACACTGCAGATCAAATTGAATTATTAATAGCGTGCTTAAAACTTGTGAATTGCTATGTCACTTTGACAAAAGCTTTTCAAGCTTGCGATAATCAATATAAAAAGCAAGCTGCACTCGTCACTGTTATTAATCATAAACAACTTTCTTTAGTTGAGCGTAATACGTTATATCTTCTTGCAAAACAACACCACATGCATCATATCAATGCACATCGTAAAAGCTATTCAACTTATTTTTTCTCGAACACTACTGGTTATCGTGCAATGATATCAATGATCCGCGCTGATGCGATGGCTCAATTAAAAAAAGAACTTGCTGCATTAAATGATAATAATCAAAAACTCGAATTACTAAAAGACGCGAGAACTCTGCCTATTTTTACAGATCATCGAAATAATTTTGTTATCACAGGTGCATACGGTAGAACACAAGCAGTAATTGATATTGACACTCTTATTGCCGAGACTTCTAAACCCAAAGTAGCGTTAGTTTAGTAAATTAACTTAATACATGGTGGACAGAGCGCTGAGCTATCCCCACGAATTTTTAGTAGTATTATTCCCCTCTCCCAAAATGCTTTTTTTTGGGAGAGGGGCAAGGGGTGAGGGTGTAGGCCCTCATCCCCTGCCCTTCTCCCATCGTAAAAAACACTCTGGGAGAAGGGAGCAAAAAATTCGTGGGGATAGCATAGCAGCGTGCCCACCATTTCAACTAAGCAAAAACATTCTAGAACTTCATTGCATATAGACCTTGACGTTCATTCCATGGAACTTCTGGAGTCTCTGCTTGAACAACAAGTGGCGCAGCAGCAGGTTTGCGTCCAGATCTGCTAAATTTACTAAGCCCAATTAATGCCTGAGCTGCAGCTTTATCATCTACTCTAGATGCTGAAGCCGCAAGCCTAGCTCGCGGCTTAGGAGCATCAAGACTGATCCTAGAAATTGGAACGGAGTACTTCTCATCTGCTGCTACTGCTTGATCAGGCCAAGCAATGCGTCGATGTTTAGCAGCAGGAGCGGCGGCTACATTCATCTCTTTCTCATCTAGCTTACTTTCTTTTGCTAACACAGGTTTAATAGGAAGAGTTTTTGCGGCTTTTGCTGCTTCGCGAGCTTTGCGTTTATCAGATTCATCTTGTCGTCTAGCTAGCTCTCCATTTTCAAATTTATCTGGATCTAACCCTTTTTCTTGCAATGCAACTCGCATCTTAAGAATAACATGCGCTAATTGTTTCGCACCTTGAAACTTTCCAGCAGGATATGTTTCTGCAATGACTGAGAGGGGATGCTGCCCACGATGATTTTTACTTTCCTCAGGGTGAAGCGATTTATAATGATCATATGCGTAGATCAATTTAGGCATTGCAGGAAGATCATTTAATTTCAATCCTTGACTGACTAAATGCACTGCATAAGGAGACTCACCATAAGCCCGACGCTCACCAATGTACGCTACGAATTTTGCATAGACTTCACTTGTAAATGGGACTTTTGCACTAAACTCTTTTGAATCTTTTAATCCTTTATCGTTGAATTCAACTGCTTGAATTCTCTCCGCACCTTCATCGGTATTGATTCTGATTGCAACGCGCACATCGGGAGCAGCTTGTTTTGCATCACTTGCACTTGCAGCATATTTTTTTGCAACAACTTTTTTCTTACCTGGCATAATGAATTCCTTTTCATATGAGACATGTAAATAAACCACATCTACCATATTCAAAAGAACCACACTCCGCAACTGTTATATTCTACTCACAAATTGAGTTATTTTACGGCCTTTAATGCAGGTGGAACGCTTGCTTTTGGAGCGAGGATTGCAATTCGATCTAATAAACGCTCATGCTCCCAACCAGAAGTTAAATAAGCTTCTGCTATTTGTTTGAATACTTTGTTTTGTGCTTCTGATATTTCATCCATTACCACGAGACGCTCTTTGAACTCCAACAATCCTTTATTCTGCCCCGCAATATATTTATGAAAAAAATCGGCCGATAAATTGTGCTTAGGATCAATTTTCGCATCTTGCATTTTCTCTGCCAACCTATGCAATTGCTTTTCTGCTAAATCAATTGCTTCAAACAATTCTTTTTTGTGATTAGGCAAAAGAAATGTTGTTAAGCCAGGTGTTCGCCTATGCTTTCCCTGCGCTGGTTTGACCTCTAGTAGTTGAGTTGATTTCATTTTTTCCTCTTTTGTTTTTTTATGATTGATTAGCAATTCGCTAGACTGCGCCGAAAAGATTTGATATTCGAGCAGCGCAGTTTACGTTGTAGATAAATGAGCAGCGAAGCACAGAATATCAAGAATTTACGGCCAACATAGTAAAATTGCCCACCAATTTTACTTTAAGAATGCTGTACTACAATCCTTATCTGGATCACAACTACAGGTGAGTGAATTATTCTGTAAAGCAGATATCGATATAGTCACTATATCAGTAGGCTTATAATTTCTTGGATTTAACATTAGATAATCACCACTGTCTTTTTTACATAAATATTTTGTACCATCTACTGATAAAAACCCAAAAGGTGCCCAAGCATCATCTAGAGAATAAGACCAATTGATACTTGCTCCGTCTTTTAATATCGGTCCACGGACAGCATCAAACCCCGCGAAGAAAAATGCTTGGTGTGTCGTGTTATTTTTTAAAACTAACTTAAATACTGTCGCCGCAAATAAACTATTAGCAGTGAACAACAATAAAAAAAATATCGTTAGTTTATTTAATTTCATGCATTAATTTCTTGCTGTAAACCAGCAACCTTCCATGTTTGATTGTCACGCTTAAAATGCCAGGTTTCGATAAAAGGTTGTGCTTGCTCATGGTCTTCTTTAATTAACCCTGAAAAACGCACACCTACAAACATGTCATTGTCAGAGTTATCCACCCCTAAAAGCGCCGCATTCAATGAAACAACTTCTGTAATATTTTCTGCATTGCCACGCTCTTGAAGTTGCAATTGAATTTCTGCAAATACTTCTGGCATGGTGAACTCGCGAATATCCGCTAAATTTTTACTGTCGTACGCAGCTTGTAAGCGTATGAACTGCGCTTTTGCTTTACGCATAAAATCTTCTGCGTCAAAATCAGGCGCTGTAGCTGTAGCAGCCGCTGCCTGTGGTGCTGATTGAAATGGGCTATTGAAATTCATATTCGACATCGACTGAGTCACTGGAGATGAACGACGCGCTGCAAATAATCGCCAAATGAAAAATCCTGCTCCTAGCACTAACAACCAAGTCCCTATACCACTCGCTAAACCATGGCCCATAAATAATGACGCTAGCAAACCACCTGCTGCTAAACCTGCTAATGGCCCCAACCAACTACGCGCGGGTGAAGCTGCGGCATTTTGCATAGGCGCGCCTGCAGGTGCGGCGGCTGACCGAGAATAATTACTTACTGAACGTGATGTACCGAAACTTCTTCCACCACCAAAACGTTTTGCTTGCACATCCATTACAAAACTAAAGCTTAAAATAGCAAGCAACAATGCAACTACGATTTTCATAACTACCTCTTAATTGGTTTTTACTGCGCAAATGACTTCTGGAGGGAATGATAACACAAACTTGTCTTGGGCGGGATTGAGAGAAAAGTGAGCAGACGTGATCGAAAGCCTATTTTAGCTAAGTGGACATCTCCGTGATGCTTTAGGCTTCCTTGATTCAAAGAAACAAGGCCTGCACACGACATCAACACTCTGACATCCGAATTGTGTATCGTTGGACTTCGATTCTATGTCTGCTCATAGATAAGTATATTGTGAATTTCATTTTCTGCAAGTAGGTATTATTTAGATTTTTTTATAGTTTGTTTACAATCTTCTTCATCAACCCAATCACAGTCAGGAGCTGCTTCCACCTGTGTCAGTTGCGGCTGACTGCCCCAGCTTGGTAAGTATTGCCTCATGTATTGAATGGAGGTGGTATATTTTGCCTCATCTAATTTAATTTTTGCTAATAACGCTGCGCCACCTGTTTCCGTAATACTTCGACAATATTCCGCAACATACTGCGCGCATAAAACATTTTCCACTTGCTGTGCTTCATATGAATGTAAATTCTTCGCTGCGTCATATGCCAATGAGCAATCTGCTGCGATATCAATAAATGTCTCGGGAAAATATTTTTCTTTCCATGCTTGGCCTGAATTATGCACATTCAGCGACATATGCTCCAAAGAAACTTCTAATAAAACGAAATGTTGCTTCTTAACATACGGATCAATTGACACAAACATGTTAACCATACCCATTACTACTCTCGGTATAGCCCAATGCTCTAACACAGTTGAACATTGCGCGACTGGAAACAGCAATGTCGCTTTACTGTCATGATGTAATTGCTTAAATTTTTTAATTGCGCCACCAACATACGTTAATATGCTTTGACTATCTTGTTTGATATCTTGTGTTACAGCAAATACATAAAATTCTTTCCCACTTTTTGCGACTTTTCGATAACGTAAATCATTACGTTGCTCTGCATCGACTTTCAAAACCGTGGGCACTGTGAGCTTTGCATCTTTCGCTTCTTTTGCATCACTGATACCACCAACACTATTGAGTGCATTAAGCTCTGCTGGGTGTAAACGCAAAAATGTTGTTAAGTGTGTATTTCGAAATGTAGCGACTTTTTCATGAAATATCGTTAGCGCTTTTTCATCTTTCTGGTTAGCTTGCTTGAGCTCTAGACACATTGCATCACATGTTTTTTTCATCTCTACACATAACGCATTACTATTACCTTGCAGAAACTCTTGCATATGAGTCAATTGCTCATTAAGGCGTTGCGCCAGTGATTGATTATCTGTGCGAGATAATCCCATCGACGCTGATACTGGTGAAAAAAAGAAGCTAAGCATAAAAAATCTGCCTTGATATATTTTAATTTTAGTGTCGCCGATTTAAGCACAAGCTCTACAAAAAATCTTGTTCTTAATTACAGACTCCTGTAGAGTACTTTCTCGATCTCTTTGATAAGATCCGATATTCATAAACACAATGCGGGAAAATTTTTAGTTAACAGTAAGGAGACATCATGAAAAAAGTTTTACAACTCTCTGCAATCGCATTAGGAGTTTTAGTTGCATCAACAGCGTTCGCTGCTGGTGGTTACAAAGGTGAAGGCGCTACCTACAAGGGTGAAATGCCAGCTCCATGCCCAGTAGAAAAAGGCTTAATGGGCGGTTTCTATTTAGGCGGTCAAGTTGGTTATGACATGTACCGTGTTAAAGCATCTTTAAACAGCTTTGGTACAACAAATAGCCCGAATTTTAATGCACAAGGCTTTGTTGGTGGATTATTCGCTGGTTACGGCCAATATTTCAACACAGGCTACTTAGGCGCTGAAGTTTTCGGCAACTATAGCAATGCTAACGAAAGCTACTCACTTGGCGACCCATCATTGGCTTATACATCTAAGTTCAATGCTAGTGGCGCGTACGGAGTTGCATTCTTACCAGGCTTGAAATTAAACAACAGCACCTTAGGGTATGTTCGTTTAGGTTACGGTCGCTCACGCGTTAAAGGCCAAGATACAATTAGCCAAACAGGCGTAGGTTCTGATTCTACCAGCAAATCAAGCTGGGTTAGTGGCTTCCAATACGGTTTAGGTTTAGAAACCTTGTTAGTAGACAACTGGAGTGTACGTACAGAATACTCACGTACAGACTACGGCTCTATCAGCAACACAGCTTCTAGCTATAAACCATCTAACAACCAATTCATGGTAGGCTTATTATACCACTTTGCGTAATTGAATTTGGCTTGAGAAAAAGGCAACCCTTGGGTTGCCTTTTTTATTTGTGTCAAAACACCCTGTGTTGTCATCCTTCGCTATCGCTCAGAATGACAGAGTACTTGACAAGTTCACAGCCGACTTGGAAAATCCTCAACCTGATAACCACTAGGAATCCATATGGACTCAAATTTTCAAGGAAGCGCGGGACAACGCTTTCAGCAAGCACTTCAGCAAGAACCCCCCCTCCAAATCGCTGGTACAATCAATGCATATACTGCCCTCCTCGCAAAGCGCGCAGGGTTTCATGCCATTTATTTATCGGGGGCTGGGGTTGCAAATGCCTCATTTGGGCTACCTGACTTAGGAATCACGTCACTAGAAAATGTTTTAGAAGATGCGCGCCGCATTACCAGCGCGGTCGACTTACCGCTTTTAGTTGATATCGATACAGGCTGGGGTAGTGCATTCAATATCGCACGCACCATTCGCCAAATGATACAAGCGGGCGTCGCTGCAGTTCATATTGAAGATCAAGTACAAGCGAAGCGCTGTGGCCACCGCCCTGGTAAAGCAGTAGTAGAAACCTCTGAGATGGTTGATCGCATCAAAGCCGCTGTCGATGCTAGAACCGACTCTGCGTTCACTCTTGTTGCACGCACAGATGCGCTAGCAACAGAAGGATTGGACGCTTGCTTGGATAGAATTGAACAGTACATCGCGGCAGGCGCTGATATGATATTTTTTGAAGGTGTACGTGAGCTTTCTCAATACCAAGCTTTCAGCAACCGTTTTAAAACACCTCTATTGGCTAATATCACCGAATTCGGGCTCACCCCCTTATTCACCAAGGAACAATTAGAAATCGTCGGTGCAAGCGCTATTCTTTATCCATTAAGTGCATTTCGTGCAATGAGCACCGCTGCATTGAAAGTTTATAATTCTATACGTCATCATGGGACACAAAAAAATGTGTTGGAGCTGATGCAAACACGTGAAGAATTATACGGTGTTCTCGATTACCATTCTTATGAACAAAAATTAGATGCTTTATTTGCAGAAGGAAAAGGAAAATGAACCAAAAAACAGGTGGTCTTGCAGGAATCACTGTCGGAGATTCAGCGATTAGCACTGTCGGTAAAGGCTTAGGCTTAAACTACCGCGGATATTCCATCCATGATTTAGCAGAGCATACTACATTTGAAGAAGTTGCATATTTATTGATTTATGGTGAATTACCTAATCGCAGCGAACTCCAAGCTTACCAAGAAAAATTAATGTTATTGCGCGGATTACCTGAACCATTAAAAACAGTCTTAGAAAATATTCCTAAAAACGCACACCCAATGGATGTATTACGCACGGGTGTTTCTATGCTAGGAACATTAGAATTAGAATCTACACAAAATCGTCAAGAAGACATTGCCGATCGCTTAATTGCTTCAACGCCAGGAATGTTATTGTATTGGTATCACTTCCAAAATAATGGCAAACGCATTAAACCCCAAACAGATGAACCTAGCTTAGCAGGACATTTTTTACATTTATTACATGGAAAAAAACCTTCTGAAGATCATGAGCAAGCGATGAATGTGTCATTGATTTTATACGCTGAGCATGAATTCAATGCATCGACATTTGCTTCACGCGTTACTGCTTCTACACTTTCAGATTTTTATTCTGCTATTGTTTCTGGTATCGGCACATTACGTGGTCCATTACATGGTGGTGCAAATGAAGCGGCCATGGATTTAATTTCCCATTTCAAAACACCAGAAGAAGCTGAACGCGGCATTCGCCAAATGTTAGCGCAAAAAGCAAAAATCATGGGTTTTGGACATCGCGTTTATAAAACCTCTGATCCACGCTCTGATATTATCAAAGCATGGGCAAAGAAATTATCAATACACGCTAAAGATGGCTACCTCTATCCTGTTTCTGAAGTTATCGAACGCATTATGTGGGAAGAAAAGCATTTATTCCCTAACGTCGATTTTTACAGCGCTAGCATGTACCACTTTTTGGGAATACCAACCCCAATGTTTACCCCGATTTTCGTGATGTCACGCATTTCTGGCTGGGGCGCACATGTTATTGAACAACGCAAAGATAATCGCTTAATCCGTCCAGATTCAAACTACACGGGGCCTGAGCCACGTGAATTACCAGCTGTTACCGAGAGGACTTAATATTATGACCGCGCAAGCTTGTGAAAAAACAAATACCGCAACATTATCTGTTGCAGATGCAAATACACGCCCACAATTCGATAAAGAATTTGTAACGATTGCAGATTATGTAGCGAATACAAAAATCAACAGTGAAGTTGCCTATTCAACCGCACGTTATTGCTTAATGGATGCATTAGGTTGCGGCATACTCGCATTACAATATCCTAAGTGCACCAAATTGTTAGGACCAGTCATTCCGGGAACTGTTGTGCCCAATGGCGTACATATTCCAGGAACATCATATGTTGTTGATCCTATCTTAGGTGCGTTTAACATCGGTACGATGGTACGTTGGTTAGATTTCAATGACACTTGGTTAGCAGCTGAATGGGGTCATCCTTCAGATAACTTAGGTGCGATTCTTGCTGTTGCTGAATATATCAGTCGCAAAAATATTGCCGAAGGTAAAAAAGCGTTAACCATGCATGATGTGTTGACTGCCATGATCAAGGCTTATGAAATCCAAGGTATACTCGCTCTTGAAAATGCATTCAATCGCATTGGCTTAGATCACGTTGCACTAGTGAAAATCGCGTCTGCAGCGGTCGCTATGGATATGTTAGGTGGGACACATGAAGATCTACTAAAAGTCCTTTCACACGCATTTATTGACGGCCAGAGCTTACGTACTTATCGTCACGCACCTAACACCGGCTCACGTAAATCATGGGCAGCGGGTGATGCAACTAGCCGCGCTGTGCGTTTAGCATGGATGGTACAACAAGGTGAAATGGGTTACCCAAGTGCTCTCACAGCGAAAACCTGGGGATTCTACGATGTCACTTTCCGCGGAAAGACTTTAAGCCTACCACGCAAATTTGATGCTTATGTGATGGAAAATATTTTATTTAAAATTTCTTTCCCAGCAGAGTTTCATGCACAAACAGCGGTAGAATGCGCGATTACATTACACGATCAAATCAAAAATCGTTTTGATCAAATTGAAAGAATCGAATTAACCACACAAGAATCAGCAGTGCGCATCATTAGCAAAACAGGCCCATTGTATAACTACGCAGATCGTGATCATTGCTTACAATACATGGTTGCTGCAGGATTAATCTTTGGTGACTTGAAATCAGAATACTATGATGATCAATTTGCAAATGATCCACGCATCGATGCATTACGTGAAAAAATGCATGTACAAGAAGATCCACAATTTACCAAAGATTATATGGATCCAGAAAAACGCTCCATTGCCAATGCGATTCAAATTTTCTTCAAAGATGGTACATCGACCGATAAAGTCCAAGTTGAATATCCAATTGGACATCAGCGTCGTCGTGAACAAGGTATTCCATTATTGTTGAAGAAATTTGAAGCGAATATGGCAAAAGCATATTCTGCAACTGAAATTCAAACCATGATGACGTTATTTACTGATATGAAAGCTCTAGAAAACATGCCAGTTGATAAGTTTATGGAAATGTTTGCAAGGAAGTAGATTGATACCCTCATCCCCAACCCTTCTCCCATTCGCGAAAAACGCTCTGGGAGAAGGGAGGAGCATATTCACCTCTCCCACTTATGGGAGGCGTTGTTGCATAAATCAAAATCTGCACTATTCCCCTCTCCCAAAATGCTTTTCTTTGGGAGAGGGGCTAGGGGTGAGGGTGTTTGAAGTGGCACAAATATCTTTAGGAGGCACATACCTTGCTCAAAACCCTCATCCCCAACCCTTCTCCCCTCGTAAAAATCACTCCGGGAGAAGGGAGAAAATCGATTTATGCAACAACGCCTCCCATAAGTGGGAGAGGTCGACACGTGTTTTTTACGTGGAGGGTGAGGGATTACTGATTATTAATCGTTGCCCCAGTCCCACCTGTCACTTGCTGCAACATGGAACCTGTATTCGTATTTTGCAGTGTATCTGATACTTTTGTCTTCAATGTTTCAAAACCTGGCGCAGCATAACTTCCTAACCACTTCACCGCAGGTTGGAAAGAGTTCACCAATTGTGACGCAGACCACCATACTTGCTGTTGTAGCGGTGTTAGTTGAATAACGAATATAGCAACAACCACCATAATAAATCCACGACCTAGGCCAAATACACCGCCTAATAGACGATTAACAAAACTAATTCCACCGCCTTCAACCGCTTTAGAAATAAGATGATTAATAATAGTACCTACGGTCAGTGTTAATATAAATAACACAATAAAACTAATACCAATGGAAACGTAAGACACAGGTGCTGCTGCATTCATACCAATTGAAGTTGATGCATTCGACACAGCTGATTGAACTTGCGGTGAACCAGTAAACATGGCTGCCACTTTTGTAGAAAACAACACTGCAACAATTACTGCTGCAATCCAAGATAAAATCGAAATTATTTCTTTAACTAAACCTCTCATCAATCCTGCAAGTACTGAGATAATAAATATCAACAAGATTGCATTATCGACCCAATTCATATTCGACATAAACAATTAAACTCCTTATCAATTAACCTGAATTTATATTACCACAGTCATATCAATTACATATCAACAAAATACCGCTGTCATCCCGAGCGATAGCTCAGCAAATCCTGTCTGGACAGTCACTGTAGACGGCATCCACACCCCAAGAGAACAATTCCGTTGCACGCTTCACATCATTCACTGTATATGAAAACACAGAACCAACACCGTTTTTCAACTCATTGACCATTTCGGGATTCAATATAGCTTGATTGACATGAATTGAAACACACTCCAGTTGATGCGCTATCCTTTTCCATTCTGGATTCCACTCATGCATCAATAAGCCTAGCTTTGTGTGAGAATCTAAATGACGTACTGCGTACAGTATCTGTGGAGAAAAGCTAGAGATGATCAATTCAAGAGGTTGGTGTTGCGTTAACTCTAATACTTTTGTAGCAATAATATTTTCTTTTCCTGGTAACGATTTTATTTCAATATTTGCCGCCATGTTGTGCATTTGCATAAACCGCAGCACATCGTCCAGCAATGGAAGATTTTCACCTGCAAAGTCTTCACTATACCAACTGCCAGCATCTAACCGCAGTAAATGCTCATAAGTATAATCACAAACATATCCACTACCATCGGTAGTCCTATCCAGTGTGTCATCATGAATGACGACGACTTGATGATCAGCGCTCAGTGTGACATCGAATTCTAGCCAATGAATTCCTAGTTGCTTTGCTTTTAAAAATGCCGCAATGGTATTCTCTGGCGCGTACGCACTTGCGCCGCGATGAGCAAACACCGGTGGATTGATCGCTAGATTAATGAAAGACATCGGCTAAGTTCATCCCTAAAACGCCCATTACAATTAACATGATAGACAAGATTTTTATTTTTGTCATACCTTCATCAAATAACATATAACCAATAATTGCAATTAGAATTGTTCCTATACCAGACCAAATCGCATAAACAATTCCTATTTCAATTCCCTGAATCGCGAAGGTAAGTGCTATGAACGATACTAAATAAAAAAAACATAACGAAACAACTGGTTTCCATTTTTTTAAACTACTCGATATTTTCATACACACTGTGCCAAACACACCGAAGAAAATAGCAATCGTCAAAAATATCCAGCAATGATGACTTAACATTCCATTATCCTAAACGCAAACCAATCACGCCGACAATTACCAGTAACAATGAGATCGCTTTTATCAATGACATGGGCTCTTGGAAATAGATGACACCAATGATCGCAATCAACGATGTCCCCAATCCAGACCATACTGCATAAGCAAAACTTAATTCCAAACGACGCAAGGTCAGTGTCAAACAAGTAAATGACAGAATATAAAAAACAAAAATACAAATTGACGGGATAAGATGTGTGAAGCCATCCGATAATTTCATCGAAGTCGTACCGATGACTTCGAATATAATTGCTAAAATGAGATAGACACCTGTCATTATGTTTTCCATAAAATCCTTAAATGTTACCCTCATCCCCTGCCCTTCTCCCCTTCGCAAAAAAACGCTCTGGGAGAAGGGAGAAACATGCATCGGGTGAGGGTTAGTCACAGAAACCTAGTTGAAGACCAAGATCCCTGCTAAGATACCGCGTTTTTGCCATTGTAGTGAAAGCTTATGCCAACAGCAAACCCTTTACAGCCACACATTCCGACAAAACTTGGTCAACGTATTGACTGGGGCAATTTACATGGTGCTAGCGCTGCATTAGCCATTAGCTCGCTCATTTCGCAAGCAAAAAAAACAATTTTAGTAATAACATCAGATACATTGGCAAGCAGCCGCCTCTTTGACGAAATTAGTTTTTTTATCTCACCAGAAAAAATATCCCTCATCCAATTTCCAGATTGGGAAACATTACCATATGATCATTTTTCGCCCCATCAAGATATTATTTCTGAGCGCTTGTCGGCTTTATACAAATTATCAGGCCTAGAAGAAAATGTCATTATCACATCTATTTCTACCCTCATGCATCTGCTCTGTCCTCGATCGTATTTAGATAGTAACGTTTTCATTTTACACGAAGGACAAAAACTACCGATTGACGCCACACGTAGCCAATTAGAAAAAGCTGGATACCGATGCGTGAATCAAGTGAGAGAACACGGAGAATTTGCGGTTCGCGGTTCCATTATTGATTTATTTCCTATGGGAAGTGAAACACCGTACCGCATCGATTTATTTGATGATGAAATTGATACGATACGCATTTTTTCTCCTGAGACACAACGTTCTACTGAAAAAATTAATCGCATCGAATTATTACCTGCAAAAGAATTCCCATTAACGGAACAAGCGATTGAACGTTTTCGACAAAACTGGCGCAGTCAATTCAGTGGCAATCCATTGAACTGCCCGATGTACCAAGATATTAGCGAAGGAATTTGCACACCAGGCATTGAATATTATTTTCCTTTCTTTTTTGAAAACACCGCTACTTTCTTTGATTATTTACCCACATCAAGCATCATTGTTTCCGTAGGTGACACACATAACAAAGCAGAAGAATATTGGCGTGATATCCAACATCGTTATGAACAATATGGTCACGATGCCACACGTCCCTTGCTATCACCCGAACAATTATTTTTAAATGCCAATGCACTATTTCAAAAAATAAATACTTTCACCAACATTCGTATTCAAACCAATCCGGTTGGTGAAAGTGGAAATGAATATAATTTCCAAACAGAACCCGTAGCGACACTGAGCATTGATCATCGCGCCTCACACCCACTGATTAATGTAGAAAATTATTTAAAAAATAATAACACCAGAATACTCTTTTGCGCAGAAACAACGGGACGTCGTGAAGTTTTATTACAACTATTTAATTCCATTCATTTGCATCCTAAGCCCTATGCATCGTGGCATGATTTCTTCAGTGATGAAGAACAATATGGGATTGCCATTGCACCACTAGAAGAAGGTTTAGCTTTACAAGATCCTGCTATTACTTTAATTGCTGAATCACAGCTATTTGGCAAACGCGTCATGCAGCGTCGTCGCCGCAAAGAAACAGCACAAGATCCTGATGTCATCATCAAAGATTTAGCTGAGCTACAAGTTGGCTCTCCGATTGTGCATATTGATCATGGCATTGGACGATACTTAGGATTGCAAACACTAACTGTTGGCGAACAGATCGCAGAATTTCTGACTATCGAATATGCCGATGAAACAAAACTCTATGTCCCAGTTGCATCGCTGCACTTTATTAGTCGTTACAGTGGCACAGACCCAGATCATGCACCCATTCACAGACTGGGAACAGAACAATGGCAACGTGCGAAACGCAAAGCAGCAGAACAAATTCGCGATGTCGCTGCCGAACTACTCGACATCTACGCAAAACGCGCAGCACGTCCAGGTGTAGCATGCAAAGCGCCTGATGAACAATACACTACTTTTGCCAATGCATTTGCATTCGAAGAAACACCTGACCAACAACGTGCTATCGAACAAATTCTTGTTGATATGCAAGCTGAAAAATCGATGGATAGATTAATCTGTGGCGACGTTGGCTTTGGTAAAACAGAAGTGGCTATGCGTGCTGCCTTTATGGCAGTACAAAATGAAAAACAAGTCGTGGTGTTAGTCCCTACCACTTTGCTAGCACAGCAACATTATCAAACATTTCTTGATCGCTTCGCTGATTGGCCATTCCAAATTGAAGTGATGTCACGTTTCAAAACAGGCAAAGATCAACAAAAAACATTGGAACGTCTGGAAAATGGTAAAGTTGATATCGTTGTAGGAACACACAAGTTACTACAAGAAAATATAAAATTTAGAGATCTTGGATTATTGATTATTGACGAAGAACATCGCTTTGGTGTGCAACAAAAAGAACGATTTAAAGCATTACGCGCTAACGTTGATATCCTAACGCTAACAGCAACACCTATTCCACGCACATTGAATATGGCATTTTCTGGCATTCGTGATTTATCACTGATTGCTACGCCACCTGCACGACGCTTAGCCGTAAAAACATTCGTACAAGAATATCAAGATGCAGTCATTCAAGAAGCTATATCGCGAGAAATCATGCGTGGTGGGCAGGTTTATTTTTTACATAACGATGTAGCGACGATTGAACGTATTACGCGTGATATCGAAAAATTAGTTCCTGAAGCACGTGCCAGCTTTGCACATGGGCAAATGCGCGAACGCGAATTAGAATCGGTGATGTCGGATTTTTATCATCGTCGCTTCAATGTGTTAGTGTGCACGACGATTGTTGAAAGTGGGATCGACATTCCTTCGGCAAATACCATCATCATGAATCGTGCAGATAAATTAGGCTTAGCACAATTACATCAATTACGTGGACGTGTCGGACGATCGCATCACCAAGCATATGCTTATTTATTAGTACCATCACGTAAACTATTAACTCCTGATGCAGAAAAACGTTTGGATGCTATTTCTGCCTATGAAGATTTGGGAATTGGTTTCACATTAGCAACCCACGATTTAGAAATTCGAGGGGCAGGTGAATTGCTAGGTGAAGGTCAAAGTGGAAATATGCAAGCGATTGGCTTCACACTTTACATGGACCTACTTTCACGCGCGGTACACTCATTAAAATCTGGAAAACCCATCGATATCGATTTAGAAAAAAGTATTAAATCCGGCGCAGAAATTGATTTGCAAATTCCAGCATTAATACCAGAAAAATATTTAGGTGATGTACATCTACGTTTATTATTTTACAAGCAAATTGCTTCAGCAAAAAACTCTTCTGCGTTAGATGAAATCCAAGTTGAAATGATAGACCGTTTTGGTTTATTACCTGAGGCCGCAAAAAACTTGTTTGCGATTACGCTGATAAAACAACAAGCCGATGAATTAGGCATTACAAAAGTTGAAGCCAATAGCAAAGGCGGGAAAATCGAATTTTCTGACAAGCCTAATATTGATCCCATGAAAATTATCAAGCTCATTCAAACTCAAGCAAAACGTTTTAAACTCGATGGCCCAACGAAATTGCGTTTCACATTAGATACACATGAAGCAAAAGATCGGATTCCATTGGTCGAGCAAGTCATCGCATTATTGATGTAGGGTGGGCACGCTGCGTTCTGAGTATCCCCACAAATTTTTAGTTGTATTATTCCCCTCTCCCAAAATGCTTTTTTTTTGGGAGAGGGGTAGGGGGTGAGGGTATAAGCCCTCATCCCCTGCCCTTCTCCCATCGTAAAAATCACTCTGGGAGAAGGGAGCAAAAAATTCGTGGGGATAAAACTCAACGCTGCGCATTGACCACCCTACAGAAGCCAAGAAGCCTGATATATCACGCAATAATCAAATATATGTCAGATATTTAACAATTAATTAAGCTTTCTTCGGTAAAATATTGATCATAACCATAAAAAAACGAGATCAATATAATGAACGAAACAGAATTCAAAACCTGCCAAGCCAAGGCTATCAGCGATGGAATTGTATCTGCTAGCAATCTACGCCCGTTTAATACACTCAGAATGGAATGTAACGGGACCCCTAAAGACTTTCATATTCTAAGCACTCTCTCACAAGTAAGCGGCTGCCTATTAGAGCTGGCAGTCACTGGTAATAGTGGTGAACTCGTTATAGTAAAAAAATTAATAGACGAACAGATGGAAAGCAGTGCTTGTTCTTCTATCAGCGCATTGACTGACTGTAAAATTGATAGTCCGAATATTTATAAACCCAAAATATTTTGTGCTGGCACAGGACACTGGACTGGACTAGAGCCTGCATATGCTGTTGTTTATCCTTATGTTACCGGCATACCGTTAGAAAAATTCTACGCTGAAATAAAAAACCAACCTCGAGCACAGCAACGATTTTTACAAGTCATCATACAATTGTGTGAACAACTAGAATATCTAAAAGCGAAAAAAGTGCCCGGCATATGGGATCTTAATAGCGGTAATATTTTCGTTAAGCCCAACGATCAAGTTATGTTAATAGATTACGAATTAATGAAATTTGAGCCAACACCAACCACTGTAATTTCGATGATTAAAGAAGCGTTTGCTTCTGAACAACTCTCACAGGAAATGACAAAGCTACTTAATATAAAATACGACAGCATTACCGCATTTAAAAATGCGTTAAAAGCTTATTTAAGTCCAGACGTCAAAATAGATGCTAAATCAGCTCAAACGAGTAGCTCTAATTCAGCTATGGTTATTACTCCAAGAGATAATAAATCCGCGCAAGAAAATACGATAAATAAAGCTGACATCCCCCCACTTGCTGCATTTACGCGACTTTTTTCGACAGCCCCAAACTTACAGCCCACCCCCTTAACACAACCAGGGACTGATATGGATATTGATAGCACTCCACGCCAACAACGAGGACAAGGCTGTAATACTGTTATGTAGCCTCTCTTTTATTCGTAAAAACATTCTAGGAATATATTAAAAACTCGCCTCTCCCACTTGTGGGAGAAATAATGCTGAAGCTTTCAATCAATACATAAATTAATTACAATACCCGCTTTACGCGAACCACAACCATGACTAAGCATCACATTACTGCATTTACATTATTACTCTCTCTCGGAATTATCTGGGGTACAGGCTATTCCATCGCACGCTTTGCGATGACACACGATGTGCCACCATTAGGATATAGTTTTTGGCAATCACTAGGGCCAGCTATTTTCCTTTCTATCATTGCACTTGCACGTAGAGAACGTATTCATTTTTCATTGAAACATTTACGTTATTATTTAATCTGTGGTTTAACAGGTATCGTGATACCCAACTCGAATATGTATGTTGCAGCATCGCATTTACCTGCGGGTTTACTCGCTGTTATTGTTAACACAGTGCCTATCGTTGCCTATCCACTTGCATTACTTGCACGCATTGAACAATTTGATTGGCCACGATTTTTTGGAATTTTGCTGGCTTTAACAGGATTAATGCTAATCATTCTTCCCAAAACAAGCTTACCCTCAGCTGATGCATTACCATGGGTATTATCGACTCTCATCACACCTTGTTCATTTGCTTTCTGTGCTGTTTATATCACGCGCTTTCGACCTGTGGATACAGATTCTGTCTCACTTGCCGCCGGCACACTGATTGCAGCAAGTATTTTACTTTTACCACCGGTGCTATTAAGTCATAGTTTTTATGCAATCCAACATCCATTCACCACTCCTGACTTTGTTATCTTGCTAGAAATCATTCTTTCAAGTATTGGTTACGTATTATTTTTCCAACTATTAAAAATTGCAGGTCCGGTGTACTACAGCTTAGTAGACACTATTGTTTCGCTGACTGGATTATTTTGGGGATATATGATTTTCCACGAAACGCTGAATTTATGGACAAGCACTGCAGTGATTCTCATCATCACTGCGTTAATCGTGGTAAATATGCGCCAAAACACAGCATTTAGAGATTCAACAACTCTGTGATATAGTGACGTCAACTTTGCAAGGAAGCAGTTATGCTACGAAGACTATTACCGCGTCAGGATAATTTTTTTCTTCTCTTTGAACAACTCGCTGATTTACTCATTGTTACTTCGAATGAGTTTAAACATATGCTGTTGGATCTTAGTAATCCGAAAAAGTATGTAGATACCATTCTACAATTTGAAGATAAAGGCGATAAAATTGCTTTTACCACCTTCGAATCTTTACATAAAACGTTTATTACCCCATTTGATCGTAATGATATACGTCGCTTGACTCATGGATTAGATGACATTTTGGATCAAATCAATCGTTGCGCACAACGCTTTCCATTTTATGAATTAAAAGAAGTGCCACCTGAAATACGTAGACTGTCTGAATTAGCATGTGAAGCATGTGCATTTTTGAAAGAGGCGATTGAAAACTTATCACATTTAAAAAATAATCAAAAAATTATTCAGCATTGTTTGAGCATCGATAGAATTGAAAGTGAAGCACATACTGTAGTATTGGAAGGTGAAAAAAATCTTTTTCTACATGAAAATGATTTCAAACATTTCTTTAAATTAAAAGAAATTTATCAACGTATCAAACTGGTAATCAATGTGACACAGGATGTGGGGAATATTATCAAAGGCATTGTACTTGAGTATTCGTAATGGATGGACAATTCATTTTTGTAGTAATAACAGTCGCACTTGCCCTGTTATTTGATTTTTTAAATGGCTTTCATGATGCAGCCAATGCAATCGCAACGATTGTATCAACTCGTGTTTTAAAACCACATTGGGCCGTTCTTTGGGCTGCGTCATTTAATTTTATCGCTTTTTTCTTTTTTGGTATTAAAGTTGCAAGTACCATAGGTGTAGGATTAATTGACCCTACCGTCATTAATGTGCAAATGATTTTTACCGCGTTAATAGGCGCCATTTTTTGGAATGTTTTAACATGGTATCTTGGATTACCTTCAAGCTCTTCGCATGCACTCATTGGTGGCTTGTTAGGTGCTGGCATTGCAAAAGCGGGGTTTGCGCCGCTAAAAATGGCCGGTATTTTGAAAGTCGTTGCAGCTATTGTGATTTCACCATTACTTGGTTTTTTGCTCGGCTCCATTCTCATGTTTTTATTAGCTAGAATATTTTTTTATTACACACCTTCAAAAATTGATATTTGGTTTCGGCAGTTACAATTAGTTTCATCTGCATTTATTAGTTTAGGCCATGGTGGTAACGACGCACAAAAAACCATGGGAATTATTGCTGTATTACTATTTTCTGCCGGCTCATTAGGCAATACTTTTTATGTTCCATTTTGGGTAGTGATCTCTTGCTACCTGACCATTGCGCTAGGTACATTCTTCGGCGGTTGGCGTATTGTCAAAACAATGGGAATGAAAATCACAAAGTTAAAACCGATTGGTGGCTTTAGTGCTGAAACATCCAGCGCAATTACTTTGTTTATCGCAACATGGCTAGGCATCCCGGTTTCAACAACACACACCATTACTGGCTCTATTGTAGGTGTTGGCACGTTGAATGGAACTAACGCTGTACGCTGGGGTGTTGCACGCAGCATTGTTTGGGCTTGGATATTTACCCTCCCTGCTTCGGGCTTAGTGGCTGCAGGGGCATGGTGGGGATTGTCGTTTTTTATTTGAGAAAATCCCCCGACTCGCTTACGCTCGTCTGCCCCCTTTTCCAAAGGCGTTGTTGCATAAATCGATTTTCTCCCTTCTCCCGGAGTGATTTTTACGAGGGGAGAAGGGTTGGGGATGAGGGTTTTGAGCAAGGTATGTGCCTCCTAAAGATATTTGTGCCACTTCAAACACCCTCACCCCTAGCCCCTCTCCCAAAGAAAAGCATTTTGGGAGAGGGGAATAGTGCAGATTTTGATTTATGCAACAACGCTTTTTCCAATGGGGGCAATATTTACCCTCTTTGAAAAAGAGGGTCGGCACGCGTTCTTTGTGTGGCGGGGAGATTTATTTCTTCTTATCCAACGCCCTTAACTGCGCTAATTTCTCAGCGATTTTAATTTCTAAGCCACGCTGTGTAGGATGATAGTAAATCGTATTCTTTAATTCATCTGGAAAATAATTTTCGCCCGCTGCGTATGCATTCGGCTCATCATGTGCGTAACGATATTGTTTCCCATAACCTAATTCTTTCATTAAACGTGTCGGTGCATTACGAATATGTAGCGGAACATCCAATGAACCGGATTGTTTTGCATCGTTCATCGCATTGTTATATGCCACATAGACAGCATTACTTTTAGGTGCAACAGCCATGTAGATAACGGCTTGCGCCAAGGTAAGCTCGCCTTCAGGGCTCCCCAATCGTTCATAGACATCACACGCATTGAGTGCGATTTGTAATGCGCGTGGATCTGCATTACCAATATCTTCACTGGCCATTCGTATCATTCTGCGACCAATGTAACGTGGATCACAACCACCATCAATCATACGACAAAACCAATACAGTGCTGCATCCGGTGAAGAACCTCGTATTGATTTATGCAATGCAGAAATCTGATCATAGAAAGCTTCACCACCTTTATCAAAGCGACGCAAATTATCTTGCAAAACCTCCGCGAGTAATCCTCTTGTTACACGATTTTCTTCGGCAAAATCGGCTATCACTTCCAATAAATTCAACAATTGTCTCGCATCACCATCAGCGGCTTGCACTAATAAAGGGCGCAATTCTAAGGGAAAATCTAATGCTAATTTTCCTAACCCTTTTTCTGTATCTGTTAATGCTCGCTCCATGACCTGCAGCAAATCTTCATCAGTCAAACGCTTTAACACGTACGTGCGCGCACGTGAGAGCAATGCATTATTTAATTCAAACGATGGATTTTCTGTGGTTGCACCAATAAAGATTAATGTTCCATCTTCAACGAAAGGTAAAAATGCATCTTGCTGTGATTTATTAAACCGATGCACTTCATCAACAAATAAAATCGTTGCTTGCTGTTTTTCTGCACGCAAATGTTTTGCTTCATCTACCATCGCGCGTATGTCTTTTACCCCAGCAAATACAGCTGATAATTTTTGAAATTTAGCTTGTACTCGCTCCGCTAACAAACGTGCTAATGTGGTTTTACCTGTGCCGGGCGGCCCCCACAAAATCATGGAGTGCAAAATGCCCTGCTCAATAGCTTTGCGTAATGGTTTACCCACACCTAATAAATGCACTTGTCCTGCAAATTCATCTACTGTTTCTGGGCGTAACCTCGCCGCCAGTGGTTGATAATCAGCGACGTTGCTTGGTTTCATCAATCACATCTACGTTCTTAGGTGGTGTGAAGCGAAATATCCCTGAGGAAATAGCGCTATTGGTTTTTATATTTTGAAAATGAATTTCAGTAACATGACCTAAGTGATCTTTTAATTCCATTTCTTGAATTTGATTCCCAGAAAAACCCATGCGAATCAAACTAATCATGCTACTTTTATCTTTCGGTGTCAGTGCGAACCAATGCAACCCTTCTGCGATAGAACTATCTTCTTTCACACGATAATCTACATCTAAAGCAGGATTAGCATTACTCAATAACAATGCCGGTGTTTGCCCTGCTTGTGATGATAGACCACGAACCACAACTTGTTCCAAGTCTGGATCATAAATCCATAAGCGCGAACCATTCGCAACGATTAATTGTTTGCGTGGCGACAAGGTTTCCCAACGAAATTGATTGGGACGTTGTAATGCCATTTTCCCACGCGATGTTTGCAGTGGTTTTCCACTGTTATCAATGACTGTTTGTGAAAAATTAGCTTGCATAGAATGAATGTTTTTTAATAGTTGGTTGAGTGTGTCTGATGCTGTTTGTGCATGCAATACAGAAACACAACTTAACTGTGCAATGAACATGATGAAAATACTACGGAGTTTTTGCATGGTTGCCTCGGTTATTGTTAATATTTATTTATACCCTCATCCCCAACCCTTCTCCCATTCGCAAAAAACGCTTTGGGAGAAGGGAGAAACAATTAAAAGTTTACCTCTCTACTTGTGGAGAGGTCGACGCATGCCTTTTATGCGGCGGGTGAGGGTTCTACATCTCCACTGGCGGCGGAGCAAGCACTTCACGTGAGCCACTATGATCCATTGAAGTAACAACACCTGCTGCTTCCAATGTATCCATAATCGTTGCAGCACGATTATAACCAATTTTCAATTTACGTTGGACTAACGAAATAGAAGCACGTCGTGTTTCTGTCACAATTCGTAATGCTTGATCATACAATGGATCTTGTTCTCCAGCCGTTTCTCCACCTTCACCACCAGTAATACCCGCATCAGCATCACCTTCTGTTACTTCTTCTAAATATTCTGGCTTGCCATAGGTTTGCCATGCAGCAACCACACGATGCACCTCTTCATCGGCAACAAAGGCGCCATGTACGCGCACTGGGATGCCTGTGCCCGGTGGTAGATATAACATATCACCGTTTCCTAATAATTGTTCTGCGCCTTGTTGATCGAGAATCGTGCGTGAATCTATACGCGATGAGACTTGGAATGCAATACGTGTTGGAATATTTGCTTTGATTAACCCTGTAATAACATCGACTGATGGACGCTGTGTTGCAACGATTAAGTGAATACCCGCTGCACGTGCTTTTTGTGCAATACGTGCAATTAAATCTTCAACTTTTTTACCAACCACCATCATCATATCTGCCAATTCATCAGCAACGACAACAATCACTGGTAATGGTTCTAACATTGGAATTTGGCCTGCCGCATCCGCCATCCAATTAGGTGCTGGAATTGGATTACCTTGCTTTGCAGCATCTGTCACTTTTTGATTGTAACCAGCAAGATTACGCACGCCGAGAGCTGCCATTAATTTATATCGCCTATCCATTTCAGCAACACACCAACGCAATGCATTCGCAGCATCTTTCATATCCGTAATAACAGGTGTCAATAAATGTGGAATACCTTCATAAATAGAAAGCTCTAACATTTTTGGATCAATTAAAATTAAACGTAATTGTTCTGGCGTTGCTTTGTATAACATACTGATGAGCATGGCATTGATGCTGACTGATTTCCCAGAACCTGTTGTGCCTGCAACTAATAAATGCGGCATTTTCGCTAAATCTACGACAACGGGATAGCCAGAAATATCTTTTCCTAATACTAAGCTGACAGGTGATTTAGATTGAATATAACGTTGTGATTCGAAAATTTCACGCAAGCTAACTGACTCGCGAAATTCATTTGGTAATTCCAAACCAATAACGGCTTTACCCGGAATCACTTCCACGACACGCACACTACTTGCAGAGAGTGAACGCGCAATATCTTTTGCTAATCCAGTAATTTTACTCACTTTAATGCCTGGTGCTAACTCCAATTCAAATCGCGTAATGACAGGACCTGGATGCACAGCTACCACTTTGACATCCACACCAAAATCTAGCAACCGTTGCTCTACCAATTGTGATAACGCTTCAAATGTTGTATTTGAAAACGCCTTACCTTCTGACGGTTGTGGTGGATTCAACAAGGTGAGTGGCGGCAACATGCCTGTCGTTAAGACAACTGATGATTCCATTTTTCTTTCTATAGGTTTTTCAATTGCTTTCGGTTTAACAACTGGCTTAGGTGCTTCAACTGCTTTGACTTCTGGCTTAGGTGTAATAATGGTTGGTAATTTCTTTGTTTTCGATTCGTACTTTGGTAATTCAGGTTCAATATGTTTTTCATCATTGCCATCATTCGTCATTATCTTCGGTTTATTTAAGTTAGAAAATAACTTGGCCACATGAAAACCGATCGCATCAATCAATCCTAGCCATGAAAATCCTGTAAATAAGGTAATACCAGATAACAGCGCAGTTGCTAAAAATAATGATCCACCGGTTGGGTTAAATGTTTGTAACAATGCATGGCCAATCACATCACCCAAAATCCCACCCGGTGTTGTTGGTAAGCGAATAAACATGGATTTTGCATACAATGCCACTAAGCCAGCACTACTCAGTAAAATTAATAAAAAACCTAGTGACTTAAATAATAAATCTTTTGGCTTCGTCACCGAATCATCAGTCTTTTTTGAAGTCCCTAACCATCCAGCAAAAATTAATAACGGTGGGAACAAAAATGCAATAACGCCAAATATAGAAAGAAAAACATCTGCGATAAACGAACCCGCGCGACCTCCCCAATTTAAGACTCTACCGCCTTCACCGCTGCTAGACCAGCCTGGGTCTGTGCCATGATAGCTACTAAAGGAAACGATCAAAAATACAGCAACTGCGATCGTGAGCAGCAAAATACCTTCGCGTATTCTATGACCCATGTGTATCGCCAACGGACGACGCTCGGATTTCTTTTGTGATGCTTGTTTCAATGTAAACTCCAATTTTAAGATTTTATCTTGTCATCCCGAGCGTAGCGAGGGACCTCCAGGGAGATCCTTCGCTACGCTCAGGATGACAACGCCTGACCGGCAATAAAACCTGCTTTTATATCCCAGTAATTTTCCGTAATATACCATCCTTATTTCACTCGCGAAAATACTAAAAAGAGAACAATTATGACCACCCCTAAACATCACAAACTGATTATCCTTGGATCTGGCCCTGCTGGATACACTGCAGCAGTCTATGCCGCTCGTGCAAATCTCAATCCCGTCGTTATTACTGGCATGGAACCAGGTGGCCAATTGACTACAACGACCGAAGTAGATAACTGGCCTGGTGATGTTGAAGGCTTACAGGGTCCAGCTCTCATGGAGCGCATGAAGCGTCACGCAGAACGATTTCATACTGAAATTATTTTTGACCATATCAACAAGGTCAATTTGCAACAAAGACCATTCGTTCTCGAAGGCAATGAAACCTATACCTGCGATGCATTGATTATTGCTACGGGTGCTAGCGCACAGTACTTGGGTTTACCTTCTGAAAAAGCATTTATGGGTAAAGGTGTTTCTGCCTGCGCCACTTGTGATGGATTCTTCTACCGCAATCAAAATGTAGTGGTGGTTGGCGGTGGGAATACTGCTGTCGAAGAAGCGTTATACCTTTCTAACATTGCTGCTAAAGTCACTGTCATTCATCGTCGTGACAAATTCCGCTCTGAAAAAATTCTTGCGGATCATTTGATGAAAAAAACTGGCGATGGTGGAAACATTACAGTGGAATGGAATCATGTCACTGAAGAAATTCTAGGTGATCAAAGCGGCGTAACAGGCATCAAAGTCAAACACACGCAAACAGGTGAAACAAAAGTGATTCCCGTCACTGGTGTATTTATTGCTGTTGGACATAAACCTAATACCGATATTTTTGCAGGCCAATTAGATATGAATAATGGCTATATAAAAATTAAAAGTGGTATAGAAGGTGGTGCAACTAGCACTAATATTCCAGGGGTTTTTGCTGCAGGTGATGTCGCTGATCATGTTTACCGTCAAGCAGTCACCTCTGCGGGTGCAGGATGCATGGCTGCATTAGATGCAGACAAATACCTAGAATCACTAAAGGCATAACCTAATGACAAAACCTTTGATTGCTATTACCGGCGCAGGTTCAGGGATTGGCGAAGCAACAGCTCAATTATTCAGTGAAGCTGGATATCCATTGTTATTGCTGGATAAAAGTTTAGAAAGAATTGAAGCATTAAACTTACCACACTCATTAGCAATGCGTGTTGATGTTACCAATGTCAAAGCAATGAAAAACGCCATGCAACAAGCAGAAGCACAATTTGGAGAAATTGATTGTTTAGTCAATAATGCTGGAGTAATGCTGCTCGCCAAAGTGGTTGAACAAAATCCTGATGAATGGCAACAAATGTTTAACATCAATTTGCAAGGTGTGATGCATGGATATCATTGTGTTCTCCCTGGCATGATTGCAAGAAAGCATGGGACTATTATTGATATTAGTTCTGTTTCAGGTATTAAATCTTTCCCAGCTTCTGCTGCATACTGCGCATCAAAATTTGGTGTTCAAGGAATGTCAGAAGCATTACGCCAAGAAGTAGCTGCCAATAATATTCGTGTGATTCGCATTGTACCCGGCGCCGTTGAAACTGATATTTTAAATCAAGGTAGCTTTTCTGAAATTACCGATGGCATCAAAAAATGGAAAGAAAGCATTGGCGGTGCACTACATCCACGCTCTGTTGCACAAGCTATTCTATACGCATATCAACAACCACAGTCTGTGTGTGTTAGAGAAATTGTATTAGCGCCGACGTTGCAGGAGCCGTAGGGGCTGATTATTGGAATTAATCAACCCGATCGGGATGTTTTATTGGCTTAAGTCAGACTCACATGCTACATGAGCACATTACTTGCGCGGAGAATGAGAACACTGTTCTTCGACTGGCTTTTTAATTGGCTTCACTAAACGAGAAGCCATTTCATTTTTAGCAGCTACCAATAATTTAACCCACATATTGGGCTCACTTCCCGTAACACCAAACATGCGTAATTTTTTACTGTATGAACCTTTTTGATTTTTCTCGGGAACAATCTTTTCTAACTGCTTAATAAAATCCTTCAATGCACTTAAATCATAGCGATGAAAATTCTTTGTAAATGCCGCTATAATTTCTTTTTTACATTTCTTTGAATCAATTTCATCAATTACATCAGCAGCGATATAACCTTGTTTGCGTTCTTTAAATATTATATTTGCTAGTCTTTTTAAGCCTGCTTCAGACTGTAAAATAACATCAAATATTTTGGCTAAATATTCTGGTTTAGTTCTTGCTGCATACACCAAGCCAATTCTTTCTTCCTCACAATCTTCTGCATTGAACGCATTCAATAATCGATCTACTGCCTTAGGACTAAATAAAATCGCATGTAAATATGCTCCAAATGCATCCTTACAACCCTGCAATATATGGAAAAACCCGGTATTACCTTCGTCATCTTTCAAGTCACAAGTTGATGCTATCGCATTACGGGATTCTGTAAATTCACATGCTGCGATTATAAATCGTTGCACAAATTTGCGTGTTTTATCGGTTCCTACCAATCGATAGAGCTCTACCTCCCCTAGATGATCCTGTGCTGTGATTCTCTGCGCTAACATCACCATATGAGTTTTAGATTGCGCTGCGACTTCAAATAACCTTCCTAAACAACCTGCTGCATCAAGTCTAATGAATGCAAATAAAGAAAGTGCCCCGACTTGATCATGCGCAATTTCATTTAAAATAGCTGCAGCACCACCATGAGTTGCTACTGCTTTTGTGATGATGTCAGGTAGCAGTTTACCCTGTGTATCATATATCTCTCGCCAACCACCATTCATTAACACAGATACAGAATTCGCCATCACGAATTTTTCATAATCCGTTATATCCACTGATGCATTACGATCAAGTGTTGCCACTTCGATATTGATTGCAGCACCTAAAACACGTTGTATCTCTGCAAAGAAGTCATTTTTGTTTTTGAATTTTCTTACCATTGAATCAATTGATTTATGTTGGTAATTAGGATTGTAAACGACATACTCACCGTTTTCATAACTCCCTTCAATTGCATGCCCTTGATTACCAAAGATCACAATATCTTTAATTAAAGTATTATTACTCACTAACAGTGCTAATTGCGCTGGAGTGAAGCTTCCTCCATACCTATTTTGTTTTGCTATATTTCGTACTTTCGCGCCTTTATCATCTTGCACTAATACTTGGAATTGTTTCTCTTTCGGTATTAAAAAATCTCTTTGCACATCATGACCAAGATGAAACTCCTGAGGTAATAACGCCTCATTCGCTTGATTTGGTAAAACAAAGTTGATTAATCGCTCAAAAATATCGCCTAGCTTCACTGGTTTACCATCATTCGTTTCAGGTAATTGCACTTCATCATTTAATGATTCTGGTTCACCATCCCAATTATTCGCAGCAACTAACAAATGATCCCAGTATTTCCCTTTTTTCAATTTTTTTCTCATCACGGCTCTAATCAATGACAAAGAAAAACAAACGCCACCTGCAGCACCTACAGCAGCAGCAAATTTTTTATTCCCTTGTTCATTGACTAAGATTAAATACTTCTCCATATTTTTAAGAAGTTTAGCTTGGCTCATTTTGCTCTCTTTGTTTGATTTTTAATAATATTTTACTGAATTATACAATATTTATTCAAATCTTTCATTTGCTAATTGGTTTAATTTACGGCATCATTTCCCGTTTATATTCAAGCGAGTTAGAGAGCTATATGCCAAAAGAAGATCAAATTGAGATGGAAGGCACGGTGGTCGACACCCTTCCTAACACTATGTTTCGAGTACAATTAGAAAATGGACACGTTGTAATTGCTCATATTTCTGGGAAAATGCGTAAAAACTACATCCGTATTCTCAAAGGCGACAAAGTAACCGTTCAGCTAACCCCATACGACCTCACCAAAGGCCGCATTAGCTTCCGTAGCCGTGATAACAAGTCAGGTGGCGGTGAGAGCAAGCCAGCTGCTGAGTAATCTGTTTTAAAATCTCCTATACCATCTCCCTTCTCCCAGAGCGATTTTTACGAGGGGAGAAGGGGTGGGGATGAGGGCAAGCACCCTCACCCCTAACCCCTCTCCCAAAGAAAAGCATTTTTGGGAGAGGGGAATAGTCCAAATAAATAAAAAAAAAGCTTATTCTTGGAAGAATAAGCCAATTCCTCGTTCACAGTCCTAGGGTAGGATTTTTAGGTATTCAGTGTACGTTGTTACCTTCAAGTTCTTCGATAGCAAACTTCAGCTCATTATCTTCAACTGTCACATTAACATGACCGCCTTTGCTGAGCTTACCAAAGAGTAACTCTTCTGCGAGTGGACGCTTCAATTTCTCTTGAATCAATCTTGCCATTGGGCGTGCACCCATTTTCTTGTCATAACCATTTTCTGCTAACCAAGAACGGGCTGAATCATCTAATTCCAATACCACATGTTTTGGTTCTAATTGAACTTCTAACTCCATTAAGAACTTATTTACAACATGCATAATTGTGCTTGGATCTAATGGTTGGAATTGAATTGTTGCATCTAAACGATTACGAAACTCTGGTGCAAACACACGATTTACTGCGCCTACTACATCTGTTGAATTATCTTGTGATGTAAATCCAATCGTTGCTTTATCTAATAAATCAGCGCCTGCGTTAGATGTCATAATTAAAATCGTATGACGAAAATCTGTTTTACGGCCATTCGTGTCAGTTAACGTTCCATGATCCATAATTTGTAGTAATAAGTTATAAACATCAGGATGCGCTTTTTCAATTTCATCTAACAATACAACTGAGTGTGGATGTTTGTTGACAGCTTCTGTTAACAAACCACCTTCATCATATCCAACATAGCCTGGAGGTGCGCCGATCAAACGCGATACGGTGTGACGCTCCATATATTCAGACATATCGAAACGAATTAACTCGATACCTAATGATTTTGCCAATTGTTTTGTTACTTCTGTTTTACCTACACCTGTTGGCCCAATAAACAAGAATGAACCTATAGGTTTATTTGGATCACGCAAGCCGGAGCGCGCCAATCTCACTGCAGCACCAAGTGTTTCCACTGCATTATCTTGCCCAAAGATCATCATTTTTAAATCACGGGTAAGACTTTTTAACGCTTCTCGATCTGAAGTAGATACTGTTCTTTCTGGAATACGTGCTATTTTTGCAACGACTTTTTCAATGTCACCTGCATCAATAATACGTTTACGATTTTGCTCTGGTAATAAATATTGATATGCGCCTACTTCATCCACTAAATCGATCGCTTTATCTGGTAATTTACGATCTTGGATGTAGCGCGCAGATAATTTTGATGCTGCTTCTAAAGATTCATCACTGTATTTAATATTATGATGCGCTTCAAAACGTGAACGTAACCCTTTTAAAATCTCAATGGTTTGTTCTACGGTTGGTTCTTTCACATCGATCTTTTGGAAACGACGTGCAAGCGCGTGATCTTTTTCAAAAATACCGCGATATTCTTTGTATGTTGTAGAACCAATACAAGTTAAATCGCCTGAAGCAAGTAATGGTTTAATTAAGTTTGATACATCCATTAAACCGCCAGATGCGGCACCAGCACCAATAATCGTGTGAATTTCATCGATAAAAAGCACCGCACCTTTTTGTTCACGTAATTGATGCAATACACTCTTTAATCGTTTTTCAAAATCACCGCGATATTTTGTACCTGCTAGCAAACTTCCTAGATCAAGCGAATAAATAATACTATTTTCTAATATTGCAGGAACTTTCTTTTCGATAATTAAACGGGCCAAACCTTCTGCAATTGCAGTTTTACCAACACCTGCTTCGCCTACTAATAATGGATTATTCTTGCGACGACGACATAAGATTTGCACCGTACGTTCAATTTCTTCTTCACGACCAATCAGTGGATCAATCATGCCGAGTTTAGCTCGTGCATTTAAGTTTGTTGTGTATTGTTCTAATGGACTAGAGTTAGCGTCTTCTTGCATGGTTTCATTTTCATCCATGTAATGACTACCACCACCCCCAAACTGATCATTATCACGTAAACCACCGCCAGCTAAACGTGGTTTCGTTGATCCGTGTGAAATGTAATTAATAATATCTAAACGGCCAATATTTTCTTGGCGCATGAGGTAAACGCTTTGGCTATCTTGTTCGCTAAAAATAGCTGCCAAAACATTTGCACCTGTCACTTCTGTTTTCCCTGATGATTGCACGTGGAATACAGCACGTTGCAATACACGTTGAAATCCTAGTGTAGGTTGCGTATCTCTATCATGAATGTGTGATGGAATAACGGGCGTAGTGCGATCTACAAAATCCAACAAATTGCTGCGCAGACGATTCACGTTTGCGCCACACGCCTTCAATGCATCCGAAGCGGATGAATTATCCAAAAGAGCAATCAGGAGATGTTCGACCGTTACAAATTCATGACGCTTAGCACGCGCTTCTTTGAAGGCCAAATTTAATGTGTACTCAAGCTCTTTGTCTAGCATGGCACACTCCTCCTATCCTGAGTTTTACACGGCCTCTATACTACATAATAGAGGATGTTCATGCTTCCTAGCGTATTCCATTACTTGATCTACTTTGGTTTCCGCAACGTCCTTACTGTAGATTCCACAAATCGCTCTACCCGATGTATGGACTTCATACATCACATTCGTCGCTTTAACTCTGTCCATGTTGAAGAATGCTTCCAGAACGATCACGACAAATTCCATTGGGGTAAAATCATCGTTATGCATCCATATCTGAAACATTGCAGGTTCTTTAAGTTGCGGCCTTGCTTCTTCCACCTGCACATCGGTATCATACTTCTCAACGACAGTACCAGTTTTCATTACTCTTACCTTACTTATAGCTGATAACCTTTAAAATTTCCTTCCCATACAAAAAATTCTATTCCTTTCTCGAAAAATGTAAAAAAGAAACTATACTTAATATACTAAGGGTATACCCACTTTTTGACTGTATCTCTATTGTATTTTACTATATTGATCAAGTAATGTACATAAAATTACCTCAATTTGGGAATTTAAAATCAAGGTAATTTCGTTTAAAATTTAATCAATTCATTTTCTGAACCACAGCATCACCAAACCCTGAGCAACTGACCAATTTTGCATCTGTCATTAGACGCTCAAAATCGTAGGTAACTGTTTTATCTGTGATCGCGCCATCCATGCCCTTGATGATGAGGTCCGCAGCTTCGACCCATCCCATGTGTCTCAACATCATTTCTGCGGATAAAATTAATGACCCTGGATTGACCTTATCTTGGCCAGCATATTTGGGAGCCGTACCATGTGTTGCTTCAAACATTGCGACGCTATCGCTTAAATTTGCCCCTGGTGCAATACCGATTCCACCGACTTGCGCTGCAAGCGCATCAGAAATGTAGTCGCCATTTAAATTCAGTGTAGCCACCACACTATACTCTGCTGGACGTAATAATATTTGTTGTAAAAAAGCATCTGCAATGACGTCTTTCACAATAATATCTTTACCTGTATTTGGGTTCTTTAATACATGCCATGGACCGCCATCTAATGGTTTAGCACCAAATTCATTTTGTGCTAACTCATAACCCCAATCACGAAATGCGCCTTCGGTAAATTTCATGATGTTACCTTTGTGCACTAAAGTAACTGAATCACGCTGATTCTCGATTGCATATTGAATAGCTCTACGTACTAAGCGCATTGTACCTTCTTTTGAAACAGGCTTGATGCCAATACCACAATGTTCCGGAAAGCGAATTTTTTTAACTTTCATGTCATTTTGCAAATATTTAATGACTTGTTTTGCTTCATTAGTATCTGCTGCCCATTCAATACCAGCATAAATATCTTCAGAATTTTCCCTAAAAATAACCATATTGGTTAGCCATGGTTCACGGACAGGACTAGGCACACCTTTAAAGTAGCGCACTGGTCGCAAGCAAACATATAAATCGAGATCTTGGCGTAATGCCACATTTAACGAACGAATACCGCCACCGACTGGGGTGGTCAAAGGTCCTTTAATTGAAACAACATAATCTTTTACTGCATCGAGTGTTTCTGCAGGCAACCAAGTATCGCTGTTGTAAATTTTCGTTGCTTTCTCTCCTGCATAAACTTCCATCCAGTGAATTTTTCGTTTATTGCTATACGCTTTCGCAACAGCTGCATCCACTACTTTTTTCATAACAGGTGTAATATCTACGCCAGTACCGTCACCTTCAATATATGGCACGATAGGCTGCTCGGGGACATTCAACGTATAATTGCTGTTTACTGTGATTTTTTGCCCACTAGCTGGGACTTGAATATGCTGATAACCCATGAAAATACTCCCTTATTCTTTTGTGAAAGGTTGCTATGGTAGCAATCTAGTTGCTACCTCACAATCACTGGATGAAAAAAGGTGACGAAGCTTATCCGCGGACCGCTACAGCGACCTGAGCTTGAGAAGAGGACTCCTCTTCAAGCTGAGCAGCTGGAAGTAATAGCCATATCCTGGATAACCAATGGCATCTGCGGCTGCTGTCTCACGCCGAATGCTCCGATTTGAGAAACAAGAGCCATTGATGAGCCCTGCTGCGCTGCTACTGGTACGGCTGCTCCTTCGCTAGGCGCATGCATCGATACTAATGTTGGGCCACGTCCAAGTGCAGCAGATGTGTGATGAACCCCTTGCATGAGTGCTGCGAAATCAATTTTTTCTTCTGACTCCACCTCTGCTACTAAATCATTTTGTTCCGCTGAAGCTGTCTCTGCTTCAAGCAATACAACTTTCGCCTGTTGGTTTTTTACCTCTAATGGTTGGGGTGCGAATTTTTCAACTTGCCTCATCACAAATGACATGACTGAAGGATCGATGCCTTGTGCAAAACCACGATATTCAAGAGAATTTGATCCGGTTTGGAAAAAAACTTTTTCAACCATTGGGCGCGGAACATGTATGCAGATAATCGAATAAGAACCATATCTAAATATAACATCCATGTAACGAGCTTTATTCTTTGCTACCAATACATTACTTGTTAATACTTGCATGAATAATTTAGCTACCAATTGCTTTGCCACTGTGTGTGCGCTAATGTCATTTTTTAGCTTGAGAACCGCGTCTAATCTTTCTCTATATGAAACGACGGGGATCTTTGCTGCAGGAACAGCAACTGCGGCTGGTCTTACATCTTGCTTAGATTTACCTACAGATTTTTTTGATGCGATAGGAGCAGCTGCTCTGTCAGTTTTTCGCTTTGGATCACCCTTCACTGGCTTATTAGATGCAGCAGCTGCGGGCGTGGCGGGTGATGCAGCTTTCATTGGTCGGGGCAACACTACTTTTTTCGATGATGCGGCAACACCTTCATTAACGACAACTACAGATACTCTTGCCTCTTTTTGCTCTACTGAGTCATCATAGGTAACGACTCTAGATATCTCTGCATAATCACTACCTTTTAATGTCGAAGGACGAAACTTAAATGTTTTTGGCTCTACAAATGTTTCACTCGATGGCAACATGATAAATGCGCCAGCATATGGCCCCCGCATAAACTCTTTTGGTGTTAGTCTTCCGAATTGCGCGATAGTAGGTAAATACATTGCCATATTTGACATGATCGTTGATGAGTTTTCTGCAACTCCTTTTTCATCTAACTTAATTGCAAAACGACACCGTGTTGCGATATCACAAAGCTGCGGAAGTGATAGGTTAAAACGCATTTCTACAAACTCATAATTAGGAATACGCGCACCCTTCCCTCTTAAACTTTTGCGTTGAGTACGATAACTCTTTCGCATTTCATCAAACAGCTCTTGACCTAGAGTATTTGCTTCTTCTGTTGTGCTAGAGCCTTGGATTCTTGGCCAATAGTGCTTATAGACGTCATGTTGCTTTGCAACCTTACCGAATAACTGCTCGAACATCATAGGCAGTATTCCATTTTGCCCAGGAGCAGGCTTCATGTATCTACCAACAATATAAACTTTATTTGTTACCTTAAATTCACTCTCTAGAATTTGTGCCGGTACCATTGCTGCAGTCCGCTTATACTTTTTAGCCTCATCATTACTAAATTGCGAAACTAACAGTAAAGCGGAATCAATCCCTTTATCTCCACGAATTAAACCATAACACAGTACGTTTGAGGGGCGTTGCATCAAATCATGAAGACTTGGTTCTCTATATCCACAACTTGCGAATGGATCAGATGTTGAGATCCCCGAAACAAAATCTCTTACTTGAGGCTGGGCATTAACATCCCATGGTCGAGATAACTGTAATGCTAACGCCGTAGAATTCTCATTGATAACAACTTTATATCCTCCAGCTACTCGTAATGGGTAATCTAAAAAACCCAGAATAGAACCCTGAATTTGCTTATAACCCTCTACATTCGCACTAGTCTGAAAAACAACTGAAAGCTCTGTTTTAGCTTTAGCTTCAAATGCCACTCGACTTTCTAAGTAAGGGACAGTCCATTCTTTTGGGGCGACAATGACGCCACGTTTGACTTGATTTGCATATTCTGTTTCAAAAAATTCTTGATCACGACGTGTCAGGAAATGAACGCCGTCAGCGAGCTGAAGATGATTTTCAGTCATCCATGCCAATTTAGGTAAGTGTTCCATACTGCGTTGAAAAAACTTTAACTCTAAACAACATATAACAATTTTGACATTACACTTAGCTTTTAATTGCTCAAGCACTGCTCTAGTAAAAAATCCGCCACTACCACTGACATTGCCATTGTTATCCAAGGTATCAATCCGACTCCCTACATATAGAATCTTAGACTTACCTCTATATTTGGGATCATTGATCAATTGGATTAACTGGTTAACTCGAGCTGATGCTCCTTCGCCATCTAAAACACGAATGTAAGGAAACTTTCTCACATGAGGAGCTGTTCTTTCTGGTAGCATAACGCGATATGCTTCAATACCCATCTCATTCCATTGCTGCGCTAATCGATCCATCAAGTCAGCATCGCCTTCATTAATGCCATCCAAATCACTATTGGAAGCAAAAATGACTGCTTTTTTATGTAATTCTATCCCTAGACCGAAAAGCCCTCTACTGTTCAACATTCTCACCCCTCGTCGGTGATGGTAAATTAATCATTTTTATGATTTTTGTGCATTCTATTACTTGTTGCTTAAGAGAATATTAATTAAAGTTAGTGTATAATTCTGAAAAAAATTGGGTTTTAAAAAATGCAGCGTAAAAAAACACTCATGGCTATGTTCCAAGAGGCCATGCATAACCATGGTTTAAACAAATATTCTCCGGCTATTAAACAACTTGAGAAGATACTAAATCTTATAAAAGCTAATCAAGATGCACTCTCAAAAGAGCTAGCTGCCAACTGTCGATACCATCTAGGCGTCAATCTTAACTGTTTAGAACAACCCGCTGCAGCAATCCCTCACCTAGTGGAAGCGGTTAAGCATCCATTTCGCGACCCCATTTGTACATGTTTAGCAAACATCGAACTTGGCATGTCTCTTTCACTCACTAAAGAGCATCTACAAGCGATCACCCCATTGGAAGCTGCCCATAAACTTATAAACCTTGGGCTAATAATTGATAAAGCACACCTTTTTAACCTTTATTATCACTTAGCACGCTCACATTTTTTCAATCGTAAATATAATCTCGCATTAACTTATCTTGAATGTGCAGAGAAGTACTTAGATACAAATGTCGACAACCATCAAAGTGCTGCATTTAACTTGTTACTAGGAAATTGCTTAATTCAACATGGCCAGGTTAGTGGTGCGAAAAAAGCACTGGAAAAAGCGCTGGTTATTTTTACTAAATTCAATAACCTCAATGATGCAGCAGCCGCTAAGCAAGCACTAGCAGTCTGCGCGCTCAAAGCCGGCTCTTATCATCAGATGCAGCATTTAGTTCATACTGCCGCAAAAGATTTTGAAAGATTAATGAATGAGAAAGAAAGCAAGGCAACACAAGCAATAGCCTTGCTTGCTGAGAAGAAAGAAGGAGAGATAGCTGCAGCAGTAGGAGATTTGTCGCCTACGAGCCAAGCAACAGCTAAAAGGATTTTCGCTTTTCTAACCACACAGCCCTCGATGATCAAAGAAACATTTACAACAGGTAATGAACAAAAAAAATCTATTGCTTCTAACACGCAATCTAGTAATTTAACGATAATAGGAGCTGGCGCTACTCCAAGCACCCCGGCAGGAGCTCCTGCTCCTGCCGCAGGAACAGCAGCTAATGCAAAGAAACCAACATAGATTTTCACCTTAATGAGCACTCATAAAAAAAATCACATTATCGTTGGCATGTCTGGTGGAGTTGATTCATCAGTGACAGCTTTCCTGTTAAAAGAAGCTGGACATCATGTCACCGGTGTCTTTATGAAAAATTGGGAAGAAGATGATACTGATACCTTTTGCCCAGCTAGCAAAGACATGGCAGATGCTCAATCAGTCTGTGATACATTACAAATTGAATTACAACGTGTAAATTTCGCTGCAGAATATTGGGAAAATGTATTTGTAGATTTTCTCGCTGAATATAATGCCGGACGGACTCCCAATCCTGATATTTTATGTAACCGTGAAATAAAATTTAAAGCTTTTTTGCATTATGCAAAACAACAAGGTGCGGATTATATAGCAACAGGTCATTATGCTCGGATAATTGATTCACAACTTTATAAAGGGTTAGATCCACAAAAAGATCAAAGCTATTTTCTTTATACATTAACTCGTGAACAATTATCACAAAGCCTGTTCCCTGTTGGAGAATTAAATAAAATAGATGTCCGCGATATCGCAAAAAAAATGGGGCTATCAACTCATGCAAAAAAAGATAGCACGGGAATTTGTTTTATTGGCGAACGCAAATTTAAAAATTTTTTAAATGAATACGTCAAAGCACGCCAAGGCGAAATCAAAACCCTCGAAGGAAAAACCATAGGCACACACGATGGCTTGATGTTTTATACACTGGGACAACGTCAAGGATTAAAGATTGGCGGAAAAAAAGACGCTTCAGAACAACCATGGTACGTCGTTGCTAAAAACATCGTTGATAACACGCTGCTCGTCGCACAGGGACATGACCACCCTGCATTATATACCCATCAATTAATCACAGCCCAAGTTCATTGGATCAATGGAGAGCCTGATCATTTTCCTTACAAAGCTTCCGCAAAAACCCGCTACCGTCAAACTGATCAACCGTGTATTATCGAACCTATCGATGAAAAACAATATAAAGTGACGTTTGATTCACCACAACGTGCAGTAACACCCGGGCAATCAGTAGTATTTTACCAAGGAGAGCTCTGCCTCGGTGGAGGAATAATTAATTAATGAAATCTTGGCTAAATCACTCATATCGCGATACCACGATTGCACTGGCCGGTGTACTACAAGCAATTTTTTTAATAAAACAACTAGCACAAACCGGCAAAATAGATTCCGCCACACTCGAAACAAGTATTTATAGTATTTTCCAAACACACCCAGAAAAAATTTCTGATGTTTATGGCAATTTACAAAACATTCGCCCAGGATTAGAAACATTAGTTCAGCTCTTTAGCGAACCTCCACAAAAAAATAAAGATGTGATGCGCCACATCATGTCTCTCATTCATATTCAAAAAAAAATTACTTATGCAAAACAAACACGAGAGACATTGACGCAGCGTATTCATCAAGCAAAGAAACAAGTTGAATACTTTTCGCTGAGTCACCCTACTGTCATATCAACATTAGCTGATATCTACATGCAAACAATCAGCAAATTTCATTTTCGCATTATGGTCCTCGGGAATACACGCTCACTCAGCTCACCTGATACGATTGAGAAAATTCGTGCGTTATTGCTCGCTGGCATCCGTTCTGTTGCGTTATGGCGTCAAATGGGTGGATCACGATTACAATTACTTTTTTTTCGCCATAAAATTAAAACCGCTGCACAAGATCTTTTGTCACAACTTTCGCATTCAGAAAATTACAAAAAGGAAACCGTATGACCATTTCATCTTTAATGGCAATCTCACCACTTGAAGGACGCTATCAAGACAAAGTTAGCATGGTTCGTCCTATCTTCAGTGAATATGGCTTGATGAAATTCAGAGTACTCATTGAAGTACGTTGGCTGCAAATGCTTGCACAACATGCTGGACTACCTGAATTAAAACCTCTGAGCCATCACGCAAATGATGTCTTAAATTCCATTATCGAAAATTTTTCAGAACAAGATGCTGCACGCATTAAACACATTGAAAGCGGCATTAATCACGACGTGAAAGCAGTCGAATATTTTATTAAAGAAAAAATTGCAAATAATGCAGAACTATCAGCTGTCAGTGAATTTATTCATTTTGGTTGCACATCAGAAGACATTAATAATTTAGCGTATGCATTAATGCTACATTCTGCACGTCAACAATGCCTGATGCCCGCATTAGATGACATAATGATGCAATTAAAACACTTAGCGAATGAATATGCCGGTCAAGCGATGTTGTCACACACTCATGGACAACCAGCAACACCCACAACCGTCGGCAAAGAAATTGCTAATGTGATTTATCGTTTACAACGTCAAATCGAACAATTAGCTATTGCACCCATTCTCGGAAAAATGAATGGAGCATCCGGTAATTATAATGCATTAGTGGTTGCTTATCCCGAGACAGATTGGCAGCAAATCAGCAGAAACTTTGTTTGCTCTCTGTCACTCACTTGGAATCCGTACACAACACAGATCGAACCACACGATTACATGGCTGAAGTCTTCACAATTATCACGCGCATGAATACTATTTTGATTGATTTCAATCGCGATATGTGGGGCTATATTGCATTACATTATTTCAAACAAAAAACCTTTAACCATGAAGTGGGCTCTTCAACTATGCCACACAAAGTCAATCCTATTGATTTTGAAAATGCTGAAGGTAACCTAGGTATTGCAAATGCCTTACTCGAACACATGGCACTCAAACTTCCTATCTCGCGTTGGCAACGTGACTTATCTGACTCAACCGTGTTACGCAACATTGGTGTTGCGATTTCACACGCGGTCTTAGCTTATCAATCCACTAGTCGTGGACTAACCAAAGTCGCTCCAAATGTTGAAGTATTAAATGCGGAATTAGATCACCATTGGGAAGTCCTCACTGAACCAGTACAAACTATTTTACGACGTTTTGGTGTTGAACAAGCCTATGAACGCTTAAAAAGTTTTTCGCGCGGACAAAGAATCACGAAAACATTGCTTCATCAATTCATTGCAGAATTGCCATTACCAGATGAAATTAAGCAGCAGTTATATCAATTAACTCCTGCATCATATATTGGTTATGCTCAGAATCTGGCGCAGAGGATTAGTTAAAAAGTTTCAAGGTGGGCACGCTACGCTCTGAGTTATCCCCACGAATTTTTAGTAGTATTATTCCCCTCTCCCAAAATGCTTTTTTTTGGGAGAGGGGCAAGGGGTGAGGGTATAGGCCCTCATCCCCTGCCCTTCTCCCATCGTAAAAAACACTCTGGGAGAAGGGAGCAAAAAATTCGTGGGGATAACTCAGAGCCGAGCGTGCCCACCCCACACCTAATGACTTTTGATTAAACACCATGCTATAATTTATCTAATTATGATCAAAAGGATGTTGACTACTGTGAAGCCTATTACAAAGACATCACTGTATCGCAAACTAACGGATAGATTAGTCAATTGGCTAACCGAAGAACCAACACCAGCAGAAATCCCCCCTTGTGACTTTAATCGCTTGAAATATGAAATCCGCCCAGGCGATGTATTGCTGATTGAAGGGCAAAGTCGCGTGAGCAGTGTAGTCCGCACCATTACCCAAAGTCCTTGGACACATGCAGCGCTGTATGTCGGTAAGCTTCACGACATTGAAGATAACAACTTACGCAAAATGGTCGCTCTTCATATGAAGAAGCGTGAAAATGCGCGCGTTGTCATTGAAGGCCTCATGGGACAAGGCATGGTTGTGTCCCATCTAAGTGATTATAGGCACCATCATATTCGCATTTGCAGACCTATAGGGTTATCTCCAGCAGATGCTGAAACAGTCATTGCACATGCTATCAAATCATTAGGCAAGCCTTACAATATGCGCCAACTGATTGACTTAGCGCGTTTTCTATTACCATGGACATTATTACCACGACGCTGGGGATCTAGTTTATTTCAAACACCTAGTGGTGAACCTGAAAGCGGGGTTTGCTCAACCATGATTGCAGAAGCATTTCATTCCGTGCACTTCCCAGTACTTCCAACCATCAAATCAGATAGCATGGAAGAAAACATGGAACTCGTGCAGCGCAATCCCCATTTATTTGCGCCTAAAGATTTTGATTACTCACCTTACTTTGAAATTATCAAATATCCATTTTTTAATCCTGAACAAACAACACCGTATTATCGTCGTTTACCTTGGGGCAAAGAGGGCGTATTACATCACGATAACCAAGTTTTTGAAGATTACACACCACCAGCTGTTGAGGATGCACCTAAAAAAACACCTACCTTTTTGAGTAATTTAATTTCGCGCAAACATGATAAACAAATCAAAAAAGCGCAAGAAGTCAAAGAGTCTGAAACAAGACCTGCTGAACATGATGAGAGAGACGATTCGTAATCTATGCCAAATGTCACGCCGACACTACACCCATTATTTGATACGCTAGAAAATATTACTAACACACCTTACTGCGTACGCGATTATTTAAAATCTCTTTCCATCGTAGACGCAGAAAAAGAATTTTCACTCTGCCTGGAGTTTTTAAAAAGTTATATTAACTCCGCGGATACATTCACTGCCTATCGTCGTGAAGTTGAACGCATGCTACATTGGGCATGGTTAATCTGCAAAAAACCATTAAAAGAAGTTAGTCGTAATGATATTCGTGATTACATGCAATTCGTGAATACACCACCTAAAGCTTGGATCACGACAAAAACAGTGACTCGCTTTATTGAAAAAGAAGGTTTGCGCATCCCTAATCCCGATTGGCGACCATTCGTAGTACGCATTAGCAAAGTTGCACGTCGTCATGGAAAGCAACCAGTAAAAGCGGAGTACCAACTCAGCAATAAATCAATTGAAGCTATTTTTGCAGCCTTAAGCTCACTATATACTTTCCTCCAACAAGAAAGTTATTTGGAGGTCAATCCCGTCAGCTTGATTCGACAAAAGAAAGGTTATATTCAACGCCAACAAACACGCAAAGTAACACGCAAACTAAGCCGCATACAATGGAGCTGTGCCATTGATGCCGCAGAAAAAATGGCGGCAGCAAATCCAGAACATGAACGTACTTTATTTTTAATGTCCGCATTTTATTTATTAGGTGTACGTATTTCTGAATTAGCCTATGCACCTGGAAGAATGGCAACGATGGGAAATTTTGCGCCGGACAAACAAAGCTTGTGGTGGTTCACCACAGTAGGTAAAGGTAACAAAATCCGTGATATTGCGGTACCCGATGAATTATTAACTGCGCTTAAGCGTTATCGCACTTGCCTGGGTTTATCACCCTTACCTAGTCGTGATGAAGCAACACCACTGCTGCAAAAAATAAAAGGTAAAAGTGGATTAGGTGCGCGTCAAATCCGTAACATTGTACAAGAAGTTTTTGATGGCGCGATTAGTCAGTTACTTCAACAAGGTAAAACGGATGAAGCAGAAGATTTAGCAACAGCAACCGTACACTGGTTACGTCATACTGCTATTTCAACAGATGTTGAGACTCGTCCACGCGAACATATTCGTGATGACGTAGGCCATGAAAATGCAGCAACCATGGATAAATATATTGATACAGATCGTTTCGCACGACACGAATCTGCACGGAAGAAAAAATTGAAGCCGGGTGTTACATAACCCTCATCCCCAGCCCTTCTCTCCTTCGCAAAAAACGCTTTGGGAGAAGGGAGAAAAAACCTTCGCCTCTCCCACTTGTGGGAGAGGTCGCCATGTGTTTTTTACATGGCGGGTGAGGGCCTTCTAACAAAATAAACCAAGGAAAACCTCATGAAAAAAATCATTTTACCGCTCGGATTATTATTTTACGCAGGACAAGCAGCTGCTATGTTCTGCCCCACAGGTTTCAATCAAATCAACATTGGTGACACGATAGAGCAAGTCACACAACAATGTGGCGCGCCAGACAGTAAAAAGACGGACAAAGAGATATTAGATACGACACCACAAGTCTGGACCTATTACGTTAAGTACGACCCATCACAGCCAGGCACCGTACAAATGATGATTGCATTTGATGCATCACAGAAGATGATAAATATTACCGTCAACGGCACAAGTTTAAGTAATTCATCCTTATGTGGCGGTAACGTACAATTAGGTGATACCACTGCGAGTGTGAAAAAAGCGTGTGGCGCGGCTGCTTTAGTTAACAAAGGTGAAACACAAAACAGCAACGCCGTGACAAATAACAATCAACCATCGACTGAAACAACCACTTTCAAATACACATCCCAAGGAACACCCACCACACTTATCTTTATGAACGGGAAGCTGAAGGAACGTCAGTAGTTGTAATTTTAAATACGGTTGGCTTTGTTGCGTCATTAGCCTCCCAAGGACGCGCGTAAATCATTTCAATTTGGGTTTGTTGTGGAACAGTAAACCCTGAGGATCTTACGCGAAATGTCCAGTATTCGTAGCCTGGTGCACCAATTCTTTTCTTATCTGCATTGGCTTCATATTTATGCTTCATCGGTTCAATTAATGCGGGATTGTAATTGACGAGTGACCAAGTATACCCTGTTGTCGGATTTGATTTTAATTTCAAGACAAAGACAGAGGATGATGGTGTTACGGTAAATGCAGGCCTTTCTTCAGTTTGAATATTTTCTTCAGTCGCGAATAACACGGAAGAAAAAACTGTAATAATCATTACAAATATCAAATACTTTAAACGCATGGTTTTTCCTTGATTAAATTGTATTTAAATTTTGCTCGCCTAATCCACGAATACCCAAACGTATGTTTTGTCCACGTTGCAGATAAATAGCCTGAGGTTTTTGCCCCAAACCAACACCCGCTGGAGTACCTGTCGAGATAATATCACCTGCTTGCAAAACACAATAGTGACTTAAATAGCTAATGATATCGGCGACACCAAAAATCATTTCCTTGGTATTACTCTGTTGATAACGATGACCATCGACTTCAAGCCAAATATCAAGATTTTGTATGTCTGGAATTTCATCTTTTGTTACTAACCATGGACCGATAGGCGCAAACGTTTCACAACTTTTGCCTTTCATCCATTGGCCAGTACCTTCTAATTGCAATGCACGCTCTGAAATATCATTCACCACACAATAACCCGCAACATAATCTAATGCATTTTCTTTGGTGACATAACGCGCTGCTTTGCCAATCACAACGCCTAGCTCCGCTTCCCAATCTGTTTTTTGTGAATTGGGAGGAATAATGATCTTGTCATGTGGTCCGCAAATTGCACTTGTGACTTTCATAAATACAATAGGTTCACGCGGAGGGTTTATACCAATTTCTAGTGCATGATCTTTATAGTTCAAACCAATGCAAATAAAGTTTCGCACACTGCCAACGCAAGCGCCTAGGCGAGCAGAAGAATCAACTAACGGTAATGTGTGAGGATCAATTGCAGCAAGACGTGCTAAGGAATCAGGTGACAAAACTTTCCCAGCGACATCTGGGATTACGCCAGATAAGTCACGAACTTGTTGATTATTATCGAGTATGCCAGGCTTTTCTTGACCGTACACACCATAACGCACCAACTTCATGAAATGCTCCGATCACTACTATTACTTATCATTTTAACATATTAATAATAAATGTGCCTTAAAGTATCACTTCTTGAACCAACGCATTGTTTCATCATTACAATTTTCGTGGGCAAAGCGTAGCGCTGTGATATCCCCACGAAACCCTCCCTTCTTCCGGAGTGATTTTTACGAGGGGAGAAGGGCTGGGGATGAGGGCTTATACCCTCACCCCTTACCCCTCTCCCAAAAGAAAAGCATTTTGGGAGAGGGGAATAATACCATCAAAGATTCGTATGAGTAGCTCAAAGCGTAGCGTGCCCACCACTTGTCAACTTCTGCATAATAACCACAAATGAATCCCCACTTATTTCTGCATCCACTGGCACATACCACATATCTTGTGTAGTAAATTCCCGACATTTCACATATCTTTTTCTGTCACTACAGGTAGGGGTCTGTTATGCCAGCTTTCCCTGGCATATCACACTGATTTAAGACTTTTTCATTGCTTTCTGATCTGCGACAGCTTGCACGGTTTTTGGTTTTTGCTGCATTTCTATAGTTTCAAATGCTTCTAATCCCGATTCATAATCAGTATGCCATTTATGATTCCACCCCAGCCATTGAATACGTTGATTTCTATTTTTCGGAAATGTAGACGCATATTTTTGGGCATCCTCACTAGGATCAAACTTGGAATCGAGACAGGAAAAACCATCTCTATGATCACCAAATCGAGAGCTACTATTTGTTTTACTATTCGTTAACAACAGTAAATATCTTTCATAAGCACGCTTTGTTGGAATCAATTCTAGAAATCTCTTACTAAATACCCCATAAAAGTAAATTTGGTCGGCATATCCCATATCCCATAATTTATTCTTAAATTGGTTTGTAGCCGTTAATATTTTACTTGTATCTTTCGATGCTAAAGCCGTTTTAATGTTTTTATACTCTACTAATAATACCTGCATAGTATGCTCTAAACATCGCATAAAATCTCTGGCCTTACGCTCTTCAGATGTCGTAAATATTCCCTCTTCATACGGAGAAGCACCATCTCCATCTCTTCGTGCTCCAGCATCAATCCAAGCACGAAAAAAACTGAAATTCCAAAAAGCAGTAAATACATCCATTTCAGCACGACCACTAAAAATAGGACTACTCATATCTTCAAAAAACGGTACTAATTTTTGTTCGTAATAAGCAATACAGAATTCGGCTCGCTTCGTTGCAAATAATTTAACTGCATCTGAGGATGTATCAACTTTTGCATCTAAAGAAACATTGCAAGTCGGAGCACCTGCGTTTAATAATTGGATTGCATAGGGCAGATCAAGTCGAGACAATGCTAACGTTAAACTTTCTGCAGTTGGTTTTATACCTGCTTTTAATAAACGATTTAGTGCTTGCTCTGGATTTGAAAATGGGTACTTAGATCGATTACCCAACATGTCAGTGAGAAGATCTTTCATGATACCTGCAAAGGACTCTGCATTTAATAATTGAATCACGCTTGGTAAATCTGGCCTGGTTTTTTGGGCAGCAACTAAATCACCAGCTTTCGCATCTTTTGCATCATTAGGAGCAACTTTAGTAAAAGCGCCTGCCTCCCCCATTTCCATTATATGAAAATGAACTGACGGAGCAGCGCCTTGGGTAATCAATCTTTTTACTAAATCTTCTCGCTCTCCTTTCTCATCTGCGCTCACAGGAAATGCGTGATAAACATAGCTCAATGCATTATAAACGCCATATCCTGGTAATTGTGTCAGCATCATTTGCAAAGATTCGCGCATACCGGCTTTAACTAAATCATCCATAAAACGATAACAATCTGTGATATAAATTCTTTGTTCGGCTTCTACTTTGCACTCAGCCATGCGAGTGAGATATTCTTTTATTAACGGCAATGCAGCTGGATTACTTCTGACTTGAATTACCGCTGTGAGTCGATGTTTTATTTCAGAGGATTTTACTTCAGCAAGGTTTGCTTTTTTTTCTGTATTGAGCTGAATAGCTGCAGTACTGCTTACTCCACCCGTTAAAGCTACTGGGGTATTACTTACTGAACTTGGTGTTGCATGACTTTCCATGTTTAAACTCCTTTTTAAATTACATTGTGGGCACCCTACTTTGTGCAAGGTGGGCAAAACGCAGCGCTGAGTTATCCCCACGAATTTTTACTCCCTTCTCCCAGAGTGTTTTTTACGATGGGAGAAGGGCAGGGGATGAGGGCCTATACCCTCACCCCTTACCCCTCTCCCAAAATAAAAGCATTTTGGGAGAGGGGAATAATACTACTAAAAATTCGTGGGGATATCCCAGAGCGCAGCGTGCCCACCGTTCGTCAACTTCTGCATAATAGCGACAAATAGACCGCCACTCATTTCCGCATCCACTGGCACATACCACATATTTTGCGTAGCAAACTCGTGGCATTTCACCATATCTTTTTCTGTCATGATAAGGGGGATTTTTTCTTCAAAATCTAAATCGGATTGCGAATAAAGATGATGATCAGGGAAAACGTGCTCTATTACTTCCAAGCCATATGAACGTAATAAAGTAAAAAATCGTGCTGGATTACCGATAGCTGCAACTGCGTGTACTCGCTTACCTTTCCACTCATGTAATATTTGAATTTGTGTTTCGTCAGCAATCGATACAACTTTATCGCCCATCAACTTCATGCTGTAAGATTCGCTATCACCCTGCGTCACTACAAAATCGATACTTTGTAATCTTGAGACAGGTTCACGCAATGGACCTGCAGGTATCAACTGACTGTTACCGAATTTTCTCGCGCCATCAACCAATGCAATTTCTACATCACGCTGCAACCGATAGTGCTGCAATCCATCATCACTAATCACAATATTACATTTTGTTTTTGCTAATAACTCGCGCACCGCTCGCACACGATCAATGCAAATCACAACGGGTGACTTTGTTCTACGCGCCAAGAGGATAGCTTCATCGCCGACTAATGATACTGTCGTATTTTCTGTTACCCAGTAAGGCGACAATTGTTTTTCACCCCCAACTCCTCTACTTACAATGCCAGGTGTATAACCTTGTTTTTGTAATTCGCTCGCTAACCAAATTACAAAAGGAGTTTTACCCGTACCACCAACAGAAATATTACCAACAACGATAATAGGAACAGGAAAACGATAGGATTTTTTGATATGCCAGCGGTAAGCTATTCGGCGCAGAAAAGTAATTAAGCGAAATAACCAGGAAATAGGAAGTAAAATAACAGTTAGCCAAGTCAGCTTGGATGAATACCAATGCTGCTCGGCTAGTTTACTCATGCAATATCTACATCCTTAAATTGCATACGATAGAGTTTTGCATAATAACCATCTCTATCTATCAATGCTTGATGCGAACCCACTTCCATCACATGACCATGATCCATGACAATAATTTTATCTGCATGCTCTACTGTTGAAAGACGATGTGCGATCACTAACGTCGTACGATGACGCATTAACTCATCTAATGCCGCTTGAATATAACGTTCTGACTCAGTATCTAACGCTGAGGTTGCTTCATCTAAAATTAAAATAGGCGCGTTCTTCAATAGTGCGCGCGCGATTGCAATGCGCTGACGCTGCCCACCAGAAAGTAATACACCGTTTTCACCCACTAATGTCTGCAATCCTTTCGGTAATTGCTCGATAAAATCTAATGCATAAGCTGCTTTTGCTGCGGCACGGATTTCTGCTTCACTGACTTTATCAAATCTTCCGTAAGCAATATTATTTGCAATCGTATCATTAAAGAGTGTGACATGCTGTGAAACAACTGCCATCTGATTGCGTAATGATGCTAATTGATAATCTCTCACTGAGACATCATCTAAACGAATATCGCCCGTAAAGTCCGCATAGAATCGCGGCAACAGATTGACTAACGTTGATTTACCACTACCTGACCGCCCAATGAGTGCGATAATTTCTCCAGGTTCCGCAGTGAATGAAACATGATGCAACACTTGCTTATCTTGATTGTAAGAAAAATTCACTTGTGAAAATTCAATTCGTCCTTTCGCTCGCTCAACGGTTTTGGTTCCTGAATCTAACTCAAACGGTTGATCTAACATTTCAAATACAGTCTGCGCACCTGCTAAACCACGATATAATTTATTTTGCATCGTAGTTAAATCTTTCATTGGCTTTAAAATCGCAAGCATGGCTGCGATCATTGCTACAAAACCACCAGCATTTAAAATTGAGTTTGAAATATCTAACGTTGCCACATATAAAGTGCCTGACAGCGCGAGCGCTGCAACAAATTGCACGCTTGATACACTCCACGAACGTGCCGCAACGACTTTCATTTCATTGTGTAAATTATTATTGGCAGCTTTTGCAAATTTATCACTCTCATACTCTTCACCACCGAATGAACGTACTACTTTGTAGCCTTCGACATTTTCTTCTGCGCAGTGGGTCAAATGAGAAATGGATTCTTGAATATTTAAACTTAAACGTCTTACTCGCACACTCGTAAAACGCATAATTACGACAACCATTGGAATCACAATAAAGTAAAATAATGATAGCTTCCAACTGATGTGAAACATAACGACCAACAAACCAATGATAAAGAATGTAGATTGCACTGCCGTTGTTAATACATCTGCACTCGCATTCGCCACTTGGTCAACACTATACAACATGACAGAAATAATCTGCCCTGAAGTCGAGTGATCATAGAAGCTCGCGGGTAGTCGTTGTAAATGAGCGAATAAATCTATGCGTAATTTCGCAATGACATTTCTTGAAACTAAAGCAATGCTGTAGTTCGAAAAGAAACTAGCGACACCTCGCATCATAAAGACGGCTAATATCAAAAATGGCGCATACGCCAAAAACTCTTGGTCTTTCTTTACCAACCCTCTATTCAAGAGTGGCTTTAAGAAATATACAAACCACGAGTCAACTCCTGAATACAATACGCTAGACGCCATTGCTACTGCTAGCCAAGGCCAATAACGACGAACGTATCCAAATAATCTTTTATAGACTACGAAAGCATTTGCTACCTGTTTCTTCTCTGTCATAAGTGCGTTTACATACTCGAAAAATGCGATATCCTAACACAAAAGATTTTTCGACTCATCAAGGAACTTACATCTATGTCATTAGAAATACAAAAGATTATCGAAGCCGCTTTTGAAGACCGTGCCAATCTATCCCCACAAACTGCTCTAAAAGACATCAAAGATGCGGTAAATTCCGTAATAGAACAACTAGATACCGGTAAATTAAGGGTCGCAGAAAAAATAAACCATGAATGGCACACCCATCAATGGGTGAAAAAAGCCGTACTGCTTTCTTTCCGCTTATTCGACAATAAACTCATGGATGGAGGCTTTACCCAGTATTTCGACAAAGTCCCTCTCAAATTTCACGGTATGGATGAAAATGCGCTGCGAAACACTGGGGTACGCATCATTCCGCCCGCTGTCGCGCGCAAAGGTTCTTATATAGCACCCAACACTGTTCTAATGCCTTCTTACATCAACATTGGTGCTTACGTTGATACAGGAACCATGGTTGACACCTGGGCAACGGTAGGCTCATGCGCACAAATTGGCAAAAACGTCCATTTATCTGGCGGCGTTGGCATTGGTGGTGTCCTTGAGCCATTGCAAGCAAACCCAACTATCATTGAAGATAATTGTTTCATTGGCGCACGCTCTGAAGTCGTGGAGGGCGTCATCATTGGAGAAGGATCTGTCATTTCGATGGGTGTTTATATCGGTCAAAGCACGCGTATCTATGATCGTGAAACTGGCACAATCACTTATGGAAAAGTGCCCGCGGGCTCAGTTGTCGTTTCTGGTAACTTGCCGAGCAAAGATGGTAAATATAGTCTATATTGCGCCGTCATTGTTAAAAAAGTTGACGCGAAAACCCGTGAAAAAACATCATTAAATGAATTGTTACGTGATATTGAACCGACACAAGTGTAGGATTGAAAATACTCCCTTCTCCCAAAGCACTTTTTGCGAATGAGAGAAGGGTTGGAGGATGAAGGCCCTCACCCGCCACGCAAAGAACGCGTGTCGACCTCTCCCGCAAGCGGGAGAGGTGAAAATTTTTGTCATTGTAAAAGGAGAAAATGTCATGAATCGCGCCACCCATACCTTAATCGAAGCTTACTACCACGCCTTTAATGCGGGTGATATGGATGCTTTTTTCAGCTTACTTGATGACCATGTTGTTCATGACATTAACCAAGGTAAGCGTCAAATGGGCAAAGACGAATTTCAAGAATTCATGACACACATGAATCAATGCTACAAAGAAACACTATCGCACATTATTATCATGACGAATGAAGCGGGCACACATGCTGCTGCAGAGTTTATTGTTGAAGGCACCTATTTACAGTCGGATAAAGGCTTACCTCCAGCGAGAAACCAATCTTATCGTTTACCTGCGGGTGCATTTTTTCAAATCCAACAGAATAAAATTTCTCGCATCACCACTTATTACAATTTACAAGAGTGGATCAAACAAGTTTCATAGGATTTTTTTGCAATGTCTGTACTAGAACTCACAAAACAATTAATCAGTTGTGCATCCGTCACACCTGACGATGCCGGGTGCCAAAAAATAATTGCGACGCGTCTAAAAAAATTAGGCTTTCACCTTGAACCTATGCGCTTTGGCGACGTTGATAACTTATGGGCGCGATTAGGATCAACCAGCCCATTGATAGTATTTGCTGGTCATACTGATGTTGTGCCCACTGGCCTACTCGACACATGGAATACTGATCCATTCACACCTACTGAACGCGAAGAATTTTTATATGGTCGTGGTGCTACCGACATGAAAAGCGGTCTCGCTGCAATGATTGTCGCTGCAGAACAATTTATTCAAAAAAACCCAGACTTTTCCGGCTCCATTGGATTTTTGATTACTAGCGATGAAGAAGGGCCAAGCATTGATGGCACCAAAAGAGTAATTGCAGCATTAGAACAACGTAATGAAAAAATAGAATATTGCATCATCGGTGAAGCGACGAGTGATAAATATCTTGGCGATCAAGTCCGTGTAGGACGTCGTGGTTCTTTAGGTGGGAAGCTCACCATCTTTGGAAAACAAGGACATGTAGCATTCCCGCATTTAGCAAGCAATCCGATTCATCTTGCAACGTCGGCGTTACATGAACTGACAACGACGACATGGGATCAAGGTAATGAATCGTTTCCACCTACCAGCTTTCAAATATCTAACATCCATTCCGGCACAGGTGCATTGAATGTGATTCCAGGACAATTGTGTATTGATTTCAATTTCCGTTTTTCTACCGCATTAAAACCTGAAGAAATCCAAGAGCGTGTTACACGTATCTTAGAAAAAAATAAATTGTCCTTTGATTTGCAATGGAACCTTTCTGGCTTACCGTTTTTAACAAAACGTGGCAAATTAATCAGTGCCGTACAAACTGCCATTAAAGACATGACAAGCTTAGATACCAACTTATCAACGGGGGGTGGCACTTCAGATGGTCGATTCATTGCTCCTACCGGCACTGAAGTGGTCGAATTAGGTCCTTGTAATACTAGCGCACACCATGTGAATGAACATGTTCGCATCAGTGACTTAGAAAAATTGTCTGCGATTTATCAGCGGATTTTACAATTACTATTAATGTAGTCGCAGCTGTGTTAACTCAGCAGTTGCGCAAACAACCATTCTCGTTTAACCTTACGCACCATTGAGGAAACGGAGAGATGGCCGAGCGGTTTAAGGCGCACGCCTGGAAAGTGTGTGTACGCTAACCGCGTACCGAGGGTTCGAATCCCTCTCTCTCCGCCAGAGTGTACCCTGTTTTGGTAGTGAGCATTGGTCCTTTCGCGACGATATGTTGTGAACCCCGCCAGATCCGGAAGGAAGCAACGGTAGCAACAGATTCGGGCGCCGAAATGTGGCTGATGCTCGCTGCCTCCATTATAAAATACCCCCTTTGAAAAATGGGGAACAATTCCCCTCTCCCACAATGCTTTATCTGTGGGAGAGGGGCTAGGGGTGAGGGCAGCTTACCCTCATCCCTAATCCTTCTCCCATTCGCAAAAAGCGCTTTGGGAGAAGGGAATATTAAGACAAGGAATTGGCACATGAGCTATCAAGTTCTTGCTCGAAAATGGCGACCACGTAATTTCCAAGAAATGGTAGGCCAAGAACCCATTTTGCGCATGTTGATGAATGCTCTTGAGCATCAACGCCTACACCATGCTTATCTTTTCACAGGAACACGCGGTGTTGGCAAAACCACACTCGCACGCATCTTAGCAAAATGCCTAAATTGCGAATCTGGTATTACCTCCAAACCTTGTGGCACATGTAGTGTCTGCCAATCGATTGATCAAGGGAAATTTTTAGATCTCATCGAAATCGATGCTGCTTCACGCACCAAAGTCGAAGACACACGCGAAATTTTAGATAACGTGCAATATGCACCGACCCAAGGTCGCTACAAAGTGTATCTTATCGACGAAGTTCATATGCTCTCGGGGCATAGCTTCAATGCATTACTCAAAACATTAGAAGAACCACCTGCGCACGTTAAATTTTTATTAGCAACCACTGACCCTAAACGCTTGCCAGTTACTATTTTGTCTCGTTGCTTACAATTTAATTTAAAGCGTGTGCCACAAGAACAAATCGCACAGCATTTACAACACATTTGCACAACGGAAAATATTCCATGGGATGCTCCTGCTCTCGACACCCTCGCCAAAGCTGCTGATGGTAGTATGCGTGATGCATTGAGTTTACTCGATCAAACGATCGCGTATTGCGGTGAAAAAGTCACGGCACTCGAAACCCGCACGATGTTGGGCACGATTGAACAAGATGTTATTTTCCGTTTATTACATGCGTTAGCTGACCACAATGGCAATCAATTACTTGCTGAAATCACAACGTTAGCAGAACAAGCGCCTAACTTTTCACAAGTACTAGAAGAATTAATTTCTACGCTACATCAAATTAGTCTTTGCCAAGCAATTCCAAGTGCTCGTCAATATCACGAAAGTGTCACAGCGCTTGCTACACGCTTTACTGCAGAAGAAACACAATTATTTTATCAAATTGCATTACATGGACGCAGAGATTTAATACTCGCGCCACATCCACAAATGGGATTTGAAATGACCATGTTGCGCATGCTTGCATTTTTGCCCACAACAGAAAAAGCTGCAACTGTTCCAGTAACATCAAATAACGTAAAAACTATTGATGCGCCATCCAAGCCACAACCAGCAGTCAGTACACCAGCAACTGTGGCTGTAACCGCGCTGCCCGCTAATGATTGGAAAACCATACTCAGCCAGTTGGAATTAAATGGCTTAGCACAAGCATTAGCATCAAATTGCGTGATGAGTGATATGAATGATGCTGGTATCACACTCATACTAGCGCCCAAACATGAAGCGATGTTAAATGCAAAACTTGCTGAACGCATTGAACAAGCGCTGACACGTTATTTTAATCAACCGCGCAAATTACACATTAAAATTGCAGCGACAAGTGATACGCAAACACCCGCTCAACATACACAACAAGTACAAACTGAAAAATTGCAGGCTGCTACAACAGCTATTACGAATGATGTACACGTAAAAAAAATGTTAGACATGTTTGACGCGACGCTAGACGTTGATTCTATCAAATCAGTTGATTCAATTTCGTAGGGTGGGCAAAGCGCAGCGCTGAGTTATCCCCACGAATTTTTACTCCCTTCTCCCAGAGTGTTTTTTACGATGGGAGAAGGGAATAATACTACTAAAAATTCGTGGGGATATCTCAGAGCGCAGCGTGCCCACCACACATTACCTAAAAGGAGACATATGAGCACAATCACATTACAAGGCAACCCCATTCAAACCATCGGTACATTGCCAGCTGTTGGCGCTAATGCACCTGCATTTACCGTAACCAAAACAGATTTAAGCGATGTGAGTTTACAAGATTTTGCAGGCAAAAAAATCGTATTAAATATTTTCCCTAGCGTTGATACAGGCACATGCGCTACCTCTGTCAGAAAATTTAATACTGAAGCAAGTAAATTAGAAAATACGGTTGTGCTGTGTGTTTCTGCTGATTTGCCATTTGCACAAAAACGTTTTTGTGGCGCTGAAAATTTAGAAACAGTCATCCCCGCTTCCGTTTTCCGCCATAGCGAGTTTGGAAAAAATTATGGTGTCACCATCACCAGCGGCCCCATTGCTGGCTTACTTTCTCGCGCAGTGGTGATTATTGATGAACAGGGAAAAGTAATTTACACCCAACAAGTTCCAGAAATTACAATTGAACCGGATTATCAAGCGGCGTTGGCGGTTTAAGTCATAATCGAGGAGATCCCTCTACGCTCGGGATGACAATTGTCATCCCGAGGAGCAAAGCGACGAGGGACCTCCCTTGCATTACTATAGGCTTAAACGAAGCATAGTACCGGATTTCAGATGACACCCAAATCACCCCCATGCTAGAATTCACGCACATCACTATCGATTGGAGTTAAAGACAATGAGCAAGAGCTTCGGTGACAAAGCGGGTTTAGGCGACTTAATGAAAAAAGCCCAAGAAATGCAGAAAAAAATGCAAGAAATTCAAAAACAAATCGCTGAAATGGAAGTAACAGGCCAAGCAGGCGGTGGGTTAGTTAAAATCTTAATGACAGGGCAACACTACGCAAAACGCGTTACTATCGATCCATCATTAATGAAAGAAGAAAAAACCATTATCGAAGACTTGATTGCAGCAGCGATTAACGATGCAACAGACAAGATTGAAAAAGGCACACGCGACAAAATGTCATCACTCACTGGAATGAAACTTCCAGATGGCTTTGATTTCCCTACATAATATCTTCTACTCAGCCGAGCATAGCAACGTCATTGACAGCTATGCTCATGTTATCAAGACATGGAGTCAGCATGTTACTCAGCCCCCTACTCGAACAATTAATTGAAGCACTACGTTGTCTTCCAGGCGTCGGCCCAAAGACCGCTCAACGCATGGCATTTCAATTATTAGAAAGAGGCCGAGACAATGGCAAACGACTAGCTGCTATTCTCAGTAAAGCCATGGAAAACATAAAACATTGCGCTAGCTGCCGTACGTTTAGCGAAACCACACTCTGTAAACTATGCTCCTCAACAAGTCGTGATATTGCTTCATTATGTATTGTAGAAAACCCAATTGACCTGATTGCAGTTGAGCAAATGGGAACATTTCGCGGAAAATATTTTGTATTAATGGGACATTTATCGCCATTAGATGGCATTGGCCCAGATGACTTAGGTTTAACTGATCTCAATAAGTTACTCGCGGAAGGCCAAGTTAAAGAAGTCATACTTGCCACCAATTCAACGGTTGAAGGCGAAGCAACTGCACATTACATTTCTGACCTTGTGAAACAACATCAAATTAAAGCAACACGTATCGCTCACGGCGTACCTATCGGTGGTGAATTGGAATATATTGATAGCGGTACATTAGCTAGAGCATTTGCAGGAAGAGAAACGGTTTAAATGATTAAACGCTTATTCACTTGTGTTTTGCTTTCTCTATTTTTTCATAGTTGTTATGCAGAAAAATTAATTGTGGAACCAGACATGGGTAAAACACCCTTGCTTTCTGCTATCAATCACGCAAAATCTTCTATTGATATTGTTATCTATGGCTTCACAGATAAAGAATTTTTAACTGCGTTACAACAAGCGCAGCATGCGGGAAAAAACGTTAATGTTTTAATCGAAAAATCACCGTATAAAAGTAATGGTCAAAATGATTATGCTATCCAAGCATTAAAAAAATCTAACATTAACTTACAATTTGCGAATCCGCATTTCAAATTAACGCATCAAAAAACAATGGTTATTGACCAACATGATGCATTGATCATGACATTCAATTTCACAAAATCTGCGTTTAAAGACCAACGTAATTTTGCTCTTTGGATTGATGACCCACAAGAAATCACTGAAATATTAGCTGTCATGCACAACGATATCTTAGAAAAAAACACACGAGTGTCACAATCCAATTTAGTATGGAGCCCTAATAATAGTCGCGAAAAACTATTAGATCTGATCAATCATGCAAAAAAATCTATCGCTGTTTATGCGCAGCAAGTCACTGATTATAAAACAATTGGCGCACTGGCTCATGCTGCAAAAGGCGGTGTTAACGTAACCATTCTCACCAATAAACCCAACGATAGAAGTCTGAAGAAATATGAATATTTAACTCATGCTGGAGTCAATATTCATTACACTAGCGGGCTCTATATTCACGCCAAAGTGATCATAGTTGACCATCAAACTGCACTCTTAGGGTCCATGAATTTGACCAAACCCTCCATCGATGACAACCGCGAACTCTCCATTTTGACCCAAAATCCTGAGACCATTTCTGCTCTAGAATTGACCTTTAAACGTGACTTAGGTGGCACTAACTTTTCTGCCATAAAATCCCCAGATGTTAAAAAAGTGGGCTCGTATGTTTTCAAATCAGCTTTTCACTGGCTAAAATCTCATAAAAATTTCCCTTAAAAATGAACGGGTTAGGATTTTTTTAATACAAAAATGCAGAAAAAGGGTTATCAAGAGGCTCATTTTGGGTAGAATAGCCCCATGCAAACTTTACTAAAACGATCAAAAATTTTACTTCTTGCGGTTCTCAGTAGTAGTCTCATCTTAGCTTGGTCTATCAGCCATATGAAGATACCAGGACAAGTCGCGACCACTGTTAATGACAACGTAGATACGCAACCTGCAGGCGATGTCTGGAATAGTTTGAGCTCTGAATTCAAACTTGACCACAAGACGCAGTCTACTCGTGTGCAAGCTGAAATCCGTAGCCTTCTTGCGGATCAAGGCAAGCTGCGTTCGATATTAACTTCAGCGAGTCCGTATATTTATTACATCTATCAACAAACTCAAAAGCGCGGTTTACCGGCTGAGTTAGCGTTGATCCCTGTCATTGAAAGTGAATTCAACCCTAACGATCATTCAAACAAGGGCGCGCTAGGTTTATGGCAATTAATGCCTGAGACAGCAACCGAGTTGGGTGTAAAAGTTCATGGTGGATACGATGGACGTCGTAATGTGATTGCATCAACGACTGCTGCATTAGCTTATTTCCGTGATCTAGGCAAAATGTTTAATGGGAATTGGTACTTAGCAATTGCTGCATATAACTGCGGTCAATTTAAAGTAGAACATGCAATGAAACGCTCTGGCAGTGATAGTTATTGGAACTTGCCATTACCACGCGATACCAAAGTATATGTTCCACGTTTATTAGCTGTTGCGGAAATTGTAAAAAATCCTGAAAAATATGGGATACAACTTCCACAAGTGAATAACAAACCTTATTTCACTCAAGTGACTGTAAACAAATCTGTGAACTTAAATAATGTTGCAAAGTCATCTGAAATTAACATTAAAACTTTGCATGCATTGAATCCAGATTACAAACAAGATGTCGTACCTAACAAAGGTGCCATGCTTGTTCCTGCAGATAAAGCTGCTGTGATAAAAAGCAAAATGGCTGGCAGCATCGTAAATGCATAATAAAACGGGCTAGGAAATATTACGTCATAGCCCACTTATTTTTTCTTCAAGACTTTCGCAATCCTACTTTCCTTTTTGAGCATCAACAATAATATCTCTTTTAATGTGTAGCTCTGCCTTGGTCTAGATGGGTGGCCGCCTTGTAACTGATATGCTATATTCGCCTCGTATATTTTTTAACAACCGAGGATAGTTATGCACAGAAATAACCCGAATCAACGGGGCGCACAATACAACCGCCACCAGCTCAAACAAGCGAAGTTCCAACGCAAAGAAGACAGATGCCGAGCTCAGCTATTTTCAAAACCCAAAAGCGGCAACAAACCCACAACGAAAACAACAGAGATATCTGACGCCCTCTTGTTGAGCGCCATGCCATTCATGGTATTAGGAATATTAAGTCAATTAGGCCTCGTCAAAGCTGAATCGATTTATGGTACAGAATTCGTCGGGAACTTTACTGATTTTAAAATTGATTTCAATGCGGCTACTTTTCCGAAAATGGCAGACGTTATCATGCAGATGTGTAACGCAACGACATGGGACTTACCAAAAGCCGATTACACCGATAGATTAGGGGTTAATTGCACTAGCACACCGCAATTTTTTGCTCGCTTAGCAGTAAAAGCTACATCAAACTTAACAGCATCTTTAAAAGAATGCTTCACCGCTGCTGTTAATGCGCAGTGCTCTGCATCACCAACACCCACGCCAGGACCAACTCCTGATCCAGCACCTTGGATTCCGCCTAGAAGTGACGACGACAACCCGGTTATTCCTATTGTCATTGCAATTGGAGCTCTTGCTGCACTCTGCTGCACTATACTATGCATATCAAAATGTTGTAACAATCCAGGACGTGGATACCGAATGATGTAAATAGCTTCTCATTTTCGGTGGGCAAAGCGCAGCGCTGAGTTATCCCCACGAATTTTTAGTAGTATTATTCCCCTCTCCCAAAATGCTTTTTTTTGGGAGAGGGGCAAGGGGTGAGGGTATAGGCCCTCATCCCCTGCCCTTCTCCCATCGTAAAAAACACTCTGGGAGAAGGGAGCAAAAAACTCGCGGGGATAACTCAGAGCACAGCGTGCCCACCAAACCTTTTTAAGGGTTCTGCATTCCAAGTTTTTTTTGATCACCAGCAATACGTGCTTGCCATGCGCGATTGACGCGTTGCAACTTCAGAGCATTTAGATAATTACTAAAGAGTCCATGAGTTTTCACTCCATTAGGACAATCCCACTTTGCTTGATTGTCAGTAAGCATCACAACATTTTCACGTGTCGTAACAAATGCAAATTGTGCAACCGCGGCATGCCATTTATCCCTATCCATATAAAGATCTTTCGCTTTCTTGCCGCACTTCGGTACTGCAACTTTATCAATCGTAGCAGCATACTGAGCATCGTATTCTTTTAGTTTTGCACGGGCAGGAGAGTTGACAATAAGGTGATCCTTCTGCCAACTACCATCACGTTGTATAGTCACGAAATTACTAGGTCGTATTCTTACTTGCTGAGTAATCTCATCTTCTGAAAAACAAACTCTAAGCACCTTACTGAACGTGAGACCACTCAGATAGCGAGTCATTTCCTCATTAACGTTACCATCCTCAGTATTCAATAACAGTTTATATTTTGCAGCACTAGAAAAAGCATAAATTTTATTGAACAAATCAATACAAGCTGCAAAAACAGGATGTCTTTTAGTAGCCGCCAAAAAATCAATATTGACCCCTACCTTAGTGCTAAGATCAGCCATGGACTCTATATCCTTATAAATAGCCCCAAGAATTCCTAGCGATCCACGCAAACTAGCCAATGATGCATGAGGAATTAAATCCGTATCTGCATAAACACCACCCGATAAAAAGAGTGCGCTGACTCTTGTTAAATCAGAAGCTCTAGCCCAGTTGTTATATTGAAGCTCTAGTTTGATGTGACTTAGAAGCGGGAAATCTTTATGTTTGGGGTCATTAAGATCAATAATCTCTACTCGAAGCTTTTTCAGTTGCCCCTGAAAATCTTTCCATTGATCGCGAGCCATAGTAGAAGAATCGTAAACGTTCGCGCAACCCCATCTTTTTAAACTAACCGACATCTGCCAGCATGCTCTTTTTCAAAAAGGAGCAATGCAATGATTACCGATACCCAACCGAAAACACGCGAAGAATGGTTTTCACTCGTTGATGAGCAAGCTGCAAGTGGTCTATCCCAAAAAGAATTTTGTACGCAACGCAATTTAATACTTTGTCGATTTTCTTACTACAAAACACAGCGTGTATCAAACAAGCCTCAAGCTTCATTCTCGCCAGTCAAAGTTCATCAAGCAACGTCGATACTAAGTGTTATCAAAATTGACTTGCCGAATGGGTTTTGCTGTCACGTACCAAATACAGTATCAGCAGAAAATCTGAAATCAATTATCAGCGTGTTAGTACTATGTTAATGATTGATGACGCAAAGATATTATTTTACAGCGATCCAATTGATATGAGAAAGTCGATTAACACGTTATGCGTATTAATTACTGAAACGCTTCATAGTAACCCGATGAATGGTACGTTGTTTTTATTTCGCAACAGGCAGGGTAATAAATTAAAGGCGCTGTATTATGAAGTTAACTGCTTTTCAATCTGGTATCGTCGTTTAGAAAAAGGCAGATATGTCTTTCAGCGTAATTTGCAAGGCCACATTGAGATGTCAAAAGAGCACTTCCGTTGGCTTTTAGCGAGCGACAAATACTCTTATCGGGATGCCAGTTTGCCGCAAGAAATCAGCCATTTTTATTAAAAATAATCGTATTTTATGCGCTAATTTGTTAGGATTGGCGCATGAAAATTGACATAAAAAATCTTCCAAAAACAGTTGAAGAACTAGAAAAAATTATTTTGCTACAGCAGCAAGCAATCATTTCTTATAAAGAACAATATGTTCGATTGATAGAGGAATTTAAGCTTGAAAAAGCTCGTCGCTATGGTTCATCTTCAGAGAAGAACATTCTTCAGTCTGATTTATTTGACGAACTTGGTATTGAGCTAGTCGGCGAATTAAAAGATCAGCTTGACGACACTATCGACATTGAAAGCTATCAACGCAAAAAGCATCCTGTTAGAAAAGCGATCCCAAAGGATATTCCACGTGAAGTAATTGTTCATGATATTTCTGAGCAGGAAAAGATATGCGCTTGCGGATCACATCTTGTTTGCATTGGCGAAGAGATTAGCGAGCAAATCAAATATATCCCAGCACAATTGAGCGCGGTACAACATGTTCGACCGAAGTATGCCTGTAGACCATGTCAGGAAAATGTAAAAATTGCTGCTATGCCAACTTTATTGTTACCCAAAAGCCTTGCCACACCAGAATTAGTTGCTTATAGCATTATTGCTAAATATTGCGATCATATTCCTCTCTATCGTCAACAAAATATATGGAGCAGACTAGGAGTTGATATGCCACGTAGCAGTTTGTGTGGTTGGTTGTTAAAAGTATCTAAATTGTGTGAGCCACTCGTTAAATTATTGCAGAAAAATATTCTTTCTTATGACTATACTCAAGCAGATGAAACAACAGTGCAAGTGTTAGATGAAGTTGGCCGTAGCAATAAGACAAAATCTTACATCTGGTGTTATCGCGGTGGTGGAGACAAACCTAATATTGTTTACGAATATCAACCAACGCGTGGCGGCTGTCATGCAGAAGAGTTTCTATCAGGATTTGCTGGCTATTTACAGTCGGATGCTTATTCTGGTTATAGCTTTGCAAATAAAAATGATAGCATCATTAGAGTTGGCTGTATGGCGCATGCACGTAGAAAATTTGCTGACATTGTGAAAATCACAAAATTGAAAGGATTGGCACACGAAGCAATTAAATTCTTTAAGGCTATCTATAAAATAGAACAACAAGCGCGAGAAGGTAATCTCACCTCGCAGCAACGTTTCACGTTACGCAAAGATAAATCAGCACCGATACTTATTGCGTTTAAGACATGGCTTGATAGCAGCCTCACTAAAACACCAGTGCAAAGCAAAGTTCATGAAGCAATTCGCTATACATTAGCCAATTGGGAGCTATTAAATAATTATCTTAAAGATGGTCGTATTGAGATTGATAATAATCTTATTGAGAATGCCATTCGACCATTTGCAATTGGTCGAAAGAATTGGCTTTTCATGGGGAGTCCGTTCGGTGCCAAAGCGGGCGCAGTATTTTATTCTCTTATCGAAACATGCAAAGCAAATAACATCGAACCCTATAAATACTTTTGTATGATGCTTCATCGTATTCGCCAATGCGTAACCGATCAAGATTATCGCAAACTGTTGCCGCAATTCATCCAGCTTTAACTAAAATACAAGCCGATATGTAGTTCAGCGAACGCTTACGAAGAATCAGAAAAAACCTGGATATCATATTCAGGATTCAAGTCTCTCCAACGTTTTAAATTACTGTAATATGACTTGGCTCTTGCCCCAGAAAAACGCTGTGTACTACCAAACCAAACTAGAGTAAGAATTTTGGGAATCACAAACAGTTTATTATTATGTTTTGTATCGGCAACGGGGCCCTGCATTTGCGGTAGTGATACAGGATTTGCTATTCTTACGGTGCTCATTATTTCCTCGGTATCTTTATTAAGATAGAGGAAATATTATTCAATTTACCTGTGTTTTGTCAATTTATATTCTAATGTAGCCTCGACCTAAACGCCGCAGGCATTTCTGGAGTGGCAAGCAAGAACTTAGGAATTTGCGCTAGAAAGCGCTTCTCTTCGAGGTTTTGCATTTCGTAATAGCCTTCCATCGTACCTTGCGGAGTAACGAGCTGACAAAAGCTCGTGTATGCAAAATGCTTACCAGGATGAATAACCGGCTGCAAACCCACGACGCCTGGACCACGTACTTCTTCAATGTGGCCCGTCATATCGGTAATGCGCCAATAACGGTTCAACAATTGGACTATTTCTTCACTTTCATTAGAAATAGTAATTTCATACGACCACAAAAATCGATGCTCATCTTGCACTGATTGCTCAGGTAAATACGTCGAACGTGCGTTGACATGCACGCGAATTTCTTTTTTTTCACTCATATATTTCTCATCTTCTATTTCCCCTCTCCCACTTGTGGGAGAGGGGTTAGGGGTGAGGGACCCTCATCCCCGACCCTTCTCCCATGCGCAAAAAACACTTTGGGAGAAGGGAGTCATTACACAAACACCCAAGCAATCAATAAGGCTATTAACAAATACGCAACAAAACCTAAGATAGCGCCGCTGGTGGTGAATGCATTATCGTTTTGCACATGCTCATGCTTCATATAGTGACTACTTGTAATTGGTTTAATAATTTTTGGTGAATACCACCAAATCCTGAGTTACTCATTATAACAACATGATCACCCGACCTAAGTTGTTTCACTAAATGCTCTACTAAAGTGTCGACATTATCATACAATTCTGTCGGTTGAGGAAACTCTTTTAACATTCCACCCAACCCCCAGTCTTTCATATCGGGCGCTTTACAAATCACCACATCGGCAGCAGTTAATGCATCTTTCATATGATTCTTATGCACACCTGATTTCATCGTAAACGAACCAAACTCTAATACAGCCACAATACGTTCTTTGCCAATTTTGGCTCGCAAACCTTCTAATGTAGTTGCGATAGCCGTTGGATGATGTGCAAAATCATCATAAATCGTCACGCCATTAATTTGACCGCGAATTTCCAAACGACGTTTTACGTTTTTAAACGTACTCAATGCTTCCACTGCTTTTTGTGGATCTACACCTGCGTGCTTTGCCGCAGCAATCGCCGCTAAGGCATTATGCACATTATGTTTACCTAACAAATTCCATTTTGCAGATAACCCAGCAGGCAATACTTTAAATTCACTGCCATCCGCTTTCGTCATGTCAGCTTGCCAATCTGCATTTTTTCCAGCAAATGTAGCAACTGGGGTCCAACATCCTTTGGCCAATACATCAGTTAAATTTTCTTCTTCTGCATTACGTACAATTAATCCATTGCCTGGCACAGTACGCACGAGAAAATGAAATTGTTGTTTAATCGCTTCTAAATCAGGGAAAATATCCGCATGATCGAATTCTAAATTATTTAAGATTAATGTCTTTGGATGGTAATGAATAAACTTAGAACGCTTATCGAAAAAAGCACTATCATATTCATCCGCTTCAATCACAAAAAATGGTGACTCACCAATACGTGCAGAAACACCAAAGTTTTCTGGCACACCACCGATCAAAAATCCTGGTTTTAATCCTGCGTATTCTAACATCCACGTTAACATACTTGTTGTCGTCGTTTTACCGTGCGTACCGGAAACAGCTAACACCCAACGATCACGTAAAATATTTTCTGCTAACCATTGTGGTCCAGAAATATAGGGAATGTTCTGCTCGAGCACATATTCCATCGCTGGATTACCACGCGTAATGACGTTACCGACAATAACCACATCGACATCAGCATCAATATCTTTAGGATCATATCCGTTACATAGACGAATGCCTTGTGACTCTAATTGCGTGCTCATCGGTGGATAGACATTCAAATCAGATCCTTTAACATCATGCCCTGCTTGCTTGGCAATAACCGCAATCCCGGCCATAAATGTGCCACAAACACCCAAAATATGAATACGCATTCTAATTAAACTCCAAAAATCAATGTTATGACTAAATTATACACCAGCTAGGGACTGCTATTGGTTATATTCGTAACAACCCTTATACTGAGCAAGAATAATGTGATATTATTACAAACAACATCGAGGCGAAAGGGAATCAGGTATGGACACCGATTTTGCTGGATCGTTATTCGAAGCCATAGGCGATAGCGCTGTCTTATTAGATAGAGCTGGACGCATCATTGACTGGAATCAAGGAGCAACTTCTTTGTTTGGATACACCAAGAAAGAAGTGTTAGGCCGATCAGTTAATCTAATATACCAACAAAATCATCCATTTCCAAAAATAATTCACGAAAATTTATCTAACCAAAAAAAATGGCTTTCTGAAACAGGATTTATTCGTAAAAATGGTTCGCGCGGAATTTGCAAAAGCATTGCAGCATTACTTTCTCACACACAACATAATAAATTCATTGTATTACTGACACATCATAATGTATCTGTTTATAAAGATACTGAAGCTAATCTAAAAAACTCAAATCAATTGTTCGCACAAGAAATTCAAGAAAATTTAGAAATTATTTACACCACGAATGCACTCCTCATTAAAAACATTCACGCGCGCGAACAAGTAGAACAAAATTTACGTGAAAGTGAAGTCCGCTTTCATTTGCTTGCAGAGAATGCAACTGACATTATTTCACGCCACACACCCGATGGAACCTATCTGTATGCCTCACCTTCTTGTAAAACTTTACTTGGATACAAGCCAGAAGAATTAATTGGGATGAATGCATATCGTTTATTACATCATGATGATGTACCAAAACTACGAAAAATCTTAACTCGTCGCAAAGATAATCTACAAAACCAAATATTAACCTATAGAGTTCGACGCAAAGAAGGTGAATATCGCTGGTTTGAAAGCAATATACGGATTGTACGCGATGAACAAGCTCGCATGATACGCGAAATACATCTAGCATCACGCGATGTCACTGATCATATTCTCGATAAAAAAGCGCGTCTACGCGGACAACAGTTAGCGCATATTTTCCGTTTAAGCACGATGGAAGAAATGGCTTCTGGCATGGCGCATGAAATCAGCCAACCATTAGCCGCCATTGTAAATTACACACAAGGTTGCGTACGCTATTTGCAAAGTGAAGAACATGATGCAAGTCAACTCGCTGAAATCATGAAGAAAGCGGTTGCACAAGCAGAACGCGCTGGCCAAGTTATCCATCGCTTAAAGAATTTCTTTTGTAAAGGACAGTTATTCAGAACGCCTTGCAAAGTAAATAGTTTAATTCGTGAAACAGTGAGCTTAATTCGCAGTGATTTAAAATCATCAAAAACCAAAATTGATTTTGAACTTGAGAAAGAAATTCCGATGGTTTCTGCAGATAAAATTCAACTACAACAAGTCATGTTGAATTTAATTCAAAATGCGATGGAAGCAATGAATGAAACAAAAAATAAGCGTATACGCATTCAATGTAAACCTTATGATGTACATAACATTGAAATTACTTTCAAAGATACAGGCCCAGGATTTTCCAAAGAAGTTGCAAACAAAGTATTTGAACCATTTTTCACAACAAAAACGCATGGCCGTGGTATGGGGCTAGCGATTTGCCGTTCTATTGTGGAAGCACATGGCGGCAAATTTACTATTAACCCAAACACGAACAATCACAGTTGGATTCGCTTCACAATACCTATTAGCTAGGAGGATTTGCACTATGGAACCTATTGTGTATGTGGTCGATGATGATCAGGCGATGGTGGAATCACTATCCTGGATTATTCAATCTGTTGGCTTAAAAGTAAAAACTTATACTCGCGCAAATGAATTTCTTGAGCAATTCGATCCACATCAACACGGATGCTTATTGCTAGATGTTCGCATGCCTGGAATGAGTGGTCCAGAGTTACAAACTAAGCTCAATGCAGAAACAACCCCTCCACTGCTGCCAATTATTTTTATCAGTGGTCATGGCGATGTTCCACTTGCTGTGCGTGTTATGAAAGCAGGAGCAGTGGATTTTCTGACAAAACCTTTCAATGACCAAGTATTATTAGAAAGCATCAACAAAGCATTGCGTGTCGATAAGATGAATCGTACCAAACAAGAAGAAAATGCGGTTGCAGAAGCAAAATTTGCATTGCTGTCTCCACGTGAAGTACAAGTCTTGCAAGGTATTATCGCTGGCAAACAAAATAAAGTTATTTCGGCTGAGTTGAATATTTCATTGAAAACAGTTGAAGCGCATCGTGCAAGTGTCATGAAAAAAATGAGTGTCAAATCGGTTCCTGAGTTAGTGAAACTTGTTTTGACTAACAACCCACAACAAGAACCTGTTTCACACGATGAATAATTCCAAAAGCTGGTGGGCCCGCCTCACTTGCCCACCACTTTTGGAGTGTTTTTTTCTTCTCTATCCATTCTTCCAAACATAAATGACTGGGGTCCTGACACAGTGAAGTTTTTTATGCCTCCATTTTTTATATTAGAATTACCCTCTTTGAAAAAGAGGGTCGACACGCGCTTTTTGCGTGGCGGGGAGATTTGTAGAAAATCCCCTGACTCGCTACGCTCGTCTGTCCCTTTTTTCAAAAGCGTTGTTGCATAAATCGATTTTCTCCCTTCTCCCGGAGTGATTTTTACGAGGGGAATAGTGCAGATTTTGATTTATGCAACAACGCCTTTTTCAAAGGGGACAAAAATATAAAAGCAACTATTTACACACGCAAAGTACATGTATTCTCTAAAAGAACAAACTGGTCAAATTTCATCAGTAGTAACCCTTATTACACCATGGGTCTCAGAGTATTTCACCATAGGTAATCGCCAATTTCACCTAGCAATCATTAGTGCGATGATGAGCATTCCCCCGTTGGAAATGGTGTAGCAAATACCCTAACCCAACCCTTAGGTAACCAAGAATTTGTAAGGGAGAACGCCAGTATGAGTACATCGAAACATGTTTTGTTAGTAACAAACTCAGTTACAGATGCAGAAATCTCATTAATCAAGGATGCGCTAAGCCGTGCTAAACACGATACTATGCCAATACATCTTAGCTTAGTTCACGTGATACCTAATCTCCCAACATGCTATTTCAATATTCCTTCCATGGTGATTTTAGCAGAACGTTATTACGAAGAAGCAAAAAACTGCTTATCATCCGTGGGTTCAACACTGAGTGTTGACAAAGAACATCAATGGCTAATTACTGGCAGAGTCAAAAACGAAGTCTTACGCTTAGCTGATAAATTAGATGCGCACTTCATCTTGGCTAGCAGCAATAATATTCAAGATTTCCATAAGTCTTTAAAGATCAAAGCTGCACAACATGCAACAACGATTAACACGATCTCTGCAATAAACAGCTTATAAGGCGCTCCCTTCTCTTTGTTGATGCTACTACCCGCTTTTTACTCTATGTAAAAAGCGGTTTTTTTTATTTGCGGTCATCCCGAACAGCATATCATCCCGAACAACATGTCATCCCGAGTAGCCTGTCATCCCGAGCGAAGCGAGGGATCTCCTAGATTAGTACTCGCTCGTTTTCATAGCACCTCCATGGAGGTCCCTCGGCGCTTTGCTCCTCAGGGTGACAAAAAAACCAAAGAATTGATAAAACCCCTTTTTTTTCTTATAGTGCACACACTATTTTTATCCTCTTTGGAGTTTTGCATGACTAAATACAATGCGTTATATGCACAATCAGGTGGCGTCACTTCCGTCATTAATGCGTCTGCTTGTGGCTTGATTCAAACAGCTAGACAACACACTGATAAAATAGGCAAAGTTTTCGCGGCTCGCAATGGCATCATTGGCGCGCTAACAGAAGACCTTATCGATACTAGCGTTGAATCAGATAGCGATATTGCCGCATTACGCCATACGCCTGCTGGCGCTTTTGGATCTTGCCGTCATAAGCTAGGCGCCATTGAAAAGCACAAAGCACAATACGAACGCTTAATCGAAGTATTCTCTGCACATGATATTCGTTACTTCTTTTATAATGGCGGTGGCGACTCTCAAGATACTGCTTACAAAGTTTCGCAAATTAGCCAAACCATGGGTTACCCTATTACTTGTATCGGCGTGCCAAAAACCATTGATAATGACTTACCTTTTACAGATAACTCACCTGGCTTTGGTTCCGTGGCAAAATACGTCGGTGTCTCCATACGTGAGGCTGGATTAGACGTTGCATCGATGGCTCTCACCTCAACCAAAGTCTTTATTCTCGAAGTCATGGGGCGTCATGCAGGCTGGATTGCGGCAGCAGGCGGCCTAGCTGCTGAACACGATGGTGAATCACCACATATTATCTTGTTCCCTGAAATTCGTTTCAATCAACAAGCCTTTTTAGCTAAGGTAAAAAATTCTGTTACCAAATTTGGTTTCTGCTCTATCGTTGTTTCAGAAGGCGTTAAAAATGAAGATGGAACTTTCATTGCTGAATCTGGATTAGTCGATGCATTTGGTCATAAGCAATTAGGTGGCGTGGCTCCCGTCATTGCAAAAGTCATCAAAGACAGCTTAGGTTATAAATATCATTGGGCGCTCGCTGATTATCTACAACGTGCTGCACGCCACATCGCATCAAAAACCGATGTTGAACAAGCTTACGCGTTAGGCAAAGCCGCAGTTGAATTTGCATTAGCGGGTAAAAATGCAGTGATGCCAATCATCGTCAGAGAATCAAATACTCCTTATCGCTGGAGCATTGGTGAAGCACCATTAGAAAAAGTTGCAAACGTTGAAGTAAAAATGCCGCGTGATTTTATCACTGAAGATGGTTTTGGTATCACTGAAAAATGCCGTGAATATTTACAACCATTAATCGAAGGTGAAGATTATCCTCCGTACAAAAATGGATTACCTTCTTATGTGAAATTAAAAAACGTTGCTGTAGCAAAGAAATTAGAAAAAACGTTTGAGGTTTAAGTAAACCCTTTCACTTTATATTCTAGATGTAGAGTGGGCAAAGCATAGCGTGCCCACCTACAATCTGGCTTCACATCCGAACCGCGACCGTGAGGAAGCATCACTGCACACAAACGCTTGCTAACATGCGTAGCTCACTCTCAACATTCCGCAAAAAACCTCAACGTCCCGCGGCTTGTCCGGCGTTGTTGCATAAATCAAAATCTGCACTATTCCCCTCTCCCAAAATGCTTTTCTTTGGGAGAGGGGCTAGGGGTGAGGGTGTATGAAGTGACACAAATATCTTTATGAAGCACATACCTTTGCTCAGAACCCTCATCCCCAACCCTTCTCCCCTCGTAAAAATCACTCCGGGAGAAGGGAGAAAATCGATTTATGCAACAACGCCGGCTTGTCCGCGGGATCCAGTACTCGCTGCTCGAAGAAACTTAAAGCCCTGGATACCGCGCATTCGCGCGGTACGTTGAAGTTGATGAGGAAGTATCACTGCACACATTCTAGGGTGAAAAACACTGTCATTTTAAAAACTAATTCTCTGCTAGTCTTGCCTTAATAAAACACCTGTAACGAGGCAACGATGGGATCACCAAGAAATTTAACTGATGAAAAACTTGATCAGAAAGCAATTCCTCAAAAAGCACCACCAGATCTTCCACCTCAAGTTGACCTTAAAGATTTACAAAAGGATGGTGGTTTATACTCAGCAGAGCAATGGCAAAAAATAGCAGCCGCTTTACAAGGCAAAAAAAATCTTAAGCTAAGAAGATATTATGATAAAAAAACATCCGCTGTACGTGAGAAGATGCGAATACTAGAAGACAATGAAGCAAAACGAATATTATCAGAAACTGAGAAATTAGAATTAACTTTAAAATTACCGCATTCAGTAGTTGTCGATTCGAATGGAATACCCCGTGTAATCTATAAAGATAAATTAGTAGATAAAGGCCACTTTGGCAAGGTAAAGATTCAGCAAAACCCCCAAACAAAAAAATTTGGCGTTGTTAAAATTACCAAAAAAATCTGTTCAACAACTCGAAAAGAAAACGAGCTCTCACTAAAGCTAAAATTAGGCTACGGAAGCTTCAATCGTGATGCCAATCGAAGCTATTTATTCATGGAATACGGTGGGAAAGATTTAAAATCGCTAATGTGTGCTCTTGTAGATGGCAAAGTACAGCTTAGTTTCGAGGAGCGATTAAATGCTGCCGTGAAGCTTTTTAAAGCGCTTCATATCTTACACGTGAAATATAATATTTTGCATCGAGATATTAAGCCAGCAAATATTTTATATAATGAAAAAACAAAAAAACTTTCGTTCATTGATTATGGATTTTCAACTGATTTGCCAAATAGCGGTTATATTTATGATAAACACATGGGAACATATGATTACCTTGCTCCTGAGTTACGCTGTTATGCATATGATTATGATTATGATTATGATTATAAATATACAGTCTATACCGATATATATGCTGCAGGAGTCACCTTTGCAGAATTATTTGCGCTTGTAAAAGAACGAAGTACGTACAGATTACAAGATGATATTTTAAAACACCCAGATCTTTCCATTAATAGTGCACAGCTTAATACCGCTGTAAAAATTATGGCCTATATTTCAAATCACATCATAGCGGCCAAAACATCTGATAGACATTACACCACCCAAATTATAGCTGACCTCGAAAGCATTAGAGAAGAGCACATCCAGGAATTAAATAAAACTTGTGTAGATAAGAATAATTTAAAAGAAGTAATGGACCGATTAATACTGACTCAAACAGAAATAGATGAAGAATACACAAATGAAATTAATCTGCGCGAGGTAACTGTAAATCGCACGACATTAGCACGCTTAGTGAAAGCAGGAGCAGATGTAAATGCTTTAAGTAATTCAGGGGTTACCGCCTTGATGAATGCTACACGTCATGGAGATATTGGCACTGTTACGATCATGCTAAGTGCAACAAACATCAATGTAAATCACCAAGGATTGAATGGATATACCGCATTAATGTTTGCAATAGGAGGAACATGTTCTACTATTGTTGATTCATTATTAAATGCTAAAGATATAGACTTACACATACGAAATGATTACGGACAAACCGCTCTTACACATGTTGCTCATGGCTGCGCTCCAGAAATATTAATTTTGATTATTGCAGCATATAAAAAGATTTTACCTGAAAAAGAATTTACTGATCAAGTTACACAAATTTTAGATATAGGTAAAAAACTGAATACCCTGAATGATGACGTGATAAAAATATTGATGGATGCTCTTGAAAAGCAACAGCCACTGAAACCTGCAACACATGCACAATTAGGTTTATTTAAAGCTCCAAATATTGCTGACATAAAAGATGAAAAAAAAGCGAATGCTCCAGTAGTTTTAAATCTTTCTTTAGCAAGACCTTTGTAGGGTGGGCAAAGCGCAGCGCTGAGTTATCCCCACGAATTTTTGCTCCCTTCTCCCAGAGTGTTTTTTACGATGGGAGAAGGGCTGGGGATGAGGGCCTATACCCTCACCTACCCTCACCCCTTGCCCCTCTCCCAGAAAAAAAGCATTTTGGGAGAGGGGAATTATACTACCCAAAATTCGTGGGGATAACTCAGAGCGCAGCGTGCCCACCATTCATTTAAAACAAAAAGTGATTTATCCAAACACTAGGGTTAAAAAACACGTCATATCTGAGGGAAAAACCCCATAATTTTGAAAACAAATTTTCTGTTAGTCTTTACCATAATAAAATAACTATAACGAGGCTAGTATTATGGCACTGCCAAGAGATCAAAAACTTGATGAGAAAGCAACTCCTCAAGAAACACCACCAATTCTTCCACCTCAAGTTGACCTTAAAGATTTACAAAATGACGGTGGCTTATACTCAGCAGAGCAATGGCAACAAATAGCAGCATCTTTACAAGGCAAAAAAAATCTTAAACTAAGAAGATATTATGATAAAAAAACATCTGCTGTACGCGAGAAGATGCGAATATTAGAAGAAAATGAAGCAAAGCGAGCATTATCAGAAACTGAAAAATTAGAACTCGCTTTAAAATTACCCCACTCAGTGGTTGTCGACTCAAATGGAATGCCCCATGTAATCTATAAAAATAAATTAATAGAGATTGGTAGCTACGCCAAAGTAAAAGTTCAACAAAATCCACAAACAAAAAAGTTTGATGTCGTTAAAATTACTACAAAAATTGATTCAACAACACAAAGAGAAGATGAATTCTTGCTAAAGGTAAAATTAGGCCACGGAAGCTTCCGTCGTGATGCAAAGAGAAGTTATTTATTTATGGAATACGGTGGTAGAGATTTATTTTACATACTACAAGATAAAATAGCAAAAGAGTTAAAATTTAGTTTTGAAGATAGATTAAACCTAGCTGTTAAGATCTTTAAAACCCTACATACTCTACATACTCAATATAAAATTTTACATCGAGATATTAAGCGAGATAATATTTTATATAATGAAACAAAAAAGAAAATCTCTTTCATTGATTATGGATATGCCGTTGACTTACCAAATAGCGGCAGTTATATTGATAATGAAGTGGTGGGAACCCCTGATCACATAGCTCCCGAATTACTAAACACTTACACACCTACATATACAGCCTATAGCGACATCTACGCTGCAGGAGTAGTCGCGGGAGACTTATTTGCTACTTTAAAATCCCGAGATACGTATCCCTTCAAATATAGTATCTTACATCACTCAGATTATTCTATTGAAAGCGTTAGAAATAACACGCATAAAAAAATCCAAAGTTATATTTCAAATCACCTTATGGCGCAAAATATATCTAGCAGAAAAAATACCACTCAAATTATAGCTGATCTAGAAAAAATTAAAGATGAGCATATTCAGGAATTAAATCAATTTTGTCCCAATAAGAAAATTTTACAAAAAATAATGGATCGACTTACCCTGACTCAAGCAGAGATAGATGATGAGCACAAAAATGAAATTAACTTGCCTGACATAAAAGCAAACCCCGTAGCACATGCCCAACTAGGTTTATTTAAAGCTCCTGATATTGCCGGCGTACAAGACGAAAAAAAGGAGAGCGCTCCAGTAGTTTTAAATCTTTCTTTAGCAAGACCTTTGTAGGATGGACAAAGCACAGCGCTGAGTTATCCCCGCGAATTTTTGGTAGTATTATTCCCCTCTCCCAAAATGCTTTTTTTTGGGAGAGGGGCAAGGGGTGAGGGTATAGGCCCTCATCCCCTGCCCTTCTCCCATCGTAAAAAACACTCTGGGAGAGGGGAGCAAAAAATTCGTGGGGATAACTCAGCGCACGTGCCCACCCTACATTTATGCAACAGGGAAAAATATATTAAAACGCGCCGCGCTTAATCATCACTTCGCGTAAGGCTTTCAAACCACTCATTTGAATTTGACGCACGCGTTCGCGTGTTAATCCAATCGCTTCACCTACTTCTTCTAAAGTTTGACGATCGTAACCACCCAATCCAAAGCGTCGGCAAATCACTTCACGCTGCTTTTCATTTAAATTATCGAGTGATTCAGTTAAATGTTGATTTAAGTGTTCATCCACCAATAAATCCACTGGATCCGTTTTATTTTTATCAGGAATAATATCGACTAATGGACGCCCGCCACCGGAGTCTGAACCAACTATAGTATCTAATGAAATCATATGTTCATTTAGCTCTAACATTTCTTTTACATCTTCAACGGGGCGATTCACAGCAGCCGCAATTTCTTCATAACTGGGCTCATGTTCTTGGTGCTTCATCAATTCACGTGCTGCAGATAAATACATATTTAATTCGCGTACGACATGGATAGGCAAACGAATCGTGCGTGTTTGATTCATGATGGCTCGCTCTATGGTTTGGCGTATCCACCACGTTGCATAAGTCGAAAAACGAAATCCTCTTTCTGGATCGAATTTTTCAACGGCACGTAACAAACCTAAGTTGCCTTCTTCAATTAAATCTAAAAATTCCAAACCACGATTGTAATAACGACGTGCGATTTTCACAACTAAACGTAAATTACTTTCTATCATTTTTGCGCGTGCTTTCTGATCGCCACTTTGTGCTAAGCGTGAATAATAAACTTCTTGTTCCGCAGATAATAAGGGAGAAAAACCAATTTCACTAAGATACATTTGCGTGGGATCAATGCGTTTTGCGCCGGCACGATTATCAGCTTTTTCTTCATGCACGTCATCGTGATGGTCCGCATGCGATTCTTCTTCATGCGTTAAATCGGTAGGCTCTTCGATACAAGAGTCATCTTCGGAGTCATCCTGTTTTTTTTCTTTATCTACCATTGATACTCCTGATGCAGACGCTAGCAACCATCGTGCCTTGAGCTTATCTATTTATTATACTGGATTTTATTTGATTAAAGATAGCCTCCGTTTGTCATCCCGAGCGATAGCGAGGGACCTCCATGGAGGTCCCCCGCTATCGCTCGGGATGACAACACCCAAGACATTACACAGTCAGCTTCAAATCTTGCACCCATCCAGAAAGTTGCTCTAAGACTTTGTAGTGTGTCAAATCCAAATGCAGTGGTGTAATAGAGACATAACCTTGGTTAACCGCATAAAAATCGGTGCCAGGGCCTGCATCTTGTTCAGGACCAGGTTGCCCTATCCAGTAAATGCGTCTACCTCGTGGATCGACTGTTTTAATCGTCGGCTCCGCAATATGTCGCGTACCTAAACGAGTCACCTGTATGCCTTTAATTTCAGATAACGGCAAATCTGGTACGTTCACATTAAGAATCGTATCAGTAGGCAACGGATCGGATAATAAGCGCATAACTAATTGTTTCGCAATTTCAGCAGCAGAATCATAATGTCTGCACTTCGGACCTGCTAGTGAAATGGCAATGGATGGCAAGCCTAAAAAACGTCCTTCAGTCGCTGCTGCAACCGTTCCAGAATACAAAACATCATCACTTAAATTAGAACCTTCGTTAATCCCGGAAACCACCATGTCTGGCATTTCATCCAGTAGCCCAGTCACTGCTAAATGCACACAGTCTGTTGGTGTTCCATTAACACTGATAAATCCACTGTCATGTTTCATTATCCGCAATGGATTAATAAGAGAGAGTGAATTACTTGCTCCACTGCGATTACGATCAGGAGCAACTACGGTAATTTCTGCTAAGGCTGATAATGCTCGAGCAAGAATATTGATTCCTGGTGCCAAAAAACCATCATCGTTACTAATCAGGATTTTCATATACGATACCTTTTATTTTACGACCTGGTAAAATGTTTCGCCCTTTTTAATCATTCCTAATTCATGTCTTGCACGTGACTCTACTGCGGCATCGCTCTTTTGCAAGTGTTGTACTTGCTGCAATAAATCAGCATTCCGCTTTTGTAATTGTTCGTTTTGTTGAGCTTCCTTAGTTAACTGCCCCTTTAATCTCATCATATCAATGATTCCACCATGTTGAAACCATAAACGGCACTGCAAAAGCACAAGTAAGACTGCTAGCACCCACGGTGTCAGACTAAACTGGCGTGTCGACATTAATTTTGCATCTCCATTTTTTTGAAGCTTTCATAGTGTGAAAACACACTCGCCCCAGCGTAACGTGCACGATCTCCAAGCTGTGCAGCGATACGCAATAATTGATTATACTTCGCTACACGGTCTGAGCGACAGAGGGAGCCTGTTTTTATTTGCCCTGCCGATGTACCCACTGCAATATCGGCAATAGTATTATCTTCAGTTTCACCTGAACGATGTGAAATAATCGTATTGTAATGCGCTTTCTTCGCTAATTGGATAGCCGCTAAAGTTTCTGTTAAGGTCCCAATTTGGTTGGGTTTAATCAAAATAGCATTGGCTGTATGTTGATTAATTCCTTTTTGCAATAACTCTGTATTTGTAACAAATAAATCATCACCAACTAATTGAATACTTTTACCTAAACGGTCCGTTAATATTTTCCATCCTGCCCAGTCATCTTCTGCCATACCATCTTCTATAGTAATAATTGGATATTGCGCTACTAATGTTGCTAAGTAATCTGTAAATTCCGCTGCGGTTAGTATCTTATTTTCAGCTGTTAAATGGTATTTACCATCACGATACAATTCATTACTTGCAACATCTAATCCTAGGTAAACATCTTTGCCTGGTCGATATCCCGCTAATTCAATAGCACGTAAAATTTCTTCTAATGCCATTTCATTGCTCGTTAAGTTAGGCGCGAAACCACCTTCATCACCTACACTCGTACTTAAACCAGCTTTATGTAACACTTGTTTTAAGCTATGAAACACTTCAACACCACAACGCAATGCATCACCAAAAGTAGGAGCTCCTACTGGCAAAATCATGAATTCTTGAATATCTAAATTATTATCTGCATGCGCGCCACCATTGATAATATTCATCATCGGAACTGGTAACAAATTCGCACTGTCGCCACCTAAATATTGATACAGTGGAATACCACGTGCAATTGCCGCTGCTTTTGCTACAGCCAATGAAACAGCAAGCATGGCATTCGCGCCTAATTTTTCCTTATTCTGCGTACCATCTAACTGCAACAAAGTGTCATCAATTTTTTGTTGTTGCGTAACATCCATGCCCACAACGGCTTTAGCAATCACTGTGTTCACTGCGGAAACCGCTTTAGTAACACCTTTACCTAAGTAACGTTTCTTGTCACCATCACGCAACTCTAGCGCCTCTCTTGAACCCGTGGAAGCACCTGATGGCGCAGCTGCATAAGCAGTTTGACCTGTGGTTAAAGTGACTGCGGCTTCTACTGTTGGATTTCCACGTGAATCTAAAATCTCTATTGCGCTGACTTGCTTTATTTGAACCATGACTGCTCCTAAAATTATATTTGCAACACTTCTTTAACAAATGGGATAGTTAGTTTACGCTGCGCTGCTAACGATGTTTTATCCAATGCATCTAATGCAGCGAATAACGTAGACATATGTCGTGGGCAATGCGTCAAAATAAATTTCCCAACGTCTTCTGTTAACGTCATTCCACGGCGAGTAGCACGCATGATCAATACGGCTAGCTTTTCATCGTCAGATAATGCCTGTAGCTGATAAACCATTCCCCAACTTAATCTTGATTCGAGATCAGGTAAACTCAGCTTTAATGCTTTCGGTGGTAAATTAGCGGTGATAACCAAGCGTCCACCTTCATCGCGAATACGATTAAACACATGGAAAAAAGCTTCTTCCCATAGTGGTTTACCCACAATTTTTTGTAAGTCATCAATGCAGACTAGAGACAACATTTCTAAACCCAGAAAAATGTCAGGAGAAAAATCTGATAAACTATCTAGTGGAATATAAACTGCTGTATGCTGAAATTGGTTTGCATCGTGACAGCAAGCTTGCAAAAGATGCGTCCGACCTTCACCACCTAATCCACTGAAAAAAATGACTTGCTCGCCTGTACCACATACTGTTTTCTTTAATTCATTGACTAACTGCTGATTGCTACCCGCAAAATAATTCGCGAATGTTGCTTCATCTTTTAGTCCAACGCCTAACGTAAGCTGATTAATCATATTTTTTTATCATCGATATAAATGGCTTCTACGATACTGTCCATGCACATGCCGGATCAATACCATAATGACTGCCGCAACTGGCAACGCTAACAATACACCAAAAAACCCAAACAAACTGCCTCCAGCTAACACAGAAAAAATAACAGCAACAGGATGCAACCCAATGCGATCTCCCACTAAATTGGGAGTCAATAAAGTTCCTTCAATCAATTGACCTATCATAAACACACCCCAGACTAGCGCAAGACTTGAAAAAGTACCAAACTGCACAAACGCAGCGATACTAGCAGCAAGAATCCCAAAAATAAACCCAAGATAAGGCACGATACACAACAAACCTGAAATCAAGCCGATGATTAGCCCAACGTGCAATCCAACGAGGGTCAAGCCAACACCATAAATCAATCCTAGGGAAATCATTACTAATAATTGCCCGCGAAAAAATGCGCTTAATACGCCATCACACTCTGTTGCAACTTTGACAACTGTATATTCAATACTACGCGGTAAAATTTCTTTGATCCCATGTAACAGCTTGTTCCAGTCTCTTAACAAGTAAAATGTCACTACTGGAATTAAAACCACATTCGCAACCCATTCAAATAATGCGAAGCCTGAATGCAATATAGATTTGAGTGCCCAACTAGCTACACCACCCGCTTTCGTCCAGTTTTCTGCAAGTGTTGCTTTAATAGTATCGATATTCATAAGCTCATCAATACCAAAGTACTGTTTCAAGGTCGGTAGCAATGTGTTTTGTACCCACACCAACACGTTCGGAATAAAATTCATTAACGTCACAATTTGATTTTCTATGAGTGGGATTAACAAAATGACCAATAGAATAATCAGAGAGAATAACAGCAGAAAGACGATAACAACACTTAACAGCCGGGGAAGTCGCAACCTCATTAACAGACGCACTAATGGATCACCTAGATAAGCTAAAATAGCCCCAACAAGAAATGGCGTTAAAATGGGCGCTAATAAATACAGTAAGCCACTGACTATTAAGCCCAGAATAATGAGAAACGATTTGTTCATATCAAAACCTTATGCTCTAAGTGCAGAGTGGATTAAGTGTTGTCATCCCGAGCGTAGCGAGGGATCTCCATCAAGCTACTGTGAAGTAAATTTCATGGAGATCCTTCGTCGCTCCGCTTCTCGGGATGACATTTAGTCCAAAGTATACAGTATTTCCTCTTTTTTCACTAAAACCCAACTGGCAAGTTTTGTACAGCTCTTTGCGTCTGCGCATCGACTTGGATTGGATGCAACTCTACACGGAAAAAATAGTGATAACTCATGTGATCGAATGAACTTTGATTAACCATGATCAGTAATGAACTCATATCAGATGCACACTCAAACACATCATGATTATGTGTTTTAATCATATTATTTGAAACAAAACTCAATGCCGGTAACACATCGTTAAAAGTGATCTCAGATGTTGTCTTGTGTTGTTTTAGCAAAACGACATTTTTTATAGCAACTGCGCGATACTTTTTTCCCAACATAATTTCCAATTTTGAACAATCCGTTTCAAGTGGAAGTACCAGCTCATAATACCCACTGTCATACAATGGTAATGCTGTGAATTGGCGCTGCACTAATTGATTTGCTTTAACTGCATTCACAACAATGTGCTCACTCAAGTACATTTGAACATTGGTTGAATAACTCATTTTTTTTGCGTCTGAAATGGGTTGTGTGGAATAGGATTCAATGACATTGATAAATTCTTTTGAAGACTCATCCCAACTTATCCATGATGATGCTGTTTCAACCGCTCCATCTTTTAATCGGTGTAGTAAATCTCTATCTTCATGTAGCATTTGCAAATACTTCACCACAGCAGCTTCGTCATTTGTTTTTGCAACTAATGCATTATAGTTATGAATAATATATTCATCATGACCAGTCACATCATACACAATGGCCGTACCTCCACAATGGAACATTTCCAATGGTGGACCAAACATCCCTTCTACATAAGATAACTTCACGATAACATCACAAGAGCGATAAATATTCGGAACACTATCAACAGGCACTTGTGAAAATACACGATCAACGCCTGCAAATTCTTTGACATCCGAACTTGTTAGCAACCAAATTTCGCCTATATTCGCTTCCTGGCACAATTGCACGGTTCGTGAAACATTTTTATAAGGAGCATCAATTGGGCCTTCTACTAAAATTCGTAATTTACCACTTGGTTTTTCCGCATGCGCTTGACCTTGTAAGGTATAAACATCTTTCGCTATCCCATTTTTTACTAATGCACAATCACTATTAAAATGTTCACTTAAGAAATTCTTTATCCATGTTGCTTCTGTGATGACTGGCAATCCAATTTTATACGTACGACTTACAAGATCACGCATGAAATTTTCATCTGCCGCATAAAATCGTGATTCAATTGACTGCACGAAATACAAATAGGTTTTAGCATTCACCTTGGGGAAATACGTAACCGTTGCCCACCATGTAAAAATACCAACATCAAAAATAATGTTTTCAAGCTCACTAATGTGCGAAAAATGCAATTCATGAAGAGCTGGGTGCCAACACTTTGTTGAATTTTTGAGTTCTATATATTCCTCTAATTTCATATAAATTAAAGCAACAGTCACATCATAACCCATTTTCTTTAAGTACATGGCATGTTGCAAAATCACATATGTCCCACCACTTAAATGTGCACTGCCAAGTAGAAAAACAATTTTTTTCTTTGTTGTAATATTGACGCCTTTGGCTTGCACTTCTTCTGCAACTTGAAATGTTTTGTGGTGAGCTTTTTCTTCAATCAAACGAGCAATTGCTAATGCCGCTTGCCTGCCCGATGTTCCATCACGATACGCCACACGCTGATCCATCCATTGACTGCGATATTCACGCTGTAGAGTAGAATGCATTGCCATATCAATTGCAAACTCTAACTGCGAAGGCTCACTGCATAAACTAATAATTTTATCGACGCCACTCTTCGCTAACCATCCTGTTTTTTCAGCTGGGTCTATTACCATCCCAACTGTTGGTACATCACATAAACAAGATTCATATAACCCTCCACCACGCACATCAGAAACCACTACATCTGCACCAGCATAGACTTCTGCTAAATCAAACGCATGATCCAAAATTCTAAACCTGCTTGCTATCATTATTTGCATGCGGTGTTGCTCTAAACGTAAGGTACAGTGATGCGGACGTAACACAATATTAAAACGATTAGATAACTGCGCTAATACAGGAAAAAATTTCTCGAACGCAGTATTCTCGCCCCACGTCGGCAAAAAAACCAAAACAGGACGGCTATCTACAATTCCCCAACGACGATGAACATCAGTACGTGCAATTTTCCCCGCAAAATAATCGTCATAACGTGGATATCCAACGATGGGTAACTTGGTTGACGTTGCCCACTTTGTATAGAAATCAACATAATATTGCCCATGTGTTAATACAGCATCAAATGGGCGGATAGTATGTTCTTGCAACCCCCACGCGGATGGATAAGCAATAGGCCCATACATAATGCGTGATTTAATACCTTTGTAATTGCTTAATATATCGATATTTTGAGTGGTCATTGCAAAATCAGCTTGAGGATCTGCTTCTGTTGTAAACGGCATGTTACGTTCATTGCAGTATTGCGCAAACCTATCGAAATCAAACCATCCAGCAACCGCTGTATTCTGGGGATCAGGTACGCCAACAAGATTTGCTTCGATACCGTATGATCGCAAACCTCGCCAGATAGGCTCATAATTGGGTACTTCAAATGCATCGATGTGATAAAATTCCACTTTCATGACAAAGTCCTTTTTATCATTAACGGTCTTGACTTGTGCAGCTCATAAGATCAAAAATAACAGATTAAGGGCATATTGTCATTTAATCCACTCAAGAAAGGAACTCTTATGGATGCAGCAGCAAAAGCAGAATACCTTGATAAAGGCTTTCTCATCGTACGAAATATCGTACCGCAAGAGCTAATCAGCGAACTCTTTCTTGTTGTAGCAAACACCCTGCGTAAACACCAGCCCAACCTCTATTCGATCACAGACGATAGCTCTTGGAACGATCCTTTGTTCCATAAAGCCATGCTGCAATTTAGACAACAAAATCCGACTGAGTTTGGCTATATGTTTGATACTGTACAAACAAGTATTTCATTATGGCGCTTAGGCACAGAACGCAAACTCTGCGAAACCGCAGCTGAGATCATGGGTGATTCTATTCATGGACTATCCATAACAGATATGTTGCTCCGCATGGATGCGCCTAACGATAGACGCAATAAACTTGAATGGCATCAAGATTCATCTTATTTTCGTCAAAATGATTTAGGTCACAATGGTTCTGTCTGCACGATTTCAATGCGTGATAGCTTTATTGAAAATGGACCATTAGAAATTCTACCTGGTAGCCATTCCTTAGGGCGTATTGATGTACCTAGTACTGGAAAAGCAGACTCCATCACATCAGAACAATTTGAAATTCCTTTTGATTTAACCACGAGCTTTACTGCAGAACCAGTATTAATGAAAGCTGGCGATGCATTGTTTTTTAATTTTGATTTGGTTCATCGCAGTGGTTTTAACGCATCAGAGTTTTTCCGCTTCACTGCTATCGCACGTTTTCATCGCATGCTAACTGATGACTTTAAAGCAGGGAGATTGGTGTATCGTGTGAGACCGAGCTTGACGACTTAGCTTTACACCTCCTCACCCTAACCCTCTCCTCCATTAAAAAACAATGGAGGAGAGGGGATAGAAAAAATTCACCTCTCCATTCATGGAGAGATCGACATGTGTTTTTTGCATGCCGGGTGAGGGGCTTGCTAATAATGCTTAAATATCACATCTTTCAGCGGTGTTTTTGCAGGCTGAGGCGCCTTATACGCTTTAATTAAATAATTCTCACCCAACCAACTTTCCAAACCAAACAATTGACATAGTCGACCCACCCAGCTTGGAAATTTAATTGTTCCGTAGGGTTTATAATCGAAAAACTCTCCCATACGTTTTTTCTGAATCTCGACATGATCAAAATTCTTAAATAATCCTTTCACTTCTTTCTTTGTAAATACAGCTGTGCGTGGAGAACCACCATTCACTTCTGAAGCATCATTATAAACTGCCTGCCAAGATCCTAATTTGAAATATTTGCGTAATAACAACCCTTGAATTAAGCAACGTTTTATATAGTGCTTCCATCCACGAGCATACAGCATAATAATCGCCTGCCCATCTGGCTTTAAAATTCGATGGATTTCATCAATACATTTTTGCGTATCAGGTGCATGATGTAGCACACCAAATGAATAAACCACATCAAAGAAATTATTTTGATATTGAATATGCATTGCATTCTGCGCTGATAAAGCTTGGTATTTTAAACCCTGCATTTCAAAGTTCATTCTGGTTAAATTAATTTGTTCTTCACCTAAATCGATACCATAAACTCTTGCACCACCTTTAGCATACTCAATTAAATCTGTACCTAAACCAACACCGACTTCTAATACACGCTCACCTGGGTGATGATTAAATTCAGCATCCTCTTTTAAATAGGAATAGTATAATTGATATCGCTTATATGAAATTTCATTGAACCACTGCAAGCTCAATGGCTTTTTGTTTGAATACCAACGCTGTGGAATGTTGCGGCCTTGCCAATATTGTTTTAGCTCATCAATTAACTCAACTTCTGCTAGCGCTTCCACTTCTACTTCTGCTTGTGCTTCAACTTCTGCATCAACTGTCATAGCAAGTCTCCTTAAGACCGAACCTTATCTTTTATGAGATGCAACATTTTTGTTGCAAGCAGATCACGCATGAGATCGACATCTACATGGAAGTCTACTTCCTGCCAATTTCCTGCAGATTCAAATGCCCAAGGACGTACTTGCACACCCTTGCTCCACATCCGATTAAATACTTCTAACCAAAAACGATTGTTATTTTCTTCGTCACGCACCGTACCTTCTAATTGCTCTACAAAGACTTGACGTGCATGCGCACCTTTCACCATCACTAGGCCAGGTGACTCTGCAACGGCATCTTCTCCAGGTGTTTTTTTACTGACAGAAGAAACAAAACCATCAACTAATTTAACCTTCATATCGTCGGCATCAAAGGTTGCTTTACGACAAACAGATAACCAAATACCTTCACCTTGTTCTGCTAATCCAGAAAACACTGATGGTGTAAAAATATTATCGCCATTGGTGATCATCACATCACTGCTAGCGATTACATTTTTTGCCATCCATAGTGACAATAAATTATTTGAGACTTTCCAAAATGGATTATAGATCGTAGAAATCTTGATTCCTCGATCATGATACACACGCATTTTTGCTTCGATTTGATCTGCTAAATAACCAATTACCAATACAATTTCATCGACAGCACCAGAATTTTGTAAACTCATCACTTGCTCTTCTAACAGAGTATTACCATTACCAATGTCAATTAATGGCTTAGGTGTATTTTGTGTAAGAGGCATCAATCTTTCACCACGCCCTGCTGCAAGAATAATAATTTTCATAGTATTTCCTCCACTCGCACTGGAACACCAGTTAATATCGATAAATTAAATTCAAACCATCGATCCATATCGGTTAAACCCAACTTAGAATCTAAATTCACAAGCTGCAATGGAACAGGAAAACCTATTTTAGGTCTTGAAATAACAGGCTCTGGAAGTAAATCAACAAATATGCGCTTTAATGGTGCTTTCACTTGATCATCAGCCATGCGCCAAGCAAATGCAGTGCCTGCTAGCCGCTCAACTAAACGATAATCAATAAAAGGTGTACGGGCTTCTACACTACATAACATCGTTGCACTATCTAAACGTCGTAATAAACCATGCAAATGTGCAACCTGAAAAAATGCTGCCACTATGTCTAATGCTGTGCCACGATTTAAAAATGGATATACTGCATCTTCAATTATTTCTAAATCTTCGCCAGAACCATAGGCATATAAATTTGCAAACTCAGCTAAATCCCAAGTATGGGTAGCTGCCCAACGAAAAATTCTGTCATACCCAAAAAATAATTCATCAGCGCCCTCACCACTCAAAATCACTTTATTTTGTAAAGCGACTTGTCTTGTCATATGAAAAAGCAAAACTTCATTTGGCACTGATAATGGCTCTAAGCGAATCGCAATCATTTGTTTTGCGATAGCGAGAAAATCTGCGTAATGAATCAAAATTTCATGGTGACAACTACCAAACTCTGTTGCAGCAATTTGCCCCCATTCAAATTCATTATGCTCAGCAAATCCAACTGTCCATGTATCAGGTTTGGTTGCTAAGCCAGCTACAATACTACTATCCAAACCACCACTTAAATAGGACCCGACAGGAACGTCAGCGATCTCTCGAATATTGACTGCATCAACGATTAATGCACGCAATTCTTCATCACTAGGAGGCTCATTGATACCTTCTGGCAACTGCCACCAACGTGTTACGTTACCGTGATTTGTGATGTAGTGCCCTGCTGGAAATTGCGAAATACGAGACCATATCGTACGGCCATTAAAAAACGTACGTAATTTACGGTATTGACGCAACCCAATTGAATCTAATTCCATAGAACCAAGAATATCAAGTATTGGTGCTGGTTCAGATGAGAGAATAATTCCATCACCATACTGTGCCTGATATAACGGTTTAACGCCTAATCGATCACGTGCAGCTATCCATTCACCTGTTGTATTATCAACAATTACGAAAGTGAACATGCCATTCAATTCATTTAATATTGCAGGACCTTTTTGTTTATAAAGCTCAAGCAATACCTCTGTATCACATTCTGTGCGTAGTTGTAATTGATAACGTTTTGCTAAGTCACGAAAGTTGTAAATTTCACCGTTATAAATAATGGTATGCTTACCATCACTTGAATGGAAAGGTTGATTTGATCTTTCATCTAAATCTAAAATAGCAAGTCGTCTATGCCCTAACTGCAAATTTTGCATTCGCGCGACACCGACAGCATCAGGACCACGATAACTCATACGATTCAATGCACGATGAAATGCTTCATCGCTGATATGTGAAACTGTACTAAACAAAATCCCACACATGTTATGCTTTCTCCACCGCAGAACCAGGGACAGTTAAAGGTTTTGTGCCAACCCATGCTACAAATAAGCCATCTGCAGTTTTTCCATCGTAACCAATGAATTCAGTCTTCGTACGTAAATTAGCTTGTGTTAATAGTGTGTTCAATTCATTAATATCAAACCAACGTTCCCATGCTTCAATGGCAAGCGCACCTTGACGCGCAACATTTTTATCGATAATGACCAAACGTCCGCCTGGACGCAACACTCTCACCATTTCATCAATCGCCGCTTCAGGATTAGGTACATGCTCTAAAGCTTCAATACAATATATTAAATCAAAGCTTTCATCAGTGTAGGGTAAGTCTTGTATGCTTGCTTTTCTGGTCACAATATTACTTGGAACATGCTTTAACATTTCATCTGAAACATCTACAGCATGAATCTCAGCATCAGGTGAATACTGTTTGATAAGTGCTGCATAGCGGCCCTTGCCACAACCTGCATCTAGTATTTTTTTGGCATGCCCTAGCTCACCAAGAATCGCTTGCATCCTACCATCTTGAACTGAGATCGAAGCACTATAATGATGAACCGTGTGATCAAAATGTCTTGCGATACGCAAATGCTCTGCATCAATAATATATTTCACTGCCCAGGATATTTCCTCTGTTGGGAAATAATTTGATCCAACACCGTATGAACCGTAAAATCCACCGCTGCCATTCTGTATTTGTTGCAAGAAATCCATTGCGGCATCTGCGCGCGCAACGTCATTTATCAAATACCAAACTTTTGCTAACTGCGCTAACCCAGTAGAACAAACCCAAGGAACATCATGATAACCAGGGACAGCACCATTTGATTGCTGGAACGGTGCAACAGCATTCATCCCATTTTTCACATTATTCGTGCAGCCCAATTCAAATAACGCTTCTTGTATATACGCATAAAAATGCGTAAGTGAATTAGGTAATGTAAAATCAGAGACCACTACATTTTTTAAATAGTAATTTAGAGCTTTATCTGCAGCCGCAGTAATACGCGGCATATTCAATATTGATGCTGCTTCTTGCATTGGGCGCAACACATACAGATGTATACCTTCATTCACTTCACCACGCTCACCCAAGCTCCAATCTCCACCAGGTTGCGGACAAAGCAATCTACCACTACTCGGATCAGCTGTATTAATAATCCAATTACATGCTCGCTCTAAAGGTTCGGCTAATTCTGGTAAACGATCGATGACACTCACCCAACCACGGATGACTTGCCCCGTATCAAATACATATGAAATTTTAGGATTATTTAGCGAAAATGAGCCATCAGGATTTTGCACCGTCACCAACCAACGTGCAAATTGCTCCGCTAAATTAATTTCACCGATGGATAATAACGTTGGGATGTAATATCCAGTTACTTCTGGGTAGGGTATTAATTTGCGATGGCTGATTGGAACAGATTGGCCGCTCAGATGATTGCGTCGAATCCATTGGATTGCATTCTGTAACATAGTCATTCTCCCTGAAAATAATCGCTACAAAGCGTTACACACAGGTGGCCGCAGTATCAGATTAACAAGAAAAATGACAAACCTGCAATTAGGTATTGCCCCTACTCCAATTGAGATGAATATATTGCATCAATCGTTTCTTGTTTTAGCTGCAGGATGGATTAGGAGTTTTTACCGTAATCCATCCCACAAAATTGAGATAAGGACATATCATGTCGTCATTGATAACAATGCTTCATCTTGATTGAGATAATTCAGTAATCCACTAATAACTGCAAACTGTGGATTCTGTGAATGCAAATATTGTAACCGATTTTTGGCTAACATGACATTTCCTGTATACGCCAAACATACCGCTTCCAATACACGCATCAAAATTAAGGCTTGCGGATCCTGTGGAATATTCATCAGACCGGTAATATATAAACGCAAACTATTTAAAAATGTTTTTTCTTCTGGTGATCTAAACGAAGCTAAATTACGCCAAATATCTGGATGGTCTTGCATATCTTCTAATTGATTGATTAAATCTGTAATTAAATTTTCAAATGAAAATTCTTGCATTTTTACAGGCTTTTCAGCTACAGGCGCCAAATTTCTTAATAGCTGCATTTGTGTGCGCGAACCAGAACAATCGCTTGCTAAATGTTTTTCTTCCAATGTGGCAAATGGTACTTTTTGCAAATCATCATGTGCACGGCGGCTAACAATATCCACTAGAGACTTCATGAAATCTGAGGTATCTTTTTCCCCATAGATTTCTACAACTTGCTGCGCCAAATCCCAGCGCTGTGCTTTCACGAATAAATGCACAACATTACCAACTATGCTTCTATCGTAATGCTCATGCATCGCACTAAATAATTGGTCGACTAATGCATCAACTGGACAATAAAATGTTGCGCTCATCCCAAGTGTTACTAAATACACTCTTGCTTTCCAGCGCTCTAAAACAGGATCCGCACTCAAAGCAATACTTGGAAACAATTTATCAACATCAAACTTGCCACCTGTTTTTGCTAAATATTTATTAACAAGATCCATCGTCGCTTTTGCAACTTTATCTTGTTGTGCTGTCATCGACTGATCATGTTGGCGATAATAATATAAGATAGATTCCACCAATACAGCGCTCGTATGCTCCGCCATACGCACCCACATATCTAAATCTTCAGCATAAGTTAATGAAGTATCATATGGCCCAACCATTCTTGCTAATTCTGAGCGATATAGAAATGATGCATTACCTGTGTGCCTGGTTAATAACGTGGGGAGATCAAAATGTAAATCTTGATTGGTAAATAACATTTTGCCATTGTCATCAACCACTGCGTAGTGACTAAATGCATAAGAAACTTCAGGAGCCGCGTTATCCAATGCTCTTACTAACTCCTCTAACCAAATAGGTGAAACCATATTATCTGTAGAAGTCCACGTGAAATATTCTCCACGCGCAACTGCAAATCCATTATTCAATGCATTTGGTAATCCCTGATTTTCCTGCGTAATAACCCTAATATTAGGATGCTGCAGTGTAGCAAGCATATTCGCTGTTTCATCCGTAGAACCATCATTAACAATGATTAACTCAAAATTAGTAAACGTTTGAGTCAAAATTGTCTGAAGTGCTCCAGGAAGATAACGTGCTTGATTATACGTTGGAAGAACTACGCTTACTTTTATAGGATATTTACTAGAATCCATAGCCATAGTGCACCCTTAGAATCAGTAAGTTTATTTTGCTAAGAATGAATCGTTTAAAAAATAACTTATCATGAGACGGAACAATGATGCAATATTTTATAATTTAAACATGTACATTTGCGTTCGCACTATGCAACAGACTACACTATAAAATACATTATGGGAGAAATTGCATGATCAAAGTACTTTGCGTCATTGGCACGCGGCCCGAAGCAATTAAAATGATCCCCGTTATTTATGCACTCCGTCAAAATCCCATGTTCAATTGCCGCATTATTGCAACAGCACAACACCGCGAAATGCTAGATCAAGTATTTGATTTATTCGGCATTATCTCTGATATTGATCTTGATATCATGCAACCCAATCAATCGTTAAATACATTAGCCGGGCGCATGTTATTAGCGCTAGAACAAGTTATCTTGCATGAAAAACCGCAAGCTATACTTGCACAGGGTGATACAACCACCGTATTTACAGCAGCGCTCAGCGCATTTCATCATCGCATTCCATTCGGTCATGTCGAAGCTGGATTACGCACACATGACAAATACACGCCATTTCCAGAAGAAATGAATCGTTTACTAACAAGCAACATTGCAGAATGGCATTTTGCGCCAACGACGATTGCTAAACAAAATCTTCTTGCTGAAGGTATTGCTGAAAAAAATATTTTTTCAACCGGCAATACTATTGTTGATATGGTACGCATTGTCACAAGCAATCCTATTCAGAGTACTATCAATGTTAGTCAAACGAAAAAGACAATTCTGGTAACAGCCCATCGTCGAGAAAACTTTGGCGCTCCATTGCGAGAAATTTTTAAAGCTATTCGAGTTTTAGCAGATACTCGCGATGATATTGAAATTATTTATCCGGTGCATCCAAACCCTAATGTGCAATCAGTTGCAAATGAAATGCTACGTTTTCACAGCAATATTACACTCTGCGAACCACAGAATTATATTTCGTTCGTAGATCTAATGAAAAAAGCGTATTTCATCATGAGTGATTCAGGCGGCATTCAAGAGGAAGCTATTTCATTGGGGAAACCATTGTTGCTATTGCGTGAGCAAACAGAAAGACCTGAAGGTGTTGAATTAGGTGGCGTGATTAAAGTGGGACATCATTATGATTCCATTCTTTTACATGCCAATAAACTTTTAGACGATGTGAACTACTATAATCAAACATCAACTTGTGCCTCACCTTATGGTGATGGGTATGCCGCAAATAAAATTTGTCAGATACTAACAACTTATTTTACGGAACAATCTATGCAGGTTAACTCAAACTCCTAATAACCGAACACTGCACCAATCGTGAACGCGCCCGTTTGCGTTTTTTCAAGCTCTTGCCCTATGAGGAAAAGTGATTTATACCTCCTCGCCCTAACCCTCTCCTCCATTTAAAAAACAATGGAGGAGAGGGGATTAAAGATTTCTACGGTGGGAGAGGTGAAAAAATGAAGAGAAGGCTCAACTACTGTTCATATTTTATATACCTAGTAGTTATCCTATTGATATAGGTCTAGATTTTTCCAAACGGATGTAATATATTTGAATTGTAACGTAATTGTCTGTTCACCAAACGGAGGCAGCATTACTGCTGAGATGGAATGCTAATAAAATCTGAGCTCATAGCCGAAATCAGCAAGCAACTTTCACATCTTCCTGAAAAAGATATCGCGCTCGCTATTAACGCAATCATTGAACAAATGAGTAACGTTCTTAGCAACGGCGGACGGATAGAAATTCGGGGATTTGGTAGTTTTTCATTACACTATCGACCACCACGCAAAGCTCACAACCCTAAGACGGGTGAAAAGCTTGTTACCGAGCCTAAATATGCTGTGCACTTCAAGCCCGGTAAAGAATTGCGTGATCAAGTTAATGCGAATAAGCATTTGCCGATTCAGGCAGCAACCGACACTGGCGATGATGAAGACTAACGTCTTCATCAAGCTATTGGTAGCGTAACTCCGCGTTGCCCTTGATATTTCCCTTGTCTATCTTTGTACGAAGTCTCGCAAGGCTCGTCAGACTCTAAAAACAATAACTGTGCGACACCTTCATTAGCATAAATTTTTGCTGGTAGCGGCGTTGTATTTGAAAACTCTAATGTAATATGCCCTTCCCACTCCGGCTCAAGCGGCGTGACATTCACAATAATCCCACAACGCGCATAGGTAGACTTTCCTACGCAAACAACTAGCACGTTACGTGGAATACGCATGTACTCAACACTGCGCGCTAAAGCAAATGAATTAGGTGGAATAATACAAATATCGGATACGACATCCACAAAACTAGTTTCACAGAAATTTTTGGGATCGACGATAGCAGAGTTAATGTTTGTAAAAATTTTAAACTCATTTGAGCAACGGATGTCATAACCATAACTCGATGTCCCATGAGAAATAACCTTACCTACTGCCCCCTGACGCACTTGCTGAGACTCAAATGGCTCTATCATGCCATGCTGCTCAGCCATACGGCGAATCCATTTATCAGACTTTATACTCATGTAGCTGTCATCCAAGAAGGTAATAAAAAAAGTAGAATAGCCGAACCATATACTTAAGCAAGGGAAATGGTGGGCACGCTTCGCTCTGAGATATCCCCACGAATTTTTAGTGACATTATTCCCCTCTCCCAAAATGCTTTTCTTTAGGAGAGGGGTGAGGGTATAAGCCCTCATCCCCGACCCTTCTCCCCTCGTAAAAATCACTCCGGGAGAAGGGAGCACTTCTTCACATCACATCCCAATCAACTCAGGATTATGTACAATAATTACAGTTGCAGAAAACATCGCCAAATAATTATCTAAATCTGCGGTCACTGATTCTTGATTGGCAATAGGTGATCTGGCTAACGTCCATACATCTCGGGAACCAATATCTTCAATTAAACCTTGTGTACGTTTTTCGCCAACTTCATATGCCATTAACACCAAGTCCCAGCTATGAAATTTCTTATCCAACTGTAACAAATAGCGAAAAACCCCACGCGTTGCTGCTTCAGTATCAAAACGTTGATCCCGCCAACCGTCGATAGTTAAACCAAATTTCTTCGCTGTGGACGGCGTCATTTGCCAAATACCAGCCGCTGCCATACGATTTTTCCTGGGATCTAATACTTGGCAACCTGATTGGACAATCGGTAATACGACAAAATCCGATGGCATATTTGCTTCTGTCAGCAAACGACTGATAGTACTTTGATAATTACGCAAACGCTTTATTGCAGCTTGCATATATGTTTTTGCTTGATAACTGTGGCGAATATCATTAATTTTTTGCACCACTTCAGGAGTTAACTGCGTAGGAAAACTATCGTCTAATCCCGACTGCTTCATTGCCATTAGCATCTGTGCTTTCGTTAATGGTGGCAATGTTTCATCAAAACCGAATGCGTACGATAAAGAAATAGAGACAAAAAATAAAACTATCACACGAAGCACTTTCACAAACCTAAACTCCTACCTACTCCAATTGAACTACTCTCTCCATAGGAAAAATACATGTAAAAATACTTCCTTTTCCTAACTCACTATGAACATCTAGCCGCGCCTGATGACGCAATAAAATATGTTTGACCAGAGCCAATCCCAATCCCGTGCCGCCACTCGCGCGTGATCGCGCAGGATCAACACGATAAAATCGCTCTGTTACTCTAGGCAAATGCTCCGACGCGATACCGATACCCGTATCTTTCACGACAAAATGCGCTTCAGAATCAAGCAAACGCCATTCAATATCGATCCGCCCTTTAGCCGGCGTGTACTTTACCGCATTAAAGATAATATTGGAAAACAAACTATATAATTCTTCTTCCCAACCACACAGCAACAATGACTTATCCGTCTGCAGTGTAATTTTATGGTTTTGACCATTACTTAGCTCAGTCGCTTCTGTACAAATCCCAGACAATAGCTCAGAGACATTCACGATATGCTCTTCTTTTTGAATATTGTCATGATCTTCAAGTTGTGCAAGTAGAAGCAAATTTTCGACTAAATTTTCCATACGCATCGTCTGTTGATGCATTTGTGAAAAAATTTTTCGGCATGGTTTCGTTTCATCTAAATCTTGGTCTAACAATACCTCAAGATATCCATGTATCACCGTTAAAGGCGTACGCAATTCATGAGAAACATTTCCCACGAAATCCTGCCGCATACGTTCTAAATGTTGAATATGCTGTAAAACAGGCTCAGGCAATGACTTCAATAATTCTTGGAGTGTAGATTTCATATTTTATCTTTCTCCGTGAATTGATATCCACTTCCTCGCACCGTGCGAATGTAAGCATCATATCCAAATGGTTGTAAACAATTACGTAGCCGTTTAATTTGCACATCGACAGTACGCTCATCAACATTTGTTTCTCCGCCCCATATGTGCATGAGTAATTGTTCACGACTGTATACTCGATTTTGGTGTGTCACAAAAAAATGTAGGATTTTATATTCAATCGGTTTTAATTCGATACGCTGAGTTTGAATCGTCACTTCGTGTGTATCAACATTCAATTGCAATTCACGTACTTGAATAACACTATCTGGATTCATAAGCACACCACGACGCAATACCGTTTTGATTCTCGCGATAAGTTCACGTGGAGAGAATGGCTTTGTTACATAATCATCTGCGCCAACGGTGAGTCCTTTAATTTTATTTTCTTCTTCAGCTCGCGCAGTGAGCATGATAATAGGAATAGATTGTGTCGTTTTATTTTTTTTAAGTTGCTTAGTAAAATCAATTCCACTGACACCCGGCAACATCCAATCTAATAAAATTAAATCTGGGATAGTTTTTGCAATTTGTAATTCAGCTTCTTTTGCATTACTTGCTTCAACCACATGAAACCCTGCGGGAGTTAAAGCAAATTGCAACATATCGCGTATTGCAATTTCATCTTCAACAATCAATATCATTTGTTTTTTCATGAAGGACCCTTTGCATTAACAGCGGCTATTGGCCAGACAGGATGCACCACACCCAATGCCTATCAACGTTGCGAAAGTGTAACATATTGAATTACTTTGAGCTAACAACGCTAACACGGTCATTGCTTAACATTGATAGTTATATGAACCGAGCATTTTCCCTATGGACCAGCATTGGAGTTAGTCAATACTAGTGCTAAACGGCATTTCTCTTCAACGGCGGTGGAACTTCCGTCTCGATAAAAAAATGTTGTTGCGCCACCTTGACTTACTAAAGTTGTAGCCGGTGATTTATTTAGCCCTTTTTCAATGCTATTAAATTGTAACAGAGCAAACTGCTCTTGACCAAAGGCAATAATACGGCCATCACTCAATGCAACATGAAATTTGCAGCGATGAATACTATTTATCTTTAAAAATTTCTCTTTTTCAATATCGTATAATTCTAAAGAATCAGAATCATCAGACGATCGACTACATAAAAATTGTCGTCCACTCGGGAGCATGAGCTTAGGCGAGAGTGTTTGTTTTATGACATAGATATCACCCTCTTTGGGAGCATGATAGCAAGATGAAAAATACTTATTATGCAATGAAAGCATTCGCACTCCGAAAACACCATCAACTAAACCGACTGTTACTACTTTACCATCACTAGATATTTGACATTTTTTATCGAATGATTCTTCAACAGCAAATAGTGCGCGCTTTGTAGCTCTATCCCAAACAACTAAATATCTCTGAGCACTCAAGTATGAAGGCCACGAGGAACTATATGCATTACCATACGTTACAATATATGACGCAGGGAATTTTGTTTCTGCCAATCGCCATGGCGCATCATCATGCAAAACATATTCCTTTTTAACAACATCTAACATAACAAATGTATATCGCCCATGTATGATTATTTCGCGCTCTGACAAAAACGCTATTTGCGCAGATTGGATATTATTAATTCTATAATTGTTCGGCATATTCAACTTTTTAAATTTGATAACATCGACCACGTTTTTTTGCTCTACATCAATAATATAAATTTCCTCAGAAAATAGCACACATAAACAGCCATTTTTTGGATTTTCCGTCATATCTATTATAGGATTAGTACCTTCAATCCAAAACTGTGGGACACATTGATCACCCACGAATCGCATTATGAAAATATCATTTTTAATTACATATGCAAAATTTCCATTTCTTAATGCAACCACACTAGTTGGCACATCATCAATCCCAAGGTGAAATTTTTTTTGTGACATTAAATCAGATTTTTCATCGCTTGCTTGATATTGCTTTTTTCCAAAAGATATCAAATGCGGCCAAACAATATCACCTGCATCACGGGGCGATACAGGAATAAATTTCGCCTCATCATTTTTCTTTTCATCAACGACTAATTTAGGCAACTCTTTTAATTCAAAATGAGATAAGTTTTCTAGAAATTCAGCATATTGGGCAGTAATATCACCATTTATATAACCATCATTCGATAAAAGCTTTACATACCGTTGTCGCAAATCCGATGAATATATATTTTTTATTATTTGCTTATCATTCAACAACCCTACCAGCTGCGTGAAATCAGAAAATAATGTTTTAATTGTTTGCCGAGTAACTTTTTTATCTTGTGTCGTATCAAATTCAGTGCACAATCTAGCCAAACGATATCCTAATGAATCTGACCCTTTAATTACACATCTCCGTACTAACACCGCATGGTCAACATCGTTGTGAAAATAATAGCAAGGACCCACACTGTTTATTAATTTCATTTCATTCAAAACCGGTTCTATTTTATGCGTGTAAAATTGCTTTAATAGAACACATCCTTTATGATGCAACGTCTCATAAAATTGGTATCCATTAGAACTTAAAGTGAGCGCCTCATCACTAGGCTCATTCATAATATTCATCAATGCGGCAACGCCTAGCACATTCAATAATTCAAACGCGAGAGGCCACTCTGGGTGATCTTGTATGATCTGAAAACCTGATCTCGTCAACTGCAAACCAGCTATGAGCAATCTTTCCGTTGCAGTTAATAAATTTGAAAATAGAAATCTTTTATGTGGGCCTATAAATTCTGCTAAAGTATATTTTTTTATTTCAATTTTCTGTGCTAATCGATGTTCTATGCTTTTAATGTAGCCCTTCATCGTCTCATCATTTTCGCCAATCGCTATGATCTTAGTTTTAGCTAAATCCAACAAACTACATTCCATTAGTATCGTTGCAAGCTCACAGCGTTGCGCGGCTAATACTTTTTCTTTTGCCGCGTTAACAATATTAACTGGCAAAATTTCATATACACACTGTGGTTCTATTTTTTGTGATATTGCCTTGATTAGGACGGTATACTCACTCAGCAAAATAAAAATAGAATAGATTTCATGATGTAATTCTGCGCCAGCTAAGCGCTTTAATATGATTGGCAACCATAAAATCTGGTTAACATCTTCATTGATGATTGGACGTTTAATATTTGTTTTTACTAATCGAATATAGAGCTGTAGCAAGCGAGTTACTTCATACGTCTTACGTTCTGTTATTGCCGCGACCAATTGATCAAACAGTTGTGGCAATGATCGGTCTTCTTTTATATCTGATTTGGCGTCAGTTCCTGTGAGCATATTTCTCATCCTTAATTAGTCGTTATCTTTCCCGCTACTCACACTCAACGTCCCGCGGCTTGTCCGGCGTTGTTGCATAAATCAAAATCTGCACTACTCCCCTCTCCCAAAATGCTTTTCTTTGGGAGAGGCGCTAGGGGTGAGGGTGTTTGAAGTGGCACAAATATCTTTATGAAGCACATACCTTTGCTCAGAACCCTCATCCCCAACCCTTCTCCCCTCGTAAAAATCACTCCGGGAGAAGGGAGAAAATCGATTTATGCAACAACGCCGGCTTGTCCGCGGGATCCAGCAGTCGCTACTCAAAAAAATGGAAAAGCCTGGATACCGCGCATTCGTGCGGTACGTTGAGTGCTATTAGGTATACTTTGTTTTGCCTACCCTACGGTTATTCGTGAGATGATCTTACTAAGAATGGAATTATCTGGTACCCGTAAAAAATACGGGGATACGCTGCAAACGTGATAGCTATTTACGCAACACACCCAACGCTTTGTGGCCTAGGAAATAATAAAGCGTCATTCGCTTCCGCATGACAACGACTATCTGTACTAGAACTCAAAAAATGCATTCGTGGTAACAATGCTGCAGATAAACCATCACGATCATGAGCTGCAGGATTACCAACCTGTAAATCACTTTCTATGTCAGCTAAATCAGGAGAAGCGCTTCTGGGACTAGGCGAACTAGATCTTCTTGACTCACGTGAAGGTGAGTTACGATTGACTGGGCTAATTGAAACATTATGTGCAGGAATATCCATTGGAGCAGTTGGAATAGCCAGTGGAGCAAGCTTTGGTGTAGCTCTGATTAATGCAGCTTTTTCTATTGCTGCTTGCTTTGCGTTAACATAACTATCGTACAATCTTCCACAGCGAGAAAATAATCCGCCAAGCACACTGATACAACTCATAGTGATTGCAATTGCAGCGAAAACTGCAAAAGCACCTGCAAGTAAATAAGGTTGCGAAACAAGAATGGCGCCAATCACAACAGCAGCAACAATTAATCCTGTGCTTGCACCCATTAAACCACCGCGGTATTCATGTTTACGTGATGTAACTACTTTATCTAACTCACTCTTTCCTTTTAAGTCTGCTCGCACATAGTTAACACCTTTTGCAACATAATCTACACTCGATGCAAAGGTACTTGATGAACCTAAAACAAATATCGCTCCACCCAACCATAATGGTAATGCTGCTCCACCTGATAAAAATGATGTGACACCCACAACTGAAACAACGGCTGTGATTTTTAATGCTAAAACCGCCGCTGCAAAAATAGCACCAAAAATCGCAGCGGCACCAATCGCACGTTTCTCACCTAATGGACGAGTATGATTGTTGTCGCCCCAGTTACCAAGTCGATTACCCAAACTTGAAAGTGTTCCCATAGTACCGAAACAAAATAATACTTTTGCAAAAGTGCTCGCTGCACCTAAGAATGGGACCGCTTCTCCTAACACAGTTAAAGCAATACCGACAGTTAAGCCCAATAGCAAGCCAGCTACCGTACCGATTTTTTCTAATGTACCTGTAGCATGTTTTGCTTTGTTTGGGTTCTCCGGAACAATCGCATCTATCGAGCGCCCCAAATAACCCGCACTAGAAACTAGACCACCAACGAAGCTTGGAGCTAAAAGAAGATCGAAAAACCAGTCTGAAAGGAAAAATTCGTGCCCATACAACCCTAAAAGAATAGCGAGTGCGGCGGTGGCACCAAGCAAAAACAGTGCCATCAATCGTCGGTACCAATCTAGATTCTTAAACCAAGACATGGTGAATACTCGCTAATAACGTACGAGTATCTTAACGTATTAATATTACAAGGATATTACACGTAGCTTAAAACAGCTTAATAGTTAACCAGATCTCATCCGTTTTTTACAACTACGTTAGAGAATAAATTCCCGTAATTCTTTGTTTGCAAAGCAATCTTTGCCGCCACCTGTCTAGCAATCTCTCGATACGCCATTGCTATATCACCCAGAGGATCTGCAACAACCGGAGGATTGCCTGCATCTGTCCACTCACAAATTCGCCTATCTAAAGGCAGCCTGCCCAGCAATTCTAGCCCAAATTCAGCGGCAAAATCTTTCCCGCCATGCTCGCCAAAAATCGCCTCTTTATGCCCACAGTTCACACAAGTATGTATTCCCATATTTTCTACTACACCTAAAACGGGAATATTTACTTTACGAAACATTTCATACGCGCGCCTTACATCTAACAATGCTAAATCCTGTGGGGTTGTCACCACGACGGCGCCTGTCACTGGAATTTTTTGCGCTAATGTTAATTGAATATCACCTGTTCCAGGTGGAAGATCGATAATTAAATAATCCAAATCATCCCATTGCGTATCATTCAATAATTGCTGCAATGCTGTCGAGACCAGAGGCCCACGCCATATCATCGCTGCACTGGGATCAACTAAATAACCAATCGACATGGATTGAACTCCATGACGCACTATAGGTAATAGTACCTTTTTTTCCTTATTTTCTTGAATTTCAGGCGGATTGACTGCACCTAACATGAGTGGCTGACTGGGCCCGTAAATATCTGCGTCTAAAATTCCAACTCTCGCCCCCTCTTTTGCCAATGCCAACGCCAAATTTACTGCAACAGTAGACTTGCCTACTCCACCCTTCCCTGATGCGACGGGAATAATATTTTTGATATTGGGGATTGCTTTCAAACCTCGTTGCCCAACATGCGATTCAATTTTGGAAATAATCGATATCTGCAGAGTAGAGCCATTACTGACTGCTGCTAAATGTTCTTTTACCTTCAAGATCAATTCTTCTTTTAAGCTTGCAACTGGATAACCCAATGCAATCTCTATCTCGATAGAATTGCCTGATATTTCAAGCTTTTTTATTACTTTTGCCGAACCCCAGTCTTGTTTAAGGTAGGGATCTTGAAATGCTGCGAGCTGAGCTTCGATTATTTGCTTTGAAACTGTCATTTACCCTTATTCCTTCGGCTCTTGAATTTGCTATACTTTAGCGCTTTTATGAAGGGTTGCCAAATTGTTGTATTATCAAACCCACAAACAAGAATGCTAACCCCCTCTCCTCCGTTGTTTTTTAAATGGAGGAGAGGGTGCAGGGTGAGGAGGTATAAATCATTTTTCGCGAAGCGACAAATTCGCCACCCCTCCCTAACCCTCCCCTCCAGCAAAAACGCTGGTGGGAGGGGATTTAATTGACTTAACACTTAAGGAAC